>NZ_JAAVUY010000023.1 GCF_018449695.1 Bradyrhizobium sp. dw_411
AGAGACATTCCCCGATGGTTCGAGACGGCGCTTCGCGCCTCCTCGCCATGAGGCAGCTTACAAATTTGCCCGCGTCACGACCTCACCGTCCTCTTTGACAAAGGAAGCAGCGGGATTGTCGAGCAGATCGAGCACCGCCTCCGAGGGCCGGCACAGTTTGGTGCCCTTTGGCGTCTGCACGATCGGCCGGTTGATCAGGATCGGATGCGCCAGCATGAAATCGATCAGTTCGTCATCGCTCCATTTGGGGTCGGCCAACCCGAGCTCTGCATAAGGCGTGCCCTTTTCACGCAGCAGCGCGCGAACCGGAATATTCATCGCCTTGATGAGCTCGATCAGCCGCGCACGATCCGGCGGCGTCTTCAGATATTCGATAATCGTGGGCGCCTCGCCGCTTTGCCGGATCATGGCCAGCGTGTTGCGCGACGTGCCGCAGGCCGGATTGTGATAGATCGTAACGCTCATGCCCGAGCCTCCTTCATCGACAATCCCCCTGTCAAGCAATTGCCACCCGGGCTAACTCCGCTTATTCGGATAGATTGCAACAGAACGACAAACTGCGGATACGCATCGTGCCGGCAAGGAATGTGAATGGCGCCTGAGCAGAGCGCCCGCCAGTTGCCCATCATCCTGGCGCTCGGCACGACGCAGACGCTGGCATGGGCGTCGAGCTATTATCTGCCGGCGATTCTGGCCGATCCGATCGGGCATGACCTCGGCGTATCCTCGAACTGGATCTTTGCGGCGTTCTCGGCTTCGCTGGTGATATCGGCGCTGCTCGGCCCGCGCGTCGGCCGACAGATTGATCTGTTCGGCGGCCGGCCGGTGCTGTCGATGTCCAACGTCACGCTGGCCGCGGGACTGGCGCTGCTCGGCGCCACCTATTCCATCCCGGTGCTGGTGGTTGCCTGGATCCTGCTCGGCATCGGCATGGGCTTTGGCCTCTACGATGCCGCCTTCGCGGCGCTGGGGCGGATCTACGGCGACAACGCACGCCGGGCCATCACCGGCATCACGCTACTGGCGGGCTTCGCCAGCACCGTGGGATGGCCGCTGACCGCGTGGGGGCTGGAAACCATCGGCTGGCGCGAGACCTGTTTTGCCTGGGCCGCGGCGCACATCCTGATCGGCCTGCCGATTAATTTGCTGATGCTCCCGGCTGTGAAGGGCGCCAAGGCGGCGGCCGCGACCGCGATCAAGCCGCATATCCCGATCGATCGCACCATGGTGCTGCTCGCCTTCGCCTTTGCCGCGGCCTGGAGCGTCACCGGTGCGATGGCCGCACATCTGCCGCGCATCCTTCAGGCCGCAGGCGCGACCACCGTGCAGGCGGTATCGGCCGGCGCCCTGATCGGCCCGGCGCAGGTGCTGGCGCGCATTGTCGAGGCGAGTTTCCTCAGCCGCTATCATCCGCTGGTATCGACAAAACTGGCCTGCCTGACGCATCCGATCGGCGCTGCCATTCTGGCGCTCGCGGGTGGCGGAGCCGCCGGCGTGTTCGCGCTGTTTCATGGCGCCGGCAACGGCATCCTGACCATCGCGCGCGGTACGCTGCCGCTGGCGATCTTCGGCCCGCAAAATTATGGCTATCGCCTTGGCATCATTGGCGCGCCCGCACGGATGGCGCAGGCCATCGCGCCGCTGGCGTTCGGCCTGTTGATCGACCGCATGGGAAGCCGCATCCTGATCGTCTCCTCCGCGCTCAGCCTCGCGGCGCTGCTGGCGCTGTTCCTGCTGCGGAAGGATGCTTCGGGCGTGAACGTGGAAAGCCGCTGATCTTTGATCCGTTGCCCCTTCCCATCCCGGTCTATTTCGCGCAAAACCGGCGCATGGAAAACCAGAACGGCGGGGTCGCTAAAATCAGAAATTTTGTAAAGTGGGCGATCACGCCACCGCAATCCTATGCGGTCTATCTGGTCGCGCTGTTTCTGGTCGCGGGCGGATCGTTCTATGTCGGGACGTTGAAGCCGAAAAAGGCGGTCGGGTTTGGCCCGCCGCCCGTCTCGGTCCCGCGCAACTGATTTACGCGCGTTGCGCTTTCCTCAGTCGTAGAATTCAGGCGACATCTTCAACGTGTCACGCTGCGCCTTGTCGTGGTTGATCCAGAGCTGCGCTTTGTCCTTGGTCAGCTCGTCGGCAACTTTCTGCATCGACGCCAGCGACTGCTCCTTGCTGAAATTGTTGACGGGAACACCGCGGTTTTCCCAATTGCTTTTGAAATGCACGACATCGCCGGACAGGATCACCGGGCCGGTCTTGGGCAACTTCACCAGCAGCGACTGATGGCCCGGCGTGTGGCCTGGTGTCGACAGGATGGTCAGGCTGCCGTCGCCGAAGATGTCGCGATCGCCTTCGAGCTTGGTGACCGGATGCTCCGGCTTGAAGCGGGGTGCATTGTTGGCGCCCGGCCACTCATATTCCAGCTTCTGCACGTAAAGCATCGCGTTCGGAAACATCTCGACATTGCCGATATGGTCCGGATGGGTGTGCGAAACGGCCATCGCCTTGATGTCCGACGGCTTGATGCCGAGTTGATCGAGTTGCGCTGCCAAAGTCTTGGGGCGGCGCCAGCTCGTCGCCTTCGGGTCGGCCGACGGGAGACCATTCGGCATGTTCGCAACTTCGTCGGTGATGCCGGTGTCCCACAGGAACCAGCCTTGCGAGTGCTTGATGAGATAGCAATTGTCGACGAAGTCCATCGACTTGCCTTCGTTGACGCCGGGCGACCAGCGCGAAATATCGCCGGCGACGCCTTCGCCGCAGTTGAGGACGTAAAGTTTTTCAACACCCGGCTTGCCGGTTTGCGCCTGCGCAACGGTGCCCAGCAAGACCGCGGGCAAAAGGGCCGCCACGAAACCGAGTGCGCGAGTCCTGTTGTTCATATTGTTTCTCCCCTGCCGGTTTTTCCGGGTTTCGTTCTAATGGTCGGATACTACCGTATTGCTGTGCTCCGTCCATCTCACGATCAATTGTAGCCGGCGGGTGGGTATTATCGGGGCGGAAAGACAACAAGTAGCCCATCGCATGAGCCAACGGGTCGCGCGACGGCGCACCCGATGACAGGCTCCGCGAGATGCGGGCAAATCCCGGATGTCGCTTCGCTCATCCGGGCTACCAGGGGACAGCCTTTGCGCGCCGAGGAAACACTCACCGCCCCTACTCCACGCCGCGCAAGAACTTGTTCGACTTCGGCAGACCGTGCGCAAGGCGGCCGGCGTCGGCGCGGTTACCGCGCCAGTCCGACAAATCCTTCCAGCTCATGGCCTGATCGCGGCCGGCCGAATCCTTCCAGGTCAGACCGGCCTTGGATTCGAAGGTCGCGACGTCGGACAGCGACGCGCTGGTGTATTTCTGCAGGCGCACGCCGCGACCGCGCGCCATCTCCGGCACCTGATCGATCGGGAAGATCACCATCTTGTGGTTGCTGCCGATCACCGCAACGGTATCGCCCATGACGGTCGCAATCGCGCAGGCTTCGTTCGGCATCTCGACGTTGAGCACCTGCTTGCCCTTGCGGGTGTTGCCAACGCAATCGTCCTCGTTGACGATAAAGCCCTGCCCCTCAAGGCTCGCGACCAGGAATTTGCGGCCGCCCTTGTTGACGAACAGCGACACGATCGCAGTGTCCTGCTCCATGTCGATGAACATGCGGATCGGCTCGCCATGGCCGCGGCCGCCCGGCAATTTGGCGACGTCGAGCGAATAGAAGCGGCCGTTGGTCGCAAACAGCAACAGTTTCGACGTGGTCTCGGCAAAGAACGCCGAGCCGAGCTGGTCGTCGGTCTTGAAAGTAAGCCCCGAGAGATCGGCGACATGACCCTTAAGCGTGCGTACCCAGCCCTTGTCGGAAATCACCACCGTAATCGGCTCGCGCTCGACGAACGCTTCCTCGATCGCGGCGAGATCGTGCTCGGGCGCATCGGCGAATTGGGTGCGGCGCTTGCCGAGCGGCGTCTTCGGCCCGAACATGTCGCGGACTTTTCGGACCTGTTCGCCGATCTTGGACCATTGTTCAGCTTCGGATCCGAGCAGGCTCTTGATGCCCTTCAATTCCGCGCGAAGGTTCTTGTCCTCGGTGCGGATCTCGAATTCCTCGAGCTTGCGCAAGCTGCGCAGCCGCATGTTGAGGATCGCGTCGGCCTGGATTTCCGTGAGCTTGAACGCCGCCATCAATGCCGGCTTCGGCTCATCCTCGGTGCGGATGATCTTGATCACCTTGTCGATGTTCAGATAGGCGATCAGGTAGCCGCCGAGGATCTCCAGCCGGTGCTCGATCTGCTCCTTGCGATAATTGGAACGGCGCAACAGCACGTCGCGCAGATGGTCGAGCCATTCGCGCAGGCATTCGGCAAGGCCGAGCACCTTCGGGATACGGCCCTTTACCAGCACGTTGAGGTTCAACGGAATCCGGCTTTCCAGCTCGGTCAGGCGGAACAGCGATTCCATCATCAATTCCGGATCGACCGCGCGCGACTTCGGCTCGATCACGAGGCGGATGTCTTCGGCGGATTCGTCCCTGACGTCGCCGACCAGCGGCAGCTTCTTGTCGTTGAGCAGTTCGGCGATTTTCTCGACTAGCCGGGACTTCTGCACCAGCCAGGGAATCTCGGTGATGACCACGACCCAGGTGCCGCGCGCGCCCTCCTCCGTGCTCCATTTGGCGCGGGTGCGGAACGAGCCGCGTCCGGTCATGTAGGCTTCGGCGATGCTCTCCTTGGAATCAATAATAATACCGCCGGTCGGAAAATCCGGACCCTTGACCCATCTCAGGAGAGACTTCGATTTCGCGTCGGGCTTGTCGATCAGATGCAGCGCGGCGTCGCACAGTTCGGCCGCGTTGTGCGGCGGGATCGAGGTCGCCATGCCGACCGCGATGCCCTGCGCACCGTTGGCCAGAAGATTCGGAAACCCGCCGGGCATGACGACCGGCTCTTTGGACTGGCCGTCGTAATTGGGGCGGAACTCAACGCCGTCCTCGTCGATGCCGTCGAGCAGGAGCTGCGCGACGGCGGTCATGCGGGCTTCGGTGTAGCGGTAGGCGGCGGGATTATCGCCGTCGATATTGCCGAAATTGCCCTGACCGTCGACCATCGGATAGCGCGAGGAAAAATCCTGCGCGAGACGCACCAGCGCGTCGTAGATCGACTGGTCGCCATGCGGATGGAACGAGCCCATCACGTCGCCGACGATCTTGGCGGATTTCTTGAACGGCGTGCCGGGATCGAGCCGCAACAGGCGCATGCCGTACAGGATACGGCGATGCACCGGCTTGAGGCCGTCGCGGGCATCGGGCAACGCACGATGCATGATGGTCGAGAGCGCATAGGCAAGATAGCGCTCTTCCAGCGCATCCCGCAGCATCACCTCGTGAATTTCGGCCGGCTCTTCCGGTGGTAACTGTCGTTTTCCCATGGGGAGGCGTTAAACCCTCGCGGTGAATCGGGCAAGATGCGAATCAGCGGGCAATTTAGGCCGCCTGGCCGCATGACGGAACCGTCACACAGGCCCGCCGCCAACCGGCGTCAGGGGGAACCATGGCCGACGCGGGCCGTTCTCCTGCGGGCACGACAGGCGGGAGCGACATGACCGACGATACCGAAATTGCATGGCACCGGGAGCAGATCGTCCAGAATCGCACCATTCTGGAAGAGCTGGAAGCGGGAAACACCGCCGGCGGGGACGTATTTCCCGAGACTCAATCCGAGATCGAGCATCTCAAAGCCCAGATCGCCCAATCCGAACTGATTGTCGCCGCGAGCGAAAAAGCTTCCCAGTAACTTCACATCACGGCAACGCGTTGGCTTTGGCCTGATGCCGGGTCACGGCATTGATAAACCCGTCGCGGGCGTCGGAATGGCCCTGCCCGCGCGGCTCCAGCACGTGACGCAGCAGGAACATGCCGGTCAGCGCAAAGCCGTCCTGCAGATCCTGATCCGACCAGCCGTTGGCGCCGCCGGAGTCCTGGTCTGGGAAGTCCTGACGCAGGAACGGCGGCAACCGCAACAATCGCTCGCGCCAGGGATCGCCGGCCTGCCGCGACACCGCGCCGCCGGATTTCGGCGAGACATAAATCAATTCGGTGGTCGCGCCGGTCGCGGCGCAGTTTTCCAGATCGAGCCCGAAGCCGAGTTCCGACAGCATCGCCAGTTCAAACCGGACGAGATGAACGGCGGCCCCGCCGGCGTCATCGAAATCGTCAAGCGTGCGTTCCAGCATCTCATAGATGTCTTCATGCGGATCGCGCTCGGGCAACAGCCGCGCCAATGAGGCCAGATGCGTCACGCCGTAGACCGCATGCGAGGACGCCAGCACCGTGGCCGCGCGCAGCCGCGTGCCCTCGATCACGTAATAGCCGAGATGCTCGTCAAGCCGGGCGCGCCAAACCGCCGACACGCTGTTGCCGGGCTGCAGCATCGGCCGCATCCGCTTGCCGGCGCCGCCACGCACGAGGCCCAGATGACGGCCATGGCTGCGCGTCAGGAGCTCGACAATGGCGGAGGATTCGCCATGCCGCCGCACCCCGAGCACGATGCCTTCGTCGGTCCATTCCATAATGCAAAGTCTATCACGTAGGGTGAGCTAAGCGAAGCGAGCCCACCATGGCGATCGCCGCCAGCGCCGTAGATCGTTACGGTGGGCACGGCGCAAACGCGCCTTTGCCCACCCTACGTTCCCAGGATTTCACAACCGTCATTCCGGGGCGATGCGCAAGCATCGAACCCGGAATCTCGAGATTCCGGGTCTGGTCCTTCGGACCATCCCGGAATGACGGCGTAAAATTATTCACCCGTTGAACCAGCCCTGGGCGTCGCCGGTGAAGGAAAAATACATTCCGGCCGCAGTCAGAGCGCAGGAAACCACTTCGATCGCGCTGTCGATCTGCATGCCGCTTTCGCCGACCGTCTGCACCAGTGAAATCAAGGACAGTACGAGCGAGGCCAGCAAGGCCCAGCGCGGCCAGTTCTTGCGCCGCTGCGCCGCAAGCCAGACGAAATAACACAACAGCAGGATCATGCAGGCCGCGATCACGTTCGCGATCAGGATCACCGATTCCGTCATGTCGGCGGTGGTTTGGGACCGGTCCTGGAATGCGACCGACAGCGCATCAAGGGTCAGCGACAGATACAGCAGCACTTCAAACCAAACCACGTTCTTGGGTACATTCATCGGATACTGATTACCTGACTATTCCTTGATCTTTGCCTGATCATTCTTTGGGAAACTCAAGTCCCATCTCGCGGTAGCGGTTGGGATCGTCGCCCCAGTTCTCGCGCACCTTCACAAACAAAAACAGATGCACGGGCACGCCGACGATCTCGGCGATTTCCTTGCGTGAATCCGCGCCGATCGACTTGATGGTGGCGCCGCCCTTGCCGAGCACGATCTTGCGTTGGCTTTCGCGCTCGACAAAAATCGTCTGCTCGATACGGATCGATTTGTCCTTGCGCTCGGTCCAGCTATCGGTCTCGACCGTCGACTGATACGGCAGTTCCTGATGCAACTGGCGGAAGATCTTTTCCCGGGTGATTTCAGCCGCCAGATGCCGCATCGGCGCATCCGACATCTGGTCTTCCGGATAATGATATGGCCCCGCTGGCACCATTGCCGCCAGTGTGCGGCGCAGATCGTCGACGCCGTCACCCGACAGCGCCGAAACCATGAAGGTCTGCTCGAAGCTCAACCGGTCGTTGGCGGCCTTGGCCAGCGCCAGCAGTTTTTCGCGCGGCACCAGATCGATCTTGTTCAGCACTAGGATTTTCTGGTGCTTGACGGTCGCGAGCTTGGTGAAGATCGCTTCGGCTTCCTCATCGAGACCTTCACGCGCGTCGAGCAACACACACACCAGATCGGCGTCGTGCGCCCCGCTCCAGGCGGTCGAGACCATCGCGCGGTCCAGCCGGCGCTTGGGCAGGAAGATTCCGGGCGTATCGACCAAAATGATCTGCGCGTGATTCTCGATCACGATGCCGCGGATCAGCGCGCGCGTGGTCTGCACCTTGCGCGAGACGATCGTGACCTTGGAGCCGACCAGCGCATTGACCAGCGTGGACTTGCCCACATTGGGCGCGCCGATCAGCGCGACAAAGCCGCAGCGCGTCGCGACCGGTGCGGCTTCCGCTGCGGTTTCCTCTGTCGTTTCCTGGCGAGTGTCGTCCATGTCGTCCGTTATGTCATGCATCATTGTTGCCGCCGCCGACGCCTTCGCGCTCAATCATGACGGAGGCTGCGACCTTTTCGGCCGCGCGCTTGCTGCCACCGACGCCTTCGGCCGGCGCCAGTCCCGGCAAATCCACCGCGACGCGGAACTGCGGATCGTGATGCGGCCCGGTGCGTTCGACCTCGCGATAAACCGGCGTCGGCAGGCCCTTGCCTTGGGCCCATTCCTGCAACACGGTCTTGGGATCGCGCAGCGGCCGCCGCGGCTTGTGCATCCGCTCGGTCCAGTTGCGTTCGACGAACTGCGCCGCAGCACCATAGCCGCCGTCGAGAAATACCGCGCCGATCACGGCCTCGCAGATGTCGCCGAGTACGGATTTGCGCAACCGCGCGCCGGCCCCCGCCCCGACCGCGCCGAGCTTGATGTCGTCGAGCAGCCCGAGCGATTTGGCGACGTCCGCGCAGCTCTCCTTGCGAACGAGATCGGCAAGACGCTTGGACAATTCGCCTTCATCGGCATTGGGAAACGCGCGGTACAGCATGTCGGATACGATCAGCCCGAGGACGTGATCGCCGAGAAACTCAAGACGCTGGTAACTGTCGCCGCGCTTGCGCGCGGATTTCAGCGCGGACACATGGGTAAAAGCCGTCGTGAGCAGCGTGGCATCGGAAAACTTGTGCCCGATGCGGGCCTCTAGCGCGGCCGCCGCCGCCTTGGCGCTGACCTTGGTACGCTTTTTCTTCGCAGGTTCGCGGCCGGCGTCAGGCTGGGAGCTTGCTTCGCCGGATGACGATATAATCTGGAGATCAGGCGTTTCGTCGTTCATCGCACAATGGAAAATATGCGATTCCAGCGCACCGCGGTGGGCCAGCGCCAGAACATCCAGGCGTGTTCGCCCTCGGCAATCGAGAAGAAAATCATCTGGGCCCGGCCAACCAGATTCTCGAACGGCACATAGCCCACCGCCGACAGCACCCGGCTATCGGTCGAATTGTCGCGGTTGTCGCCCATCATGAAGAAATTGCCCGGCGGCACGGTGTAGACGATGGTGTTGTCGTAGAAACCGTTGTCGACGCAATCCAGCGACTCGTAGGTGACGCCGTTCGGCAAGGTCTCCTTCCAGCGCTTCACCCGGGCGGTGGCGTCGGACCCGCAGGGGTCTTCGCCGATGAAATCGCTCAGGCGCTCGCGGACCACCGGCTTCTCGTTGATGTAGAGCAGCCCTTCCTTCATCTGAATGCGGTCGCCCGGCAGCCCGATCACGCGCTTGATGTAGTCGGTTGAATCATCCTTCGGCAGACGGAACACGACGACATCGCCGCGCTGCGGCTCGGAACCCAAGATGCGGCCCGAAAACAGCGGCGGTGACATCGGCAGCGAATAGTGGCTGTAGCCGTAGGAATATTTCGAGACGAACAGATAGTCGCCGACCAGCAGCGTCGCCTTCATCGATCCCGAGGGGATGTTGAAGGGCTGGAACAGGAAAGTGCGGATCACCAGAGCGATCAACAGCGCATGGATGACGACGCGGACGGTTTCACCCAAGCCGCTTTCTGATTTTGTGCCGGATGTAACGCTCATCGTTTTCCTAACTTCCCCGTCGCGTTTCCCGCGCGGTGGCAGAGCACTTTCCTCACGCGAGCAGCGACTGGCTTTCGCGTCAAGAAAATGGTCCTGATTCTGATATTGAGAGCAAATTCCGGCGCAGACCCGAATTTACTCCGTTTTGGTGTTACCTGCGGCGTTTTAGACGGTTGTTCGCGACCGCGCAATCAACGGCCGCATCAAAACTTGCTAATCACCTGACAAGTCTATGATTTTTAGTTTTGCCGGACGCCGGAACAGGTGAGTCCCCGCCCGCTCAGGGTTTGCCGGTTTGAACGGCCGAAATTATGACAAAGGCCTGCGCCAGCGGCCAGTCGTCGGTGATGCTCAGATCAATCCGCGCCTCGTGTCCCGCCGGCGTCATTTCCTGCAGCCGGGCCAGCGCCCCGCCGGTCAATTGCATGGTCGGCCGCCCGCCCGGCAGGTTGACCACCCCCATGTCCCGCCACCAGACGCCGCGCCGGATGCCGGTGCCGAGCGCCTTGGAACAGGCTTCCTTGGCGGCAAATCGCTTGGCATAGGTCGCCACCACCATTTTCTCGCTTTTGGCGCGGCGTTCCGCCTTGGCCCGCTCGGCATCGGTGAAAATGCGGTCGAGAAACCGCTCGCCGTGGCGCTCCATGACTTTGCCGACGCGGCGGATGTCGATCAGATCAGAGCCGATGCCGAGGATCATGTTGCGCTCGCAAGCTTCTGGCGTCCGCGATCCATCGCGGCGCGCATGGTGCGAACCGTCTCGCCGAGGCCGACGAACAGTGCTTCTCCCATCATGTAGTAGCCGATATTGAGCTCCATGATCTCAGGCAATGACGCGATCTTCTCGGCAGTCGCGTAATCCAGACCATGGCCGGCATGGACTTCGAGCCCGGCCGAGCGCGCCAGCGCCGCGCCCGCGACAATGCGCTGCCACTCGGAGTCCGCTTTCTTCGTGTGGCCATCGACCACGGCATCGCACCAGGCGCCGGTGTGAATTTCAATGACCGGCGCGCGCAGCCTGGCGGCCATTTCGATCTGGGCGGGATCGGCGGCGATAAACAGCGACACACGTATCCCGGCATCGTTCAGGCGGGCGATAAAAGGCGCCAGGGCATTGTGCAGCCCAACCACATCGAGACCGCCCTCGGTCGTGAGTTCTTCCCGGCGCTCGGGCACCAGGCACACCGCATGCGGTTTGGTCGCCAGCGATATCCTGAGCATGTCCGGCGTCGCCGCCATCTCGAAATTGAGCGGCTTTGAGATTTCTGCCTTCAGCCGCGCCATGTCCTCATCGCGGATGTGGCGGCGGTCCTCGCGCAGATGCGCGGTAATGCCGTCGGCGCCCGCCTCGATCGCGACCAGCGCGGCGCGCACGGGATCGGGATTACGCCCCGCCCGCGCGTTGCGCAGCGTGGCGATGTGATCGACATTGACTCCGAGACGCAGCGGAGGAAGGGCCATGCAGGACTCGCGGACGAATTAGAAAGCGACTGGAATACTCCGAATGTCATGCGCGGGCTTGACCCGCGCATCCATCCTCTTCGTAAAGATGGATTGCCGGGAGCGCAGACAAGTGTACGCAGTCTGCGTAACGCAGACTACTACGCCCGGCAATGACGAACTGTTTTACCCATTGACGCGCTCGACCCGTGCGACCACGGCCTTGGCGCGCAACTGGTTGATGATAGCGCTGAGATGCTTCAGGTCATAGACCTCAAGATCGATGGTGAGCTCGGTAAAGTCGGGCGAGCGCCGGTGCATGCTGATATTGTCGATATTGCCGTCATGCTCGGCGATCACGGTGGCGACCTGGGCCAGGCTGCCGGGCTCGTTGACGTTGTCGACACGAATTCGCGCCGGAAAGCGCTGCGGCGTCGATTCGTCGACATCCCAGCGCACGTCGAGCCAGCGCTCGGGTTCTTCCTCGAAATCCTTCAGCGCCGGCGACTGGATCGGATAGATCGTGATGCCTTCGCCCGGCGAAACGATGCCGACGATACGATCGCCCGGCACCGCGCCGCCGTTCGGGGCGAATTTGACCGGCAAATCCGAATTGATGCCGCGGATCGGGATCGCCGAAGGACTGCGCGCCGGGTCCGGCGGCGATTTCTGCTTCAGCTTGTCCGCAAGGCTCTTCTTGGCGCCAAACCGCGCGACCCGCTCTTCCTTGTAGTCCGGGTACATCGCGCGCGCGACGTCGGAGGCCTTCATCTCGCCGCGGCCCACCGCCGCCATGACATCGTCGATCGAGGCGCGCGCCAGCCGGGGCAACGCGCCCTTGAGCTTGTCGTCGCCATATTCGATCTTTGCGCGCACGAACAGCCGTTCCACGATGCGGCGGCCGAGGCCGGCATATTGATCGCGCACCGCGGTGCGCGTGGCGCGCCGGATCGCCGCCCTCGCCTTGCCGGTAACCGCGAGCGATTCCCAGGCCGATGGCGGCGCCGACTGGGCCTCCGAGGTCAAGACCTCCACTTCGTCACCGTTCTGCAGTTCGGACGACAGCGGCGCGAACTTGCCGTTGATCTTGCTCCCGACCGCGCTGTTGCCGACATCGGTATGTACGGCATAGGCGAAGTCGATCACATTGGCCTGGCGCGGCAGCGCGATCAGTTTTCCCTTCGGGGTAAAACAGAACACCTGGTCGTGGAACAGCTCGAGCTTGGTATGCTCGAGAAATTCTTCCGGGTTGGCGCTTTCCGACAGCACCGCGATGGTGTGGCGCAGCCACGCAAAGGCGTTGGATTCGCGTTTCAGGAGTTCGGTCGGCGATCCCACCCCGTCCTTGTAAAAGGCGTGCGCGGCGATGCCGAATTCCGCGATCCGGTCCATATCTTCCGTGCGGATCTGTAGTTCGACGCGCTGCTTGCCGGGGCCGATCACCGTGGTGTGGATCGAGCGATAATCGTTCTGCTTCGGCGTCGAGATGTAGTCCTTGAACCGGCCGGGCACGACCGGCCAGGTCGTGTGCACGACGCCGAGCGCGTGGTAACAGGCCTCGACGTCCTTCATCACGACGCGAAACCCGAAAATATCCGACAATTGTTCGAAGCCGACCGATTTACGCTCCATCTTGGTCCAGATCGAAAACGGCTGCTTGCGCCGGCCATAGACATGCGCCGTCAGGCCGTTCTTCTGCAGGTTCTTGGAGAGCTGGGTTTCGATTTCGCCGATCAAATTGCGGTTGCGGTCGGCCAGCGCATCCAGCCGCTGCATCACCACTGAATAGGCTTCCGGATCAAGCGAGCGGAACGACAGGTCTTCGAGCTCTTCCCGCATTTCCTGCATGCCCATGCGGCCGGCCAGCGGCGCATAGATATCGAGCGTCTCCTCCGCGATCCGGTGCCGCGAGGCGGGCGGCACGAACTCCAGCGTGCGCATATTGTGCAAACGGTCGGCGAGCTTGATCAGCAGAACGCGGACGTCGTCGGCGATCGCCAGCAGCAGCTTGCGCAGGTTCTCGGCCTGCTTGGCCTCGCGTGAAACCAGCTCCAGCCGCTTCAGCTTGGTGAGACCTTCCACCAGCGCGCCGATTTCCGGACCGAACACCTGATCGATTTCGGCGCGGGTCGCCTCGGTATCCTCGATGGTGTCGTGCAGCAGCGCCGCGACGATGGTGGCGTCATCGAGCTTGAGGCCGGTCAGGATCGCCGCGACTTCGAGTGGATGCGAAAAATAGGGATCGCCGGAGGCGCGGGTCTGCGAGCCATGCGCCTTCATGGCGTAGACATAGGCGCGGTTCAGCAGGTCTTCGTTGGTATCGGGATTGTAGGAGCGGACGCGTTCGACCAGATCGTATTGCCGCATCATGCGCGTGCGCGGCGTTTTGGCCGGCTTGGCCGCCGGCGCCGGTACGGGCGACGCAGGCACCACAGCGACCGAATCGGTCGCAGCCTGCATTTGCCCTGGGCGGCGCCAATACGCCATTGATCATTACCTCATACAGACCCGGGATCGGGTCCGTGGAACCGCTCGATTTCAGACATCCGGGTGCAGTCTAGCGCTAAACCGCCAATCTCCCGATCACATGAGAGACAGCCGTCGCAGAATCCATCTACGCCCAAGACCAAACCCAGGAGCGCATGGTAACCATGAAAATACCAATAAAAGCAAAGGCCCGAACAAAATGTCCGGGCCTTCGGTAAATCGGTGGGCGGAGCGCTAAACCCCAAGCTGTAATAGGTGAGATTTACTCGTCCTCTTCGGGCTGCTCTTCCGGAGGCGCCAGACCTTCGAGGCCCTTCAGAAGTTCCTCTTCCGTCATGCGCTCGACGGCGACTTCGGTATCGTCGGCATCGACGCTGGCGCCGGCCGATCCGATCAAGGGCACCGTATCGGGTTCCGGCTCGTCCACTTCGACGAATTTCTGCAGGGAATGAACCAGTTCTTCCCGCAAATCTTCCGGAGAAATGGTCGAGTCGGCGATTTCACGTAATGAAACCACCGGGTTTTTGTCGTTGTCGCGGTCGACCGTCAGCTGCGAACCGGACGAAATCATGCGGGCGCGATGCGCCGCCAGCAGGACCAGGTCGAACCGGTTATCAACCTTATCAATGCAATCTTCTACGGTGACGCGCGCCATCGACTGTCGCTCCGTTAAATGGGACCGAATATGCTGGTTATGCGGGCTAGTTATAGGTGCAGAGGGCGTTTCGCAAGACAAAATTGTGATTTGGCGTCGGTAATCTGGTCTGCTAACCAATCCGTGGGGGCATAGCAGTGGAGCGTTCGAAGCCGACACAAATCGGCCGGGCGGACAAGAAAACGCTTCATTGCGTCGTAAAAGTCTCATCTATTGCGCTGACTCTCCTAACGCGCGGCGACACCTGTTCAAACAGGCGCCGCCGGTCTTCGGCGGTTCTTTTGAAATGCGTGGTCTACTGCCGCCGCGCCAAAAAAAAGTTTATGGATAACAACAACCACGCGAGAACAACTGAATGTCCCCTGCTTCCAACAAGATCGCACTCTTTATTGATGGCGCAAACCTTTATGCAACCGCCAAGACGCTCGGTTTCGATATCGACTACAAGCGTCTACTCAAGGAATTCCAGAGTCGTGGAACCTTGCTGCGCGCCTTCTATTACACCGCGATCATTGAAGATCAGGAATATTCGTCGATACGCCCGTTGATCGACTGGCTCGACTACAACGGCTACACCGTCGTCACCAAGGCGACCAAGGAATTCATCGACGCCAGCGGTCGCCGCAAGGTGAAGGGCAACATGGACATCGAACTCGCGGTCGATGCTATGGAACTCGCCGAGCATGTCGACCAGATCGTGCTGTTCTCCGGCGACGGCGATTTCCGCTCGCTGGTCGAGGCGGTGCAGCGTCGCGGCGTGCGGGTAACCGTGGTTTCGACGATTTCGAGCCAGCCGCCGATGATCGCCGATGAATTGCGACGCCAGGCCGACGTCTTTACCGATCTGGTCGAGTTGCAATCCAAGCTCGGCCGCGACCCCTCCGAGCGTCCGGCTCCGCGCGAGCCGCGCCATCACGCGCCGCAATTCCTGCAGCGCGCGACGACTATGGCGCCGAGGGGCGATGACGACGATTTCGAGGACTAAGACCAAACCGGCCCAAAACCCGCCCGCCGGCGCCCTCCTCCGCACCGAACCCGACCGTAACTGTCCGCTCTGTCCCCGGCTCGTCGCGTTTCGCGAGGACGCGCGCGCGCGCGAACCGGAGTGGTACAACGCACCGGTCAGGGCGTTCGGCGATCCCGACGGGCGGCTGTTGATCGTCGGTCTTGCGCCGGGATTGCGGGGCGCCAATCGCACCGGCCGGCCCTTTACCGGCGATTACGCCGGCGATTTGCTCTACGCGACGCTGCTGGAATACGGCTTTGCCAAAGGCAAATATGAAGCACGACCCGACGACGGGCTGAAACTGGTGGATTGCCGGATCGGCAATGCGGTGCATTGCGTGCCGCCGCAGAACAAACCGCTGCCGGTGGAAATCAATACCTGCCGGCCATTTCTGGTGTCGACCATCGAGGGCATGCCGAACCTGCGGGCGATCGTGGCGCTGGGCCGGATCGCACATGATTCGACGGTCAAGGCGCTGGGTATCCGCAGCGCCGCCGCGCCGTTTAAACACGGTGCGATCCATCCGGCGGGGACGCGGAAGCTCTACGACACCTATCATTGCTCGCGTTACAACACGAATACGCGGGTGCTGACCCCGGAGATGTTTCGCAACGTGTTTGCAAAGGTAAGAGCGGATCTGGATCAGGCTCCGTAGGGCCAATCGGACCTAACTTCGTGGCTTCGTAAGGTGGGCAAAGGCGCGCTTGCGCCGTGCCCACCGTCTATCCGCGAAACAAGATGGTGGGCACGCTGCGCTTTGCCCACCCTACGATTCAAGCCACCGGATGTTTCTTCAGCCACGCCAGCACATCGCCGGCGTTCGAGTCCGGAGGAAACACCGGATAGAACACATGCGTGATGCGCGCATCGTCGATGATCAGCGCCAGCCGCTTGATCAAGGTCAGTCCCGCCACTTCCATGGTCGGCAAATTCAGCGCGCGTGTCAGCGTCAGCTTTTCATCGGAAAGAACCGGAAACGGCAGATGCAGCCGGGAGGCCATTTCGGTCTGGTATTCGTTGCTTTGCGTCGACAGCCCGAACACATGGCTTGCCCCCGCCGACTTCAAGTCCGCAAACAGGTCGCGGAACGAGCAGGTCTGCGGCGTGCAGCCCCGCGCGCCCGGGATCATGTCCCAATCATCGACCAGGCCGATCTTGCCGGGCTCGCCGGTGCGCGGATAGGCGAACACCACGATGCGGCCCGGCAGCGCCGACAGCGTCACCGCATTGTCGTCAGTCGCGAGCAGGCTGAGCGGCGGAATCGTCATGCCCACAAGATGCTTCGCGGCGCCGTCGTCGGTCGGTGCAGGTATTTTGCTCCAGTCGACTTCGAGCAGGTTTTTCTGGTTCATCGCACTCTCGTTCTTCGTAGGATGGGTTGAGCGAAGCGATACCCATCAATATTCGTGGTGATGGGTTTCACTACGTTCAACCCATCCTACAAAATTCAAATCCTACCCCCGCGCGCGCAGCAGGCGGCCCTTCTCCCTGCCCCAATCGCGCTTTTTCTCGGTCTCGCGTTTGTCGTGCAGTTTCTTGCCCTTTGCGACGGCCAGCAACAGCTTGGCGCGGCCGCGCTCGTTGAAATAGAGCTTGAGCGGAATCAGCGTCATGCCGTCGCGATCGACCGCGCCCATCAACTTGTTGATCTGCTTTCGGTGCAACAGCAGTTTGCGCGGCCGCTTCGGCTCGTGATTGAAGCGGTTGGCCTGCAGATATTCGGGAATGTTGGCGTTGATCAGCCAGATCTCGCCGCCCTTGGTATCGGCATAGGATTCCGCGATCGTGGTCTTGCCGTTGCGGATCGACTTTACTTCGGTCCCGGTCAGCGCGATGCCCGCTTCGATCGTATCCTCGATGGCATAGTTGAAGCGGGCCTTGCGGTTTTCGGCGACGATCTTGATCGGGCGTTCGTTCTTCTCGGCCACGTCATGCCTTCTTCAGGAGATCGCGGATCTCGGTAAGCAGTTCTTCCTCGCGGGTCGGCTTCGGCGGCGCGGCCGGAGCGGCGGCATCCTTGCGCTTTAGCGTATTCATCGCGCGGATGACCAGGAACAGTACAAAGGCAACGATCAGGAAGTTAATTGTCAGGGTCAGGAAGCTGCCCCAGGCCAGTACAGCGCCCTGCTTCTTGGCATCGGCCAGATTGGTCGCAGTAACGGCTTTCGACAGGCCCGTGAAATAATTGGAGAAGTCGAGACCGCCCGTGATCGATCCGATGATCGGCATGATGATATCGCCGACCAGCGAGGTCACGATAGCCCCGAACGCCGCGCCGATGATGACGCCGACCGCGAGATCGACGACATTGCCCTTCATGGCAAATTCGCGAAATTCCTTGAGCATATGCAAACCCTCCCCATCCAGAATATTGGTCGTCAATAATTCGAGGACTTAGTTGATCAGAGCCTTTAGTTAATAAGACCTGCATGCACCATCGCGTTGCGCACCGCCACGCGGGTGGGCTCGGACACCGGCACCATCGGCAGGCGCAGCGTCTCGTCCATCTTGCCGAGCAGCGACAACGCGTACTTTATCGGTGCCGGGTTTGACTCGATGAAGAGATTGGTGTGCAGCGGCATCAGCTTGTCGTGCACCTTGAGCGCGGTGGCGACGTCGCCCTTCTGCCAGGCCTGGTGAAACTCCGAACACAGCCGCGGCGCGACGTTGGAGGTCACGGAAATGCAGCCATGGCCGCCATGGGCCATGTAACCGAGCACGGTGGCGTCCTCGCCCGACAATTGGTTGAAATCCTCGCCGAGCGCAGCACGTTGCTGCGACACCCGCACCATGCTCGCGGTGGCGTCCTTGACGCCGGCGATGTTCTTCAATTCGAACAGCCGCGCCATGGTGTCCACGCTCATGTCGATCACCGATCGCGGCGGGATGTTATAGATCATGATCGGAATGCCGATGGCGTCGTTGATCGCCTTGAAGTGCTGGTACATGCCCTCTTGCGTGGGCTTGTTGTAATACGGCGTCACCACCAGCACCGCATCGGCGCCCGCCTTCTCGGCGTGCTGCGCCAGCTCGACGGCTTCCTTGGTCGAATTGGAACCCGCGCCCGCGATCACGGGAACGCGGCCCGCCGCCTCGTCGATGCACCATTCGACGACACGCTTGTGCTCGTCATGGCTCACGGTCGGGCTTTCGCCGGTCGTGCCGACCGGCACCAGGCCGTGGGTACCCTCGGAAATCTGCCAGCTCACCAGCCCGCGAAACGCGGCTTCGTCGAGCGAGCCGTTTTTGAATGGCGTGACCAAGGCGGTGAACGATCCCCGGAAATTTGTCTTGGCTGCCATGTACTTCTCCAAACGCGCGCTGCGGACCCTGCCGCCCCTATTCATACCGGGTCCGGCGATGCCGCGAAAGGCCTGAGCCATCCCGCGGCCTTATCCCACCCGTGTTCCGCGGCCAAGGACCACCCCGACAGCCGCGATTTTGCCGCGGTGATGGCGCAAACATTGGGCCGCGCGAACGTATTTGTTATTTTGTCCACATATTCAATCAAATAGACCTAGACGAGCGCCATTCCGTGATTCGCCGCAAAGGAACGCCGTGACCAAATCTGCCCGTGCCGCCGCATTGCGATCGACGGCAATGACGACAACCCTGGCGCTGGTTCTGGGGTTGGCGGCGTGGGCGAGCGATGCGTCGGCGGCCAAGCCCAAGATTCCCTTGCCGAAGCCCCGTCCGATCGCACGCAACGTCATACCCAAAACCACGCCCGCAACGGCGCCTGCGTCGACCACCGCTGCCAAAAATTCTCCCGCCGTGCCGGCCACGGCCGCGATCATGCCCGCGACGCGCCAGCATGCGGCTTTGCCGCCCGCCCGCAAACCGCCGGCGACTGCGGCGGTGGCCGCGACGTCGTCGACCTCGCAGGCCGATACCGACGCGCTGGAGAATGTCATCGAACTCGTGCGCAAGCATAAGCCGGCGGATGCGACGCAGGCCGAAGCTGACATATCGGACCCGGTTGCGCGAAAACTCGCCGAGTGGATCATCCTGCGCAGCGACGACAATGGCGCGTCGGTCGAGCGCTACCGCGCCTTCATCACGGCCAATCCGAGCTGGCCTTCGCAGACATTCCTGCGCCGGCGCGGCGAAGCGGCGCTGTGGGACGACCATCGCGACGACGCGACCGTATGGGCGTGGTTCGAGAACGACTCGCCTTTGTCCGCCAAAGGCCGCTTCGCGCTGGCGCGGGCGATGATCGGGCGCGGCGACCGGGCCAATGCGGAGCGCCTGGTGCGCGAGGCCTGGCGCAACGATGCGATGTCGGAGGACACCGAGAACACCGCGCTCGATCTGTTCGGCGCGCTGCTGACGCCGGGCGATCAGAAGGCGCGCATGGACCTGATGGCGTACGGCACCGAGCAGGAGGCCGCCGCGCTGCGCGCCGCCAAACGGCTCGGCAGCGGCGAGGTCGCGCTGGTGAAAGCGCGGATCGCCTCCAATCGCAAGGCTTCCAACGCCCGCGCTCTGCTCGAAGCGGTCCCCGGCGAGTTGCGCAGCGATCCCGGCTACATTTTCAGCAGGATCCAGTTGCTGCGGCGGGAGGAGAAATTCCCCGAGGCCGCGCAACTGATGCTGAATGCACCAAAAGATCCCAATCGGCTCTACAATCTGGATGAATGGTGGATCGAGCGGCGGCTGCTGGCGCGCAAAATGCTCGACGTCGGCGAGCATCGCAACGCTTACCTGATCGCGCGCGACGCCGCCCTGCCCGCGCGCGATATCTACAAGACCGAACAAGAATTCACTGCAGGCTGGATTGCGCTGCGCTTTCTCAACGATCCCGCAACAGCCGCGCAGCACTTTGCGCGTATCGGCGTCGGCAGCGTCAACCCGACCGCGCTGGCACGGGCCGGCTATTGGCAGGGCCGCGCCGCCGAAGCCGCAGGCCGCTCCCAGGATGCCCGCACCGCTTACGCCGCAGCGGCAGAGCAATCCACCAGCTATTACGGCCAACTTGCGCGCGCCAAGCTCGGCCTGCCGCAGATCGACTTGAACGACGTGCCCACCGCCCGCGGGCGCTCGATCGAACGGCTCGAGGTGGTTCGCGCCGTAGCGCTGCTCTATGCGCTGGATGAGCGCGAAATTGCGATCCCGATTTTCGGCGACATGGGCGAGAACGGCGATCCCGATGTATTGGTGGGACTTGGCGAACTGGCCGGGCGCAACAGCGATGCGCGCGCGATGTTGCTGGCCGGCAAGGCTGCGCTCAACCGCGGACTGCCGTTTGATTTCTATGCCTATCCGGTGAACGGAATTCCGCCGTTCAAGTCGATCGGGCCCGATGTCGAGCAAAGCATCATTTTCGCTATCGCGCGTCAGGAGAGCGCGTTCAATCCCGCCGTGGTCTCGCCCGCGCAAGCCTATGGGCTGATGCAGGTGACGCCCGATGCCGGCAAATATGTCTGCAAGAAATACGGCGCCAGTTTCGACCTCGGCCGGCTCAAGAACGATCCGGTCTACAATGCCGCATTGGGCGCGGCCGAACTCGGCGGCCTGATCGAGGACTACCGCGGCTCCTACATCATGACATTTGCGGCCTACAATGCCGGCCGCGGCAGCGTGAAGAAGTGGGTCGATCGCTATGGCGATCCGCGCGACCCCAAGGTCGACGCGGTCGACTGGGTCGAGCAGATTCCGTTCTCCGAGACGCGTAATTACGTGCAGCGGATCATGGAAAATCTGCAGGTCTATCGTGCGCGATTTGGCGGCGGAACGCGGCTCCAGATCGAGGCCGACCTGCACCGCGGCAGCCTCGAATAGATCCGTCCTGCCGCTTATTCATTTGAGGGTTGAGCGATAACTTGCCCGGCAATGGATGCGCGCTGGGTGGGCGCTTCGCGTGCGGGCATGCCGCAACACAAAAGAAAATCCCCCTCCCGATAGACGATAAACCGTCTATCGAAAGGGGGACTTTTGTTAGCCAGAGCTTACTTGTGGTACATAGCCGGCTTTGGCGGTTCCTCAGGAGCCCACAGACGATAGCTGAGGGTCGCGAAGACCGTCGCGCCCTGAGTAACCACAGAAGGATCGAAGCCGATAGCTGCGAGGGCAGCGGGATTTGAAACCTTCGCCGAAACCTCTTGCGTCGCCCAAACCGACAAGCTCGCTGGTCCGAAATTATATTCGACGAGGCCACCAACTGCCCAAACCGAATATTTTGAAGAGTGAAGCAGCGTGCTCTCGCCAGTTGCAAGGCAGGAGATCGGACATTTGTCATCCGTAACCTGGCCGACGAAATAAGCTACCGGACCAACCGTCCACTTCCCGAAGGTCTTGGTAGCGGTGAAGTCCGCATGGAAGATATTACCCGTCGTGTAGTGCGTGATCCTGTTTTCAGTATTGATTTCATCGTACATGGCGACCGACAGGTTCCAGCCATCCTTCAGATACGAAAGGATCAATTCGGGCTGGAATGTGTAGTATGGATTAGCGACGTTGCCGAGACCATTGGCACCCGTCACAGTTCCATCGTCCAAGCCAATGCCAATACCGGTCTTGACGGCAAAGCCGCTGGTGCCGAGCTTCCAGCTCAATTCGATCGGCACGACATAGCTATTGAACATGCCGGCAGCTTGCGAGTTGATGGGACTACCGAGGCTCTGCGAGATAAAGGGTTGCACGAAGACAGCATCATAGGTCGCACCCAAGAAGGTCCAACCAGGAACGAACAGGAAGCCTTGAACGTCAACGCTTCCCTGAACTCCGGTCCTTCTTGAGCCAGGAGCATTAAGCAAAGCGGTCCCCGGGCCGGTCAGGTTCGATTGATACGTGAATATTTGGTTGAACATATAGATGCCCGGCGGCGGAACACCGGCGCTCGCTCCGATAAAAGCACCCGCCTTCGTTAGTACGTTGCCGCCCTCGGTTGCATGCGCCGGCGAAAATGCGAACGCGGCGAGACCCGCTGCCGCAAGGAGCGCTTTACTGTTTAATTTCATGTGTCCCCCTAATGATGCTGTGAAACGCGGACTCCTGTCCGTCTTGCGGTCACTTTAGTTTCGCCTACGAAAAGTCACCGACGGACGAACTGAAGATGCCTATTTGTTGGACTAGGATTGCCCTGTGCCAAATGAAACGCAATTTAAACTTGTCATGTGAAACTCGATCCGCACCCTTTTTCCGGCGTGTGTTGCAAATCTGCATGCATGGCTGGCGGATCGAAAATCATTCTAAGTAACTGATTATATATGTACTTTCTCTCTCCTATTTCGCTGTGCGAGAGACAAACCGGACTCTTTGCAGCACGACCGTTCGTTGCAACGCGGGAAAAAACATCCTCATTAGACGCGATTATTGGTGCTTCGAATCGGCGCAAGGAGACGCCGTTCATTGCCCTATTTTCCGTCATATGGAAGGCTCAAGATGGGCCAAGCGAACGCAACGAAAAAATGATGCGTCGACGCGTGCCGCGGCCTTATCGCTCGCTTGCGGACCCGCATCTATCACGTGCCGCTCCACACACAGACGTCGAAATTATTGTCGATTGGGCTAATGGCCGCATTCTGTCGCGCACGGTGCGCATCGATCGCTTCAAGCTTGTTGCGCGACAGCCGCTTCGCGACGTAGGTAACCGGATGGGATTTGAACCGTCCGTAGCGACGGGAAAACCGGAGGGAATATGCGCTTTTCGATGCTCCTCGCTGCATTGGTCACATCGCTTGCGTTCTCCGGGCCGGTTCTGGCCGACAGTCAAAGCGATCTCAATCTTTGCAAATTTGCCGGACAGATCGGCAAGGCCGATGAAAGTATTGCGGCGTGCGACCGCGTCATCAATGATCTCAAGGTAACTGCAGCCAACCGCGCCGTCGCATTCGCCAGCCGCTGTGGATGGTGGTGGGCCAAGAAAGATTCTGATCGCGCGTTGTCGGATTGCAACGAAGCCATCAAGGCTGACAGCCGTTACGCCGCCGCCTACGTCAATCGCGGCAATGCCTACCTGCTCAAATCCGACGTCGATCACGCCTTCGCTGACTTCAGCGAAGCGATCCGGCTCGATCCAAAAAACGCATGGGCCTATACCAACCGGGGCAATCTTTACAAAAACAAGGGCGACTTCGAGCACGCTTTAGCCGACCTGAACGAGGCGATCCGGCTCGATCCCAACTATGCCATGGTTTTCCTCGCCCGGGGCGACGTGTACAGAAGCCAGGGTGACCTCAACCGCGCCATGACCGACTTGAACGAGTCGATCCGGCTCGACTCCAATTATGCCTCGGCCTATTTCACGCGGGGGCGTCTGTCCTACATGCTGGGCAATAACCCCGGCGCGCTGGAAGACTTCACCAAGGCGATCAAGTTCGACACCGAAGATGCGACAGCCTACTTCAACCGGGGTGTCGCGTATTTTGTCGTCGGCGGTCGTCTTGCGGATGCGGTCGCGGATTTCAAGAAGGCCAGCGAGCTTAATCCAAAGGACGCCTATGCCGCGCTTTGGCGAGAGCTCGCCGAGCGGCGCACCAACAATGTCACGGGGCATCTGGCGGAGGCCGCCAAGCAACTGGATATGACGGTGTGGCCGGCGCCGGTGATCCGTCAATTCCTTGGCGAGCTGAACGCCGAACAGACCGTCGCGGCTGCCGCCGATAACGATCCGCGAACCAAGCAGGCGCAAACTTGCGAAGCCAATTTCTACGGCGGAGAACTGGCGCTGGTGAAGAAGAACAAGAAGGAAGCATTGCGCCTGTTGAAGCTCGCGGCCGACAATTGTCCGCGAAGCTTCGTCGAGTCGACTGCCGCGATCGCGGAGTCGATCCAGATCCGCTAGGCGTTTTGAAAGAGAGTTACCTCAGCCCCCCTTTTGGCCGGGTGGCTTCGGTCGTTCAGGGATAAAGCAGCGCGTCACACATGGAATCGAAGCGTTGGTTCTGATTCATTCAGAGCCAATCGTACGGTGCGAGGCTATATGCTGACGTTTCGGGATTGGCGGGAATTGCCGGACGGATTAGCCGGCGGTCAGGCCGTCGTCGCTGAGCAGGTCCCTCGTCCCCCCGAAAGAGGAACACTGCTCAGCTACTTCGTGTTCGCACATACCCACAACGGGACAGCGAACTACTTAGAACGGAACGACCTTGGGTGCCCCCCTCCGTCGCGACACCACACTTACCGAACGTCTCTGCACACGCAACATAAAGGAGGCGTTCCAAGCGCCCCCAACCCTCTGTTTTCGGACCGATGTTGCACAAATAACACGCGCGCGTGATCGAAACCCCGTTGTAATACGGGGTCGCAGGTCTATCGGGACCTTTCCAGGGCTTTTGCTTTGATCTGGGGCGCTATCATCGGGCGCCTCCTCGGAACTAAATCGCCGGGAATTCGCCGGAGCGCAATTGGCCGCTTGCGGCTCGCCCCCGCGTCGGGCATATCGGCGCCAACGGAGCTGTGGCCGAGTGGCTGAAGGCGGCGGTTTGCTAAACCGTTATAGGGTTGTAAAGCCCTATCGAGGGTTCGAATCCCTCCGGCTCCGCCATCCCTGCGATTTTGCTTTCCACGAACAAGATAGCCGGCCGGCGCACGATCGATCCGGGTCTTGTTTCATGATGACTAGACTTGCCATTTCCGGCTATCGCTCGCTGCGCGACATCCGCTTGTCGATCGGCGCGCTTAATGTCGTCACTGGTGCCAATGGCAGTGGTAAATCCAGCCTATATCGCGGACTGAGGCTCCTGGCAGACGTCGCACAGGGTCGCATCATTCACTCGTTGGCCTCCGAGGGAGGCCTGCAATCGACATTGTGGGCGGGCCCCGAAGCATTTTCCCGGGCCATGAAGGCCGGCGCGCAGCCGGTGCAGGGTCTGGTCCGCAAAAATCCCGTTGGTCTGAAGCTGGGATTTTCCGGGACCGATTATGGTTATGCCATCGATCTTGGCCTGCCATTGCCGGATTCGCGTTCGAAATTCTCGAGCGATCCGGAAATCAAGGTTGAAAGCCTATGGACCGGTGAACGGCTCGGACGGGCCAACGCATTTGCCGTTCGTAACGGTCCCTCGGTGCGGATTCGAAACGACAGCGGCGAATGGCGGCAAGCCTACCAACACCTCGCCTCTTTCGACAGCATGATGACCCACTGCGGCGATCCCCGCGACGGGCTCGAACTTCTGACGCTGCGCGAGCGGATGCGGGACTGGCGGTTTTACGACCATCTCCGAACTGATCGGGAAGCGCCTTCGCGCAGGCCGCAGATCGGCACCTACACGCCGGTACTGGCGAGTGATGGATCGGATTTGGCCGCAGCCGTGCAAACCATCCGCGAAATCGGCGACGCCGAAACAATGGACACCGCCATTGCCGATGCTTTTCCCGGCGCGCATATCGAGGTGAACGACACAAACGGATATTTCGAACTCGAAATGTATCAGCACGGCCTGCTTCGGCCGCTCAGTGCCGCCGAATTATCTGACGGCACTCTGCGCTATCTTCTGCTCGTCGCAGCACTGCTCTCGCCACGGCCACCAGCCTTGATGATCCTCAACGAACCGGAAACCAGCCTGCATCCGGATTTGCTGCCGCCGCTCGCCCGCTTGATTGCGCAGGCGTCGAAACATTCGCAGATGATCCTGGTTTCACACGCGCAGGCGCTGGTTTCCGCGCTGGACGCCGAAACCGAAAGCCGGCAGATCGTACTGGAGAAGCAATTGGGCGAAACCATCGACCGGGACGGCACAACGCCCGACTGGACGTGGCCTTCGCGATAATTCTACCGACGCTCTGCCATCCAGCCGGATTACAGAACCGTAAGTAAATGGCGGCTCGCTAAAGAAGAGTTGAACGGAACGGATGAGCGGATGACGCGGTTGTCTCCTATCTAATGGAGACGGAGATCACCCCATGAAAGTTACAACCAAAGTCACAACCATCGCGCTGGCAACGGCGCTCACGCTCACCAGCACGTTTGCGCTGGCGCAAACCACCGGCACGGAGGGATACGGATCCGTCGTGGCGCCTTCGGTCGGGTCATACCAGACCTCTATCGGTTCTTCGAACGTGGTACCGACGTGGAGGAACACCGGCCCCGCAGCGATTACGCGTAGCTCTTCGGCGCGTGCCACGAGGCAAGCGCGCACCGGTATGACTGTCAGCAGATAGAACGCCGCCGCGCATATGCCGGCATCGATGGCTTCGGCGCCGCCCGGAAGCGACGGTAATCGAAGCAACAAGCGAAGGGGCGCGACAGCCCTCCCCTGACAGGCTCAATGCTGCGTCGTCATCCAGGCCCGGGCTTCGCGCTGGGCGGTGGCGATTTCAACTTCCGACATCATCTCGGCGACCTCGCGGCGCATCGCAATGGCATCGGCGCGGCCTTTCACGGCGGCGAGGTTGAACCATTTATGCGCGGCGACCAGATTGACCACGCCGGAACGGCCGCTTGCCCAGTACAGTCCGCGCTCGAACAACACATCCGGGATCGCGTTTGCGTCCACCGGCGTTGCGGTATCCAGATCGATGTGCCCCTGAAACATCTGTTATCCCCTTTTTTGATTTTTTGACCGCGCTGCTCCGAGCGCGGCCCCCGTCCAACTGTTAAAAACGCCCTTGTTACCCAACCGCCGTTTGCCGGCTTGTTGGGATCATCATGACCCATCAAATTTGAAGAGCAGTTTAAGTATCGCGATGAATGCGGCGTAAACGATTGGCGGTCGCGCATGCCTGAGAAATCGCAAAAGCCGCGGTTTTGCAGGGCTTACTGCCGCTTTCGGGAATTTGGTTTACCGTGCCATTTCGCTAAACGATAACCATTGGCCGCAAACGCCTTGGCATCCGCCGTCATCGTCGCCCGCCGCCGGGTCGAAGCTGGCACTTCCCGGATAAACTGCACGGGTGCGTCGTCCGGCCCGCCCTGCCATTACGGAACGCCAACGCATAAAAGCCCCGGCTCGATGCCGTGGCTGATCAGGACATGCATTTAAGGATTAAAAGGATTTCGATCTTGGCGCCGCGCCGGGCGCTATCGGCACCGGCAGGGAACGAGGGCGTCGGCGAACACGTCAGGACCAGATTTCAACCGGGCTTTGCGGCCCCGCGAAATTGCGGACCTCAAGATCCGCACCGAACGAAGAAAACTTGTTTCTTCTGCCGGACCGGTTTCCAAGAGCGAACTCCCGGAAGTGACGATCCAGCCGTTTGACCTGATGTCTCGCCGACACCCTCTTTCGTCGACCAGAGCCTGCTTTCAAAATCCGCTTCGAGAAGCAAACTATCCTGAAGGCTCTTGTGACGTGCCGGCATCAAGCCGCCGGCAATTTTTCAGAAGCGAGATTACTTCTTCTTCTTGGCGACCTTGCGGGTCTTCTTCGCAGTCTTCTTCACTGCGCTCTTCGCCTTCTTTGCCTTCTTAGCTTTCTTGGCCATGTTGCCCTCCTAATGTAGTGAGATGGCTTAATCGCTGCGTGCACTCGGGAATCGAAATGCACTACATCCCGAATACACCAACGCATCTAAAAAAACAGCGTCTCGCTTAAGGAAGTGTTGACGCAGCGATGGCAGAGCGCGCGACGCGCGTCGATCGACGACACGACAACGCATCCACATCGCGATGCAAGTAGCCTGCGGAAACGTTACGCTTTCGATTGTCAACACCGCAGGAAACCACTGCGCTGCAAGTGTTTTCGTAATTCACGCATTGATCGTGCGACACGAATTCGACGTCATCGCGACTCATCGGCGCCCGAAAAAACGCGCCGCGCGGACTCTGAGTCGCGATTTTTGGCAATGAAAAAATTTTCGTGCTGGCCGGCCTTACGTCTCATCCTCGCTCGCCAAAACCGGATTTTTGCGGGAATCGCCATGGCTGATTCGCTGGCCGCGATTTCCGATTTCGCGCGATGCATCGCCGCTTATGGTGAACAATTGATGCACGCGAGCGTGCTCATGAACGGCCGACGGCGATGGCAACGGCGTCACGTGAACGACGAAACCGTCGCGTCGGAGTGATGAAGGCATCACTTCAGGAAGACGTCCGCGTCACATCGCGCGCGGTTCAGATACCGAGTTTGGCCTTGAGCAGATCGTTGACGGCCTGCGGGTTGGCCTTGCCGCCGGATGATTTCATCACCTGACCGACGAACCAGCCCATCAATGCCGGCTTGGTCTGGGCTTGCGCGACCTTGTCGGGATTGGCCGCGATGATGTCGTCGACCACCTTTTCGATCGCGCCGAGGTCGGTGACCTGCTTCATGCCGCGTGCTTCGACCAGCGCGCGCGGGTCGCCGCCCTCCTGCCAGACGATCTCGAACAGATCCTTGGCGATCTTGCCGGAGATGGTGCCCTCGCCGATCAGATCGACGATGGCAGCCAACTGGATCGCCGACACCGGCGAGCCCGTAATATCACGACCTTCCTTGTTCAGCCGTCCGAACAGTTCGTTGATCACCCAGTTGGCGGCGAGTTTGCCATCGCGCGACTTGTTCGCGAGACCCGCTAGCACAGTTTCGAAGAAGTCCGCACTCTCACGTTCGGCCACCAGCACGCTGGCGTCGTAGGACGAGAGGCCGAACTCGGCGATGAAGCGGGCCTTCTTCTGGTCCGGCAATTCCGGCAAATGCTCTTTCAGTGCGGCGACATAGGCCTCGCTGAATTCCAGAGGCAACAAATCAGGGTCCGGGAAGTAACGGTAGTCATGCGCTTCTTCCTTGGAGCGCATCGAGCGGGTCTCGCCCTTGTTGGGATCGTACAGCCGGGTTTCCTGGTCGATGGCGCCGCCATCTTCGAGGATTTCGATCTGGCGCCGCGCCTCGTACTCGATCGCGTCCCCGATGAAGCTGATCGAGTTCATGTTCTTGATCTCGCAGCGGGTGCCGAGCGGGCCGCCCGGCTTGCGCACGCTGACATTGACGTCAGCGCGCAGGCTGCCCTTCTCCATGTCGCCGTCGCAGGTACCGAGATAGCGCAGGATCGAGCGCAGCTTCGTCACATAGGCCTTGGCCTGTTCGGACGAGCGGATATCCGGCTTGGAGACGATCTCCATCAGCGCCACACCGGAGCGGTTGAGGTCGACGAACGACAGGCTCGGGCTCTGGTCGTGCAGCGACTTGCCGGCATCCTGTTCCAGATGCAGCCGCTCGATGCCGACGGTGGCGCTTTCGCCGCCCGCCAGTTCAATCACCACTTCGCCCTCACCGACGATCGGCGACTTGTACTGGCTGATCTGGTAGCCCTGCGGCAGATCCGGATAGAAATAGTTCTTGCGGTCGAACACCGAGCGCAGGTTGATTTTGGCGTTAAGCCCGAGACCAGTACGAACCGCCTGCTTGACGCATTCCTCGTTGATGACCGGCAGCATGCCCGGCATCGCCGCATCGACCAGCGAGACATGGGCATTCGGTTCGCCGCCGAACTCGGTCGAGGCCCCCGAAAACAGTTTTGAGTGCGAGGTGACCTGGGCATGGACTTCCAGCCCGATCACCATTTCCCAGTCGCCTGTGGCGCCTTTGATCAGTTTGGACGGCTTTACAGGTGCGTTCATGGCGTTTCGGCTTCCGGAGGCAATGTACTGGATCATTTGGCTTCGTGGCTGGCGCCAGTCAAGCGGCAGAGTTGGCCGTTTTTAGAGCGTTTTCGAGCGAAGTGGGTACCGGTTCGCGTAAAGAAAACGCGTAAAAACAAAAGATCGTTCAAAGTCCGCGGCGAAACGTCTGGTAGGACTTGTTCTGGCGCAGCGCGTCGGCGCCGCCTTCGATCAGAAGATCGACCTGCTCCGGCGGCAGTGCGAAACGAGTCGGGATGGCGCCGAGAATGCCGGCGCGTGCGGGACCTAGCTGGTCGAAATTCACCCGGTCGACCAGGACGCTGACGTCACCGCAGCGCCAGTTCGGGCCGACGCCGAGGCGCGACCGCTCGGCTGCCGACAATCCGCAGCGCCAGCGCTTCACCTTGCCCGACCAATCGTTGATCAAGGTCGAAAACGCCGCGTAACTCGATCGCACGCTGGCATCGATGGCGGTATTGGCTGTCGCTGCGACCAGTTCGACGCCCGAGGGACCCTCGAGCCGCTGCGCAAAGTCGCCGGAGATGTCGCGCCCGGCATCGACCACCAGGAACATGATCCGGCGTACTCTCACTGCCTGCCGCTCGGTCATCGGCTCGAACGGACGCTGCGCCGCCAGCAACCCGATGCTGAACCCGGACAGGCCGAAATTATCCACGAGACCGCCGTCGAGCAGTTTGACGTAGCGCATCGAGCCGTCGTGATAACGCGCGTTGGCTTCCGCGAATGCCTTCAACAGCGGTTGCGCGTTCGGGTCACTACGGGCGCGCTCGATCCATGCGGGCGATTGCGTTGCGCAGCCGCCGGGATAGGTCTCCAGCACGATCGGCGCAAAGGCAAGTGGCACCGCCGCCGAGGCCGCGACGGCTTCGGCCACGCGGTAGGAGCGGATGTCGCTGCACAACGCGTCGAAAGCGGTCTTTCCGAACACGAACGGCGTGCGGTTATAGATGTCGGAAGCGTTGATCCAGACCCGCGGCCGCCGCTCCTCGCCGAACACATCGAACTTGGCGCCATCGAACAGGTTTTGGTCGAGCCAATTGGTGAACTGGCTGTCATTGACGCCGCCGCCCAGCGCGCGGCCGATATTGCCGAGCGATACTCGTGTGTTGAGGCCCTCCTCGGCGTTGCGAAGCAGGAAACGTTCGCGGAAATCGTCCAGGGCCGCGCGCTTCTTGAGACCGAAATAGGCCGCCGTCACCGAGCCGCCGGACACGCCGGAGACAAAGTCGACGCGGTCGAGCAGCGTTTTGGCCTGGTTGGAACCCGAACGAGAGCGATCGAGTTCGGTCAGCACCCCGAAAGAGAACGCCGCCGCGCGCGTGCCGCCCCCGGAGAACGACAATCCCAGCAGCAGATCGTCCTCGGAAGAGGGAACCGCGCGGCCAACATTATTGTCGCTGAGCGCCGTGCCGAGCGGCGCATTGCCGGGCAAATTGTAAACCGTCGCGCATCCGGCAAGGATCGCTGCGCATGCAACGGCTGCTCCCGCTAGAACCCACGCCCGCATATCAAGCACTCGCACGCAAAACCTTGCCGCGGACCCCGCCCCGCTAACGATAATCTTATCATGAACAAGGTGGCGCCGACGTGGCCGCGCCTGCCCGGCGCAAACAGGGTTAACGTCACCGGGGCGCTTATACCCGCCCGCTTCCGAGCAAGGATTGAACAATCTGCTCCCATTCGGCTTCAAGCGGACCGTTCGCGACCGGTTTGCCGGCCCGGCGATACCAATAGCCGGCATTGCCGAGATCGCCCTCGACACGGTGCAGATAGGCATGCACCCATGACCCTTCCGAGGTTTCTTCATCCTGAGCGATGCTGTGCGCCTTGTTCCAGTCGCCCTTGGCCGCCCACCACATCGCCGCCAGCGTCGGCGCCAGATCCGGCGCAGGCGCGGCGTCCGACAGGCTGGCTTTGAAATCCACCGGTGTCACCACCACTTCGCGGGCGTGAAGCGGCCCGCTTCCTGCTCGATCACCTCGCCGAGCGAGAACAGCGTCTCTTCATCGAACGGACGGCCGATCAATTGCAGACCGAGCGGCAGACCCTGGCTATCCTTGCCGGCCGGGATTGCGATGCCCGGCAATCCCGCCATGTTCACGGTCACCGTGAAAATGTCGTTGAGGTACATCTCGACGGGGTCGGCGCCCTTTTCGCCGATGCCGAACGCGGCCGACGGCGTCGCCGGCGTCAGGATCGCGTTGACGCCCTTGGCAAAGCAATCCTCGAAATCCTTCTTGATCAAGGTGCGGACTTTTTGCGCGCGCAGGTAATACGCGTCGTAGTAGCCGGCCGAGAGCACATAGGTGCCGATCATCACGCGGCGGCGCACTTCCGGGCCAAAGCCTTCGGCACGGGTGTTCTCATACATCTCGCCGATGCTGCGGCCGGGCACACGCAGCCCGTAGCGCACGCCGTCATAGCGCGCGAGGTTGGACGAGGCTTCGGCGGGCGCCACGATGTAATACGCCGGGAGCGCGTATTTGGTGTGCGGCAGCGATACCTCGACCAGTTCGGCACCGGCGGCCTTCAGCCACGCCGCGCCTTCGGTCCAAAGCTTTTCGATTTCGGCGGGCATGCCGTCGAGGCGATATTCCTTGGGGATGCCGATCTTCATGCCTTTCACGGACTTGCCAATCGCGGCTTCGTAATCCGGCACCGGACGATCCACCGACGTGGTGTCCTTGGGATCGTGACCGGCCATCGAACGCATCAGGATCGCGGCATCGCGCGTGGTTCGCGCGATCGGGCCGGCCTGATCGAGCGAGGAGGCAAACGCCACGATGCCCCAGCGCGAACAACGCCCATAAGTCGGCTTGATGCCGACGGTCGCAGTAAACGCCGCCGGTTGGCGGATCGATCCGCCGGTGTCGGTCGCGGTCGCGCCCATGCACAACAGCGCCGCCACCGCCGACGCCGAACCGCCGGACGAGCCGCCCGGCACCAGCGTGGTGTTGGAACCCTCGCGCCGCCACGGATTAACGACCGGACCGAAGCACGAGGTCTCGTTCGACGAACCCATCGCGAATTCGTCGTTGTTGAGCTTGCCGAGCATCACGGCGCCGTCGCGCCAGAGCTGCGAAGTAACGGTGGATTCGTATGGCGGCACGAAATTGCCGAGGATCTTTGAGCACGCGGTGGTGCGCACGTCCCTGGTCGCAAACAGGTCCTTGATTCCGAGCGGAATGCCCGCGAGCGGACCGCCGTCGCCCCTGGCAATATCAGCGTCGGCCTTACGCGCCATGGCCCGGGCCTGATCCGGCGTTTCCAGCACAAAGGCGTTGAGCGCGCGCGCAGCCTCGATCGCCGACAGATGCGCGTCGGTCAGTTCAAGCGACGTAAAGGATTTGCTCGCGAGGCCGGCCTTGGCCTGCGCGATAGTCAGCGATGTCAAATCGGTCATTTATTAACCGGGCTGCAGAAGAAGGGAGACAGTGTCTTGTCGTTGGCCGGATCGTCGCGGCGCTTCTTGTCGTCGGCTTCCAACTGGTCGAGCACGGCATCCATCGCCTTGTCGGGATCGGCCGCCTTGCCCTGACGCTCCATGGCGTCGATATAATTCATATAGGCCGCGTAGGCCTTTTCATCGTCGCAGAGCATGCACATCGGATTTCCACTTCGCTCGAAAACGCTATCGCTTATTCCACGACCTTCGGCACCAGGAAGAAGTGATCCTGGGTTTCCGGCGCGTTCCTGACCACATCGTCGGCGATCTCGCCGTCATTGACCACGTCGGCGCGCTTTTTCATTTCCATCGGGGTCACCGAGGTCATCGGCTCGACGCCCTCGACATTGACCTCGGACAATTGCTCGACAAAGGCCAGCATCGCGTTCAGCTCGCCCTGCAGATGCGGTATTTCCGGTTCAGTGACCGCAATTCGCGCCAGATGCGCGATACGGCGGACGGTGGCAGCATCGACCGACATTATAATAGTGCCTCGAATGGCGATTTTCAGCCTGCCGTATAGCAGAGGGTGGTTTTGCGCCGCAACCGCGAGGGGCCCCTAACCGGCCAATTTGGGCTCGAAACCCTCAAACGGCGCCTCGTTTGGCCAGCTTGCCGCCCGCGTGGTATGCGAAGCGATGCCTGCCCCCATATTACCGCTGATCGACGCTGTCGCGCACTGGCCGGAACGCGGCGCGCTGGTCGGGCTCGATCTGGGCACCAAGACCATCGGCGTCGCGGTGTCCGATCCCGATCGCCGGCTCGCCACCGGCGTCGAAACCATCCAGCGCAAGGCGTTCAAGGCCGATGCGGCACGCCTGATCGCGATTGCCGCCGAGCGCAACGCCGTGGGTTTTGTGCTGGGCCTGCCGATCAACATGGACGCCAGCGAGGGCCCGCGCGCGCAATCGACCCGCGCTTTCGCCCGCAATTTCTCTGCCCTCACCCGTCTGGCCATCGCGCTGTGGGACGAGCGGCTCTCGACTGTTGCCGTCGAACGCGAATTGATCGGTATGGACATGAGCCGCGCCCGGCGCGCAGAGGTGATCGACGAACACGCCGCGATTTTTATTCTGCAGGGCGCGCTGGATCGGCTGGCCCGGCTGCGCGAAACGGACTGAAGCTAATTCGTCCCCGCCAGCAGAAAGGTCTGCACGACCGCGCCAAGATTATTGAGCCCGTGCAGGATGATCGTCAGCCAGGTCGAGCGGGTGCGATAGCGCAGATACCCCAGCAACAGCCCGATCGAGAACACTTCGCCGAAGAAGAACCATTCATATTGCAGGTGCAGCGAGGTCCACACGACAGACGACAGCAGGATTGCGCCGTACGGTCCGAGAAATGACTCCGACCAGCCCCGAAACAGGAAGCCGCGCGCGAATAGTTCTTCGGTGACGGGTGCGGCGACACAGAAGGCGATCACCAGAAGCCATAGCGCGCCGTCGGCGCTCGCCGATTTCAGCACATCCATCATGAAGCCCGGCGTGGCGTCGCGCCCCGTCGCGCGCGACAGTTGGTCCCAGCCGAGAACCAGTACGACGAGTGCGACGATGCCGATCAGAAGCTCGGTCCATTTCATGCCGCGCAGCGCGAGATAATCGGCGAACGGCGTGCGCGACAGGCGGATCGCGAGCCACAGCGCGGCCAGGACGGCCGGGAGACCCGTGATCACGGACAGCGAAATCGTCAAGCCACTGCCGAGCACACGCGTAGCGGCCGCGACATCGATCGGGCCGTCCTGCCGCAGCACGAACCAGGCCACCACCGCCAACTGTCCCAAAAACATCGCGGCAAAGATGAACAGGCCCCATAACGCGGTGCCCCAGAACTTCCAGATCCGTGGCGGACGTTGCGCGGGAGTGACGGGCGCAGGCGCGTCCGGCGTCAGCGCGGCGGGACTTGCGGGATCGAGGGAATCCATCAGCGGGCTTTCAGTTGTCGTCATGCCCGGACTTGATCCGGGCATCCATCCATCTTCATAAAGAGTCTGATGAAGAGATGGATTGCCGGATCAAGTCCGGCAATGACGGTTCGGTAAGCATTCACGGCAGCGCCCGCTCCAACAATCCCCTGACATCGTCGGGAGCGAGATCGACCGCGCCGTACATGCTCGGATGATTCCCGGCAAGCCGGGTGGCCGCGAACAATTCGGCGTGGCGGGGCGATATTTGATTAAGCGCAGCCGCGGCAGCCAGCAGCGCCAATTTCTCAACCGCCAGCCGTGCTACCCGTTCGCCGTCCGGCCGCCGGAACGTCTTGCCGATAAACGCGACCGCCTCGGCCGCCCCCGGCAAGCCGGCCGTTTCGCCCGCGAGAGCCTGCAACACCGCTGTCGCCGCCTCCGCCTCGCGCGACAGCGCGCGCAACACATCGAGGCACATCACATTGCCCGAGCCTTCCCAGATCGCATTGACCGGCGATTCCCGGTAATGCCGCGCCAGAATGCCCTCTTCGACATAGCCGTTGCCGCCAAGGCACTCCATCGCCTCGTACAAAAATCCCGGCGCGCTCTTGCAGACCCAGTATTTGATCGCCGGCGTCAGCAGCCGCATATAGGCGGCCTCGCCCGCGTCATCCGGCGCGCGGTCGAACGAGCGGCACAGCCGCATGACCAGTGCAATGGAAGCCTCGACATGCAGCGCCATGTCAGACAGCACCGCCTGCATCAGCGGCTGATCGGCCAGATGTTTCTGGAACACGCTGCGATGCCGCGCGTGATGCAGCGCATGCGCCAATCCAGAGCGCATCAGTCCGGCGGAGGCGATCGCGCAATCCTGCCGCGTCAATTGCACCATCTGGATGATGGTGCGGATGCCCTTGCCTTCGTCGCCGACGCGTTCCGCATAGGCGCCGTTGAATTCGACTTCGGACGAAGCGTTGGAGCGGTTGCCGAGCTTGTCTTTCAGGCGCTGGAACGCGATCGAATTGACCGATCCGTCCGGCGTAAAGCGCGGCATGAAGAAGCATGTCAGCCCTTCATCGGCCTGCGCCAATACCAGGAACGCATCGCACATCGGCGCCGACATGAACCATTTATGCCCGGTGATGCGATAGGCGTCGCCGTCACGGACTGCGCGCGTCATGTTGGAGCGCACATCGGTGCCGCCCTGCTTCTCGGTCATGCCCATGCCGAGCGTCATGCCGCGCTTGGCCGGCCATGGCGCAAAGGTCGGATCATAGGCGCGCGTCGCGATCACCGGCATCGTCTTCGCCAGCAGATCCGGCTGCGTCGCCAAAGCCGCGACCGACGCCCGGGTCATGGTGATCGGGCACAGATGCCCGGTCTCGACCTGGGCCGCCATATAGAACTTTGCCGCACGCACCACCTCGGCCGCGCCGCCGGCGGGCTTGCCCTCAGGAGTCCAGGTTGAATTGTGCACACCGGCATGGGCGCTGTGCGCCATCAATTCATGATAGGCCGGATGAAACTCGATCTGGTCACGCCGATTGCCCCGGGAGTCGAACGTCTTCAGTTTTGGCGTGTTCTCGTTGGCGACTCTGCCCCGCTCAGCCATCGCGGCTGATCCCCAGTGCTGCCCGAACCCGGACAATTCCTGTTGCGCGGAACCACCGCCATTGACCGCGACCGCGTCCATCAGGGGCTTATCAACCGCGAACAAATTGACGTCCCAGAATGGCGGCGACTGGTTCAGCACTTCATGCGTCGCGAATGAACCCTGCGTCATGGCTTTTCCCTCGGCATCCCAAGAATCAGCTTACGCCGGAACAGGCTCAACTTCACGCCAGCAAAGGCTAGTTGCGGTGCGTTGTGATCGGAAAATCATAGGCGGGACCTGCCCTGCCCGGCAGCGAAAAATGCCACCATTCCTTGGCGTAGTTCACAAACCCCTGCTTCGCCATCGCGGTAATTAACGTATTTCGCCACCGGCGCTGGGCCGGCGTGATCGAACTGGCCGCGGTATGCGCTTTCAGATCGGAACAGTCATAACCGGTGCCCATGTCGACGCTGCCTTCGGGCGCGCGGGCGGCTTCGGGCGCGGTACAATCGGCATAGGCCTTGTTGGGATCGAAGGCCGGCGAACGACCGGCGGTCAGATCAACCAGCGTCAGATCGACCGCCGCACCCGTCGAATGGCCGGAATGTTCGGCGATATAGCCGAGCCGGAATAGGTCCTGCTTGCTGAACGCGGGATTGTACCGATGCTCGGCCGGCGTCTTGCGGCCGTCCTGCGCCCACAGCACCATCTCATGCACCGCGCGCGCCGGGCGGTAGCAATCCAGCATCTTCAAGGACAGTTTTTGCGGCGCGAGTTCCGCCTGCACGCGTTTAAGCGCCAGTCCGACGTCGCGCTTCACCACGCATTCGGCCGCGTCGTACCCCGGGAGCGGCCGGCCGACGAAATTATTCGGCCCGGCATAGCGGATGTCCTGGAGAATGCCGGGATCGATGTCGCGCAAAAAGACGAAGCCGCCCGGCAAGGTCTGCGCCCGGGCCGGCGACAACCATGCGATGACAACGAGCGCGATCAGATAAGGTTTCACGATTAGGCCGACTCCCTCTCGGATAGCTGGACAGCATATAATGAAAAAGGCCGCCAACTGAGGCGGCCTCTTTATCACTATGGCTGAACGCTATGCGCGTCTCGGTTCACCCTCTTTTTTTGCGTCCTCCTTGGGGACGATCTCGGCTTCCTTGCCGGACTGATTGCCCGGGTTGTAATGGTACTTTCCCTCCGGTTTTTCGCCGGACTGCTTCTCGTTCGGATTCTTGTTGTCGGCCATGTGCTTCTCCTTGAACAGGACAATGCCAGCGGACGACGCAAGTTCCGTTTTATGGCGCTAATTCCGCGGGAAACCACGGCCGGACCGGCATGTGACTGCTGGACGAAAGTGAGACATCTCAGGGGATAACTCACGGGCGCCCTATTCGCGCTTGCCCGATCCGCCATCCGCCCCTATAGCTCTCGTTTTAATGACCCCTGCATCGAAATCGACCTTCGTCCTCGGTCACCGGCATTTGCTGGGAATCGAAGGCCTTTCTGCGCCCGAGATCACCGGGCTGCTCGACCTTTCCGAGGAATATGTCGAGCTCAACCGCCAGGTCGACAAGAAGCGCACCTCGCTTCGCGGTCGCACCCAGGTCAATCTGTTCTTCGAGGCCTCGACCCGCACGCAATCCTCATTCGAACTGGCCGGCAAACGGCTCGGCGCCGACGTCATGAACATGTCGGTGTCCTCGTCCTCGATCCGCAAGGGCGAGACGCTGATGGACACGGCGGTCACGCTCAACGCGATGCACCCGGATATTCTGGTGGTCCGGCATCATGCCTCCGGCGCGGTCGAATTGCTCGCGCGCAAGGTCGACGGTTCCGTGATCAATGCCGGCGACGGCGCGCACGAACATCCGACGCAGGCCTTGCTCGACGCGCTGACGATCCGCCGCAACAAGGGCCGGCTCGAAGGGCTTGTTATCGCGATCTGCGGCGATGTGATGCATTCGCGCGTCGCGCGCTCCAATATCCTGCTGCTCAACACCATGGGCGCCCGGGTACGCGTCGTCGCCCCCTCCACGCTGTTGCCGCGCGGCATTGAGCGGATGGGCGTCGAGGTGGCCCGCGACATGCGCGAGGGGCTCAACGGCGCCGATATCGTGATGATGCTGCGGCTGCAGCGCGAGCGCATGAACGGATCATTCGTGCCGTCGAGCCAGGAGTATTTTCATTATTTCGGTCTCGACCAGAAGAAGCTCGCTTATGCCAAACCCGACGCACTGGTGATGCATCCGGGGCCGATGAATCGCGGTGTGGAAATCGACTCTATCGTCGCCGACGGCGCGCAATCGCTGATCCGCGAACAGGTCGAAATGGGAGTGGCGGTGCGGATGGCGGTGCTCGAAGCACTCGCCCGTAACCTGCCGAACGCGTGACATCATGCTGACCGACCGCCGCCCGATCCTGCTTGCCAATGCCCGCGTCGTCGATCCTTCCCGCGACTTCGACGGTCCCGGCGACGTACTGATCGCCGACGGCATGATCCGCGACTCAAAGCGCGGCATCGGCGCCGCCGGCGTGCCCGAAGGCACCGACATCATCAATTGCGCCGGCCGGATCGTCGCGCCCGGCTTGATCGACATGCGCGCTTTTGTCGGCGAGCCCGGCGCCAGCCACCGCGAAACCTTTGCCTCGGCGAGCCAGGCGGCGGCGACCGGCGGTATCACCACCATCGTCTGCCAGCCGGATACCTCGCCGGTCATCGACAATTCCGCGACGGTGGATTTTGTGCTGCGCCGCGCCCGCGATACCGCGATCGTCAACATCCACCCGATGGCGGCGCTGACCAAAGGCATGCGCGGCGAGGAAATGACCGAGATCGGCTTGTTGAAGGCAGCAGGCGCCGTGGCGTTCACGGATGGCGACCGCAGCGTCACCAATGCGCAGGTGATGCGCCGCGCCCTCACCTATGCGCGCGATTTCGACGCACTGATCGTGCACCACACCGAAGATCCGCATCTGGTCGGCGAAGGCGTCATGAACGAGGGCGAGTTCGCCGCGCGCCTTGGCCTCGGCGGCATTCCCAACGCGGCGGAAGCCGTGATGCTGGAGCGCGACATGCGTCTCGTGGCACTGACCGGCGGGCGCTATCACGCGGCGTCGCTGAGCTGCATCGAATCGCTGGAAATCCTCAAGCGCGCCCGCGATGCCGGTCTGGCCGTTTCGGCTTCGGTCTCGATCAACCATGTGACGCTGAATGAAAACGACATCGGCCCGTACCGGACGTTCCTGAAACTGTCGCCGCCGTTGCGCACCGAGGACGATCGGCTGGCGCTGGTCGCCGCCGTCGCGTCGGGCCTGATCGACGTGATCATGTCCGATCACAATCCGCAGGACGTCGAAGTCAAGCGCCTGCCGTTCGCCGAAGCCGCCTCCGGCGCGATCGGGCTCGAGACCATGCTGTCGGCCGCGCTGCGGCTGGTCCATAATGGCGAGACGGACCTCAAAACCCTGATCCGCGCAATGTCGACCCGCCCCGCTGAGCTGCTCGGCCTGCCCGGCGGATCACTGCGCGCGGGCTCGCCGGCCGACGTGATCGTGATCGATACCGATACGCCCTGGGTGCTCGACCCCGCCGATCTGAAATCGCAATGCAAGAACACGCCGTTCGACGAAGCCCGGTTCTCGGGGCGCGTCGTGCGGACTATCGTGGGCGGAAGAACCGTGTTCGAGCATGTCTAATGCGCGGCAAATTCGCGGGCGCAGAAGGAGCAGCGCAGATGTCGCTTAACGCGTTCCTGCCGGTCGCTTTCATCCTGGGTTATTTGCTGGGATCGATCCCGTTCGGACTGATCCTCACACGGCTCGCGGGCACGCAGGACATCCGCTCGATCGGCTCCGGCAATATCGGCGCCACCAATGTGCTGCGTACCGGCCGCAAGGGTCTCGCCGCGGCGACGCTGCTTTGCGACATGCTCAAGGGCACGGTCGCGGTGATCATCGCGGGCTATTACGGCGGTCCTGATGCGGCGATGCTAGCTGCGCTCGGCGCCTTTCTCGGCCATCTGTTTCCGGTGTGGCTCAATTTCAAAGGCGGTAAAGGCGTCGCGGTTTATATCGGCGTCTTGATCGGCCTGTTCTGGCCGGCCGCCGTGGTGTTCTGCGTGATGTGGCTCGCGGTTGCTCTGACCTCGCGCTACTCGTCACTATCAGCGCTGGTGGCCAGTTTCGTCACGCCGATCTTCCTGTGGTGGTTCGGCCACGCCGCGCTGGCATCGCTGTTCGTCGTGCTGACGCTGCTGTTGTTCTACATGCACCGCGAAAATATCAAGCGGCTGCAAGCCGGCACCGAAGGGCGGATCGGCGCGAAGTAATCCTTATCGTCGCGCCAGCGCGTCTTCCACGAAACGCGCCGCCGCCAGCGCTTTGGCATCGTCGCCCACGCCCGCGATCACCTGCACCCCCACCGGCAATCCGCCCTCCGCGATGATGGCGGGAACGTTGACGCAGGGAACGGCCATCAGGGTCCAGAGCTGGTTGAAGCGCGCATCGCCGGTCGAATCCAGGCCCTTAGGCGCGGCGCCGGGCGCCGAGAATGTCAGCAGCACATCGACCTCTTTGAACACCTCAGCCAATGCAGCACGGGCGCGGTAAGTAATCGCGCAGGCATTGTCATAGGCTGCGGGGGTTATGTCGCGCGTATCGTCCAGTCGCTTGCGCAGCAGCGGCGGCACGAGGTCGTATTTGGTGCGATATTCCCAGGCCATCGCGAGATGCGCCTCGAAAAACTGCACGATGTTATGAGCGCGCCACGCCTCGCCGATGATCTCCGGCAATGCCAGCGTGCGAACCGAAGCCCCGGCCCGCTCCGCCGCCTTGGCCGCGACCTGCAACGTCTCTCCGCTCGCCGCCTCGGGCGCACCGGCAAAATCCTGTGTCACAATGCCGATGCGCGGCGCCTGCAGCGCGGCGCCCGGTAACAATTCGGGCCGGCCGGTGATGGCCGAAAGCCCGTGCGCCAGATCGCTGACGCCGGCCGCGAACAGCCCGAGCGTATCCAGCGTCCACGAAAAGCATTTCACGCCGGTCTTCGGCAACAGATTGAACGACGGTTTGATGGCGGCCGCGCCGCAGAACGAGGCCGGCCGGATCACCGAGCCGCCGGTCTGCGTTCCCAGCGCCAGCGGAATCATGCCGCCGCCCACCGCTGCCGCCGAACCCGACGACGATCCACCGGGCGTGTAACCGGTATTGTGTGGATTGACCGTCGGCGTCGGATCGTTGGCCGCGAATGCCGTGGTGGTCGTTTTGCCGATGATGGTCGCGCCGGCTTGCTTGAGCATCATCACGATGGGCGCATCCGCACGCGGCTGCCAGCCGCCGTAAATCGCCGCACAGCCCATCTCGGTCGGCAAGTCAGCGGTATCGATGATGTCCTTGATGCCGACGGCGATGCCGCGCAACGGATCGGCGCTCGCAGCGCTGGCGTTCTCATTCTGCCGAACAAACGCGCCGACAGTCTTTTCCCGCGCCCCGATCGCCTCCCGCGTCTGGGCAATCGCCGCATCGGGAGACAATTCGCCGGCATCGATGCGGCGCTGGAGATCGGCGAGCGAGATCATCGGTGGGGTTTCCTGACGTGGACTGGAGTGGTTTTACGAAGCGGATGAAGATCGGGCAAGCGCCACAAGCGTGACCGCCGAGTACATGCACATAGGAACAGACCATACTCGTAATGCTGGCGGCCTATATCTTTGGCGCGATAACTACTCTGACAGTGCCATCTGGTATCGCTTCATCGGCGGCAATGAAACCTCCCGCGTCTAGCGATTTTCCAATCGCAAACATCAGGGCCTTGGCTGGTGTCATTTCCTGCGGATTGCCGGCTGCGGTTTTGGACAGGACGCTGACTCCCGTGGGGTTGGCGCGATGTTGCAAGGTCGCTGGGAAGCCCTTCATCCAATCGGGCGGTGACTGCAATTTCTTTAGTTCGGAGAGAGAATACGGCCAGTTCTTGTCTTTGAGCAGAACGGCGATCATACCTGCAACCATGAAGCAGTCCGAGCATTCCGGCACATACAGAATTTCAATTGAGGTGGGAGCTTCAACGCCAACCAGTTCGGAGTTGAACTTCTCAGGGTTGACCATTCGCCAAGCTTGTAGCTTTTGCAATTCGAGTCGGGCTTGAGCTGCCCCTTTGTTTGCCTCAGCCGTATCCTTGCGCAGTTCGTCGCCCTGGGTCACAAGCGAAGCTATCCGCTCATTGGATTCTAATTCGGACTGTTTCTGCAACTTTATTATGACAGCGGTCGATATGCCGACGACAACCGCCGCAATTGCGGCGACGCCAAGAAATGAAACCATCACAACATTCCAAGCGTCTAGATCGAGACCAAACATCCGTCTCACCCTCTTGGAAGCTGTGGTGTTTTCACTGTGAGTCGCATCCATCGCGGCTATTTAGCAACGGTTATTTGCTTTTAGATAGGCTCAAGCCGCGTGACCTTCGCGGCGTAGCTTATGGACCGCAAAATATGATTGCTAGTCTAGCGGGGTCGCCTCTATTCTACCAACCGGGACCAGGATCGGCGCCCCCTTCCCCACGCCCTCAGGTTGATCCATTCTGCCCGCCGAGGACCGAATGGATAAACAAACTCCCAACACGCCCCATCTCACAGACGCCCAGCGCATCGACTGGCTGCGGCTCATTCGCTCGGACCGCGTCGGGCCGCACGGTATTATGGCGCAAACGCCACAAGAATTTTGACGGGCAAGAATTACGTCTCCGCGATCAAAGGAGACGACCATGCCAGTTGGAAAGATACTACCATACCACGCGCTAAAGACCCTGACCCAGCTTCACGCTGAATTGGGCGGCAAGATCGACAGCAACCAGAAGTCCGGCGACAAGCTCCGCGCCCAGATGATCCAGGTTGAAGCCGTCATGAAGATGTTGGACCCGGAAGTGAACGTCCGGGGGATATCCATCAAGCGGCGGGTGATCGGCAATCCCTGGTTCAAGCGCGGGACGATGTTTCGCAGTGCCGTTGACGCCATGCGGCGGGCTGGCAAGCCGTTGACGTGCCGGGAGATCACAGACGCTGTACTTGAGGGCAAGACGCCCCAGCCGACCCGCCAGCAGGCCATCAACGTACAGGCGGCCATTCTGGCGGCATTGCAGAAGCGGGACGGAACGGCCGTGGTTGGCGAGGGTACGCCGACGCGGTGGAGCCTGCGCGGGACGACCTCTTAGTGAGACAACCCATTGCTCCGTCATGCCGCTTGCTGTTTAGTGTAGCCGAATCGCTACACCGTCCCTATATGTTGGGTGTCAAGCCCACGGCCATAATGATAGTGGGGAAATGTTAGGACGCGCGCTAAATCTGGTCACCGTTTTATTTGTTTGCGGACAAACAGTCCTCATCCTGCATTTCGTTGCACGCGGCGACCTGAGCAGTCCGACTACCCCGGTCATTGAATATAAAGACTTCGTCACGATCCTATTGACCGCGTTAGGCGTCATGATTGCCGTCGGGGCAATTTTTGCGGCCGTTGCGGCCATTTGGGGATTTGAATTTTTGAGACGTGAAACGCGGGAAAGTGCTGAAAAGGCCGCCCGGGAACGAACTGAGGCGATGCTACCCAGTCTCGTTCAACAGCAAGTGAGATTTGAATTGCAGGGCATCAAGACGTCCGGTGATGAGATAGCGGCAGAGATGTCGAAAGAAGACAAGCCATGACGACCAATATCTTTCAAATCGCAGAACGTCATTGGGCTAAGGGAGCCCCTGTGGATGTACAGGCAATTATTAGAGAGGCTGGCGTTGAATATAAAGAAATGCCCAAGCCGTCTTCGGTTTCAGGGCTAATTGAGGCCTATGGTGGTGGCTACCGCATAGTAGTGAACTCCGATCATTCGCTTGTTCGTCGGCGATTTACAGCGGCGCACGAGCTAGGCCACTACGTCTATCATCGCGATATCATTGGGGACGGCATAGTTGACGATGCCGCATATCGAAGCGAACGTATCGGCCAGTATGGCGGCAAGATTCGCCCTGAATATGAAACGCAGGCTAATCGCTTTGCAGCCATAATCTTGATGCCGACAGTGCTACTGGATCAGTTGCAGGCAAAACAAACTCCTATTCCAGAAATGGCAAGACAGCTTCAAGTATCGGTGGAGGCACTTCGGATTCGTCTCGGTATAGCCGATTAATTCGCTGGAATATGCCGCTGCCAATACCCTGTGAAGTCTACAGACTTGCCGCGCTTCAATGCCAGCGAGGCAATGCGGGTTACCTGATCCCCATTCGAGACGCGGCGGTTGTCCTCTCGCCATGATGACTCCTGCGCATAGCGGAGAAGATACGCGCCAGCAATGTGGTGGTGAATGCCAACCTCAGCCCGGCGTAAGCGGGAGAAAAATAACTCCGCCTGATTGGTGCAAGCGCCGTCCGCGCTGTACGCCTCTAAATGGTTGATGCGCTTCATTTCGAAACGCTCATGCAGACCATCCCATGAACCGGCTTCGTCGGCGTGAACCGTGGTGCCTTTGGCAACGCGCGCTTTGATGAATGAGGCCGCCGCGCTTTCGGTATTGAACACTGCCGGGACCGAATTGCCGCCACGCTCGCGAATGATGACAACGACCTTGCGCTTGCCGTTTTGATTGACAGAAAATCGACGGTCGATCCTGTCCTCTTTCCGATTGGCAGGCTTCACGTATCCACCGAAATAACCGCCATCGACTTCAACAATTTTGCCTTCACCGCCAACAACGCGGCCCTTCATTTCTTCGGCCATTGCTTCACGCAACTTGTGCGCCAGCACGAAGCAGGTTTTGTATGACGTACCAAGATCGCGAGACAATGCGAGTGCGCTCTTGCCCTTCACTTCGTTTGCAAAAATCGCGATTGCGAACAGATAGGAGCGCAGTGGCATCTTGTGCCAAGCGAACAGCGTCCCGGACGTGATACTAAAATCCTTGCGGCAGGCGCGGCAGCGGAAGCGCGGCGCGCCTTGCGGGCGCCTGCAATCGTAAGCGTCAAGTCCGCCGCAACAGGGGCAAACCGGCGCGCCGTCCGTTGCAGACCAACGAACCTTGCGGAACGTAGTTTCGATTTCTGCATCGGCCATTTTGAGAATAGCGGGAAGGCTGAGGGTCTTTGCTTCGCGGGAAAGTAAGAAATGCTGGGCCATGACTACCTCAACCATTTTGGTTGACTGTAGCTATATTGGCCGATTTAGATTACGTCAACTAAAATAGCTGACGTTGACAAAAATGATTTTGATCCCTAGTTACGACTGATGTCACCCGAGCAAAGTCGCGCTGCAAGAGGTTGGTTAGGCTGGTCCCAACAGGACTTAGCCAAAAAGGCGAGCGTCGGTCTTAGCACCGTTAAAGACTTTGAGAGCGGGAACCGAACTCCGATTGCGAACAACTTAAGTGCGATCCAAAAAGCCTTGGAATCAGGCGGGGTTGACCTAATTTTCGATCCCCTCGGTGCTCCCATTGGGATCAATAAAAAGACGCTGGGTAATTCTTCAAATGGCCCAAATAGTTGATTCTCATTCACTTTTCGTTCTTCTATTTTCTATTCCCATCTAAAAAATATTGAAACCAACCCCAAAGAGTGTTAGTTGTCTGTAGTGGAAACGGGTTTTGAGGTGAGAACGGCCTCCTCACGCGCCTAGGCAACTAGGCAAAGTAGCTGAGCAATCAGTGAAGAGATCCGGAAGTGGGCATCCCGGCAATATTTCGTTTCCGGCCTAATCTGGTCTAAGGGCTCCTTCGGGGGCCCTTAGGCTTTTTTGGCGACCTTTAAGTAGCCTTTTTCGCGTCGGCTCGCGATCTTCTTCTCCGATACCATGTAAAAACTGGCGATATGGTACCGGCCGGAAGCGTCGGGGACGATATTGACGGCGACCAGGACAAACTCACCGATTGCAGGGACCCTGGCAATCAACTCGATTCCCTCATTCTGTAGATCATCCCCGATATAAAGCGGATCGGCGACGACTACCGCCAAGTGGGGAAGACACAGCGGATAATCCACCGGATGGCGCCGCTCGGCGTGGGCTTGGGCGGCACGGCTGAGAATCACCTCGCCAGCCTCTAATTCAGTTTCGATTGTGCAATTCACCGTGTCGCACGGGAGGGCACAAATTACTAAATCAACCTTTTTGACAGCCATAGCATGCCGTTCCGCAATGTTGACGGCGACCTCGGAATCTGCTTTAATATCAACGTCGTGGCGCACTTAACGCCCTTCCGAATATAAGCGGAGCGGGTGGGATTTGAACCCACGATCCGACGCGCGAACGTCGGACTACCGATTTTAAGTCGGCTGCAATCAACCTACCTCTGCCACCGCTCCATGGTGGTTTAAAAGCCGGGCACCCAATGCCCGGCTTTTTACATATCATCCCTAATCCTGGCTTGCAACAAAACCGTCATCGTATTTGCGGAAGCAAGCTATGGAGCACATCATCTTTCCCCGTAAAATTGAAATTGGCCGCCGCGGGGAGAAACGAAATGGATGGATTGCAAATCTTAATTTCTTCTTTCTTTCTTTTTTTCTTTCATTTTCAACGGGTTAAAAATTACTAGGTTGTTATGGTATGAATCGCCATTTCGTTTCTCCCCGCGGCGGCCAATTTCAATTTTACGGGGAAAGATTTGTTTACGACCCGAATTAGTGCTATACGATCACGCCAGAAAACAGCGTTATTCAATGTTTTTAAGTAGGATTGTTTTATGCGCGAACAATTTTTGCCGGCGATTGATGCTCTTCAAAAAGACCTCGCCGAATTAGAGAAGAAAATCTCCGAAACGAAATCGATGATCAATCGCCTGTGCGAACTCGCTGGCGAGCCGCCGATGTATGCCGACATTCAGACCAGCAGCGCTCCGCAAACGCTGAGTTCTATTCAAGCGGATACGTTCTATGGAAAGGTCATCACAACGGCCTCTAGAGAATATCTAGAGATGCGAAAGGCTGCTGGCCTTGGGCCTGCAAGCCCGCGCGAAATTTACGAGGCGCTGAAGCAGGGTGGCTTTAAGTTTGATACTAAAATTGAGAACAACGCTATCACAGGCGTCCGCAATACGTTGCGGAAGGCGTCGGCAATATTTCATCGTCTGCCGAACAACGAATATGGTTTGCTGAAATGGTACCCGCGCGCAAAGGATGAAGGCGCGCAAGCAACGGGGAAGAAAAAGGCAAAGAAGAAGCGTGGACGTCCGAGAAAGACGTCAGCGCCTTCCAAGGAGGCGCCCGTCGCGGCTGAAGAAGAGTCCCAAACGGGAGGAGTGGCCCGTTATCGTCCTAAGGCGACTCTACCTACTTCGGAATCGTAATCTCCTAAGACCGCGGCGAATGACGCCGATCATATCAACAACAAGGTTTGTGGCGTTTGCGCCATAATACCGGGGCCGCATACGTTTCGTTCCCTGATCAATCATTTCGGCAGCGCGCGTTCGGCGCTGGAACGCCTGCCCGATCTGGCGCGACGCGGCGGTGCCGATCGTCCCGGCCGGATTTACAGCGAGGAAGATGCCCGCGCTGAACTCGCGGCCTCCAGAAAACTCGGTGTCAGCCTGCTGGCGCCGGGCGAAGCCGGTTATCCGCCGCGGCTGGCGATGCTGGACGATGCGCCGCCTCTGCTCGGCGTGCGCGGCGCGCTGGGCACGCTGATGCGGCCGATGATCGCGATTGTCGGCTCGCGCAATGCTTCGGGTGCGGGACTGAAATTCGCTGGCACCCTGGCGCGCGATCTCAGCGACGCCGGATTTGTGATCGCCTCGGGACTGGCGCGCGGCATCGATCAGGCCGCGCACCGCACGAGTATCGCGGGCGGCACCATGGCGGTGCTGGCCGGCGGTCATGACAAGATCTATCCGCCCGAGCATGTGGATCTGCTGGCCGCGATCCTCGCATCGGGCGGCGCGATTTCCGAAATGCCGCTCGGGCACGTGCCGCGCGCCCGCGATTTTCCGAGGCGCAACCGGCTCATTTCAGGCGCGGCGCTCGGCGTGGTCGTGGTGGAAGCCGCGCATCGTTCGGGATCGCTGATCACCGCGCGCATCGCCGCCGAACAGGGCCGCGAAGTATTCGCGGTGCCGGGCTCGCCGCTCGATCCGCGCGCCGCCGGTACCAATGATCTGATCAAGCAAGGCGCGACGCTGATCACGGAGGCTACCGACGTGATCCAGGCCGTCGAGCCGATCATGGGCCGGCCGATCGAGCTGCGCGAACCCGACGAAAATGCGCCGATAAATTTCGAACCTGAGGCTGGCGATCGCGCCCGCATTGTCGGCTTGCTCGGACCGACACCGCTGCTGCTCGACGATCTGATCCGGATGGCCGGCACGTCACCCGCGATCGTGCGCACGGTGCTGCTGGAGCTGGAACTGGCCGGACGGTTGGAGCGTCACGGCGGCGGGCTGGTGTCGCTGATTTAATCCGCGTCATTCCGCCGGTCGAACCGCGTTCGCGCGTCTTCGATTTCGATCTGATGCTCGCTGGCCCATTTGCCCAGTGCTTCCACCGGCTGCCACAGCCCTCGCCCCAGATCCGTCAGTTCGTAATCGACCCGCGGCGGAATGGTGGGGAATACCGTGCGCGTGACGAGGCCGTCGCGCTCCAGTCCGCGCAGCGTCAGGGTCAGCATCCGCTGCGAGATGCCACCGACCATGCGCTTGATCTCGTTGAAGCGCCGCGGGCCGTTGCCGAGCAGCATGATGACGAACACGCTCCATTTGTCCCCGACCCTTGCCAGGATCGAGGCCACGCCGCGGCAATCGCTTTCCTGATGCGCGAGGGGTGGCAGGACAGGCACTTTGATGTGCTCGGGTTTCAAAAATGTGCCTTCTTGCGGGGTTTGCGGACAGTCACTCATATAGTCCGAGTTACAAACATATACCAAGGGTGACCACCATGAAACTCCTGCATATCGATTCCAGCGTCCTCGGCCCCCACTCCGTCAGCCGCCAGGTTTCGGCGGCGATTGTCGACCGGCTCCGGCTGGAAACGCCAAATCTGACCGTTACCTACCGCGACCTCTCCTCGACCCCGCTGGCGCATCTGTCCGGCTCGCATCTTGCCGCCGCCCAGGGCGCGCCGCCGGAAGCCGCGCTTGCGCAAGACCTCGCCGCCGGTCAGGCCGTGATGGAGGAGTTCCTTGCCGCCGACATCGTGGTGCTCGGGGCGCCGATGTATAATTTCACCATCCCGAGCCAGCTCAAGGCCTGGATCGACCGCATCGTGGTCGCGGGCAAGACATTTAAATACGGCGCGCAGGGCGTCGAGGGTCTGGCGGGCAACAAGCGCGCCATCATCGCGGTCTCGCGCGGCGGCTTCTACGGCGCCGGAACGCCCATGGCCGTCGGCGAACACCTTGAGACCTATCTGCGCTGGGTGTTCGGCTTCATCGGCGTCACCAACCTCGAATTCATTCCGGCTGACGGCATCCAGATGGGACCGGAACATCGCGAGAAAGCGCTGGCCGGCGCGCTGCACGCCGCAACCAATCTCAACGCGGCCTGATTGAGATGAGACCCAGTCCGTCGCCGAACTACGGCGGCGGGCCGGTGTCGCCGAGGGAAACTACAATTAAGCGGAGTTAGTACCAGGCGCCGGGGACATCCATCAGGATCGCGATCAGCGATGCCAGGAGACCAATTCCGGAGAATAACGCGATGGGCACGAGCGGATGATCGTCTAATTGCTGCGGTGACGCCGTTGACACAAGTATCGATTGAGAGATGCGTGCGGCTTTCGGCATTTCAAATTCCCCGATGCAAAAGTGCTCAAATATCCCGGCCCATAAAGGGGTCGGTGCACTGCGGCAAAGGTTCAACGTCTCAGCACTGAATTTGAAAATATCCACTGGATGATGAATCCGGTCAGCACAACTTCGATGGAATTTTCATCGAATTGCACCGACCGGATTTATGACTTCCTGAAAATCCTTACCCGCGATAGATCGGCGCGCCTGCCGGCGAACCCGTCGTACCGCCATCGACGAAGATCTCCGCGCCCTGAATGTTCGATGCATCGTCGGAGGCCAGGAACAGCACGGTCTTGGCGACCTCCTCCGGCTTGCCGAAGCGTCCGAGCGGAATGGCTTTCGAGATGTGGCTTTCCAGCGCCACGATCGCTTCCGGCGTCGGCGCGTTGCGATTCCAGATCGGCGTGCTGGTGCCGCCGGGCGATACGACATTGACGCGAATACGACGCGGCGAGAGTTCCGACGCCATCACCCGCGCCATCGCCCGCACGCCGGCCTTGCTGGCGGCATACGCAGCATAGCCGGGATTGCCGAGCACCGAGATCACCGAACCGTTGAGGATGATCGAGGCGCCGTCATTAAGATGGGGGACCGCCGCCTGCACGGTGAAGAACACGGCGGTGATGTTGGTCTTGAGCACCGACTCGAACGTTTCGAGCGTCGTCCCGCCGACCGGCGTGTTGGCGGCAATGCCGGCGTTGGCGAAGACAATGTCGAGCTTGCCGAATTTGGCGGCCGCCTGCGCGACGGCCTTTTCGGTCGCCGCGATATCGGTCGCGTCGGCCACGATGGCGATCGCGTTCGGCCCCAATTCCTTGGCGGCCGCTTCCAGCGTCGCCTGATTGCGGCCGGTGATGGCGACTTTCGCGCCCTCCGCAATGAAGAGCTTGGCCGTCGTGAGCCCGATACCGCTGTTTCCGCCTGTAATCAGTGCCGTCTTGCCCGCGAGCCGCATGATGATCTCCTGTGAAGTGGTTGCATTATTAAACTAAGTTGCCATCTAGGGTACATGGTTTCATATTGCAACTACACAACGCCGTGATCGGAGCCGGGCGCTCCGGAAAGGATGGGCATGGTGAAACGGACAAGTTTTGAAGACGCCGACTGCCCGGTAGCGCGATCGCTCGACGTGCTCGGCGACTGGTGGTCGCTCTTGATCATTCGCGACGCGCTCTTGGGGAAACGCCGCTTCAGCGAATTTCAGAAGAGCCTGGGCTGCGCGAAGAATATTCTCACGGTGCGGCTGCGCACCCTGGTGGATCACGGCATCCTGACGACCGCGCCCGCCTCCGATGGCAGCGCCTATCAGGAATATCTGCTGACCCCGAAGGGCCGCGGCGTATTTCCGGTGCTGGTCGCGCTGCGGCAGTGGAGCGAGGAGTTCGGCGACGTCAGCGGAATTGCGACACTGCTGGTCGATCGCCACACCGGCCGGCCGGTGCGAAAACTCGAACTGCACGCCGATGACGGCCGGCTACTGGGCCTTGGCGATACCGAATTGCGGCCCAATCCGAAGCTGAAACGCCGCCGAAGCGCCTAAAGCCGTCATTGCGAGCGAAGCGAAGCAATCCATAGCGCAACAAAGAAAGCATGGATTGCTTCGTCGCGTTGCTCCTCGCAATGACGGAGCCTTAAGACAAATTGCGCTTGCCGCGAAGCCGGACGCGTTCCTCCGCTTCCATCTGCGCCATCTCAAGCAAACGCACCAGCATGCCGAGCCTGTGCCGGCGCGCGAGCTTGGCCAAGGCGGCTGCGGTCTCCGCAATGAACGCCGTGGCCTCGTCAGGCCCACCGTCTCCCGGCAGTTCGTCGGTTGGCGATCCCGCACCCTTCTGGAGGGATGCTCGTGTCCGCCGGGCAGCTTTCTTGGTCAAAAAAACATCCAATGCCGTGTAATATTGAAAGATACCCTTTTCGAGAGCGCAACTCTAGGACGGTATTTCACAACTTTTTGGACGGTAGCACGCTGCCATCGGGCACGAGTTCAACATCTGGCGATTTGACAGAGGCCTCTCCTGCACCCATGTTCGCTTCGAAACGGCCGACGCGAGTCTCGCGGAACCGGCCTTTATTTTTCCCGTAAGCTATTGGAATGACATGAATATCGTCATTGTCGAGTCGCCGGCGAAAGCCAAGACAATCAACAAATATCTCGGCGCCTCCTATGAGGTTCTGGCTTCTTTCGGCCATGTCCGCGACCTCCCGGCCAAGAACGGATCGGTCGATCCGGACGCCAATTTCCAGATGATCTGGGAAGTCGACCCCAAAGCCGCCAGCCGACTCAATGATATCGCCAAAGCGCTCAAGGGCGCCGACAAGCTGATCCTCGCAACCGACCCTGATCGCGAGGGCGAAGCAATCTCCTGGCATGTGCTGGAGGTGCTGAAGGAGAAGCGTGCGATCAAGGATCACACGATCGAACGCGTGGTGTTCAACGCCATCACCAAGCAGGCGGTGACGGACGCGATGAAAAACCCGCGCCAGATCGATGGCGCGCTGGTCGATGCCTATATGGCGCGACGTGCGCTGGACTATCTGGTCGGCTTCACGCTCTCGCCGGTGCTGTGGCGTAAATTGCCGGGCGCGCGTTCCGCCGGGCGGGTGCAGTCGGTGGCGCTGCGGCTGGTCTGCGACCGCGAACTCGAAATCGAAAAATTCGTACCCCGCGAATACTGGTCATTGGTCGCAACCCTGACCACGCCGCGCGGCGACGCCTTCGAGGCGCGTCTGATCGGCGCCGACGGCAAGAAGATCCAGCGGCTCGACATCGGTACCGGCGCCGAGGCGGAAGATCTCAAGAAGGCGATCGAGGCCGCCAACTTCTCGGTCTCGACGGTCGAAGCGAAGCCCGCGCGCCGCAATCCGCACGCGCCCTTCACTACTTCGACGCTGCAGCAGGAAGCCAGCCGCAAGATGGGTTTTGCGCCCGCGCACACCATGCGGATCGCGCAGCGGCTGTATGAGGGCATCGATATCGGCGGCGAGACCACTGGCCTCATTACTTATATGCGAACCGACGGCGTGCAGATCGACGGCTCGGCGATTACGCAGGCCCGCAAGGTGATCGGCGAGGATTACGGCAACGCTTATGTGCCGGACGCCCCGCGCCAGTATCAGACCAAGGCCAAGAACGCCCAGGAAGCGCACGAAGCCATCCGGCCGACCGACCTGTCGCGCCGCCCGGCCGATATGCGCCACCGCCTCGATACCGATCAGGCCAAGCTCTATGAGCTGATCTGGACCCGCACCATCGCGAGCCAGATGGAATCGGCCGAACTGGAACGCACCACTGTCGACATCACAGCGAAAGCGGGATCGCGCGTGCTCGAACTGCGCGCCACCGGCCAGGTGGTGAAATTCGACGGCTTCCTCGCGCTCTATCAGGAAGGCCGCGACGACGACGCCGACGACGAGGATTCGCGCCGCCTCCCCGCCATGAGCGAGGGCGAGGCGCTCAAGCGCAAGGAACTCGCGGTCACCCAGCACTTCACCGAACCGCCGCCACGGTTTTCCGAGGCGTCGCTGGTCAAGCGCATGGAAGAACTCGGCATCGGCCGTCCCTCGACCTATGCCTCGATCCTGCAGGTGCTGAAAGACCGCGGCTACGTCAAACTCGAGAAGAAACGTCTGCACGGCGAGGACAAGGGCCGCGTCGTGGTCGCGTTCCTGGAAAATTTCTTCGCGCGCTATGTCGAATATGATTTCACCGCCGCGCTCGAAGAGCAACTCGACCGCATCTCCAACAACGAGATTTCCTGGCAGCAGGTGCTGAAGGATTTCTGGGGCGACTTCATCGGCGCGGTCAACGAGATCAAGGACCTGCGCGTCACCCAGGTGCTGGATGCGCTCGACGACATGCTGGGTCCGCACATCTACGCGCCGCGCGAGGATGGCGGCGATCCCCGCCAGTGCCCGACCTGCGGCACCGGCAAGCTCAACCTCAAGGCCGGGAAGTTCGGCGCCTTCGTCGGCTGCACCAATTATCCGGAATGCCGCTACACCCGTCCGCTCGCCGCCGACAGCGAAGCCAGTGTGGATCGCATCCTCGGCAAGGATCCGGTGTCTGACCTGGACGTCGTGGTGAAGGCCGGCCGGTTCGGCCCTTACATCCAGCTCGGCGATCAAAAGGATTACGCCGAGGGCGAAAAGCCCAAGCGCGCGGGCATCCCGAAGAACATGTCGCCCGGCGATATCGAGCTTGAGCTCGCCTTGAAACTGCTGTCGCTGCCGCGCGAAATCGGCAAACACCCGGAGACCGGCGAGCCGATCACAGCGGGTCTCGGCCGCTTCGGTCCGTTCGTGCGCCATGAGAAGACCTATGCCAGCCTCGAGGCCGGCGACGAGGTATTCGACATCGGCCTCAATCGCGCGGTCACGCTGATTGCCGAGAAAATCGCCAAGGGCCCGAGCGGCCGCCGCTTCGGCGCCGATCCCGGCAAGCCGCTTGGCGATCACCCGACGCTTGGCGGTGTCGCGGTCAAGAGCGGCCGCTACGGCGCCTACGTCACCGCAGGCGGCGTCAACGCCACCATCCCCAGCGACAAGACGCAGGACACCATCACCCTGCCCGAAGCCATCGCGCTGATCGACGAGCGCGTGGCGAAAGGCGGCGGCAAGCCCAAGCGTGGCGCCAAGAAAGCCAAAGCGGCCAAACCGGCGGCAGCCGGGGCGGATGCGAAGGCGGCAAAACCCGCCAAGAAGCCCGCAGCCAAGAAAGCGAAGCCGAAATCGGAAGCCGCCAGCAAGGCGCGCGCGCCAGTGACGGCCAAGACGTCGCCGACCAAGACCTCGCCTTCCAAGGCCGCAAAGCCGGCCGCCAAGAAGAGCGCCGGGAAAGCAAACGGATAGCGTGGCAAAACAACGCGACAGCGGTTTTCCGAGCCGGGATGCCATCGTCGCCTTCGTTCGCGCGCAATCCACCGATGTCGGCACCCGCGAGATCGCGCGGGAATTCGGCCTCAAGAATGCCGACCGCGTCGAGCTGAAACGCATCCTGCGCGAACTCGCGGCTGACGGCACCATCGCCAAACGCGGCAAGAAGATTCACCAGCCGGCGGCGCTGCCGCCGACCGTGATGGCCGACATCACCGGACGCGACAGCGACGGCGAACTGATCGCCACCCCCACCGAATGGGACGAAGAGGAAAGCGGCGCCGCACCGAAAATCCGTATCCACGTTCCACGCCGACCGCAGCCGGGCACAGCGGCGGGTGTCGGCGACCGCGCGCTGCTGCGCGTCGAGAAAGCCGACGACAGCGAGGGCGCGGCCTATCGCGCGCGGGTCATCAAGGTCATCGATCACTCCAAGACCCGCGTGCTCGGAATCTTCCGTAGCCTGCCCGGGGGCGGCGGACGTCTTATTCCCGTCGACAAGAAACAGGCCGGCCGCGAGTTGAACATCGCCAAGGCCGACACCGGCGGCGCCGAGGACGGCGATCTCGTCAGCGTCGATCTCGTGCGCTCGCGCGGTTTTGGACTCGCTTCCGGCAAGGTGAAAGAGCGGCTGGGCTCATTGTCGTCGGAGAAAGCGGTCAGCCTGATCGCCATTGCTTCCCATGAGATTCCGCAGGCGTTCTCGCCCGCCGCCTTGCGCGAGGCCGAAGCGGCAAAACCCGCGACGCTGGCGGGACGCGAGGACTGGCGCGAATTGCCGCTGGTCACGATCGATCCGCCTGATGCCAAGGACCACGACGACGCGGTTCACGCTGAACCCGACTCCGATCCGGACAACAAAGGCGGCTATATCGTCCATGTCGCGATCGCCGATGTCGCGTTCTATGTGCGACCGGGATCGGCGCTCGACCGCGACGCGCTGACCCGCGGCAATTCGGTATATTTTCCCGACCGAGTGGTGCCGATGCTGCCGGAGCGCATCTCCAACGATCTGTGCTCATTGGTGCCGGGCGAGCCGCGCGGCGCGCTGGCGGTGCGGATGGTGATCGGCAATGACGGCCGCAAGCGCTCGCATACTTTCCACCGCATCCTGATGCGCTCGGCCGCCAAGCTCAATTACGCGCAGGCGCAGGCCGCGATCGATGGGCGGCCCGACGACACCACCGGCCCCCTGCTCGATCCGATCCTGAAACCGCTCTACGACGCCTACGCCGTGGTGAAGCGCGCACGCGACGAGCGCGACCCGCTCGATCTCGACATTCCCGAGCGCAAGATCCTGCTCAAGCCTGACGGCACGGTGGATCGCGTGATCGTGCCGGAGCGTCTCGACGCGCACAAACTGATCGAGGAATTCATGATTTTGGCCAACGTCGCGGCGGCCGAAATGCTTGAAAAAAAGGCGCTACCGCTTATCTATCGGGTGCACGATGAACCGACGCTTGAGAAGGTTCATAACCTGCAGGAATTTCTGAAAACGCTTGATCTGCCGTTCGCCAAAAGCGGCGCGTTGCGACCCTCGCTGTTCAACCGCGTGCTGGCGCAGGTCAAGGGACATGATTCCGAACCGCTGGTGAATGAAGTGGTATTGCGCTCGCAAGCCCAGGCAGAATATTCCGCCGAGAATTACGGCCATTTCGGCCTGAACCTGCGACGCTACGCCCATTTCACTTCGCCTATCAGGCGATACGCAGATCTGATCGTGCATCGCGCCTTGATCCGCAGCCTGGGGCTTGGCGAAGGCGCGTTGCCGGAGACCGAAACGCTGGAAAGCTTGAGCGAAGTCGCCGCGCAGATTTCCGTCACCGAGCGCCGCGCCATGAAGGCGGAGCGCGAAACCGCTGACCGGCTGATCGCGCATTTTCTCGCCGACCGCATCGGCGCGACTTTTCAGGGCCGTATTTCCGGCGTCACCCGCGCCGGATTGTTCGTCAAGTTGAGTGATACGGGCGCCGACGGCCTGATCCCGATCCGCACGCTCGGCACCGAATATTTCAACTATGACGAGACGCGCCATGCGCTGGTCGGCTCGCGCAGCGGTGCCATGCACCGGCTGGGTGACGTTGTCGACGTTCGTCTGGTAGAAGCTGCCCCAGTCGCAGGCGCGTTGCGGTTTGAGTTGCTGTCGGAAGGCCAGGTTGCTCCCCGCGGACGCAAACGCGAACCCGGACGAGACAGGTTTAAAGCAGACTCTTCCAAGACAAAGGCCAAGGCCCATCCCGGCCGCACGCCCCGCAAAAAGCTTCGCAAGCCCGGCAAGACCAAGTCCGGCAAATCCAGAAAGGGCCAATCATGGAAAGCCTGAGCGCAACCACCAAAATCTGGACCAGAGAGTCCGGCGCCGTCGAAAAGCGCGACGTGTGGACCTCGATGAAGCGCGGCTTTCGCGGCCGCTGCCCCCGCTGCGGCGAAGGCAAGCTGTTCCGCGCCTTTCTCAAGGTCGACAGCAATTGTTCGGTCTGCAATCTCGACTTCACGCCGCATCGCGCCGATGACCTGCCGGCCTATCTGGTGATCGTCATCGTCGGCCATCTCCTGGTGCCGATCATCCTGTGGATCGAAACCGACTACTCGCCGCCGGTATGGCTGCAGCTCTCGATCTATTTGCCATTCACGCTGGTTGCGTCGCTGCTGTTGCTGCAGCCGGTGAAAGGCGCGGTTGTCGGCATGCAATGGGCGCTGCGGATGCACGGGTTTGACGAAAACAATCCGGAGCCCTAAACGCCGGCTTTCAACAAGAAAAGAAAACGGGGCGGCGGCGGGCGATGAGTGAGACCGAGGCGGCAAAGCCGGAAACAAATCCGGAAAAAGAAGCCGATCACTATCCCTATCGCCGCCCGGTCGATGCCGCCACATTGATCCTGATCGATCGCACCGGTACCAGCCCAAAAGTTCTGGTCGGCAAACGCCACGACAAGGTGGTGTTCCAGCCCGGCAAGATCGTATTTCCCGGCGGCCGCGTCGATACATCCGACAGCCGCGTCCCCATCGCTACGCCGATCCCCGGTCCGCTCGAAGCAAACCTGCTAAAGGGTAAGCCGAAGATCGCGCCATCGCGGGCGCGCGCACTTGCGGTCGCCGCGATCCGCGAGGCCTGCGAGGAAACCGGCCTTTGTCTCGGACGCAAGACGGACGGCGCGGCCCCGGCGCTCGACGGCGCGTGGAAACCTTTTACTGACGCCGGCCTGTTGCCCGACCCATCCGGACTTTTCCTGATTGCGCGCGCGATCACGCCGCCGGGCCGTGTGCGGCGCTTCGACACCAGGTTCTTTACCGCCGACGCCTCGACCATCGCCCACCGCGTCGAGGGCGTGGTCCATGCCGATGCCGAGTTGGTGGAGCTGGTCTGGGTCGAACTCGGCTCGAAGCCGCTGGCCGACCTTCATCCCATGACCAAGAGAGTCCTGACCGAACTCGAACGACGCCTCGCCAACGGCCCGCTCGACCATGGCGCCGAGGTGCCGTTTTGGCATTTCCAGGCCGGCCAATGGCACAAGGACGTGCTGGGGACTGCTTAAGAGATTCTGTCATTCCGGGACACGCCGATAGGCGTGGGCCCGGAATCTCGAGATTCCGGGTCTGGTCCTTCGGACCATCCCGGAATGACGACCGGTAGACAAATCCCGCTGATCAGACTTTCAAAACGCAAAATTCTTCTCAGACCTACCGCTGCCTTTTCGGCAAGCCATCCCTATCTCCTACCTCACGAGAAAACCAACACGGGAATGGGGCCATGGCACAACGTCAACTCAAGCTCGGCGCATTCATGCGGCCGGTCAGCATCCATACCGGCGCGTGGCGCTATCCCGGGGCGTGGCCGGATGCGAATTTCAATTTTGCCCATATCAAGCGCCTGATCCAGAAACTCGAGGCCGGCAAATTCGACGCCTTCTTCATGGCGGATCACCTCGCCGTGCTGAACATGCCGATCGATGCGCTGAAGCGCAGCCATACCGTCACCTCGTTCGAACCGTTCACGCTGTTGTCGGCGCTGGCCAGCGTTACCGAGCGGATCGGACTGGTCGCGACAGGTTCGACCACCTTTGACGAGCCCTATCATGTCGCCCGCCGCTTCGCCTCGCTCGATCACATCTCGGGCGGCCGCGCCGGATGGAATATCGTCACCACGTCAAATCCGGACGCCGCGCTGAACTTCGGGCTTGAAGACCACATGGAGCACGCCGAGCGCTACAAGCGGGCGCGCGAATTCTACGATGTGGTGACGGGCCTGTGGGATTCCTTTGCCGATGACGCATTCGTGCGCGATGTCGAGTCCGGGCTGTTTTTCGACCCGGCGAAGATGCATGTGCTCAATCACAAGGGCAAATATCTGTCGGTGCGCGGCCCGCTCAACATCGCCCGCCCCGTCCAGGGCTGGCCCGTGATCGTCCAGGCCGGCGCGTCCGATGACGGTCGGCAATTGGCCGCCGAGACCGCCGAGGCCGTGTTCACGGGTGGCGGCAGCCTCAGCGACGGGCAAAAGCTCTATGCCGACATCAAGGGCCGCATGGACAAGCTCGGGCGCGACCGGGACAGCCTGAAGATCCTCCCCGGCGCCTTTGTCGTGGTCGGCGACAGTGTCGAGGAAGCGAAAGAGAAACGCGCGCTGCTCGACAGCAAGGTGCATTACGACAGCGCGATCTCTTCGCTCTCGGTGATGCTGGGGACCGATGCCTCCGGCTTCGATCCCGACGGCCAGTTACCGCCGATCCCGGAAACCAATGCCAGCAAGAGCGGCCGCCAACGCATCGTCGATCTCGCCGAACGCGAGAAGCTCACGGTACGCCAGCTCGCGCAGCGTGCCGGCGGCTATGGCGGCCTAGCATTCGTTGGGACACCGCAAACCATCGCCGATCAGATGGAGGAATGGCTGACCGGCTTCGGCAGCGACGGATTCAACATCATGTTCCCGTTCCTGCCCGCCGGGCTCGACGATTTCGTCGACAAGGTGGTGCCGGAACTGCAGAAACGCGGGATTTTCCGCCGGGAATATGAGGGCACGACGTTGCGGGAGAATCTGGGCCTGCCGCGGCCGAAAAACCGCTTCTTTGAGGGTTAACGCGTATTCCGCAAAAGTGGGCACCGGTTTTGCGATCAGAATATGCGCAAAACGGCTCGGAATCAGGCACGTTTTGGCTCTGAAAACCTTGACTTTGGAGGATCAGAAGCTAGGTTGCGCGGCAAATGCGGGCCTGATGGGCCGGCGCCCGATTCCAGACATCCAGAGGTACTGAACATGGCCAAAGCGGTCACCATCAAGGTCAAGCTCGTTTCCTCGGCGGATACCGGCTTCTACTACGTCGCCAAGAAGAACTCGCGCACGATGACCGACAAGCTAGTCAAGAAGAAGTACGACCCGGTGGCGCGCAAGCACGTCGAGTTCAAGGAATCCAAGATCAAGTAATTCCCGGCCTCATCGCCGGCGGATTCGAACGGGGCCTCGCGGCCCCGTTTTTTATTGGCCACGACTCACGCCGGGCAACGCGCCTCATGACGGGCAACGCGCGCCTCGAAGCTTAAGGCGGCCAGTCGCGGCGACGCAATCACCGCCCGGACCAGACACAAACTTCACATCATAATTCCCAAATGGCTGCCCGACATTGATGTCGCGCAAATTCTCCATCGATATCGATCTCAAAAATTTGGGTAAAAAAATAGGCAAGAAAAAAACAGGCAAGAGAACTTGCCGTAACCGTTGATGCGCTGCGCGCCAATCGTATCTGAACGTGTTCGATATTTCAGATTGAAAACCGCAAAAAAATTGAAAACAAAAAAGAGCGCGCGTATGTCCGCTGGCGGACAATCCCGCAAAAAAGAATGCAATCAAAGTTTTTGAATTATCCATCTTTTCAAGCGCAAGGTTAAGCAGATCGACTCACCGAGTCGATCCGCTCTTTTGATCAGTCAGGAAAAGTTCGATGAACAACGAACAATCAATCCAGTCGCGTCTCGATTTCATCGGTATCGACGGCGCCACGCGAGAGGCATTGCGCGAATTGCGGCCGCTGATCGCAGGCGCGTTGCCGGCAATTCTCGATCGGTTCTATGCCCATCTCATGAAGTATCCCCAGGTCGCCAAATTGTTTCCGAACGAGGCGATCATTCGCCATGCCAAGGAAGCCCAGCTCAAGCACTGGATGACGATCGCGGCCGCCTCTTTCGACGACACCTACGTGCAATCGGTGACGCGGATCGGCCAGGTACATAATCGGCTGGGTCTTGAGCCGCGCTGGTACATCGCGGGCTACAGCATGATCGTGACCGGCCTGCTGCGGGAAATCGAGGTGAAGAATGCGCAAGGCTGGTTTGGGGGCGGCGCGGCGCTGGAAAAAAGGGTCGTGCTGCAAAATGCCATGACCCGCGCCTCGATGCTCGACATGGATTTTGCGATCGCAGTCTATCTCGATGCGGCCAAGCAGGATCAGCGCACGGCGATGCAGAAACTGGCTCATGATTTCGAGGCCGCGGTCGGTGAAATCATCAATACGGTTTCGTCCGCTTCGACGGAACTGGAAGCATCCGCCAGCAGCCTGACCAAAACGGCCGAGATGACCGAACGGCTTTCGGCAGACGTCGCGTCCGCGTCGGTTCAAGCCTCGGCCAACGTTCAGTCCGTTGCATCCGCGACCGAAGAGATGACATCGTCCGTCAACGAAATTGGCCGCCAGGTGTCAGAGTCGGCTGCGATCGCCGATGAAGCGGTGCACGAGGCTGAACGGACCGATGCAAGCATCAGCGAGCTTTCGCGTGCCGCCGAGCGCATCGGCGACGTCCTCAAGCTCATCACCTCGATCGCCGAGCAGACCAACCTTCTGGCCTTGAACGCGACCATCGAGGCCGCACGCGCAGGCGATGCCGGCCGCGGCTTCGCCGTAGTCGCCTCGGAAGTCAAGGCGCTCGCCGCCCAGACGGCCAAGGCCACCGACGATATCGGCCTGCAGATCGTGGGCATTCAGACGGCAACGCAGGCCTCGGTGGCCGCCATCAAGCAGATCAGCGGCACGATCAGACGGATTTCCGAAATCGGCGCGACCATCGCCGCGGCGGTTGAAGAACAGAACGCCGCGACCAGGGAAATCTCGCGCAACGTTCAGGAAGTCGCGGGCGGAACCGCCAAGGTCGCGACCAACATCAGCGAGGTAAGCCGCGGGGCCAGCGATACCGGCACGGCATCGTCGCAGGTGCTCTCTTCGGCGCAATCGCTCTCAAGCGAAAGCAATCGCCTCAAGCTGGAAGTCGGGAAATTCCTCGACACGGTTCGCGCCGCCTGATCGGACGCGGTGATTTCCGCGCCGGCGTCCCGCTCGTGCTGGAGCGTTTTCGAACCAACGGGTCGCGCGAAAGCGCGCCCGATCACAGGCTCGGCGGATACCGGTTCGTATAGCAATCGAGTTTACGCAGATTGCGTAGACTTATCTGCGGTAGAAAACGCGTCAAACAAAAGACTGGAGCCCGGTTCTGATTCAATCAGAACCGATAAGGCTCCAAATCCCGAAGATTGAAACGACGCTCAGGCTGCGGCTGAGACCACGCGGTTGCGGCCGTCGTGCTTGGCGCGGTAGAGCGCGGTGTCGGCGCGCTTGAGCACATCGGCGACCGCCTCGCCCTTGCGCTCCAAGGTCGACAGCCCGATCGAGATCGTGACCTCGATGCGCTTGGTGCCCTTGTTGACCGCGAAGGTCTCGCCGGCGATCGAACGCCGCAACCGTTCGGCCACCATGCCCGCGACGTGCAGATCGGTCTCGGGCATCACGATGACGAACTCCTCGCCGCCATAGCGGCAGGCGAGATCGATGCCGCGGATCGACTTGCGAATCCGCACCGCGAATTCGCGCAATACGTCGTCGCCGGCGTCGTGGCCGTAATTGTCGTTGATCGATTTGAAGAAATCGATATCGAGCATCATCAAGGCCAGCGGCTTGCCGCGGGTCGAGGCCTGCTCGGCCAGCGTGCCCAGATGGCTCTCCATGTAGCGGCGGTTATGCAGGCCGGTCAGCGCGTCGGTGATCGCCATTTCGATCGAATTCTGCACATTGTCGCGCAGATGGTCGGTGTAACGGCGCTTGCGAATCTGGGTGCGCGCACGCGCCAATAGCTCGTTCTTGTCGACCGGGCGCAGCAGGTAATCATTGACGCCGATCTCAAGGCCCCGCAGCAACCGCGCATTGTTGTCGGCATCGGCAATCGCAAGGATCGGCACCGCCCGCGTGCGCTCCAGCGAGCGCGCCTGGCTGCACAGCCGCAACCCATCGAAATTATCGAGGCCGAGCGAGACGATCAGAAGGTCGTAATTGCCGTCGGCGGCGTGAAACAGCGCTTCGGACGGATTGGTTTCGACGTCAACCGTGTGCTCGGCGCTCAACACCGGCGCCAGCCGCTCATAGGATGACGGCCGGTCGTCGACCAGGAGAATGCGCCCGCCCTTCCCGGCATCGGCCACGGCACTGCGTTCAGGCGCCTGCACGCCGATCTCGAGCGAGGTGATGGCGCGCATGCGCAGCTCATCGGTCATCATCTTCAGGCGGGTCAGCGAGCGAACCCGCGCGATCAGCACAACATCCGACACCGGCTTGGTCAGGAAGTCATCGGCGCCGGCCTCAAGTCCGCGCACGCGGTCGGCCGGGCTATCCAGCGCCGTCACCATCACGACGGGAATGAAATGCGTCGCCGGATTGGACTTCAGGCGGCGGCAAACCTCGAAGCCGTCCATATCGGGCATCATGACGTCGAGCAGGATGATGTCGCATTCGGCGCGCGCGCAGATCGCCAGCGCCTCGGTGCCGTTGGACGCGGTCATGACGTCGAAATATTCGGCCGACAGCCGGGCTTCCAGCAGTTTGACGTTGGCGGGGACGTCGTCGACGACCAGGATACGCGCGGACATCTAACTCACTCCTATCCGATGAACCGTCGGACGGTTTCTATAAATTTGCCGACCGAGATCGGCTTGGACAGATACGCCTCGCAGCCGCCCTCGCGGATGCGTTCCTCGTCGCCCTTCATCGCGAAGGCTGTCACCGCGACGACCGGTATCGAACGCAGTTCCGGATCGTCCTTGATCCAGCGCGTCACTTCGAGACCCGATACCTGCGGAAGCTGAATATCCATTAAAACCAGATCGGGGCGCAGCTTGCGCACGAGGTCGAGCGCCTCGAAACCGTTGCTGGTACCCGACGTCTGATAGCCATGCGCCTCCAGCAGATCGCGAAAGAGCTTCATATTGAGCTCATTGTCCTCCACGATCAGGACGGTTTTTGCCATCCCGCCCTCCAATCCCCGCAATACGGCCCAAACATGCGGCGCATCAGGCGCCGCCGCCAAGCGTGTCAAAAACTGAATTCAAACTAGCGCCAGATTCGCTCTAACCCGTTAAGCCCGACCGCCAACTTTGCGAGAAGTGGTTTTCACTTGCTTGAACAGGTTACGCAGACTCGGGCATGATGCTTTTAAAAATAGAGACCATAAGTTACGGAAAGGCAAATAATTCCGTTGAAGAAGCCCATTCACAAGCCCCGGGAAGTGGCTGAAATCGTTGCGATTCAAGCGCTTTCCTTTGTCGCCGGCGACCCGGAGCGTTTGGGCTTGTTCCTGGCCGAAAGCGGGATCGGTCCGGAGACCTTGCGCACCGCCGCCGCCAACCCGCATTTTCTGGTCAGCGTGCTCGATTTCGTGATGCGGGACGACGCCACTGTGAAGGCCTTCGCGGCCGCCTCGGAACTTCATCCCACCAATATCGCCGCCGCCCGGCAGGCGCTGAGCGATCCGGCCGAAGAGCGCGATGTGCCGTGAGCGGCCTCGCGCCAGCGCTTAACGGTCCAACCTGCTTTTGCCGGGACTGCCTCGGTGATCTCGACAGCGCGGCGAAACGGTGCGGCATATGCGGCTCGCCGCGTCTGGTTCGGCATCCTTCGCTGCCCTCCCTCACCCTCGCCCACATCGATTGCGACGCGTTCTACGCCACGGTCGAGAAACGCGATAATCCCGAACTCGCCGACAAGCCCGTCATTATCGGCGGCGGCAAGCGCGGCGTGGTCTCGGCCGCGTGCTACATCTCGCGCACCTACGGCGTGCGCTCGGCAATGCCGATGTTCAAGGCGCTGGCGCTGTGCCCGCAGGCGGCGGTGATCCCGCCCGACATGGCCAAATACGTCCGGGTTGGCCGCGAAGTGCGCCGCGCCATGCAGGCGCTGACACCGCTGGTCGAGCCGCTGTCGATCGATGAAGCGTTCCTGGATCTCGCAGGCACGCAGCGCGTGCACGGCATGATTCCCGCGAAAGTGCTGGCGCGGTTCGCCCAGATGGTCGAGCGCGACATCGGCATCACGGTTTCGGTCGGGCTGTCCTGCAACAAATTCCTGGCCAAGATCGCTTCCGACATGGACAAGCCGCGGGGCTTTGCCGCGCTCGATCAGGCCGAGGCGCGCGCGATGCTGGCGGACAAGCCGGTCGGTTTCATTTTCGGCGTGGGACCCGCAACCCAGGAAAAGCTGTTACAGCGCGGCTTTCGCATCATCGCCGATTTACAACGCGCCGATGAAATCGAGCTGATGAAGCAATTCTCGACCGAAGGCCGCAGGTTGTGGCGGCTGGCGCGCGGCATCGACGACCGCTTGGTGGTCGCCGATCGCGGCGCCAAGACGATTTCCAGCGAGACCACATTCGAGACCGATATTCGCGATTTCACCAGCCTCGAAAAGACGCTGTGGCGGCTGTCGGAGAAAGTATCGTCGCGGCTCAAGAACAGCGAACTTGCTGGATCGACCATTACGCTGAAACTCAAGACCGCCGATTTTCGGCAGCGCACCCGCTCGCAATCGATTCACGCCCCGACGCAACTGGCGGCAAAGATCTTCGCGGTGTCGAGGGAAATGCTGACGAAAGAAATCGACGGCACGGCGTTTCGCCTGATGGGCGCCGGCGTCAGCGCGCTGCGCCCGGGATCGCAGGCCGACGACACCGATATGCTGGACCGCCGCTCCGCCCATGCCGAGCGCGCGATCGACGATCTGCGCAAGAAGTTCGGCAATGCTGCTGTGATCCGGGGCATTGCGTATGACGGGCCGGAAAAGGCGGAGTGAGATTAGCTCCGTCATTGCGAGCGTAGCGAAGCAATCCATTCTTGCGACGAAAGAAAGATGGATTGCTTCGTCGCTGCGCTCCTCGCAATGACGATCGGGGGACGGCGCCTACTTCGGCGCTTCCGCCGTCTGGCACGGCTTGGAATCCTTGACGTCGAATTTTCCCAGCGCGCCGGAAATGACGAAATCATTATAGTCGAGCACCAGCGCCCGCGAGACGCCGTTCTCATAGAGTTCGAACGACATTGCATAGACCGGGGTCTGCTCGCCCTCATTGGGCTTGGTGTCGTGGTCGTAATAGCTCACCGTGACCGGCCACCGCTTCATCGTTTTCATGACGTCGTTTTGCGTGGAGGGATCAGGTGAATCGATGGCCTTGTCGCCGGGGATCGGCTGCCCGATCACGGACAGGGTGTTGTAGACCTTCTCGCCATTGTCGGAGCCGTCATAGACCGTCAGTTCAAGAACCGATTTACCTTCGCGCGCGGCCGCAACGATGCGCTGGATCTGCTCGGTCGGGAATACGGTTGTGCCATCGAGCGTGAATGTCTTGGTTTCCGGCTGCTTCAACTTGACGGTGATGTGATCGCCGGTGCGCTCCGCGACCCCGTCGACCGGGCTGGTGTCGGTCTCGTTCATGCGCGAATCGATCTTGAAGCGGTAGCTCTTGCCGGCGCCGTCCTCCCAGGAGGTCGAGCGCAGATCGCTCAGCGTCACCTTGCCCTCGCCGCTGTCGAGCTCGGAGACCTGCCGAAATTCCGAGGTGTAGCCCTCGCAGGAACTGCCGGAAAAATTATAGAGAATGCGTCCCCGCGCGCTGTTGATCGCGTTGGAGCCACGCGATTTCAACAGGCTAAGCTCATAAAGCGCCTGATGGGGGAGAAACGCGCCACTCGCCGCGGCGTCGGCCGGCACTGGAGCGAAGGCCGCCCCGATGGCGACGGTGGCGATCGTCAGCGCCAACGATCTGACATTGCGAGGCGAAATCAGGCAAGAAATGTCGGCAAATGCGCGGGCCATGTTTTTTCCTCGGTATGGATTCTGTGACAGTATTCACCGCGATATTGTGCCGCAACTAGGGCGCGTCACGGAAAAGGTGTATTTACCCCTGCCATTGCCATGTTTTTCGGCATTTGCCCCCCGATCTACCCTCGCTTGCATGTCACGGTACGATGCGCGAAACAAAGCGACACGGTCGGCGTTCCCAGGAGCGCGGATCACATCAAAACGGGGACGAAACATGGCGGGTACGGTCGAACAGAAGCTTGCGGCACAGGGCATCACTCTGCATGCGCCCCCGAACCCGGTGGCGAATTATGTCGGCTTCGTGCGTACCGGCAACCTGCTGTTCGTGTCGGGCCAGGTCTGTGTCACGCCGGACGGCAAGATGGTCGCCAAGGGCAAGCTCGGCGCCGGGGTCACGATCGAGCAAGGCAGTGCGGCAGCGCGCGGTTGCGCCATCAATTTGCTGGCGCAGATCAAGGCCGCGCTCGGCGATCTCGACAAGGTCGTGCGCGTGGTCCGGCTCGGCGGTTTTGTCAATTCCACACCGGATTTCCTCGACGGACCGAAGGTGCTGAATGGTGCTTCCGACCTGATGGTCGCCGCCTTCGGTGACAAGGGCCGCCATGCCCGCACCACCGTCGGCGTTTCCTCGCTGCCGGCCGATGCGGCGGTCGAGGTCGAAGGCGTGTTTGAAGTCTCCTGAGCCGCGCGTCAGGTGCGCGCACCGGACTGGCTGACGGCGCGGCCGGTGGCCCATCGGGGCCTGCACGACCGTATCAGCGGCATCGTCGAAAATATGCCGGGCGCAGCACAAGCGGCGATAGCAGGTAATTTCGGCATCGAGTGCGATATCCAGCTCAGCGCCGACGGCGAGGCGATGGTGCATCATGACGATGCGCTGGGCCGCCTCACCGAAGGCAAGGGCGACCTGCTCGGCCTGACCTGCCGCGAACTCAAGGCCGTTAAATTCAAGGACACAGCCGAGCGGATGATGACGCTCAGTGACCTCTGCGCGTTGGTCAACGGCCGCGTCCCGATCATCATCGAGGTCAAGAGCCATTTTGACGGCGACCGCAAACTGGTGACGCGGATGGCGCAGGTGCTCCAAACCTATACCGGGCCGGTGGCGGGGATGTCGTTCGACCCGGATCAGGTGGTGGCGTTGCGCAAGATCATGCCCGGGCTTCTGCGCGGCATCGTAGCCGAGCGTCAATATTCCGAATCCGGCTGGCCCGATGCATCGCCGGCGCAGCGCCGCGGCATGCTGCATCTACGTCATGCGTGGCGCACCCGGCCGCAATTCGTGGCTTACTGGGTCAACGAACTGCCCTCATTTGCGCCCCGGATCGCGCGCCATGTTTTCGGGCTGCCGCTGTTGACCTGGACGGTGCGGACTCCCGAGCAGCGCGATCGCGCTGCCCGCTATGCCGATCAGATGATTTTTGAGGGCTTTCAACCGGGAACTTGAGCTAAAGCCTTATCGGTTTTGATTGAATCAGAACCGGGCTTTAGCCTTTTGTTTTGACGCGTTTTCTTTACGCGAACCGATGCCCACTTCGCTCGAAAACGCTCTGCACGGCAACCCTTGAACTCTATGCCGCAATGCACGATCTTGAGGGCGGTCACCACATGCTGATGGCTGATCGCAAACGTGACCGGTCCAATATTGTCGATGGCCTCATCCGAAATTACCCTCGAAGCAGTCTCGTCCATCAGCCAGATCGGGGCCCGTGAATGGGACGCCTGCGCCAATCCGGTTCCCGATCCGGATAGCCTTGAGAGCCTCGATACGCTGGCGCCATCCGGCCTGCCCGAAACGCCCCCTGTTGGCTCAAGACATCCCTATAACCCCTTCGTTTCTCATGCATTTTTCTCCGCCTTGGAGGCTTCGAAATCGGCCTGTGCCCGGACCGGCTGGGGACCGCGCCATCTTCTGGCCAAGCGCGACGGTAAGATCGCCGGCCTCGTGCCCTGCTATCTGAAATCGCACTCACAGGGCGAATATGTCTTCGACCGCGGCTGGGCCGATGCCTATGAGCGCGCCGGGGGACAATATTATCCGAAGCTGCAGGCCTCGGTTCCCTTCACGCCGGCCACCGGGCCGCGGCTGCTGATCGCAGACGGTACCGACAGAGAACGCATCGCCACCGCTCTGGCGGGCGGCCTCGTCGGCCTGTGCGACGCCACCGAGGCCTCCTCGGTCCATGTGACGTTTGCGCGCGAAGCCGAATGGAAATTTCTCGCCGAATACGGCTTCCTGCAGCGGACCGACCAGCAATTCCACTGGCACAACCAGGGCTACGGCAATTTCGACGATTTTCTCGCCACCCTCAATTCGCGCCACCGCAAGGCGATCAAGCGCGAGCGGCGCGATGCGCTGGCCAGCGGCCTCACGATTCATGCGCTCACCGGCAGCGACATCACCGAAGACGCGTGGGACGCCTTCTTTGAATTCTACATGGAGACCGGTTCACGCAAATGGGGCCGGCCCTATCTCACCCGCACGTTCTTCTCGCTGATCGGCGAAACCATGGCCAAGGACGTGCTGCTGGTGATGGCCAAACGCGATGGCCGCTGGATCGCCGGCGCGATCAATTTCATCGGCGGCGATACGTTGTTCGGCCGCAACTGGGGTGCGATCGAGCATCATCCGTTCCTGCATTTCGAGGTCTGCTATTATCAGGCGATCGATTTTGCGATTGCGCGCGGCCTGAAAACCGTCGAGGCCGGGGCGCAAGGCGAGCACAAGATCGCGCGCGGCTATCTTCCCCAAACCACTTTTTCGGCGCATTACATCGCCGATACTGGCCTGCGCCGCGCGATCGACGAATATCTCAAGCGCGAACGCGCCTATGTGGCGGAGGCTGGCCGCGAACTCACCGAGGCCGGACCGTTTCGCAAGGCCGCCGACGAGCCATCCTGATCAAAAAAGTTGTGACATAAAAACAGATTTTGGGAGACGCCATGCCCGCCTATGACCCCAACAACCCCTTCGCCAAAATCCTGCGCGGCGAGTTTCCCTGCTACAAAGTCTATGAGGACGAACACGTCCTCGCCTTTCTCGACATCATGCCGCGTTGTCCTGGGCACACGCTGGTGATCCCGAAGGCCCCTGCCCGCAACATCCTCGATATCGCGCCGGATGATTTCGCCCATGTCGCCCGCGCCGGCCAGAAGATCGCGCGCGCCGCGATGACGGCCTTCAAGGCCGACGGCATCACCGTGCAGCAATTCAGCGAACCCGCCGGCGGACAGGTGGTGTTTCATCTCCACATGCATGTAATGCCGCGTCATGACGGCGTTGCCCTGCTGCCCCCGGCCAGCCGCAAGGAAGACGGCAAGGTGCTGGAGGAAAACGCCGCGAAGCTGGTGGCGGCGTTGAAGGAATAAGCGGCTCCCTCGTCGTCATTGCGAGGAGTGAAGCGACGAAGCAATCCATCTTGCTGCGCAAAGAAAGAATGGATTGCTTCGCTTCGCTCGCAATGACGAGAGTAGCCCTACCCCGTCTCGAAATCCCCCGCTTGCGGCGGGGCCAGCGGGGTGAAATCGCAGCGGTCGGGTTTTAGATCCACCAGCGGCGTTCCGTCGAGGCAATCAAGGCCGCGCACCAGAACCGTCGCGCCTTCGATTCCCACCAGTCTGACGATGGAGGTGCCGAGCGGGTTCGGCCGCACCGGTGAGCGCAGCGAGAAGGTGCCGCGGGTTGATTTGTTGTTCTTCGGCGACTGCAGCACGAGGTCCCGGCGCGACAGATGCAGCCAGTAGATCACTTCGAGCTTTTCGTAGAGATCGATGCCCTTAAGTGCCGGCACCCATGGCTCGAAAATCTCCAACCGGCATACCGGACCGTCAGGGCGTCCCTGCCGCGGCGCTTCGAGCCGCGAGGTCCAGGGCGTGCGGATGCGGCCGATGAAAACCAGACCGGCATCATCAGTCCCGGGCATCTCGACCGCCTGTTCGCCTTCCCTAATTTCGCTCTCTCGAACCATGTTTCTCAATCCAGTGAAATATTCTGTGCCTTGATCACCGCCGACCATCTCGCCCGATCGGCATCGATGAACTGCTTGACCTCCGCAGCGCTGCGCGGACGAAACACAGTATAGCCGATCTTTTCCAGTGTCGCGCGGAAGGCCTCATCGTTCATCGCACGATTGAGGCTGTCCGTCAGCTTCCGGGCGACGTCCTCGGGCAGGTTTGCCGGCGCCACCACGCCATACCAGACGCTGACGAGGTAATCAGGATAACCGCTCTCGGCGATGGTCGGCACGTCTGGCAGTTCGCGAAACCGCTCTGCCGAACTGACGCCGAGCGGGCGCAACATCCCGGATCGTACCGGCGGAAGTCCGGTACTCACGGAATCGAACATCACCTGGATGTTGCCGGCCAAAAGGTCCGTCAATGCCGGCGCGGCGCCCTTGTAGGGCACGTGGGTCATCTCGATGCCGGCCATCCGCTTGAACATCTCGCCCGCGAGATGAATGGTGCCGCCGGTCCCGGCCGAGCCGAAATTGAGTTTTCCCGGATTTTGCCTTGCATAGGCAACGAATTCCGCGATCGTCTTGGCCGGCACCGACGGATGGACCTCCATCAAGACCGGAAAATCCGTCACCAGCGCCAGCATCCGGAAATCTCTGACCGGATCGTAAGACAGCTTCTTGTATAATAGCGGATTGAGCACGATCATCGAGCCGGCCGGGACCAGCAGCGTGTAGCCATCGGGATCGGCGCGCGCCACGAATTCGGCGCCGATCGAGCCCTGCGCGCCCGGTCTGTTTTCGATCACCGTGGCCTGCTTGAGATCCTTGCCGATGAAATCGCCGATCACCCGGGTGAGAATGTCGGTGGGTCCGCCCGGCGGATAGGGCACGACGAACTTGATCGGGCGTGTCGGATAGTCCGCCGCGCCAGCGGCACGAGTCTGCGCTGACGCCGCAACGCAAGCGACAAGACACGCGATCAGGATCGACCGTGCCGGCCAATTCATGGCGTTTCCTCAACCGTATCATTTTCCGGCAGAGTAACGGATTGTGGATCGGCCGCAATTGCGAAGCGAGCGGCGAGGTGCAGATCAGCCAAGCCACCATTTGCCGGCCAGCATCACAATCTCGCCGCAGACCACACCGGCGAAGATCGATCGCTGCGTCGCGAAGAAAGCGGCACAGCCCGCCGCCAGCGCGGCGTAACGCACCACGCCGGGCACGCTGGCCAGCGCGCCTGGCGGCTGCACTATAATCTGCGCGATGACGCCGGCGAGCACGGCGGTCGCGACCGCCCTCACCCACACCAGCAGTTCCGAGCCTTCGTCGATGCCGCTACCGAACCAGAGCCCGAGCATGCGCCATATCTGGTTGGGGAACACGCCCGCGACCAGCAGAATCGCCAGAGCATGCCAATCGCCGAAAAACTCACTCACATAACTCATGCGCGCACCCGCCATCGATGAACGCCATAGGCGATCGTGCCCGCGGTGACGCCGCTGACGAGAATGTCGACGCCGCTGTTCAACAGTGCCGCGACCGGAAACAGCACCAATCCCAGCACCAGCGCCACGACATCGGATATGTCGCGGCAGTTACGCGCGGTGGAGAACAGAAACGCCAGCGGCGTCAGCATCAGGATCGCGGCGCCGAACATTTGCGACAGATTGGCCGCGAGGTTGTAGCCGATCGTTGTCGAAATCAGGCTGACGGAAATGAGCCCGCAGCCAAGCCCGTGGATAAAGGCGATCCGCCGGTCGCGCGGCACCTGAGGCAGGAAGCGAAAGCATTCGACCCACAGCGTGACGGCGGTCAGATGAGCCACCAGAATGAGATGCCGCCGCTTGGTTTGCGGCGTGCGCATCATCGGCAATACCGACACCACCATCGGAAACAGCCGGATGGCGCTGACGGTGACGGCAAGCGCGGATTGGATCACGGTCGCGCCGGAGCCGAGCGTCGTGATCAGGATGATCTGCGCAGGCCCCGCCCAGACAAAGGCCGTGCTGGCCATCGCCCACGCCAGGCTGAAATGCGTGTCATGCGCGAGCGCGCCGATACCGATATAGGTCGCGAACAGCACCAGCGTCAGCACCGTGGAGCCGACCGAGCGCGCGCCCCATGCGAACGCACGCAGGGAACTATGCCATTGGGGGGAGTCTAGGGCGGGGAGCGACACGGATTACCAGACAGTTGAGTCGTGGCCCGCATAACGCTGATGAAACAGGCTGCGGTCAAGGAACGGCGCTTCAAGGCTGTCATGCAAGCGCGAGTGCCTGAAGCGTTTTCGAGCGAAGTGGATACCGGTTCGCGTGAAGAAAACGCGTCAAAACAAAAATTAGAGCCCGGTTCTGATTCAATCAGAACCGATAAGGCTCTGGATGTGAGTCAGCCCCTGACGTTCATGTTACGCAGCACGAGGCAGGCGCCGCCGGCGCGGCGGATACGGTTGCAGAGATCGTCAGCGGCGGGGCGCGTATCGGCGCCAATGCGCACCTGATAGAATGTGCGGGTGCCCCGGCTGCGGAACACCGAACCCAAAAGGCTTGGATCCTGATCGCCAATCACTCCGCGCAATTTCGTCATCGCGCGTGAATACATCGCCAGCGCCTTGTTACGATCGAAGCCGGCCGCGAGCTGCACGCCCCACAGCCGCGCTGCGCCGAGCATCACATGCTGTTCGAGTTCGGTGACGAACGGATTGGGTGCGCGCTTGAGCAGCGCCATCAACTCGCGGCAACTCGTGTTCGGTGCACTGTCCGGCATCTTGCCGTTCTTGCCGGCGGCAGCCCAGGCATCGACCGTATTGCCGGTGATCGCGGCGACGTAATTGCGCGTCTCCTGCGGCATCGAGCCGGTACCCGCGAGCCATTCCTGCACCCGGCGCGGGCCGGCATTATAGGCCGCGGCGGCCAGCCCGAGATTGCCGAATTGCGTGCGCAATTCGTTGAGGAATTCGGCGGATTTCGGCAGCGCCTGTACGGGATCAAAGGGATCGAGCAGCCGGCGCTCGCTCGCGGTGCCCGGCATGAATTGCGCGATCCCCTGGGCGCGCTCGCCACGGCGCGTCATCGGTCCGATCGCGTCGGATTGAAAGCGGCTTTCCTGCCAGATCACGCGCGCGAAAAACTCCAGCGGCAAATCATTGGCTTTCGCCGCCGATTCGATCATCAGGCACATCGCCTCCCTTGTGTCGCTCTCGCGCGCACCTTCGACGACTTTCTGCGGCTCGCTTGGAACGGCAAGCTCTTCCACACTCGGACGCGCGATCCCGCCGCCGGTTCTCTCCGGCGTCGCCTCCTCCGCAATCGTCTGCGCAGCCGGCCACATCAGCATCATGACAACAGCGCCAATCGCCGTGCGCCAGGCGATACCCATTCGCATTGCAGTCCTGTTTTCCGGAAGACCAAGCTTGACAGGGAAACACGGCAGTCTAGCTATCTAGGAAACATGGCGCGTCTATGGGAACGCAAGACTTTGGGAGCGCAAGGATATGACCGCAGCTTCAGACGACTTGCTCGGCTTTGCCCCCGACGACGACACGCCGATCCCCTATATGGCGCGGACCCGCGAATATTATGCGGCGATCGGTTACACCACACCCTACCGCTGGGCGCATTATACCGACGCGCCGTTCCAGCCGCTGCGAAAACCGCTCAGCCAATCCCGCGTTGCCCTCGTCACCACAGCGGCCCCGTTCGATGCCGCCAAGGGCGATCAGGGTCCGGGCGCCAAATACAATGGCGGCGCCAAATTCTATACGGTCTATGACGGCGATACTTCGAAGCCGCATGATGTGCGGATTTCCCACATCGCTTATGACCGCGTGCACACCACCGCCGATGACAGCGGCACCTGGTTTCCGCTCCCCCAAATGCTGCGGCTGGCGCGCGAGGGAAAAATCCGCGAAGTCGCGCCGCGTTTCTTCGGCGCACCGACCAACCGCAGCCAGCGCGTCACGATCGAAACCGACGCACCGGAAATTCTCGCCCGCTGCCGTGCCGACGGCGTCGATGCCGCGGTGCTGGTGCCGAACTGCCCGGTCTGCCACCAGACCATCAGCCTGGTCGCCCGGCATCTCGAGGCCAACGGGATTTCCACGGTCGTGATGGGCTGCGCAAAAGACATCGTCGAGCACGCCGCGGTGCCGCGCTTTCTGTTCAGCGATTTTCCGCTCGGCAATTCCGCGGGCAAGCCGCAGGACCCCGTTTCGCAAGCCCGGACGATCGAGCTGGCGCTGCGGGTGCTCGAGACCGCGCCCGGCCCGCAAACCACGGTGCAGTCCCCGCTGCGCTGGCGTGCCGATGCCGCCTGGAAGCGCGACTACAACAACATCGCACTCCTCAGCGCCGAGGAACTGGCCCGGCGGCGGCGCGAGTTCGACGCCCAGAAGGAAATCGCGCGCGGATTGCGCGACACCGCGGCGTAAATCCCGCCAAAAACGCCCAAAACTCCCGGAAATCGCGATTTCTCGAGCCGACATCGGTTTACGTTAACGCCGCATTTTACCGGTGGCGGGGTTCCACCGGCGGTAAAGCCGCGTAAAAGTGCAATATCTTTAGTGGATTGCCGGGAGTTTTATTCGATGTTGGATCGACGCCAGAGCGCGCGCGACAAGGTTATCTTTGGCGGGGTCGCCAAGACCGACGACAGCAGCGCGTCCCGGGATTGTGTCGTCCGCAACATCTCCGAAACCGGCGCCAACCTCGAATTCAGCAGCGACTTTCGGCTTCCCAAAGAGCAGATGATGCTGACCATCGCGCGCAAGGGTCGCTCCTTCCTGGCCAAGATCGTCTGGTGGCGCGATAATTTCGTCGGCGTTGCCTTCCATGGGGAAGCCCCCTCCGCCCCCGTCTCCGATATCGAGGAACGGCTGCGCCAAAGCGAAATAAAAAAGCGCCAGTTGCAGCGCCGCATCAAACAACTTTTAGAGGGCTGAGGTCTTTAGAGGGTTGACGCGCCGGACCGAGGGCTGTCTTCCTTAGGCTTCGAACAAGAAGCCTCAGGGAAGAAGCTCGGGAAGTCATGCGCGCACTCTCATTGATTTTAGTCTCGGCCGCTATTTGCTGCATCAGCCAAACCGCATCGGCCCAAACCGCCGATCGCACCATCGACGAAATCAAGACCGAAACCCTCGCCCGGGCGCAGACTGGGGCTTACCCCGCGCTGGGCATCCAGCCCGGCGACGCCAGCGATGCGCTTGGCCGCCTCAAAACCCGCGATCCCGACGAATGGGCCGCCGCCTGGAGCGCGGTCGCCGATGGCTACATGGCCAAGGCGCGCGCCGCGAGCGACCCGAAAGAAGCTGACGCCAATTACCTCCGGGCCTGGCGGCTGTATTATTTCGGGCAATGGCCCTCGCCGACCTCGGCGGGGAAACAGGCGGCGTACCAGCGCGCCGTCGATGCATATTTGTTGCACGCCAAATATTTCGATCCGCCGCTTGAGGTCGTGCACATTCCCTATGAGGGCAAGGAAATCGTCGGCTATTTACGGCTGCCGGCTAACGCCCCTCGCCCGGTGCCGCTGGTGCTGGCGATTTCAGGCCTCGACAGCCGCAAGGAAACCGTCGCGGAAACCTATACCGCGGCGTTGCCCGAAGGCATCGGCTTCTTCGCGGTCGACAGTCCCGGCACCGGACAGGCGCCGCGCAAGGCGGACGAGACCGCCGACCAGATGTATTCGCGCGTGCTCGATTATCTCGCGACCCGGCCGGAGATCGACAAGAACCGCATCCTGGTGCACGGCCAGAGCTTTGGCGCCTATTGGGCGGCGAAGCTCGCGCGTACCGAAGCGAAGCGCCTGCTGGGCGCGGTCACGCAGTCGCCGCCGACCCATCGTACCTTCCAGCCAGATTTCTTCCGCAGCCGGATGTACACCCGCGAATATCTGTTCGACCTGGTGCCAGCGAACCTGTTTGTGTACGGCCTGAAGTCGGCGGACGAGTTGATCGCGTTCCTGCCCAAGATGTCACTGCAGGCGCAGGATTTGCTCGGCAAGCCGGCGGCGCCGATGCTGGTGGTGGGCGGCACCAAGGATACGCAGGTGCCGATCGACGATCTCGAATTGCTCATCAATAGCGGCAGCGAACCCCGCGAGGCCTGGATCAACCCGGTGGGCGGACACATGGGCCGCAGCACGCCGGCATGGCCGGATCCGGTGATTTTCAGGAAAGTCATCCTGCCCTGGGAAGTGCGGCACCTCGGGCTGAAGACAGCGCCGTAAGTCCGGCGCGGGCGCACCCGTCGCGGCAATTCCATTTTTGAGCGGGCCCTCCAAGTCCGCCAGCAGGCGTCAACATGCCGCTGGCAACGCGACCGCTATGCTGTAAGCTTTGTAGCGGATTGGCCGGTCTCTTCCGTCCGGCTGCTGCAATGCAAACAAAAAAACAAAGTTTGGAGGATTCCCGATGCGAGCAGCTCCGACGAGCCGCGTCCGTTTCAGTCGCCGCACGCTTCTGCGAGCGGGTGCCGGCATGGCCGGCATTCTCGCCAGCGGCCGCGCCCCGGCCTTCGCGCAGACCCAACCCAAGAAGCTGGTGTTCGCCCATATCAACGCGGTTCCGGAATCGGCTGCGGTCGCGTTCGACTGGATGGCAAAGGAATTGACCGCGCGATCCAATGGCGCGCTTGAAATGCAGTTCTTCGGCAAGACCCTGATCCCGCAAGAGCTGGAGATCATGAACGCGGTGAAGTCCGGCAGCATCGCGATGGGCAGCCCGGCGGGCGCCGCCGCCACCGTATTTCCGGAAATGGGCGCGTTGCTGGTGCCCTATCTGGTCAAGGATTACACGTCGGCCTACGCGATGCTCAACGGACGGATCGGCGACAAGATCAGCCACGAGATCGAGGACAAGTACAAGCTCAAGGTGCTCTGCTATTTCGATTACGGCTTCCGCCATTTCTGGACCGCGAAAAAGCCGATCGTCGAGCCAAAGGACCTGCGCGGCCTGAAAATCCGCGTGCAGCAATCCAAGATCTTCGGCGACACCATCAATGGCCTCGGCGGCAACGCGGTGCCGATGGCGTATGGCGAGGTCGTCACCGCCGCCAAGCAGGGCGTGATCGACGGCGGCGATCTTCCGGTGGTCAACATGAAAGCGCTGAAGATCTACGAGGTGTCGAAATACGCGTCCCTCACTTATCACAATTACGGTCCGACCAACGCGGTGATGAATCTCGAAATCTGGAACGGGCTCACATCCGATCAGCAGAAGCTGGTGATGGAGCTCTCCCGCACCGCGCAGGAAAAGACCCGGCAGGCGACGGAGTCGGTCGATAATTTCAAAGAGGCCAAGCTGTTGCTGGAGCCGCTCGGCATGACCGTAGTCGAATCCGATGTCGATGCCTTCCGCAAGGTGGCGCAGCAGAAGATCTGGCCGGCCTATAAGGGCCAGTACGGCGCATTGTGGGACGAGATCGAGGGCTTCAAGGCCTGACAATCAACAGCGAGGCCGAAGCTCACAGCTTCGGCCCCGTTTCTTTAACTTCTCCACCCCCAACCATCCCTGTCCGGAATTCCCTGGCGCATGCTGCGTACCCTCTCAGCCGTCCCGAAATTTGCGGTCACGGCGCTGATCATCATTGCCATCGTCAATTTGCTGGTCGGCGTGATCCTGCGCTATTTCGTCGGCGCCATCACCGACTGGCTCGATGTCGACCCGATATCCTTTACCTGGGTCGAGGAAGTCGGCGAGTTCTCGCTGGCGTGGCTGACGCTGATCGGTGCGGCGATCGGCATCCAGTCGCGTTCGCATTTCGCGCTCGCCGTATTCGTGCATCGCCTGCCGCAGACCGCGCAGCTCTGGATCCACCGCTTCAATCACGCGCTGATCATGGGCGTCGGCGCGCTCACGGCGTGGTACGGCTTCAAGCTCTGCCTGCTCAACCGCACCATCACCACGCCCGGGCTCGAGATCAATCTCGCCTGGCTCTACGCGTCCTCGGTGGTCGGCGGCATTTTGATCGTCATCTACGGTTTCGCAACGATGATCTCCCCGCTGCCGCAAGGCGATCCCCAGCACTGAGACGGACCCTTCATGCTGCTTGCGACAGTCGCCATCGTCTTTGCCGTATTGATCTTGCTCTCGATGCCGATCGTGTTCGCGCTCGGCGTGGCCGGGATCGCGGGCCTGTGGATCGGCGGTTACCCGATGCAGCAGCTTTCCTCCGCGCTGGTGTCGGGCTCGCAAAGCTGGGTGCTGCTCGCGATCCCCGCCTTTGTGTTTGCGGGCAATCTGATGGAACGCTGCGGCATGAGCCACGCGCTGGTGGAGCTGGCGCGCGCCCTGATCGGCTGGGTCAAGGGCGGACTCGGCATGTCCGTGATCGTGGTGGCGTACTTCTTCTCGGACATTTGCGGATCGAAAATGGCTGAGGTCTCCGCGCTCGGCTCCGCGCTGATGCCGCCGCTGACCAAAGCCGGCTACGATCCGCGCGATTCCGCCTCGCTGATCGCGGCCGGCACCGCGATGGGCATGCTGGTGCCGCCGGCGATCTTCATGATCGTGATCGCACAGGTTACCAACACTTCGGCGGTGACGCTGTTCGTCGCGGGGTTCGTCCCGGCCGTGGTGATCATGCTGTGCCTGATGGCCGTGGTGTATGTCCGCGCCCGCCAGAACGACTGGCCGGTCGATTCCCGGCCGAGCCTCAACCGCCTCGGCCATGCGTTGTTGCACGCCGCGGTGCCGATGGTGGTGCCGTTTGTGATCCTCGCCGGCTTCATCCTTGGCATCATCACCGCGACCGAAGCCGGTGCGGTGGTCGCGGGCTATGCCTTCCTCGCCGCCAAGCTCTATTACCGCAACGTCTCGTGGCGCGAGATGGGCCAGATCGCCTACGACAGCGCGATCCTCACCGCGGCCGTGGTGTTCCTGCTCGCGGTCGCCTCGGTCTATCAATATCTGATGGGCGTCAGCGGCGTGCCGCAATTGCTGGGCCAGGTGCTTGAACCGCTGAAGGGCCATCCCTGGCTGTTTCTGATCGGAACGGCTGCGATGAGCTGCCTGTTCGGCATGGTGCTGGAAGGCCTGCCCGCCGCGGTCGTGCTGATCCCGGTGGTGTTTCCGATCGCGGAGGCGATGGGGATCGACCCGATCCATTTCAACATCGTGCAAACCGCCGCCGTCGGCATCGGCCTGTTCCTGCCGCCGATGGGCGTCGGGCTATTGATGGCGCTGCGCTTCGCCAAACTCGGCGTCGGAGAACACTTTCGCACCTATGTGCCGTATATGCTGGCGCTGTTTGCCGGACTGCTGCTGATCATCTGCATCCCTGCTATCAGCCTGACATTGCCGCGGCTGGCGGGCTTGATGCGATAGTGCGCGCCTTTAAGTAGAATAAGCCTGTGCCATTCAGGCCTGCGAAGGTGGCACCGGTATCAGCCCGTAGCGCAGCATGGTTTCTTTCATTTTCGCGGGGTCAGGCGTCGGGGCCGACAGCAGCCCCGCCATATCCTTGAAATATTGCGGGCCCAATACGCCGGGGCTCAACACGCAAAGGCACGACGCCGGCGCTTGCGTCCGGTTGTTGAAGCCATGCACAATACCGCGCTTGATGAACACGGTTTCGCCGGGGTCGAGGTCAACATCCCGGCCGTCAACACGCCAGGTCGTCTTGCCGGTCAGTCCGTAAATGGTCTCATCCCAGCTTTCATGATAATGCGGGATAGGCATCCGCCCGTTGGGCTGCACGGTCATCTCGAACATGTCGAGACTGCCGGCCGTCTCGTCCTTGCTGTAGAAAAATCGGAGCTGGAGGGGACCAAGATTGATGGTTTCAGCCATGATGCATTGCTCTCCCGGCTCACAGCCGCGCCATCGTCAGACCAAATCGTAGCGTCCCGCAAAAGCCGGCGCAATCTTGGCGCTGGCATGCTTTTTGAAACCCCCGGGACCCCGCCATTTTTACCCCTCTATTGCGCTTCACTGCTTTCGGGGAGTCAGGTACTGATTTAAGGAAGCAGGTGGTTTCGGGCATTCCAACCGTTGATATTACGGGTACGCTTTTATGTCTTTTCGATCGAGCATGAAGATGCGCCTGTTAGGGTCGGCCTGTACTATTGCCATTCTTGCGGCTTCATTTGTTGCGCGCGCCGAGGAGTCGAAACCTCCGGAACCGGTCACCATCGTTCTCGCCGTGATGTCGGGGAAATGCACGATCCTGAAAGTCGCGGGCCGCGATTTCGGATGCCGGGCGATGGCCTTCTTTCAAACCGAGGAGGGCCGCGCCAATTTTGTCATCGCGCTCGACGACCCCGCCGACAACAGCCACATCATCACCTTCTCAGGCGATAACGGCCGCAGACCCCAGGACAATCTCTACGAACTGCCGATCGATCGCATGCTGCTGAAATCCAAGGACCGGCCGAAGGTGGATGGGCTGCCGGTGGCGGAGATCGAACTCTCCGCCGGGATGTGCAAACAGGTCGGAAATTTCGCAACGAGGCTGGTGTCCAGCGTCTCCTGCAGCGCGACCGATAAAAACGGCCAGAAGTACGATCTGCAATATGAGTCCGATGGCTCACCGATGGAGGTGAGACGAGTCAGGCAGACCAAGACCGGACGGCCCGCAGTTTCGCCGTTCGACTAGGCGCTATTTTTCCATCGCCGCAGCCAGCAAAGCCTGCGCTTGCTTTGTCGCTTCGATAAAGGATGGCTGCTGTGGCGCGCGCTGTGTGAAGCAGCGCATATATTCATCGTCGCCGCGCTGACGAAGATCGCCGAGCCTGTCGTAAGCCTTCTTGTCGATTTTCTTGGATTGAAAATCAGCGTAGGCCTGCTCCGACCGTTTATTGTAATCGGCCAGGATGGCGAGACAGGCGTCGATCTTGACCGGAGGTTCTATCGATCCATAAACGATATAAACCCTGTCCGCGGTGACAGCGGAAACGAACGCTTCATCCGCCGCCTCGGGCGTTGCGTCCTGGGTTCGTCCCGCCAGCATCGCGTAGGCCAGCACCGCATCCTGCGGTGTGGCGATCGGCAAATTGCCGAAATTGACCACCGCGGCGCCGGTCGAAATCGCCTGGGTATAGAAGCTGCCATCCTTGAGCGCCACGCCGATCTGTTGCGGCACATTCTTGACGCCCTTGTCGTACCAATCCTTGTGGCCGTGCAGCCAGCGCTCAAACATCGTCGGCGTCGTAACGATGATATAGGCCTTGGGCTGGACGTATTCGCCGGCGGCATCCTTGGTGCCGGGCTTCTCGCCGTTCTTGCCGGTCTCGGCCTCGAAGCGGAGCCCATCGAGCATGCCGAATCCCTCGTCGCCCTTGGATAGCGTATCGAGGTTGAGTTTGGCTGGACCAAATCCCTTGTAAGTGCGTTCCCCCAGGATAGCCGTCATCTGAGTCGTCAGATCGGCGACGACGACAGCCTCTGCCTTGCTGGCGGCTTCGTAGTTGTTGCCGTCGAATATCGGCTGAAGCTTCTTGATCGCGGCGTCACGGGTCGCGATGTAGCGCTCCTCCGGCGTGGGTTTGAGCGGTGCAGCAAAGGAGCTGGAAAGCATTGCAACGAAGCAAGCGGCTGCGATGGAAGCAGCACCGGAGAACCTGGGTAACATGTCAGCTTTCACCTGGACGATGGAACGTTCTGGCGTTTGTCGATCCGACGGAACGTCCGGTTCAAGCTGATGTCACCTTGCCGCGGATCGGCGCCACCGGACGCTGCGCCTCGCCAGGCTCCAACGTGAGATGCTGATCGAGTGAATACCACGGCGCGGCAAAACCCAATTCGGACGACGGTTCGTCATGGCGCACGTAACCGCCGATCAGCGCGCGCGTGACGCCGAATTGCACGTCGGAATCGATGTGCGGATCATCCGGCGAATAAATCTGCGAGACCAGGGTCTTGAAGCCGGGCTTGAAGACCATGAAGTGCAGATGCGCGGGCCGGTAGTTATGGCGGCGGGTGGCCCGCACCAGTTCGCCGACTGGGCCATCAATCGGAATGGGATACCCCGCGGGCTTCACACTGCGAAAATGAAAGCGCCCGGAATCATCGGAAATAAAACGCCCGCGCAAATTCATCTCGGCCTGGGTCGGATCCTGGTTCTCATAGAGCCCTTCCGGCGACGAATGCCAGACATCGATTTCAGCCCCCGCGACCGGACGCCCGTCGCGATCCCTGAGAAAACCGTAAACGACAAGCTCCGGCCCCGGCGTCGGCGAGCGCACCAGCGTATCGCCATTGGCGCTCAAGGGCTGATCGTCGCGCCAGAACGGACCGAGCATGTTGGCCTGGGTTTCGGTCTGGCCGTTATTGCCGTTGTTGAGCAGGCAAACCAGCGGGGAGATACCCAGCGATCCCGCCATCAACACCACCTCATTGTGTGAGGCCGTCGTCTTCTGGCCCATCGCCACGATGAGCCCGGCCGCCTGCTGGAACTCGCGCTCAGTGAGGCGAACCTCGCGCGCAAATCCATGCAGATGCCGCACCAGCGCCTGCAATATCTCACGCAGGCGCGGATCCTCGGTACGGGCGACCGCTTCAAGGACCGCATCGGTCACCATGGCCTGATTTTCGATGATCATGTCCGTCACCCTCCCCGTGCCAATTTATGCATTGATACCGCAGGATGGGCCGCTGCCAACAAAAAAGCCGGCGGTCTTGCGACACGCCGGCTTTCTTATTGGCTTATTGCTGCGATCAGCGGCTCACGCCTTGACCAGAGGCCCTTTCGAGGCCGGGCCCTTTGAGCCACCGCCGCCATTGGGACCATTCGGCTTCGGCTTGCGCGGCACCGTGCGCTTGCGCGCGCCGGGAAGTTTTTCCGGCTTCGGCGTCACCGGCCCTTCGACAAATTCGAAACCGATCTTCTCGGCTTCGGCGTCGGCACTGGCTTCATCCTTGACCAGCACGACGCGGACATGGCCGCCACCCTTGAGCTTGCCGAACAGCACTTCATCCGCCAGCGGCTTCTTGATGTGCTCCTGGATCACCCGGGCCATCGGCCGCGCACCCATCTGCTCATCATAGCCATGCTGGACCAGCCACGCCTTGGCCGGCTCCGACAGTTCGATGGTGACGTCACGGTCGGCGAGCTGCGCCTCGAGCTGAAGCACGAACTTCTCGACCACCATGCCGATCACATCGGCATTGAGATGCGCGAACGAAACGATCGCGTCGAGCCGGTTGCGGAACTCCGGTGCGAACTGGCGATTGATCGCCTCATGGTCATCGCCTTCCCGCTTGTTGCGCGTGAAGCCGAAGGCCTGGCGCGCCAGATCTGCCGCGCCCGCATTCGTGGTCATGATCAGGATCACGTTGCGGAAGTTGACCTGCTTGCCATTATGGTCGGTCAGCCGGCCGTGATCCATGATCTGCAGCAACACATTGTACAGGTCCGGATGCGCCTTCTCGATTTCGTCGAGCAACACCACGCAATGCGGATGCTGATCAACGCCATCGGTGAGCAGGCCGCCCTGGTCGAAGCCGACATAGCCTGGAGGCGCGCCGATCAGGCGCGACACGGTATGCCGCTCCATATATTCGGACATGTCGAAACGGATCAGTTCGACGCCCAACGACGCCGCAAGCTGCTTGGCGACTTCGGTCTTACCGACGCCGGTCGGACCCGAGAACAGATATGAGCCGATCGGCTTCTCCGGTTCGCGCAAGCCGGCACGCGCCAGCTTGATCGAGGCCGAGAGCGCGTCGATCGCCTTGTCCTGACCGAACACAACACGTTTCAAGGTTTGTTCAAGATGCTTCAACACCTCGGCATCGTCCTTCGAGACGCTCTTGGGCGGAATCCGCGCCATGGTCGCGATGGTGGTTTCGATTTCCTTGATGCCGATGGTCTTCTTGCGCTTGTTCTCGGCCACCAGCATCTGCGCAGCACCGGACTCGTCGATCACGTCGATCGCCTTGTCCGGCAGCTTGCGGTCATGGATGTAGCGCGACGACAATTGCACCGCGGCCTCGATGGCCTCGTTGGTGTATTTCAGCCGGTGATAGTCCTCGAAATACGGCTTGAGGCCCTTGAGGATCGCAATCGCATCCTCCACCGTCGGCTCGTTGACATCGATCTTCTGGAACCGGCGCACCAGTGCGCGGTCCTTCTCGAAGTGCTGGCGGTATTCCTTGTAGGTGGTCGAGCCCATGCAGCGGATGGTGCCCGATGCGAGCGCCGGCTTGAGCAGATTGGATGCATCCATCGCGCCGCCGGAGGTGGCGCCGGCGCCGATCACGGTGTGGATTTCGTCGATGAACAGGATGGCGTTCGGATGCGCCTCCAGCTCCTTGAGCACCTGCTTCAGCCGCTCCTCGAAGTCGCCGCGATAGCGCGTTCCGGCGAGCAGCGTACCCATGTCCAGCGAGAACACGGTCGCCGCGGCCAGCACTTCCGGCACTTCGCTGTCGACGATGCGCTTGGCGAGTCCTTCCGCAATTGCGGTCTTGCCGACGCCGGCCTCGCCAACAAACAACGGGTTGTTCTTCTGGCGGCGGCACAGCACCTGGATGGCGCGATTGATCTCTGCGTTCCGTCCGATCACCGGATCGATCTTGCCGTCACGCGCCTTCTTGTTGAGGTTGACGCAGTAAGTATCGAGCGCCTCGCCCTTCTTCTTGGAATCCTCATTGCCCTTGGTCTCGGTTTCTTCGTCGACACCGCGCACCGGGCGCGCTTCCGACACCCCGGGCCGCTTGGCAATGCCATGGCTGATGTAGTTGACCGCGTCGTAACGGGTCATGTCCTGCTCCTGCAGGAAATAGGCGGCGTGGCTTTCGCGCTCAGCGAAAATCGCGATCAGCACATTGGCGCCCGTGACTTCCTCACGGCCGGATGACTGGACGTGAATCACGGCACGCTGGATCACGCGCTGAAAGCCCGCGGTCGGCTTGGCGTCATCGGCGCCATCCGTCACCAGGTTTTCGAACTCGGTCTCGAGATAGTTGACGAGACTGGTGCGCAGCTTGTCGAGATCGACGCTGCAGGCGCGCATGACAGCGGCTGCATCGGAGTCGTCGATCAGCGACAACAGCAGATGTTCAAGCGTCGCATATTGGTGGTGACGCTCGTTTGCAATCGCCAGCGCTCGGTGCAGGGATTGTTCAAGGCTCTGGGAAAAAGTAGGCATTCGCGTCCTCTGTGGCCCCCGGCCATCATGATCGCCGTTGGCCGGTCAGGCAACAACAACCTTTGTCATTTCGTCTGTCATATAGGTACGTCCGATCGTGGTGAAAGACCGGTTCCCGCAACTCGTTAAGTTCTGCCGGCGGGCAGCCGTCATCCACACTGGATCGATGCAAAACCCGTTCCGATTCTGGTGGGTCGCGCGCGACGTCACTTCTTTTCCATCACGCATTGCAGGGGATGCTGGTGCTTGCGTGCAAAATCCATCACCTGCGTCACCTTGGTCTCGGCGATTTCGTAGGTGAATACGCCGCACTCCCCGATGCCATGATGATGGACATGAAGCATGATTTTGGTCGCGGCTTCGACGTCCTTCTGAAAGAATTTCTCTAGAACGTGAACGACGAATTCCATCGGGGTGTAGTCGTCATTCAATATCAGCACACGATAGAGATTCGGTTTCTTGGTCTTGGGTTTGACCTTGGCGATGACGGATGTGGCCGGACCGCCGGTCCCGCCGGCAGGATTCTCTTCGTTGCCCATTCGCGGGGCAGATGCGGCGGCTGATGGCACGGACGGATCAGGTTTGAAAGTTAATGGCAACATGGCACAGGCGTTCGGAATCCCCAGGAAAACTGGACTTGAAACTGGACTTGAAACTGGAGCTGCCGCCGGGTGTCTTTCTCCGACGTCGCCATCGAAGCATCCCGCAGACCTTCCAGATCGCCGCGCCCGAACGGCCTGACCCATCGACTGGATCGATGACAGGAATATGGGTCTAGCTTCGGTTCGCCGCAAGCGCGCAGATACCGGTCAAAAGCACTTGCGACGGACCCGATTCCCGGCCCGGCGACCCCAGGAGGTTAGTCAATCCCGGTGGATTTGACAAAGCGCTGATAGCCGGGCGCTCTTAGAACAAGAAAAAGCCCGGCGGATGAGCGCCGGGCTTTGAATTTCGGAATAGCAGGTTCCCGTCAGAGCGTTTTCCCGGTCGGGTAAGGAAAACGCGTCAAAACAGCTTAGTGCGCGGCCGGGGTGAACTTCGCGACGATGCCTTCGATCGGCTTGAAGGTCTGCTTGGCGAGATCGCTGTAAAGGCCGGCGATCTTCTGCGACTCGGCCACGAAAGTCTCATAAGCGGACTTCGCGTATTCGGTCTGCACTTCGATCGCCTTGTCCAGCGACTTCACGCCCGACAGCTTCTCGGCGAAGGACTTGGTGTCTTCAAAGGATTTCTTGGTGTAGTCGCCATAGGCGCTGGCGATCGCCTGAAAGCCGGTCTGCAGGGTCGTCGCGGAAGCAACGACCGTGTCGAAATGCTCTTTGCCGTACTGCTGAATGTCTTCAATTTTGACCATGTAAAGGAGTCCTTTCCCAGACTGATGTCTCGTTGATCTGCCGGGAGGTCCCGGCCCCCTGACCTTCCCCAATATAGTGCAATGCACAATAAAGTCAATTATTTTGTGCGACGCACAAATTCCTGCCACTTTTTGCATCGAATCCCGGGGTGTTACGCAAGCCTTTCTTAATCTTTTGGAAACTCCGGCCACCTAACCTGATTCCTGGCCTGCCCGGTTCCGGGCGGCTATCCGAAAACTGTTTGTGTACAGCGTCTTAGCTAGAATAGCGGACTGATCGGCCGGTCGGGCAGTAACTTATGCGGCGACCAGGCGTCTGAGCAGGCAAACATCAGCGACCGTTGGGCATAATTTGGCCTCACGAACCGGTGATCAAGACAGAAATTGGGACGGGGAAGTTCATGCTTCGCACAACCTTGGCTTCCTCGCGCTTGCGGGTTTGCGCGTTCGGGTTCGTAACGGTCACTACCGCGCTCGCCTTCACCACCGATGCCGCCGACGCGCGCCACTACCGGCATTACCGGCATCATGCGCGCCATCACAGCGAAGCGCAGGAAAGCTACAGCCCGCAATTCTCCTCCATCATCGTCGACGGCAATTCCGGCGCAACGCTGACTTCCAACAATCCCGACGGAAGCCGCCATCCGGCGTCGTTGACCAAGATCATGACGCTTTATCTGCTGTTCGAGCGCCTCGACTCCGGCAAGATGAAGCTCGACACCGAAATGGACGTGTCCGAACACGCCTCCGAGCAGGCTCCGACCAAACTCGGACTGCGCCCCGGCCAGACCATCCGCGTCGAAGACGCCATCAAGGGACTGGTGACGCGTTCCGCCAACGACGCCGCCGTCGTAATCGCCGAAGCCATTGCCGGCGATGAAGATGATTTCGCCAAGCTGATGACCCGCAAGGCCCGCGCCCTCGGCATGAGCCGGACGACCTACCGCAACGCCTCCGGCCTGCCCGACGACGATCAGGTGACCACGGCGCGCGATCAATCGACCCTCGGCCGCGCCATCCAGGACCGCTTCCCGCGCTATTACCGCTATTTCTCGACCACCGCATTCAACTATCACGGCCATTCGATCGCCAACCACAATCACCTGCTCGGCACCGTCGAGGGCGTGGACGGCATCAAGACCGGCTACACCCGCGCGTCCGGCTTCAATCTCGTGACCTCGATGCGCCGGGGTAACCGCCATCTGGTCGGCGTGGTGATGGGCGGCCGCAGCGGCGGTTCGCGCGACGCCATCATGCGTGGCCTGCTTGCGGAAAACCTCGAAAAGGCCTCGACCAAGCGGACCGTTGCCGCGATCACCGAGCGCAATCCTTCCGAAGCCAACGCCGATGTGGCGGAAGTTGAAGCCGCGACCCAGCCGGCGACGGTTCAGGTTCAGGGCGCTGTCCAGGCCGTGCCGGTCGAACCCGCCGCACCGCCGCCGGTCCGCTCGACCACTCCCACCCTGCGAAACGTCGTGGCAGCCGCCACCGCGGCAATGCCGCCACCGGCCAAATCCGACACCCGATTTGACGCCAAATCCGATGCCAGGTCCGAACCCGCGCCGCTGACCAATGGCGTCATTCAAACCCAGTCGATCGCGGCGATCCCCGGTTCGTCCGAACCGATGAAGCCCGTTAAAGTAAAGACCGTCCAGATCAAGGCCGGACAGGTCAAGCTGGCGTCGGCAGGCTCCGCACAGCCCTCAACCCCCGTCACCAATACGATCTCGGCGCGCCAGGACGTACCGGAGACCTCGAGCGCGGTGATGGCCAAGGCTGAGATCAACAAGGCTGAAATCAACAAGGCCGAGATCAGCAAGCCTGAATCCAGCATGCCGCCGCAACCGGCGAACCACGGCACCGGAAACGGCGTGCTCGGCGTACTGCCGGCTTCTAGCGTTCCGTCCGCGCCCCCCACCCAGGCGATGGCCTACGCCGACCCGGCTCCGCGCGCTTCGCAGCAGCCCCAGACCATTCAGCAGAACGGCGCCATCAAGCCCGAAGCCACCCACACCGGATGGATCATTCAGGTCGGCGCGCTGGAAAGCGAAAGCGAAGCCCGTCAGCGCATCGAGGCCGCACGCAGTCAGGCCCACGGCCTGCTCAACAAAGCCGACCCGTTCACCGAGCCCGTCGTCGCCAAGGGCGAAAGAAAGCTGTTCCGGGCCCGCTTCGCCGGCCTCGATCGCGATCAGGCCGAAGCGGTGTGCCGGACGTTGAAGCACAGCGACATCTCCTGCATCACCGTCCGCAACTGACCGGCAGCATTACCAGCGCCGCATAACGCAGCCTGACGACCACCCCCCGCGCCTCCTCGCGCCCGGGGTTGCGGCCCCATGGAACCTGCTTTAGCCGCGTCATGTTGCCGCCTGCGCGCAAGCCTCACGCGATTTGCAAACTTCTCGTCAAGATTTACCCGCTACAAACTATGAAGTGAAAGATCGACCACGCCGGACAACGGCGGGCGGCAACGGGCGTCAATCGGAGAATGAAGCAGAAGCAACTCTCGGATTTGTAGCGTTTGATAGCGTTTCCGGAGTTAGCTGTGATGCGTACGAAGCAAAGTATCCTTGGCCTCGTTTACACGGGCGGCGAGGTACGTCGACCCCCCTTGGTCGGGATGCAATTTCTTCATCAGGGCGCGATGCGCCCGGCCGATCTCGGCGCGCCCCGCGCCCGGTTGCAGGCCAAGGATCTGATAGGCCTCCTCGTTCGTCATTTTGCCGCTCGACGCCGCGCGGCTCTGCCCCCCTGTCGCATCGCTCTGCGCGTTCTGACGCCAGGCGGGAAACCTGCGGTCCAGATAGCTTTCAAGTAGCGGCACGCTTTCGGCATCGAGTTCTGGAATCATCGCCAGCAACTGCGGCAGTTCGAACTCGCCGAGGGAGTGCCCGGCATGCGGCCCGGCCACGATCTGGCCTGTGAGCTCGCCGCTATCGTGATCGAGGCTCATGTCGAAAAACTGGGAGCGGACCCGCGACTTTTGTCCTGACGAGCGCGCTCCGCCCAGGCCTCCGAACATCCCCGAGATATTGCTGAAAGCCGTCGTCCCGAACGGCGACCAGCCCAACAGGCCGGCGCCGAAAATGCCGAGCGGAACCGCAACGGCCAATTCGCCCCTGATGCCGGTAAAGGCCGCAACCGCGAGCGCGACAACGCCGCCGACAATCTTGACCGCGCGCGCCAGCACCGCCGGATTGGCCGCACGAAACATCTGCAACAGCGAATAAAGTACGAAAACGGCGACGACGCCGGCGATCAAGGTAGCCATGGTCGCAATATAGCGATGTCGGCGGTAAAAAACATGCCGATCCTCCCTGCCCCAAAAATCAACGTCACGCCAAAGCCTCGCCGCGACGGCAAGCCGCCGTCCACGCTTGTCATCGGCTTTGGATCACTTCATCTGGCCAAGCAATTTGGCTGCACCGCTTGCGGTTTTCGACAGTTGCTGCAACGCCGCGCGGCCACCGGCCGCATAGGCTGCCGCGGCACGCAACAGCTCGCGCAATTGCGCTGCGGCGCCGGGATCGAACCTGCACCATGCACCCCCGGTCAGGCGCGCGATTTCCCGGAACGCCTGCTCGGCCGCGACGTCATGGCCTTCCTGAAACATGAACACCGGCACCTTGAGAAGACCAAGTTCGCCTGCCTTGGCGCAGAGTGCGTCGACATTTTCTTCCATGGCATCGCCGACGAACACCACCGCGCGCACCGCGGAAGCCACCGCCTCGCGCCGCGCTTCCGACAGCACCTTGCCGATCTGGGTATTGCCGCCCTGGCACGTGATCTTGCCCATCAGCCTAGCCAGTTCCGCGCTGTCTGATATCCAGCCGGTGGCACGGCACTCACTGAGGCCGCGATAATAGACAAGGCGGATATCGAGGCTGCCCAATGCCGCGGCCTCGCGAAACATGTCGGCCTGCAGCGCGCAGGCCATGTCCCATGTCGGTTGCCGGCTCATGGTGGCGTCGAGCGCGAACACCAGCCGCCCCTTGGCGCCCGCGGCATGCGGCGACATCGCGCGAGCTTTTGCGACGAAGGCAGCGATGTCCTCCGCGGCCGACGGCATCTCCTGCGGCAATGAGCCAGCTTTGCCGGCCGCCGCGTTGCGGCCTGCGGATGTTTCGACGGATGATTTCGGTTTGGTCGGCTCGCCGGACATGAAAGCTCGCAAATGACTGCGAGCCTTATGTGGGCTGCGATCCCCGAGGGGTCAATGCGTGCGCAGGGTCAGTTCTGAGCGACCGGCGCATAGGGCGCGACCGGTCCGGCGTCCGTCATGATCGGCGGCAGCACCTTTGTATCGACTGGCCGCAGCGGACTCTCGTCATCAAGGAATTTATCGACCATTTGCTGGATCGATGCCTTGGCCTCGTCGGGTCCGGTATCGCGCATGTCGTTGTGCTGGAAAGAGGTCTGTACAACAGTAATGCCAGCCTTCTCGCAAGTCGCGTCGTCGGGAACGACGCCGGGATCAGCCTTGAAGACGGGATCCTTCGAGCGGAACGAAAGAATCTTGAACTTGCCGTCGGTCATGAAGGGCACGCGCAGATTGTCGAGCGTCACGATCTTCTTGACTTGATCGGGGTACATTTTGGCAAAGTACAGCGAGACGTCGGCGCCCATGGAGTGTCCCACCATGGTCAGATGTTCGTAGTCCGCATTCGGCTGGACCTGCCGCATTTCATCAACCGCAAAGCGGATGTTGGCGATGTCACGCTCGTACTGCGGCTGGCGGCCGACATAGAGCTCACCGACTTTTGTCACCATCGGCGCGTCAGTCGCCAGATCATGCTGAATGCTGACCACAATATAACCGCGCGCGGCAAAGACGTTGGCGAGGAAAGAGTACTCGGTGAATTTGACGGTGTTGCCGTGGTTGAGGATCACCACCGGCAGCTTGAGCATGCCGGCGTTCGCCTGGAATTCCTTGTCGCGCCGCACGGCCAGATCGACAGCGACTTCGCGATTACCGCGCGCCGGATCATTGAACGTGATCATCTCGTGCCGGATAGCCCACTTGCTCGCCGTGAAATAGGCGACGGTAACAAGTGCGGAAAGCGAAAGCAGAACAGCAATTCCACGTTTCATTTTTGTCCTCGGCTTAACGGCGTGCGCCGTCCGGCTTCATCGAGACTCTGGCAGTCATGATATCTTAATACACAGCGTCGTGACGGGAAGACCAAATATTGTGACTTCGCCGCCTGATCGTTGTGCGATGCACCCAGATATTGTGCAGGTGCACAATGATCCGGGCGGCGTCCAAACTGGGACGCCGCGTCTCAAGAAGCGGTTCAAAACCTAGGTAAAGGCCCGGTAAAAGAACAGGCTGGTAAAAAACGGCCTACCGGCGCCATCGTTCCGCTGCTCGGTTGCTAATATGAAGGAAACCTTCCCCCGGGCGATCGACGCCGACAAGCGGGTCAATCCCGCGCCAGCTTCAGGCCCCCAGGATGTCGTGGACTTCAAGCGGCTTGTCGACCTGGCTGAACCATTCGGCGCGGTTGGCCGCGCGGCGGCGGCCGCGTTCGTCGAGCGGCAGCTTGAGCTGGCGTAGCAGGCTCGTGACTTCCTCGCGGGCCGTCACATGGCCCATGCTGGGCCGGGTGCCGAGTGTCGCTTCGTCGAGATCGTCAAGCGCGGTGAGACCGCGGGGGAAGAATTCACGGTACACCACGCGCTCGGCAAAGCCGTCGATCGAACGGAAGCCGAGCCGGAACGACAATTCTTTAAGGCCATCGGCGACCAATTGCTTGTTGCGCGATCCCAGCATCGACAACCGGTTGCGCACCACGATCCAGTCGGTAGAGACGCCGTCGACCTGGCGGCGCTTGCGCCTGGTGTCGCGCACCATCTCGGCATAGTGGCTCTCGCCGGTGACCGAATAGGTCGCGGGATCGACGGTTCCGAGCACATCGAAATCGAGGAAGCTGTCGTTGATCGGCGTCACCAGCGTATCGGCCATCGAATGCGCCAGCCGCATCAGGTAGCTGTCGGAACCGGGAGTATCGATCACGATAAAATCGAACGTCCGTTCGACCGCGGTCACGGCGGACATGAATTGCTGGAATTCGGACGTCTCGTTGTCGGCGATCTGCATGGTGTCGCCGAGCTTGATGCAGGAATGCACGGGAAGCTCGAGATCGAGCCCGGTGCGGCGCGCCCAGGCACGGCGGTTGTCGATGTAATGCGTGAAGCTTTGCTGGCGGCAATCGAGATCGATGGTGGCGACGCGCTGGCCGGCTTTCATCAGGGCGACGGCGATGTGCAGAGCGGTAGTGGATTTACCCGAACCGCCCTTCTCATTGCCCAGCACAACGACATGAGCCGAGCCTGATTGGCCTTGACTAGCCTGCACCAACATTTTTAACCCCTGTTGATATCTTCAAATTACGTGCGACCGCGGTCAAGTTAAATGCGCAACACCGCGCGCAAATCACGAACCGTCTGCCTTAATCATGAATCGCAGGCGTGATGCGGCGTGCATGCGCGTGTGTTTGAGTTTGGCCGCTCGGCGTGGACGACCAGCAGGGCTGCCCTGTCTTATCCGGCTGTTGCCTAACTTGGCGGCAGGCCACCGGCTTTGATAAGGTCGATTTCTCCGCCGTCGAATTGGCTGCGAAGCAAGTTGCCGCCGATTTCCTGACCTCACAGATCGAGCCCCGATGTCGCCAAGCCCCATGATCGTCCGCACGGTCCCCGCGTTACGCCGCGCTATCGAGGGCCTTCGCGCTCGAAAAGCCACCACCGCTTTGGTGCCAACCATGGGTGCACTCCATGACGGCCATGTGTCGTTGGTTCGGCTGGCGAAACGTCGCGCCAAAAGGGTCATCGTCTCGATCTTCGTTAATCCGACCCAGTTCGCGCCGACGGAGGATTTCGGCTCCTATCCGCGAACGTGGAAGGCCGATGTCGCCAAACTGGCGGCGGAGGACGTCGACCTGATCTGGAATCCCGACGTCAAGACGATGTATCCGGTGGGCTTTGCGACCCGGATTCTGACCGAAGGACCCGCCACCGCCAATCTGGAGGATCGCTTCCGCCCGCACTTCTTCGGCGGCGTTGCTACCGTCGTCGGCAAGCTGTTTACGCAGTGCCGGCCGGATTTCGCGATCTTCGGCGAAAAGGATTTTCAGCAACTGCGCGTGGTGACGCAGATGGCCGGCGATCTCGACCTCGGCGTCAAGGTGGTGGGATCTCGAACCGTGCGCGAGCGCGATGGCCTCGCAATGTCCTCGCGCAACGTCTATTTGACGCCCGAGGAGCGCAGTTCTGCGACCGTCCTCTACCGCGCGATGAAGCAAAGCGCCGCACGCCTGCGGGCCGGCGACGACGCCGAAGCGGCGATGGCCGGCGGCGCCGAGATGATCGTGAGCGCTGGTTTTGCACTGGATTATTTTGAGGTCCGGCACGCCGAGACGCTGGCGCCGATCGCCTCGTTCAAGGACGGGCCGATGCGGATCCTGGTCGCGGCCAAAATCGGAAAGACCCGGCTGATCGATAATATCGGGGTTTAGCGCGGCCTCCTCGCTTGGCTGACCGGCCAGCGTAGTTTTCCTGTCGCACAACTGCGGATAGATATCGCTCAAGGATTTTCCGGGAGCTTTCAGCATGGGCCTGTTGGGCGTCCGCGCCATTATCTTCACCGGGCTGATGGGCCTCTTCGCCAGCGGATTTGCCGCCGCGCAGACGGCGCAGCGGCCGCCCGTCGGCGGTTTCGGTCAGTTGCCCGATGCGATGATCTTTTATGTCGCGCATGGCTCATCCGGCTCATGCGGGCCCGGATGCTCGGAATGGATTGCCGCCGAAGGCGTCATCCAGTGGGACACGCATAAGCGGCTGATCGCGATCCTCGACCGGCAGGCCGGACGCAAGCTTCCGGTCGTCATCCACGCGTGGGGAGAGTCCAATCTCAATGTCGCCACCAGCCTGGGTCGCATCCTGCGCGACCGCGGCTTCGACACCACGGCGGGATCGACCAAGGTCGAAACCTGCAAGGGAAAAACGGAAGCGGAATGCTTCGCGCTCAAGCGTCCGGGCGGCCCGCTCGACGCGAAGGTGGATGTGCTGGATGCGCGCTGCGAAACGGCCTGCGTATTGATGCTGGCCGGCGGTGTGCACCGAAGCCTGCCCGCCGGCACGCAGATGGTCCTGAGCGGCATGTCGATCCGCAACCGCCTGGCGCCCAACGTGTCCGACGAACGCCGCGAAGGGCTGACGGCGCGATTTGGCGAGTTGTTCCGGATTTATCTGCGCGAAATGGGCGTCGAACCGGGGCTGCTCGACATCGTCGATCGCAATGCAGAATCCGGGCGCACCACCGACCTGCCGGCTTCCGAATGGAGCCGGCTGCGGATTGTCACGGTGACGTCGCTGTAAGTTTAGAGCAGTCCAAGATCGCGTAGCTCGCGGCGCATTGGCTCAGGCATCGCCGCGACACTCGCTGCCGCCGCCTTGCCGAGATCCGGTGGCACTGAATCTTCCGTGAAATAGCGCCAGCCCTGGAAGGCCCGCATCGGCCGTGGCGAAACCGCGATGACCTTGGGCTGCATCACCAGCCGACAGCGCCCGATACCGTCGCTATCGCGAAACGGCTCGATCGCGATGAGTTTTTCGCGGGCCGCGATTTCGCCCTTGATAACCCAGTACAGCGAACCTCCGCCGAGCAACTCGTCGACGCGTTTGGGCGTCATCCGGGTGATGTGAATGTGATGGCGCGGCAGGCCCTTTTTCTTGGCGGTCTGCATACGCTCGGCGACCCAGCCTTTGAGTTCCTTGACGGACTCGCAGCCGACGGCAAGCTTGATGAGATGAAGCGACATGGTCGGAGGTTTAGCGATCAGCGCCGGCTTTTGGAAGGATCAATCATTCGACGCGGCGGGAGCCTGTGGAGGAGCAATTGAAACCGGCGCAGACGCCGGTGCTGCGGCGCGTGGCGGCTTAGGCGCCGGCGGCTTCTTGGCCGCGGCGAGCGTGGGTGTCGGCGCGCCCGGCGGCGGCGATAACGGCACCGGCGCTGCGGCCGTCGCGACCGGTTGTTTCGGCGCTGACGGTCTCGCCGCCGGCGCTACCGGCTCCGGCGTCATGATACTGACCGGCGGGGTCGAGGCCGCGGTCGGAAACTCGGCATTGGTCGGTCTACCCGTGGGCACCCCCGGAATAAGTGCTGCGACCGGTGCCGGGACGGGCGGCGCATTCCACGTCGATGCATAACGCGAGATCAGGCCGTCATAGACCCGCTCGTCCATGTTGGCCGCGATCTGGTGGCTGTCTGTCAGCGCGCGGAAAGCGGCGCAATCCGACGGCGTGCAATGATCCCGCGCCACCAGCGCGTACGCCATCAAGCCATATCGGTCGTGCTCGACCGCGTGGCGCAACGCCTGCAATTCCGGCGTCAGGTTTTTGTTGGCCGTGGCGACGTCGCCCAAGGCGGTCAGCCGGCTGATCTGGGAGGCTGCATAGGACACGGCCGCCGCCGAGGATTCCGCAGAACCGAACAGCGCCTTCTCGCAGGCGGCCAGAACGGCGTCGCCGGCCAGATCGTCGACACAGGCCAGCGCCGGCAGCGTCACGTTCATCGCCTGCGGCGAAGAAGACTCTGCGGAGCCGACCTGCCCGCCCGGTCCAAATCCGCGAATGGTGGCGGCGACGGCGACAGCAATAGCCAGCAACGTGATCACCGTCAGCGCGCCGTTGGCGACGGACTTCTCCGCGCGCAACAGCGTGATGAGGACGATAATCCCGAAGAATCCTGCCGCGGCCAAGGTCAGCCACATCGGAAAGGTCGGTGAACGCCAGATTTGATCCAGCGATGGTGCCCAGGCCCAGTTCATGCGCATTGTCCCTTAGAGCCTGATCGGTTCTGATCGAATCAGAACGGGGCTCTAATTTTTGTTTTGACGCGTTTTCTTGACGCGAAACGGTACCGACTTCGCTCGAAAAACGCTCTGGCGCAGCATACAGCGCATTCGGCGAAAGTGGATGCCGACTCTTTCGCAACTCGACGCAGAATGCTTCCGCGAACGGGGCCTTTTCACGGCAGGCGCAATGCAAGCCGCTCCTATTCGGAGACCCGAACAAGTTTTAAGAAATTGCGAGCTGACTTTCCTTGGCCACCCGCTCGAAAGCTTCGGCCGAATGCTTGATCCGGTACTGACAGTCGTCACCATCGGTCGGCAGTTGCCGGATCACTTCATAGGTCCCGCTTGCACCCGGACGTGCGACATTGCTGGCCGTAAAATAGACCGACGCTCCAACGTTGTATTTGTGCTTCAACGCCCTTCTCCATCACGCAACAAGCGCCGGCCGCGCCCGCATGTCCCGCTGCAACGACCGGCTGGAAAACATGCTATTTCCTAGCACAAAGCGGCGCCTTCGAGCCACGCCATAAGCACATGGCAAATACGAGGAATTTGCAGGTTTTTCAGTACGATAAATGGTTGTTTCGGGAGCTTTGAAGCCGACCGATCGGCCGTCCCGTGGAACCGTCCCGAACGAGCTCAAAACGGGATCATTTCAGACCCGAATATGGGCCCAAATGCGAAAATCCCCCTCGCCTGCGGCGGACGCTGGCAGGAGGGTTTCCCGGCCGTCCGGCCCCTTCCAATGGAGGCCGCCGGTCATGCGGAACTGAACGAAGCAGATTTCAGGCGGTATGCGGCAGCTTGCCGTCCGGGCTGGCGTGATCCACCGCGGTGGGAATCTGCTTGGCCAGAATTTCGGAGATCTGATCGACCGGGATATTGTACTTCGCAGCTAATTGCCTGACGGTGTCGTTGCCGAGCACCTGATGCAATTGGTCGGCCGTGATCGGCAAATTCGCGCCGCTTCCGATCCAGGATTTAACCTGGTCGCCGAGGCCAGCCTGCTGCAGCTTGGCCACGATCGCGGTCAGCCCACCCTGGCCTCCATTGCCGAACAGTTCGCTCAGCACCGCCGGCAGTACAGCGCTGCCAAGCTGGCCAAGCGCGCTCTTGAACTCGGGTGAATTTTCCAGTGAATCAAGAATGCCCATAGCCAAACCCTTTTTGCCAATTCGCAATGCCGGTTCCAGATTCAGACCGCTTTCGCCCGCCTCCGTCAAGCCGCGATTGCACGCAAAGCCCGGCTACCGGCACTTAGGTCGTCTCAAATCTGTCAATGACGATGGTCTCAGCCAGGCCCGCTTTAGTCCATTCCGCAAAAGCCGGCAGTGACATCATCGTCGCCATGTAGTCCCGCGCGCCCGGCTCGACCTCGATCGCATAGGTCCGGAAGCGATGCACGACCGGCGCGAACATCGCATCCGCGCCGCCAAAGGCCCCAAACAGGAACGGCCCGGACGCGCCGTAGCGCTGGCGACACTCGATCCAGATCTGCTGAATGCGCGCGATATTGGCGCGCGCATCCGCTGACAATTGGATCGCGCCCACCGGCCGATGCAGGTTCATGCCGCATTCATTGCGAAGCGCCATAAAGCCCGAATGCATCTCCGCCGAAATCGAACGTGCATGCGCCCGCTCAGCGCGATCCTGCGGCCACAGCCGCTTCTCCGGAAATCGTTCGGCGAGGTATTCGATAATGGCCAGCGAATCCCATACCGTGATGTCACCGTCGATCAGCGCCGGCACCTTGCCGGAGCGCGTGAAACCCAAAATGCGCTGCTTGTCGGCGTCACCAGTGTAAAGCGGAATGAAAACCTCGTCGAAGGCGATGTCGTTGGCACGCAACGCCAGCCACGGCCGCATCGACCAGGACGAATAGTTCTTGTTGCCGATCACGAGCGTCAATGTCATGCACGAAAATCCATCATTGGGTTGTGATCCTGCCTTGGTATGCCTCTTGGTGAACCGGTGTCGCCAAAATGCGTGAGGTGCTATCGCAAGATATCACGAACTTCGGCTATGCGGCACTATCAGCGCGCGGCACTGGTTGCCGCCATGGTCCATGCATGGCAGCATCTGATAGCAGCGGGGATAAAGCATGAGCGGCTATTGGACCGATATTCTGGCGGTCGGATTCTTCATTCTGGAATGGACGGTGTATGCCGTCACGCTGGAGCATTCGGCCTATGGGCGCGACAGCCTCTCCGCCCGCATGCACATCTACCGCGAAGTATGGATCAGGCGCATGCTCGACCGCGAGGCCCGCATGGTCGACATGCAGATCATGGCGTCGCTGCAAAACGGCACCGCATTCTTCGCATCCACCAGCCTGCTCGCGGTCGGCGGCGGGCTGGCGCTGCTGCGATCGACCAGCGAGGCGCTTGGCGTGCTTGCCGCGCTGCCGATCGATCTCAGCCCCTCGCCCGCCCTCTGGGAGCTCAAATGCGTCGGGCTGATCCTGATCTTCATCTACGCGTTCTTCAAATTCGCCTGGGCCTACCGGCTGTTCAACTATGTCGCGATCCTGATGGGTTCGATGCCGCCGGCCACCAAGCGTGATACGCCGGAAGCCGAACAGCATGTGATCCGCACGACGAGACTGTTCGAAGCCGCGGGCCGGCATTTCAATCGCGGCCAGCGCGGGTTTTTCTTTGCGCTCGGCTATCTCGGCTGGTTCGTCAGTCCCTGGGTTCTGTTCGCAACCACGGCTGCTGTGGTGATCGTCACCTGGCGCCGGCAATTTGTCTCGAGTGCCTGGCGGGCGATGGGAGAGATTTGACGCGAACCGGCGCTATCTCAATCCCATTTCGGCGCGAAGCCAAAATCGGTGAGCCGGCCCTTGGCATTCGCCATTCCTGAAATCTCGATCATCTCCTCGTCCGACAGCACGAAGTCGAAGATGTCGATATTTTCCGACAACCGTTCGATCCGCGAGGTCCGCGGGATCGCCGAAACGTTCTGCTGGATCAGCCAGCGCAGGCACACCTGCGCGGCGCTCTTGCCGTGCCCTTGTCCGATCCGCGCCAGCGTCTGGTCGTTCTTGATACGACCCTTGGCGATCGGACTATAGGCGACAACAGCCATCCCCTGGCGCGCGCAGGCCTCTCGCACCTTGGTCTGGTCGAGATAGGGATGATATTCGACCTGATCGCACGCCAACGGCTCCGGGCAGGCCGCGACGGCTTCTTCAATCAGCGCCACGGTGAAATTCGAAACGCCGATGTGCCTGGCCATGCCGAGCTTCCTGACATGCGCCAGCGCACCCAGCGTCTCGGCCAGCGGCACCTGCGGATTGGGCCAGTGCAGCAGCAGCAGATCGACCTCGGTGAGCCGCAGCTTCGTCAGGCTCTCCCTGGTGGATCGCTCGAGATCGTTGGGCGCGAAATGCGTGGTCCAGACTTTGGTGGTCACGAATATCTCGTCGCGCTTGACCTTGGAGGCACGCAGGCCGTCGCCGACCTCGCGCTCGTTTTCATAGATTTGCGCGGTGTCGATGTGGCGATAGCCGAGCCGCAGCGCCTGCTCGACCAGACGCGCACAAGTGCGCCCGCGCAGCTCCCAGGTACCTAACCCGATCGCGGGAATTTTAGCGCCATTGGCCTCGACGAATTGCATCGCGGGAACTCAAGCGGATGAGGCTTATTATGTCCCGCCGGTGTGACGCTGCCAACAACGGACACGCGCGATCAGGTCTGCGGAATCAGGCTTTGGCCAGAGCGGAGAACACGGTCTCCGGCGCATGGGCGATCACGGCCAGCAGCGCGCGCGCAGGCCCGCGCGGCATCCGCTTGCCCTGCTCCCAGTTTCGGATGGTCTCGACCGGAACGCCAAGCCGGGCGGCGAATTCGAGCTGTGTCAGGCGGGCACGACGGCGAAGATCGCGCACCGCCGGCGCGGCCGTTGCTTCCACGGGCGGAGTGACGGGTGCGTCTACAGGCATCTCGGGCGCGAGCGGAAACTCCGCCCCATCCCGCAATTCGACGATCCGTCCGTCCGCTTTCAGCCGAAGGCGCTGCATGTCCGACCCAATTCCAGAGCGCAATTCCAGAGCGCGATTCCAGAATCACGCGGACAAATTATCGGCGACGCACGTTAAGGTCCGATTAACGATAAAAATGGCGGTTCTTATTGCAACCCGAACCACATCGTTGCGATCCCGAGAAACGAGAAGAAGCCGACCACGTCGGTCACCGTCGTGACAAAGGTGCCGGAAGCCACCGCGGGATCGGCGTGCGCCCGCTCCAGCACCATCGGAATCAGAATGCCGCCGAGCGCACCGGCGAACAGATTGACCACGATCGCAAGCCCGATCACGACGCCGAGCCCGGGAATCTTGAACCAGGCCACCGCAGCGATGCCGGTGATCACGGCGAAGGCGAGCCCGTTGACGAGGCCAACGAGAGCCTCGCGCAGGACCACGCGAAACGCGTTGTTCGAACCGAGCTCGCGGGTCGCGAGCGCCCGCACCGCGACCGTCATGGTCTGTGTCGCGGCGTTGCCGCCCTGGCTCGCGACGATCGGCGCCAGCACCGCCAGCGCCACCATTTTTTCGAGCTGTCCCTCGAACAGCCCCAGCACCGAGGATGCCAGAAAGGCGGTGGCCAGATTGACCAAGAGCCAGTTGAAGCGGGCCCGGGCGATGGTCCAGACATTGTCGGACAGTTCTTCGTCGCTGGTGACACCGCCGAGCGCCTTGAGGTCCTCGTCCGCCTCCTCCTCGATCACGTCGACGACGTCGTCGATGGTGATGACGCCGACCAATCGGTTGGTGTTATCCACCACGGGAGCGGCGACCAGATTGTACTTGCCGAACAGCCGCGCCACCTCTTCCTGATCGTCGGTCACGGAAACGCGGCGGCGATCTTCGTCGATCAGATCGGCCAGCGGCACTTGGCGGCGCGCGCGCAGCAGCGCATCCAGCGGCACTGCACCTTGTAGATGCTGCGCTTTGTCAACGGCGTAGATTTCGTAGAACCGCTCCGGCAAGTCCGGGGTGTCGTTCATGTAATCGATCACCTGACCGGCGTTCCATTCCGGCGGCACCGCGATGAATTCGGTTTGCATCCGCCGGCCGGCGGAATTTTCAGGATAATCCAGGCCGCGCTCCAGCGCATCGCGCTCGGAGGGCGGCAGCCTGTCGAGAATCTCTTCCTGATCCTCCTCGTCCAGTCCCTCGAGCAATTCGACGGCGTCGTCGGATTCCAGTTCGCGAACGCCCTCGGCGACGGTCTCGGGTTCAAGCTCTTCGAGGATTTCCTCGCGGACGCTGTCATCGACCTCGTTCAGCGCGGCAAAGTCGAAATCCGCGCCGGTCAGTTCCACCAGCCTGACGCGGTCGTCCGCCTCGAGTGCCGCGATCAGATCGCCGAGATCGGCTTCATGGAGCTCTCCGACAATCGCGCCCAGCAACGGCGCGTTGGCGGCATGGATGGCACGCGTGATCTCGGCAACGAATTCATCACGGATGACGCCCTCGTCATCGCGCATCGGCACGGGATCGAGAACCACGGGCTGGGCAACATCAATATCTTCCGCCATGCCGCGCCTCGCCGATTTGACAGGATTGCTGAAGTCGTCAGAGTTGTCGCGTCACGCATTACCCAATAGGCAGCACTTGGCGCAACGACAAAACTTGACGCGATGAGAAATACGCGAACCGGCGCGCGGACCGGAAGGCACTGGGGGCCGACGACGGGCCTCGCCATCATGATGGTAGGTATCGCGGCGGCGCAGGCCGCAGATTGTCCGCGCAAGGACGCGCTTGGCACGTCACGCCTTCTCAAGGTCGATGCCGCTACCACACCCCGGGTCGGACTGAAAAGCTTTCCGCAGACCCTGCCGCTGGCCGATCACGAAGTCGTCCTGACCTTCGATGATGGTCCCTGGCCACCCACGACCACGCGGGTGCTGGCCGCATTGGCCCATGAATGTGTCCAGGCGACCTTCTTCCTGATCGGAAAGTCGGCCTCGGAGCACCCGGAATTGGTGCGAAGGATTGCCGCCGAGGGCCACAGCATCGGTCATCACACCTGGTCGCATCGCAACCTCAAGCACATCAAGCCGAATGAGGCGGTCGGGGAAATCGATCGCGGCATCTCGGCGGACGAAAAGGCGCTGCACGGGGTGGCGACCACCACGCCGAGCACGCCGTTTTTTCGTTTTCCCGGTTTTGAATCGACGCCCGCGACCCTCGATCTCCTGCAATCGCGCGGCATCGTGGTGTTCGGCGCGGATTTCTGGGCCAGCGACTGGAATCGTATGACGCCGCAGCAGGAATTAAAGCTGATCACCGACAGGCTGGAAATGGCCCGCAAAGGCATCATCCTGTTCCATGACACCAAGGCCCAAACCGCAGCCATGCTGCCGGCGTTTTTGCGCCATCTCAGGGACAATGGCTATCACGTGGTGCATCTGGTACCAGCACCGCCGCCGGCCTCCCCGGCCGTCGAACCCGACAGGGTCCATTGACGACGAAATGATATAAAAATCCGACAATTAAGGCGGTGTTCATGCCGCATTATGTAATTATCGGCCTATGGAAATGCGTGACGGTATGGGTTCTATGATTGGCAGGGGTTTTGTTCGTCTTCGGACACGGCAACAGGCGGCATTATCCGGATTATCCCTGCTATTTTCTTCCTTGTTTTCTTTGGGGCTGCTGGCCTGCATCAGCGCGCCAACGGCGGCGCTGGCGGAGGAGTGTCCGGGCCATCCCGATGCGATCGGCACCTCGCGCACTCTGGTGGTCGATCCCCGCGAGCATCGCCTGCTCGGCACCATGCAGTACCGGGAGACGCTGCCGCTGGCCGATCACGAAGTGGTGCTGACGTTCGATGACGGCCCGCTGCCGCGCAACAGCAACCAGATTCTGGAAATCCTCGCCTCGCAATGCGTGAAGGCGACCTTCTTCACCATCGGCCGGATGGCGCAGGCCTCACCGGAAGGTGTGCGCAAGCTGCGCGACGCCGGCCACACCATCGGCACCCATACCCAGAATCATCCGCTCAGCATGAACCGGATGCCGATCGAGCGCGCCCAGAAGGAAATCGACGACGGCATCGCATCGGTGAAAGCAGCCCTTGGCGATGACGCGGCGCTTGCTCCGTTCCTGCGCATTCCCGGCCTGCTGCGCGCCGACGCTGTCGAGGACTATGCACGCTCGCAGGGTCTGCAGATATGGAGCGCGGATTTTCCCGCCGATGACTGGCGGCACATTTCCCCCGCGCGCGAATACGATCTGGCGATCAACCGGATCGAGGCCAAGGGAAAAGGCATCCTGCTGCTGCACGACATCCAGGCGCGCACCGTCGCCGCCTTGCCGAGAATCCTCAATGAGCTGAAGGCGCGCGGCTATCACATCGTCCATGTGGTGCCCGCAACGCCGGACCGGCCGGCCACGCCGACCGAGCCACAGCAATGGCTGTTGCACCCGCCGACCGAAGACGTCGCGATTTCACACTGGCCAAAAATCCCGAATTTCGCGTTTGCCGGCGCCGATATGCTGCCGGTTCCCGCGCTCGCGGATTTCAACTGGCTCGGCGGCGAGCCGCTCGCCTTTGCCGAACCGTTCGATCATGCCAAGCGACCTGGGCATGGTGTGCCGCGGGACGCGCACTGGCCTCAATTATCGACGCTGCCGCTGGAGAATGCTGCCATCACCCTGCCGGCGCCGGAACAAAGCCTGTTCGAAATGCCGGATGGACTGCGCGCCGCCCTGCAAAGGGTCGCGGTATCCTCGCGTCATGTTGAACCGGCTGTATCGAGCGCGGATGAATCACGCACGAAACTCGCCGATACGGCTGGTTCCCGGCGCTTCGGCCGTGGAAAGTCACGCGTTGGACATGGCGTCGCGCGCAACCAGCGTCACGGCTCGTCACGGGTAGCGGGACGCGGAACCCGCTCCACAGCGCCGGGCCATCGCGGCCCGCTGAAGCATCTGGTTCAGGTCAAGAAAAGGCACGTGTGACGATTAGATGTGAGCTTTCAGGAGGTTGTCCATCTGGTCTGAACCGGGGAAGCTGAGGTTGCGAAGCTTCAGTGTTCCACGGAGAGACCAGATGAACAGCCATAAGAATGCCTTGCTGACGCCCCGAGGTCGAGAGCCAATGGTGCGGGCAGTTA
>NZ_JAAVUY010000024.1 GCF_018449695.1 Bradyrhizobium sp. dw_411
GCCCTCTCCCACAAGGGGAGAGGGCGATGCGACGGGCAGCGCTATGCGCTGTTCGGCGGCTGGCCGGTTTTTTCCCTCTCCCCTTGTGGGAGAGGGTGGCTTCGCGAAGCGAAGACGGGTGAGGGGTTCTCTCGACATCGCAGTCTGCCAATCGAGACCCCTCACCCAACCGCGTTTGTATCGACTGACGGTGCTGCCCTCTCCCACAAGGGGAGAGGGCGATGCGACGGGCAGCGCCATTTTACTCGTCATTGCCGGGCTTGACCCGGCAATCCATCGAATAAGGAAGCTCTTTACGCGAAGGAGATGGATGCGCGGGTCAAGCCTGCGCATGACGAGTGAATGTCTGGCGACATCGAACGTCAATTCACCCCTCATTCCGCCGCCTCCGCCACAGCCGCTGTCCCGCGTCCGAGATCCACCACCCTCAGTGTTGTCCGAATGCGCTGCGTGGTGCCGTCCTGGAAGCGGATCACCGTGTCGATCGGGATGTCGCGCTTGCCGCCGTAGATGGCGTCGATGATATCGGCGTATTTTTCGTTAATGACGCTGCGGCGGACTTTCCGGGTGCGTGTCAGCTCGCCGTCGTCGGCGTCGAGTTCCTTGTACAGCAACAGGAAGCGCGAGATGCGCTGCGCCGGCGGCAATGTCGCGTTGACGGTTTCGACTTCCTTTTGCAGCAGCGCGTAGACTTCCGGCCGCGAGGCGAGATCCGTGTAGGTGGTGAACGAGATGCGGTTCTTCTCCGCCCATTTCGAGATGATCGAGTAGCGGATGCAGATCATTGCCGCGAGCGCCTCGCGGCCGGCGCCGAGGACCACAGTTTCGGCGATGTAGGGCGAGAATTTCAGCTTGTTCTCGATATATTGCGGTGAGAAGCGCTCGCCGCGTGAGGTTTCGGCGAGGTCCTTGATGCGGTCGATCACCACAAGCTGCTTGTTGGGATTGAAATAGCCGGCATCGCCGGACTGCATCCAGCCGTCCTTGATGTCGGCGGTGGAGGCGTCCGGGTTTTTGTAATAACCGAGAAACATGTTGGGGTGTTTGACGACGATCTCGCCGACGCCGTGAATATCGGGATTGTCGATGCGGATTTCGACGCTGTCGGCCATAGGTACGCCTGTCGTGTCGGGATCGACCTCGCCGGATGGATGCAGCGTATAGGCCCCGAGCAATTCAGTCTGGCCGTAAAGCGTGCGCAGCGGCACGCCCATGGCCTGGAAGAATTTGAACGTATCGGGTCCGAGCGCCGCGCCGCCGGTGGCCGCCGAGCGCAATCGCGTGAAGCCGAGGCGATCGCGCAAGGCGCGAAACAGGATCGCATCGGCGACCACAGAATGCTTGCCGCGTGCCAGTGCCGACAGACCGGTCTTCATTCCAAGTTCGTAGAGGCTTTGTTTCAGAGGGGAAGCGTCCATCACGCCGGCGCGGACATCGGCGGCAATGGATTCCCAGACCCTTGGTGCGAACAGCACGAAAGTCGGCGCGATCTCGCGGAAATCGTTCATCAGGGTGTCGGGCTGTTCGACGAAGTTGACCTTCATCCGGCACAGCAGGCCTTTGCCGAGCACATAGACCTGCTCCATGATCCAGGGCAGCGGCAGCACCGATACGTATTCGTCATCGGGTCCCTTCGGGTCGAACGCGAGATATGTCGCGCAATGCCGCAGGACGCGGCCCGCTGCGAGCATCGCCAGTTTCGGATTGGCTGTCGTGCCTGACGTGGTGCAGAGGATCGCGACATCCTCGCCCTTGGTCTGGTCCACCAGCGCGTCGTAAAGGCCGGGCTCGCGCGCGGCGCGGTCGCGCCCGAGGCTGGCGAGTTTGTCGGCCTCCATCAGACGCGGATCGTCATATTTCCGCATCCCGCGCGGATCGGAATAGACGATGTGCTTGAGGTTCGGCGCGCGGTCGGCCAGCGTCAGCAGCTTGTCGACCTGTTCTTCGTCCTCGGCGAAAACTAATTTCGCTTCGCCGTAGCTCAGGAGATACGCGGCTTCCTCGTCGAGCACGTCGCGATAGAGCCCAAGCGACATCGCGCCGATGGCATGGGTCGCGATCTCCGCCGACACCCAATCCGGCCGGTTGTCGCCGATAATACCGATTACATCGCCGCGGCCGAGGCCGAGTTCGACCATGCCCAGCGCAAAATCATGCACGCGGGTCTGATAGTCATTCCAGGTGAACACCCGCCACAGACCAAAATCCTTTTCACGCAGCGCGATCTCGCCGCCGTGTTCTTTGGCGTTGAGGCGCAGCATTTTTGGATAGGTGTCGGCCTGCGCGGCGCGCCCGGCATAATCCATCATGCCGCGGACTCCGCAGGCGTCGTCGTATGTGCCGGTGCATCGTCGGGATCGACCAGGACTTCGTCCTCTTCGCCGAGATAGGCGCGCTTGACATGGGGATCGGCCAGCACAGCGGCCGGGTCGCCCTCGGCGATTTTGCGGCCGAAATCCAGCACCATGACGCGGTGGGAAATATCCATTACCACGCCCATATCGTGCTCGATCATCATCACGGTCATGCCGAACTCTTCGTTGAGATCGACGATGTAGCGCGCCATGTCCTCCTTTTCCTCGAAGTTCATGCCGGCCATCGGCTCGTCGAGCAGGATCAGTTGCGGCTCCAGCGCCATCGCGCGCGCCAGCTCGACGCGCTTGCGCAGGCCATAAGGCAGCGTGCCGGCGGTGGCCTTGCGCACCGACTGCAGGTCGAGGAAGTCGATGATCTCCTCGACCTTGCGGCGATGCTCAAGCTCTTCGCGCCGCGCGCCGGTGAACCAATAGAGCGATCCGGTGATGAAATTGTTCTTCAGCAGGTGATGCCGCCCGACCATGATGTTGTCGAGCACGCTCATATGGTGAAACAGCGCGAGGTTCTGGAAGGTGCGGCCGATGCCGAGCCGCGGCCGGGCATTGGGATTGAGCGCGGTAATATCCTGCCCGCGATAGAATAAATGGCCTTCGGTCGGCCGGTAGCGGCCCGAGATGCAGTTAACGATCGAGGTCTTGCCGGCGCCGTTGGGGCCGATGATCGAGAACAGCTCGCCTTCGTTGACGCCAAAGCTGACTTCGGTGAGCGCACGCACGCCACCAAAGCGCAGTGACACCCCGCGCACCTCCAAAGCGTAAGCCACCTGTTCCTCCAGATACGGCGCTTGACGCGCTCTTTATCCTTGTTGCCATCGTGTTGCCGATCCTACATCGGCAGCCACCTGTAAGCCATCCGACTAACGAAGCGCTCGCGCACCCCGCGATCCCGCGTTTGTCGTGCGCGGGGTGGTCCTCCATAGGGGAAAGCGATAGTTTGAAATGTCTTGTGCCTGACAATTGGCCGGCCAAATTTTCCTGGGCCGTCGCATCCTCGGTTCCCTGCGGCAATAGGCCCCGGCGGCGTTGAGAATAATTGTTGCGGCGCAACAGGTTATAAGGGGGCTTTGGGTGCGCGGACGACGGTCAACGGCAGCATGATTGCGCCGGATTCCCTTAAACGCATTGCGTTCTGGTCGCGTGAGCTCGGCGAACGCGAGATCGAAGTCGCGCGCGCGGGGATTGTCGAAAAATCCTACCGCGCCAATGAATGCATCTTCGTGCGCGGCGACCCCTTCGAATACTGGACCGGCGTTGTCACGGGATTGGCCCGGATGGGCATCGTGTCGCGCGGCGGCAAGGCCACCAGCTTTGCCGGTTTGACCGAAGGCGCCTGGTTTGGCGAGGGCAGTGTGCTCAAGAACGAAGCAAGGCGTTACGACGTGGTCGCGCTACGCGATACGCGGCTGGCGCTGATGGACCGCGCGACCTTTCTGTGGCTGTTCGAGAACAGCGTCGGCTTTAATCGCTTTCTGGTCGGGCAGCTCAACGAGCGCCTCGGTCAGTTCATCGGCCTGCTGGAATATGGCCGCACGCTGGACGCAACCGCGCGCCTGGCGCGTTCGATCGCCTCGCTGTTCAATCCGATCCTCTATCCCGGCCTGACGCGGCATCTGGAGATCACGCAGGAGGAAATCGGCGCGCTCTCGGGGATATCGCGGCAGAACGCCAACCGCAGCCTGAAGCGGCTTTCGGACGAAGGCCTGCTGCGGCTCGAATATGGCGGCGTAACGATCGTCGATCTCGACCGGTTGCGCAGCTACGGCGAGTAGCCGAAAGCAGGGCAATCCCGCCGCTTTTGGTGCCGGATTTGACCGGGATTCAGCCGAAACTCCCTGGGGCCTTGGGATTAGACTTCACTGGGGTCGAATGCTAGAGCGGGCGCCGCCGATGGGGCGCGGTTTGGCCGGTTCGGCGGGGCTTTCGAGGCGGTCCGGGACGCGGTATGGGAGAAGCTATGGCGGTTCAGGATACCAAACGGCGCGTGGCGCTGCTCACCGGCGTCACCGGGCAGGACGGCGCTTATCTCGCCGAATATCTGCTCGGCCTCGGTTACACCGTCCATGGTGTCAAGCGGCGCTCATCCTCGTTCAACACCGCGCGCGTCGATCACCTCTACGAGGACCCGCATTCCGGCAATGTGCCGTTCCTGCTGCATTATGGCGACATGACGGATTCGACCAATCTGATCCGGCTGATGCAGCAGATCCGGCCGACCGAGATCTACAACCTCGCCGCCCAGAGCCATGTCGGCGTCAGCTTCGAGAGTCCCGAATATACCGCCAATGCGGACGCGCTCGGCGTGCTGCGCCTGCTCGAGGCGATCCGGATTCTCGGCATGGAAAAGGAGACGCGGTTCTATCAGGCATCGACATCAGAGCTGTATGGTCTCGCGCAGGAGGTGCCGCAAAAGGAAACCACGCCGTTCTATCCGCGCTCGCCTTACGGCGTCGCCAAGCTCTACGGCTACTGGATCACGGTGAACTACCGTGAGGCCTATGGCATGTTCGCGTCCAACGGCATCCTGTTCAATCATGAGAGTCCGATCCGCGGCGAAACTTTCGTGACGCGCAAGATCACGCGCAGCATCGCGCGCATTGAGACTGGCCTGGAAGACACGCTCTATCTCGGCAATCTCGCAGCGAAACGCGACTGGGGCCATGCCAAGGATTATGTCGAGGGCATGCATATGATCCTGCAGGCGGACGAGCCCGACGATTTCGTGCTGGCGACGGGTGAGACCCGCTCGGTGCGCGAATTTGTCGAACTCGCCTTCGCCGAGGTCGGCCGCGGCATCGAGTGGCGCGGCAAGGGCGTGGACGAAACCGGCGTCGACAAGAAGTCCGGCAAAACGCTCGTGCGCATCGATCCCGTCTATTTCCGTCCGACCGAAGTTGATCTTCTGGTTGGCGACGCCAGCAAAGCGCGCCAGAAGCTCGGCTGGAAACCGAAGACCAGCTTTGCGGATCTGGTGAAAGAGATGGTGGCGGGAGATCTCGCGATTGCGCGGCGGGAGGTCGCCAATGGCAAACACCCCGTTTGAGCTCAAGGGCAAGAGCGTCTTCGTTGCCGGGCACAAGGGGATGGTCGGCGGCGCGCTGGTGCGCCGGCTGGCGCAGGAAAATGTCGCACTGCTGACGGTCGGCCGTAGCGAGGTCGATCTGCGCGATCAGGCCGCGGTATTCGCATGGTTTGCAAAGAACCGCCCGCAGGTGGTGTTCCTCGCGGCGGCGAAAGTCGGCGGCATCATCGCCAACAACACGCTGCGCGGCGAATTCATCTACGATAATCTGATCATCGCCACCAATGTGATCCATGCCGCCCATGTCAATGGCGCGCAGAAGCTGATGTTTCTCGGATCGTCCTGCATCTATCCCAAGCTCGCACCGCAGCCGCTGCGGGAGGATTCGATGCTGACGGGGCCGCTTGAGCCGACCAACGAACCCTATGCGATTGCCAAAATCGCAGGGATCAAGATGGTCGAAGCCTATCGCAGCCAATATGGCTGCGACTTCATCAATGTGATGCCGACCAATCTGTACGGGCCGGGCGACAATTATCATCCCGAATACAGCCACGTCGTGGCCGCGCTGATCCGCCGGTTTCACGAAGCAAAGCTGTCCGGCATCACCAACGTCGTGGTCTGGGGCACCGGCACGCCACGGCGCGAATTTCTCTATGTCGACGATCTCGCCGATGCCTGCATTCGTCTGATGAGGGATTATTCCGGCGACGAACTGATCAATATCGGCACTGGCGAGGATATCACGATCGCCGAATTCGCGCGGGTGGTTGCCGCTGCGGTCGGTTACACCGGCGATATCAGCTTCGACACCTCAAAGCCCGACGGCACGCCGCGCAAATGGCTCGATGTCAGCCGCCTCGCTAAACTCGGCTGGCGCGCGCGAACCTCACTCGAGGATGGCATCAAGCTGGCCTATAAGGCGTATCTGAGCGAACATCACGGCTAGAGCTTTGGCCGGAGACGGCGAGACCTTGCTCCCTCGCCCCGCGGGCGGGCGAGGCGAAAGCACCATCCGAGCTGTGGAATTCGTCGCACCTGTTGCAAAAATACGGCAGACTGCGGAACCGGCAATGCTACGGTTCTATCTTTCGGGATGGGGTTGTCGGGGTTGTCGTGAAGAGATTTCTTGCAGCTATAGCCACATTAGCCGTGTTCAGCGCTCTGAGTGCTGCAGGCGCCGCTGACTTGCCGTTAAAGGCGCGGCCGAAGCCGCCTCCGGCGCCGGTCTGGTGGACGAGCGCAGAGGCGCTGGCGTGGTCGGTGAAATCGACACCGTTGCCGCCGCTGTTGACCACTTTTACCCTTGGCAGTCTGTCGGCCACCACGGGGTTTGGCGGCGCGCTTGGCGTTCCCGGCACCACGGTGCTGTCGCCCGATCATCTCGGATACGGCGTGTTTCCCGGCGGCCGTCTCACGCTCGGCCGTTGGCTAGACTTCGATCCGCGGTATGGCGTGGAGGCCAGCGGTTTCGGGCTCGGCAGCCGCAGTGCCGGCTATTCCGTTATTTCCGGCGGCTCGCCTTCGCTGCGCGTCCCGTTCAATAACGTGTCGCCGGCGGGGCTTGGTTTTCCGGTGGGCTCATCTTCCTTCGTTCTCGCCGATCCCGGGTTTGCCAACGGAAGCCAGTTCACCAAATCGTCGCTGCAATTCTGGGGCATCGAGGGCAACGGCCTCTACCGCGTCTACAGCAAGGACACGCTTGGCGTATCGCTGCTGGCCGGCGTCCGTTATCTCGACTTGCGCGAGGGGCTGTCGATCGTCAGCACCGAGGTCCAGACAGGAGGGGCCACCAACGGCACCTATATCGGCACTGACAATTTTTCGACCCGAAACCAGTTCGTCGGCGCTCAGGTCGGTGTAAAGGCCCAGCAGCAATTCGGCCAGTTCGATGGATCGCTTCTGGCCAAGGTGGCGCTCGGCGATAATTATCAAAGCGTGTCGATCAACGGAACTTCCTCGACAACAGGTTTCGGATTGCCCGTGGGCGTTATCCCCGGCGGCATTTTTACCCAAAGCACGAATATCGGCCAGCAAAGCCGTAACCAGTTCGCCGTGGTGCCCGAGGCGCAGGTACAGCTCGGCTACAGGGTGACCGGTGCGTTCAGGATTTTCGTCGGCTACGACTTTCTGTACATCAATAACGTCGTGCGTCCCGGCAATCAGATTGACACCACGCTCAACCTCTCGGGCAATAGCAAGATCTCCGGCGTAACGCCCGCAACGCTGGTGGGCGCGGCGCGTCCTGCGCCGCAGATCAACGGCTCGGATTTCTGGGCCCAGGGTGCTAAGGTCGGCGCCAGCTACGCGTTTTAAGCGGATGTGAGGTCAGGCGCGACGTGATGCAAACATTTCTTCGGTACGTCGCGCTGCTCTGTCTGGTCGTTCTCGGCCATACGCCTGCGTCAGCCCAAACCGCCGCGCCGGTAACCTTCATGACTGCTGGCGAGGGCAGTGCGTTCCTGCCTTATGGGCAGGGCATCGCAACTTATCTCGCGTCCAAGGGCATCACAGTCGACATCAAAAAGAGCGCCGGCTCCAACGAGAACCTGTCGGGCGTCGATGCATCGGCGACATCAATCGGTACCGCGTTCATCGGCTCGGCCTATGACGCGGTCAGAGGGACGGGCTGGGCCAACGGCCACAAGCACGCCAATGTGCGCGCGCTGTTTCCGATGTACGAGACCTCGTTCCAGGTCGCCGCGCTGCGCAAGAGCGGAATCAAATCGCTCGTCGGTCTCGACGGCAAGAAGGTCGGCGTCGGCCCTGCGAACGGCCCGGCCGAAGTGTTCTTCCGCGCCGCCGCCGCGGTTGCGAACATCAAACCGGTCATTGTCAACGGCGATCCAGCGGCGCTTTCAAAGAGCCTGATGTCGGGCGACATCGATGCGCTGTGGCAGGGCGCTGTCGTTCCGATTCCGTCGCTGGTCGAAGTTACCGATCACGCCGATGCTATCGTGTTCGGACTCTCCGGCACGGAACTCGAGGCGATGCTGGAGCGATTGCCGCAACTGTCGGCAACCATCATTCCGGCAGGCACCTATCGTGGCCAGACCGCTAAAATCAGAACTGTAGCGGCATGGAATTTCGTGATTGCCAATAAAGACCTCCCGGATGAGGTGGCCTACGCGATCACCAAAGCCGTGCTGTCGGCAACGGATCCGAAATCGCAGATTTATCCCACCGCGGCCGGCACGCTGGCCCGCAACGCGATCTGGAATCGCGTGGTGCCGTTCCATCCCGGCGCGAAGCGGTTCTATGACGAGGCCGGCACCAAGCTGCCGCGGCCCTAACGGCCGCAAAGCCCGGGAACATTAAGGGCCAAGGCTGAAGGCGCACGATAAAAGGTCAATTTAGCCTTGGAACTGCGCAAAGGTTGTAATCCCGTGCCTGAGTAGCCACCTTATCGGGACAGGGCAGTCGGAACCGCTTCGTAGCGTTCCCGAAGCGCGCCACTTTAGCCTCGCCAAATCTTAATCACGGTATCGACCAACGGCATATCACCTCGATATGCGCGTTATGGGTCAGGACAGCCTATGGCTATCGAACATGCCGCCGTGCAGGCCGTGCGCAAGCCGTGGGGCGTCAGCGATCTCAGGCCATGGAGCGACATCGATGGTTCCGCCGGCGCGGTTGGAGAATTGTGGTTTCACCGGTCCGATCAAGCCGCGCCGGTCAGCGCGTTGTTGCTCAAGCTCCTGTTTACCAGTGAGCCATTGTCGATCCAGGTTCATCCCGATGATGCCTTTGCACGCTCGGTAGGTCTGCCGAACGGCAAGACCGAAGCATGGTACATTCTATCGGCGACACCGGCTGCGCAGGTCGCCGTTGGATTGAAACAGCGTCTCAGCCCCGAACAATTGCGCGCGTGCATCGCGGACGGTTCGATCGCCGATCTCGTTCAATGGCGGCCGGTCGTCAAGGGCGATGTCGTCATTGTCCCTGCGGGCACTATCCACGCGATCGGCGCGGGCATCGTGCTTGCCGAAATTCAACAGCACAGCGATGCGACATACCGCCTGTTCGACTTTGGCCGGCAACGCGAACTGCACACAGATAAAGCCGTGGCGGTTTCCGATGCAGGGCCTGTGCAGATTCAACCGGGTTCGCGGCGTCTTTCTGCCGAGCGAACGCTGCTCATCGCCAACCCCCATTTTGTGCTGGAGCGGATTGATCTGGCGGCAAACACAAGCTGGGCCGTCGCGACCGATCGGGAGACGTGGTTTCTGGGGCTCAGTGGCCATGCGGCAATCGGGCTTACCGCGGCATCGGCCGGCGAGGCGATCTTCATGGACGACGATCGTGCCAGCATCGAGGTCGGTGCTGATGGGTTTAGCGGTCTGATCGCCTATCCGGGACCGGATGCACTTCCTTGCTTGCTGCGGGATTTGGCCGGACACTCCATCGAATTGTTTCCTCTTTTGCCATTTGCAGAGATCGAGGTGCGACCGTGACACCAATCCGTCGTATCGCCTTTATCGGCAATTCGCTGCCCCGCCGTTGCGGGATCGCAACTTTCACAACGCACCTTCAGCAGGCCATCGCGGCATCGCATCCCGCGCTCGAAACATGCATCGTTGCGATGACCGATCACGGTCAGGTTTACGATTACCCCTCGACGGTCGCACTGCAGATCGACGCCGACGATATTGATGCCTATGCGCGCGCAGCCAACTTCTTGAACGCCGGCCGCTTCGATACGGTTTGCCTGCAGCACGAATTCGGAATTTTCGGTGGCGTCGCCGGCGCCCACATCCTCGTGCTGCTGTCCGGCCTCACGATGCCGGTGGTGACAACGCTTCATACCGTGCTGGCCGAGCCGTCCGCGGCACAGCGCGCCGTGTTGATGGGAATCGTCGAAGCGTCGTCGAAGATCGTCGTGATGGCCGGCAAGGCCCGCGAGCTGCTTCGCAGCGTCTATCACGTGCCGGACGACAAAATCGAAGTCATCCCCCACGGCATTCCCGATGTCGCGTTCGTGACGCCGGATGCGGCCAAGGCCCGGCTCGGCTTCGCTGGAAAGCCGGTTATTCTGACCTTTGGCCTGTTGTCTCCCAACAAGGGCATCGAGGTCATGATTGACGCGATGCCGTCGATCCTGCAACGCCGGCCCGATGCTGTTTATGTCGTGCTCGGCGCGACCCATCCCAATCTGGTCCGGGAGCAGGGCGAGGCCTATCGCGAAAGCCTGATGGTGCGGGTGCGCGATCTGGGTGTCGAAGGCCACGTCGTGTTTCTCGATCAGTTCGTGGATCAGGCCACATTGCTTGAATTCATTTCGATGTGCGACGTTTACGTCACGCCCTATCTCAACGAAGCCCAGATGACGTCGGGTACGCTGGCCTACAGTTTCGGTTTGGGAAAGCCGGTTGTCTCGACGCCCTATTGGCACGCGCGCGAGTTGCTGGCGGATGGTCGCGGCGTGCTGGTGCCGTTTGGCAACGCGTCGGCAATCGGAAACGAAATCGCGGCGTTGCTCACCGACGACGCCCGGCGGCAGGCGATGTGCGAGCGCGCCTATGCGGTCAGTCGCACCATGACATGGGCGCGCACCGCCGAGCGTTACGTCGCCGTGTTCACGAGCGCGCGGCAGGGGCATTGGCTCAAGATTATTCCACGATCCGGCAAGACGATATCTCATCAGCAGAGCGCCGCCGTGCCTGACATGCAACTCGGTCATTTCCTGTCTATGTGCGACGATACCGGTCTGTTTCAACACGCGGTGCATTCGGTGCCCGATCGCGCCCATGGTTATTGCGTGGACGATAACGCTCGCGCGCTGCTGTTAGCCTGCGCGCTGAACAATCCGGGCGAAGCGCGGCTTCCGGAGGTTCTGACCGCCCGCTTTGCCGCATTCGTGCAGCATGCCTGGAATCGCGACACCAAGCGATTTCGCAACTTCATGGGCTTTAATCGGACCTGGCTTGAGGCCAGCGGTTCCGAAGACAGCCATGGGCGAACATTGTGGGCGCTCGGCGAGTGCGCACGGAGGGATGCCAGCCCGTCACGACGCCTGTGGGCCTCCGCGCTGTTTGCCGAGGCGTTGTCAACTGCAGAGACGTTTAGTTCACCGCGCGCCTGGGCGTTCACGCTGCTGGGGCTTAGTTCCTATTGCGCCGTCACGTCGGACGATCTTCGCGCCCAGGAAGTTCGGCGATTGCTGGCCGACAGGTTGATCGCCGGTCTGGCTGCGGTCGAGACGCCCGATTGGGTGTGGTTCGAGGAAGGCTTGGCGTATGACAATGCGCGCCTGTCGCAGGCGTTGATGCTGACGGGCATGGCGACGCAAACGCCTGCCTATGTCGATGCCGGATTGCGGTCGCTGCGCTGGCTGATGAGCCGCCAGACCTCACCGGAGGGCCATTTCCGGCCGGTCGGCACCGCCGGCTTCGGTGAAATCCGGCAACAACCGCGCGCCTTCGATCAGCAGCCCGTCGAAGCCACCGCGACCATCGCCGCCTGCCTGACGGCGTGGCGGGCGAATGGCGATGCCGAATGGGAAGTTGTCGCAACCAATGTTTTCGCCTGGTTTCTCGGCAGCAACGATCTGTCGGTGGCGCTGGTCGATCTGCACAGCGGAAGTTGCCGTGACGGATTGCATCCCGACCGTGCTAATGAGAATCGCGGCGGCGAGTCGGTAGTGTCCTATCTTCTCGGTCTTGCCGATATTCGCCAGCTTGCTCGCGTTAATATCGGCCCGGCAAAATCTCCCATACTTGCCGCCGTTGGCGCCTGAATTTCATTCGCACCTACATCGAGCCGAGGACGCCTTGTCGCAACCCACCTTCCTGAACCGGCAGGCGCTCTATCTGCGTCCCGACCCCGCGCGGGTCATCGTGCGTCCTTTCAAGCCGGCGACCGAACCGCGCGATCTCAACCCGACCGACAAGACCCGCGCTAACCATATTGTCGATCGGGTGCTCGCGCTGGATTCCGAGGCCGCGGCGAACCAGCTTGCCGACGTGCTGGAGAATTTTCTCGGCCGTCATCGCAATTTGCTCGAGACGTTCGAGGCCCGCGCCGACGAAATGGAAGAGGCTTTGGCGGCTCACGGCAGTTTTTCCAAAGTCCAGCGCCAGCTGATTGGCGCCTATTTTCTCAATGAATATTCCTTCGAAGCTTCAGCCTTGTTCAATCCCAGCATCGTGCCGCACCCGGACCAGTCCGGCGTGCCAACAGGCGCCTTGCGCTTCATCCTCAGCCTGCGTGCCGTCGGCGAAGGGCATGTCTCATCGCTGACGTTTCGCACCGGAACTGTCGCAGCAGACGGCAGCCTTGCCGTCGATCCGACGGCTCGGCTCGCATCATCTCCCCGAATTGGATATCGGATCACCGGACCGATCGGCGACGAGGTCGAGGTTGTCTTCAAGCCTGACGAAGATATCAGTGAACGCATCATCTTTCCGATGACGGAATCTCAGTCGCACGGCATTGAAGACGCCCGCTTTGTCGAGTTTCACGATGGCGGCCGGAAAACCTATTATGCGACCTATACCGCTTACAGCGGCGCCGCGATCCGCTCGGAACTAATCGAGACCAGCGATTTTCTGTCGTTTCGAATGACGCCGCTGCAGGGCGCGGCCGCCCACAACAAGGGCATGGCGCTGTTTCCCCGCAGGATCGGCGGCAAGTACGCCATGATCGCGCGGCAGGATAATGAGAACCTCTATTTGATCTATTCCAGCGATCTTTACCGATGGGACGGCGGTCAGGCGATTCTGAAGCCGGAATTTCCCTGGGAATTCGTGCAGATCGGAAATTGCGGATCGCCCATCGAACTCGACGAAGGCTGGCTGCTGCTGACGCACGGCGTCGGCCCGGTGCGCAAATATTCCATCGGTGCGGCGCTGCTCGACAAGAATGACCCCTCGAAGGTGCTTGCGCGCTCGCGCGAACCGCTGCTGCGGCCTGAACCATCGGAGCGAGAAGGCTACGTTCCCAACGTCGTCTATACCTGCGGCGCCATGCGGCATAATGACGAGATTATTTTGCCTTATGCGGTCTCGGATACGTTCTCGAATTTCGCGACCATCAAGATTTCGGCCTTGATGCAGGCAATGCGGAATTGATGGCCGGTCGCTGAACCCAAGATGCTGAACCCAAGACGCTGTAATTCAAGACGCCGGAATCCAGGATACAGCCGTGTCGTTGACTGCCCGAACAAGCCGCGCAGTCGTCGTTGAAGGTCGCCGAACGCGCCCGTTGTTACTTCTTCTTGCCTGTACCGCTATTATTCGGCTGCCAACCCGGCGCTCCGCCCTTTTGGCTCGCCGCCGCGGCTATTGTCTTGATCTTTTCTTTCTTCGGCTTCTTGGTTTCCCGATTACCCTTTTGCTCGCCTTTAGGCATGTCGCTCTCCTGCTGGTTGATGGTTCAGTCTCGTGTTGTACTTCGATCGTTTCAGTTGCAATTGTTCATCGGCTACATGGTTTCATAATGTGCCGCTCGCTCGATCGCGTCGTCGATTTCGCCGGCCAGTTCGTCCTCACCGATCCCATGAAGGCTGATGGCCAGTTGCGAGGCTTGTTGCGCGTCCATCGACAACGGTTCGAAATCGTCATAGGCGAATTTGATGCGCCAGATCCCTTGAGGGCTTCGATGCGGCTCGATCAACAAAATGGGCTGATCCAATAATCCGTTGTTAAGCAACAGCGCATGCAAGGGGACCATCACGGCATCGCGTCGAATTCTGAGGGCAGTTGTCCCGCGCGAAAGAATACCTTCGGCTGATCGTCATAATCCCCGGTCTCGGGATCGGATGTCACCGAGAAGGCCACGACACCCAGATGGCTCAAGGACAGCCGCTCGGCGGTGCGGCGAGCGCCATCCGCCGACCGGCAAGGAACCGGCGTGCTGGCTTTCAAATGTCCGCCCTTGCCACTGTTGAAGGCCTGGACGAGGAAGGTCGTCTCGGTGGTCATAAGGCCAGCTTTCGCGGTGCAAGACCGCTTTCAAATCATCAGGCGATCGTGCGAATCGATTACGCGCCAATTCCGCAGCAATAGCGAGTAAAATACGTATCGATCGAACTTGGTTGGATGCCTCTAAAACTGGAAAGATCGCCGTTGACATCGTGGCGTCGCTGGCGCGGGGTCTGTTCAGGAGAGACGATGTGGCTGAGTTATCTCAATTTTCGATCGTGACCTATGAGCGCCGGCCGGGACAGTGGCGGGCGGCGATCACGCCCAATCGGCAGTCCGGCGGTTTCATCCTGGGCAAGACGACATCCAGCTTCGTAACCCCGGATGATTTCGCTTCCGAGCCGGAAGCCAAATCGGCGGCGGAGAGGATGATCCGGAAACTGTAGAGGGCGGCCTCAAACCGCCGCCGCCAGCGCCTTTATTTCCGCCACCAGCCAAACCAGCGGCGCCTGGGCGGTTTCGTCATTTCCTCGACGACTTTGATGCCGGCCTGTTGAAAATCGATGACCGTGCGTCTGCCGGTGCGGGCACACCTGATCAGTTCATCCGCAATTTGCTTTCGCAGTTCGTTGCTGTCGTGCTCGGCAGGGATTTTCTTGCAGACATAATCGAGCGCCGCCGTCATGTTGGCTATCGTGCTCTGATCGAACTCCGTCAGCATTTCTCGGCCTCTCGATTCCGGTCTGTCTGAATTACGCGCGGCGCTTTATGTCAGCGGGGGAAAAAGTCGTGGGTTCTCGCGACGCAATTGTGGCGGCCCAAAAGTTTCTGGCGCAAAACTATCCAAACGGGAAACCCGGCGGAATCCGTATTTACGCGGGCATTTCAAAAGCAAATTTCAGGCTGCGAACGGCTGCCGGGCCCATCTGGCTGCACGCGGGAGTTGATGCTCCGGCGCTCTCTCAAGCCTGGGCTTCGACGGATAGCGGCTTTATTTGGCTTTCTTGCCGAGCGCGGTCGCCATGGCCGATATCAGCGGCTTCATGAAGAAGGCGTCATTGGCCGGATAAATGTCGGTACGCAAACCATGCGCGTTCAATTCGTCCGACACCACAGGCCCGACCGAGGCGATCGGCGTGCGCTCCAGTCCTTCGCGCAACCGTGCCTCGCAACCGTGCTTCTGCGCGACCTCGAGCAGGCGGCGGACCTGGCCTGAACTCGTCAGCGCGATCGCATCGATACGGCCGTTGGCCATCTCGTCGATCGCGGTGACGATATTGGTGTCGGCGGCCTGCGCATCGTAAACATAAGGCAATACCGGATCGAGTTCGGCGCCTTGCGCGGTGAGGGCGCCGGTCAGCGCGCTGTGATCCTTGTCGGGATAAAGCTGCAGGCCGACGCGATGTCCCCGCAGATCCACGCGCGACAGCATCTCCGCGATGCCCTCTGAAGTCGGCTTCTCCGTCGTGACTTGCGGTTCCAGCCCGATTTCGCGCAACGCCCGGCCGGGCTTCGGCCCGCGCGTGAATTTTCGGGGCTTTGCGACGGCGGCAATGAAATCCGCTTCGACATCGATCCGCCGCGCAACCTTGAGCAGGCGGCGCAACCCTTCACCGGTCATCAGCACCAGATCGTCGAAGGGGTTATCGATCGAGCGGCGGATCCAGGCCTCGATCGGTGCCGGATCGGGCGCGTCGTGGATGGTGAACATCGGACATTGCAGCACATCGGCGCCCTGTTCGCTGAGCAGGCGGGAAAACTGTGCTTCCTCGCGCGTTTCCAGGATCAGGATGCGGTACCCGTTCAGTCTCTCAGCCATTATCTTGCAGCCATGATTCCGTGCTAACGCCGATTGCTCGCTGTTTGTTCATCATGATCTTATCGCCGGGATTGGCGCAAGGCGGCGGCGGATGATAGAGCAGGGCGCAGATCGCCGTTCCCCTTCATCGCCCAAAATGTAGCCAAGCCCGCGCCATGCCCGACCATCACTTCGTGTTGACATTATCCTGTCCGGACCGCCCCGGCATCGTTTCCCAGGTGTCGACGTTCCTGGCCCATAACGGCCAGAACATTCTCGACGCCCAGCAGTTCAACGATGTCGAGACCGGCCACTTTTTCATGCGGGTGGTGTTCAATGCCGCCGATCTCGCGGTCAATCTGAGTTCGCTGCAGACCGGCTTCACCGCGATCGCCGACCGCTTCGGCATGGATTGGCAGATGCGCGACCGCGCCAGCCTGCGCCGGGTGATGCTGCTGGCCTCGCAGTCAGATCACTGCCTCGCCGATATTCTCTATCGCTGGCGTACCGGTGAACTCGAGATGATCCCGACCGCGATCGTTTCCAACCATCCGCGCGAGACCTATAGCAATCTCGATTTCGGCGACATTCCCTTTCACTATTTGCCGATCACGAAAGAGACCAAGCGCGAGCAGGAGACGGCGATCTGGGATCTGGTCGGGCAGACGAAGACCGATCTCGTGGTGCTGGCGCGCTATATGCAGATCCTGTCGGACGAGATGACGGCGAAACTTTCAGGCCGTTGCATCAACATCCATCATTCGTTCCTGCCCGGTTTCAAGGGTGCGCGGCCCTACCATCAGGCGCATGAGCGCGGCGTCAAGCTGATCGGCGCCACCGCGCATTACGTCACCAGCGCGCTCGATGAAGGTCCGATCATCGACCAGGACGTCGAGCGCATCAGCCACCGCGACACGCCCGAAGACCTCGTCCGCAAGGGCCGTGACATCGAACGCCGTGTGCTCGCGCGCGCGATGCGGCATCATCTGGAAGACCGCGTGATCCTCAACGGCCGCAAGACCGTGGTGTTCATGGATTGAGGCGGTCGGCGCTATTACCACTTCAATCGCTTCATCCTTCGAGACGGCGCTTTGCGCCTCCTCAGGATGAGGACCGAGCCAGGCCATGGTCTCAAACCCTCATGGTGAGGAGCGCGTCTTCGCGCGTCTCGAACCATGAGGCCACGGACGAGGCGGCGAGTCGGAAAACGCCCTAATGCACCGGGTCCAGCGCCATGGCCGACGCATTCGAGGCCGATGACGACGGCGAACCTGGCTTGGCGGTATCGGTTGCGACCGCAGGCTCGAGGCGTTTGCGTTCGCGTTCCTCCATGTACCTGTCGTACTCCGGCGTGCCGCGGCGCGGCGGCACACCTTCGGGCAAGCCGCCGGCCCAATGGGGAATGCTGTCGACGACCCCGGTTGTGACCTTTTCGTTGATGCTCGCGCAGCCGCTGAGGGCAAGACCCGCGAGCGCGAGAGCCACGAGTGTGACGATATGGTTTGAATTCACTGGCATCGGCAGAACGTTATCTGGCCTTCAAACAAGATGGATTTAGGGCTGCCCGGCTCGCCTGGTTTCTCTGATCGGCCTCCGAACGGCCTTCGAGCAATCTTGGAGCAATCTTGGGCCTGAAATCGAGGGCAGCCGGGCGAATGGAACTTCGCGGATATTGTCAGGGAAATCTCTCTGAATTCACAATGGAAGGGGCCGTGTCTCCGACCGTTTCTGGCCATTCCTTGCCCGCTCTGTGGGTTGTCCTGCAAGGGTGCGTTATTGTTGACAGGACCAATTTATTTGTACATTTGTACAACAACGAGGTTGGGCGCTGCCCGTCGAACAAGGTTCGCCGCTTGAGGTGTCATGATACCAAGAATTGTTTCTTGGTTGCTGCGACAACCGAAGCGTCGCCGGACCTGTCGGGGCGGTGCGCAGGTCACGCCCATCGTCGCGATTGACAATGCCGCGGGCTTGAGACGCCATGCCGCGCCCAGACACGGCTGAAAAATCCGGGTTAGGGTGAGGCAAAGGGCCGGGGGACTCGGCTCAATATGTGAGACCGATCAGGGGAGGGTGTGGATGTTCGTTTCTAAAAAATTATTGTCGCGGACCGCGGCCGGAATGGCTGCGGCGGGCGTGCTCGCCCTTGCAGCGGCGCTGTCGCCTGCCAGCGCGCAGGAGAGCGTCAAGATTGGCCTGATCCTGCCGATGACCGGCGGCCAGGCCTCGACCGGCAAGCAAATCGATAACGCGATCAAGCTGTACATGCAGCAGCATGGCGACACCGTCGCCGGCAAGAAGATCGAAGTGATTCTCAAGGACGACGCGGCATTGCCCGACAATACCAAGCGTCTCGCCCAGGAATTGATCGTCAATGACAAGGTCAATGTGATCGCGGGCTTCGGCGTGACGCCGGCTGCGCTGGCGGCGGCGCCGCTGGCGACGCAGGGCAAGATCCCCGAGGTCGTGATGGCGGCCGGCACCTCGATCATCACCGAGCGCTCGCCCTACATCGTGCGCACCAGCTTCACGCTGGCGCAATCCTCCACCATCATCGCCGACTGGGCGGTCAAGAACGGCATCAAGAAGGTCGCGACGCTGACTTCGGACTACGCGCCGGGCAATGACGCGCTGAATTTTTTCAAGGAGCATTTTACAGCCGGCGGCGGCGAAATCGTCGAAGAGGTCAAGGTGCCCCTGGCCAACCCCGACTTCGCGCCGTTCCTGCAGCGCATGAAGGACGCCAAGCCCGACGCGATGTTCGTGTTCGTTCCGGCCGGGCAGGGCGGCAATTTCATGAAGCAATATGCCGAGCGCGGGCTCGACAAATCAGGCATCAAGGTGATCGGCCCCGGCGACGTGACCGACGATGATCTGCTCAACAACATGGGCGACGCGGTGCTTGGCACCGTGACCGCGCATATCTACTCGGCCGCGCATCCCTCCGCGATGAACAAGGAATTCGTCGCCGCCTACAAGAAGGCTTTCGGCTCGCGCCCGGGCTTCATGGCGGTCAGTGGTTATGACGGCATCAACCTGATCTATGAAGCGCTGAAGAAGACCGGTGGCAAGACCGAGGGCGACGCGCTGGTCGAAGCCATGAAGGGCATGAAATGGGAAAGCCCGCGCGGGCCTATTTCGATTGATCCGGAAACCCGCGACATCGTGCAGAATGTCTACATCCGCAAGGTCGAGAAGGCCGACGGCGAACTCTACAATGTCGAGTTCCAGACTTTCGAGGCCGTCAAGGATTCCGGCAAGACGAAGAAATGAGGGCTGATCTAACAGCAGGCCTCATCCTGAGGAGCCCGCCTCTTGCGGGCGTCTCGAAGGATGAAGCCGTGTCGAACGGGTGTCCTCGTGCTTCGAGACGGCCCTGCGGGCCTCCTCAGCATGAGGGCTTTTCTCGATGACCACGCTCCTCACCATCCTGTTCGACGGCGTCGCCTACGGCATGTTGCTGTTCGTGCTGGCGTCGGGGCTTGCGGTGACGCTGGGGCTGATGAACTTCGTCAATCTGGCGCATGGCGCGTTCGCGATGACCGGCGGCTATGTCTGTGCCGTACTGGTCAACCAGGCCGGCTGGCCGTTCTTTGCGGCGCTGCCGCTGGCGTTTGTGGTTAGCGCCATTATTGGCGTGGTGCTGGAGCGGGCGCTGTATCAGCACCTCTACACAAGAAGCCATCTCGATCAGGTGCTGTTCAGCATCGGACTGGTGTTCATGTCGGTGGCCGCGGTCGATTACATCATGGGATCGTCGCGAATTTTCATCAAGCTGCCGGCCGCCCTGGAGGGGCAAATCGATTTCTTCGGCATCGGCATCGGCCGCTACCGGCTGATGATCATCGTGATCTGCGGACTTCTGACCGCGGCGTTGCAATTGATATTGGCGCGCACGCGGTTCGGCAGCCGGTTGCGCGCGGCGGTCGACGATCCGCGCGCCGCCAGCGGGCTTGGCATCAACGTGCCGCAGGTGTTCGCCTTCACCTTTGCGTTCGGCTGCGGCCTTGCGGGACTTGGCGGCGCGCTCAGCGCGGAAATTCTCGGGCTCGACCCGTACTTTCCGCTGAAGTTCATGATCTACTTCCTGATCGTGGTCACCGTAGGCGGCTCTTCCAGCATCACCGGGCCGTTCCTGGCGTCGCTGTTGCTCGGGATCGGCGATGTCGCCGGAAAATACTATGTGCCTAAAATGGGTCCGTTCGTGATCTACACCATCATGATCGTGATCCTGATCTGGCGTCCGAACGGCCTGTTCGGCCGCAGCGCGACCCGGTGAGTGCGGTCATGAGCGCGCCCTCCGATGTCGGACAAGTCGCCAGGCTGCACGCACGCTGGCACTGGAGCGAGATCGCGTTCTGGATTCTGACGATTGCCTGCGCGTTCCTGTTTCCCTCCCGCTTTCTGATCATGACCGACATCGTGCGGCTGGCGTTGTTCGCGCTGTCGCTCGATCTCATTCTCGGCTACGCCGGCATCGTGTCGCTTGGCCATGCGGCGTTCTTCGGCGTGGGCGCCTATTGCGCGGGATTGCTGTCGTTGCATGGCATCATCAACGAGCCGGTGATCGCGCTCATTGTCGCTGGTCTCGCCGCCACCTTGATCGGCTTTCTCACGAGCTTCCTCGTCATCCGCGGTGTCGATCTCACGCGGTTGATGGTGACGCTCGGGATCGCGCTGCTGCTGGAGGCGCTGGCTGAACGCTTCTCCAACATCACCGGTGGCACCGATGGACTGCAAGGCATCGAGATGCAGCCCATTCTCGGTGTCTTTGCCTTCGACATGTTCGGCAAGGTCGGCTTCTTTTATTCGCTCGCGGTATTATTCGCATTGTTTCTGCTGGCGCGGCGGATCGTGCATTCGCCGTTCGGCCTGTCGCTTCGCGCGATCAAGAACAACCCGCTGCGGGCTGCTGCGATCGGCGTCCCCGTCAACCGCCGCCTGATCGCGGTCTATACGCTGGCGGCGTTCTATGCCGGGATTGCTGGCGCGCTGTTCACCCAGACCACCGCACTGGCCTCGCTCGATGTATTTTCGTTCGAGCGCTCGGCCGATCTGATGCTGGTATTGGTGATCGGCGGCACCGGTTATCTCTATGGCGGGCTGATCGGCGCCGTCGTGTTCAAGATGCTGCAGGAGTTCTTCTCGAGCCTGACGCCGCAATATTGGCAATTCTGGATCGGCCTCGTGCTGGTCGTAATCGTATTGCTTGGCCGCGACCGCCTGCATCGCTGGGCGCTGTGGTTGCCGAACTTGATCGTCAAACAGTTCGGCGGCGCCAAATCCGTCGTCGCCGTTTCCGAAAGCGATGCGCCATGACGATCGCGCTGGAAACCAGGGGACTGGAGAAACAATTTGGCGGCCTCAAGGTCACGCGCGATCTGTCGCTCAAGATCGAGCAGGGCGCCCGCCACGCGTTGATCGGCCCCAACGGCGCCGGCAAGACCACCGTGATTAATCTTCTGACCGGTGTGCTCAAGCCCAATGCCGGACGCATTCTGCTGGAAGATCACGACATCACCGATTTGCCGGTGCATCGCCGCGTGCTGCGCGGCCTGTCGCGCACTTTCCAGATCAACCAGCTCTACCCCGATTTGACGCCGATCGAGACCATTGGCCTTGCGGTGGCGGAACGGCTGGGTAGGGGGGCCGACTGGTGGCGGGTGATGGGTACGCGCGACGACGTCAATGACGAGATCGCGGAGAATCTCAAGCGTTTCCATCTGCTCGATGTGATGAACGAGCGCACCGCGACGTTACCTTACGGAAAGCAGCGCCTGCTCGAAATCGCGGTCGCGATCGCGACCAAACCACGCGTGCTGCTGCTCGACGAGCCCGCCGCCGGTGTTCCCGAAAGCGAACGCCACGATATTCTCGCCGCTGTGGCCGCGCTGCCGCGCGACGTCACGGTGCTGCTGATCGAGCACGACATGGATCTGGTGTTCTCCTTTGCGGATCGCATTTCGGTGTTGGTCGCGGGCGCGCTGCTGGTCGAGGGCGCGCCGGACGAAGTCGCGCGCGATCCCCGGGTGAAGGCGGTCTATCTCGGCGAGGCCGCCGATGTCTGATTTGCTCACCATCGAGGGCTTGCGCGCCGGATACGGCGAGGCGGTTGTCTTGCCCGGCATGACGCTGCGGTTGCCGGAGAGCCAGGTGCTGGCGTTGCTCGGCCGCAATGGCACGGGCAAGACCACGCTGATCAATTCGATCGTCGGGGTGACCCGGCGTTTCGGCGGCACCGTCAGCCTCGGCGGTCTGGACATCACGCGGATGCGGCCGGACCAGCGGGCGAGGGCGGGCATCGGCTGGGTGCCGCAGGAGCGCAATATTTTCCGCTCGCTCACCGTCGAGGAGAACATGACCGCGGTCGCGCAGCCGGGGCCCTGGAGCGTCGCGAAGATCTACGAGATGTTTCCGCGGCTGAAGGAACGCCGCAACAATTTCGGCAACCAGTTGTCCGGCGGCGAACAGCAGATGCTGGCGATCGGCCGCGCGCTGACGCTTAATCCGAAAGTGCTGCTCCTGGACGAGCCGACCGAAGGTCTGGCGCCGATCATCGTCGAAGAACTGCTTAAAGCGCTCGGCACCATCACCCGGGCGGGCGGCATCTGCTCAATTATTGTCGAGCAGAATGCCCAAAAGATTCTGGGGCTCGCGGACCGTGCTGTGATATTGGAGCGCGGAGCGATCGTTCACGACGCGGCCAGCGCCACGCTGAGGGCCGATCCGGCGGCACTTGAGCGGTTTCTGGGCGTGGCTGCGAAGGTGGTATGATTTTTCGTCATTCCGGGGCGCGCGTGAGCGCGAACCCGGAATCTCGAGATTCCGGGTCTGGTCCTTCGGACCATCCCGGAATGACGTTGGGAATTCTCAGGGAGTAGAAACCATGCAAAGAACAAAAGCCCCTTTCCGCGCCGATGAAGTCGGCAGTCTTTTGCGCCCAGCGAAAATCAAGGAGGCGCGCGCCAAACTTGAGAAAGGTGAGATTTCAGCCGACGACCTGCGCAAGGTCGAGGATATGGAAATCGAAAAAATCGTGCACCGGCAGGCTTCGGTCGGATTGAAGCTCGCGACCGACGGCGAATTCCGCCGCTCGTGGTGGCATTTCGACTTTCTGTCCAAGCTGACCGGCGCCGAAATGTTTCACCCCGACGAGGGCATCCAGTTCACCGGCATCCAGACCCGGCACGAAGCGGTGCGCGTGATCGGCAAGCTGGATTTCCCCGACGATCATCCGATGCTCGCGCATTTCAAGTTTCTCAAGAAGCAGTGCGACATCGCGCATGTGACGCCGAAGATGACGATCCCCTCGCCGGCGGTGCTGCATTTCCGTGGCGGCCGCAAGTCGATCTCGAAAGAGGTCTATCCCAACATCGAGGTGTTGTTCGAGGATCTCGCCAAGACCTATCGCAAGGCGGTCAAGGCGTTCTACGACGCCGGTTGTCGTTACCTGCAGTTCGACGACACCGTGTGGGCCTATCTCTGCTCGCAGGACGAGCTCAACAAGGTGCGGGCACGCGGTGAAGATGCCGATCATCTGCAGGAGATTTACGCCCGCATCATCAATTACGCGATCGCCGAGCGGCCCGCCGACATGACCATCACCACGCATGTCTGCCGCGGCAATTTCCGCTCGACCTGGATTTCATCCGGCGGCTATGAGCCTGTGGCGGAGACCCTGCTGGCCGGCACCAATTACGATGGCTACTTCCTCGAATATGATTCCGAACGCGCCGGTGGTTTCGAACCGCTGCGCTATTTGCCCCAGGGCAACAAGGTCGTGGTGGTCGGCGTCATCACCTCCAAAAGCGGCGCGCTCGAGAAAAAGGACGACATCAAGCGCCGGCTGGAGGAAGCCTCCAAATACGCGCCGCTGGATCAGCTCGCGGTCTCGCCGCAATGCGGCTTCGCCTCCACCGAAGAAGGCAACATCCTCACGGAAGATGAGCAGTGGGCCAAGCTGAAGCTCGCGGTCGATGTCGCGAACGAGGTGTGGGGGAAGTAATTCACCCAACGGCGAGGTCGCGCAACGAACTCCGGCCTCATCCTGAGGAGCGCGCACTTGCGCGCGTCTCGAAGGATGGCTGCAGGCAGAGTGCCAGATGATTCGAGACGCGCGCGAGCGCGCTCCTCACCATGAGGGTTACTTATTCGCGGCTTGCTACAGCACATTCTCGCCCTTGTCCGCGCCTCATCAGCGGTCTATCGCCACCTATTCCGCGAGCGAAACACGGGGCGATCTTCTCATCAGAAGCATGATGAGCGCGGAAAGGGAAAACACCAGGATGCCGCCCATCAAAGCCGGCATATACGTCCCCGAGGTGTCTCGGACATGTCCCGTCAGGATACTGCCAATTCCGCTGCCTGCAGCAAAGAACGCCAGTTCACTGCCGTAGATCGCACCATAGGAGCGCAATCCGAAATATCGCGCCACCAGGAACGGCAAAATATCGATTTCAGCACCGGCCGAAAATCCGATTAACGCGGCGGACATCGCCGTCGTCGCAATTGGCGAAATAGGTTGGAGAAGCAGCAGGCCGCAGACCAGAGTCGGAACAAAGAGCGCGGCAGAAGAAACGACAATCGGATCGAAGCGGTCAAGAAGAGTTCCGATGAATATACGCCCGCACAGCATCGAGAGCCCAATGATGGCGAACATCCGTCCGGCGACGACCGGCTGTACGCCGGAGTCGATCGCGAGCGGAACGAAGTGAACGAGAAACGAGCCCATCCCCAGCACCGAGAGAAATATGCTGCTTCCGATGATCCAGAACTTTGGATCGTGGGTTGCTTCAGAGAAGCTGGCCCCGCTCGTCTCGATAGGTGCCTCTCCGGCATTTGCGATTTCGCTGTCGTGGCGTTCCTTGAAAAACAGGAAAGCGACAGGGATTGTCAGCAAGGATACAGCGCCAAGCGCGAGATACCCGGATCTCCATCCGAAGTCCGCGATGACGACGCCGAGCGTCAAGGGAGCAAGCAGTGCTGCGAAAGCTGTCCCCGTCAACGCGAGGCCGAGTGCCTGACCGCGATTGCGCTCAAAAAACGTGCCGACGGCGCGGGTCCATACGATCCCGCTTGTTCCGACCGCACCAACAGACATCACAAACCAGATGCCGTAATAGAGCGTCAATGAAGCATTCATCGCTGCGAGTGCGCAAAAACCAAGCGTCAGCGACATTAAAGAGGCAAGCGCGACGCGTCTAACGCCGAACCTGTCGCATAACCCGCCGATAAAGGGAGCCGCGCAAATCGTTGCCAGATTAATACAAGTCGACGCGCCCGATATCTGTGCGCGCGTCCAACCCAGATCGGCGTGAAGCGGCGCCATGAACAGGCCGATCGTCAAGATAGGCAACCCAAGCAGACCAACACCAACGCCGAGCGCAGACGTCATGATGACGAGGCAGCCGTCGCGACCACCTTCCGCTACCAAACGATTTAAGAATTTTCCGATGTAGCCTGCGCGCGCGATCCGAGATTCAGCATTCACCGCAGGTGCTCCAGCGCGAGGCGTCCGCTTTGCCGCCCTGTGTTCCCGGTACATATATATACATATTGTAGTTATGTGTTGGAGGTGTCAAGCATCCGAACAATAGCTTCATCTTGTATGTATTGTGGACTTCGACATAAGGTCAGTTCAGCGACTATGCGTGCATTGGAGAGATACGTGGCCGTTCAATACCGCGATTTGCGAGAGTTTATCGAGCTGGTGGAAAAGCTGGGTGACCTGCGGAAAGTTCAGGGCGCGGCCCTCGCGTTCGAGATCGGAGCCATCACGGAGGTCGCGGCCGGCAGCGAGAGTTGTCCTGCGCTTTTGTTCACCGACATCCCGGGTCAGCCCGCCGGGAACCGCATTTTTACCAACACCACTGTCAGCGCGCGTCGCGCGGCGCTTGCCTTGGGCATCGATACGAATCTTCCGCCACTGCAGGCGCTCCAGGAGTGGAAACGAAAGCGCGTCGATCTGAAGCCGATCGCTCCGGAGCAGACCACGAACGCGCCGTACCTGGAAAACTCTTCAACCGGCGATGCCGTCGACCTGTCACTCTTTCCCGCGCCTATCTGGCATAAGGACGATGGAGGTCCCTATATCGGTTCGGGTAGCGTGGTGATGACCCGCGATCCCGATACCGGATGGGTCAACTGCTCGATTTATCGCGTGCAGGTTCATTCCAGGGATCGCGTGACCGTGCAATTCGATCACAATGGCCGCCACGGGGCGATGATCTCAAAGAAATACTGGGACAGGGGGCAGGCTTGCCCAATCGCGATCATCAACGGCCAGGATCCTGCGCTGTTCATCGCCGGCTTCGAGTATCTGCCGGAGGGGGCCTCGGAGCTGGACTTTGCAGGCGCGATCAGGGGCGCGCCCGTCGAGGTCTGCGCAGGGCCAGTTACCGGGCTGCCGATTCCGGCGAGGGCGGAGATCGTGCTCGAGGGCATGCTGATGCCTTTCGCTGAAGAGAGCCTGCCGGAAGGACCCTTCGGCGAGTTCACAGGATATTACGCAGCCGAGAAGCGGCCTGCTCCCGTCATGCACGTCACGGCCACGCATCATCGCACCAACCCGATCCTGCTCGGTTCGCCTCCGCTGAAACCGCCCCGCTTCCATTTTGGTCTGCCGCTGCGTGCCGCCGGCATCTGGAGCAATCTCGAGGCGGTCGGTATAGCGGACGTGGTTGGCGCCTGGCAGCACGTTTCCCAACTGATGATCGTCATTGCGCTGAAGCAACGTTATGCCGGCCACGCCAAACGCGCCGGCCTCGTCGCGGCTGCAAACAGCTATATGGGCCGGATCGTCGTTCTCGTGGACGATGATGTCGATCCGTCCAATCTGGCCGATGTGATGTGGGCCGTCACGACACGAGCTGAGCCGAGCGAAGACGTCGACATTATCCGCAATGCGTGGAGTTCCTCCCTTGATCCTCGAATTCCAGCCAGCCACCGCAGCATCGGTCTGACGTCGAACTCCAAGATGATCATCGACGCCTGCATCCCGTTCCAGCACATTGAAACCTACCCGCGTACTTCGGCGCTCACCCTCGCAGATGCGCTCGAGATTCGCAGGCGCTGGGGACACGTGCTCGATCAAAGGTGATCCCAAAGACCCAGCTCGGCCTCATCCTGAGGAGCCGCCACTTGGCCGCGTCTCGAAGGATGGCTGCAGGTACGGTGCCAGATGGTTCGAGACGCGCGGCGCGCCGCGCTCCTCACCATGAGGGTTGCGTGTTCGCCGCTCGATCAGAACTTTCTGATCAGCGGGATCATCGCGGCCGACCCCAGGATCGTCGCGCCGACCAGCACCATCAGGCCGGCATCGAACGAGCCGGTGTGTGCGATCAGCGCGCCGATCGCGACCGGCGAGAGCGCACCGACGATATTTCCGATGCCGTTGAAAACGCCGACCCCCGATGCCACGGCGCGTGCCGGAATGATCTGGAGCGACAACGCGAACAATGGCGGCAGCGCCGAGCCCCAGAAGAACGCGCTGACGGCGATCAGGATCGCGGCCGTCTGGGCGTCCGACACCGCCGACACCGCGTACATCGCGACGCCTGCCGAGAACAATCCGCCGAAGCAGATGGCGGCGCGCCGGCCGATTTTGTCCGACAAAGTGGCTGCGCCGACTTCGCCCAGGAACATCATGAAAAACGGCAGGAACGAATAGAGACTGGTCTGGCGGGGATCGAAGCCGCGCACCTTGATCAGATAGCTCGGCAGCCAGCTATTGAGCCCCCACAAATAAATCAGCGCGGCGGAATTGAAGATCACGAGCATCCAGAATCGCCAGTCCCGGCAGTACAATCCGACCTGCGACAGATAGGACGACTGCGCCACTGGCGCGGGTGCTGTCGGCGCAATCGCACCAGGCGGCTGATCCCGCAGGAACATCAGCACCAGGGGAAGAATGATCAATCCATTGAGCACGGCGAGGAACATGAACGCCGACCGCCAGCCGAACGTCGTTTCCAGATAGATCATCAGGGGAAAACCGATCGCCGAGCCGAGCGGGCTGCCGATCATCCAGATCGAATTGGCGCGCGCCTGCTCGCGCTGTGGAAACCAGCGCTTGACGGTTGAGTTGGTGATCGCGAATTGCGGGCCTTCGGCGATCCCCAGCAAAATGCGCAGCGACAGCATGGTGGTGAACGAGCCCGCGCCCGCCATCAGCGCCATGAACAGGCCCCAGAACGCCGTGCCGATCGCCAGCGAGCGGCGCAGCCCATAGAGATCGCCGACAAAACTGAGAAGCAGCCCCGAGCAGCCATAGGCGAACACGAACGATGTCATCAAGAGGCCGAGCAGGGTCGGGTTGAAGCCCGTGCCCATCGCATTCTGGAAGTCGGTGTTGGTGAACAACACCGCGACGCTGATGCGGTCGAAGAAGGCCGACAGAACCGCCAGGAACAGGATGAAGGCGATGACCCAGCGTCGCCGGGCCGCCGGCGCCTCCGCGACGGCCCCGGATCGGGTGGCGGATGGTTCGAGTCTGTTGATCTCGGTCTCGGCGCTTATGGTCATCTGGGCCCCCGTTGGCTGCTGTAAACGTGTGATCCTGTGCAGTTTGCAATCTTGTGAAGCTTGCGGCGCGGTGCCATGCATGCACCGCGCCAACTATCGTGCGCGTTATGATACCAGGGGATCAAGCGCCAGGGCCGCGTCGACCAGTCCGCCGGCGCGCTTGAAGTCGTAGGAGCGGTACATGTTGGTCTTCACCAGATAGGACGCGCCGCCGTAGAACTTCTCGTATTGCTGGTGGCGATTGCCGAATTCAGTGCCGATGAAGTCCCACGCCAGTCGCATCAGGCGGACGCGGTCGCGGGCCCCCATCTGGCCGGACACGAAGTAGCGCTCGATATCCTTGGCCGATTCCGGATTGTCGAAGTCTTTCGACGACGATGGCAGCGTGATCATCGCAGCACCGGTAAGTTCGCGCACGATGTCGATCATGTGCGGATTGATCTGGCCCTGCAGCGCCATCACCGCATAGAGCGCGGTCTTGGACGGCCACAATATGCCTTCCTCGTCGATCGGCGCCACGGTCTCGTGGGAATGCAGCATGTTCTCGACGATCGAGGCGTAGGCGGCCAGTTCTCCCATCTGCACCTGCACCGGCGGTGCGGCATCATTGCCGGTCGCCTCGTTCATGCGCTTGGCGAGACCGAGCAGAAAACGCAGCTTGGTCGCGTAACGGGACTGCGCCTGATGGTTGCCGTAGGAATGCGAGGGGGTCTGCCACCACTGCTGGAAGCACAATTCGGTGTTGCGGTAGATGAACACGCGCTCCCACGGCACATGAACGTTGTCGAGCACGACGAAGCAGTCGGTCTCATCGAAGCGGGTGGTCAGTGGATAGTCCTCCGCGATCATGCCATCACGTGCGAAAGCGCGGCGCGAGTACAGTTTCACGCCGGGGGCGTCGAGCGGGATCGCGACGTTGATGGCGTAATTTTCATCGCCCGGCCGCAACGGATGGATGCAGCTTATCTGGACGTAATCCGCAAACACCGCGCCGGTCGCCAATTGCTGGCCGCCATGCACGACGATGCCGGAATCGGTCTCCTTGATCACACCGGCATAGAGGGTCGGGTCGCTCTGCAGATGGGCCGGTTTGCTGCGGTCGATCTGCGGCGGCACGATCGCGTAGGTGACATATTTGTGGGTGTCGCGAATGTGCTTGTAGAAATTCACGATGTTGTCGGCATATCCGGCGCCGCCTTTGGCGAAGAATTGAGGCTTTGCGGCATAACCGGCAAAGAAATTACCGACGTGATCGGGCGTGCGGCCCATCAAGCCGAACGTTTGTTCCGCCCATCCCTCGGCGGCGAGACGCTTGGCGCGCAGATCCGCATGGGTGCGCGGGATCTGGAAGCAGCGCCAGACCGGGCCGCCGGTGTCCGGCGAGGTGTAGGTCATGCGCTCGCGGTTTTCCGGCGCGGCCGCGTAGTCGAACAGCCTGGCGAAGGTTCGCGCACTGTTGCGAAATGCCGGATGGTTGGTCGGATCGCTGATCCGTTCGCCGTCGACGAAGACGGTGCGCTTGGTAGCGCGCAGATCGGCCAGAAAGCTCTCGCCTGTGCGCAGCGGCGTGGCGCCGCTTGCTTCCACTTTAGGGGATACCGTCACGTTCATGTCGACCCTCCGCGTAAAGCGGCTTAAGAAGCCGGGCTGGCTCTCGCCGCGATGAATTGGTACATCTAATATCTACATGCTGTAGCTAAATCCCGGAGTTGTCAACGCTGATCTGCGCGTGATATTTCACCATGCAGCGCAAAAAGACGGCACCCTCTGGTCGGAAGGGATTCGATCTTCATGGCTCGGGCGTCAGCACGGTTTGAAGACGACACGGTCGAAAACGTGATGCCTGCGAACGACTTAGCCATGAATGATTGGTTCGGGAACGACTTGGGTCGAAAATGAAGAAATCGAAAACCGCAAAAGCCTATCGGCCGCCTGTGACCATTTCGCGCAGTGAATTCCTGACGCAGGGCTCCGACGCCGAATTCCGCCTCAGCATCTATGCGATGGTGCAGAGCGTGAGCCGTCTGCTGGCCTGCCGGGACGCGTTCGGGCGCGAGCTCGAGCTGACGCCAAGCCAGTTCGTGGTGCTGATGGGGGTTGCCCACTGCCAGGGCACTGAGGGCGTCACCATCCGCGAACTTGCCGATCATGTCGGGCTTGCTTCCACCCATGTGACGACCGAGGTCGGGCGCCTCGAACTGGCCGGCTTCCTGACCAAGCGGCCGAGCGCCAGCGACCGGCGCAGTGTGCGCGTCTCGCTGATGCCGCATGGCGAACAGGAGATCATCCGCGTCGCGCCGTTCGTGCGGCTGATCAATGACGCGCTGTTTAGAGACATCGACCCCGACGCGCTTAAAGTCGCGCACCATGTCGCGCGGCAGTTGATTTTAAATTCCGAAACCGCGCTGGCGGAGGTGCGGCGGCATCATCTGGAGAAGTCGACCGCCAAGCCTTTTGGAGAACAGGCCTTTGGCGCGGAGCGCGTCACCAGCCGTGAAGCCAAACCTCGGTATCCGGCGGCGTCTCGATCGCCAGATCGGAATGAAGCCGGCGGTAGCGTCCGCCGTGGAAAAGCAAAGGCGTCGTCTCGGTCCGCGTAAAGGACAGCACGCGCCCGACCACGATCTCATGGTCGCCGCCTTCATAAAAGGCGTAGGTCTCGCATTCGAATGTCACGAGGCCGTCCCGGAGCAAGGGAACGCCGCTGGCGCCGCGCCGCGGAGCCAGCCCGTTCCATTTCTCCGGACCGCCGCGCGCGAACCGGTTCGACATGTCGTTCTGGCTTTCGGCCAGCACTGTCACGCCGAAATGTTTGGCCTTCAGCCACAGCGGCAGGGTGAGGGCCGAGCGCGCGAGACTGAACAGGATCAGCGGTGGCGCCAGCGACACCGCATTGAAGGAGCTGACGGTCGACCCCAATAGCGTATTGTCGACTTCCGCGGTGACCACGCAGACGCCGGTGGCGAACTGTCCGAGGGCATCGCGAAATTCCCGGTCCGTGAAACTCATGATGCCCTCCGTGGTTGGATGTCCCCTGGTTTATGCCGGATCGTAATAGTGAATCTCAAGCAGCAGGCAGCCATTCTTCGACAGGAACGGGCCATGATAGGCGCCGGGAGGCCGGCAGGCATAGGTGAAAGGCGCAAACGCGTCGCCGCCCTGGCCCTTGGCGTCGTTGCCGACGGTGAGATCGCCCTGCACCAGGAAAACCTCTTCCCAATATTCATGCACGAAGGGAATGGTCGTGTAAGTGCCCGCATCGAAGTGAAGCAGACGGGTGCGGCTGCCGCGCTTGTTGGTTTCATCGAGTCCGCCGGACAGGATCTTCTGCTGGATGCCTGCGGGATAGCCCGCGGGCACTTCCCAGCCCTTGTCCATGTCGAGCGTGTGGAATTCGTCGTGAAGTTTGTTGATGGCCATCGATCGATCTTTCCGAGAGAGGAGGAATTGCAGGGCAGGCGTGTTGCCGGCCCAAATTGAAGTCAGGCTTTCCAGAGTTCGCTGAATTGCGTGGCGACAACGTCGGCGTAAGCCGGATGCCCGGTGAGAATGCCGGCATCGCGCGCGAACGCGTTCATGCCTTCGACGAATTCAGGAGATATCGTCGGGTCGTAATAGGGCAGGTCGCGCTTGATCAGGTCGACGATCAGCTCGGTTTCCTGCGGGGGAAAGCGTTTTGCCGCGACCTGCTTGGCAAGGCCGGGATCGGCCTTGAGCGCGGCGTGCGCGGCCATCACGGCGCGGACCGCACCGGCGGCGGCGGTCGGATGTTCCTTGATCAGGCGGTCGGTCGTCGCGATCGAGGCCATCGTGAAATTGAACGCGGCTTTCGGGCCGTCGCCGCGCCGCACGTCCAGCACCACGGTGCCGACGCCGCGCTGGACCGCGACTTCGGTTCCCATGCCGTTGGCCCAGAAGCCGTCGATCTTGCCCTCTTCAAGCGCCTTGGCCGCGGTGAGTCCAAAATTCACGCTGGCGCCGGTGGCGCCCGGCACCGGCGCGATCGTCACGCCGTTCTTCTCGGGATCGATGCCGGCTTCGACCAGCAGGCGGCGCAGACCCATCTCGACCCAGGGAGCTGCACCAATGCGGCGGCCCTTCACGATGTTGATGTCGCCGCGCTGCGCTTTCAGATCGGCGCGCATCACCAGGAACCAGTACATCCCTTGCCCCTGCGCGCAGAGCAGCTTGCATCCCTTCCATTCCGGAAACGCCGCCAGCGCCGAATGCGCCGAGCCGCCGACGAACTCGATCTCGCCGTCGCGCAGCGATCGGTAGCACTTGTCGACCGGAAAGATCAGCTCCAGCGAGACATCGAGGCCCTGCTTGGCAAACAGCCCGAGTTCGACCGCGGCGACCGCCGGGAAATAGGAATTGGAAATCAGATCGGGAATGGCCAGCTTCATGATTGATCGTTGTCCTTTAGAGGGTCTGCAAAAGGTTGCGGCGGAAGGCGTCGATGTGGGCGCGCATCGCCTGTTCGGCTCCGTCCGCGTCGCGATCCCTGATCGCGGCCAGGATGGCCAGATGCTGCTGCTGCACGCTGAGATGATGACCCGGCGTGTTGAGCGAGAGAATCCAGAACCGGAGCGAACGATCGTGCAGCCGGCCCAGCAGTTCGGTGAGGACCGGGTTGCGCGCCGATCGTGCCAGCACGCCGTGGAAATCACGATCGAGCCGCATCAGCCGTTCGCCGTCGCGGGTGGCGAGCTCCTTTTGCGCTTGACCGAGAATTGCGGTCAGTTCGTCCATCTCGGCGGCGCTGGCGCGGTCGGCCGCGAGGCGTACGCAATAGCTCTCGTTGAGCAGCCTTACCTCGATGGTCTGCAGCGCTTCGTCGAGACTGACGGGCTTCACGATGATGCCCTTGCGCGGCATCACCTGCACGAGGCCCTCGACCATCAGCCGGTCGAGCGCCTGATGCACTGGCGTGCGGCCGATCCCAAGCGTGGTCGATATTTCGGCCTCGTTGAGATAGTCGCCAGGGCGGAACGCACAGATCGTGATGCGGTGCTTGATCTCTTCGTAGGCGGTATCGAGCAATGACGTGGCCGCCTCGCGCGGCGCGGCTTTCCGGCGCGCGCTGGTGCGGGCTTTGGCCAGCGTGCTCATTGGCAGATCTCGACGATGTCGTAGCCATGGGAGAGGGTGCGGCCCAATACCGGATCCTCGATCTCATATTCAAAGCGCCGCGACGGCCTGATGCCACCGAGCGCGGCGAGGGTGCCCCCGAACATCAGCGTGCCCTCGGCAAGCGGTCTTCCCCATTTCTTCAACAGGTCCGTCGGCGCGAGCATGCCGGCGACTGTGCCCGCTTGATAGAGCACGCGGCTGCCATCGCCGTCGATGATGTAGGAGCGAAGCTGCAACTGGTCCCAATGCGCCGCGACGGCATCGAACGCCCAGAATTTGGCGGCGACCGGCTTGTCGCACATCTGCTTTGAGACCGTCACGTCGTAGGTTTCGGCCTCGCGGTCGGTGTGATCGGAGCCGACGCCGATCCAGAGCCGGTCTTGCCATTGCAGCATCACGAACTCGACTTCGCCGCTCGACGTCGGGCCGGTTACTTCCATCGCGTTATTGCTGGTCAGGCGCGTCGCCGCCACCCGGTAGAACACCGGCGTGGTCGGCGGCCGCTTCACGCCGAGCGCTTCCAGCTCGACGATATGTTTTTCCAGCGCCGCGGGATCGCGCCCGGTCCAGCCGGCGATGATGGCGCAGCTCAGATCCACCTCTTGCGCGCGCGCCGATCCACCATCCTCGAAAATTGCCTTCAGGGTCGTGTGCGACATGAGATGTTTTGCCGGTTCAAGAAATGAAAGAGATATTAGTCTGATATTTCACAAAATCGGATTTGTCAACGACCGCCGGAGCAATCCATCACCTGAAATTTTTTTAAATGCGTCCATCCGGTTGAATGGAAATCGTTCGAAATAATCGGGTGAAAAATGTCCACAATTACCACGCACACGCCATGAGGAATGATTCATCGGGAGTGCAGGAAACTTGCAACAAAAGCGATTGTGCGAAACGTCCGATCAATATGGATTGCCGAAGAACGAGAATGAAGCCGCTTTCTCGGGAGAGCGTCCGCTCGGGTTTGTGCATCTCCCCAAGACAGGAGGCACGAGCACAAGTGACTGGATCGACCAGCATGTCCCGGTGGATCGGCAGTTCGTTTGCGAGAACCCGGCTCACTTCGTGTCGGTCGGCAGGAAATTAGCGATCGAGAAAAACATACCCTTCGATTTTCAGCTCATTCGTGGCCATTTTTATCTGAAAGATGGCTATAAATATGCCGCCACCTTCAGGAACACGTCTCGATTTTTCTTCACCCTTGTGAGGGAGCCGGAGGCTCAGCTCATGAGCCTGCTCTGGCATATCATCAGCACCCGTGGACGGAATCTCACGGTGGGTCGCGATCATGCGCAGGTCCAGGTCGAAGGCTTCATGCGCGATTATATTGAGGTCGCCGAATCCTTCGAGTTCGAAGGAAGTGGATCGCAATGCAGCTACTTTCTTGCAAATCCGGATGAACCATTTTGGAATGGCAGGAAGAGGGAGCATATCGAGAAAGACGTAGAAGCTTTTAAACGACAGTGTCTCGACCGGATTGGCCTGGTGGGATTGAACGAGCGTTTGGTCGACAGCCTGCGTTTATTGGCGTGGTCCTTGAATTGGCCGGCGCCTCGAAACATCGGCAATGCGCGTTTCAGCGGAGCGGGCGGAGCCCGGCTCCCGGAGGAAGTCAGAGCAATCCTGTGGCGGCGTCTCGCTTACGACCAGGCGCTCTATGAAATGGCGCAAGAACGCTTCAATGCAGCTTTCGATCGTCTCCTGACGGCGGCGGGATCGGTGGACCGGATCGACGATTTTCTCGACAATCGAGCGGAGCGCGAACCACTGTCGACGTCGGGACGCACCGAACAATCATAACAATCAACAATCCATGTCTGGCGGGATCAGCCTTGCCGTTGCGCTGCCGCCATCTTGCCTGGATACCGCTGCACACGATGCGCCATCGCGACCCACCACGCGCTCAGGGAAAAAATCCCGAAGAAAACGGGAGGCCGGATTCCAGGAGACGAAAATCATTCCCGGCTCGGTCGATCCGGCGCGATGATATGGTTGCACCGTGGCGTCCCACGTGATGCCAGATATACGTTTTACCGACCCAAATGTGACTTTGCCCCGTCCTTTCGGACGGGGCTTTTTCATCGCCGGTGGCGCGTCGAAGCCGATGGCCTGATACAACGCCCAATTCGCATGAGCGTTTGCGCAAAGCGCGGCGGTTGAGCCTCGCCGCCATACGGTGGAACCTTTCAGCAAGCCGACCTCGCCAGGAGCGATAGCGGGAAAACTGGCAGAACGTTCTTCCAATCTTTCCCGGGTTCGGCAGTTGTCCGGCAATTGCGGAAGCATCAACCGCCGGTACACTTTCACCCGTTGTCGATGACGTTGGAAAACAATTTCCCAAGCGTCGGATGGTCAGGGTTTTGTGCCCGCGTGCACAAAACCGGCCATGACAGACGGTTCGCATCGACGTAGGCCCGCTAGAGGCCACTGGGAGGATGCATGAAACGCTCTGTCGGACAGCTCGATTCCGTTCGCCGATATGCGATCGGCGCCTTTGGTCTGCGCCATCCGCGACCTGGTTTGCTGCGGACATCCATCGCCGCGGCGATATGTTCATTGGCCTTGTGCGGTGGCGCACTCGCGCAGGCAAAAGGATCAGCCGATCACATCAAGGCGGTGACTTCAGCGGTCGACGGCGCCTCCATCGCGGCGAATACCGCGACGTCGAAGGATTGGCCGACCATCGGCCTTGATTACGCCGAGACCCGCTTCAGCAGGCTCAGGGATATCAACGCGGATAACGTCAAAAATCTCGGACTGAAGTGGACCTACAATCTGGAGTCCGTGCGCGGCGTCGAGGCGACACCGCTGGTGGTCGACGGCATCATGTATGTCTCCGCGTCGTGGAGCGTCGTTCATGCCATCGATGCCCGCACCGGCAAGCGGATATGGACCTATGATCCCGAAGTCAGCCGCGAAGCCGGCTACAAGGGCTGTTGCGATGTCGTCAATCGCGGTGTCGCGCTCTACAAGGGCAAGGTCTATGTCGGCGCCTATGACGGCCGCCTGGTTGCGATCGACGCCGTCACCGGCAAGAAGGTCTGGGAAAAAGACACCGTCATCGATCACTCGCATTCCTACACCATCACCGGCGCGCCGCGCGTCGTCAAAGGCAAGGTGCTGATCGGCAATGGCGGCGCCGAATACGGTGCGCGCGGCTACATCACGGCCTATGATGCGGAGACCGGCGCGCAGGCATGGCGCTGGTTCGTCGTTCCCGGCGATCCCGCCAAGCCGTTTGAAGACGATTCAATGGTTGCGGCGGCCAAGACCTGGGATCCCGCCGGCAAATATTGGATCAACGGCGGCGGCGGCACGCCATGGGATACGATGACCTACGATCCCGATCTGAACCTGATCTATATCGGCACCGGCAACGGCTCGCCGTGGAATCGTAACCTGCGCAGTCCCGCCGGCGGCGACAATCTCTATCTCGCCTCATTGGTGGCGCTGAACGCCGACACCGGAAAGTATGTCTGGCATTATCAGGAAACCCCCGGCGACAACTGGGACTACACTTCGACCCAGCCGATGATCCTGGCCGATATCAATATCGACGGCGCCGCGCGCAAAGTGATCCTGCATGCGCCGAAGAACGGCTTCTTCTTCGTGATCGATCGCACCAACGGCAAGTTCATTTCCGCGAAGAACTTTGTCGATGTGAACTGGGCAACCGGCTTCGACGCCAACGGACGGCCGATCGAGGTCCCCGAAGCCCGCTCGCCGGACCAGTCGTTCGACAGCATTCCCGGACCGTTCGGTGCGCACAACTGGCATCCGATGTCCTACAATCCGCAAACCGGTCTGGTCTATCTGCCGGCGCAGGGTGTGCCGCTGAATCTGACCGGCGAGAAGACGCTGACGCAGAATGCGTCGGCGCCGTTCAAGTTCGGCAGCACCACCGGCTGGAATGTCGGCTTCACGCTGAACGCGACGCCGCCGAAGAACCTGCCGTTCGGGCGGCTGATCGCCTGGGATCCGGTCAAGCAGAAGGAAGCCTGGCACGCCGAATATGTGGCACCGTGGAACGGCGGCACGCTGACCACCGCCGGCAATCTGGTTTTCCAGGGCACGGCTGACGGACGCTTCATCGCCTACAACGCGACATCAGGCGAGAAGCTGTGGGAGACTCCGACCGGCACCGGCGTGGTCGCCGCGGCCTCGACCTACGTCATCGATGGCGTGCAATATGTGTCGGTCGCGGTCGGCTGGGGCGGGGTGTTCGGTATCACCCAGCGCGTCACCGACAAGGAAGGACCGGGCACGGTCTATACATTCGCGATCGGCGGCAAGGCGCCGCTGCCGGAGTTCACCAAGTACCAGATCGGCAACCTGCTCTCGGGCGTGAAATACGATCCCAAGGATGTGCCGGACGGCACCGCGATCTATGTCGAGGCCTGCGCGACCTGTCATGGCGTGCCCGGTGTCGACAAGGGCGGCAACGTCAAAAATCTGGGCTACACCTCGACCGACAACATCGTGAACCTGAAGAGCATCGTGTTCAAAGGTCCATTCTCGGCAGCGGGCATGCCTGACTTCACCGGCAAGCTGACGGATGCGGACGTGGTGAAAATCCAGGCCTTCATTCAAGGCACGGCCGACGCGGTGCGTCCGAAGTAGCGAGGGCGTTGAAACGCGCTTCGAGGCAGATTTGCCTCGAAGCGTGAGTGCCAGATGGTTCGAGACGCGCGGCGTTGCCGCGCTCCTCACCATGAGGGAGTTGGGGGCCTCATCCCGAGGGAGTTAAGCCCTCATCCTGAGGAGCATCGCAAAGCGATGCGTCTCGAAGGATGGCGCAGAGTGCGTGTCCTTACGGCGCGACCTTCTGATTGCCGGAGCCGCCGGTATCGAGGGCGCGGCGCACGGTGCCGTCGGTTTTGGCTTCCTGCAGGAAATGCGTGGACCACGCGCCGGCGGCGGCGTGGCCTTTGGGAACGACCACGACCACGCCGGTCGACTGGATCACTTCGTCCAGCACTTTGGTGCCGGGCAGTTTTCGCGACAGATCTTGCACTGCTTCGGTGCCCATCGCGAGCGCGTCGAGTTGGCCGCTGCCGATCATCTGCGCGGCCTCGTCGGCCTTGACGAACTTTGTCAGCGTGGCGTTTTTCAGGTTACGGGTGATGGTACGCGACGTCGCCGTGCCCTCGATGCAGCCGATCCGCATGCCCGTGCGATCGATGTCCGCGCCCGAGCGGATGTCGGAGCCGGCGCGCAGCAGATAGCTGCTGGTGTAGGCGACGTAAGCCGGTCCCTGATCGACGAACTGCTCACGCCGCGCCTCCGCCGGCATGAAGGAAATATCCCAGGCGTCCTTGCTGCCGGCCGCGGCGATGTCGTCCGAGCTTGGATATTCGACGAGTTGCAGCGGCACATGCAGTTTGTCCGCCGCCGCCTTGGCGAGTTCGACGGTCACGCCGCGGGGCTTGCCGGTGGCGGGATCGCGCGTCGCCCAGAACGCCGATGCCGCAGGGCCGACCGCGACTGCGACGCGCAGCGATCCGGTGGGCGCGACATCGCGCGCTTCCTCCGCGCCCGCGGTCACCGCGAACGCAGCGATGAATACCGAGCCCAGCGCCAGCGTGAACAAATCGCGTCGTAACATATCGCATCTCCAAAACTTGAATGGCCAGGCATGTCCGCCGAGTGGCACGTCTGCTTATCAGCTATTTGGCCGCCACGAAAAAGAAGTCTTCCTTGCCCGGCAGCGAGCCATAGGTGTAGGGCTCCTGCCGGCCGGCGGTGGCTTCCATTACATCGTCGCGCACCAGCCGGAAGATTTTATTGATTTCGACGCCCGGCGTCGCGATGCGTTGCACCATTGCGACCGCAAACGGCGAATTGCCGCCTTCGCCATCGAGTGCGGTCTCGCCGTGCTTGGCGGCAAACACCACCAGCGATGCGCCCGTCACTTTGACTTCGCCAAGCCCTCGCCCGATCGAGCGCGAACTGACGGTGCCGCCGGCGGTCGAAGTGGCCACGACTACGGCGGGAGCGGGCGGCGCCGTCCGTCTCATTTGCGGTGCAAACGGATTATCGCGGCAGGCGTCGAGCAGAACCAGCTTCAGCTTTTTGGCGCCTTCCAATGACGCCATCACCTGGTCCAGCGGGATCGCCTCGAACTGCACGTCGCGATCGCTGGCGAGCTTGGCGTCGGTCGGAATCAGGTAATTCTGGCCATTCACCTCAATGCCGTGCCCCGCATAATACACGATCGCCCAGTCGGCCTTCTCGGCTTCGTCGGCGAAAGCGCGAAGGCTGTCGATCAGTTTTTCGCGCGTCGCGTCGACCGCGAGCGTGACGGTATCGAAGCCCACATTACGCAGCGAGGTCGCAATGGCGTTGGCGTCTTTTTGCGGGTTGGTCAGCGCCGGCACATTCTTGTAGGCGGAATTGCCGATCACCAGCGCGATGCGGCGGCCTTGTTTCGCGATGGCCGTTGCCGCGACAGGTTTGGTCAGGATCGGTGCTGCAGCGACCGGCGTTGGAATCGATGTTTCCGAAGCAGCTCGCGCGGGCGCTGCGGGGATCGTCGGCTGCGCATCGCCGGAATCATAGGCGGCGAGGCGGCTTCGCGCGGTTTCAAGCGAGGTTCGGTTGTCGTCGATTTTCGACTGTTCCGAAGATGTCAGCGCCTTCCTGAAGTCTTCACGGGCATGGGTGAGATCGCCGGCTTTTTCATACGTCAATCCGCGGCCGGTGAAGATGGCGACCGCATCGGGCTCGATCTTCAGGGCCGCATTGTAGTCGGCGAGCGCGTGGTCGAGCTCGCCCTTGTAGCGATAGGTGTCGCCGCGCAATGTCAGCCCGATGGAATCCTTCGGGTGCAGCCGGATCTGCGTATTCAGATCGATCAGCGCCTGTTCGAGATCGCCTTCGAGACGCCAAAGGTTTCCGCGGTTGCCATAGGCCTTCTCGTCCGCCGGGTTGAGACGGATCGCTTCATTCAGATCGGCAATCGCGCGATCGTATTCGCCTGCATCTTTCCAGGTCAGCGCACGGTTGTTGTAGGCCTGCGATACTTTCGGCGCGAGGGTGATGGCTTCGTTGAGGTCCGCAATCGACTTGTTGTATTCGCCGAGTTGCCGCCACAGCGTGCCACGTGCAGAGAAGATCGACGGGTTTTTGGGATCGAGGGCGACGGCGGCATCGAGATCGGCGATGGCCTTGGCGTTTTCACCCTTGAGCAGCCATGCGGCGCCGCGATTGTTCAGGGCGGCAATGCTTTTGGAATTCAGCCGCAGCGCTTCATCGAAATCGACGATCGCCCGTGAAAAATCGTTCTTTGCGGCAAATCCGGTGCCGCGCGCGGCGTAGATCGCAGAGAGGGCCTCCGGCGGCAGCTTCGGCACCTGCAGCATTTTGGTGCAGCCGGCGATCTTGAGATCCCAATCGACGCTTTGATCGCAATTCTTGAAATCGCGTTGATCGAGCGCAAAGGAGGGGACGGCGGCAACGACGAGCCCATAGCTCAGGGCAACAGCAAACAAACGGCGTCGCGACATATCGCACCTCCAGCGCGTGCGACCATATCACGCAGTCATGACGATGCCACAGGAGCCGGCCGGCAACAGCGGCCTGGCAAAAATATTCCCGTGATCTGCGGTAAAATTTGCGGCCCAAACCACCGGCGCATTCCGGAATAAAGCTGAGGATTCAGAGTTCATCTTGCCAAGGGTTTATTCAAGGGTTCGCGTCGAACCCGTCTGGCAAAGATGTTCATGGGCGAGCGGCAAAAAATTCAACAGGCGTTCGTCCTGGAGGTCGGCGGACGAGCGGTGCTCGCGCTTTTCGCCGGCGACATTGAACACGCTCGAACCTTTTGCTCTCAGGATTGGTTCTGGGGTGAGCTTGCGACCTATCGCTCAGGCGGTCGCCCGATCTGGGACAGCACGTCGGACTTGAGAATCCGCCATGCCAAGCCATGCGAGGTCACCGAATTGCACATCGCATTGGAGCTGGAACAATTCCGCCGGGAATATGATGGCTACGTGTTTGCATTTCTGGTGCCTGTGGACGCCGACCTGCAGTGAAGTCAGATGCGCAGACGCCGGTTAGCCGCAGATTTATGTGGACGGCGTGGCAGCTAAAAACGTGGGCTCGCCTGCGCCCGCCAACGGGCTGTCTGCCCACTTCGCGCCGACGCCCTTGATTGGATCGGTGCACCAGATGCATTGAAACTCGGTCCTGCCGTTTAATGCGTGAAATGGGACAAGCCGTTTTCCGCATTTCAAACAGCGGGTTGACATAACCATTCGCGATCCTCCGCATCGTGTCACCCGCGAAAACGCGTAGGCGGAACTTTTGTTCCCCTGGTGAGTTGAGTTCCAGCATCATCTTGGGGAGAGTTCCATGGAACAAGCGATCGATCGCGTCATGCGCACCTACGGCATGATCGTAAACTTGACCCCGGCTGACGAACTGGTTGTCAGAGAAAAAGTCTCGAGATTCCTCGAACAGAGGTCGGAAAACGACGAACAAAAACTGACGATCGCCGGGCTTCGGTTTGTCCGCGAGCTCAAAATCTGACTCAATCGCAAGCAAGCCATCAAAATAGCGCGCCTCGTTAGGAACGGCCGGCAGGCTGGCCGGTTATGCAACGGTGTCGCGACCCCCAATTTCGACACGCCCCAACTCCCGGCCTCAGCACGTCCAGCGCTGAGGCCGCTTCTTTGATTAAAGCCGGATTGAGAAGGCCATTCACCGATCGCCTCCTTGCGCGGCTGGAATCTTCCGCGCCAAAGATAGCGGATTGACTTTGCCCGGTGCCATTGCGCAAACAGGGTGCAATGACCGACACATCAAAATCTGACACGCCGCTGAAGGCGACGTTTCGAATTAAATTGAATGGCGAGACCGTTGATATCGGTACGGTCGGCCAGGCCTATCGGTTCGTGACCAGCCTCAGTGCGGTTGAATGGATGGAATTTCAGTCGCTCCACAACGATGCCAAAGTTGCGCTGGAAGCGGCTGCTGAAAACGCGATGATGACCGTTCAGGCGACTAACGCGCTTCGAGCCCTGTTCGTGCGCGCGAAATTGCTGTGATCCGATCAAAATTGCTTTGATCTGATATCTGGCGTCCCCGCATGGTTGGATTGCACGTTGCGCGCGCGAAAAAAGCGCGCTGCAAGGAAGTGACCTGCACGGCGGTATTTTAAGCTTCCCTGTGGCGGACCGGTTACAGACTTTTGGCGCGCCGAGGCGCAAAAAGGTGCGGACGGCCTTTGTTCGAGGTTCGATCTTGTTTCGTGGAAAGTCTGCGCCGTTATTTTGGGGGACTCACGTGCGAAAAACATTCATTTCAGCACCGGCAATCTTGTCAGCAACCGCCGTCCTGGTCTTCGCGGCGGCAGCTCACGCCGACGAGCTCTCGGATATCCAGGCTCAGGCCAGGCAGCTTCACGAACAAAACCAGGCGATGACCAGAAGGCTCGCCGATCTCGAAAAGCGGCAGAAGGCGTTGGAAACAACGCCGGTCGCGAAGCCCGCGAGTTCGGGCATCAACCCGACCGATGCGATGGCCGCCGATTTGCCCTACAAGGCCGCGGTCAAGGCTCCGGCTCCGGTAAGTGATGACCTGTGCTGGAAGGGCATGTGTTTGTACGGCAATTTCGACGTTGGCCTGAGCTATCAGAACCACGGCGCCCCGTTGAACAACGTTGCCACCACGCCGCTGAACTGGCTGGTGTCGAAGAACTCGGGCGGGTCGTATTTCGGCGCCAGCCCCAACAACCTCAGCACGTCTTTTCTCGGCCTGCGGGGCAAGCAGGAGATTGCCGACAATCTCTACGCCGTATTCAATTTGCAGTCGCAATTTAACCCGCTGAGCGGAATGAATCTCAACGGACTCGGGTCCATCGTGCAAAACAATGGATTGTCGCTTGCCCAGCAAACCGCGTTTGGCGATTCGTCCAAGGACGGCCAGATGTTCAACGGCGCGGCCTATGCCGGTATCAGTTCGCCGGTCTACGGCACATTGACTTATGGCCGCCAAAACGCCCTGAGCTCGGACCTCGTCACCAATTACGATCCGATTTCCGGTTCGAACGCGTGGTCCGTGATCACCTTCCAGGGCGCGTCGGGCGGCGGCGGCGATACCGCGAATCGTATCTACGACAACTCGTTCGAATATCGGGTGAATGTCGGTCCGGTTCGGTTTGCCGTGGAAACCCAGCTCAGGAACGGCGGCAACAGCGGCACCGGCAACGCCTTCGAAGGCGATGTTGGCTTCGATTATCTCGGCCTCTCGATGGATTTCATCGGTGGCAAGATCTACGACGCGGTTTCCTCATCGCCTCTGACGGCGGTGCAAGTCACGGCGGCCAACGCCGCTGGCCTGGCCATGGGAAGCGGGCAGGTCGCCGCGACGATATCCGACAACACCGTGTTCCAGGTCGCGGCCAAATACACCATCGGGCCGCTCAAGCTGTTTGCCGGTTACGAGCATATCGATTTCGCCAACCCGACTAATCCGCTGGGGGCCGGTGCCTTCCTTGAGGGCGGCTATGTCATTACCAATCCCAACAACACCAATTTCACCACCGACCGCATTCTTCAGGTGTTCTGGGTTGGCGGGAAATATTCGGTCCGCTCCGATCTCGATTTGTCTGTCGCTTATTACCACGAGCTCCAGAACAGCTTCATCATCGGCAACGGCAGCAACCCGACGGGCACCTGCAACACCGTTGTTTCGGCCGGTTGCAGCGGAACGCTGGACGCGGTTTCCTTTGTCGCCGACTGGCGCTTTGCCAAACACTTCGATTTCTACGCCGGCGTGATGTGGTCGCAGGTGCAGAACGGTCTCGCCAACGGCTTCCTGCTGACGAACGGAACGCCGGGCAACACCTCCAACAAGGCGTCGGCATTCGATCCCGGCCTCGGCCTGCGCTACCAGTTCTGATATCCGAACAAGCGCAAGTCCTGTCGGCTTTCGGGTTACTTCTTCGCGCTTCGTGTCCGGATTTCGATTGATCCACCGGCCATCTGGACTTCGAACCGCGACAGGAAGCTCATGCCGAGCAGCCCGTCGACACCGGTGCCGTAGCTCTTTTCGTCGGCATCCTGGACGACGACGGGAACATTGGTCGCCTCCAGTTTCCCGAGCTGCACCTTGTCGGCTTTCGACAGTTTGGCTTTGGCCATTCCGTTGGCCGTCATCAGCGTGACCTCGCTGGCGCCGGTCAGGGAAATCCTGGCGCGGCCCGCGAAGGCGGTTTTCATGCTCACATAGCTCGCGCCGGTATCGAGAACGAACAGGCCGCGCACGCCGTTGATTTCGGCCTTCACCGTGACGACGTTCCGCTGTCCGCGCACGGGATAGCTCTCTTTCTGAAACTCCTTCGAAGAAGCGCAATTGCCCTGCAACTCGTAGTCGGAAACGATCTTTTGCGACCGGCTGGTATCGCGGCTGGCGGGGTCCAGCGAAATCCACAGGTTGATCGGCGCGGCCGCTTCGCAGAACCGCTTGAGCGACGCATAGGCTTTCGCCATGCGAAGGAAGACGCTGCTCGAAACGCTCTTTTTGTCGGCGCCATAGAGCTCGATCGCGTCGGAATAATCGGCCAGCGCGCGCTGGAAATCTCCGGCCCCGTCCAAAGCGATGGCGCGCAGATAATGCGCGCTGCTGTCGGTTGCCGCACGCCTCACATACTCGTCGGCGACTTCGACGGCCTTGGGATAGTCGGTCAGCTTCAGGTAGATGTTGGCGGATTGACTGAGTGCGTTGAGCGGCGCGCCGCAATTCCTGACGAATCGGTAGAGCCCGTCCGCCGCCTCGCGCCGGTAGCCGAGCTTGTCGAGCGCGAGCGCCAGATCGGCGATGCTCTTTTGATCGCACGGCTCGCGCTTCAATTCCTGGAGGCGAAGCCAGACATAGGGATCACGCGCAGCCGCCACCGGCAGCGCACCGATACGCTCATAAACGCCGGAGAAAACCTCTTCGGGATTCTCGTCCAGATAACCTGCACTCACGGTGTGTGGAATAGCGGCGAGAAGCAACGCAATGGCGCAGTATCTGAGCATCACTATTCCAAGGTTGTCCTCCACATTCTATATAATCAGAAAGTGTGGTGGGCAAACCAAATCAAGCCGGCAATCGGGGCCATCCTACCCTTGCCGACGTTGTTCGCGGTGACGCTTGGGAGTTCGTGCGCTTAATATACAGGGTCGCGTTTGGGTGCTTGAGCCGCCATCCGGGCCTGCACGATCGCTTCCTCGGCCGCGATCCGAAAATCCCGCGCTGCCTTCAGCGGGCGCCGGATGTTGGGATCTTCCGAACTGCTGTCGAAGGTAATAAGTTGCATGCAATGGGGGCACTGCACCTGATAGCCGGTGCGAAGCCGTTGCGCCTTCTCGCTGAAAGGCTTGCGGCATTTGGAGCATTGAATCTTGATGCGGTCGTTCATGCGTTTCTCCCGCACCGAGATTGGCCGCTGTCGTTTTAGGATATTGCTAACCGGTCACGTCAATTTGCGAGCATTATTGCTCGCATTTTGGATGTAAATTCCCCCGCACAGATATGCCCTCCGGCTCATCGAAGCGGCTCGATCATGGCGTATCGACGGACCGATGTGCCGTCAGTGCGGGGCAGGCGTGGATCAGCCGGCATAGGCCTTGTCGAGGTCGGCGATGATGATTTTTCGCATCTTCATCATGGCCTGCATCGCGCGATCGGCCTTTTTGCGATCGGGATCGCTCAGGTAACGGCCCAGCGCCGTGGGCACGACCTGCCAGGACAGGCCGAACTTGTCCTTGAGCCATCCGCAGTTGGATTCCTCGCCGCCATCGGCGATCAATCTATTCCAGAAATAGTCCACCTCTTGCTGAGTATCGACGCTGATGAAGAACGAGATCGCCTCGTTGAACCTGAATTTGGGGCCGCCATTGAGGGCGTTGAATCTCTGGCCCTCGAGTTCGAAGCTCGCCATGAAGTCATTGACGGTTTCGATCTTGGCATTGGGAAACACCGATGTGTAGAACGCGACGGCTTCAGGGACGTTGTTGTCGAGCCAGAGGAACGGCGTGATCGAAGTCATGACGGTTATCCTTGTTGATCGGGTTTGTTGTCGGAGGCGGCGCGGGCAGGATCGGCGACGTGCAGGATTAACCAGAGGTCGTCGGCCATCATGAACTCCGTTTGCGTGGACTCTTCCGGAGGACGAACGGGCGGCGCCGGCTCCGACACGGGGGCTGATTTTTTTATCGGTCGATTTCCGTTGATGCGCGGGGAGATCGTGCGTCTCCGTCATCGCCTGGAAAGGACTTACCCACAGTGGGCAGATGGAGTAGGACATCCGCGCCACCCGCTGCTGCCCACGCGTCTGTCCCAATCTTGCTGTCCCAAACCCCACCCGATGAAAAACGACCAGATCCTGAGTCTGATTTCGGAGTTCTGCCGCCAGGCCGACATGGCGGAATCGACCTTTGGGCGCCGGGCGGTCAATGACGGCAAGCTGGTGCATCGATTGCGCGAGGGCAAGCGCATCACCATCGATACGCTCGATCGGATCCAGGCGTTCATCGCGGCCTCAATGCCGGGCGGGGTGCCGCCGCCGCGCGGGCTCGAGGTGCCGCCGGAGAAGCGCGATCCCCGTGGCAATTTCAGGTTTTTCGAGAATCGGCAGAAATACCTGCTGTTCGTCCACACCTGCAGCGAAAAGCGGGTGATCGCCGAGCGGGTGGCGCTGGAGCTCGGCAGCATCCATCCCCGGCCGCCGGCGCTGCGGGTATTCGATGCCGGGGTTGGCGACGGCACGGTTTTGGCGCGGGTGATGCGCTCGATGCATGGCCGCTTTCCTCATATGCCGTTCTATATCGCCGGCAAGGAACTCAGCGTCGAGGACGTCCGCCTGACCCTGGACAAGGTGCCGGACCGGCTGTTCGAGCATCCCGCTACCGTCTTTGTGCTGACCAACATGTATTACGCCGAGGCGCCTTGGCTGACGCCGTCCTCGCCGGCCGCGGCCTCGGGCATGATCTGGCATGAGGTGGCGCTGCGGGGAGCTTCCTCGGGAGATTTCGAGGCCCAAATCGCCGAATTGGCGCCGTTTCTGGAGCAAAACTGGCGCGCCAGCGTCAGTCCGCGCTCGGGGATGCCGGTCTACGAGCGGCCGGCCGCGATCGTGCTGTACCGGGAAGACCACAGGTTTTTGCTCGATTCGATCATCCCCAGGGCCGGCCGTACCGAGGCCAATTTCGACCTTGTGATCGCTTCCCAGCCATATCGGGCCAAATCTTCGGTCAATTTCCGCGCAAAACGCATTATTGCGCCCTTAGGGAGGGCTTTGCGGGCCGGTGGGCGGCTGATCGGCATCCACTCCCATGGGCAGGACCCGGGGCTGGAGATGATTCAGGCGGTTTGGCCCGGAGAAAACCCTTTCGCGGTGAGCCGTCATGAGCTATTGCGCGCGGTGAAATACGAGCTGGGCTCGGCCGGGCGGGACCTCAATTTTAACGCCTATGCGGATAACCGCTCGATCTTTCGTTATGATATGGAAGCGCTGCCCAACGAGGTCACCGGGTCAATCGGAACCTCCACGGCCTTTGCAGCATGGAATGCGGCGGTGTATGTCGCCCAGATCGAGGACGACCGGTTGACGGAAGTGACCCAGAGTGGCCGTTATCTCGATGCCGCCAGAGAGGTTTTGCGCAAGCATAACGGGCTCTGGTTCTACGACGAATCCTACGTCATCTCGCGCCGTCGCGACTGACAATTCAGGACACATAGAGACAGGGACCACCGAGGTCCGGTGGGAAAAAGGGGTTGGTTGATGCGCGCGTCTTATTTGTTCACCTCAGAATCCGTTTCTGAAGGTCATCCCGACAAGGTTTGCGACCGGATCTCCGACGAGATCGTCGATTTGTTTTTCCGTGAAGGCCCGAAAGCCGGCATCGACCCGTGGGCGATCCGCGCGGCGTGCGAAACGCTCGCCACCACCAACAAGGTGGTGATCGCGGGCGAGACCCGTGGACCGAAATCGGTCACCAATGACCAGATCGAAAGCGTGGTTCGCGCCGCGATCAAGGACATCGGTTACGAGCAGGACGGCTTCCACTGGAAGAACTGCGACATCGAGATCCTGCTGCATCCGCAATCCGCCGATATCGCGCAGGGCGTCGACGCGCTGCAGCCCGGCACCAACAAGGAAGAGGGCGCGGGCGACCAGGGCATCATGTTCGGCTACGCCACCAACGAGACCGCGGATCTGATGCCGGCTCCGCTGTTCTATGCCCACAAGATCCTGCGGCTGATTTCCGAAGCCCGCCACTCCGGCAAGGAGAAGGTGCTGGGTCCGGACTCCAAGAGCCAGGTCACCGTGCATTATGAGAACGGCAAGCCGGTCGGCGTGCGCGAGATCGTGGTTTCGCATCAGCATCTGATCGAGGACATGACCTCGGACCAGGTTCGCGAACGCGTCGAGCCCTATGTGCGCCAGGCGCTGCCGGAAGGCTGGATCACCGACAAGACGATCTGGCACATCAACCCCACCGGAAAGTTCTTCATCGGCGGTCCCGATGGCGACTCCGGCCTGACCGGCCGCAAGATCATCGTCGACACCTACGGCGGCGCGGCCCCGCATGGCGGCGGCGCGTTCTCCGGCAAGGATCCGACCAAGGTCGATCGTTCGGCCGCTTACGCCTCGCGCTATCTCGCCAAGAACATCGTCGCCGCTGGTCTGGCCGACCGTTGCACGTTGCAACTCGCTTACGCGATCGGCGTGGCGCGGCCGCTGTCGATCTACATCGACACCCATGGCACCGGCAAGGTGGCCGAGGAGAAGCTCGAGAAGGCCGTCGCCGAGGCGATGGACCTGACGCCGCGCGGCATCCGCAAGCATCTCGATCTCAACAAGCCGATCTATGCGCGCACCTCGGCCTACGGCCATTTCGGCCGCACGCCGGACAGTGACGGCGGCTTCTCATGGGAAAAAACCGATCTCGCCGACGCGCTCAAGCGCGCGGTCTAACCACATGACGTCATTCCGGGATGCGCCGTAAGGCGCAGGCCCGGAATCTCCAACTTCTAGATTCCGGGTTCGCTTCGCGCCCCGGAATGACATGCACAGGAACAGGACCATCCCAATGACCGCCACCAAGCCCGGCTTTACCGATTACATCGTCAAGGACATCGCGCTCGCCGATTTCGGCCGCAAGGAGCTCTCGCTGGCCGAGACGGAAATGCCGGGCCTGATGGCGACCCGCGAGGAGTACGGCCCGAAGCAGCCGCTGAAGGGTGCGCGCATCGCAGGTTCCCTGCACATGACCATTCAGACCGGCGTGCTGATCGAGACGCTGAAGGCGCTCGGCGCCGATATCCGCTGGGTCTCCTGCAACATCTATTCGACGCAGGACCATGCCGCCGCTGCCATCGCCGCCGCCGGCATTCCGGTGTTCGCCGTCAAGGGCGAAACGCTGGCCGACTATTGGGATTACACTGCAAAGCTGTTCGACTGGCATGGCGCAAAACCCGGTGAAGCCTTGCACCCCAACATGATCCTCGATGACGGCGGCGACGCTACCATGTATGTCCATCTCGGCCTCAAGGCTGAGAACGGCGACACGGCATTCCTCGACAAGCCGGCTTCGGAAGAAGAGGAAGTGTTCTTCGCGCTGCTGAAGAAGCAGTTGAAGGAGAAGCCGAAGGGCTATTTCGCTGGAATCGCCAAGTCGATCCAGGGCGTCTCGGAAGAGACCACCACGGGCGTGCATCGTCTGTACGACATGCAGAAGGCCGGCACGCTGCTGTGGCCCGCGATCAACGTCAATGACAGCGTCACCAAGTCGAAGTTCGACAACCTTTATGGCTGCCGCGAATCGCTGGTCGACGGCATCCGCCGCGGCACCGACGTCATGATGTCGGGCAAGATCGCGATGGTCGCGGGCTTCGGCGACGTCGGCAAGGGCTCGGCCGCGTCGCTGCGCCAGGCGGGCTGCCGCGTCATGGTGTCCGAAGTCGATCCGATCTGCGCGCTGCAGGCGGCGATGGAAGGCTATGAAGTCGTCACCATGGAAGACGCCGCACCCCGCGCCGACATCTTCGTCACCGCGACCGGCAACAAGGACATCATCACGATCGAGCACATGCGCGCGATGAAGGATCGCGCCATCGTCTGCAACATCGGCCACTTCGACAACGAGATCCAGGTCGCTTCGCTGAAGAACCTGAAGTGGGACAACATCAAGCCGCAGGTCGACGAGATCACCTTCGCCGACGGCAAGCGCATGATCCTGCTGTCGGAAGGCCGGCTGGTGAATCTCGGCAACGCCATGGGCCATCCGTCCTTCGTGATGTCGGCCTCCTTCACCAACCAGACGCTGGCGCAGATCGAGCTTTATGCCAACAACAAGGACGGCAAGTACAAGAAGGAAGTCTACGTGCTGCCGAAGACGCTGGACGAGAAGGTGGCGATGCTGCATCTCGCCAAGATCGGCGTGAACCTGAGCAAGCTGCGCAAGGACCAGGCCGACTATATCGGCGTGAAGCAGGAAGGCCCGTTCAAGTCGGATCATTACCGGTATTGAGATTTGGGATCGTCATTCCGTACCGCGGAATGAGCATGTTCAGGCCCCGGAGCGATCCGGGGCCTTTCGTTTGTCGTTGATTTCCAGTGCGTCTTGCGCGCTAATCGGCCCATGGCAACGACCCCACAAAGCGAACATGTCGATGTCCTGATCGTCGGCGCCGGGCTCTCCGGCATCGGCGCGGGTTTTCACCTGCAGCAGAAATGCCCCGGCAAGAGCTATGTCATTCTCGAAGGCCGCGATTGCATCGGCGGCACCTGGGATCTGTTTCGCTATCCCGGCATTCGCTCCGACAGCGACATGTTCACGCTTGGCTATTCCTTCAAGCCATGGACCGAGCCGAAGGCAATCGCGGACGGACCGCGGATTCTCAATTATGTGCGCGAGACCGCCGCCGAGAACGGCATCGACAAGAACATCCGCTTCCATCATCGCGTGAAGCGCGCCTCATGGTCGACACCGGATGCGCGCTGGACGGTGGAAGCCGAGCGCGGCACAGGCGAGGGCGCTCCTGAATTGGTGCGCTTCACCTGCAATTTCCTGTTCATGTGTTCGGGCTATTACAAATACGAGGAGGGCTACACGCCCTCATTCGCGGGCTCGGTCGATTTCGCCGGCCGCATCGTGCATCCGCAGAAATGGACCGACGACATCGACTACGCCGGCAAGCGCGTGGTGGTGATCGGCTCGGGCGCCACTGCAGTTACGCTGGTGCCGGAGATGGCCAAGACCGCGGCGCACGTCACCATGCTGCAGCGCTCGCCAACCTATGTGGTGGCGCGGCCGGCGCAGGATCCGTTTGCGAATAAATTGCGTGCGCGGCTGCCAGCCAAAATCGCTTATCATCTGATTCGCTGGCGCAACGTGCTGTTCGGCATGTATTTCTTCCAGCTCTCGCGGCGCAAACCGGATCGGGTCAAGCAGTTGATCCTCGGCGGCGTGCGCATCGCGCTCGGGCCGGACTACGACGTCGCGACGCATTTCACGCCGCGCTACAATCCCTGGGACCAGCGGCTGTGCTTGGTGCCCGACGGCGACCTGTTCAAAGCGATTAAACAAAACCGCGCCTCGGTCGTGACCAAGGAGATCGACAGCTTCACCAAAAGCGGCATCAAGCTGAAAGACGGCAGCGAACTCGAAGCCGACATCATCGTGACCGCGACCGGCCTCAATCTGCAGGTGCTCGGCGGCATGGAGGTCAGCGTCGACGGCCGCGTGGTCGATTTCGCCAGAACCCTCAACTACAAAGGCATGATGTATTCGGATGTGCCGAACCTGGCTTCGTCGTTCGGCTACACCAACGCGTCCTGGACGCTGAAATGCGACCTGACCTGCGAATATGTCTGCCGCCTGATCAATTACATGGACCGGCACGGCTACCGGCAATGCATGCCGCACAATGTCGATTCCACGATCACCGAATTGCCGTCGCTGGATTTTTCGTCCGGCTATGTGCAGCGCGCGGTCGCGCAAATGCCAAAGCAAGGCTCGAAGCGGCCGTGGCGGCTCTATCAGAATTACGCGCTCGATATCGTCACGCTGCGCTTCGGCAAGGTCGATGACGGGGTGATGCAGTATTCGTAAGCGATCGCTGACGCATTACTATTCCCGGCAATTTTTTCTCAGGCTCCCACCATCGGGCAAATGTTGCCGCGTTCGATGTGATCTCAATCGTTGAAAAGCCGCGTCTTTTTGGCTTTGTCGCGTGGCATGCCCTTTGCTGGCTCCGAAAATGTGTGTCCGGAGTTTGCTATGTCGGTTTCGCTTTCAGGTGCGTTTTCGTCTCCGGGCCTGTCGTCAACGCCAACGGTTTCCGCCAGCGCGTCAAAGTCATCAGGCCTGAACCTCAAGCCGCCATCGGTGGTGCAGCAATTTCTCGAATACGCCAGCATGACGCCGGCCGAGCGTATGCAGGCCGACATGCTCTCGCAACTCGGCCTCACCGAGGATCAGTTCAAGGCGATGACGCCCGCCGAGCAGCAGAAGGTTGAAGACAAGATCCGGGAGATGATCAAAAAGCAGGTCGAACAAAGTAACGACAAGCGGACGGGGTTGATAACCGATATTTCGGTCTGACCGGCGCGACGCGACCGCTTGCCGTCTACGTCATCTATGGCTCGCCGCGCGCGGGGTGCACGCTCCATGACACAAATCTGACGACCCGAAGGCAAGTTCGAGGCCGCGTATGCGTTGTTTCGCGTATACGCGGTCACCTTCGAATCGGCCATCGTGTCCAACGGTTAACGTCGTATTAATCGGCAGACCCTAGGCTTCAGCGGATCGAAGCTGCTGACAGCATGAGGAAGTCCATGGACGCCCAGAGAATTGCCGTCGATGCCGTGGTCGCGCTGACCGACTGTGACCGCGACGCGGTGACCGCCTTTATCCGCCGGATGTATCTGGCCGGCGTAAGAGATCCCAAGCGCCTGACCTTCAAGGGCCTGCAGGCGATGGCGCGGGGCTAACCGCTCCGAGCGCCAAATATCCCGAATAAAAAAGGCCCCGAATAAATCCGGGGCCTTGTTTGTTTGGTGGTCATAGCGTTTTCGAGCGAAGTGGATACCGATTCGCGTGAAGAAAACGCGTCAAACAAAAAACTCAGATTATTCCGGCTGGCCGATCGATACCTTCAACGTGCCGACGCCATCGACGCCGCATTCGATCTGGTCGCCGGGCTTCAGCGCCGAGACGCCGGCCGGGGTGCCCGTCATGATGATATCGCCGGCGGCGAGCGCCACCTGCTCCGACAGTTTCTCGATAATTTCAGGCACGCTCCAGATCAATTCCGTGAGGTCGCCCTTCTGCTGTTCGGTGCCGTTGACCGTGAGCCAGATTTTGCCCTTGCTGGGATGGCCGATCTTCGAGGCCGGCTGCAGCGCGCCGCAGGGCGCCGAATAGTCGAACGACTTGCCGACTTCCCAGGGCCGCTCTTTCTTGCGCGAAGCGATCTGCAGGTCGCGCCGGGTCAGGTCGATGCCGACGCCGTAGCCGTAGATGTGTTCGTTGGCCTTGGCCGCTGGGATGTTGAGGCCGCCGCTCTTCATGGCAACGATGAGTTCGACCTCGTGATGGAAATCCTTGGTCAGCGGCGGGTAGGGCACCGTGCCGCCGTCCTGAACGATCATGTCGGCATGCTTGGCGAAGAAGAACGGCAGCGCCCGTTCGTCATTTCCCATCTCGCGGATGTGCTCAAGATAATTACGCCCGACGCACCAGATACGGCGGACCGGAAAGGATTTGCCTTCGCCGGCAACGGGGATCGAAGCTTGCGGCGGCGGGGGAATGACAAAGGAGGTTGCGCTCATGAGGGGATCTCGGTGGGTTGGGGATGGAAACTTGAAGGCTTAAGCTTTACGCGGTTGCGCTGATCGGCGCCAGCGTTGGGGGACCGGCATCGCGGTGTTGCAGCCGGAAGAACGACGCATAGCGCCCGCCACGGCGCAGCAGATCGTCATGCGGCCCGCGCTCGACGATCTCGCCGCCCTCGACTACCAGGATGGCGTCGGCGTGCATGATGGTGTGGAGGCGGTGGGCAATCACGATGGTGGTGCGGTTCTGGCAGAGATGCTCGATCGCTTCCTGGACCTGCTTTTCGGATTCCGAATCCAGCGCCGCGGTGGCTTCATCGAGCAGGATGATCGGGGCATTTTTCACCAGCGCGCGCGCCACCGCGATGCGCTGGCGCTGGCCGCCAGAGAGTTGTGTGCCGTGCTCGCCGACCGGCGTGTCATACCCAAGCGGAAAGCCCATGATGAAGTCGTGCGCGCAGGCGGCCTGTGCCGCCGCGACAATCTCGGCCTGGGTCGCGCCGACCTTGCCGAAGGCGATGTTGGCCCCGATGGTGTCGCGGAACAGATAGACGTCCTGTCCGACATAGGCGGTCTGCTGGCGCAGCGATTTGCGCGACACCGCCGAAATGTTCTGGCCGTCGATCAGGATATCGCCGCCGGTGACTTCGTAAAATCGCAGCAGCAACGCCAGCACCGTCGACTTGCCGCCGCCGGAGGGGCCGACCAGCGCGGTGACCTTGCCGGGCTCGGCGACAAAGCTCATGCGACTCAGCACCGGCTCGTTCGCGCGATAGGCAAACGACACGTCGCGCAATTCGACCCGCGCATCGACCAGCTTCAGTGCGGGCTTGTCGTCATCGTCAGGCTCGCTGGCCGGACTGTCGACGATCTCCAGCAATTTACGGGCGCCGATCAGGCTGGAGTTCAATTCGATGTTCAGCCGCGCCAGCCGCTTGGCCGGCTCGTAGGCCAACAGGAACGCGGTCAGGAACGAGAAGAATTGCCCCGGCGTGGCGCCGAGCGCGACCACGCTGTAGCCGCCATACATCAATCCGCCCGCGACGGCCAAACCGCCCAGCGTCTCCATCAGCGGGCTCGATCGGTTCGAGACCCGCGCCATCTTGTTGGCGTTCTCTTCGACGGCGGTGATGCTGGCGTCGATACGCTCGCGCATCGTCTGTTCCAGCGTGAACGCCTTGACGGTGCGGATGCCCTGCAGCGATTCCTGCATGGTCTCGAGAATGTCGGCGGTGCCTGAGAATTGCGTATGCGCGAGGCCCTTGATGCGCTTGACGAGTTTGCGCAGCACCAGCATCGCCGGCGGCGCCACCGCGAACCCAAGCAGCGCCATATAGGGATCCTGCATCAGCATCACGGCGACCAGCCCAACCAGCGACAGCACGTCGCGTCCGACGGCGTTGATCAGGAGGCTGAGCACCTGGGTGACGGAATTGGCGCCCGCGGTCAGCCGCGCCAGGAATTCGGAGGAGTGCCGTTCCGAGAAAAAGGCGATGCTCTCGCTCATCAGCTTGGAGAACAACTGGCGCTGGTTGTTGGCCAGAATGGCGTTGGAGATCTTCGACAGGATCACCTGATGGCCATAGGTGGCCGCGCCCTTGATGATGAAGATCACCACCGTAATGCCCGAGAGTATCGCGATGCCACGGACGTTCTTGTCGACATAGGCCTGGTTGATCACCTGTCCCAGCAGATAGGCCGATCCGGCCGTGGTCGCGGCCGACACCGCCATCAGCGCGAACGCCATCAGATAGCGCCGCCAGTAAAGCGCGCCCTGTTCCATGACCAGGCGGCGAATCAGGATCGCGGCGCCGTAGGGATCGTCGGTGATTTTCTTCGGAAGTTCGGTCATCCGCGTTCCATTGACATCGTTAGGCAAGCGTTTGCCCCAAGCGTTTGCCATATGTGTCAGGGTTGCTCCGAAACGTCCGTCTCCTTGCCCGCAATAGAGGGGTTTTTCAAGCCAAATCAGGCCTTGCGCCCAGATGGATTTAAGAGGCGATTTTAGGCCGATACCGCTTGTTCGAGCTCGCCATGGCGTTCCCGGAACAGTTTCTCTTCCCACGCCAGCGCGTGCCGGGCGATGGTGTCGAGATCCTCATATTGCGGGGTCCAGTCCAGCACGCTGCGGATACGGCTGGTATCGGCGACCATGGTCATGATGTCGCCGGGCCGGCGCGCGGCATGTTGAACCGCGAAATTGCGCCCGCAGACGCGCCGCACCGCTTCGATGGTTTCCAGCACCGAGTAGCCGCGGCCATAGCCGCAATTGAGCGTCGCCGAACTGCCGCCGCTGCGCAGATAGTCGAGCGCCGCGCGATGCGCTTGCGCGAGATCGCTGACATGGATGAAATCCCGGATGCAGCTTCCGTCCGGCGTCGGATAATCAGTGCCGAACACATCGATCTTGGCGCGCTGGCCGGTCGCGGCTTCGACCGCGATCTTGAGCAGGTGCGTTGCGCCCACGGTGGCGAGACCGATCCGCGCCTGCGGGTCGGCGCCGGCCACGTTGAAGTAGCGCAGCACGACGTAGTTCATGTTGTGGGCCGAAGCGACATCATGGAGCATGATCTCGGTCATCAGCTTCGAGGAGCCGTAGGGCGACAGCGGCCGGGTCGGCGCGTGCTCGGGCACCGGCACCTGATCCGGATTGCCATAGACCGCCGCGGTCGATGAAAAGATGAAGCGCTCGACGCCGCATTTGACCGCGGCGTTCAGGAGATTGCGCGTGGTCATGGTGTTGTTGCGATAATAGCCGAGCGGATCGCGCATCGAGTCCGGCACGACGATAGAGCCCGCGAAGTGGATGATGCTTTCGACCTTGTGCTGGGCGATCACGCCCTCGACGAGATTCTCATCCGCGGCGTCGCCAATGAACAGCGGCACGCCTTCGGGCAGGAACGCGGAAAAGCCGGTGGAGAGGTTGTCGATCACGACAACATTTTCGCCGGCTTCCACCAGCGCCTGAACCATGTGACTTCCGATATAGCCGGCGCCGCCGGTGACAAGCACACTCATGAGCTCACCCATCCCGATTATTTGGGACGATGCTAGCCGGGCTGCGGTGAAGAGGGGGTTTCAGCACAAGTGAACTGGCCACTATGCTTAATGTTGCGTATAGGGAATGCGCGAAATGGAGCCTGACGTGGGAATCCCGGATATTTCCGCCGAAAATCTGCAACTGATCGTACCGAATCTGCACAGGCGCTATTCGGGCGTCACCGCGACCAATCGCATGGTGGCGCCGAAACTGGCCCGATTGTTTAACGCGGGCTGGCTTGGTTCCAACGCGCCCGACGGCATCGCGCGGATGTCGTTCGCCGATCTCCTAAAATGCTGGCGACGCCGAACGCCACTGATCTGGCACGCGCGGCGCAACAACGAGATGATCGTGGGCGTGCTGCTGAGAACGCTTGGCTGGCCGCTGAAACTGGTGTTCACCTCGGCGGCGCAACGTCATCACACCTGGATCACGCGCTGGCTGATCCGGCGGATGGACGCGATCATCGCGACCAGCGAGATTTCAGCGTCGTTTCTCAAGCGCCCCGCGACTGTAATCATGCACGGCGTCGATACGGATATCTATGCGCCGCCGGCCGATCGTGCGGCGGCGTTCGCGGCGGCTTCATTGCCTGGGCGCTACGCGATTGGTTGTTTCGGCCGGGTACGCGCGCAGAAGGGCAGCGACGTGTTTGTGGACGCGATGTGCCGGCTGTTGCCGCGCTATCCTGATTTCACGGCCGTGTTGGTCGGTGCGATCACGCCGGAGCAGGCGGGATTCGCCAACGATCTGAAGCAACGCATCGCAGCGGCGGGCCTGCAATCGCGCATCGTCATCGCGGGCGAGTTGGAAATCGAGGAAGTGCAGCGCTGGTATCAGCGGCTGACGATCTACGCGTTCACCTCGCGCAATGAAGGCTTTGGCCTGACTCTGATCGAGGCGATGTCGGTCGGCGCGGCGCTGGTGGCCTCGCGCGCGGGTGCTGCCGAGCTTGTGGTCGAGGATGGCGTCACAGGAATATTGACGCCGACAGGTGATGCCGAGGCGCTGGCCGCCGTACTCGAGCCGCTGATGCGCGATCCCAATTCTGCCGCTGCGATGGGCGCGCGGGCGCGGGCAAGAGTATTGGAGAAATTCAGCCTCGATGCCGAGGCGACCGCGATCGCAGGCGTCTATCGCACGCTGGTCTGAGCCATCACATCGGCGACGAACGCGTCGAGGTCGCCGCCGGCAAACAGAAAGCCCGGCAATCCCGCAGCCTTGGCCGCCTCGATATCGCTTGAACGGTCGCCGATGACAAAGCTGCCTTGGTGCCGTACCGGCCAGTGTTTCATCAGATCAAGGATCATGCCGGGCTTTGGTTTTCGCCACGGATGATTTTCGAGATAGCCGGCGACCGTGCCGTCGGGATGATGTGCGCAATATCTGACATCGTCGATCACGGCGCCCTGTACTGTGAGTTCCGCGCGCATCCATTCATGAAGCGTGATCAGATCGCTCTCGGTGAAGAGGCCGCGCGCGACGCCGGATTGGTTGGTGAACAGGAACACGAAATACCCGGCGTCCTTCAATCGGCGGATCGCGTTGGCGACATTCGGCATCCAGCGAATCCGTTCGCGCGTGCCCATGTAGCCGTCGTCGTAATTGAGAACGCCGTCGCGATCGAGAAAGGCGGCCGGGCGAAGTGTGGAATCGATGCTCATGTGTGTTGCGCCTCGGCCATTACGCGGGTCACGGTCGCGACCACGTCGGACGCTGGGATGTCCCGCATGCAGCGATGGTCGTTCATGGTGCAGATCGTGCGCTGGCAGGGTTGGCAGGATAACTGCGTTTTGGTCAGCACCGTCGCGGCGAGGCCGTTGAGCGGCGCCCACAGATAGGGACTGGTGGGGCCGAAAATGCCCATGGTCGGCGTCCCCGCTGCGGCCGCGATATGCATCAGTCCCGAATCATTCGAGATCGCGACCTTGGCCGCAGCGACCGCCAGAATGCCGTTACGCAAATCCGTGCCGGTAAGGTCGCGCACGCGCGGGCCACCGGCGGCGACGATTTCGGTGGCAAGCGCCTTTTCGCCGGGGCCGCCGACCACCCAGACATCGAGGCCTTGCTCAGCCAGAAGCCGCGCCGCCTCCGGGTAATACGTCCAGCGCTTGGAGGCGCCGACCGAGCCCGGCCCCAGCGCCACGGCGGGCGCGGTGCCGAGCCCGTTCGCTTGCCGCCAGCGGATAACTTCACCAGCGGGAACCCGAAGCTGTGGCACCGGCCATTCCCTGGGCAGCGGCGCGCCATCCGGCAGCGCCAGCGCGGCGTTCTTGTCGATAAACCGGGGCAGCGCCTTCTCGCCCCAGCGCCACTGATTCAGCAGCCCAAACCTGGCTTCGCCGACGAAACCCACCCGTTCCGGTATGCCGGCCAGCGCAGGCGCCAGAGCCGCCTTCCAGGTGCGGGGCATCACCAGCACAGTCTTGTAGCCGCGTTGCCGCAATTGGGCTGCGAGTCCCCATTGTTTGGCCAAGGCGAGTTGGCGCCGGGGCAGGTCCCAGACGATCCGGGCGCGGACATCCGGCATGTAATCGACCAGGGGAGCGCACAGCGAGGTCACCAGCAGGTCCACCGGCCGGTTCGGCCAGCGCTGCTTGAGCACCCGGACGACCGTGTGGCCGCGGACGAAATCGCCGATCCACATATAGGGGACGATCAGGATCGGCCGGGTATCGTCCCGATCCTCCACCGTTACTATATGGTCTGAATCTATATTCATTTTATAAATGTCAGGCGCCCGTCCGCTCCAATCCGGTGGCGTAACCGCTCCCCGCCCGGAGGTAAAGTCGCGCGGCGGTCTTCACTACACCGCAGGACCTAAGTTGCCTGCCAAGCGAGAGTGAGGCAAAGCTGGCATCCCACAAATCAGGGCAGGGTAGTCATGTTGCTGGTGACCGGTGGCGCCGGTTTTATCGGGTCGAATGTCGTGGCCGCGCTCAACGATGCGGGTCGCGCCGATGTTGCTGTGTGCGATGTGCTTGGCCATGACGGCAAGTGGCGCAATCTCGCCAAGCGCCAGCTCGCCGATATCGTCCCGCCGGCGCAAGTGATGGACTGGCTCAAGGGCCGCCGGCTGGACGCGGTCCTTCATCTCGGTGCGATCTCGGAGACCACCGCGACCGATGGCGATCTCGTGATCGAAACCAATTTCCGGCTGTCGATGCGGCTGCTCGACTGGTGCACGGCCAATGCGACGCCGTTGATCTATGCATCTTCGGCCGCGACCTATGGCGACGGCGCACAAGGGTTTGCCGACGACCCGTCACTGGCGGCGCTGAAAACCTTGCGGCCGATGAATCTCTACGGCTGGAGCAAGCATCTGTTCGACATGGCGGTGGCCGAGCGCGCCGCCCGGGGCGAGAAGTTGCCGCCGCAATGGGCGGGTTTGAAATTCTTCAACGTATTCGGCCCCAATGAATATCACAAAGGCGCGATGATGAGCGTGCTGACGCGGCGCTTCGACGACATCAAGGCCGGCCGCGTCGTCGAGCTGTTCAAGTCGCATCGCGACGGCATCGCCGACGGCGACCAGCGGCGCGACTTCATCTATGTGGATAACGTGGTGCGGGTGATGATGTGGCTGCTGGCGACGCCCTCGGTCAGCGGACTTTTCAACGTCGGAACCGGCCATGCCCGCAGCTTCAAAGATTTGATGCTGTCGGCCTATGCCGCGCTCGGCACGGCACCCAACATCCGCTATATCGATATGCCCGTGGCGATCCGCGATAGTTACCAATACTTCACCCAAAGCGATGTCGATCGGCTGCAGCGCGCCGGTTATAATGGCGGCTTCACGGCGCTGGAAGATGCGGTCGGTCTTTACGTCAACGGTTATCTCGATCGCGCCGATCGGTTCCGCTGACGGGCAACAGATGCGAGAATAGATGTTTGATTTTGAAGCCCTGAGCGCTGCCATCGTCCGCCAGACCGTGTTGTGTGTCGGCGATCTCATGCTCGACGAATTCGTCTATGGCGAGGTGTCGCGCATCTCGCCGGAAGCGCCGGCGCCTGTGATTGCGGTCCAGCGCACCGAAACGGATGTCGGCGGCGCCGGCAACGTCGCGCGCAACATCGCCTCGCTCGGCGCGCGCTGCATTTTCGTCGGCCTGATCGGCGAGGATGAGGCGGGCGGCCGGCTGAAGGCCAGGCTGGCGCAGGAAAGCCTGATCGAGAGCGTGCTGGTGCCGGATTCCTCGCGGCCGACGACGCGCAAGGTGCGTTTCGTTTCCGAACATTTCTCCACCCACATGCTGCGCGCCGATTGGGAAAAGGCGCAACCGGCCAGCGCCGAAATCGAGCAGAAACTGATCGATACCATCCTGCCGCTGTTGCCGCGCGCCGACATCGTGCTGCTGTCGGACTACGCCAAGGGCGTGCTGACGGCGCGGGTGATCCGCAACGTAATCGACGCCGCGCGAAAGCTGGGCAAGCCCGTGATCGTCGATCCCAAGAGCACCAATTTCGCGATCTATCGTGGCGCGACGCTGCTGACGCCCAATCGCAAGGAATTCGCGGAAGCGACCCGCAGCCGCGCCGATTCGGTCGACAGCATCGCCGAAGCCGCGCAGGACGCGATGCAGCTTGCCGATTGCGAAGCAATATTAGTCACGCAGAGCGAACACGGCATGACGCTGGTGCCGCGCAGCGGCGACGTCATTCACGTGCCGGCTCATGCCGTCAAGGTGATCGACGTCTCGGGGGCGGGTGATACGGTTGCGGCCGTGCTGGCGGTGGCGCTGGCGACCAAAGCCGATTGGGAAACCGCCTTGCGGGTCGCGACCGCGGCGGCCGCAGTCGCCGTCAGCAAGAAAGGCACCGCCAGCGTGTCGTCGGCGGAATTGCGGCGGAAAATCCTGCCGCATGCGGCGCGCGCGGCGGAAGAAAAGATCGTTGCCCAAAAAGGCGATCTGGAAACGCAGGTCGCGGACTGGCGCGAGCAGGGATTGCGGGTCGGTTTCACCAATGGCTGTTTCGATATTCTGCATCCCGGTCACGTCAGGGTTCTGACTGTGGCGCGCGGCGCCTGCGACCGCCTGATCGTCGGGCTGAACAGCGACGCCTCGGTGAAGCGGCTGAAAGGCGAGGGGCGCCCGGTACAGGACGAGCGCGCGCGAGCCGAAGTGCTGGCGTCGCTGGAAGCGGTCGATCTGGTGGTGATCTTCGAACAGGACACGCCGATCGACCTGATCACGCGGATCGTGCCGAGCGTGCTGGTCAAGGGTGGCGACTATACCCGCGAGAAAGTCGTCGGCCACGAGATCGTCGAAGCCAATGGCGGCGAAGTGCTGCTGGTCGACGTGTTGCCCGGTTTCAGCACGACGTCGCTGGTCGATCGCGCACGGAGAGACAAGGCGTGAGAAGCGCCATCGCTCGCGAGCCGCTGGGCGCGTTGCTGGCGCGGCGCTGGCGCGATCCGGCCGCCTGGATCGAGACGACGGATATCCTTATTGGCCTCGTCGCGGTCACGCTGCCGTGGTCGACGTCGCTGGTGGCGATCTTTGCAGTCGCGGCCGTGGTCACGATGCTGCCGTTCTTCGACCGCAAGGCTTTCCTGCAATCGCTTAAGCGTCCGGCATCCACCGTGCCGCTTGCGCTGTTTGCGCTGGCAGCCGTGGGCACGCTGTGGTCGGATGCGGCGTGGAGCGCGCGGCTATATGCGGTCGGTCCGGCGGCCAAACTCCTGATGCTGCCGGTGCTGTTCTATCATTTCGAACGCTCGTCGCGCGGCGTGCAGGTATTCGCGGCGTTTCTGGTTTCCTGCGTCGCGCTGATGGTGATGTCTTTTATCGTCGCATGGCATCCGGCACTGGCGCTGCGCTCCGTCGCCGATTATGGCGTGCCGGTTAAAAACTATATCGATCAGAGCCAGGAATTCGCGCTGTGCGCCGTGGTGCTGGCCTATCCGATCGTTACGCTGGTGCGTGCCGGCCGCATTGTGCCGGCGCTGTTGCTGGGCGCGATCGCGCTCTGTTTGGTCGCCAACATGGCGTTCATCATTGTTTCGCGCACGGCGCTGGTGACCATGCCGATCATGCTGGCGGTGTTCGCGCTGCTGCATCTGAAATGGCGCACCAGCCTGATCCTGATCGGCGTGGCGATCGTGCTGGCGGCGCTGGCCTTTGCGACCTCGCTGCAGTTGCGCGCCAAGATCCAGACCTTTTCGCAGGACTATCAACTATACCATGACAAGAACATGCCGACATCGATCGGCCTGCGGCTGGAATTCTGGCAAAAATCGCTGCGGTTCATTGCCGAAGCGCCGATGTTCGGCCATGGCACGGGATCGATCCGCGGGCTGTTCGAACAGGCCGCTGTCGGCAAGGATACCGCCACCAGCGAGGTGATCGCAAATCCGCATAACCAGACCCTGAATGTCGCGATCCAGTGGGGCGTGCTTGGCGTCATCCTGTTGTACGCGATGTGGCTGGTGCATGGGCTGCTGTTTCGCGGCGATGGCCTGGTATCCTGGATCGGGCTGATGGCCGTGGTGCAGAATTTTTTCACATCGGCGTTCAATTCGCACATCTTCGATTTCACCCCGGGATGGATGTATGTGCTTGGGGTGGGCATCGCCGGCGGCATGATGCTGCGCGCGCCGGGCGCATCGCCGGCGCCACTGATTTCCAGGCGGTCATGACGGCTGGCATGCCCGCACGAGATCAGCTATCAGCAGGCTTGCGACGGGTTTTGCCCGCTATGCCCCGTGACCGGTCAGTGACATGATGCGCCTTTCCAATCTGACCCTGCGCAACGCCTTGATTGCGACGCATGATGCGCTGGCGACCGCGCTGGCGCTGTTTGCGAGCTTCTATCTGCGCTTCGAGGGCGGCGATCTGTTCTATGACCGCGTGCCGCTGTTGCTGCACATCCTGCCGTACTTCATCGTCTTCACCGTGGTCGTCTGTTACGTCAGCAACCTGACCACGATGAAATGGCGTTTCATCTCGTTGCCGGATGCGCTGAATATCCTGCGCGTCACCACCGTGCTGACCGCCGCACTGCTGGCGCTGGATTATATTTTCGTGGCACCGGTCGTGAACGATCCGTCGGTGGCGCGCAGTATCCAGGGCGGATTCTTTCTCGGCAAAACCACCATCGTATTGTTCTGGTTTCTCGAGGTGTTTTTCCTCAGCGGCATGCGCTTCGCCTATCGTTATTTCCGTTACACGCGCACGCGCCGTCATGCCCGCACCGAAGGCGCGTTGCCAACGCTGGTGATTGGCCGCACGGCCGATGCCGAAGTTCTCCTGCGCGGCATCGAAAGCGGCGCGGTCACGCGGCTGTGGCCAGTGGCCGTGTTGTCACCATCGGTGGCGGACCGCGGCCAGTCGATCCGCGGCATTCCGGTGGTCGGCGGGATCGACGACATGGAATATGTCGTTGCGGATTACGCCAAGCGCGACAAGCCGATCACCCGTGTGGTGATGACGCCGTCCGCGTTCGACGCCGAGGCACGGCCCGAGGCCGTTCTGATGCGGGCGCGGAAGCTGAACTTGATCGTCAGCCGGCTGCCGTCGCTGGAAAGCGGCGACACGCCGCGATTGACGACGGTAGCAGTCGAAGACCTGCTGCTGCGTCCCAGCGAGAAAATCGACTATAAGCGGCTCGAAGCCCTGGTGAAGGGCAAGTCGGTTATCGTCACCGGTGGCGGCGGCTCGATCGGCTCTGAAATCTGCGAGCGTGTCGCGACCTTCGGCGCCGCGCGACTGCTGGTGATCGAGAATTCGGAACCGGCGCTCTATGCCGTGACCGAAGAACTGGCCGCGCGCGAGAGCAGCGTGAAGGTCGAAGGCCGGATCGCCGACATCAGGGATCGCGGACGTATCACGCGGCTGATGAACGAATTCAAGCCGGACATCGTGTTCCACGCCGCAGCCCTCAAGCATGTGCCGATTTTGGAACGCGACTGGAGCGAAGGCGTCAAGACCAACATTTTCGGATCGGTCAACGTCGCTGACGCCGCGCAGGCGGCCGGCGCCGAGGCGATGGTGATGATTTCGACCGACAAGGCGATCGAGCCTGTGTCGATGCTGGGTCTGACCAAGCGATTTGCCGAGATGTATTGCCAGGCGCTGGATCGCGATCTGGCGGCGGAGCGCAGCGGCAAGCCGCCGATGCGGCTGATCTCGGTGAGATTCGGCAATGTGCTGGCGTCGAACGGATCAGTGGTGCCGAAGTTCAAGGCGCAGATTGCGGCAGGCGGCCCGGTGACGGTCACGCATCCCGACATGGTCCGCTATTTCATGACCATCCGCGAAGCCTGCGATCTCGTGATCACCGCTGCCGCGCATGCGCTGGCGCCGGTACGCCCGGACGTGTCGGTCTACGTGCTCAACATGGGGCAACCTGTAAAAATCGTCGATCTGGCCGAGCGCATGATCCGGCTGTCCGGCCTGCAGCCGGGTTACGATATCGACATCGTGTTCTCGGGTATGCGGCCCGGCGAGCGCCTCAACGAAATCCTGTTTGCAACGGAGGAGCCGACCGTCGAGATCGGCGTCGCCGGCATCATGGCGGCCAAGCCCAATGAGCCGCCGATGCAGTCGCTGCGAAAATGGATCGCGGCGCTGGAGCAGGCGATCGCGAGGGACGACCGCGCCACCATCAAATCCGTGTTGAAGGATGCCGTGCCGGAATTTGGCTCGAGCGCCGCTTAAGATATTGTTCCGTTAGTTTTACGCTGGCCGTGCGGCACCGTTTCGAAAGCGATTGATGCAGAAGCCAGAAAAAATCGCCCCAAAAATCATTATTGCCAGCCAGCATTACCCGCCCGATCAGAGCACGACGGCCGCGATCATGTCGGCGATCTCAACTCAGCTCGCGCGCGATGCGCCGGTACTGGTGCTGTCGGGCATGGCCGGCTCGGCAACGATTCAGTCCGATCGTGCAGGCCAGTTTGATGTCGTTGAGGTCAAGAACCGGCTGCCGGGCAAGGCCGCGCTGGTCAGGCGCGCGACATCGGAAATGCTGTTCGCGATCCGGATATTCCGGGCGCTGTTGACGCGATTGCAGCCCGGCGATGTCGCGCTCACCGTCACCGCGCCGTTCATGCTGCCCTATGCGGTGGTCGCGGCGGCCCGGTTGAAACGGGCGCGCTCGGTGCTGATCATGCACGATCTCTATCCCGATGTGCTTGTGATGGCCGGCCTGTTGAAGCCGGCCTCGCTGGTGACCCGGGGGATACGCGGCATCAACGCGCTGATGTTTCGCGGGCTCAATGCCATCGTCACGATCGGTCGCGACACCGAGCAGCTTCTGTTGCGGTATGCGGGCGTCACCCGCGACAAACTCCGCTTCATTCCGAACTGGGCGACACTCGCGCCTGCAGTCCGGCCGATATCGCCGGATAATCCCTACCGCCGTTCGCAGGCCGCCCGCTTTATCGTCGGTCTCTCCGGCAATCTCGGCTTTACCCATGATCCCGATATCGTATTTGCTGCGGCGCGGTTGCTGCGCGACGATCCGGATATTCACTTTCTGCTGTCGGGCTGGGGCATCGGCTTCGAGCGCCTCAAGCAGATGCAGGCGCAGACCGTACTTCCCAATGTCAGTCTCGTTGACCGCGTGCCGGATGAAAATCTCGAAGCGTTTTTGTCGGCTGCCGATCTCTGGCTGATTCCCTATCGCAAAAACGTCGCGGGCGTGTCGGTGCCGAGCCGGTTCTACAATCTGCTCGCGGTGGGCCGGCCGGTACTCATTGTAGCCGAGCGCGATGCCGAGGCGGCACTGACAGTCACCGAGCATGATGTGGGCTGGGTCGTCACGCCCGGCGATGCCGATGAGCTGGCAAGAACCATCCGGCTTGCCGCGTCGTCCGAGGATTTCGCGCGCGGCGAGCGCGCCGCCACGATCGCGCAACGGTTTAATTTTGCGGGAGCGATGGCCGGCTATTCCGATCTCGTTCAGGGATTGCTGCGCAAATCAGAGAGCGGACGATGACGGACACGCGTCCCTCCGTTCTCGTGACAGGCGCCAGCGGTTTTGTCGGCCGGCATCTGGTGCCGGCATTGGTGCAAGCGGGATGGCGGGTGCGGCGCGCGGTGCGAACGCCCACAGGCGGCGACGATGAAGTCCTGATCGGCTCTATCGGACCTGACACCGACTGGCACGCCGCGCTGGACGGTGTCGAGGCGGTGGTGCATCTGGCGGCGCGGGCGCATCACCCCGGCGAGGAACATGCGGGCGGGCTCTATCGTACCGTGAACACCGAGGGCACACTGCAACTGGCGCGAAGCGCCGCGGCAGCCGGTGTGCGGCAGTTCATCCATCTCAGTACTATTCTCGTCAACGGCGCCTCCACCGACGGCCGCGCGCCATTTCGCGAAGATGATATTGCCGCACCGCGCGGCGTTTATGGGCTCTCGAAAGCCGCCGCAGAGTCCGGTCTGAAGGCGCTGTCCGAGACGGTTGCGATGCGCGTCACGGTGATCCGGCCGCCGTTGATCTACGGCGCCGGAGCGCTCGGGAATTTCAGGTTGTTGGTCAGGGCTGTCCAGCGTGGCATTCCGCTTCCATTCGGCGCGATCCATAACCGCCGCGCTTTCGTCGGCGTCGAGAACCTCGCTTCGTTCATCGCCAACCGGCTCTCGGCGACGGGCGGTCAATTCGATCTTTTTTTGGTCGCGGATGAGGCGCAGATCTCGACGCCTGAATTCGTCCGGCAGATCGCGCGCGCCTCGGGCAAATCAGCGCGTCTGGTGCCGCTGCCGCTACCGGTGTTGCAGTTACTGTTGAAAATGAGCGGCCGCCCGGAAGCGCGGGACAGCCTGATCGGATCGATGGAAGTGGATGTCTCGAAGATGGCCGCGACCGGATGGCGGCCGCCGTTCAGCCTCGAGGAGGGGCTGCGCCGGGCGGTGTCGTCTTAAGTGTTTTCTTCTAAGACGTACGCGGCTGCGAAAACCGGTACATCGAAAACGTCACCGCGGCGCCACCAACGAGTAAGAGCACGGTTTCGACTGCCAACGACGCCGTCCGGGTTGACGCAATGGCCAAGCCTGCGAGAACCACATTGAGCACGAACACCTCGCTCACCACGCGCCACACGCTAAAACCGTTGTCGGTCGCGCGCTGGTAGAAATGCGAGCGATGCGCGGCCCAAAACGGCTCGCGCCGGATCATGCGGCGCAACAGCGTCACCGAGGCGTCGGCCAGATAATACAGTGGCAACAGCAGCGCAGCGGCGAGGTGCTGATGCGACGCCAGTTCCATGAGACACCAGCCCAACAGCAGGCCGATCGGCAGGCTGCCGACATCGCCGAGAAAGATTTTTGCCACCGGGCGGTTGAAGGGCGCAAAGCCGATCATCGCGCCGCATAGCGCGGCGGCCATGATGGCTGGCGATAGCGAAAATTCGCTCAGCGATCCCAGGACGACCAGCGCTGATGTCACGGGCACGATTTCGGCCACGGTCATCCAGTCCAGCCCGTCCATGAAGTTGACCAGATTCACGAACCAGAGTCCTGCCAGCAAAATCAGGCTGCGCTCGAGCCAGAGCGGACATGCCGGAACGATCCTGACATCATCCGATGCGGCAAACACGATCGCGCCGACCGCGACCGCCTGCAGCAACAACCGCGCTACGACAGGGATGGATTTGAGGTCGTCGGCAAAGCCGACGATGGCAATGAACAGCGTCGCGCCGAACACCGCGATCGGAACATGCACGCGCGATCCATCGTTGCCCGCCATGATCGCGGCGGCGACCACCAATGTCGCAGCGATCACCGCGATGCCCGCGCCCTGCGGCGTCGGGATGCGATGGGAGGAGCGCGCATTCGGGTTTGCCAAGGCGTGCTTGAGGAGCAGCGGACGGATCGCCGCGGTCAGGCCGGCCGAGATGATCGCCGCGGCGACGATGGCCAAAAGAAATAGCGACGCGTCCGAAATGGTCATTCTGTCCAATATGGCCGTTATTCCGGCACCTCGATCGGTGCGGTGCCTTGCGCGGCTTTCTCCGCGCTGAAAATCCACACGAGGCCGCCAAAGGCGCCGACGATAAAGGAGACCGCGCCAAACAGCAGCGAAATGTTGATGCCTTCATTGGTCATCAGCCCGGCATAGCCAAAGGCCAATCCCATGGTCGCTTCGCGCACGCCCCAGCCGGCAATCGAGATCGGCAGCATCGTGATCAGCATGACCGGCGGTATCAACTGGAAGGTCTGGCCGAATCCGACCGGGGCTGCGATCGACTTGACCACGCACCAGGCGATCACGACGGCAAGCACGTGAACGAATATCGAGAGCGCCGCGATCGCGATGCCATGTTTCCGGCTGAACACCACCCGGTTGGCAATCACGGCGCAGGCATAAACATGATGCGTTACCCACCAGCTCTTCAGCCACGGCCATCGCAGACGGCCGAGAATGAGAAATCCCATGCCGCCCGCAAGTGCTGCGAAATCGACCAGCAACAATGCGGAGCGGCCATAGGGATCGCTGATCAGCCGATAGCTCCATGGCAGGCTCGCGACGATCATGACCGCCAGCGCAATCAGGCCGATGGCGCGGTCGACAAAGATCGAATAGGTCGCCGCGCGCCAGCCGGCGCCGGCGCGCGCCACCAGCCAGAGCCGCACGGCGTCGCCGCCGATCGAGGAGGGCAGCGTCTGGTTGAAAAACGATCCGATCAGATTGTAACGCATCGCCTGGCGGATCGGCAGCGGTGCGTTGCATTCGGCGCTGACGATGCGCCAACGCAGCACGCCGATAAAGATCTGCAGAAATGTCGCCGCGATCGCCAGCCCGAGCCAGCCCAGGCTCGCGACATCGATACGCGACGCCAGTTCGGAAAAATTCGCCTTGCGGAGCGCGAGATAGAGCAGCGCCGCGGAGATGACGATCTTGATTGTCGAAAGCAGGATCCGGCGCATCTCGCCCGCGCTTTGCCAAGTTAGAGAAGCAAGTTAGAGAAGAGCATCAAACCGGCGCAAATCGACCCCGAGCGCCCCGGGTTCGGCGTCTTGGTATGGTTTTAAAGCCAATATGGCAATAGCCGCATCGCCGGGTATTGCGGCCCCGGTGATATCTCGGCAAAACAGTCCATCCGGCGCGGCGGCGCCAACCGGCGCGGACGGGGTTAAGATGTCTGATCAGACAATATTGGTCACAGGTGCAGCGGGATTCATCGGCTTTCACGTCGCCCGTGCGCTATTGGAACAGGGCCACCGGATCGTCGGGCTGGATAGTGTTAACAATTATTACGATCCGGCCTTGAAACAGTCGCGGTTGAACCTGCTGCGCAAAAATACCCGGTTTGATTTCGTGCAGGCCGATCTGGCGGACCGTCCGTCGATTGCCGAATTATTTGCCAAACATCGGTTTGCGGTGGTGATTCACCTCGCGGCGCAAGCCGGGGTGCGCTACTCGATTGATCATCCCCACGCCTATGTCGACGCCAATCTCGAAGGTTTCGTCAATGTGCTGGAAGGATGCCGGCGCAACGAATGCCGTCATCTGATTTATGCGTCGTCATCTTCCGTTTACGGCGCCAACACCAAACTGCCATTTTCGGTCGACGACAAGACCGATCGTCCGATCAGCCTTTACGCCGCCACAAAAAAAGCCAACGAAGTGATGGCCCATTCCTACAGCCATCTCTACCGTCTTCCGGTCACGGGTTTGCGGTTCTTCACTATCTACGGACCATGGGGACGCCCCGATATGGCGATCTTCATGTTTACGAAAGCGATTATGGAAGGCAGACCGATCAAGCTCTTCAATCATGGCAAGATGCGCCGCGACTTTACTTATATCGATGACGTCACTCGCGTCGTCTCGCGTCTTGCCGATCACGTTCCCGGCGATGACGGAAAGGTCGCGCCGGCGCGTGTCTATAATGTGGGCAACCATCATCCGGAAGAGGTGACGCATGTCGTCTCAGTTCTGGAGAAGGAGTTGGGCCGTGCGGCGGTAAAGGATATGCTGCCGATGCAGCCAGGGGACGTCACGGAAACTTTCGCCGATGTCGAAGATTTGATGCGCGACTTCGGTTTCTCGCCGGCGACCTCGATCGAGGACGGCATTCATCATTTTGTCGCCTGGTATCGCGACCATTACAAGGTGTGAGGCACGGATGGACCGAAGAATTGTTCCACTGATCATGTGCGGCGGCGCCGGAACGCGGTTGTGGCCTGCCTCGCGCGAGGTCCGTCCGAAACAGTTCCTGCCTCTGTTCGGTACCCGTTCGACATTTCAGGACACCATCCTGCGGGTGTCGGATGCGGCGTTGTTCGAGCGCCCGATCGTCATCACCAACACCGCCTATCGTTTCATGGTGCTGGAGCAATTGGCCGAGATCGGTGTAGAGGCCGACGTGCTGCTGGAGCCGATGCGGCGGGATTCCGGCCCGGCGATCGCGGCCGGTGCGGTTTTTGCGCAGATGCGCAGCAATGAGGCGGTGGTGCTGGCGCTCGCCGCCGATCACGTCGTTCGCGATACCCAGGCGTTTGTCGCAGCCTGCCGCGAGGGATTGGTTGCGGCGGATGCTGGCAGGATCGTCACCTTCGGCGTGGCGCCGGAGCGCGCCGCGACCGAATACGGCTACATCAATCCGGGCGAGGTGGTTTCCGGAAAAGTCCAGGCCGTCCAGAAATTCGTCGAGAAGCCGGATGCGGCCAAGGCCGCCGAATACGTCAAGGCCGGCTATCTCTGGAATAGCGGCAACTTCATGTTCCGCGCCTCCGTGCTGCTCGATGAATATCGCAACGTCGATGCCGAGAGCGTGCAGGCGGTCAGCGATGCCGTCACCAAAGCGGGACGCGATCTCGGATTCGTGACGCTGGACGCGGATTCGTTCGGATCGGCCAAGGCGATCTCGATCGACTACGCCGTAATGGAAAAAACATCGCGCGCCGCGGTGGTGCCGGTGGCGTGCGGCTGGTCTGATGTCGGCTCATGGCACGCGGTGTGGGAATTGTCCGACAAGGACGAACAGGGCAATGCCGCGCAAGGGCGCGCCGTGTTCGAGGATTCCCGCAACTGCAACGTCTCTTCCGAGAGCGTGCTGGTCGCGCTGGAAGGCGTCGACGATCTCGTGGTGGTGGCGACGCAGGACGCCGTGCTGGTGTCGCGCCAGAAGGATGCCAACGGACTCAAGCGGCTGGTCGCGAAGCTCAAGGCCGTAGCGCCGAAAGTGACCGAGGAGCATCTGAAGATGCATCGGCCCTGGGGCACCTATCAATCGGTCGACATGGGTGAGCGTCACCAGGTCAAGCGCATCGTGGTGAAGCCCGGCGGGCGGCTGTCGCTGCAGAAACATCACCACCGCTCCGAGCACTGGATCGTGGTGCGCGGCGCCGCGCGGGTCACGGTCAACGAACTCGTCAAGACGGTGCATGAGAACGAATCGATCTACATCCCGATCGGCTCCGTTCACCGGCTGGAGAACCCCGGCAAGATCCAGCTCGAATTGATCGAGGTCCAGACCGGGAGCTATCTCGGCGAGGACGACATCATCCGCATCGAGGATGATTATCAGCGCTCATAGAGAGCGTTTTCGAGCGAAGTGGATACCGGTTCGCGTAAAGAAAACGCGTCAAAACAAAAGACTGGAGCCCGAATTCTGATTTAATCAGAATCGATAAGGCTCCAGCCGGTTCCGATTGCGCGGCTGGCGGCACAGATTCGCCGGCTGCCAAACCACGTAATTTAACGTATTTCGATATTTCCTGCCCTGGACCGGGCGTGTAATTCTTTGAATCAAAACGTGTTTGGGGATGTCCTCCCTTCATTCGCCACATCTGTGGCGACGTGCTAGGAGAACCACGGCGCAGGGGCTGTGGGGTCGTGGCGCCTGATAATTCTGGGGTTGCATTCAATGGTTTCCAAAGGTTCCGCATCCGGTGTGAAAGCCGATACCAAACGTGCGCTTCGCATCGGGGTCATCGGCGCCGGCATCATGGGTAGCAATCATGCCCGCGTGCTGGCCGGAATGCCCGATACGACGCTGGTCGGGATCGTCGATCCGCTGCCCGAACATCGGGCGCGGGCGACTGAGCTCGCCGGTTGCCGCGCCTTCGCCAGCCTCGATGAACTGATCGCGGAAGGCATCGACGCCGTCACCATCGCCGCCCCGACGCATCTGCATCACGAGATCGCGCTGAAATGCATCGCGCACAATATCCATGTGCTGGTCGAAAAGCCGATCGCGTCTTCGGTTGAGGAGGGCCAGGAAATCGTCGCGGCCGCCGAGCGCGCCGGCGTGACCCTGATGGTCGGCCATGTCGAGCGCTTCAACCCGGCCGTGGCCGCGGTCAAGCAGGCGATCTCGGGCGAGGACATTCTGTCGATCGCGATTACGCGGGTCGGACCGTTCCCGCCGCGGATGTCGAATGTCGGCGTGGTGATCGATCTTGCCGTACACGACATCGACCTGATCCGCTGGTTTACCGAGTCCGACATCGTCGAAGTGCAGCCGCAGCTCTCAAGTGCTGTCGCCGAGCGCGAGGATATCGCGCTGCTGCAGTTCCGCACCGCGTCGGGCGTGCTCGCCCACATCAACACCAACTGGCTGACGCCGTTCAAGGCGCGCAACGTCACGGTCGCGACGCGCGGCAAATATGTGATGGGCGATCTGCTCACGCGTCAGGTCACCGAATGTTTCGGCTTCAAGCCGGACGGCAGCTATTCGATGCGCCATCTGCCGGTCGGCCATGACGAACCGCTGCGCGCCGAATTGATCGCGTTCCTCAAAGCGGTGCGCAGCGAAAGCGCGCCTGCGGTGACCGGCGCCGAGGGCGTCGCCAGCCTCGAAATCGCGATCCGCTGCCTCGAGACGCCCGCCAAGCCTGCTGTCGCCGCGGCGCGCAAGGGACCGCGGCGTGTCGTTGGCTGAAGCGATCACGCAGGGATGTCCGACTCTCCTTCTACGAAACAAGGCTCCATGAACCAGCACATGCGTCCAGAACCCGTTCCCTTCATCGACATCGCCGCGCAGCGCCGCCGGCTCGGCACGGCCGTAGACGAAGCGGTGTCCCGCGTACTTACGCATTGCCTGTTCATCAACGGCCCGGAAGTGACGCAACTCGAGGCCGCGCTCGCAGCCTTCACGGGCGCCAAGCATGTCGTGACCTGCGCCAGCGGCACCGATGCGCTGCTGATGGTGCTGATGGCCAAAGAGGTCGGCCCCGGCGACGCGGTATTCTGTCCGTCGTTTACATTCTGTGCGACCGGCGAGGCCGTGGCGCTGACCGGCGCGACTCCCGTGTTCGTCGATGTCGATGAGGCGACCTTCAACATGGACGTGGAATCGCTCAAGCGCGGCATCGCGACTGCGAAGCGATTAGGTCTCAAGCCGAAGGGCGTGATCCCGGTCGATCTGTTCGGGCAGAGCGCCGACCATGATGCCATCAGTGCGGTCGCCGAGGCCGAGGGCCTGTTCGTGCTGGATGACGCGGCGCAGGCGTTTGGCGCTAGCTACAAGGGCCGCCGTCTCGGCACCTTCGGCCACGTCACCGCGACCAGCTTCTTCCCGGCCAAGCCGCTGGGTTGCTTCGGCGACGGCGGCGCGATCCTGACCGACGATGCGGAACTGGCCGAAACGCTACGCAGCATCCGTGTGCACGGCCAGGGATCGGACAAATACGACAATGTCCGCCTCGGGCTGACAGGACGGCTCGACACCATGCAAGCCGCGATCTTGATCGAGAAACTCAGGATATTCGAGGACGAGATCGCGGCGCGAAACGTGGTCGCGCAGCGCTATGCGCAGGGCCTCGGCAATGTAGTGACCGTGCCTCATGTCGCCAGCGGTATGATTTCGGTGTGGGCGCAATACACCATCCGGCTGCCGAAGGGCGTTGACCGAAATGAGTTCGCCGCGGCGCTGAAGGCGCAGGGCATTCCGACCGCGATCTATTATCCGAAATCGATGCACCAGCAGACCGCCTATCGGGATTACCCGATTGCCGATGGCGGCGTGCCGGTCTGCGAAGCGCTGTCGGACGATGTGATCAGCCTGCCGATGCACGCCTATCTCGATGAACAGACGCAGGAGCGGATCATCAAGGCTGTGCGTGGCGCACTTTCTTCCTGATTTCGCCGTTTTTTAAAAAGCACTAATGCGCTAGAAGCGGGCGCATGCTCGGTCGTATCTTCACCGTCGGCGGCTATACGCTCCTTTCGCGGCTGACCGGCTTTGCCCGCGACATTATGCTGGCGGCGATCCTGGGCGCCGGGCCGGTGGCCGACGCGTTTTTCGTGGCGCTGCGGCTGCCCAACCACTTCCGTGCTATCTTCGCCGAGGGCGCCTTTAACGCGGCGTTCGTGCCGGCCTATGCGCATGTCCATGGCGGGCGCGGCGAAGCCTCGGCGAAACTGTTCGCCGATCGCATCTTCACGCTGCTGTTCGTCTCGCAATTGGTGCTGCTGGTGCTGGCATGGTTCTTCATGCCGCAAGCCATGAGCATCCTCGCGCCCGGCTTCACCGAGGATGCCGAGCAGCGGCGGCTTGCGATCGATCTGACGCGGATCACCTTTCCTTATCTGCTCTTGATCACGCTGGTGACGTTGTATGGCGGCATGCTCAACGTGATGCATCGCTTTGCGAGCGCGGCAGCCGCGTCGATCTTTCTCAACATCTCGATGATGGCGACGCTGGCGCTGGCGGTATTCTTTCCGACGCCCGGCCATGCCGCGGCGTGGGGCGTGTTGATCTCGGGTTTCCTGCAATATTTCCTGCTCGCCGGCGATCTCGCCACCCACGGCGGATTGCCACGCTTTGCGCCCTTGAAGCTCGATGAGGATGTCCGCGCCTTCTTCCGCGCGCTCGGGCCCGCCACGCTGGGATCGATGGGCACCCAGGTCGCGCTATTTGCCGACACCATTATCGCGACGTTTCTTCCCGCCGGCGCGCTGTCGGCGCTGTATTATGCCGACCGGCTCAATCAATTGCCGATCGGCGTCATTGGCATTGCGATCGGCACGGTGCTGCTGCCGGAAATGTCGCGGCGGCTGACCTCGGAAGATCATGCCGGCGCGATGGCCTCGCAACGCCGCGCGTTCGATTTTACGTTGTTGTTTTCGGTGCCGTTCGTGGCCGCGTTCCTGATCGTGCCTGATGTGATCATGCGCGCGATGTTCGCGCGCGGCGCATTCACCAAAGGCGACGCTGCGGCCGCCGGTGCGACGCTGGCGGCCTATGCGATCGGCCTCATTCCATTTGTGCTGATCCGCAGCGCAGTCGCGACATTTTATGCCCGCAAGGATACCGCGACGCCGGTGAAGGCGGCGCTGTCAGGTGTCGCCGTCAACGTCGCGCTGAAAATCGCATTGATCGGCTCATTGGCGCAGGTCGGCCTCGCGCTGGCGACCGCGGTCGGAGCCTGGATCAATCTGTTGCTGGTGCTCGGCTTTGCGGTGCGACGGGGTTTTCTCGAATTCGATCGCGCGTGGATCAAGTCACTGGCGAAATTTGCTGTGGCCGGTGTCGTGCTCGGAGTGGCGCTGTGGCTCGCCGCAAGGTTTGCGGCGTCGTATTTGTCCACGCTGAGCACAGGGCGCGACGAGATCGCGTTTGTATGGCTGATCGTTGTCGGCGCGGTCGTCTATGCCGCCTCAATATTGCTGCTGTTCGGCAGAGGCTGGTTGCGAACGCTGGTGCGGGGATAAGGAGCGTTCTCATAAACGCTTGATGTCCGACTTCGGGAGCAGATCGGACATGCACTTGGTGGACCAAAACTTCCGTCTATGATCCATCTCGGTCGTCGGGCGCGGTTCGCAAGTGAGGCGGATGGAGCACCGTTTTCGGTGACTATGCCCGTTCGCAGGGTGTTAGGCTTCGGCGCACATGACAATTTTGGGGTACATACAACGGCGCCCGTTCATCGCGCTTTCCGGCCGCTGTCGTGTTAGTGAACTGCAAAGCTAAAATGGGTCGACTAAAGGACCAAGCTCCCTAACCAGGAGGAAGGTTCGCTTTCGCAACAACCACTGAAAGCCATCCGCCTGGTGCCGCAGGTGGTCCATTGAAGTTTATTGTCTGGCAGTTATCCGCACCAAGACGAACCGTCTGTATGTTTCTAGCTCGTTTATCATACAGCTGGACGATGCGTCCGTTGCAGCCTCCATCAACCCTGACAAGGGCCCACCGGCTGCTGGCGTCCGATAAACCAATGCCTTTTGCTACCTGCGGCAAAACATCTTGCCCCCAGTTGATGTAGGTGCAATTGTAAAATAGCGTCGGAAAAAACACTTGATCAAAGAAGCGGTCTCTGAAGGCAATGGTTCGCGAGTTACAATCACCATGCACATTGTTGATTAATGCAAACCTATCTTTGTCGAACTCCCCCGTAAGCGCCAAAGAGATTGCGGGCGGCGTGTTCACTGAGCCATGATCACAGTAGTCTACACCTGGACCGCCGCCGGGATAATCTCCGCTAGGGTCGCAGTAATAAGGATTGTTTGCAAACTTGGTCCGAAGAACGAGCTTCCCCTGATATGCAACGACGTCCATCGCTTCGACATGAGCACCCTCATATACTTTTGTGGTCTCACCGCCGCCGCCAAGATTTAGTCCGTTGCAGCTTTTGTAGATTGCGCTGTTAAAGGCAGTGATTATGCAATCCCGGAAGATGACCATTGCGCGAACGAATGACCAATGAGCCTGGGGTACGTCCCAAGCGTTGAGGGTTCGGCCGCCACCTCGAAGGTTCTGACAATCTGGGCTCCAGTAGATACCGGTGTTGTAGATCGCCTCACATCCACCATGGAAAGGCATAACACGAACTAGCTGTGCTGGTTCTATCGGCTTCGGACAGCCGCCTATTCCAACTGAGCACAACAGTTTTTTGCCATCTCCGCCGTAACACTTGGAAGGCTCATTAACGCAGGTGTCCAACGCCTGTCCCGCCCACCCTGCGGCGACACAGCCTGCATATCCTACTACGGTCGCTGCCGTAACCGCGCATCCCGCCATCACGGCTTCTTCCTTCTCGCCGGCGAACGAGTTGGAGAGGAATAACGTGACACCAAAGATTGAAAGGCAGGCTACCGCGAATTTACGCATTTGCACCCTCCATTCTTCTCACTAACTCTAGTTGCAATCGCTTCGTGCTACAAGTGAGCAGTGCTCTGTCGGAGAGCAATATGCTGCGCCTGCTCAGGTCCGCTCCTGGCACATCGCGTCATTTCGCTGCGCTGCAAAATTTGGTCGCCATGAAGGGCGCAACGGACATAGAGCAGGCCGCAAAACGATCACTCGCGATAGACGAGCCTTGCGTGCGGCGTCGATCGACTCCCGTCGACGATCGCGTGATTTTGCGCAGCGAGACCCGGATAGCCAGGGTAGCGCAAGCGTGATACCGCACTTGGCCACGGCTGCAATGCACATGGGGTCATGATGACAACGATGAATGGCGCCTTTCCCGTCCGGACGTTTTTTCGGGAAATCCGCGCGATCCCTGGCACGGTTTCCGGCCGGGTCGTCATCCTGGTGGCGCTTTGCTACTTGCTGAACATGATCGACCGCAACGTCGTCTCGGTCGCGGCGCCCGAGATCCAAAGGGAATTCGGCCTCACCAATACCCAACTCGGTCTGGCGTTCTCGGTGTTCGGCTTTCCCTATCTCCTGCAGGCGCCGGTCGGCTGGCTGTGCGACAAATGGGGAAGCCGGCTTGGACTGACCATATTCGGCTCGATCTGGTCGCTGGCGACCATCTTGTGCGGCCTGTCATCGAGTCTTGCCGGCTTGGTGGGCGCGCGCGCTTTGCTGGGGCTCGGCGAAGCCGCCCCGTTCCCGGCGATGACGCGCGTCATCGCCGATTGGACGCCGCCGACGCGCCGCAGCTTCACGCAGGGGCTCACACACAGCTTCGTCTCGATCGGCACCACCGTGACGCCGCCGCTGGTTGCCTGGCTGATGGGTTATGTGGGCTGGCGCGGTGCCTTCCTGATACTCGGCGGCATCAGCGCCGTCTGGGTGGTGGTATGGGCCTGGCGCTTCCGTGACGATCCGCGCGCCCACCCCGGGGTAACCAAAGAGGAACTGGCGCAGCTTGTTTTTACCCGCAAGACTGAGGCGAAGACGCCGTGGCGCCGCCTGATTCCGGCAATGCTGCCGCCGACGCTGGTTTACCTGTGCCTGAGTGCAACATTCTGGACGTTCTGGACCTGGCTGCCGACCTATTTCGCCAGGAGCTATCACCTCGAGCTCAAGAGTTCGGCGATCTTCACCTTCGGGGTGCTGTTTGCCGGGGTGTTCGGCGACATCAGCGGCGGCTGGCTGAGCGACTATCTTTACCGGCGCACCGGCAGTCTGCGGATCGGCCGCAACGCACTCATCGGCACGTCGCTGATCCTGGCCGCCGTTTGTATCGGCCCGGTATTGTTCATCCGCGAGGTCAATCTGGCTGCGGTGGCGCTGGCGGCCGGATTCTTCTTCATTCGCGCGGCGGTTTCGCCGACCTGGGCGGTCTGCACCGACATCGCGCCGGCCTGGGCAGGTTCGGCCGGCGGCATGCTCAATACCGGCTCCGCCATTTCGTCGATTTGCGCGCCGCTGGCCTTCGGCTTCATCGCCGACCTCACCGGCAATTATTCAACGCCGTTCAGCGCGTCGCTGTGCCTGCTGCTGGTGGGTGCCGCGATGTGTCTGGTCATGCGGCCGGACCGTCAGATCAAGGACGCCGCCTGACCGGTACGTCGCACTGATCGGCTGGTTGCGGTCGCTGGTGCGGGGCTGAAGAGTTTATTCACAAGCACTTGATGTCCGAGTTTGAACTCGTAGGGCGGATTAGCGGAGCGTAATCCGCCACTCCCCAACGGCGAAATGGTGGGTTACGCTTCGCTAACCCACCCTACAACTGAGTCCGTTATGTGCACTCAAATTCGCTATCTTTTACCGGAACCCGGCGTTGGCTCGATTTTCCGAAGCATCGTCCCGCATTCGGCGTCGAGGCCTTCTGCTTTCAGTTTTTGAGCAAAAGCGATTGCGGTATCCGTATTTTTTGCGACTTCGTCCGTCGCTTCCTCGACCGATCGGCGTGTGGGCTGGTGGTGAAGCCGCGCGGCCGTCGATTCAGGCGCGGTTCCCACGATCTCGCCGCTGGCGCGGGCTTTCTGAAGCAGCAACTGCAATCGCGCAATTTCCGCGTCGCAAGTTGCCGTCGTGGTGATCGAGGGCTGGAGAGGAGCGGGGATGGCGGTTACCCTCTCGCGGAGGCTAAGTAGATACGCCTCAACCTGCCTCTTCTGAAAATCGCCGAGTTCGGGATTCGGCATGCCGGCCGGGTTACTCATGTCTCGATGCGTCGTTGTCAGAAAGGAATCGATTTGTTCAGCGTTGACGCGTTGAGCGATCGATACGAACGAGGGCGCCGGAGGCCGCAAAACGGGCGCGGACTGGTCGGTACCAACAATATGGCAACTCGAACACATCAGGACGGCCAGGTAATGGCCTTTCCTGATCTCATCGGAATTCGCGCCAATGTCCTGTGCCCGAATAGGGGCAAGTGCCGAAAATAATGCAACAGCCGGCAAAGCAAAAAGCAGCCTTCGCATGGGGGACCTCATTCATGTTCGTGCGAGATTAGGCCTAACTCGATGAGACAGGCGACAAACCGCTCGTGGCCAATGGCGAGATTGGCCGAGGTCTCGCTCAGGGATTCGAACGTATAGCTTGCTACATCGGAAGCCGGTTCCCGAAAGGTTGGTTCGATGCCCGGCACCCATCGAAGGATCCAGTCGGGCTGAATCGATTTCGGCTCTGGCGAGACCTTCCAGGTCGAGTGCGCGATGTGATTTCGCAGACCGACATGGTAGGTCGGAACAGCGAGATGCGCAAAAATGCGTTCCCAGCGATCGCTTGGAATAGATCGTTCCCGCAAAAGATCGAGAAATGCCAGGCGTTTGGCCATGAAGTCGAGCTGTCGCATCAGGATGGCGATGCTGGAAACTTCGGTTCGCAGCACACCCGCAATAGCCTGCTCTATCGTCTGTTCGTAACGGGCAAAACTCTGCAGGACGGCTCCAAACAACGCCAAGTGCCGCTCGGTCAACGCCTCGTCCTGATTTTTCGCCATGATGTCTTTACCCGATACGCTGCGAAATGACGCAAAAGGTTCAATAAGCCTGGACCGAAAGCCGGTGTTGATATGCATCAAACCGTCGCTTCTGCCCTGGAGAAGACGTGTCTGGACAAGGAGGCGTTTGCGCTGCGTTGCGATCCGCTGCAATATGGTGTGCATCTTCGATGGTTTGAGCGTGGTTGAATCGAACGCGCCGGCGGAAAATGGACACACAATGGCTCCTATCAAATTCGGTGTCGGTCAAAGCGTCCTCCGTAAGGAAGATGACGCGCTCATTCGCGGCAAGGGCCGCTATACCGACGACCACGCGCCGCAGGCCGCGCTGCATGCGCTGGTGCTGCGCTCGCCGCATGCGCATGCGAAGTTCACCATCGATGTCACTGGCGCGCGCGGTTTGCCCGGGGTCGCCAGCATCCTCACGGCTGCGGATGTTGGGGAACTTGGCGATCTGCCGTGCCTGTTCAATCTGGAAGAAAATCCGTTCACCGGGCCTCCGTATCCGATCCTCGCGCAGGATGTGGTGCGCCATGTCGGCGATGCCGTTGCGTTTGTGGTCGCTGAAACCATCGATCAGGCGCGCGATGCGATCGAGGCGATCACGGTCCAGTGGACCGCATTGCCGGCCGTGGTCGGACTTGTGAATGCGGTCAAGAAGGGCGCGCCGCAGGTCTGGCCCGAACATCCCGGCAATGTGTTGTTCGACGTGCCGATCGGCGACAAGAAGGCGACCGACGCGGCGTTCGCGACGGCGCATGCGGTGGCCGAAGTTTCCATCGTCAATCCGCGCATCGTCACCAATTTCATGGAAACCCGCGCGGTGGTCTGCGAATACGACGCCAAACGCGATCATCTTACCCTGACGATCGGCAGCCAGGGCAGCCATCGCCTGCGCGAGATCATCGGCGGCATGGTGCTGAAGATTCCGCCGGAAAAGATGCGGGTGATCTGCCCGGATGTCGGCGGCGGCTTCGGCACCAAGCTGTTTCCGTATCGCGAATACGCGCTGGCCGCGTTCGCCTCGCGCAAGCTGAACAAGACGGTGAGATGGACCGCCGATCGCGCCGATCATTTCATGGGCGACGCGCAGGGGCGCGACAACGTCACGACGGCGCGGATGGCGCTCGCTGAAGACGGCAAGTTCCTCGCGATGGATGTCGACCTGATGGGCGATATGGGCGCGTATCTGTCGACCTTTGGCCCTTACATTCCGCATGGCGGCGCCGGCATGCTGCCCGGCCTCTACGATATCAAAGCGTTTCATTGCCGCGTCCGCACGGTGTTCACCAACACCGTGCCGGTCGATGCCTATCGTGGCGCCGGCCGTCCTGAAGCGGCGTATGTGGTCGAGCGGCTGGTCGATGCGGCCGCGCGCAAGCTCGGGATGACGCCGGACGCGATCCGGCGCAAGAATTTCATTCAGCCGCGCGCGTTGCCCTACACCACTGCAACCGGCAAGATCTACGATTCCGGCGACTTCGCCGCGCATATGAAACGGGCGATGGACATCGCCGGCTGGAAGGAATTTCCGGCGCGCGCCAGGGCCGCGAAGAAGCAGGGGCTGGTGCGCGGCATCGGCCTTGCCAGCTATGTCGAGGTGTGCGGCACGATGGGCGAGGAGACCGCCGAAGTGCGGCTCGATCCCAATGGCGACGTCTCGATCCTGATCGGCACCCAGTCGAGCGGGCAGGGCCACCAGACCGCCTATGCGCAACTCGTCGCCGAGCAGTTCGGTCTTTCGCCTGAACGCGTCCACATTTTCCAGGGCGACACGGATGTCGTGGCCACAGGTCTCGGCACCGGCGGTTCGGCGTCGATTCCCTCCGGCGGCGTCAGCGTCGAGCGCGCGACCCGCAAGCTCGGCGTCAATCTTCGCGAGCTCGCGGCCGAAGCTTTGGAAACCAGCAGCGCCGATCTGGAGATCAACGAGGGCACGGTGCGGATCGCGGGCACCGATCGTTCGGTCAGCTTCGCCGATCTGGCCAAGCGCGCCGCCGGCGATCCCTCAAAGCTGAAAACGAGCGCGACATTCTCCAGCGCCGACGGCACATTTCCGAACGGCACCCATATCGCCGAGGTCGAAATCGATCCGGCCACCGGCATCATCAGAATCGTCAACTATGTGATCGTCGACGATTTCGGGGTGACGCTCAATCCGCTGCTGCTCGCCGGTCAGGTGCATGGCGGCGCGATGCAGGGCATCGGCCAGGCCTTGATGGAGCAGGCGGTCTACAATCCCGCGGACGGCCAGCTCGTGACCGGAACGTTCATGGACTACGCGCTGCCGCGCGCCGCCGACGGGCCGTCCTTTGTGTTCGAGACGCACAATGTCCCGTGCACGACCAATCCGCTCGGCGTCAAAGGCGCCGGCGAGGCCGGAGCGATCGGCTCCTGCCCGGCGGTGGTCAATGCGATCATCGAGGGGCTGTGGCGCGAGTACAAAATCGATCATATCGACATGCCCGCCACCGCCGAGCGGGTCTGGATCGCGATCCGCGAGCACCAGCGCCGGCATAGTTTGTGAGCGTTGGAGCGTTTTTCGATTCGCTCTAATCGTTACTGCTGTTCTTGTGGCCATGGTTCGAGACGCGCATCGTAAGAGCCGGGATCCAGCGCCGTAGCCCGGATGAGCGCAGCGATATCCGGGAGTATATCAGACATCGGTCCCGGATATCGCTGCGCTCATCCGGGCTACAGGCCGATCGGTTCTAATTGGGCTCGCCGCACTGGCCCAACTACCTTCATACCGTCCGCTCTCTAACAAAGCAGGATAAAGCGATAAAATACACGCTTTGCGTGCGGCCGGTTTGGCCGGCCCGCTTAAAGCTGCCGGTGCGGAGGCTGGAATGAAGCCTTGCGGGCGCTGTTGATAATTAGAATGATAACAATGTTTGCTAGACGGGTAACCGGTTTCACCGTGCGTTTGGAAAAATCAGAAGGATCAGACTGATGAAGCGAATTGTCGTTATTGTTGGAGCGTTGGTGCTCGGTATCGGCGCGGTGATGGCGCAACAGGATGCGGTCAAGAATGCGCAGACCTTCATGAAGGGCAACGGCAAGAACGCCGGTGCGCTGGCCGCGATGGTCAAGGGCGAAAAGCCATATGACCAGGCGACGGTTGATACCGCGCTCGCCCAGTTCGAGGAAACGGCCCAGAAACTTCCGACGCTGTTTCCCGACAGCATCAAGGGGCTGAAGGCGGACGGCGATTACTCATCCTCGCCGAAGGTCTGGGAAGACAAGGCCGGTTTCAGCGAGCACATCACAAGCTTTGGTAAAGTCGTGAGCGAAGCCAAGACCCAGATCAAGGATCTCGATTCGCTGAAGGCGACTTTCCCCGGCATCGGCAAGCAGTGCGGCGGTTGTCACGAGACCTACCGCGTCAAGAATAGCTGATTTCAGTTCAACTCCCATAGCGTTTTCGAGCGAAGTGGGTACCGGTTCGCGTAAAGAAAACGCGTCAAAACAAAAAGAAAAAGGGGCGGGCGCCTGATGCGCTCGCCCCTTTTATTATGTCGCGAAAGCGAAGGCTTACTTCGTCACCTGTCCGCGGATTTCGCCGCCCGGATTGGCCGCGGTGTGGACGTTGACGTAGTATTTGCCGGCCAGCAGGTCGGCGGCCTGCGCATCGGTCAGCGTCGCGCTGCCTTCAGCGGGGCTTGCAGTGGCGCCGGGGATCGCGACGGCGACGCCGGCGTTCTTGCCGGCTTCCGCGGGCCCATGGAAATGCGCGGCGGTGGCCGGACCGGAAAGCCCCGAATAGGTCAGCTTCCAGGTGAGCTTCTTGGAAGCGGCATCGTAGTCGATGTCGGCGGTGCCCTTGCCGGCGCTGGTGTTGGCAGGCACTTCGGATGCGCTATCGAGGGTGGCTTTCAGCTTCTCGGCGAAAGCAGGGCCGGCGAAGGCAACGGCGGTCCCGAGCGCCAGCGTAGCAAGCATGATCCTGGTATTCGACATGGTTCTCTCCCTGTGGGCGTTGATTAGGTGCCAATTTTAAAACAGCGGGCTTTCGATCTTATTCCCGAAAACGGCCTCGATAGTGAGAAATTTTGAAGTAGGTTGATGGCTCGCCCAACGGCCATACTGGCCGTAAAGTACGGGATAGTGACGGATCGGTGAATGGTGCGAAGAATCTTTCTGGCCCTTGTCGTTGCTGTCGTGGCCGGTCTTGCGGTGTTCTGGTGGCTAACGATACCGGCCGCCGTCTCGTCGGATATGCTGCCGGCTTACACGCCAAACATTGCCAACGGCCTCACAACGTTCAATGCCGGAGGATGTTCCTCCTGTCATGCCGTACCCAATCAGCCGGATCGTCTCAAACTGGGCGGCGGGCTCGCGGTGCCTTCGCCATTCGGGACGTTCTATGTCCCCAACATCTCGCCTGACATGGCCGATGGTGTCGGGCGCTGGAGCGAGGCGAATTTCGTCACCGCTGTCCTCAAAGGCACGTCGCCTGCCGGTACGCATTACTTCCCGGCCTTTCCCTACGCATCCTACCAGCATGCCCGGGTCGAAGACATTCGCGACCTGTTCGCCTATTTGAAGACGCTGGCGCCGGTGTCCGGCAGAGTGCGCGATCATGACGTGCCGTTTCCGTTCAACATCCGGCGCAATGTCGGAATCTGGAAGTTTCTGTTCATGGACGGCAAGCCCTTCGTGCCGGATGCCGGGCGCTCCGCGTCGTGGAATCGCGGCGCGTATCTGGTCAATAGCCTCGGCCATTGCGCGGAATGTCACAGCCCGCGAAATTTCCTCGGCGGCATCATATCAGCACAGCGTTTTGCCGGTGGACCTAATCCGGAAGGCGAGGGCTGGGTGCCGAACATCACGCAAAAGGGGCTGGCCGATTGGAGCGTGAAGGATTTCGCGTATTTTCTGGAAACCGGACAAACGCCCGATGGCGATTCCGCCGGGGGATCGATGGTGCGGGTGATCAAGAACACCTCGGAATTGCCGCCGGGGGATCGTGACGCGATCGCGGAGTATCTCAAATCGCTGCCGCCGGTCGATGGACCGCCGCGACCGCCGAAGAAAAGCGCCGGATAGGCGCGGAATCATTCAAGCGCAACCATAGACTGACCGAAGCAAGCTGAACGAAGGCCACAGCGCAATCAGGTTGCGCCGGGGATTCTTCGCTACGAATATTCGTTGACACGAATATTCGTGTATGATGATATTCGGGTCATGAACCCAGAGACGCTTTCCGCCCTTGGCGAACCCAATCGATTTCGAATCGTCGAGCTGCTTCGTACGGGGCCTCGATCGGTCAACGACATCCGTGGCCGGCTGGGGCTCAGGCAATCGCAGGTTTCCCAGCACCTCACGGTTCTCAAGGCTGTGGGGCTGGTGGAGGCAGAGCCGCATGCGCAACAGCGGCTCTACAAACTGCGCGCGCAGCCGGTGAAGCAACTTCACAAATGGATCGATCGCTACCGGTGCATCTGGGAAGAGCGGTTCGAGCAAATGGATGAGCTGGTCGAGGAAATGACGCGAAAGGAGAAGTCCGATGCTGCAGGCAGGAAGTGAAGGTGCGGCGAGAAACGAAATGACGGTGGAGCGCATCTCCGACCGTGAGTTGGTCGTCACGCGCATGTTCAATGGACCGGCGCATATCGTCTTTGACGTCTGGACCAGGCCGGAGTTTCTGAAACAATGGTGGGCGCCCAAATCCTTCGGCGTCTCGCTTTTCGAGTGCGAGTCCGACCTGCGCGTGGGAGGAACCTACCGCTACGCTTTCGGGCGCGACTCGAATAACCCGGAGGTGTTTTCAGGAGGGTACCTGGAGGTAAGGCCGCCTTCGCGGCTGGTTCTCACACAGCTTTACGAGCGGATGCGCCATGCGGGCGAAGCGGTAGTCACCGCTACCTTCGACGATATCCAGGGCAGGACGCGTCTCACCTTGCATCAGCTATACCCTGGCAAGGAAGCGCTGGACGGCGCAATTGCCTCCGGGATGGAGCGAGGCATGCGCGAGACCCTCGATCAGCTCGACGCGCTGGTCGCTTCGTTGCGCTGATGGGGCATGGCGGCAATTGGTTGCTGCGGGTACGCGCTAGCCGGTCCCGAACGCCTTGAAGGTGATGATGGTGTGGGTGTCCTGGATGCCGGGAATGACCTGGACCTTCTCGTTGACGAAGTGGCCGATGTCAGTGTCGTTATCGACATAGAACTTCACCAGAAGATCGTAGTCGCCCGCGGTGGAATAGATCTCCGAGGCGATTTCGGCTTCGGCGAGCGCGTTGGCGACGGCGTAGGATTGGCCGAGCTTGCACTTGAACTGGATGAAAAAGGGAACCATCGCTGTTGTCTCCGAAAGGCGTCGCGCTGCACCAATATAACGTTTTCACGCGGCGTGAATACCGTTTCGCGACAAGAAAGCCATCTATATATTGCGGCCAGAACCAGCGGCTATGGCCAGCGAACTTGCTGCCGATAACGCGCCGCGCTAGTTATAGCGATATGACCTTCACGCGACCGCAACCATCGCTGCGGGCCTGATGGTGGCGATACCCATCGCGCTCACCATCGCCGGCTCGGATTCGTCTGGAGGCGCCGGTATCCAGGCGGACCTGAAGACGTTTGCCGCGCTCGGCGTCTACGGCGCTTCGGCGATCACAGCCCTGACCGCGCAGAACACCAAAGGCGTCGCCGGCATTCATGCCGTGCCCGCCGAATTCGTGACCGCGCAGATCGATGCGGTGTTCTCCGATCTCGACGTCAAGGCCGTCAAGATCGGGATGGTAGCGCAGCTTGCGACCATCGATGCCATCGCCGCCAGTCTGATGCGATGGTCGCCTGGACATGTCGTGCTCGATCCGGTGCTGGTCGCGACCTCCGGGGATCGTCTGCTGGCGACGGAGGCGGTGGAGCGCTTGCGCACCGGCCTCATTCCACGGGCATCCTTGATCACGCCGAACCTGCCCGAAGCCGCCGCGTTGCTCGATGAGCCCATCGCATCCGACGAAGCGGCGATCGAACGCCAGGGCCGGCGGCTGTTGACGCTGGGATGTCGGAGTGTGTTGATCAAGGGTGGCCACGGGCAGGGCAGCGAGAGCATCGACTATCTCGTCAGCGGTCACGGCACGCTGGCGCTGCCGGCGCCGCGCATCGCGACCCAGAATACCCACGGCACCGGATGCTCACTGTCGTCGGCGATCGCCGCGGGCCTTGCCAAGGGCGAGGATCTTGAAAGCGCCGTGCGTCACGCCAAGACTTTTATTAGTGCTGCGATCGCGGCAGCCGATCGCCTTGGCGTCGGCCATGGCCACGGGCCGATCCATCATTTTCATCGATTTTATTGAGGAGAAAATACGCCGA
>NZ_JAAVUY010000025.1 GCF_018449695.1 Bradyrhizobium sp. dw_411
TTACACCCTCGTCTGGTCACGCTGACCGGCCGCTGCCGCGACGGCTCGCCCGCCGAGCCGTCGCGGCTCCTCCCTCGGGATTATGTGGAGCGCGGCGATCCCGAAACCGCGGAAAACCTGCACTCAGACGACACCACTCCGCATAATCTCGCGCTATGCATAATCGGCCCGGCCGACATAGGCGCGGTGGCTCGGGGCGTTCTCGTTGGCCCGGTTGGTCTCGGGGACGAGGCGGACGTTCTTGGCCTGGAAGCTGAGCGTGACGATTTCGCCGATGAATGCGCCAGCTTCGTTCTTGGTGAAGGTGCCGATGTTCGCCATGGTAGTTCTCCTTGCTCTCTGTTTCCGAGCCGCGACCATCGCGGTCTCGATGGCGATCGACAGGCCGGAGGCGATCGGCGCTGCATCCGTCTTCGGACCGAAGCGTAGCGGAGGACGCCAGGCGGGCAACTTTCTTGTCTTGCGCGAGGAATGGCGGCGTAGCCGCCAGGGGAAGAAAGTTGAACGACGGCATTGCAGCTAGCCGATCGAGGCGCAGCCGTCGTTCGGCCAGATCAGGCCATCGTAGAGACCCGATGACCCGCGCTCGGCGTGACAGAGCCTTGCAAGGAGATTGAACCAGCGAGCGTGCGCCTCACCACGTAACATCTGGCGGTCACGGATAACGTCGTCGACGTCCGGCCGTTGCTCGCCTATCATCCGAACATAACCGACCGAGTGCGCCGTGCCGTCACGACGTCGGCCAGCCATCGGCGCGCTGGCATCCATTCGTCCGCGATGCGCGGCCCGTTCGACGGTCAATGCACGAACATCCAGCGACGCTCCATTGGACACAACTCTCGCGACGGGCGGCGAACTGCAACAGGTCGAGGTCAGGCCGCCTCGCCGGCCAACGCCTCAAGTTGACCGCGATGCTCAGCCGTCGAGCGGGACGTCGGCCAGCCGCAGCCAGGCGGTTGCGCCGAACACGATGGCGTCGACGACAGCGAAGACGTGCGTCCACGCCGCCGACGGCATTGTGAGTGCGGCAAGGCCGTGTGTCGCAGAGAATCCCGCGAACGTGGCCAAAAACGGTACAACCGAATCGAGACGTCTAATTGCTCGCTTTCTGGCTGACATGATCCGGATACCAGCCCGTGAATTTCACGGCGCCGACGAGCGCGGCCACGATCGCCAAAATGGCGAGGCGATGAGGAACGTTCGCCATGTATAGCAGGGCCAGCTCTGCCGCGACCATGACGGCGAAGGCGATGGCCCACGCACCGGTGATCACGTAGTTTGTCCGCGCAAACTCAGGACGAGCCTGGTCTTCGGCCGTGACCTGTTCTCGTGCATATTGCAGAGTAAAAGGTCGGCCGATCGCCATCGAGCCGAGCACGATCGCCAAGAGGCCCGTGTCGACGCACAACCGCACGCCGATGACGGACCAAGTCGGCGTACCGAATACAGCGTAGAGGGCGAGAGCACAGAATAGGGTTGCCGTACCAATCTCCAGAATCTTAGGAGAGCGGCCCGCTGTCATCACATCGCGAGCGATCAGCGCGATTGAAACGAGCGCGCCAACGACGAGGCCCTCGTTCGATCCAGCAAATCTATCAATGACGGCGAAAGCAATGAATGGCGCGAAGGCTAGCAAAATGCCCATGTCACGGCACCTCGATATTCTGGAGGGAGTTAAACCCGCGATTGGATAACCGCGAGAACCTTACCGCTTTCCGTCGACTTCCGTCAGCGAAACAGATGTGGTCAGACGCACCGCGGCTCATTGGCGATCCTATCGGTTGCGCCTCCGATGAAATCAGGCCTTCGGAATCCAGTTGCCGTGCAGCCCCTGCGGCACGCGTTGCGGCAAGCGGATCACGGCGACCGGGTCGGCATCAATGTGCGCCGCGTCGAGCAGCACCAGGTCGCTGGTCCGCTTCTCCTGATCGAAGGCATAGATTGCGAGATAGCCGTTATCCTCGCCGTTCCCGCCGCGCGGGATGAAGACGGCCTCGCCGGCGATCTTGTTGCCGAAATCATGGCGGACGACATCGCCGGTCTCGGTGTTCACCTTCATCATGGTGTTGAAGGTGGCTGAGGGCGGCTTGGCCAGCCGCAACGTGTCCGTCAGCGTCGGCAGGTAGACGAACCGTGTCGGCAGCGCGTCGAGCGCATCGTTGACACGCGGGAATTCGGTGACCATTCCTGCCACCTGCGCGTCGCTGACCTTGCGCGCCGCCAGGTCGATCGTCATCCGGTGCAGCGTCGGCGATTTCTGCGTCTGTTGGGCGTAGCCGAGCGCGAGGCTTTCGTGCTGAACGTAGTCGATGAAGATGTTACCGCCGCGCTCGAAAGCATTGGCGAAATGAAAGACAAAAAAAGGATCGGCGTCGAGCCATTGGGTGGTGCTACCGTCGAGCGCGATCAGACCGATGCGCGTGCCCATGCTCGGCCGCCATTGCAGGAACGATTGTCCCTGCTGGGCGGCCGCGCTGTCGAACACGGCCGGACAGACGAGCAGCACGATATAGCGTTCCGTCAGCACGAAATCGTGGATCATGGTCGGCGCGGCGAGCGCGACCGGAAAACTGTTCACCAGAGTGCCCGACGCGCCGATCTGGTGGATCTGGACGGTCGGCTCTGCATGCGAATAGTCGATCGCGAACAGCGCGCCGGTTGTCGGGTGGCGGCGATTATGCGCGCCGAGCTTGAGCGGTTTGTCGGTCCCCGCTTTCCATTCACCGATGGTGTCGAGGTCCCTGGTGATTTCGAAGCTTGTCGTCGACTCGTTGAGCGCGACCAGATGACCGCCATGTTGAATCACATTGATGAAGGCGCCGTTCTTGAACGGGCCCGGCGGATCGCCGGGGTGCAGCAGCTTCGAATCGATCGGCACCGGCTGCGCGAAGCTGCCGTAGATCGCGCGCCCGGCGCGCCGCTCGGCCGCAAGGCCGGGCGTCTGCACAAAGCGGTTGCGATAGCGGGCGCGGCCATTGTCGAAATAGACCGCGTGAATCATGCCGTCGCCATCCATGGGATAGGTGAAGGCAATGGGTTTGTAGAGCGGATTGGGACCGTTGCGCATGTACGCGCCGCTCAGGTCCGGCGGGATGCGTCCTGCGATCACGGGCAGATCGGCGGCGTCGATCTCGGGACCGATCGGAGCATAGTTGCCGCTGAGATGCGGATCGTCGGAGGTCCAGGTGATGGCCGCCGTTTCCAGCGCCATCGCCGGCTCAATGTCCGGCCCCAGAACCGCCGCCGCCGCGCCGGCAGCCAGAAAATGGTGGAAGTGTCGCCGTGTGATGCCATCAATCATCGTCGTTCTCCACTCTTCACGGTTTTCCTGGTTCGATCAGGCCGCGGTCAGCGCTGCTCCCGGGCTCGCACTACGATGGCTCAGCCACAGCAGCACAAATCCGATGAGTGGGATGAAAATGTCGGTCCAGAAGATGATGCCGGCATTGCCCGGTGCGAAATTGTGCGCGGTGACCATCTGATTGATGTGACCAACTGCCGCCCCGAGCGTGAAGATGCTAGGACCGAGCACGGCTGCGAGGCGCAGATCATAATTCCGGAAAGCCGCGAGCAGCCCGACGGCGGCGAAGCCCAGGCTCGCGGTTCCGACCTCGAACTGGAATGGACTGTCGGCCCAGCCGATGAAGCTGGCGGAGAGCTTTCCGAAGAAGACGTGCATGACAAAGTTATAGAAGTTGTCGATGCCGATGCTGAAGAACACGTACCAGGAAAGGAGCTTTTCGACGACAAATGGCCGGTCGACGGAAGATCCCGATCGTGCGATCGCAACAAGAGAGACGATCAGCCCGAGGACGAAGAAGCTCAGCGAATAGTTCGACATCACGAATGTGATGGTCGCTTTGATCAGATCAGCCAGCATCACACTTTACCTTCATCAAGCCGCGGGGCGCAGGGCACCGGAAGGGTGGTCTCGGGACAGCAATGAACGTCGTCTTGGGGCAAGCCGAAGCGTAATCGATGCGGCGCGTCATTCACTTCACCGAAGCCAAATATTTACGGTGGAAACATCCGTAGGGGCGAAGACGGCGGTTGTCAACCACAATATTTCCAGTGTAAATATTGTACATGGTCAAACGTACTGCGCGCGCCGTTTCGCGATATCATCACGGCGATCTCAAATCGGCCGCACTTTCAGCTGCGGAGAAGATTCTGGAGCGTGATGGGCTGCAGGCCGTGACACTGCGCGCGGTGGCACGGGCAGTCGGCGTTTCCCACACTGCGCCGAAGAATCATTTCGGCGATCTCATGGGACTGTTAAGTGAGATCGCCGCCGTCGGCTATCTGAGGTTTGCCGCAGCGCTTGCCGAAGCGGTCAACCCGACTTCGGGTCACGCTCGCGACCGGTTGAGAGCAATGGGATCGGCGTATGTCACATTCGCGAGAGCTCACCCGAATCTGTTTCTCCTGATGTTCCACAGCGAACGGCTGGACATGAAAAGGCCCTCGCTGTTGGCGGCGATTGACGAGTCGCGCCAGTCTTTACGAACGGCAGTCATTTCTTCAGCCGACGCCAGGCCGATGAACCCTGTTGAAGTGGCGGCGAGAGCAACAGCGTCCTGGTCCCTCGTGCATGGTCTAGCCATGCTGTTGCTCGACGGCCGTCTGAAGAACACGATGGCCTCCCTGCCAGGTGTTGACGTTGAAACCTTTCTTGAAACTGTCCTCGACGTTGCGCGTGTGGGCGACTGAGACTTATTCGACTTCAGCCATCGCAAACGGCGAACTCGCGCCGAACGTCGATGCGAATTCAACGTCGATACCCATCATGGCGTTCACTCCGTCTCGGCTCCGAATGGACGTGCCGGCGCCGAGGCTCGCCCGCATCAACACGTGCAAAGCCCGAGGCAGATGGCGGGGATCGCCCCGCCAATCAAGAATCCGGAAAGCGTCATGACCGGTACCCCGTCACTTTGGAAAGTGCTCGACATGGGTCTCGGCGGTTCGGCCGAAATAGACGACGCGGCGGCCCAGGAACGAGACGAGATATCCCGCGCAACCGGCGGCTTTCGCCTTCTCACAAAAAGCGACGTAGCTGTAGTCGGCGGTGTTCGTCTGCGCCCATCGCACCAGGCGCTCGACTTCGGTGGCATCGAAGGCAGCGGCGACGCTGCCGGCGGGGGGCTGCATATCCATCGTTACGCTGTCGCCGTCCGCCAGATAATAGGTCTGGCTGTTGCGGCGATAGTCGACCGTGTAGCCCTCGAAGCCGGCGGCAATCAGCTTGCCGACAATCTCCGGAAAGCTCAGGCTTCCATCGTGAGCAGCACGCAGGCAGGTTTCGGCAATAGAAATCCGTTCCGCGTCCATGGCGGCTTCCTTTCATTTCAAAATTGCGTGGCCGGCGGGTTCAGTCCACCGGGGTTGCTTTTAGCCCGCGCCGCTCGACGAGAACCCTCAGGATACGGTCGAGCGTTTCGTGCTCTTCCTTCGTCAACACGCCGAAGAATTCAGCATCATTCTCGTCGGCAAGCGATGCCAGTACCGGGATCTTGGCCCGCCCCTCTGTCGTCAGGGACAGGCTGTGAGCGCGCTTGTCCTGCTGGCTTTCCGCTCGCTTCACCAATCCTTTGGCTACCAACCTTTCCGCAAGTTTGCTGATAGCCCCCTTCGTCATACCCATTCTCTCGGCCAGAACTGACGGAGGTGTGGGCTCCAAATCGTAGAGCGCCCGCATGAACGCCCACTCCGCGACGGTGACATCTTCGCCCGATACCTTGCGCGCGAACTCCTGCGACACGGCGTTTGACACCATTCGCATCCAGTACCCCGTATGATCGGTCAGTTGCGAGGCTGAGGTCATGAGACACCGCTTGTTGACTAGGAAACTAACTCAAAGTGATTTCCTAGTCAACGACAATTTTGCAGAGTCGACATTCGTTGAATGCCAACCCTCTCTCACAACCATCAGCCTGGGATGTGTGCAAGTGTGAGCGGCCCGCCCCTCATTTTCCTGCTTAGCGCGAAGCGACAGGGAAGCGGCCGGCCTGCGAGCGGGTGGCGGTCGCCGGCGACTGGAAGCGCCGCACCAAGAAGCTTTTTGGGAGGCGATCCAGGTCGCCACCAGCCTCGGCGCCGAGGATCCGAAGCCGCTGTCTAACTGCGAAAGGTTGGTGCTGCGGGCGATTGCCTACTTCCGGCCGATCACCGGCGGCGAGTTCGGCCAGTTCTTCGGCAAGGAGATTTCTCACGACACCATCTGCGCTGAGACGACAGCGATTCTCAAAGAAGAACGGCGCCTATGGCGCCGACGTTTTCACACAGCCTGTCACGCGCCACCGTTGCCGAATTTCCAGACCGGGATGCCGAGCTTCTTCGCCTTGTCGGCGAGATTCTCTTGAATGCCGGTGCCGGGAAACACCAGGACACCGATCGGCAGCACGTCGAGCATCGCGTCGTTGCGCTTGAACGGAGCGGCCTTGGCGTGCCGCGTCCAGTCAGGCTTGAAGGCGATCTGTGGCACCTTGCGGTTGTCGGCCCATTTGGACGCGATCAGCTCGGCGCCTTTCGGCGATCCGCCGTGCAGCAGCACCATGTCGGCGTGTTTGATGCGGGTCTTGTCGAGCACGTCCCAGATCAGGCGGTAATCGTTGAAATCGAGTCCGCCGCTGAAGGCAACCTTCGGTCCGGGCGGCAGCATCACTTCGGTCTCGGCCCGGCGCTTGGCGGCGAGATAGTCGCGGCTGTCGATCATGGTCGCGGTGAGCGCGCGGTGGTTGACCATCGACCCGGACCGCGGGCGCCACGCCGTGTGGGTTCGCCGTTCGTAGTGATCGGCTGCATGGTCGCGAAAGAATTCCATTGCGTTGCGACGCTCACTGAGTGTCATGCCCTCGGCGATGAGCCGCTCCAGTTCGACCGAGCGCACCTCGGAGCCATCCTGTTCGCGCTGGCCACGCCTTTGCGCCTGCTCGTTGTCGTCGAGGTGACGTCCGATCCGCTCGGTTGCGCGATGGAAGAGATTGACGGTCGACCACAAGAGGTCGTCGAGGTCGGGTTCGAGCCGGGTGTCATCGAGGCTGACGATGAGGGCGTCGAAGATGTCGGCGACGGCGCCGGCGGCGATGCGCGGGTCTGGCAACGGACGCGGATCGGGTTCGTCTTGGAACGGGCGGTGACCGTAGAGCTGGAGTTCGGTCAGCAGGTGATCGGTCGGGGATGATGCCTGTGGCGGCTCGTAGCCGGTGATATCGTCGTCGGTCGTCATGGCGGCTTCCTTGTGCTCGGATCGGCCGCGCCCATCGCGGCCTTCGTGGCGACGAAAGCCGTCAAACGGGCCGGACCTGCACCGCGAAGCGGCCGGAGCACAGCGGAGGATGGTGGGGGCCGACTATTTTGTTTCGCGATGTAAAGGCGGGCTTGCCCGCCGACGGAAAATAGTCGGCCATCCGCCATTGCGGAGCCGGACCGTTTGACGGCTCGATCGCCCTCTCAGAAGGCCGGGGACGCGGACCTCTCCGACACGATGAGAAGCCAAGACCGAAGGCAGCTCATGATCGGAACGCCGCTTGCCTCATCCCGTCCTAGCCCTGACGTCCGGATGCAAGAATCGGCCAACGTCTTCCGGGACGATCTGCACACGCACCGCCGCCCTCAGCGCATCGATGCCGAGACGCCGCAGATCCTCGTTGAAGTCGTCGCAACGTGGCGACAGCGTGATCGCCTCGATCCCGGCCGCCTGTGCTCGCGCACTTAAGCTCTCCATCGCACTATCGCCCGCCGGATCGTCATCACGGACGATATAAAGCCGGCGCAGCGTTGCCGGAAACAGGATGGCGGCGAGATGCGCGGCCGAGAGCGCGGCATTCATCGGCAGGGTCGTCATGACGCAGCGGAGCGACAACATGGTCTCGATCCCCTCGCCCGCCGCCATCACGTCATCGGCGACGCCGAAGCGAACGGCATTGCCCAAGAGATGGCCCATCGCGCGCCGCGGCGTGTCGACTGGCGCCTTGTCGCAACCGGATGGATCGAGCCAGGTGCGATGCGCGCCGGTGATGTGGCCTTTGAGATCGGTGACAGCAGCGATCATCGCGGGCCAAGTCTGAGTCGGCGCGTCGGCATCGGGGCGATAGTAGCAGCGTGGGTGGAATCGCAATGCGCTGACGTCGTCCAGATGGGTGATACCACGGTGGCGCAAATAGAAATCGACGAGAGTGCCAGCGATCGGCCTCGATATCGCAATCAGCCGGCGGGCTGATTCCGGCGAGCCCACCGGCGCTGGCGATAAGCGCCCAGGAATTCCGGGCCTCGGCTCGGGCCGTGGTAAACTCAGGAAACGTCGTGCTTCCTTGGCCACGTCATGGAAATCGACCAAGCCGCAGCTTTCGCGGATGACGTCGAGCAGGTCGCCGTGCTGGCCGGTCGCCGCGTCGGTCCATTTTCCGGGACGGCGCTTGCCGGACGGGTCGCCGGAGAGCCGCACGAACATCGAGCGGCCCTTCGTATTCTTGGCGTCGCCGACCTGCCAGTAGTTTCCGACCCGGCACCCTTGGGAGAGATAATGTCGGCACACCGCCACGGCCTCGCACGCGAGCCGGTGCGCCAGCTCTGCCGCATCATGCGCCATGTCACGCCGCCGCCCGGTCGGCGATGCGGGCAATGGGGTAGCGCTCCACAATCTTGGCAAGGATCGCCGGCCCGGTCGCATCGACCGGAACGAAGAACCGCAGCTTCCAGGAGATGATCTCGCTGAAGAGACCATAGGCGCGGAGCCGGTCGCGCATGGTGTCGGTGAAGCCGGTCAGTTCGATTCGGTTGGCGCCCATCACACGGGCACGACGAAGTTGGAGCCCCTCGGCGAGATCGAGAATGGTCTTGCCATCCATCAGCGCGGTGAATGCGGTGTCCGGAGACAGCGTCGAAGTCCCCGACGCCAAAGCACTGGCGACCCAGGCCGGCGAGACCTTGCGGCCGATGATGCGCTCGCCGCTGTCGGTCTGGAGCCGATAGACCCGTGTCGACTCGTTCGGGAGACGCTTCCAGATCGGCAACAACAGACCGGCGACAATATGAATCTCGCTGTCTGTGAACGGCGAGACCTCCGCGACCTCAGACTGCCAGGCTCTGGCAAAACCTTCGCGGTCGGCTTCCTGCCAATGGGTCTGCGGCATCGCCGCCAATGGCATCGCTGTATGCTCCATCGGACGGATCAGACGCACGCGGCGTTCCACCTCGCCGTCGTCCAACATCACGCTACGTGCCGGCACCTGCACGGCGGCGCGGCCCGACTGGGTGTTGACCAATAGCAAGGCGCGCGGGTCGGACAGCCGTTCCAACGCCTCGTCGAGTGTCACCGGACGGTTGCGCTCGCGCTGGGTGACGGTCAGCAGACGGGTTTCGGCGGATGTGCCCGGATGAGTGTAGATCGTCTCGCGCGCGGAGACGGTAAAGCTCTCGGCCCGCAGCGTCTCCAGCCCGACATCGTAGGTGCCGGATGCGATCGCGCCTTCGATCCGCGCGGTCAGCAACTGCTCGAACGCCGTGAACAGGATGTTCTGCAAGTCGATGGTCAGCGCCAGGAGGCGATTGAGGAACGTGGTGATTGGCGGGAGATCGTCCTTGATGCCACCCGAGTCCGTCAGCTTCAATCCGGTCGCATCCTCGAATGCTTGAAGCGAACAGCCAGCGACCTTGCCGGTGACGAGCAGGACATAGAGCTGGCGCAAGGCCTCGCGCGCGTAATGACTTTCCAGATTGTCCTCGGCGCGGAACAGGCCCTGCCCGCCGGTCTGGCGCTGGCCTTTGGTGATGGCGCCCAGCGTGTCGAGACGCCGCGCGATGGTCGAGAGGAACCGCTTCTCGGCCTTCACGTTGGTTGCAATCGGCCGGAACAGCGGCGGCTGCGCCTGGTTGGTGCGGTTGGTCCGGCCCAGTCCCTGAATGGCCGCGTCGGCCTTCCACCCGGCCTCCAGGAGATAATGTATGCGGAGGCGGCGGTTCCTGGCCGAAAGCTCGGCATGATAGCTGCGCCCGGTGCCGCCGGCGTCCGAAAACACCAGGATACGCTTGAGGTCATCCATGAACGCCTGGGTCTCGGCGAGATTGGCGGACCCGGCACGGTTCTCGACCACGAGCCGATCGACGTAGTCTGCCCCGGTCTTGCGGACGATGCGCCGCGAACGGCCCGTCACCTCCGCCACCATGTTGGTGCCGAAGCGCTGGAAGATCTGGTCGAGCGCGCCGTGGACCGGTGATAGCGATGCTAATTTCTCGATCAGCCGATCGCGACGCGCGACAGCGTCCCGACATTGCACCGGCTGGCCGTCGCGGAACACCGGCCGCGATGACAGATCACCCTCGCTGGTCGTGAACGGCTCATAGAGCTGTGTCGGGAAGGAGTGCGCGAGATAATCCAGCACGTATTCGCGCGGCGTGATGTCGACCTGGACGTCGCCCCACTCCTCGGTCGGAATCTCGGCGAGGCGCCGCTCCATCAGCGCCTCGCCGGTCGAGACGATCTGGATCACGGCGGCATGGCCGGCTTTGAGATCGCGCTCGACGGAAGCAATCAGCGACGGCGTCTTCATCGCGGTAACGAGATGATTGAAGAAGCGCTGCTTCGCGCTCTCGAACGCCGACCGCGCGGCCGACTTGGCCTGCGCGTTCAGCGTGCCCGTGGCGCCGGTGATGTTGGCGGCCTTCATCGCGGCGTCGAGGTTGTTATGGATGACGCTGAAGGCGCCGGCATAGGCGTCGTAGATGCGGATCTGCTCGTCGGTGAGTTTGTGCTCGACCAGTTCGTATTCGACGCCGTCATAGGAGAGTGAGCGGGCCGCATAGAGACCGAGCGCCTTGAGATCGCGCGCCAGCACCTCCATCGCGGCGACGCCGCCGGCCTCGATCGCCTCGACGAACTCGGCCCGCGTCGCAAACGGAAAGTCCTCGCCGCCCCAGAGCCCGAGGCGCTGGGCATAGGCGAGATTGTGCACCGTGGTCGCGCCGGTCGCCGAAACATAGACCACGCGCGCGTTCGGCAACGCATGTTGCAAGCGAAGTCCGGCGCGGCCCTGCTGGGAGGCGGCGATATCGCCGCGTTCACCCTTCCCGCCTCCGGCATTTTGCATCGCGTGAGACTCGTCGAAGATGATGACGCCGTCGAAGTCGACGCCCAACCATTCCACGATCTGTTTGACCCGCGATACCTTCTCGTCACGCGCGTCGGAGCGTAGCGTGGCATAGGTGGTAAAAAGGACGCCCTGCTCCAGACGGATCGGCGTGCCCTGGCGAAAGCGCGACAGCGGGGTGATCAGCAAGCGCTCCATGCCAAGCGCCGACCAGTCCCGCTGGGCATCCTCGATCAGCTTGTCGGATTTGGAGATCCAGACCGCACGGCGGCGGCCCTTCAGCCAGTTGTCGAGCAGGATGCCCGCGGCTTGCCGGCCCTTGCCGGCGCCGGTGCCGTCGCCCAGGAACCAGCCGCACCGAAAACGCACCGCATGTTCGGCATCGTCGGACGCGGCCGAGACGACGTCGAAGGTTTCGTCGACCGTCCACGACCCGGCGAGGAAACGGAAATGCGCCTCGCCGGCATAAATCACGGATTCAAGCTGGGCATCGGACAGCAATCCGTCCGACACGGTGTTCGGCAGAACATGCGGCCGATAGCTCGGCTGCGGCGGCGCGACCGACGCCATCGCTGCCGATTGCACGAGTTTGGTCGGATGCGCGCACGCGCCGGGAATGCGGATCGATTGGAGACCGTATTCCTCATACAGTGCATCGCTGATGCTGCCGCCCTCGACTGGTTTCCAATCGATGACCTCGTAGGCAAGCTCGATTGCTTCGGGTTCAGGAGCCGTCGCCGGAATGGAGGAAGCGCGCGAGACGACGGGTCGCGATGTACGGGTAGCTGCCGATTGGACAGTGATCGGGTTGGCCAGCGAGGCCGTGATCGGCAGCCGCGGCGGCACGCGATCGGCGATCCAGCCGAGCAGCGTGGCAACGTCAGGCGCCAGACCGGGTGAATCTGGAAACGCGGTCGGATCGTCGGCTGCGCGCTTGTCGATCACGGTCAGGCGCGTATCCATGGTCGTGCCGTGCCTGGCATAGATCGCCCCGTCGATCGCGGCCGAGAACACGATCCTCCCCCGCTCCTGCAAGCCGACGAACGCGTCGCGCCACACCGGATTATCCGGTGCGCAGTTCGCTCCGGTGATCGTGACCAGACGACCGCCATCGGCGAGCCGCGCCAGCGCCGACCAGATATGACGCAGTGCCGCGTCGGCCATACGGCGATCGACATGCGCGACCGCCGAAAATGGTGGGTTCATCAGCACGACGCTCGGCGTGATGCCGGCGTCGAGATGATCGTCGATATGCGCCGCATCGAAGCGGGTGACGGGAACGGCAGGAAAGAGCAGTGAGAGAAGCGAGACGCGCGCATCGGCGAGTTCGTTGAGCACGAACGACGCGCCTGACAATTCCGCGAGAATGGCAAGCAAGCCTGTACCAGCCGACGGTTCGAGCACGATGTCGGAGGGCGTGATCGCGGCCGCGACTGAGGCTGCAAGACCAAGCGGGATCGGAGTCGAAAACTGCTGAAACGCCTCGCTCTCTTCCGATCGCCGCGTATGGGTGGGAAGAAGGCCCGCAACCTTCGCCAGCATCGGCAGCATGGCGGGCGGCGATGCGGCATGCGCCCGCATCGCTGGACCGAATTTGCCGATGAACAAGATTGTCGCCGCCTCGCAGGCGTCGTAGGCGGTCTTCCAGTCCCAAGCACCACCGGCATCGGAACCGGCGAAGGCGGATTCCATCGCCGCGCGCAGGCTGGCGGCGTCGACACGACGGCCAAATTCGAGATGGGGCAGGATCAGTCGCGCGGCCGCAACGATACGAGCGGCAGGATTGGCATTGTCAAACATATCGGTCTCCTGAAATGGAAAAGCCCGGCGTGTCCCTGTCGCTGTAGGGGCCGGGCATGTGATGGGATGCGGTGAGATGGAGAGATGCGGAGCGGCTGTCGCCGCCCCGCGTGCGTCAATTATTCAGCCGCGACGACGTGCGGCTGATCTTCATCGGCGTGGGCCAGGACTTCGTCGTCACCGGTGAGATACGCGGGCAACGATTCCGCTTCACCGGCCGCCGCATCGGCCACAACTTCGGCATCGGCGGAACGCAGCGGCTCGGGCAGCCAGCCGGTGCCCTCCAGCAGGCGCTCGGCCTCGCGCGCCATATCGCCCTTCTTGAGGTGATCGATGAGCTGCACGGACGGTTCGCCCTTGGCCTCGCGCACCGCTTCGAGAATGCGGGGCTTGGTGACGCGGCCGAGATAGTTGTCGACGCCGGTCTTCCAGCCCGCCGCCGCCATGTCGAGACCGACGGCGCGCGCCAGGACATCCGCCTGATCGAGTCTGCGGCGAACGCCATGCGCGGAGACGCGGCCCTCATTATATCGGTTGGCCGGCTCGTAGAGAGCGTTGACACTGAGCGCGGCGCAATGGGCAAGCAACGAGGTCTGTTCGGCCTCGTCGAACGCCATCAGTGCGTCCCAGAGCCCGCCGTCCTCCTTCGGCAATCGTGCCTTCCACGCATCGTGACGCGCATCAATCGCCTTGGTGGAGGCGCAGTCGTTCAGTCCCGGCGCCTGGGCGGGAAGCGTCGGGGAGCGCACCGCGATTTCCAGACAACCGCTCGATGTTGCGAAGCGATAGAACGTCGCCAGCACGAAACTATGCAACACCGCCACGAATGCCACCGACGGGTGGGTGGCCAAGGCATCGCGTAATGCCAACGTCCGATGCGCGGTCAGGTCGGTCATGAGCCGGTCCGGCAACGGCTTGATCGCGTCGTCCTCGTCATATTCCGGTTCGGCCGGCGCGCCGCCGACCGTGATGATGGCGCGTTGGACCGCCACCTCGGCCTCGTCACCGTCAGCGTTTTCACCGCCAACTTCGGGTGCCGCTTCGACGTCAACGCCGAGAGGCGCTTCGTCCTCTCGCCGCACATAGCCGCGGTCGACTGACAGCGCGCCTTCGTCATCGACGCTGATGAAGACGCCTGCGCGCGCGATATCGGCCGGATCGTAGATCACCGGCCGGGCGTCGAAGGCGGACAGCGCCGCCTCGATCTCGCCGAGCCGTTGATCGATCTCGTCCGGCAGTTCGTCGGCTTCGGCGTAGTCGGCCTCAAGCTTGTCGTATTCGGCCTTCAACGCCTCGATCGACGCACGTTCGTCGTCGGTCAGATCTGCCGGTAGACCCTCCAGTTCGCGCAGGCCGTCGGTGTGGTCATAGGGGAAATTGACCGCCACCGCGATCCACTTCCAGCCTTCAGCCCCAATGATTTCTGCCTGCGCCGTCAGCTTCTCGGTGACGAGGCGATCGAGCAACGGCACATCCTGCAGCCACCCGCCGTCATCGTGTTCGAACAGGTCGCGCATGACGGCGCCGCCGGCCTGCTCATAGACGTCGAGCCCGATGAATTGGGCGCGACGGTCGGAGGCGCGGACGGTGTTCTCCGTCAACATCCGTCGGATCTGGTACGGCTCGTCAAGTTGGGAGCGGCTGGCATTGTCCCAGACCTGCTCCTGTCGCGCGTGATCCCCAGTGACCGAAAACGCCATCAACTGTTCGAGCGTCATGCCGTCCTCGGCATAGACCTCGTGCAGCTTCGGGGATACCGATGCCAGCCGCAGACGTTGCTTGACGATCGCCGGCGACACGAAGTGCCGGGCGGCGATGTCGTCCTCGCTCATGCCGCCATCACGCAGCAGCTTGAACGTGCGGAACTGGTCGAGCGGATGCAGACCGACCCGCTCGTCGTTCTCGGCCAGGGAATCATCCTCGGCGAGACCCTCGTCGCGGATCACGCAAGGCACAAGCTGCGTCTTCGCCATGCGCTTCTGCTTCACCAGCAGTTCGAGGGCGCGATAGCGACGGCCGCCGGCCGGCACCTCGAACATGCCGGTCTCCTTGCCGTCTTCGTCGAGGACCGCCCGGACGCTCAGGCTTTGCAACAACGTGCGAAGCGCGATGCTCTCCGCCAATTGCTCGATCGAGACGCCCGCCTTGACGCGGCGGACGTTGGACTGGCTCAACACCAGCTTGTTGAAGGGAATGTCACGCGAGGGACTGAGTTTGATTTTCTGAACGGCTGTAGCCATGTCGGTCACTCCACGACGGGCGGCCGAAAGACTCTCTCTCGACCTCCAACCCGTCGCGGACACCCCGGCCCTCCTCTCACTCTCAAGCGCGCCGCAACGACGAACGGCTGAGGTAGAAGGCGAACGCATCACGCGGCCTCCTCGTTGCCCTCGGTGCCGACGTCGATGGCGTGCGGCTGGAACGCGAGCAGGAAATCGGACGCCTTCGATGCCGCGCTCGCCGCGCGGACGATGGCGCGGTTATCCTCGCGCAGCACCTCCAGCCACGAGCCGATGTAATCGGCGTGGCGCACCGTCGGCACGATGCCGAGCGAGGCGCAGACGAACGCGCCCGCCATTTCCGCGACCAGTTCTTCGCGCGCGTAGGATTTCGAGCCAAACGATCCGGAATGATCGCGCTTGAGCCGGCCCGGGGCGCCGGTCCAATGGCCGAGTTCATGGAAGGCGGTGCGGTGCCAGTTGATCGGCTCGAAATACGCGCCCGGTGGCGGCACCTGCACAAAGTCACCCACGACATTATAATAAGCGCGCGCACCGCCGATGCGGAAATCCGCACCCGTCGCGGCGATCAAGGCCTCGGCCTGCGGCTCGATCTGGCCCGGCGGTGGTGGGATGATCGACGCGGCGATCTCTTCGGGCAAGCCGTCGCACTGGTCGGTGTTGAAAACGGTGAAGCGTTTGAGGAACGGGATCGCGCCCGGCTCCTCTCCAGTTTCTGCAGCACGGCGGCGCTCGTCTTCCGGCGTGAAGCGATCGGCATAGACCACGGTGGTGCCGCGCTCGCCCTTCCGGACATGACCGCCGAGGCCGAGCGCCTGGCGGAAAGTCAACCAACTCTGCCCGGAGAACCCGTGTTCGATGACGGCGCCCCACAGGATCAGCACATTGATCCCGGAATAGCGGCGCTGCGTTGTGGCGTTGCGCGGTAGCGCCAGCGGCGCCTTCGCCGCCGCGGTGCCCCATGGTTGGACCCAGGGCACCCGCCCGGCTTCCAGCTCGGCGACGATCTTGTCGGTGATTTCAGTATAAAGGCTCGCCCGGTTCTGGCCGGTGCGCACGCTGCGATCATGTTTGGACATCGCGGTTCTCCGCGACGGGCGCCGGAAGCCTCTCTCCCAACCCTCAACCCGTCGCGGCAACCCAGTCCGCACTCTCACTCTCAATCGCGGTGGGTCCGCATGCGACGCAGGCGATCGTGCCCGCGATGTGCGCCACATGCCTTGCGTCAGGGATGGACGCCCGCAGGGAGAAGACCCGCAGCTTGCGGGGCTTCAGCGCAGCCGACAGCCCGGCCCGCAGGGCGACGCCACGTTAATCTCCCCAATCTCCCTATCCGGGACACGCAAATCTGTGCGCCGCCAGCCGTAACACCTGAAATCGCTGATTTTCAGGGGGCAGATGTCTATTGTCGCGGTTTCACGAATCAAAGGAGCCACGATGGCAACGCAGATGACGAAATCGCAGTTGATCGAACAGATTGCGACCAAGAGCGAACTGGCCAAGAAGGACGTCAAGGGCGTGATCGAGACGCTGGCCGAGATCGGCTACAAGGAGCTGAAGAAAAACGGCGTGTTTCTCGTCCCCGGCTTTGCCAAATTCGTCGTCATCAAGAAGCCAGCCACCAAGGCCCGCCAAGGCACCAACCCCTTCACGGGCGAGGCGATGACCTTCAAGGCGAAGCCGGCGCGCAAGATCGTCAGGGCACGTCCGGTGAAGGCTGCGAAGGACGCGGTGTAAAAGATATCCTGCGATAGAGCCTCTCGCCTTCTGGCGAGTGGCTCCCTGCAGCTCAGCACCAGTTATGCTTGAGCTACAACACAGTCGCTTTGGGAGGATGTTCCAATTCGATCCGCCGCTTTTCGGCATCTTTCTTTCGCTTGTTGGCGGCGATCCGGTATTGGTCAATCGCATCGAGATCACTCTTCATCTCGACTGGCGTCGGAACCGGGATAGCCTTGCCGGCCGCCATGTCATGTCCCGAGCGTTCCGAGACCCGTTTCATCGCCCAATAGACCTGCTTGTGATCTTCATCTTCGACAACGACCATCCGCAGGCTCTGTGTTTTGACCTCGCTGTTAAATCGTTCAACGACTTTGCCCAGTAGGACTTCCTCAACGAGTCTTTCCCAGGTTTCTCTAAGATCGGTGTAGAAGTCTTTCGCAGACCGCCGCCATGCGTCCGTCGTGAAATCCGTGACGCCGTCAAAGCCCTTCAGCCGCACTCTGAGAGTGTCAATGCGCTTCGTGACAGGCTGTGCGATCCACGGCTCATCGATCTCGCTGATCAACCCAAAGCCGGCGGCTTCCGACTTATTGATATAATTTCGGACGAGAGGAATCGCCGGACTGGCTTGAGCTGCCGCATCGACCACCTCGTTGAAAAATAGAAGATTATGCGTGAAGATGATAACCTGCCGTCCCGCAGCCGCTTCTTTCACCAGCCTTGCGGCGACCCGCCGGATCCGGACATGATCGAGAGACGATACCGGGTCGTCAATGATCATGCCTTGGCGCGATGTGTCTCCGCCAACTTCGGCGAGGAAACAGGCCAGCGCAAGCGCGCGCTGCTCGCCTTCGCTTAGAACCTTGCTGTTCGGGGTTGCTTTGGCCGCGTTGAGCCCAACCTCGAAGTAGCTTTGCCCATCCTGGCTCCGATCATTGACGGCGAACGGAATGTGCGTCAGCGCCAGAGCCTCAATCTCGGCGACGATGCGCTTTTCGAGATTCTCCATGACGAGGCTACGCCGCAGCGATGTCATCTGCCGGGACACTGAACCGGTCTCGACGACGTCGCAGCATGCGAGAAGCTTGCGGCGCTCGTCCAAATCCGCCAGACGCGCCAGAACCACGGCAAGATCGTCAGACAGCTTCTTTCTATCCTTGAGCGCGTCACGCCGCGCCCGATCGGTGGCGCGATTGCCATCGTTGGCAGCCGCCTTGTCGTCTGCCAGCGCCTCCGCCTCCAGTGCTTCCACCTCCGTCCGAAGTTTCGTTGCGATGGGGTCGGCAAGCAGAGGGAATGCAGTGAAATCGGCCAGCGCGGCAACGCCGACAATTGCATCTCGCCTCTTGCCGGCGGCCGTGCAATAAGCCGCTATTAGCGGCACCATCTCCTTGCGGTTGACCGCTAGATCGCCGAATTCGCCGAGCGCGGCCTCGACCGCCTCGCTGGTCGCGATGGCAAGGTCTTTGATCTGGCGCAGGGCTTCGGCATGGGCATCGGACGCGCCTTGCGCCGCCTTATTAGCTGCGCCCGTAACGAAATCGTTGAATGCCCGCACGCGAGCCGCAGCGTCCGCTGTCATCGGCTCCTGGCAGAGCATACAACGATCGCCTTCTTGGTCCGGCAAATGCTCATGATCAATACCGGTGACGCTCGCGGCATAGGCGCGCGCATGGTCGAACATAAGCCGCCAGGGAGAAAGTCCGACGCCGGACAACGGCATCGTCGCAAAGGCACCTGACGCGGCAAGCTTCGCGGCCTGGGCTGTCGACTCGGCAGTCGCATATAGATTGCGATAGGTCTCGACGGCGGCCACTGAGAGCGCCTCGTCGATCTGTTCCGACGCTGTCAGGAGCTTCTGTAAAGCTGCCTTGGCACGTCGGCGCTTTGCGGCCATCGTTGAGGGGTCGCTTGCCAGGGCCTGCTCAAGACCAGCGAGCTCTGCCATCTCCTGCTCTGACACTGCCGCCAGCTTCCTCATCTCATCGGCGGAAGGCAATGCTTCCTTGGACTTAATTTCGAGACGAGCGAAAAGCTTTGCGACCGCGCCGGCGGTCGTGTATCCGCCAGGCAGCGGTGTTTTCAATTTCTTCTCAATGGCTTTTATCTCGTCCCGAAATCCAGCCTCCAACTCACCGCGAAGAAGGCCATGGCGCTCGAGAAGCGCAATCTCCGCAGGCAGAAATCCGATCCGATTTTGCTTGTCGACGTAGAGGCGAGCGTTTGCGGAATCGAAAACGGAAATCCGCGCGATTGGCGCAGGCGGTTGTGTTCCGTCTTTCCAGGTGATGGGAGTGGGCTCCGTGGCACCTTCTTCGAGAAACCGGACAAGCACCTCGGCCGGTGGCTTGACGCCGATCTCAAATACGTTGCCAAGAAGGTCGTCCGCCGTCAGGCTACGGCATAGTTTCTTGGCTATCCGGCAATAGCCGCTCTTTCCGCTTCCGTTATCGCCGTAGATGACGGTGATGCCGTCGGTGGCGAAACGCAATTGCTGTTCTTCCGCCAAACGGTTCAGATGCTTGACGGGGCCGAGCGAGCAAAGCACCGCACGCGGCTCATTCGAGCTGCTTGCCTTCAGATGCTCCGTCGCGAGCGGCGAGCATGTCGGCGGCTTATCCGATACAAATCCGCCCACATGGCGGACCCGGGCGGCAATGGCGCTCTTGTCTTCCTCATCAAGGATGAAGCCTGGCTGCGCAGCATGCCTTCTCAGAGCATCCCGGGTCCAGTCATGCTGCTTGTCCGCCCATTCCAGAAGTCCAACTTCGGCCATTCCCCACCCCCGTTTTTGGCGACATTATAATTATTGATCCGTTCCGATGTTATGTATTCGTGCGTCGGGACAGACTTTCTTCGCGATGTCGCACAGGTGCCTATGATGCGTCAGGTAGATGACCTGCCCTGCTCCTGCCATGTCGGCGAACAGCCGGAATGCTTCTTCGGCTCGAAAATCGTCAAACGTCTCCATAATATCGTCAGCGACGAACGGCACTGGGCTGCGCGCTCGAACGAATTCGTGGTAGCCGGCCACGCGCAGCGCGAGATAGAGCTGGAAGCGTGTACCTTTCGATAGTTCGTGGGCGGACTTCGAGCCGCCTGCGGCCGACAGGGCAATCAGGGTTTCGCCGTCCCTGCCGGGCTGGGCCACGAGCCCACTATAATTGCCGCGACTGACCGTTCGAAATGCCGCGGAGGCGCGCGTCATCATCGAGCTACGATGGTGCTCGCGGTAAGCCCGCAACGCCTGCTCCATGGCGATCGTGCCCGCACGGAGTTGCAGGTAGCGTCCAGCACCGTCCTGGATTTCTAGCAGCGTCGTGCGGCGACGCTCCTCAATTTCCGCGACTTTGGAATCCCCTCCGATCGCCTCGACTTGATCAATCGCCTGACTTCGCGAGGCGAACAGTTCGTGGCAACGCCTGTCTTGGTCGTCGAAACGTGCCTTCAGCTCGATAAGCTCAGCCTCCAGCCCAGGTCGATCGGCAGTATCGAGGATGCGTTCGGCTTCAGCAACATCGGGGAGGCGTAATGCTTCGCGGATTTCATCCTCCGCATCTTCGACATCCGCCTGCAGTTCAGTTCGTTTGCCAACGTCCAGAAGTTTTCCAGCGATCTCGGCCAGAGAAAAAACGCCGAAGAACGATGTCATCCTACTTTTCTGCTCTTCGTGAATCGCCAGCGTTTCCGCCAGCAACCGTTCCCTCTTTTGCGCGTCTCCGAGATTATCCGTTGCTTTGGCGCGACGTGCGCGATCTGTGACCGCGTCACGAACACGATCGCCGACGCGCTGCGCCAGATCGAGGACCGTGCTTGAACCGACCGGAATCGCCATCTCGCTACAGATGGCAGCAATTTCATCGCGAAACGCGGTCTGGTCCTTTTCCATCTTATCGATGCGATCGACCAAGCCTGCCTTCATTTCGAGAGCTGGTCCAAGATCGGCGATGGCTGACAGAACCTCGCGCACGGTCGCAAGCGCCGGTATTTCGGCCTGATCGCCGAGCCAGCACGCCTTGCACGCCGTAGCCCAGGATGTGGTCCAGATCTGTTCATCTGCGCTCGCCTGTTCCGCGGCGCGTTCGCGCTGTAGTAGCTCGCGTTTTCGCTCGTCCGCAGAAGCGCGCAAGGCCCGAATATTGCCTTCGCGGTCGAGGATCACCTGAGCCGCCGTGAGAAGATCGTCGAAGCCAGATTCAGAGTCATGGGAGACGCCGGCGCCATCGAGGACAGCTTTCAGCCGGTCATGAGCCTCCTGCGCATCGGCCTCGGCTTCGCGCAAGTCACGCTCGGCTGTAAGAACAGCCTCTCGCGTTTCCAATACCTTCTCGCGCCGCGCAAGCCAACCTTCGACGTCTGTCAGCGCGACATCATCGGCGAATGATGCCGCCATCGTGCGAACAGCAGCCGCGATCTCATCGCGAATTAACTGCACGGTCGTTGCAGCTGCGTCCTTAAGTTCGATGGCCCGCGTCAATTCCGCCGTGGCGACGGTGAGAGATTGCCCATTCTGATGCAGTTTCGCCAAATCTGACATATGCGACTGGCGGCTCGATGTGATGATGTCGTCGTGTCGCAGCGCGCCCTCGAACGCGTCAGCTGATGTGGGCTCGAGATCACGGCGGTGTGCTGACCAGGCCTGCTCGCGCTGTGTCCGGATGGCGGCCGCCTCTTGGTCGGAGACAATGCCTGTCATGCCGGCGATGGCGTCGCGTTCCGCTTCGAGCCGGCGTACCTCGCTTGTCAACCGATCAACATCGGCAACATGTTGACGGAACTCCCGCTGCGCATCATCAAGCGCCGTCTTCCAATGCTGGATTGCCTCCCCACTAAGGCACGGCATTGCGAGGAGGTCCTCGACCTCGCCCCGCCAAGGATGCAGCATCCGGAGGCGATCGGTCAGCGTCATATTCGCGGCCTCACGGGCCCTTATCGCCAATCGGCGTCGCGCAACATGGTCAGCGTTGCGCGAGGTGGCGACGGCCGCCGTCAATCGGGCGATCGCGCCGTCCCTGCCTCGTTCCGTTTCCGTATCCTCTCCGGCTTCGTGCAGCGCGGCCTCCGCATCCGCCAGCCGGTGACGGGCGTCTGCAAGTTCCGTCGTGGCGGTCCGGATGGCATTGTCGATGCCGGAGCGAGATTCGACCAGCTCGCGCAGGCGACCGATGGTTGAAGCCCCGAGCAAGAGGCGTCGGGGGTCCGCTTCTCGTTCCCGCTCCATCCGGGTCAAGATGCCGGCCACGGCCAATTCCGCTGCTTGCAGTTGCAACCGCCGTTCCGGAATATCCTTCTCGGCTGTCACATGCCGGGCTCGCAGGTCAGCGAGCCCTTCCACTCTGCTGAAAAGCCGTAATGCCGGCTCGTCAACGGTGATCGACTCGATTTCAATGCCAAGTCGCTCGATCTCGTCGGCGACTGCCCGCGTTTGTACGCCGAGCTCTATCTCCTCCTTCTGCAACTTCGGCAGATCCTCGCTCCAGGTCGAAGGCGGAACAGGTAACTCGGCGAGCGGCTGGAGGCGTTCGCGGAACGATCGGAGCGCGGCGAGACGCGGCAGAACGGCGAGATGACGCTGAATTTCGTCGAGCCGCGCCTGGATGCGCGTTCGTTCACCAATCGCTTCGTCATATTGTGACGAAGCACGGTCGCGGATGTCGATGAGCCGCGCGTAGTCAGACGCCAGCGTATCGAACCGCTCCCGTTCGGCTTTCAATTCGGCGAGACGCGTTTTGAGATCGGCGAGAATCCCGCTCCGCGAACGATATTTGTAGAAGCCATCGGCCTCCGCCCTTAGGTCGAGTAACTTGCGGCTGAGATCGGAAAGGCCAGCGCTGGCCGAAAACAGCAGCTCTCCAAGATCACCTCTGCTGGCGAGAATGCTCTCGCCCCCTTTTTCCAGGGTCTCGTCATCAAGTGAAAACATGGTGCGATATGACTCGCGATCGATGCCGCCAAGTTCGCTACGGATAACGCTTTCGGCAATCGGTCGATCGTCGGAATCAAGCAGGCTGTTCTGCGGCCTCTTGATACGAACGAACTCCCGGGCTTCAGCGGCGAACTCGAGGACGCCGCCCACCCGCATGGTTGGATAAGGATGAAGGAAGCCGAACGGACTCTGCGTTCCCATCCCGAACAGCAGATCGAGAAAAGCCGCGAGAGCGGTCGATTTGCCCGCCTCGTTCGGACCATAGACGATGTGCAGGTCCGGCAGGCTTTGCGGCCTTTCACCGAAGTCGATGCTCTGACCGGTAAAGTTTCCGAAGCGAGTGAGATCGAGGCGTTTGAGGCGCATGAGCTATGCACCCTTTTCGGATGCGTGGAGTCTCGCAAGAATATCCTCAGTGCCCTCTCGCGCCAGAAGCGTAAGACCCGCCTTGAAGGCAGCCTCGTCAGCGCCGAAGCCGTCGCGGCATTCCTGCGGGAGCTGCGCTCTCAATTCGTCGGCGACTGCGGCGAGCTCCGCCTGAAAGCTCTCCGACTGAAGCACCTCCTCCTCGATGAGGCGTCGCAGTTCCACGAGCGGATCGGCAGAGGAGTCGGCTGTCTCCGTAACAGAATGGGTTGCCACTTCGAGCTTTTCGATCCAGCACGCACCGATGAGGGATCCACGGTCATCCGCCTCGGCCTTAAGGAGATCATGATCGCGCCGAATGCGCCAAGACAATGCGGTGGCACCGGTCACGCGCAGCCGGGCAACGAGATGTTCGGAGCCGACGGCCTCACGCGTCTGCTCCAGCACGCGGGTCACAGCAGTGATAAGATCGCGCCAGTCGTCGAGGCCGGTGGCGTCGATCGAGACCCGTTCAAATTGTGCGATACTGGTGGCTCGCTCCTCGATGTGGATCGAACGATCGTCCCGAATGGTGACAAGCGTCACCGATTTTGCACCGGATTCGTTGATGTCGCGCCCCTGCGGCATGCCCGGCATTACGATCGCGCAGGCACCTTCCACAATCGATCGTTTATGCACATGACCCAGAGCCCAATACTGGAAGCCGGTGGCGTGCAGGTCAGATAGACTGCATGGCGCATAAGGATCGTGGCCGGGAGCTCCTGCAAGGCTCGTGTGCATGATGCCGATGTTCACGGCACCCGCGACCGCGGGCTTGTACTTTGCGATCAAGCTTTCAGGAGCGTGCGGTTGCGCGAAACTCAGGCCATGGATTGCGACAGGGAAATGGCCCGCGTCCCGGTCGACGGCCACTGCTTCAGCGCGACCGCCGAAGACCTTCACGGAGTCTGGAAAGGTCAGTTCCTTCGTTATTCGAGAAAGCGCGTCGTGATTGCCGCGAATGATAAAGACGCGAATCCCGGCCTGATGTAGGCGTCGGATCTGCTCGGCCAAAAAACGCGCCGTTTTCATGGATGTCTGATCACCGTCGTAAAGATCGCCTGCCAGAACCAGCGCGTCGACGCGCTCTTCCAGGCATAGATCGACGATGCGTACAAAAGCCCGCCGCGTCGCGTTCCCAATCAGGTCGGCAAGATCGGGATTGCGCAGGGCAAGCGACCGTAGCGGAGAATCGAGATGAATGTCCGCTGCGTGGACGAAGCGATACGATGCGATGTTCCCCTCCCCTTATAACTCAATTGGATCCCCGTAGCCTAACGGTCAACGTCATCAAAAATGGATCGCCTCGCGGGCGCTCGGATCGCCACAGGTTTTGCTTCTTGTTCACGGGCGACCGGAGACATATGGCTCCACTCGGCAGCGTGATCGGGCTTGTCTTTCGCCTCTTTTCGCTCGCCAATGTCCTCGATCGCGCGCGCCATAGCCTGTCGCGCTTCATCGATCAGCCTTCGCGTCGAGGCGTCCAGCCCATCGAATTCCTCCAGTATATCGAAACCACGTGAATAGTTTTCGAAATGCGACTCTGGATCATCGTTGAGATCGGCATCCTCCGCAATCGTCGCAATACGCACCGGGGCTTCGACCAACGCATCCGAGCGCAGTTTGATACCGAGTGCTATTACTTGTTGCGGCGGCATCAATCGCAGAATGTCTTCATCTTCGAAAAACGACAGATCGAAATCACTCAAAGCCGTTTCTTGAAGACGGGTGCTCGATCGATCTTGATCGTATTCGTCCAGCCACCCCAAACGATAAGCGCGGGCATGTGCCAGAACCTTGGGATCCTGAGATACGCGATAACTAGCCCATGATTCCCGCCGAAGAATCTCTTCGTCGGCGACCACGACGCGCTCGAACACCTTGTCGCTGGCCCGTTCAGCTAGAAACCTGAACATCAACCAATTGATCGACGTCTCATCAGGGATTCGAGACAGTCGGGCAACCAAGACATCGTCCAAGGTCGCCGGAATCGTCGGGGCGTCCTGAATGGAACGCATGCCCTCGCAGACAAAGCTGCCCAGGATCGTTTCAATGGTCGCACCGCGGAGCAGAGCCGCAATGAAATGCGGCCGTTCCCTAAGAATGCTCGTCAGTGCGTCCGCGATTGTCGGATGAGCGAACGACCATGTCTCAGCGCCGCTGACGACAGCCGTTCGAAGAAACGATCCCTTGAGTTCAGCCAGGCTATCGCGGATACGCGGAGCCGGCACGCCGGTAAGTTCGCTCACGACGGATAGGGCTGACGCGTCGATTGTATTATGCGGCATCGCGCCTTGATGGACATAGACGAGAATGAGCGCGGCGCGAAGAGGATCGTCCAGAGCATTGATGGTGTCGATCAGGTGCTCCTTCGGTTCGCGCATGAAGCGGAGAAGCTCGCTCTTCGTGATAGCAAGGCTCTTTGTAAACGATGGGTCTCCGAGACGCTCGGCTATCCCAGGAAGAAATTCCGGAATGGTCGCGACTTCTTCGAGATGCGATTTGACGCTGCGCTTCCAACTCTGTGTCTGCGAGCCGAAGTTGATGTGATTGTAGAGAATCTGTCCTTTCTCCGATGGGCTCAAGTCACCGACATCGACAATCGCGCGGCCGTCGATAAACATTGGCAGATTGCGTTGTCCGAGCCGCCGCATCGCGGCTTCGTAGATGTGCCGCCGAGACGTCAGCAGAAAGCGATTTCCATGGCTTATCGCGGCCTGGACCTTTCGGAAAGTCGAGGCCCAATCCTGCACGTATTCCTCGCGAACGACATTGGAGCCGAAGGCGTCATCGATCCAGAAGAACCGACCGGGATCGTGGGCATTCCATGCGGCGTCGAAATCGCGCGGGCTGGTCAGATTCAGGACAGTGTGGCGTTGGCCTTCCGATGCGATCGTGGACAATATTGCGCCGATCGCGGATTTTCCTGTCGACGGATTCCCGAGCAGCAGGACGATGCCATGTTCGTTGAGGGCTTTGACGGACTTCCGATGCGCTGCGGTCGGGACATAGACTTTCAGTTTTGGGATCCAATGATCCAGTAACGCGCGGGTCTGCTGTAGCAGTCGCTGGTCCAGAATCGCCGAGAGATCGCCGAGCCCATAGACTTGTGGCACGAGGGCTCGCAAACGCGCGCTGCTACGTATCGCCCGGACTAGATATTGCTTGCCAAAGACATGCGCCTTTTTCACGCCAAGCGCGCGCAGCTTCTTCCGAAGCTCCAATGCAACAGGTGCATCGACGCTCATGCTCGTCATAAAAACGTAGGTGTGAGCTTGTCCGGCGGCGACGAGTTCCTCGACGTGCTCTAACTCCGGTGTCAAATCCCCAACCTTGAGGTGTTGTGAGGAATTCGAGGAGTGCTTGCATTGCACGCTGCCAATATGCGTTGCCCCGCCGCCGTTCGAAGGAATGAGAAAGACGGCATCTTGACCACCATCTTGCGCCTCTCGGAATATTTCGACGGGACGGTGAAGAACCTCCTCGCACACCTGCGAGCAAAGATCTTGAAATGCTCTCCAGCCGATGCTGTGCAATGCGAGATCGGTCCACGGCCCTTCGGCCCGTGCCGCTGCACCTAAGCCACCGGCATCGGGCGCCTGGCCACTGGCGAGGATGCCGCTATTTTCCGCTAATGCCTTCATCTCAATGACCGTCATCCCTACAGTTCAAGCTGCACTGGCCGTTTTATCTTTGGCTTCCGTTGCCCCGCTGACATAGCTAGGTTGCGTTCACGCGAGACGATCCGCAAAGTCGCGGCGCCTCGATGAAATTGCCGAAATGCCTCCGCTGCGGAAGTGTCGACGAAGCTGGTCGTTATCTGAGCATCCGCCGGTGGCGAGAGAACTCCAACGGGAACGCCATGTTGCCATCCTCGCGCTGCACGAAAACTCACGACCAGTTGCCCAAACGTCGGATAGGCATGGTCCAAATGAGCCTCGGCGAATGTGATCAACTCGTCCGACAGATCGCACGGTACGCGGCCGGCCTCATCGCCGTGGGTCTCAAAATGGCGCTTCTTCGCGGTGAGAAGATCGGCCGCGACCGCCCCTCGGCAGGCATCGTAGAATTCCTGCGCGTTCGATTTCGGCTGGCCCTTCACGGCACTGATGTAGCTGAAATCGGTGTCGGTCCCGTCGGTCCTATGGACCCAAAAGCCAGGTGTCGAATATCCCTCTCCGACGTTTCGGCGTCGGAAAAAGTGCTCGACACCGGATCCGATCTTTGCGGGGCTGTCGGTGATGACGGCATCGTAGCGCTCAAGGAGGGCAACCAGATCATCATGATCCGAGCGATCTTCCACGACCTCGTTGTCAGAATGGCGGGCAAGCATATCCTTGAAATGGGCTAACGCCGTTGTCTGCGTTTTCCAGGACCGACCGTTCGGCAAATTGATCGACTTCGCCATCACCCCCCCCCCATCGCATCTCTGTTAACGCCGTCTCACGTGCTGCGGTGCCTCAGCCAGTAAGAGGTCTTCGATGCTCTTACACAACAGTTTTTCGAATGAGATCGGCGCTGTCCGAAAGCATCGCGCGCTGCAAATTCATTTGCGACATCTGTGCGACCCGTGCAGACGGGAGGAAGCGTTTCATCTCGGCGTAGAACGCCGTCGCTGTCGCGTCCTTTGCCAATTCATCGAGACGGGCATTTGCCTTGACCGCAATATCAGTGGTGCCGTAATCGGCGAATTTCTTCAGAACCATCTCACGATCGGGTGTCGCGCCGAGCTTGTTGACGAGAAACCAGACGTCCCACACATCGCGGAATTTGAGAACCGCCCTTGCGGTCAACGCGACTGCCTTGTCTGCAAGGATCTCATTCGGAGTTTCGGCGTTGAGGATCACATCTTGAATCTGGACCAGGCCCGGCGTTGCACTGACCGTCAGCGGCTTGGAGTCGTAGGACGGGACGTTGGCGAACTCGATCTTGATGCGCGACTTCGGCGTCTTGGGCGTCGGATTGACCGGCACTACGATCTGCCATGCGGCGACATTAACGTCGCTTCCCTTGACGAGCTCTGGCTGTGCTGGACGTTTCAGAGCAATCTGCGCGGCATCAATGTCAAAGTCGCGCTGCAGAGTTCGTTTCGTGGTTTCGAGCGCCTTATCAACGAGGGCGTCGAACTCGACGTCTTTCAGATAGGCGCCGGCCTTGCCGCATACGAAATCGAGGTCCTCGCTGTAGCGCTCGCCGCCATAGCAAAGGCGCAGGGCGGTCCCACCCTGAAAGATGACGTGCTGAAGGACGCCCGCCTCGGACAGCGCGGACAGGAGATGGAGATGGATGGCCTCCTTCATCAAATTCTGGTCCATGCCCGCTTCGATCCCGCGGCGTTGGATGAAGGCGTCGATTGCGCTCTTAAGCCCGCCCGCTTTGCTGCTCATCTAGGCTCTCTTCCTCCGAAATGGCGTCGGCAAGAATTTCTTCGTCAATCAGATTGAGGTTTCTGCCGACACGGCGCAGGTCGCGAATGGCGGTGCGGATCGTGGCTTCCAGCGTTCCGTCATCCTGAACGACAACGTCGGTCCCGACCTCGATCTTACGACCTGTATGGGTAAACTCCACCGCGCCCCAAGGCGTCTCGAACCGCCCAGGCGATCCGGTCGTCATGCAGGTCAGGGCGGTCGTAATCTGCGAGATGACCCCTGCTTCCGAAAGTTTGGATTCCAGGCTGATGTAGTTGATCTCGCGCGGTCGCAGGAAGCGAAGGAGACCGCGCCGAGCATCCGCCGGCCGCGACCGGGCATGGGGGTTGACGTAGACGCCTCGCGCTGCGCGGATCAGCGCCCCCTGGTCCGAGAGCCGCTTCATCATCAGTTTGAGGTAAGCTGGGTCGACGCCACCCATCAGCGTCGAAAAGCTGGGGGGCGTGAAGGCCCAGACGCCGGCAACATCGGCCTGGTCAAGCTTCTCGTTGAGGTCTCGCCGCTTCATAAGTCATATTGTAGTTATCAAATTTGATAACTGCAAGCCTATTTATAGCAGAATTCGAGGAGTCGGCCATCCCGCAGCAGAAGCTTGCCCCTGCGGGAGCGCCTGCACCATGCGACCATGTAAGTGGCTCTCGCTGATAGGCCAGAAGCCCTTGCGATCGAGCTCCGTCTGGTAACGGCAATTCAGATGCCCGACCAAGTTTCCCAAGCTGAAATTCAGCGTTGCCCCGATCTTCCGGATTTTCCAACCCTTGTCGACAATCCGCCGAGGTCAGCCGGCTCGGTTTCGCCATGGGTGTGTATGCCATTTCCCGAATATCGCGCCTGGATTGCACTCGAAGTAGGCGAGCAATCCGGCCTATAGTCGCCTCGGTGGAATAAACGGGGGCATTTGCAGGTGGGTTCGGTCGAAAAAGCGCGTTGGCTGCGTGACTTACAGCGCTTCCTCCCTCTCCGGAGCCAGTTCGTCCTTTCTGGCAACACGCGAGACCTCCAAATTCATGAACCGGCACCCGGAACGATCACCGCGGTGCCGCTCGCCCGGGCCCTTCCGGACGCATTGAAAGAGGCAGGGTATCAGCGGATCGCCAGCTTTGACCTGCTAAACGGCTTCCGCGCTTTGGAGCCCGGCGACGACAGTTTTCTGACACAGCTCGGCCTGACGCCGACGAATGGCACCGCGGCAGGCGGGCTTGACCTTTTGTCCGCAACGCTTGAACGACTCGTGGGTGCTGACGGCCCGCCTGCGGTCCTAATTATCGACTTCGCCTCACGGCTGATCACGCGCAACGAGGCGCTTTCGCCGGCAGAGCATCAATTGTTCTCCCGAGCATTGATCCTTTCGCATTCCGCGCGCGCCCGCCCCGCGGGAGACCGCCGCCTGCCATTCTTCAATGCGGTTATTTGGATCGTCGACAAAGAAGGCGATCTGCCGGACTGGTTTCTCATCGGCAATCCGCGCGTTCGACACATTCCTATTAGTAAACCCGACCATACGGCGCGAAGAAGCTTGGTCCGTTCGCTGATGCGAAGTCTTCCAGGCGCTCAAACCGCCGCCGAGGCCGAGGTTGAAAAGTCCATCGAAGGCTTCGTCGATGAAACCGAAGGACTCCTGCTTGTCGATCTGAGCGCCGTCGCGCAGCTCGCTCGGAGCGAGAATGTCGCATTCGACAGAATCTCGGACGCAGTGCGACGCTTCAAAGTCGGCGTGACGGAGGATCCTTGGCGCAGGATCAGTCGCGACAAGATCAGTTCGGCAGAGGAGTTCGTGAGGAGGCGGGTAAAGGGTCAGACCCATGCCGTCACCCACATGCTAGATATTGTGAAGCGCGCCGTTACCGGAATCGGTCAATCCCCGCGGGGTGGACGACCCAGGGGCGTAGCGTTCCTCGCCGGCCCGACCGGTGTCGGAAAAACCGAGCTCGCAAAGACAATCACAAGCCTGCTGTTCGGGGACGATAGTGCTTACATCCGTTTCGACATGTCGGAATTCAGCGCGGAGCATTCCGATCAGCGCTTGATCGGCGCGCCCCCCGGCTACGTTGGATATGATGTAGGGGGCGAACTCACCAACGCCGTCCGGGAAAAGCCGTTCAGCGTCCTTCTGTTCGACGAAATCGAAAAGGCGCACCCACGGATCCTCGACAAATTTCTCCAGGTTCTGGACGACGGCGTTCTGACCTCCGGTCGCGGCGACCGTGTCTACTTTTCCGAGACTTTCATCGTATTCACTTCCAACCTGGGGATTTACACACCCGGTCCGTCCGGGGAGCGCATCGCCAACGTCACGCCCGACGAGACGTTCGATACCGTGAAACGAAAAGTTCGGGGCGAAATCGAAAAGCACTTCAAATCCGTGCTCAACCGACCCGAGATACTGAATCGCATCGGAGAGAACGTAATCGTCTTTGACTTCATCCGTCCCGAAGTCGCGGACGATATCTTCGATCAGATGGTCGACGCCCTACTCAACGATGTCGGATCACTGGGTTACGATGTTTCCCTTTCCAAGAACGCGAGAGCCACGCTCCGCGGCTTATGCTTGGCCGACCTTTCGAACGGTGGCCGTGGCATCCGGAACCAGGTCGAAGCGCATCTCATCAATCCGCTTTCACGCGCCCTCTTCGACAGTGACGCGCAAACCGACCGCCGATATGAAGTCCAGGAGATCACAACGGGCGCATCGACGACGGTTACGTTTGCGAACGGGCCGGTCTCATGACCGCGAGCATCGCACTGTCGCGCATTCATTTTCCGGTCACGACCCTGGGGCCGGGCCGGCGCATCGGCATCTGGTTTCAGGGATGCTCGATCCGCTGTCCCGGCTGCATCTCGATGGACACGTGGGCGCCGGGCCGTGGAATCACGACCATCGACGAGGTCATCAGCGCAGTAACGCAGTGGCTTCCCACTGCCGACGGCATCACCATATCCGGGGGCGAGCCGTTCGATCAGCCCATCGCCCTGCTCGATCTCCTGAGAAGGCTGCGTTCGCTCACCGAGGCGGACGTGCTCGTATTTACCGGTCACCCGTGGACCAAAGTCAGGGAAACGGTGGATGCTTCCCCCGGCTTGATCGACGCTCTCGTTACGGACCCGTTCGATGTCAGTCAAAGCCAAACGTTGGCCCTTCGCGGCAGCGACAACCAGCAACTTCACTTCCTCACCGCATTGGGCCAAACCCGCTTTGCATCCTTCCAAGGGCCGATCACCGAGGTGGAAAGAACCCTGGACGTCATGTTCGATGACCGTGGCGACGCCTGGTTCGCGGGCATACCCGGTCGGGACGATTTCCGGCGTTTGCGGGAAATGCTCGAGAACGCCGGCGCAAGCCTCAGCACTTCAGAAGACAAGCGACCGTCGAGCGGCGGGATGCCCGCCCGATGATCAGGCTCTGCCCGAACTGCAACACTGAACGGCCTCTTACGGAAATCTTCTGCGAAGGTACGGTCGACGCCCATAACTGCGGATGGGACCTTTCGGCGGTCGATATCACACTGCCCGGGGTGCCGGCTCCGAAGCCTCAGCCCATACCGACGCTGGTACATGGGCCCGCCTGCAGAAACGGCCACGAGAACTCGCCCGGAGATCTCATTTGCAGCGTGTGCGGAGAGCCAGTTGATGAGCGGCCGGCCGACCCGACGCCGGCATCGCAGCCGTCAGCCTCGCCCGAGCCGAACCTCGAGCCCATCGAGACGGCAATAGACGGTTGGCGGCTACAGGATCGGATGAGTTCATCGAGCACCGTTCGCGAGCGTTTCGCGGCGGTTCGTGAGTCAGACGGTCTAAGGGGCGTACTTACCCTCTATGCGGCGGGATCCGAGCCGGATGGCGCAATCTACGACCTCCTGCGCAAACTTCCACGTGATCATGTGCCCGAGATCTTCGCGACCGGGCGATGGTGCGGCCGCGCATACGAAGTGGTCGAAGAATTTACCGGCGGGACGCTCGCCGATCTGCCGCCTGATTTGGAGGGACCGGAAGCGATCCGGATCCTGGTCGCCGAACTTGGTCAGGCGCTTCACTCCCTGTCCGAGGCGGGTCTGAGACACCGCGATTTACGTCCTTCGACGATCCTTTTGCGCTCCCGGGATCCTTTAGATCTCGTCATCACTGGCTTCGGTTCGGCGCGCCTTTCGGAATTCGACCTCGATATCGCCTCTCCACTCGAGACAACGCGCTACATGGCGCCCGAGGCGATTGCCGGTGGTGTGGCATCGGCCTCCGACTGGTGGAGTATGGGCATGATCCTTCTGGAGCGCGTTACAAGCGGCGCGTGCTTCGAGGGTATCAACGAGCAAGCCTTCCTGATCCATGTCCTCACCAACGGCGTTCCGCTTCCGGAAAATCTGAATGCCAATATCGAGCTGCTGTTTCGCGGCCTACTCGCCCGCGACCGTCGACATCGGTGGCAGTGGAAGGAAGTCCAGGCTTGGCTTGCCGGTGAACCAGTCGCGGCACCTGAAGCTGCCGCTCGCCCCGAGGATGTCGATGGCCGCGCGGCAATTTCTTTGGGAGGCAAGCACTACCGCTCGCCGGGATCCTTTGCGCTGGCGGCGGCCGAAGCGGCCAACTGGGACGCCGCAAAAGACCTCCTACTGCGTGGCGCGGTGGCGACATGGGCGTCGGAAGCAGATTTCGAGCCGAGAATTCCCTCCGCGCTTCGTCAGTTCGCCAGAGCTGAAGGCCTGACCGACGACTTGCGGCTTTCGATCGCCCTGAAGACGCTGAACCCGTCCATGCCCTTGATCGTCAGGGGCAACATCGTCACGCCGGGATGGCTCCTCGACCATCCGGACGACGGATATAATCTGATAACTGGTCCGGCCCCGGATCTCATCCGGAAGGTCGATCCGGACGATTGGCTCTGGCGCCTCAAGCTGCGGGCTGAGACAGTCCGAAAACGCCTCCAACAACTCGAAATCGCGATCGACGAAGAAACACTGCGCGTCCACCTACTTTCGACATCCATGGCCCGCCTGGCCGCACTCTGGGAGGAAAAGCGGAAGCTGCTTCCCGACACGGACCATGCCGGCGTGGTTTCCCTGATCGAACGTCGCCAGTCGGCCGAGGAGGATCTCGTTATCCTTCTCAGCGCATCGCCGGGCCAGTTCCGATCCGTCGCCGAGGTGGTTGACGAAGCCGCCAAGGAAGCTTCTACGGCAGGACTGACCGGATTTTCACGCGATCCAGCCGCCGCACTGTTGGCGCGGCCTCGACGCGAGATCTACCGCATGATCGACGAGCGCATCGAGAATTTCGCAAGATGCGGCGTCTCCTCCGTCGACGAGTGGGCGAACCAGTTCCGCCTTGACCGGAGGATGCCGATCGCGCGCGCGTTGGCGCTGCTCTCGGTCGCTCCGGAAACCTGGAGGCCTCTGCCCAAGCAGGGATATGTGTCCACGATTTTGGACTTCTTCGCGAAAAGAATCTCCGGCGGAGTACTGCGCGGGCCGCTCACCCGCATGCTTATCGGAAAGACGGCGCGGGTGGACTTGACCGAGCTTGATACGTCGAGGGTGCCGGCGGCGGAGATTCTCGAGCATCTCCTTTCGCGCGGGACCCGGACGGTCAACGTCGATCCAGCGGCATTCTCCGAGAACGATGGGTTGGAACGCAGACTCCGTTCGCTGCACTCTCATGCGTTGCTGTACAGGCGCGATACCGGCATCGACGGCCTCTATATGGCCTTCCCGTTTCTATTGATGCGCGACGGCAGGCCGAACGCAAAGCCCCGCATCGCACCCCTGCTCCTGTGGCCGGCGCGGGTCATTCCGGAAGTCGGCAATCGCGGACACGTCACGCTGGGATATGGACGCGAGAGAAGCACCGACGCCGAAGCCGAATACGTCGTCGTCAACCCTGCCCTCGAAGGAATGGTCGGCATTCAGGAGGCCAAGAGGTGGCAGGAAGCCGCCCAAGAACTCCTTGCACGTGCGACCTTCTCAGCGTTGGACGTGATGGACGCGTTCGGACATCTTGCAACGGCCGTGGGTAATACGCTGTCCCCCTTGCCGGGTAAGGACGTCAAGGTCGGCGCCCAGGAACGGCAGATCCTTCCGTCCGCCGTTTTGTTCCATCTTGCCTTCATGGGTCAGGCCGTGATGAAGGATCTCGAATTACTACGGGGTCTACCTCCAAGCGCAACCGCACTTGAGGCCGCACTCCGGCTTTCCGATCACAAGCCTGAAAGCAATGGTCCGATCTCCGCTCGGGAGATCGAACGGTTTTTCACGGCGGACAGCGACCCCTCGCAGGAGGCGGCCGTCATGGAGGCTCGCCAGGCACCGGGCCTTGTCGTCGAAGGCCCTCCAGGAACAGGCAAGAGCCAGACGATCGTCAACATGGTCGCCGATGCGATCGGTATGGGAAAATCTCTGTTGGTGATCTGCCAGAAACAAGCTGCGCTCGAGGTGGTCAGGAAGCGTTTGGATAAGGAACGACTGGGAAACCGTTTCGTGATGATCACCGACGTCAACAGCGATCGCGGGGCCATCATCGCATCGGTACGGGAGCAGGTTGAGCGCTTGCATAGCCAGCCCGTCGGCGGAGCTCCGGCCTGGAAGCGGGATCGCGAACGGTTGGCAGCGCGCATCGAATTGCTGGAAGCGGATCTCGATCGGCAACAGATGGCGCTACATGCGGTGGACCCAAATACGGGACTGACCTATCGCACGTTGCTCGGCGAACTCCTGGCCATCGAAGCAGCTCAACCCAAGCCGATAGAACTTCCGTCGATCCGCCCGTTGCTCACGGATCTTCATCCCGCCGATGTCGTCACGCTCGAAGAAAATTGCGGACCGTTGGCAAGATTTTGGTTACCGGCCAAATTCGAAGGCAGCACTCTCTCGGTACTCAAGCTTTTCAATCCCGATCGGGGCACCGCGGACACTCTGGTGGAGTCTCTACGTATATTCGCGGAAATCGATGCAAGGCGCGAGCAGGTCGATGCCGAGACGTCGGACTCGTTGAACATCGCCGACGCCGAGCGCCTGCGCACCTGGATGGCAGGCGCCGAAAATTTGCGCTCCATCGGCGACGCTCTATGCACCAATTTGGGTCGTTGGCTTCCATTGTTCCGAAGTCCCGAGGGCAACGGTTCCCAGGGCACCAGTATGCTTGTCGGTCTCATCCAGGTCGAAGCGGGACTGTCCGCGCTCAAAGCCTCCCATCACCAGCCCCGGATTTCGGAAAAGCTTATTTCAAGTCGATCGGACGAACTGCGCAAGCTTGGCGCTATGGCTAAGACGGTCCTCAGCCCCGTCGGCGCACTGGGGCATATCAATCCAATGCGCTGGATCCGAAAGCGAAATCTGCGAAAGCTGATGACTGCAATGGAGCTAACTACGGACGATGAGGGCGTTCGGGCGTTCGATAATGCGATCGACCTGGAGATGAGCCTGCGCCCATTAAGGCTCAAGCTTACCGACTATGTAATGGCGCTCTTCAATCGCGCTCCGGACTCGAATCTTCCACCGGATCCCTTGGCTGCCCTCGCTGGCAATCTTCATTCCATCGTCACGCGCGTTCATACCTTCGTGTCGCTTATCGACGAATGCCCTCAGAAAGCCGAGTTGGATCAGGCTGCCATGACGGGCGCGATGAAGGACTTGGATACGTTCTTCGATCGTGCAGATCGTTCGCTTCAACGTCACGACGCGCGGGCGGCAAGCTCCCAGGCTCTAGAGCAGCTAAAACCATATCTCGATGAGCTTTGGATCGGGTTGCGGCGTTCAGCAATCCATGGCGGGCGCTCAAACGGGACCGCCGTCGATCTCATTCTCGAAGCTGCCCCGACACTCGCGAGCTTTCAGGAGTTTCGGCTTCGTTCGGTGCGTCTTGGAGAGGTGGAGCGCACGATCTTCCGGGCTCTCAGAGCGAAGGAGACAGAACTGCTGCGGCTGCCAGTCGCCGATCTCGATGCGTGCGTTCGCAGCACGATCGCGCGCGAGGCCAGGATTGCATGGAGGGCCGCGATGGAAGCCTCCAATCCGGAGGTCCTTTTCGACGGTGATGCAAGCGACGTGAAGGTGAAATCGCTTGCGGAAGCCGATAGGCAAATCCGGAACTGCAACAGAGAACTTCTCATCAACGGCATCGACCCCGTTCGCATTCGGCCGACGCGAGATTGGGAACAGATAACGAGGCTAACCGGCCAAAGGGCGTTGCGGCTACGCGAATTCATCGATCGCGGAAGCGCACTAGGCCTGCTCGCATTGAGGCCCGTTTGGCTCATGACGCCCGACGTGGCGAGCCGCGTACTCCAGCCGAAGCCCGGCCTCTTTGATATCGTCATCTTCGACGAAGCTTCCCAGATGCCCGTCGAATACGCCCTGCCTTCATTGTTTCGGAGCAAGATCGTCGTCGTCAGCGGGGACGAAAAGCAGATGCCACCGACCAGCTTCTTTGCGAGCAAGGTCGAGAACGATGAAGCGGCAATCTTCGATGGAGAAGATCCCGAAGACGCGGCAAGCGAGGAAGAACGGGACGTTTTCACGGAAACCTGGAACCGGCGGGAGATCAAGGACTGCCCCGATCTGCTCCAACTCGCCCGCTCGGTACTAAGGTCAAGAACGCTTCAGGTCCATTATCGGTCCGAGTATCGCGAACTCATATCCTTCTCGAACGCTTCATTCTACGGAAACCGACTGAGCGTACCGGTTCGCCATCCCGACGAAATCATACGCAAAGTGCGACCGATAGAGATGATCCGGTCGGACGGCGTATACAAGAACCAGACAAATCCGAAGGAAGCCGCCGATGTCGTCGAATACCTGAGCAATCTTTGGGAAGATGCATCTCCTCCTTCGGTCGGGGTGGTCACGTTCAATCGCAAGCAGGCGGACGCGATTGAGGATGCGCTTGAAGAGCGCGCCGAAGATGATGCATCCTTTCGCGACGCCCTGATGCGTGAGCGTGAGCGGACCGAAGGCGGCGAAGACATGGGTTTCTTCGTAAAGAACGTCGAGAACGTGCAGGGAGACGAACGCGACGTCATCATCTTCTCCACTACCTTCGGCCGTAACGAGCATGGCGTATTCCGGAAAAGCTTCGGCGCGCTGGGACATGCCGGTGGTGAGCGCCGGTTGAACGTCGCGGTGACACGCGCTCGGAAAAAGGTAGTCATGATAACTTCGATGCCGATTTCCGAGATATCCGACCTATTGACCACACGTCGTGGCCCACGAGTGCCGCGGGACTACCTTCAGGGTTATCTCGAATATGCCCGGACCGTATCCGAAGGCGCCGGGGATTCCGGCAGGACCCTGCTTGATCGGATGGTTACGGAGAAAGGCGCGGAACCCGATCTCGGGAATCACGAGGATGATGGCTTTACGAAGTCGGTCGAAAACTTCATGGAAGCGCAAGGATGGGCTCCGGCAAAGGCGCGCGACGGCGGAGCATTCAGCCTGGATTTCGCGGTCACCGATCCCCGGACGGGGCTCTACGCGATCGGGGTGGAGTGTGACGCCCCGCGTCACCGCCTTCTCGAAAAGGCACGAGCTCGGGAGGTTTGGCGGCCGAACGTGCTGGGCAAGGCGGTACCTCACATCCACAGGGTTTCGTCATACGCATGGACTCATTCAGGGGACACCGAACGTCAACGCCTCAAGGAAGCGGTCGAGAATGCACTTCGAAGCGAAGGAAGAATCCAATGAGCGGTCCCAAAGCCTTCCGTATCGTGACCCGCGCCGAAGTTATGACGATCTGCCGACGAAGCCTCGCCCGACTGGACGCCGCCATCGAGGACTGGATTTCTCGTGGCCAACGCAATGGCACGATCGATAAAGCGGACATCGACAAAGTCATTGCGCGACGGGACGCCCTTCGTGGTCTGCTGTCGGTTGATAAATTTGTCGAGCTTCAGAAGCAGCTTCCGGCTGAAATATCTTATCTTCAGGCCGACGCCGAACGACGCGCCGAGAAGGCTGCCGAGCTGGAAGCGCAATCGAAGCGAGCCATGAGACGGATGAAAGGAACCGCGCAAGCGCTCCTCGCCAGCCTCGAGTCGTCGGGCGTCCAGATACCCTACGAAATTCGGGAGGGACTAGCGTCTTCGGGAACGCCCTCCGAACGACTGGAAGCAGTAATCAATAAGGCCTTTCTCATGCTTCATTCGGCGCCCGCGACCAACGGCGTTTCCGATCTGCAGCGCGACATTGCTGACCGGCTTGGTGCAGGCGAAAAACGCATGAGTTTGGAAGAATGGACGTCCCAACAGCCTGGGGTGACAGAAGACCAGGCGCTGCTTCGGGTCGACGGATTTCTGGGAGAACTGAAAGGTCTCGGCATCGATCCAGGCCCGTTCTCGGCCCGCGTCTCAACTCTAGAACTTGAGTCCCCTGCCCGCCGGACCCTTCTCGCCGATAGCTTACTCCTCGACCTGGCGACCGCCGTCAAGAATGGTCGGGAACACAGCCGCCTCCAAAGCGACCTCCGCGCGCGCCATGCCGAGCTTTCGGAAATGAAGTCTCCCGAGGCCGCTTCGCTTCGATCCGAAATTGGCCAAAGTCTTTCAATGGTTTCGGCTGGCAATGAGGCCGTGCTCATCCAGCGTGCGGACTTTCTCATCGAAGCAGAGGTTCAGGCGATCGCTGCGGAAGAGCGCCGGCGCACCGTGCTCGAAGGCTTAGCAGGTCTGGGTTACGAAGTTTCGGAGGGAATGGCGACAGCCTGGGTCAATGGCGGCCGAGTTGTTCTCCGGAAGGCGGCCAATCCCGGATACGGCGTTGAGCTTTCCGGAGGATCGAAGTCCGACCTCCTTCAAGTCAGGGCGGTTGCGTTCGGCAATTCAACCGAAACGCGGGATTCAAGCCGGGACCGTGACATCGAAACGATCTGGTGCGGAGAGTTCGAACGACTTCAATCTTTGATAGCCAAGGATGGCGGACACCTAGCAATTGAGCACGCGCGGCCCGTCGGACAATTCCCGCTGAAAGTCGTTGAAGATAAACAAGGGACCGCTGGAGACAACGACGCAGTCAAGGTGACCCGCCATCTGCCTCAGTGAACGTTCGTCCTAGCTTCGAAGCCATCTTGCGGCAGTGAGATTCCGCAAGAGAACAGGCTAATCGCTGACCTCGCTCTCTTCCGTTTATGATCCAGAGCGAACGTCGCGGGCCTCAATCTGCACTTTCTGCTTCAAGCTTGTCGTCTCTCATGAGATTTACTAGTCAAAATTATATTCGATCAAGGTCGGCAAAGGTGTGCAACCCCGTTCGCGCCTTCATCTGCTCCCACGCGAACTGCATTGGCACCGGATTCCGGAAGATCAAATGACCTTCAACGAGCGGCGTCTCGGACATACCAACGTAAGCCTGCAACTTTGGAAGATGCTGCGTTATCAGATCGATCCTGTCGAGATGCTTCCTTAGGTCGTCTCGCTTGCCGTCATCGTTCATCTCGCCCCGGTAGTCCGAAAGTTGCTCGGCGATTTCGCCTTCTGTCTTGCGATACTGCAGGTCCTTGCACTCGCAAAGCAGAAGACGACGCGTCGCATCGTTCCAAGCAAGTACGTCGACGTCGCCGTAGTCTAGATCGAAGCCAGTACGCAGAATTTCGGTGACCTTCTTCTCGACGGCCGTCTTCCAACCAAGCTCCGTCAACCGTTCGGCGACTTTCTGAGCAAACGCACTGCCCATCTTGTGACGAGAGGATCCAGCCCATGACCGCATTTTCGGCTTTAGCTGCCAACGGGGGAAGTCGCCGCGATGATAGTTACCCAGCATGTAGACGACGGCCTCCCGCACGAGCCCTGGCACCAGAATGAAAGTCGGATCATCCTGCAGATCAATTTGGATCAGGGGCTTTCGCAATACGGAAAGCCGCCGCCGAAAACGCCATGGAAACCGATCTTTTTCATTAAAACCATCGGGCACGGTACGCCACAGCGGCCTACTAGCAAGGGTGAGATTCTCCACAATGCGCCCCGCGGCAAGCGGCGACACGGCAGACCCATCGCTAAAGAACCCCAGCAACTGGCTCTTCTTGATAGAAACTATCGCGCGCCCGGTTTTCAGAACGTTGTCCTCCAGAATATCGAGAAACTTGCGCATCTCATCAAACGTCCCACCGGTCTCTTCCTCCCAGGCTTGCCAGAACGCGTCCGGCCACGGACTCGTGTCTGTCGGGGTCGCGACAATCTCTTCAAAACCCTCCGCGTACGAGTTGACGTCGTCATCGACCCGCAAGTTGCTCGCCACACGCGCAAACGGCGCAAGGATTCCATCATAGAAGGAAAAATTAGCGTGGATATCGCCGAGAGGCGTTATGCGTAAGCGAGGCTCCATACCGTCCCATCGGATCGCATCTGACCAACCGCCGAGCCTATGGACCATCATGATCTTTGCCATAAGGCGGGACAGATCAAGCTTGCCCATTCCTCGACCATCCACCAATGGGCACTCGCAGATCGCAAATTCGATCAGAATGCGCGATGCTATAGAAACCGTCGTGCGATCAGCCTCACGTTCCGTCATCGTGTCACGGGTGGCGACCTGGTCGTTGTGCAGGGCCAACACCGCTGCAGCGGTGCGGCTCCAGTTATCGCCATCCGCCGCCGCGCTCTCATGGTTGAGCAGAACGGTCCCAATAACGGATTTGCGATCAAGTTGACGAAGTTCCTGGCAGATCTCATCTTCGAGCAGTTCGACAAGGGGATTTAGATACGAGAGGCACTCCTGCTTTCCGACGATATTGCTTCCCTCTGCACGCTTGCGCAGCCGCCAACCAAGCCCGAGCTTGAGAAATGCGTCGTCGTCCTCATCGATGGTGACGGGGGCGACCCAAACAGAATCCCGCACGAAGTCCCTAAATCTGGCGGTAAGAACGACGTGAGCCTGCCTCGCATGGACGTTGGGGACAATTTCTCCGAGCAAGGCGTCTCGCTCCGGATCGGATAGGTCTTGCCCAGCCAGCGCGGCAAAGCTCTCAAGTAGACATTCGACAAGGGCACGCTCCGCTATGTTTTCCGGATGAAACAGTGCTTCTTCGAAACGGGGGCCGACTGTGAGAGTAACGGTCGCTTTGGCATGATCAATGGACGGAGTGACTGCCGCCTTCGCGTCTTCGAATGTGAGGCGGGCAGGTCTACCGATTCCTTCTTTGTTACCGAGCTGTCCTTGAAATGTACATTTGAGCGATAGAGGCCCGGCAGGCAGTCCCGCAAGGACCCGTTCCATGACGGGAACGCCCCGGCAGAGCCACGTTTGCAGCATTCTCATCCGATCTTGAGCAAACGGACGAGCGGATTTGTCCGCCATATCCAGATCGCACCACCAAACATGCGATGGCGATTCATAAGCGGTGAGCGGGAAGCCACCGCTACCGCGACCATCGTACGCATAGTAGGAGGGCTCCCGGCTATCCTCTTTGAAAATCGACCTGCCTTCTTTATAGAGCTTCAGCCAACGGCCGTCCCTGGTTTGAGCGCAGTGCGGGTCGATGAAATGCAGAACCGCCGCTCTCACACCACGCAGAGCATTCTGTTTTACGACGATGGTGCCCTGCAGATCATCTTTGGCAAACTCGTCTGGAATGTCGCCATGCGGAACGAGGTGACCGTCCAACGAGCGTGACCATCCGACAAGATTGAGGAGGCCGTTCATATTATAAAGCGCGACACCAAGCTCATTGAGGCGCATTTCGCTTTCAAGTAGTCTCCACATCGAAAGCGAATTGAAGTCATTCAACCAGCATAGTGTGTGCAGATCGGCAGCGCCGATCGCCTGAAACCGCCAACCCTTCGGCAATCGCGGGACGGGGAATCGAGTGGCGGCACGACCGATGCCACACCCGACGAGCAAAGTCATTCCTGCGCGATATCCCGGCGAGGAACATGCTGGATCAGTTGCGGTCTCTATCCACGCTCCGACGTCTTTGCTCAGCTTATCGAGATCGGGCATTTCTCCGACTAAGCCGTCTTGAGCAAAGTTCTTCAAAGGATCGACAAAAAACACGACATTGATGAACAGCCCCGGATCGACCTCCATCATCACGCCGGCGAGGAGGCTATCTTCTGTTCGTTGAAATTCAATCGGAGCACCCCGGCGCTCGCCGAGCAGCGGGATGTCCCCGAAGAGATGGCCGTATTCGAGCGCCAGGAAGCCAATAAAGGCTTCCCGACGATCAATGCTTTCCATCGTCTCGGTGACGTAGCGGCGAATAGCGGCGCTCGTTGCTGTCGGCAGAAGGAAACAGAACTCGCCATTGCGATGCACGATCGGAAATCGCTCCAAGGTAGAATTTCCAATCGCCTCGTAGGGCAGCATCGCCCGTTGGTCCGCCGGAAATCCAAACTCCACCAGATGTTCAGGGGCGATTCCGTGCTCTTTAAAATCCGCCTCGGCAAATGAGACAATTTCGGCCCATGTACCGATCGTGTTTAACACCGAGGCCGGCAGCACCTTGGCTCGCTCTTCGCTACCCAACTGATACCTAAAGAGTCCCGCACGCTGGCAAACAAGGTCTGACAATCGCAACAAAGCATAGACGGGCTCGCGAAGTCCGTCGGTAAACGCGCCGTCCGGCAGACGCTCCAGGACGTTCACGACGCGCTGGAGGTCGAAGCCCGCAGACTCCCAAATTCCTTCGAGGACCCGGAAATCGCCGCGCGGGGTCGTGATCAGCGTCACGAAGACATCTTCCGCCGGATCCTCCTTGGAGCCGAGCCTTCCTTTTCCAGCCTCCGCAAAGAGGCGCCCCACGATCTTTCGGCTAGGCTTGCTTCTACCGTCACCCACGGCGAGCGTCAGATGCACGAGAGCTTCGAGGCGAAGACAATTGCTTTGAAGCTCCGGTACCGTGAGCAGTCCGCCGAACGTTGCCGCAAGCCGGAGCGGATCGAACGCTTGAATGTCACGCAGGCATGCCTCTAGCTCGGTAACAATAGGCTGCAGCTCGGTACCGCCGCTTATCTCCGCCATCAGGTCTTCGCGATTCAGAGATGGTTCGTTCAAAAATCACCTCTCTGTGCCGCGGACCATGATTATCGACGCGTCTACTCAACGACGCGAAACATCCTGAAAAAACGCACCATACAGGATCGACGGCATTCGGCGGTTACCGGCCGCAATTTCGTGAGAACGAAAGGGAAAGAATAGTAGAACCTTCGTGCACAGGATTTGCACACGACCCCCACCTAACTATTTGATTTCAAAAAACTCTCTACCCAATCCATCATGGGTGCAATGCAAAATCGATGCGATAACATACTGATGTTATTTCGCTTTATCATATGGTCCGGAATAGCTGACTTTTGGGCCGACAGAAATTTAGAGCTGACTATTGGGGCATTTTCCTTTCATTTCAAGTTCTTAAGTCGATCGCCGGTTCATTCCTCGATGAGGCCGCGGCTTCTCCGGTACAGCATTGCAGTACCGAATGAGCTGATGCAGTACCGCACCAGTTCCGATCCTCTTCACCGCTCTCGGTGCAAGGTAATGTGCCGCTCTGGCCACGCCTAGGATAGAACAAGTGCCATCGTAGTTTCGGCGGCGATAGAGCAAGGAAACTTGCGGGCAGCGATCCCGAAGTTTGCGTTTGCGCAATCAGAACCGCAGACTTGCGAAAGCTTCGAGCCATATGGGCTCCAGTTTGATTACGAATTACTTTCCGTCAATGATGACACCGCATTTCGAGGGGTAAAAACGGATGAGTACAGTAGTCGTTACCGGATCGAGCAGTGGAATTGGCCTCGCAACTGCCGTGACATTAGCCCGAGCCAGCCACACGGTGTTTGCGGCGGTCACTGCCTTAACGACCGTCTCGGCAACGGCGTCCGGCGTATCGGCCTTTAGCATCACTTGACGCATGAGCGCAGCTACACCTGCGCGGGCCGGCGCATAGGCGTCGAGCGATTGATCCGGTGCGGTAAGATTCTCCTCGAACGAGGTTGCGGTTTAGGCGGGCTCCACCAAAACGACCCGTATCCCAAAGGCTAGCACCTCATGGTCGAGGGATTCCGAGTATCCTTCGAGGGCGTGCTTGGTCGATGCATAGAGGGCGGAGTACGGAGCCGGGATCAGGCCCAGTACGGAGCTCATGTTGACGATCCTACCCGCATGCTGACGTCGCATTGACGGCAGAACGGCGTTGGTCATCCGGATCACGCCGAACAGGTTCACGTTGAACAGCGACTGTGCCTGGCCGACCGAAGACTCTTCCGCGCCACCGAGCAAACCGATGCCGGCGTTGTTGACCACGACATCGATACGCCCCGCCTCCTTGAGCACAGCCTCGACCAGCGTCGTGACCGAGGCATCGTCGGTCACGTCGCACGTCAGCATGGTGATGCCATCGACCTGCTCGGGGGCGGGCCGGCGGCTGGTGCCAAACACTCGAAAGCCAGCATTTCCGAGGGCTTTCGCCGTCGCCCGTCCGATCCCCGTGGATGCGCCCGTGACGATCGCCACCCCTGCTCGTTGGTTCGACATTGTGTCTCTCCTGATCCGATTTCTACATCAGCGGCTGGAAGCATCCGGAATCAACACGATGGCGCCGTTAGCCTCACGGCGCTCCAGCATTTGATGCGCTTCGGACGCTCGGGCGAGCGGCAACACTTTTGCAACGTTCGCCTTGATAGTTCCCTGCGCGACGCCGGAAGCTAGAAAGTGAAGGCCGCGCTGAATTAAGTCCGGACGTTGATAGAAGGTCGGTAAATAAAAGCCCACAATCGAATGCGCTTTGGCCATCAGCCGCCTTGGCGCGATTGGCTCGCCAGGGCCACGCGTAGACCCGACCACGACCTGTCGACCGAGCATCGCCAGGCACGCGAAATTCTGTTCGAAAACATCGCCGCCGATCGTCTCCAGAATGACATCGACGCCTCGTCCTTCCGTGAGGTTTTCAACAACCTTTGGCCAATCCGGCGCGTCGTAGGGGATGGCGTGATCCGCACCCAGACCGCGCACAAAGCTGCGCCGCGCCTCGGTACTGGCTGTTCCGATCACCATGCCGGCGCCTAGCGCTTTTGCAATCTGAACCGCCAGACTGCCAACCCCTCCGGCCGCGCCTTGAATCAAAACGCTCTCGCCTGCCCGCAAGTTGGCACAAACCTGCAGCGCGAGAAATGCGGTCACGCCCTGGCAGGGCAGACTCGCCATTGCGATATCATCAGCGTCGTCAGCGAGAACGACAACCATGTCTGCACGCGCCACGGCCCGTTGCGCGTAGGCACCATGGAGCATCAGCGCCATGACTTTGCGCCCGAGGAGCGCGTGATCGCAGTTCTTTCCTACGCCCACCACGTGTCCGACGACCTGCAAGCCACCGACATGCGGCAGATCAACGCCGCCCACCCGCGTATCGGCGCGATTGTAGACGCCCGATCGCCCGCGCACGTCGGGAAAATTGACACCGATCGCCGCCGTCTCGATCAACACTTCGATAGCTCCCGGGATCGGGTCCGGAACCTCGACATATTCCAGGACCTCGGGTCCTCCAAATCTCTCGTACCGTATTGCCTTCACGACAAATCTCCTTCGACAGCGACAAAAGCTTTCGAAGGGCAGTCTTCGCCATTGGCGGCGGCGGACGACGATTTGCTCCGTATCGCCAGCCACAATTGGCAAATCGATGCGAGGGCAGCCACAGCCGCGGCCAAATACGGTAACTGGGCCAGAGGAACACCGCCGACGAGCGCCAATCCTCCCAACGCGGCGCCGGCCGCGCTGCCGGAATAATGAGCGGAACTCTGCAGGGCTACCACCACCCCTCCCTTGTCCGGGTGGAGCGACAACAGGCGATGTTGTTGTGGACCTTGAGAGGCCCAGGCGGTCGCCCCCCACAGCCCGAAACAGCAGAGCCCGAGCGCGGCGAGCGGAAGGAGCCAATTCAGAACGATGAACACGACCGTCATGATGGAGAGAACCGCGACCATCACCCATTCGGGCCGGCCAGTCGCATCGACAAGCCTCCCGGATATGTAGATCCCGACCAAACCTCCAAGACTCCAAGCCCACAGGTGGGGCAACACCGAAGCGCTTGCTGTCAACGCCAGCAGGAGCGGGGCGACGTAAGTGTAGAGGCCTATCGAGGCCACCGACGTGGCGAACGAGATGGCTATCGTCGCCGCTACTCGTGGATCGGCCAGCACTGAAAGCCGCTGCGAAAGCGAGGGCGGAACGGCCGCGAAGATCTGCGGCAGGCGCAGCGCAACCGCGACCAGCGCCAAAACGCTCAACGCCGTGATCGACATCAGCGTCATCCGCCAACCCAGATATTGGGCAAGTACAAGACCGCACGGGACGCCCACCGCCGTCCCCATCGCGAGCCCGCCGACCACCAGTCCCAACGCCCGCCCCCGCTGTCGATACGGAACCAGGCTCGCGGCAGCACTGAATGCGGTTGGGCTATAAAGACCCGCACCGATCCCCGCGATAGCGCGTGACACCAGCAACACCGAAAAGCTGTCGGCGATCCCGCTGAGCGCATTAGCGAGCCCAAATATCGCAAGCGCCGTGCACAGCACGTGGCGAACCGACCTGCCGGCCGTCAGAGCGCCGAAGATCGGAGCCGAAACGGCATAGCAAATCGTAAACACGCTTACGGTTTGCCCGGTGATGGCCGTCGGAACCCCGAAACTCTCTCCTATCCCGGGGAGCAAACCCGCCATGATGTAAGCATCGATACCAAGAACGAATGTACCAAGGCATAAGGGGAGAATTGCGTACAATAGATGCTCCTCGGACCGGCCGTTCAGGTAGCTAAATAGTTCGTCATTGCTGGAACCCGTGCGCGGAAAGCCGGACATCTGCTCGCCCACCTGCCCGTGCCCGCTTCCATTTTTAAATGGCGCACATCATCAAACATCTGGATGTCCGGAGCGGAAGCACCCAATATCGCCCATCGGATGGGAGACATTGCACCGATGTTCGATTGGAACGACATGAGGTATTTCCTCGCCCTGGCGGAGGGCGGCACCTTGTCGGCGGCGGCTCGGCTGCTAAAGGTCGATCACGCCACGGTTGCGCGGCGCATCACTGGCCTCGAACGAGCATTGGGCGAAACGCTTGTCGACCGCCTGTCGAAGCGCTGGCAGTTGACACAGGCCGGCCTGGACCTCGTGCGGCTGGCGGAAGGCATGCGGACGGAGGCTCATTCTGTGGAGCGCGCGGTACGGGCGCGGCGTGAAAGTCCGTCCACGACCGTTACGGTCAGTGCACCGCCGGCTTTCGCAAGTTATTTTCTCGCACCACGTTTCGCCGAACTCCGGGCACGCCACCCCGATCTCCAGGTGTCTCTTTCCGGCACGCAAGCGCTGGCTTCACTCAATCGCCAGGAAGCCGATATCGCGGTGCGCTTGTGGGCACCGACCGAAATGAGCAATGTCTCCCGGCGCATCGGAAAAATGATTTATGGCCTTTACGCAGCGCCGGACTATTCACAACTGCCTTCGACGCAATGGTGCTTCGTCGCCTACGACGATTCGCTGGACCACGTGCCCGAGCAGGAGTGGTTGCGCTCATTCGCCAATGGACGCGCCATCGCTTTTCGGAGCAACGATCTGGCTGGACAACTCGCCGCCGCTCGTATGGGCATGGGCATAGCGGCCCTTCCCCGTTTCCTCGTAGAGGCCGCAGCCGGCGTCGTCGCGTTATGCGACGATTCCTTCTCGCGCGAGATCCATCTTTTGATTCACAAGGACATGAGGCGCGTTCGTGCGATTCGAATCGTGATGGATTTCATCGCCGAAAAGGTCGATGCGGACATGCCACGCTGAGAAAACCCGTGAGGCCGGTAATTCCTGAGCAACCGTCCGGCTGGAGATGGTTGACCAGCGCCACATCGCCTAGATCTGCGCCCAGCCGCCATCGGCCTGAACGTCCGCGCCGTTGACCAGGCTCGCATCGTCAGAGACGAGGAATGCTACGACGGCGGCGATCTCATCGGGCTTGCCGATGCGGCCGAGCGGCGTCTGCCCCGCCAGCATTGCCAACAAACTCTCCGCTTGGAGGCCCGCGGCGCCCATCAGCCCGGGTGTCCTGATCGCACCGGGGCTAACGACGTTGATCCTTATTTTGCGGGATTTAAGCTCGTTGATCCAATTGCGCGCAAAACTACGGATCGCTGCCTTTGTCGCGGCATAGACACTGTTGCCACCGATTCCCTTGTGGGCGACCGTGGATCCAGTCAGTACGATTGCCCCGCCATCGGTGATGAGCGGAAGCGCTTTCTGAACGGTAAAGATCGTCCCCTTCAGATTGGTTGCGAAGTGACGGTCGACCACCTCTTCGGTAATGTCGCCGATATTCTGGCGTTCAAGAATACCGGCATTGGCGAACAGAATGTCGAGTCGGCCTTTGCGATCCTTCACCGTCGCATAAAGGCGGTCCAGGTCGCCGAGCTTTGACGAGTCGGCTTGAACGGCGATGACATCGCCGCCAATTTCCGCAACGGCTTTGTCGAGCTCATGCTGACGGCGTCCGGTTATAAATACCGATGCACCTTCGGTGACAAAACGTTTGGCCGTCGCCAGGCCTATGCCTGTGCTTCCACCCGTGACGACTGCGACCTTGCCGCGTAGCTTGAACGTCATATCAATTCCTCTTCTGGGCTATCGAACTCGACAACATGGCTACGCAACTCCCCTCCCACTCAAAGGAAAAGGCCCTGCCCTAGCTCGTCGGACAGAATAGCTTTCACGCCAGCGGCAAGTGACAGAACCGATCCTAGCGGACTGAAGGCGATGTTGAGATCGGTGACCTCGCCTGCATCATTTCGCACGATCGAGACCAGACCAGCGACCTTCTCCCCGGCGGCCAAGTCCACTTCATATACGAAGAAGGTGCGGCCCTCGATACTTCCCAGAAATTGGGGCCTTTGGTCGAGGTAGAGACTTGCCGTCGATTTGACCACCTTGAGAACCAGCGCGCGACCGGTCACCGGCCCGCGCAGGATCGACGAGGTCAATGTTACATTTTCGGCAAGATCATCGAGAAAGGGGTGACGTTGAGGTCCGCTGGTCATTAGGTGCTCCGTTTGCAAAGGTTGCTCAAGTTGGTCGCAATCCTGCCGTCGCGTTACACTCTGATGTCCAGGGTCGACCCATCTGGCATTGTCAGTAAATCCGGATCACCAACCGAGTCTTTCCCGGGCGTTCGCCCGTCGGTCAACGCGACTGCTATCCCGCTGCCGATGCCTTGCGCTCCTCGCGGACCCGCCGCCGTCGTTCCATGGGCAGTCGCTTTAATCGTGCCGACCGCTGTCACACTTCCCGCAAGGATATTCATCTTCCAAACTCCCAGATGTCGTGCACCGCGTTGAAGTCTTTATAATATGATTATAATCATACTATACAACATGCGCGCCAATGTCGAAATCGATGCCTGTCTCTTGTGAATCCCATAAAAGCTCCCGGCTTCTTCGTCGTTCTCCGTTTGCCAAACAGAGGTTGCCAGGCAAGAATTTCCCGGGCGACGCTTCGTCCGGCAACAATTTTCGCTTTCAGTGACCCGCCTTCCAAAGCTGGCGCGCGACCGGAAAGATCCTTCGTTCCGACCGAAGTTACTTTTTATCGAAGGGCGTTACTTCGAGAACTTCCTGATGATCTGCCGAGCGATATCGGGGGCATCCTCCTCGAGGGCGAAATGGCCGGCATCATAGATATGCACCTCGGCCTTTGGCACGTATCGCTTGACCGCTTCGGCGCCAGCGACCGCAAAAATCGGATCGCCCTTGCCCCATACAACGAGTGTTTCAGGCTGACTTTTCTGCAGGTAGCCCTGCCATTTGGGGTAAAGGTCTAGGTTCGACGGAATGTCCAGTTGCAGATCCGTCATGATACGCCTCTTCTCCGGATCTCTGAGGGCGTAGGCATCGCTAGCCCAGGCATCCGGATTCAACTGTTCTGGATTTCGGGCGCCCTTCTTGTAGAGCAGCAGAGCGGTATCGATAACCACACGGCTTTCAGCAGCGGCCCGCTTTTCCGGCGTCCCCGGCCCGGCGTTGGCGCGCACGGCTTTGAGGCGTGCCGGATCCCATCCGTCATCCGATATGGGGGTGTTCTGCACAATGAGCCCTCGAATCCATTCGGGATGATCGGTTGCGATCCTCATCCCGACCGGGCCGCCAAAGTCCTGCATGTAGACGATCACTTTGGTTTCCCCGAGTTGCTGAAGAAATTTCTCGGTCACACCGGCGACGCTGTTGAAGGTCGGTGTGAACTTGTTGGCCGGCGGCGCGTCGCTGAAGCCCATCCCCGGGTAGTCCGGCGCGACCAGATGGAAGCGCGCTGACAGCAGCGGAATCAGGTCGCGAAACATGTGGGACGACGACGGGAAACCATGAAGCAGGACAATGGTCGGCTTGTTGCGATCGCCGGCCTCGCGATAAAAGATCCGGATGCCATCGACGGACGCATAGCGATAGGCGACCGGCGCCGCGAGCACCGCCGCCGGAGCAGACAACATCGCCCCGACAAGTCCAGCCACGACAAAAGATTCAAGGCGCTTCATGTATTCTCTCGATTTAATTGGAGGATGACGATTCCTGCTGGTCGCCAGTCAGGCGAGACCAAGGAAGGCCTTGAATCTCATGGGCTCGGACCCCGTCGCTTGCCGGAAGCCATCAGTCACCGCGGCTGTCGCCTGGTTGCGGTAGGCGCGGTACAGGGTCAGGCCGTATTCCACGCTCTCGGCGTTCAGCGAACGCGAATCATAGTACGCGCCAAGTTGTGCTTCGCTCAACGGCGTGTAGGTGATGGTGCGTCCCAGTTTTTGCGACAGCAATTCCGCCACTTCGTAATGATCGAGCGCTTCCGGACCGGTGACGAGATATTCGCCTATGAGTCCCCTGGCCAGCGCTGCGGCGATGAATGCACCGACATCGGAGCCTGCAACAAGCGCGGACTTCCCATTGCCGGTCGCCAGTGTGATGGTGCCGCGCTCAATCATCGGCGCATAGAACCCGGTCGTATAGTTGTCCATGAAGAAGCCGGAGCGAACGATGGTGTTTTTCAGACCGGAATCCACGATCTGCAGTTCGACCTTGCGGGCGATTGAATTGTCCAGCGTGCTGCCGGTCAGGCCGGAGAGATAATTGCCGGAGAGATAGACAAGGTGCCGGATCTTCATATCTGCGGCCGCCGCGATGAACGGCGCAAGCTTCTTGTCGATCCGACCATCGAGCGGCGGCCCGATCAACACCACGGCATCGATGTCCTTGAACAGCACGTCAAAATCGGTGCCGCCATCGGCATTATAAGAACGGACCTCGACTTCGCGAGAAAACGACAGATCGCGAACTTCGCGCGCGGTGGTGACTACGTCGAAGCCCTTGGTCAACAACGCTTCGACGCAATTTCGACCGGCGCTTCCGCTTCCGGCTGTCACAAGGACGGTTTGCATGATCTTGCCTTACTGTTCGCGCCCGAAAGCGGACGACTATTAAAATCCTGATTAAACTTGCTGTTCGGCACCACGGCGCGAGTGATAGTTCAAATCGCGCTTCCACGCCGTACTAGGCAGTCTTGAACAAGATCTTGCCCTGGTACCGCGCAGCGGCCTTCACGGCTTCCGAAGCCTGATCGAACGTGAAAGTCTGGGCGACCGGCGTGCGGATGGCGCCGGACACGACAAGCGGGGCGAGCCGCTCATACATCTGCACGTAGTCCTGCGGCGTCGTTCGCTTGAACCAGTGTCCCAGCCAAAATCCATGCAGCGTCATCTCCCGATAGATCAGCAACCGGGCGTCGCCGACAAACGGCTTTCCGCTCATCGCGCTGTAGGCCACCAGCCTGGCCTTGTCGGCGAGACATCCGAGCAGGTTCATGGTCGACATATCGCCGACGCCATCCAGCGCCAGGGATATGAGTGCGTCGCCAGTAGCTGATGCGACGCGCTTGGCGAGATCAGGCCCGTCGACCAGCACCACGTCACCGCCGAGCGCCTTGATTTCGTCCACGACGTCGTCACGCCGGACAACACTGACCGTATTGAGACCGAGCGACTTGGCGATCGGTATTACCGAGCGGCCGACTCCCGAATTGGCGGCGTTCTGAATGACCCAGGATCCCATCGGCAACTTCACGAAGTCCGTCAGCAGAAGATATGCCGTCGGCGGGTTGATCCCCAACATGGCGAGCTGATCAACGTCACCGTCAGGCAATCGCCGAAGCCACCTCGCGTCAGCCTTGATCCGTTCGGCCCATACGGGTGCCGGATACGGGACGATCGTCCGATCCCCGATCTTCAAATGGGTTACGCCATTGCCTACTGCGGTGATGCGGCCGACGCCCTCCTGGCCGACGACGCTCGGCAACTTCGGCAGATAGCCGTATCGGCCGGAGATCATCAACAGATCGCTCGGATTGATGGGCGAAGCCTCGAGCGCGATGACCACTTCACCGATGCCGGGCGCATCCACGTCGGGCAGATCGACGACCTTCACCACGTCCGCCGGATTGCCGAAGCCTTCTATTTGTATCGCCTTCATGACCACTCTCCACCGATCCTGCTATGTTCGTGTGATGACGCCGTAGCCGCGAAGTTCGCGACTGCCAGACTTCTTTCGCGATCGCGGACGGCTCGATGAAGAAATCGTCGGGCCTGGATTTGGGCGGTCGACGCAGTCAACCGCAGCCTTCACGCTCTTCGCAACGCCTGCGCTCGACGTCACTCCGCCGCTTCAGCCTGTTCGAATACGGGGTAGTCCGTGTACCCGGCCGCGCCTCCACCATAGAACGTCGCTCTGTTGTAGGGATTGAGCGGCGCCCCGACCTGAAGGCGCCTCGGCAAATCCGGGTTGGCGATGAAATGGCGCCCGAAGGCGACGGCGTCGCCCTGACCGGTACGAACGGCCGCATTGGCCGACTCGCCGACAAAGCCGCCCGCAATGATCAGGGTGCCTGGCCAGAACGGACGAAGATCGTTGATGGCGAGCGGTGCTCCGGCCTCGCCGGCGTCGGTGCTGCGAGATTCGATCAGGTGCACATAGGCGATTCCAAGCGGCGCCAGTCGTGACAGCACATGGCTGTAGAGCCCGATCGGGTCCGCGTCGCCCGCATCGTTGACCACGCCGAACGGCGACAGACGTACACCGACGCGATCGGCGCCCCAGACATCGATCAGCGCGGCGATCACCTCCAGCAGCAGACGGCTGCGATTGTCGACCGACCCGCCATAGCCATCAGTGCGATGGTTGGTCTTGCTATGAAGAAATTGTTCGATGAGGTAGCCGTTCGCGCCATGCAGTTCGACCCCGTCGAACCCCGCGGTCAGCGCGTTGCGGGCGCCCTCGCGGTAAGCCTCGACGATCCCTGGAATTTCGTTGATATCGAGTGCGCGCGGTGTTTCATAAGGCACCTGTTGCCAATCCTGCGTGAAGGATTTTCCAGCCGGAGCGATCGCCGACGGCGCGACCGGGACAACGCCGCCAGGTTGAAAGCTCGGGTGCGAAATCCGGCCAGTATGCCAGAGTTGAAGGAAGATGATGCCCCCTTTGGCATGCACCGCATCGGTGATCTTCTTCCAGGCCGCGATCTGTTCAGCCGAGTGAACGCCCGGCGTCGCCGGATAGCCCTGGCCATAGGGCGTCACCTGGGACGCCTCGGCAATGATCAGCCCGCCCGGCGACGTGCGCTGCGCGTAATATTCGACCGCCAGATCGGTGGCGACATTGCCGGGTGTCTCTGCACGCATCCGCGTCAATGGCGCCATGACGACCCGGTGCGACAGGCTGTAGCGTCCCAACTTCAGGGGCGTAAACAGTGAGATCTCGCTCATGCTGAATTCCTTTGCCGGCACAGCCGGAGGGATCGGCCCGGCAAACTGGTTTAATTTTGCTACCACGTGGACAGCATGAGGCAGATAGTTTAACTTTGCAACTAGAATCTTTCCGCCATGCTGGCGGGGGACGCTGACGGGGAATTCACAAGTGAAGGGCAAGCGCACCAATCTGGGAGAAAAGGCCTGCGCGATCGCGCGAGCACTGGGAGTAATCGGCGACTGGTGGTCAATGCTGATCATCCGCGACGCATTGGCGGGAAAACGCCGCTTCGGCGAATTTCAATCCAGCTTGGGGGTGGCGAAGAATATTCTTTCGACACGTCTTCAGAAATTGGTCGAGCACGGGGTGCTGACCGTGACTTCGGCGTCGGACGGCTCAGCCTACAAGGAATACGTACTCACGGCGAAAGGCGAAAAACTTTACCTCGTCACCGTGGCACTTTGGCAGTGGGGCGAGGAGTTCTGCTTTGCTCCGGGTGAACTCACCTACGATATGGTCGACAAAGAGACATGCAAGCCGTTTCAGCCACTCGAACTCAGGACGCGGAGCGGCCGCGTCGCCGGGCCCCGCGATTTGCAACCGTTGCCACGTGTAAAGTCGAAGGTGAAGCACTCGAAGCAAGGTGCGACGGCACGCGAGCGTTCCGGAGGCGACATTCGCTAAGTCTGCCGTGAATCCACGGCGCTCGACTTTCGATCAGGGACCCGAAGAGAGAGAGGGTGATGTTTGAGGTCGGCCGCCCCACTCTCAGTTCTATCTCATGCACGCCCCTTGCGATCGTGTTCGCTCACCCGCCTGCTGGCCGGGAAATGAGCCTTGGGAATCGGAAGGCCGGCACTGACGGCATCGACGGCGTTGCGAAGCGCGGATTGAACATCCGGCGTATCGAACAGCGGCATCGACATGTCGTACAACTGCTGACGGGCTTCGGCGCGCCCGCGATCCCGCCAAATCTGCATCAGTGCCTTGGTCCGCGCGTAGGCGTCGGGCGGCCCCAAAACCAGACGCGCGGCCAGTGCGTGCGCCGCCTCGTCAAGTGAAGCGTCGTCCACGACTCGGTTGACGACGTTCCACGCCGCCATCTGCTCGGCTCCCGTCGGCTCAGACAGTAATACGAGTTCAAGTGCCTTGGCGCGGCCAATACGTTCGGCGAGTTGATAGACACCGCCCTGCAGCGTCATGATGCCAAGAAGAGCTTCGGGAAACATGAAGCGCGCCGATTTCGCCGCGATGACGAGGTCACATCCCAATGCCAGCTCAAAACCGCCGCCCATGCAGCCGCCCTGAACGACTGCGATCGTCGGGATCGCCAATCCTTCGAGCAGGTCTATCGCCCTGGCGAAGACCTCGACCCGGGGGCGAAGGTCCTTCGCCGGGATGCCCGGCCAGTCCCGGATATCCCCGCCCAGACAGAAGTCCGGGCCCTTTCCCTTCACCAGAAGGACGCGCGCGTCACTCGCCGCCACACGCTCGACCGTGTGGAGGATTTCCTCGCGCATCTGGAAGTTGATGCGGTTGCCGCCGGGATGATCGAGCGTCATCGTGGCGATCACGCCGTCGAATTCGAGATGGACGAAGTTCATGGCTCACCTGTTGCTTGTGGAAGTGCGCACACAGAACGCACACGTCGTGGCTAGCTGATTGCTCGATCAGCCTTCGGTGCAAACGATATCGGAGCGACGCACATCCCGGTCGCCAGTGACATCTCCCGGAGCGACCGCTTCGCCACAGGCGGCGCAGCGCATCTCAAGACGGAGCTTGGCTCCGCAAGAGTGGCGGAAGGCCACGATGTTCTCGGGATCGTCGCGCACGAACCGGTCGCCCCAATCGCGGATCGCGTGCAGAACAGCGAAGAGCTGCTCCCCCGCCTCGGTCAGATGGTACTCATACCGAGCCGGACGCTCCTGGTAGAGCCGGCGCTGCAGAACACCCGCGGCCTCCAGCGACTTCAGCCGCGCGGCGAGGATGTCGCGCGGCGCACCTGTGTTGAAGACGATGTCGTCGAAGCGATGCTGGCCAAGGGCGGCGATCTCGCGAAGTGCGAGCAGCGCCCATTTCTCGCCAATCACTTTCAAGGCGGCATCAATGGAACAGACTCTAGGGTCGGCCGTGCGTGGAGATCTCATCACGGCTTTGTAACCCGCGCCGAGTGGATTTGCAATTCAAATCCATTGACAAGGCGCAGAGGAAGGCGCCCCCTCAAGTGGATTTGATTTTCATACCCACATTGTCGGCGAAGGAGAGTTGCCATGGGCTTTGTTTCAGACACGGTCGATACAAGGCGTATCGAAGGAAAGTCGGCGACCTACGCCTATCGCGATTTCGGTGTCGCGAGCTCCAGCCCGCCGCTGGTGCTGCTTACCCGCTTCCGGGCGACCATGGATCACTGGGATCCCGCGTTCCTGGACGTGCTTGCCTCCGAGCGACGCGTCATCCTCTTCGATAACGCAGGTGTCAGCGAAAGCTCGGGTGAAGTCGCATCGACCTTTGCGGGGATGGCGGAAACTGCGGTCGACTTTATCGCCGCGCTAGGCCTGAAGAAGATCGACCTGCTCGGCTGGTCGATCGGCGGGTTCGTCGGTCAGATGCTTGCATTGAACCATCCGGGCCTGATCCGGCGCCTGCTTGTTGTGGGCAGCGGTCCCGGTGGCGTTCCGGGTTCGCCCGTGCAGGATCCGAGGGTGCCGCAGATGATGACCGCTCCGGTCAGCACCGAAGAGCACTTCCTGTATCTGTTCTTTGGGCTTGACGAAGAAAGCCAGCGCGTCGGCAAGGAATCGCTGAAGCGCCTTGAGCCGCGCCTGTCGAAGTCACACGCCGACGTCAGCGCGGAGGCTTGGGGCCGGCAGTTGCAGGCGATCATGAAATGGGCTGGCGGGGATGGTTCCGCATGGAGTCGCCTGGAAGAGATCACCATCCCCGTGCTCGTCGCCAACGGCGCTCACGATGTGATGGTGGACGCGGGAGATTCCTTCGCCATGGTCCGGCGCCTGAAGAACGCAAAGGCTCTGTTCTACGGCGATGCCGGCCACGCCTTTCTGTTCCAGCATCCCGATGAATTCGGCAAGGCCACTCTCGATTTCGTTCGTTGACGGCAATCGCCATCCGGGAAGCGAGACTGATGGCGTTGCATCCAGACATTCAGGCTCTTTGCCCTGACCATCCACCAACCCGCCGTCACAGACGGCTTCTTTTCTCACGGAGTTCCCTATGTCCATGATTTCAACACCTGATCGCGTTTTCCGCGCCGATGCAAAAACACCCGCGCCGGCAAGTGCCGGCAAGCTCTCGGCAGACCGTCTGACCACAAAGGACGGCACCAGCCTTTATTTCAAGGACTGGGGCTCGGGACCAGCCGTCGTCTTCAGCCACGGCTACCCGCTGTCCTCCGATGCGTGGGAGGACCAAATGTTTTTCTTGCTGCAGAACGGCTATCGCGTCATCGCCCACGACCGTCGTGGCTTCGGACGGTCAAGCCAGCCGGCCAAGGGTTATGACTACAACACCTTCGCCGACGATCTGGCGCAACTGGTCGATACGCTCGATCTGCGCGGGGCAACCTTCGTCGGTCATTCGATGGGCGGCGGCGAAGTCGCGCGTTATGTCGCGCGCCATGGCCAGAGCCGCGTCGCCAAGGTCGCCTTCGTCTCCTCGGTAACACCGTTCCTGCTCAAGACTGCGACCAATCCGACCGGCGCGCCGAAGGAGGTGTTCGACGGCTTTCGCGCGTCCGTACAGGCTGACCGGTCGCAGTGGAATCTCGACGTCACGACGCCTTATTACAGTTTCAACCGGCCGGGTGCGAAGGCCTCGGAAGGCTTGCGGCAGGACTATTGGCGGCAGGGACAGGCAACCGGCGTGCTCGCGGCCTATCATGCGATCGGTGCTTTCTCGGAAACTGATTTCCGCGACGACCTCAAGCAGATCACTGTCCCCACGCTGGTGGTGCATGGCAGCGACGATCAGATCGTCCCGCTGGAGATATCTGCGAAGTTGACCGCCAAGCTCATCCCGCAGGCCAAGCTCGTGGTTTACGACGGCGGATCCCACGGCTTGCTGCATGTCGACAAGGACCGGCTGAACGCCGATCTGCTGGCGTTCCTTCGCGATTGATACTGCGCCTCATTTCAACGGGTGGAGGATCGGGTCAGAACTCCGTCCCCACCCCTCGCAGCGGCCAAATAGCTGTGTAGCGAAAACTGCCGCCCCACCGTCCGTCGAAGCCCTCGGGTAACCACCCACACTGGAGATAGAAGATGAGTTCGGACAAGTTTCTGGTCACCGGCGCGACGGGTGAGACCGGCCGCTGCACGGTCCAATGCCTTCTCGAAAACGGGCATGCTGTCCGCGCATTGGTGCATAAGGAGGACGACCGCGCCGAGGCGCTTCGGCGGACGGGAGCCGAGGTCGTTGTCGGTGACCTCTTCGAGCACGATGATGCAATTCGGGCGACCGCCGGCACCACCGCCGCCTATTTCTGCTATCCCGTTCGCCCCGGCATCATCCAGACGACGGCGTATTTTGCCGACGCGGCCAGGCGCGCCGGGCTCAAGGCCGTGATCAACATGTCGCAGATCTCCGCACGGGAAGATTCCAAAAGCCATGCGGCGCGCGATCACTGGATCGCCGAACGGATCTTTGATTGGTCAGGTGTTCCGACCGTGCATCTGCGACCGACCTTCTTCTCGCAATGGCTGCTCTACCCGTTTGCGCGCAAGACGATTGTCGAGCAGAGCATCATTGATCTTCCCTATGGCGCCGGGCACCATGCCCCAATCGCGGCCGAAGATCAGGCACGTCTGATCGCTGCGATACTGTGGGAGCCGGCCGCGCATCTCGGCAAGACCTACACGCTCCACGGTCCGATCGAACTGGATCAGCCGGGCATCGCCGCTGCCATCAGCGACGTGCTCGGCCGAAAGATCAGCTATCGGCCGCTGACCATCCCCGAGTATCGGAAACGCCTCGAACAATTCGGCTTGCCGGAGTTTGTGATCCAGCATTTCTGCGCGATCGCCGTCGATTATCAGAACGGCATCTTCTCGGGCACCGACAGGATCATTGCCGAGGTGACCGGCGTGCCGCCCATGACTGTGCAGGACTTCGTCGCGGCGCACCGGGCCGCCTTCGATCGTCTCGACGCGGCAGCGTGACGGAACCGTCCAGGACGAGCCGGCCGACGACGAGCGAGGCTTTCGTAATTCCAACAACCCAAACCAAGGAGCCCACATGACCGCTTCCATTGAAGAATACGACAAGGCAATCATCAACCGCCAACCCAATTTCGACGAGCGCAAGACCCGATCTGAATTCCGGAAGGTCATCCCCAATCTCAAGACAGTTGTGGTCCATTGCTTCGACCCGCGCGTGACAGGCGGTATCCCACCGGCTGTCGCCAAGGCCCTACCCGGCCAGATCTATCCCGGCGAAGTATTCGAGTTCGTCGGCGATAACGGCAAAAAAGGTATCGGCTCCAACACGACCATTTTTCCTGTCGTCGTCGCCGGCGGCCGCGCTTCCGGTAGCGCACAACGATCGATCAGCGTTGCGTGCCATCTCTTCGACATCGACAACGTCGCGATCGTGCATCACACCGACTGCGGCGGAACACACTTCACTCCGGAAGGATTCCTGGAAACCTTCAAGGAAGAGTTCGGTCAGGATATTTCCGACCTGTGGGATGCCGACGATATCTGCCTCGAGAACTTCACACAGTCGCTACATCGCGACGTCCGAAGCGTCAGGAGCTCACGCGGTACACCCAGGCACGTGAATGTCTACGGCTTTCTCTACGATATCGAAACCGGCGAACTCCATCTGGTCGAGGACAGCCCTGGTGACAAGACAGCCCCCCGCGGCACCGCCTGGCGATAAAGGAAGCTGATCGTGCAACCCGGATGTCGTGTCGTCGACGGCTTCACCCACGGCTCTCCTCGTCCTGGTGGCGGGATACTTCTACCTCAAGCGTTCGCATCAGCCGTGAACTTGATGCGACCACCTCCGGGACACGCCAGCCGATAATGTAGGACATCATCAAGTTTAATACGCTTGGAGAGCCAGAAAAGGAGCAGACCATGACCATTGCAAACCAGACAATCAAAATCCCCGACAGCAAGCTTGCGCGAGAGGTGACCGAGATTATCCGCGACACCGAATCTGAACTGCTCTTCAATCATTCGAGCCGGGTCTACCTGTTCGGCGCACTGGCCGGCGAACGTCGCCGCTTGAAGTTCAATCCGGAGCTGCTCTATACCGGGGCCATGTTCCACGACATGGGCCTGACCGAGACCCACAGCAGCGCGGACGAACGCTTCGAGGTGGACGGCGCCAATGCAGCGCGGGATTTCCTGAAGCGGCACGGAATTACGCAGGCCGACATCGATACAGTTTGGGCGGCGATCGCGCTGCATACGACGCCCGGCATCCCAAAGCATATGCACCCGGTCGTCGCGCTGGTGACGGCTGGCGTCGAGATGGATGTCCTCGGCCTGGCCTATGGCGAATACTCGGACGCCGAACGTGAAGCTGTCGTGCGGGCTTTCCCGAGGACACCGCATTTCAAGGAAGACATCATCCAGACGTTCTACGACAGCATCAAACACAAACCCGACACTACCTTCGGGAATGTTAAGGCCGATGTGCTCGCCGACAAGGATCCGCATTTTCACCGCGGCAATTTCTGCACCGTCATCCGCCAATCGCGCTGGCACGGCTGACATTATTTCTTCCCTAAAATTCGGCGCGCCCCACGACGCAAATCGCAAGCGCCATCACCGACCTGAGGAGTCCTACGATGATTGATAAGCCATCACGCCCCTATCTGAGCCATGCGACTGGCGCACCGGTCAGCGACAACGTCAATATCCAGACTGCGGGTCCGCGCGGCCCGGCGCTGTTGCAGGACATATGGCTTCTGGAAAAACTGGCTCACTTCAGCCGGGAAGTGATCCCGGAGCGTCGGATGCATGCCAAGGGTTCGGGCGCCTTTGGCACCTTTACAACGACGCATGATGTCACGCGCTATACCAAGGCCAGGATTTTCTCCGAAATCGGGAAGCAGACTCCGATGTTCGCGCGATTCTCCACGGTCGCGGGCGAGCGAGGAGCCGCGGACGCCGAGCGTGATATTCGCGGCTTTGCGCTGAAGTTCTACACTGAGGAGGGCAACTGGGATGTGGTTGGCAACAACACGCCGGTGTTCTTCTTTCGCGATCCGCTGCGCTTCCCGGATCTCAACCATGCAATCAAGCGCGACCCGCGCACGGGCATGCGCAGTGCAGACAACAATTGGGATTTCTGGACGCTGTTGCCCGAGGCGTTGCACCAAGTGACTATCGTCATGAGCGAGCGCGGCATCCCGCGCAGCTATCGTCATATGCACGGATTTGCCAGCCACACCTACAGCTTCATCAATGCAGCGGACGAGCGAACCTGGGTGAAGTTTCATTTTCGGACCCAGCAGGGCATTGCGAACCTGACGGATTCGGAAGCTGAAGCCTTGGTCGGAAAGGACCGCGAAACGCACCACCGCGATCTTTTCGAGAGTATTGAACGCGGCGACTTTCCACGCTGGACGCTGTTCATTCAAGTCATGACCGATGCCCAGGCGAAGGCGTTTCCTTTCAATCCGTTCGATTTGACCAAGATTTGGCCGAAGGCGGATTTTCCGCTGGTCGAGGTCGGCTTCTTCGAGCTGAATCGCAATCCCGAGAATGTCTTCGCCGAGGTGGAGCAGGCCGCATTCTCGCCGGCAAACGTCGTGCCCGGCATCGGCTTTTCACCGGACAAGATGTTGCAGGCGCGGCTTTTCTCCTATGGAGACGCCCAGCGTTACCGTCTTGGCGTGAATTTCAACCATATCCCCGTCAATGCCCCGAAGTGCCCGGTTCACAGTTATCACCGTGACGGCGCGATGCGTACGGACGGCAACCTGGGCGGCACGCCGACTTATTTCCCGAACAGCCGGGGCGAATGGACCGATCAGCCCGGCCTGAACGAACCGCCGCTTGAAATTGACGGCGCCGCGGCTCATTGGGATCATCGGGTTGACGACGATCACTATCAGCAGCCCGGCGATCTGTTCCGGAAGATGGATGCCGGTCGGCGGCAGACATTGTTCGACAACACCGCACGGGCCATCGGTCCTGCCGCGGCGCATATTCGGGAACGCCATATTGCCAACTGCACCAAGGCCGATCCCGAATATGGAGCCGGCGTGACGACAGCTCTGCGTCGACTCGCATCTGCCTGATTGTTTGGTCAGCTACGGAACTGCAAGCGCGGGATCGCAGCCTGTACGAACGCCGATACGCGGAGCCATGGTGGGCGTCCGCGTCTCGCCGGACTGGTTAGCGATGCGACGCATCAAAAGTCCGGCGCTTGGTCGCTGTGAATGCGGGCGACGTGGAGGTCCGTTGGATGCAACTCAGGCGTGACCGGCTGCGTTCGTGCTTCAGTTGGCGGTATCACCGGTCCAGCGGCGAAACAGAATGCTGGCGTTGACGCCGCCGAAGCCAAATCCATTGGAGAGCGCATAGTCCATCGCCAACGGCCTTGCCCGCCCGGCCACGAAGTCTATGCCTTCGGCAGTCGGATCAGGTGTTTCAAGGTTCAGCGTCGGCGGGGCGATCTGGTCACGCAGAGCCAGCAAGGCGAAGATGGCTTCCAGGCCGCCGGCAGCGCCAAGCAGGTGTCCGGTCGCCGATTTGGTCGCGCTGACTGCAACGCCGCCTTCGCAGCCGAACACAGCCTTGATAGCCTCTATCTCGCTTTTGTCTCCCACTGGGGTGGAGGTAGCGTGAGCATTGACATGCTTGATGTCCGAGGGCCGAATTCCAGCCTGGTCGATGGCAATTTCGATGGCCCGGCGGGCGCCGTCACCATCCTCTGGACCGGAGGTGATATGATATGCATCGGCCGTCGTGCCGTAACCGACCAATTCGGCCAGCGGCGTAGCTCCTCGGGCGATAGCGTGATCAAGGGCCTCGATCACGACAATGCCGGCCCCTTCTCCCATGACAAAGCCGTCGCGCGCGATATCGAAGGGTCGGGATGCGCTCGCGGGCGTATCATTAAAGCCGGTGGATAAAGACCGCGCTGCTGCAAAGCCTCCCAGGCTTATCGAGTTGATGCAGGCCTCCGCACCGCCGCAGACGGCGACATCGGCCTCGCCGGCCCGGATCAATCGAGCGCCGTCTCCAATTGCCTGAACGCCGGCGGCGCAAGCCGTGACGGGCGCTCCGATCGGTCCCTTGAAACCGTGACGAATCGAAATTTGTCCTGCGGCAAGATTCACCAGGAAGGATGGAACCGTGAAGGGCGACAGACGCCGTACGCCACGCCGGTCCACCGTCCGCACGGCCTCACTGATGGCCAGAAACCCGCCGATGCCTGAAGCGATCACTGTCGCCGTGCGCTGCTGGTCCCGAGGAGTCGCAGGTTTCCACCCCGACTGGGAAATCGCCTCTTCGGCGGCGGCGAGGCCCAACAGAATAAAGCGATCCATCTTGCGTTGATCCTTCGGCGAGCAGACCGTGTCGGGATCGAATCCGCCGGTGGGATCGTCTTTCCGATCAGGCACGATCCCGCCGATTTTGGAACCGAGGTCGGCGACGATATCTTCAGACAGCCGCCGAATACCCGAATGTCCCGAAAGCAGACGCGACCAGGTTGTCTCGACGCCAGCGGCGAGAGGACTGACCGCTCCCATTCCTGTAACTACGATCCGGCGCATTCGCTCTCCTATCGCTGTTGCCTCAGCTTCGCCGACAGAGAGAGCGGTAACGCCTGCCCCAACGTCAATCCGATCGCGGCAACCGTGGTTTCAGCTGGCAGAACTATTTTTGCAGAGGGCGATGATCGAAGCGAAGCTACAGGATCGCTTTAGGCGAGACTGGAACCACAAACGTGCCGCCGCGACTTAGCTTCAACACTTGCTCCTCCAATCGCGTCAAGCGGCGATCGAGAGCCTCGATCTCGTTCACGCTCGCAACGCCACTGGCGCTCATGGCTTCATCGATCGCAGAGAGATGGCGCCAGGTACGCAGCCAAAATCCTTCCGCGCGCGCAGACAACGAAATCTGATTCATTTCCCACTCCTTCTTCGTCCGATTGTGGTGCCGCATTATAGATGATGAACATAATCTAATACCGGCGCGATACAAGGGGAAGCCGAATTGGGCCAAGTGGTCACGCAGTCGACGCCGTTCAGTACACGCGGGCCGATCCTGCTTCCTGAGTATTCCGGGGAGCCATTCGGACAGGCAATGGTGCTGACGCAGATGACCAGTTACTTCATGCCCATGACGTGCCCGATCCCGCGGCTGCGCATCAGCAAGCGATCATTGCGCTCGGCAATGCGGTCAAGCCCCAGGCGCTGGTGATAGGATTTGGCGACACCTTCGCGGTGCTGATCGTCTCGCTGGTGCCGGCCGCCATCGGATCAGCTTGCGGTTCACGAACTCGCCGAACCCGAGTTTCGAGAGAAATGTCAACCTGTCATTCTCGATAAGACACGGTCACACTTTCCGGCAGCAAGGATCGGCTCCAGGAGTCCGCAGATTTGGAGAGCGACTTCCCGGATCCCGCGCCTGCGACACTTTCTGGCTTCAGACAATCTGCATCCGTGTCGACGGCGCTTTGATCGCGGCCGCAAGAACGTACAATGCCTGGGAGAGTTCGGCGCGGTTGCGCGCAGCACCAAGCGCGATGCGCACGGCGTGGGGCGGCAAACCAGCCCCTTCGACCGCGAATGCTTCGCTACCGACTACCGCCAGTCCGTCTCGAAGAAGACGCGACACGAAATCCGAACGGGTCCATTGACCCGGCAGTGATAGCCAAAGGTGATGTCCCCCTGGTTTGCCGGCGAACTTCAATCCTTTCAGGATTTTGGCCGCGAGTTGTTGGCGGGCAGTCGCCTCGCTTCGAATTGCCGAGACGATCTGATCGGCGATGCCGGCGCGAAGCCAATGCGTGGCGAGTGCGACCATAAGCGGCGGAGACATCTGCATCGTCGCCTGAAGACCGCTCCTCAAGACCTGCTCCGATGTCGCGTTAGGCACCAAAACATATGACACCCGAAGCGCAGGCGCGATGCATTTCGACAGGCTCACGGCGAGATAACTGCGCTCAGGGATCAGGTTTGCAATCGGTGATACCGACGGCTCAAGCAATCCGTAGGCGTCGTCCTCGATCAGGACCGTCCCGGCGTCGCGGATAATGTCGGCAACAGCCTCGCGGCGTCCCGGACCGAGCGTGATCGTTGTCGGATTGTGCAGGGTTGGAACGAGATAGACCGCCTTCGGCCTGTGTTCCTTGCATGCGTTTTTAAGCGCGTCGGGATCAATCCCCTCGCCGTCCATCGCCACGCCGACAAGACGGACGTTGAGTTTGTCGGCCGCCGCCTTGATTCCGGGAAACGTGAGCGCCTCGGTCAGCACCACGTCGCCGGGAGAAGTCAGCGACAGCAATGTGTTGAACAAAACCGCCTGCGTCCCGGGATAGACGATCAGACGTTCGGCGGTCGCCATGGGCACGCGGGGCTGCAACCACTTGGCGGCGGTCTCGCGTTCCTCGTCGCTGCCACCAGGACGCTGATAGTTGAGGAGAGCCGTAAAACCGCTTTCATTCTGGATGAATCTGAGGCCCTGAGCGATGCGGGTCTCGAGATTCGCCTCGACCGGCTGCGCTGGCACGTTCATCGAGAGATCGATCTTGACCTGATAGGCAATGTCCACGGCGGCGCGTACCGTCGTTTCTGACACGAAGGTGCCTTGACCTACCCTGGCATCGAGCAGACCGCGCCGCCGCGCCTCACCATAGGCGCGAGTCACCGTCGTGAGATCAATGCCGAGCGACTGCGCCAAAGCGCGATGGGTTGGAAGCTGCTCTCCGCGGGCCAGAAGACCGCTCGCAATATCCGCCTCGAGCGCATCGACGATGCGCCTGTAAACCGGACCCGACCATTCCGAAATTGTAGGGATCCAAACCATGCACTTCAGCCAAAGTGTTTTGATTGTTGGTGATGAGGCACCTATTGTATGGATAACCAATGCGGTCAAGGAGCATTTCGATGGCCCTCATCAAAGATCCGATTTCTCTCACCAAGGCGATGTGGCGCGGCTTCCTGGGCAAATGTCCGAACTGTGGAAATGGCCATTTATTCGAGCGTTTCCTGAAGGTCGCCGACCATTGCGAGATGTGCGGCGAGGAGTTTCATCATCACCGGGCTGATGATTTTCCGGCCTATCTCGTGATCATCGCGGTCGGACACGCCATCGTCCCGGTGATCCTAGCAGTTGAGATAGAGTATGCGCCACCGGTATGGCTTCAGCTCGTTGTATGGCTGCCGCTGACCCTGTTCAGTGCGCTTTTTCTGCTGCAGCCGACCAAGGGCGCGATCGTCGGCTTGCAGTGGCAAACAGGAATGCACGGCTTCGAGGGTTCAAGACAACGGCGGCTTGCGGAGGCGGCGCTGCATCTCAACGCGGCGGCGCCTTCCAAGGCGGCATAAGATTTCGAAAAGATAGCTGCCTTCGGTCGGCATCGACGAATGTCACTTTTACCAGCATCCATTAGTGGACCGGACGGACCGCATGATAGGGCGCGATTGTCGCGAGCCATTGGTGATCGTCGCAGCTTGCCGGTCAGGCTCGGTTCAACTCCAGGAGAGAACGCTATGATCAAAACGCCCAACAGCACGAAACGAGAGAAGCTGTCACATCTCGTAGTGAAATCCACACGAGCCCAAACCGACGATATTGAACTGACGGAAGGGCTGGAAAATACATTTCCTGCCTCGGATCCTGTCAGTATTACGCAGCCAAGGCCGTCGCGGTTCTGAACGGAGCGTGTATCTCGTACAAAGGAGTTTGTTATCGACCACCGCTCGGCGCTGATCGCCCCGGATCAATGGCTGGGTGAAACGCCTGAGCGGTAACCGCTGGCTTAATGTCCGCTTCGCCGTAAAGCGCACCCGTCGTAGTCGACGGCGGCTTGCACGATGGCCGTGCCCGTCGGTCCAATTTCACGCTCGGGACTTTCATCACTCATCGGCTTGCTCTCTCAGCGAACAGCACCGAGCCTGGACGAAAATCGTCGCCATTCACCGGTCGCGGAGGGCAACATCGTGCGAACGAAAAGGAAGTAATAGTAGAAACTTCGTGCACAGGATTTGCACACGATCCCGATCTAACTAATTGATTCCGCGTGACTCTCTACCAAATCCATCATCGGGGCTATAGAAAATCGATGCGCTAACATGTTGATTCTGTTAGCATTCCAAACGTGAATCCGTCTACGCAGTTTTCGAGCCGACAAAGATTCAGATGTTCCTGATCTGAAGCATTCTCCTTTTCTTTCAATTAGTTACTGCGGTCACTGCATTGCTCAGCCGCCTTGATCTGCTAGCCCCTTGCCCATCCGGTACCGCGTGGCAGTACCGATTTCGGTATACATACCGCATCGTCAGGACATACGCTTCTGTTCCCATCGCAACGTTGACCGCTTTAATTCCTTTGGCTTCAAACAAGGGGACCGAAGAGCCGACCGAAGTCACGGACAAAATAACGCTGCACCCTATGTGTGCCTAGGCCCGCACCGTTCTGATCGTAGTTTCGGCGATCATAGAGCAAAAGAACTTGCGTGCGACGGGATTTGCCGAGAACCGGGGACGGTACACTGATTTTGGCCGGCAAAGGGAGGTGGCGTCCGTTCTGGACGTGCTCTGTGCAGTTGAAGCTCGCGATGGCCGCGATCCCTGCGCCGGCAAGCCGCAGCATGCGCCATCATTATCGAGTTCACCCTGAGCCGCCCACGAACTTCGACGCGTTGCGCATCGTCGCGACGCTCGAAGGGTCCATATTGATCCGCGCGAAAAGTCATCCACCGCTACTTCTGCCTTCCGGATGATGCAGTGGGGCGGATAGGTCTCTCGGAGCTAAGCCAGCGCGCGATCTTTCATGATCGGGGAAATTCAAACGTCCATTGCACGCCCGCAGGAGCAAAATCCAGCATACCGCTGCCGTTGAGGGCGCGAGGCACGATTTGCTCTATCACGACGTGGCCGAAGCCTCGTTTTTGGGGCGGCGTAACAGGTGGTCCATCCTTTTCGGACCAGCAGATTCGAACCCTGTCTTCCGTCTCATCGACCTGCCAGCGGATCGATACCTCGCCCTGCGGTCCCGACAACGCCCCATGTTTTGAAGCGTTGGTCGCCAGCTCGTGTAAGGCCAGCCCCAGATGTTGCACGGCATCGGGCTTCAGGAAGATCGGGGGGCCGGCGGCGTCGAGCCTTTCGTTGGTTTCGCTGAAGGGCCGCATCTGCGCCGATACGAGATCGTGGAACGAAGTGCCGTGCCAGCTATCCTTGACCAGCAGATCATGACAATGCGCGAGCGCCAGCAGCCGCTCCGAAAAACGCATTTGAAACTGCACAACGTCGCCCGCATATCGCGCGGTCTGGTTGGCGACCGCCATGATAACGGCAAGTAGATTCTTGGTCCGGTGTGAAAGCTCGTCGATGATGAAGCGGATGTGCTCTTCGCGGCGACGCTGTTCGCTGATGTCGATATGGGTTCCAATCCACCGGTAGATCGTCGACGTCGCGTCGCGAAGTGGAATAGCCCGGGTCAGAAATGGGCGATATTGACCATCCCTTCCGAGCAGTGACAGCTCGATCTCCAACGCTACTCCGGCTTGAAGGGACTGCGCCCAGCGGCGGCGCACTTCCGAAAGCGACGGCGGGGCGAGAAGCGCTTGCCAATCATGGGCACTGCCGTCTCCGGTTGGGACGCCTGTGTAGTCGTACCAACGGCTGTTAACCCAGAAGATCCTCCCGTCGGCTTCGGCCATCCAAACCAGTTGCGGGATGGAGTCGGCCAGCGTGTGAAATTGCCGCTCGCTTGCCCGAAGTGCTGCTTCGACGCGTTTGCGTTCGGTGATCTCCTCGGCTGCGACGTTGACCCCCACGATCCCGCCATCCGGACCCCGGACCGGATGCCAATAGGTGACCCACGCACGGTCCTCGATCTGATCGGGGCGCTGGCCGGCTACCTCGATTCCGGTCACCGGCTCGCCGGTTGTCATGATGGAGCGGATGATTGCTTCGATCGTTTCGGCCAACGCCGGTACGCACTCTCGCACCGTGCGTCCTAGATGCCCCTCAATGGAAATGCCGCATATTTCGGTGAGGCGCTGGTTGATGTGCAGATAGCGGCAGTCGGGAGACAAGTAGGCAAGCCCGATTGGCGCAGTATCGTAGATAACCTGTAGGGCTGGCTGCTGGACGAACGGCCCGCTGGCCGGGGGAGCTGATTGATAGGCCTTCACGTTACGATCCGCCTCGCTCGCCACCGCATGCCTCCGCGCGATTCCTGGTTTGCGCCCGCACTTGGTCCGTCAAGATGTCGATCCAGTTCGTGCGCTCTTCCAAAAGTGACGTCGTCGAAAGTGCCGACGGGGCATAGGTTCCGACGATTATGTTGTTATCGTCGTCAAAAATGGCAGCAGGAGTGTGGCTTCGTGTACAAAACTACCAGAAGTATATCAGAAATTGCACTTCTTTAATTTTACAATTGAAATATCAACAACTGGAAGTAAACAGCAGACCGATGAAATTGATTTGAAATGAAACGGACGCCAAGAGGATCGTTCCGAGAACAGCGGCTGACGGCGGCGACAATGTTGATCGTGGCGATGGCGCCGATTCAAGTAGCTACGGACGTGTCGAGCCGCGTCTCAATCAAGGCGGCGCCCGATTGCCGGAAGAATTCTCAGTTCCTGTCCTGGACTACATCGCCGGCTAAAACCGGGCGAATTCGCGCAACGGGTCACGCCGTCAAAGCCAGGGCCGGCGCGGTTGGGCCGGCGCGCAGCACATTTCCGCGTTCCAGAACGACAATCTGCTGGCAGGCCTGGATATGTGCGGTGCTGTGAGGCGCCCAGATAACCGTCGTCGTTCCGCGAATCGAATCGAGGTAGCGCAGGATTCGCGGCTCCCACTCCGGCGTACCGGCGATGCCGTCACCGTCGAGTAGCAGAATTGCCGGCCGATTGAGCGTCGCCGCAACAAAGGCGATCAGATGGCGGAACTGCAGCTCGGCGATATCCTCCGAGAAGGGGTTGAGCTCGCGATCCAGCACTCTGTCGGCGCTGCGGCCGAACGCGGAAAGCTCCCGCCAGTCTGGACCGACGACGCGTTCCAGGGCGGCAAAGGCATCGGTATCGCTCAGTGTCGGATTGCGCAGGCGCAGATAATCACGAACGGTAAGAGGCAGTGCGGGGACGACCTGCGGCACGTAGCCGATCCAGGCACGATATTCCGTCGTATCGAACTGCCGGATGTCCCGCCCACCCATCAAAACGCGACCGGACTGGGGACGCCGCAGGCCGGCCAGACATTCCAGAAGCACGCTCTTGCCACCGGCGCTGGGGCCGACGATGGCGAGCCGTTCTCCAGCGCGTACGCTAAAGGATACGCCATTGAGTGCGGCATCGTAGTCAGCATCGGGTCTATAATAAACTCGCTCGGCCGTGAGCGTGACATTGGCGAGCCCGACCGGACTGGAGAACTCGGAACCCGTGCTTTCGGCCGGTGTTGCCATTAGCTGGTCAAGTTGCCGGATGGAGCTTTGCACCTGACGCAAGCGAACGATCGAACCGAAGGCCTGCTGCGCGGGCGTCGTGATACGCCAAATCAGCATCATGGCGGCCACCAGCCCGCCCGCGTGCATCACGCCACCTAGGACCAGAACGACCCCGACGCACAATATGGCCAACACGGTCAGCATGCTCAGCACCTGTCCGATCGCCTGAGCGCGGGCGACAGCAATCGCGTAGTCCCGGTTGCGGGACGCCGACTCACGCGCGAGTTTGGCGAAGTTGCCAAGCCATCGGGTATCAGCACCGGCCCGATAGAAGGCGTTCATACCCTGAAAGGCAGATACCGCGTTCTCTTCAAGACGGCTGGATGCAATGCCGGCAGCAGTCGATTTGCTGCCTACGTAATCGGAGGTCGGCAAGGCGAGCGCCGCATAGGCGATAAGAGCGACGATCGGCACAAATACCAGCCACCCACCCATCAGGGCGATGACGACCAGGAAGATCACGATGAAAGGGTAGTCGATCAGATTGAGACCGCCGGCTCCGCTCAGAAACATGCGCGCGTTCTCGAAGCCCCGCATGCGGATCAGGTTATTCAAGGCGCCAAGCCTTGTCGTCGTCTCCAGGGGCAGCGCCAGCATCTTGCCCATGGTTGCGGTGCCGATGCGCGTTCCCGCCCATGCTCCCATCGACGAACCCAGGAACTGGCGGCCGACACTCAGCATCCAGCCGCCCGTCACCACGACAAGCGCCAGCAGCGCAAGGCTCCAGATCGTGGCCGTCGCCCCTGAGGGAATCACGACGCTGTACACCGCCATGGTGTACAGCGACACGGAAAGTGCCGCCATGTTGATGACGAAACTCACGGCGAAGAGCTTGAAAATCTGGCTGCGCATCCGCTCGAACAGACCGCGAAACCAATTTGGCCGCGCCTCGTTGACCGCGTGGAAGTTGATGTCCGGTTCTACCGCGAGGATCGTATCGCCATTCGAAAGCGTAAGACCGAAGTAGCTGCCGTCAACCAGCCAGAGGTCTTCGCCGTTGGGCCGGCCGAGATAGACCCCGAAATCTCCAGCACGCGTCCGGACAAGACTGCCGGCTGGCAGCCGGCTGGTATCAGTCGGGACACCTGTGGCCACCACGCGGCGGGTGCGGAATCCGAGGATGGGAAGGATCAGTTCGAGATGATCCAGCGTCATCGGTGTGTCGGCGGAAGGCAGCAGGGCCGCCAAGCTCCGTGCCGTGCCAAGCCACCCCAGCGCCACAAGCATCGCTGGCAACGCAGCCGCAACGGGCGACGCGGCGCGCCGGTCGTCGCCGACGGCAGCTTCCAGGCGCTCCAGCCATACCGCTTCGGACCAGGTCGTCGGCCTCTTCGGCGCCGCGGGCGACGCATCCGACGAAGGGGAAGAGATGGACGAAGCGGAAGAGATGAGTGTCTCCGTCATGTTGCTACACCTCTGCGATCGACGCGCACTTTCATGTCGGCAAGCTGCAACAGCGCTGGGCTGCTCGACACAACAAACACCGTCGTATGGCCTTTTAGCTCCTTCAGGAGGTCATGGAGCTTCGCCACGCCGTCGAGATCGAGCGAGCCGTCGGCGTTGTCGAGACAGAGGATAAGGGGGTCACGAACCAGGGCGCGGACAAGGCCGATGCGCGCGGCAATACCTGGGCTCACGATCTCCGTACCGCCCGAGCCGACCGGGGTCATCAGCCCCTGGCGCAAACCATCGACGAATGCGCTCAGGCCAAGACGTTCGGAAAGCTGGATCGCCGCCGCTTCATAGTTCGGACTGAACAGCGTGAGGTTATCGAGAAGCGAGCCCCGGATCAGCTCGGCGTTTGAGCTTGCCTTTGTCACACATTCCCTGAAGTCCTGTGCATCGTATGCGCCGATCGGCCTGCCGTCGAAGGTGACGGAAAGGCTTAATGCATCCTCGAGCCGCATCACTGTCCTGAGCGTCATCGTGCCGACCGGCGAATTCGGTGCGTCGATATGAACGAAAGTGCCCTGCGGGATAGTGACTGAACCGCCGTGCATGTGCAGAGCCTGGCCCGACAAGACGATAGGACCACCGGTAAAGCGACGCTTCTCGTCGATGTCTGCCCCGGCCCACACCGGAGCCAGCGGGAGCGACAGGACTTTGCTGATACTGCCTTCGGCTTCAAGCCGCTGATGGCGACGACCGAGATAACCGAGGGCTCCCATCGCCGGCCCAACCGATCGCCCCGCGAGAAGCGTGCACGCTGCGAGGGCCCCCGTCGTCAACTCGCCCGCCACGACCATGAAGGCGCCAGCGGTCACGATGCCAATCGTCGAGAATTGGGCCATCAGGCTGCCATTCTCCCTGATGAGCGCCATCCGGTTGGCTATACGCTCGGTCGCTTCCATCACGCGCGCGACAGCATCGCGATAGCGGCGCGTCAGCAGGGTTTCGGCTGCCATCGCCTTTGCCTCGACGATCCCCTTGAATATGCCCCAGCCGAGCTTCTGCCGCTGCAGTTGGGCTTCGTGGGCATCGCGCTGGGCCTTTGCGCCTGACCGGACGACCGCCAGGGCAGCAAGCAACGCCATGATCGTGAATGCCAGCGGGATCAAGGCAAGCCAAGAGCCTATATAAGCGATCAGCGCAATGTAGATCACGGCAAAGGGCAGCTCGTGCAAAGCCACCGCCGCGTTTCCGGACCAGAAGTCGCGGACCTCGCCCGAGGCCCGGATCGCATCCGACAAGTCCGGGATGCTGAGTTGATGGAAGGCCTTGCTGTCGGCGTGCATCACATGGTCGAGCACACGCACGGTCATCTCCGCCTCGAAGGCCGATCCGACATAGGCGAACAACACCGCTCTCGTGTATCGCACGATGGCTTCCAGCACGATAGCCACGGTCACGCCCGCCGCCAGCACGAAAGTCGTGCCGTAGGCCTGGTTCGGCAGAATGCGGTCATAGGTCTGAAGCAAGGCGAGTGGAATCGCGAGCGCCAGTATGTGGCTTACAATCGAAGCCGCGACGCTGACTGCCATCACTCCTGGAGGCTTGGCCACGTTCAAGCTTGCCATGGCTTCCTATCCTGCACGCGTAGATAAGCATTCGCCCGTCGCGCGATTATTGTCCATCGAAAGACGTGAGGGTATCGATCAAAACGAGCATTGTGGTCAACGAAATGCAGCGGCCTTCGCAGCTAATCGACGGAAACCACTATGAACATTTGAATCAAGATGAAGCTTCGGACATCGCAAGTCTTGCGATACTTCGTTTGAACGAACCGGCGGATATTTGCGATGAAGACCGCACTTCGGCGGAAGCGAACGATAGGACTTTTTCTACAGGGCCGCTACACCGCCCGAGGCATGTACGAAGCGTTCACCATCTCGCGAAACTCCGTCCTGCGCAGAAGGCCGATTTGGTCCGGTGAAGGCGTTAGCGACACAACCGATGCATATCCTCATTGGTCAGATCGCTTGTGCAGCGGGTGCAATTCCGACAGCATCGGAACCTTTTTACTTCAATCCATCTTTATCTTTTTGTCTTTTTTATCTTTTTTTGTGAGCAGACACTAAGACCCAACATCGCACTCTTCTCGGACGGCGACGAGAGGATCACGGATACCATTCAGTGGCGTCAAGCGGAGGTTACAATGTCGAACAGGATTCGCCAGCTCCAGGAATTTGTCGATGGTATTGCCGCAAGCGTTGCGATCATCGGTCGCGAGGAGACAGGCGAACTGGTTGTGTCTGCCTGTAACGAGCACTTCTTCGAGATGACGGGCGGTCGGCGCGGAGGCACCGGTACCCGGAACTTCCCCATCGCGCTAGACACGCTGATCCCGAGTTATGCGCGGCTTGATCTTCGCAAGAAACTTCAGGAATGCTTCTCGACCGGAGTCGCTCAGGAACTGGAGCAAGCCTACGACTTGAGGGAAGGAACCCTTTGGTGGCGCCTGTCACTCAAGCCGTTCCGGCATGTAGCAGGCGGAGATTCCACGGTGCTCGAGATCCTTATCACGGGCCTGGATATCACGTCGAAGATGCTTCTGACGCACGAACTGGAGGTGAGCACCTCCCGCTTCCGCTCGGTCGTCAACGCCGCCTATGACGCGATCATAACGATCGATCAGACACACAATATCACCCTGTTCAACCGCGCCGCACAGAATCTCTTCGGATACGATTCTTCCGAAATGCTTGGCAAGCCCCTCGTCAGCCTTCTTCCAGAGGCGTATCGGGCCAATCATTCCGCGCATATCCACCAATTTGCCCGATCGCCCGTTCATTCCAGGCAGATGGACGAGCGCAATCGAATTTACGGGCAACATCGCGACGGATCGCTGCTGCCTGTCGAAATCGCGATCTCCAAGATAAACGTCGACGGCTTGCTTGAATTCACCGCCGTCATCAGGGATATCTCGGATCGTGTCCGGCTTATGGACCTGCTTCAGAAAGAAGCCGGCACCGACGCGTTGACCGGCTTGCCGAACCGACGAGAATTCCTCGATGTCGTCGAGAACGTTCTCCGGACGGACGATGCTCTCTCTGTTGTCATGCTTGACATAGACTTCTTCAAGAAGGTCAACGACACGCATGGCCATGACGCCGGCGACGAGGTTCTGCGCGTTCTCGCGAAAGTGGGGACGGCGGCCAGCCGCAATATGGATGTGTTCGCCAGGTGGGGCGGCGAGGAATTCGTCGTGGCAATGCCGGGGACGGACCTTGAGCGGGCGCGGACGCGGGCGGAAATGCTGAGAGCGACCATCGAGAAGCAGGAATTCTCGCATAGTTGGAGCACTGGCAAAGCGATTCCCTTCACCGTCAGTATCGGCGTGGCGACGCGGGCACAGGACGAGCACGACGTGGACGCGATCCTGAAGCGCGCAGATCAGGCGCTATACAAGGCAAAGGAAGGAGGCCGGAATCGCGTGGAGACGGAGCAGGTCCACAGGGCGCTGGAGCCATCCGGAGCCGGCTAAATCCGCCGTCGTGCAAATTACGCGATGCAATTAAGAGTTTGCATCGCCGGCCTTCACGGCAATCGCTTGGCTATGCTACGGCCTGCGGGTCATTGGAATAAAGCGGATCGCAGCCGGCATTCCAATAACCATCGCATATCCCTCTGGTGAAGCCAGATGGCATGTTTTTCCAAAAGCTACTCCATACTTTTCCGCATCACGCGCTAGCCGCTATGGCTCTGACCGTGCTCAACCGCTATCGGTTCGGGCGGCGCTGCCGCCGCGGCCGCTGCGGCGTCATGATCGGCCACTTGATGCTGTTGCGCGCCCGGATCGCCGGACCCCGACGCCGGCCCGTGCTCGATCTGCACATCGGCGAACAGGTGGTCGGGTGGCGGCGGCTCCTGCCCCGCGTGCTCGGTCCCCATATTCAACTGGCCGTATTCGACAGCGCCCGGCGACTGATGATCGGCCGGCTGCAATGTCGGCGCATGGTCATCGACGTGTGGCGGCTGGACGAGGTCCAGATAGGCGCCAGCCGTCGACGACGAGGGAACCAGGCTCGCCTGATCGTGGGCGACATCGATGTGAGGATGGTTGGCCCCGTGATCTGCGATCTCCGGAGCGGCCATGCCGTGGTCGTGCCAATGGCTGCCCGCGACAGGCGTTTCAATATCCTGACCAGTGGCCGGATGGCCGGCGTCGGACGCCATATGCTCGGGCGACGTCGTCTGACCTGGGTCTGCTCCGTGTGCAACATTGCTGTCGCCATCGCCCGCATGGGTGGTCCCGTCGGTATGGGCTGTCGCCTCTCCAGGCGCGGCGGTGGCACTCTGATCAGTTCCATGACTGCCCGTGACCGGCGTCTCGAGATCCTGACCGGTGGCGGCGTGGCCAGCGTCGGAGTCGGTAGAAGCCACATGTTCGGACGACGCCGTCGGACTTGGATCCGCCCCATGTGTGGCACTGCTGTCGCTCGCACTGGCGGTCGCATCGGTGTGGGCCGGCGCCTCCGCAGGCGCGGCGGAGGCCGCATGCGACTGAGCACCGTCTGAGACATCGGCGGACTGAGATAAAGCCTGCGCACCATGATCGCCGACGGCCAAATCCGCCGACATGGTTGCCACCTGCACATCACCGATATCCGCCGGCGTGATCGTATCGTGTACTGCCGTTCCGGAATCGACACCGCTGTCGGCCGTCGCGTGTAGTGCAGGATCGAGGTCCTGGTAAGAGAACGACAGGTCGGCCATGTTGAAGCCGGTATTCTGCACCTGAACGGAGAACTGCATGGTATCCCCCGCATGCAGCTCAGGCTTGTAGTCCTGCCCCTCGTTCGTGAACGTTCCTGTTGAAGGGTCGAATGAGACCGTGCCGTTGAAGCCGTCGAGCCAGCCGGTCGAGACGACCGCGTTCGGGTTGTTGAGGCCAACCTGCAAGCTCCATCCCTCGACTCCGCCGCCCTTCAGCATGTCGTCCGCCAGGGTCAACTGGAAGGTCGCGTTATAGCCGCCGCCCCAGCTCGGGTTATACCAGTCGTTGACGCTGACCAGCGTGACATGGCCACCCGCATCGATCGGCTCGCTAGCAGCAGGCGGTGCAACGTCAGTGCCGGTGCTGCTGCCGGCTGCTGCGGTCGAGCCGGAGTCTGCGGTGCTATCCACCAAAGGATTGGAGCCCTGCGCGGAGGACGCGGCATCCGAGGTCAACGTCCCCGCATGAGCCGCATCCTGTGCACTCGCCTGGTGCTCGTTCTCGACCGAGCCGGAATCAGCGACAGCATTTGCATGCGAAACAGTATCCGTAGGGGCGACCGTGGCCACATCAGGCTGAGCGCCGGCCGCAGCAGCACCAGTACCAGCGTGATCCGCATCGGGCGTGGGCGCCGCACTTGTATACATATCATCCGCCGCCGAACTCTGATCTGCTCCTTGCATCGTACTGCTCTTGTCGCCATCCTCGGCACCCGCCGCCACAGCCGTGTCGGCCTGATGAGCCGTCGACTCCGCAGGAGCGACGGGTGCCGTCGGTGGCTGAGCGTTGCCGGTGGCTGCAGCAGCATCAACATGGTTCACTGATGCATCGGCCGGCGCAGCGCTCGGCTGCCCGGCATCTGTCGCAGCCGCCGGTGCAACGGTTGATGGCGTGGTCACGCTACTTACAGCGGGGTCGCTGGATGCGGCCTGGGCCCCAGCATCCATATGTGCATCCGCAATGATGGGGCTTCCATCGACGGACTGCGTGGCAATGTTGCTGCTATCGCTTGCGCCGCCCGATACAGCCATATCGGTCGGATGGTCCGTCGTCTGTTGCTGATCGACGGCTCGTGTCGTCGCATGGCTGTCATCGGCCGTCGCCGACGACAATGCGTGATCCACTATCACCGCAGTAGCCAACGCATCGGTGGCCGACGTGTCGCTGGCCTGCGTCACCGGCGATGCAACGGCTGTCTGCAACGTCGAAGCCGTGACCGACTGCGCCATTGTCGTGGCGCCCTCGACGTAGATCGGATGATCCGTCGTGGTTGTGGACGTATCGGATGCCATGACTGGCTGGCCGTTGGCATCTACCCGGCCGGTCGCATAAAGGGGCGTCGACGTTGTCGCGGAAACTTGCAGGTCCATGTTCTGGTGGACACCGTCCGGCAGCTTCGCTGTAAGGTTGCCCTGCGACCAGTTCGTGACGTCGATCTTGTCCGACGGACTGCCCACCGTAACCGTGTGCGTCCCGTCCGACAGCACCGTTCCGGCAACAAAGCCCGAAACCTCAAGATGGCTGATGGTGTCGTGCGGGTCGCCAAGCTGCGAGGAAATATCGACATGCAGTGTCGATCCCGCCGGCACCGACGCCAGACTGCTGTCCACCGGCACCGTATCCTGATGCAAGCCGCCGACGGCGGAGATCGAGTGTTTTCCGGTCGTATCGACGATCGATCCATTCTGGGCACGAACATCGATCAGCAGATTGCTCTGAAGCTGCTCGGACACCGGTCCCGTCTTGACCTGCGCAGCGGTCTCTGCCTTGTCGGTCATTGCGACGTTGAAGATCGTGCCTTCGAAATGCTCCGTAGTGCGATAGCCGCTGCCGGCAGGGCTGGCGGTCGTCGGAGGCGTGTTCGCCTTCTCCGCGATAGCCATGTACATGTTGCCGGGAAACGCCTTCGGAGGCGTCGTCGTCAGCTCGAGCGTGCCATTGTCGTAGACCTTCAGCGTATTGCTCTTGGCATCCCACGTCAGAGTAACACGATGGCTTTCGCCGTCCGTCAGGTTGATGCCGGTCGCAATGTTGACGTCGCCGCCGCCGGGCTTGCTCATCCCGACCTTCATGTTGGCGGGATCCCAGAGCGTCAGCGTGTTCTTGTCGCTCGCGGAGCCGATATTGACGATCACAGGTCCCTGGCCGGTCGTGCTTTCGGGAACCGATTTTCCAAGAACGGTGAATTCGAGCGTGAACTCGGTCGGCGCCTTGGTGGTGAGGTTCGGCACCACGATGCGGCCGAGGTCGCCGGCCGAGCCGGTGTTGATGACATCGCGCACGGTCCCTGCCGTGATCGAAACGTCAGCCGCATCGGCGACAGGCTGAATCGCGACGCTGGCATGGGCGCTGACGGCCTGATGACCGTCATCCACCGTAAAATTGAGCTGCGGGGTGACGTTCGAAACGTTCTTGCCCGGCGTATAGGTCCAGGTTCCGTTGTGGTTGTCCACCAGCACGCCGCTGGACGCGCTCGACGGATCGAGCGCGACATTGGTGACCTTGAGCGTATCGTGATCGACATCCGTGACTTGGCCAGCCTTCAACAGATCGTCCATGCTGAAGGTGATGGAAGTGTCCTCCTTCATGTTGCCGATGCTGTTCAGGCCGGGACTGACCTGAGGTACGTCGTTGGTGCCCGTCACATCGATTGACACGATCTGCGTGGCGGTCGCGCCAGCCGTATCTGCAGCCTGGATCGTGAAGGTTTCGTGGACGACCTGCCCCTGCTGCAGCGACTGCGCCGCAGTATTGTTCAGTGTGTAAACCCAGTGCCCTGTGTCCGGATCGATTGAAAGCGAGCCGTAGTCCGAGGTCGCAGCGCCGTCGATCGACCATGTCGAGTGGTCGCCGATATCGGCATCCGCAGCGGTGAGCGTCCCGCTTGTCACCAGCGTCACATCTTCCTGCGCTGCGCCGGTATATGTACCTGTAATCACCGGCGCGTCGTTGGTGCCCGTCACCGTCACCGCAATCTGATGTTCGGCCACGGCGCCCGTGCTGTCGGTTACCTTGACCGTAAAGACATCCTGCGTGGTCTGACCGGCCCGCAACCCTTGTGCCGACGCATCATCCAATGCGTAGGTCCAATGGCCATCCTGATCCAGGGTCAACTGACCATAGCTACCGTGGCCATCGTTCACGACGCTCCAGGCCGCGGTGTCACCGATATCGGGATCGCTTGCCGTGAGCCTGCCACTTGCGGTCGTCGCCTCATCCTCGGTCACCGCGCCGGTGAAGGTGCCGGAAATCACCGGGACATCATTGGTACCGGTCACCGTTACCGTGACCTGATGTTCGACGGTCGCGCCGGATTCATCGGTCGCCGTGACCGTGAAAATTTCCTGCGCGTTCTGGCCTTCCTTCAGGCCCTGCGCCGATCCATCGTCCAGCGTGTAGGTCCAGTGACCATCCGGACCGATGGTCAGTTCGCCGTAAGTGCCCTGGCCATCATTGCCGACGCCCCATGTCGCGGTATCGCCGACGTCGGGATCGGTGGCAACGAGCTGGCCGCCGACCGTCGGCGTGCCGCCATCCTTGATCTCGCCTGTCGAGACGCCCGAGATCACCGGTGCGTCATTGGTGCCGGTCACCGTCACCGCGATCTGTTGCCCGGTCGTCGCGCCGGATTCATCCGTTGCCGTGACCGTGAAGATGTCCTGTGCCGTCTGGCCTTCCTTCAATGCCTGAGCCGGTCCGTCGTCCAGCGTGTAGGTCCAGTTGCCATTTTCGTCGATGGTCAGGTCGCCATAGGTACCATGGCCATCATTCACCACGCCCCATGTCGCCGTATCACCCGCATCCGGGTCCGTCGAGGTTAGTTGCCCGCTGGCAGCGCTGTCGGGACCGGCGTCTTTCACGTCGCCCGTCGTTGCGCCTGCAATCACCGGAGCATGGTCGGCATCCACCACCGGCGGCACCACGACCACGGGCTCCGCCGCGCTGTCCGGCGTCTTGACAGGCGAGATTGGCGCGCTGCCTCCGGACGAATTGTCGTCAGCCCCGCCAACATGGACCGACACATTTGTCGTCCTTGAGTCACCATTGGCGGATTCCGTAGAGGTGACGCTGACATTCAGATCGAACGCCGGCGCGCCTTTCGGCACCGTCATCGTCAGGCCAGGCAACTGATCCGGTGTCAGCACCCAGTTGCCTTCAACCTCGGAACCGGCACTGAAGGTCGTGCCAACCGGCACATTCGACATATCGATTGTGATATTGGACAGTGTTTCCGAGCCGTCCGTATCGGTCAGCGCCGTCGCGATGTTCACGGGATACTGGATGCCGGCAGGTCCGCTGCTGCCGCCACCTGTCAGAATATCCGATGCCGGGATGTCGCCATCGGCAAAACTGAAGTTTTCGATATCATAGGCCTTGTCGGTCCCGTCGCGGTCCGCAACCGTATCAACAATGGTGAATGACCCGTCCGCGTTCTGCGTAATCTGGTATTCGTTGCGATTTCCCTCGAGCACGAGGGTGTCCTTTCCGCCACCGCCGTAGATCGTGTCGTCGCCCTTGCCGCCGGAGATGATATCGTCGCCATCGGCGCTGGTGTTCCAGCGATAGTCGCCATAGATCGTGTCGTTGCCATCGCCGCCGGCGATCTTGTCGTCGCCGGCGCCACCGATGATGAGATCGTTGCCTTCGCCGCCAAGTATTTGATCGTTGCCGCCTTTGGTCTGGTAATCAAAATCACCGTACAGCACGTCATCACCGCTGCCCCCCGCAATCTTGTCGTCACCATCGCCGCCAAAGACAGTGTCGTTGCCCGCACCTGCATCGACCACGTCGTTGCCGGGATTGGATGAGACGTTTTGGAAATCGGCATAGATCGTATCGTTACCTTCACCACCAACGATCCGGTCGCTGTCGTCTCCGCCGGTGACGGTGTCGTTTCCGGCTCCCGCATCGATATAGTCCTTGCCGGACGACTGATAATCCATATCGCCATAAATGATGTCGTCACCGCCCCCAGCCTTGATGGCGTTGTCGCCCTCGCCAGCCCGAATCCAGTCGCTGCCCTCGGTGCCGGTTTGATCGTAGTGACCCGGATCGGTGATCGAAATATCAATGCCGAGGTCAGGAGCGTTGCCGCCCTCACCACCGCTGCCACTACCGCCAACCTCGGTGCCGGGCCCGATCGACACCGTCAGATCGGGTGCATCCGCCTCCGGAATGACGTCGACCGTTGCGGTCTGATGTGTATAGGCTTGTCCATCCGTTACATCATAAGACAGCGTGATGTCGCCGCTGAAATCCGGCGGCGGCGTATAAGTGTAGTAACCGTTTGCGTCCGCACCGCTCAACGAGCCAACGCCACCGTTTACCACCAGATTGGCGACGCTCAACGTCGGGCTGTCGAGGTCCGAAGCGCCGTGGAGGAACTGGGTATCCGAAATCGTGATCGTGCCGTCCTCGTTTACCGAGAAGGCCAATGCGGACTCGACGACCGGAGCGTCGTTTTTTCCCGCAACGTTGATCATCACCTGTTGTTCGGCAACGGCGCCCGCGCCGTCGGTCACCGTGACCGTGAAGATATCCTGATGCGATTCACCTGCGCCCAGCGCTTGCGCCCGATCATCCAGCGTATAGGCCCAATTGCCGTCCTGATCGACACTCAGCGATCCATAGCTGCCGTGACCATCGTTCACGACAGTCCATGTGGCCGTATCACCCTGGTCAACGTCGGTGGATATCAGTTTGCCGGATGCACTCGGCTCATCATCCTCGGTGACCGCTCCGGTCGCGATGCCGCTGATGACAGGGGCATCGTTGGTACCAGCAATCGTGACGCTGACCTCATGGGTGGCGATGGCCCCGGCACTGTCGGTCACCGTGACCTGGAAGATGTCCGTGCGGGTCTCGCCGGTCTTCAGGCCCTGCGCCGAGTCATTGTCCAGCGTGTAGGTCCAGTGGCCGCTCTGGTCGATCGTGATCGCACCGTACGACCCATGATCGTCCGCCACGCTCCACGTCGCGCTATCGCCGATGTCGGCATCCGAGACGTCGAGCTTGCCGGATGCCGTCGGGACTTCGTCCTCGGTGACCGAGCCCGTCGCCGTGCCACTGATGACAGGGGCATCGTTGGTGCCAGCAATCGTGACGCTGACCTCATGGGTA
>NZ_JAAVUY010000026.1 GCF_018449695.1 Bradyrhizobium sp. dw_411
GGGGAGGGAAAGGAGAAAGCAATCTTACGCTGGAATGCCGGTTCTCGCCGCGATGGCATTGAAGGTCGATGCTTGCGCGGACTCGTCCTGTCGCGACAAGGATCGGCCGATATGGCGCAGCATCACGCTCGCTTGCCGGGCGCTGTGTTCGAGCAGCCAGCGGCCGAAAGCGGCAGGAGACAATGCGGGCGCGTAGAGAAATCCCTGGATCACTTCGCATCCGAGTTCTGCCAGCAGATTTCGTTGCCCCTCGGTTTCGACGCCTTCGGCGACGACGGTGAGCTGCAAACTCTGGCCAACGCGAAGCACCGTGGTGACGATCGCCCGTGCGTTCGGGTTGCTCTCGATGTCGCGCATGAAACTGCGGTCGATCTTCAACTCGCGAATGGGCAATTGCGCCAGCCGGCTCAGACTGGAATAACCGGTGCCGAAATCGTCCAGCGACAGCCCGACCCCCAGCTTGCGAATGGCATTCATGGTTTCGATCGCCACCGAGCGTTCGTTCATGATCACGCCTTCGGTGATCTCGAGCATCAGCACTTCCGGCGGCAGGCGATGCTCCCCGAGAATCTCGGCGACCGCGGCCGCGAGCGTGACGTTCTGGAAATTGATCGGGGACAGGTTGACCGATACGCAGGGGATATCCAGCCCGGCTTCACGCCAGGCCGCCATTTGCCGGCAGGCCTCGCGAACCGACCACAGGCCGATCTGCTCGATCAGTCCGCATTCTTCGGCCAGCGGAATGAACTTGCCGGGCGACACTTCGCCGAGCACCGGGTCGTGCCAGCGCGCCAGCGCCTCGACACCATGGATGGCGCCGTCGACGGTGCGGATCTGCGGTTGGTAATGCAAGGAGAGCGCATCATTTGCGATCGCATTGCGCAGCGCCGCGCTGTAGACCAGCCGCTGCTCGGCGAGCCGGTTCATGTCCGCGCTGAAGAAACGATAGGTGGAGCGGCCGGCTTCCTTGGCCTTGTACATCGCCGCATCGGCCTGCTGGATCAGGGTATCGATGTCGGTCGCACTGTCCGGGTAGATGCTGATGCCGATGCTGGCGGACATCGGAACCTGTTTGGTGCCGATCTGGAGCGGCATGACCAGCGCTTCAGTGATCCGCGAAGCGATTACCGAGGCTTCGGTGGCATCACGGTTCGGCAACACGATCACGAATTCATCGCCACCGAGGCGTCCGAGCATGTCATCCGGCTGAATCTGCGCGCGCAGGCGCTGGGCGAATTCGACAAGCAACTCGTCGCCGGCCGAGTGGCCGAGCGTGTCGTTGACGTCCTTGAAATTGTCGACGTCGAGAAACGCCAGCGCCACCTGTTTTCCGGCGGGACAGGCCTGGATCGCTTCGGAGATCAAATGCCGCAAACGCGCCCGGTTCGGCAGGCCGGTCAGCGTATCGTAATAAGCGAGCTGCGCGATCTGGGCGCGGGCTTCCTTGCGCTCGATCGCGAGCGCCCCGAGATGGACGCAGGCATCGACAATGCGCTGGTGCCAGCGGCTCGGCGGGCGGCTTTCCCTGAAATAGAACGCAAAGGTTCCGATGACGCGGTCATCCTTGGACTTGATCGGCGTCGACCAGCAGGCGCGCAGACCGATCTGGAGCGGCAGGGCCTTGAACGGCTGCCAGCGCGGGTCGGTATCGATATCGATTGCCAGCACCGGCTCACCGAGAAAGGCGGCCGATCCGCAGGAACCCAAATTCGGACCGATCGGGACGCCCTCCAATCCCTGAGAGAAGTCTTCGGGCAGGCTGGGGGCGCCCAGCGGATGAATCACTCCGGCGGCGTCGACATGAAGCAGCGACGAAACCACATCGGGCGCGATCTCTTCGACACGCCGGCAAAGCCGGTCGGCGATTTCGGTGATCGGCATTTCATCGGCCAGCGCGCCGAGGATCAATTGCTGCAGCGAGCGAAGCTGTTTGGTCTCGGTGATATCGGTCAAAAGGGCGAACAGATATTTGACCCGTCCGCGCCGGTTGCGGAACGCCTTCACATTGGCCGAGAGCCAGACTTCGTCGCCGTTCTTGTCATAGGCGAGGATTTCCTCGTCACCGCGGCCTTTGGTGCGGATTCCGCGTCGCAATCTCGCCAGCGTCTTGCGGTCGGTACAGCGGCCGGCCAGCAAGTCGCCCGCCTTGCGCCCCGTTGCTTCCTCAAGCGAGTACCCGAATACTTTTGTAAATGCGGCGTTGGTGTAAACGGTCTTGAGATCAGGATCGGTGACGATCACCGCGCGGTTGGTTTCATCGGCGACCAGGTTGAGCAGCGCCAGCCGTTCTCGCCGATCGATCTCGCTGGTGATGTCGCGAACGAACGCGATGGTGCGGCTTTGACCGCCGGCCTCGACACGCGAAAGCGACAGCGAGGCGAGGATCCGGCCGCCGTCCCTGCGACGGATCGTGATCTCGGAGTTGTTTTCGTTGCCGTTCAGATTCTTGAGCCCGAGATCGCTGGCGAGACAGCCCTGCATTTGCGCGCGGTCGAGCCCCCAGATGCGCTCGGCCGCTGCATTGAGATGGCTGACGCGAAGATCGTCGTTGATGACCACAACGGCATCGTTCGCCAGTTCAAGCGCGGCGAGCAGGAGATCCGAGGGTTCGGCCACAGGGTAATCTTGCGTGCGCATCGTCCATCCCAGTGCCGGTTTGGCCGTCAAGGCCCGATCCCGGAGAGGCACCGTATTCGGTGGCAAACTTATCGTTCCACGGGTGTTAAAAAGGTTTGCTCGTTTCAACGCTGCCCGGCGGGAAAGAGATCATCCTTAAGAATTCACTACTCACATTTGAGAATGTTGCGCATGGTTGGCCGCCGCGGCTTGCTCAGCCGCCGTCGAGCCCGCAAATCGCAGCGGGCAACAGCGATGCTCTTAAAATTTAAAGCGCATTCTAACGCGAAACGCCTCGGGCTATTTGAGCACGATCCAGGCCGGCGCGTGATCGCTGGCGCCTTCTTCGCCGCGCACCGTTCGATCGACGCCGGCTTTGCTCAATCGTGGTGCAAGTCCCGGACTAAGCAGGAGATGATCGAGCCGCAGGCCGGCGTCGCGCAGCCAGCGGTGGCGCTTGTAATCCCAGAACGTGAACATTGGCTTGGACGGATGGACGCTGCGGATCGCATCGCACCAGCCTTGCGCCAGCAGCGATTTGAACGCCGCGCGGCTTTTCGGTTGGATCAGTGCATCCTTGTCCCAGGAGCGGGTCGGATAGATATCCTGTTCGGCCGGGGCAACATTGTAGTCGCCTGCCAGCACCACCGGGATGTCCTGCTTCAGCAATTTGGCGGCGTGCGATTTGAGCCGCCTGAACCAGGCGAGCTTATAGTCGAATTTCGGCCCCGGCTGCGGATTGCCGTTCGGCAGATAAAGGCTCGTTATCAGGATGCCTTTGACCGCGGCTTCGATGTAGCGGGCGTCGTTGTCGCTGGGATCGCCCGGCAGCGCGGTCCGGGTCAGCACCGGATCGGTTTTGCGCGCCAGGATCGCGACGCCGTTCCAGGTTGGCTGGCCGCGCCAGACCGCGCCGTAGCCGGCCTTGTTGATCGCTTGAATGGGAAAATCCCTGTCGGCGGATTTGAGCTCCTGCAGGCAGACGATGTCGGGCTTCGCCTGCTTCAGCCATCGCAACAGGTTCGGCAGGCGCCGGTTGATATTGTTGATGTTGAAAGTGGCGATTTTCATCGGCAGATCGGTTATGGTGGATCAAAATATATCGGGAGGTATCATGTTCAAGTTTCACATTGCCGCTCTCGTATTGGCAACCGGATTTTCCAGCGCAGCTTTGGCGCAGACCCTGACGGCCCAGCAGCGCACGGCCTGCAAGGCGGATTATGAGAAATATTGCAGCGGCACCACGCCCGGCGGCGGCCGTATCATCGCCTGCCTGGACAAGCAGCGTGACGCGCTCAGCGACGCCTGCAGGAAAGTCCTCGACGCGCAGAAGAAAAAATAAAGTAGGGCGATCTCCTCCGGCCAAATGACCGCTACTGACACAGCGCTGGCAGCAGCGCCCGGTTAGCCTTGCTCCATTGCGCTGAACCCGCGCCGTGTCAGGCTGGAGAGATCATGACCATCAAGGGAAGCTGTCATTGCGGCGATACGCAATTCGAGGTCACCGAAATCCCGGCCAGCGTGACCCGTTGCACCTGTTCGCTGTGCGCGAAACGCGGCGCGCTGTGGGCCTATTATACGCCGGCGCAATTTCACCTCACCACACCGGTCGACAAAGTCGCGACCTATCGATGGGGCAGTCGCACCGTCAAACACCATTTCTGTGCGAATTGCGGCTGCGGCACCTATTCCGAATCCCCGGACTGGTCGAGCGGCAAGCCGGACTTCGACAATCCGCGGGTCGGGGTCAATGCGAGATTGCTGGATAATTTCGATCTCGATGCGGTGACGATCGAGGTGATCGACGGCAAAAATCTATGGTGAGGGGGCGGCAGGCGCGCTGGCGCTCGGGCCGCCCTTGTAGATGCGCGCGTAGCGGCGGCCGAGGTTGGTGAGCACTTCGTAGCCGATGGTGCCGAAATGATGCGCGAGCTCGTCGACGGTGATGCCTTCGCCGATCAGCGTCACCATGTGACCGCGCCGCACGAGATTTTTGTCGAGATCGGTAACATCGATCGCCATCAAATCCATCGAGATGCGGCCGGCGACGGGACAGCGCTTGCCTGCGACCACGACCTCGGCGCCGCGGGTGCCGTCATTGCTGCCGCCGGAACGGAAATAGCCGTCGGCATAGCCGGCCGAGACGATCGCGAGCCGGGTCGGCCGCCGCGTCGTCCAGGTGCCGCCATAACCAACGCTTTCGCCGCGCTCGACATTGCGGATCTGCACGATGCGGGCTTTCAATTCGACAACCGGTTGCATCGGATTGTCGGCCTCCGGCGTCGGATTGACGCCGTAGAGCGCAGCACCCGGCCGAACCACATCGAACTGGAATTGAGCCCCGAGGAAAACGCCCGACGAATTCGACAGCGACGCCGGTACGCCGGAAAACAGGCTGGCGATCTCGCGAAAATTTGCGACCTGCTTGGCGTTGAGCGGATGATTGAGGCTTTCGGCACAGGCGAGGTGGCTCATCACCAGCGTGATGCCGTGATCGCCGGCATTGATCCGAGGTACGATGCCCTGCGCCTCCGTAATCGTCAGGCCGAGCCGGTTCATGCCGGTGTCGATATGAATGGCTGCGCCGCCCGTCCAGCCGGTGCGCCGGCAAAACACATCCCATTCGGCAAGCTCGTTGAGATCGCCGATCACCGGCTTGGCGTCGATCTTGGCGTAGGCGTCGCCGCAATTCTGAAAAAATCCGTCGAGCACGTAAATGACAGTCGACGGCAATGCGGCACGGACCGCGCCGGCTTCACCCAGCGTGGCGACGAAAAACGTCTTGCAGCCGGCGGCCGCGAGCGCGCGGGCCACGGGATCGACGCCGCAGCCATAGGCATCCGCCTTGATCACGGCGGCGCATTCGGCCGGTACGGCGGTCTTCTCGAGCTTGCGCCAGTTGGCGACGATCGCATCGAGATCGACGGTGAGGACACCGGTAGCGGTGGCGGTAGCTGCAGCGAATGCCGCAGCCGCATTCGCCTCGGGGGACAGCGGGTTGCTGGCGGCAATCAGTTTGGAATCTGAAGCGAGGTTCATGCTGTACTTTACGCGTGCCGTCGCAGCGGTTCAACCGTACAGGGTCGCGTCAGTATGTCCGTTCGGGGAGATGGTTGTCGGCGGTGAGATCGCTGAACCGCGTAAACTGGCCCTCGAACTGCAGTTCGACCATGCCGGTCGGGCCGTGGCGCTGCTTGGCGATGATGACTTCGGCCTTGCCATGCACCAGCGACATGTCGAGCTGCCATTTTTCATATTCCGGCGTACCGACCCGCGGCTCCTTGTTGGCCAGATAATATTCCTCGCGGTACACGAAGATCACGACGTCGGCGTCCTGTTCGATCGAGCCGGATTCACGCAAGTCCGACAATTGCGGGCGTTTGTCGTCGCGGCTTTCGACCTGGCGCGACAGCTGCGACAGCGCGATGATGGGAACGTTCAGTTCCTTGGCGAGCGCCTTCAGGCTGGTCGTGATTTCCGTGACTTCCTGCACGCGGCTGTCGGAACGTTTGCCCGATCCCTGCAGCAGTTGGATGTAGTCGACCACGATCATATCGAGGCCTTTTTGCCGCTTCAGCCGGCGGGCGCGCGCGGTGAGCTGCGAAATCGAAAGGCCGCCGGTTTCGTCGACATAGAGCGGCAGCGCCTGCAACTGGATCGAGTAGTCGCGGATTTTTTCGAAGTCGGCCTCGCTGATGCCGCCGCGGCGGATCGTGCTGGAGGCGATGCTGGTCTGCTCGGCCAGAATACGGGTTGCGAGCTGTTCGGCCGACATTTCGCAGGAGAAGAAGCCGACGATGCCGCCATTGACGGACTTCATCGTGCCGTCGGGCTGAACTTCCGCCCGATGCGCCTTCGCCACATTGTAGGCGATGTTGGTGGCGAGCGCGGTCTTGCCCATGCCGGGGCGTCCGGCGACGATGATCAAGTCGGAATGCTGCAGACCACCCATCTTGATGTCGAGATCGCGCAGACCCGATGCGATGCCGGACAATTTACCGTCACGCTGGAAGGCCGCCGCGGCCATATCGACCGCGACGGTGAGGGCCTGGCCGAAACGCTGGAAGCCGCCATCATAGCGGCCGGACTCCGCCAGTTCGTACAGCCGACGCTCAGCGTCCTCGATCTGCGCACGGGGCGCAAAGTCGACCGGCGCATCGAAGGCGACATTGACCATGTCCTCGCCGATGCGGATCAGGTCGCGGCGCAGCGCCAGTTCGTAGATGGTGCGTCCATAGTCCTGCGCGTTGATGATCGTGGTCGCTTCCGCGGCGAGGCGGGCGAGATATTGGCCGACGGTCATGCCGCCGATGTCGGTTTCGGCCGGCAGGAAGGTTTTCAACGTAACGGGGGTCGAGACCTTGCCCATCCGGATCAGGCTGCCCGATGTCTCATAGATCGTCTGATGGATCGGCTCGAAGAAATGTTCGGGCTTTAGAAAATCCGATACCCGGTAGAACGCGTCGTTGTTGACGAGGATCGCGCCCAACAGGCTCTGTTCCGCTTCGATATTGTGCGGCGCGCTCCGATAGGCGGGAGTTCCCGGATCGGGGGCGAGCTTGAGGACGTTCGAATCAACTAGGGCCATGGTTCGCGATTATTCTCGGACTTGGAGGATGTGGGGCGCGAATAAAGCGCCACCCGTGCTCTCAGTGGAAGCAGCTTCATTCATTATGCACGATTCTAATATTTTTTAGTGGATGAAAGCTGACGCTCGCGCTCATTCCGCTTGACGGCTTTTGCCGAAATCCCGGCCGCGCTGTTCCATCCGCGACGAAAAGTCCCAGAAAAATCCGGTCGCGGGGCTGAACCTTGTCCCGGCGCGGACACACTCATCCGATGTAACAGGCAGGTCTCAGCGCGGACGTTCTGCTGATCAGATCAGAATAAGATAGATCAGCGCGAACAAGGCCGCTCCGACGCCAGCGAGGATCAAGGCGTAGTCGGTGCGGATGTCGGTTTTCGGATCCAGCGGTGATGGCAAGGTCTTCTGGGTCATTTCGGAGATTTAGGGCAAGCCGGCCAAGCCCTTTGTGAAGCAGGTCACATCCGGGTGATTTTCTTTGCGGCATGGTCGTCCGGAACGCGTTGGCAATATCCGCATTGATAAACAGTTGGTTTGGCAAGGACACAGCTCATGGGCCAGCAACTTCAATCTTGGCGAACAGAACAAGGCTGGCGATCAGGGGGCCAAAATCTCTGGCTGTCGAGGTTGGTCGACGCCATGGAAAAACTTTCTCGCCCGGAAATGCGCGCGATTCCCTGCGACCCGTTGGCGCTGGCGGCGGCGCGTGCGCATTTGGCGCGACCTGCATCCGCGGCCTATTTGACGCACGCCAATTTTCGTCTGCGGAACTGACGCGCGCCGAAATCAGAATTCAGAGGCCCGGAATTTGGGTCGCTTTTGCCGGCCGTTCCGCACAGCCTGTTCGCCCGCAAGCTTATTCGCCAGCGATCTGCAGCCGTGGCCGCGCGCCGCGTTCAATCCCGCGGAGCCGGGCTTCCTCACGCTCGATGTAATCACGCGTCATCGGCACCACACCCTGGCGCTTGGCGAGTTGAATCTGGAAGTTCATCAGGTTCTGCTTGCGGAACGACATTTCGGAGGAGGCGAGATAAAACTCCCACATTCGCGCGAAGCGCTCGTCGTAGAGCCGCACCGCTTCCTCCCGCCGCGCCATGAAGCGCTCGCGCCAGGCCTTCAGCGTTTCGGCATAATGCAGCCGCAGGATTTCGACGTCGCATATCAGAAGTCCGGCGCGTTCGATCGCGGGGAGGACTTCGGAAAGGGCCGGGATATAGCCGCCGGGAAAAATGTATTTCGCGATCCAGGGATTGGTGATGTCGGGGCCGTGGGAGCGGCCGATCGAATGAAGCATCATGACGCCGTCGTCGGTAAGAAGTTCGGCGCAGCGCTTAAAATAAGTATCGTAGAAATCGACACCGACATGCTCGAACATGCCAACCGACACGATGCGATCGAACGGGCCGGGGATGTCGCGGTAATCCTCGAGGAAAAATTTCGCCGATTGCGTCAGGTTCTTTTCGGCGGCGCGAGCGTTCGACGCCTGCAATTGTTCGGTCGACAGCGTGACGCCGGTGACGTTGGCGCCGGTCATTTCGGCCAGATACAGCCCAAGGCCGCCCCAGCCGGAGCCGATGTCGAGCACGCGGTCGCCGCCCTGGACCAGGAGCTTGGCAGCGAGGTGACGCTTCTTGGCAAGCTGGGCGTCGTCCAGCGTCGCATCGGGCGTTTCGAAATAGGCACAGCTGTATTGCTTGTCGGCGTCGAGGAAGAGCGAATAGAGCCGTCCGTCGAGGTCATAATGGTGCGCGACATTATTTTTGGAGCGACTGCGCGGATTGAATTGCTGGGCATGCCGGACCAGATAACGCAGCCACCATTGCAGCTTGGCCCAGCGCGGCAACATCTCGGGCTGATCCAAGAGGATCGCCAAGACGTCGGCAATCGAGCCATTTTCGACGATGAAGGTGCCGTCCACATAGACTTCGCCAAGCCCCAATTCGGGGTCGAGGAGAATGCGGCGCTCGGCGTTGGCAGTCAGGAACCGGACAGATACCGGTTCGCCGGTTCCGTCTCCGCAAGTAAATTTTGCTCCGCTCGCGGTCGTGAACGTCATTGCGCCGCGGCGAATGAACTGGCTCAGGAAATAACGCAACAAACGGTCCATCGAAACCACCAATTGAGCGATCCCGCAAGGGTGAAGCTAAACGGCCGTCACACCTTGGCGCATACGCGAACCACTTGGTTCCCGAGCGCCACCAACGAAACATAATAGCGATGGCGCCGGTGCGCTACTGCATTGTAGACAAAGCGGATATTCCGAAATGCAGCATTCACGCCGTTTTTTATCTGTCCGCTTCCATTCGCGGGATAATCGGCTAAAAGGTGACCGCTGCTGTCCGGGTCGGATTAGAAGACACTGGAAGCGATTTCCAAATTTGGAGAATAGGGAATGGTGGGCCGAGCGCTCAGTTTAGCGACGGTGACGCTTCTGACAGGCTGGTTCGCGATCGGACCGGTTTGGGCGCAGACGCAGAACCTCGAGGCCGGCAAAAGCGCTTCCCAGATTTTTGCTGGCACCTGCAACGCTTGCCACAAGAGTCCGCGGGGTCTGTTGAAGACCGTCGCGCCCGGGTCCCTGCCGGGCTTCCTGCGTCAGCATTACACGACCAGCAGCGACATGGCCTCGACGCTGAGCTCATACCTGGTTTCGAACGGCGCGACCGATACCCGCGGGGGCCGCGACAAGCCGAGCACCGAGCCGAAACCGGCGGAGGCCAGATCCGGCGCCGGATCCGATCAGCCCGAGCGGCAGGGCCATAAAATGCGCCCCGGCTCCCAGGAAGCAGCCAAGCCTGACGCGGATGGATCCGCGCAAGGCGAGCCCACCCGTCAGGGCCGCAAGCGGCTGGCGCGGCCGGGCGAGGGACCCGATGAGACCAAGCCCGCCGCTGATGGACAGGCGCCGGCTCAGATGGGCGACGACCGTAGATTGTCGTCCAAGCGGCTAAGCAAGCGCGGCAAGCCGGGTGGCGAAGAGCAGCCCAACACCGCCACGCCCGACACCGCCAAGACGGACGAATCGCCCAAGAACGAACCAGCCAAGGAAGAAAGCGCCAAGCCGGCCGGCGAGGGCAAATCCGAGCCTGCAAAGTCCGAGGCCGCCAAATCCGAGCCTGCCAAATCTGAGCCTGCCAAGACCGAGCCTAGCAAGACCGACAATAGCGGCGCGCCGCCCGTGTTGCGGGCGGATCCGGTACCCCCGGTTACACCGGCGCCGCCGGCTTCGGCCGCGCCGTCTACCGCTGTGTCCGCCGGAGCACCGACGCAACAACCGGCTGCCCCCGCGCCGTCGGCACCCGTGCCTTCGCCTGCGCCACCTGCCGTGACGGCTTCGGCGCCGCCACCGGCGCCCGCAGGCCATGCGGGACCGCCCGCGCCGCCCATCTCCCAATAGGGGCCGGTTTCGGTCCGGGCTTGATCACCGCATTGGCGTCGATCGCGATGCTGGAAAAAGGCATCGGCCAAAATAAAAAGCCCGGCCTGATCGGCCGGGCTTTTATTCGCGAAACTGGTCGCAGGCAGGTAGCTTACTTTTCCGAAGCGGCTTCTTCGCGCGGTTCGTCGTCGTGCTGCGCTTCCGGATCGAAGAATTCGCCGGCGGCGGCGAGCGCTTCGGCGGCGGCATCCTGGTCTTCCTGGCGGGTCGAGATGTCCTCGCCGCGGTTGATACGCTCAGCCTCATCGGCGCTGCGCGCGACGGTGACGCTGACGCCGACTTCGACTTCCGGATGCACGGCGATCGCAATGGTGTGCTTGCCGATGGTCTTGATCGGTGCGTCCAGCAAGACCTGGCTGCGGCTGATGGTGAGACCGTCGCTCTCGAACGACGCGATGATGTCGCGAACGGTCACGGAGCCGAACAGCTGTCCGGTTTCGGACGCTTGACGCAGCACCACGACGTTACGGCCGTCGATCTTCTCGGCGACCTTGGTGGCTTCGCCCTTGGCCTGCAGGTTGCGGGCTTCGAGATCGGCCTTCATGCCGTCGAACTTGGAACGGTTGTCGGCGGTGGCGCGCAGGGCCTTGCCGCGCTTGAGCAGAAAGTTGCGGGCAAATCCGTCCTTGACGCGGACGACTTCGCCCATCTGGCCCAGCTTGGCGACACGTTCCAGCAAAATGACTTCCATATTCGTTCTCCTTTAGGGGATGAGTTGATCGGTTGGGTTGAAGGTTGGAGTTCAGGACGCGGGGAGGGGCGGTGGCCTCCCTTGCAGATAACGCCGGCGAAGTCCGAGCATGGCGTCGGCGAGGCCGAGCACTGCCATCGCCAGAACAGGCCAGACGAACAGGACGACGATCGCATAGGTGCAACCGAGCCAGAGTGCGCGGCTTTTGATGGCGAGCGTCAACGTATGCAACACCGCCAGGCCCGTGAAGGCATAAGCCATCATCAGGGCCGTGGTGATGATCTGCGCCAAAATCGCCACCAGTCCGCCGGCGAAGCAGAATGCGATCGCGGCACACAATACAGCCAGCGTCAGCGGCGGCAGCGCCGTGCTTTTCAGATCGGGCCACGGGCGATGCAAACGGCCCGACGTTGCGGTGATTTTTGCAGCCAGCCAGAGATTGAGCGTCAGGGTTATCATGAACACCATCGCGGCTGCCGCCGGCGTGATGGTTGCGAGCGCATCGGCCAGTTGTTCGATCTCACCGGTTGGCGCGGTATCGTGCGGATTGAGGATCAAGAGCCAGCTTTGTCGCAGTGCGCCGGTGATGGCGGCGACGTCGGTGCCGAAAGCCATCAGCGCCACCATCGTGATCAGCGTGGCAAAGCCCGAAATCCAGAGCAGAATGCGGCCGACCGGATACCATTCCATCACGGGTTCGGCGGGGACCGCGCCGCTACCCGGCGTAATGTCGCTGACCACGGGGCGGCCAAGCAGCGCCAGATGCCCAAGCCACCATGCGGGCAGAGCGACCGTGACCACGAAGACAATGCAGTAGGGAAGGCCGAAGATCGCGCCAAGGACCGTTGCTGCGGCGATACCGCCGATGGTGGCGCAAAGCGGCCCCCATCCGAGTGCGGCGACCATCAGTGGCAGCGGCGCCAAATAGATCAGCAATATCGAGATCAGGACGCCCGAGATCATCGAGGCGAACATCAGCGCCGACGCGCAGCCGGCCGCCAGGGCAATGAGAATGATCGCGATCATCAGCTGTCCCGCTCCTTTCGAGCGGTTAGAGGTTTCCAAGAACCCCAACCATCGGCGACCGGACGACCCGGAAGCCTTATGAAGTATTTCAACCGGCGGCGTCGCCGCCGCCGGTTGGGTTTCGCGTTAGCGAATGACGTAGGGCAGCAAACCAAGGAAACGCGAGCGCTTGATCGCGCGCGCGAGTTCACGCTGCTTCTTGGCGGAGACGGCGGTGATGCGGCTCGGCACGATCTTGCCGCGCTCGGAAACGTAACGCATCAACAGCTTGGAATCCTTGTAGTCGATCTTCGGCGCGTTCGGACCCGTGAACGGGCAGGTCTTGCGACGGCGGAAAAACGGACGGCGTGCACCAGCTTCGGCCATGATTCTTACTCCTCAACCGCTGCGTCAGCGTCTTCACGGGGGCGGCGCGGACCACGGTCGCCGCGATAGCCGCCACCTTCACGATCGCCACCACGGAAGCCACCGCCCTCGCGGTCGCCACGAAAACCGCCGCCGCCACGGTCGTCGCGATCACGATCGCGATCAGCCTTGCGCATCATCGCCGAGGGACCTTCCTCGTGCTCTTCGACGCGAACGGTGAGATAACGGATCACGTCTTCGCTGATCCGCTCCTGACGCTCGATCTCGCTGACCGCAGCCGAGGGGCCGTCGATGTTCAGCAGCACGAAATGCGCCTTGCGATTCTTGTTCATGCGATAGGTCAGGGAGCGTACGCCCCAATTTTCCATCTTCACGACCTTGCCGCCGAGTTGCTCGACGATACCGGTCATCTGGGTGGTCAGTTCTTCGACCTGCTGGGTGCTCGCATCCTGACGCGCGAGAAAAACATGCTCATAAAGAGGCATGGGTGTCCTTTCCATTGTTAGCGCGGTTCCCGGCGGCAAGCCCTTCGAACCCTTCGGAAAGGACTCGATATGCTCAGAAGGCGGAAGCACGGGACGACGGACCAACTGGCCCTGCCACATCAACATCGCCGATAAGGTGAAATTGCTGAGACCGTCCGTTCAGCTCCCGGCCGGGATCCACGGATGGCGCGGTTTATACGGATTTTGAGCGCGATGGCAAGGAAAAGGGGCCGGGTTCCGGGTGAAAATATGGCCCACAACGGCCCAATTAACGGGTCTAGGCGGCCGAATCCACCGGTTCGGCAGCCAAGCCGGCGCCGGCCCCCACTGCGGGGACGAGCGAGGGCGCGAAATCGACCACCTCTGCCTCTGAGCCATGAACCACAAAGCAGCCTTTGCCGCGGCGCTTGGCGTCGTACATCGCGCGGTCGGCCGCGCTCAATAATTCGTCGGCGGTCTCCCCGTCGCGTGGCGCGGATGCGAGGCCAATGCTGACGCCGACCCGTGCCGCTGCAGCAAACTCGAATGGTTCCGAGACCTGCGCGATGATGCGCTGCGCGATCGCAGCGGCTTCGGCGTCGGCGATGTCAGGCAGCAGGACAACGAATTCGTCGCCGCCAAGGCGGCATACGAAATCGGCATCGCGGACGCTGGCCTGGAGGCGCTTTGCGACCGCGACCAGAACGGCGTCGCCGGTGGCATGTCCGAGCCCGTCATTGACCCCCTTGAAGCCGTCGAGATCGAGGCAGAGCACCGTGAGTTTTGTGCGCGGCGAACCAGCCTTCGGGAGCGGGGCTGCGAGCAGTTCGCCGAAAAGCTTGAGATTAAGGGCGCGATTGGGAAGACCGGTCAGCAGGTCATGATGCGCCATCTGACGATTGTTTCGCTCGGAATGATGCAGGTCGAGCAGGATCTTGTGGTTCTCGAGCAGCAGGAAAATCATTCCGCCGGTATAGACCGGCGTTTGCAGCCCGATCAGAAACAATAGCGGGATCGGCGACAGGATCGTGGCAAGCGCAAATGGCAGCGTCAGGATACAAATCAGGAGAATTCCGTAGCGCGGAGTTCCGGCGTTGCGTGAGGCAATTCCGCCGATCAGATTGGCAAGGCCGATGCCCGCCATCAGGATCAGCAGGAAGTTGCCCGATCCGACGCATTGATAACAGCCGGCGGAAATCAGGATCACCGACGTCAGCCCGGCCCAGACCGGTGCGATGGTCGTTGCTTTTCGTTTGCCCGCTTTGGCGTTCGCAAGCGCGTTCATCATCAGCGACATTCTGATGCTGCCCAAAACGACTTCCGCCAACGCCCAGGCGTAAGCCCATTTGGCGCCGGTCAAACCGGCGGCAATCGATGCGATCAGCAGCGATCCAAGCACGGCCACCACAAGTGTCTTGGTCTTGCTCGCTCTTTGCTGCAGCAACTCGGTGCGGATATCGTCGTGCTGCGAACGAGGGTCCGCAAGAAGCCAGTCGCGCAGGCGAAGCCAAGGCCGTTGCGGTGGCTGCGGCGGTTGCCCCGCAGCAACGGAGTCGGTCGATATGGTCGATGGGATTGTGAGCGCCATGGTCCCAGTTTCCGCCCCTGGTATTGAAAGCCGATTAAGCGCGGCGACAAAGTTCCACACAGCGTAAACATTTGCCTTCCCAAATGATTTGGCCCGTGCGATTGCGCCCTCCGTCCGGCTTGACAGCGCGGCGAAAGCCGGTGTCTTACGACGGTATTCGATGGAGTTTTGGGTAATAATGACTGCAGCATTTACCTTTCCGGGCCAGGGCTCGCAGGTCGTCGGCATGGGCAAGGCGCTCGCCGATGCGTTTCCGGCTGCCCGCGCGGTGTTCGAGGAGGTCGATTCGGCGCTGGCTGAGAAATTGACCGCGGTCATCTGGGACGGCCCTGCCGAGACGCTCCAGCTTACCGAAAATGCCCAGCCGGCCTTGATGGCGGTCTCGCTGGCGACCTTGCGCGTGCTGGAGACCGAGGCCGGGTTTTCGGTTGCGGACGCCGCCTTTGTGGCCGGACATTCCCTCGGCGAATATTCCGCGCTGGCGGCAGCCGGCAGCCTGACCATCAGCGACACCGCCCGGCTGCTGCGCGTCCGTGGTCTGGCAATGCAGAAAGCCGTGCCGGTCGGCGTCGGGGCGATGGCTGCTTTGCTCGGCCTCGATTACGAGAGCGCGGTCGCGGTCGCCGAAGAGGCTGCACAGGGACAGGTTTGCCAGGCCGCCAACGACAATGGCGGTGGCCAGGTCGTGGTTTCCGGCGACAAGGCTGCGGTCGAGCGCGCGCTCGAGATCGCCAAAACCAAGGGCGCCAAGCGCGCGATGTTGCTGCCGGTCTCCGCGCCGTTTCATTGCCGGCTGATGCAGCCCGCCGCCGACGCGATGGCGAAGGCATTGGAGGGAATTACCATCCAGCGGCCGGTATCGCCTCTGGTGTCGAATGTATTGGCCGCGCCGATCAGCGAGCCGGATGAGATTCGCCGCCGCCTGATCGAACAGGTTACGGGCACGGTGCGCTGGCGCGAGTCGGTGGCCTATATGGCGGGCCAAGGGGTCACGCGGTTTTTCGAAATTGGTGCGGGCAAGGTGCTGAGCGGATTGGTCAAGCGCATTGCCGAAGGCGCTGTGGGTGTTTCGGTCGGCGGACCGAATGATATTGCCTCGGCGAAAGATGCGCTCGCCGCCGCCAAAATGGCTTGAGCGCGAAGTCGGCTTAAAGTCCGAGGGAGAATGGAATGTTCGATTTGACTGGCAGGAAAGCGCTCGTCACCGGGGCGACGGGAGGCATCGGTAGTGCGATCGCGCAGGCGCTGCATGCCCAGGGCGCGACGGTGGCGATCTCCGGAACGCGGCGGGAGGTGCTGGATACACTCGCCGGAAAGCTCGGCGACAGGGTCCATGTGTTGCCGTGCAATCTTTCCGATGCCGCCGAGGTCGAGGCGCTGGTGCCGTCGGCCGAGCAGGCGATGGGCCAGCTCGATATTCTCGTCGCCAATGCCGGCATCACCAAGGACAATTTATTTGTGCAGTTGCGGGACGAAGACTGGGACGAGGTTATCAAGGTCAATCTGACTGCAACCTTTCGTCTCACCCGCGCCGCAACCAAACTGATGATGCGCAAGCGGTTCGGCCGCATTATTGCGATCACGTCGGTGGTCGGTGTCACCGGCAATCCCGGCCAGGGCAATTACACGGCGTCGAAGGCCGGATTGATCGGCATGATCAAAACGCTCGGCGCGGAATATGCCAAGCGCAATGTCACCGCCAACTGCATCGCACCCGGATTTATCTCAACGCCGATGACCGACGTGCTGAACGACAAGCAGCGCGAAGCCATTCTTTCCAAGGTTCCTGCGGGGCGCCTGGGTACACCCGATGACATCGCCGCGGCAGCGGTCTATCTCAGTTCGAATGAAGCGGCTTACGTCACCGGGCAAACCATTCACGTCAATGGCGGAATGGCCATGATCTGAGACAGTTGCCGGCCCCTCGGCAAAACCAAAGGGCCGCTTGCGGCGGCCGGCCGGGGCTTATAGTCAAGGCTTGGGAAGTATGATAACCGAACCACCGGCGGATGGGCAAAGAACACCATTGCAGGAGAGTGAAACCCTGTATATTGGCGATGCGGAGCCTGCCGTCGCTCGCCGGGTCTGCGTCGGCCATGACGCGGGTCAAACAAGAGACGGGGCCGAATTCAAGACTATGCGCGATTGCGAAGGAAGTTTAACGACCACGATGGCTCGTACATCTTGGGGTCGGATCCAATGGAACAAGCACGAGGTTGAACGATGAGTGAGATTGGCGAGCGAGTTAAGAAGATCGTGGTCGAACACCTTGGTGTTGAACCCGAAAAAGTGGTCGACAACGCAAGCTTCATTGACGACCTCGGCGCCGACAGCCTCGATACCGTCGAGCTCGTGATGGCGTTTGAAGAAGAGTTCGGCTGTGAAATTCCCGACGATGCTGCGGAAACGATTTTGACCGTCGGCGACGCGACAAAATTTCTCGAAAAGAACGCGAAAAGCTGACGCCCCCGGGCGGTACTGACAAAGCCGGACGGGCCGTGGTCACGCGGTCCACCGGTTTATTGTTGTGGGCCGCGAATCGAGGGCTGGAGTGATGGATATGAGACGCGTGGTCGTCACGGGCCTCGGCATGGTGTCGCCACTCGGCTGTGGCGTCGAACCGACATGGAAGCGCATCCTCAACAGCGAGAGCGGCGCCAAGAAGATCGACACCTTCGACGTCTCGGATCTGACCAGCCAGATCGCCTGCGTGATTCCCCGCGGCGACGGCACCGGTGGCACCTTCGATCCCAACCAGTGGATGGAGCCGAAGGACCAGCGCAAGGTCGACGATTTCATCGTCTTCGCGATGTGCGCGGCGCGCCAGGCGCTCGACGATGCCAATTGGCATCCGGCCACCGAGGAAGATCAATGTGCCACCGGCACCATGATCGGTTCGGGGATCGGCGGTCTGTCCGGCATTGCCGATACCGCGCTGCTTCTGAAGGAGCGCGGCCCCCGCAAGGTGTCGCCATTCTTCATTCCCGGCCGCCTGATCAATCTCGCCTCGGGCTATGTGTCGATCGAGCACGGCCTCAAGGGTCCCAACCATGCGGTGGTGACCGCGTGTTCGACCGGCGCGCATGCGATCGGCGACGCTAGCCGGCTGATTGCGCTCGGCGATGCCGATGTGATGGTCGCGGGTGGAACCGAATCACCGATCTGCCGGCTGTCGATGGCAGGCTTTTGCGCGTCGCGCGCATTGTCGACGAACTTCAACGAAACCCCGGAAAAAGCCTCGCGTCCGTACGACAGGGATCGCGACGGTTTTGTGATGGGAGAGGGCGCCGGCATCGTGGTGCTTGAGGAATACGAGCACGCCAAAAACCGCGGCGCGAAAATCTATGCGGAAGTGATCGGCTACGGATTATCCGGCGATGCCTATCACATTACGTCGCCGTCGCCGAATGGCGATGGCGCCTTCCGCAGCATGAGCGCCGCGATGAAGCGCGCCGGAATTACCTCTTCCGATATCGATTATATCAACGCGCACGGAACCTCGACGCAGGTCGGTGACGAAATCGAACTCGGCGCGGTGGAGCGGCTATTGGGCAATGCCGCTTCCAGGGTTTCGATGTCGTCGACAAAATCGTCCACCGGGCATCTGCTCGGGGCTGCGGGCGCGATCGAGGCGATCTTCAGCATCCTGGCGATTCGCGACAATATCGCGCCGCCGACCATCAATCTGGAAAACCCGTCGGTGCAAACGGCGATCGATCTCGTGCCGCAAACAGCGCGCAAGCGTGAAATCAACGTCGCACTATCGAATTCATTTGGCTTCGGCGGTACCAACGCATCCGTGATCATGCAGCGCGTGGTCAACTGACGCGCTTATCAAGAAGAGTCCACCGTTTCGCCGCATTCGGTGATAAATCCTAGATGTGGGTGGAGACGACCGGCCGATGCGAGAGTTTTGGCCGCGATTGAACCGACAGGATTCAGGTTGCATCGATGAGTGAACGGCCACCCATTTCGCCCCGGAGCCCGCGTGCCGCGCTGGAGCCCGAGCAGGTTCCGCCGCCGCCAAAGCGGTCCGAGCGCGCCCGCAATCCATTTGTCATCGTCGGCAATGCCATCATCACCATCGTACTGGTTCTGATGCTCGGCGGCGGCGGCGCCTACATTTACGGCAAGCAGAAAATCGAGGCGCCGGGTCCGCTGCCGGAAGACAAGGTCGTGAATATTCCGGCGCGCGCGGGCATGACCGATATTGCCGATATCCTGCAGCGTGAAGGCGTGATCGACAATAATCGCTGGGCCTTCATCGGCAGTGTGTTCGCGCTCAAGGCCCGTTCCGAACTCAAGCCCGGCGAATATTCGTTTCAGAAGAACGCCAGCCTGCGCGACGTCATCGGCACCATCGTTGAAGGCAAGGTGGTTCAGCACGCCGTCACGATTCCCGAAGGCCTCACCTCCGAACAGATCGTGGCCCGGCTTTCCGACAATGATATTTTTGCCGGTTCGGTCCGCGAGATTCCGCGCGAAGGCACGCTGCTGCCGGAAACCTATAAATTCCCGCGCGGCACCACGCGCGACCAGGTGATCGCCCGCATGCAGCAGGCGCAGAAACGCGTGCTGGCGGAAATCTGGGAACGCCGCAATCCGGAGATTCCGATCAAGTCACCCGAGCAATTGGTGACGCTGGCCTCGATCGTCGAAAAGGAAACCGGCAAGGCCGATGAACGCAGCCGCGTGGCTGCGGTATTCGTCAATCGCCTAAGGCAAAAAATAAAGCTGCAGTCCGATCCGACCATCATTTACGGGCTGGTCGGCGGCAAGGGCACGCTGGGACGGCCGATCAAGCGCAGCGAAATCCAGCAGCCGTCGCCTTACAATACCTATGTGGTCGACGGGCTTCCGCCCGGGCCGATCGCCAATCCCGGACGCGCCTCGCTGGAAGCAGCGGCCAATCCCGCGCGCACCCGCGATCTGTTCTTTGTCGCGGACGGTACCGGCGGTCATGCTTTCAGCGACACATACGACGTGCATGCGAAAAACGTAGCCAAATTGCGGACCATGGAAAAGCAGATCCAGAACGACACGGTCGAACCGGCGGATGATCCCGCGCCTGCAGCCGCGGCCAATACGCCGGCCGACACCAGTTCGACGGCCACGACGGCAAAGCCGCCGGCCGCCGCGAAAAAGCGCAGCGCCTCACCGCCCCGGCAGGGCGCCGCCCAATCGACGCCGACGCCCCCGGTGGTTCAGCAATAGCAAATGCGGTATCCACTTTTACGCAAGACGCGCTAAGCTCGCGCCGTTGTTAGTTTGGCGAATCTCACGCCGTACCCTTTCCGGAGAATTTCACGCGATGGCACTGTCGAGCATGACCGGCTTTGCCCGAAGCCACGGCGCCAGCGGCCCGTACACGTTCGAATGGGAATTGAAGTCGGTCAACGCCAAGGGCTTTGACCTGCGCATGCGGTTACCGCCGGGATGGGACGATCTCGAGGCCTTGGCCAAGAAACGCGCCGGCGAAGTGCTGTCGCGCGGCACGGTCTACGCCAATTTGAACGTCAAGCGCGCCAACGCGCTCTCTACCATTCGTATCAACGAGGATGTACTGGCGTCGATCGTCAGGGTTGCCGGCGTGCTCGCCGGCAAGATCGACGCGGTGGCGCCGAGCATCGATGGGCTGTTGTCGATCAAGGGTGTGATCGAGGTGGTCGAGCCGGAGAGCGATGAGGCCGAAGACAAGGCGGCCAAGGCTGCTGCGGCGACGGCGTTCGAAGCGGCGCTCGTTAATCTTGTCGAAATGCGCCGGCGCGAAGGCATCGCCCTCGGACAGATCCTCGCGCAGCGGATGGACGAGATCGAGAAGCTCGCGAAAAAGGCCGAGGCGGCGCCCGGCCGCAAGCCCGATGCAATCAGGGCACGGCTGGCCGAGCAGATTGCCGCCTTGCTTGAATCGTCGGATCGGTTCGATCCCGACCGGCTCAATCAGGAAGCGATCATGATCGCGACCAAGGCCGATATCCGCGAAGAGCTCGACCGCATCGTCTCCCATATCGCGCAGGCCCGCGAGATGATCGGCAAGGGCGGACCGGTCGGACGGCGGCTGGATTTCCTGGCGCAGGAATTCAACCGCGAGGTCAATACCTGCTGCTCCAAGTCGAACGATATCGAATTGACCAATACCGGACTTGAAATGAAGAACGTGGTGGAGCAATTCCGCGAACAGGTTCAGAATCTGGAGTGACGCATGGCGGCGGGCGGTCACGGTTTCGATGGAGTTGAGCGGCGCGGACTGATGTTCGTTTTGTCGTCGCCATCGGGGGCGGGAAAGACCACGTTGTCGCGGCTGTTGATTGAGCGGATGACCGGCCTGAAGATGTCGGTTTCGGCGACGACACGGCCGATGCGGCCCGGCGAAGTCGATGGTCGAGATTATTTCTTCATCGATAAGTCCCGCTTCGAACAAATGGTAAAGGGCGGCGAGTTGCTCGAATGGGCCACCGTGTTCGACAATCGCTACGGTACCCCGCGGGCGCCGGTCGAAGCCGCGCTGGCAGCGGGGCAGGATGTACTGTTCGATATCGACTGGCAGGGCACCCAGCAATTACGGGAAAAAGCCCGGGCCGATGTCGTCAGCGTATTTATCCTGCCGCCGTCGGCTGGCGATCTGGAAAAGCGGCTCCATACCCGCGCGCAGGACAGTGACGCTGTCATTCGCGGGCGTATGAGCCGCGCGACCCATGAATTGAGCCATTGGGCGGAATACGATTACATCGTCATCAATCATGACGTCGATGATGCCTTCGCCGAGGTGCAATCGATCCTGAAAGCCGAACGGCTCAAGCGCGAACGCCGCACCGGTTTGACGACCTTCGTGCGCGAGTTGCAGCGGCAACTGGAAAAATAGCAAACGTTGGCCTGCTCTGCGTTACGTCGGCGTTCGCCTCGATATCTGCGCGAAAAATTCCGTAGCCCTGTCGCCTCGGTTGAAACCGCGAGCAAAGCGGTTCGGTTCAGGATAACGCGACAGCACGATGCGATCGTCGTCGGTCGATTCCCAGACATGTCCGCGCCGGTTGCTGATCTCGCTGGGCAGCAGCCGTGGCGACCGGCCGAATTTGAACATCATCGTTCCGATGAAGCCGACCAGCGCCAGCACACCAGCCAGCGCGGCCAACTGCAACGGCAGCAAATAAAGCGGGGTTGCCGACGACACATCTGCCGTTACGAACGGGCCGGCCGCAAGGACGGATGTCGGCTCGCTTTGTGAAGCTGAGGTCACGCTGGCGCCGGGATCGCGCCTGACTGGGGATGGAGCGGCCTCGGGAGCCGAACTGTACGGATCCGGCCATCGGGTAGCGACCACCGATCTCTGCATCAAGATCCCGGGCGTGAGAGCGCCTGACGCTGTCGCGTTGCCATTATCTTCCGGGCGAACGGCATCGGCCGATGATGCCGGAACGATGCCGCCGGCGCGGCTCGCCGGTTCGCTGCGGGTCTGCGCAGGCAATTCAGCGTGGGCATTCGCGACCGATTGCTGCATGGCGGCTTCGGCGTCCTGCGGAGGTGGCGGCTTCGTTAAGGTAGGAGAGTTGGCGGCTGCGGTTTGTGAACGCGGCGTGCGCTGGTCGGCAAGATACCAGCAATGACGCTTGGTGGAGCGCTCGACGCGGTAGTACCAGTGTGCGCCTTGCGGCGCTTGCCCCTTGGGACCGGCGAAACAATCATCGGCCGCTCCTGGCGCGCTGTGCGACACGGTTGTCAGGGGCGCGCTTGCGAGCAAGCTCGCAAAGATGGCTGACACGAATTTCGCGGTTCGGCTCGGCATGGGTATCTCCGGTGATGATACGGGACACTTCGCATGCTAAATCTCGGCAAAAACTTGGGTCGTAATACGCCCCAATTTCGGACACCATGGGGCTAAATTCGGGCCTGCCTTGACCGTTCCAAGGCCGTTTCGGCCCAGACGGCGGCTGATTGGAGCCGCCGTTTCGCTACCGGTGGGGTAGCCGGACGCGCTGCGTCAGTTTTTCAGCACGATGCGCCCGACGACCTTTCCGGCCCGCAATTCGTCGATCCATTTCTGGACCTCGCCCATCGGCTCCTCTTTCATGGGCGTCGGCTTGATCTTGCCAGCCCGCGCCAGCGCCATGAGTTCGTGCGCCTCGGCGAGCGTTCCCACCATGAACCCCTCGATGGTCATGCGCTTGTAAATCCACTGCACCATCGGCAGGCTGAAATTACCGCCCATCAGCCCGGAGACCACGACCTTGCCGCCGCGCGCGAGAACGGCAACGGCAAACGCCATCGACTTCTCGTTGCCGGCAAAATCGACAACCTCGTCAAACCCGCCTTCGGTCTCCTTGATGATGCGTTTGACCACATCGGCTTCAGAGGGATCGTAGGCCACCGCAGCGCCGTTCTGCAGCGCTGTCTCGCGTGCGGCGGAGCTCAAATCCGCCACCGCGATATTCTGCGTGAACATGGCCTTGGCGAAAGACAATCCCATCATGCCGACGCCGCCAAGGCCGATCAGCAGCAGATTGCGTTGCCGCGGCCGGTCGACCAGTCGCTTCAGCGCGCCATAGGCGGTGACGCCGGAACACATCAGGGTTGCCGCCTGATTGACCGGCAGCGAGCCGTAATCCAGCAAGTATTTTGCATCGGGCACCAGCACATGGCTGGCGAAACCGCCGTCGATCGCGACGCCGAGAAAGCGTTGTTTGGCGCAGAGGTTTTCGTCGCCGTTGAGACAATCGCGGCATTGGCCGCAGCCGATCCAGGGGAATACGGCCTTCTTCGCGCCGATCAGATCCGCGGAAACATCGGGGCCGACTTCCTCGACGATCCCGGCGATCTCGTGCCCCAGGGTGAAAGGCAACGTCATGCCGCGCGTGGTATCGAGCTTCTTGCCGCCGCCGAGGTCGGCATAGCCGTCCTGGATATGCAGGTCGGAATGACACAGCCCGCAGCGCTCGATCCGGACCAGGACCTCTTTGCCTTGCGGCTTCGGCGTCTCGACGATGGTTTCGCACAACGGCGCATCGAATTTGACCAGGGATTGGCGACGCATCAGCGACATGGCATCTCTCCTCAGGGCGTATCCGATTTTATGTTGCGTATATTGGTCAATTCACGGGCCATCGCAACAAAGCCGCTGACCGGTACGGTTTCGGCGCGTCGCGTCACATCGACATCGGCCGCGGCGGCCAATCGGGCCGGATCCACCGCCAGCGATTTGAGACTTTGCCGCAGCATTTTCCGTCGCTGGCCGAAGGCCGCGGCTGCGACCTGCTCCAGCGCCCGGCGATCGCACGGCTCCGGCGCGAGGCGGGGCACCAGCCGCACCACGGAGGAGGTGACCTTGGGCTGCGGCACGAAGGCGGCCGGCGAAATATCGAACAGGATTTTTGTCTCCGCGCGCCAGTTCGCGAGCACACCGAGGCGCCCATAGGCCTCGTCGTTCTCGCGCGCGACGATGCGTTCGGCGACTTCGCGCTGAAACATCAGCACCATCATGTCGTACCAGGGCGGCCATGGTTCGATCGACAGCCAGTCGATCAACAGTGCGGTCGCGATGTTGTAAGGCAGGTTGGCGACGATTTTCGCCCGCGCGCCGCCGAGCAGCGGCCGGGGATCGAAATGCTGCGCGTCGGCGCAAATGATCTCCAGCCGTCCCGGATATCGCCGTGAAATGTCCTGCAGTGCGCCCAGCGCGCGCTCGTCGCGTTCGATTGCGATCACGCGCCGTGCGCCCAACGCCAGCAACGCGCGGGTCAGTCCGCCGGGGCCGGGGCCGATCTCGATAACCACGGCATCTTCAAGAGGTCCCGCGGCGCGCGCGATCCGGGCGGTAAGGTTGAGATCGAGCAGGAAGTTCTGGCCGAGTGATTTGCGGGCCGACAGGGCATGCTGGCGAATGACCTCGCGTAGCGGCGGAAGGTCATCGATCGTGCTCATGCCGGCTGCGTCTGCGCCATACGGGCGGCCAGCCGCAACGCCGCGATCAGGCTCGACGGATCGGCCCTTCCGGTTCCGGCGATGTCGAAGGCGGTGCCGTGATCCGGCGATGTTCGGATAAACGGCAGGCCGAGCGTCACATTGACCGCGTCCTCGAACGCCAGCGTCTTGACCGGGATCAGCGCCTGATCGTGATACATGCAGATCGCGCAATCATAGGTCTTGCGCGCAGCCTCGTGGAACATGGTGTCCGCCGGCAGCGGCCCCCTGATCTCGACGCCTTCGCGGCGCAGGATCTCGATCGCGGGTGCCACGATGGTCTTGTCCTCGGTGCCGAGCGATCCGTCCTCGCCGGCGTGCGGGTTGAGGCCGGATATCGCGAGGCGCGGGTTGGCGAGACCGAAACGGGTTTTCAAGGCTGCGACCACGATGCGGGCCGTCGTCACGATCAAATCGCTCGACAATTGTGCGATCGCGTCGCGCAGCGAAAGATGGATGGTCACGGGCACCACGACGAGGGCAGGCGACCACAGCATCATGACGGGTTGCGGCGTGTGGCCGTTGGTTGCCGCGAGTTCGGCGAGATATTCGGTATGACCGGGATGCCGGAAACCGGCGCGATAGAGCACGCTCTTGGCGATCGGATTGGTGACCACCGCGCTCGCCTGTCCGGCGATGACGTCGCCGACCGCCTGGCGTATTGAAGCCATGGCTGCGACGGCGCTGGTGTCGTCGGGGTGGCCCGGCCGGGCCGTGGCGCTATGGCCGGTGGCCACGACCGGCAACGCTTCGGCGAACGCGCCAGGGGCTTCCCCGGCGCTGACCTCGGCGAGTTCGAGCTTTAGTCCGAGCGCCTTTGCCCGGTTACTGACGGAAGAGCGGTCGCCGAGCAGATAGAAGGCCGGAAGTTTCAGCTCCTTGCGGCGCAGCCACGCCTCGATGGTGATGTCGAGCCCGATACCCGCGGGTTCGCCTGTCGTCAGCGCGAGGGGCTTTGCCATACGTCAACGGTATTCGATCATCGAAGCTCTGCGGCACTCCGCCAGATACGCCTTCGACTTTGCTTCGAATTTATCGGCGAACATCTTGTCGCGAATCTCTTTCTTTTTCGGCGTATCGACCTTGGTCGGATTTCTGCTGCACAGCGCAACCATCTCCACGCCCTGTTTGGTCACCTCGGGCGGGGTCAAATGACCGATCGGCGTGCCGTCCAGCACTTCGCGCAGCGACGGCGGGATGTCGGCCGAGGTCTTGGTCACCGCATCGCGGATCGCGGCATTCTGCATCGACTTGAAGAGGGCGTTCGCCTCGTCGCACGTCTGTATCCGGGTGCGCAGGGCTTCGGCCTCCTTGCGTCGGCCATCCATGGTGGCGGCATCGGATCCGCGCGGGACGATCAGAACGATCGGCTGCATCTTGTATTCGAAACCGTTGGCTTCCGGTTTCTCCTCGCCTTTGTCTTCGGACTTGGTCTTCTCTTCCACGTCCTTTTCGCTGACCTGAAGGCTTTCCTTGTAGCGGCCGCGGACGAGGTTGGTCCAAACCATCTCGACCTTCATGCGGGCCTTCAGGGTGTCGGCCCGAATACCTTGGCTTTCCAGGGATTTCGTCAATTGATCCGCCGAAATCCGCATCCGTGCGCTCATCGCAGCATAGCTCTGCTCGACATCCGCAGATGAAGGCTCGATGCCAAATTTCTTGCCTTCCTTGAGTTTTACCTTTTCGTCGATCAGTTCGTTAATCACCTGCTGCCGATCCGCCGGCTTGTGGGTGCTCAAGGTGATCAGCTTGCCGCGCTGTTCAATGTCGTAATTGGTGATGGGTTCGCCGTTGACCATCACGGCGACGGTTTGTGCGCGCGCCGGCGACCCGCTCCCGATCAGGATCAGGGCCGTGGCGCAACCCAGGATGACGGCTGCAAGCCGGTCAGAGAATGTGGTCGTCATGATCATATGAACCGATGTTAACCGACCTAATTCGGTTGGAATGCGTCCACCGGGACGCGTGCCCGGTGCCTAGTTCGTCGTCGTCGTCGTACTGGCAAGAGTCCGCAGGCCCACCTGCAGCATGAAAGCATGGCCAAGTATGGGCGGTGACGTTGCCGTGGCATAGGAATAGGATGTGACATAGTTGGCGGCGAGCACGAAGCAGTCGTCCACATAGCCTGCGCCGACCACATATTGATTGACCTGGTTGGCGACAAGATCCCATCGCACGGCGCCGGTCGCCACCCAGTTCGTGGCGACCTTGACCGATCCGGTGACAAGAATGCCTTCGCGGCGCACCAGATAGCCGAGGTCCGGCTGGGCGGCATAGTCGCCATACATCACGCCGATCGACCAGCGGTCGAACACGGCGCGGCCCTCAGCCTCGAATCGCTGGACCTCTCCGGTCGCTTGGTCGAGGCGCGCGCGTGTGCTGAACGTATAGGTCCGGTTGGGCGAGTAGTTGAGGCTCGCGACATAATCCGATTTCGGGGTCTGCAGGCCGGAATCAACCGCGGTGTTGGTCACATCCGCCACCGCAAACGAGTTCATGCCGAATAGCTGATAGGATTGCCCGAACATCGCGGTGACCGAGCCGCCGCGATCGAATTGCGTGGTGACCTGCGCGCCGACATTGGCGCGGCCGCCGCCTTCCTCGCGGTCATAGCCGGAGAACTTGTCGACCGCGAACAGGTTGCTGGTGTCGAAGGTCATGCTCTGCGAATCCTCGTTGGGCAATTTGCCCGCATAGGTTTCGTTGGGACGAATGATGACTTGGGCGATCGGCTCGATCGTCGTGGTGCCCCATGGCTGCACGTTGATGAAGGGGTAGCGATATTCGAGGCCGACCGTGGGCATCACACGCAGCGCGTTGGTGTTGCCGACCGGCAGATAGTTCGAAACACCCGGCTGGTTCGAGATATCGGCGTTGATCGCATCGGCCCGGACGCTGGCAAACGGCGTCCAGATTTCGCCCGCCGAGTCCGTGAAGGAGCGACGCCAGTCCACCTCGGCCGTCGCCCTTGTATAGGTGCCGGGCATGCCGCGCAGCAGGCAGTTGGCCGGCACGATGTTTCTGGCGGTATCGGCGGAAGTTGTCGACGCGCAGGTCCCGGCATTGGCGGCCGCGGTGTTGACCGGATCGAACACCGCGGTCTCGCGGGTCAGGTTGGTGAAGTTGGTCTTGTAGCTGAGCTCGCCGCCGAACACCGAATGGTTGATCACGTTGGAATAGTCGATCACCGGTGCCACGACCGGCACCTGGGACTGGTTACCCGACAGGCTGAGATAATAGATCGCGCGGGCGTCGAAGTAACTGCGATTGCCGACGCCGGTCAGATAGACCTGCGAGACCGCTTCGGTCGGCAGCGTCAGGAACGATTGCAGCGGGTCCTTGTACTGGGCCAGCCGGTAGTCCTGCAGCAGCATGTAGTCGGTGAGGGCGATGCCTTCCCAGCCCCAGACCCATTTATCGTTCAGCGCAAATTCGCCCTTGGTCTCGACGCCGCCGCGGAACTGACGGTCGCCGGGCTGGCCGGCGAAGGCGTCGGGGGACAGCTGGTCGATGCCGTAAGCGCGGATTTGATAGGAGCCGTCCAGCAGCCGTTCGCGGAACTCGGCCTGCATGAACACGCCCTGCTTGCTGGTGATGCGCGGCGTGAAGGTCGCATCATAGTCAGGCGCAATCGCCCAGTAGAACGGGATGTCGACGCCGTAGCCGTAACCCGCAGCTTCGTTGAAGCCCGGCATCAGGAAGCCCGACTTGCGTTTGACGGTGGGATCGGGCGTTGAAAAATACGGCAGATACGCCATCGGAACGCCGAAGAACTCGAGCTGCGCGTTCTCGAAATACAACATCTTGTCGATCTGGTCGTGAATGATGCGCATTCCCTTGACCTGCCACAGCGGCGGTTTCTTCGGGTCGTCCCGGCAGGGCTCGCAGGCGGTGTAGACGCCGTTCTCGAACACGGTGTAGTTGCCGCTGGTGCGGTCGGCGCGGGTCGCAGCCATCCTGGTATGGTCGGCGGTATCGACCCGCAGCGAATCGACGAAGCCATCGCGGTAGTCGTCGCTCAAATCCAAGATGTTGGCGTAGGTGATCTTGCCGTCCGCATCGGTCATGCGGATGTTGCCTTCCGCATGCAGCCGCTTGGTCTTCTGATCGTAGATGACCTTGTCGGCCTCGACGCTGGTGCCGTTGTAGAACATCTGCACGTTGCCGACCGCCGACACCCGCGAATTATTATAGTCGTAATCGACCTCGGTTGCCTGGACCAGCATCTGGCCGTCGCTGGAAGTCTTGGGCGGTTTCGGCCGGGGAGGGATCGGATTGAAGGTGAAGCTCTGCGCGAAGGCGGGGGAGACGGCCAAAATGCCGGACACACCGGGAACCATGATGCCCAGAATCAGGAAGCCCAGAATCAGCGCAAAAACCTGTCCGGCGGCGGCAGCCAAGCGGGTACCATAGCGGCGCACATCGGCGCGCCGCTGGAACGCAGGCAAGCGTCTCGGGAGGGCGGCTACAACTGCCACTACCCGTCCTCCTGGTACAACAAGGCCAAAAAGCCGGTGAGGCCGCCCACGCACACGGGCAGCCACGCCGAAGCGATCGGATGCATCAACTCAGCCTTGCTCAAATCCTCAGTTACTTTCTGCAGCACGTAGAGCAGAAAGCCCGCACCCACGCCACTTAAAACCATCTTTTGCACGCCGCCGAAACGGAAGAAGCGCAGGCTGACAGCCGCTGCCAGCATGACCATTGCAGCCAGCAAAAACGGCTGTGCCAGCAGCTTGTGATACTGCAGCCGGTACCCGGCGGTCGCGAATCCCGAACTTTCAGACGAGCGGATGTAGCCGGGTAGTTGCCAAAAAGACACAGTTTCAGGGGTCGAGAAACTGTTGCGAACCTGAGCCGGTGTCAGGCTGGTAGCGAGGGTGAAGCTGTCCTGATCGACTGGCGGTCCGTCGAGGGAATAACGCCGCACGGATTTGAACAACCAGCGGCCCTCTTCAAGCGTCGCCTCCTGCGCTTCGATTCGTTCCTTGAACTGGGAGTCGTTGTCGAATCGGAACACCGTCAGCCCGGTCAGCCGCGCACCCTGCTGCTCGCTGCGGGCGGCGTTGATGATGGCCTGGCCCTCGCTGTTGATCTGGTTGATCCAGAATCCGGCCGCGTCCTGGATGCCGCCGCCGGGCGCCGAGCCGAACAGTTGCGCTTCCATCCGCTTGGAGATTTCGCGCAGATTGGCCGACATCGGATTATAGGCGACCGTTGCCAGGGTCCCGAGCAGGATCGCGCTGGCCAGCGCCGGCGCGATGAATTGCCAGGCGGAAACGCCCGCGGCGCGTGCGACCACCAGTTCCAGCCGCCGCGACAATGCCAGATAGCAGGTCATCGCCCCGATCAGGATGCAGAACGGCATCATTTTTTCGAGCAGTTGCGGCACCCGGAATAGCGACGTTTCCGCGACCGTGATCGCGGAAGCCTCAACCAGACCCGATGTTTTCCTGACCATCTCAATGTAATCGACCAGCACCAGCAGCACGAAGATGCTGGCAAACACCCCGAGCGCCGAGACCACGAAACGGCCGGCGAAATAACGCCCAAGCGTATTGGTTATCATGCTCATGCTGTGGCCGGGCGCCCGACAAGCCGCAGCAGACGTGCATTTGATTTGTTGATCGCCTCGAGCAATCCAGCCGGGGGCTCGATCACAATGCCACCGATGATGATCCAGAAGCTTACGCCGATCGCTGCCGCCAGCATCAGATATTGAACGATCGGCGCGAATGGCGATTTCACGGCCATCACGGAACAGGCGAATCCCGCCATGCGCAGTCCGAACACCGCAAGGATGGCCCCGCCCATGGAAAAATTGCGGCTCTGGCGCGTGGTGCGCGGCGCGCCGAGGAAAGCAAAGGTGAGGGCGGCGAATGCGAACGGATAGATCGGCGACAGGAAGCGATCATGCAGTTCGGCGCGGAATTGTCCGGGTATTTGTCCGTAAACGGGATCGTTGTCCGCGGGCCAGAGCAATTCCCAGAGGTAGCGCTCGCGAATGCCCAGCGCGACATCGTGTCCCTGATTCGAGAATTTCGACATGTCGAATCCATAGCGGGCGAATGCGACCAGCGCCGGATCGCGTTTACCGAGTTCAAAGCGCTCGAGATTTCCGTCCTCGAGAATCAGAAACGAGCCGCTGTCGGTTTTTACGACAGTGCCGTGGTCGGCAACGATACTGACGCGTTCCTTGGGATCGCGGCGGTCATCAATAAAGACGCCGACCAGCAAACCGCCGGGTTGCCGCTCGCGGATACGGATGGTCAGGTTCTGGTCGAGCTGGGCGAAGCGGCCGGGTTGCAGAATGTTGGCGAGCACATCGGCGGTGATTTCGGCGTCCCATTGCTTGAGGCGGCGCATGCCGTCAGGGGCAAGATAGGAGGCGATGAAGGCCACCATGATCGCCACCACGCAGGTGGCATAGAGGAAGGGGCGGAACAGCCGGAACGGCGACAGCCCGGCCGCGTTCATCACGATGATTTCCGAATCGGTCGCGAGCTTGTTGAGGGTGTGCGAAACCGCGATCATCAAGGCGATCGGCGAGATGATCAGGACCAGCGCCGGAATCACCAGGCTGGTGACGCCGAGGAAGGTCAGGATCGTCTGGCCCTGACTGGTCATCAGGTCGATGCCGCGCAACGCCTGCGTAATCCAGATCACGCCCGTCAGGCTGACCAGAACCAGCGCAAACGACGCAAGCGTCGTGCGGAAGATATACTTGTCGATCGACCCCATCGTGACCGTACGATCCCACCTTGCGAGCTTGAACTGCGGTGCAACCAAACCCGAAAACCGGGTTCCCCTTTGGTTGCGCCAGCATTCATCCAGCCAGCTCACTCTCTCACTACCATCCCTTTGATCCGTCAACAAAATGGCTGAGCCAAGGCACCTTTCCAATATGGTTAATAATTCGCCTATGTGGCCGTCCAGCCACGGCGGCGCTTGGCAGCACGGCGGTGGACAGGCCATAGTGCTGCGAAACACGCTCTTGACGGATGTGCAGCGCAGCCGGAAGAGAACATTCGAAGCACCCCGGCGGGTCACCGACCCCTGCGACAGCCCTGATTTTGGAGGATTTACCTATGACCGACGCCGTCAAGGTCGGCTTCGTCCCGTTTTCCACCGCCCCGCGGGGTATTCTGGTGGTTTTCTGCGACGATACGTTGAAGCTCGGCGCGGCCACCCGCAAGGTGCTAGGGAGCGCGGCCGATCTCGTCAAGCGCGCCGCCGCGACCAGCCAGTTCAAGGGCAAAAACGGCTCGGCGCTCGATATTCTGGCGCCCGCGGGTCTCAAGGTCTCGCGCCTGATCGTGGTCGGCGCCGGCAAGCTCTCCGCGCTCAAGGAAAGCGACTTTCTGAAATTTGGCGGCGTCGCCGCCGGCAAACTGCGCGCCGGCAATGATGCGGCGACGATCATCGCGGAATTGCCTGAGGGCGCCATGAAGCCCGATCAGGCTGCCGCGATCGGGGCCGGCGTGCGGCTGCGCGCCTACAAGTTCGATCGCTACAAGACCAAGAAAAAGGATGGCGAGGACGGCGCATTGCATGCCGATATTTCGGTCGCGGTGGACGATGTCGGCGCGGCGCGCAAGGCGTTCGCGCCGGATTCGCACATTGTCGATGGCGTCATCACTGCTCGCGATCTCGTCAACGAGCCGCCCAACATATTATTCCCGGTGGAGTTTGCGCGCCGCGCCGCTCAGTTGCGCAAGCTCGGCGTCGATGTCGAGATCCTCGACGTCAAGGCGATGACCAAACTCGGAATGGGCGCACTGCTCGGCGTGGCCCAGGGCTCGACGCAGCCGGGCCGCACCGTGATCATGCGCTGGAACGGCGGCAAGCGCGGCGATGCGCCGGTGGCTTTTATCGGCAAGGGCGTTTGTTTCGATACCGGCGGCATTTCGATCAAGGGCGCCTCCGGTATGGAGGATATGAAGGGTGACATGGGCGGCGCGGCCTGCGTGGTCGGATTGATGCAGGCACTGGCTGCGCGAAAGGCAAAGGTCAATGCGGTCGGCGCCATCGGTCTCGTCGAGAACATGCCCGACGGCAACGCGCAGCGTCCCGGCGATATCGTGACCTCGATGTCCGGCCAGACCATCGAGATCATCAATACCGACGCCGAAGGCCGGCTGGTTCTGGCCGACGTGCTCTGGCACGTGGCCAAGAAGTTCAAGCCGAAATTCATGGTCGATCTCGCCACGCTCACCGGCGCAATCATGGTTGCGCTCGGCACCGAATATGCCGGGATGTTTTCCAACAATGATGAACTGGCCGAACGCCTGAGCAAGGTCGGCCTCGAAACGGGCGAGCGGGTCTGGCGCATGCCGCTCGGTCCGGAATACGACAAGCAGATCGATTCGCAATTCGCCGACATGAAGAACACCGGCACCCGCAATGGCGGTTCGATTACTGCCGCCCAGTTCCTGCAGCGCTTCGTCGACGGCACGCCATGGGCCCATCTCGACATCGCGGGAACGGCGATGGGCGCGCCGAAAACTGAGATCAATCAGAGTTGGGGTTCGGGCTATGGCGTCCGGCTGCTGGAGCGGCTGGTGGCGGAGTATTACGAAGGCAAAAAATAGCTGCAAACCGGATGACGGAAGTTCTGTTCTACCATCTGCAGGACATGACGCTCGAGAGCGTGTTGCCGCCGCTGCTCGAGAAATCGCTGGAGCGTGGCTGGCGGGTGGTGGTGCAGTCGACGTCGCAGGAACGCGCCGACGCGCTCGACGCGCATCTGTGGACCTATCGCGACGATTCGTTCCTGCCGCACGCCACCTGGCGCGTGGGCGATGCCGCGGATCAGCCGATCGTGCTGGCGGTCGAGGAGGGCAATCCGAATCGGGCCAATGTCCGGTTCCTGGTCGACAGCGCGCCATTACCGGCGGATTCGGAGACCTATGATCGAGTGGTTCTGGTCTTCAATGGCGACGACGGTGAGGCGCTCGCTGCAGCGCGAAGTGCCTGGACCGATTGCAAGAAACGGGGTTTCGAAGTCACATATTGGCAGGCTGACGAGCGGGGCCGGTGGCAGCGGCGGGAATAGCGATATAAGGCAATTAATGATAATCTGCAGTTTCAGTCCGTGAGCTTGCCTATAGCCACGGTCGTGCCGCAAAGTGATGGTGGGACAACCTCTTAGGGCGGAATTGGGACTTATTTCATCGTGCAAGACAAATACCGTCACGGAAAACGAATGCTGGCGTTGCTGCTGTTTGCCCCCTTGATGGCGGGCTGCGCGGGCACGTCCGATATGTTTTCCTCGGATCTTTTGTCGAAAGACGCGGAATGGTTTTCCCGCAGCGGCAGGATTTTCGTCAAGAACGTGTCGATTGAAACGCCGCCACTGACCCCTGACAAACCGGTCATGGCCGAAGACCTTGTCAGCGCCGAAGGCTTTTGCCCGGGCATGAGTTCGGCAGGCGTTCCTGCCAATGCCAACGCGCTGGCCGATGGCGCCGCCGCGCCCGCGCCTGCGACCACGGGAACCGTCGCGCTCGGCCATACCGAATGCGATGTGGTTCGCGGAATTGGCGCGCCAGACAACGTCAGTCTCTCGAATAGTCCCCGCGGCGATCGGGTGGCGGTCGTCAATTATTCGCGCGGACAACGCGCCGGCATCTACACCTTCACGGGCGGGCGGCTGACATCGATCGAGCGCGGATCCGATCCGGTGATCGAGCCGAAACCTGCAAAACCCAAAAAGAAGAAGCCGGCCGCGACCTGATCGCGTTTCGAACTGTTTTCAACCGGTACTGATCGGTTCAGCCCGTCGCTTCGTCATATTGTGAACTCGCTGCCAGCCACTCTTCCTCGGCCCGCTGTAAGGCGTTCTCCGCGCCGGCACGCGCCTTGCTGAGCTGGGCCGCCTGTTTCGGATCGCGCTTGAACAAATCCGGCAACGCGAGCGCCGTGTCGATTTTGGAAATGATGCCGTTGATGCGCGCGATTTCGGCCTCTGCCTCTGAAATCTTCTGCTTCAGCGGGATGCGCTTTTCCTTGCTGCGCGCCGGCTTGTCGCGCTCGTTGTTGCCGCGGTCGCGCGAATTGGTCCGCATGCCGCGTGCCGACAACACCATGCGGCGATAATCGTCGAGGTCGCCATCGTAAGCCGTAACCTTGTGATCGGCGACCACCCACAATTGATCGGCGCAGGCTTCGATCAGATAGCGATCATGGGAGACCATGATGACCGCGCCGGGAAAATCATTGATAGCCTCGGCCAGCGCCGCGCGGCTGTCGATGTCCAGATGGTTGGTCGGCTCGTCCAGGATGATCATGTTGGGACCGTAGAAGGTCGCCAGACCCAGCAACAGCCGGGCTTTTTCGCCGCCCGACAGGCTCTTGACCAGCGTGTCGCCGGCCTTGCCGGAAAAGCCGATCGCGCCGGTGCGCCCGCGCACTTTGGTTTCAGGGGCGTCCGGCATCAGCCGGCGAACGTGATCGTAGGGCGAGCCGTCGAGATTGAGTTCATCGACCTGATGCTGCGCGAAATAGCCGATCGAGAGCTTTTCGGCGCGGGTGACGTGGCCGGAGAACGGCGGCAGCTTGTTGGCAAGCAGCTTGACCAGCGTCGATTTGCCGTTGCCGTTGGAGCCGAGCAAAGCGATGCGGTCGTCGGTGTCGATGCGGAGCGTAACGCGATTGAGCACCGGCTTTTTCGGATCGTAACCGACAGAGACGTCGTCGACCGCGATGATCGGCGGCGACAGCATTTTCTCAGGGATAGGAAACGAGATTTCGCGCACATCCTGCGTCACCAGCGCGGTCACCGGCTTCATTCTTTCCAGCATCTTGACGCGGGATTGGGCCTGACGGGCTTTCGAGGCCTTGGCCTTGAAGCGATCGACAAAGTCCTGCAGACGCTTGCGCTCGTCGGCTTGCCGCTTGGCGTGCTTGGCATCGAGCATTTCGCGCGTCGCGCGCTGCTCCTCGAACGACGAGTAAGTCCCCTTGTAAAGCGTCAGCTTGCCGCGATCGAGGTGCAGGATCTGATCGACCGATGTGTCGAGCAGATCGCGGTCATGGCTGATCACGATCACCGTGCGCGGATAATTCGCCAGATGGTCCTCGAGCCACAGCGTGCCTTCGAGATCGAGATAGTTGGTCGGCTCGTCGAGCAGCAGAAGATCGGGCGCTGAAAACAAGGTCGCCGCGAGCGCCACGCGCATGCGCCAGCCGCCGGAAAATTCCGAACAGGATCTGGCCTGGTCAGCGGTGGAAAATCCGAGGCCGCTGAGGATCGCGGCGGCGCGGGCAGGGGCGGAATGCGCGTCGATATCCACCAGCCGGGTTTGAATGTCGGCGATGCGGGTCGGATCGTGCGCAGTTTCCGCTTCATGCATCAGCGCTTCGCGCTCAAGGTCGGCCTTGAGCACGACATTGATGAGGCTTTCCGGGCCGTCCGGGGCTTCCTGCGCGAGACTGCCGACGCGCCAGCGTGGCGGAATGCTGATGCTACCGGATTCGGTGGGCAATTCGCCACGGATCGCGTGAAACAGCGTCGATTTACCGACACCGTTGCGGCCGACAAAGCCCACGCGCGCACCGGGAACGATTTGCGCGGAGCTACTATCGATCAGAAGCCGTCCGGCAATCCGGATCGAAATATCGGTGATTGAAAGCATGCGGGGCTTTTCACCGGAGCCATCCAAAAACGCAACCGGTTTATTGCCCCAAATAACGGCGCGATGGGCTCTTATGCCGTAATATAGGGCTAGTTAGCCATGCCGACTTCGTCACGTCTGCGTAACTCGTCCAACAGGTGCTGGAGGTGGGACGACAGTCCTGAAGTATCCGGGCGAAGGCTCTGCTGCAGCCGTTCACCCACGGCATCGCAGATCGATCGGCTGGTCTTGCGATCGATCCCTTCGCTGTCGTTGTTGATTCGGCTGTTCATGGCGAGTTCCGCGTTCCGATCCGTTTCAAATGGCGCGGGATCAAGTCTTTGGTGCGGAAAATGTTTCCGGCGATCGCCTAATTGGGCGTCTTTCTGGTGAAATTTCGATTAAAAGGCCGCAAGTTGTTCCCCAAGCAGGGCAAAGAAAAGCCCCGGCCGCAGAGGGCCGGGGCTTTTTGAGGTCCGGATCGGACGATTGGATCAATAGCAGCGATTGACCACGCGCCAGCGCGGTCCCCAGGGGGTCGGGACCAATCGCCGCACATAGCAGCCGCCGTAGCCATAGCCGGCATAGGCGCCGTACCCGTAATAACCGGGGCCGCCGGCGAAGAAGCGCGGACCGCCCCAGCCGCCGCCGTGCCATCCACCATGCCACCCATGGCCGCCGAAGGCCGAGGCAGAGGTCGGCGCCAAGGCGGCCACACCCAGCGAAGCCGCGGCAACTGCAACAAGCGAGAGTTTGCGTAACATGTCGTTCTCCTCAACGTTTGGCGCCGTCGGCGCCATCAGGTGAAACGTGCTGCCCCGTAAGCCTCGACAGGCGAGGCGTGCGGTTGATGGAAGCCTATGTCCGGCAAGCTGAACGCAACCGGGACGATCGCTTCAGAAAGGGTTCACCTTCGTGAAATTGTTGTAATTCCGGGCCTTAAAGCAGGCGCCGGCAGGTCGGCGGCATTTCACCTGATCGCTTGCCGTTCACAGGCTACGCCGATATAAGCCCGGCAACTTCCATCAGCGTTTTCAAGGACGAAACCATGGCGATCGAACGTACCTTTTCCATCATCAAGCCGGATGCGACCGAGCGTAACCTGACCGGCGCCATCAACGCGCTGATCGAAAAGGCCGGACTTCGCATCGTTGCGCAAAAGCGCATTCGCATGACCCGCGAACAGGCCGAAACCTTCTACGCCGTGCACAAGGCGCGGCCGTTCTTCGGCGAACTGGTGGATTTCATGATTTCCGCACCGGTCGTGGTTCAGGTTCTCGAAGGCGAAAACGCCGTTCTCAAGCATCGCGACGTGATGGGCGCCACCGATCCTTCCAAGGCCGCCGACGGCACCATCCGCAAGCTGCATGCAAAGTCGATCGGCGAAAACTCGGTGCACGGTTCTGACGCCGCCGAGACCGCCGTGATCGAAATAGCCCAGTTCTTCTCTGGCAACGAAATCGTCGGCTGATCGACACGTCAAAGCATTGATTGAGAGTCTGACTGGTTCTGATCAGACTCTCAACGATGATGACTGCGGAGGCGGCCGGTTGCGCCAAGGGGGCAGGCTGTGAATTGGCTGTTGCAGGTGTTTGATCCCGCCAACGTCGGTGCGTTGCTAGCGCAATTCCAAGCCGACGTGCAAAAGCCCGCGTTCTGGCTCTCGGTCGGCAAGATCATCTGGATCAACGTGCTGTTGTCCGGCGACAATGCGCTGGTCATCGCGATGGCCTGCCGCGGACTGCAGCCCCGGCAGCGCCTGTGGGGCATGGTGATCGGCGCCGGTATTGCAGTGATCCTGCTGATCTTGTTCACCGGCATTGTCGCGACGCTGATGGCATTGCCTTACCTCAAACTGGTCGGCGGCATCGCGCTGTCGATCATTGCGGCCAAGCTTCTGGTGCCGGAAGATGAAGGTGACGACGTCACCGCCGGCACCACGCTGTGGCACGCCGTGCGGATTGTCGTGATCGCCGACATCGTGATGAGCCTCGATAATGTGATCGCGGTCGCCGCCGCCGCGAATGGCGAACTCGCGCTATTGGTGCTCGGCCTTGCCATCAGCATTCCCATGATCATTGCCGGCGCGGCGCTGATCATGATGGTGCTTGACCGGTTTCCGGTCCTGGTCTGGCTGGGAGCGCTGTTGCTCGGTTGGATTGCAGGGGACGTGATCGAGAGCGATCCGGCTGTCGATCCCTTGGTGCAGCGGCTTCTCGATGGCGGGCTCGCGCCGAAACTTGACGCGATATCGGCTGTCATCGGCGTACCACCGCACGACCTTGTCGGATATCTCGCCTCGGTGCTCGGCGCGATCGTTGTATTTGTCTCTGGATCGATCTGGCGCCGGCGCAAACTGCGTCACAGCGAACGTGCCGCAGCTTAGCGTCTCACGATCGTTCCGGAGCGGCCGAGCAATCTTGCAAGCTGCTTGAAACGGCTGCCGACGCGATCGGCGACCAGATCGACCATCCGGTGCTCGAACACCAGCATCAATTTACGACCGCGGCTGCGGAAATGCGTGGCGGGCAAGACGCCGGGTCGCGCCGCCGAGATCAGATGGGCGACCCGAAAGGCCGCGCCGAGCACGCGCGCGCGCTCGTCCATCGCCGGCGGCACCAGCCCCCTGATCGCCGCCGGTGGCTCGTTTTCCTCGCTCAAACCAGCATAACGGTAGAACACCGACAGTGCGACAAAGGCCCGGCCCTGATGACTGATCGCGCCGAAATTGCCGTTCATGATCAGACTGAGGGTCTCCTCGCCACGGTGATCGGGATGAACGCGCCATCCGATGTCGGACAACAGGCAGGCGGCATGGCGCAGGCGACGATCCTCGTCGGTTTCGCGCAACTTCACGACCCTGACGAGGCGGTCGGTCCATCCGATCAGTTCCTGGGCATGACGCGCGGAGCGCGAAAACAACTCGTTCAGGGTCTGCGCGGCGCAGATCAATCCATCCTTGGATCGCTCAAGCGGCGGCAGCAGCCCGTAGAGCAGGCCTTCGCGCACGCCGAAGGTTGAAAACACGATGGTCTTCGGCTTGGCGACACGAATGATGTATTCGAGCACGAGCGCGGCATAGGTCAGTAACGGCCGCCGGGCATCGGCGACGGCTTCGATATTGGCCAGCATGTTTGTGGAGGCGAGGCGGCGCAGGCGCTGCGCGAAATCGAGCGCGTCCGCCGCCGGAATGGAATAGCCGTGCATCACCCGCAGCGGATAATTGCTCTGGATGATGTGGATGCGCGCCAGCGCGCGCCATGTGCCTCCGACGGCGTAGAACGCACGGCCGCGGCCAGCCTTGAGCTGGGCTACGCCGGAGAGGTCGGTCCGGACGATACGCTCGGCGCGCTTGAGCGATTTATCCGAGGCATCCTGCAGCGCCAGACTTCCGAGCGGCAGCGTCACGCCCTGGCGAATGCGGTTACCGCGCACGTCAATCAACTCCAGCGAACCGCCGCCGAGATCGCCGACAATGCCATCCGGTTTATGGACGCCGGAAATAACGCCGAGCGCCGATAGTTTGGCTTCGCGCGGACCCGACAGGATTTCAATCTTGACGCCGCAAATGCGCTCCGCCTTGGCGATGAAGTCGGGGCCGTTGGTGGCGTCGCGGCACGCAGCGGTGGCGATGGCGTGGACGCGGCCGACCTTCATGGTCTTGCACAGCGCCCGGAAGCGCCGCAGCGAGGTCAACGCCTTGGCGACGGCGTCCGGCGCCAACAGGCCCGTGCTCTGGACTTCGCGTCCGAGCCCGCAAAGGGTTTTCTCGTTGAAGATAGAGACGAGGCTGCGCGTCATCGTTTCATAAACGACAAGACGCACCGAGTTCGACCCAATGTCGATGACCGCGACGCTGGGGGCGCGTTTGCGCGGCCGCTTCACAGTAATATCCCCTTATGACGATTGCTGGCGTTCGGTACGGCGCGTGAGGCGGCGCGGCGAAGATTCCTTAAGCGACTTTCCACGGCCGGACAAACTCGGATTCGTCATGAAATAATTATGCAGGTTGAAAGGCTCTTCGCCTTTCGCGGCCTTCATACGCGTTGACGATCCATCCGGCAACAACTGCCAGCTCTGCTCGGTATCTTTCAGGTTCGCGACCATGATCTGTTCGAGAACCTGCTGATGCACCGTGGGATTTTGCAGCGGACACAACACTTCGACGCGCCGGTCGAGGTTGCGCGGCATCATGTCGGCCGACGAGATATACACAGCCGCCTTGGTGCTCGGCAGGCCCTGTCCCATCCCGAAGCAGTAGATGCGGCCATGTTCGAGGAACCGGCCGATGATCGATTTGACGCGGATGTTCTCCGAAAGCCCGGGAATACCCGGCCGCAGGCAGCAGATGCCGCGCACCACGAGTTCGATCGAGACCCCGGCCTGCGACGCCTCATAGAGCGCGTCGATGATGTCGGGGTCGACCAGCGAGTTCATCTTCAGCCAGATTGCAGCCGGCTTGCCGTGACGGGCGAAGTTGGTTTCGCCGTGGATGTGTTCCAGCATGCGCTTGCGCAAGGTGAGGGGCGATACCGCCATCTTTTCGATGTCGCTCGGCTCCGCATAGCCGGTGATGTAGTTGAACACCCGCGCGGCGTCGCGGCCGATGGCCGGGTCGGACGTGAAATATGACAGATCGGTGTAAATGCGCGCGGTCACCGGATGGTAGTTGCCGGTGCCGGTATGGACATAGGTCGTGAGGCTTCCAGCTTCGCGGCGCACGATCAGCGACAGCTTGGCGTGGGTCTTCAACTCAATAAACCCGTACACCACCTGCACGCCGGCGCGCTCAAGATCGCGCGCCCAGCGGATATTGGCTTCCTCATCGAACCGCGCCTTGAGTTCGATCAGCGCCGTCACCGATTTGCCGGCCTCCGCGGCTTCCGCGAGCGCGCGCACGATCGGCGAATTGTTCGAGGTGCGATACAGCGTCTGTTTGATCGCGACGACGTCGGGATCGCGCGCGGCCTGTTGCAGGAACTGCACGACGACGTCGAACGATTCATAGGGGTGATGAACGATCAGGTCCTTTTGCCGGATCGCCGCGAAGATGTCGCCGCCATGGTCGCGCACGCGCTCGGGATGGCGCGGCACATAGGGAACGAATTCGAGATCGGGCCGGTCGAGCCGTGTCAGTTGCGACAGTTCGTTCATCGCCAGCACGCCGTCTACCAAAAGAACCTCGTCATCGGCGGTGGAAAGCGCGCGCTGCACGAAGGCGCGCAGTTCTTCGGGCATCTTGGCTTCGATCTCGAGCCGGATTACCGATCCCCGCCGCCGCCGCTTCAGCGCGGTTTCGAACAAACGAACCAGATCCTCCGCCTCTTCCTCGATTTCAAGTTCGGAGTCGCGGATAATACGGAACGCGCCCTGACCCTTGACGGTGTAACCGGGGAACAGCCGGCCGATGAACAGGCCGGTGGCTTGCTCTAGCGTAATCAGGCGCACCGCGCCGTCCTTGCCGGTGGGCATACGGATAAAGCGATCGATCTTGCCGGGCATACGAATAAGCGCGTTCATCGGCTTGCCGTCGGAGACCCGCGCCAGATGCAGCGCGACGGTAAAGCCGAGGCTCGGGATGAACGGAAACGGATGCGCCGGATCGATCGCCAGCGGCGTCAGCAGCGGGAAGATGTTGTGGAGGAAGTGATCCTCGATCCAGGCACGCTCGGTCTTGGTGACATCGCGGCCGTCGACCAGAACGAGGCCGACCTCGGCCAGGATGCCGCGCAGGTCGCGCCAGATCGCCTGCTGGTCGCTGGCGAGTTTTGAAACCGTCTCGTTGATAGCCACAAGCTGTTCGGCGGGGGTCAGTCCGTCCGGACTGCGCTCGGCAATGCCCTCGCGCACCTGGGCCTTGATGCCGGCGACCCGCACCATGAAGAACTCATCAAGGTTATTGGCGGATATCGACAGAAATCTCACCCGCTCGAGCGCGGGGTGGCCGGGATTGACGGATTCTTCCAGCACCCGGCGATTGAAATGCAGCCAGGAAAGCTCCCGGTTGATGAAGCGCTCGGGGCTGCTGGCCATCGCCGCGCCGGCTTCGGAATCCGCTTCTTTTTCTTTAATAACAATAGCTTGTGCGGATTCCATCGAACTCTCATCCATTCCAGTTCTGGCGGTCTGGCCGTCGGAACGAGACCGCTTAAACAATGTGTTATCGAGATGACGTTTCGATGACATTGACGTTCCCGGCCCGGGCGTCGTCAAGGTACCAAGACAGGGGAAACGTCAGGCATCGCGCAACAGGTCGGCCGCCAATGCCCGGGTCACCGGCCGGCCCAGCCGCAGGGCTTCGGTATCCAGCAGCTCCACGGCCTGCCGCACGGCGGCATAAGAACGCTCAATCCGGGTTGCGAGATAGCTTACCACGGTCTCGTCGACAGTCAGTTGACGGTCCGCACAGAATTTGACGATCAGCGCCCGAAACAACTGGTCGTCCGGTGGCAACAGCAGCACGGTCGGGACCGCGCGCAGGCGCGAGCGCAGATCGCGCAGCTCGATCTGTAACGCCGTGGGCGGTTCGCGGGCCGTGATCAGAACGAACGCGGCATCTTCGCGCGCCAGGTTCAACAGATGGAATAGCGCCCGTTCGTCGAGGTCTTGCGATTTCAGATCTTCGACCACCAGCGCGCCCGTCGCCAGGGCGCCGGGCACCGCCGTCGCGGTCAACGCATGCGCGGAGATCGAGCGCGCGCCGGATTCCTCGGCCCAGATCGCGGCGAGGTGGCTCTTGCCCGAACCCTCGGGCCCCACCAGCAGCATGACGCGGTTCGGCCAGTCGGGCCAGCTATCGACCAATGCGAGACCGGCGGCATTGGCCGGGCCTTCATGGAAGTTGTCGCGTGTCAGGCTCTCCGCATGCGGCAGCGCAAATGCGAGCTGACGAGGTTGAACGCGGCCTGCCACACAAGTCTCCAAGCCGGGGTCGACCGGCACGTGATTTCCCAAATCCGGATTTTCCAAATCTGGATTTCCGAACTCTAGCTCGCTTCGATCGTGCTCATGTGCCGCACCCACTCGACGAGATAGAAGGATACGGAAACCAGAGTAAAGACGGTGACAAAACCCATCAGGATCAGGTCATACGGCCTTGGCGTGAAGCCGAAGCCGAGCGCGGCGAGGATCAATGCCGCAAACGCCACCTGCGCCACCGTATTGAGCTTCGACACCATCAGCGGTTTCATCGGAATCGGTTTGCCGAACAACCATGACACAATCACGGCGGACACGATCATGATGTCGCGCGACACCACCAGGATGACGATCCAGCGCGGCACCGCGCCCCAGATCCCGAGCGCCACATAGATCGAGACCAACAGCGCCTTGTCCGCGAGGGGATCGAGCAGCGCTCCCAATTCGCTGGCCATGTTGAAGCGCTTGGCGAGAAAGCCGTCGACCGCGTCGCTGACGCCCGCGATGACAAAGATCGCAAACGCGATCTCCATCTGGCTGGAGGCAATCGCCCAGACGATAATCGGCACCAGCAGGATGCGGCCGAGGGTAATGATGTTGGGTATGCTCACGGCGCTTCCCGGCTACCGGCCTGATGTGTCGTAACTATCCAGCCCTTTGCAGGGTGAGCCGGTTCCCGTCTACATAGTACATGCGCCGGCCGCTTGCGAGCCATTGCACATCCATGGAATCCGACGTAACCAGCCGCCTTCATCTGGAATAGGCCATGATCGACCGTAAAAACGGGCTCACTTACGCGGATTCGGGCGTCGATATCGATGCGGGAAATCGCCTCGTTGACATGATCAAGCCGTTGGTTCGCGCCACCGCCCGTGCCGGCGCCGACGCCGAAATCGGCGGATTCGGCGGGCTGTTCGATCTGAAGGCGGCCGGCTTCAAGGACCCGGTTCTGGTTGCGGCCACCGACGGCGTCGGGACCAAGGTCAAGATTGCCATCGATACCGGCCTGCATGACGGTATCGGGATCGATCTGGTGGCGATGTCGGTCAACGACCTCGTCGTGCAGGGCGCCGAGCCGCTGTTTTTTCTGGACTATTTTGCCTGCGGCAGGCTCGACCCGGAGGCCACCGCCGCGATCGTGGCCGGGATTGCGGAGGGCTGCCGTGAGTCCGGTTGCGCGCTGATCGGCGGCGAGACCGCCGAGATGCCCGGCCTCTACAAGGACGGCGACTACGATCTCGCGGGCTTTGCGGTTGGCGCTGCCGAGCGTGGCACGCTGCTGCCGCGCCCGGATATCGCGGCAGGCGACGCGGTGATCGGTCTGGCCTCATCAGGCGTTCACTCCAACGGCTACTCGCTGGTGCGCAAGATCGTCGAGCGGTCCGGTCTGGGCTTCGACGCGCCGGCGCCGTTTTCGCCGGTCATGACGCTGGGCGGCGCGCTGCTGACGCCGACACGGCTCTATGTACGCTCATGCCTGCGTGCGATCCGCGAGACCGGAGCAGTCAAGGGACTGGCCCACATTACCGGCGGCGGTTTCACCGACAATATTCCGCGCGTGCTGCCAAAGCATCTTGGTGTCGGGATCGATCTGGCGCGCCTGCCGGTGTTGCCGGTGTTCAAATGGCTGGCAGAGCAGGGCGGCATTGCCGAACTCGAATTGCTGCGCACCTTCAACTGCGGCATCGGCATAATCGCGATCGTGAAAGCGGATGCGGTGGAAGAGGTCAGCGATATTCTGACGCAGGGCGGCGAGACCGTCGCACTGCTCGGCGAGGTGATCCCGGCGCAGGGCGAACACCGCGTGGTCTATAACGGTCATCTCGATCTTAAATGGTAAGGCCATGAAACGCCGCGTCGCGATCCTGATTTCCGGGCGCGGATCCAATATGGCCGCCTTGATCGAGGCCGCAACGGCCGATGATTTCCCGGCCGAGATCGCGGTGGTGATCTCCAACAAAGCCGATGCCGGCGGTCTTGCGAAAGCCGCAGCCAGCGGTGTGGCGACCGTGATCATCGAAAGCAAGCCGTTCGGCAGGGATCGCGCGGCGTTCGAGGCGGTTCTGCAGTCTGCGCTGGATCAAAATAAGATCGACCTGATCTGTCTTGGCGGCTTCATGCGGTTGTTCACGGCCGAGTTCGTGCAGCGCTGGCACGGCCGGATGCTCAACATCCATCCCTCCCTGCTGCCGTCATTTCCCGGGCTCGATCCGCATGGTCAGGCGCTGAACGCCGGCGTGAAGATTTCGGGCGCGACCGTCCATTTTGTGATTCCGGAAACCGATGCCGGGCCGATCGTGATGCAGGGCGCCGTCGCGGTGGCTGACGATGACACGCCGGACACGCTGGCGGCGCGGATCCTCGAGATCGAACACCGGATCTATCCGGATGCACTACGGCTTCTTGCCGGCGGCCGGATCCGGCTGGAGGGCGATCTCTGCAAGACGACAGACGGCGCCGGTCCTGCCGGCACGTTGATCTCTCCCGCGATGCGGCTGCGGGACGTTTGATCAGCACAATAAAAATCCCCCGGCGCGGGCCGGGGGGCATCGATGGCTTTACGCTGATCGTGATGAAGTTTAGGAGACCTTGAGGTTTTCCGCGGAGCTTTTGCCGCGGTTTTCCACGAGGTCATATTCGACAACCTGATTTTCGTTGAGGGTTGAGAGCCCAGCGCGCTCGACCGCCGAGATATGGACGAACACGTCCTTATCGCCGGCCATCGGCTTGATGAACCCATAACCCTTGGTCGGGTTGAACCACTTGACGGTGCCTTTTTGCATCGCCTGTCTCCTGGTCTAGACGTAAAAAAGACGCGGCCACGCTTTTCGCGTGCCACGCCACAAGCGGGCTTCCGGAGGTCTGCTCAATTTCCTAGTCGCGAAACGCACAGTCGAACGGCCTAAATCCGATTGTGCCTGACATTGCAACACGAAATTTGCGCGTTAGCAAGCTTCTGGCGCGGCTTGCGAAATCATGCGGGCGGTGAAATCGCTCCGGACCACCCTGTGGCGGCAGAACAACAATGCCCGGTAATCGGCCCCGACAAGCCGCCGTCAGCGATTGACGCTCCCTGCGAAGTGGGAGCAAATCGAACTCGGTCAACAGCGATTTGGGCTAGCAGGGATTTTTGGGGCGGACAGGGACTGGCATCCCTGTCCGGTTGGCGGTTGGGAATAGCATTCATGTGCTGCGCATCGCGGTCTTCGCGGGCAATGGAGACCGGGATCGCCTGGCGGCTCGCAGCGGCCGTCGCCATCGTGTTCACCCTGGTTGTTGCGGCTACGCCACAGGCTCAGGCGCAGGCGCCGGCCGCGTTTGTCCCGCCACCACCGCCGCCGCCTCCAGTGCCGACCCCGCTACCGGTTCCGACATCGACCAGCATCAATTCCGATCTGTCGGCGGGTGCGGCGGTGCAGAACCTTGGCAGCAACTTCCTGGAGCGGCTCGGCAACCAGGCGACAAACGGGTTTGGCAGTGCCTCCCGGAGCAATCCGGGCGGCGGCGGCGCCTCTGCGGCGACCGAGGAGCCGAAGTATCGGACCTGGGGAGAGGCCTACGGCATCTCAACCAAAAATGAGGCGCAGCCCAATTTCGTCGGCGATCAGCGGGTGACTTTTGGTGGGGTCGCGGGCTTCGGCGCTCGCCTTGCGCCCGGCGTCAATGTCGGTTTCTCGGTGGATCAAAGCCGCACCTCCATCGACGCGCCGCTGGCGATGCAGACCGCGACGCTCGACCTCACCCAGTTCGGCTTCAACGCCTCGGTGGACAAGGGGCCGTGGACCTGGGCCATCGCGCTGGTCCATGGCTTTGGCAAAGTCGGCACCAGCCGGGACACCGGTCTGGGCTTCGCGACGGCAGGCTATAACGCCCAGATCGACGGTGCGCTGACCGAACTCAGCTATTACTGGAGCATGGACCAGAGCCGGATCGTGCCGAAGGTTGCGCTTGAATATACCCACGCCTCGACCGGCGCGTTTCAGGAAGCCGGCGGCCTCAATCCGGAAACCGCGACCGGAGCAACCATGGAGCGCTCACGGGTATTGCTCGGCGCGGAGATCGGACATTACTGGATCATCGACCGGAGGATTCTGGATCTGTCCGCCTACGGCAAATTCGTGGACAACATGTCACAGAATTTCAGCTCGATTGTCGTCAGCCTTGGGCCCCAGAGCATCGCGGTGCAGGGTATTGGCGAAAGCCAATATGGCGCGGATACCGGCGCGTCGGCGTCGCTCAGCCTGACCAACACGGTGCGTGTCTACCTGAACTATGACGGCAAGTTTCGCGCCGCGATGCAGTCGCATCAGGGCACCATGGGCGTTGAGGTAAAATTCTAGCTGGTGTCCGCTGAGAGCGGGGCAGCGGAATCAGAGCAACTCCTGCGGAGCCGCAACATTGTACGGATTGCCGGCGACATATCCGCCCATCCCGTAATTCTCCCGCGATCCCGCCATCAGGGGAATGAGATCGTTCGGGTGAATGAATTCATCCTTGAAACACGGATAGGTCTTGGGATCGAAAATCTTCTTGAGCCAGTCGATGACGATCTTGTGCCGGTCCGAGTTGCGAAACTCCTTGTGATAGGTCAGCCAGAGATCCGCATGATGACTGACGCCGACATCGGCGGCGACCAGCGGCGCACCCAATGCGATCGACGCGGTTGGCAGGAAGCCTACGCCTGCGCCTCTTTCCACCGCGTACAGGACGCCGATGCTGGAATTGGTTCTGATGCCGACCACGCCCTCCAGCGAGGTTAGCCCGAAAATCCGGGCATAGGCGGTATCGTCCACCTGCGGCGCGTTCTGCTTCACGATCCGGTGGTTTTGCAACTCGGGCAGCGAAGCCGGAACGCCATAGAGCTTGCGGTATCCTTCGGAAACGAACGGATAGATATGAAGCCTGCCGAGTTTCGCGACGATGAGATCGGGATTTGTCGGCGGCTCGAGCTGAATGGCGATATCGGCCTCCAGCCGCGCGACATCAGCCTGCTCCATCGCGCAGCGCAGATCGACGGTGATCTTGCGATAGGTTTTCTGGAAGTCGATCAGGCGCGGCAGAATCCAGAAATTGCCCGGGCCTTCGGTCACGGCCACGCGAACCGTGCCGGCGGGATCCTCCGACGATTGGGATGCGCGGCGGAAAATATTGAAGGCGTGACGCTCCATCTCGGTCACATCAGCGACCATCGCGGTACCTTCCTCGCTGATCGTCAATCCGCTTTGATCGCGCAGAAACAACTTGCAGCCGATCCGCTCTTCAAGCCGATCTATCCTGCGCATCAGGGTCGTGCTGGTCAGGCCGAGCACTTCAGCCGCGTTGCGGAAGCTTTTGTATTTTGTGCAGGCGAGAAACGCTTTCAGATCGTCCCAGGACGCATCCAGAACCTCGTCGGTCCGGTGCTGCGTCATTGCAGCACCCCGGTGCAATAGTTGCTGCATACCTAAATTTCCCACCCGTTATGGTCATGGCCCATCAGGTAGGAGCGACGATAGATGCGCAATCAGCTTAAGGAAAGGGCCTCTTTTGCCGCAAGGCATGATTTCGATTCGCTATCGACTGATACCGATATTGAGGTGCGGTTCGCGCAATATTCCGAGCTTTCCTTTCTGGCCGACATGGCCCGCCGCATGGTGCCGGGAATTCAACTGACCGGCGCGAGCCTCGGCCGGTATTTTACGTTTGATCCCGAATGCATTCTGACGTTTAGCCGGCGGGGAAAGTTGCTCGGCGGGGTCGCGCTGCTCTATTTCAACAGCCGCGGGCATGACGCCCTCATCCTCGATGAGATTTCCCTGGCGCAGCCGGATTTGAGTTTGCTTGCCGGGCGCGACGAAGAGGTATCGGCTAATTACATTTGGGCGGTTGCGACAACCGGTCGCGGTATCGCCGGATATGGCAAGGTCGCCGCGCATCTGAGAACGCCGCGCTACGCCAGCGCCAATTGCTACGCCCAGCCAGCGACCAAGGCGGGACGCGAGCTTCTGGTCTCGACCTGCTTCGAACAGATGCCGAGCTTCCAGCCCGATCTCTGGTGCTACGAGCGGCCATGGAATCGCGTTCCATCAAATATGCCGGCGCCCATCGTTCCGGCAAGGAGTTTCGCAAATGCACGGTACTAAGGCTTCATCGCCGGCCAATCCGAACCCGCGCGCGATTTCCGTCCGTATCGCGCGCGATCCCAACGACCTGATGCTCGTGACCGCAATCCGCGCCGCCGTCTACATGGCCGAGCAGGATTGCCCGATCGAGGAAGAGTTCGACGGCAACGATCTGGTCGCGGCCCATTTCATCGGGTTTATCGGATCCGAACCCGCGGGCTGCCTGCGCGTTCGATTTTTTGGCGACTTCGCCAAGGTCGAACGGCTGGCGGTGCGTCATCAATTCCGGCGCTCGCGGGTTTCATTCAAGCTGGTGCAGGCCAGTGTCGATTACGTCAAGCGCAAGGGATTCCGGAAGATCTACGGTCAGGCGCAGGACCGCCTGGTGGATTTCTGGGCCCATTTCGGCGCCAAGCCGCTCGGCCATAACCGCAAGATCACGTTTTCCGATTTCTCCTATACCGAGATGGTTCTCGATATCGAGCCAGACCGCGATGCGATTACCCTCGACAGCGATCCCTACATGATCATTCGGCCTGAGGGCGATTGGGACCGGCCGGGCGTTCTGGACATTTCCTCGGGCCGAGCGGTGACGTCCCCGCTGCGCACGGCCTGATTGTTGGCAACACATGATCTCTTATCAAAAAGCAGTGGCCAACATGCATGACGATCCGCCGATCCTGGTTTGCGCCGATCTTCAGGTTGAGTACCTCACCGAAGGCCGCAGCCACTTCATCGCGGATGCCGAGGCGATTACCTCGCGATGCCTCCAGTTGATGACGCTCTGGCGCAACAATTTGTGGCCGGTGATGCATTTGAAACGGATCGCCCAGGCCGCCTGGTTCAATCCGGCGTCGAATCTGACGGACTGGATTGCGGGCCTCAAGCCGCGGCCGGGCGAACTCACCTTCGAGCATCCGCTGCCGTCGGCCTACAGTTCGGCGCGGTTCGCCGAATACATGTCGAACATGAGAAACATTCGCTGCGTGCTGCTGGGATTTTCTCTCGACGAAACCATTCTGTCGACCGTCGTTGAAGGATTTCACCGCAGCCATCGGTATCAGCTCGTCGGCGATGCCGTGGCGTGCAGGCGTCCCGGCGCCGGCGACGGCGCTTCCTACAAACCGGCCGTGGTTCGGGTGATCGGCAACTATGCCGGAATTCAGGAGAGTGCCGAGCTGATCGAGGAAAACACCGGGATCACGGTATGACCGAAGATTTGAAACCTGCCGCCATGCGGCGGTTATTTGGCAAGCCGTTCGGCGAGTTCGAGGAGGATGCGCCGGTCGGAGGGATCCTTGATTTTTCTAAATGCAACGACGAGCCGTAAACCCTCGACGACATTGAGATCGATCTGATCATCACGAACCAGCCGTAGCAACTTGTCACCAGGATGATCCGTTTGATCCGTGCTCACCGTAAAAGCTCCAGAAGCGAGTAGCAGATGGCGACCCTCGACGACGATCTTAATGAACTGGCTATCACCATTTCAATGGCGATCGAAAAAGCTCGCCAGCTAAAGCTCTCTACGAGCGCTTATATTCTATCAATGGCGCTGGTGGAAGTATGGGAAACTACCAAAGGCGGCGAACGCAACATTGCGGGCGACATCACTCAGTAACATTTTGTCGCACGCGTCCAGGTTGTGGGCGCGGCGCTAACGGCATTGGGTAACGGAACTAATTTCGGTCGACCCTGACCACCCGGCCTTTTTCAATCGCCAGCGCCAGCCGGCCGTGTTTCAGCGACAGCGCCGCTTCGCCGAACAGTTCGCGGCGCCAGCCATGCAATGCGCCGACATCGGCATGATCGTCGGCTGCGATCTGCTCGAGATCGTCGACGGTCGCGATCACCTTGCTGGCGACGGCGTGCCGTTCGGACGTCATCCGCAGCAGGACTTTCAGAAGCTCGACGATTGCCGCACCGTTCGAATTGCCGCGCGGCTTTTCGATCTTGGGCAGCGTGGCGGGATCGCGCGCGATGCCGCGCTGCACGGCAGCAACGATATCGGTGCCCCATTTCGATCGATCAAAACCCTTTGGCAGCGAGCGCAGACTGGCGAGCCGCTCCAGGCTGGTCGGCGCGTGGGTGGCGATGTCGCCGACGGCATCATCCTTCAGGACCCGGCTGCGCGGAACATCGCGGCTTTGGGCCTCCTGTTCGCGCCAGGCGGCGACTTCCATCAGCACCGCAAGCTCTTTCGGCTTGCGGACTCGCGTTTTCAACCGCTCCCAGGCGCGTTCCGGGTGAAAATCATAGGTCTTCGGCGAGGTCAGGACTTCCATTTCCTCGCTCACCCACTCATTGCGCCCGCGCTTCTTGAGATCGGCGTCGAGGGCTGCGAACACATCGCGCAGATGGGTGACGTCGGAGACCGCGTAGTGCATCTGGTCTTCGGTCAGCGGCCGGCGCGACCAGTCGGTGAAACGGTGGGTCTTATCCGGCCGGTGACCGGTAATGCGCTCGACCAGCTGGTCATAGGCGATGGAGTCGCCGTATCCGAGTACCATGGCCGCGACCTGGGTATCGAAGATCGGGTGCGGAACGATGCCCGCCCGATGCCAGACGATCTCGATATCCTGACGCGCGGCGTGAAAGACCTTCAGCACCTTCTCATCGGCCATCAGGTCGAAGAACGGCTTGAGGTCGATGCCCTCGGCCAGCGTATCGACGACAACAGCTTCCTCCGCGCTGGCCATCTGCACGACGCAGAGCAGGGGGTAATAGGTCGTCTCACGCAGGAATTCGGTATCGACGGTGATGACCGGGTGCTTGGCGAGGCGGGCGCAAACAGCTGCCAATTCGGAAGTGGTGGTAATCAGATCCATGAACGGTCCATAACGCTTCTCAAAGGGCGTTCTGCCGAAAGCGCTGATCTGTCAAGGGTCTTGCGGTGAATTCGAGCCTTGCATTTACGCCGGACAGCGTCCTTCGCCGGGATTTTGGCCTTTCAGGCCGCGCCCGATGATGACGGCTCCCGGTCCGTTAAACGCCCGCCTTGGAAATGGCTGCGATCAGTGGCTGATGCGGCGGCCACGCGGTCGCTGTGAGGAAGGAACCGCCAGTACGATGACGCAAAGTGCCGCCATCGCAAGCCCTATGAATTCAAACACCAACGCGTCCACAGCAATCTCCGAAATAATCCGGTAGATTTGTAAGCAAGCCGTTGATCACTTGTTAATTTTTGGCGGGAGGCGCCATCTCCCGCATCTGATGGTGGAGGCGAGGTTAACGGCTTATGTGCCGCAAAACGTCTGCAGCACGCGTTGGTCCGGCAGCGGCGGCTCGGCATAGGCCGCAAACGCCGGCTGGTCGTCATAGGGCTTGGAGAGCACCGTCAGGAGTTCCTCGAAGGGCGCAAAATCGTCACGGTTCATGGCGGCCTGGATCACGGCTTCGACCCGGTGATTCCTCGGAATGAAGGCTGGATTGACCGACCGCATCGCGTTCCGCCGCCTGGTCGCATCCTGCGGCTCCTCGCCGAGCCGCTGCCGCCAGCGCACCGCCCATTCGTCATAGGCGGCCGGGTCGGTAAACAAGGCCCTGACCTCACTATCTTGAGCCGCATCGAGCGCGGCCTCACCCAGGCGCCGGAACGTCAGGGTAAAGTCCGCCTGATTTTGCGCCATCGCGCCGAGCAGGTCCTGCGCCAGCGCCGCATCGCCGTCGCGCGCCGTGAACAGCCCGAGTTTCGCGCGCAGGCCGGCCTGATAGGCGGCGTCGAATGTTTCCGCGAAATCGGCCAGCAGCGTCTGCGCTTCAGAGATGGCCTTGTCCTGGTCGCTGGAAAACAGCGGCAACAGGCATTCGGCCAACCGGGTCAGGTTCCACAGCGCGATCCGGGGCTGGTTGGCATAGGCATAGCGGCCCTGCTCGTCGATCGACGAGAACACGGTCGCCGGATCGTACTGGTCCAGGAAGGCGCAAGGGCCGTAATCGATGGTCTCGCCGGAGATCGAGCTGTTGTCCGTATTCATGACGCCGTGGATGAATCCAACCAGCAGCCAGCGCGCGATCAGTTCGGCCTGCCGCGCGATCACGCCTTGCAGCAATGCGTGATAGGGGCGTTCGGCTTGAGCGGCTTGCGGATAGTGCCGGCTGATGACGTGATCGGCGAGTTGCCGCACCCCTTCGGTGTCGCCGCGTGCCGCGAAATACTGGAAGGTGCCGACCCGGATGTGGCTGGAGGCGACGCGGGTGAGGACGGCGCCGGGCAGCACCGTTTCACGCATCACGCTTTCGCCGGTCATGACGGCGGCGAGCGAGCGGGTGGTCGGAATTCCCATCGCCGCCATCGCTTCGCTGACGACGTATTCGCGCAGCACCGGCCCAAGCGCGGCGCGGCCGTCGCCCCGGCGCGAAAACGGCGTCGGTCCTGAGCCCTTCAACTGGATGTCCCGCCGCACCCCGTCGGCGTCGATCACCTCGCCGAGCAGGATGGCGCGGCCGTCGCCGAGTTGCGGCACGAAATGCCCGAACTGGTGGCCGGCATAGGCCATCGCGATCGGGTCCGCCCCGTCGGGAACCCGCTTGCCGGCCAGGATTTCGGTTCCTTCCGGGCTGGAGAGCCGGTCAGGGTCCAAACCAAGATGGATCGCCAGCGGCCGGTTCAATTTGATCAGCCGGGGGGCCACGACCGGGGTCGGCGCTACCCGCGCGAAAAAGCCGGCCGGAAGCGCCGCATAGGTATTCTGGAAAGGGAAATGAACCGTCATGGTCCGAAGATGGGGATTTCCGCGGCGTTAGGCAATCGGTCTTGTCGCCGATCGGTATGGCCGTCGATTACCGGCAGAGCCTGTTACCGGCAAAGCTTGCGCCGGTCGTTTTCGAGAGACCTTCCCAGGCTCGCCAGATTGTCGATGGAGGCGGCCGTGATCGTGCACTCGCCGACATGCGACTGCATGTAGCCGACGGTGGTGCCGATGGTCGTGGTCGCGCGCTCCAGCACAACGCACATTCGCCGCGTGCCGAACTTTTTCATGTTCTGCATCTCGTCGTTGAGCAGCGTGATGTCCTGTGCGTATGCCTTCATTTGTACGCAAGCGGGCTGGTCGAGCGTGATCCGGTCGGCCTCGGATAGGCCGGCCTTGGCGACGGTTGCGAGCCCGGTGATGGCCAGAAGAACGATCAACAAGCCGCCACGCGCGGGGCGTGAAAAACCAATCTGAAAAGTCATTTCAATTCCCCCGACGCGAAGTTAATCCCGATCGGGGTTTTGCCTGCAAGACCAGAAGGATGGCTGCGCACGCGACAAATTGCGGCCTTTGATTTCGGCGCAATCTGCGTAGAGCAGGGAGATTGCGGGGGATGATTGATGAGATTGCTCGGCATTTGCTCCAGTATTTTTTTGGGTATTTTGATTGCGGCCGGTCTTGTTGGATCGGCGGGCGCGCAAGAGCGCTCGGTGGGCGGGGAGTGGACCGGAAAATATGTCTGCGGGCAGGGTGTCACCGGGGCGCGGCTTGTCCTCAGTGACGACGGATCGCGCGGCGTGTTCCATTTCTATCCGCTGCCGGACAATCCGAGGGTTCCGGAGGGCTGTTTTCAGGTCGCCGGCGTCTTCAATCCCGCCACGGGTGCGTTGGCGATCTTGCCGACCGGGACCTGGTACATGAAACCGCGCAATTATCTGCCGGCCGCCTTCAGCGGCACTGTGGACGGGCGCGGAGAGGGTTTTTCCGGCAAGATCGTCGGTTTGACCGGTTGCGCCAGCATTTTCCTGTCGCGCGCGGCGCCGACCGTGCCCTTGCCGTCGGTCTGTGCCCGCGGTTTGCCGTAACGGCTCTCCGCGAGCCCCGGACAATAGCCATTTTCCCGTGATTTTGAACGCGCCGGCTCTGTTGCGGCAGTGGTTTGGCTCGGCTAAACCCTGCGCGTCGCGGCAGGCCGCGAAACCCATGATTCCGCCCCTCTGACGCCATTTCAGGATACCCATGCATCGTTACCGGTCCCACACCTGCGGCGCGCTCCGTGACAGCGACATCGACCAGAGCGTTCGTTTGTCCGGCTGGTGCCATCGTATTCGCGACCATGGTGGCGTGCTGTTCATCGACCTGCGCGACCATTACGGCCTGACGCAGTGTGTCGCCGACCCGGATTCGCCGGCGTTCAAGGACGCTGAAAAGCTGCGCTCGGAATGGGTGGTGCGGATCGACGGCAAGGTGCGCCGCCGTCCCGGTGGAACGGAAAATCCGGAATTGCCGACCGGCGCGGTCGAGCTTTACGTCAGCGAGATCGAGGTGCTGGGCCCGGCCGGCGAACTGCCGCTGCCGGTGTTTGGTGAACAGGAATATCCTGAGGACATAAGGCTTAAGTACCGTTTCCTCGACCTTCGCCGCGAGAAGCTGCATCAGAACATCATGACCCGCGGCGCCATCGTCGATTCCATGCGCAAGCGGATGAAGGAGCAGGGTTTCTTCGAATTCCAGACCCCGATCCTGACGGCTTCGTCGCCGGAAGGCGCACGCGACTTCCTGGTGCCGTCGCGGATTCATCCGGGCAAGTTCTACGCGCTGCCGCAGGCGCCGCAGCAGTACAAGCAGCTCCTGATGATGTCGGGCTTCGATCGTTATTTCCAGATTGCGCCGTGTTTCCGCGATGAGGATCCGCGTGCCGACCGCTTGCCGGGCGAGTTCTACCAGCTCGATCTGGAAATGAGCTTCGTCGAGCAGGACGATGTGTTCGCGGCCGTCGAACCCGTCATCACCGGCGTGTTCGAGGAGTTTGCCAAGGGCAAGCCGGTCACCAAAAACTGGCCGCGGATTCCGTTTGCGGAAGCCCTGCGCAAATACGGCAGCGACAAGCCTGACTTGCGCAATCCCATCATCATGCAGGACGTCTCCGAGCACTTCCGCGGCTCCGGCTTCAAGGTGTTCGCGCGGATGCTGGAAGACCCCAAGAACCAGGTCTGGGCGATCCCGGGCACCGGTGGCGGCTCACGCGCGTTTTGCGACCGGATGAACTCCTGGGCGCAGGGCGAGGGCCAGCCTGGGCTCGGCTACATCATGTGGCGTGAGGGTGGCGAGGGCGCCGGACCGCTCGCCAACAATATCGGTCCTGAGCGGACCGCAGCCATTCGCGACGCGCTCGGATTGAAGGAAGGCGACGCGGCATTCTTTGTCGCCGGCGACCCCGACAAATTCTGGAAGTTTTCGGGCCTCGCCCGCACCAAGCTCGGTGAAGAGCTGAACCTGATCGACAAGGATCGGTTCGAACTTGCGTGGATCGTCGACTTCCCGATGTACGAATACAATGAGGAAGACAAGAAGGTCGACTTCTCGCACAATCCGTTTTCGATGCCGCAAGGTGGCCTCGATGCGCTGAACGGGCAGGACCCGCTGACCATCAAGGCGTTTCAATACGACATCACCTGCAACGGCTACGAGATCGCCTCCGGCGGCATCCGTAACCACCGGCCGGAAGCGATGGTGAAGGCGTTCGAGATCGCCGGTTATGGCGAGAAGGATGTGGTCGAGCGTTTCGGCGGCATGTACCGCGCTTTCCAGTACGGCGCGCCGCCGCATGGCGGCATGGCGGCGGGTGTTGATCGCATTGTGATGCTTCTGTGCGGCACCAACAATCTGCGCGAGATCTCGCTGTTCCCGATGAACCAGCAGGCCGTCGACCTCTTGATGGGAGCGCCGTCGGAGGTCGGGATGGAGCAACTGCGGGAGCTTCACATCCGGTTGAACCTGCCGGACAAGGGATAACTACAAGCCCGTCGAAGCTTCGATTCCAAATTGCGCCAGCGCGATCGACGGGTCGCTCTTTAACAACTGCATCAGTTGCATCACCGGCACCTTGCCGAGCGGCGTCAGCCTGATGATCAGCGTTTGGCCTGATGTCTCGATAAAGCGGGTCAGTGCTTCCACGGCAACGGTGGCATCGGGATTGCCTCCCAGGCTCTTTTCGCTGCCGGCTCGTATGCTATCGATGATGGCGCGCCGCGCCTCGTCCCGGCTGACATTTTGCGCGTGGGCATATTGCGCGACGGCGATGTCGACGCCGCCAAGATCATGCAGCGTGAGCTCTATCGTCCCGGCCTCGATCTGAGCCGCCATAGTGGTTGTTTGCACCGGATTGATCGAGAATACGTCCCGCGGCACGTTGGCAAGTGAGACGCGTGCGGAAGCCTTCAGCACATTGCCGAACTCGATCGATACGGGCTCCAGTACGAATGCGCGCGACGCCTCCGTCCAAACCGCGCCGAGATCGAGGTCCATCGTGACGGTGTCCATACCGGCGGCAAGAAGCCACCGCGATCCCATCTCATTTGCGAGAAGGGGGCTGATCAGCTTCGCGACCAGATGCGCCTGGCTCGGGATTGGACCGATAAACTGGCCCCAGTTCAGGTTGATGGTATCGATGTGAATCGGCTTGTTGGTGTTGTTGTAAGGCGCAACGAAACCTTTGACTTCGGCGCCTTCGATCAGCGGCAACAGTGCCAGCGCCTGGTTGGGCGAAGGCTTCTGTCCGGCGAACTGAGCCGTCATGCGCAGGAGGTTTGAGATATCGATGCCTTTCAGCGCGAAGCGTTCAAGTTTGACGGGGCCCTTTGGCGCCCGCGCATCCAGGCCTTCGAAAGCCACTTCGCCGATCTTGCCGTTTTCGAAGTTGAACCGCATCGCGGCGAGTTTCATCGGCCCTTGCGGCGTCTCGACGGACAGCCCGTGCATCTCGGCATTTCCGATGCGGATGCCCTCATAGAGCGTGGCTGCCTTTTCTATCAACTCGCGTGCTTGTGCAGGCGTTGGCGGAGCGGCACCATCCGGCGGCATCACCGCCAGCAGCGCCGGAAGTTGCAGCCGCGATGGCCGCAGCCCGACGTCATCCATCGTCAGGCTGTCGATCCGCATATTCAGGCCGGGAGCAAATGTGAGGATATAGGGGCCAGCCGAAATCTGCCTGTAAGTGCGGTAATACTGGTCGTCATTGGCTCTCTGCGGATCGAACAGGGCCGTCATCGCGTTGATATCGATGTCGCGCGCGATGACATTTGCCAGACTGCCGGTCAGTTTCTCGGCTTTGCCCGCCGGTTGCATGTTGACCGTGAAAACGAAGCCGTCGACCTTCGCGGTGGCGATCTTGCCGTCCCTGATTCCTTCGACCGCACAGCCCGAATAAGTGATGTCGCCATTAACCGGTGTCGTTCCGCTGAAATTGATGGTGGCGGCTACGCTGGGGGCCGTGATCGATGCGGCCGTAATTCCAGCCAATTGCCTGAGCGCAAACAAACGGACGTCGATGAAGGAGGACGATGCCGGCGGCTGTTGCAGATTGGCGGGTCCGGAATAGTCTTTCACGGTGACCCGCGGCACTTTATAAGTGAGGTTCATGCCGGATTGGGCGGGCATCGCCAGGCCGATCTCGATATCAGCGGCTTCAATACTGTCGGCGTTAAATCGCGTTGGGTCCGTCTGGCTCACTCCCGAAGCCGTGATGTTTGCGATCTTGAGGGTGGTCGGAGGTTGTGCGGCCGATTCGCCTGATATGTCCGAGATCGTCACGGTGCGACTCTTGATGTCGAATGACACCTTGCCGTGGCTCGCCTTGGCGCCCGTCGCGCGGATTTGATCGAACGCCGCCTCGACCTCGCTGGCGACCCGATGCTGCGTATAGAACTGGAAACCGAAAAAGCCTCCCACCCCGATCACGATGGCGGCGAGAGCGCCGTAGAGAACCTTTACCATTCGGTCAGCTCCGATTGCCGATTCTGCGGGCGCAGATTGTCATATTATCGGTCGATTGAGCGGGATAGGGGGCTTTCGCGTTCAGGGCTTCGATGATTCGCGTCGATCTGACCGCTGGAGACCCATTGATAGGCGCCATTGGATGTTGCATCCAAGCAGTTGCGCATGCTTCACATGCGGCCCAATCTGCTGGAAAACCAGCCTCGTCTTGATGTAACACCGACCTCGTCTTGATGTATCAAGAAACGAACGTTCAGGGGCCGGAAAACGCGGGAGTATGCATGTCGTCCTATTCTGAAGATCTCACTTCCGCAGCGCTCGCCTATCACCGCCTGCCGCGGCCGGGAAAGCTTGAGATCCAGGCGATCAAGCCGCTGGCCAATCAGCGCGACCTCGCGCTGGCCTATTCGCCGGGCGTGGCGGCCGCCTGCACCGCGATTGCGCAAAACCCTGCCGAGGCGGCGTCGCTGACCATCCGTGCCAATCTTGTCGCGGTCGTTTCCAATGGCACCGCGGTGCTCGGCCTCGGCAATATCGGCCCGCTGGCGTCGAAGCCTGTGATGGAAGGCAAGGCGGTTCTGTTCAAGAAATTCGCCGGTATCGACGTATTCGACATCGAGATCGCGGCCGACACCATCGAGCGCGTGGTCGAAACCGTGGCGGCGCTGGAGCCGACCTTCGGCGGCATCAATCTGGAGGACATCAAGGGCCCGGAGTGTTTCGAGATCGAGGCGCAGCTCAAGGAGCGGATGAAGATCCCGGTATTCCACGACGATCAGCATGGCACCGCCATCATCGTCGGGGCCGCAATCACCAACGGGTTACTGCTCAACGGCAAGAAGCTCAAGGACGTCAAGATCGTCGCTTCAGGCGCTGGTGCCGCGGCGATCGCCTGCCTCAACCTGCTGGTGTCGCTCGGCGCGCAGCGCAAGAACATCTGGGTCTGCGATATCGACGGCGTGGTGCATGAAGGTCGCAATACGCTGATGGATCGCTGGAAGGCGGTCTATGCGCAGAAGACCGACAAGCGCGTGCTGGCCGAAGTAATCGGCGGTGCTGACATCTTCCTCGGCCTGTCCGCGCCCAATGTGCTGACGCCGGACATGGTCAAGCAGATGGCGGACAAGCCGCTGGTGATGGCGCTGGCCAATCCGAATCCGGAGATCATGCCGGATGAGGCGCGAAAAGCGCGGCCGGATGCGATGATCTGCACCGGACGCTCGGACTTTCCCAACCAGGTCAACAATGTCCTGTGCTTTCCATTCATCTTCCGTGGCGCGCTCGATGTCGGCGCCACCGCGATCAACGAGGATATGAAGCATGCGGCGGTGGAAGCGATTGCGCAGCTCGCGCGCGATCCGCCGTCGGATGCGATCGCGCCCGGTTTCGACAGCGGCGAGACGCAGGGATTCGGGCCGGGCTCGCTGATCCCGAGCCCGTTCGATCCGCGGCTGATCCTGCGCATTGCGCCCGCGGTGGCCAAAGCCGCGATGGACTCCGGTGTCGCGACCCGGCCGATTGCCAATTTCGAGGACTATACTGCGCAGCTCGAGCGCTTCGCGTTCCGCTCCGGTCTGGTCATGAAGCCGGTGTTTGCCAAGGCGAAGACCCAGCCGGTCCGTGTGATCTACGCGGAAGGCGAGGACGAGCGCGTCTTGCACGCGACACAGGTTGTGCTGGAAGAGAAGCTGGCGCGGCCGATTCTGGTCGGACGCCCCTCGGTGGTCGAAGCGCGGATCAAACGGTTCGGCCTCGCCATCAAGGCCGGCCAGGATTTCGATCTGATCAATCCCGAGGACGATCCGCGTTATCGCTCCTACGTCCAGTCCTATATCGATCTGGCCGGCCGTCACGGCGTCACCCCCGACGCCGCACGCACGGTCGTGCGCACCAATGCGACCGTGATTGCCGCGCTCGCGGTCAGCCGCGGCGAAGCCGATGCCATGATCTGCGGCGTCGAGGGCCGTTATATGAGCCATCTGCGCCATGTGCGCGAGATCATCGGCTTTCTGCCGGGCGTGAGCGATTTCGCGGCATTGGCGCTGATGATCACCAGCAAGGGCGCTTATTTTATCTCAGATACGCAGGTGCGGCCGAACCCGAGCGCCGAGGAGCTTGCGGAAATGGCGGCGCTGGCGGCGATCCATGTCCAGCGCTTCAACCTGAAGCCAAAAATCGCTTTCGTGTCACATTCCGATTTCGGAAGTTATGATACCGACTCTTCGCGCAAGATGCGCCGCGCCACCGCGATCCTGAAGCAGAATCATCCGGAACTCGAGGCCGATGGTGAGATGCAGGGCGATACCGCGCTGTCACAAGCGGCGCGGCAGATGATCCTGCCGCATTCGAAGCTGGAAGGTGAGGCGAACATCCTGATCATGCCGAACCTCGACACCGCCAACGTCGCTTATCAGATGATCAAGGCGCTGGCCGACGCGTTGCCGGTGGGGCCGATCCTGATCGGGCCAGCACGGCCGGCGCACATTCTTACGCCGTCGGTGACCGCGCGCGGCATCCTCAACATGACCGCGGTTGCCGCGGTCGAAGCCCAGGAGCGTGCTGGCCGTCAGCAACCGACCCTGTTCGGCTAGGCCGATTGTTGTGCGGTTGTCGCCATCAAGCCGATCGATTTGACTGTTTGAAAAGCCGGGGCGGAACGCCCATAATCGTTCCGCCAAATAACGACTTTCGCATTTGCAGCATTCAGTGAGGGCGACCATGCCAGCGTTTATTACTTTCGGGCGAATTCTGTTCGCTGTGCTGTTTATTTTTTCGGGAGGATCCAAGCTTCTGGATCTAACGGCGACAGCCCAAATGACAGAGAAAGTTGTTATTCCGGCGGCGCTGGCAACCTACACCTCGCAGCTCGAGGGTCTGACGGGCATGACGATGCCGATGATGCTGGCGATTGCGGCCGGCGCAATTGAGCTGATCTGCGGCATCATGATCGCGCTGAATTTTGGCGCGCGTTTTTTTGCGATCCTGCTGATCCTGTTCGTGGGAGCCGCGACTTTCTACTATCACGATTTCTGGAATCAAACCGGACCCGACGCCAGGAACAACCTCGTCCATGCGTTGAAGAACCTGTCGATCATCGGTGCATTGTTCATGATCGCCGGCTATGGCCGAGGCGCGCGGGCAGTCGAACCCGCCTACGACGTCTAGAACCTGATCATCTCTGACTAAAAAACTAGGCGGCGCGCCGCCATGGCGTGACGGTGACCCCATGCGTGCGGTCGAGGATTTGGGCCTCGCCGGCACGCAGGCCGTGCGCGGTCAGGATTTCCTGAGGCGTCTTGCGGGGAACGCCGGGAAAGCACGCTTCGCCGCCGGGCAGGTGCACCCGTGGCGCCTGCGAAAGCCAGAACGTGTCATAGCGGTCCAGGAACATTGCGAAGATCACCGGTCCGCCGATGATCGCAATGGTGCCTGATCGCACGCCTGATTGATCGCAGGCGGCTTCGAAGGGGGCGCCCGCGGGATTCCATAGCGTTGCCTTGGGATTGGACGGATCGGGCGCGACCGCATTTATCGTGCGGGTTACGATGATCCTGTTTCGCTGCGGCGAGTTCGGCTGATCTTCGTAGGAATGCCGGCCGTGCACGATCAGATCGGCGCGGTCGAGGGCGGACGTGAAGAACTGCTTGTCGCCCTCGAATTTCAGTTGGTCCGGCATCACGTGATCGGCGCCCGCCAGCATGCCGTCGGCGGAGACGATGACATAGCCTTCGATGAGCGGTGCCGTCACAGTCGTGCGGCCGGATTATTCTGAAATCGTCTGCACGACGCTGGACACCGGACGGTCGCTGACCGTCGGCAGCTTGACGTCCTTGACGATCATCTCGTCATATTGCGGCAGCGTCTGCACCGGGGCCTTGGCCTTCATCTGCACCACTTTATAGCCACCGGCCTTCAGCTTGCGCAGCAAGGCGGGCAGCGCCTCGGCGGTATGCTTGTGGAAATCGTGCATCAGGATGATGCCCTTGCCGAGCTTGTCGAGCTTGTTCATCGTCACATCGATGACCTGCTGGGCGTTGCGCGCCTTGAAGTCGAACGAGTCGAGATCGCAGGAGAACATCGCGATATTTCGCGTGCCGAGATAGGTCACCATTTCCGGTGGATGCTGCAAGGCCGGGAAGCGGAAGAATGGCGAGGGCGATTTGCCGCCGAGCGCCCATTTCACCGCGCTGAAACCTTTTTCGATTTCTTCCTTGCGCTGATCCTCGGTCAATTTCTTGTTGGTCAGCGTGGCGTGCGACCAGGTGTGCGATCCGATGGTGTGACCGGCGGCGGAAACCTGTTTGAGGATTTCCGGATAATACGTCGCATGCTTGCCGATGATGAAGAAAATGCCGGTCGTGCATTCGTCCGCCAGCGTCTTCAAGATTGAAGGCGTATTGACCGGCCACGGGCCGTCATCGAACGTCAGCACCACTTCTTTCTCGCGCAGGAAATCAAGTTGCTTGAAATGCTCGAAACCGAAGCCGGGTCCGCCCGTGGTGTCGATCTCGACCACGCGGCCGATGCTGAGCGCGTCCGGATTGGCGCAGGCGGCCTTGGCGGGCGCTGGAGCGGCCGCGGGGGCCGGTGCAGGGGCGGCCGCGGCGGGAGGCGCCGCCGTGCCCTTGGCGGCCGGCGTTTGCGACCAGGCGGCGCCCGAAAGACATAGTGAAACCGCGCCCGCAAAAATCAAACCTGCCGCAACACGCATCGCGCTCTTTCCTTACACTGATCTTGTGCCCGGGCTCGGCTTTTTGCCGTCGCCCGAACCGTTTCCCGCCTCTGATCAGCATAGCCTAGTTGGACCGGCGCGGCCACGGCAACGGGTTTTTGCGGCCCGGCAGGCTTGTCAACCGAAGCGGTTAATTCAGGCGGCGGCGAGGGCCCGCGCGACCGCGGTTTTGACGCGCGTATCCAGGGGATCAACTCGCTCGGGAAAGACATCGGCGAGATAGCCGTCGCGGCCGACCAGATATTTGTGAAAGTTCCAGCGCGGGACATCCTGTGGCCGTGCCGTGGCGGCCCACCGGTAGAAGGGATGCGCGTCCGGGCCTTTCACGACCGCCTTGGCCGCCATCGGAAAGGTCACGCCATATTGGTGCTGCGCGGTTTCTGCGATCTCTGTGGCGCCGCCGGGTTCCTGTCCACCGAAATCGTTGGAAGGCACGCCGACAATCATTAAACCGCGGTCGTGAAATTCGCTCCATAGCTGCTGCAACCCGGCATATTGCGGGGTGAAGCCGCACAGCGACGCCGTATTCACGACCATCATGGGATGGCCGGCATAATCGGCAAGCCGGATATTGCCGCCGGCCAATGCCGGGAACGAGAACGCATAAGCGGTGATCCCGCTCATGGCGGCCTGCGCGTGGGCCGTCCGTATCGAGGACGGAATTGTTGTTGCGGCCAGCAGAGACGCGAGGATGGTTCGGCGGTCGATCATAGCTGACCTCATGTCGTCACGATCAAGGCTCGATGATGTTAGCGTAGCCCGAGAGCGGGCGCCTCTCAACAAGCCGTTACGACCGGGCGGGTGGGCACCACGGCAGCGCCAGCAGCGGCATGTAATGCGGACGCCATTCGCAGATCGGTTCCGGCCCCCGGCGCATGAAGGCGTATTTGATCGGCTCGGCCTGGCCGATCGCGATGTGCAGTACGAACAGGACCATCGCTACGGGGTAGGCCCATTTGTAAAAGCGCAGATCGGGAAGCGCATCGAGCAGGATCGCGCCGGCAAGGATAATCAGAGGATCGGTGAAGATGAAATATTCGGATTTCAATCCGCGCCGTACCCCGAGTGTGTCGATCCCGATCGCCGCCAGCAGCAGCATCAGCGCCTGGATCGCGGCCTGTTTTTCGCCGCGCGACCATGCATAGACAATGCCGGGCGCGATCAGCCAGGTCAGAAACACCGTGGGCCGCGGCGAGGAGTGCAGCACGAACGTGTAGCGCGCGAAAACCGAGGCGAGCCCGTCGAGCAGCAGCCACAGAATTCCCGAAGGGCTGGCGCCGTTCGCAGCGTTGGCGGTGCTTGCGTCCGCAAAGGTCAGCATTTTTTCCAGCGGATTGAAGACCGCAATCACATTGCTGGCGTTGTATTCGATATCAAGCGCGAGAAGCGCCAGCGATGCGCCGGCGGCAAGGGCTGCGATCGACGCCAGCGTCTCGGCGGCGCTGACCCGCCAGATCACGGCATAGGCGATCACGCAGCCACCGATCAGGCCCAGCAATGCTAGCTGATAGAGGCCGAAACGGCCGAGCAGCAGCGGGTGAAACAGCGCGGCATCGAGCAGCGAGCGATCGAACCCGGTCGCAATCAGCGGCCATGCCGCCCATGCCGTGGCCAGCGCCACGAGAGCCGCAAGGACAACTGCGGGCCAGCTTGAGCGCGCCTCACGCCAGAACGGGACGCTGGCGCTTCTAGCATCGCCGAACGGCAACACCAGCAAGGGCAATGCCCCGACCAGCAGGATCGCCTGCACTTTGTTTTCAAGGCCGAGCACGCAAAGCGCTGCGGCGCCGGCCATTGCGAGCGGGCGCGCAATGCTGGCGCGGCGTCCGTAAGCGATCAGGATCATCAGTGCAAAGATGACGGGACACGCTGCAACCAATTCGCTGCGCAAAATGCGCAGATGCACCGCGATGGCGCCGGAGAATGCAAAAGCCAACGTCGCGATCAGCGCGACGCGCCAGTCGCGCACGATGCGACGGACCAATGCGGCAAAGGCCAGCACGCAGCCCGTGGCGATCAGCCAGACCAGAATGCGCCCGGCGCGGACAGCGCTGGTCATCGCGGCATCAAAGGCGCCGGCATCGGAGGCTGGTGGCAGGGACGATAATGACCAGGCCTCAAGCAGGCCGAAACGATGCAACAGCGTGAACCACGCCTTCACCGACAGGATGGTGAGGTAGGCGGTGTGATCGAAGAACGATTGCGACTTGCCGTCGTTCATGACAAGCGCGTTGTAGATCACCATGAAATCCATGTCGGCGTTGCGCCAGTAAATCAGCGCGTAGCCGTACAGGAAAAACGATGCCGCAAGAGCTGCGACGATCGCAATCAATCCCCCGCGCCAGCCGAGAAATGTCAGCCGGTCGAAGGCATCGTTTGTCGCGGGAGGTTCGGCCGCTACGGCAGTAGGGGAGAGTTGGTTCATGACGGCGGTCTTTTAGCGTAGCCGCCGGTCCAAAGCGACCGCCGAACCAACAGCTTCAAGACGTGCCGTGCCTTTTAGCGCAGGGAAACGATAAAATCCGTTCCTTCGCCGGTTTCGCCGCCGGCGATGCCCTGGTCCGAGACGATCAGCGAACCACCGGTCGAGAGCGCTTCGGTAATTCTGGCCAGCGCCTCGGCGGGCAAATTGAGGCGATCCAGCGCTTCGGCGGGACTATCCGGCGCCGGCAATGATTTCACCTCGACCGCGCCTGCGATCTTGCGCCGGCGCGAACTGCGCTCGTCTTCGTCGCGGCGCTCGGCAGCCCTGGATGCGGGCATCGTAACCACCGACCAATGCAGCACATTGGCGTTTTCCTTGTCGACCTGCGCGGTGAACACATGTGTTCCCAGCGGCCGGTCGCTCGGCGCGATCGTCACGGGCGCTTCGAACAGCGGCAGGAAGTTCTGCCGTACATAGAGTTTCGAATCCTTGCGGCTGACGAACACGGCGATCTGGCCGCTGCGCTTTGGCGCCTCGGGCTTCACGGCAGCGGCCTTTTCGAGGCCTGACAGGCGGCCCTGGTCTTTCCTGGCCGGTGGCACAATGGCGGCCTCTGCCGCTATCTTGCTCCCGGTGGGCTTTTCAATGGATTTGGCGGCATCGGCTTTCGGCGCTTCACTCCTGACGTCGGCCGCCTTGACCTCGGCCGTTTTGGTTTCGGCTTTCGGCTCGTCCATTTTGGCGGCTTCGCTGGCGGCAGCGTCGACCTTTGTGGTCTCGACTTTTACGGCCTCGGCGTTTGCGCTCTCTTCAGCCTTGATTTCAGCAGTTGCGGTTTTCGGCGGCGTGACGTCAGCCGATTTGGCCTCGGTGGATTTATCCTCGGATGAAGCGATGTCACCGGACTTCGCAGCGTCCGGCTCGGGCTGCGCCACCGCGGTCTCGGCCGCCGGCGTCGCGCCGCTGCCTGCGTCTGACATCGTAGGGGCATTCGATACCGGCAGTGAATTGCTGGCGTCCGCGGTGCGGGTCGGTTCGGTGACGCTGTTGGCGTGTCCGATGGTCGATCGCAGCTCAACAGGGGCTTCCGCGATCGCCGGTTTGGTCTTCGTGTCGGCCTCAGCGCCCTTGTCCGTTTTCGCAGCGCTCGGCGCATCCGATTTCGGCTCGTCGGCCACCATCGGCTGTGGCGCAACCTTCACGGCTGCGAGCAGCGGATGCGCAAAACTGGCAGGCGGTGTCATTTCGCCGGGCGTCACGACCACGCGTGCGCCCATCCTGGTCCAGGTCCACATCTTCATCGCGAAGGCCATCGGCATGCGGATGCAGCCATGCGACGCCGGATAGCCCGGCAGCACGCCGGCATGGATGGCGATACCCGACCAGGTGATACGCTGCATATACGGCATCGGAGCGCCGCTATAGATATTGGAATGATGCAGCCGGTCTTTTTGAATGACGCTGAAAACACCCATCGGCGTCGGGTGGCCGCGCATGCCGGTGGACACCGGGGTTTCCGCGAACAGGCCGTTGGCGTCGTAAATTCTCATCTTTTGCTGATCGATCGAGATCGAGATGATCACCGGTCCCTGCGGCTTGGAAGATTCCTTCTCCGGCATTTCATTTTTCTTCGCCGCATTGCGGCGGGCCTTCGGCTTCCTGGGCTGAGCCGCCGGATCGGGCTGTGACAATCCGGGCTCGGAACCCGGCCAGTAGAGCGCGGCTTCCGCCTGGGACGTGACGCCGATCGCGCTGGCTGCCGTCAAAACCGCAACTCGCCAAACCCGTCCGGTTGCCACGGCCGCCTTATGCCCATTTACGCGCGTCATTTTCGAATCCCAGCCCGTTTGAAGATTTAGTGTTGCAGACGAGATACGCGTTCACCAGCGGAACGCCTCTAACGCCCACGATTTTCGCCCCAAGCGTAACAAAAAAGCCTCACATTGCGTTAAACGCCGGGGATTTTCGCCCGGCAGTACCGGCTACCGCTGGCCTTCCTGCGACGCCTTTCGACCATTACATGGGTGAAACCCCGCCCACGGAGATTTTCATGACACGTCAAGACTTAAGCCAGTGTGACAAGCCCATATCTCGCTTGGGATTTTGGACCCGCTGGGGATTATTGGCGCTGGCGCTCATGGTGTGGCCGGGCTCCGCGGCTTTGGCGGCCGATGAGCCGGATTTGATCTTCCGCCGTTCGACCGTGTTCAAGTTCCTGAGCCCGAACGACAAGCTGGCGACCTATGGCGTCGACGATCCCGAGGTCGAGGGAGTCGCCTGCCATTTCACGGTGCCGGAAAAGGGCGGCTTCAAGGGCTGGTTGGGACTGGCCGAGGAAGTCTCGGATATTTCGCTGGCATGTCGCCAGATCGGCCCGATCCGTTTCAAGGACAAGATGGTGCAGGGCGATGACATGTTCCGCCAACGCCGCTCGCTGTTCTTCAAGAAGATGCAAATCGTCCGCGGCTGCGACGCCAAGCGGAACGTGCTGGTCTACATGGTGTATTCGGACAAGCTGATTGAAGGGTCGCCCAAGAATTCGACCTCCTCGGTACCGATCATGCCCTGGGGAGCCGCGGACGCGTCGGTACAGAAATGCGGCGAATTCATCCAGTAGCGGAGGCTGAATAAAGCGCGCCCGAATTACGGCTTGGTGGGAGCCGGGCGCGGGCGGACCCGTATTTCGGACTGGGTTTTGGGATCGCGGTATCCCACGAGGTGCACGAATTTTTGCGGGGCGTAGTCGTTACCGCGACCGCTGTCGCCGCATTGTTGCGTCATCGCGCCGCAGACCCTCGGCCGGTCCATTTTCTGAGCATCCAATTGCGCGGCAGAACTGCCATTGCGGGGCAAAGTTCCTGCCATCGGTCGGCCCGGTTTTCGGGGCAGGGCTTTCTTGCCACCATCGATGTTGCCATTACCCATGACAGTTATCCTTTGGTGAGATGACGGCATAACGCGCAGCGATCCATAAAAGTTGCATCGCGTTTGCGCTGTCTTGTTTGCGTAAGTCGGCTTTGGCGAAGTTCCGTTCAATGCCGCGGCGACGATGGGCTCTCTCCACCAGAGAAAGGTTAAAAAGTTCGTTCTGGCCTCGAACCGTCGTCTTCTGGCGGGCGTCTCATTTGTGAGAATGAGTGGAGACATCGGATGCGAGCCATCAGCTATATTTTTGCGGTTGTTCTGGTTCTCATCGGGCCCTCTCTGGCGGGCTCGGCGGACGGCGACCTGCCGGGAGTAGGCACCTTCAGCTACTCCGGATCGCCGATCCCTGCACCGCAGGTGATGGCCGCGATAGGCCGCTGAGGCCAGTCCGGACCTTTTACGCCCGGTGGAACGGCTGTATTCGCCGCCATTCGCCTGATTGTTTCGTCGGGAAGCCGCGACGAAACAATTCCCCCGCCCGACGAAACCATTATCCGTTTTGAAGCAGAACGCCGGAAACCGCGAATGGTTATCAAGCTGCCAACGAAACGGCGCGGATAGCGCCGACAGGCAGTCCGGAGACAGTCAAATGCGAACCTTCAGCTTCATCCTCGCCTTCGCCTTCATCCTGGCAGGTCCAACACTGGCTGGCTCATCGGATAACGGTCTGCCCGGCATCGGCACCTTCGCCTACAACGGCTCACCGGTTGTGACGACTGCGCCGCAGGCCATGGTTGTCGCAGCCCGTTAAGGAGCGATTGACCGAAGAGTTGCCGACAAGACCGTACCTTCCAAGCTATATTCAGGGTCTCGTATGATTTCTCGCATTTGTTCAGTCGTTATTTTCGCCGGTTTGCTGCTGAGCGGCTCGGCGCAGGCGCAAGTATCATCAGCGCCATCGCTGCAGGTTCTTTCGCTCCAGGTTCACCCGCCGATGAAGATGGACGATGAGCGTACTGAGTTCGTGCGCCTCTGCGTTCCCCACATGATGGGACGCTGGGCCCATCCGGATTCGGTGTGCGGTTGCCTGCACGACTACGCAGCCGCCACTGTTGACGATTCCGACCTTCGCACCGCGCTTTTGCGCGGGATTAGCGAGACCGGCGTGCCGACGATCGAGACCGAATGGGTGCCGGCGTCGAAACGATCCGAGATCGGCGCCACCTTCACGAAAATCGCCAAGCCGACGCTGCAATGCATGTTCGAACCGGCGAAGTAGTCTAGTGCTGCGGGACATCCTTTGACTTGGGCTTCACACGCGGGATGCATTTCCGCGCCGCGACAACTCCCGTTGACGTCATCTTGGTCCCGGAGACTTCCTTGACTTGTCCGGCGGGGCAGGTGCCGTCGTCGACTTTTATGCGCTGCCCGAGCCGTAATCCGACAATGTCCTGTTCGCGCGAAACCTGCTGTGCTGTCGCGGGGACTGCAAGCGTGAGCAGGGCGATGCCGCCGATCATGAAATATAGAATTTTGCGATTGCCGGGCATCCGTGCCTCCATGGGCGTGCCGCCCTGCGATGACTGTATGGGCGCGGTCGCGATTCTGAAAGCGGCAACGTAGGGTGGGCAAAGGCGCTCTTCGCGCCGTGCCCACCATGACACGATTGGTGTTCGCGATGGTGGGCACGCGGAGCCTGTTATCGGGCGCGCATTCGCGCGACCCGTTGGCTTTGCCCACCCTACGGACTTGTGGTTTCCGGCCATAGCGCGGCGACGATTGCGTCCAGTCCGTCGGTCAGTGCAGCCGGACCGGGTTGCAGGATCAGTGGCGACTTGATCTCGACGATGCGGCCGTTGCGTACGGCCGGAATTTCGTCCCAACCCGGCCGCTGTCTGATTTTATCGGGAACGACCCTCTTGCCGCACCACGATGCCAGGATCACATCGGGCGCCGCGGCGCGCACGACATCGGGCGAAATGATCCGGTCCTTTGCGGCCTTTTGAAACCGCAGATGTGACAGGATGTCTTCGCCGCCGGCGATCTCGATCAGTTCGGAGACCCAACCGATGCCGCTGATCAGCGGATCGTCCCATTCCTCGAAATAGACTTTGGGTTTGGGCGAGGGCCGCGCGGTGGAGGCGATTGTCGCAAGACGCGCCTCATAGCCGGCGGCGAGCCGATCGGCTTGCCCGGCTGCGCCGACCAGCGCGCCGAGGGTGCGGATCATCGCCAGGATGCCGGCAATGTCGCGCTGGTTGAAGACATGCACGGCGACGCCGGCACGCACCGTATCTGCGGTTATATCAGCCTGCAAATCCGAAAAAGCCAGCACGAGGTCCGGCTCGAGCTTGAGGATTTTTGGAATGTCGGCCGAAACAAACGCCGATACCCTCGGCTTCTCGCGTCGGACCTGCGGCGGCCGCACCGCATAGCCGGAAACGCCGACAATGCGGTCCTGCTCGCCGAGCAGATACAGCGTCTCCACGGTCTCTTCGGTGAGACAGACGATCCGGCGGGGAGGGAAGTGGGACATGGGGGCAGGATATGCGGGATAGCGAAAGCATTGTCACGACGGTTAGACTGATCGTCATTCCGGGATGGTCCGAAGGACCAGACCTCAGATGCGCAATTGCGCATCGGGGAATCTCGAGATTCCGGGTTCGATGCTTCGCATCGCCCCGGAATGACGGATGCTGGGACTAGGGAGGATTGTCTAAATGACGCCGCTTGAGAAACTCAAAGCGATAAAACTGCCCTTTGCCGAATTGATGGGCGTGACATTCGTAGAGGCGGACAGGGATCGCGTGGTGGCACGGCTGCTGGTCCGGCCGGATCTCTGTACGCTCCACCACACGATTCATGGCGGCGCGGTCATGGCCTTCGCGGATTCAGTCGGTGCGGCGGCGACGGTGCTCAATCTGCCTGACGATGCCAAGGGCACCACCACCATCGAAAGCAAGACCAATTTCATCGGCGGTGCCAAGGAAGACACTACCGTGATCGCAATTGCAACACCGATACACCGCGGACGGCGCACCCAGGTCTGGCAGACACGGCTGGAGACCGAGGAGGGCAAATTGGTCGCCGTGGTCACCCAGACCCAAATGGTGCTTTAGGAAGGTCGCGATCATTTTTATTTTTACGCGTTTTCTTCACGCGAACCGGTATCCACGGAGCCTGTCATCGGGCGCGCGTTCGCGCGACCCGTTGGCTCGAAAACGCCTTATGCCGCATCGACCGTCTGCACCGCGTTCAACATTCCGGTTTGCGGGTGACAGTTCACATATTCGAAAAACTGCTCGTCGGTCCGGGCCACTGTGACCTCGTGATAGAGCCGCAACTTCGCGGCCGGTCCCAGCGTCGACAGGTATTTCATCGCGGCACCGAAAATCCTGACATGGGTCGGATGCGATTCAGCCCAGCGCTCCAGCGCCGCAAGGCTCTTCCACCAGCTCATGCCGTAGGATTTTTCGGTCGGCGCGCCGTCGGATCCGACGACGGTCATATAGCGGTTGGCATAACAACCGACCGAGCGGCCGCTATCGCGCAGGAAGTCCATGCCTTCCCGCAGCACCGGCTCCACATCATCGAGGTACATTTTGCGTTCGGACGCTTCAGTGTCGCCCCAATCCTGGCCCGACCGGATCAGGCAAAGATTGTCGTTCGGGATCACCCTGATACGCGCGCCGTCACGAATGGCACGGGCGCTGCCCGAAGGCGCCATCTCGTCGGTCTGGGACAGCGGAATGCGATCGCGCATGCCGCCCCAATAGGCATGTTCCTGGACTTCGCCGCTCATGCCATCGGCGAGGACCGCAACGCCTTCGGGCCTGCCCAATGAAGAGAACAAGGTTTCGTAGCCTTCCACGGATGGATAAAGCACCTCGATGAACGCGCCGAACTCGCCGGTTGCCCGCTGGTCGCCGGTCCAGGCGTTACGCGCTGCCGGAAACCAGCCATCGAACTTGGCGCGATCGTCCCAATAGGCGACTGTCACAATATTGGTGAAACCGGCTTCGTCCACATACTGCGCGCGGTCCCAATGCGTAGGACCGCCGTTCGATGCAAAACGGGAAACGATCGACGCCATCGCCTGCTCAGCGGCTTTTGAAGACGTGCTTTTGGTCTGGATGCCGAAATAGGCCATCACCACCCGCAACACGCTCGGCTTGTGGCGCGCCACGAACGACGGGTAGGGCGGCGCGTAGTCGTCAGGGACACGCCGGTGACGCGTACGGGCACTTTTGAGATGCTCGGGGATTGCGGATTCCATGGCGCGCTCCTCTTGAGGTTGATGGGTCAGGCAAATCGGCTCGTCAGGCTTGCAGCCTGATTTCGCTCATGACCTCGGCATCGACGGGAAGCGAGAAGTGCTCGACGCGGCTGGCGCGGGAAGTGTTGAGCAGAAGCCGCGTGACGTCGGGCCTGGAATAGTGCCCTGCGGGATCGGCGGCGTTCTTGGCCACGCCGATCATGCCGAGATCGATATCGGCATACAGGACGCCTTCCTGGTCGGCGGGAAGTTTTTCCGCCAGCGAACTGCCGTCCGGACCGTAAATCACCGCATGGCCGCCGCCGACATGCAGGAACGCATGTTTCTCGGGGGAGTCGCAGAGTTCATCGATCATGGCTTGCGAGACCACGGCGCAGGGGCCGAGGAAGAAACAGGAACCTTCGACCGCGTAAACCTTGCTCGCGGCGTTGTTGACTTCCCAGCCCAGCGCATGCGCGAACGGGTCGTACAGCGAGAAGCTCGGCCACGCGCCGACGTGAACCTGCTCGTTCTGGGCGTACATCGCGTATTTCGACAGCGGTTGCAGATGCTCCCAGCAGCACAGCGCACCGAGACGTCCGACGTCGGCGCGATCATGGACAGCGAGGTCGCTGCCGTCGCCCTCGCCGAACACGGTGCGTTCGGCATGGGTCGGCCGCAGCTTGCGGCGCTTGGCGATGGTCTCGCCGTCGGGACCGATCAGCCACTGCCCCATATAGAGGCTGCCGCCGTCGCGTTCGGAGATGCCGATCACCGCGGTGAGCTTGGCGCGTTTGACGGCCTGGCTGATTTTCTTGGCCTGCGGACTGTCATATGACAGTGAGTTGTCGAAATAGCGTTGCACAAAGCCACGGCCGATCGCCCAGGCCGGAGCGCCAAGCCAGATCTGCCATGGATATCCGGGGATGAAAGTCTCGGGAAACGCGATCAGCTTCGCGCCCTTTGCGGCGGCCTGCTCGATCAGGTCGATGGTCTTGTCCACCGTGGCGTCAAGATCGAGAAAAACCGGCGCCGCCTGAACCACCGCGACTTTGTATTTCTGATGAACGAGACCCATCGACGTCATCCTTTCGCTTCCGGAGAAAGATACTTGCCGGTTTGAAGCCTACAGCCGTGCGGCCGCGCGCCGCTTGTCCGCAGCAGAACGAAAACTTGTGTTAACTGGCGAAGTGGCGGGCGAGGTGACGGTTTTGGCCACGGCGCCCGGCGCTTGAGGATTGCGGTCTCAATTTTTGTTTAAATGTGCCTCGTTGCCCGGGCTCGCTGCGTGCACTACAAGGCAAGGCCAAGAACAAGTTTGGGGTGAGCTTCATGACGTCGCGGGTTATCGATTCCCTGGCTCTGCGGTACGAGCCGGTGATTCTGTTACTGGGCCGCCTCTGCATCGGATCGCTTTTTCTGATGTCGGGGATCAATCACTGGCTGGATTTGAAACTGGTCACACATTTCGTGATGGGTCTGCCCGGGTCGCCGGAGGCGTGGGCGATGCTGGCGGCGACCGTCGAGGCGGCGAGCGGGGCTGCGATGGTCCTCGGCTTCCGCACCCGGGAGTTCGCCTTGTTGCTGGTGTTCTTCAATCTTTGCGCCGCGGTGATCGGCCATCCCTACTGGTCGATTACCGATGCCGCCGCGCGCTGGGGTCAGCTCATCCATTTCTGGAAAGACATCGGGATCGCCGGCGGCGCCTTTTTCGTCCTCGCGCGGGGCGCGGGACCCCTCAGCCTCGACCGGGCGTGAAAAGCGTTTTCGAGCGAAGTGGATACCGGTTCGCGTGTAGAAAACGCGTCAAAATAAAAGATTCGAGCTTCATCAACAGTAGAAAAGGTTGAACATCATGGCCAAGACCGTTGAGCATATCCATTGGCCCGATGCGCCGGATATGTGGATGCCTTATGCACCGGCCATCAAGGTCACGGGCGGTTCGACCATTTACCTGGCCGGCGTGACCGCCGCGCCGGTCTATCATCATCACCCGCACCGGCCCGAAGAATTCGACTCCATGCCGTCAAACATGGAAGGGCAGACGCGCGCAGCACTGGAGAATCTCAAGCGTGGACTTGACGCGGTCGGTGCCACCTTTGCAGACATCGTCACCGCCGATCGCTTCGTCACCGATCTCACCGATCAGGATGCGCTCAATCGCGTATGGGCCGAATACTTCCTGGATGCCAAACCCACGACGACGACGGTGCAGGTGGTACGGCTGGCCACTGATCCGCGCTGTATCATCGAGATCAATGCGGTGGCCGTCATCGACTAGATAGGACTAAGCTCAGTCATCCCCGCGGCGGAGGCGCACAAGGAAAATCGCGCCGATGGTCAGTCCGGCACCGGCCAATACGTCGGCGAGATGATGGCCTCCCACGGGCATGGTCGCAACGATCATTGTTGCATTGACGAGGAGGACTGGAATCATCAGCCAGCGCGTATCGCGCAGCGGATAGACGGTCATCACGCCGAGCATGGTGTGGAATGAGGGGAAGCTGACGATACCTTGAAGGGCCGACAGATCGATCACCGAGAGTGATCCGTTTCGCAGCATGTTGAAGGTCTGGGCGAACGACCACATCTCGCCCAATGCAGCGAAATTCCCGAACAGTTGCGGCGCCGGTTTATAATACGCGAAACCACCCGCTGCCGGAACCAGCCACATGCCGATGCACAGCGCGACCGTGCTCAGGCTGAGAACGGCGATCATTTCCGCAAGCCGCTCGCCGCGCCGGTTCAGGGCCAACCAGACGATAGCCAGTTCAGCGACCGGGCCGATCGTTTGGTAAGCCCTGGTAAGCAATGATGCGAGGAGCGGGCTGGAATTCGTCGCGTCCAAAAAGCGCGGCCAGTCAAAACCGAGATCGCGATCGAGACGCGCCAATGAAGCGTCCTGCAGCGGCAGATCCGCCGCCGTAATGAGGTAGCTGAGCGTAGCTCCCGCGGTCAGAAGCGCGCCGATCGGAAGCGCGGCCCGCCACAACAACTCCGTCATGCCCAGAGCCGTTCGCAGTATGACAGCCGGAAATCTCGCATCGCCCCGAAGGCGACTGGATGCATAAGCGATAAAGGCGCCGGCGAGCACGCAGCAGACGACGCCCTGTACGATTTCTATCCAGTTCGAAGAGATGAAGGTCAATCTGGAATTCGGCAACCAGATCACATCGGCAAGGGCGCATGCCAGCACACAAGACCAGACGATCGCCATATGACGCTGCGCAGCCGCGCCGTAGTCGCTGAACATCAGCCAGCGGCCGGCGACAATTTGGAGGCGGGATGGATTGATCGCGATACCATTGCCGACGGGGGCGGTGGGGCGCTCTGCGCTATCAGACGTCGACGACATGGCGTGGCCTCGGACCTGCGATCAGCGAGCGTATGGATAGGGCTCAAACCCTAAGAATGATCTAATCCGGGGCTCTCAATTGGGCGGGAACAGGCGGCGATAACCGCCATCTGCATTGGTCACCTGAGGCGGTCGATGATCTGAATCAGCCGGTCGCAGGACGCCTCTATTCTCTTTTGCGAAGACGTGGCGATGCCCACCGATGTGAATGACACGCCCGGCGCGGTCGAGCGAGGCCAGCGCAGGCGTTGGAAAGCGGCGCTTACAGGCGTGCTCCCGCCGCTCGCGCTGAAAAAGCAGGCGCCGGCTTGGAGGGTCGAAGCAGTCTGCCGCGGAGATATTTCGTCATGGGCCGTTCCACGAAATAGTAGACCAGCAGGCCCGCCAAAATGGCGGCAAACATCGAGACGACAAGGAAAGCGGACACCGGCAGTCTATCGCCGACAGCAGTGATCCAGGCCTGATAAAAAAACTTCAGAACAATCGCATGCGTCAGATAGAGACTATAGGAAGCGTCGCCGACGCGCGACAGCAAGCCGGTAGCAAACGTACCCTTCATTCGTGGGCCGAGGACAAATCCGCCGACCACGAGCGCGGCCGGTATCCCCGCGACAATCAATGTAGGGCCGGGGAAGTCCATCACACCCAATACCAGACCCACGACGATGCAAAGCGCCGCGGCCCATCCAGGCAATCGCCAATTCTTTTCATAGGCCAGGCCGATATATATCCCCAACAGAAATTCGAGGATCATGCCATCGGTCCATGTGAAAATCACAGGCGTGGATATATCGAGGTTACGTCCTGCCCAGGCCAGGCCGAGGAAGCCCAGCGTCAGCAGCGAGACGGCCCACCGGCGCGGAAGCAATACGGCAAAGGCGAATGCAACATAAAAAAACATTTCGTAGTCGAGCGTCCAGCCCTGGCCGAGGATCGGCCGCAGGTCGCCATCGGTCCGCAGCACCGGAATGAAAAAGTACGAACCCAAAATGTATCTGAATTTGTCCGTCGCGATGTCGAGCGAGTGCGGCGAGACGATGAGCCCAATGACCATGATGGTCGTCAGCAGCCAATAGAGCGGCACGACGCGAACAAGACGGCGAGCGAGAAACGCGCGCCACGCATTGGCATCGCCGAAATTATCGGTGGTGTGGATCATGATGAATCCGGAAACCACGAAGAAGATGTGAATTCCGAAGGACAATGAAAAAAATCCCGCAAATTCGCGGCCGCCGAACTGATGATTTAGGGAATCCGAGTAGTAGATGGCATGGTGCATCGCGACCATGATCGCGGCGATGGCACGCAGCCACTGAATCGACGAAAGCGTATGACGCGGTCTTCCCGGCTGAACGACAGGGCCGACATTGCTTTCTCGAAATCCGTCGTATCCTGGCGAAACCAGCGTCATGTGTGACTGACCAATAGAGGATGGTGGCGGACGCTATTTTGCATGTCGCTTGTTGGCGTACCGCATGATTTTGCGGGCTGGCAATGTTCCCGGTCGGAAGCGGGGCCAGATTCCTCCGTTAAGCCTAATCGCCGGTCTCCCCATCGGCACTTTGGGTCGCGCCCTTCGCGCAACGAGGCGCGCCACGCCAAAACAGGCTCGCGTGCATCAGGTATGCTGCGACCGTTGTTTCGGCAGGCCATTGCCGTGATAGGGTGCAAGGCAAAGCCGCATGACGGATCAAAAACGGGGGGATTTTTCCATGAAAGCGCTGTTGACTGCGGGTCTGATGCTGATGGCAACGCTGTGTCTTGTTCAACCAAGTTTCGCCCAGCAGAGCGTTCCGCAAATTCCCTTCGATTCCGTGGCGGATTTTCCGAAGCTGCCGGACGGCATGAATTTTGGCGAAGTGCCGGGCGTGGCGGTGAACTCCAAGGGCCACGTCTTCGTATTCACACGCTCGAACAGCGCCAACGGTCCGGCCTATGCGCCGACCGCCGCCCAGCTTCTCGAATTCACGGCCGAGGGCGATTTCGTCCGCGAGATCGGCAAGGGCCTCTATGCCTGGGCTTTTGCCCACAGCGTGCGCATCGACAAGGACGACAACATCTGGGCCATCGACAAGGGCTCGGACATGATCGTCAAGTTCAATCCGGCCGGCCGCGTCCAATGGGTGTTCGGGCGCCGCAAGGAATCCGCCGACGACGCCAAGCCGTGGGAACACGTCAACCCACCGTTGCCGCCGATCGACGGCCTGTTCCGCGAGCCGACCGATGTCGCCTGGGATTCCAAGGGCAACACCTACATCAGCGACGGCTACATCAATTCGCGGGTCGCCAAGTTCGATGCACACGGCAAATGGGTGAAGTCATGGGGCGAGCCGGGCACCGAGCCGGGTCAGTTTCACTTGCCGCACGCCATCGCCATCGACAATAACGACAATGTCTATGTGGGCGACCGCACCAATCACCGCATCCAGGTGTTCGACACCGACGGCAAGTTCCTGCGGATGTTCGCCATCACGGTGCCCCCGGACATGACGACGCGGGCCGTCTACGGCGCCACGCCAACCGGCGACCGTCTCACCCAGGTGATCGGCGCGCCCAATTCGATCTGCATTACGCCCGGACCCAACCAGGTGATGTTCGTGGGCGAGACGACTTTCCCTGGGCGCATCTTCAAGGTCGCGCTCGACGGCAAGGTGCTGGGTGTGATCGGTAAATCCGGACGCGAGTTGAAGGAGTTCTCCGGCGCCCATGCGCTCGCATGCCCGTCGGAAAATCTGATCTATGCCGCCGAGACGGCCAACTGGCGGGTACAGAAGCTGATCCTTCGCCCGGTCGCGGAATAAATCCGAGGGACTTTTTCAAAGGATTGCGCTGGAGGGTAACAGCGGAGGTGAAAACTCAACCGCTGTTCATAAGGTACTCTGCCTGCTGACCGATCCGGATTTATGGATTCATTCCGACGCCAGGCGCGGCGAGGAAGCCTCGGCGCTGAGATAGCAGGGGCGGAACATGCTGGTCAGCTCCTTGCCGCGCAGGTAAATCATTTGCGGCTTCAGCCCGCCGCGGGCGGCGATCCAGCGTCGTATTGAGGACGGATAAAGCGAATAAAGCATCTGCGTTGCACCCGGGTTGGTGACCTGACGGCCGCCGGCGCCCGAATCCCACGCCGCGTGGAAACCCAAAACGGCTTGAGACGTGACGCATATCCGCTCTCGCGGAACCGAACCCAGGACCATGGTGCATGCCGAGGCGCAGAAGCCGTCGATAACAACGGTTTCGCCGGAACTGCGAAGACCCTGATACTTGTCGATGTAGGCGCCGATCTTGCCGCCGGGATCATCAGCAATCCGCATTGCCGCCTGGCTTGAACTCACATTCGCCAACATCAGAAGTCCCGCGATCAGGGCCGTGGCGAATTTCATATTTCAGCTCCGCATCTGAAGTGGTTTGCCCAAGTTGCATCTGGCTCAATGCAGAATGGGTCGATGCAAGATGCTTGCCAGCAGCTTGGACGGTTCCGGTTCCTTTTGGATACGTTGGTGAAGGTCCCGATCACCCGAAAGGTGATGTTCGATGAAAGGGGTGGTGCCGAGTCCGGTGCCGAGTTCCGTCAACCAGGCCTGCGGGCGCAATATTTTCAGGATACCTGCCCGAATCTTAATCACATGTCATTCGCGATCTGTTGAAGGCCGCAACGGCAGCCTCTGAACTCACAAAAATCATATGCCTACCCATTCGATCAGCGAGACCGGCCTGCTCGATCATGAGCAGCGAACGACTGTTTAGGTCGGCAATGCCAAACGCCACGCCGCGCTCCCTCAATAGGATTTGCAACTCTTCCAGCTTTGCGACGCCCGTACTGTCGAGCAAGTTTATGGCCTCGGCGTCCAGAACAAACCATCTGCTGTCGTCGCCCTGGGCATCCGCAATCTCGATCACCCGACGTTTGACGTAATCGGCGTTGAAGAAGATGAGTGCGGCCTGCAGGACCACTATGGTTAGTCCGGGAATCGCGTGAGCCTCGGGATATCGGTGTAATTTGTAGAGTCCCGGTTTGCCTTCGATTTGACCAAGATGCGCAATCCGAGGCCGCGATGCGAGCCACAAAAAATGAGCCAAGGTAGCGGCAATCGCAAGGAACACGCCTTGCAGCACGCCTATGACCACGACGCCGAGAAGTGTCGCAATTGCGAACGCGAGTTCCGGCCGACTGATGCGGTGAAGGGTTCTGAGTTCCGGCAAATCGATCAAGTCAATCGCGGCAGACACGAGAACCGCACCAAGAACAGCGATTGGCAAATAGGCAAGCACATTTCCAATGTAGAGTATGGCGGCTGCCAGTGCGGCTGCAGCGATTAAACCCACCAGCTGTGTTTTTCCTCCAATCACATAATTTACGGCAGTGCGCGAGTCGGCTGCGGTGACCGGAAAGCCGCCGAACAAGCCGCTGGCAACATTGGCCGTACCAAAGCCGATCAATTCTTTTCCCGCATCTACTTCGTTGCCGCTCTTCGTTGCAAAGCTGCGCGCGGTCACAATGCCCGATCCAAAGCCGACTATCATTATTGCAACGGCACCTTCCAGAAGATCCAAATTGACAACAGCATCGGGCGACGGAAGAGTTAAGGCGAAGGTGATTGGTGGTAATTTCCCAACGACCGATACCCCGTAGGACGCCAATTGCAGCCCAGCCGACAACGCTATGGCTGCAACGATCGCAATTAAGGGACCCGGCGCACTCGGTTTTACGTGCCGCAATATTCTCAGAAAAATTAATGCTCCGATCCCAACCAGCACGGTCGGAATGTGTGTTTCGCTGATTTTCGCCGCGTACTCCGCGATTGGTCGTATGAGCCCTTTCGATTCGATTCTGACGGAGGTGAGGCGTGTGATCTGGCCGATTATCAGGCTGATTGAAATACCCGCCAGAAAGCCGACCAATATCGGACGTGAGAGGAAGTTCGCGACGAAACCGAGTCCTAAGGTTCCTGCGACAAAACAGAGAATGCCAACTTCCACCGCCAATACCGTTGTAAACGTGACGCGGTCGGCCGCAGTGGCCGCACCCAGGGAGGTCAGAACGCTGGCAAACATGATGCAAGTCGCAGCGTCGGGTCCGACAATGAGTTGTCGCGATGGTCCGAACATCGCATACGCGACCAGGGCCAGGATGGTGGAGAAAAACCCCATCTCAGTCGGCAAACCGGCGATCGCTGGATAAGCGATCGCCGAGGGGAGCGATACTGCCGCTACGGACAAGCCGGCAGCCAAATCCATCTTGAGCCAATCGCGTCGATAATCAAGCAGTTGCGCCAAGATCGGTAGCTTTGCCGACCGAATTGAAACTGCCATGACACTGACCTTGATATGTCGCACACGGAGTCTTGGCGGGTAACGATTTGCCACACGTTGATATTTGTCTACCTCAGTATCTTTCAGGAACGAAATTCCTGCCCTTCAATGATCGATTGATCGTCGAACTTTCCCTTGTTCGACCGCTTTGCTCGAGAAGCTTTCGCTTTCCACGCTGATAGCGAGCTTCTTCAGAAAATCTTTTGCATTCGCCAACGGGTCATCAGGTTTGGACGGCATGACTCCCACCATTTAACCAGTGCGCCTGGCGGAACATGTTACACCCGATCTTTCGGCCGACCGGTGAAACATGCTGCGGCAAATTGGCCACCGTCCGGGCAGCCGTCTTCGTCCCTTGATTTTCTCGCGATATCGATTTTAAATGTTTCGGAGTCCCGGCCACACGTAAACGCGCAAGCTTCGTCTTCGTTCTCTGCTGCAACGGAGTCGCTATGTCTGTTGAAAGCGTGAGCGATGCCAGGACGCGAGGCTGGCTGCTATTTTCAGTTTGTTGCCCTCCGATGCAGAAGCAGGATCGTGATTACCCATTTGAGGATTTGCAGCCAAGCGTGTTGTTGGATCATCCATAGAGTGAATGTTTATCTGTCTACAGCGATCGTTCTTACCTGATATCGCTGATATTGAGGCCAGGAAGACGGCCACTGATCGAACAGGGCAAGCGAAGCGTTCAAAACCTTTAAATTTTGGAGAAGCACCATGTGTAGAGCGTTCCGATTGGTTGGGGCTGCCATCATGTTGGGCTCGAGCGTGCTTCCCGCAGTTGAAGCGCGGGCGATCGAACTTACAGGCGCATGGGCGACGCACGAGGATCTATGTAGCCAAGTCTTTACAAAGAAGGATAACAGGACGGCGTATGCAGAGTTTTCCGAGCTTTTCGGTTCAGGCTTCATCATCGATGGCGATCGGATCAGAGGAAAAGCCGGCACTTGCACAATCAAGTCCAGGAAGCAGGAGGGCAACAGCCTGGAGCTCTCCGCAGCTTGCGCTTCGAGCGTCGCGACTCAAAATGTCTCATTCAGCCTGAAAATCATCGACGACAACAACATTTCCCGGTCATTTCCCGAGATTGCGGGAATGAGCGTGAGCTATACGAGATGCAAGCT
>NZ_JAAVUY010000027.1 GCF_018449695.1 Bradyrhizobium sp. dw_411
TGTTGAAGCGCCCCCACCCCAACCCTCCCCCGCACGCGGGAGAGGGAGCTCGCCGCCGTCGCTGTGAGAGATCAGCCCAATCTCTTCATACTCTAACTACTGCTCCCCATCGCGCAGCCTTCGATACACCGCGCCCAGCACGTTGGAATAATCGTCGGTCCAGACCCGCTGGTTCTTGTCGGCTGCGGTCTCGGCCCACACGTCTGACGAATCCAGTTCGCCGACATCCTCATCCTCGCGCGCTGAAACGACGACAGAAGTGGCAAAAATGTATTCGGGGTCGCGGCCGGAATCCTCGCTGTAGACCCAGCTCTTGAGATCGTTGGCCGCGGCGATGCCGACCACGACGCTGGTTAAATCCAGATGCCGGTTCGAAACATGCATCAGCACCGCGCCCTGCGGCGCGAGCTTGGCCTTGTAGATCTTCATCGCCTCTTGCGTCGCGAGGTGGATCGGGATCGCGTCCGATGAATAGGCATCGATGATGATCAGATCATAGACGCCATCGGGCTCCCGCGCGAAGGTCAGCCGCGCATCGCCCATCACCGGCTGCAGATCGGGCATGCAATTTTTGATGTAGGTAAAATATTTCGGATCGCGCGCGGTATCGACCATCGACTGATCGATCTCGAAGAACTTCCAGCTCTCGCCGGGCTCCGACGCGCAGGCCAGCGTGCCGGAGCCGAGGCCGATCACCGCCACGCGCAGCGGCGCGCCCTTGCGCTTGCGGATCGCGGTGATCGCGCGGCCGATGCCGCCGTCCTTGTGGTAATAGGTGATCGGCTCGGGCCGCCCTGATATCGGCGAGCCATCATCGTTCTGGAATTTCTGCGCGCCATGGATCGTGGTGCCGTGCATCAGCACATGATACTGGCCGTGCGGCGTTACCACGATCTTGTGGACGCCGAAGAAGCTGCGCACGGTTTCCACCCGCCCGTCATCCGAGGGATAGGCGCGGATCAAGACCAGCGCGACCGCGACGGTGGCAAAGATTTTCCAGCGGCTGGCGTTGAGGCCCAGCGCCAGCAGCGCCGAGAGCACACCGACGCCGCCGATCACCCAGACCCGGTTATCGCTGAGGAAGCTCATCGCCTTCGCCATCAGCTTGCCGTCCGCAACGGTCGGCACAATCAAGACCGCCGTGAGCACCGCAAGGAATAGCCAATACCAGTTGCTCCAGCGCGCCAGGCGCGCGTCGCCGCCGGGTGGCCGGCACAACGCCGCCAGCGCCAGCAGGATCGGGTATTCCGCGATCCATGAGAAGGCGAACGGCGCGATCAGGCCGGCAAAAAGCCCGCCGACCATGCCGCCGAACGACAGCGCGACATAGAAGCCGGTGAGATATTTCGCCGCCGGACGGGTGCGCGCCAATTCGCCATGGCAGGCCATCGCGATGACGAAGAAGCAGACGAGATGACCGCCCAGCGTCAGCAGCAGGTTCTGCTCGCCGCCGACCGCCAGCAGCACGACCACGCCCGCGATCGCCAGCGGCTGCAGCAACAGCATCCAGCTATGCCGCAACAGCGGGCGCGACTGGAACACCAGCACCCAGGTCAACAGATACAGCGACAGCGGCAGCACCCATAGCAGCGGCGCGGCGGCGACGTCGGTCGAAATATGCGCGGTTACCGCGATCAACAGCCCCGAGGGCACCGCGGCGAGGAAGATCCAGCGCGCGCGCAGCATCCAGGGCGGCGGCGGCGTGTCGGTCTGTTCGGCCAGCGTATCGACCACGGCCGAGGCCGGCGAGCGCAGCAACAACACGCCGCAGGCCGCGATCAGGACGATCAGCAGGCCATAGCCACCGGTCCAGATCAGGTTTTGCGTGCGCAGCGTGAACATCGGCTCCAGCAGCACCGGATAGGACAACAGCGCCAGGAAACTGCCGATATTCGAGGACGCATAAAGAAAGTATGGATCGGGACCGTTAGGGTGGCCGGTCCGGACGAACCATGCCTGCAGCAGCGGGTTGTTCGCGGCCAGCGCAAAGAACGGCAGCCCGATCGAGACCGCGAACAGGCCGAGCAGCCAGACCGCATAGCCCGAGGTCGGCGGCTCGCCCCAGCCGCCCGCGATCGACAGCGGCAGCGTCAACAGCGCGATCACCAGCAGCACCAGATGCACCACTACAGGGATCATGCGGTTGCGCAGTTGCATCAGATAATGCGCATAGGCATAGCCGCCGAGCAGCAGCGACTGGAAGAACACCATCGCGACCGACCATACCGCTGGCGATCCGCCGAGCCGCGGCAGCACCATCTTGGTGAACAGCGGCTGCACCGAGAACAGCAACAGCGCGCTGACAAAAATCGCCGCGGTATAGACTGTTAGCACCAGCCGGTTCCGGCCGGCGGAAGGCTTGCCGGCAGCGACGGACGTATCAGATGAAGACATAAAGGCTCCGGAACAACTCCGGCGGGCGCCGGTGGCGGGAGCGGCAATGGAGCATAGGCCGACGCGGCGGGCAATGCGGGGGGCAGGTTACAAAATCATCACTTGACGCTGTGCTGATATCGACGCGTCCGCTAAGGGTTAGTCTCGTCATTCCGGGGCGATGCGAAGCATCGAACCCGGAATCTCGATAGTCCAGGTCTGGCGTTCGAGATTCCGGGTTCATCGCTGCGCGCTGCCCCGGAATGACGGGCAAGGTCGAACGGGAAACTTCTTGAAACAACCATGACAGAAACTGACGTCATCATCATCGGAGCCGGGCATAACGGCCTCACTTGCGCGGCCTATCTGGCGATGGCCGGGCTGCGCGTGAAGGTCGTCGACCGCCGCAAGGTGGTGGGCGGCGCGGCGGTCACGGAGGAGTTTCATCCGGGGTTTCGCAATTCGGTGGCGGCCTACACGGTCAGCCTGCTCAACCCGCAAATCACAGCGGATTTGAAACTGGCCGAGCACGGCCTGCGGATCGTCGAGCGCCGCGCGCAAAATTTCCTCCCCGCGCCCGACAGCCGCTATTTGTTGACCGGCGAAGGCCGCACCCATCAGTCGGTGGCCAAACTCAGCGAACGCGATGCCATCAAGATCGACGCGTTCACGCGCGAACTTGAAGTGATCGCCGATGTACTGCGGCAATTCCTGCTGCGTGCGCCGCCAAACATCGTCGAAGGGTTTAGTGCGGGTTCGGTCCGCGAGGCTTTCAACGCGCTCGGCACCGCCAACATCCTGCGCAAGCTATCGCTCGAACAACAGCGCAGCCTGTTCGATCTGTTCACGCGCTCGGCCGGCGAGATGCTCGACGAGACCTTTGAGAGCGATCTGGTCAAGGCGCTGTTCGGCTTCGACGCGATCGTCGGCAATTACGCCAGCCCCTACGCGGCAGGTTCGGCCTATGTGATGCTGCATCACGCGTTCGGCGAGGTGAACGGCAAGAAAGGCGTATGGGGCCACGCCATCGGCGGCATGGGCGCGATCACCCAGGCGATGGCCAAGGCAGCGCGCAGCCATGGCGCCGATATCGCGCTCGAGGCCGGCGTGCGCGAGGTGATCGTGGAGCGCGACCGCGCCGTCGGCGTGATCCTCGACAACGGCGAAACCGTGCGCGCCAAATATGTCGCCTCCAGCGTCAATCCGAAACTGCTGTATACGCGGCTGATATCGGCGGATGCGCTGCCGGCGGATTTTCTTGGCCGCATCAAAAACTGGCGCAACGGCTCCGGCACATTCCGGATGAATGTCGCGCTCAATTCCCTGCCTTCGTTCACCGCGCTTCCGGGTACCGGCGATCATCTCACCGCCGGAATCATCCTGGCGCCGAGCCTCGACTATATGGACCGCGCCTGGCTGGACGCGCGCGCACAGGGCTGGAGCCGCGAGCCGGTGGTCGAGGTATTGATCCCCTCGACGCTCGACGACACGCTCAGCCCAAAAGGGCAGCATGTCGCCAGTCTGTTCTGCCAGCACGTCGCGCCAGAATTATCCGATGGGCGGTCGTGGGACGATCACCGCGACGAGGTCGCCGATCTCATGATCGCGACGGTCGATAAATACGCGCCAGGTTTTGCGGCGAGCGTGATTGGCCGTCAGGTGCTGTCTCCATCAGATCTGGAGCGTCAATTCGGGTTGCTGGGCGGCGACATTTTTCATGGCGCACTGTCGCTCAATCAATTGTTCTCGGCGCGGCCGATGCTCGGCCATGCCGATTACCGCGGGCCGCTGAAGGGGCTCTATCATTGCGGCAGCGGCGCGCATCCCGGCGGCGGCGTCACCGGCGCCCCCGGCCACAACGCCGCGCGGGTGATCCTTGGGGATCACCGCGCGCTGTTTGGGTAAAGCGTTTTCGAGCGAAGTGGGTACCGGTTCGCGTGAAGAAAACGCGTCAAATATAAAGGCTCGTCATCCCCGGCCCTGCACCGTGCCGGTCGGCTCTCCGCTGAGCCAGCGATAGATCACGCCGCCCAGCACGCCGCCGATTAACGGCGCCACCCAGAACATCCAGAGCTGCGCTAACGCCCATCCGCCGACGAACAGCGCCGGACCGGTGCTGCGCGCGGGATTCACCGACGTATTGGTGACGGGGATGCTGACAAGATGGATCATCACCAGCGCCAGTCCGATCGCCAGCGGCGCAAAGCCGGCCGGCGCGCTGCCATGGGTCGCGCCCATGATGATGAACAGAAACATCATGGTCATCACGACTTCCATGATGAAGCAGGCGGCCTCGCCATACTGCCCCGGCGAATGCACGCCATAGCCGTTCGACGCAAAGCCTTTTGTCACGTCGAACCCGGCCGCGCCGCTCGCGATCACATACAGCAACGCCGACGCCGCAATCGCGCCGATCACCTGAGCGACGATATAAGGCACGACCTGCGCGGCCGGAAAACGTCCACCGGCCGCGAGACCCACCGTCACGGCGGGATTGAGATGGCAACCTGAGACATGACCGATCGCATAGGCCATGGTCACGACACTCAGCCCGAAAGCCAGGGACACCCCGACCAGCCCGATGCCGACCTGTGGAAACGCCGCGGCGATGACCGCGCTGCCGCAGCCCGCAAAGGTCAGCCAAAACGTCCCGATCGCTTCGGCCGCATATTTCTTTCCATTCATGACACTCTCCCCCTGATTCTTATCGTTACCGGCTAAAAGTTGAGCGCAGCCTAACGACAGGATTAAGGCCGCGCCGGTTGCGGCCCGCACAAGTCACAAGTTTTACAACGCGCAAAAAGGCGCGCAACCTCCGCGGCAACATCGCCATCGTCATCGTCTGGTGTTGGTTTACCAGCCCGCCCGGCGGTGGATAAAATTGTGGATAACCGGTGGATGACGTTGGGAAAAGCCTGTGCATAGCGGCAATGCCCCAAAGCAGCACTTCGAGTCTCAATCACCGGTAACTTTCAAGCTAGAATGGATTTTTCAGCGTCGCTGATCGAAGGAGCGGCAGTATTTTCAATGAAGAATGGGCTTTATTCGATCCACATTCACATGCTCGACGGCGTCAGAGGCCGCGACAGTGGTATTCTCATTCTCATGGACGGCAAATTTCTCGGCGGCGGACCCTATTTCTGGTCTGTTGGATCCTACAGTGTCGGCAACGGGACCTGGAAAGGTTCACTGACCACCAATCAGCACACCAGGTTTCCCGACCCCACCGCTCGCCCGTTATTCGCCGGCCAGGAAGTCTCCAGCGGGTTCTCAGGCACCTTCGCCGGCGACCAGGCCGAAGTGTTCGGCACCACTTTATCCGGCAACCGCAGCCTGAGCTTTCGCGCGACGCTGAAGCGGTTGGCGGATAGCTGACGGGGCACCGATGGCGTGGACAACCGGTTCACAAGCCGGTGGACAGGCTGTGGAAAACCGGTGGATGACGCCGGGATAAGCTTGGGGAGAAGCTGTGTGGTTGCGGGGTAAATCCCCGGCAGAAGACTGTGGGAAACTCGGTATGGTTCGGGGGATAACCTGTGGTTCTCAGTTTGAATTTCCTCTCACGCGCCAAAGTCGGCCTGACGCGTCGGCGCGATCCACTCCAGCGAGTTGCGTGATCACGCAGGAACGTAGGTCAACCTGATCACGTCCTCGCCAATCCGATCGCTGGCCACAAGGCGGAGCGGCGGCCGGGGACCGGCGAAGAATGGTTTGCCGCGGCCAAGCACAATGGGATGGAGGTAGAGTCTATACTCATCAATGAGACCAAGGTCGGTCAGGCTTCGCGCCAGATCTGGTCCCGCGACTTCAATCTCCCCGGCGAGTTCGGCCTTCAGCCCACGTATCACCGCCACGAGATCATCTGCGACAAGGGTGGCGTTGGGGCCGACTGACTTGAGCGAGCGCGACACGACCCACTTTGGCTGGCTCCGCCACGCCGCCGCGAAGTCACGAAACGCCGCGTCCCACTCGGGACGGTCTTCGTCCCAAACGCGCATCACCTCGTACATACGGCGACCGTACACGCTGCCGGCCAAGCCGCGCACCTGCTCGATGAAGTGACGGAAGAGCACCGGACCTGGCGCAAACTCCATGTGGTCTATGTAACCGTCAAGCGACTGGTTCATTCCAAAGACGAGCTTCGCCATGCTGCAAATCTCCATTCCAATTCTTCAGAACAGCTTGAACCGGCCTCTAATCCACCGCCGGGACCGAATGATGCTCATGCACAATGGTCCATTGTCCTCCGATCTTGCGCAGCCCGACCGTCAGACGAAAAGCGAGGGGTTTTGGCTTGCCGTCGCTTCCCGGTTCAGCGCATCCCATCGCCGCCACGACAAAGGCGACGTCATCGCCGACGATAACGTTCATGTCGGCGACATCGAAGGGGATCGGATCGCGCGTCCAGGAAAAGAACATGTCCCACGTCTTCCGGTAGGCCTCGATGCCCCGGGATTGAAACGGCGGCGGTACATCGAACATGACGATGTCAGGCGAATGGTTTTTCAGGATTCCGTCGATATCCCGGCGCCGCACCGCTGATGTCCAGGACTCGATGACGCTGCGGACTGCCGCTTCTTCTGATTGACCCTGACCCCTGTTCATCCGAAATCCTTTCCCATTAAAATCGCCGCCCATTGCAGCCTGCCACAGGACGTTTAAGGCGGCGCGCCTCCGACAGCTCGGGCAAGAATATTTCAGAGCCCTGCCCTATCGACCCGCGCCCGGCTTTGATATCGACGGGATGAGAGAAGAACCATGGAGGCCAAGGATGCTGGATCACGTCACTTTTAGCGTGCGCGAAATCGAGCGCTCGCAGGCATTTTACGATGCGGCGTTGCGCCCGCTCGGCATCGAGCGGCTGCACGTCGAGAACGATTGCGCCGGCTATGGCGTGGGCGGCAAGCCTTTCTTCTGGATCGGCCTCAAAGGCGTTGCCCAAACCGGCGCCCATGTCGCCTTTGCGACGCCGGATAGAGTGACCGTCGAGCGGTTCTATCAGGCCGCGCTCGCGGCCGGCGGCAAGGACAACGGCGCGCCGGGATTGCGCCCGCATTATCACGAGAATTACTACGGCGCATTCGTGCTCGATCCCGACGGCCACAACATCGAAGCCGTCTGTCACCGCCCGCATGTCTAATAGGTTTGCGCGTAATCGATTTCGCCTGTTCTGAAATTTCCGGATTGTTCATGAATACCATCACGCCCAGTACCCACCGCGCCACCTTCGCCATCGGCAGCGAACAGACTGCCAAGCGCGTGGTCGATCTGTTGACCGAGAGTTTTTTCGAGGGCCAGGCCGCGATCGCGGCGTTTGAGCGCCCGGACGGACGCTGGGACATCACGGTACATTTCGCCGACCCGCCGGATGAAGTCTCGATCCGCGAACTCGTCGGCATTGCCGCCGGCGATGACGTCGCGCAGGCCATCACCTTCGACACCGTCGAGGCCAAGGACTGGGTCAAGGCTACGCTGGAAGAGCTGGTTCCGGTGCGCGCAGGACGCTTCATCGTGCATGGCCATCATGACCGCGCGCGGATTCCGCCCAACAAACTTGGCATTGAGATCGAGGCCGCGCTGGCGTTCGGCACCGGCCATCACGGCACCACGCGCGGCTGCCTGCTGCTGCTGGATTCCGTGCTGAAAGCCTATCGTCCGCGGCGGGTGCTCGATTTGGGCACCGGCACCGGCGTGCTGGCGATTGCCGCGGCCAAAGCGCTGCTGATCGGCGTGCTGGCCAGCGACATCGATCCGCTGTCGGTGCGGGTCGCGCATGAGAATGCAAGACTCAATGGGACCGGCGACCTGGTGGAAACGATCCAGGCGGTTGGCTTTGCGGCACCGGAGTTCGCACAGCGCGGGCCGTTTGACCTGGTGCTAGCGAATATCCTCGCCAATCCGCTGCGCCAGATGGCAACGGCGATGGCTGGGCATCTGGCGCCTTCGGCGCTGGTGATACTATCCGGGCTGTTGCCGCATCAGGCGCAAAGCGTGATCGCGGCGTATCGGACGCGCGGACTTGTTTTAAAACGGCACATTCAGATCGAGGGCTGGAGCAGCCTGTTGATGCGGAAGGAGGGATAAGTTCTCAACGTCATTCCGGGGCGCGAGTGAAACGAGCGAACCTCAGATGCGCAATTGCGCATCGGGGAATCTCGAGATTCCGGGTTCGATGCTGCGCATCGCCCCGGAATGACGGTGCTAGCTAGCGCGACTTCGGCTTGCGGGCAGCAACACCCTTTTCGTCGCTCAACGTGCGCTTGACGCGGGTCTCGACGAAACGATCCAGGATTTGAACGATGACGCCGCGCTGTTTCTTGGCGACCGACGGCCCGACGTTCTTCGCCACGGACGAAACGGGCCCGCTGGACGGAGGCGTTATTTTCTCAAACGTAAAGGCGGGCATGGTGTATCCCCTCGTCGTTGAGTTGAAACACTCCTGGTATTTCCCCGGACCGTGTTAGACGAACGGTTTGTGACACCAACCGCTTTATCCCCGTCTAATGCAGGTAGAATAATTCAAGCATATGTTATGCCAAATCAAAAGCAATTTGCGTTGCATTGCAGGTTTCTCCACCTGCTCCTAAAGTAGCGGATGATGTTCGAAGCCCATTTCCAGACGTTCGACGAACCCGAAAGCGGCGTAGCGCTGACCGCACGGCTATCCGCGTTTCGCGAGGAACTGACCCGGCGGAAATTGACCGGATTCGTCGTTCCCCGCGCCGATGCGCAGCAAAACGAATATGTTGCGCCCTCCGAAGAACGGCTGGCGTGGCTCACCGGCTTCACCGGATCTGCCGGGCTTGCGATCGTGCTCTCCCGGGAGGCCGCGATATTCGTCGATGGCCGCTATACGCTGCAGGCGGCGAAACAAGTCGATACCAAGGCGTGGAACGTTGAATCCCTGATCGATCCGCCGCCCGAGAGCTGGCTGACCAAGCACCTGGCCGCCGGTGACCGCCTCGGATTCGATCCCTGGCTGCACACTTTTGCGGCAGCCGAGCGGCTGGCCGCGGCCTGCGCCAAGGCCGGCGCGGAACTGGTCGCCGTCGACAGCAATCCGCTGGATTCCGTATGGACGGAACGCCCTGCCCCGCCGCTAGGCGCGGTGAGCGTTCACGGCCCGCAATTCTCGGGCGAATCTGAGGCCGCCAAACTGGGACGGATTCACCAGGAGATCGCGCGGCTGGGTGTCGAGGCGCTGGTGCTGTCGGATTCGCATGCGGTGGCCTGGACCTTCAACATCCGCGGCGCCGACGTGTCGCATACGCCGCTGCCGCTGTCCTACGCGCTGGTGCCCAGGGACGGCCGCCCCGTCATCTTCATCGATCACCGCAAGCTCTCCAACAGCGCCCGCAACCATCTCGAACAGGCCGCCGATGTCGCCGAACCCGATACGCTGACGGCAAGGCTCACCGAATTGTCGAAAAGCGGCGCGTCGATCGCGCTCGACAGCGCGACTGCCGCCGACGCGTTGAGCCGCCTGATAACGGCAGCCGGCGGCAAGCCGGTGCGCGGCAATGATCCCGTCAGTCTCCTCAAAGCCGTCAAGAACGCGACCGAGATCGAGGGCACCAAAACGGCGCATCGGCGCGACGCAGTGGCGCTGGCGCGTTTTCTCGCCTGGATCGACCGCGAGGCGCCCTCCGGTGCGCTGACCGAGATCGACACCGTCGAGGCGCTGGAAAGCTTCCGCCGCGACACCGGCGCCCTGAAGGATGTCTCGTTTCCGACGATTGCCGGCACCGGGCCGAACGGCGCCATCGTGCACTATCGCGTCACCCGCAAGACCAACCGGCGGATTGCGCTAGGCGATCTGCTGCTGATCGATTCCGGCGCGCAATATGAAGACGGCACCACCGACGTCACCCGCACCATCGCGATCGGCGCGCCGACCCATGAAATGCGCGACCGCTTCACCCGCGTGCTGCGCGGCCATATCGCGATTGCCCGCGCGCTATTCCCGGACGGCACCACCGGCGCGCAGATCGACACGCTGGCGCGGCAATATCTGTGGCAGGCCGGCATCGATTTCGAACACGGCACCGGCCATGGCGTCGGCAGTTATCTGTCGGTGCATGAAGGCCCGGCGCGAATTTCCAAGCTCGGCACCGCGCCGCTGCGCCGGGGCATGATCCTTTCCAATGAACCAGGCTACTACAAGACCGACGGTTTTGGGATTCGGATCGAAAACCTCGAACTGGTCGTTGCCGCCGCCGATATCGCCGGCGCCGAAAAGCCGGTGAATACGTTCGAGACGCTGACCCTGGCGCCGATCGATCGCCGGCTGGTCGATCTCAATATGCTCAGCGGCGATGAGCTGAGCTGGTTCAACGATTACCACGCGAAAGTGCGCCACGCGGTTCGCTCGCATGTGGATGAGGCGACGAAGCTGTGGCTGGATGACGCGACGGCGCCGCTGTCGGCGTAGTTCTACGCAGTTCTAGCGCCGGTCGCCATATCGCATTAGGTCGTCATACCCGCGCAGGCGGGTATCCAGTACGCCGCAGCTTCTCGGCTTAATCACAACCGCCTCTGGAATACTGGATCACCTGCTTTCGCGGGTGATGACGGCGGTATGTGTGGCTACGGCAGCGCTTTACCGGCCTTTTCACCGCCTCCCGAAAAACGAATAGCCGCATTCCGAAACGGCCATGTTGCAGGCGCGAGATAACGCTAGAGTCCTGATTCACAGGATTGGGTCAGGCCTTCATGCACGGAGTAGCAGGCAAGCCGCCGGGGGCGGCGAACGGCATCGCGAGTAACGCGCCACCGCGGATCATGCTGCTGTTGCTGGTCGCGATGACCGGCGTGGCGCCGATTTCGCTCTATATGCTGGTACCGGCGCTGCCGCTGCTGGCCACCACCTTCGGCCGCGATATCTCGATCGCGCAGATGACGGTGTCGCTCTATATGGTCGGTATCGCCTGCTCGCAGATCATCATGGGGCCACTCTCCGACAAATTCGGACGCCGTCCGGTGCTGCTGGCCGGCCTTTGCCTGATGGTGGTGGCGAGTGCCGCCTGCATTTTCGCCGAAACGCTGCCGCAACTAATCGCGGCGCGGTTTCTGCAGGCGCTCGGCGGCGCCACCGGCATGGTGGTAAGCCGCGCCATCATCCGCGATCTCTATAGCCGCGAACGCATCAGCTCCATGATCAGCCTTGTGATCGCGGTGATGATGATCGCGCAAATGCTGAGCCCGCTGACCGGCGGCCTATTGGAAATCGCCTTCGGCTGGCGCTCGATCTTCTATGTCATCACCGCCGCCTCGATCGCGATCGGCGCAGGCATCGCCATCGCGCTGCCGGAGACGCGCCGCGATCGCCTCGAGGCCGGCGGGTTTCGCGGCGATGTCGGCAATCTGTTCAAGAGCCGCGCTTTCCTCGGTTATATGCTGTGCCAGGTGCTGGCCTCGCAGATCATCTTCGCCTTCGCCGGCGGCGGTCCCTATATTGTCGTGACGCAGATGGGCCGCTCCAGCGCCGAATATGGCGCATGGTTCGCGACGACCGGTTTTGCCTATCTGATCGGCAATCTGTTTTGCGTGCGCTTCGCGCCGCGGCACTCGCTGGAACGGCTGATCTGGTTCGGCCTCGCGCTGCAACTGCTGGGCAGCTTTTTGAATCTCGTCTGGGGCATCGCCGGGCTCAATCAATCGCCGTCCTGGCTGTTCGGCACCCAGATGCTGGTGATGTTCGCCAACGCCTTCGTGATGTCGAACTCAGCCGCCGGCGCGATCAGCGTACGCCCGGAAGCCGCCGGCACCGCCTCGGGCGCGATGGGATTTCTGCAGATGGGGCTGGGCTCGTTTATCTCGCAGTTCGGAGCTTATCTAGGCGGGCATTTTACAACGCCGGTGCCGCTCAACATCGCCGTCCTTGTCTTGTCGCTGGCCTGCGCCTCGACAATGGTGTTCCTGGTGCCGAGGCGGACGGTGGTGGTGAGCGAGGAGTTGATCGAGCAGGCGGAAGAGGAAGAATCGGGGTTGTTGTAGAGGGTTACCCGATCAGCCTGGAAGATCGTCATTGCGAGCGAAGCGAAGCAATCCATCGGGCAGCAAGAAAGAGTGGATTGCTTCGTCGCTACGCTCCTCGCAATGACGGCGGGTCCAATCTCACTCCCCGACCAGCTTCAACCACTCGTCCTCCGTCAGCACGGTCACGCCATGCTTCTTGGCCTCGGCGAGTTTCGAACCCGCCCCCGGCCCCGCCACCACATAATCCGTCTTCTTCGACACCGAGCCCGCGGCCTTCGCACCCAGACGTTCCGCCGTCGCCTTGGCTTCGTCGCGCGTCATCTTCTCCAGCGATCCGGTGAACACCACCGTCTTGCCGGCGACCGCCGAATTGCTCTTCGGCTTTTCGGTGTCGAGGATGGTGACCTCTTTGGTCAGCCGCTCGACGATCCCGCGATTATGGCTCTCGCCGAAATAGGCCTTGATGCTGGCGATCACGGTGTCGCCGATCTGGTCGAGCGCATCCATCTCGGCGATGGCTTCCTCGTCGTCTTTCGTGACCTTCAGGCAGGCATCGTGAAACGCCGTCCACGACCCGTAGCCGCGCGCCAGCGCCAGCGCGGTGGTCTCGCCGACATGACGCATGCCGAGCGCGAAGATAAAACGCTCAAGCGAGATATTGCGCCGTGCCTCGATGGAGGCGAACAGATTGCGCACCGATGTCTCGCCGTAGCCTTCGATCTCCTCAAGCTTGAATTTGGCGTTGCGCTTCGGCAGCGTGAAGATATCGGCGGGCTCTGTTACCCATCCCTGCTCGAAAAAGAATTCGATCTGCTTTTCGCCGAGCCCGTCGATATCGAAAGCGCGGCGCGAGGCGAACAGTTTTAAGTGCTCGATCTTCTGATAGGGGCAGGCGAACTCGCCGGTGCAGCGCGCGCGCGAACCCTCCTCGCCGGTCGCAGTTTCGCCGCGCACCACATCGGTATGCAGCGGGCACGGGCATTTCTTCGGGAAATGATATTCCTTGGCAGTCTTCGGCCGCTTGTCGATCACGACGTCGACGATCTGGGGAATCACATCGCCGGCGCGCTGCACCACGACGGTGTCGCCAATGCGGATATCGCGACCCTCGCGCAATTGCTCGCCGTCGCCGCCGATACCCCGGATATAGTCTTCGTTATGCAGCGTAACATTTTGCACGATGACGCCGCCGACGCCGACCGGTTCAAGCTTGCCAACCGGCGTGAACGAACCGGTGCGCCCGACCTGGATCTCGATATCCCGCAGCACGGTGATGGCACGCTCGGCCGGGAATTTATGCGCGATCGCCCAGCGCGGCGTGCGCGACACAAAGCCAAGACGCTCCTGCCAGTCGAGCCGGTCGACCTTGTAGACCACGCCGTCGATATCGTAATCGAGCCCGGCGCGTTGCTCCTCGATCTTGCGATGGAACGCGATCAACTGCTCGACCGAATGACATTGTTTGGTCAGCGGATTGGTCTTGAAACCGCAGCGCTCGAACCAGGAGATCATGCCGGATTGCAGATCGGCCGGCATATCGCTCATCTCGCCCCAGGCATAGGCAAAGAAGCCGAGGGGACGCGAGGCGGTAATGCCGGGATCCTTCTGACGTAGCGAACCGGCGGCTGAATTGCGCGGATTGGCGAAAATCGTCTCGCCGGCGGCCTTCTGCCGCTCATTGAGCGCGAGAAACGCCTGCTTGGTCATGTAGACCTCCCCGCGCACCTCGCAGACGTCAGGAATATTGCGGCCCTTCAGTTTCTTCGGCACATCCTCGAGCGTACGGATGTTGGCCGTGACGTCCTCGCCCTCCGTACCATCGCCACGCGTCGCGGCGGTAACGAGTTCGCCGCCCTCATAGCGCAGCGACATCGACAGACCATCGATCTTCGGCTCGGCGCTGAAATCGATCTCGTCTTCGTCGCCAAGTTTCAGGAAGCGCCGGATGCGGCCGACGAAATCGACGACATCCTCTTCGGCAAAGGCGTTGTCGAGCGACAGCATCGGGACCGCGTGGCGGACCTTCTTGAATCGTCCAGACGGCGCGACGCCGACTTTCTGCGACGGCGAATCGCCGGTGACGAATTCCGGAAACCGCGCCTCGATCGCGTTGAATCGCTTGCGCAGCTCGTCATACGCGGCGTCAGAAATCTTCGGCGCATCGTCCTGATAATAACGCTTGTCGTGCCCCTCGATCTCCAGCGTCAGCCGCATCAGCTCAACCTTCGCCTGCGCCTTGGTGAGGGCATCGACGGCGGGGGGAGATTTTTTTGGTTTTGCTGTCATGAGATAAATTGTAACCCGTCATTCCGGGATGGTCCGAAGGACCAGACCCGGAATCTCGAGATTCCGGGTTCGTGCTTTGCACGCCCCGGAATGACGACGTTGAGAGTGATGAAAGTCATGGCCTACTACGTCTACATACTCGCAAGCAGAAAAGATGGAGCAACCTACATCGGGGTAACAAACGATATCGTGCGCCGGATTTTCGAACACCGAACAAAAGCCGTCCGCAGCTTCACATCCAAATATAATATCACACGACTTGTTTGGTTCGAAATCTACGATGATCCAATTTCCGCGATTTCCCGCGAGAAAGAAATAAAGAAGTGGAAGCGGGCCTGGAAGACCAAGCTAATTGAAGAGAAAAATCCACAGTGGGAGGATTTGTATGAATCCATTTGCTGATTGATGGATTCGTCATTCCGGGATGGTCCGAAAGGACCAGACCCGGAATCTCGAGATTCCCCGATGCGCAATTGCGCATCTGAGGTTCGATGCTGCGCATCGTCCCGGAATGACGGAGGATATTACGCCGTCGCCGCCTTCAGCAGTCGTTCCGCCGCCGCCCTGGCCTCCGCGGTGATCTCGGCGCCGGCCAGCATGCGGGCGATTTCTTCGCGGCGGTGATCGGCGGCGAGTGCGTTGACGCGGGTGGCGACGCGCTTGCCCTTGTCGAGCGCGTCCTTTGAAATCAGCAAATGCTGGCTGGCGCGGGCGGCGACCTGCGGCGCGTGGGTCACGGCCATCACCTGCACCTTGCCCGCGAGCCGCGCCAGCCGCGCGCCGATCGCATCGGCCACCGCACCGCCAACCCCGGTGTCGATTTCGTCGAACACCAGCGTGGGCGCCGATCCCTTGTCGGACAGCACCACCTTGAGCGCCAGCAGGAACCGCGATAGCTCACCGCCGGAGGCCACTTTCATCATCGGACCGGCCCTGGTGCCGGGATTGGTCTGGACCCAGAATTCGACGCGATCGAAGCCCTGCGGCCCCGGCGATTTCAAATCAGTCTCGACCTGCGTCATGAATTTGGCGCGCTCCAGTTTCAGCGGCGCGAGTTCGGCGTTGACGGCCTTGTTGAGTTTTTCGGCGGATTTGGTCCGCGCCGCGGAAAGTTTGGTCGCAGCCGCGCTGTAACGCTTGTCGGCCTCGGCCGCGATCTTCTCCAGCCTGGTCAGTTGATCCGCTCCGGCATCGATCAGCGCGACATCCGAAGCGTATTTCGCGGCTAGCGCCGCGAGGCCATCGACCGGCGTCGAATATTTGCGCGCGGCGGCGCGCAGCGCAAACAGCCGCTCCTCGATGCGCTCAAGCTCGGACGGATCGAAATCCGCCGCGATCAACGCCGCGCTGAGGTGCTGGTCGGCTTCCTCCAGCGCGTTGATCGCGGCGTCGATCGCCTTCACCGCGGGCTCGACCAGGGTCGGCGAATTTCCCGCCCGCCGTTCCAGCCGGCGCACCGCCGCGGACAATGCGGCGACCGGCGAGTGATGGCCGCTGACGGCGTCCTGCGCCTCGCGCAAATCGGTCGCGATCTTCTCGCCCTGCATCATGGAGGTGCGGCGGCCGGCCAACGTGGTTTCCTCGCCGTCCTTCGGCGCCAGCTTCTTCAGCTCATCGGCGGCATGGCGCAGATAATCCGCTTCGCGGGCCGCGCGCTCCATGCCGGCGCGATGTTCATCGAGCACCGTATTGGCCGCGCGCCTTGCGTCCCACAACAGTTCAAGTGCCGCGACGTCCTTTTCCAGGCCGGCAAACGCGTCGAGCAATTGCCTATGGGTCGAGGCATCGACCAGCGCGCGTTCGTCATGCTGGCCATGAATTTCAACCAAAGCCGCGCCGACCGCCTTGAGGGTCTGCACGCTGATCGCCTGATCGTTGATGAAGGCGCGGGTGCGGCCATCGGCAAGCTGCACGCGGCGGAGAATCATTTCACCGGTATCGTCGAGGCCGTTGTCTCCAAGAATCGCCGAGGCCGGATGGCCCTTGGGGATATCGAACACCGCGGTGACCTGGCCCTGCTCCGCGCCATGCCGCACCAGGCTCGCGTCGCCGCGGCCGCCGAGCGCCAGCGCGAATGCATCGAGAAGGATGGATTTGCCCGCCCCGGTCTCACCGGTCAAAACCGCAAGGCCACGGGAAAACTCGATATCAAGCCGTTCGATCAGGACGATGTCACGGATCGAAAGACGCGCCAGCATGTGAAATCAATTCCTAGCAAGACCCAGTTTCTTGAAGGCCTGCGAAATATAGGACCCTCTGTCCTCGGTCGGTTCGAGGCCACCGGACTTTACTAGATTATACGCGTCCTTGTACCAGGGACTGTCAGGAAAATTGTGCCCAAGCACGGCCGCAGCGGTTTGGGCCTCGCTGACGATACCGATCGCCATATAGGCCTCGGTCAGCCGGGCCAGCGCTTCCTCGACATGCCGGGTGGTCTGATACTGCGTCACCACGGTCTTGAAGCGGTTGATGGCGCCGATGTAGTTGCGCTTTTGCATGTTGTAGCGGCCGACATTCATTTCGCGGCCGGCGAGCTGGTCGCGCGCGGCTTCGAGCTTGGCCTTGGCGCTGACGGCATATTCCGAGGTCGGGTATTTGCGGACCACTTCTTCCAGCGCGGCAATGGCCTTTTCGGTCCGGCCCTGATCGCGCGTGATGTCGGGGATCTGGTCGTAATGCGAGGCCGCGATCAGGAATTGCGCATAGGCAGCGTCGGGGCTGCCCGGATGCAGGGTGACGTAGCGCGTCGCAGCACCAATGCAACTGTCGTAATCGTTGGCGGTGTAGAAGGCATAGGCCGACATCAGCAGCGATTTGCGCGCCAGGTCGGAATAAGGATGCTGGCGATCGACTTCCTCGAACTTCTTCGAGGCCTGCTTCGGGTCGTGCCTGTCATTCATCAGGAACAGGCCCTCATTATAGAGCTTGTCCGCAGGCTCCTCGACGAAGGTCTCGTCCTTGTTGAAAACCTTGTCGTAGGTCTCGGTCATGGAGCTGCAGCCGCTCAGCGGAATCCCGACAACGGCAAGGCCCGCGGCCAGGCGCAGCGGCAGCGCAAACCGGCGCAGACCAGACGAGATCGTGTGAAATCCAAGCGTCATGCGCTGTACCGACATAAAATCAAGACCTGACGCCTGTGCTGTGATGCGGTGCCCGCCGCGCGCCCTGAACATGGTCATAGACGCGGTAAATGACTCGCGGCGCCATACATGCAACCGCACGCCTTTTTAACCGAAAAAAGTCCCATAACCAACCGAATACGCAGGCATTTCGCCCGGATTAAGGCAGCTGCGAGCGATCGCGGCCAATCTTGGTTACCGCGCCTGATCAGCCAAAATGTCAGGTAAGCAAAGCGTCAGGAAAGCAAAGTCAGGACATTTCGCAAGCGAAAGTCAGGAAACGTCCGGACCATAGGCCGGGGCGATCATGCCGCCAGCCATGCCACTGCCGGCCTCGGCGTGACCGCGCGGACGGCGTGCGGTTTCCGCCTCGACTACCCGCCAAGCACTGCGATCGGCCAAGAGGGCCGTCAGCACCGCGTGATTGAGCTTGTGACCGCCGCGTACCGAGCGGAAAGCGCCCAGCAGGGGCAATCCGGCCAGCGCGAGGTCGCCGATCACGTCGAGAACCTTGTGACGCGCACATTCGTCGGGATAGCGCAGGCCTTCGGTGTTGAGGATCCGGGTTTGATCGTACACCACCGAATTCTCAAAGGAGGAACCGAGCGCGAAACCTGCGCTCCAGAGCTGCGCCACATCGTTCATGCACCCGAAGGTGCGGGCGCGTGAAATCTCGCGGCGGAACCGTTCCGCGCTGAGATCGAGCGTATAATTCTGACGGCCGATCGCCGGATTGGTGAAATCGATCTCGACTTCGGCGCGGAAGCCAGCCGCATAGGGCCGCAACTCGCCGAACGAGGCGCCCATCGTGACCTGCACGGGCTTGAGCACCTGAATGAAACGGCGCGATGCCGACTGGGTAACGATACCGGCCTGCTCGATCGCGGCGACGAAAGCAGCGGCGCTGCCGTCCATGATCGGAACTTCCGGACCATCGACTTCGATCGTGGCGTTATCGACGCCCATGCCCCGCAGTGCAGCAAGGACATGCTCCGCGGTGGAGACCAGCGGGCCCTCACGGTCGCCCAGCACAGTCGCGAGTTCGGTGGAGATCACGGCTTCTGCCGTCGCCTGAACTTCGCGGTCGCAACCATCGAGGCCGGTGCGAACAAAAACAAAGCCCGCATCGACAGATGCAGGCCCGAGCGTCAGACTGACAGGCAACCCTGAGTGAACGCCGACACCTGTAACGGTGGCTTGCGAGCGAAGCGTTGTCTGCCGGCTAAACTTCATGCGAAAATTGCCCACTGACTTTACCAAGAGTTCAGACCGACCCAAACCTGCGTCGATTCGTCTCGAAGTATCCCCAAGTCACGGCAGACCATAGTGATTGCCTCAAAGCACGCCAACTCACGCTTTTTTACGGATTGTTACCCAATCTCTGCCGTATTCACGCCAAAGGTTGACCAAACTCCGCCGCTGCCAGAGGCAGTTTGGCTTTTTCACTTCACCACGAAATGCATAATTAATCATTTATAATCAGTTGCTTGGCTCTGAAGCGACTATTCCAACCCTTAAAAAAGAAGAAGGCCCCGGCTGATCCAGCCAGGGCCTCCAGGGTCGTCGGAATTGTAACAAACTTCAGTTCGACTGGCGGCGCAGGAAGGCCGGGATATCAAGATGGTCGTCGCCCTGTGGCGCGGCGGCAACAGGTGCCGGGCGGCCATGGACGTCCAATCCCTGCGGAGCGGGCCGGCGAGCGTATTCAGATACCGGTTCGCTGGCTGCGATTTGCTGTGCGACGCTGCGCTGCGGCTTGCGTTCCGGCAGCGGCGGCATCGGCGCCATCGCCGGACCGGAGGCGCGGGCCGCGATCGGCGGTTCGCTCTCTTCGTCGCGGCGGCCGAGGCCGACATTGGCGAGACGCTGCAGCAGCGACATCCGGGTCTTCTGCGGATGCTCTTCCTCGACTTCACCGCGGGCCTGCCGGATTTCGTTCTGCGCGGGCATCGGCAGGTCTTCGAATTTCGGCATCCGGGGGGTGCGCGACGGCGCCCGCTCAGCCGCTTGCGGGATGAACGTCTCGGGCATCGCCGGCTCGTGGATTGCGACCGGAGCAACATCATGATCCGGGAACAGCGACGGCTTCTGCGCGATCGGGCGAACCGTGACGTCGCCGTAGGAGGCGGGCTGCAGCGGCGCCGACATCGCCGGCTGTGAAGTTTCCGGCGCGACCGCGGCGGCAATTGCAGCCAGGGCGGCACGTTCGACGCTACCGGAAGCGCGTTGCTGCTGCGGCGCGGCAACGACCGGAGCCGGCTGCGGCGCCATGGCGGGCGCTTCCATCTTCTGGGCGGCGCGCTCGGCCAAGCGCGCGTTGTCGGCACGCAACCGCGCGGTCAGATCGGCCAAACGCGTATCCGGGGCCACCGCATTGGTCACGGGAGCAGCCGGGGCGGTCGCATTGCGCGAGATCAGGGCCTGTTCGATGCCGGTCGCCACGACGGAGACGCGGATCACGCCATCGAGGCTCTCGTCGAAGGTGGCGCCGACGATGATGTTGGCGTCCTGGTCGACTTCTTCGCGGATTCGGGTCGCGGCTTCGTCGACTTCGAACAGCGTCAGGTCCTTGCCGCCGGTGATCGAGATCAAGAGGCCACGGGCCCCCTTCATCGAGGAATCGTCGATCAGCGGATTGGCGATCGCGGCTTCGGCTGCAGTCAAAGCGCGCTTGTCGCCGGAGGCTTCGCCGGTACCCATCATCGCCTTGCCCATTTCGCGCATCACGGCGCGGACGTCGGCGAAGTCGAGATTGATCAGGCCTTCCTTGACCATCAGGTCGGTGATGCAGGCGACGCCCGAATAGAGCACCTGGTCGGCCATCGCGAACGCGTCGGCGAAGGTGGTCTTTTCGTTGGCAACCCGGAACAGGTTCTGGTTCGGGATGATCAGAAGGGTGTCGACCACCTTGTGCAGCTCGGCAATGCCGGCTTCGGCGGTGCGCATGCGGCGCTGGCCTTCGAAGTGGAACGGCTTGGTGACCACGCCCACGGTGAGGATGCCCATGTCGCGCGCGGTCTTGGCGATGACGGGGGCCGCACCGGTACCGGTACCACCGCCCATGCCGGCGGTGACGAACACCATGTTGGCGCCGGAGAGATGATCGCGGATTTCATCGATGACTTCCTGCGCCGCGGCAGCGCCGACATCCGGCTGCGAACCGGCGCCGAGGCCCTGGGTGACCTGGGTGCCCATCTGCACGATGCGCTGCGCCTTGGACATGGTCAGCGCCTGCGCGTCGGTATTGGCGACGACGAAATCGACGCCCTGCAATCCGGCGGTGATCATGTTGTTGACGGCATTGCCGCCCGCGCCACCTACGCCGAACACGGTGATCCGCGGTTTCAACTCGCTGATGTCAGGGGGTGTTAGATTGAGTGCCATGGTTGCCTCTCGATTACGACGCGCGCGTTGGTTCGCCCCGGCCGGCGGCCGCGGGAAGTGGTGAAAATGGGAGGGTGCGGAAAAGTTTCATCAGAAGCCCTCACGAAGCCATCGGCCGACTTTTCCGAAGTAGCCGTCAGTCCCTGTCCGAAGCTGCCGCGTATGCCGCGGTTCGACGTGTTCAAGATGAGCGTATTGCGGATAGACCAGGAGGCCCGAGGGGACCGCGAACGACGCGCTCTTCGCCTCATGGGGCAGCCGGCCAAACCCGAGCGGACGGCCGATCCGCACCGGGCGGCCGAGAATCTGGGTCGCCAATTCAAGCGTTCCGGAGAGCTGCGATGCGCCACCGCTCAAGACAACGCGGGCCTTCGGTTCGGACGCAAAGGGGGAATCGGCAAGCCGGTCCCTGACCATTTCAAAAATCTCCTCGGCGCGGTGCCGGATAATGTTCGCGATGGTGGCGCGGGAGACGACCTGTGGAACATCCCGCTCGTTGTCGCCGGCCGACGGCACAGACATCAACTCGCGCGCATCGGACCCGCCGGTCAGCACGGTGCCATATAACGTCTTGATTCGCTCGGCATCCGCAATGCATGCGCTGATGCCGCGTGCAAGATCCATCGTGATGTGTTGCCCGCCGAGCGCAAATCCGCTGGCATGCACGAAGCGGCCGCCGGCATAGGTCGCGATCGTGGTGGTGCCCGCGCCCATCTCGACCACGGCGGCGCCGATATCGACTTCATCATCCGTCAACACCGAGAGACCGGCCACATAGGGGCTTGCGGCCATGGCTTCGACGTTGAGATGACAGCGCTCGACCACCAGCATCAGGTTCCTGGCGACCGTCGCGTCCGCCGTGACCACGTTCATGTCGACGCCGAACTGCCGCGCCACCATGCCCTTGGGATCGCGGATGCCCTTGACGCCATCCAGCGCGTAGCTGACCGGCAGCGCATGCAAAACCGTGCGGCCCTCGCCGGTGGCGTGGTGCATGCCGGTGGAGGTGACGCGGCTAATGTCCGCCGAAGTCACCGCGCCGCCCTTGATGTCGGCCGCGGCTTCGATCAACTGGCCTTGCAGCCGGCCTGCCGAAACCGACAGCAAAACCGATTCAACGCGAACTTTGGCCATGCGTTCGGCCAATGCCACCGCCTGGCGCACCGCTTGTTCGCATTCGGCGAGATCGACCACCGCCCCGGCCTTGACGCCGCGCGACTGGATCTGGCTGTAGCCGATCAGTTCGACCGCATGGCTGCGCCCGCGCAGCGCTTCGTTCGGCGGGCACGGCCGCAACCGCGCGATCATGCAGGCGATCTTGCTGGTGCCGATATCGAGCGAGGCCACCAGCGCGGTGCGCTTCTGCGGCATCGGACGCGTCTTCGGGGTCTGATTGCGTTCGAAGCCGGTCATGCGTCACCGGCTTTCTTCTTGGCCTTCTTGTCCTTGAACAGGTCTTCGCGGGCTTTCGCCGCATCATCCGACAATTGCACGGTCAGCCGGTCCGGCAGCCGCATATCGACGGCGACGATATCACGGGAAAACAGCCGGTCGTCCTTGTCGAGCTTGCTCAGCGAAGCCAGCGCGTTGCCGACCTCGTTTTCCGGCAGCCGGACGTCGAGACCGTCCTTGAGGCGCAGGTTCCAGCGCCGTTCGCCGACAAAGATCGCGGCCTTGGTCACCGAATTGACCTGCGGATAGCGCGCCAGCAATGCCAGGAAATCCCGGGCGCGGGTTTCGGCGCCCTTGCCGACCACCAGCGGCAGCGTCAGGAAGCGGCGCGACACGTAGGGTTCGAGCACCGCGCCGTCATCGGCGATCACCGACAGGCGGCCATCCTGCTGCCACAGCGCGAACGCCGTGCGCTCGACGATGTCGATCCGCAACTGCCCGGGATAGAATTTCAGCACCGTTGCGTCGCTGATCCAGGGATTGGCTTTCAGCCGGTCGCGCACCGCGGCGGCGTCGAGGAACAGCAGCGAGGAGCGGCCGTTGACGCCCCCGATCGCGAGTATTTCATCCTGGGACAATTGCTTGCGGCCGTTGATTCCGACGGTGGTGATCCGGAACCCGGCCGAATTGGCCATCGCGTTGCGGCTATCGCTCAGCGCGGCGGTGAATTCCTCGAGATGGCCACCCCTGACGATGCCGAACCCGGCGCTGCCCAGCAGCAACAGCACGGTTGCGATCACGCCAACACGATGCGGAAGATAGCGCTCCACGAGCGCGATCAGACGGGGCGCCTCTTCGGCACGGTCGAGACGCGCTTTGGGCTTGGCCGGCGCGCGCTTTACGGCGGCGATCGCCCGCTTTTCGGCCAGCCACTCGCGCAACAGCACGACCGCCCCAACGGCGGCCGCTTTCAGGTCAGCTTGGGGCCCCAGCGATCTCAACGACCGAGCGAGGCGTCCTGCACCATCCATTGCACGAGCTCGTCACATGTTTGCCCGCAAAAGCTTGCGGGTTCTGGCACAGATGACGTCTCGGTCATGCCGGGTTGCGGGCTGGCCTCAAGCTGGAAAGAGGCCATCTGATCCCTCGATGCGGTCGTCGAAGCGGAAATCCGCAACAGCTCACGCCCCGGCAGCCAAACGCCACATGCGCCGCCAGCGTTAACCTTCGGACTTCCTGGTAAACAAAGGGTAAAGTAGGTACCAACTGGGTACGATTTGGTGTGCCGGCTGAACACTTTGCCCAACAATTGTAGGATTTTAGCAACGCCGCGGTTCCGCCCCCCGGCCGGAAGCGACGCGGTCAGCCCGCTATTTTTGCGCCCGTTTGGCCCCAAGCTCGATCTGGCCACGCAAAAAATCAATAAACTCGATGCCCTGCGCCTTGAGCGCCTTCGGGTAGAGCGAGGCCTTGGTCAGGCCGGGCAAGGTGTTGGTTTCCAGATAGACCGGCCCTTTCGCCGAGACGATGAAGTCCGAACGCGAATAGCCGCTGCACGACATCGCCCGGTGCGCCCGAACTGCAAGGTCCATGATCCCAGCGCTAATTTCGGGCGAAAAGCGCCCCGGGCAGATTTCCTGGGTCGATTTGGCCAGATACTTCGCAGTGTAATCGAACCCGCCATCCGCCGTGATGATTTCGATCGGCGGCAGCGCGATAACAGAACCGTCCGCCTGCTCCAGCACGCCGCAGGTCGCCTCCGTGCCTGAGATAAACGGCTCGATCACATATTCTTCCGTTTTGGCGGCGTTGCGCACGGCGACGAGGTCCTGCCTGGCATTGACGTAGATCAGGCCGTAGCTCGATCCATCCCGTGCCGGCTTGGCGATCAACCGGCCATACTCGGCCAGCGCCTTCTCGGCATCCCCAAGCGCGACGCCAGCCGGCGCCTTGACACCAGCAAGCGCCGCGAACTGCTTGGCCGCGATCTTGTCAAAGGCGAGATGCGACGAGGCCGAGCCCGAACCGGTAAAGGCGACCCCGCGCATTTCGCACATCGCCTGCAATTCGCCGTTCTCCGCCCGGCCGCCATGCAGGCCGAGCACCAGCAGGCGATCCTCCGCCTTGGCCTTGTCCAGCGCCAGTTCGATCGCGACACCGACGCCGTCGGGCTTGAACGGATCCTCAAACGGCCTGGCATGACCGAGAAGCTTTTCGGACTGGACCTGATGCACGCTGTCATCGATATCCCAGAACCACAGATCGGCCTCCGGCAACGCCGTATGCAGCGCCTGCGCGGTCGCGACCGAGACCAGGCGCTCTTTATTGGTGCCGCCGAAAAGAATGGTGATGCGCATCATTTCGTTCCGCTCTTTCGTCATTCCGGGATGTGCTGAAAGCACAGACCCGGAATCTCCTTATTGCCTCTTCGAGATTCCGGGTTCGCTCGCTTGCGAGCGCCCCGGAATGACGACTACGCCGCTATTCCAATCCGTTTGATTTCCCAGTGTAGCTCAATTCCAGTGTTTTCCTTGACCCGCGTGCGCACGGTCTCGCCCAGGGTCTCGATATCGTGGCCGGTCGCGGTGCCGGTATTGATCAGAAAGTTGCAATGCATCTCCGACACCTGCGCGCCGCCGACGCGCAGGCCGCGGCAGCCGGCGGCATCGATCAGCTTCCAGGCGCTGTTGCCGGGTGGATTCTTGAAGGTGGAGCCGCCGGTTTTTTCGCGGATCGGCTGCGCGGTCTCGCGGTGGCTCTGCACCTCGCTCATCCGCGCGCGAATGGCTTCCGGCGCGGTGGGTAACCCACGAAAACGCGCCGACGTGAAAATGATCGAAGGATCGACGCCATTGTTGCGATAGACGAACTTCATGTCGGCATTGGCAAAGCGATGAAGCTTGCCGTCACGGCCGACGCCGGAGGCTTCGATCAAAACGTCCTTGGTCTCCGAACCATTGGCCCCGGCGTTCATGCGCAGCGCGCCACCGATGGTGCCGGGAATGCCGAAGAAAAATTCCATCCCGCCGAGATTAGCCGCCGCCGCGGTTTCGGCGACGCGCTTGTCGAGCGCCGCCGCTCCGGCGCTGACGATATCTTCATGGGCGCTGGTCTCGCCAAACCCGCGCGGACTGAGCCGGATCACCACACCGGGCAAACCGCCATCGCGCACGATCAGATTGGAGCCGACGCCGACGACATAGACCGAAAGCTCCTGCGGCAGATGCGCGAGGAAGTACGCCAGATCGGCTTCATCCGCCGGCGTGAACAGCACCTGCGCCGGACCGCCGACCCGAAACCAGGTCAACTCGGCCAGCGACTGGTTCGCCAATAACCGCCCGCGCAACTCAGGCATCGCGGCTTTGAGATCGGGCGTGATGTCGGGGAAGGTCATGCGTTGTTGGGCCACGGTGCTGCCGCGCGGCGCGGTCTGCCCTCTCCTCCCTTGCGGGGGAGAGTTGGAGAGGGGGGTAGCCGCGAATTCGGTGTCTGCGGCTCACCCCCCACCCTAACCCTCCCCCGCAAGGGGGGAGGGAACGGAGAGACCAAGCCCGGCCATGACGAACTCAAACACTGTGCGGATTGCACACTCATCCCAGCGCCTTCAATTCGCCCGGCAATGCGTAGGCCCATTGCGTGATATTGCCCGCGCCTAAACAGACGACGAAATCGCCGCTGGTCGCGAGGCCGCCGATCACACGCGCAAGCTCCGAAGAATCCTGCAGCGCGATCACCTCGCGATGGCCGTGCGCGCGCAGGCCAAGCACGAAATGATCGCGGTCGATGCCCTCAATCGGCGCCTCGCCGGCCGGATAGACTTCAGCGACGACCACCGTGTCGGCGTCGTTGAAACAGGTGCAGAATTCCTCGAACAGCGATTGCAAGCGCGTGAAGCGATGCGGCTGCACCACGGCGATGATCTTGCCATTGGTGGATTCGCGCGCCGCTTTCAGCACCGCGGCGATCTCGACGGGATGATGGCCATAGTCGTCAATGATGGTGACGCCGTTCCATTCCCCTGTCTTGGTGAAGCGCCGCTTGACCCCGCCGAAGCCCGCGATGGCCTTGCGGATGGTGTCATCGGACAACCCGAGTTCATGCGCCACCGCGATCGCCGACGTGGCGTTGAGCGCGTTGTGGCGGCCGGGCATCGGCAACATCACATCGGGAATTTCATGGGTAGCATCGGTCTTGCGATTACGAAACACGACCTTGAATTTCGAGCCGCCACCCGTGGGCGTGAGATCGACCAGCCGCGCATCGGCCTGCGGATTTTCGCCGTAGGTGATGATGCGGCGATCCTCGATCTTGCCCACTAAGGTTTGCACCACGGGATGATCGATGCACATCACGGCAAAGCCGTAGAACGGCACGTTCTCGACGAAGTTGCGAAACGCGTCCTGCACGGCCTCGAAGGTCTTGAAGTGATCGAGATGCTCAGGGTCCACATTGGTGACGATCGCGACATCCGCCGGCAGCTTCAGGAACGTGCCGTCGCTCTCGTCGGCTTCCACCACCATCCACTCGCCGGCTCCGAGCCGCGCATTGGTGCCATAGGCATTGATGATGCCGCCATTGATCACGGTCGGATCGAGATCGCCGGCGTCGAGCAAGGCCGCGACCATCGAGGTCGTGGTGGTCTTGCCATGGGTGCCGGCAATCGCGACGCAGCTTTTCAGCCGCATCAATTCAGCCAGCATTTCGGCACGGCGCACCACGGGAATGCGCTGCGCGCGCGCCGCCATCAATTCGGGATTGTCGCGCTTGATCGCGGTCGACACCACAAGCACATCGGCGCCGGCGACATTCTCGGCCTTATGGCCGACATGGATGGTGATGCCTTTTTCACGCAGGCGATTGACGTTGGCGCTCTCGGACGCATCCGAGCCCTGCACAGTATAGCCGAGATTGCTCAGGACCTCGGCGATACCGCTCATGCCGATGCCGCCGATCCCGACGAAATGAATAGGCCCGATCTCGCGCGGCAGTCTCATGGTGCGGTTCCTGTCAATTCGGGTACTGGATGCCTTGCTTCGGCACGACGTGACAAGGGCTTTTTCCGTCATTCCGGGGCGACGCGCAGCGGCGAACCTCAGATGTGCCCTTGCACATCGGGGAATCTCGAGATTACGGATCAACCCGCTACGCGGTCTGTCCGGAATGACTGGACTAAACGCCTAGATTTTGGCCACTTTCATCACCAGATCGGCCATCCGCTCCGCCGCATCCAGCCGGCCGACGGTACGGGCGCCGGCCGCCATCGCGGTCAGCCGCGCCGGATCGGCGGCGAGTGCGGAGAGTTCCGCGGCCAGCCGTTCCGGCGTGAATTCTACTTGCGGAATCCGCAGCGCGCCGTTGGCCTGCGCCAGCACGCCGGCATTGGCGAACTGATCCTGATCGATCGCGCCCGGCAGCGGCACCAGAATCGAAGGGCGGCCGATGGCGCCGAGTTCGGCCACGGTGCCGGCGCCGGAGCGCGACACCACCAACTGGCTCGACGCCAGCCGCGCCGGCAGGTCGCTGAAGAACGGCGCCAGTTCGGCATTGATCTTGAGCCGGTCATAGACCGCACGCACCCGCGCCATGTCCTCTTCGCGGACCTGCTGGGTCAGGATCAACCGACCCCATATGGAAGGATCAAGCATCTCGATCGCCGGCGGTACGATATCGGCCATCACGCGCGCGCCCTGGCTGCCGCCGATCACCAACAGCCGAAGCGGCCCGTTCGCCTCGGGCGAGACAAATTTCACCACAGCCGCCGCCAAAATCGCGGGACGCATCGGCGTGCCCACGGTGGTGGCTTTGGCTGCCAGCTCCGGATCGCGATCGAGCACGCCGGGCAACGAGGTCGCGATCGCGCTGACACGGCCCGCCAGAAACCGGTTGGCGCGGCCGAGCACGGCGTTGGCGTCGTGAATGAGGCCGGGAATCCCGAACAGCTTTGCAGCCAGCAGCGGCGGCAATGTCGGATAGCCGCCAAAGCCGACCACGGCCGCGGGCTTCAAGCGGCGCATCAGATTGAGCGCGACGCCAGTGCCCACCGCAAGCGTGATGCCGGTATAGGCCAGCGACCACGGCGTGCGGCCGCGCACCGTCGCGCTCGGCACTACATCGATCATGTCCTTGGAGAATAAACCGCTGTACCGCAGCGCACGCGCGTCCGTCGCAAGGCGCACGCGCAGGCCGCGCCGCATCAGTTCGACGCCGAGCGCCTCGGCGGGAAACAGATGCCCGCCGGTGCCGCCCGCGGCCAGCAGAATGAGAGGCGAAGTGGTCATTGAGACAAACTTTGCGAGTAGGCCGTCATTGCGAGCGAAGCGAAGCAATCCATGAATCGGCAAAGTAAGTATGGATTGCTTCGCTGTGCCCGCAATGACAAAAAATAGTGCAGATCACGCGTAGCTGCGAACGGCATTGGCATCGCCGATCGATTCCATTTCGGTACGGGGCCGGTGCCGCGTCAAGGCCAGCATCATGCCAACACCATAGGCCAGCGAGATCATCGACGAGCCGCCATAGGAGATGAACGGCAGCGTCATGCCCTTGGCCGGGATCAATTGCAGATTGACCGACATGTTGATCGCGGCCTGCACGCCGAACAAAATGGCCAGACCCGAAGCCGCGAAGCGCGCGAACATATCCTCGCTGGCATAGGCTCGCGACAGCGCGCGGATCACCACGAAGGCAAACAGCGCCAGCAGCACCAGGCACAGGATGATTCCGAATTCTTCGGCCGCGACCGCGAACACGAAGTCGGTATGGCTGTCCGGCAGGCTGCGCTTGGCGATGCCTTCGCCGGGCCCAAGGCCGAACCAGCCGCCATTGGAAAACGCTTCCATCGCGGTATCGACCTGAAACGTATCGCCCGAGGCCGGATTCATGAAGCGCTTGATGCGGCCGGCGACGTGCGGCACCAGAAAATAAGCGGCGAAAAGTCCCGCGCTCGCGGCGCCCGCGAGCCCGAGCACCCAGATCATCCGCATGCCCGCGATGAAGAACAGCGAGCCCCATACCATCAGGATCAGCATGGTCTGGCCGAAATCAGGTTCCATCACGAGCAGACAGACCAGCATCATCAGCAATACAAGCGCCATCGAGGTCGCCGGCATTTCCGGCCGCTTGGTCGATTCCGCAAACAGCCACGCCGCGATCACCACGAAGGAGGGTTTTGCCGATTCCGAAGCCTGGATGTTGACGCCGATCAACGTGATCCAGCGCCGCGAGCCCTTGACCTCGGGACCAATCAGCAGCGTCGCAACAATAAGAATGATGCTGATTGCGAACACGAGCAGCGCGGTGCGCCGGATTTGCCGCGGCGACAGGAACGACACCCCGATCAACACCATGAAGGATGGCAACAGGAACATCACATGGCGGTTGAAGAAGTGAAACGGATCGAGCCCGATCCGGGTCGCGACCGGCGGGCTCGCCGCCAGCGACAGGATGATGCCGCCCAATATCAGCGCAAGGATCGCCGCCAGTTGCAGGCGATCGACGGTCCACCACCATTCGCTGAGGGGATTTCGCTGTTCACGGGAGAGCATGGGCATTCCCAAAGACAAAAGGGTTTGCCCATTGGTCGCCTAGGATGGTTTCCAAGGGGTTAACGGATTGGAAATGTTTTGAGATTGCGACGTCTTGTACCCTCATCCCGCTTTGTGCACGTGCGGACAGAAAGTCGATTGGCGAAGCGAAGAATTAGGCTTTAGGATCGCGCCAAGATCAAAAAAACGGGGAAACCATGCGCTCGCTTGTTCGCGTCATCATCGCATCGCTGTTCGTCACTTCGCCCCTGGCTGCATTGGCCGCCACTAACGAAAACTGGGTGGTGTCATGGACGGGCTCGGTGCAAGGCCCCTACCCCATCGGCAATCCATCCGCACAGCCCGACCAGAAATTCGCCTTTCCCGATCCATCGGCCGGCGCACGGGATCAGACCTTTCGCTTGATGGTGCGGCCCGATCTGTGGGGGCGTCAGACCCGCATCAGATTAAGCAATGCGTTCGGCACCAAGCCGGTAACGTTCGACGGCGTGTATGCCGGATTGCAATGGGGCAGCGCGGCGCTGGTGCCCGGCTCCAATCGCACGGTGACATTTGGCGGGAAGTCTTCCGTCATTGTTCCGCCCGGCGGCTCGGCCTGGAGCGATCCGGTGGCGTTGCCATTCGTGAAACAGCCGGATGACCTCGCCGGCCGCCGGCTTGCGGTCAGCTTTCACATCGCCGGCGACAGCGGGCCGATGACCTGGCACGCCAAGGCGCTCACGACTTCCTACGTCACCGCGCCCGGCGCTGGCGCCGTGGGCGCCCAGGAGGACGAGAAGGCATTCCCTTACGCGACCGCGTCGTGGTTTTTCCTCGATGCGGTCGAGATGATGGCGCCGACTGAGGCTTTCGCCATCATGGCATTCGGCGATTCCATCACCGACGGTACCGCCTCGACCATGAACGGCGACGACCGCTGGCCGGACGTGCTATCGCGCCGCCTCAAGGCAATCTATCGCAACAAGGTCGCGGTGGTGAACGGCGGTATCGGCGGCAACCAGATCGCCGGACCATCAGATTATGGTCCCGCCAAGCCGTTTGCCGGCGGCCCGTCCTCCGTGCAACGGCTCGACCGCGACGTGCTGGCGCTCTCAGGCATCACTAGCCTGATCTGGCTGGAAGGCATCAACGACTTCAGCAAGAACGGCAATGCGCCGGTCGAACCGGTGATATCCGCGATGAAGGACGGCGTCGCCCGGTTGCGCGCGAAATGGCCCCACATCCGCATCATCGGCGCCACGGTAACTTCGGCGCTCGGCAGTTCGAGCGCCGCCCACGGTTTCCCCGAGCAGGACAGCAAGCGCAAGGCACTCAACGACTTCATCCGCTCATCCGGCACATTCGACGGCGTGGCCGATTTCGACAAGGCGGCGCTCGATCCGCAATCGGGCGGCCTCAAGCCGGAATTCGTGCCCGAAAGCACCACCGGCGGCCCCGGCGATAAACTGCATCCCAATCGCACCGGCTATCTGGCGATGGGCGAGAGCATCGACCTCGATCTGTTCAAGCCGGGGACATCGCGAGCGCAGCGCTAAGTAACGGGAATAACGCCGCCGAGTTGCAACACCAATTCGCGGAACTTGGCGCCGCGGATTTCGAAATTGCGGTACTGGTCGAACGACGCACAGGCCGGCGACAACAAGACCACGGGATCGCTCAACCCTGAAGCCTCGGCGTCGCGCGCCGCGCTGGCGATCGCAACATCGAGGGTTTCGGAAATCTCGTGCGGCACGCGGGCCCCTAACGTGCCGGCGAATTCCTGCGCGGCCTCGCCAATCAGATACGCTTTACGGATGCGCGGGAAGTATTCGGTGAGGCTGGTGATACCACCGAGCTTCGGCTTGCCGCCCGCGATCCAGAAAATATCGCCAAAGGACGACAGCGCATGCGCCGATGCATCGGCATTGGTGCCTTTGGAATCGTTGACGAACAGCACATTGCCGCGGCGGCCGACCTGCTCCATGCGGTGCGCAAGACCAGGAAAGCTGCGCAGTCCGTTCTGCAGCGTAGCGCCGGAGACGCCGAGCGCTAGCGCGCAGGCCGATGCGCAGGCTGCGTTCTGTGCATTGTGCAAGCCACGTAGCGAACCGATGCCGCCGATCTCAGCGACTTCGTCGCGCGCGCCACCGGACGCGCGCCAGATGGTTTCGCGCTCGACATAGATGCCGTCGGGCAGCGGATTTTTCACGGAGATGCGCACCACGCGCTGGCCGGCCTGTTCGATCCGGTCGGCGGTGTTGCGGCACCAGATATCATCGACACCGACGATGGCAGTACCTTGCTTCTGTACCCGCGCGACTAGGCGCTCCTTCACGGCGGCGTAATTCTCCAGCGTGCCGTGGCGATCGATATGGTCTTCGCTGACATTGATCAGGATGCCGACGCTGGGATCGAGCGACGGCGTCAGGTCGATCTGATAGGACGACATCTCGATCACATGGACGCGGCCCATGCGCGGCGGCTCCAGCGACAGGATCGCGGTGCCGATATTGCCGCCCATCTGGGTGTCGTAACCGGCGACCCGCATCAGATGCGCGATCAGGGCTGTGGTGGTCGATTTGCCGTTGGTGCCGGTGATCGCGACGAACGGCGCATCGGGCGCGTGGCGGCGGCGTTCGCGGCAAAACAATTCGATATCGCCGATCACTTCGACGCCGGCTTCCCTCGCCGCCAGCACCGTCCAGTGCGGAGCCGGATGCGTCAGCGGCGCACCGGGAGTGAGCACCAGTGCCGCGAAATTCTGCCACGAGACGGTTCGCAGATCAGCAGTGACAAAACCGGCTTTTGCGGCTTCGGCCATTCTGTCCGCGCCGTCGTCGCTGGCGATCACTTCAGCGCCGCCCGCCTTCAGGGCGTGACAGCTCGCAAGCCCCGACCCGCCGAGGCCGAACACCGCGACCGTCTTGCCCGCGAAGGAAGTGACGGGGATCATGATTTAGCCTGTCATTCCGGGGCGTGCGAAGCACGAACTACGATGTGCAATTGCACATCGGAGAATCTCGAGATTCCGGATTGCCGCTTCGCGGCCTCCGGAATGACGGTGGGTGATATTCAACGTCATCACCGCAGTTTCAGCGTGGAGAGGCCGGCCAGCGCCAGCATCACCGAGATGATCCAGAACCGGATCACGATTTGCGGTTCGGTCCAGCCCAATTGCTCGAAATGATGGTGGATCGGCGCCATCTTGAAGATGCGCTTGCCGGTGAGTTTGAACGACGCCACCTGCACGATCACCGAGACCGCTTCCAGCACAAACAGCCCGCCGATCACGGCCAGCACGATCTCGTGTTTGACCGCCACCGCGATCGAGCCGAGCATGCCGCCCAGCGCCAGCGAACCCGTATCGCCCATGAAGATCGACGCGGGGGGCGCGTTGAACCACAGGAATCCCAGACCCGCGCCCAGCACCGCGCCACACAGCACTGCGAGCTCGCCGGTGCCGGGGACATAATTGATCTGCAGATAGTCCGAGAATACCGCATTGCCGGCGAGATAGGCGATCATCCCGAAGCTTGCGGCGGCGATCATCACAGGGACGATCGCGAGGCCGTCGAGGCCATCCGTCAGGTTCACCGCATTGCCGGCGCCGACGATGATGAAAGCCCCGAACAGCACAAAGAACCAGCCGAGGTTCAATACGACTTCCTTGAAGAACGGAATCGCCAGCACGGTCGCCGAGGTCTCACGTCCAAGCCGGATCAGCGCGTAACACGCCGCGATCGCGATGATGGCCTCAAGCAATAGCCGGATGCGGCCGGCGAATCCGCTGTGAGTCTGCTTGGTGACTTTCAGATAGTCGTCATAGAAACCGACAAAACCAAAGCCCAGCGTCACCGCCAGCACGATCCAGACATAGGGATTGAGCGGGTTGGCCCACAGCACCGTCGAGACCACAAGCCCCGACAGAATCATCAGCCCGCCCATGGTCGGCGTGCCCTTTTTGGAAAGATGCGACTGCGGGCCGTCGGTGCGAATCGGCTGTCCCTTGCCCTGGCGCAGCCGCAAATGATCGATGATCCAGGGCCCGAACAAGAACACGAACAACGCGCCGGTCACCACGGCCCCGCCGGTGCGAAAGGTGATGTAGCGGAACACGTTCAAAAACGGGTGCAGCGCACTCAGGCCGGGAACCGTGTTGGAAAGCTCAATCAGCCAGTAAAACATTCAAACCGCCTATACCGCGGCTTCGTCGAGCGCGGCCTTGCCGGGAAAGCGCTTTTCGAGCGCCTGCACAATCGTTTTCATCTTCGAGCCGAGCGAGCCCTTGATCATGATCGCATCGCCGGCGCGAATCGCCCCGACGGCCTGCGCTTCGAGACTCGCCGCGCTGTCGGCATATCCGCCCCGTTTACCCGTGGAAAGCGCATCCCACAAGTTACGCATCAGCGGACCACAACAATATACGAGATCAATATGGTTGGCCTTGATGGCCTCGTTCAAACTGCGATGCAATTCTGCGCTGGTGGGGCCTAGTTCAAGCATATCGCCGAGCACCGCGATACGCCGACCCTGCGGACCGATCACGGCCTGGCCGAGCACGTTGAGCGCCGCGGCCATCGATGCCGGATTGGCATTATAGCTTTCATCGATCAAAGTGGCCTCGCCGCTGGCGACCTCCAGCGTGCGCCGCACCCCGCGGCCGGCGGCGGGTTCAAGCTGTGACAGCGCCAGCGCGGCCAGCGCCAGATCGGCACCCGCGAGCGACGCCGCCGCGAGCACCGCCAGCGAATTCATCGCCATGTGACGGCCGGGCATGCCGAGCTTGTAGGTCACCTCAAGCCCGAGAATATTGGCATGAACCGCCGAACAGGCGGCATGCAACGACACGTCGAGCAGCCGCGCGTCGGATTTCTTGTCGGCGCCGAATGAGACGATGCGCGAAACACCAAGTTTCTTGGCACGGCGCTGCAGTCTGGCGAATTGCGAATTGTCGCGGTTGAGCACGACAGCACCGCCACTCTCGACGCCCTCGAAGATTTCCGCCTTGGCGTCGGCAATCGCCTCGATGCCGGCGAAGAATTCCAGATGCACCGGCTCGACCGTGGTGATGATCGCCACATGCGGCCGCACCATCCTGACCAGCGCATCGATTTCACCGGCGTGATTCATGCCGATCTCGAACACCGCAAAACGCACCGATGCCGGGCAACGCGCCAGCGACAGTGGCACGCCCCAGTGATTGTTGAACGATGCCGCCGAGGCATGGGTCTCGCCCTGCGCGCGGAGCACGTGCCGCAACGCCTCTTTGGTGGAGGTCTTGCCGACCGAGCCCGTGACCGCGATCACCTGCCCACCCAGCCGCGCCCGCGCGGCATGGGCCAGATCGACCAGACCGGCGAGCACGTCATCGACAATCAACAACGGCGCATCGACTGCGAACTTGTCGCGCTGCGCCGCTTCGACCACCGCCAGCGCCGCGCCCGCCTTCAAGGCCGCCGCGACGAAGGCATGCCCGTCATGGACATCGCCCTTGATCGCGAAATAAGCCTCGCCCGGCGCAATGGTGCGGCTGTCGATCGAGAGGCCCGTGATGGCTTCCGGCAATACGCCATTAGCCTTGGCGCGCATCGCCGCCATCATCGCGTCAGGGGTCCACAACGGTGTCACGCTCATGCAACCCTCGGCGCTAGCGCGGACGCAACCGCATCGTGATCGCTGAATGGCAACACCTTGTCGCCGATGATCTGCCCGGTCTCGTGGCCCTTGCCGGCGATCAACAGCGCGTCTCCCGCTTGAAGCCCTGTGATCGCGGTGCGGATCGCCTCGGCGCGGTCAGCGATTTCGCGCGCGCCTTTTGCCGCGGCGAGAATCGCAGACCGGATGGTTGCCGGATTCTCACTGCGCGGATTGTCGTCGGTGATGATGACGCTGTCGGCATTGTCGGACGCGATCTCGCCCATCAGAGGCCGCTTGCCGGCATCGCGGTCGCCGCCGGCGCCGAACACCACGACGAGTTTACGCTGGGCGTAGGGCCGCAATGCCTGCAGCGCCTTGGCCAGCGCGTCGGGCTTGTGCGCATAATCGACAAAGATCGGCGCGCCGTTGTGTTCGCCGACTTGCTCGAGGCGGCCCTTGGCGCCTTCGAGATGTTCGAGCGACGCGAATACCTGATCCGGTTCGCTGCCGGTACCGATCGCAAGCCCCGCCGCGACCAGTGCATTCTCGATCTGGAATTCCCCGACCAGCGGCAGCCGGATCGCATGGCGCCGCCCGCAATGCACGAGCTCCAACCGCTGCGCAAAGCCATCAATGCCGGCAGCCGCAATCGAGATGCCCTCACCGGCGCCGTCACCCTTGGCGCCGACCGTGATGATCCGCAAATGCTTCGAGCGCGCCGCATCGATCACGGCCTGCGAGCAATCATGATCGGCCGAAATCACCGCCGCGCCGTCCGGCATCACGAGATCGCGGAACAGCCGCAGCTTGGCGGCGAGATAATGCGCAACATCAGGATGGTAATCCATGTGGTCGCGGCTGAGATTGGTGAAGCCTCCGGCGGCGATACGCACGCCATCAAGCCGATACTGATCGAGTCCATGTGAGGACGCCTCGAACGCGAGATGCGTGACGCCGTCGCGGGTGATTTCGTCGAGCTGGCGATGCAGCGCGATCGGATCCGGCGTCGTCAGCGAGCCGTAGACCGTACGCTTCGGTGAAACCAGCCCGATGGTGCCGATGCTGGCGGAGACAAGGCCGAGGCGCTGCCAGATCTGGCGCGCGAAAGCCGCAACCGAGGTCTTGCCGCTGGTGCCGGTGACGGCCGCGATGGTCGCCGGCTGCTGCGGATAAAATTTCGCCGCGGCCAGCGCCAGCGCGCGCCGCGGATTCGATGTCACGACAAACGGCACGCGGCGTTCGCCCGGCGGCGGATGATCGCCCGCGATGGCAGCAGCCCCCGACGCGATCGCCGCATCGATAAAACGGGTGCCATCGGTCTTGCTGCCGGCCAGCGCAAAGAACAGATCGTCCGGCTTTACGGTGCGGCTGTCCATGGCCAAGCCACGAACCTCGACCGCTTCGGCCTGCGGCTCGATCGTGGCGTCATCGCTGAACAGGTCGCGGAGTCTCATTGTCTTCCAGTCCGGCCAGAGCATCATTCAACCGGGTTGAATCCTGCTCGTCGTCGTCTTGTCAGAGCATGATCTTTTCGGAAAGCCGGTTCCCGCTTTTCCGGATCATGCTCCAGCGTCAGGGGTACGCCTTACTGGGTTCCCCTGGATGCCGCAAGAATAAGGCGGTCGGACGGCGGCAGATCGAAGCGCGGCTCAATGCCCAGAATCGGCGCAATACGGGCAATCACCGCCCCGCCGGTCGGCACCGCGTTCCAGCCCGATGTGATGAATCCGTAGGTTTCCTTGAGCGACTGCGGTTCGTCCAGCATGATCAATAGCTGGTATTGCGGATGGTCGGCCGGCAGGATCGCGGTGAACGCCGTCAGCACGCGCTTCTTGGCATAGCGTCCGTTGATGACCTTTTCGGCGGTGCCGGTCTTGCCGCCGATGTAATAGCCTTTGACGTCGGCCTTTCGCGCGGTGCCGATCTCGGCATTGAGCCGCATCAGGAACCGCATCTTCTCGGAAGTCTCCGGCTTGATCACCCGCTTGGCGACCTGCATCGCTTCCTGCTCGGTGCGCTTGAGGAAGGTCGGCGGGATCAGGTAGCCGCCATTGACCAGCGCATCGATGCCCATCACCGCCTGCAGCGGCGCCACCGCGACGCCGTGGCCGAACGCAATCGTGATCGTGTTCAACTCGCTCCAGCGCTTCGGCAGGATCGGCGACGCGCTTTCGGGCAATTCGGTGCGCAGCCGTTCGAGCTGGCCCATCTTGCGCAGGAACGCCTTGTGCGCCTCCACGCCTTGCGACAACGCGATGCGCGCCGCGCCGACGTTCGAGGAGAACGTGAACACTTCGCGCATGTTGAGGAAGCGGCCCTTCGGCTCGTCGTCGTGAATCGCAAATTTCCCATAGTGCAGCGGGCCACGCGCATCCCACAGCGAATTGAGATCGTATTTGCCGGTATCCAGAGCCATCGCCAAAGTGAAGGCCTTGAAGGTCGATCCCATCTCGTAGACGCCGGTGGTCAGCCGGTTGATGCGATCGGGATCGTGCGCTTCTTTGGGATTGTTCGGATCGAAATCCGGCACCGACACCAGCGCCACGATCTCGCCGGTCTTCACGTTTGAAACGAGACCGGACGCCGCCTTGGCGTGGAATTTTTCTTTCGCTTTCAGCAGTTCGTCGCGCAGCGCATGCTCGACGCGCAGATCGACCGACAATTCCACCGGCCGTTGCAGCCGGTCGGTCGCAAAGCCGGCGCGGTGCAGATCGGCAAGCCCGTTGGTGTCGAGCCACTTCTCCATGCCGGCGATGCCCTGGTTGTCGATATTGACCAGGCCGATCAGATGCGCGACTTCCGCGCCGGTCGGATAGACGCGCTTGTTTTCGCGCAGGAAGCCGATACCGGGAATGCCGAGGCGATGAATCTCCTGCTGCTGCTGCGGCGAGATTTCGCGCTTCAGCCACACGAAACCTTTGCGGACGGACAGCCGGTCACGCACTTCGCCGGTGTCGAGATCCGGTAACGTCGCGGTCAGAAGCTCGATCGCCTCATCCTTGTCGATGATCCGGCGCGGCTCGCCGAACAGGCTCGGCGCCTTGACGTCGGTGGCGAGGATTTCGCCGTTGCGGTCGGTGATATCAGGCCGCGCGGTCGCGATGGCATCCTGTGCCGCGGCCCGGCGCGCGCTGTGCGTATCGCCATTGATCGTGAACATGATCAGCCGGCCACCGATGATCGCGTAGATTCCCGCGAAAGCCAGCATCGCAAATCCGACGCGCGCCCGCGCCTTGGCGGCACGGTCGACGTTACGCCCATACAACAGACTGCGGATCAGCCGCTGCCGCCATGGCTCCACAGGCTTGGTGGTGGCCGGCTTCGTGGGAACAAGCTTTTGGCCGGTCATTGCTGATCCTCCGGCGCCGGGACCGAACCCGTTACGGCTTTGGCTTCGATCGTATCGATCATGGCGCCGATCGGATCGGGTGTGCCTGATCGCGCGAAATTCGGCGGCCGCTCGGGCAGGTTCTTCAGTGAATCATATTGCGTGGCGGTGAGCGGCTTTAACGGCAGATGCCGCTCGGCGAGGCCCTGCAGCCGCAACGGCGCATCGAGCTTGGCCCATTCCGAACGCAGCGTCGCAATCGCGTCGCGCTGTTCGCGGATTTCGGCATGCAACCGCAGTACCCGCTCGGTGCGGTCGGTGGATTCCATCTTGATCCGGTAGACATAGGCCGCGGCGAATACCAGCGCGCCGATCACGAGGAGGTGGATGAACCGCATGGTCAGCCTCCCCTCATCACATCGGCGAGTACAGGCCATGCCGGCAGATCGGCCGCTTCATGCGAGGGCGCGGTCGTTCGCTCGGCCGCGCGCAGCTTTGCCGAGCGCGCGCGCGGATTGGCGGCGATCTCGTCGTCGTCCGCGATGACAGGACGCTTGGTCAGCAGCGCAAAACTCGGTGCGGCCTGCGCCACCTCAGGAAGATGGCGCGATCCGCCACCGGCCTTGGCGCGCTCACCGAGGAAATTCTTGACGATGCGGTCTTCCAGCGAATGGAACGACACCACCGCGAGCCGGCCGCCCGGCTTCAGCACGCGCTCGGCTGCGGCCAGCGCCAGATGCAGTTCGTCGAGTTCGCCGTTGACGAAAATCCGCAGCGCCTGGAACGTCCGCGTCGCCGGATGAATTTCGCCGGGCTTCGACCACACCACCTTGCCGACGAGATCGGCGAGTTCCCGCGTCGTGGTGATCGGCGCTTCCTTGCGCGCGGCGACAATGGCGCGGGCAACGGCGCGCGAGTGACGCTCCTCGCCGAAGATGTAGATGATGTTGGCGAGATCGGCCTCGGACGCCCGCGCGACCACATCGGCCGCGGTCGGGCCGTCCTGCCCCATCCGCATGTCGAGCGGACCGCCCAGGCGAAACGAGAAGCCGCGATCAGCCTGATCGAGTTGCATCGAGGACACCCCGATGTCCATTACGATGCCGTCGACCAGGTCCTGGCCCTGCGCGGCGCAAATCTCGGCGAGATTCGAAAACTGGTCTTCGACCAGCGTGAGCCGGCCGGCCAATTGATCGACGAGGTTGAACCCGCCCATGATCGCGGTGCGGTCGCGGTCGATGCCGATGACGCGGGTTCCCGGGGTATCGAGGATCATCCGGCTATAGCCGCCGGCCCCGAAGGTCGCGTCGACATAAATGCCGCCGTCGCGCGGGTCCAACAGCGCCACGGCCTGGTGGCCGAGGACGGGAATGTGTCTTGAGGTATTCGGGTCCGATGAGCTCATGCGTCGGCTTCCGGCGAAATCCGGGCAAAAAAGCGGAAATCGGACGCCAACAGGCCCATTGCCCCTCAAATATCTGCGCTTCCCGGGGCTTTGCGCCCCGAAAAGGCAGGTGTTTTCGAACAACCGGCTCTCCTCGAACGACCCGGCCTTCTTAAACAAGCCTTGCTCAAACAAGCCTTGCTCAAAGAAACCTTGCTCAAAGAAACCTTGCCAAGCCGGATTGCCGATCCCTGATGCCCGCAAACCCTGACTTCCCGATGGAATTTGGTGGCCTGCCATGGGATTTCGAGCGTGAAAAAGGGCTTCGGCCGCCCCAAAACCGGTTCGGCTCTTCACCACTTAGTAACGTCAGTTAGCGTTAAGAAAGCGTTGACGGGTTTGGAGGATCTGAGGACCGGCGGAACCCCAAGTGATGCACGTCGCACACACCCGGCCAAAATACGAAGTGGCGTGGATTTCCGCATTGCATCAATGACATCGTAAAGGAATAGTAAACGAGGTTCGTCGTGAAGACGCAACCTTGCCGTTCTCCTGCCCGGTTTGAGTAGTCACATGTCGCTCGGTACGTTCGCGTCTGCTGGTGTTGATTCGAAGCGTCAACGCGCCGTTCCGCTGCCCCATACCAATGCGAACATGAAGACATTCACTCCCGATTCCTCGATCGCTTCGGACGTCATCCCGTCGGCGAATTATGGCGACCGCAACAAGGGCCGCCTTCCCGACATGATCGTGCTGCACTACACCGGCATGCCCGATGTGGAGGGCGCGATCGCGCGGCTGTGCACCGCTGGCACCGACGTATCAGCGCATTACATCGTGCTGGAAGACGGCCGCATCGTGCAGACCGTCCCCGAAGCCAAGCGCGCGTGGCACGCCGGCGTCGCGTTATGGGCCGGCGAAGAAGACATCAACTCCTGCTCGATCGGCGTCGAGATCGTTAACCGCGGCCATGACTGGGGCTATCCGGAATTTCCGCTGCGCCAGACCGCCGCTGTGATCGCACTGTGCCGCGGCATCATGCTCCGCCGCAACGTCCCCTCGCATCGCGTGCTCGGACATTCGGACGTCGCGCCCTCGCGCAAGAAAGATCCCGGCGAGAAATTTCCCTGGCATTCCCTGGCGAACTCAGGCGTCGGCCACTGGGTGCAGCCGGCGCCGGTGGTGCGCGGTGAGAGCCTTAAACTCGGCACCATCGGCGACGACGTCAGCGATCTGCAGCAGGCGCTCGCCCGCTACGGCTACGGCCTGCCGATCAACGGAAAATACGACGGGACCACCATGGAGGTGGTCACCGCGTTCCAGCGCCACTTCCGCCCCGCCCGCGTCGACGGCGTTGCCGACCATTCGACACTGACCACGCTGCAGGCGCTGCTGGCGAGCTTGCCGGAAGAAGCCAAGGCGGTTGCGGCGGGGTAACCCCATTCAGAATCGTCATTGCGAGGAGCGCAAGCGACGAAGCAATCCATCTCGCACCCAGTACCGTTGTTTCATGGATCGCTTCGCGGAGCCTGTCATCGGGCGGCGCTCTGCGCCGACCCGTTGGCTCGCAATGACGCGGAAATAGCGAGCCAGACTCACTTCCCATCCATCTCCGCCATCCGCCGCGCATAGAGCCTTCGCAGCGGCTCGAGTTGCGTCGCGGCGGTCGCTGCCAGATAGGCCTCGCGCGCCGCCTCAAAGCGGCCGAGCCGGCGCAACAAATCGGCGCGGACCGCAGGCAATAAATCATAGCCGTTCAGTCCGCCGCGGGCTTCCAGCGCACCGATCAGATCGAGTGCGCGAGATGGACCGTCGACCATCGAGACCGCGGCAGCGTGATTAAGCTCGATCACCGGCGACGGGCTGATGCGCAGCAGGACTTCATAAAGCCCGGCGATCTGCGGCCAATCGGTATCGCTATAATTCGGCGCCCGCGCATGCAGCGCCGCAATCGCAGCCTGCACCGCATAGGGTTCCGGCGGCCCCGGTAACTGCAAGGCGTCCTCGACCAGCTTGAGACCTTCGGCGATCTGCGCATGATCCCACAATCCGCGATCCTGTTCCTCAAGCAGCACGATATCGCCGCCGGCGGTTTCGCGCCCGGCACGGCGCGCATCGTGCAGCAGCATCAGCGCCAGCAATCCCTTGATCTCGCGCCGCTGCGGCATCAAGCCATCGAGCAGACGGCACAGCCGGATCGATTCCCGCGCGAGTGAAGGCTGCATCAGATCCTCGCCCGAGGTCGCCGCATAACCTTCGGTGAACACCAGATAGATTACCGCGAGCACACCGCGCAGCCGCGGCGCCAGCGCTTCGCGGTCCGGCACCTCGTAGGGGATACCGGCGAGCCGGATTTTCTGCTTGGCGCGGACCAGGCGTTGCCCCATCGCGTCTTCGCTGACGAGAAATGCGCGCGCGACCTGTGCGGTCGTCAGCCCGCAGATCGTGCGTAGCGTCAGCGCGACCTTGACCTCATCGGCGAAGGCCGGATGGCAGCAGATGAAGATTAGCCGCAACGCGTCGTCGTCAAGCTCGCTCAGTTCGAACGCCTCGTCGGAAGCGGCGGCGTTGTTCAGCAATTCATGCGTCAATTCGGACTGCTTGCCGCGAAACGTAGTCTGGCGGCGAACCCGGTCGATCGCCTTGTTGCGTCCGACATTGACCAGCCACGCCCGCGGATTGGACGGCGGATCGCCGGCCGGCCAGCGCTCCAACGCGACCGCAAACGCATCCTGCAACGCATCCTGCGCGAGATCGAAATCGCCGACGAGGCGGATCAGCGTTGCCAGCGCCCGACCCGTCTCGTCGCGAAATATTTTTTCGATCTCGGTCGGTGTCATTATTGTGGTTCGCCGTCATTCCGGGGCGTCCGAAGGACGAACCCGGAATCTCGAGATTCCGGGCTCATCGCTATCGCGATGCCCCGGAATGACGGCGTCCTTTGTCCCTCAATCATAGATCATGACCGGCCGAACCTCGACCGATCCCGTCTTGGCGCCGGGAATGCGGGCGGCGATCTCGAGCGCGGCGTTGAGATCCTTGGCTTCGACCAGATAATAGCCCCCGAGCTGTTCGCGCGTCTCCGCAAACGGACCGTCTGTGGTCAACGTCTTGCCGTCGCGGACGCGCACGGTGGTCGCGGTCGATGTCGGTTGCAGCCCATCGCCGGCCTTGAAATTGCCGCTCTGGATAATGGATTGGGTGAACACACCATATTCCGCCGTCATGTTCTTGCGGTCGGCGGCGCTCATGGTCCCGAGTTCGGCTTCGCTCCGATAAATCATCAATAAATACTGCATCGCATTAACTCCCTGTGCTGACGTGATCGGCTGACTTGATTGGCTCCCTTGCCGACATCCAGTCGAACGGTCCGATCGTCAAACGACATCTTCAGGATAATTTATTTTGGGAGACCGTACCGCCGTAATTGCCTTGACGCGACAGGCCCGAGCCCTCATGCCTTAAGGCGTCAGTCGGCCGGACGGCCGCTCCGGCAATCACCGAAAGGTGGCTGGGGAGGAAAGTCCGGGCTCCATCGACAAACGGTGCCGGATAACGTCCGGCGGGGGCGACCCCAGGGACAGTGCCACAGAGAACGAACCGCTCGCCTTCTCCCTTCGGGGCGTCGGCGCAGTAAGGGTGAAAAGGTGCGGTAAGAGCGCACCGCGGGTCCGGCAACGGAAACGGCATGGCAAACCACACCGGGAGCAAGACCGAATAGGGACGGCAACGCGGGATGTTCGCCGCAAGGCGATAACTCCGCAGGGCGTTGTCAGGCTCGCCGTCCGGGTAGGTTGCTCGAGGCAATGTGCAAACATTGTCCCAGAGGAATGGCCGTCACGTATCGTCTGCGCAAGCCGGCGGTGCCCTACAAAACCCGGCTTACAGGCCGGCTGATGCTCTAAAGCGTTTTCGAGCGAAGTGGACTTCCGGTTCGCGTGAAGAAAACGCGTCTAAATGGACCAAAATGAGGGGTTCGGCGCAACCACGCCGGACCCCTCGCCAATTAAGCATGACGGCCGATCGGTCGCGGCGGGTTCCTTCCGGCGGTGCTTGACTGCCGTTTGCCTTGCCGGTGCCATACCTTGGCGGTAATGCTACCCGGTGGCCTACTTGTCGGTCCGGGGGAAATCGTCTTGAGCCGTCTATTGCGTTGTATCCGAGCCATGCCGGTACTCGCCGCTGCAGCGATTGCGATCGCCGGCTGCGCGGACTCACGCATGACCGCGTCGAACGCAAACGCCCAGGCGTCCAACGACCAGGGCGAACAGCCCTACAAGACCGGTTACGGCTTCACCAGCGACGGACCCACCACCGATCTCTACACCGAATTGTTCGGCTCCAGCCGGCGCGACGCGCCGCCGCCCGCCGCATCACAGCCGGTCGAACCCGTGGTTGCGTCCACGCCAATCGAGCCGGTCCCGCCCGCGACGACACCTGCCGCAAAGCAAAAGGCTCAGCGCGCCACCGCATCCGCCGCGAACCGTCAGGTTCAGCCCGCAAACTCAACGGTGGCAACCCAGCCGGTTCAGCCTGCGCCGCCACCCGTCAACGCTCAAGTCGCGCAACAGCCAGCCGCGCCACAGCCTCCGCCCGAGGCCGACACGCCGACGGCTTACGGCATCACCAGCAACGGACCGACGACCGATCTGTACACGGCGTTGTTTGGATCCAGGCGCCGCGACGGTCAGTAAGCGTGAACAACAGATGTGAAAGCGCCGCAATGGCCGGGCGGCGATGAGCCCGATCGCGTCAGCGGTTGTGTTGTTCGGCGCGCTCGCCGGAGGCTTTGTCTCCGGCCTCGCCGGGTTCGGCACCGCGCTGATCGTGCTCGGGATCTGGCTCTATGTGCTGCCGCCTTCGGTGGTCGTGCCGCTCATCCTGATCTGCTCCATCATCTCGCAGACTTCGACGCCGCCCTCGATCTGGCGATCCATCGACTTCGGGCTGGTCTGGCCCTTTCTGCTCGGTGGTCTCGCCGGCGTGCCGCTCAGGACCCTGCTGATCGCCCATGCCGATCCCGCCAGTTTCAAATTAGGCGTCGGGGTATTGCTGCTGGTGTTTCCGGTGGCGCTCCATTTCAACCGCCGTCCGGTGGCGCTCTCCTTCGGCGGCCGGATTGCCGATACGGGAATCGGATTCGTGGGCGGCATCCTCGGCGGACTGGCCGGCCTGTCCGGTCCGATTCCGATTCTGTGGGCCAGCGTGCGCGGCTGGGACAAGGACCAGCGGCGCGGCGTGTTTCAGACCTTCAACTGGACGGTGTTAACAGCCGCTTTTTGCCTGCAGGCCGGCACTGGATTCATCACCCGGGAAATCATGTCGCTGACATTGCTCGCGCTGCCGGGCACGATCACAGGCGCCTGGCTCGGCGCACGGACCTATCGCGCGCTCAGCGACAATAATTTCCGCGATGTCGTGCTCGGCATTTTGTTTCTGTCCGGGATCACTTTGGTCTGGAGCAGCTTGCGTTAAACGATCCAACGCATGGCCGCCATGCGAGGACTGTGAGCGCTATACGCGCACCGGCAAAGTCGCTACCTCTGCGCGCCCATGTCTTCCTTGGCGCCCATGTCTTCCTCATCATTGCCCTCCGCCTCAATCTCCCGCGAACATCTCGGTCTGTTGCTGGGCTTCATCGGCGTCGTCGTGTTCGGCGGCTCGCTACCCGCGACGCGCATCGCGGTGTCGGCCATCGATCCGTTCGCCGTCACCGCGATGCGCACCGCGATCGCCGGACTGTGTTCGCTGGCAGTCTTGATCGTGTTGCGCCGGCCGCTTCCGCCGCGCCGGCTGTGGCCGCAACTGGCCGTCGCGGCGCTGGGCGTGAGCATCATGTTTCCGCTGCTGATGGCGATCGGCATGAAAACCGTCGACGCCTCGCACGGCGCCGTCGTGCTCGGGATTCTCCCGATCGCCACGGCATGCATGGCCGTCATCATCACCCATGAGCGGCCGAAGCCGTTGTTCTGGATCGCATCGCTCGTCGGCGCGGCCCTTGTGATCTGGTTTTCGATGCGCCAAAGCGGCGGCTCGCTTTCGGTCGGCGATCTCCTGATGTTCGGCTCGGTCGCATCCTCCGCGGTCGGCTATGCCTATTCCGGACGGCTCACCGCGATCATGCCGGGATGGGAAGTAATTAGCTGGGCGCTGGTGGTGGCGCTGCCGATCTCGCTGCCCGCAGCCGCACTGACCCTGCCGCCGGATATCACCCATATCGGATTGAAGCCCTGGCTGGCGCTGCTCTACGTCGCGCTGTTTTCGCAATGGATCGGATTCTTTGCGTGGAATGCCGGCATGGCGATGGGCGGCATCACGCGCGTCTCGCAGGTGCAGTTGCTGCAGCCCTTCGTTACGTTCGCGATCGCGGCTTTCTTCAATGGCGAAACGATCACGCCGCAGATTTTGCTGTTCGCCGCTGCCGTCGTCGCCACGGTAGCGATCAGCAGCCGCACCCGGACTCGCAAGCCGTCGGCGGACGCGATCGAGGCGCAAGCTCAGAACTGAAAATACAGAAACTCCAGCCGCTGCCACATGCCGAACAGCGAGATCGCCAGCGCCAGCGCTGACAGCAGCGCCCATACGGCATTCGGCCGCCAGCGCACAAAGTTCGTACGCTCCGGTGCGCGGCGGTATTCGCGATAGCCAAATAGTTGCGGGACATTGGGCAGGCCGAGCGCAATCGCCAGCGCCAATGCGACCGCGCTGCCACCGATCGTCAGCAGAAGCGGCTCGCCGACCAGCAGCGGCAAATCCATCAGCCGCAGGATGCCGGGCGAAGCATAGGCGGAACTGCCGCCATCAAATCCGAACAGGCTGCTCAGCATCTGCCACGCGCCGCCGAGGGTTTTGGCGCGGAAGAACACCCATGCGAGAACGACGGCCACGAATGTGATCGCCCAGGAGACGATTTTTACAAACAGGCCACTCTTTGAAGCACGGCCACCGCGCCACGCCTGCCAGAGATGATTGATACAGAGATAAAGGCCATGCAGGCCGCCCCAGATCAGGAAATTCCAGCCTGCGCCGTGCCAGAGGCCACCGAGCAGCATCGTCACCAGCAGATTGAGATAGCGCCTGATCTCGCCGAGCCGGTTGCCGCCGAGCGGAATGTAGAGATAGTCGCGCAGGAACCGCGACAGCGTGATGTGCCAGCGACGCCAGAAATCGACGATCGAGGTTGCCTTATAGGGCGAGCGGAAATTCACCGGCAGGCGGATGCCGAACAACAGCGCGAGCCCGACCGCCATGTCGGAATAGCCGGAGAAATCGAAATAGATCTGCAGCGTGTAGGCCGAGGTCGCGAGCCACGCCCAAGACGTAGTGACGCCCCCGCCGGCATCGAGATGCGCGAACACCGGCGAGACGAACTGCGCCAGATTGTCGGCGATGACAATTTTCTTGAACAGGCCGGCGGCGAAGATCGCCAGTCCCCGCGCCGCCAGCACCGATGAACGTCCAGTGCGGCCGCGCTTGAACTGCGGGATCATCTCGGCGTGATGCACTAAAGGCCCAGCGATCAGGTGCGGGAAGAACGAAACGAACAGCGTGTAGCTGACGATATCGCGCTCGACCCTGGCGCCGCGCATCACATCGACCAGATAGGCGATCTGCTGAAACGTAAAGAAGGAGATGCCGAGCGGCAGGATGATATTGACGAACGGCAGCGGCGCGCCGGTCAACGCATTGAGGCTGTCGAGGATGAAGTTGGTGTATTTGAAATAACAGAGCAATGCGAGATTAAGCGCGACGCCTGATATGCCGATGGCGCGGCGGCGAAGCGGATCCTCCATCCGCAGGCCCAGCCCGAAATTGACGCCGACCGATGCCAGCAGCAACAGCAGATAGACCGGCCGCCACGCGCCGTAGAAGAACAGCGACGCGCCCGCCAGCACCAGAATGCCCGCGCGCGGGGAATGCCGCCGCGCCGCCGCGAAGGCCAGCACGGTGACCGGCAGGAATTGAAACAGGAACGTGTAGGAGCTGAACAGCATCGTGTCGCTAATGCTTCAACTGCGACATCAGATAGCGCGTGTAGGTTGGAATGCCCGAGATGTTGACATGCATCTCATCGGCGTAATTGGCCTGCGCCAATCCAGCGACCGAGGGGATGTTGAGGACATCGAAGCCACAACGATGACCGGCATCGGTGACCAGTGCGACGTATTGATCGTCCTTGTCGCGCCACGCGGCATCCTGCGCGCGATCGTAGCGCGGCGCCCAGGGCGGGATCACCACGGTCAGTTGGCGCGTCAGCGCAACCATGTCGCACAAGGCGCCGAGTTCGTAACGCGCCTTCGCGCCGGCAATATTCCAGTTGGCGTAATGCGCATGCGAGCCGATATCTACAGGCCAGCGGTCATCGGGCTGGGTGTGGCCGATGACATCGAGGCCGAACGCGCTGGGCTGCGCACCCATTTCCGCAATATGCTGATCGGCCACCAGCCGTGAGGCGAAGGCTTCGCGGATAAACCGGATCAGCGTGCCCACCCGCAGCGGCAGGAACGAACTCATCAGTTCAGCGACACCGAGCCGTGCCGCGACATCCTGCGGATAGACGGCGGCCGAGCGCACGCCCTCATTGAACAGGAAGGGTGCGACGCTGATCACGACATGCGCACTGCGAAAGCGGTCGGGCATGCGATGCATCGCCGCTTCAAGCGCCAGAGGCTCGCCGGCATCGTAGCCGAGATTGATCGCACTGCCGGGCGGCTTGCCGATCAATTGCGCGGCCAGTGAAGGATCGACCTGATAGACCGTGCGGCTCTCGCCGGCGAAGATCAATTCCGGCTTCGAGGCCAATAGCGGCAATTTGACCGCGAGCATGACCGGCACATCGTCGTGGACACGATCGGCTATCGCCAGCAATCCGGCCAGCACCGCGAGCCACGCCACCGCCGTCAGCCCCAGTGCCGCGGCAATCCATCGCGCGGACGCCGCCTGCGCGCGCGGCAGCGACGTCAATTGCGAGAGGATAAGGCCGCGCATCATGCCGCCGTTCAAGCATGAACCGCCGCGGCAGACAATATCCGGTTACGCCGGCGTTAATGTCCGCCGCCGCCTCCGGACAGCGCGGCCGGCTTCTTCAACAGCAAGACCATCAGGCTGAGGCCGAAATAGAACAGCGTCAGCATGAAGAAGGCGTCGCCATAGCCCATCACCTGGGCCTGGCGGTGAACGATCTGGGACAATTGCTTCATCGCCATCAAGGCCGCGTCGCCCATGCCCTGCAGGCGCTGGGTGAACATGTTGAGCGTTTCGGTCGCGGTCGCGTTACCCCAGGTCACCCGTTCCTGCAACCGCACGATATGCAAATCGGTGCGATCGTTGAGCACCTCGTTGATCACAGCGAGCCCGACCGCGCCGCCGAGATTGCGCGTCAGGTTGAACAGCCCCGAGGCATTCTTGACCCGGTCCGGCGCCAAAGTGCCGAGCGCGATATTGTTGGTCGGCACCATCGCGAACATCATACCGATGCCGCGCAGGATCTGCGGCACCAGGAGTTCATAGAAATCATAATCGCGGGTGATCCAGGTCATCTGGTAGGAGCCGAGCGCAAAGATGATCAGGCCGGCCGCGATGATCAGGCGCATATCGACCTTCTGCATCAGCCGCCCCACGATCGGCGCAACCAGGAACATGGTGATGCCGGAGACGAACATGGTCTCGCCGATCATCAGCGCGCTGTAGCCGCGCACTTCCGCGAGATAGCGCGGATACATGTAGGTCAGCCCGTAAAGTCCGATCCCGACGCAGAACGAGATCAGGCAACCGATCGCGAAATTGCGGTCGTTGAACGCCCTGATATCGACGATCGGCTCCTTGGCGGTCAGCACGCGATAGAAAAAGGCAATCGCGGAAATTACGCAAACCCAGGCGCAGATCGCCACTGACGTGTCCTGCATCCATTCATATTGCGGGCCTTCCTCCAGCACATATTCCAGCGCGCCGAGAAATCCCGCCATCGCGATCAGGCCGAACCAGTCAAAATGATCGAGCAACGCGAAATTCGGCTGATCGAAATCGACCAGCGTCAGCACGCCGACGGTGATGATCACGCCCGGCACGACATTGACGAAGAACAACCAGTGCCATGACATCGCGTCGGTGATGAAACCGCCTACCGTCGGGCCGATGGTCGGCGCCAGGGTCGCGACCAGACCAATAATGGGGCCGACGATATGGAATTTCGAGCGCGGAAACACCGTATAGGCCGATGCGAACACGGTCGGGATCATGCCCGCACCCAAAAAACCCTGGATCGCGCGCCACAGGATCATCTGCTCGATCGAGGACGTAAAGCCGCACAGCAGACTCGCGATGGTGAAGCCGGCAGCCGAGATCGCAAACAGCAACCGCGTGCCGAGCGCGCGCGACAGAAAGCCGGACAAAGGAATCGCGATCACTTCGGCGATCAGATACGAAGTCTGCACCCACGATATCTCGCTCGAACTCGCGGAGAGTCCGGCCTGGATATCGGTAAGCGAGGCCGAGACGATCTGGATGTCCAGGATCGACATGAACATCCCGAACACCATGATGAGAAACGCCACCAGCCGCCGCGGCGCGATGCGCTCGGACGGCGCGGCCGTGGCGTTCATCATTCCCGGTGCGGCGGCAGTGGCATCAGCCATGATGGGCTCGGCTTACATCTGATGGCATCGGGCGCACGGCCCGATGCAAGGATTATTGCGGGTGAATCATTGTCGGTGAATCCAGGTCGACATCGCTGTCGGCATCCTTGGCGCCTTCCTTGGTATCGACGGTGGCGTAGACCGACATGCCCGCGCGCAGCAGGTTCTGCCGCGCGACATCGGCCGGCACCCGCAGGCGAACCGGCAGCCGCTGCACGATCTTGGTGAAGTTACCTGTGGCGTTATCCGGCGGCAGCAGCGTGAACACCGAACCGGCAGCGGGCGAAATGCTCTCGACGACAGCCGCGAACTTGCGATGGCCGTAAGCGTCAACCGAGATCGTCACCGGCTGGCCCGGACGGATCCGCTTGAGCTGCGTCTCCTTGAAATTGGCATCGATGAATACATCATTCAGTGGCACCACATTGCCGAGCCGCTGTCCCATCACAATGAAATCACCGGTATTGACCATACGGTTGGAGAAAGTGCCGTCGACCGGCGCGCGCACCGACGTAAAGTCGAGATCGCGCTGCGCCTTGGCGAGCGAGGTCTTCAGTTCGGCCAGTTGGGCGCGAGCCTCGCTCTGCTGCGCCTTGTTGACCTCGACATTATTCAGCGCCGCATCGTAGGCCGCCTGTGACTGCTTCACGCCCGCAACGCCCTGATCGCGGCCGGCTTCGGACTGTTCAAAGGTCGCGCGCGAGGCAAAACCCCGGCTGGAGAGTTCGTGCTGGCGGTCGTAGTCGAGACCGGCGCGCTTGAGGCCCGCTTCCGCGGAGGCGAGTTGCGCCTTGGCTTGCTCGACCGCGCTTTCCTGCGCGGTGATCTGACGGCCGATCCGGTCGATGGTGGCCTGCTGGGTTTCGATCCGGGTGCGCGCGGCATCGACCGCGATGCGATAATCGCCGTCATCGATCTTGAAGACCACTTCGCCAGCCTTCACCAGCGTGTTGTCGCCGGCAAAGATGGTCGCGACATGCCCCGATACGCGCGCCCCGAGCGTGGTCGCGTTGGCGCGCACATAAGCATCGTCGGTCGATACCAAAAACCGTCCGACCAGAAAATAATGCACGCCATAGGAGGCGGCGGCGAGCGCGAGCAAAAGACCGACGCCCATCAGCACGAACTTGCGCTTGCCGGATTTCGGCGCGGCTCCAACAACGGGAGCCGTCGCGGCCGGAGCGGCCGGCTGGCTGGTGGGGTTGGCGGCGGGCCGTTCAGAAACCTCGGCGGTACGCGTTGCAGTTTCTTCCGAGAGCTTCGCGCGAAGCTGTTCGGCCAGTTCGGCGGCGTCACGCACGGACTCGTTGTCGGCCGGGCCTGGCTCGGTGCGAACGATACGTGCGGCCTGATCGCGTGCTGCGGCCATAACGGCCTCCTCATAAAATATCGCGGCGCCGGAAGGACCCAACATGGCTCCGCCGCACCGTCATTCACTAAATTATCATTGACCGAACGGTTCGGTCAAGTTATATTCGAATCATAGAGCAGGAGTCCTTTCCCGGCCGTTTCCACGACCGCGAGTTTTCGAGAAAAGATACTTATGGTTGCAGCCCCCTACCCCAACCTGCAGACATCATTTGACGAGGACAACGCGAAACGCCGGCAGATTCTCGCCGGCGCCAGTAAGGTCTTCATGGATCTCGGCTTTGACGGCGCCAGCATGGGCGAAATCGCCCGCGCCGCCGGCGTCTCCAAGGGGACGCTTTACGTCTACTTTGCCGACAAGAGCCGGCTGTTCGAGGCCATCGTCGCGCAGGAAACCCTCGAACAAGGCCGGCTGTCGTTCAACTTCGACCCCGAGCGCGACGTGCCGACCACGCTGCGGGATTTCGGCCAGAACTATATCCACCTGATCTGCCGGCCCGGCGGCGGATCGGCGATCCGCACCGTGATGGCGATCGCCGAGCGGATGCCCGATGTCGGCCGCCGCTATTATGAGAACGTCCTGGAAAAAACCATCAACAGCCTCGCCCGCTATCTCGAGGCGCATGTGTCCGCCGGCGATGTCGCGATCGAAGACTGTCAACTGGCCGCGTCGCAATTCATGATGATGTGCCAGGCCTCGCTGTTTCTGCCCTTCATCTTCCAGGCCGCCCCGCCCCCCTCGCCCGAGCGCATCGCGCAAGTCGTCGAAAGCGCGACGCAGATGTTTCTGGCGAAGTATGGGAAGCGGGGGTGAGTGTGGGCGCGTTGGTGTTTCCCGATTCAATTTTCAAACTATCCATTGGTCCGTCATTGCCGGGCTTGACCCGGCAATCCATCACTTAAAAAACTTTTGCGAAATTGATGGATGCCCGGGTCAAGCCCGGGCATGACGAGTTGTGTTCGTGCTTCTTCTGCACACACCTTCGTATTCCCGCGACGCGATGCGCCCGGGTTATGCCCAAAACTTCCGCCCTTGAGGGCGTGGGGAATGCCGGGTGCTCGCGCACCCGCAGCCGCGCGTGGTGTGTAGGTAACACGCGCGTTAGTCACCACGGATACGCCGAAACACCCGGCATTCCCGCACGCGATGGTGTTAACGGTTTCCTTCGTGCTCTCCCCGGTGATCGGGCTCTTTTGCCACCGTCGCCTCGCGGACACTTCCGCGAAACTTGACGCCAGCGTCGAGGCGTCAGGACCACACGACTTTGCCGTCCGCATCAGTGCCATTCGTCAAAGGCGCATCCGCGTCCACCGCATCCCATCCCGCGTCCGTGACGATCGCGATACGCCCCTCATGTGGGACGAGACGCGATGATTCTGCCTTTGATTTGGGGGCGCGATCAACAACGCCGCTTGCGACAGATTAACGCGACGGGCAAATCACGCGCACACAGCGTTCAAGGCGTAAACCACAAGTCAAGAGTCGCCAGCGGACGTCTGCTTTGATGGCTGTGCCGGAATCTCAAAAGCAAGCTCTTTGCTGTCGATCACCCGATGCGTGGGATCGGCGAGCTCGATCAGCAGGCGATGCGGACCCGGCGCAAGACCCTGGATGATCAACTCGCCGCTCGCATCCACCCAATGCCATCGCGCATCGTCAAGCGTGACATGCACATGACCGATACGCGGGGTCACGGCGAGCGCAGCAGGTCCGAAGACGGGAATGATGCGAAGGTTGGCGGCACGATATTGAACGACGACAAGGCCGCGTGACAGCGCCTCGGCGAGCGGCGGCCCAACGACAAGGCGTGCTGGCTCCTGCGAAGCTGGCGCCGCGATGGCCGGCAAGTCGAACGCGCTCGTCATGGCGCGAACCGCGTAAAGACGAAGTCGTGGTCCTTCACATTGGCCTGGTGGCAGGCAAAGCATGTTTCGTGCTGTGCCTGGTCCACCGCTCTGCCATCGATGAACCGGCCGAAGCCCCAGCCGCCGGTCGAGGCGTATTTTTTCGAGTCCTTGACCATGATTTGAACTGTCGTGCTGTGACCGGGAACGAAGGCGCCGGAAAACTCTGACGATGGCTCACGCTTCCAGGCGAGCTTGGCCAGTATCGCCCCGTCGGGGAAAGGAAGCGTTCCTTCGCGATAGGCCTTGATCGAGACGTCATTGCCGAGAATACCGCGAAGCTCGTTGAAGCCGGCTTCGTGTGACGGCGCTATCAGCTCCCATTGGCGATATCCCTCCGGGATTTTGACACCGAAGATCGGAGAGCTGTCGTCGGCACGCCCGGCCGTCAATAGCATTGCCGTGGCCAGGAATGCGGTCATCGCACCCAGACAGGTTATGACAACATGCCGTTTCATGGTGACCCCTCAAGATCAGATCTTGCGCTTGAGGAAATCGCGGATCAGCGGGACCATTTCGTCTGCTTTGTCTTCAAGCGCGAAATGACCGGTATCGATGAGATGGAATTCGACCTTGGGAAGGTCGCGCTTATAGGGATACGCGCCATCGGCGGGAAATATCTTGTCGTTCTTGCCCCAGACGATCAGCGTCGGCGGCTGGTGCTTGCGAAAATAAGCCTGCACGGCCGGATAAAGCGGCAGATTGGTGCGATAGTCGTAGAAGATATCCATCTGGATGTCGGCGTTGCCGGGCCGATCGAGCAGTGCCTGGTCTTGAACCCAGTTGTCCGGCGCAACGCGACTGACATCGGCGACGCCGTCCGTGTATTGGAACTTGGTCGTTTCCGGCGCGACCAGCACGTAAAGCGCCTTGCGGTGTGCTTCCGAGTGATCGGACCAATAGGCTTTGATCGGGTCCCAGAATTCCTTCAACCCTTCCTCGTACGCATTGCCGTTCTGCACAATGAGAGCCGTGATGCGGTCGGGATGCTTGAGGGCAAGACGCCAACCCACCGGCGCCCCATAGTCCATGACGTACATGGCGTAGCGCGCAACGCCGAGCTGATCGAGCAGGCCGTCAACCAGTTCCCCGAAGCGGTCGAAAGTATAGGCGAACTTCGCGCGGTCGGGCATGTCGCTCTGGCCGTAGCCCGGGTAGTCCGGGGCAATGACATGATAACGATCGGCAAGCTCCGGGATCAGATTGCGGAACATGTGCGACGAAGTCGGGAAGCCATGCAGCAACAAAACGACGGGAGCGTTCGCCGGCCCGGCTTCACGATAGAATATCTTGACGCCGTCGATCGTCCTGGTCCGATGATGTGTGACGATAGGTGCTGCGTTGCCCGGTGAGGCCGTCGCCGCGAACACCTCATGCGGCGAGGCGGCGCCGGCGGCCAATAGCGGCAGACCGAAGAAAATCTGGCGGCGATCCAATGAATATCGCTTGTCGGCAAGCTCGATGGTCTTCATGTGAGGCTCCAGGTCAAGGTGATTGGCACATTCGCGGTCAGACGCCCTCGTAGACCAGCCTGGTGAAAAAGCCGGGATCGATGACGAATTGGCCGAACTTGGCGTCGAAGGCCGCGGTCGGCTTGGCCGCGACCGTTTCGTCCCGCGATCGTCCCTGCTTCTTGAGCGCGGCAACGTTGTCGCGGACGGTAACGAGCATTTCGCGGAATTCCCTGAGCTCCGCCTTGTTGCTCACCGCCTTGCCGTGCCCGGGAATGATGATGGTATTGTCCGTTGTCGCCGCGAGGTTTGCGTCGGAGGCCGCAATCATCCCGTCGATGCTGCCGCCGGTCGAATAGTCGATAAACGGGTAGATGCCGTTCCAGAAGGTGTCGGCCACATGCACGACGTCCGCCTCGGCGAAAGTGACCGAAATATCGCTGTCGGTATGGGCGGAGCCGTAATATTTCATCGCAATGGACGCGCCGTTAAGCTTGAGGGCGTGTTCCTTTGCGAATATCTCGCTTGGAATTCCCCCCGGTGGCAGCGGCAGGAAATTATAATCCCAGTCTTCCACACGCTGAACTTCGCGAAGATGCTTGCGGGTGTTTTCCTGTGCGATGATTTTTGCACCGGCCGAATTCAGCCACGCATTTCCATCGGTATGATCGAAGTGCCAGTGTGTGTTGATGAGGTGGGTGATGGGATCGGCGCCGAGGTCAGCAAGCGCCCGAGTGACCTGAGGGCGTGACACGCCAATGCCGGCATCGACCAGAACTTTGCCGTCGGGGCCGGTCAGCACCGCGACGTTCCCGCCGGAGCCTTCGAGCACGCTTATATTGTTGCGCAGCCTGTGGGTGACGATCGGCGACACCGCGGCACTGTCCTTGATAAGACTGACGAGGCCCCGCGCTTCGGCGAAGGCCTGGCGCGGCGTGAGCCATCCGCCTGTCGCCGCCAAAGTGCCGCCGCCCACGCAACAGAGGCAAAACCCCCGTCGCGACAACAATTTCCCGCCTGACTGTTTCATGACTTTCTCCTCAGCTCCTAAGGAATGCGAGCACGTCACCATTGATGATGTCTGCCTGCGTGGTCGGCATGCCGTGCGGGAATCCCTTGTATGTTTTCAATGTCCCGTTCTTCAGAAGCTTTGCCGACAATGGCCCGGCGTCGGCGTAGGGAACGATTTGATCGTCTTCGCTGTGCATCACCAGCACTGGAACACCGATCTTCTTGAGGTCGGCGGTGAAGTCGGTCTGGGAGAAAGCAACGATGCCGTCGTAATGCGCCTTGGCGCCGCCCATCATGCCTTGGCGCCACCAATTCTGGATGATCGCCTCTGAAGCCGCAACTCCAGGCCGGTTGTAATTGTAGAAGGGACCTGCTGCGACCTCGCGATAGAACTGCGATCGGTTGGCCGCGAGCTGCGCCTGAAATCCGTCGAAAACTTCCTTGGGAAGTCCTCCCGGATTGCCTGATGTCTTCACCATCAACGGCGGCACCGCGCTGATAATCGCGGCCTTGTCCACACGGCTCTCGCCGTGCCGTCCGAGATAGCGCACCACCTCGCCACCGCCGGTGGAATGACCGACGTGAATGGCGTGCTTCAAATCGAGATGCGCGGTCAGCGTGGCAAGGTCATCGGCATAGTGATCCATATCGTGACCGTCACCCACCTGGGTGGAACGGCCGTGGCCGCGGCGGTCATGGGCGATGACGCGATAGCCGTGATCAAGGAAGAACAGCATCTGCGCGTCCCAGTCGTCGGCCGACAGCGGCCAGCCGTGGCTGAACACAATGGGCTGACCGCTTCCCCAGTCCTTGTAGAATATTTCGACGCCGTCCTTTGTCGTCACCGTATTCATCGTTCACATCCCTTCCACATTAGGTCGATTGACCGGACCTCTTTTGAACGTCAGCTCACGCCCTTGACGAACGCCAGAAGGTCATCGTTGAACTTGTCTTTGTGGGTGATCGTCAGCCCGTGCGGAGCATTGGGATAGACCTTCAACGTTGCTTTCTTAATCAATTTCGATGACAGCAGCGCTGTGTTCGCGATCGGAACGTTCTGGTCGTCCTCGCCATGGATGATCAATGTCGGGACGTCGAATCGTCTGAGATCCTGCGTGAAGTCGGTTTCCGAGAACGCCTTGATGCCTTCATAGGAAGCGCGTAGTCCAACCTGCATGCTCCAGAGCCAGAAGGCGTCCTTGACACCCTGAGACACCTTTGAGTCCGGGCGGTTGGCGCCGAAAAACGGTCCGCCGCCGAGGTCGCGGTAAAACTGCGCCCGGTCGCCAGCGACCGCGGCACGAATGCCATCGAAGACCTCGACCGGGACGCCGCCGGGATTGGCCGACGTCTTGAGCATGAGCGGTGGAATGGCAGATACCATCACCGTTCCAGAAACACGTACGGTCCCGTGCCGCCCGATGTAGCGCGCGATATCGCCGGCTCCCGCTGAATGCCCGACCAGAGTGGCGGCCTTGAGATCAAGCGATCCGATCAGGGCCGAGAGGTCCTCCGCGAAGGTGTCATAATTGTTGCCCTCCCACGGCTGGCTCGATCGGCCGTGGCCTCGGCGGTCGAAGGCAACGCAACGATAGCCATGCGAAGCCATGAACATCATCTGGTCGTCCCAGACATCGGCGTTGAGCGGCCAGCCATGGCTGAAGACGACGGTCGGTCCCTTGCCCCAGTCCTTGTAAAAAATGTCGGAGCCGTCTTTGGTCGTGATGGTGCTCATCCTGCGAACTCCTCTGCTGGCATGTGCGACCCGCAGGCTTGCATCCGCTGCACCGGCGGCAATCCCGGCCGTGGGCAACAATGCCAGCGTGGAAGCCGCAGCCATGGCGCCGATCAGAACGTCGCGACGTGAGGTGGCTCGGTCGTAGGCGTCGCAGCCGTTTTGGTCCGTCATGCAAAGCCCCCGGTTAATCACCGTGGTAGTGCGTTGCGGCGCCGCCGGGCAGTCCATATGATCGAGAAGGAAGTTCTCGAATTTTGGAAAGAGGGAGCCCCCATGGATCGCCTGGAAGCAATGTCTGTCATCATTGCTGTGACCGAGACGGGCAGTATCTCGGCCGCCTCGCGTCGTCTGAGGTCTCCGGTCGCGACCGTAAGCCGAAAGGTTGCCGAGCTTGAATCCCGCCTGAAAGCGCAGCTTTTTCAACGGACGTCACGGCGGATGACGCTGACCGACGCGGGCCGATCCTATATTGAGGCCTGCAAACGCATTATCGAACAGGTGGACGACGCGGAACGGGAAGTCTCTGGCGAGTACAGAATTCCAAAAGGGGATTTAGGTGTCACGAGCCCGTGGGGACTCGGGCACACGCATTTGTTGCCGCTCGCGGTCGAATTCCTCAAAGCCTACCCGGAAATATGCCTGCGGCTCATGTTGACCGACCGCATCGTCAACACGGTTGAAGAGGGCATCGATATCGCCATCCGGGTCGGCGTTCTCCCCGACAGCGGCATGATCGCGACCCGGGTCGGTTCGATTCGCATCGTTGTTTGCGCGAGCCCCTCATATTTGGAAGCGCACGGACATCCTAAGCAGCTTAGCGATTTGACCAGGCATGATTGCATCACGATTGACGATCACGCCACTCCGTCAACCTGGAAGTTCGTGCGCGGCAACCGCGCGACGATCGCTCCGATCAGGTCGCGGCTGTGCGTAAATACATCGGAAGCCGCCGTGCTGGCCGCCATCGAAGGTGCCGGACTGACCCGGGTGATGTCGTACAAGATGGACGCGGCAAAGCACGCGGGAAAACTCGCGATCGTGCTGGAAAAATTCGAGCCGGTACCGTTGCCGGTGCACATCATCTACGCCCCGCGAAAGCCGGTGCCTCTCAAGCTCCGCGCGTTTCTCAACTGGATAACGCCCCGCCTCAAAGTTCGACTTGCATTAACTTGACGCGCGTCTCGCGCCGGCAATCCTGCCGGCAGTTCACCGGTGCCCGTATTCCGTGAAAACGTAATCTTTTGTCTGCACGATCGTGTGGCACGCGTATCCGCACTTGGCATCGTTTGCCTGTGGCGGCTCGTCATTTAAATTGCCGGGCCGAAACGTCTCGGACGCGGCGTTATACTCGAACTCGGCATATCCCCATCCGCCACTATCGGCGAACCTCTTGCTATCCTTCACCATGAAATCAACGTCATGCTGGGTCCCCGGCACCGTTGGCTGGCCAGGATACGTTTCCTGTTTTTTCGGGATCCAATGGATTTTTGCCATCTTCGCGCCGTCCGGGAAGGGCTTGCCGTTACCGGGCACGCCCTCATTATAGGCGTCGATCATGGCGGGATTCCCCATGATCACGGCGATCTGGCCGCCATTCTCACTGATGGCAATGACCGACCAGCCCTCGTATCCTCTGAACTCGGAGAAGGCGAGGCCGCCGGGGACCTGCAGCGTGTACTTGTCCTCCGCCGAAACGGCTCTACCGCCGAGGACCGCGACCACCGCGGCAATGATCAAAATTGCCGAGAATGTAATTCTCTTCATCACTCTCTCCCGCGCTTCAGTTGAAAGTGCCTATTGATCTTTCAATGCTGATTCTATCGCGTTCTTGCTATTTCGCGATGCAATGACGGGAGTACGATCAACGATGTCGGCTGCGACAGATCAGCACAACGGGCAAGTCCTCCGTCGCGTTGCGCCGTCTCGATGGCGTCAACCTATAAGGTTGCCATGGCCAGCGGATGTCCGCTTTTAGTCTGGTGGCCTCCTGGTCCGGGTAGATGCGCGGGCAGTGTTAGAGGCCCCAACGCAGCGCCATCGCATCGAGGCCGCGGGCAAGTTCGATCAAGCCGGCGCGCGTTTCAGGCCTGAGCTGTTTCAGCGGATGACGTACGGCATCGGATTTGATCACGCGCCCTTCCTTCATCAGTACCTTGCAGGCCTGCAAGCCGCATTGCCGGTTCTCATAATTGATAAGCGGAAGCCAGCGCGTATAGGCCTCCGCGGCCTTGGCGCGATCGCCGGCAAAATACGGATCGGTGATCTGCCTGATACCGTCGGGGTAACCGCCGCCGGTCATCGCGCCGCTCGCGCCTGCTTCGAGATCTGCCAGAAGGGTAATACCTTCTTCGCCATCCCAGGGTCCTTCGATCGCATCGCCGCCAAGTTCGATAAGATCGCGAAGTTTGTTGGCCGCTTGCGGCGTTTCGATCTTGAAGTACGCGACATGCTCGATCTCTTTCGCCATGCGGGCGAGAAACCCGGCAGACAGAGGGGTTCCGGCGACCGGCGCATCCTGGATCATGATTGGAATGCCGATCGCGTCCGAAACGATCTTGAAAAACTCGTAGATCGCGGGTTCTCCGACCCGGAAGGTCGCGCCGTGATAGGGCGGCATGATCATCACCATGGCGGCGCCGGCCGCTTGCGCCTGGCGGGAACGATCCGCGCAGATGTGCGAGCCGAAATGCGTCGTCGTGACGATAACCGGTATGCGGCCGGCGACATGATCCAGCGAGGCGTGCATCACTTGCATGCGCTCCTCGTCCGTCAAGACGAATTGCTCGGAGAAATTGGCGAGGATGCAAAGACCCTGAGAACCGGCATCGATCATGAAATCAAGACAGCGGCGTTGCCCGTCGAGGTCAAGCGCTCCGTTCTCGTCGAAGATTGTCGGCACGACCGGAAACACACCGCGGTAAACCGTCTTCCGATGAGCCGCCATGATTGTCATTTCTCCATCTATGCGCAGCCCATGGCTCGCCACTCGAAACGGTCCGCTTGCCTTACCGGATATTATCAAGCAGGCAGCGGTTTGCCCCTCGTCTCCGGCAGGAAGAAGGCCGCGACAAAGCCGACCACGTAAATGCACGACAGGGTCATCGCAGCCTCTACGAATCCACCGAACATGACTATCATGGATCCTGCCAGCATCGGCCCCATGAACGAGATGAATCGCGGTCCGTTGAAAACAAAGGCAAGGGCGGTTGCGCGCATCCGTGTCGGGTAAAGTTCCGGAAGCCAGATCGGCATCCAGCTATGTTGTCCGCTGACGAAAATGGCGTTGACGAAGGCCAGCACCAACAATGCCCGCGGATCCTTGGTCAGGAAGAAAAGTGCAGGGGTCAGGATAAACGAGAGGGCGAAGAAGGTGAGGGTCACCGGTTTTCGGCCAAAAGCATCGGCAAGAAATCCGAATCCGGCATATCCGACGATCGCGCCTGCCGTAAAACACATGCCCACATAACTCGTCCATTGAGCGACCGGTATCCCTTCGGAGGCGGCGAGCGAACCGATGTAGGGCGGCACCCATGTCGAGATGCTCCAGAAGCCGACGGTCGATGTCAGCGACATCAGGAAGGCCGCGATGGTGTAGCGTCTGGTCGTTCCGTCCGTCAGCAAATCCGTGAGCGTGAAGCGGGTGATCCGTTCGTCCGACACCGAGAGTTGTTCGCCGCGGCGCTTGCGCTCTTGCGCCGCTTCGCGTCGATCATTGGTCTTTTCCCAGACTTCCGATTCCGGAATGGATCGTCGGATCCAGAGCGTCAAAAGGGCGGGGAGCACGCCGACCATGTACATGTAGCGCCAGCTGTTCGGTCCTATTGGCGCGATGAAAAGCCAGACCAGCGACGCCAAGAAAAAGCCCATGCCGAGCCCGCATTGCATGAGCCCGGCCCCCTTGCCGCGAGCACGGTCCGGCCACAGTTCGGCGATCATGGAGCTTCCGGTCGCCCATTCCGAACCCACCGCAATACCGACCATGAAGCGTAGAGCGGCAAAGGACCACCAGCTAAACGCAAACGCGGAAAGCCCCGTCATAATGGAATAGGCCATGATAGCCAGTACCATCATGCGCTTGCGGCCAATATAGTCGGCGAGGATCCCGCCGAGCAGGCCACCTATCCCCCAGCCAAGCAGGTTGATGCCGATAATCACGCCGACATAAAACGGAACCTGCGCGTGGAAGGCCGGATCGAGCAACTGACGTAGAGCCGGCCCTGCCGTCAGGATCAAGGCGTAATTCTCGAACCCGTCGAAAAGCCATCCCAGATTCGAGGCGGCAAGCGTGTTCCACTGCGTGCGGTTGAGTGTCTTGTACCAAGGCACATTGAGATCGTTCTTGCTGGCGATCGGCGTATCGGCGCTGATGTTCGTCATTGCTTTCCCCACCTGTTGTTATCGTTTTCTTTTTAGATACTCGATCCGAGCCGCAAGCCATCCGGCTGGCCTAGCGGCGCGACAAACAGCGACCGGGCGGGGTGCCGCCACGGCAAAAGATCAAACCAAAGACAGCGCCTTGCGGATAGGGCGATCTGTCTTCACGATGCGAGCAGCGCGCGTCTGCCAACCGTAATGGCGCGGAATCCAGTCTGTTCTATCGACCGGACTGACAAAGCGTCATGCGCGAGCGGCATCACTAGGGGCGACTCGGCCGACAGGGCTTGGCGTATCGATTGCCGTGTCATCACAATCCCCCCTCTCTCGTTGGTTGACCAAAGCTCACGCAAGCGCCTGATGATCCGCAGCCTTACTTCGCGAGCGCCGGTCAAACCGGCTCCATTTCCCGAGAAATGAGCCAGGATTATAAAAATTGACAGACCAAAAATTGGCGGTTTTAATTGAGAAATTCTCACTCATGGCAAATCCCGGCCCACAGAAGAAAGTCGATCTGAAAGGCGCAGCCCCGGCGCAGGCCGCAAATGGGATTGGCGCGTCTGGGATCGGCGCGACCCGTCGGCTACCTCCCCTCAATGCCCTTCGGGCCTTCGAAGCCGCCGCACGGCTGGGGAGCCTCAAGAAGGCCAGTGAAGAACTTCATGTGACGCCGGGCGCTGTCAGTCGACAGGTTGCGTTACTCGAAAATGACATCAAGGCGAAACTGTTCAAGCGGCAGCATCGCAGGGTCACCCTGACGGCCGTCGGTGCTGCGTATCTGGAGGATGTGCGGATCGCGTTCGATCAGATCTCGCGCGCGACCGCCAGGGCGACCACCCGACTGGACGACAGAGAGCTCAAGCTTAGATCGCCGCCTACATTTGCAATCCGTTGGCTGGTCCCGCGGCTGGCAAACTTCCACGCGGAAGAGCAGAATATTTCGGTCCAAATCACAACGTCGCACGATCCTGCCGACTTTGACCACGATGATTGCAATGCCGCCGTGCAATGGTCGGCGTCAATTGATCCAGCGCTTGAGAAGCATCTCTTGTTTGAGGATATGCTTTTCCCGATCTGCAGTGCCGATTTTCCTCGACCGGATGGCGGCTTCACGCTGCAATCGCTTTCCGAACAGTCCTTGTTGGACTCGATCCAACGCCCACTGGATTGGGCTCAATGGTTCAAGGCTGCGGGGGCGACGGAATTCGAACTCAAACGTCCGATGACTTTCCAAAGCTCGACCTTGACCTACCAGGCGGCCCTGGAGGGGCTTGGTATTGCGCTGGGCCAGCCTGCTTTTTGCTGGGACGAACTCAAAAGCGGACGACTGGTCGCTGCATATCCGCGAAAGGTGATCGGTAACTCCGGATACTATCTGACCTATCCAAAAGAGAGCCGGAATCTCAAGAAATTGCGGGCACTCCGCAGCTGGATTTCAAGGGAGGCTCGAACGACCCGCCTTCGCCAGCAAAGCGAAGAATGGTTTCGCTAGACAATCCCGGTCATCGGGATTTTTTGTCGCCGTCATCAGCGGACACTTCCGCCAACTTGAACGCCAGCGCCGAGGCGTCAGAACCACACGGCTTCACGGTCCGCAAGCCGATGCCTCGTTTCCCGGCGTAATGTCGCTGCGCGAAAGATATCAGCGCCGGAATGTTTTTACGGTTTCCGAGGATTTCGCTGGAAACGTTTCTCCGCACGCTGTTCGGATAGAGCGCGTTCGACCAGTTCGATTATTTGCGTTCTCACCTCGCGATTCCTGAGTTTCATAAAAGCCCGCAGCAGATCCAGGCCTTCTTCAGGAGTTGCTTCATTCATTTCATATAAAGAGGAAATCATGAGGGACACCCGTGAGCTCTTTGCGTCGAAACAGCTAAAGTCGCGGAAGAAAACGACCCCGAATTGTCCGGTCATCCACTCGGGGTCGCCACACTGCCTTCAAGTTGAAGGCTTGTTCCAGGAATCGAATTCGGGTTTGACCCAGGGCTTTCCCTTATCGCTGAATTGCTCCTGCTGATATTCAACCAGATGGCTGTAGTCCAATCGCGCGGGGGCGAAAATTTCAATGAGCGACGCGGTCTCGTCACCGACAGCGTAACCGCGATGCATGGCGAATGCCGGGATGATCATCGCCGTTCCCGCCGGCATGTCGTAGTCGACACCGTCCACTTCCATTCGCATGCCGCCCTTGGTGCATATCAGCATCATGTCATAGGGATGATCGTGCGGTTTGCGGTGATGGGCCTGCTGACTCCTGGGCTGCGGCGTGATCTCGGCCCATACCACCTGGGCATGTTCGGTGCGGATCGATTTCCGCTGCATGCGGCCTTGATGCAGTTTGTTTTCCACCGGCATGCCGGACAGTTGATACACCGGCAGTCGTTTCTTGCCGGGATCGTTGCGGGTGAAGGGTGTCCAGGTGAAGCTATCGCCCTTCACCCAATGCTCGCCCTTGTCGGTAAACTCGGTCTGATATGAAACCAGATCGATGTAGTCGGTGCGCGCGGGGGCGAAGACCTCGAACAGCGACGCCGGGCGGTCGCCGAAGGCGTAGCCGCGATGCATGTAATGAGCCGGAACGATCGTTGCCGAGCCGGCATCGAGCCGATACTCGACGCCTTCAACATCCTGCATCATCGTGCCGTCCAGCACGACCAGCAGCATGTCGTATGGATGGTCATGCGGTGTCCGGTGATTGTGCTGCTGTCCGGGCGGCTGCGGCGTAATTTCCCCAAATACGATCTGGGCGTGCTGGGTTCGCAGCGAGTAACGCTTCATCCGCCCTTCATGAAGCCGCGTTTCGAGCGGCAGATCGGCGATCTTGTATACTTTCAGGCGTTGCGACATATCTTCTCCCGGCGGCTGGTGTGTTCGGATCCTGTGGTTTCAAGTCACGGCGTGACAGTTGCGCTGGCTTTGCGCGCCGTATTCGCCCGTGCGATTTGGTCGCGTTCATTGTCTTCGGCATCGAGCGCGAGCAGGCTTCTGCCCCGCGTTTCCGGCAGCAGGATCAATCCGAGCAGCATGAGCCCATAACAGCTCACGGCCATCGCCCCCATGGCGATCCCGAGCGAGGTTTCATGTTGACTGAGGTAGCCAACGACGGTCGCGAAGGTCGAGCCCATCGCCCGACCGAAGCTGTAAGTAAAACCCTGACCGGTACCGCGGATACGGGTAGGATAGAGCTCGGCGGTAAAGGCGCCGATCGGCGAGAACGCCGAGAACACAAACACGCCGAGTACGAAACCGACCGGCAGGATGAACGTGTTGCTGATAGGTGCGAAGGCGTAGATCGTCATCACGACGATCGAGCCCAGGCCCGAGATCATGAACGTCGGCTTGCGGCCGATCCCGTCCGCAAGGATCGCGCCGCCAACGTAGCCGACGAACGCGCCGCAGATCAGCGCAAACAGGTAACTACCGCTGGTTACGGCTGAAAGCCCACGCTCCGTCCGCAGATAGGTGGGTAGCCAGATGGCGATCACGGTGGCGCCACCCTGCACGCCCATGATCATGACCGAAAGTCTCACCGTGGTCCAAAGGTATGACCGCTCGAAGATGGAGAAGAGATGGCCGATCCCGTGATTGGCCGCGCCCTCTCCCTCCTTCTGGTAGATGGCGGTTTCGGGGACGTGCTTGCGAATCCAGAACACAAGCAGTGCGGGCAGCACGCCGAGCCAGAACAAACAGCGCCAGGCGATCGATTCGGGCAGGAATGCGAACAGGCCCGTGTAGATCAACGCGGACGCGGCCCAGCCGATCGCGTAACCGCTCTGCACGATACCTACGGCGCGGCCGCGATATTTATCGCGGATCGCCTCCGACATCAGGACGGCGCCGATACCCCATTCGCCGCCGAAGCCCACGCCCTGAAGCGCACGCAGGACAAAGAGCTGCTCGAAGTTCTGGGCAAAGCCGCAAACGAAGGTGAAGAAGGCGTACCAAAGAATGGTGATCTGCAGCATCCGCACCCGGCCGATGCGATCGCACAGCATGCCGGCCACCCAGCCTCCGAGGGCCGACACCACGTAGGTCACCGTGCCGATCATCCCGGCCTGCGTATTGGTGATGCCCCAGGCGGCGATCAGTGTCGGAACCGCGTATCCGTAGACGTTGAGATCGAACGCATCCATGCCCCAGCCGCCCACGCAGCCGATCATGGTCCGGCGTTCGGATTTCGTCAGGTCTTTCAACCAGGCAAACATGAATCCCTCCCTCATATTGATGTCGGCATCGCCACTCTGCGTTGGCTTGCTCGAAACACTGGGTTTGCGTGTCTCTTTTTGGCTTTTGCGGTAGACCCCTTTAAACTGCGACGTCAGCGGCTGCGGTGCTTTCGACAGCCTATTCCATCACTGGACTCGGTTGTCGGCGACGTGAAGCGTTCTGTTACCCAGGCGTTGCGAGATACGTTGCGCCGCCTGGACGACTGCCCGCACCAACGCCGGCGGCGGGTTGTCACTGATCTGATCGAGCGAACCGAAAATACCGATCGACCCCTCGAACTTGCCCTGACTGGAAAAGAAAGGCGCGGTCAGGGCATTCATGCCGGGGTCGGATTCTTCAGGAGCCATAGCCCAGCCACGCTTGCGCACCTTGGTAACTTCCCGCCGAAGGGCGTCCGGTGAAGTGATCGTCTTGCGTGCCCGGCGCGGAAGACCTTGCGCGATGACCCGTTCGAGCAGCCGCGGATCTCCGAAAGCCAGTGCAAGTTTTCCATGTGCGGAGGCGTGATAATCGAACACCGCGCCGACCTTCAGCATGAACTGCACGTTCTGCATGCCGCCCTTGACGTCAAGAATGACGACGCCACTGTCATCCTCGAGCGGTCCCGCTATCGCGACCGTATACTCGGCCTCCTGCCGCAGGCGCAGCATCTCGCCACGCGCCTTGGGCGCCCACGCAAAGCGGTCGGGCAGCATTTCCTTCAAGGCATAAAACCGGGGACCGATCTCGTATTTCTCCGTCACCGCGTCCTGAACCACGAACTTCTGGCTGCAAAGCGTGTGCAGATGACGGAAGATCACCCACTTGGTCGTGCCGAGCGCGCGCGCCAGTTCGGTAACGCCTCTCGGTTCGCCGCCCTTCGCCAAGGCCTCAAGCACGCGCAAACCGACGACGAGCGATTGAACCGTATAACGCGATTTGGCCGGATCGGACCTGACGGGATTCGACTTGGCCGGATTACCGGGTTCGGCCCGCGCCGATCTCGACGCGGCCCGTGACTTCGCCATCGCCGCCTTGGCGTCGGTCGCGGGAAGCGGTGCAGTTTGCGAAGGGCGCGTCATCTTCAGGTTGTCTTTCAAATTGTTGCGCATGGCGCAACGATATTGCGAGACAAATGCTCGACTCTTGCCGTGCTGTTGTCAACAACGAAATGGAATTGTTCGCCGTCGCAGTGACTATCGAGCGAAATGAGCTGCACTGCACAGTTTTATGTTTGCCACCCATCACTTCAGTTTCACGCCTCCAATCAAAGGCAAAACGGATGATTTGACTTCATTATGTTGCGCATAGCGCAACGAAACGAAAATTGCAGTGGCGCATGCCAGATCGATGGTGAATAGTGAGGACGCAAATAAGAAAGAGACCACGCATGGAACCGATCAGCATCGAAGGCTTCTACGATCTCCACGTTCACACCGGGCCGGTTTCATTTCGGCGTATCGGCGATGCCGGGGACGTAGGACGGATGTGTGCCGCGGCGGGAATGGCAGCAATGGTCACCAAAGGCCATTTCGAAAGCACGATCGCGCGCGCGCACCACGCCAACAAAGAAATCAATAGTCCGAGCTTCAAAGTCTATGCGGCGATCGCGCTAAATCGCGGCGTCGGCGGCATCAATCCGGCGGCGGTCGAACTCGCGATGGATATGGGCGCGAAGATCGTCTGGCTGCCGACGCTGGACGCCGCCAACCATGCCCGCGCCTTTGGCGGTGCGGGAACCTATGGTTTCAAGGCGATGACGCTCGACTTCAAGCGGCCGAGCACCTTTGACAAGACATACACCGTACTGGACGGCAACGGAAAGCTCAGCGCCGAGACCAAGGAAGTGATCGACATCGTCAATGCATATGATGCGGTTTTGGCGACCGGACACATCTCGAAGGAAGAGATTTATGCGGTCGCCGAATATGCATTGTCGCAAAAGCTGAAACGGATGCTGATCACGCATCCCGAATTCACCGTGCCGAATCTCGATCTGGAAACCATGATCGATCTGACGCGCCAGGGAATTTATCTGGAGTTTTGCGCCGCCAATGTCTTTCCGATCATCGCCGGAAGGACACTGCAGCAGATGAAGGACATCATGGAGGCGGTTGGTCCGAAACACGCCATCATCTCGACCGATGCCGGCCAGCCGTTTCATCCGAACCCGCCGGAGATGCTTCGTTCATACGTGCAAGGGCTGAACCAAAAAGGTCTTTCCGAGACGGCGATCCGGACCATGTGCATTGACAACCCGGCCTATCTGCTCAATGTCGCGCCGTCCAACAATCCGCCTTCGACCGGCCGGGTGAATTAAGCCGGCAGGCACAATATCCGTGATCCGGCCGGCGGCACGCACGCGTCAGTGCGAACCGCCGGCTCAATCGGATTGCACTAACCTTCCTCGCTCAGCAGCCGATCCAGCACCTTCCGGTAGGCAATCGGGCCGGCATCGATGCTGAGAAGCGCGGGCCTGAGCGGCTTCTCCGGCTGATCCATGCAGATCTGCTGCGCCTCGATCACCGGCACATCCTGTTCGGCGAAAGCAAAGGTCCGCATCTCGTAGATCTTGTCGCGGATCTTCGCATTCTGTTCGTCGTCGGTGAGTACGTTCCAGCGCGCCGCGGTGTAGTGATAATGCGTGCTGCGCTCCGTCTCCGGCGTCAGCAGATGGATGGCGAAATAGCCGGTGCCCTTTTCCTTTGGTTCGCCCGGCTTGCTGGCTCCGAATTCGAGGATCATGTTGCTCGGCGGATACCAGGAAATCGTGTTCCACTGATCGCCGCGTTCAAAGCCAGCCGGACTCATCATTTTGAGAATACCCGGCGTCTCGGCATTCTTGGAGATGCGGCTCACGGCCACGACATCGCCTTTCTGGTCGACGCCGATGTCGGCATTCGCGGTATCGGCATTGCCGAGAATTCCGACATGCACATAGGAGATGTGGCTGAGGTCGAGCAGATTATCGACCACCAGTTCGTAATGCGCGGCCACATTCAGATAACCCGGCCGGGTGACATGGAGTGCCGGCCGATTATCGAGACAGGAGTAATCGGGGATCGTCGCAGGATCGGCCTTCTTGTCGCCCATCCAGATCCAGATCAACGTATGACGCTCGACGACGGGAAAGCTGCGCAGATGCAGCGGCGGCGGGATGGTGCCCTTGCCGTGGGGATTCTTGACGCATTGTCCGTCGGCGCCGAACTCCAGGCCGTGGTAGATGCATTGAACCCGGTCGCCCGGCAGCAGCTTGCCCATCGAGAGCGGCGCGAAACGGTGCGAGCAGCGATCGATCATCGCAGCCACGCCGCCATCCTCTTTCCGATAGAAGACGACAGGCTCGTTCAGGATCGTGCGGTGCACCATCTGCCCCCGCTCAAGATCGCTGGAGAACATCGCCACATACCAGGTGTTGTGCACGAACCTCGATGGCTCGCCCGGGCGGCGACTGGCATTTACGGGCATATTGGGAGCGGGTTTTGTGGCCTGAAGCGGACTTATTGTGTCCATCGCTGATTTCCTCCGTATGATTGTTCGCCACGACTTTTGGTCGGGATTTTTGGAAGAATTCTAGCGTGAGCGTGCGAGTGGCCGCCCATGAAATTTCGTAATGGACGATGCATAGAAATTCATTGCGGCACGAATGACTGAGCTTTCATCTGCCGATGTCGAACAGCGCCCTGCCACGATCTTGAACAAGTAGTATAAGCTTCAAGTTGGATCGTTGAATTCCGGGAGTTGTGATGATGAATCGTCGGAAAATGTTGGGATTGTCTGCGGCTTCTCTCGCGGGCGGCCTGTTTTCCAAGGGGATCGCGATGGCCGCTGAACCGATCCGAATAGAGTTCACTCTGTTCTCCGCGTTTTATTCTCCGCTCGTCGCGACCATGGCCGGAGGCTTTTTGCAGGCCGAAGGCCTGGCCCCGGTTTTTACCGTAGCGCCTCCCGGCAAATCGGCGTTGGCCAGCCTCGATAATGGCAGCGCGCATGTGGTCCAGTCGGCGCCGGCCCAGGCGTTCAATGCGCTGGAAAAAGGCGAGCGTCCTTCCGCCGTCCATTTCGCGCAGATCAACGAAAGGGACGGTTTCTTTCTCGCCGCGCGAGACGCCGACCGGGATTTCTCGTGGCAGAAACTGAAAGGAAAGAAGGTCCTTGTGACGGGAGGATACCAGCCACCCCCGATGTTCAAATATGCCTGTTTCAAAAGCGGCATCGACATCAAGGATATCGAGATGATCGATGCAGGTTCGGCCGACGCCATGGTGACGGCCTTCCGCGGGGGTCAAGGCGATTACATTCATCTGCAGGGGCCGTATCCGCAGCAGCTCGAGCACGACGGCGCTGCCCATATCGTGACGGCGCTGGCTGATGTCATCGGCCCCTGCGCGTTCTCCAGCCTCGCCGCCAAACGCGAATGGCTGGAAACCGATCAGGCAAAAGCGTTCATGCGCGCCTATCGCAAGGCGCGCGCCTGGGTGATCGCGACCAAGGCATCGGATATCGCCAGCGCCGAGGCTTCCTATTTCAAGGGCACCGATCCTTCCGTGCTCACCGATACCATCGCGGCGTATCAGAAACTCGGAACGTGGAGCCCGCACGTCGAAATCACGCGATCAGCCTTCGAGGCGACGCAGGATATCTTCCAGCATGCCGGGCTCATCAAGAAGCGCTATGCCTATGAAGACATCGTAACAGCCCCGCCTTCCAGCTAAAGATGCGCGCTCTCGCCTCGCAGAGAGGCAGCTTCGCAGGGTTGGCCTGATACGAAACGGCCCGCGACCTCGGCGACCGGACGTTGCGACGATCAAAAGCCTCATTCACTCCGGCATGATGGCCTTCGCATTGTTACCCGCAAAAAGCGCAGGCACGTCGAACCTGCCGCTCTCCAGGTCATATCGGCAGCGCCAGCCGTGCACGACGCCGGTCTGCATCGGTTTGCGCCCCCTGACGTCGGCGTCCCCCGACAGGGCGATCAGGAGATAGCGGTTCGCCGGCCAATCGACGCCGTGCCCGCGATAGTTCTCCTCAAGCCCCTCCAGCAGATACGCCGAGGTGTGATACTCCGGCGTCTTCACGAGCTTTCGCCAGTCGGGCCTCATCTTCAGATAATCCCACGCCATGTCGCCGAGCGGCTTCTTGTTCGCGCGCGCATAGCCCTGCGGCGTCAGACGATAGAGATGCAGCGTGGCGGTGCCTGAGCCGATCTTTTGCACCCGCACGATCCATTTCAGATCGCTGGTGAAGATAAAATCCGCGGGGTAATCGGCCGGCTTTGGATCGAGCAGCGTGAATGCGTCCTGCCGGCGCACCCAGAACTGCCATGTCCAGTCGTCGGTATCCTTGTTCAGATATTGCTCGATCGTCGTCGCTCCATCGGGCGATTTCCGGGTGTATTTCTCTTCGATCTTGTAACCCGCGGGCGGCGCGGCGGCCGCCGCATTGCAGACACCGATACTGCAGGCAACCAATAGGCCGATCCAGGATGCCCTGCGCTTCATTTCATGGTTCCTTTGATCTCATCTGGCGGTTAGTCGTCCATGTCCCGATCAAGTTCATTGTCGCCGGCTGCTTGACTTGCCCGGGGTAGTTGAGCTTCTGACAGAGCCGGGAGCCGGGATTCGAAACCGTTCACCTACCCCAAAGCGGAGGATCACGATGATGGGCTTATCGCTGCGCGCAGGGTTTGCGGCACTCGCATTCGCTTTTCTGGCCGGTGGCGGCGCGCTCCAGGCGCAGTCGACCGATCCGGCCGCCGGCAAGGCGCTGGCGCCATCAGGCCATTTGCGTGTCGGCGTCTATGCGGGCAGCCCGACCTCGGAGGTGACCGATCCCGAAACCAAAGAGAAGCACGGCGTGACCTACGACCTCGGTAAGGAATTCGCCGCGCGGCTGAATGTGCCGGTCGAATATGTGAACTTTCCGCGCGTCGCCGATGTCATCGACGCGATCAAGGACGGCAAAGTCGACTTCACCGTCACCAATGCTACGCCGGTGCGGGCCAAGGACATCAACTTCAGCAAGATGCTGTTGATGGTCGAACTCGGCTACCTGGTGCCCGCGAATTCGCCGATTGCCCGGCCCGAGCAGATCGACGGGCCGGGCATCCGCATCGGCGTTTCCAAGGGCGGCACGTCGGAGCGGGTGCTGGCGGAAAAATACCGGAATGCGAAGATCATTTCGACCGAGAGCGTCCCGGATGCGATCAATTCGCTGCGCGATGGTGTTTTCGACGTCTACGCCACCAACAAGTCGATCCTGTTCCAGATGGCGCGGTCGCTGCCCGGCGCGCGGGTTCTGGATGGCAATTGGGGCGCGGAACACATGGCCATTGCCGTCCCCAAGGGACGTGAAACTGCGCAGGGACTGCTCGACAACTTCGTTCGCGACGTCCAGTCGAGCGGACGCTTGCAGCAGATCGAAACAACCGCCGGGCTCAAGGGCGCGGTCAACGCGCAGAAGGATTGAAGGCTCTGCCATCCGGCGGGCGGGAAGCCGGTTACGCGGCATAAAGCGCACTCCCCTTTGCCGTGCATTCTGTTATCGAACCGGCATGGCGTAGCCATTGGAGGGAAATGTCCGCTGCTCGGTTGGAGCCGGCTTTCCCTGCAATCTGGCACGATGTTTGGCTGGCTTGGCCAAAGCGCTCCCGGACAGGACAACAAGCGCAACAAGGAATGCGACAAATCTCATGACGTGAGACTACATCAGTATTTCGCGCGACCAAAGCCGGGAGGCCACCCAACGCCTGGCGCCTGAAATATCTAAAAAGCGAGCGAAAACGCCGCAAATTACCCAATATAATACTGCTGCTATTGAGAGAGGCCGAACACGTCGAATAGCAAAAGGCGCGATCATGCCGACGCGAGCGGATGAAAGCCTCAACCGTCTATCGATCTGGCGACGTCGGGGCGTGCTGCGTGCCGCGGTCATCCTGATCGCGTCCGCGCTGGTGGCGGCATTGATCTCGATGTTCGGTCTGGCACGCCAATACGGCTTTCTCAAAGCGTCGCTGCTGTCCGGGCCGCCGACCGGCGCATACTACGCCCTGGCGACGCGCCTGGCCGAGCGGGCGATGAGCGATCACGGCAAGCTCACGCCGGTCGCGACGTCGGGCTCCGTCGAAAACGTCAGCCGTCTGGTGCAAGGCGCCACGCGCTGCGACGCGGCGTTCGCGCTGGTCCAGGACGGCACGCCGATGCAGGCCGACATGGGATTGGAGCTGATAGGACGGCTTCCCGAGCCGGAAACACTGGTGCTGCTCACGCGTCGCGACAACACCATCAGGACCTTCGAAGACCTGCGCAACAAATCCATCGGCATCGGCCCGGAAGGCTCCGGGACGGCATTTCTGATGCGGCAGCTATTCGCCGATCCTGATCTGGCTGGTCTGAAAATCGAGATGCCGACCATGGATTTGCAGCAACAAGCGCGCGCGGTATCGGAAGGGCGGCTTGATCTTGCAGCCTATGTGATCAGAAGCGATGCGGAATTTCTGCGCACCATCATTCGGCAGAACAATCTGGACATTGTGGAATTGAAAGACTTGCCGGGCCTGGTTGACCGCTATCGATGGCTGACGCTCGGGCGGATTCCCGCGGGTCGCTTCAGCCTGGTCCCGCCGCTGCCGGAAGCCGACAAACTCGCGGCGCAAGTCAACACGCTGATCATCGCGAATCCCTGCGCCAAGCGTGCGGACCGGATTGCATTTCTCTCGCTGCTCAGCGCGGAGATTCCGGATTTCATCAAGAGCAATCCGCCGGCCTGGACCAGTTCGGCCGCCACGGTCCCGCTGGCGTCCGAAGCCAGGCAATTCTTCGCCACCGGAGAGATGCAATTCCCCGATCGATATTTCCCATGGGCCGTCAATCTGATGTCGCCGGTCTATTGGGTCTATCTGCTGATGGCCGCAACCGCGTTCTCCAACGGGCTGCGCGGACTGAGCCGGTTTCGTCTTTGGCGCATCGACTCAGCACGCGAAAAACTCGAAGCCGAAGTTCAGCACCTTCAGCCAGAAGCCGGTTCATCGCAAGTTCGTTTGCCCGACACCCGCGCCGACATCCTGCTCCGCCTGACCGAACTGCGCGAGCGCTGCCAAACTCAAGTCAGCTCGTTCGTGACCCCGATGGGGGACGAGATGTTTTATCGCTATCAGCAATCCCTGATCGATCGCGCCATCGCGTTGCTCAAGCCCGGCTCTGTCAAAGGTCTTTAATCAGCGTCGCGGCTTACCGATGCTGCGGCCGGAAGCCGCGGTGCTAGGGCGATCGCGAGCGGCAAAATGACGGCGGCCGTGATCGCGGTCGCCATCATCGCGCCGTGCGATCCCACCGCATCGCCCAATATCCCGAACAGGATCGGCGCGATCGCACCGGCCCCGATAGTGCCGGTGTAGAAGATCGCGAAGGCCTGTTCGGTGCGGCCGGCGGGCGCCAGTTCGGGAACGGTTCCATAAAGAACCGACGATGTGCCGTTGAGCATCACGCCGACGACCGGCAACAGCGCCAGCACCGCGCCGAGCGGCAGCACCAGCACGGAGAGAATGACGGCGGCCGTGCCGGCCTCGGTCAGCAGCACCGTCGCGAGCACACCGAACCGTGCGCCGAGCCAGCCGCAGGCGAACTTTCCGGCCGCGCCGCCAATGAACACCAGCGCCAGCGCCGAGCCGATCGTCGACAGCGATGCGCCCTGCTCCTTCAGCAGGAATGGCAGGAAGGTCAGAAATCCCATGCGGACGCTGGAGTCGAGGATGCCGATACTCAGCAGCAGCGTGAAGCCCTTATGCGCGCCGGAAGCGTGATGTTCGATCTTTTTATCCGACACAACCGGCCGCAGATTGGCCGGAAAGAAGATCGCCACCGCCAGTGCCACGGCCGCGCCGAGCGCCGCGAGGTACCACACCATGTAGTGCCACGACATCAAGCCGAGCAACAGCGACGCGCCGCTCGGTATAGCGGCCTTGCCGATATCGCCCGAGAAATTGTAAGTGCCGAGCGGACCGCGCGCATCGTTCTGATAGGCGCGCGAGACCGCGGCCGACGCGATGGGATGCTGCGTACTCAATCCGCATCCGGTCACCGCGAGCGCCACGCATAGTCCAATCAATCCGGCGGAAAACCCGCCAAGCACATAGCCCAGCGCGGCCAGCAGCGTCCCGAGCGCCAGCACGGTGCGGCCGCCGAGACGCTCGGCGACCCATCCCGCCGGCAATTGCAGTCCTGCCATCGTCGCCGCCGCCACGCCGCGCAGAAACGCGAGCGCGCCGTAGCCGAGCCCAAATTCGGCCTGCCAGATCGGCAGCAGCAGATAAATCAGATCGGTGTAGCCGTCATGCAGCGCGTGGGCCGCACAGGCGGTCCAGAGCGTCCGTGCACGCGAGGCCGCCGGTACGCCCGCGTCTCCCTCGTTTGCTTCCAGCGCCATCATCCGCGGTCCGATTCGCTGTTTGGCCGAAATGGGGAGAACTCCTCCCAGGAGGGATCCTGCATTTGCGACCATTTCCCTCTACCAAGCTGGCATAGTCCGGTAGCGGTGGGCCTTCAACTGAGCTATTTTCCCGTCAGAGGAGAGAAAAAGTCACTCATGGGCGATGAACTACCCCTCAATGCGATCAGGGCCTTCGAGGCCGCGGCCCGGCGCGGCAGCTTTGTCGAGGCCGCGAAGGATTTGCACGTCACCCATTGGGCGATCGGCAAACAGATCAGACATCTGGAAGACTGGCTCGGCGTCCCCTTGTTCGAGCGGCGGACACGCGGCGTCGCGCTGACGGACCATGGCGCGGATCTGCTGACCGATGTCAGCGCGGCGCTGACGCGCCTGACCTCGGCAACATCAAGGCTTCGCGGACCTCAATCGGCACGCCGCGTGTCCGGCATCGTTCGCGTCAATGTGTTGTCGAGCTTTGCGCTGCGCTGGCTATTGCCAAGACTCTCGCGATTTCAGGACGCGTATCCGAGCGTCGAGGTCAAAATCTCGACCTCGTCGCGCAAGCTGCGCTATGTCGGAACTGGTTTCGACATCGGCATCCGCGCAGGCGTCGAGCGCGGCCCCGGCATTCAATGCGAGACGCTGATGCCGGACCGGCAGCTTCCGGTGTGCAATCCCAAAATCCTGCGCGACCGGCCGGTGGAAACGGCGCAAGACTTGCGTCGGCACGTTCTGTTGCATTCCACGACGACGCGCTCCGCATGGCCAAAATGGTTTGCGGCGGCCGGTGTCCCGGGCCTCGCGCCGGCAAAACACCTTGAGCTCGATCATGTCTATCTTCAGCTTCAGGCCGCCGTCGACGGGCTCGGCATTGCGTTGGGATCGCTGCACCTGATTGAAGCCGACATCGCCGCCGGCCGTCTGGTCTGTCCGATCGCGGGCCCTGAATTGCGGGCCGATGAGTATCAACTGATCATCCGCGACGATCGCCTGCGCGATCCTGCCATCAAGGCTTTCCGAAGCTGGATTCTCGCCGCCGCCAGGGAGCCAGTGCAACGCTAAAGCCGGGAGAGGTCGGGGTCTTGGTCCGCGTCGCCGGCGGAAACACGATACAGCAAGCGCCCGCGAGGCTATGTGAGCCTCGATTTGTCGGATACCATCCGCTAAATTGACCGGATATTGTCGATGGAAGTCGATTATGAACTGGAAGTATTTTGCGGCCGCAGTCCTGATCGCGTGTCTGTCTTCGCCTGCTTTTGCTGACAAACGCGTAGCGCTCGTGATCGGCAATTCGGCCTATCAGAACGTGTCGCCGCTCCCCAATCCCAAGTCGGATGCCACATTGATGGCCGCCACCCTCGGCCGATTGGGCTTCGTCCTGGTCGGCGGCGGTGCGCAGATCGACCTCGACAAGGCACGCTTTGATGCCGCCGTGCAAAATTTCGGCAACCAGTTGATCGGCGCCGATGTCGCCCTGTTCTATTACGCCGGGCATGGCATCCAGGTCCGCGGTACCAACTATCTGGTTCCGATCACGGCAAACCCGGTCCGCGAAACCGACGTTGATTTTCAGATGATCGATGTCTCACTCGTTCTCCGTCAGATGGAGGGCGCCGGCACCAAGCTCAATCTCGTGATCCTGGACGCTTGCCGGAACAACCCGTTCGGAGGGCGCGGCCTGCGATCCTCGGACGGCGGCCTCGCCCAGATCCGCGCACCGGAGGGCACGCTGCTTTCCTACGCGACGCAGCCGGGAAACGTGGCGCTGGACGGCGACGATGGACACAGTCCCTATACGAAGGCCCTCGTGGATACGATGCAGAAGCCGGGCCTCGACGTGTTCCAGACATTCAATCAGGTCGGGCTGACCGTGAAGCGCGCGACCGGAAGCTCGCAGCAGCCGTGGGTCTCGACGTCGCCGATCGACGGTTCGTTCTACTTCTCCGGTACGGCCAGCCAGCTCGCGACGGCAGGTCCGGCCAACGACCCTCTGCCGTCTGCGCCGATTCCTACGGCTCCCTCGTCGACGCCCAGGGTGGCGCAATCGGGTTTCATATTTCCCGATTCCGACAGGAGAGCGCTCACGCCTGATGATCTGAACCCTCTCTCGAAAGACGATCTGCGGGTGGCCCGCAACGAAATTCTGGCTCGCAAGGGGCGCTACTTCACTTCGCCGGACCTCAAGGCAAGATTTGGCCAGTATTCCTGGTACACTCCCAACACGTGGGACCCGCCACTTAATGGCATTGAGCTGGCCAACATCGCATCGATCGAGCGCGCGGAGGCCGCTCCAGCGACCGGCAGTGAATTTATCATTCCCGACTCCGACAGGCGCGTGCTCTCGATCGGCGATCTCAGAAAGCTTTCGAAGGATGAACTGCGCATAGCCCGCAACGAAATCTTCGCCAGACGCGGCCGCTACTTCGATGCAGCCGACCTCAAGGCCCGGTTCGAACGTTTCTCATGGTACCGTCCAAATACCTGGAACCCGCGGCTCAATTCGGTCGAGCAGGCCAACGTCGCGCTCATGGACCAGATCGAGAAGCGATAGTGAACAGAATTTCGCTCGGAGCAGCGGCGATCTTGATTGGCCAGCTCTTATTCTGCCAGCTCTTGGCGCCCACGGAGCTGAGCGCCGAGACCGCAGATCAAAGCCTGGATCGTCTGGTCCGGGCCTATCCCGAGGCATTATCCGGACACGACGACAGGGATATATTCTGGCGAGACGGGACAATCATGCATGCCGATGACGGGATCGGCGCAAAGTCCTTTGATGAGCTGCTGCGCAACGCCTCCATCCTGGATCAGCTTCGTTTACCCTACCTGACGGGCGCTTCCCGGCCGCCGCAACTCAACGACGATCCGGGCCGCTTTCGAAATGAAGCCTTCTTCAGGAAAATGTACGGCGACTGCCACAACAGCGACTTTCAAAAGAACCTCGCTACGATCGCCTGGTTACCCCGCTCCTGGGGAAAAGAAATCCGGGTGACGCGGATAAACGGGATTGCAGACCGGCTCAAGGCGATTTCCACCGAGATCGAGGAGCTTGAGCCTTCGATCAAGGCCGCCGCGTTCCCCATCGCGGGCGTGCTTGCGTGTCGCCCCGTCGCCGACACGGGAAAGATGAGCGTGCACGGATATGCGGCCGCTATCGACCTGAACCTGAAATATTCCGATTACTGGTTGTGGTCCGGAAAGAGCGGGACGATTCCCTACAAAAACAGGATGCCGCGCGAGATCGTCGACATCTTCGAGCGTCACGGATTTATCTGGGGCGGAAAATGGTATCACTACGACACCATGCACTTTGAATATCGGCCGGAATTGTTTTCCAGATGAGGCTGTGCGGCGAATATTCAAACCGCCGCGAACGCCACCGTCCCTGTTATCCAGCCCGGCCCATCGCTGCCGTATCGACCCAGATCGTGTCGCCTTCAATCCGCGCGGGATAGACCCGCAAATCCCGGCTCGGCCACCCCGCAGACATATTGCCGTCGAGCAGGCCGAACGACGCGAGATGGCGCGGGCAGAACAAGCGGCCGTCGGAAATCCGCCCCTGACTCAGATCGGCCTGTTCGTGCGGACAGAATCTTTCGCAGGCAAATATCCGATCGCCATCCCGCATCAGCAGGATATCGACAGTCTCCACCCGCGCGCAGACGAACGCCTTCGCTGTCAGACCGGCCGCCGGACAGACCGCGACCCAATTTTCATGCTTTGAGACCATGCAAGACATGCAACGTACCATGCGATGGTCCGTGCCGACAAATAGTGCGCCTTAAACCTCAGGCAGGGATCGCGCGATGGCGTTGCCGGCCGACCAGCAGGCTGATCATCAGCAAATTGAGAATGTTGGCGCCGATACCGAGAGAGAAGGCAGGCGCATAATATCCGAGATGATCGTAAAGCAGCCCGGCGATCCAGCCGCCGGAGGACATGCCCAATCCAGTGAACAGCAAGATGGTCGGGATTCGCCAGGAGGCTTCCGCCGCCGGAAACAATTCACGCGCCGCCAGCACATAGGCCGGGATGATGCCGGAAAAGCCGAGCCCGAATGCGGCGGATACCAAAAGCAGGCCGGCTTCGCTCTGCGTCAGCAGAAACGCCGTCATCGACACTGCCTGCCACGCCGATCCGATCAAGACGGTCGCAAGACCGCCGATGCGATCCGATATCACGCCCCAGACTTGCCGGCTCAGGAACGCAGTTCCGAGCAGCACCGACAGCATCAGCGCGCTCATCGACCGGCTGATCCCCAGATCGGTGCAAAACGCGATCAGGTGGCCCTGCGGCATCGCCATCGGAATACAACACAGCACGGCGGCGGCGCACATCGCGGCGAACACTGCATTGGGCGGCCAGCCGAGCACACGCACCGGGCCTGAACCGGCTGCGGCCGGCGCCGGGTGATGAATCACTTCGGGAGGCGCGCGAAAATAAATCGCCGCCAACGGCACGATCAGAATTATTTCAGCGAGCGCATACCACAGCATCGTCTGCCGCCAGCCGAAACGGGCGATCGCCTGCTCGAACACCGGCGGCCATAGCGCGCCGGCCAGATAAGTGCCGCTTGAGATCAGCGCGAGTGCGGAGCCACGGCGGCGGTCGAACCAGCGGCTGACATAGATGTACAGCGGCGCATTGATGCCCGCGAGCCCGATCAAGCCGATGAACAGACCGTGGCCGAGCCACAGCGGCCAGGGCGGCCCAAGCGTCGAAATCGAGAGGCCAAGACCGATCATCAACGCGCCGAAGATGACGGTCCAGCGTGTGCCGACCCGGTCGGCGATCCGGGACATCAGGATTCCGCCGACGCCGGAACCGAGCCACGCCAGCGCACTGGCGAGCGCCGGAACGGAACGCGATCCGCCGACCTCGCTGGCGATGTCCTTGAGCGCGACCACGGCAATCCAGGCAGCGCCGAACGACATCCCGAGAATGAAGAGCGCTACGAACGCGATGGTCCAGGAAGACTTTGTCTCTATGGACTTGGTCTCTACGGACTTGGTCTCAACGGGAACTGGGAATTGCAACATCAGGGGGGGGGACTCAAAGCTTGCGGCCCCCTTTTACATACCGCCCAACATTTCACCACATGCGTTGACGTCGGGTCTGCTCTACGCGCTGCACTGCATCAAAATGAGTGAGACCGCGCACAATACGGA
>NZ_JAAVUY010000028.1 GCF_018449695.1 Bradyrhizobium sp. dw_411
AGACCTGAACCCCTCACCCCAACCCTCTCCCACAAGGGGAGAGGGGGCTCACCGGTTGCTTTGATAAAGCTTCGCGTTATTCTCTACCCATTCCTCACCCTTGTGCTCGTCGTCGCCCCGAACATCGGGATCTGGTTCACCGCGAGCACCACGGCGAACGTAATGATCAGCATCGCGATGCCCAATACCGAGATCGCGGCGAGGTCGCCGCTTTCGTTGAGATCGTAGATCAACACGCTGATCACCTTGGTTTGCGAGGTGAACAGCACGATCGCCGCGGAAAGTTCCCGCATCACGCCGATGAAGATGAAGCACCAGGTCGCGATCACGCCGGTGCGCAGCAAGGGCGCGGTAATGCGCAGCAGCGATTGCAGCCGGGTGGCGCCGAGAATGCGGCTGGCGTCTTCGAGTTCGGGATGGATGGTCGCGAACGCCGCCTGCAATTGCTGATAGGCCGAGGGCAGGTTGATGGTCAGGAACGCAATCAGAAGAATCCACAGCGTGCCATAGAGCACGAAGGGCTGCCGCGTATAGCTGAGAAACAGCCCGACGCCGAGCACGATGCCGGGAACCGCTACTGGCGCGGTAGCGAGAAAGCCGAGGACGCGCCAGCCCGCGATCACGCGCCGCGTCGTGACGTAGGCGATGACCAGCGCCAGCACAGTCCCGATCGTCGCGGTCGCGGTGCCCAGGATCACCGTGTTCTTGATCGCAAGCTGGGTCGACGACAGCTCCGTGAATACGAACACGATATTATGCAGCGTGAAAGTTGATGGCGTCACCAGCGTGGTCGCATTCGGCGAGAAAGCGGCGTTGAACAGCGCAAAATACGGCAGGAACACGGGATTGAGCAGCACCACAAGGCAGAACGCCAATGCTGCCCATCGCCACTTCTTCATTTCGACACGGCGCGGCGCGCCATATTTGCCGCCCACCACCGAATAGCCGCGGCGGCCGAGAATGAATTTCTGCGCCTGCAGCAGCGCGATGGTCAGCAGCAGCAACGGCACCGCGGCGGCTGCGGCGAGTTCGAGTTTCGGCGGATACTGGAACAGGCTCCAGATTTTCGTGGTCATGGTGTGAAAGCCGGCCGGCAGCGCCAGGATCGCGGGCGAGCCGAACAGCGTCATCGCCTGCAGGAATGCAATCAGGGCCCCGGCGACCAGCGCTGGCAACGCCAGCGGAATCGTCACGCGCCGTGCGGTGGTCCAGGCCTTGCCGCCGAGAATCGCGGAGGCATCCTCGAGTTCGCCCGGCATGTTGTCCAGCGAATTGGCCACCAGCACGAACACGAAGGGGAATGTGTAGCAGGAGATCACGAAAATGATCCCGGTCATCGAATAGATGTCGAACAGATGCTCGTCGGAAGCCGCCCCGGTCAGGAAGCGATAGAGCTGGTTGAGCAAGCCGCTGTTCGGCGCGGCCAGCAATTCCCATGCGACGGCGCCGAGAAACGGCGGCGTCACGAACGAGGCCGTCACCAGCGCGCGGATGAACTGCCGCCCCGGCATGTTGGTGCGCGACACCAGCCACCCCATCGGCGCTGCGACGATGCAGCAGATGGCGGCGGAGGAGACGGCGATGATCGCGGTGGTCAGCAGCGGATCGAGAAAATCCGGATCGGTGAACAGCGTGACGAAGTTCTGCAGGGTGAGGTGATTGGCCTTGTCGGTGACGGCGTAGATCGCGAGCCAAGACATCGGCAACACAATCAGCGCAACCAGCCCCAGCGCAAACAGCCATAGCACCGGCTTGGTCCAGTCGATTTTGGCTTTTGGGGTGTCTAGGCTGGTGGTGATGGTCATGTTGCCTGCCGATCTTATTTCTTTCCCTCACCGTCATTCCGGGGCGCGCGAAGCGCGAACCCGGAATCTCGAGATTCCGGGTCTGGTCCTTCGGACCATCCCGGAATGACGACGTTTAGTCGTTCACACCCGAAACAGCCGCGCATAGCGCGTCTTGATTTCTTCCGCCATCTTCTCGACCCCGGCGGGGTCTTCCTTCATCAGTCTGGTCTCGGAAAATTTCTTGCGGCCAGGTTTGCTCTGCACTTGCGCATGCACCGAATATTGCGCGGTGAAGTCGGTCAGAAACTGTTGTGTCTCGCGCGTGTGAAACCAGGCCTGAAACAGTTTGGCGGCATTGGGGTGCGGGGCGTTGATGAAGATGCCGGTCGGTCCCGAAATGGTCGGCGTGCCCTCGCTCGGATATACCGGCTCGACCGGCTGGCCGGCTTCCTTCAGCAGCACGATGTTGTATTCATTGCCGTCGGCCATCACTGCGCGCTCGCCAAGCGCCAGCTTCTTCGGCGGATCGGTCGAGGACTGCACCTGCATCACGCGCTGCTTCGACAGTTTTTCCAGATAATCCCATCCGAGATCGCGAACGAGCTGGAACGTCGTGGTCATGATGGTGCCGCTATAGGCGGGATGGCCCTTGACCATCTTGCCGGCCCATTTCGGACCCAACAGATCCGCGTAGCTGGTCGGCGCGTCCTCGGCTTTGACGAGGCTGGTGTTGTAGGCGATCGACGACAGCCAGACCCGCGTGGTCGCGAACATGCCATCGGGATCGCGATATTGTTCCGGAAAATATTGCGCGACGTCGTCCGAGACAAAGGGCTTCAGCCAGCCATTACGCTTCCACGGAATAAAGTGCGACGCGTCGGCGCTGCTGACCACGTCGGCGGCGCGGATGTTGGAGGCGAACTCCTGATCGATCCGCTGAAACAGCCGCTCGGAACCGGCGCGCTCGATCAGCACCTGCATGCCCGGATATTTCGCTTCGAAGGCCTTGCCTAGCTTCTCGCCGACCGGCAGGTCCATCGCGGAATACAATACCACCTTGGCTTCTTGTTTCGCCGCCTCGATCAGTTGCGGCGTGATCGCTTCCGGTGGCGGCGCGGCAGCGCGGGCGGGCGAAGCAAACACGGTGCCAAGCGCCAACGCACTTGCGCCCCGGATTATCTCGCGTCTGGAAAGCTTTTGGTTTCGCATGGCGCTGACCTGTTCGCTCCCAATTACCGGCTGAGTGCCCGGCAGCGTTCGATCGGAAAAGTCAGCCACACTTCAGTGCCCTTGGGCACCGCAGTTTCGGTCGAGGTGATGATGCGCAGCACCGTGCCATCTGAGGTCTCGACCATGTAGTCGCGGTTGGCGCCGAGAAACACCTGGCGGGTCACTGTGGCCTTGACGACATTTTCGGAGGATGCCGGCACTGAGGTTGAAAGCTGGATGTCGTGCTGGCGGATCGCGACCGCGGCATTCTGGCCGGCTTGAAGTTTTGCGCCCACCACCTGCAAGGTCGCGCCGGAAAACGAGATATGGTTTTCGTCGCGGGCGACGCCTTTAAGCACATTGCTGGAGCCGATGAAGCGCGCGACGAATTCCGATTGCGGCCGCTCATAGATATCTTCGGGGGTGCCGAGCTGGTCGATCTTGCCGGCATTCATCACCGCGATCAAATCGGCGGTGGTCATCGCTTCCGACTGGTCGTGGGTGACATAGACCGTGGTGTAGCGATATTCGTCATGCAGCCGGCGAATCTCGAAGCGCATTTCCTCGCGCAGATTGGCGTCGAGGTTGGAGAGCGGTTCGTCCAGCAGCAGGGTTTCCGGTTCGACCACCAGCGCGCGGGCCAGCGCCACGCGTTGTTGTTGTCCGCCGGACAATTCGCCGGGATAGCGTTGCGCCAGGACTTCGAGCTTGGTGGTCTCGAGAATGGCTTTGAGTTTTTTCGCAATGGTGTCGCGATCGAATTTCCGCAATCGCAATCCGTAGACGATATTTTCCGCGACCGTCATATGCGGCCACAGCGCGTAGCTCTGGAAGATCATCGACATCTTGCGCTGCTCGGGCGGCAGCGTGCGCGCGGCCGAGGACACCAGCCGGTCGCCGACATGGATTTCGCCGGAGGTCGGCTCGAGGAATCCCGCGATCAGCCGCAGCGTCGTGGTCTTGCCGCAACCGGAGGGTCCCAACAGGCAGATCAACTGCCCATGATCGATGCGCAGGGAGACGTTATCTACGACCGCCAGCGATCCAAATCGCTTGGTCAGGTCACGCAATTCAACGGACGCCAATCAGATCACTCCCTGTATTCTTTTTGCGCGCATCCACTTTTTCGGGATACGCGTGCGCCGCCAGCGGCCGCCCCATTATTTATCGCTGGATCATTATAAGCACGAATGCAGGGGGGCCGGGAAGGCTCCCCCTGCCAAACCCTTAAGCATGCACACTCTCACCGAGCCAGTTGATGGCGGCTTCGGTTCCGCCCTTGCCGTGGGGGATATTGAGCGCCTGAAGGCCGACTTCGATCACGCCGAGCGTGCCCAGGATCATCGGTGCGTTGACATGGCCCATATGGGCGATCCGGAACGCCTGGCCGCGTAATTCGCCGATCCCGGTGCCGAGCACCACGCCGCATTTTTCCTTGCAATAGGTCTGCAGCGCAACCGGATCGTGACCGTTCGACATCACCACCGTCGTGACCGTATCGGACCGCTCCGAAGCTTCGGTGATATTGAAGCCGAGCACCTGGCCCTCGGCCCAGACGCCGACTGCGCGCCGCACCGCTTCGCCCAAGAGATGATGGCGCAGGAATGCGTTTTCGAGCTTCTCCTGGAACAGCATGTCGATCGCCTGGCGCAGCGCGAACAACAGATGCACCGGCGCGGTGCCCGCATATTTGCTGTAATGCTCGCTGCCGTCGCGCTCGGTCCAGTCCCAATAGGGCGTGCGCATTCCCGCCGTCTTGTGCACCTCGCGGGCGCGATCGTTCATCGCGACGAAGCTCAGGCCGGGCGGTGTCATCAGGCCCTTCTGCGAGCCGGACATCGCGACATCGATGCCCCATGCATCCATCTGGAACGGCATGCAGCCGAGTGAAGCCACGGTATCGACCATATACAAAGCAGGATGATCGGCAGCCTTGATCGCCTTGCCGATCGCCTCGATGTCGTTGACGGCGCCGGACGCCGTGTCGATCTGCACCACCATGATGGCCTTGATCTTGTGCTCTTTGTCTTCTCGCAGCCGGGCCTCGACCTCGGCCGGCCGCACCGCGCGGCGCCAGTCGCCCTTGAGCACTTCGACATCGGCGCCCATCGCGGCCGCGGCATTGCCCCAGCCGACCGCGAAGCGGCCGCTTTCCAGCACCAGAACCTTGTCGCCGCGCGACAGCACATTGCTGATCACGGCTTCCCACGCGCCGTGGCCGTTGGCGATGTAGATGTAGGATTTGCCCTTGGTGGCAAACAGCCGGGAGAGATCGCGCAGCAGGCTGTCGGTCAGTTCGAACATTTCTTTGGAATAGATGTCGAGCGCGGGGCGATGCATCGCCTGCAGCACTGCATCGGGCATATTGGTAGGTCCGGGGATTGCCAGAAACTCCCGGCCGGCGCGAACTGCCATTATTGGTTTTCCTTGTAGATATATTGGAGGGATTGGGATGGCGGGAATCTCAAGCCGCATAATACGGGATCGACCGCGTCATTGCGAGCGCCGGCGAAGCAATCCAGATCACCAAAAACGGCCGCTGCCTTTCGTCGCAGCGTGACGGTTAGCTATTTTTACGGCTATTTCCGCAGCGCATTGGCGACCGCCTGCCAGATCTGATCCTTGAGTTCGGTCGCGGGCGGACTGGGGATGATGGTGGCGGGATCGCTGCGCTTCTGGCACGCCTCGACCAGCCGCAGAATCCAGACTTCGCCGTCGGTGTAATAAAGATCGCCGCCGCCATTGCGCCCGGCCATGGTCGGCCCGATGCCGGTCACCTGATATTTGGCAGTGACCATGCCGGCGGCTTCGAGATCGGTGGCAAGACGTGCGCGCTCGGCGTCGATATCGGCATCGATATGGTGCGTGACGGCGCCGGTGTAATGGCTGACGCCTACGCTGCTGTCGAAGGTCGCATCGCCAAGCCAGACCGGACGTTTTTCATCGCCCTGTTCGAGCACCTTCCAGAAGCGCACATGATGGCGATGATCGGGGCTGCGGCCGCTGGGCTTTTCGAAAGCGAGGTCCTCGCGCCGGCCGAGATAATAGAGTGGGCTGACCGGCGCGTCATGATAGGGACGGTCCAGCACCACGCTGCCGACGATCTCGATTGCGGAGCGCAGCGTCACGCGATCGGCCGGATACCATCCGGCGGCCGCCATCGCGCACAGCACATCCTTGTCGTCGCCGACGAGCCCGACATTGATCGGATCGCCGGGAATGCCCTGCGCGGTCAATGTCACCATCGGCAGCGCGGCGAGGCCTTTCTGGTGCTCGTGATGCGTCCAGAACGCCGGCAGCACGACATAGGCCAGCAGCGTATAGACGAGAATGGTGCCCAGCGCGCCCAGCAGGAAGCGCTCCAGCCGCGAGTAGTCGCGGTGCGGGTGAGGTCGCCGGTCCTCTGGCGTGTCAGTCACGGCGTCGTGCTCTCATTAATTCGTCGGAGAGGATAACGCATATTGCTTCATCCTTCGAGACGCACGAAGACGCGCTCCTCGGGATGAGAGACGGGGGCAAGGTTCCCCGGGATGAGGTTCGGGTCTCTCATGGTGAGGAGCGCGGCGCGCAGGCAAGTTTACGTAGCCTGCGTAAACTTGGCTACGAGGCGCGTCTCGAACCATCGCCACTGAAACCAGCATCACGCCGGAAAACTCTATCGCTTGGTCTCACGGCAGCCCGCGGCTTCGGCCTCGTCGACCGAGCAGAACCAGCGCGTGCCTTTGCTGATCTTCATCTCGATCTTGGCGTACCAGCGGCTGGTGGGCTGGTGGTAGATGCATTCGCCGGCACGGTTGACGTTGCCCTTGATGGTGCAATCGGGCGAGGGCGCGACCGAGCCCGATGCCGAGGCCAGCAGGATGGTGCTGGCGTTTTCCGGCGCCTTGGCGGCGCCCAGAATATTGGTCTTCTTGTTGCGGACGCGCCAGTCCCACGGCGCGATGAACGAGCCCTGCCACATCCCGGCCTTGGCGTCGCGCGCGGCTTTCTCGTCGGCGTCGTAGTCGTGCGAGAAGCGCACATAAGACAGCGCCCAGCCGCTCTTCACCATCCATTTCTGGATATCCTCGCCATCGACATCGCAACGCGCAACCTGCCGGCCGCGCGGATCGGTCCGGATGGTGTGACAGGTCCAGCTCTTGTTGCCGACATGCTTGATCAGTTCGTCGCGCGCCGCGACGCCGCAGGTCCAGCGCTCGCCGGTGTTGTTGAGGCAGAGTTGATCGACCGCGGGCGCATCGATACCGCCGAGGCGAATGCGGGCGTTGCCGATCGTGATCGAGTCGCCTTCACGGATCTTGGGAATGCCGGTGATGTCGGCCGCATCGGCGATGGCCGGCAGCAGGAGCAACGCAATCGCGGGCAAGAACCTGGCGGACGGGAATTTTATGAATTTCATGAACATGGGAAAAGGCCGATTCAATCAGGCAATGATAGCACGCTCACGTCGGATTGTGGGGCAGATGGAGCCGCCGCGCCAGCGCCCGATGGGGGCAAGGGTTTCAATTTAGCGCGACGGCTTACGCGAAACTTACATCCGCCCCGTCATCGCGCGGCGCGCCAGCGCGAGGCCCATCAGCACGAAGGCCGAGGTGACCTCGGGACCGCCGACCAGGATGCGCGTCGGGGTCTTCATCTTGTTCCACTCATAGGCCTTGAACGGCCCGCAGCGGCTGCCTTCGCCGAGATGACTGGCGATGCAATGCAGCGCCGGGGCGAAGCTCGCCACGTCGGCTCCGAGATGGCCCAATGCCATCAGCGCCAGCGCGGCGTCGAACACGTTCATCTCGCCGGTGATCAGCTCGCCTTCGACATAGGCCAGCACTTTGAGGCGGATCATCTCAAACGCGCCGTCGGGATCGATCGCCTGACGTGCCGTAACAGGCAACGCCATGAACGCCGCGTAGCAGCGGCCGAAATAGGCGCAGTACAGCTCCGGCAGATAATAGATATGCGAGCGTGGATCGGCGAATGCGCCTGATGATGCCAGCCGCTTCTGGAATCCGACGATCCCCTGCAGGATCGTCAGCCGCGCCGGCGTCTCAAGGATCTTCCAGCGCGCGAGGTTGCGGAAACTGACTTCGAGAATATCGAGATTGAGCGTCGGATCGAGATCGTTGCCGAATGGCCGCTCGCCTTTGAGATTGTCGATCCAGGTGACGACGCCGCCCTCATAATCGATGCTGTCGTTGAGCGGCACCGTCACTTTAGGTTCGTTGACGCCGCCGCGAACCTGATAGCCGGCGTAGAAATCCAGCAGCGGCTGGTCGAGGATCGGATCGGTCGAACCGGCCTGGGTCGCCGCCGAGAATGCGCAGGCCGTGGTGTCGCAATCCGGCACGTAGATGCCAAACCCGAGGTCCTGCTTGATCTGCGAGAAGAACCGCGAAAAGCGCGGATGCGGCAGCGGCGCCAGCGCGGTGATGACGCTGACCATGCGGCCGTCCTGCGCCCGCACGTCTTCGCGGCTGGTGGTCAGGCAAAAATCGACCATGTCGGCGATCGCACGGCGCGACGTGGCGGTTTCGCCTGACGACGCAAGTCCGGTCTCGATGAAGCTCAGCAGGGCCTCGGTGAAGAACGCGTCGTAATAGGCCGAGCGGTGGCGGATCTGCATCGGCTGCCACATCGGCTCGGCGATGCCCTTCCAGGGCGGATTGATCAGCGCGCGGGCCGGCGAGCGGGCGATGAAGATCCGCGCCAGATTAAACAGCAAGGTCGAGTTCTTGTAGCCGCGGGCATTGAGCCCGGTCAGCGCCATCTGGAATTCGCGGCCGCGGACATCCGGATCGCCGATCAGGTTGAAGGCCGCATAGGTCGGGATAAAGCCGTTACTGCGATAGGCGCGCAGCAGATGGGCGCCGCAAATGCGGATGATGCGCTCGATCTCGGCAAGGCCCGGCGCCGCCGCCCCATTGAGCCCCGGCGCCGCCGCACCATTCGTCATCGTCCTGGGCTGCGGATGCCGGACATCGATCGTGTCCAGCAGCGCTGCGACCGGCCGGCCGATCGCGGCCCAGTCCGGCGCCTCATCGTCGCGCGCCCGGATCAGCGCCTCGCGCAGGCCGTCGAGCCGCGGCGTCTCGCGCAATTCGCTGAGCCCGGCGCGCCGTAGCAGCGGGCGCAATGCGGGATTGCCGAGCGCGGTCTTGTAGAATTTGGCGAGGTGTGGATCGCCGCCGGCGCCGTTGAGCAGCAGGGGGTCGCAGACCTCATACAGCGACGGACCGTCCTTCCGGGCCGTCAGCGCGCGGTATGCGGCTCCGGCGAGTTCCATAACGGCCATGCGTTGCTTTCGGCGTTTCCCGCTAAATTTCTGTCCGCACGATCGTGTCGCACGTTCCGTTCAGCCGGTGCCAACCCGCCCAACGGCCAGCGCCCGGCTGTCTCCAACCCGCAGGGCCTTGCCTGCAAGTCGTTGAAAAAATAACCGAAATCCAAGGGAAAACAATGCGATTGCAAGGCCATTGCCGGCCTGCGCACAACAAAGCCGTTTGTGACTGATATCACATTCCGAAGCACCAGCTATGCGTCAGTATGAGTCCGGTAACCATGGAGGGTCTAACCCCCAAAGATAGTTGCCGGGGGTGTCCATGCAGGTTAAGGGTTGGTTTGTTGCGGTGCCGCAAATTGATCATAATTGGACGGCAATGCCTTCCGCGACCCCTAAAACCTAGACGGCGTTGGCGCGACTAACCTCGCGTGCGTTGGACGATGGACAGGACGACACGATGAATTTGAGTGAGTTTCGCATCTCCCGCCGGCCGCTGGCCGTCGCCGCCGTTCTGGTCGGCATGGTCTCGCTGGCGATCGGCGCCCATGCCGCGTTGAATATGCGTTCGCTCGATGCTGCGCTGTCGGTCGCCTCCGAGCAGGCCGGCCCGGCCGCCAAAAACAAGCCGTCCCGCGTCGCCTTGGTGATCGGCAATGGCCATTACCCCGACGCCAATGCGCCCCTGACCCAGCCGATCAACGACGCCCGCGCGCTGACGTCAGCGCTCCGTCGCGACGGCTTCGACGTCGACGTGATCGAAGACGCGACCAAGGACGACATGGACCGCGCCATCGGCCGGCTCAAGGCCAAGCTGCGGCCGGACTCGGTGGTGATGCTGTTCTTTGGCGGCTACGGTGTTCAGGTCGGCCGCGAGAGCTACATGATCCCGGTCGATGCCGCGATCTGGAAGGAATCCGATGTGCGCCGCGACGGCATGAGCATCGAAGCCGTGCTCGACGCGATGAAAGAGCAGGGCGCCTGCGCCAAGCTGGTCGTGGTCGATGCCTCCAGGCGCAACCCCTATGAACGCCGCTTCCGCACCTTCTCGCATGGCCTCGCCCCGATCACCGCGCCCGACAACGCGCTGATCCTGACCTCGGCGACGCCGGGCCAGGTGGCTGATGATTCCAATGGCCAGCATTCGGTGCTGATGTCGGAATTGCTGGCGAACCTCAACAGCCTCAATGCCGGCGAATCCAACAAGGCTTTGGCCGACCGCGCCGCCGCCGCCGAAGCCGTCTTCAACAAAACCCGCATTGCCATCTCCCGCGCCTCCGACGGCGCGCAAGTGCCGTCGGTTTCTTCCTCGCTGCTGGAAGATGTGCGGTTCGGCGTGACTGCCGCCGACGCGGGCGGTTAGGTAGCTCTCAATCCTCGATATCGGTGGGCGGCCGTAAGGCCGCTGACTTTGCCTCGCAAGCGGGGCGAGGGAGCGCACCGTCATGCTGCAAAATTTGGTCGTCATTCCGGGATGCGCCACTTGGCGCAGGCCCGGAATCCATACTCACGATCGTGGTTATGGATTCCGGGCTCGCGCTGCGCGCGCCCCGGAATGACGAGTTGATGTAGTTGTTCGCGCAAACTCGCGCATCCGCATCCCCGCCGCTCTCTCACTTCCTCCCCCCTTGCGGGGGAGGGTCGGGGTGGGGGGTAGCCGCAAACGCTAAACAAAGACGGGCCGTACGTCAGCGCAGCAACTTAACCTCGGCGCAGCGCGTCACTTCTCCTCCGCGCTCGCCGTCACCGGCCGCACCGGATCGCCCTCGCGCAGCAGCGCGCCCGCGCGCGCCACCACGATGTCGCCTTCCGCCAGCCCCTCGCGGATTTCGACCTGGCCGCCGGACATCAGCCCGACCTCGACCCGCTTGGTCTCGACCCGGGCGCGGCGGATCACCTGCACGACGGTGCCGCCATTGCCATAGAGCACCGCGGTGAGCGGCACCGCCACGCCGCAGCTCTGCCCGGTCTTGATCATCGCGCGGCCGGACGAATTGGCCAGAAGCTTGCGCGTGGTGGTGACGGAGATGAACACCTGGCCGAGCTGGCTGTTGGGTTCGACCGTGGACGCCACCCGGCGCACCCGGCCGTCGACCTCGCCGGCGCCGAGGATCTTGATCCGCGCGGTCTGGTTGGCCGCGAGCTTGCCGAGATCTTGCGTGGGCACCAGGCCGACCAGGTCGAACTCGCTGCGCGCGAGGATGGAAAACAGCGCCTCGCCCCGTCCCGACGCCACCGCGCCGACCTGGGCCGTCGAGGCCGAGATCAACCCGGCCACGGGTGCCGTGACCTGAACCGTGCCGCCCTCCGGCAGCGTCAGCCGCGCCAGCGCCTGCCCTGCGGTGACGGTATCGCCGGCATCGGCCATGATTTCCGCGACCTTCAGCCCCGGCCGATCCGGCCGCACCGAAGTCTCCTCCCGCGGGATCACGATCCCGGCCACCTCGACGACCCGATCGAAGCAGGATTTCGCGGCCTTGAGCACGGTGACCGCCGCACCGCGGGGGGCGTCGGGATCGTCGGCGGCGAGGGAGGGGGTGGCGAGGCCGAGGCAGAGGAGGGTGGCGAGAGAGGGGACGAGGGATTTTCGGGAAGGATACAGTGCGGCTAAATCAGTCATCAGCATTCTGGTCCCGTTTTCTTGGTCATCGATATCAGACGGGGGGCTAAGAAGCCAAGCAGTACGGTAGACGTCGGTCGCTACTTACAACGGATACCCCTCCACCGAGATGGTTCGATCGCTCGGCAACTCAGAAATGTTCGGACCACCGACGCAAGTTAACCCAAGGTTGTCGTCAATCGTTTAACTCCTCTTCTTGTAGAGTCAGAGCGAGCAGCGCGGGGGACGCCAAATGGATGAGATACCCGAATTCGACGCGCCGGTTTTCAAGCAACTATCGAAAAATGACTCAGGGCAGGGGGACAATAATCAAGCAGGCTTTGTCATACCGATTGAGCTTTATCCCTATTTTCCGCCGTTGGTGAAGAGCGATACGGAGACTGCTCCGGGAGTGCAGATTAACGCAATCTTGGTCGTTGCAAATAAGGAAGTCGGACTTGTTCAGACCCGTTATCAACTTCAGACATGGGGGAAGGCACGGAAGGGGGAACACCGGATAACGGGAAATCTCGCTCCGCTTAGAGGGTTATCTGGGCCGTATCAAAGAATAGCGTGCCTTGTGTCTCGTCTAGGAAACCATGCTTTCTACCCAGCGAATTTTTCTTGGACACCCCAGCTAGCGAGAAAGGCTGACATGGAAAGCCGGCAAGAAGAACGTCGTGTTCCGGTACAAGAGACGGATCAGCTGAGAATTCTCGAATATCGCCGGAAATAGGATGGTTGTCGGGAAAATTGTTGGCGTAGGTTTTCTGGCTGTTCAGATCCCATTCGGACGTGAACACACAACGGCCACCGATGCTCTCAAAACCTTTACGTAGACCGCCAATGCCAGCGAAAAGGTCGATGAAGCGAAACCAGCCGGGTACGTTCGCAATACGAGAAGCTGCAGCATCTTCTAATAAAGTAATGGCCGCCCCAGATGGTTCTCCTGTTCCCGCTTGATAGCGATACCCCGTACTACGGGAGACCTTGATGAGGGAAATAGCTTCATCGAAAGAGAGACCTGCTTGCTGGTGCAGCGTTGTAAATCTTGTCACTCTACCAGCCACTTTTGCCCCCGAATCTCTGTGTCAATGAATCCCAACCTGACACAATCTTACCCAGCGAACAATTAAAATGTTCTTACTTTGTTCTATTTTCGACTTTCATACCGGGTAAATTGCAGAACGACAATACGGACCAGCGCCTCTGAAGATAATTTCGCGTAAAACCCAATTTCCCCTGCCAATTCAAGGTGATTCCATCCGTCCAGATGGACCGCAAAAAATATTCTGCTTTTCGCATCCCCCAAATCATTGGCATCTTGCGGCTGTCTCGTCCCACCTGAGGGGCGGCTCGCGATCGTCACGGACGCGGGGCGGGATGCGGTGGACGCGGATGCGCTTTTGACGAATAGCGTGTGATGCGGACGGCGAAGTCGTGTGGTCCTGACGCCTCGACGCTGGCGTTCAAGTTTCGCGGACGTTTCGCGAAGCGACGGTGACAAAAGAGCCCGATCACCGGGGAGAGTACGAAGGAAACCGTTAACACCATCGCGTGCGGGAATGCCGGGTTCTCCGGTGCAACCGTGGTGACTAACGCGCGTGCTACACTACTCTACACGCGCGGCTGCGGGTGCATCGAGCACCCGGCATTCCCCACGCCCTCTTTGTTTTGGGCGAAGCTATCGAGCGTCACTCGGGCATTTCGTGCCGCGGGGATGCTGAGGTGTGCCTTGGCGTCATTGCGAGGAGCGGAGCGACGCGGCAATCCATACTTTCTTTGCGTTGCGCGATGGATTGCTTCGCTTACGCTCGCAATGACGGTGATTACGTTTCGCGCGCTTGGCTGTTTGAAATTTGAATCGGTGCTGCAACACCCTCAGTGTCGTCCCGGCCTTGAGCCGGGACCCATAACCACGGGGCGTGGGGTTGTGCGAAGGTGATCGAACGGCGTGCTTGAACGATAGGCCGCGGCGCCGCGATGAGCGCAATTGCGCTCACGCTAGGGGTCCCGGCCTGCGCCGGGACGACGGCAGGGGGGATGCGATAGCGGTTACTGCTTCAAGCGTCGCGGCTCAGCGCTCGGTGCGGGCTCGGCAGACGCAAGTGGCGCATCCTCATCCTCTCGCCAGCCCAATATCTCCACCGCCAGCACCGGATGATTGAATCCCTTCAGCATCAGATCATCGAGCGGCTTGCCTTCGGCCCATTGCTCGACCATGCCGAACACGCGCCGCGACACCACGATCTGGTCGGCCTTGGCTTCGTCGCACAGGCGGGAGGCGAGGTTGGTGACGCTGCCGATCGCGGCGTATTCGAGGCGCTGTTCGACGCCGATCTGGCCCAGCGTCGCATAGCCCATGGCGATGCCGACGCCGAAACCAAGACTGTGCCCGCGGTTGCGCCATTGGCGCGTCAGCGCGCCGATGGTGTCGCGCATCTCGACCGACATCTTCACCGCGCGCTGGACGTGATCGGGAAACGGAATCGGCGCGTTGAACAGGATCATCACGCCGTCGCCGGCGTAGCGGTCGAGCGTGCCCTCATAGCGGAAAATCAGCTCGCCCAAGGCGGCGTGATATTCGCGCAGCACATTCATCGCCTCTTCGGGCTCGGTGGTTTCGGTGAACGCGGTAAAACCGCGCAGATCGCAGAACACCACCGTGACTTCGCGGCGGTGGCTGTCGAGCAGCGCGTCATGGCCGTCGCTCGACGCAATCAGTTGCGCGACTTGTTTCGGCAAAAAGCGCTCGAGCTTGCGGATGCGCTCGATCTCGCCGATTTGCTTTTCGACGCGCTCCTCCAGCGACTTGTTCCAGTCGGTCAGTTCCGCGGTCTGTTCGCGCAATTTGTCGGCCTGCTGCTGCACGGTGGTATGCGCGGTCGCCAGTTCGCGGCCCTTCTGGTCGACTTCGGTGAACAGCCGCGCATTGCGCATCGCCAGCACCGATTGATGCGCGAAGGTGCGCATCAGGCCGATCAGATTGGCGGTGAATTCGCCGGCCGCGCGGCGCAGCACCACCAGCGATCCCAGAATGCCGGTCTGGTCGACCAGCGGCACCACCAGCACCGCATGATAGCCGGCGGCAACCGCGACCTCGCGCAGCAGATGTTCGGTGGCGTCGGTGAGATCAGGGATCGCAATCGGCTCGCCCTTGGCGGCAGCCTGGCCGAGCACGGACGTGTCGGCATCGATCGCGCGGTGCGCGCCTTCGGCCGATTTGTCGATGCCGATCGCTTCGGTGAGCTGAAATTGTTTTGTCGCGGCGTCGTAAGCGTAGATCAGCACCGCGTCGGCATGGGTGATTTCCAGCGCGCGCGCCGCCACCGTCGGCAGCACCGCGTTGAGATCGAGCGAGGACGACACCGCGCGGCCGACTTCCTCGAGCACTTTAAGTTCGTTGACCGATTGCGCCAGATCGCGCGTGCGTTCCTCGACCTTGGATTCGAGGCCGGTATACGTCTCGTGCAGTTGGCCGGCCATGCTGTTGAACTGGTCGGCGAGTTCCTGGAGTTCGTCCTTGGTGTGCACATCGATGCGATGGCTGAAATCGCCCTCGCCGAGACGCCGCGCGCCGCTTCGAAGGGCCGTGATCGGGATCAGCATGCGTCGCGCCAAAAGGCTGCCGGCCAGGATTGCGACCGCGAGGCCGAGCGCGATCAGCAGCGCGCTCCGCACCAGTTGATCGCGGATCGGCGTCAGTGCCTGCGCGGTCGGCTGTTCGAAGAAGACGGACCAGTTGAGTTTGTCGACGGAATGCGCCGCCGTCAGCACCTCATGGCCATCGGCATCGAGGCCCGACGTCAGCGCGTGACCATCGGGCAGCATCACGCTCGAAACCTGCGGCAGCGCGGTGATATCCTTGCCGACCTCAGGACCTTTGCTGGAACTGGCGATCACCTCGCCGTGCGCATCGACCACATAGGCAAACGTGCCGCGGCCGACCTGCGCATCGCCGAGATAATCGTTGAGAAAGCCAAGGTCGATATCGGCGACGGTGACGCCGGCATTGAAGCCGGAATGCGCCACCGAGATCGACATAAACGGCTGGGTGCCGCGGAAGAATACCGGCGCAGTGGTGACATTGCGGGTGAGGGTGTCGGTGAACCTGACGTCGCGCGAGTAGTCGATCTGGCTGCCGACCGAGATCGCGGTGCGCGACAGCCGCAATTGCTCGCGGCCATAGCCGTCGAGCAGCGTCAGTTGCGAGACCGCCGGCACCTGGTTGAGCAGTTGCGCGTAATCGGCGCGGTGCTGTTCGGTGGTGACGGCACTGGCGCGGGTGACCCAGCTGATCTGGCGTTCGAGGTCGGAGACCGCCTGCTCGATCCGCCGCGCGGTCGCCTCGGCCTTCTCGCCCATTCCGCCGCTCAGCGTGGTCTGGATGCCGCGGTAGCTGATCCAGGTCTCGATCGCGCCGTTGACCGCGAGCACGAACACCACGAGGCCCACCAGCGAGATCACGTATTTCGCGAACAGGCCGCCGCGCGCAAACCAGCTCTTGCCCTTGACCCCGTCCATCCAATCCCTCGTGCGCGGGTGCAAGCATCCGCTGCCATCAGCCGGGATTGTTTAGCACAAATCGAGAGGGTGGGGCCGGGGAGGGAGGGCGTGGTTAGCGGTGGATTAGGACGTAGCCCGGATGAGCGCAGCGATATCCGGGGCCGGTGTTGCATTCACCCCGGATGTCGCTGCGCTCATCCGGGCTACAAGCGCACGGTGGGCCTAGCGGTTGAACAACTGCTTCAGCACGTCGTTCATCGGCTGGCTGTCCGGCTGTTGCTGCTGCGGCGGCGGATCGTTCTGCGCCGGCGCGGCGGGAGCCTGCGAATCCGGCATGCCACGGCGGGGGTTGCGGCCCTGGCTCAATCCCTGCTGCAGCAGATTGCCCAGGGTCTCGCCGAGCTTGCCGCCCAGCGGATCGGACGGATTGCCGCCACCCGATCCATCGGAATTGCCGCCGAGCAAGCCACCAAGCCCACTGCCGCCGCCCAATCCACCGCCCGGCCCGAACAGCCCCTGGCCCATCTCCTTCAGCTTGGCATAGGCCGCATCGGGATTATCCAGCATGCCGGCCATGTCAGGATAAATCCGCGGCTGCGCCCACGGCCCGTCGATCACCACGGGGATGCCGAAGCCGACCGGGTCGGTAGCGCGGCCCTGGCCCTGGGTGGTCATCACGAGTTTCGGTTCGACCCGGAACGCCAGCGACTTGCGGCCGAGGTCCACGGTGCCGGTGCCTGTCATCTTCACCAGCGGGCCGACCAGATTGAGATCGCTGGTTGTCGCCTGCCCTTGCTCGATGCGGAACGAGGCCGACAATTGCGAGAGGTCGGTGGTCTGCTCGCGGTTCTCCTGCCAGCCCGACAGCGTGCTCGCAGTCAGCGAGCGGATCATCTGCGCGACATTGAGGCCGCGGATCGCGCCGTCCTGAAAGGTCGCAAACGCTGTTCCGTTAAGGCCCGACATGATCGCGCGCTGGCTCTGGCCGCTGGAGCGCACCGAGATTTTCGCCTGCATCTTGCCGTCGAGCTTATCGAAGCCGGCCGCACTGCGCAGCAGCGGCAGCGCGCGCACACCCGTCAGATCAGCGCGCATCGTGTAAGCGGGCGTGGCGCCCCCCGCATCGATATCAATTTCGCCGCTGGCCTGGCCGCCATAAGCGCCGAGATTGGTGATGCCGCATTTAAGCACGCCGCTCGCGAGCGTCGCGTCGATCGCGACAGGCGCGAAATGGCCTTCGCCGATGTTGAGTTCGGCGGCGGAAACCCTGATCTGCGCATCGACATAATTCAGGCCGGTGACATCGAGCGGGGCGTTGCTCCAGGTTGGAGAGGAGGGCGCATCCTGCGTTGCGCTTGGCCCTCTGGCGGCCGCGATATCGAGCCGCTGGAAATCGAGATCGAGTTTTACCAGCGGCTTGCTGGCGAGATCGACCGACGCCCATCCGTTGAACGCGCCGTCGCCCAGCGTGCCGGTGAGGCCGTTGATCATCACGACCGAGCCGTTGAACCGGACTTCGGCCTTGCCGGTCAGGGGCGCCTGCAGGACATCCGGCACGTCGAGCGTGAGATCGACCGGAACGGTCTGCCGTTCCAGCGGCGGGGTGGGTGCGGTCGCCTTGATGTTGAATTTGATCGGATGCTCGCCGGCGCGTGCGCTACCGGTGATCCTGATCTTGCGATCCGCACTGACCGTGGCATCGGCATTGATGCCCTCGATGCGATTTTCGACGCGGTCGCGCGCGTTGGAAAAAACGATCGTGGCGTCGGTCACCTTGAGCCGTTCGATCGTCGGCGTGTTCGAGCCGTCTTCGCGCGGAGATGCCGATGCCTTGCCCGAAGAAGCCGCAGGTGCCGCGCCGCGTTCGCGCCGCAGCGGCACGTTGAGAACCGGGCGGGTAATCACGAGATCGGTGATTTCGGGATGCCCCGACCACAGGCTCGCCAAGGTCATGTCGGCCTGGATGCTGCCGACGGTCAGGTGATTGCCGGTATCTCGATCTCCGGCTTTCTGGGTACCCTCCAAAGTGACGTCATTGAGCGTCACGTTGAAGGACGGCCACAGCCCGATCCTGGTGGAACCCGCGATCGTCAGCCGGTAGCCGGTGTCGCGCTCGACGCGCTCCTGGATGACCGAGGTCAGAAAGCCCGAGGGGATCCCGATGACCAGAAGCAGGCCCACGATAACGATAAAGGCAGCGACGGCGCTGCCAGCGATTTTCAGGGCTCTCATGGCTGACTTCCGGACCCGGCAAACAAGTGTGACTTTTGCCTCAAGTCTACCCCGGAAAAGGGGAACCGCTCAAAGCCGCCAAAAATAGACCGGGGGTGCTGCAAAGGTATGTGACTTATGACACACTTCGACCCTGAAGAATTCCAGTCCTTTCCGGACTGGCGCGAGAAAGTATTGCCATGAGCAAACAGGCCGAATTTGCGGTTATTTTGAAGATGAATCCGATGTTCGTCGATCTCGGCGCTGATGAATTGCAGCGCATATCGGCGCTTTGCCATACCCAGCACCTCAACACCGGAGAGATGCTGTTCCAGAAGGGCGACGCTGGCGACGCGTTGTTCGGGGTTCGCCGCGGCCAGATCCGGATCGAAACCGGTGCGTCCGACGGCACCCGGCTGACCCTGAATTTTCTTGGGCCCGGCGATCTCTTTGGCGAGGTCGCGGTACTCGACGGTCAGAGCCGTACCGCCGATGCCGCCGCAGGCGAGCCGACCGAATTGTTTGTGTTGCGGCGCGAGGATTTTCTCGGCCATCTCGAACGCGAACCGCGTGTCGCGGTCAAGCTGATCATGCTGCTGTGCCAGCGCATCCGCTGGATGAGCGAGCGGATGGAGGAATCGGTGCTGCAGCCGCTGCCGGTTCGCCTTGCGCGCCGGCTTTGTGCTTTGGCCTCCGATTTCGGCTCCGAGGTGCACATCTCGCAGGAGCAACTCGGCGTGTTCGTCGGCGCTGCGCGCGAAAGCGTGAACCGTCAGCTCCAGCTCTGGCGCAAGGACGGCATTCTGGACCTGCAGCGCGGACGGATATTGCTGCAGAACATGACCAAGCTGACGGCGGTGGCGCGCAACGAGTAGCGTTTACTCCGCCGCAGGCGAATGCACGATTGCTGGCGGTGGCTTGTGATCGGGGGCATGACCGGCCGGTTCGTGCTCGCCGTCGCCGCTGGACGCCAACAGCTTCTTGCCGTGACGCCAGATCACCGAGCCGATGTCGTCCATCATCATGAACATCGCCGGCACGAACACCAGCGACAGCACGGTGGAGAATACCAGGCCGCCGATCACCGCCAGCGCCATCGGCGAGCGGAATTCGCCGCCGGCGCCGAATGCCAGGGCTGATGGCATCATGCCGGCCGCCATTGCGATGGTGGTCATCACGATCGGACGGGCGCGCTTCATGCCGGCGTCGATGATCGCTTCATCGCGCGGCTTGCCTTCCCGGATCGATTCGACCGCGAACTCCACCAGCATGATGGCGTTCTTGGTCACGATACCCATCAGCATCAGGATGCCGATCCACACCGGCGTCGTGAGTTGCTTGCCGGTGACCAGCAACGCCACGATCGCGCCGCCGATCGAGAGCGGCAGCGAGAACAGGATCGTGATCGGCTGCAGGAAGGTTCCGAACAGCAGTACCAGCACCGCATAGACCATCATCAACCCGGCCGTGATCGCAGTGGCAAAGCCCGCCGATAATTCGTTCAGGCTTTCGGCATCACCCGAGGGGTTCACGGAGACGCCCTTCGGCAGGCTTTTCATGACCGGCAAGTCGTAGATTTTCTTGGTGGCATCGCCGAGCGCCGCGGTGCCGACGAGGTCGGCGGCCACAGTGGCCTGACGTTCGCGGTCATAGCGGTTGATGCTGGTCGGGCCCTGATCGAGCTTGATGTCAGCGACGACGGATAACGGCACGCCGCCGCGGCCGCCGCCGAGCGGTACCCGTAACTGGTCGAGAACCTTCAGGTCACCGCGCGCGCCATCCTCGAGCTGGACCCGGATCGGCACTTGACGATCGCCGGCGTCGAATTTGGCGAGCGCCGGGCCGACGTCGCCGATGGTAGCGACGCGAATGGTTTCCGACAGGCTTTCGGTGGAAACGCCTAGGCGTGCGGCGAGATCGGCTCGCGGCTGGATCCGAAGCTCCGGCCGATCGAGCGAGGTCTCGGAGATCACATTGGCGATCAGCGGAATTCGCTTCATCTGGTTCGCCAATTCGCTGGCGACATTGCTGACGATATTGCTGTCGGCGCCGGTGACGACCAGCGAGATCGCGCGCAGGCCGTTTTCGTCGAGGAACCAGAACCGGATGTCCGGCACGTTTTCGAGCTCGTGGCTGATCTCAAGCTCGAGCGCGCGCTGCGTGATCTTGCGATCGGTTTTCGGCGTGTAGTTGATGATCAGCGCCGCGCGCCTCACTTCGAACGTTCCCGGCGGCACCCGGCCGCCGTCGACGAATACGCTCCTGACCTCCGGCCGCTTGCGCAGGCGGGCGACAATGTCTTCGGTGACCTTCTCGGTGAAGGCGAGTTGCGAACCGGGCGGCAGTTCCATCGCCAGCAGGGAGCGCGCGGTGTCCTGCGCCGGCAGGAAGCCTTGCGGCAGCAAAGTGATGCTCCAGATCGAGGCTGCGAAAATACCAAAGCCGATCATGACGGTGATGAAGTGATGCTTTACCGACCAAGTCACCAGCCGCGTATAGGTGTGCAGGATTAATCCCGGCGGAGGGTCGTCATGCGCGTGATCTTTCAAGAAATAAGCCGCCAGCACCGGCGTGACGAAACGCGCGGCCAGCAGCGAGAAGAATACCTGCACGGATACGGTGATGCCGAACTGCTTGAAGAACTGCCCCGCGATACCGGACATGAAGCTGGCGGGCGCGAAGATCGCGATGATGGTCAGCGAGATCGCGATGACCGCGAGGCCGATTTCGTCGGCGGCTTCCAGCGCGGCGCGATAGGGCGATTTGCCCATCCGCATATGCCGCACGATGTTTTCGATTTCGACGATCGCATCGTCGACCAGAATGCCGGTGGACAATGTGATGGCGAGGAAGCTGACGAGGTTCAGCGAAAATCCCAGGATGTCCATCGCCCAGAACGCCGGGAAGATCGACAGCGGCAGCGAGATCGCTGCGATGATGGTGGCCCTGATATCGCGCAGGAACAAAAGCACGATGACGACGGCGAGAATGGCGCCTTCAAACAACGTCGAGATCGCAGCCTCGTAATTTCCCTTGGTGAATTCCACTGACGTGTCGATCAGCTTGAGGTCGACATCGGGATAGGCAATCTTCAACGCGTCGATGCGCTTCTGCACGGCGGCGGCGACTACCACGTCGCTGGCGCCCTTGGAGCGCTTGATGCCGAGCGCCACCACCGGCTCGCCGTTGAAGCGGGCAAAGGTCCGCCGATCGGCAATGGTGTCGGTAACGGTGCCGAGATCGTCGAGCCGCACTTCGCCGCCGGTCGGCAGGCTGATCATGGTTCCGGCGAGATCGTTGAGCGTCTTGGCGCCGGCGAGGGTTCGGATGGCCTGGTCGTTCTTGCCGATTTCAGCCCGTCCGCCGGCGAGATCGACATTGGTGCCGCGCAAACGATGGCTGACATCGACTGCCGTCAGTCCCGCGGCCTGCAACCGGTCGGGATCGAGCGAGACCAGAATCTCGCGCTCGACACCGCCGATACGCTCGACCTGGGCGACGTTGCGCACACCCTGCAGCGCGCGCTTGACCACGTCATCGACAAAATAGGAAAGCTGCTCGGGCGTCTTGCCAGGCGAGATCGCGGCATAGGTGACGATCGGCAGGCCGATTACGTCGACGCGCTGGATCAGCGGCTCGTTGACATTTTGCGGCAGGTTGGCGCGCACGCGGGTGACGGCGTCCTTGACGTCGTTGAGCGCCCGGTCGGTGTTGGTTTCAAGCGCGAACTGGATCGTCGTCAGCGACAACCCGTCGGTGATCGAGGATGAAATGTGACGTACGCCTTCGACGCCCGACACGCCGTCTTCGATGGTCTTGGTGACCTGAGATTCAAGTTCCGCGGGTGCGGCGCCGAACTGCGATACCGCAACCGAGATTACCGGGATGTCGGCGCTGGGCAGCCGCGTCACCGCGAGCTTGGTGAAGGAGACCCAGCCGAGCACCAAAAGGATGATCGAAAACACGATGGAGGGAAGCGGATTCCGGATCGACCATGCCGAGATATTGAGTGCCATCAGCGTACCCGCGTTCGATCGAGTTCCTCGGCGAACATGGTCTTGATCTTGTCGCCGTCATGAAGCGAAGAGCCTGCGTCGGCGACGACGACTTCGCCGACCTCGAGGCCTTCAAGTATTTCCGTTGATGTGTCGGACACCAGTCCAACCCGGACTTTGCGCATCTCAACTGTATTTCCTTTGACCACCTGAACGGTCAGGTGGTCAATGGCGGTGCGCGGAACCGCGACCCCACAACTGCGCTTGGCGTCGATGCTGGCCTGCGCGAACATGCCGATCTTAAGCGAGGGATTGCTGGTCAGCGTGATCCTGACATGGCCGAGCTGGCTGTTGCGATCGATCTGCGGCGAAACCAGCCTGACGCGGCCGACGATGTCAGGCCCATTGTCCCGGCTGATCCGCACCGTCGCGCCCGGATTGAGCTTCAGCATGTGGACCGCCGGTATTTCGGCGTCCATGTCGATCTCGTTATTGACCGCGATCCGGAACATCGGCCCAGCCTGGGGCGAGGCCGGCGCCCCGACGATGGTGTTGACCTGGGTAACGAGGCCGGCGGCCGGCGCCCGCAGCGACGTCGGCGCGGGCCGTGAGCCGGCGGGTGCCGCGGCTTGCGCCGGAGGCGGAGTCAGCCGCGCCAGTTCCTGATTATCGGCGACCGTGTCGCCTTCGCGGACCAGCAGTTCGGAAACCCTGGATCCTTCCTGGTCGACTCCGACCACCGCTTCCCGGCGCGGTACGATAAATCCGGTGACCCGCACCAGATCGGAGAAACAGGCGTTGGTGGATTTGGTGACGATCACCATCGCGTTGTTGGGCGTTTCCTTCTCTTCGGGGCGGGAACGGTGTTCAAGCCAGTACCAGCCGCCGCCGAGAATCGCGACGCAGACAACCGCCAGCGCAGGCTTGAGGTATTCGGAAAGCATCATCGCCGGATCAATCCAGACCTAAAATCTCAAGACCGTCATTTCGGTGCTGACGCACCATCCCGGAATAACGGGAAGTATGACAGACAAAAACGTCCCGCAGGGGCGCGGGACGCATTTAGATGGCAAAACTTTACCCAGACCCGCACGCATCGCTTGGACAATCACTTGGACGCGGTGGCCTTGTTGTCCATATTCGCAACCTGCACGCGGCGGTTGACCTCCGCCAGCGGATTGGCCGGGTCCTTGAGCTTGGTCTTGCCATAGCCGACGGTCACGAGGTCGGTGCCGGCGATTCCGAATTTCTCGACCAGATAGCGCTTGATCGAGTCGGCGCGACGTTCCGACAGGTCCTGATTGTAGGTATCCCCGCCGGCGGCATCGGTATGGCCCGCGACCACGAAGGTCGAGCCCTTCAGGTCGGGATTGGAAAGCGCGCGGCCCAAAGCCTGAACCGACGGCAGCGACCTGGCGCTGATATTGGCTGAATTGTAATCGAAGTTGATTTCCAGATCGATCTTCGGCTTGTCCTTGACGACGGCGGCGATCTCTTCGCGCTCAGCCGCCGAGAGCGAACGTGTCGCCCGATTGCGGAATTTTTGCACGAATTGTCCTTCGGCTGCGAAAGCCGCCGGATCGGTCTGGGTCTGCGGACCCACCGACAGGCCCCGGGTCAGGGGCTTCCTGGCGGGCGCAAGCGCCCGGATGATCTGATCCTCGGTGACATCCTCGGCGGCGCGGGCCATGCCGATGGAGAGCGCGGCGCCGATCGTCAGAAGCGAGAGGATCGCGGTCAGATTTCGCCTGCCAGACATGTTCGACATTGTCAGCCCTCCTGCACGGTCGCGCGCGGTTCCAATGGATTTTGTAAAATCAGCCACGGGCCCCAATTGATCGCGGCTGCTTCTTGATTTGTCTTTGGTGCCCGCATCTAGGTTCGAATTTTGGGTTTCAAACCGCGCCGGCCGATCCATTCAAGATATCGTCAGCCGGAATATCGTCAGCGAACCCCGTAGCTGGCGAATTCCTTGACAATATTCGGATCCATCGCCTTGGCGTTCGATATATCCAGATCGCCCTCGGAAATCGAGCCGTTGTTCTTCTTGGCGAGGCCTCGCCCGTATAGCGACGAGGTCAGTCTCGGATTGATCTTGAGGGCGGCGTCGAAGTCGGCAATCGCATTCTTGGCCATGCCGCTTTTGAGATTGACAAGGCCGCGGCTGTCGAGCGCATCGACAAAGTTCGGGCGCAGCCGGAGCGCTTCGTTGCAATCCCGCAACGCCGCCTGCAAATCGCCGATCACGGTGCGGGCCCAGCAACGATTGTTGTAGGCTTCCACATCCTTTGGGTTGAGCCGGATTGCATCGTCGAAGTCCTTGACGGCAAGGGCGTAGGCCCCCTTGCTCGCATAGACCTGCCCGCGCCGGTAATGTGCGCCGGCGTCGTCGGGGTTCTCGATGAGCTTATCGGTCAGGGCTTTGATGGTCGGATCATCGGCGATATTGGGCGGCGCCGAGCCGTCATTGGGCTGCGCCGGTTTATCCGCCGGAGGGGGCGGAGGAGTTTCGGCTTTCGGCGCCGGCGGCGGATCGGTGCGCGGCAACGGTGTAGGGGTCGGCGCGGCTGGCGGCGGCAGGGCGGCTACCGGACCCGGCGGCGGTGCGGGTGTCGGACTGGGCGCAGGATTGACTGGCGTTGACGGGCGCGCGCCCGAGCCCGGAATGAATGAGAAATCCTCAGCCAGCGAGGATGAAATCCACGGCACCTGCTCACTGCGTGACGCGCGGGTGACACCGACGCGGGTACGATTCAGCGTCTCCTCCGCCATCAGGTCGGGGACGCGGATTTCCTTGAGCAGTTCCTGCACGAACAGGCTGTGATCGCTGCCATTGTCCGAGATAACGGAGCTCAAGGCCGCCGAATACATCACCAGCGTGCCGTTCGGCGCAATGACGGGCGCGAGGCCGGCCGAGAAACTGCGAAACCGGCGTTCGAACGGGTTGCGCCTGGAGGCATCGACCAGGGCGATCTTGACGCCGGCGCCGCGGTTATTGATTTCGCCGAGCACGGTTTCCAGGCTGATGCCGTCGCGGCGGACATCCGGTTCGGTCCAGATCTGCGCATCGACCGGAATCATAAAGCTTTGCCGGTTGGACTGGATGCCAAAGCCGCTGAAGAAAACCAGCGCGACGGCGCCGGGCTTGACGTGTCCGTACAGCCGCTCGAAGGCGCGGCGCATTCCTTCGCCGTTGAGATTTTCCCCGATATCGACCGTAAAGCCGTCGCGCTTGAGCTCGTCGGCAATATCACGGGCGTCGTTGATGGGTTCTTTCAGGGGAGCGTCGGCATCGGGATATTTCGCGTTGCCGATGACAAGGGCAAACCTGTCCGCGGCAGACGACGGGGCAATCGACGCGGCCGACAGGATCAGGGCGACAAGCAGTGTAAGGCGAATTCTCATACGACGTTCAGCCCAACCATCAAGACGCCGATCCCAGCTTGCGCCTCGGCGACCTTATCCCACGAAAATCGCATTATCAAACCGGGCTCGCAAGCGCTATCGACCGCGGGAAATGCCTCAGATGACGCGACAATTAACCGCTGCAATTGCTCGCCCCACATGTAATTCTCACTCGATATCAATCGTAGCGTTCGGCCCCCGCGCGGTAACGCTACAGCATGCGCAAGGGAGCTTGTGTGATCGATCTCACATTGGCGGATCGCCGGCAGGCGACCTGCATTTCCACTTAGCCTGCATGAACACGGCGGGGTTTGACCTTTGTGAACGACAATGGCTTGCTGCGGTCAGGTCAAACCTGTCCCAGCACAACAAAACCAACAATAAACCCAAGAAGAAATCCCATGGAAAACGCCTACGAAATCTACGCGCTGCGCTATGCGACGATGGCGGCCCGCACGCCGCACATGAATTACCTCTCACCGGACCCGCACGAGACCACGGCTTCCGATCTCGATTATTTCGTCTGGCTGATCCGGGGCCACGGCCGGGATATTCTGGTCGATACCGGGTTCAATGCGGTTGAAGCGGGCTTACGAAATCGCAAGCTCACGCTCAATCCGGTGGATGCGCTGGCGCGCTTTGGTGTGGGTGCCGACTCCATCCGCGACATCGTCGTCACCCATTTGCACTACGACCATGCCGGCAATCTCGATCTATTTCCGAATGCGCGGTTTCATCTGCAGGATCGCGAGATGAGCTTCGCGACCGGGCGCTGCATGTGCTTTAGCGGCTTGCGTCACCCGTTTTCGGTCGAACATGTCACGCAGATGGTTCGCCATGTGTTCAGCGAACGTGTGACGTTCCATTCCGATGAGGGCGAGGTCGCGCCGGGCGTGACACTGCATCGCGTCGGCGGCCATTCCGATGGCTTGCAGGTGGTGCGGGTCGAGACCGCGCGCGGCCCGGTGGTGCTGGCGTCGGATGCCGCGCATTTCTACGGCAATATGCATCGCCGCAATCCATTCCCGATCGTCTACAATATCGGCGATATGTACGAGGGCTGGCTAACCGTCGAACGATTGGCGGGCCATCCCGATCGCGTCATCCCCGGCCACGATCCGCTGGTCACCGAGATCTATCCGGCTGCCGGCGACAAGGCCGATGCGTTTGCCCTGCACCTGAAACCCTCGCGTTCGTTCGTCAAATAGAGTTGCGAGCGCAGATGTCAGACAGAACCATCAGCCGATTTCCGGGCCTCACGCCTACCCGCAGCCGCGCCGTCGTTCACGACAATCTGGTGTTCACGGTGGCGGTCGCGCCCGATCCGGTTACTGCCTCGATGTACGAGCAGACCGCCAAGGCGCTCGCGCGCATCGATGAAAGCCTCGCGCTTTGCGGTTCGGACAAAAGCAAAATCCTCTCGGCCATCGTCTATGTCGCCGACATCAAGAAGAAGGGCGAAATGAACCGCGCCTGGGACGAATGGGTCGATCCGTCAAACCCGCCGATGCGCGCCTGCATCGGCGTCGAACTCGAAGCGCCGCATATTGTGGAGATCGTGGTGACAGCGGCGAAGTGAAATTACCTTCGTCATTCCGGGGCGTGCGAAGCACGAACCCGGAATCTCGAGATTCCGGGTTCGATGCTGCGCATCGCCCCGGAATGACGTGGTCAATCAATACGCTTTCGTCCCGTCCGCTTCCCGGCTGGTCTGCACCAGATCGAGGCTCGTCTCGATCTTGCCGAGCAGACGCGCGAAATCCTTTTGCTCCTGTGCCGAGAGGCAGGACATGATCTCGCTCTCCTTGCGCAGCAGGCGCGGGATCAGCTGTTCGTAAAGCGCCTTTCCCTTCCGCGTCATGCGCAGCCGGAACTCGCGGCGATCGTCTTCATTCTCGATCCGTTCGACCAGTTGTCGTGTCATCAGTGCCGTGACAGCGCGGCTGATGGTAGACTTATGTGTGCGGGTGCAATGCGCGATGTATTGCGCACTGCACGCGTCGTTGCGGAAGCCGAGCGTCGCCAGCACGCGCCATTCCGGAATATCGAGACCGTAGCGCTCCTGATATTCACCCGATAGCGCGGCCGAAACCTCGGCGGCCAGCCGGTTCAGCCGGAACGGCACAAACCTGAACAGGTCCAGTCTGGAGGACGTTTTTGGCAACAATCGCTCCAATTTGAGTTGACTGGGGAATGCGCGGGGAGTTTAGATAGTTGCAGATGCGACTATCTTAGCCCGGATCAAATTCCTGAGCAATGTGAATGGCGCAGTCCAAAGCCCAGTTCGGTTATCGTCGCCACGCCGATCAGGATCGGACCGGTGGCGACGTCGCGCAATATCCGGTTGTCGTGGTCGGCGCCGGACCGGTCGGATTGTCGCTGGCGATCGATCTGGCGCAGCGCGGCCAGCCTGTCGTGCTGCTCGATGACGCCGACCGGATCGGCGAGGGTTCGCGCGCGATCTGTTTCTCAAAGCGCTCGCTGGAATATTGGGACCGGCTCGGCATCGGCCAGCGCATGGTCGACAAGGGTGTGGTGTGGAGCGTCGGCAAGATTTTCCACGGTGCATCGCAACTGTATCAGTTCAACCTGCTGCCCGAGGAAGGCCACAAGCGGCCGGCCTTCATCAACCTCCAGCAATTCTATGCCGAAGCCTATCTGGTGGACCGCGTCGGGGAACTCGTGCCGATCGACCTGCGCTGGCGCAATAAAGTGACCGCGCTGGAACAGCGCAACGATCATGCGGTGCTGACGGTCGAGACGCCGGACGGGTCTTATCGACTGCGCGCGAATTATGTTGTTGCCTGCGACGGCGCTCGCTCGTCGCTGCGGCAAATGGTCGGCGCGGAATTCGCCGGACAGGTGTTCGAGGATCAATTCCTGATCGCAGATGTCCGGATGGCCGCGGAATTTCCGACCGAGCGCTGGTTCTGGTTCGATCCGCCCTTTCATGCCGGGCGCTCGGCGTTATTGCACAAACAGCCCGATGACATCTGGCGGATCGATCTGCAACTCAATCCGGATGCCGACCCCGTCGCGGAGAAGCGGCCGGAAAATGTGCGGCCGCGGATCGCGCGCATGCTCGGGCATGACAAGTTCGAGTTCGAATGGATTTCGCTTTACAAATTCCAGTGCCGCCGGATGGACAAATTCATCCATGGCCGCGTGTTGTTCGCGGGCGACGCCGCGCATCAGGTGTCGCCATTCGGCGCGCGTGGCGCCAATTCCGGCCTGGAAGACGCCGAGAATCTCGCCTGGAAACTGGATCGTGTGCTGCGCAGGACCTCGCCGGAAGCCTTGCTGGAGACGTATCACAGCGAGCGAAGTGCGGCGGCCGACGAGAACATCCGCGAATCGACCCGATCGACTGACTTCATGGCGCCGACCTCGCGCCACGAGGCGCGGTTGCGGAAGGCGGTGCTGTTGCTGGCCAGGGAAACCGAATTCGGCAAGCGCATGATTAATGGCGGCCGGCTCTCGGTTCCCTCGATCTATGATTCGTCGCTGTCGACCGCGGACCGCGACGCCTGGCGCGGCGGCCCGGCGCCCGGCGCCTCGCTGCCGGACGCGCCGCTCGGAGGAGAAACCGCCTATTTGACCGAAGTCTTCATTAAAGCCGGAACGCGTTTCACGCTGCTTGAGTTCAGTAATGGCGCTGCGGTTGAAACTCCCGACGATATCGGTGTGATCCGTATTGGCGGCAAGGACGGTCTTTCGGATGCGGCGGGACTGGCCGGCGCGCGCTATGATGCGCAGCCCGGCACGGCCTATTTGGTGCGGCCGGACGGCTACGTCGCCGCGCGATTTCGGCATCCGACCCGTGCGATGCTCGACGCGGCGCTGGCGCGCGCCGCCGGCCACAACTGAGGTGATCGAATGGGATTATCGACCAGTTCAAATTTCGCCAAGCCGGATGACGCCTTTCGCGCTGTCGTCGAGGCGCATCGCGGATTGAGCGACGAGCACAGCGCCGAACTCGATGCGGCGCTGGTGCTGATCCTGGCCAATCACATCGGAGATATCGAGGTGCTGCGCGAGGCGATCGCGCTCGCCAAGCGGCGCATGGTCGATGCAAGTCAGCAACAACAGCAGCAGCAATAATAGAATGAATACACCCAGTGGCGTCATTGCGAGCGAAGCAATCCACCATCCGCACTGAAGTATGGATTGCTTCGTCGCTTCGCTCCTCGCAATGACGGGGATAGAGAGGACTGGACTGATGGCCAAAGGTTTCGCATCCACCACTGACATGGCGGAGAAGAAGGTGACATTCTCGGAGATCGGCACCGATCTCTATGCCTTCACCGCCGAGGGCGATCCCAATTCCGCTATCATCGTCGGCGACGACGGCTGCCTGGTGTTCGACGCGCAGGCGACGCCGGCTATGGCCAATAAAGTGATCGAGCGCGTGCGCACCGTTACCGACAAGCCGATCAAATATGTGGTGTTGTCGCATTACCACGCGGTGCGGGTGCTCGGCGCGTCGGCCTACAAGGCGCAAGCCGTGATTGCCTCGTCGGAAACCTATCGGCTGGTCGAGGAACGCGGCCAGCAGGATTGGGATTCCGAATATGGCCGCTTCCCCCGGTTGTTTCAGGACGCGCAAAGCATTCCCGGCCTGACCTGGCCGACTCTGACGTTCGAGGGCGAGATGTCGATCTTTCTCGGCAAGCGCGAAGTGCGCCTGATGCAGCTAGGCGCGGGTCACACCTCCGGCGATATCGTGGCGTGGGTGCCCGATGCCGAGGTGATGTTTTCAGGCGACCTGATCGAATATCATTCGGCCTGCTATTGCGGCGACGCGCATTTACGCGAATGGCCGGCGACGCTGAACGAAATTCGCGCCTTCAATCCCAAGGCGATCGCGCCGGGGCGCGGCGATGCGCTCAAGGGGCTGGCGACCGGGCGCGATGCGATTGCGATGACGCGCGATTTCGTGACTACGCTCTATGGCGCGGCGGAAGCCGCGGTCGCCCGGGGACGCAATCTCAAGGAGACGATGGCGGCGGCCCGCGAAGTGATGGATCCGAAATTCCAAAACTTTGCGATCTACGAGCATTGCCTGCCGTTCAACGTCTCGCGGGCGTTCGATGAAGCTTCGGGAATCGACGACCCCGTGATCTGGACCGACAAGCGCGATCGGGAAATGTGGGCCAGCCTGCAAGGAGGATGACATGAATATCAATACGTCGCCTGATCTCGTCAGCCGCAATTCTCAGAACATCACCCCGGGCTATATGTCCGGCTTCGGCAACAGTTTCGAGACCGAAGCGCTGCCGGGCGCGCTGCCGATCGGGCGCAACTCGCCGCAGCGCTGCGCTTACGGGCTTTATGCCGAACAGCTCTCCGGTTCGCCGTTCACGGCACCGCGTGGCAGCAATGAGCGTTCCTGGCTTTATCGCATTCGGCCGTCGGTGCGGCATTCCGGCCGCTTCGCCAAGGCCGATGCCAAATTATGGCGCACCGCGCCGTGTCATGAAGTCGAATTGCCGATCGCGCAATTGCGCTGGGACCCGGCGCCGATCCCGAAAGAAGACATAACCTTCCTGCAGGGCGTGCAGACCATGACCACGGCGGGCGACGCCAACACGCAAGCCGGCATGGCCGCGCATGTGTTTCTGATCACGAAATCGATGGTCGATCAGCATTTCTACAATGCCGATGGCGAGCTGCTGTTCGTGCCGCAGCAGGGCAGCCTTCGTTTTGTCACGGAGTTTGGCCGGATCGATATCGAGCCCGGTGAAATCGCGATCATCCCGCGTGGCGTGAAATTCCGCGTCGAGATCACAGCGGGTCCGGTGCGCGGTTATCTCTGTGAGAATTACGGCGGAGCCTTCACGCTGCCGGAACGTGGTCCGATCGGCGCCAATTGCCTGGCCAATGCGCGCGATTTTCTCACGCCGGTGGCGGCCTACGAGGACAAGGACACGCCGACCGAATTGTTCGTGAAATGGGGCGGGGAGTTGTTCGTGACCCAATTGCCGCATTCGCCGATCGACGTGGTGGCGTGGCATGGCAATTACGCGCCGTACAAATACGATCTGCGGGCGTTCTCGCCGGTCGGGGCGATCGGTTTCGATCACCCCGATCCATCGATCTTCACAGTCTTGACCTCGCCGTCGGAAACCGCGGGCACCGCGAATATCGATTTTGTGATTTTCCCGGAACGCTGGGCGGTGGCGGAAAACACCTTCCGTCCGCCCTGGTATCACATGAACATCATGTCGGAGTTCATGGGGCTGATCTACGGTGTCTATGACGCCAAGCCGCAAGGTTTCACGCCCGGCGGCATCAGCCTGCACAACATGATGCTGCCGCACGGTCCCGACCGCGAGGCCTTCGAGCACGCCAGCAATTCCGAGCTCAAGCCGGTCAAGCTGACGGGCACCATGGCCTTCATGTTCGAGACCAGATATCCGCAGCGTGTGACGGCGCATGCCGCGAAGAGTCCGACGCTGCAGGACGATTACGCGGACTGCTGGAAGGGGCTGGAGAAGAGGTTTGATCCGAACCGGCCGTGAAATCTCAGGGCCGAGCAAAACTCTTTCAACGTCATTCCGGGATGGTCCGAAGGACCAGACCTCAGATGTGCAATTGCACATCGGGGAATCTCGAGATTCCGGGTTCATCGCTGCGCGATGCCCCGGAATGACGACAAACAATAATCAGGACTGAAAATGGTGCCCCATCCCAACGATCCCTCGCTCTACTCCTTCGTCCCCGTCGATCCAACATCTGACTTCCCGATCCAGAATCTCCCTTACGGCGTGTTCTCGTCCGGCGGTGGATTGGCGCCGCGCGTCGGCGTCGCGATCGGCGATTTCGTGCTCGACCTCTGGGAGCTCGAACAGGACGGCCGGTTGAATGTCGGTGACCTCGGCGCGTTCTCGGCACCGACGCTCAATCCCTTCATGGCGCTGGGGCCAAAACTCTGGTCGCACACCCGCGCGCGGATCAGCGAGTTGTTGCGTCATGACAATCCCGAACTGCGCGACAATGAGGAGTTGCGCAAACTCGCGCTGGTGCCGATGGCGCAGGTGAAACTGCATATGCCGATCGCGGTCTCCGGCTACACGGATTTTTATTCGTCGAAGGAACACGCTACCAATGTCGGCGTCATGTTCCGTGGCAAGGACAATGCGTTGCAGCGGAACTGGCTGCATATGCCAATCGGCTATAACGGGCGCGCATCGACCGTGGTGGTCAGCGGCACCAAAGTGCGCCGCCCCCGCGGTCAGTTGAAGCCGCCGGGCGCGGAGCTTCCGAGCTTTGGCGCGTGCAGGCGGCTCGACTTCGAACTGGAAATGGGCGTCGTGATCGGACAGCCCTCGCCGATGGGCGAGATGCTCGACGAGGTCAGCGCCGCGGAGATGATCTTCGGCTTTGTGCTGTTGAACGACTGGAGCGCGCGCGACATCCAGCAATGGGAATATGTCCCGCTCGGCCCGTTCCAGGGCAAGGCCTTCGCGACCTCGATCAGCCCGTGGATCGTGACCCGCGAGGCGCTGGAGCCGTTTCGCGTGCAGGGCCCGGCGCAGGATCCAGCGCCGTTGCCCTATCTGCAGCAGGTGCAACCCAACAATTACGATCTGCAACTCGATGTCGGCTTGCGTGCGGCGCCGATGAAGGAGTCGATGCGAATCTGCCGTACCAATTTCAAATACATGTACTGGTCGTCGGTGCAGCAGCTCGTGCATCACGCGTCGTCCGGCTGCGCGATGAATATCGGCGATCTCTTGGGCAGCGGCACCATCAGCGGGCCGGAGAAGGACCAACGCGGCAGCCTGCTTGAAATCTCGTGGAATGGCACCGAGCCGGTTGAATTATCAGGCGGTATCAAGCGGACCTTTCTCGAAGACGGAGATTCCCTCAGTTTACACGGTTGGTGCCAGGGCGACGGCTACCGTGTGGGTTTTGGCGAGGTCGAAGGGACGATCCTGCCGGCGCAGTAGCCGCCGTCATTCCGGGATGGTCCGAAGGACCAGACCCGGAATCTCGAGATTCCGGGTTCCTGCTGCGCAGGCCCCGGAATGACGACGAGAGAGACAGCTCACCGCTCTTCCGGCGCAATATCCCTGATCCGTCCGCAATGCGCGGCGACATCGTCGAGACCATATTTCAGATGCACGCGCTTGTCTGACGGCAGTTGTTTCTCGGCGCACACACCAGGCCGCCATTCCCTCGTCGGGCGGATTGGCCGCGGAACAAATCCGCCGCCGCAGTTCGGGCAGACATTGTCGAGTTTGCTCTCGGCGCATTCAGCGCAAAACGTACACTCGTAGCTGCAGATCCGCGCGTCCGTTGAATTGGGCGGGAGATCCCTATCGCAATATTCGCAGTTCGGCCGGAGTTGCAATGCCATGGTCCGTCTTCCCCCGTGAAGCGACGATGATCGCAAATCAGCGACGCGGCTTGAATGACGAATTCCCCTCGATTCCGGACGGGATAGCTATCGTTTCCCGGCCTGCCATTCACGGGTCAGGCTCGCGATATCGGCCATCGCGGTGTCGCGGATCGTCGAGGGCGTGCGCGAAAAGCGCGGCGCCGGTGCGGGCTGGGTGACGCCGTGGCGGGTCACGAAGGTCTGTCGGGCCGCCATGTGCGGATGTTCCGGCGCTTCCTTCATGGTCAGGACCGGCGCGAAGCAGATGTCGGTGCCTTCCATGATCTCACACCATTCGTCGCGCGTCTTGGTCTTGAACACCTCCACCAGTTTCTGCTTGAGCGCGGGCCACGCCTTACGATCCATGTGAGCGTCGAAATCGGAATGCGAGAGGCCGGCCAGATCGCGCAGCAGCGCGTAGAATTGCGGCTCGATCGAGCCGATCGAAATGAAGCTTTTGCAGGCGCATTCATAGACACCATAGAAATGCGCGCCGCCGTCGAGAAAATTGGTCCCTCGTTGTTCGGTCCATCGGCCGGCCGCGGTCATGTCAAAGAACATCGACATCAGCGACGCCGCGCCGTCGCACATCGCCGCGTCCACCACCTGTCCCTTGCCGGACGTCTTGGCTTCCAGCAATGCGGCGAGCACGCCGACCACGAGATAGAGTGCCCCGCCGCCGAAATCGCCGACCAGATTGAGCGGCGGCACCGGTGTTTCGGCGGTGCCGATGGCCGCGAGCGCGCCGGTGACCGAGATATAATTGATGTCATGGCCGGCGGCCTTCGCCAGCGGGCCCTCCTGGCCCCATCCGGTCATGCGGCCATAGACCAGGCGCGGGTTTCGCGCCTGCACGACGTCAGGGCCGAGACCGAGCCGCTCCATCACGCCGGGACGAAAACCCTCGACCAGCGCATCGGCACCGCCGAGCAGATCGAGCACCTGTGCGATCGCGGCCTTGTCCTTCAGGTCGAGTTCGACAATCTTCCGTCCACGCCCGGAGGCGGATTTGAGATTCTTGCCGGTGCCGACACGATCGAGTGTCACGACTTCTGCGCCCATATCGGCCAACATCATGCAGGCAAAGGGACCCGGTCCGATGCCGGCGAATTCCACGACGCGGAAACCCGCGAGCGGACCGGAGGCGCCGACGGAGGAGTGTGGGGCAGATTTTTCGAGCACGTGGGGGTCTCCCGAAGTCGCTTGGTGACGAAATTGTCTAGCCTTGCGGGAAGGGAGGCAAGCGCCTTTTGGCGAGAAGTACGGCCGGCAGTGCGGCGCGCATTGCTGCACGCCGCTTGCCCGGGTCCGTGCCCGATCCTCATGGCCTTTTCAGGATTGCTCCAATCTTGTCCACGGTCATGGAGGGCAAGAAATCCGGATCGGTAACGATTGCCATGGCTTCGTCCTGCGTCAGGGCGCGCAACGACCGGACCTTGGTCTCGCCGCTGCCGATTTCCCACGCACTTTCCCAGAGTACCGCCAACAGGTGGGCACCCTGCTTCATCACATTGATGGTCTTTTGGCCGTAGGCGGCCCACAACGCGTCGGAACTCGCTTTTCCGCCTTTGCCGACGTCGACATAGGTCTGGACCATGTCCATCGGTGGAATTTGCTTAAATACGTCGCGCATCATCTCGATGGTCTTCTGCGCCGCCTCAAAGCCGTTCGTTATCTGCTCGCTCTTTTTCGCCTGTGGCGTCCGCATCAGGCCGCTCAGGATTTCCTTGCGATGATCGAAGACCATCTTATCCTCATAGGCGGAATGGACGCCCTGGCCTAACGGACGCTTCTCGGTCGTGCCCGCCTTTTTGCCTTTTGTGAACTCATGTTCCTGCGGCCGTTCTGGATCTCCGTCGTGGAGGTAGGAGATGTGGAGAGGCTGGCATGCGTCACCCACATAGTGGGTAAGCACGCCGGCGGCACACACGAATTTCTGGGCTTCGCCATCGGCGGCAAACTGGCACATCTCGTCGAAAATCTGCCACACCCGGAAGGGCAGCAGTCCCCGGTGCTTCGCCGCGATCGGCTCACCGCTGAGAATGTCGTCCACGCTGTCGTAGAAAGCCTGCCATTTGTCGGGGTCGATAAAATCGGGGCTGGTCGTCAAGCTGAGCAGCGTGTTGCCGTCCGCGTCCTTTTGATCCATGTCGGCGAAATGGTTCGGCCCTTCCGAGGGCCGGGTGTGGTTTTGCTTGCCGACACCGGGCTTCCAGAAGAAATCCGGCACATCCGCCATCGGCACGAAATCCTGGGTGCCCATACCCTTGAAGTCCCCTTCCTCGAGGGCGTCATCGTCGTGGCTTATGATTTCCTTGTTATTCTCCATCAGCGTATCGAGATGCGGGTATTTTCCCGACAACGCGACGAGGGTGCGCGTCGCGATGGAGAAATGGCCGAGGGCGCCCCAGGTATCCGTTTGGTCGAGATTCCAGTCGCGAACCGGGTCGACTTCGAGAAGCGCGCAGACTCTCGACAGCAACGTTGCCAGGGCAAAGCTTTGCGGAGGAGCGCTTTCGGATGAGGCGAGCATGTTGCGTCCCCATTCCATGGCCAGCGGCAAGAAAGGCTTGTCGGCGTTGGCCTTCGGATCTGCGTCGGCGATTGGCTCCAGCATCCAAAGCGTTCCGGAATCGCCGGGATGTGTTGCAAACCCGGGTGCAGGATATCGTTTTCCGCCGCGGGTTTTCGCGGGTGCGCGCGGACCGATGAACAGGTCCGAGACGTACTCGAAGCCGCCACTCGTCTTGTATCTGTAAAACAGACCTTGAATTTCGCCTAGCATTTCTCCCGTTGCGGCGCCGACGCCGCGAACGTGACAGCCCACAAGTGACAATGTCAGATTTATCCCGGAGAAATCGGCCATTGGCCCCAAAATGCCGATACCCGGAACCTTGGTGGTCCATCGCGAAACGTCGTCGACTTCGATCAAGCCGATGTCGAGGTTCACGTAAGTGTCCTTGCCCGGGAAGTTCGGATAGATCGATGTGAACGATTGGCGCGTGAGTTGCTTGGCCGCGCTTACACCAACCCGTTCGCGTACGCCATTGAGTTCGGACCAGACGATTTCTCCGGCATCGCCGGTCACATGCCGGTTAGTGAGGGCGAATACCTTGTGCCCATCACTCACAAGACAGCCGACCGTGGCCACGTATTCCTGGCCCTGTACTTCCGCGATGATCGGATTGCCGGGGCCGATATTGTTCAGCGGAAAACGAATATTTTGCGCTTCGATCTCCGTCTTGGATTCTTTGGGGGCCTCGATAACGCAGATCGGTACACGTTTCCCGTCGGGCATGAATATGGTGCCTGGTACGAACTGGTCGGGCTTCGAAGCAAATACCTTGTAGTCTTGCCACTGGTTCACGAAGACCAGAATGCACGGCCAGGAATAGGGTCTGACCTCGGAATTATCCAGCCGGCGGGCCGACGTGCCGTGGATCTTCTTCTTGTCATTTGGCCAGCTATCCCCCTGTCGTATCCGGTAACGTCCGATCGCGGTCGCAACGACATTGGGATACCGCATCAGGTGAACGTGGAATAAATCTCGTGCCGTGACGAGATCGTTCAGCGACAGGTTGGCGAAATTATTGTCCTGGTTCTGAAATGCGGAGAGGTCGATCTGGGGCTGCGCTTTCATGAGGGTTCTCCAAAAAAGCTGAATGAAGGCCGGCCTGATGCAGCGATCGGAATCGCGAGAAATCGTTTCGGTCTGGCTGGCCGGGAGCAACGTGGCGCCGCCGAAAATGCATAATCTATCTAAAATCGTAACTTATAATATTTCAATCAAAGAGATATTGGTTCAGCCGGGATAAATTTCCAATGTGCCGGTTTGTCGCAATGTGGCTCCCATCCTATCGACGTTTCATGGCTTCAAAATGAAACGGCGCGCATTGCTGCGCGCCGTTCTGTCCGGAATGCTTGAAATGCCGGGGTCAGCCGGCTTCAGCAATCGCGCGTTGTGCCATCACCTTGATCAGGTTGGCGCGATAGGCCGACGATCCGTGAATATCGGTCAGGAGCCCGTCAGCGGAGATTTTCACGCTGTCCAGTGCGCCCGGCGACCAGTTCGCCTTCAGCGCAGCCTCGATTGCCGGTATCCGCATCACGCCGTTCTGCGATGCGCCGGTTGCGGCAACCCGGACATCTCCCGCTTTGGTCCTGGCCACGAACACGCCGGTGAGTGCGAAACGCGAGGCGGGGTGGCGCATTTTTGCGTAAGCCGCCTTGGCGGGAATCGGGAACACGATCTGCGTGATGATTTCGCCGTCCGCAAGCGCAGTCGTGAACAGTCCCTTGAAGAAATCGTCGGCGGCGATGCTGCGCTTGTCGGTTTTCACCGTCGCGCCGAGCGCCAGAACGGCCGCGGGATAATCCGCGGCGGGATCGTTGTTGGCGATCGAGCCGCCGATGGTGCCGCGATGGCGCACCTGGGGATCGCCGAGCACCGAGGTCAGATGCCCGATTGCCGGGATCGCCTTTTTGACGTCGGCGCTTTGCATGATGTCGAAGTAAGTCGTTGCGGCCTTGATCGTCAGTGCGTCGGCCGACACCTCGATGCCAACCAGTTCCTTGATACGTCCGAGATCGATCACGTCGGAGGGTGAGGCCAGCCGCTGCTTCATCACGGGGATCAGCGTGTGGCCGCCCGCCAGATATTTGGGCTCCGAACCGCTGGCGAAAAGTGCCGTGGCTTCGGCAACGGAGGAGGGGCGATGATAGGTTGTCTCATACATGGTCCGTCTCCCTCTTACGCGTTGCCGTGAATGGCGTGCCACACCCGATCGGGTGTCGCCGGCATCTCAAGCTTGTTGTGGCCGATGGCGTCGGTGATGGCGTTGATGACGGCGGCGGAGGCGCCGATCGCACCGGCCTCGCCGCAGCCCTTGACGCCCAGGGGATTGCCGGGACACAGCGTCGGTGTGTGCGATAGCTTGAACGACGGCAGGTCGTCGGCACGTGGCATGGTGTAATCCATGAACGACGCGGTCACGAGCTGACCCGAGCTGTCGTAAACCGCGCCTTCGAGCAGCGCCTGACCTATGCCCTGTGCGAGGCCGCCATGGACCTGGCCTTCGACAATCATCGGATTGATCAGCCGGCCGAAATCGTCGACTGCGACAAAATTGACGAAGCTGGTTTTGCCGGTGCCGGAATCAACCTCGAGTTCGCAGATATAGGCCCCTGCCGGGAAGGTGAAGTTGGTGGGGTCGTAAAACGCGGTTTCCTTGAGGCCAGGCTCCATGCCGTCAGGCAGATTGTGCGCGGTGTAGGCGGCGAGCGCGACCATTGGCAGCGCAATCGACTTGTCGGTGCCGGTGACCTTGAACTCGCCGTTCTCAATGACGATGTCGCCTTCGGACGCTTCGAGCAGATGCGCCGCGATTTTTTTGCCCTTGGCTTCGACCTTCTCCATCGCCTTGACGATGGCGGTGCCGCCGACGGCGAGCGAGCGCGAGCCGTAAGTGCCCATGCCGAACTGCACCTTGTCGGTGTCGCCATGGACAATCTGCACCTGGCTGATCGGAACGCCGAGACGTTCCGCAACGAGTTGGGCGAATGTCGTCTCGTGGCCCTGGCCGTGGCTGTGCGATCCCGTCAGGACCTCGATGGTGCCGACCGGATTGACGCGGACCTCGGCGGATTCCCACAGGCCGACGCCGGCGCCGAGGCTGCCGACTGCTTTCGAGGGCGCAATACCGCAGGCCTCAATGTAGCAGGAGAAACCTATGCCGCGCAGCTTGCCTTCTTTCTTCGCCTTTTCCTTGCGGGCGGGGAAACCGGCATAGTCGATCGCCTTCAGTGCGACATCGAGCGACGCGCCGAAATCGCCGATATCATAGGCCATGATTACAGGCGTCTGGTGCGGGAAGGTCGTGATGAAGTTCTTGCGGCGTAAATCCGCCGGATCGACCTTCAACTGCCGCGCCGCGGTTTCCATCATGCGTTCGATCAGAAAACTCGCTTCGGGACGGCCTGCGCCCCGGTAGGCATCGACCGGTGTGGTGTTGGTATAGACGGCGATCACCTCGGCATAGATCGAGGGAATGTTGTACTGGCCAGACAGCAGCGTCGCATAGAGATAGGTCGGCACGGCTGACGAGAACAGCGACATATAGGCGCCGAAATTGGCGTGGGTCTTGACCCGCAGGGCAACGATCCTGTTGTCCTTGTCGAACGCCATTTCCGCTTTCGAGACATGGTCGCGGCCATGGGCGTCGGTGAGGAAGGCCTCGGACCGATCGCCGGTCCATTTCACCGGGCGCCGGACCTTCTTGGAGGCCCACAGCGCCACCATTTCTTCCGGATAGATGTAGATCTTCGAGCCGAAACCGCCGCCGACATCGGGTGCGATTACCCGCAGCTTGTGTTCCTGGGCGATGTTGTAAAAGGCCGACAACACCAGCCGCGCGACATGCGGATTCTGCGAGGTCGTGTACAGCGTGAAATGTTCTTCGGCTTCGTTATATTCCGCGATCGCCGCACGCGGTTCCATGGCGTTCGGCACCAGCCTGTTATTGGTGAGATCGAGCGACACGATGTTGGCCGCTTTGCTGAAGGCGTCCTTGACGGCAGCCTCGTCGCCGATCGCCCAGTCATAGACGATGTTGCCCGGTGCTTCCGGATGCAGTTGCGGCGCGCCGGGTCTGATTGCGGCGGCAATATCCGCCACGGCCGGAAGTTCCTCGTAGGTGACGATGACGGCTTCCGCCGCGTCCTTTGCCAGATTCTTGGTCTCGGCGATGACAACGGCGACTGCCTGGCCGGCAAAGCGCACCGTCTCCGGCGCCATCGCCGGCCACGCGCCCATCTTCATCGGTGTGCCGTCCTTGGAAGAAATCGCCCAGCCGCAGATGAGATTGCCGACCTTGTCATCGACGATCTCCTGTCCGGTCAGCACGCCGACCACGCCCGGCATCTTCATCGCGACCGAGGAGTCGATATTTTTTACCTTGGCGTGCGCGTGCGGGCTGCGGATGAAATGGGCATGGGTCATGCCCTGGAGCTTGATGTCGTCGACGTAACGGCCCTTGCCCGTGATGAAACGCCGGTCTTCCTTGCGCACGACGCTTGCGCCAATGCCTTCAACGCCCATGTCCTGATCTCCCTATCGGAGTTTTACTCTCCGCCATTTCCATCGAAATTCGGCGGTCTCGAATTCGGCAACAGGTAGCTCGCAGCTATTCCGCTGCTTGCGCGACCTTCATGCGGCCGGCGGCATCCAGCACCGATTTGACGATGTTGTGGTAGCCGGTACAGCGGCAGATATTGCCTTCCAGCTCATGCCGGACAGTATCTTCGTCGAGCTGGCCGCTGTGCCGGTGGACGATATCGATCGCGGACATGATCATGCCGGGCGTACAGTAGCCGCATTGCAGGCCATGATTGTCGCGGAATGCCGCCTGCATCGGGTGCAGCTCGTCGCCCTTCGAAATACCCTCGATGGTGGTGACGTTGACGCCGTTGGCCTGGCCGACCAGTACGGTGCATGATTTGACGGCGCGCCCGTCGATGTGAACGACGCAGGCGCCGCACTGGCTGGTATCGCAACCGACATGGGTGCCGGTCAGGTTGAAATGATCGCGCAGCAGATGGACAAGGAGAGTCCGATCCTCAAGATCGGCCGAGACACCCTTGCCGTTCACGGTCAATTTGACTGTAGACACGTCTGGTTCCTCCCAATGGCTTTTTTGCTTGCATGAATTAGACGCACGGGGTGCAGACTTTGCAACTAGGAATTTCGTCGCGTATCGCATTGCGATGCCGACCAAAGGCAAGGTTTGGACAAGGCTTTGCTGCTTCCAGGGGAGGGTTGAGGAAGACGCCATATGCAAATTTGCGGCTTTCTCGGCACCGGCGTTGATGGTCTATTCAGTCCAAGCCGGTCCCGGCGTAAGCCACGGACTGCAAACGGCAAGGATCCCGGTCGAAGGAGCCATTCGCGTTGATCGACAAGCAGGTGAAGACGACCGCCGACGCCGTCGCCGGGGTTCGCGACGGGTCGACAGTATTGGTGGCTGGATTCGGCGCAGTCGGTGTCGCGGATCATCTGCTTGATGCACTGCACGAACAGGGTGCCAGGGAGTTGACGATCGTCGCCAACAATTCCGGCAATGGCGATCACGGCCTGGCCCGGCTGATCAATTCCGGCCGGGTTCGCAAGGTGATCTGCTCTTATCCGCGCTCCGGCGATTACAGCGCCTTTCTCAATGCCTACCGCGCCAAGAGCCTCGAACTGGAATTGGTTCCGCAAGGCATCATCAGCGAACGTATGCGCTGCCACGCCGCCGGCCTTGGCGGTTTCTTCTCGCCGGTGTCGGCGGGAACGAAGTTGGGCGAGGGCAAGGAAACCCGCCAGATCGACGGTCGCCTGCATGTGTTCGAGAAGCCGCTGAAGGGCGACGTCGCGCTGATCAAGGCCAACAAGGCCGATCGCTGGGGTAATCTGACCTACATCAAGTCGGCGCGGAACTTTAATCCTGTGATGGCGATGGCCGCCGATCTCACGGTGGTCGAGGTCGATGGCATGGTAGAACTCGGTGCGCTCGATCCCGAAGCCGTCGTCACGCCGAGCATCTTTGTCGATCGCGTGGTCGTTGTTGGAGCCCAAGTTGTTGGAGCCAAAGCATGATCCCCGAATCCTGTCAGCCCCTGACGCGCGAACAAATGGCCTGGCGCGCCGCGCAGGATTTGAAGGAAGGCGATTATGTCAATCTCGGCATCGGCATTCCGACGCTGGCCGCGAGCTACGTGCCATCAGGCCGCGAGGTGATCTTTCACAGTGAGAACGGCATCCTCGGTATGGGTCCGAAGCCCGCGCCGGGCGAGGAAGACCCGTATATGATCGATGCCGGAAAGAACAACACGACGCTGGTCGCGGGCGGCTGCTTCGTCCACCACGCCGATGCGTTTCTGATGATCCGCGGCGGCCATCTCGATGTCAGCCTTCTCGGCGCTTTCGAGGTCTCCGAAAAGGGCGACCTTGCGAACTGGTCCACGGAAGACCCGGCGTTTCCGCCCGGCGTCGGCGGCGCGATGGATCTGGCGGTCGGCGCCAAGGCCATCCGCGTCATCATGGAGCACACCAGCAAAAAGGGGGAGCCGCGTATTCTGAAGTCTTGCACCTACCCGCTGACGGCGGCCGGCTGCGTGAAGCGCATCTACACCAATCTCGCCGTGATCGATGTGACGCCCCAGGGTCTTTCCGTCATCGAGATGATTCCGGGCATGACGCTGGAGGCGCTGCAGGCCCTGACCGAGCCGAAGCTGCAACTGGCCTCCAACTGGCAGGCTCTGGCGCCGCCCCAGGCTCGCGCAGCATAATCAAGCCCGCGCAGCGCAATCAGGTCCGCACCGCATAAGCAGGCCGAAAATCCGGCCGGAATGGCCTGATTTACCCTTGCGTAAGGGGGGTAGGCGCTCTCGTTCCGCGAATTTACGGCCTTTTATCCATTCTACTCTAGGTTTCCGGATCGGGCGCGGGGGCTGGCTGTTCCCCGGCGCTACGGTTTTAGAAAAGTGGATGGGGGGTCCAGATGGGATCGTTGAGGCGCCGGTCACCGGTATCGCTGAAATTTCCGACCTTTCGATTTCGCGCCAAGATCATGCTCGGCTTTACGGTCGTGCTCGCCATCTCGGCCGTCAGCATGGGTCTCGCCTATCTCGGATTTGAGAATGTCTCCACGGGTGTCGCCTCCTACCACAACAGCGTGTCGGAAGCCGATCTGGCGCGCAATATCGATCGCGAGCTGAACTCTTATCGGGCGCTGGCGCGATATTTTGTGGTGACTGGAAAGGAAGACGACGCCAAGGCGGCATTGGCGGCCGAGCGCAGCCTGAAAGACGCCATCGATCAATCGATGAAGAACACCACAAATCCGGCGCGCCTCAACCAGATTACGCGCCTGGCCCGGGAATTTCACGCCTTCACCAAGATCTTTGCCGATATCGTCAAAGTCAAGAACGAGAGCGCGCTGCTGACGCAAAACCAGTTGGCCCGCGACAGCAATACGCTGCGCTACAAGCTTGACGATCTCGCCAGCTCAGCGGTCGATGCAGAGCTTCCGGCAATCGAACTCGGCGCCAAGCAGGTGGCCGCGCAATTCCAGTCAGCGATAGCGCTCGCCAATACGTTCGTGATCAATCCCGACATGACAGTTGCGACTAGCGCGCTGGCGCGTCTCAAATTCGTTGAAAATTCGCTGAAGGCGATTTCATCGACCGATGAGAAAATCGTGCAGGGCCTCACGGAGATTTCCGCGCTGTTGGACGATTACCGGCAGACGTTGGGCAAGTTGATCGACAACGCGAAGTCGATCGGCGAGTTGACGACCGAGATCACTGAATCCGCCGACGAGATCATGAAGGGCTCGGAAGCGATGAAGAAGGACCTGCTTGCCGATCAGCAGCGGCTCGCGTCGGAGTCCAATGCGATCATTGGCGACACCGAACGGTTGGTGGTGATGTTGGCCTTCGGCGGCTTCCTGCTGGGCGGCACGCTGGCGGTATTGCTGGGCAGGGGCATCTCCCGGCCGATGACGGCGATGTGCAAGGCGATGCGCGAGCTCGCCGGCGGCAATTTCGATGTCGTGCTGCCGGGGCTTGGCCGCAAGGATGAGCTTGGCGAAATGGCTGGCGCGGTCGAAGAGTTCAAGCTGCAGGCGGTTGCCAAGGCGGAGCGCGATGCGGCGACGCAGGACGCCCAGAACAAGGCCAGCAGTGCGGCGCGCCGCGACGAGCTGATTCGCTTCGCGGATGATTTTGAGACAGCAGTGGGCGCCATCGTCTCCAATGTTTCGGCTTCGGCGGTTCAGCTCGAAGAGGCTGCCGGCACGCTGACGCGCACCGCCGAGACCACGCAGAGCCTGTCGAATCAGGTTTCCGGCACCTCCACGGAAGCCTCCAACAATATGCAGTCGGTGGCGTCCGCGACGGAAGAGTTGTCGGCATCGGTCGACGAAATCGGAAGACGCGTCAGCGAATCCAGCCAGATCGCCGAAGCGGCGGTGCTGCAGGCGCAGCAAACCGATGAGCGGATCGGCAAATTGTCACGCGCGGCGCAGGAGATCGGCGACGTCGTCAAGCTGATCACCGCGATTGCCGAGCAGACCAATCTCCTGGCACTGAATGCGACCATCGAGGCCGCCCGTGCTGGCGATGCCGGCCGCGGCTTCGCCGTCGTCGCCTCCGAGGTCAAGTCGCTGGCGAGCCAGACCGCGAAGGCGACCGACGAGATATCGTCGCACATTCTGGGCATGCAGGGCGCGACGCAGGAATCGGTTGCCGCCATCAAGGAGATCGGCGGCACCATCGCGCAGATTTCGAATATCGCCGCGACGATTTCGAGTGCGGTCGAACAGCAGAGTTCAGCGACGCAGGAAATCGCACAGAGCGTTCAAAATGTCGCCCGGGGTACGCAGGAGGCTGCGGACAACATCATGCAGGTCAATCGCGGCGCGACGGAAACCGGATCGGCGTCGGAGAATGTGCTGAGCTCGGCGCGAAATTTGTCGACCGAAAGCACGCGGTTGCGTGAAGAGCTCGATCGCTTCATGGCGAATATCCGCGCGGCTTGAGCCTTATCGGTTCGCTCTCATCGTCCCGGCCTTCACCGGGACGATCTCTGCAAAAGGCATTGGGTAGGTGGGCTTTTGGTAAGAGGGCCTGGCGCCCTCTTACTCATTCCCCGGATTGAAATCATCGCCCGGCGTTACCGGAGCGGCCAGGCCTTCAGGGCGCGGGCCGTGCGGCCGGCGGCGGCGGCGCGGCGGGAAACGTTCGCCGCCATTGCCGCCCTCGAACCCGCCGGGGCCGCCATTGATCTGCGGCTGCGGTCCGGTGATGAACGACGGCAGGCGATCGACGCTGACATTGTCGGCGATAACCGGCTGCGGCTGGGGCTGCGGCGGTTGAAACTGCGGCTGCGGACGATGTTCGCGATGATTGTTGTGTTCGCGGGGCTGATGCTGCTCGCGGGGCTGGTAGGGTTGCCCTTCGCGCTGGTGGTTGCCATTGTTATTGTTGCCGTTGTTGTCGCGCGGCACGAACGGCTGCTGCTGCACCGGAACGAAACCGGGCTCCTGGCCGAAATTCGAAAAGCTCTCGCTCTCGTCGTCGCTGTCTTCCGAGGCCATTTCGTTCTCGGTGCGCGGCTGCGGCTGGTTCTGGCGGAACTGCTCCTGCGCGGCAGCGATCAGGCGGAAATAATGCTCGGCATGCTGATAGTAATTCTCGGCGGCGACCGGGTCGCCGGAGGAACGTGCGTCACGCGCCAGCTGGACGTATTTTTCGGCGACGTGGGATGCGGTACCGCGGATCTTGATGTCGGGTCCGTTGGACTCGAACACCCGGGTCATCGGGTTCTGGCCGCGCCGGTTGTTGTTATTGTTATTATTGTTGTTGTTATTGTTATTCCGGTTACGCATCCGCTTGTTGTTATTCTGACCGTTTCTCATGTCGTGCCTTTATTCCAGCCCTGAAGTTGTCAGCCTTGAGAAGTTACTAGTCTAGCTTTGGCAGTGGTCTTGAATTGGTGGCGCTACGGTTTCTTTGGCCCAATCGGGCCGCGCGCATCACGCGCACCGAATCGCTGTGCCGTGTCAATTTCACATCAATTTTGCCGTACGTCGCGGTCAACAAAGACGCGTTCCCCAACAGCCCGGCGTATGCCCCCGGCCGTATCAAATCATTCCGCCTGCCAAAACAAGCACAGGTTTCTTGCGTGAGTTTTCAAGCGCAATATCAGGCTTTCGTTCGCTTTGCGGTCAAAAGCTGCGCAGCTCTTAAAGCCATCGCGCTCAATTGGACCTGCGTTTTGGAACCTTTCACTCGGGGCGGGCTCTCGCTTTGAGAACTCTGGCCTCCACCCGATATCCCTACTGGGTATCTACGGGGCCAGCAAACCCTGGACCGATGTTGTGGGCGGAACGTAGTCGCTCCCGGGGGATATTCCAAGTGGTTTTTTTGCCCTCCAATCGGGCATTATGGGGGCATTTTCCGGGCTGCCACGGCCCGGCGGATACCGGCCAGATCGGCCTTGGCGGGCCGCTCCTGCGTTAACCCTGCCGCCGCCATTAATTCCCCGATATCCCCGCTTTGGTCGTGGCCCGCTTCCACCACGAGAACGCCGCCAGCGAGCAGGCGTTCCGCGGCTTGCGGAATCAGCTTGCGATAGGCGTCGAGACCGTCTGCGCCGCCATCGAGCGCAAGCAGCGGGTCGTGATCCCTGACCTCGGTGGCGAGACCGGCGATCTCGGCTGAACGGATATAGGGCGGGTTCGACACCACCAGATCGAAGCCATCCGACAGCGCTGCCGCATAGTCGCAGGCGACGAAGGCCGCGCGTGAGGCAAAACCCAGACGGACCGTATTACCGTTCGCGGTTTGCAGCGCCGCCGCGCTGATATCGGTGCCGACCCCATAGGCGTCTGACAGTTCCGACAACAGTGCCAGCAGGATCGCGCCCGAGCCGGTACCGAGATCGGCGATGCGTAACGGGCGTTTTGCAGAGGATGCAGTACCCATCATTTCCAGCGCCATCTCGACCACCGTTTCAGTGTCGGGCCGCGGCACCAGCGTCGCGGCGGTGAGCTGCAACGGCAGTCCCCAGAACTCTCTCGTTTCAAGAATGCGCGCGACCGGTTCGCCGGCGAGACGCCGCCGGGCGAATTCCTCAAGACGCGTCGCTTGATCCGGTGTGACCGGCCGCGCGGCCGCGGCGATCAACCCGGTCAGATCGAGGCTCAGCGCCGCGCCAACCAGAATCCGCGCGTCGAGTTCGGGAGAGTCTATCGCGCCGGATATGAATCGCGCGGTGAGCTTGCGCCGGGCAGCCTCGACGGTCTGTCCGGCGAAGATTTCGTTCACGCCGCGGCGCCTTGGGCGGCGAGTTGCGCGGCCTGATGCTCCGTGGTCAGCGCATCGATCAATTCGCCGAGCGCTTCGCCCGCGATCACCTGCGGCAATTTATAGAGCGTCAAATTGATGCGATGATCGGTGACGCGTCCCTGCGGAAAATTATAGGTGCGAATCCGCTCGGAGCGGTCGCCGGAACCGACCTTCTCGCGGCGATCCGCCGAGCGTGCCGCATCGATGCGCTGGCGTTCGGCGTCGTAGATGCGCGAACGCAGGATGTTCATCGCCGAGGCGCGGTTCTTATGCTGCGAGCGGCTGTCCTGCATCATCACCACGATGCCGGTCGGAATATGGGTGATGCGGATCGCGGATTCGGTCTTGTTGACGTGCTGGCCGCCGGCGCCCTGTGCGCGCATGGTCTCGATCCGCAGATCGTCGCTCTTGATGTCGACATCGACTTCCTCGACCTCCGGCAGTACCGCGACCGTTGCCGCCGAAGTGTGGATGCGGCCCTGCGTTTCCGTGTCGGGCACGCGCTGCACCCGGTGCGCGCCGGATTCGAATTTCAGCTTGGCGAAGGCGCCGCGGCCTTTTACCTCGGCGATGATTTCCTTGTAGCCGCCCATGGTGCCTTCGCTGGCGGAGATCACCTCGACCTTCCAGCCCTGCAGTGCGGCGAAGCGCTCATACATCCGGAACAAATCGCCGGCGAACAGCGACGCCTCGTCGCCGCCGGTGCCGGCGCGGATTTCGAGCACCACGTTGCGGTCGTCCATCGCATCTTTCGGCAACAGCGCGACGCGGATTTGCTGCGCGAGTTCGAGGCTGCGCGCCTCCAGGGTTTCGCGCTCGGCTTCCGCCATGCCGCGCATCTCGGGCTCGGTCGTGGGGTCGGCAATCAAAGCATCGATGCCGGCGATCTCTTCATTGGCGGCGCGGTAGGCTTTGACAGCATCGATCAGCGGATTGAGTTCGGCGAGCTCGCGCGTGATCTTGACGTAGTTCTCGGAATTGAGCTGTCCCAGTACCTGCGCCTCGAGCGAGGCATGGTGCGCCAGCAGAATATCCAGTTTGGCTTCGGGGAGTATCGACATGGTCAGGTCTCGAAAGGCGTAAAATCCAAAAGGGCTGATATAGCGGGCACAGCCTCGCTACCAAGAGCCTCGCTACAACGACAGCCCTTCGGCCTCGGCGAAGGCTGTCAACTTGTCGCGGATGGACACGCTGCCGGACGGCGCGTCGAGCAGCGATGTCATCACCGCTTCGGCTTTTTTGGCGTCGAGGTCGAGGATCATCGCCTTGACCGGGCCGTGGCCGGTGGCTGAGAGCGACAGCGAGCGGTAGCCCAGCGCGATCAACGCCAGCGCGCCGATCGGCTTTGAAGCCATCTCGCCGCACAGCGAAGCGGATTTCTTCGCGGCGTTGGCCTTTTGCACGATCTCGCGCAGCACCCGCAGGATCGGTGTCGACATGGTGTCGAAGCGCTCGGACACCTTGGCGTTGCCGCGATCGACCGCGAACAGGAACTGAAACAGGTCGTTGGATCCGACCGAGACGAAGTCGACCTTCTTGAAGAGTTCGTCGAGCTGGTAGAGCAGCGCGGGGACTTCCACCATGGTGCCGACATCGATGCGTTCGGGCAGCGGATGGCCGTGCTGGCGCAGATAGGTCAGTTCACGCTCGACGATTCCCTTGGCGGCGTCGAATTCGGCGACTTCGGTAATCATCGGGAACATGATGCGCAGTGCGCGCCCGCCGCCGGCCCGCAGCAGCGCGCGAATCTGGCCGCGCAACAGGCCCGGCCGGTCAAGCCCGAGCCGGATCGCGCGCCAGCCGAGCGCGGGATTCTCCTCGACCACCGTCTCCATATAGGGCAGCGCCTTGTCGCCGCCGATATCGAGCGTGCGGAAGGTCACGGGCTTGGTGCCGGCGGCATCGAGCACGGTGCGATACAGCGCCAGTTGATCGCTGGTGCGCGGCAGGCTTTGGCCGACCATGAATTGCAGTTCGGTTCGAAACAGGCCGATGCCGGCGCTGCCGGTGTCGTCGATATGCGGCAGGTCGATCGCCAAACCAGCATTGATCATCAATTCGACCGGCTGGCCGTCCTTGGTGATGCAGGGCTTGTCGCGCAGCGCCGAATATTGCGCCTGTCGCCGCGCGCGAAACCGCACCCGCTCCGCATAGGCCTGTTCGATTTCAGAAGACGGCCGGACATAGATCGAGCCCGACGTGCCGTCGACGATGATGGCGTCGCCGGGGTCGGCCAGACCCGCCGCGTTCGGTATTTCGCCGACCGCGGGAATGCCGAGCGCGCGCGCCACGATCGAGACGTGGGAATTGGCGGTGCCTTCCTCCAGCACCAACCCGCGCAGGCGCTTGCGATCATAATCAAGAAGCGCCGCGGGCCCCATCGCACGCGCGATCAGGATGGCATTGTCGGGCAATTGCTCGCGCGACGGTGCGTGATCCTGTCCGACCAATTGGCGCATCAGCCGATGGCCGAGGTCTTCGAGGTCGTGCAGGCGGTCGCGCAAATAGGGATCGGTCGAGCGCAGCATGCGCGCGCGGGTGTCGGATTGCACGCGTTCGACCGCGGCCTCCGCGGTAAGGCCGGTGGCGACCGCCTCGTGCAGCTTGTGCGACCAGCCATGGTCGTTGGCGAACATGCGGTAGGCTTCCAGCACGTCGCGGTGCTCGCCGCCCTCGGCGACATCGCCGCGCTCCAGCATGCGGTCGAGGTCGGCCCGCAATTTCGTCAAAGCCGTATCGAGCCGCTTGATTTCCTTGGGCAGATCTTCGGCAATGTAATTGGTGATGACGACGCGCGGTTCGTGCAGCACGACATGGCCGAGCGCGATACCGTCGGACAGCACCGCGCCGACCTTGTGCAGGGAATGCCGCGCGGCGGGTTCGGCGCCGGGCTGCGCCAGCGCCGACAATTCGCCCGACGCGATCATTTCCGCGAGCACCATCGCGGTGGTCTGCAGCGCCTCGACCTCTTCCTCGACGTAAGTGCGCTTGGCGCGGTTCTGCACCACCAGCACGCCGAGCGTATTGCCGGCGCGCAGGATGGGAACGCCGAGGAACGAATGATAGATTTCTTCGCCGGTCTCCGGCCGGAATGAGAACGCCGGGTGGCTTTGCGCGTCGTTCAGATTGAGCGGGGTCGCCTCGCTGGCTACCAGGCCGACCAGGCCTTCATGCGCGCTCAGGACGGTCCTGTGCACCGCGTCGCGGTTGAGGCCTTCGGTGGCGTAGAGTTCGAGCGTGTTATCGACGCGCAGCACATAGGTCGAGCAGACCTCCGCCACCATGTTGGCGGCGATCAGCACCACGATCTTGTCCAGCCGTTCCTGGGCAGAGACTTGCTCCGCCATGGTTTCGCGGAGCCGTCTTAGCAAGACGCGGGGGCCTCCCGACGCGCTCCGCATGTGTTAAAATCCTCCCCCGCGAGGCCAGCACACCGGGTGGCCGGTAGCTGGCATTAAGCTCACAAAAAACAACAATTTTATTCATTCGGCACCGCCGCAAGCCCTGGATACCGGCCGAATCGGGATTGCCAAAACTGTGGCACAGTTTGCGGCAGCTCACCCATCAGGCCGTATAGCGAATTGAGGCTTGTTTTGCCAAGCAAAACGCCTGCCACATGCCCGCCATCCCATGCTGCGACTGCTAAGCGCACGATCCGCCAAATATCCGCCAAAGCGTCGATGTTTTGGCGATCAGATCATGCGCAAAACAGAATGTTTTTGGAGCAAAATTCTTTGCGAGCGTTTTTGGGAGAATCCAAGCCGGCTGTTGGTATGGGGCGGCTGGCGGTTCGTATGGGAAAACGCAACCGGGATGAGCGGTTCTGATTCGATCAGAACCGGTCGCCGTCAGGTCTGGTCGAGCCCGTAGAGCGTGTGCAGGGTGCGTACCGCCAGTTCGGTATAGGCAGTGTCGATCAGCACCGAAAACTTGATTTCGGAGGTGGTGATCGCGCGGATGTTGATATTGCGCGCGGCGAGGGCGGAAAATGCCTTGGCGGCGACGCCGGCATGGCTGCGCATGCCGCTGCCGATCACCGATACTTTTGCGACGTCAGTAGCGCTGTCCAGCCGTTTGTAGCCGATCGTGGCCTGGGCTGCGGTAATGGTATCGCGGGCGCGGGTATAGTCCGAGGCCGGGACGGTAAAGGTCAGGTCGGTTGTGGCGCCGTCCTCCGATACGTTCTGCACGATCATGTCGACATTGATGTTGGCGTCCGCCAGCGGGCCGAAGATCGAGGCGGCGACGCCTGGCTTGTCCGAGATCTGGCGGACGGAAATCTGGGCCTCGTCCTTGGAAAAGGCGATCCCGGTGACGACGTGGCTTTCCATGATTTCCTCCTCGCTGCAGATCAGCGTGCCCGGCGGCTGCTTGGCATGCGGGTCGATATCTTCGGGCTTGTCGAAACTGGAACGGACGAAGATCGGCATGTTGTGCACCATGCCGAGTTCCACCGAACGGACCTGCAGAACCTTGGCGCCCTGCGAGGCCAGTTCCAGCATGTCTTCGAAGGCGATACGGTCCAGCCGGCGTGCCTTGGGAACCACGCGCGGGTCGGTGGTATAGACGCCGTCGACGTCAGTATAGATATCGCAGCGGTCGGCGTGAATCGCGGCCGCAATCGCCACCGCCGAGGTATCGGAACCGCCGCGCCCGAGCGTGGTGATTCGCTGGGTCTGTGGATTGATGCCCTGGAAGCCGGCGATCACGGCGACTTCCTTGCGGTCCTTGAAGCGGTTGATCAGCTCAGTGCCGTCGATATCGAGAATCCGCGCCGAGGCATGGGCGTCGCTGGTCTTGATCGGAAGCTGCCAGCCCTGCCAAGAGCGGGCCTGGATGCCGATCGCCTGTAGCGCAATTGCCAATAGCCCGGCGGTGACCTGTTCGCCCGAGGCAACCACCGCGTCATATTCGCGCGCGTCGTGCATCGGGGAGGCGTCGCGGCACCATTCCACCAGTTCGTTGGTCTTGCCGGCCATCGCGGACACCACGACGGCGACGTCATGACCGGCATCGACCTCGCGCTTCACATGGCGCGCGACGTTGCGGATGCGGTCGATATTGGCGACGGAGGTGCCGCCGAATTTCATCACGAGGCGGCCCATGACGACAGGTGCATTCCTTTGCGAGGATAGGTAAATGGTACCCGCGCGCAAAACCGGGAGCGCGCGGGCCAAAAGGCGCGTATACATAGCGGCGCGGTTGGGGGCAAGCAACCCGGTTTGGGCCATTTCCGCGAGGGCGCGGGGCCACCCGTGTCGGGTAATTAAGGCGGAATGTATGGGGCGCTATATCGACGATATCCTGCAGCCCGGCGAGAAGGTGCTGTATTCGACCAATGCGCACTGGATATTCTATTGGCCGGCGATCGCGGCGTGGCTCGCAGCGATTGTGTTCCTGGTTATATCGCGCATGGTCGATACCGGCACGCCGGCGCTGTTCTGTCTGGCGGTAGCCACCGTCGCGGCGGTTGTCGCGCTGTACAAGATGATGGCCGCCTGGTTCCACCGCTGGACCACCGAGACCGACGTCACCAATCTGCGGGTCGTGCACAAGACCGGCTTCATCAAGCGCCGCACCTTTGAGATGAGCCTTGACAAGGTCGAGAGCGTTGACGTCAACCAGAGTATCCTCGGCCGCATCCTCAATTACGGTAATGTGACGATTCTCGGCGTCGGCGAGGGCAAGGAAACCATCACGACCATCGCTTCGCCGCTTGAATTCCGCAATTTCATCACCGCGCGATAGGAGCGGCGCGCATCCCATGACCATGCAGCAAGATTCTCCCGCCAATTTCTCCGCAGCTTCGGCCTCGACGGTCGATCCCGCCGAGATCGCAAAATTCTCAAAGCTGTCGGAGACCTGGTGGGACCCGAACGGCAAGATGGCGCCGCTGCACAAGATCAATCCGCTGCGGCTGACCTATATTCGTGACGCCGCCTGCCGCAAGTTCGAGCGCAACCTCAAAAGCCTCAATTGCCTGTCCGGCCTGCGCATCCTCGATATCGGCTGCGGCGCCGGCCTATTGTGCGAGCCGTTTACCCGGCTCGGCGCGCAGCTGATCGGCGTCGATCCGTCCCCCAGCAATATCGCGGCCGCCCGGCTGCATGCCGACAAGGGCCATCTGTCGATCGATTACCGCTGCACCACGGTCGAGGAGATGGACGTGCGCGAGCGCTTTGACATCGTGCTGGCGATGGAAGTGGTCGAGCATGTCAGCGATGTCGGCATGTTCCTCAATCGCTGCGCGGCGATGCTCAAGCCCGGCGGGCTGATGGTAATCTCGACGCTGAACCGCAACTGGAAGAGCTTTGCGCTCGCCATCGTCGGCGCCGAATATGTCCTGCGCTGGCTGCCGCGCGGCACCCATCAATGGGACAAATTCGTCACCCCCGACGAACTCGCGCGGCATCTGGAAGACAACAAGCTCGCCATCACCGAACAGGCCGGCGTGGTCTACAGCCCGTTCGCCGACAAATGGAGCATCTCGTCCGACATGGACGTAAACTACATGGTGGTCGCGGAGGGGGCGTGATAGCCAACTCTCGTCGTCCCTGCGAACGCAGGGACGACGACTGGCTGGAGCCGTATGCAATCCTGACGGTTGACCGCATCATTCGCCCGCTTCACGGTGGCCGCGTTTCTCATCTGGCCAACTGAATCTCCCCATGTTCACCACCGTCTCGCTCTGGATTCCCTTCACGATCATTGCCGCGCTGGGGCAGGCGACGCGCAATGCGATGCAGCGGCAATTGACGAAACCGCTCGGCACCTGGGGCGCCACCAATATCCGCTTCCTGTTCGGCTTTCCGTTCTCGATCGTGTTCTTCGTGGTGCTGCTGATCGCGACCGGCGATCCCCTGCCGTGGCCGACAGCGATATTCTGGCCGTGGCTTTTGCTCGGCGCGCTCTGCCAGATCATCGCCACTGGATTGATGCTGCTTGCGATGAACGATCATTCGTTCGTGGTGACCACGGCCTATATAAAGACCGAGGCGATCCAGACCGCGATCTTCGGCTTTGTCTTCTTGGGCGATCATCTCACGGTGCTGAAAGTGGTTGCGATTCTGGTCGCGACATCTGGTGTGATCGTCACCGCGGTGCGGCCGGGCGGCGAGAAAAATTTCACGGATATCAAGCCGACCATATTGGGCCTTGTCGCCGCCGCGACATTTGCTTTGTCGGCGATCGGCTTCCGCGGCGCGATCCTCACGCTATCTGGCGTGTCGTTCGTGACGTCAGCGACCTACACGCTGGTGTTCGGGCTGTTCGTGCAGACACTGATCCTGACAATCTATCTGCTGGTGCGCGCGCCCGGCATCCTCAAGGCGATCTTGGGGCTGTGGCGGCCTTCGATGCTTGCCGGCTTCATGGGCGCATTCGCCTCGCAGTTCTGGTTCCTGGCCTTCGCACTGACCGCGGCGGCCAATGTGCGCACGCTGGCGCTGGTCGAGGTGCTGTTCGCACAGGGGATCGCGTATTATTCGTTCAAGCAACCGCTGTCGGCCCGCGAGGTTGCCGGCATCGCGCTGATCGTGATTGGCGTGGCGCTGTTGGTGGCGGCGTAATCTGCAGTCATTCCAGGTTCGATGCTTCGCATCGCCCCGGAATGACGCCAAACCTCAATTCCGGTCGTCGGGCAATACCGGCAGCGGCGACACCTCGACGCCTTCCTCGATCAGGGAACGGGCCTCCTCCGGCGACGCTTCGCCGTAGATCGGGCGATGTTCGATATCGCCGTAATGCATCTTGCGGGCTTCGTTCGGGAAGCGCTCGCCGACATTGTCGGCGTTCTTGACAATATGGTCGCGCAATTCCTTGAGCTTGGCGCGCAGCTCGCGCTCCTGCGCCATCATCAGGGGCGTCGATGCGGGCGATGTGGCGTCGGTGGTGGGAGCCGCGGCAACAGGCGCCTGAACCGGAACGTCGCGGCCCTTCTTGCTTACGATCTGCGGGGCCATGATGGCGCGCTCGACCTTGGCCGAGCCGCAGACGGGACAATTCACCAGCTTGCGTTTTTCCTGGGTTTCGTAGGCGGACGAGCTTTGAAACCAGCTTTCGAACGCATGGTCGCGTTCGCAGCGTAGATTGTACCGGATCATGCCGATCCCCGCACCAGGTGCAGATGATCGGGGCCGGATTTGGGATCGGTGACGCTAAAGCGCCGTCCATGCTGCAGCGACGGCACAGTTTTACGCGCGACTTCAACCCTTGAGGGATCGATTTTGGCCAGGAAGACGCCTGGTTCGACGCCGCCCTCCGCAAGGATCTCGCCCCAGGGCGCAATGATCAGCGAATGACCGAAAGTTTCGCGCTTGTTCTCGTGCAGGCCGGCCTGCGCCGCGGCAAAAATGAAGCAGCCGTTTTCGATGGCGCGGGCGCGCAGCAGCGTGTGCCAATGCGCTTCGCCGGTTTTGCGGGTGAAGGCGGAGGGCACCGCGATGAACGACGCGCCGCTTTCGGCGAGCGCGCGGTACAGCGCCGGGAAGCGGACGTCGTAGCATATCGTTAGCCCGATCCGGCCCCACGGCAGGTCGGTGATCACGGCGGTTTCGCCCGGCTGATAATTGGCCGATTCGCGGTAGCTCTCACCGCCCGGCAAATCGATGTCGAACATGTGGATCTTGTCGTAGCTCGCGATCACCAGGCCATCCGGCCCGATCAGGAACGAACGGTTGACCGCCCGCTCCGGCGAGGCGCGCAGCGCCAATGAGCCGACATGAAGATGGATTTTCAGCTCAGCCGCGAGCGCGCGATAGGCTTTCAGCGAAAGATCGTCCTCCTCGGCGGCGAGATGCTCGAACAGCGCGGTGCGATTAAGCTGCATCATGTTGCTGACCTCGGGGGTCTGCACATAATCGGCGCCCTGCGCTGCCGCCTCGCGGATCAGCTTCACGCCCTGCTCAAGGCTTGCTTCCGGCAACAGCCCGGTGCGCATCTGCACCATGGCGGCGGTGAAGGAGAGGTCAGCGCTCATGACGTGGCCTTTTCGTCCGCCAGCAACGCATCGAGCTTGCCCGCGCGGTCGAGCGCATAGAGTTCGTCGCAGCCGCCCACATGGAGTTTGCCGATGAAAATCTGCGGGAAAGTCGAACCGGCGCCGGCGCGATCCCACATCTCTTGCCGAAGCGCCGGGTCGGTCGCGACGTCGAATTCGGTGAATGCGGCCTTCTTGCGCGTCAGCAATGACTTGGCGGCGCTGCAATAGCCGCAGCCCGGACGGGTGTAGATTTCGATCGCAGCGGTCATGGGGGCGCTCTGTTGGCTAAGAATGCCAGATTATATGGGTTATTTATAGGTATCTACAACCCGGGCGAACACCAGCACGTCGACGGACGCGGCTTTGGCGCGCAGCAAGGCCCGCGCGCAGGCGTCGACGGTAGCCCCGGAGGTTAAGACATCGTCGATCAGGACCACGCGGCGGCCGCGAATCAGATCCTGCCGGTCGGCGGCGACCTTGAAGGCGCCCTGCACATTGCTGGCACGCTCCTTTCGCGACAGGCCGATCTGTTGCTGGGTCGGCCGCACGCGCCGCAGCGCTTCGGAACTCATTTTAACGCCGGTCTGCCGCTCGATCACCCGCGCCAGCGCGCCGGACTGATTATACCGCCGGCTCCAGCCGCGCTTCCAGTGCAGCGGCACCGGAACCAGCACGTCCGCCTCCGCCAATAGTTCGCGTCCGGCGCGGGCCATCCAGCGGCCCATCGCGGGCGCCAGATCGGTGCGGTCCTGGTATTTCAGCGCGTGCACCAGCGTGCGCGCCACGTCGTCATAGCGCACCGCGGCGCGGGCGCGCGCATAGGCCGGCGGATTGGCAATCGCCTCCATCGACAGCATGTCCGGGCCGGGATCGTAGACAAAGGGAATGCCGAGCCGCGGACAAAACGGTGGCGCGATGAACGACAATTTGGCCCAGCACGCCGCGCAAACGCCGTCGCCATCGACGGGCTCGCGGCAGGCCACGCACAATGTCGGCAGCGCAATGTCGAGCGCAAGCCGCGCGGTATGCTTCCACGCGCCATGGGCCATGCGAAACGCGCCGCGCAGATGCGTGGTGATGGAACGGGATGATGAGGTTTCGGCGTCCATGGGGAGAGGCTAGCGCCGGGGCGCGGGGGGCTCAAGCCGGTATTACCGATTTCGTCGCGTCGCGCTTGAACGGCTTCTCGACACCGGGCGCGCGGTTGTCAAGAACGGGTCGCGAGCTTACCAAAGCACGATGAAGAACCCGACCACCGCCCCCATCCTGTTCGACCGCGCTCTGCTGCGTGCGCGGCAGGATCGTGCGTTGCGCATCGAGCCTGCGACGTTCCTGTTCGACCGCGTCGCCGAAGACATGGACGAACGCTTGCATGCGGTGCTGCGTGAGTTTGCCGACGCGGCGGATATCTGGTCCCCCGGTGAGCTTTTGCGAAAGCCGTTGCGGGATCGCTTCAAATCCGTCGCGCAGATCCATCCGGATTCATCCGGGCAGGAAATTCTCGGCCTGCAGCCGAATTCGCTCGACCTCGTCGTCTCCGCGCTGGCGTTCCAATTTGTCAACGATCTGCCCGGCGTATTCGCGCAAATTCGCCGGGCGTTGCGGCCCGACGGGTTGTTGCTGGCGGCGATGATCGGTGGCGATACGCTGAGCGAGTTGCGGCAATCCTTTGCGGCGGCGGAGGCCGAATGCGAAGGCGGGGTGTCGCCGCGGGTCGCGCCGTTCGCCGATCTACGCGATGTCGGTGCGCTGTTGCAGCGCGCGGGCTTTGCGCTGCCGGTGACCGACGTTGATCGCGTCGTGGTGCGCTATGACAGTGCGTTTGCGCTGATGCAGGATTTGCGAAGGATGGGCGCAACCAATGTTCTGGTCGAGCGGCGGCGGACACCGAGCCGCCGGGCCACGCTGTTGCGGATGGCGCAGATTTACGGCGAACGCTTTGCCGATGCGGACGGACGGATCCGTGCGACGTTCGACGTGATCTGGCTGTCAGGCTGGGCGCCGCATGAGAGCCAGCAGAAGCCGCTGCAGCCGGGATCGGCGAAGATGGGGTTGGCGGAGGCGGTGAGGGGCGTGAAGCGCTGACCTCTCGTCCTCATGGTGAGGAGGCGCACTTGCGCCGTCTCGAACCATGAGATCGCATTATAGCCCATCCTTCGAGACGCGCGCGAGAGCGCGCTCCTCAGGATGAGGACCGTCGCGGTCCCCTCACATCAACAGATCGATCAAATGCGGGATCAGCGGAATATCCGCCGGCGGCATCGGATAGTCGCGCAGTTTGTTGGCGCGGACCCAGGCGAGGGTTTGGCCCTCGCGTGCGGTCACATTGCCTTCCCAGCGCCGGCAGATATAAAGCGGCATCAGCAGATGAAAATCATCGTAGGCATGGCTCGCGAAGGTCAGCGGCGCGAGGCAGGCTTCCTTCACGGTGATGCCGATCTCTTCCTGCAATTCGCGGATCAGCGTCTGTTCCGGCCGCTCGCCCGGCTCGAGCTTGCCGCCGGGAAATTCCCACAACCCGGCCAGCGCTTTGCCGGGCGGCCGCTGCGCGATCAATATGCGCTTGTCGGCGTCAACCAGCGCGCAGGCGACGACGAGGGTGAGTTTGATGGCTGCCATGCGCTGTCTAACCCGAGATGTCGTTCACGACCGGTAGTCGCCGTTGATCGCGACATATTCCTTGGTGAGGTCGCAGGTCAGCACGCGGTCGCGGCCCTTGCCGAGGCCGAGCGCGACCTTGATCTGGATTTTCGGGTTTTTCATCGCGGCCGAAACTTCCGCCTCGTCATAGGACGGATCGCGCGCGCCGCGGCTGGCGACGCGGATGCCGTTGAACGAGATCGCAAGCTTGTCGCGGTCGGCGGGCTCGCCGGCCTTGCCGACTGCCATCACCACGCGGCCCCAATTGGCGTCCTCGCCGGCGATCGCGGTCTTCACCAGCGGTGAATTCGCGATCGACATCGCGATCCGGCGCGCCGAGGCTTTCGAGGTGGCGCCCTCGACGATGATCTCGACCAGCTTGCGCGCGCCTTCGCCGTCGCGCGCGACCTGTTCGGCCAAATCGGCGAGCACGGCATGGAAGGCTTTTGTAAATGCCTTCAGGCGGGGGTCGCTGGCGCGGCTGATTTTCGGCGCGCCGTGTTCGGCCGCAGCCCCGGTCGCGAAGGCTAATAGCGTGTCGGATGTCGAGGTGTCGCCATCGATGGTCACGGCATTGAAAGTGTCTTCGACGCCGCCCTTGAGCAGCGCCTGCAGCGCGCCGGCCGCGATCGGCGCATCGGTGAATACGAAGGCCAGCATCGTGGCCATGTCGGGCGCGATCATGCCGGCGCCCTTGGCCATGCCGTTGATCGTGACTTTAGCTTTGCCGAGTTTCACGGTGGCGGTTGCGACTTTCGGAAAGGTGTCGGTGGTCATGATCGCCTTGGCCGCGTTCATCCACTCGCCCGGCACGGCCTGCTCCGCCAGGGTGCCGAGCACGCCGTCGAATTTGGTGGCGTCGAGCGGTTCGCCGATCACGCCGGTCGAGGCCAGAAATATTTCCGCGGGGCTGCAGCCGAGCGCCTTGGCTGCAATCGTCGCGGTCAGTGCGGTGGACTGCCGTCCGGTCTTGCCGGTGAAGGCATTGGCGTTGCCGGAATTTACCACCAGGGCGCGGGCCGTTCCCGCTTTGGATGATTTTGCCTTGGAGGAAGATTTACCTGCACCGAGTTTGGCGCGGCACCATTCCACCGGCGCGGAGGGGCATTTCGACCGGGTAAAGACGCCGGCGACGCTGGTTCCCTTGTCCATCACCGCGAGCAGCACATCGGTGCGGCCCTTGTAGCGGATGCCCGCGGCCGCGGTCGCAAGCTTGACACCCGCAAGCGTGGGCATTTCGGGGACGTTGGTCGGGGCGAGTGGAGAGACGGCTGATGACATGAATAAATTCCGAAACGGTGGGATCAAGTAGATCGTCATGGCCGGCTAAAGCGCGAGGCGCGCTTTAGTGCTGGGGTATTCCGGCCACTGACGTCTTGGATCCCACGAAACAGGACCTGATACGGCAATGGCCGGGACATTCAGCCCGGCCATTGCTTGTAGATACTATTGGCGTCGAAGAAGTGACAGCAGTTTCTTACTTCTTTGCGGGCGCCATCTTGGCGTCGGCGGGCTTCATCGCGTCCGGCTTCGCCGCTTCGGCGGGCTGGTCCAGGCGCTCGACCTTGGCGGTCTCGCGCAGCTTGGCGACGTAGTCGGCCTGCGCCTTGCGGGTCACATAGGTCTCGATCTGAGCCTTGACCTGTTCGAAGTCGGGCGCCTTGCGGTTGCGCTTTTCCTCGACCTTGATGATGTGCCAGCCGAACTGCGACTTCACCGGGTCGGAGATCTTGCCCGGCTCCAGCGCAAAGGCGACGGTCGAGAATTCCGGCACCATCTGGTCCTTGGTGAAGAAGCCGAGATCGCCGCCATCAGATGCGCCGGGATCCTTGGATTTCTTCTTGGCCAGTTCGGCGAAGTCGGCGCCCTTCTTGAGTTCCTCCTCGATGGCCTTGGCCTCGGCCTCGGTCTCGACCAGGATATGGCGGGCATGAACTTCCTGCTCGCCGCTGATCTGCTTGGAAGCGTCCTCATAGACCTTCTTCATGGCTTCATCGGTGGTCGCGGCCTTGCCTTCGACCGACAGCAGATTGTCCATCAGAAGCCGGCTGCGGGTGAAGGCGAGACGGGCCTTGAAGTCGTCGCGGTCCTCGATCTTCTTGGCTTCGGCGGCCTTGGCGACGATTTTCATGTCGATCAGGAACGCCAGCACGTTTTCCTTCTTGGTGGCGGGGTCCATCTGCGCGAGGCTCGGCCCAAGCTCTTCTTCGGCGAGCGCGACGTCGCTTTGGCGGATTTCGGCGCCGTTTACCTTGGCGAGCACGGGGTTGGCGTCTTCTGCACGGACCGGGAGGCCGGCGAGCAGGACGATCGCGAGACAGCCGGTGGCGGCGCCGGCGAGGCGGGCACGGAGGCCGAATTTCGCGTCAGATGACGAAGAGGTCATGGAAAATCCTTATCTTGAAAGTCGTGGGGCGATCCGGGGCACTAGGGCTGTTCGGGGCGGCGGGACACTCGCCCAATCACGGCACCTTGGCAACGCGAAAAGTCTGTCAAAATGATGAAATCCTTGACAGGTTAGCGCCGTTGACAAGGCTGTGGGCCAGCCATATCTCTGCCCAGCCGGGGCAATGGCGATGGCGCTTATTTCGCTGCGTTTTTGGCCGTTGAACCTTGGATTGCTGAATTCCCACTCATTTGGCGGATGCTCCCGGTTCGGGACCGACCCGCGATGCGTCACGATGAGTTGATAGGCAACCTGGTGGACCATTTCACGGCTGCAACGCCGAACCGCAAAAGCAGGAATTTGGCATGATCGGCGCGCTCGCCCGCAAGTTTTTCGGCTCCCCCAATGACCGGCGGATCAGGGGATACCAGTCCCGTGTCGACGCCATCAACGCGCTTGAGCCGGAGATCGCGGCCCTCTCGGACGAGGCGCTGAAGGCGCGTACCGGTGAATTCCGGCAGGCCCTGGCCGGCGGCAAGACCCTCGACGAGCTTCTGGTGCCGGCCTTCGCCACCGTCCGCGAGGCGGCCAAGCGCGCCCTCGGCCAGCGGCATTTCGACGTGCAGTTGATCGGCGGCATGGTGCTGCATGAAGGCGACATCGCCGAGATGAAGACCGGCGAAGGCAAGACGCTGGTCGCGACGCTCGCGGTTTACCTCAACGCGCTGGCCGGCAAGGGCGTTCATGTCGTCACCGTCAACGACTACCTCGCCCGGCGCGACTCCGAATGGATGGGGCAGGTCTACGGGTTCCTCGGCCTGACCACCGGCGTCATCGTCCATGGTCTCGACGATTCCGAACGCAAGGAAGCCTATTCGCGTGACATCACCTACGGCACCAATAACGAATACGGTTTCGATTATCTGCGCGACAACATGAAGTACCGGCTCGAGGACATGGTCCAGCGCAGCCACTACTTCGCCATCGTCGACGAAGTCGATTCGATCCTGATCGACGAGGCGCGGACGCCGCTGATCATCTCCGGTCCGCTCGACGACCGTTCGGAATTCTACAACACCATCGACACGTTCTTTCCCAAGCTCGACAAGACCGACTACGACGTCGACGAGAAGCAGCGCACCGTAACGCTGACCGAAGCCGGCATGGAAAAGATCGAAACGCTGCTGCGCGACGCCGGCCAGCTCAAGGGCGATTCGCTCTACGACGTCGAGAACGTCTCGGTCGTTCATCACATCAATCAGGCGCTGCGCGCGCATTCGCTGTTCACGCGCGACAAGGACTACATCGTTCGCGACGATGAGGTCATCATCATCGACGAGTTCACCGGCCGCATGATGCAGGGCCGCCGCTATTCCGAAGGCCTGCACCAGGCGCTCGAAGCTAAGGAGCACGTGCAGGTCCAGCCGGAAAACCAGACGCTGGCCTCGATCACGTTCCAGAACTATTTCCGGATGTACGAAAAGCTCGCCGGCATGACCGGTACCGCGCTGACCGAAGCCGACGAATTGTTCGACATCTACAAGCTCGAGGTCGTGGAAATCCCGACCAACGTGCCGGTGGCGCGCCTTGACGAAGACGATGAGGTCTATCGCACCCAGGACGAAAAGCACGCCGCGATCATGGCCGAGGTCGAGCGCGCCAATGCACGGCTGCAGCCGGTGCTGGTCGGCACCGCGTCGATCGAGAAGTCCGAATTGCTCGCCGAATATCTCAAGAAGCACGGCTACAAGCAGATCGATTTCGGCAATGAAAACGCGATGCAGAAGCTTTACGCCGCGGCCCGTGCCGGCAAGCCGGCGAAGCTGTTCGCGGTTTTGAACGCCCGCTTCCACGAGCAGGAAGCCTACATCGTCGCCGAGGCCGGCGTGCCCGGCGCGATCACGATCGCGACCAACATGGCCGGCCGCGGTACCGACATCAAGCTCGGCGGCTCGCTCGAAATGCGGATCATGCACGAGACGGCCGGCATCACCGACGAGGCCGAGAAAGCCGCGAAGATCGAGCAGATCAAGGCCGACGTTGAACGCTTCCGCGACATCGTGCTGAAGGCCGAAGACGTGGTCGAGATCGAGCCCGCCAAGGGATCGAAGCCGGCCAAGACCGTGACCAAGCCGGGCGGCCTCTACATCATGGGCTCCGAGCGTCACGAATCGCGGCGCATCGATAATCAGTTGCGTGGCCGCTCCGGCCGCCAGGGCGATCCCGGGCGCTCGAAATTCTTCCTGTCGCTGGAAGACGATCTGATGCGGATCTTCGGGTCCGACCGGCTCGACAGCATGCTGACGCGACTCGGCCTCAAGGAAGGCGAGGCGATCATCCATCCCTGGATCAACAAGGCGCTGGAAAAGGCGCAGCAGAAGGTCGAAGCCCGCAACTTCGACATCCGCAAGAATCTGTTGAAATTCGACAACGTCCAGAACGACCAGCGCAAGGTGATCTTCGACCAGCGCGTCGACCTGATGAAGGACGAGAGCGTCGCCGAAACCGTCGCCGACATGCGCCGCGCCTTTGTCGAGGACGTCGTCACCAAGCACGTGCCCGAGCATGCCTATGCTGAGCAATGGGACGTCGCCGGGCTCAAGGAAGAGTTGAAGCGCGTGCTCGACATCGATCTGCCGGTCGACGAATGGGCCAAGGAAGAAGGCATCGCCGACGAGGAGTTGCTGTCACGTATCGAACAGCGCGTCGATGAGCACATGGCGGCCAAGGTGGCGCAATGGGGCCCCGAGGTGATGCGCTACGTCGAGAAGACGATCCTGCTGCAGACGCTGGATCATCTGTGGCGCGAGCATCTGGTGATGCTCGATCATCTGCGTCAGGTGATCGGCCTGCGCGGTTACGGCCAGCGCGATCCGCTGCAGGAATACAAATCCGAGGCGTTCAGCCTGTTCGAAGCGATGATCGCGCATCTGCGCGAAGCGGTGACGGCGCAATTGATGCGCGTCGAAATCGTGCCGCCGGAAAACCAGCAGCCGGAATTGCCGGCCATGGAAGTGCACAAGCTCGATCCCAATACCGGTGAGGACGAGATGGCGTTCGCCAACGCCTCGCTGGTGCCTGCCGCCACCGCCAACCGCGATCCGAAAAACCAGGCAACCTGGGGCAAGGTCGGCCGCAACGAGGATTGCCCCTGCGGCTCCGGCAAGAAGTACAAGCACTGCCACGGTAAATACGCGTGAGGGCGATCGCCCTCGCGCTGACGTCCGTCAAACCTTCCCCTGTTAAGTAATCGGGGCTTCATCCTTCGAGACGCATCGCTTT
>NZ_JAAVUY010000029.1 GCF_018449695.1 Bradyrhizobium sp. dw_411
TTTCGCGCGTCTCGAACCATGAGAAGCTGGAACAGGTGAATCAGAAACGTTCCCGATAAACGCTCAATGCTCCGCCTTGAGCAGGGGAATGCCGTTGGGATCGCGCGGCGCCGGCATTTGCCGGAGATACGCGTAGATATCCGCGGCTTCCTGGTCGGAGACAATCGCGGCTTCATAGGGCGGCATCTGGTTGGCCGGATGGCGAAGCTGATACAGAAAGCCTTCGAACGGAAACTGCGTTCGCGAAACGCTTGGGCCGGTCATCCGTGCGCCCTGGCCTGCCTGGCCATGGCATTGATAACAACCCACCTGATTATAGAGCGTCTTGCCGTTCGCGGCGTTGCCGGCCGGCGCTGAGTCCTGCTGGGCGCAGACCGGACCGGCCGCCAGCATCAGGCCTGTGAAGGCGAGAATAACATGTCTCATGGTTCTCTCCTCAACGCGGCTGCATGACGACGTCGATCAGCGCGGGCTGCCCTGACTTGACGGCGGCGATGCCCTTGCGGATCGCCTCGGACAGATCGTTGGGATCGTTGATCGGGCCGATGCCGACCGCGCCATATCCCTGCGCGATCTTGGCGTAATCGATGTTCGGATTGTCGATGGTGGTGCCGATCGGCACGTTGCGCACGCCGCGATTGTGCCGGTTGGCCATGCGCTGGACGTGCATGACCTCCTGGTGATAGGCGCGGTTGTTCTGGATGATGGTCAGGTACGGAATGTTGTGATGGGCGGCAGTCCACAGCGTGTGCGGCGCCATGTTGAACTCGCCGTCACCGGTGATGCTGACCGCGACGCGTCCACCACCGGCGTCGCGATGCGCCAGCGCGGCCCCGAGTGCTGCGACGGGCTGATAGCCGACCCCATAAGCGCCCGAGCCGCCGATGGCACGATAGTGTTTTTCCATCGGCCACAGCCGGTAGGGCCAGTTCGACGAGAAGTCGCTGTCCGAAACCAGCGCCCAATCCTCTTTCTTGAGATGCTCCCAGAGCTCCATATACATCCGCGCCGACGAGATCGGCGTGGCGTCCCATGAGAGCGCGGCTTCCTTGCGGGCGCGGTCTGCGAAGCCGTTAAAGGCTCCGCGCATTTTCTGGCCACGCGCCTCGAAGGCGCTGCCGCCGGACGTCATTTCGCGTTTGATAGCTTCGATCAGGAACGGCAGCGTCGTCTGCGCGTCCGCTGTCATGTTAATGTCGGCGGCCGCATAGCGCTGAAAATCCTGGTAATTGGAATGGGTCAGCAAATCATGGGTCGAGATGCTGATGACCTTGACGCCCTTTTTGACCTTTGAACTGACCGTGCGCTCCAACTGATCGCGCATGACATTGAGCTGGCCATAGAGATCGACCGGCTCAAGCGACAGGATGCAGTCGGCCTGCGCGATCAATGCGGGCCCGCGCTCCGACTGGCAAAGATAATGCGTGTTCGGCATGTTCATGCGCCCGCGATTGTCGACGACGGGCGTCTGTAAAAGCTCGGCGAGCTTGACGAGATCGTCCATCGCCTGCTGGGAGCGCGCATAACGATCCACGATGATGACGGGCGCTTCGGCCGCGATCAGCATCTTGGCGGCTTCGCGCAAGGCATTGGCGTCGCCGACGGCTTGCGATGCTCTGGTCAGGCGCGGAATGGAGAGCTTGCGCAGCTCACGCTCCTCCAGCGGTTCTTCCTGCAGCTTGGCCTCCGCGGTGATGAACACCGGTGCCGCAGGTTGCGCGCAAGCCAGCGCATAGCCACGCACGGTCGACTCGGCAAAATGCTGAAGCGACATCGGATAGTCGTCCCATTTGACGAAGTCGCGCACGGTGACGGCGGGATCCTGCACGCTGTGGAACCACTCGACGCCGGGCCGGCGCTCATCGAGCGGTCCGGCATTGCCGGTGAACACCATGATCGGCACGCGGTCGCAATAGGCGTTGTAAATGGCCATGGCCGCATGCTGCGTGCCGACCGTTCCATGCACGATGGCGGCCATCGGCTTGCCGGCGACCTTGGCATAGCCATGCGCCATGCCGACGGAGACTTCCTCATGCATGCAGGTCAGCCACTCCGGACTTTTGTTCTGTCCGTAGTTGATGAAGCTTTCCTGCAGCGCGCGAAATGTCGAACCGGGGCAGGAGGCCATGTAGTCGATACTGAGCGTCTTGCAGACGTCGACCATGAAGTCGGAACCGGTCTTTTCCGTCGTCAGCCGTTCGACTTCCGGCGGATGTTCGCGCTCGCTGGCTTTTGCGGCGGCGGTGGGCGGCGCGGCGTTGGCTTTTGGCTTGTCTGGTGTTTGCGCCTGAACGGCCGCGGGAGCCGCGATGGTGGCGCCGCCGGCGATGACCACCCCTTTCAGAAATCGACGACGGTGCAGGGCACCCGATTCGGGGTCAGTCATGGTCATCCTCCGTTTTTTGCCTCGTAAACCCAGACCTTCGAGATCTAAGTTTCGAGATTTTTGTAGCAGCGGATGAGGAGGCTAACGCACGATCGGCATCTTAGCCAGATGGTGAGTGCCGAGATCGTAGGGTGGGCAAAGGCGCGCTTGCGCCGTGCCCACCATTGAACTCGATGATGGTCAGAGCATGTTAAAGTGGTGGGCACGCTTCGCTTTGCCCACCCTACGATCTGGTGTGTTTGTCGGGAGGTGTGCGACCCGCCGTTCCGCTCAGGCGAACGGCAAGAGTCTCTACTTCGTGGCCGAGAAGCGGCTGTCGAACGAGTTTGTCGATACGATCGGCTGAGCGCCGGCGACCAGGCTGTTGCCGGCCGCAGGCGCGGCGACTGCGGGCGCCGCTGCGCTGTCGGTCACTGTCGGCTTTAGCGGCGGACGGGCGGCGGCCTGTTTGGTGTCCGTCTTGATATCCGGCTTGGTCGCTGCGGCGGTCTTCGGAATCGACCCATCCGGACGCGACGGCTTCGGCTTGGCTGATGGGGCAGTGGGGGCCGGCGCGGCCGTGGCGGTGGTATCCGCGGTGGCGTTGCCGAGGCCGACCTTGCGTGCGAGGCTGCTGAAGAAGCCTTCGTCGGATTGGGATGAGGACGGTGCCGCCGAGGCGACGCGCGTCGCTGGCGGGGTCGAAGCCGTAGAGGCCAATAACGGTTCGTCCGGCGACGTCACTTGACCGCGCGGCGGATTGACGCCCGCGGGAATGGTGCCCGGCGCCCGTTGTTGTGAAAACGCGAGCTGCAGGCCCTGGCCGCTGCCGCCATCCGACAATCCGGTGTTGCCGTCGGGGATACGGGCGGCGAACACCCGGTTCATGCCGCCGTCGATGCCGGTGTTCATCCGGGCGACCGGCGTTCCCTTGGCGACCAGCTTGGCGGTCTCGGCTTCTTCCTCACGCTGCCTCTCGCGCACCGCGTCGGCGACTTCATCCGGAATGACGTAGGCCGGGCATTTTGCCGAGGCCTCAAACACCGGATCGCGCTTGGCGTCCGGCGACTTCACCGCATCGAACACATATTTCTTTTCGCAGAAATCGACCTTCGGCTCCTGCTTCGTCACTTCGAAATGATCATAGCCTTCCTTGATCATTTTCCAGAACGGCATGTTCGGATTGTTGCGATGCTTCGCCATGTTGACCGGCGTCATCTTGAACGGATACGCCTGAAACTGGAACGACTTCTGGCCGCCGAAGAAGGATTCACGCCCCAGCGAATAGATTTCCGCGATCTGCTCGTCGGTCATCGCGTAGCAGCCGCGCGACGAGCAGTCGCCATGCACCATCAGCTCCGAGCCGGTGTGTCCGAGCGAGCGGTCGTAAGCGTTGGGGTAGCCGGTGTTGAACGAAAGATAATAGGCCGATTGCGGATTCATCTGGCTCGGCGAAATCGCGTAGAAGCCCTCCGGCGCCTGACGGTCGCCTTCACGAACCTTGGGGCCGAGGTCTCCCGACCAGCGGCAGATCGGGTAGGTCTTCAGGAGCGCGAAGCGGCCGGTGCGATCCTGCTTCCAGACTTCGAGTTCGGCTTCCTGCTTGAACAGGCGGACCAGCATCGGCGATTGCAGGTCCATGTTCTTGGCCGCCATCTCGGCGACGAGCTTGGCGGAAACGGGCTGGTTGGCCTTGGCATTATTGGCGAGCGATATCTCGTCGCTGTTGCAGCTAGCCAACAGCGCACCGGCCGCCAGCGCGACTGATGTGAGGACCGCGCGAACCAGCGTGCGATTTATCAATGCAGAGCTCCACACCCGACGGGCAATGTTGCACCCCAAAAGCAACCAAGAACGGCATCCATGCCCTGAAGCCATTGAATAAAATATTATCCTTAAGCCCCCTTTGTCGCAAGCCGACGGAGGCATTGCGGCAGGATCCACCTCAGGCGTGGTGAACAGATATTAAATAAGGCGGTCCGGGCCTAATTGCGGCCAAAAGGGCTGAATTTCGCAAAGACCGGGGTCAAAATGCCCCAAACGCGTCCCTCGGAGGCGTTTCCGCCTCGGCCAAGGCCGGGCTTCAGCCCAGCTTTCGGCCGATATCGAGGAATTTCTGCCGCCGCAGCTTGCGAATCGCGTCGGTGTCGAGGGGGCGCAGATCGGCGAAGGCCTGGGCGATGGCGTCGCCGGTGGTGGCGATCATGGCGGCGGGATCGCGATGCGCGCCGCCCGAGGGCTCCTTCAGGATCGAATCGATCACGCCGAAACGCAGCATGTCCTGCGCGGTGATTTTCATGCTGGTCGCAGCTTCCTGGGCCTTGGTTCCATCGCGCCACAGGATCGAGGAGGCGGCCTCCGGCGAAATCACGCTGTAGATCGCGTGTTCGAACATCAGCACGCGGTTGGCCGTCGTAATCGCGATGGCGCCGCCCGACATGCCCTCGCCGGTGATGATCGCGACATTGGGTACGCCGAGCGACAGACAGGCATCGGTCGAGCGCGCAATGGCTTCGGCCTGGCCGCGTTCCTCGGCGCCGATGCCGGGATAGGCGCCGGCGGAGTCGACGATCGACAGCACGGGAATCCCGAATCGATCCGCCATCTCCATCAGCCGGACCGCCTTGCGGTAGCCTTCCGGCCGCGCCATGCCGAAATTATGCTTGATGCGGGATTCGGTGGTGGCGCCCTTTTCCTGGCCGATCACGCAGATGCTCTCGCCGCGGAAACGGCCGAATCCGCCCACCAGCGCTTCGTCCTCGCCGAATTTGCGGTCGCCTGCCATCGGGGTGAAGTCGGTGATCAGCGCGGCGATGAAATCGGTCAGATGCGGCCGCTGCGGATGGCGCGCGACCAGGGTTTTCTGCCACGGCGTCAGATTGGCGTAGAGATCGCTCAGCGCCTGCGCGGCCTTGTCTTCGATCCGCGCAATCTCTTCGCCGATATCGCTGCCGGTCGCCGCGAGCGCGCGCAATTCATCGACCTTGGCGTCGAGTTCGGCGACGGGTTTTTCGAAATCGAGGTAACTGCGCATGGGATCCGGCATCAACTCAATATAAGGACGAAGCCGCAGGAGCGAAGCGGCTTCCGGTTCGCGTGAAGAAAGCAAGTATCTTCAACTATTTAGCGCGCATTCCGAGGTGGAATGAGCTGCCTTTTGTCAGCGCACGCCAAAGTCGCCGGCAGGATGTGGCTCTTTCAGGTGAGAAGCCGGCGAAGTCAAGATGGCCGCGCGCGGCGTCATTTCTCGGCCAGGGGATGCAGGTCGCGCACCAGGCTTTTCAGGCGTTCCTCGACCACATGGGTGTAGATCTGCGTGGTCGAGATATCGGTGTGGCCGAGCAGCGTCTGCACGATTCGCAAATCAGCGCCGTTATGCAGAAGATGGCTCGCAAAGGCATGGCGCAGCACATGCGGGCTGACCAGCCTCGGCGCCAAGCCAGCGGCCGCCGCCAGTTCCTTGAGGTCGCGCGCGAAATGCTGTCGTGTCAAATGACCGCTTTCGCCGGAGGATGGAAACAGCCATTTCGAGTTCGCCGCGTTTTTCTTCTTTTCGGTTTTGAGCGCCTCGATCGCCGCGAGATAGTCCGCCATCGCCTGCCGCGACGGCTCGTTCAGCGGCACCAGCCGTTCCTTGTTGCCCTTGCCGCGCACCACGATCATGCGCGCGTCGCGGCGCGCCGCCGTGCGCGGCAGCGACACCAGTTCGGAGACCCGCAGACCGGTGGCGTAGAGCACTTCGAGCAGACAATAGAGGCGCAGCGCGCGAAGCCGCTGCGGCGCGGAGACTTCGGGGGCTGTCGTCAGCGTCTTGGCGTGAACCAGCAGGCGATCGACCTCCGATATCGTCAGTACTTTCGGCAGGCCGCGGCCGCGCTTTGGCCCGGACAGGATCGCGGCGGGATCGTCGCCGCGAATCCGCTCGTTCAGCAGGAAACGAAACAGATGCCGCATCGCCGACAGCCGGCGCGCGACGCTCGATGATTTGAAGCCGCGCGCGTCAAGGTCGGCGAGGTAGTCCCGCAAGCCTTGCGTTTGCGCGCCGGCAAAATCCTGTCCCGAAGACCTAAGAAATTCCGAAAAATCGGTCAGGTCGCGGCGGTACGCATCGAGCGTATTGTTGCCGGCGCCTTGCTCGGCCGCGAGCATGTCGAGGAACAGGTTGGTCAGTTTGGTGTCGGAGGTCTTGCTGGCGTTCATCCGCCAACCCTAGCGCCTATTTCTTGAGGAACTTGTCTGGGGGGATGTTGATGGTCATTTCCCGCGGTTTCGGGTTAACGAAATTCGCCAGCGCGAAAATCGTGCCATAGATGACCCCGCCGATGACAGCGACGACCGTCAGAAACCGGAACAGGCTGGGCATCTCGGAGCCTCAGGCGGCGAATTAACTATTGAAATCATCGGGGATAGCCTGATCTGACTACCTACATGTTCCCCCCTTCGTTGCAAGAGTCTCTGGCAAGCATATCGGCGGGGGTAGTATGGTGACCCCGAACCGGCCGCATTTGCGGCAACCGAGCGAAGAGATGTCTGAGACAGCCATATCGGCCAGCGCCAGCACACCCCAGGATGCCGAAATTACCGCGGCGCTGGGAATGCGTTCGGTCGTGCTGGTGGGTATGATGGGGGCCGGCAAATCCACCATCGGACGGCGGCTGTCGGCGCGGCTGCGGCTGCCGTTTCTGGACGCCGATACCGAAATCGAGACGGCGGCGGGCATGTCGATCCCGGATATTTTCGAGGACCGCGGCGAGCCGGCTTTCAGGGACGGCGAGGCGCGGGTGATCGCGCGACTGCTCGACAATGGTCCCAGTGTGATTGCGACCGGTGGCGGCGCGTTCATGCGCGAGGAAACCCGCAATCGTATCCGCGACAAGGCGATCTCGATCTGGCTCAAGGCCGACGCCGAGATCATCATGCGCCGGGTCAAGCGCCGCGCCGACCGTCCGCTGCTGCAGACTGCCGACCCTGAAGCAACCGTCGGACGTCTGCTCAGCGAACGTGAGCCGATCTATCAGCATGCCGATCTGACGGTCTGGTCGCGCGACGTGCCGCACGAAAAAATCGTCGAGGAGTGTATCGAAGCGCTGTATGGCCGCTTGTGCGGCGGCGCGACGGTTGCTGTGCAAGCGTCGGGCACGATGGGTGCCACGCCATGACCGTGCCGCTGAAACATTCCGATCCGATCACGGTCGATGTCGCGCTCGGCGAGCGCGCCTATGACATCATCATCGGCCGCGATGTGCTGTCGTCGCTGGGCGCACGCGTTGCGGCGTTGCGGCCGGGCGCGCGCACGGCGATCGTCACCGATCGCACCGTCGCAAAATACTGGCTGGAAAAAACCGAGGCTTCGCTGGCTTCCGCCGGAATCGTGACGTCGCGCGTCGTGGTCGAGGAAGGCGAGGGTTCGAAAAGCTATGCCGGTCTCGAACAGGTCAGCGAGGCTTTGATCGCAGCGAAGATCGAACGCAATGATCTCGTGATCGCACTGGGTGGCGGCGTGGTCGGCGACCTCGCGGGTTTCGCGGCCGCGATCCTGCGCCGTGGCGTCGATTTCGTTCAAGTGCCGACCTCGCTGCTGGCGCAGGTCGACTCTTCCGTAGGCGGCAAGACCGGGATCAACTCGCCTAGGGGTAAAAACCTGCTCGGCGCGTTTCACCAGCCGGTGCTGGTGGTTGCGGATACCGCGGTGCTCGACACGCTGTCGCCGCGCCAGTTCCGCGCCGGCTATGCCGAAGTCGCCAAATACGGCGTGCTCGGCGACGAAGCGTTTTTCGCCTGGCTCGAGGCCAATCACGCCGGTATTTTCTCAGGAAGCGGCGCCCGTGAACACGCGATCGCGACCTCCTGCCGCGCCAAGGCCGCGATCGTGTCGCGCGACGAGCGCGAAACCGGCGAGCGCGCGTTGCTCAATCTTGGTCATACGTTTGGACACGCGCTGGAAGCCGCGACTGGTTTCTCTGACCGGCTGTTCCACGGCGAAGGCGTTTCCGTCGGCATGGTGCTGGCGGCGGAATTATCCGCGCAACTCGGGATGATTTCTGAAAAGGACGCCACGCGGGTCCGGCATCATCTGGCCGAAGTGGGCCTGCCGACCCGGCTGCAGGACATCGCCGGATTTACCCAGGAAGGGTTGGCCGACGCCGATGCGCTGATGACGCTGATGGCACAGGACAAGAAGGTCAAGCGCGGGCGGCTCACCTTCATCCTGCTGGAGGCGGTTGGGCGCGCGGTGATCGCGCCCGACGTGGAGCCGTCACTGGTTCGTGATTTCCTCAAAGCGAAACTGCAATCAAACGGGCGAAGTGAATAACGCGTCATGGACTGGTTTACACCTTCCGTCGTCATTGCCTGTCTGTTGGTCTCGGCGTTCTTTTCGGCGAGCGAGACCGCGCTGACCGGCGCTTCGCGCGCCAGCATGTTGCGGCTGTCAAAGCAGGGCAATCGCGATGCCGGCGTGGTTTCCAGCCTGTTTGCAATGCGCGAACGGATGATCGGCGCGCTGTTGCTGGGCAATAACATCGCCAATATCGGCGCCTCCGCATTGGCGACCGGCATCTTTACGGCGTGGTTCGGCGAGGTCGGCGTGCTCTATGCCACCGGCGTGATGACGGTGATGGTCGTGATCTTCGCCGAAGTGCTGCCGAAGACCATCGCGATCAATGCACCGGATCGGGTCTCGCTTCTGGTCGCGCGGCCGATGAAGCTGATGGTCTATGTGTTCGGACCGCTTCTCACGGTGATCGAAGCGGTCGTTCGCGTCCTGATGCGGCTTTTAGGCATCAAGATCGGTCACAACCAGCCGATCCTGTCGCCGACCGAACGTCTGCGCGGTGCGGTCGATCTGCTGCATCACGAGGGCAAGGTCGAAAAGCAGGACCGCGACATGTTCGGCGGATTGCTCGATCTGCGCGAGCTTCAGGTCTCCGACGTGATGGTCCATCGCACCGAAATGGTGATGATCAATGCCGACCTGCCGCCGGAGGAACTGGTGCGCGAGGTATTGGCGACCGAATACACCCGGATTCCGCTGTGGCGGGAAAAGCCAGAAAATATCATCGGCGTCTTGCACGCCAAGGATCTGCTGCGTGCGATCCGCGCCGCCGAGGGCGATACCGCCAGTATCGACGTCTCGACCATTGCGCTGCCGCCATGGTTCGTGCCGGAGATGCGCCCGGTGTCCGAACAGCTCAAGGCATTCCGCCGCCGCAAGACCCACTTCGCGCTGGTGGTCGACGAATACGGCGAAGTCGAAGGCATGGTGACGCTGGAAGACATTCTGGAAGAAATCGTCGGCGATATTTCCGACGAACACGACGTGGTGGTGGCCGGCGTTCGCGCCCAGCCCGATGGCTCCGTCGTAGTCGATGGTTCGGTGCCGATCCGCGATCTCAACCGCGCGATGGACTGGCATCTGCCGGACGAGGAGGCGACCACCGTTGCCGGTCTCGTGATTCATGAGGCGCGTTCGATCCCGGAACGCGGCCAGAGTTTTACCTTCCACGGCTTCCGGTTTCGGGTGCTGCGGCGTGAGCGCAACCGCATCACGGCGCTACGAATTGTCGCGGTGCCGCGCGAGGCCGAGATCGAGGAGAAAAAGCCGAAGCGCGCCGGTACGGCGTTCTAACTGCTTGCCGGCCTATTTGGCTTCCCCGGGCGCCTGCGCCTTGAGCGCCAAAGCGTGCACGGAGCCGGCCAGTTCCGCCGCCAGCGCTGAATTTATCATCCGGTGGCGCTCGATCCGGCTCTTCCCTTCAAAGGCAGGCGATACAATATAGACCCTGAAATGGGTCTCGCCGCCCGGCCTATGGCCAGCATGGCCTTCATGAAGATGTGATTCGTCTGCTACGTCGAGGCTCTCCGGGGAGAAAGCTTCGCGCAACTTGTTGATGATAGTGTCTTTGGTGCTCATGGCGCGGCAATACGTCCATGACCGTTCTGCGTCAATGGCGCATCGAGAGTGAGGGAATCGCAATGTCAAGACTTGAAGCCTTTCGCATTGCGTTGTCATAGTCAGCCATGCCAATTGATTCATCCAAATTCTTCGACTCCATCCGGATCAAGCCGAACAAGCTGAGCGCCAAGCAGCAGGCGCAGGCGCGTGAAGAAGCCGCGATGTGTGAATGGCCCGATTGCAAGAACAAGGGGCCGCACCGGGCGCCCAAGGGCCGTGCCAATGACAAGGAATATTGGCACTTCTGCCTCAATCACGTCCGCGAATATAACCAGTCCTATAATTTCTTCTCGGGCATGAATGCGGACGCGGTTGCGCGTTACCAGAAGGATGCGCTGACCGGCCATCGCCCGACCTGGAAAATGGGCGCCAATACCAGTGCCAAGAAGGGCAAGGGCAGCCCCGAAGCCGATCTCGAAGGTGCGTCCGATCCCTTCAGCATGTTCAGCGAGCTGAACGGCCGCGGTAGCTGGCGGCCGGGACCCGGTGCGGGTGCGGAAGCCAAGGTCGAAACCCGGAAGATTTTCAACGCCGAACGCAAGGCGCTGCAGGTGATGGGGCTCGGCGCCGACGCGACGCTCGAGACCGTCAAGGCCAAGTACAAGGCTTTGGTGAAACAGCACCATCCCGACGCCAATGGCGGCGACCGCTCCACCGAGGATCGCCTGATCGAAATCATCAAGGCGTATAATTACCTGAAGACGGTTGTGCGCGGCGCGACCTGAGAGTCGTGCGTCACGGATTCTTCCGAGCCGGCGCTGCTGGCTCGACCACGCCGCCGCCCTGCCGGCGGTGGATTATCCAGACCACCAGCGCGATAATCGCGGCGGCGCCGATCACGAACAGCATCCAGTAATGCTTGGCGAGGCCGGAATGGGGTGCAAATCCGCCGTACTTGTGAAGCGCGGAGACCGCGAGCACGCCGGGCAGCACATGGGCGGGCGCCCATAGCAGGATCGCCGGGATATTCACCGCGTAAAACATCCTCCGCGACATGCCGAGTGCGCCCGCGGTGACCGGTACGAAGGCGCGTATCGGCGGCACGAAGCGGGCAAAAAATACCGCCAGCGCGCCCCAGCGATTGAAGAACGCCTCGCTCTGCGCAACGACGCTCGGGTAATTCGAGAGCGGCCAGGCGTTGAGGATTTCGCGCTGGCTGCGATGTCCGATCCAGAACGCAGAGCCATCGCCGAGCAAGGCGCCTGCGCCTGCGGCGATCAGCACCCATTCAAGCTTCAACTCGCCGCCCGGCACCAGCGCGCTCAGCGCAAAGATGATGGTCGAGCCTGGAATCACCGCGCCGACAACCGGAACGGCTTCCAGCAGGGCTGCAAGGAACAGCGTCAGATAGGCAAGTCCGGGATGCGTTGAAACGAACGCAATTAATGGGTCAATAAATGAAGTCACAAAGTTCCCGTAATGACGTTATGGGCCGGTCTCAAAGCAGACCTAGCACAACTCGCGGCGAGGGTGGAAAGTGCCATTGGGCCCCATGGACGCCAATGAACGCTCCCTGGGCCGGGCTGACCGGCTATGCCGGCGAAAGTACGGCGTGATTCGCAGGGCAGCCTTCCAAAAACCGGGCTCAGTGCCTATCTTGATGATATAGCAACGGAACTTTGATTAAGCCGCGGGCTTCTGCCCGCCGCGGCTCTCTGATAGGTTTATTCCAGCACCCATCCGCAGCCACACCATAAAATCTGGTTTCGGGAGCGTCCGAGACCTCGGAGGATTGATGACGACCGCCGCCATGACCAAATCGCAAGAACACGCTGGGGCACCTGCCGGTCTGCCCGATATGAAGGTGTCGGTTCGGCAGGTATTCGGGATCGACAGTGATCTCGAGGTCCCCGCTTATTCCACGGTCGATCCGCATGTGCCGGATGTCGATGCCGATTACCGTTTCGATCGCGCCACCACGCTTGCGATCCTCGCCGGCTTTGCCAAGAACCGCCGCGTCATGGTCACCGGCTATCACGGCACCGGCAAATCGACCCATATCGAGCAGGTTGCGGCGCGGCTCAACTGGCCTTGCGTGCGCGTCAACCTCGACAGCCACATCAGCCGTATCGATCTGGTCGGCAAGGACTCCATCGTGGTGCGCGACGGCAAGCAGGTCACGGAATTCCGCGACGGCATTCTGCCCTGGGCGTTGCAGAACAATATCGCGCTGGTGTTTGACGAATATGACGCGGGCCGTCCCGACGTGATGTTCGTGATCCAGCGCGTGCTGGAAGTTTCCGGGCGCCTGACCCTGCTCGACCAGAACAAGGTGATTAAGCCGCATCCGGCGTTCCGGTTGTTCTCGACCGCCAACACGGTCGGCCTCGGCGATACTTCGGGCCTCTATCACGGTACCCAGCAGATCAACCAGGGCCAGATGGACCGCTGGTCGATCGTCACCACGCTGAATTACCTGGCGCATGACGAGGAAGTCGAGATCGTGCTCGCCAAGGCGCATCACTATCGCAACCAGGAAGGCCGCGACATCGTCAACAAGATGGTGCGGCTGGCGGATCTAACCCGCAACGCCTTCGCCAATGGCGACCTGTCGACGGTGATGAGCCCGCGTACCGTGATCACCTGGGCGGAAAACGCCGAGATTTTCTCGGACATCGGTTTTGCGTTCCGCGTCACCTTCCTCAACAAGTGCGACGAGCTGGAACGGCCGCTGGTGGCTGAATTCTATCAGCGCTGCTTCAACGCCGAACTCGCGGAATCCTCGGTGAACGTGGCGCTCTCTTAAGTCCGACCATAACGGCCGCCGTGAGGTCCCCGCTGTCGCAGGGACGACGGCGGTGAGGTAGACATGACGACGTCGAACTCCAAATTTCGCACCGGATCGAAGGAAGCGCCGACCGAACCGTTCAAGCGCGCGGTGACGTCCTGCCTGCGCGCGATCGCGAAAGCGCCGGAGCTTGAGGTGACGTTCGCGGCCGAACGTCCCGGTCTGGCTCCGGGCAAGGCGCGGCTGCCGGAGCCGGCGCGCAAGATGACCCGGCGCGACGCCGCTATCGTGCGCGGCCATGCGGATTCAATCGCGCTGAAACTCGCCTGTCACGATCCGAAAGTGCACCGCAAGCTGATGCCGGGAAATCCGCAGGCGCGCGGTGTGTTCGAAGCCGTCGAGCAGGCCCGCGTCGAAGCGCTGGGTTCGCGGCGGATGGCGGGTGTGGCGAAGAATCTTACCGCGATGCTCGACGATCACTTCCATCGCGGCAAGTTCGACGAGATCACCGATCGCGCCGATGCACCCTTGTCCGACGCATTGGCAATGCTGGTGCGCGAGCGCCTCACGGGCCTCGCGCCGCCGGCGGCGGCCCGCAAGATGGTCGATCTCTGGCGGCCGGTGCTGGAAGACAAGATCGGCGCGCGGCTCGACCAGCTTGACCGCTTCGCGGAAGATCAGGCGAGATTCGGCGATGCGGTGCATGATCTGTTGACCGCGCTCGAACTCGGCGACGACCGCAATGCCGAGGCCGACGAAGACGAGAACGAAGACGAGAACCGCGACGGCGAGAATGATCAGTCCGGCGCCGAGGGTTCGCCCGACAGCGATGCCGCGCAGGAAATGAGTGCCGATCAGGCCCAGGCGACCTCGGACGAAATGTCCGAAAGCGCGATGGAGAGCGCGCAGGCGTCCACCAGCGATACGTTCGATGACGGCGAACTCGGCGATGACGAGACGCCGGGGGAAGCCCAGCGGCCGAATTCGCGTGGCGCCAATGAACCGCGCGGGCCGGAATATCACGCCTTCGCGCCGAAATTCGACGAGGTGATCGCGGCCGAAGACCTCTGCGATCACGACGAGCTGGAACGGCTGCGCAGCTATCTGGACAAGCAGCTCGCGCATCTGCAGGGCATCGTCGCGCGGCTGGCGAACCGGCTGCAGCGTCGCTTGATGGCACAGCAGAACCGCGCCTGGGAATTCGATCTCGAGGAAGGCATTCTCGATCCGGCGCGGCTGTCGCGCGTGGTCACCGATCCCTATCATCCGCTGTCGTTCATGCACGAAAAGGAAGCGACCTTCCGCGACACCGTGGTGACGCTGCTGCTGGACAATTCCGGTTCGATGCGCGGCCGCCCGATTACGGTGGCGGCGACCTGCGCGGATATTCTGGCGCGCACGCTGGAGCGCTGCGGCGTCAAGGTCGAGATTCTCGGCTTCACCACACGCGCCTGGAAGGGCGGACAATCGCGCGAGGCGTGGCTTGCCGCCGGCAAGCCGGCCAATCCCGGCCGTCTCAACGATCTGCGCCACATCATCTACAAATCCGCCGATGCGCCATGGCGCCGCGCGCGGAAGAATCTCGGGCTGATGATGCGCGAAGGCCTGCTTAAGGAAAACATCGACGGCGAGGCGCTGGACTGGGCGCACAAGCGCCTGCTTGGCCGCTCCGAGCAGCGCAAGATCCTGATGATGATTTCGGACGGCGCGCCGGTCGACGATTCCACGCTGTCGGTCAATCCCGGCAATTATCTGGAGCGGCATCTGCGCCATATCATCGAGGAAATCGAGACCCGCTCGCCGGTCGAACTGATCGCGATCGGCATCGGTCACGACGTCACGCGCTATTATCGCCGCGCGGTGACCATCGTCGACGCCGAAGAACTCGGCGGCGCCATCACCGAAAAGCTCGCGGAATTGTTCAGCGAGACCAGCGGTGCCGCGCCGGCCAAGACAGGCCGCGGTGGCGGCCCCAAGCGCAGATTGCATTCGTAGATATCCATGAGGCGTGAGCCGGTTCGCGACCTCACCCGACGCCGCTTCCTGAAATCCACCGCGCTCGGGCTCTCGGCGATCGCGCTGACGGATGTCGCGCGGGCACAGCATGCGACGCAGCCGCCGCCAAAGCCGATTCCGCCGGATGAATTCTCGGTCACCGAAGCCGTATCGATCGAGGTCAACGCGAGGCCGATACTGTCCTTTGATCCGAACGACCGCGCGCATACGCGCTTTGGATCGCTGGAATATCGCAGCGGGCTGGTGCTGACCTCGCGCTTTCCCGGCTTCGGCGGGCTGTCCGGCTTGCGGCTCGACCCCAAGGGCGAGCGGTTCATCTCGTTCAGCGACAAGGGAAACTGGTTCACCGGCAAGATCGTCTATAACGGCCGCGAGATGAGCGGGCTCGCTGATGTCGAGGCCGCGCCGATGCTGGGTCCCGACGAGAAGCCGATCGCCACGCGCGGCTGGTTCGATTCGGAGTCGATCGCGCTCGATGGCTCCTTTGTCTATATCGGCCTTGAACGCGTCCACCAGGTGCTGCGCTTCGATTTCAGCAAGGGTTTTACGCATTCACGCGGCGAAGTGGTGCCGTTGCCGGCTGCGGCGGCCAAATTGCCGTCCAACAAGGGGCTGGAAGCGCTGGTGTTCGTGCCGAAGGGTATGCCGCTCGCGGGTACGCTGGTCGCGATGTCCGAACGAGGCCTCGATGCCAAGGGCAATCTGATCGCGTTTCTGGTCGGCGGCCCGACGCCCGGGCAATTCAGCGTTCGTCGTACCGGAGAATTCGACATCAGCGACGCGGTCCTGCTGCCTTCGGGCGATCTGCTGGTGCTTGAGCGCAAATTCTCGCTGCTGTCAGGCGTCGGCATCCGCATCCGGCGCATTCCGCTGGCGTCGGTTGCGCCGGGCGCGGTGGTCGATGGTCCCTCGATTTTTGATGCGGACCTGCATGACGAGATCGACAATATGGAGGGCATCGACGCCCACGTCACGCCGGAGGGCGAGACCGTGCTGACGCTGGTCTCCGACGATAACTTCTCGCTGATCCAGCGCACCTTGCTGCTGCAGTTCACGCTGCTGGAGTAAAGTCCTCTATCGTCCCGGCGTGCGCAGGGACGACGAATATGGGAATGGTTCTTGCAGTTCTCCTGCCGATGACCTGAAATGAAAGCCGGAGTTTAGATGCGTAGATCCATCCCATTGTTGCTCGTGCTCGCATGCCTTTCCGCCGCCACCGCGGCGCAGGCGGAGAACTGGCCGTCGCGGATGATCCGGGCGACGATTCCGTTCGGTGCCGGCAGCGCAGCCGATGTGGTGCCGCGGCTGGTGTTCGACCGGCTGTCGGCCGAGATCGGTCAAGCCATCGTGATCGAAAATCGCCCCGGCGCCGGCGGCACGCTCGGAAGTGCGATGGTGGTGAAGGCCGATCCGGATGGCTACAGCATCCTCGCCCAATCCTCGGCGCTGGCGATCGCGCCGGCTATCTATCCGAAACTGTCGTTTGATCCCAACAAAGACCTGACCTCGGCCTTGATGATCGGCTTCAGCGCCAATGTGATGATCGTACCGCCATCGCGGCCGTGGAAGACCATTCAGGATTTCATTGCGGACGCCAAAGCCAGGCCGGGCTCGATTGTGTTCGGCTCCGTCGGCGTCGGCAGCGCGGTGCATATCAGCGCCGAGAAATTCCGCCTTGCCGCGGGCATCGAGACCACCCATGTGCCCTATCGCGGCGGCGCCGAAGTGATCGCCGATATTCTCGGCGGCCGGATCGATTTCTATTTCTGCCCGCTCGCGACCGCGCTGCCGCTGATCCAGGAAGGCCGCGTCCGCGCGCTGGTGGTCTCGACGCCCAAACGCGTCGCGGAGTTGCCTGATCTGCCGACGCCGATCGATATCGGGCTGAAGAACGCCGATAGCGTGTTCTGGCTCGGCGTGTTCATGCCCGCGAAGACGCCGCGCGATATCGTCGAGAAATTCCACACCGCCGGCGAAAAGCTTTTGGCCGAACCCGCGACGCAGGAAGCGCTGAAGAAACTCGGCGTCGAAACCCAGCCGATGACCACAGCCGAGATGGCTGCGTTCATGGCGCGCGAAACCGAGGATTTCCTGGCCGTGGTCAAGGCCGCGGGGATTCAGCCTTGACCCGACCCGGCACGGTTGAGGAACGTCCGGCGCGTCGCTAGATACAGGGTGAGCACGGCCCATCCCTCCCGTCAGGACACCCCCAAGGAAATCCCCATGAGCGCTCTCTTCTCGCCGATCAAGCTGCGCGACCTTGCCCTTCCCAATCGCATCATGGTGGCGCCGATGTGCCAGTATTCGGCTGATAATGGCGAGGCCAATGACTGGCACTTCACGCATATGAACACGATGGCGCTGTCGGGTGCGGCGATGTTCTGCATCGAGGCCACCCATGTCGAGCCGATCGGCCGCATCACGCCGGGTTGCCTCGGGCTGTATAACGATGCCACCGAAGCCGCGCTGAAGCCAATTTTGAAATCGATCCGCAAACATTCCAAAGCGGCGGTCGCGATGCAGTTGGCGCATGCCGGCCGCAAGGGATCGAGCTACCAGCCCTGGAAAGGCGGGCAGTTGATTCCAGCTTCTGAAGGCGGCTGGCAGACCGTGGCGCCGTCGGCGCTGCCGCACAAGGAAGGCGAGGCCGCGCCGCTGGCGCTCGATGCCGCGGGGATGGCGCGCATTACCGATGCGTTCGTGTCGGCGGCGAAGCGCGCCGAGCGGCTCGGCATCGACGCGCTGGAATTGCATTTCGCGCACGGCTATCTGACGCATGAATTTCTGTCGCCGATCGCCAACAAGCGCACTGATCAATATGGCGGGAGCTTGGAAAACCGCATGCGCTATCCGCTCGAAGTGTTCGACGCGGTGCGCGCGGCGTTTCCCGATCACAAGCCCATCGGCGTCAAGGTGTCGGCGACCGATTGGGTCGAGGGCGGCTGGGATCTCGCGCAGACCATCGAGCTTTCGAAAGAATTGAAGAAGCGCGGCGTCGACTGGATCGATGCGTCCTCCGGCGGCGTGTCGCCGCTGCAGAAAATTCCACTCTCGCCCGGTTATCAGGTGCCGCTCGCACAAGGCATCAGGGAAGCCACCGGCCTCACCACGATGGCGGTCGGCCTGATCACGCAAGCGAAACAGGCCGAAGAGATCGTTGCGTCCGGCAAGGCCGACATGGTCGCACTGGCGCGCGGCATGCTCTACGACCCGCGGTGGGCCTGGCACGCTGCCGCCGAACTCGGCGGTCAGGTCGACGCGCCGCCTCAGTATTGGCGCTCGCAACCCTCGACGCAGAAGGAGCTGTTCGGCGCGACGACGTTCGGGGCGAGGTGAGGGAAGAGCGAGACCCGTAGCCCGGATGAGCGCAGCGACATCCGGGTTTCCTCGCGCGGCTGCCCCGGATATCGCTGCGCTCATCCGGGCTACGTGATTCGCCGTCATTGCGAGCGTAGCGAAGCAATCCATCTTTACCGCGCAAAGAAAGAATGGATTGCTTCGTCGCTTCGCTCCTCGCAATGACGCGGGATGTTGCACCGTTTCGTTATCCCCTCTACATCCCGAACACCGCCACTGCGCGGATCGGCGAGCCCGTGCCGCCGCGCCATTTCATCGGCAGGCCGATAAACGTAAACGGCCCTTCGCCCAAAATCGATTCCAGGTTGCACAGGCTTTCGATGTGGGTGATCCCGAGATCGAAGCAGGCCTTGTGCACCAGCAAATTCTCCTTGCCCTCCGGCCCCGGCCGCATCGAGTCGATGCCGAAATGGACGATGCCGTGCTTGGCCAGCCATTCCGTGGCCTTGACGTTCACGCCGGAATTTTCGGTGTTGTATTCCTTGCGCGGAAAAGTCCGTTCGTGATGGCCGGTGCACAGCAATACGGTGCCGCCCTTCGGAATTTCCACGCCGGCTTTCTTCACCGCCGCTTCGAGATCGGCGGGCGTGATTTCGGCGCGCGGCGCGATGTGGCGCAAATCGAGAGCGATGCCGGGCACGATGCAATTTTCCAGCGGATACTCGTTGATCGGCTGGCCCGTCTTGTCAAAGTGCCGGGGCGCGTCGATGTGGGTGCCGCCGTGATCGGGCATCGCGAAATACATCGACGCCAGCCCATGCACATTGCCGCCATCGGCGAATGATTCCTCATGCGTCTTCCAGACGCCATGGATGATGGCGGAATGACCGGGATAACTCGGGGTGCGGTGGTACAACTCACGGCTGAGGTCGACGATCTTCACGAAGGGGTCCTTTCTTGTATTCATTGTTCTTGTCGTCATTCCGGGATGGTCCGAAGGACCAGGCCCGGAATCTCGAGATTCCGGGTTCGCACTTCGTGCGCCCCGGAATGACGGAAAATATTCACACCGGCTGTATCCCAGCCTTCGCAATCAGCTCGCGCCATTTCGGCACTTCCTCGGCGATACGCCTGCGCAGCCCATCAGGCCCATTCGCGATGACTTCGAAACCGTTGTCGAGCAACTGCTTGTTGATCTCGGGCCGCTTCAGCACCTCGATCGATTTCGCCGCCAGCTTTTCGACGATCTCGGGCGGGGTTTTCGCGGGCGCCAGCAGTGCCTGGAAGGTTTCGGCGACAAAATCCTTGTAGCCGAGCTCGACCATCGTCGGCACATCCTTGAGATCGAACCAGCGATGCGCGCCGGTCAGCGCCAGCGCTTTCAGCGCGCCGGATTCGATATAGGGATGCGCGGGCGGCAGCGCGGCGACCGCCAGTTGCGTGACGCCGCCGAGCAGCGCCTGGATCGCGGGCGCGGCGCCCGAGAACGGCACATGCGTGATGTTGATGCCGCCCGCGATCTTGAGCAGCTCGCCGGACAGATGCGGCGTGGTGCCGATGCCGGGGCTGGCGTAATTCAGTTCATCGGGATGCGCCTTGGCGCGTGCGATCAATTCTGCAATTGAATTGATGCCGAGTTTCGGATCGATCAGGATCACATTGGGCGAGGTGCCGAGCTCGGCGACCGGCGCGAAATCCTTGTAGGGATCGTAAGGCACCTTGGCATAGAGCCCGGGATTGACGACATAGGCGCTGGAGGAAACCAGCAGCGTGTAGCCATCCGGCTCGGCATGCGACACATAGCCGATCCCGAGATTGCCGCCGGCGCCGGATCGATTTTCGGTGATGATATTGCCGCCGATCGCCGCGCCCAGATTTTGCGCGAGAATTCTGGCCATGATGTCGGTGGGGCCAGCGGGCGCGAACGGCACGATGATCTTGATCGGGCGCTCGGGATAGGTGGCCGCGCGGGCGCTTTGCAGGCCGAGCCGCGAGATGGCCGCGGCTGACATCGCGAGGCCCGCGCAGCGCAGCACTTGCCGGCGGGTGAGGAGTCTGAATTTTTTGTTAGACATTTTTTGTTCTCTCCCGCAGGCGGCTTTTATGTCGCTTTATCGTATTTCGTAGGGTGGGCAAAGCGCCAGCGTGCCCACCATCGCAATTGTGACGCTGTTGGTGGGCACGGCGCAAGAGCGCCTTTGCCCACCCTACGTAGTCGCTCAATATGGTCAGGGCCAATGCAGATTTTAAGCTTGTCATTGCCGGGCTTGACCCGGCAATCCATCCTCTTCGAAAAACTTCTTGTGCAGATTGATGGATGCCCGGATCAAGTCCGGGCATGACAAGTGAACGATCGCGACGCAGAGCGCCCGAGTGATACATGTCATCCGGTGCCCTCCAAACAGAGGGCGCAGGGAATGCCGGGCGCTGGTGCGCCCGCAGCCGCGCGTGGTGTGGTAGTAAGCACGCGCGTTAGTCACCACGGTCACACCGGAAACACCCGGCATTCCCCGCGCAATGGTTTTAACGGTCTATTTCGCGCTCTCCCCGGTGACCGGGCTCTTTTGCCACCGTCACCCCCGAGAAGCCCGCTTCTCAAGGAGAAGCCTGCTTCCCAGGAACTTGATGCCAGCGTCGGGGCATCAGGACCACACGACTTCGCCGTCCGCCTTATGCCGTTCGTCTCACGGCACCAGGCGTCCATCGCATCTCGCGTCCTACGTCCGTGACGATCGCGAAACGCCCCTCTGTGTGGGCGCGAGACGGTGCGGAATTTAGTTTGATTTGCGTCTTCGGAAAATCAGAATATTTTTCGTAAGGGGGCTGGACAAGCGATCTGTGGAAGGTGAGGTGATTTGCCCGTCGGGTAGAGAGCGCCGTGCGAGTACCCCCGCACTCGCACACATCCACAACTCGTCGTCCCGGCCTTGCTTTCCCTCCCCGCCACGCGCTGACGCGCGCGGAGGGAGGGGAGAAGGCGAATTCAATTTTCAAAACGCAATACTCGCTTCCGAAATCCTGCGCCCGCGCGGATCGTATTCCAGCACCGTCACGCGGCCGCCGCGCGTCACGGTCGCGCTCTTCAATCGGCCGTTGGGATGATACGCATAGACATATTCGAAGAACACTTCGCCGCGGAAATACTTGACCACGCGCATCAGTTTGTTGTCGTCGCTGTAATGGGCGGCGAGCCAGACCGCGCCTTGCGCGGCGAGCGCATCGGCGTCTTCCTTGTAGATGCGGTTTTGCAGCCCGATCGGATGCCGGTAGCCGCCCCAGCTCGTATAATATTCGACGGGATCGTGCCTGCGCTTGACCATCGCCAGCACCAGGCGCACCACCAGCGCGGCAAGGCAGGCGAGGATAACCAGCAGGATCGCAAGCTCCATGGCGGCGCGGGCTCTTCGTTGAACCGGGGTCGCACTAGGAGTCGGCCAAAGCGGGAACGGTTCAAGCGATTTCGGCCGCGGCGCCTGCGTCCTGTCGTCGCGTGACTCACGGCGTTTTCAAGCGAACTGGATGCCGGCTCGCGTGAAGAAAACGCGTCCAGACATAGACTAAATGCGATGTCCGCGGTATCAAGCCGCCCCGCACGGAACCCATGGCGGGGATATCGATTGGTGTGGCAGGATGGGCGGCGAAAGCTGGCGCGTTTTCGAGCGAAAGCCTGCCCCGGACTTGATCCGGGGTGGATACCGGTTCGCACAGCAATCGGGTTTACGCAGATAGCGTAAACTTATTCGCGATGGAAAACGCAACAGACAAAGATTTTAATCCCGGCCAATCAAGGAAACCGCCATGAGCAACGACAATTCGCTTTCGCTAGCCGAACTCAACGACCGCATCGCCATATTGCGGGACAACATCCGGCAATTGGTCGAACAGGCCGCCGCCTCGTCGGGCGCGCAGGATGAAGAACGAACATCCGGGCGCATGGCCGCGCAGCAGGAAGAGCTCGACCGGCTGGTCAAGGCGCGTGACGCCCTGACGGTCAAATAATTGGCGGTCAAATAGCAGCCGCGCGCGGGACCGGCGTTTCGTTCTCTGCAGCATGCGTTGGGGGCAGGCCTCTCTCGTTCAAATCTCAGTCGTCGTCACCAATCGTAGTCCCGGCGCTCGACCAACCCCAGCTCGTCGTCCCGGCCTTGAGCCGGGACCCATACGCCGCGGCCCATCGATTCAAATTCGGTGTGAGACGCCTTGCTTCATGCCAGCGGCCGGTGGCTGTGGGTCCCGGCTCCCGTGCGCAATTGCGCACTGGGCCGGGACGACATACTAAAAATCAGCGCTTCCGCCTCAGGACTGCATCGACAGCAACGACGACATCAAATCGCTGCTCAGCGCCTGCGTCGGGCTGTTGGTGCCGCCAGAGCCATACTGGCCGCCGGCGCCGGCCGTCGTATCCTGGGTATATTGCGCGACCGCATCCTGGAACGACGAGTTCTGCGAAGACGAGGAAGATTGCGACTGCGCCGCCGGCGGCGGCGTGAAAACGCTTTGGCTGCTTTGATTATTATTGACGGCTGAGACCATGGCCTCGTTCTCCGAAGGCTCTGAGGGAGAAGACGCTCAATGGGTAGGAGATTATGGTTAATGGGGGGTAAATTACTGCCGAGAGACGCACCCGCACTAGACGTGACGGTAAGGGCGCTAAGGTAGCCAGCAGACCTGTGAGCTTTATCGCAAGGCGAACTCATGTTGCATCGGAATTACTTTTGCAACTACTACACCGACCATTCCTTTTTGCCGCCGTTAAATACGTAGTATTGGCGTTGAAAGGCATCCATCGCCGCTGAGGTTTGACTGAGGATCAGAACAACATCACTGTTTTGTGGTAGATCGTCCTCGTTCAACTCATCCAGATAGCTACGGTTCGGTTCATCCTTTAAGAGTTCATGGATGGCCTTGAGAAGCCGATTGACCATCTTCACTTTCGTTCTTCCGACTTGACCATCCTGTTTCTTCTTTGAGAGCTCCTGAAATTCCCTGTACATAGCTTCTAGTAAAGGATTGAGTGTCTTGTAGGCATCTGCCCGGTCCGATGTCGTCTTCCCCGGTTGTGATCGAGCCATATTAACGCACTCCCCTGGGAGCAGTAGCAACAAGGTCAGTTGTATCGTCCGATACTTGCCAGTACCAAATGCCATTGATGCGTTGAACGTTCTGCATTTTCAATTTCTCAGCGCATTCAACAAACTGTGTCACGACAAAACTCAGGTCACTGTTCGTTGGAAGTTCATCGATATCGAATTGGTCAAAATCCATTGCTGGAGCAGACGTGCCGAGAACTTTGCGAGCGATCAGTAGAACCGAATTTGCTAGCTTAACTTTGAATTTACTCACTGGTTTATCGGGATGTTTCTTAGATGCAGCCGAAGCCTCGTGATGCAATGCATCAAGCTGCGCTGCCATTTTTCTAAACTCTTCGACCTGTTTTTCGTTCATGACGGACACTCGCGCTTGAATGTTAGGTATAGTTCGAAATAACTTGAGTATTTGCTCCGCGATCGGCGTGCCTATTCGTTTTCCCTTCTTAGTGGTCGCGCCTCCTAATCCGACCTCCTCGCACTCCGACATCTGTTGGATCATCGCAACTGCTTGCTCGGCGCGACCGCTTTTGGAAAGCAGGTCCATCCGGTTAAAGGCAGCTATCATGGCTCCGTGCAACGACTGATCTTGCAGGGATGGAGATTTCCAAAGCAGGAATGGATCAACGTAAAGCGGCAAGTCTTCATGTAGGAAGGGGATGGCGAAATCGACGCTTGCTTGGGCAAGATCGAGGCCATGGAATTCGGTCAATCGAGGGCGAATAAGAGGCATGTGTAATCGGTACGCTCGAATCTTGAGATTCGATAGGTATCAACTTACGGTACGTGTGTCGCCAACTAACACCTCGTTTGAACGCGGAAGAAAAGGAGCCGCCGCTGCTTGCAACAGCCCCCAAACAAAAACAGCCGGGTCTTTCGACCCGGCCGCAAAATTCTCAAACCTTAAACCGCTATCGCGAAAAGCTTAGCTCGCCTTCACGGCCTTCTTCACGAATTCGGTCTTCGGCAGCTTCTTCTCGATCGCGCGCTTCAGCTCAAGGGCGCGGGGCGACAGCACGTCGGCCTTGGCCTTGACCAGGAAGGCATCGAGGCCGCCGCGGTGGTCGACGCTCTTGATCGCGTTGGTCGAGACGCGCAGGCGCACGTTGCGGCCGAGCGCGTCGGAGATGAAGGTGACGTTGCACAGGTTCGGCAGGAACCGGCGCTTGGTCTTGATATTGGAGTGGCTCACCTTGTGGCCTACCATCGGGCCCTTGGCCGTTAGTTCGCAGCGCCGCGACATCGCACAAAATCCTCTTCCATCCCGGCTTCCGTCCCGCGTGGGGATCAGCGCCAAGGGTTCAAATTCACGCCCATTCAGGGAACCGCGGACGTATAGGGGGAGACGCTCCGGGCGTCAAGGTTTTGGAGGCATGCGGGCCCTGAGAAAAAGCAGGTTCCGAGGGGTTGTTCCTGGTTTCCATCCTTCGAGACGCATCGCTTTGCGATGCTCCTCAGGATGAGGACCGGTCCGGTCTTAGTTCCTCATGGTGAGGAGCGCGGCTGGGCTGCGCGTCTCGAACCATGCAGGCCCGGGAAGTCGCTGCTATTCATCATATAAACGGCGTATTCGCCACCGACATCATGGGTTCCGCGCTTTAACGGCCGGGATCGGTTAGGGATGTGCGGGAAAAGCACGCCGATTGCCGCTGGTGTCTTCGGCTATCCCTGGCTTTATCCGTTGTTTGGCGGATTTTTTGGCTTAAATGATGCCTCATCGCGCTGATGTAAGGATCGTTCTGACAGTGCATACCCACGGCATGATTTCACCCCGGCCGGTGCGCCCGGCGTTGCGGGTGTTGGGCGGGCTGTTCGCCGCCGTCGTGGGGCTGGCGATGGGATCGCATGCCGCCTCGGCGCAGGGCCGGCTCGATGCGCATTATGAGGCGACGCTGGCCGGGATTCCCGTCGGCAAGGGCTCCTGGGCCATCGAAATCCTGGACGATACGTTTTCCGCGGCCGCCCAGGGCGGCACGTCGGGGCTGTTGAAGGCGTTCGCCGGCGGCTCAGGCACCGGTGCGGCGCAGGGCCGCGTCGTCAATGGCGCGCTGGTCGCGACCAATTATCAGGCCACCACCACCTCGTCGAAAAAGTCCGAAGCCATCCACATGGTTCTGGCCAACGGCAGCGTGAAGGAATTCGGCATCGATCCGGAACCGCCTGTCGATCCCGACCGCGTGGTCGTGACCGACGCGCATCGCCGCAACGTGTTCGATCCGATGACGGGATCGATGCTGCGCGTGCCGGGCACATCAGATCCGCTCAGCCCCGAGGCCTGCCATACGGGGGCTGCGATTTTCGACGGAAGGCTACGCTACGATCTGAAACTCGATTTCAAGCGCATGGAAACCGTGAAGGCCGAAAAGGGCTATGCCGGGCCAGTTGTCGTGTGCGCGGTGTATTTCTCGCCAGTCGCCGGCTACATCCCCGATCGCCCCGTGATCAAATATCTCTCCGCCCAGCGCAACATGGAAATCGCCTTCGCGCCGGTGCTGGGAACCCGCATCCTGGTCCCGTTCCGCATGGTGATCCCGACGCCGCTTGGCGTGGCGATGCTGGAAGCGACGCAGTTCATCACGACCGCGACCCCGCCGCGGGTGGCGAAGACGCAGTAACAACGGAGGCTCGCGACTTCTTTCCCCTCTCCCCTTGTGGGAGAGGGTGGCCGCGATGCGAAGCGGCGCGGACGGGTGAGGGGTTCTCTCCGCGGATAGAGACCCCTCATCCGGCGCGCGATGCGCGCCACCTTCTCCCACAAGGGGAGAAGGGAAGAAGAAGCCCGCCGAATCCCTGTTGACTCTTCCTCACTTCTGATTCGACTCCGGCCTCGTCCCGAACTTAAGGAATTCGACGCAAATCCTGCTCTTGTCGCGTTGCGCCAAACTTGATCTAGTGCCGATATCAGGGGGCAGCGCGAGATGTTGCGGTGAACGAAGCCGGAGTGAACATGAGTCAGCGATTCGGGCGCGATTCGTTCCGGACTCGTTCCGGAACTTAAAGATCGACCACACCGGCGTCGCAAAATGTAACGAAATGGCGCACAACAGACGCGCGAAACCAAACAAACCCGGGATTTTTCGTCGTCATTGCGAGGAGCGCCAGGGACGAAGCAATCCACCCTTCCTTGAACCGCCTTGGATTGCTTCGCTGCGCTCGCAATGACGGTCGGGAGCGCGCCGGCCCATAAAAGAAACCCCTGAAAAATATGGCTTTTTCTTCTTCTTCGTCATCGTTCGCCCAATCATTTGGCAATGAACGGGCCCCGGGTGCCGGCGTTACCGCGGTGCTCGGGCCGACCAACACCGGCAAGACCCATCTGGCGATCGAGCGGATGCTGGCGCATTCGTCGGGGATCATCGGCCTGCCGCTGCGGCTATTGGCGCGCGAGGTCTATAACAAGATCGTCGATCGCGCCGGGCCTGATTCCGTTGCGCTGATCACCGGCGAAGAAAAGATCAAACCGCCAAAGGCGCGGTTCTGGGTCTCGACCGTCGAGGCGATGCCGCGGGATCTCGACGTGTCGTTTCTCGCGGTCGATGAAATCCAGATCGCGGCCGATCTCGAGCGCGGGCATGTCTTCACCGATCGCATCCTCAACCGGCGCGGCCGCGACGAAACGCTGTTATTGGGCGCGGCCACGATGCGCCCGATCATCGAGCGGCTGTTGCCCGGCGCCTCGATCGTCACCCGGCCGCGGCTGTCGCAGCTCGAATTCGCCGGCGACCGCAAGATCACGCGCCAACCCCGGCGCACCGCGATCGTCGCGTTCTCGGCCGATGAAGTCTATGCGATCGCCGAACTGATCCGCCGCCAGCATGGCGGCGCGGCCGTGGTGCTGGGCTCGCTCAGCCCGCGCACACGCAACGCGCAGGTCGCGATGTTCCAGTCCGGCGACGTCGATTATCTCGTCGCGACCGATGCGGTGGGGATGGGTCTCAATCTCGACGTCGATCACGTCGCGTTCGCGTCCGACCGCAAATATGACGGCTATCAATTCCGCCGCCTCAACCCGTCCGAATTCGCGCAGATCGCGGGCCGGGCCGGCCGCGCCACCCGCGACGGTACTTTTGGCACCACCGGCCGCTGCGCGCCGTTCGAGCCCGAACTGGTCAATGCGCTGCAGAATCACACCTTCGAGAGCGTAAAAGTCCTGCAATGGCGCAATTCGAAGCTGGATTTTTCCTCGCTGGGCGCGCTGCAGGTGTCGCTGGCGCTGACGCCGACGCATGAAGCGCTGACCCGGGCGCCGATCGCCGAGGATCTGCGCGTGCTCGATCATGCGGCACGCGACGCCGAGGTGCGCGATATGGCGCAGGGCGCGGCCGCGATCGAGCGGCTATGGGATGCCTGCCAGATTCCGGATTACCGCAAGATCGCGCCGGCGGCGCATGCCGAGCTGGTCACGACGCTGTATGGCTTTCTGATGCAAAAGGGCCGGATTCCCGATGCATGGTTCGCCGCCCAGGTCGATCAGGCCGATCGTACCGACGGCGATATCGACACTTTATCAGGCAGGATTGCGCAAATCCGGACCTGGACGTTCGTGGCCAACCGGCCGGACTGGCTGGCCGACCCCGAACATTGGCAGGGGCTGGCGCGGGAAGTTGAAAATAAATTGTCCGATGCGCTGCATGAACGGCTCACGGAGCGTTTCGTTGATCGCCGTACCAGTGTATTGATGCGCCGCCTGCGGGAGAACAGCGTTTTGACTACGGAAATCGGCAAGACCGGCGAAGTGATCGTGGAAGGCCATGTGATTGGCCGGCTCGATGGATTTACCTTTGCGCCTGATGCGGCGGAGGCCGGCTCCGAAGCCAAGGCCCTGCAGGCTGCGGCGCTCAAGGCGCTGGCCGGCGAAATCGAGGGGCGTGCCGAGAAACTCGCCGCCGCACCGGACGATCAGTTCGTGCTGGCGTCGGATGGCACCATCCGCTGGACCGGCGACGCCGTCGCCAAGCTGGTCGCGGCCGACGACGCGCTGCATCCGCGCATCCGTATTATCTCGGACGATCGCCTCAACGGCCCGGCCCGCGAAGCCGTACAGACGAGGCTCGATCTGTGGCTGAAGACGCATATCGAAAAGCTGCTGGGGCCGCTGTTTGATCTTTCCAAGGCCGAAGACATCACCGGCATCGGCCGCGGCATTGCGTTCCAGTTGATCGAGGCGCTCGGCGTGCTCGAGCGCTCCAAGATCGCGGCCGAGATGAAGGATCTCGATCAGCCGTCGCGCGCCGCCTTGCGCAAATACGGCGTGCGCTTCGGCGCTTATCACATCTATGTGCCGCCGCTGCTGAAACCCGCGGCGCGCGCGCTGGCCTCGCTGCTGTGGGCGCAGAAGCTGGACAATGTCGACATGTCGGCACTGTCGGGCGCGCAGCATCTGGCGGGCAGCGGCCGCACCTCGTTTGCAGTCGATAAACAACTCAATCGCGATGCCTATCGCGTGCTGGGTTATCGCCAATGCGGCGAACGCGCCGTACGCGTCGATATTCTCGAACGTCTCGCCGATCTCATTCGTCCCGCGCTGTCGTGGCGCGAGGGATCACTGGGCGAGAAACCAGCCGGCGCGTTCGATGGGCGCAGTTTTGTGGTCACGCAGGCGATGACCTCGCTGACGGGATCGGCCGGCGAAGATTTCGCCTCGATCCTGCGTGCGCTGGGCTATCGCATGGAGCGCCGCCCGCCGCTGCCGCCGAAGCCGGTTGCTGCGGTGGTTGAGGCTGTAGCGGAAACGCCGGTTGCAGAGACGATGGAAGCGACAGCGGATACACCGTCGGAAGCGACGGAGAGCGCTGTTGTAGCGGCCGATGCACCGCCCGTCAGCGCTGAGAGCACCGCACCGACACCGACGGTGCTTCGAGATGTCTTGCTCGTTGCTAGCGAAGATGCGCCCGTCGCCCTCGAAGCGCAGCCCGCAGAAGAAAAGCCTGAAGAGCAGGCCGTCGATCAGACACTCGCCGAAGTTACGGCCGAACCCGCTGTTGCCAGCGATGCCGCGCCGGTAGAAGCCGCCGCAGCCGAAGCCACGCCCGAAGTCGCCGCCGCGCCCGAACTGGTCGAAGTCTGGCGGCCCGGTGGCCGCTCTGAAGAGCGCCGTCCGCCGCGTCGCGACAACAACCGTCATCATCGTCCGGATCGTGCTGCCGCCGGTGCCCAGCCTGCCGCAGCGGGTGAGGCCGTCGCCGGTGAAGCGGCCGATGGCGCCAGGCACGAGCGTCATCGCCGCGGTCGCCGCAACGATTTCAGAAAGCCCCGCACCGATACGCCACCGGCCGAAGGTGTGGTCGCGGCGGCGCCAGCGGAGGGCGCGCCGGCGCCGCGCGAGGACCGCGGCAACCGTCCGCCGCGCGAGCGTTTCCAGGGCAAGGGCAACGACAATCGCGACAATCGAAACAATCGCGATGGTGACCGGCCGAAAGGCAAATTCGGCGGCGGTGGCCGCGACAAGGGCGGGCGCGACCGGGATAAAGGCGGCCGCGACAAGGGCGACCGTGACGGCCGCTCGGGTGGCGGGCCGTCGCACCGGCAATACGCGACCAGCGCCAGCCCGCGCGAACGCGATCGCCCGGCCGATCCCAATTCGCCCTTTGCCAAACTGGCGGCGCTACGCGAGCAGCTCACCGCCCGCAAGGACTAACCTTCCTCAAAACGGTGTTGCTTGGAGCGCCAGCGTCTCGACAAATGGTTGTGGCACGCGCGGGTGGTCAAAGCCCGCACCAGCGCGGCCGCCCTGGTCGAGGCCGGTCATGTCCGCATCAACGGCGAACGCGAAAAGGCGCCCGGCCACGCCGTGAAGCCCGGCGACGTCCTGACCATCGGGCTCGATCGCACGGTGCGCATTCTGAAAGTTGTTGGATTTTCCGAACGCCGGGGCGATGCCACCGCGGCGCGCGTTCTCTATATTGATATGCAGGCCAAACCGGACATAGCGGATCAAAAACCCCCGCCGGAGTAACTATTTCCGTCCCACCCCATGCAGCCAGCGCAGGATGGCATGACAAGCTTTCCCGGAAGCGCTTTGCTTCCCTTGCGGCTGCGCACTTCCTGCGCTACGCAAACCATTAAATTGACCCGTTCCGGAGCCCTGGATGACTTACGTCGTCACCGAAGCCTGCATCAAATGCAAATATACCGATTGCGTTGAAGTCTGCCCCGTAGACTGCTTCTACGAAGGCGACAACATGCTGGTGATCCATCCGGACGAATGTATCGACTGCGGCGTGTGCGAACCGGAATGCCCCGCCGACGCGATCAAGCCGGATACCGAGCCGGGTCTCGAGAAATGGCTTGAGGTGAATACCGAATACGCCAAGAGCTGGCCGAATATCACCCAGAAGAAGGACTCCCCGGCCGACGCCAAGGAGTTTGAGGGCGTTGAAGGCAAGTTCGAGAAATATTTTTCTCCGGCACCGGGTACCGGCGACTAATTCCCCGCGGTATTTTTTGCATCCATGGCGAGGGCCGTTTGTGCCCTTTTGGAACGGTTCGGCTTAACCCTAATCCCCGTGATGCGGCGGAAACGGCCTTCGGAGAGCCTCCGAGGGGGCATAAACCATTGATTTTTGCGGGAAATGTGCTATATTCGGCAAATTAAAGAGCCGAACCCGTCAGCCTGCTTGATTGGCCCCCATGGGTTCCCGTGAAAACATCCAACAGGGGCGTGGCAGTTCCGCGCGCAGGCTGTGTCACAGAAAACGCGTAAAAAGAGTGTTTCCAAGGCTTCTGTTACCAAGCCTTCTGTTTCCAAGGCTTCCAAAAAAGCCGCTGCGGTAAGCCGTAGTGCAACCAAGAGCCGTGCCCGGACTTCTCTCAAGGATACGAGGAAGGTCACCAAGGTCTCGGCTGCAAAATCCTCTAAGAACAAAAGAAGCGAAATGCCAAACAAGACTGCAAAAACTGCCGCGAAAGCGACGGGTTCGAAGGCCACTGCTTCGAAGGTCGCTGCTCCCAAAATCGCCCCTAAGGTCGCTGCCCCCAAGGCTGCGGTCGTCACCAAGCCTGTCGTTACCGCTGCCAAGCCCGCCGCTGCAAAGCCGGTGGCCGTGGCTCCGCGTGTCGAGGAGCCGAAGAAGGCCCTGACCCAGCGCCAGGGCTTCAAGACCAACGAATTCGTGGTGTATCCCGCCCATGGCGTTGGCCAGATCCTGGCCATCGAAGAGCAGGAAATCGCCGGCGCCAAGCTTGAACTGTTCGTGATCAATTTCATGAAGGACAAGATGACGCTGCGGGTGCCGACCGCCAAGGTCGCCAATGTCGGGATGCGCAAGCTGTCCGATCCGGCGCTGGTCAAGCGCGCGCTCGAAACGCTCAAGGGCCGCGCCCGTGTCAAGCGCACGATGTGGTCCCGCCGGGCGCAGGAATATGAAGCGAAGATCAATTCCGGAGATATCGTCGCGATCGCCGAAGTGGTGCGCGATCTCTATCGCTCGGAATCGCAGCCGGAGCAGTCCTACAGCGAACGCCAGCTCTATGAAGCCGCGCTCGATCGTCTGTCGCGTGAAATCGCCGTCGTGCAGCACGTGACCGAAACCGAAGCGGTGAAGGAAATCGAAGGCCAGCTCGCCAAGAGCCCGCGCCGCGGTGCCAAGGCCGAGACCGAAGTCGAGGCCGACGGTGAAGCAGATGCCGACGCCGATGCCGATGGCGACGATACCGCCGTCGCGGACGAAGCCGCGTAAGCGGCTCGCGAATCTACAAATTAAAAGCCCGGCAGTGCCGGGCTTTTTTATTGGGCCGCCGTCATTGCGAGCGAAGCGAAGCAATCCATCTCACCATGCAAAGAAAGAATGGATTGCTTCGCTACGCTCGCAATGACGAAGAACTATCGGCTTCCGCCCGAGAGCAAGAAATACGCCGCCCCACTCACGCACTAAGCCGGGCGAGATCCTCTGGCAGCAGATGTTGACCGCTGCGGTTCTTGACGGCGGGCAAGTCAGACACCCTGCTGCGCCAGGCGGCGAGGGCGGTCAGTTCCTTGGCGATCGGCAGGCCGGAAACCTCAGCGAAGGCCAATGCAGCGAACAGCGTGATGTCGGCCATCGAAAAGGCTTCGCCCGCGAGGAAAGGTTGCTTGGCAAGAAGGTCGTTGAAATAAGGCATGCCCCGGACCGCCTGCGCGCCCCGCCGTGTGCCCCATTCCTTGGCGCCACTCCAGTCCGGCATGCGCCACGGCCTCAAAGCCTTGCCGAGGCCCGGCGTCCCGTAATGAAAATAGTCATCGACGGGTTCGAGCAGCAGCATCTCGGCGCGACGCTGCATCATGTGGATCACTGCTTTTTCGCGCGGATTCCTGCCCGTCAGTGTCGGATGGCCGTCGAGATTGTCGAGATATTCGGTGATCGCGGTTGATTCGGAGATCAGCAGCCCGTCATCGAGTTCGAGCACTGGAATCTTGCCGATCGGGTTCATCGCCAGGAAAGAGTCCTGCTTCTGTCCCGCCGCGATCAGATCGACACTGACGAATTCGACCTGATCCTCCAGTCCCTTCTCGGCGAGCACAATGCGGATGCGGGCGGGATTGGGGGCCCCTTCGCGGTCATAGATCTTCATAATGGCTCCTATGTTTACCTATCGATAGATAGGTAAACATACAAAGGACTTTCCATGGCTGGTGTCAATGCCTATCTATCGGTAGATTAAGATGGAGCCCGGCAATGAAGTCCGATACGCGCGAGGCGATCATGGCCGTGGCCCGGAAAACCGTGCAGGCCCATGGGTATAACGGCTTGAGTTTTCGGGAACTGGCGAAGGAAGTCGGCATCAAGAGCGCGAGCATCCACTACCATTTCCCGACCAAGGGAGATCTGGGGGCGGCGCTGGCGCGGCGCTATTGGGAGGAAGCCAAAGCGGCTTTCGACGGCTTTTGGGCGGAAACGCCGGAGCCAAGCCTCTGCCTGCGGAAATACACCGATGTCTTTCGCCAAGCATTGGAGAACGGCAATCGCATGTGCCTGTGCGGATTCATGGCCGCCGAATTTGACGACCTGCCCGACGCGGTGAAGGTCGAGGTTCAGGCTTTCGCCGACATCAATGTGGCGTGGCTGGCGAAGGTTCTGTCTTCGATGGACACTTCAGGTGATAGCGCGATGCTGCGCGAACGGGCGCTCGCGATCTACGCGGCGATCGGCGGCGCCCAACTGACGGCGAGAAGCCGGGCCGATATTTCTGTCTATGACAGGATCGTTGAAAGCTATCGTGTCGCCGGTCTCATTCCGGGCTAAGTGCTCAATCGGTCTCGGGGGGCTGTAGCTTCACTAAACCAGCAAATCCCTGAGATCGCGCCACTCAAGATTCTCGCGCTCGATCAGTTCGATTATCCGGTCACGTTTCCACCGTTAGAACGCCGGCGGGAGATACCTTCCATAATCACAAGCACCTGTGATTATGGGTCCCTGCGTTCGCAGGGACGACACCGATTTTGTTGAAGCCGTATTGCCTAATTGGCTGTAGAATTCAGGCTGCCACGGCCCAACTCGCCCGCGCATGTCTCCGCGCCAGCCCGCCTCACGCCGCGCCGGTGATCCGGCGGTCGCGATTGGCTTCCAGATAATACAACCGCTTGGCGTGCAGCATCTTCATGTCGGCGCGTTTGACGACTTGTTCCAAGCGGTCGCCAGGCCGGCTGGTTGCGATGCCTGTGGAGATACTGAGTTCGAAATCGGGATAATACTGATTGTTGAGTTCGATCAGCTTCGCGAGCTGGACGAGAACCGCTTCGCCGCCGGCGGCGTCGGTGCCCGGCAGCAGCACCGCGAATTCGTCGCCGCCGATCCGCGCCACCGAAGCCGGCTTTGCGACCAGCGAGCCGAACACTTCGCCGGCCCGGCGCAGCAGCGCGTCGCCGACGCCATGGCCGAGTTCGTCATTTGCGGTCTTCAGCCCGTTGAGGTCGGCGATGATGATGGTGACGGGTTGCGGCCCCTTGCGGTCCAGCCGGTTGAGTTCGTCGACAAAGAACGAGCGGTTCAAGGTGCGCGTCAGCACGTCATGGGTGCCGAGATATTCGAGATAGGCTTCCGCCTTCTTGCGCGCGGAGATGTCGGTCAGCCCTACCAGCACCTGTGCCCAGTCGCCTTCGTGACCGGGCAACACCGAAAATTGCAGCAGCAGATGCAGCCTGGTGCCGTCCAGCGTATAATTCACCACCTCGCGCTGCTGGAACAGCTTGCCGTCCCACAGATCGATCAGCTGCTCGCGAAAGTCCGGTCCGGTTTCGTCCCGGAACACGGTGGGCAGGCTGCGCAACAAGGTTGCCTTGTCGGGCGCGTTGAACAGTTCGAGCGTCCGGTCGTTGACGTCGAGCACGCGAATCTCACTGATGCAGCGCGGGACGAATTCCTGGTGCACGTCAGTGAAGACGCGGAAGTCCTCGACGCCACGGGCGCGGACATCGTCCATCAGCCGTTTCACGCTGCTGAAATCTTCCACCCACAGCGAGACCGGTGAATAGGCAAACAGGCCGAATGCGTAGTTCTCGCTATCCGTCAGGCGGCGCCGGACATTTTCCCGCTCGGTCACGTCCTCGATCGCGATCATGACGCGGTCCCAGTTCGCTTCGTGACCGGGCAGGATCGTGCCGGAGAGCTGGATGTCGAGACGCCGGCCGCCCAGCGTGTAATTCACGGTGTTGGCGGAAAAGCCGCCCTCGCCGTTCCAGAGCTGGACCATCTCCTCGACCAGGCTCTTGAAGGTGTCGTCGCGCATCACCTGGCCGAGATTGGCCATCAAGTGATCGAGATCGCGCGCGCCGAACAGCGACAGGGTCTTGCGGTTGACCTTGAGGATGCGCATGCGCTCCGTGCACTGCTGGACGCGCTTGGGGTCGGCGAGCAGGAACGCCTCGATATCGTCGACGCCGTCCGCGCGCCACTGCTCGAACAGTTGGCGAACCGCGCTGTAATCCTCGATCCAGAGCGAGACGGGTGCGAGGTCGAACATTTCGGCATTGTCATCGGGATCGGTGGACAAGGCGGACATGAAAGCCTTCGCGAATAACTTGGCGAAATAACCGGTGTCGGGGTGCTTCCAAGGCTAGGGCATAACTCGTTAAGAATTCTCTCATTCCGCGCGGCGGCGAGGGGGAATGGAAAGGTTCCAGATTGCTACATATTTCGGCGGTCGTCATGGATGGTTAGTTGCTGAAAATATCAGCATGTCGTCTCTGTCTGTTGACGATCGAAATTATCAGCGTGTCGTCCCGGCGAACGCCGGGAAACCGTAGGGTGGGCAAAGGCGCTCTTGCGCCGTGCCCACCACTCTAAACTCCGATGCAGCTTGAAGATGGTGGGCACGCGGAGCCTGTCATCGGGCGCGCGTTCGCGCGACCCGTTGGCTTTGCCCACCCTACGATATCTGCGTTCGCCGGAACGACGATCCGCGATCAATCCACCACGATCTTCACACGATCACGCGCCTTGACCTGGGCGCGGGCGTCGAGGCCGTTGAGGATACGAAAGCGCTCCACCGGGCGGTCGAGGCCGGCCATGCGGTGCGACAGCGATTCCACGGTGTCGCCGGGCTGCACATTGACCACCTTGATGCGCAGCGGCCGTGCGGCCTGGATTTCTTCCAGCGTCAGGCGGCGGAAGGAATTGACGGTTTCGCGGGCGTTGCGCTCGCTCTCGGTGGTCTTCTGCTTGGCGGCGAAAATAAAGCGGTAGACGTCGCTGCCGAACCGCAACGCATAGACCTTGAACTGCCATTGATCGCCATGGGCGGTCGCGGAGGCGGCCGGGAAGCCGCCGATGGTCATGTCCTCGGTCGAACCCTTGTCGACATTTTCCATCCAGCCTGAATTGAGATAGTCGCCAAGCGACTGCTCCGCCGGCACGCGCACGACGTCGAAGCGCATCGCCTGGGTGCCGCCTTCGCGCACGCCGATCACGGCCTGCGCGGTATTATCCAGCGTGAAATTGTCAGGCGCGGCAAAGGTGAAGCCAAGCTTGGGATGCAGGAAGCGGCGGCCGCGCACAAAACCCTCGCTCGGATCCTCGCCATAGACGATGTTGTCGATCGCGGCCAAATAGGCTTCGCGGTCGCGCTCACCGCCTTCGGGCGAAGAATATTGCCGCGCGCTGTTCTGTGCATTCTCGACGCGCTCGGGTGTCGCCGGATGCGACGACAGGAAGTCCTGCGCGCGGGGATCGACCGACGGCGACTTGCCCGCTTTCAGTTCGGCGTTGCGTTCCATCGCGGTGAGGAAACGCGACGCGCCGAACGGATCGAAATGCGCGCGCGCCGAAATGCCGACGCCGATGCCATCTGCTTCGAATTCCTGGGCGCGCGAAAAGCTGGCCATCGTCAGTTTGGTTTTCGCCAGCGCCAGCGCGGTCAGATCGGGGTCGCTGCCCATTTCGGTGACCACCCGGGTGACGACAGCGGCCTGGCGCGCCTGGTCTTCCCGGATCGAGGCGTGCTTGGCCAGCACATGCGCCATCTCGTGGCTCAGCACCGAAGACAATTCCGAGGTGTCGCATGCCAGCGCGATCAGGCCGCGGGTGACGTAGAGCTGACCGGTCGGCAGCGCGAACGCGTTGACCGCGCCCGAATTGAGGATCGTCACTTTGTAGGCCTGATCGGGCCGATCCGATGCCGCCACCAGCCGGTCGACCGTCTTGCCGATCAGGGCTTCCAGCTTGGGATCGTCATAGGATCCGCCATAGGAAGACAGGATCCGCTCATGCTCGCGCTCGGCCGCCGGGCTTTGCGCGACGGTCCGATTGGGCTTCGTTGGGGTGGGATTTGAGGCCGCCGGGGAAGAGACCGCCCCGGCCCCGGTCTGGAACCGGTTGATGTCGCCGCACGCGGCCAGCGCGAAACCGGCGCACAGCAGGGCCGGCGCAGCCCAAAGGCCGCGGCTCATTCCTGTCCCGTGCCGTCCACCACCAGCCACGTCAGCTACTCGTAAGTCTCTTGTTTGCGCATGATCTCTTCGGAAAAACGGTCCCCACCTTTCCGGATTATGCGCTAATTCCCACCAAGCACTTCTACCTGCCCGACCCGGAGCACTTCCATTCGCGGGCCGCCCCGCGCCTCGATCCATCCGCGGACACGAATCCGTCGATTTTCGAGGGACTTAAGCGCAATGCCGGCCGCCTCAAATAGAGGTAGCATGCGCCTTGAAATAGTCACAGCAAAGTCCCGTGTCCAGTTCCGCCCGAAATTCAGATAAGTCGTCGCCCCCGCCTGCCGGACGGACAAAACCTTGCCCTCGACCAGCATAAACTGCCCGATCCCGGCCAAAATATCGCCCGTACTTTCCGTGTTTTTTATGACCGCGGGGTCGGCCCAAACGCCTCGTTTAGTCTGCCGCGCCGCTGCCTCGGCTTCCATCAGAACCCCTGCGCATTCCTTGTCGGTCACGCTCGCCGAGACCAGCGCTTCGCCCTGCAACAGGAGTTCGCGCTGAACCAGCGTTTCGGAAGACGAATTTTCCGGCGAGGCCAGAAACACGAAAGCGGGCTCGCGGCCATAACGATCGGGCGTGTCGTCATCGGCGCGCACGATCACGTCGCGCCCGTTCAGGATCGCCGATAGCGCCGCGCTGCGGTTCGCAGATGTTTTCTCTGATGTTATGGGTTCGATGCCGGCCAGGCGGATCTCGCGGCCATCCTGCAGGCGGAAGGTGCGCGCATCGAGAATGGCTGCGACATGGCCGTCGCCTTGCGCGGCGAACGCGCATCCGGCGGCGTGGACCGGGCTGGTCGCAGCCAGCAATACGTTCGCAAGCAAACTGATGGCGACGCTTGCGGAGAGCGATATCGCTATCCGGCGCATGTGTTGAAGTTCAGGCGTGATGACCGAGTGCATCGCGCCATGTTTACACGGACGGCGCGTTCCGCTTAGCGGAAAAACGATGGTTTAACACGGGACGCGGCGCGGCTTGATACGGCCGGCCGGCGGCTTGCCGCTGCCGGGCGCTTGCGGCATGATCGCGGCAACAGAAAAAGTGCGGCCGCGCGGCAATGCGGCCTGTCGCCAGGGAGGCTTGCATGAACGGGGAGGCTTGCATGAAACGCGTTCGAACCGTCGTTCTTGCCACGGCGCTCGCGCTGGCCGCGACCGCAGCGATGGCCCAGAGCAAGCCGCCGCTCAAGCTCGGCGGAATCCTCGATATGTCCGGGCTTTATGCCGACATCACCGGCCCCGGCGCCGAGATGGCGGCCAGAATGGCGGCGGAAGATTTTGGCGGCGAAGTGCTCGGCCGCAAGATCGAAATCCTCGCGGCCGATCATCTCAACAAGGCCGATCTCGCCGCCAACATCGCCCGCGACATGATCGACAATCAGGGCGTCGAGATGATCTACGACGTCGCGGCGTCGGCCACCGCGCTGGCGGCCGGTGAGATCGCCAAGGCACGCAACAAGATCATCATGTTCTCCGGGCCGGGATCGATCCGGCTCAGCAACGAAGCCTGCGGTCCCTATACCGTGCATTATGTGTTCGACACCTTCGCGCAGGCGAATGTGACGGGTCTCGCCGCGGTCAAAAACGGCCTCGATAGCTGGTTCTTTATCACGGCCGACTACGCGTTCGGACAGGACCTCGAAAAGGACACCACCAATGTGGTGCTCAAATCCGGCGGCAAGGTGCTGGGCAATGTCCGGCATCCGCTCAACAGTTCGGATTTCTCGTCCTATCTGCTGCAGGCGCAGGCCTCCAAGGCCAAGGTGATCGGACTCGCCAATGCCGGCGGCGACACCATCAACACCATCAAGCAGGCGGCCGAATTCGGCGTGATGAAGGGCGGCCAGAAGATTTCACCGCTGCTGGCTTTTGTCACTGATATCGACAGCGTCGGTCTCGAGACCGCGCAGGGCCTGCTGCTGACCGAAGCGTGGTACTGGGACCTCAACGACGAGACGCGCGCGTTTGCCAAACGCTTCGCGGACCGCATCAAGCGGCCGCCGGGCTCGGCGCAGGTCGGCGTCTATTCGTCGGTCACGCATTATCTGAAAGCGGTGAAGGCCGCCGGCACCACCGATCCGGCCGCGGTCATGAAGATCATGAAGGAAACCCCGATCAACGATGTGTTTGCGAAAAACGGCCGGATTCGCGAGGACGGCCGCATGGTGCATGACATGTACCTGTTCGAGGTCAAGAAGCCTTCGGAATCCAAAGCCCGCTGGGATGACTACAGACTGCTCGCGACCATCCCCGGCAACGAGGCGTTCCAGTCGCTGGAATTGTCGCGCTGCCCGCTGGTGAAGAAATAAAGGCGGTCGAAGGCGTCACGCGCCGCACTAACAACGTCATTCCGGGGCGATGCGTAGCATCGAGCCCGGAATCTCGAGGTTCCGGGTCTGGTGCTAACGCACCATCCCGGAATGACGGGACAAAACCAATAACAACGAAAGCAAACCTCATGTCCGACATCGTCCTGCAAGATCTCGACTCCGGCCTGCTCACCATCACCATGAACCGTCCCGACCGGCGCAATGCGCTTAATCCTGAGATGACGCTGGGTCTGGTCGCGGCGGCGCGGCGGGCGGCGGAGGATCATGAGGTTCGCGCGGTGCTGCTCAAGGGCGCGGGCGGCACGTTCTGTGTCGGCGGCGACGTCAAGTCGATGGCGGAGGGACGCGCGCCGCTGCCGTTCGAAGCCAAGATGACCAATCTGCGGCGCGGCATGGAAGTCTCGCGCGTGCTGCACCAGATGCAGAAGCCGGTAGTGGCGCAGATCGACGGCGCGGCCGCAGGCGCCGGGCTGTCGATCGCGCTGGCCTGCGATCTGCGCGTGGCCTCGGCGTCCGCCAAGATCACCACCGCCTTCGCCAAGGTCGGCCTGTCCGGTGACTATGGCGGCACTTATTTCCTGACCCATTTGCTCGGTAGCGCCAAGGCGCGCGAACTCTATCTGCTATCGCCGGTGCTCACCGCGCAGGAAGCGCTCGCGCTCGGCATGGTGACGCGGGTGGTGCCCGATGCCGAAGTCGAAGCCGCGGCGCATGAGCTCGCGATGTCGCTGGCGCAGGGCCCTTCGGTGACGCTGGGCTACATCAAGCGCAACATCAACAATGCCGAGCAGATGTCGCTGGAAGCCTGCTTCGACGCCGAGGCGATCCATCACTCCCGCGCCTGCGAGACCGCCGACCACAAGGAAGCCGCCAAGGCGTTCGTCGAAAAGCGGAAGCCGGTGTTTGAGGGGCGTTGAGGGGTGGGCTATCTGCGGCTGCGTCAGATATGCCTGATGGTGCCGAATCTCCCTCAGCACGTCGTCCCAGCGAACGCTTGATCTTCCCCTCTCCCCTTGTGGGAGAGGGTGGCGTGATGCGAACGCAGTGAGCAGCGCGACGGGTGAGGGGTTCTTTCCGCAGATGCAGACCCCTCATCCGCCCTCGCTTCGCGAGGGCACCTTCTCCCACAAGGGGAGAAGGGAAAAGATTACCTTCCCTTGAAATTCGCAGGCCGCCGCTCGGTGGTCGCCTTGACGCCTTCCGCGAAATCTTCGGTCGCGCGCAGGCGGGTCTGCTCGGCGAGTTCATGGTTGGTCGCCGCCAGCACGCGGTCGGCGAGGCCGGCGCGCATGGTGGCGCGGGTCGAGAGCAGGCCGAGTGGCGAGCATTCGGCGATTTCCTGTGCGAGCTTCATCGCCGCGGAGCGCACCTGATCCTGCGGCACGCATTCGTTCGCAAGGCCCATGCGGGTGGCTTCTTCGCCGGTGACGCGGCGGCTGGTGTAGAAAATCAATTCCGCATTGTTCTTGCCGACCAGTTCGGGCAGCGTCACGGTCAGCCCGAAGCCGGGATGAAATCCGAGCTTGGTAAAATTCGCGGCAAAGCGCGCTTCGGGGCAGGTGACGCGGAAATCCGCGGACACCGCCAGTCCCAGTCCGCCGCCGATCGCCGCGCCATGGATGGCGGCGACGATCGGCTTCTTGTTACGAAAAATCCGCACCGCCTGGACATAGAGATGGCTGATTGGGCCGAGGCCCGTCGCCGGATCGGCCTTCTCGCGCGCCTCCTGTTCCTGCCGCGCCGGATCGTTGAAATTGGCGCCGGCGCAGAACGCCTTGCCCTGCGCGGCAAGCACCACCGCGCGGGCTTCCGGATCATTGTCGATATCGGTCAGCGCATCCGCGATCTGGTTGATCAGCGAGATGTCGAAGAAGTTCAGCGGCGGGCGCCGAATTTCGATCGTGGTGACGTGGCCGGTCTTCTCGACGCCGATATCCGTGAATGTTGTCATGGTGGTCCTCGATTGAAATAATTTCGTTGGCGCTTAACGCAACCCAAGCCCGCGCGCGATGATGCCGCGCAGGACTTCGGTGGTGCCGCCCTGGATCGTCAGCTTGGGCGCGGTCTTCATCGCGAATGCCAGTTGCTCTTCCAGCGTGGCGTGGTTCGACGCGTCCGCATCGACGAACGCGGCGAGATCGCGCACCCGGTGCGGCAATTGCTGCTCCCAGATCGTGCCAATGTCCTTGACGATGGAGGCCTCGACCACCGGTTCCTTGCCGGCCTGCAGCATGCCTGCGACCGAGACCGACATCCGTCGCATGGTGTGAAGCTGCGCGACCAGGCGTCCGATGCCTTCCGCGCTGCGGGTGTCCGGGTCTTTTCCGACGGCGCGAACCAGTTCGGTCAGCACGTAGTACGTCTCCAGAAAGCGTTCCGGCCCGGAGCGCTCATAGGCGAGCTCGCTGGTGGCCTGCTTCCAGGCGCCGTCGATTTCACCGAGCACGTGATCGTCGGGCATGAAGGCGTCGGTGAATACGACTTCGTTGAATTCGAATTGCCCGGTGATCTGGCCGATCGGATTGACCTTGATGCCCGGCGTCTTCATGTCGACCAGGAATTGCGTCAGGCCGTGGCGGCGGTTCTCCTTGGTCGACGGTGAAGTGCGGAAAATTGCGATCATGTAATCGGCGATGTGCGCCGACGACGTCCAGATCTTGGTGCCGTTGATCAGCCAGCCGCCGTCGGTCTTGGTCGCTTTGGTTTTAGCCGCGAAAAGGTCAGAGCCGGAATTCGGCTCGCTCATGCCGATCGCGAAGCAGACTTCGCCGCGGCAGATCCGCGGCAGGATGTCCAGCTTGATGCGCTCGGGCGCATATTTCAAAAGCACCGGGCCGCTCTGCCGGTCGGCGACGAAAAAACGCCGCGTCGGTGCGTTGGCGACGCGCATTTCCTCGGTCACCACGTAACGCTCCAAAAATGTGCGCTCGTGGCCGCCATATTTCTTGGGCCAGGTCATCCCGAGCCAGCCGCGTTCGCCGACCCGGCGGGAAAATTCCGGCGCGTCGCTGTCTTCGCGGTTGGGTTTATGCGGATCGAACGTGCCTGCGGCGATCTCGTCGGCGAGAAAGGCGCGCACTTCCTTGCGCAGCTTCTCGCATTCGGGCGGCAGGCGGATCGGATCGAAACGAAGGGCAGCGGTCATATTGTCAGTTCCAGTGCGGTCCAATTTTCCGAGCGGTCAGCGTGAGGCGACCAGCGGCCATAATTCGTCGGCACCGCGCGCGGCGACCATCTTGCCGAGTTCGACGGCCCAGTAGCTTTCGGAGCCGAAATCGTCGCGCCAGGCCAGCGCGCGCAGACTATAGCGATGCAGGATGTGCTCGAGGGTGAAGCCGATCGCGCCGTGCACCTGATGGGCGATCGCGGCGCCCTTTTCGGCGGCCTCCGAAGCGCGGATCTTTGCCGAGGCCGCTTCCAGAAACACCGCGTCATCGAACGTTTTAAAGTTGGCGATGGTATCCGCGGCCGAGGTCGCGGCGGCGAGTGCGGCGGCCGACTCGCCCGCGAGTTTCGCCAGATTGTGCTGCACGGCCTGGAATTTCGAAATCTTCTTCTCGAACGCGACGCGCTCGTTCGAATAACGCACGCTGATATCGAGCAGCGTTTCCAGTGCGCCGGCGATCTGCAGGCTGCGCGCCACGCCGCCCATCAGCAGCAGTGTGGTGTGATCGAAGCTTTTGGGCGCCGGCTTGATCGCAATCGGCTGCAAATTGCTGAACGTCACGGTGTCGTTGCCGTCGCCGCCGAGATTAAAACCATGCTCGATCCGGCAGGCGCTGGCCTCGACCAGTGCAACCGAAAGACCGCCCGAGCCTTGCGCCAGCACCGCGATATGTTTGGCATCGGTGGCAAAGGGCACGCCGCGTGTGCGGCCGGAAAGTGTGCCGTCGGTGCCGAGCGTGATCCGGTCCTTCGGTCCGCACGGCGCCACCGTCATCATGCCTTCGGGCGAAGCGATGTTCGCTTGCGACAACAGCCATCCCGCCAGCATGGTTTCGGCGAGCGGCACCGCGATGGCAAAGCGCCCGGCCGCGCCGAGCACGCCAAAACCTTCGGCAAGGCTGGCGCCGGAACCGCCGCATGCCTCCGGCACCCAGGACAATGGCAGGCCGGCCTCGGTCAGGGCCTGCCAGAGCGGCGCTTTCCAACTGCCTTTGGTGTCGTGGTTGATGGTTTGCGCGTTGGCGAGATCGGCAAATATCTTTTCCGCGGTCTCGACGACGATATTCTCAACTTCCGCCACGGCGTTTCCCTGTTTCGCAGTCCGCACAATCCGCGCGGCCATTTTGCCGGGCTTCGGGTGCGGTATTTTCTTGCGGCGCATGATGAGGAAAAGCCATAGCCGTGACAAGGCTGATGTCCGCGGGGCTGCCTGCAAGGGCGGCATGCAAAGGCGCACGCCAACAGAGGGCCGCGTAAGCAGGCTTTAACGACCAATTCCGCATGGCGGAGTTAGGGGATTTGCGGGTATTTGCCCGCGCGATATGGTAAAGCGCCCTGCAGCGGTAAAACTCTTAAAATCGATGTGAGGAAATGCGGATGTCGAAGGATGGTTTGTGCGTGATCATAACGGGGTCGGCGTCCGGTCTGGGCGCTGCGACCGCGGCCATTCTGGCCAGGAATGGCGCGCGCATCGTGATCAATTACGCCTCCAGCCAGAAGGAGGCCGAAGAGACCGCCGATCTTTGTCGTGCTGCGGGCGGCGAAATCGTCGTGGTGCAGGGCGATGTGTCGCGCGATGAAGATTGCAAGAAGATCGCCGCGGCCGCCGCGCCCTGGAGGCGTCTCGATGTACTGATCAACAATGCCGGCACCACCAAGCACGTGCCGCATCATAATCTGGATGGTCTGTCGGCCGAGGATTTTCAGCGCATCTTCGGTGTCAACGCGATCGGACCGTTCCAGATGGTGCGGGCCGCGCGGTCCCTGCTGGAAGCCGGGGCTACGGCCTCGGGCCGCGCGTCCACCGTGGTCAATGTATCGTCGGTCGCGGGGATCAATGGTGGCGGTTCTTCGGTCGCCTATGCCGCGAGCAAGGGTGCGCTCAACGCGATGACGCTGTCGATGGCGCGCGCGCTGGCGCCGTTGATCCGCGTCAACGCGGTATGTCCCGGCTATATCGACACGCCCTGGTTCACCAAGGGCCGCGGCATCGACGGTGCGGCCAAGGTGCGCGATGCCGTGGTGGCCAAAGTGCCGCTCAAGCGCGCATCAACGGCGGAAGACGTCGCCGGCGTGGTGTGTTTCCTCGCCACGCAGCAGTCGAGCAACATGACCGGCGAGGTTTTACGGATCGACGCTGGCGCGCATCTGCTGGGGTAGCCTGTCATTCCGGGGCGATGCGAAGCAGCGAGCCCGGAATCTCGAGATTCCCCGATGCGCAATTGCGCATCTGAGGTCTGGTCCTTCGGACCATCCCGGAATGACGATGATGGAATCTACTTCCTACCCATGTCGGGAATCACGCCGTTTGCCACCAGCCTGTTCCAGATAAACAGCACCACCAGCGCGCCGATCGTTGCCGTGATGAAGCCGGCGCCCTGTCCTGCATCGTAATGGCCGATGGCCTGGCCGATGGCGGTCGCGAGAAAAGCGCCGACGATGCCGAGCACGGTGGTCAGGATGAAGCCGCTGGGATTGTTCGGGCCCGGCGACAGCAGCCGGGCGATAATTCCCGCGACGAAGCCGACGATGATGATCCAGAGAATGCCGCCCATGATTGTCGTCCTCTTTTCAAAAACAGGGTTTGAAATACGAAAAGGCGAGCCGTCTCCTGGAGACGGCCCGAACCTCAGAGACGGTCGGCGACTTCGTCTTCGGTCGGCAGCCGTCCGTTCGGCGTGAGATGATTGATCACCTCGGGCAGATGCTGGCTGAGACCGGCGAGCAATTCGTCGCGCGACATGCCGCTTTGCGACATCAGGCTGTTGATCTGATCGGCGCCGAGCGCGTTGGCGAGATCGCCGGGTGCGATCTGCTTGTTCGGACCCGGGCTGACCCAGGAATTGGCGGTGTCGCCATGGCCGCTCTGCTGGAATTGTTTGAGCAGGTCGCCGAGCCCGCCGCTGATGACGCTGCCGGCCGCCCCTCCCGCGAGCAGGCCGCCAAGGCCGCCCTTGAGAACGTCGCCAAGACCGCCACCAAGACTGCCGCCACCGGCCAGACCGCCACCCATTCCGCCGCCGGCGGGTGAGGGGGCGGGCGCCGGCGTGGTGCCGGTTTGGCTGCCGCCGATATGCTTGACCGCCTTGTAGGCAAGCAGTGCGAGGATCGCCATGGTCATCGGCGACATTCCGCTACCGCTGCCTGATGCGCTTGGAGTGCTGGGGCCCCGCGGGCCGTTCTGCATCCCGTTGAGTATGTCGAGTAAGCCCATCGTTGTTCTCCTCCGCGTGCATGCCCCGCCCCATAAAACATACCGGTGCGTTATGACGGTTACAAGGCGCAGCCGGTGCCGGTTGCCGTGCGCAGGGGCTTCCGCCTGCGCCGGCTGCCAAACTCTGCTATCGAATCCCCCCTCAGGAATGGGGATGGCGGTATGATGGTGGACAGGCCGATCGGGATCGCTGGGGCTGGCAGCATCGGCTGTTTTGTCGGCGGCATGCTGGCGGCGGGCGGAGCCCGCGTTGCGCTGTTGGCGCGCCCGCGCGTGATCGGGGAAATCGAGAGCCACGGACTCAAGCTGAGCAGTTTCGAGGGCGATGAGCGGTTGATCGCGCCGAGCCAGCTCACGCTATCAGACGATCCCAACATCCTCAGCCGTGTGGGCGTGGTGCTGGTGACGGTCAAAAGCGCCGACACGCCAGAGATCGCCGATGTGATCGCGCAGCACGCGCCGCACGATGCTGTCGTCATCAGTCTGCAGAACGGCGTCGGCAATGCGCCGGTGCTGCGCCAGCGATTGCCCGGACGGCGCGTATTGGCGGGCATGGTGCCGTTCAATGTGGTCGCGCCCGGCGAGGGGCGATTTCATCGCGCCACTTCCGGCGACATCATCATCGAGCAGGACGATGCCGGCACTGCGAAACAACTATCGGTGCCGGGGCTGGCGATGCGCCCGACCGCCGATATCGCCGGCGTGCAATGGGGCAAGCTCATCGTCAATCTCAACAACGCGCTCAACGCGTTGTCCGGTCTGCCGCTGCGCGAGCAGTTGGTGCAGCGCGCCTGGCGCCGATTGTTCGCCGACCAGATCGCCGAAGCGCTGGCCGCGATCGAAGCGGAAGGCATCAAGCCGGTGTCGCCGACGCCGATCCCGGTGAGCTGGTTGCCGCATTTGCTCCGGCTGCCCGATGCGCTGTTTTCGCCGCTGCTGGGACGGACCATGAAGATCGATCCGCAGGCGCGCTCGTCGATGTGGGAAGACCTGCAGCGCGGCCGTCGCACCGAGATCGATTATCTGCAGGGCGTCATCACCGGGATCGCCGACCGGCGGCATCTCGCCGCACCGTTGTCGCGCCGCATCGTGGCGCTGATCAAGAGCGCCGAGGCCGCGGGTCGGGGCTCGCCCGAGCTGAAACCCGGGGATGTCCGTTCAGACTTTGTTAAGCACTGAACGCCATCAGCATTAGAAATGCAGCTATCAAAGTAGGATTTAGCGAACGGTTCGCCGTTATGATCCCGTGCGTTCCCGGTTTCGCAACAGGACTTATTTGACATGGCAAAGGCTGGATTTGCAGGCTGTCTGACGAGTTTAACCCGTCGCTTCCGCGGCGATTCGCGCGGTAATATCGCGGTCACCTTCGCGCTCGCGCTGTTGCCGGTTTTGTCCGCGATCGGATGCGCCACCGACTACTCGCTCGCGAGCAGGATGAAGGCCAAGATGCAATCGGCGGCGGATGCCGCCGCGGTGGCGTCGATTTCCAAGAACTCGGCCGGCTATCTCGCGGCATCGACCATGACCGGCAACGGCTCGATTGCGGCCGGCCTGACCGATGCCAACAATCTGTTCTGCGGCAATTTGAATGTGGCGAATGCGACCAGCGGCACCGGGTGCAACACCACGTCGACCACCGAATTTGGCAACCTGTCACTCGCGGGAACCACCGTCAAAAAAACCGGAATCGTGCTGAATTCCGTCGTGAATTTCAGCGCCACCGTGCCGGTCGTGTTCATGAAGGTGCTCGGATATCAAACCCTCACCATCACAGGCGTTTCAAAAGCGACTGCCTCGCTGCCGCCGTATCTCGATTTCTACCTGATGCTGGATCTTTCGGGATCGATGGGCCTGCCGTCGACCAACGACGAGCAGACGCGGCTGTCCAACATCAACCCGGACGACTTCAGCGTGTATCCCAATGGGTGCACTTTCGCATGCCATTTTCAATCGTCGGGCTCGTGCAGCGACCCCGCCAGGAACCAGACCACCAATGTCAACGGTTCTGCGTACTCGGCCTATCCGACGAATAACTACTGCCTGGGCTATCTGATCTCGCGCGTTAGCCAAACCGGATATGCCGGTCTGCTTCAGTCCAGCTCGAATTATCCGATGAAAGGCAAGCAGTTCCCGTCAAGCCTCCTTACTAATCTGACGGCATCGCTCACCGGCAATAATTCGATCATTGCCGGCAACTCCAAAAGTGCATCGAACGCCCTGACCCCGGTTACATCCTGCCCGACCGCCGGCACCGACGCCTGCATCCAGTTGCGCGCGGATGCGGTCGGTACGGCCTTGAATGCCACGGTGGCCTCGGGCGGCGTGGATGGATTGTTCGCGACGGCCAACAAAAAAATGATCGTCAGCAAGCAATTCCGGATCGGGCTCTATCCGTTCATCCGAAATCTCATTACTTATGTTTCGCTTACCGACAGCATCAACAACTCTCCGACCGCGAGCGGGACCATCAATTATGCGGCGGCCAATCTGGCCACGCTGCTTGATACCGGCAATACCCCTGATCTCGGGCTCGGTTCCGGCGGGACGCATTTCGACAATGCGTTTCAGACCATGAATACGACCATCACCTCCGTCGGCGATGGCAGCTCACCGACCAATACGCAGCCTTTCGTTTTTCTTGTGACCGACGGGGCCCAGAACTTTCAAACCTGTTGTGGCTTTTCCGGAAGCAACGCCGCCACTGTGATGCCCAGCGGTAGCACGTCGTGGTGCAAGCCGCTCAGGGATCGCGGCATCATCATCTCTGTCCTCTATATTCCCTACCAAACGATCCAGAATCCGACGACGATCTTCAACAACGAAGACAACGTCGCCAACGCCAATATCGCCAATATTCCGGCCAGTCTTAAGGACTGCGCATCGGTGAACTTCTTTTTCACGGCCAATACGCCCGCGGATATCACCACGGCCCTGGCCGCGATGTTCAACCAGGCGCTCCAGGTCGCGCACATTACGAATTGAGGCTGTCTTACGCAGGTGGTAACCAGAGGCTATTCACTTAAGCCCTGGTCGCCACCGCAATGCGCTTCATCCAGACCTTCCAGCTTTATGACTTCCTGGACACGCTGGTCAGCCTGCTGACGGCCTTCGTGCTCGGGACCGTGATCGGCGCCGAGCGGCAGTATCGCCAGCGCAGCGCGGGTCTGCGAACCAATGTGCTGGTCGCGGTCGGCGCCGCGGCGTTTGTCGATCTGGCCAACCGCCTCACCGGATCGGAAGGCAGCGTCCGCGTCATCGCCTATGTCGTCTCGGGCATTGGTTTTCTCGGCGCCGGCACGATCATGAAGGAAGGCATGAATGTCAGAGGCCTCAACACCGCCGCCACGCTATGGGCGTCGGCCGCGGTGGGCTGCTGCGCCGGCGCCGATATGGTCGCGCAGGCGGCGCTGCTGACGCTGTTCGTGCTCGGCGGCAATACCTTGCTGCGTCCCCTGGTCAACGCGATCGACCGTATTCCGATCAACGAGAAATCTTCCGAAGCGCTCTATGACGTGCTGGTGACGGTGGATGGCGGCGCCGTGGCGCCGGTTCGCGAGTTCCTGCTCGAAAAGCTCGAGGCCGCCAATTATCCGGTGCGCGACACCAGCGTGGTCCACCGCTCCGAAGAGGAGGCCGAAATCACAGCAACGCTGGTCAGTCTGTCGATCGAACCGGATGAACTCGACGCTGTTGTCGCCAGCCTGACCGGCCTGCCTGGCGTGCGTCACGTGACCTGGAACGTTCGCGCGCTGGAGTAGCGGGGCGGGGGTACTTTTTACTTACCTCTCCCACAGGGGAGAGGGGCGCGCCGCTGGCGCGGCGAAAGAGAGCAACCTCACTTCGTAGACGCTCTAACCTCAGCTCCGCTTGGCCGTCTTGCTCGGTGAAGACGAGCCGAACAGCGCCTTCTTCAGATCCTTGATGCTCTCGGAAAGCCGCGGCCAGTCGCAGGAGAAGGAATGCTGCGCGCAGTTCGTGAGCTTGATGGGCTTGACGTCCGCTGCGGCGGGTCGGGCCACCGGGAGAGGCTTGCTGATACTTCCCGTCACCGGCGGCGTCTTTTCGGTTTCGCTCTTCAGCGAAGTCTGTTCGATCTGCTTCTGCTTGGTCGCGAACGCGGCGGCAATCGTGCTGCGCCGCTGACTGTCGAGATAGGCGGTGTATTGTTCGTCGATGTGTCTCTGTTCTTCCGGCGTCGGGTTGGGGCCCGCGATGTCGAAGTTACGGTTCTGCATGAAATCGAAATAAGTATAGCCGCCACCGGGCTTGCGCCGGCCGGCAAATTTCGCGTTGCATTCCGATAGCGCCGTGGTCCTGGCTTCCTTGGCCGCCACTTTTTCGGCGCTATCGGCGCATTCCTCGAAATCCACCGGGGTGCGCGACCCCCACCATTGTGCATGCGCGCGGGAAGGCTGCAGCACAAAGCAACCGGCGATCGCGGCTATCAGCAGAATGGAGGGAGACGATGCGATCACGGACGATTTTTCCTCAACGCGAGATTCAAGATCATTGCGCTGATTGTCGCCATTATTGGCCGATTTGTCACCCCGGAATGAAATGTTTTTCCCGTATCAAACGGAAAATGCCGCCCCCTCAAATGACACAGAGTGGACACATTTATCCTCAGCTACAGCATTGGAATAAAATATCTTCCAGAGCGCGCCGGCTCTTTGGTCATGCCATGCGCAAAGGAGCCTGGGCGAAACCCGATCGTTGATGTCGTGGCGCGTGCGGATATGAGGCCTCGATAAAACTACGATGGGCCGCCGAGTTTCACCGCGGTAGCTTCAAGCAGTTCGTTCAAAGCCGCCATCGAGCGGGGTCCCAATTCCTTCCGGACCCGGCTTTCCGCCTGGCGCCAGAACGTCACGGCCTTGCGCAGATGCGCCCGTCCCTTGCTCGTGATCTGGATCGCGCGAACGCGGCGATCTCCCGGATTTTCGACGCTGGCCACGAGTCCCAGCACCTCAAGCGGCTTCAAGTCGCGGTTCAACGTCGTCGGATGCTTTCCGACGCGTTCTGCCAGGGCGCCGATCGAGACATGGTCGTGGCCGCCAAGCGTCAAGCCGTAAAGACAGGACAGCACCCCGAACTGGTTGGCCGTCAGGTGAACCGGCTCCAGCGCGGCGTCATAGATCTGGGTCAGCCGCCGCGTGACCCGGCGGGCGCGCAGGCAAGTGCAGTTGACGATTTCCTGGATATCGATCGGCTCAGTCATGGTCACACTTAGTTTATCCGGCAAGATAGTTGATCGTATATCTATATCTGCATATACAGACATATAGCTGCAGATACAGATAATTGCAATTCAAACGGATTATTTAGTGTGGATCAGGTAACGCCGTCGACATCATCCGTGGCGCCGCGGGTCGGAACCGCAGCAAGCGGCGGCGCGGAAGACGCTTCTTCCGGCGGTGTGGCCGTGGCGGCCTATATCGCAAGAAGCCGGATGCTGGCCCGGCGTCAGACGTTGCTGACGGGCGCGATCCTGCCGACCATGCTCAAGCTCGCGATTCCGACCCTGATCGTGCTGGTCGTGCAAACCATGGTCGGCATCGCGGAAACCTATTTCGTCAGCTTTCTCGGCACCGACGCGCTGGCCGGCGTCGCGCTGGTGTTTCCGGTGCTGATGCTGATGCAAATGATGTCGAATGGCGGGATCGGCGGCGGTGTCGCCTCGGCGATCGCCCGCGCGCTCGGAGCCGGGCGCAAGGATGAAGCCGATGCGCTGGTGCTGAACGCACTGGTTCTGGCTGTCGTGTTCGGTGTGGCGTTCTCGGCCGCCGAATTCCTCGGTGGCAGCGCGCTGTACCGGGCGCTCGGCGGTCAGGGCGCCACACTCGCGGCGTCGCTGGCCTATGCCAATACGGTCTTCGCCGGCGCAGCACTGGTGTGGATCGTGAGCCTGATGGCTGCGGCGCTTCGTGGCGCCGGCAATACGGTGGTGCCGGCCACGGTGATCTTTATCGGCATGTTCGTGCTGTTGCCGCTGTCGCCCGCACTGATTTTCGGCTGGGGACCTTTTCCCAAATTGGGCGTCGCAGGCGCCGGCCTCGCGGTCGTCACGTACTATCTGATCGGCGCAACGATACTCATCGCCTATCTGCGCTCGGCGCGCAGCACGCTGCATTTGTCGTTTAACATAAAGCGTATCAAGTGGCGTCGGCTCGCGGATATCCTGCGTGTCGGTGGATTGTCCGCGTTGGGGGCGATCCAGGCCAACCTTACCGTCGTTCTGGTGACCGGTGTCGTCGGATTGTTCGGTACCGATGCGATCGCGGGCTACGGCATCGCGTCGCGGCTCGATTATATCCTGATCCCGCTATTGTTCGCGCTGGGTACGGCCGCGCTGACCATGGTCGGAACCAATTTCGGCGCCGGTCAGGTTGCGCGGGCGGAACGTATCGCCTGGATCAGTGCGTTCTTCGCCGCCGGCCTGACCGAACTCATCGGCGCACTTGCTGCGATCTTCCCGCGCGCGTGGCTGTCGCTGTTCAGCACCGAGCCCGGGGTATTGGCTACCGGCGAGCTTTATCTGCACACGGTGGCGCCGTTCTACGGGATATTTGGATTTGGCATGCTGCTGTATTTCGCAGGCCAAGGCGCGGGCCGCGTGCTGTGGCCGGTGCTGGCAGGAACCGCGCGGCTGATCATCGCCGCTGCTATCGGCTGGATCATCGTGGTTCATTTCGGCGGCGGCCTGCGCGCGCTGTTTATCGCGGTTGCGGCGGCGTCCGTCACCTATGGCGTCGTCACCGCCGCGGCGCTTTGGTTGCGAAGTTGGGATCGTGGTGTGCCGATCCCCCGGAAATAATCCAACTGCAGTCGCGAAGATGAACCATTGGAGAGGAGGAACACATGAATACGACGGCTATATTCGGTCTCAGCGCGGCGATGAGTCTCATTACCGGCATCGTGCTTGCGAGCCTATACATCCTGCCGCGGCTTCAAAACACGCACCGGGACGATGCGCTGACCGCGCTGATCATTCCCCATGCGTTCAGGTTCATCGGCCTCAGCTTTCTGGTGCCGGGCGTGGTTTCACCGTCGTTGCAGGCTTCTTTCGCGACACCCGCAGCCTATGGCGATCTCGGCGCCGCTATTCTGGCGCTGATCGCGGTGTTCGCGCTGCGCTCGAAATCATCTTTGGCCATCCCGCTGGTATGGCTGTTCAACATCTGGGGCTTTGCCGATCTCGCCCATGCGGTTTACGAGGGCGCGATCGGGGTGGGGATTTCACCGGGCATGTTGGGCGCGGCGTTTTTCATCCCCACCGTCCTGGTGCCGCTGCTGTTCGTCACGCATGTGTTGATTTTCCGGCTGCTGCTTCGCTCGAATCAGCCCGTCCAATCCGGCGCGACCTTGTTCAGCTCGTAAACATCAGCCCGGGAAGAAGCGCTGCCGGTTGGTCCATTCGCCGATCTTGTTATCCCTGACCCATTGCGCCAGTTCGTCGTGACGCACGAACCACGCGCCCGGAAAACCGCGAATATATTTCAGGATGCGGTCGAACTGGGCGGCCATCAGCGGCCGTCCGCCGAAATGGCAGTGCAGCGTGATGTTGAGGTATGACGTCGGCTCATTGGCGTAGAGATAGTCGAACGTGTCCTTGTAAACTTCGAACCAGTCGCGCGGATTGGCGCGCAGCACGCGGTGATCGGCGAAATCCGAATGCGGCAGCGCCACCAGCGTTCCCTTGCCGGTGTCGACGCAAAACGGCAGATCGATGTGGTTGTAATCGCCGTACCAGAGGAAGCCGGTATCGGCGATGATCTCTTCGGTATGGGCTGATGGCGCCAGCACCGGGCTCAGCCATCCCTTCGGCGGCGCGCCGGTCAGCTTCTTGAACACGCCGATGCATTTTTCGATCAATGCCCGTTCCTCGTCGGGCTCAAGATAGGCCATCAGCGCATCCTGCGTATAGGAATGGCCGGCGATCTCGTGGCCTGTTTTGAGCATGCACTCGACCGCGTCCGGCGCGATTTCCATCGAATGCGCGTTGGCCACGAAGGTCGAAGGCGTCTGGTTCTCGTTGAGAATCTTGAGAAGGCGCCACACCCCGTTGCGGCTGCCATAGGTTCCCCAGGTCATCGCGGCGCGATCATGCGTGCCCGGCTTGAGCGATGTGGTCTGTACCGAGAAAGGAGGGCCCTTGTCTCCAGACCAGTTCTCCATCAGGCATGTCACCACCACGGCGACCCGCGCGCCGTTGGGCCAGGCGAATCCTTTGGAAGCGTCTGTTGGCGCGGTCATGGTCTGTCCCTTTCTTCGGCTCTTTATTTTTTGGCGGCCGGCGGTATTTCCGCAGGCGCGAATGGACCTAATTTCACTGCGCTGATGCCGCCAATACCGCGCCCATGTCAACGTCTTTCGGAGTAGATCAGCCAGCCGGCAGATATCGCCGATCGATCCTCGACTTACCTCTTCAAGCCTTGATATATGGCGTCCTTGCTTGAGTGCGGGCGGCCGAAATTCCGGCGAAACAGAACCCGGCAGCGCATGAATCGGGAGTGGTTGATGGATCGCCGTGATTGTCTTCGGTTGGGTGGCGCTGCACTGGTTGCGCCGCTATTGCCGGGCAAGCCTGCTCTGGCGCAATCGAAATACCCGGCGAGCACGATCCGCCTCGTGGTTCCCTACGCGCCCGGTGGCGTGGTCGATGCCGTGGCGCGTCAATGGGCGGAGCGGATGAAGGCGCCGCTTGGCACTGTCATTATCGAAAACCAGGGCGGCGGGGGCGGTGTGATCGGCGCCAATACCGTGGCGCACGCCAAGGTCGACGGCTATACGCTGTTGTTCGGCGACACCAGTTGCCAGATCATCGCGCCCTATCTGATGCGACGTCCGCCTTACGATCCGGCCAAGGATTTCGCGGCGATTTCGATGATGGCGACGTCGTCGACCGCGATCGTCGTGCATCCCGGCGTTCCCGCCAAAACGCTCGGTGAATTCATCGCCTACGCCAGGGCCAATCAGAAGAAGCTGTCTTACGCTTCGGCCGGCGCCGGAACGGTGACGCATCTGGCCGGCGAGTTGTTCAAGCAACTCACCCAGACACCCGATATTCTGCACGTGCCTTATCGCGGCGCGGGACCCGGCCTGATCGATCTGATCGCGGGCGTGGTGCCGATGATGACGCCCAACGTCACCAGCCAGGTGCTGAGTTTTCATCGCAGCGGTGATGTCCGCATTCTCGCGGTCTGCGCTCCTGCACGGCTCAAGGCCGCGCCGGAAATTCCCGCCGCCGTCGAGACGCTTTCCGGGCTTGTCGCCGGATTGACTTGTGGCGTGCTGGGGCCGGCGGGAACGCCGCAATCGATCATCGATCGGATTGCCGGCGTAACCGCTGATGTCATCAAGCAGCCGGAGTTCGATGACGCGTTGCAGGTCGCGGGACTGGAAGCGAGATCCGATGTCAGCCCGGCGGGCGCGGAGGCGTTTCTCGTCGCGGAACGGCAGCGTCTGATTCCGATTATCGAAGCCGCCGGCATGGAACGCCAATAGGGAGCCCAAAGAGAGCAATCATGATCACGCTGGACCAAGCCAATCGCATTATCGAAGCCATCATCAAGCGCGGCGCCGAACAGCAATGCCGGCCGCTGAGCGTCATCGTCGTCGAGCCGGGCTGCATCGTGAAGGCGTTCCAGAAGGAGGACGGCTCCTCGATGGTTCGCTTCGAGATGGCGTTTGGCAAAGCCTATGCAGCGCTTGCGCTCGGCCGCTCCTCGACGCTGGTGCGCGTGCGCAACGAGGAAAAGCCCGTCTTCATGCGCTATCTGCTCAGCGCCACCGACAACAAGATTTTCCCCGAAGGCGGCGGCATGCTGATCCGCGCCGACAATGGCGACGTCGTCGGCGCGGTCGGCGTCACCGGCGATACCGAGCACAAGGACGAAGAACTGGCCGCCTTCGGCATCCGCGCTGCCGGCTTCAAAACCGACGACGACTGCGCCGGCATGGGACGTGGCGTGAATGTCAGGCAGACGAAATAGCGGAGGTGTGAGCCTCAGCTATTACTGACACCGCGCCTCACGCCCCCGTGCGGGCGCCCATCCGCGCGATCTCGCCGGCGTCGGGAAGAGCTTCGATCTTCCAGCAGGTCTCGATGATCCTGGCGGTCTGTTGCGTGGGCAGGATGCCTTCGGCGAGATCGGTGAACTTGCGCTCCAGATCCTTGTCGCTCATCGGCTTCTCCAGGCTGCCGATCGCGTGCTCGATGCGTTTGCGCAACACGCGTCCGTCACTGAGTTCGATCGACATCTCGACTTGCTCAGGCTTGATCCCGGCAGTGATCACCGGAACGACCTTGCTGCGCAGGCTGATCACGGCGGGATCGCGCACCGCGCGGTCGCTGAATTGCTTCTCGCCGCCGGCGCCCTCGATCAGCGCAATGGCGACCGCATGATAGATGCTGAACTTGCCTTCGAGGCCTTCCTGCGGGGTTTTCTTGCCGGTCAGCTCAATCACCAGCGGATGCACTTTCAGTTCAACCCGCTTGATCTGGTCGGCGGTGAATTTCTCTTCGCCGCGAAGCTGGATCGCCGCATCGATCGCCGGATGCAACACGATACCGCAGGCGAACGGCTTGTAAGTATTGAGCGCGGCCTCGTAGCGCTGGCCGAGGCCCTCGGTGATCTCCTTGTAGTCCTGCTTGGTGCTGATCGCATTGGCCCAGCCGCGCTTGGCCTCGATCATGCCATCGGAGCTGGTGTAGTTTTTCGAGGCCAGCAGCGCCGCGAAGATGCCGTTGCTGGCGGCGCGGCCCGGGTTAAAACTCTTGTTCATCGAGCCAAAGGATTCCCGCAGGCCGACCGGCTGCGATGCCGCTAGCCCAAGCGCCCAGATCATCTGCTGCTCGCTGAGGCCAAGCAACTTGCCGGTCGCCGCGGCCGCGCCGAACACGCCGGCGGTGCCGGTGATGTGCCAGCCGACATCATAGTGATTGGGATAAACCGCATTGCCGATCCGGCATTCGGTCTCGACACCCAGCACCAGCGCGTTGAGAAAATCCTTGCCCGATACCGGATGCATTTCCGACAGCGCAAGGATCGCCGAAGCGACCGGGCCCGCCGGATGGATGATGGTCTTCAGATGGGTGTCGTCATAGTCGAAAATATGACTCGAGACGCCGTTGAGGAAGGCCGCATTCATGATGTCGAAGCGTTCCTTGCGGCCGAGCAGCGAGGCCTGCGCGGGACCGGAGAACGGCCCCAGCGCAGAAGCTGCGATATCGACGGTCTGGTGATGCGAGCCGCCGATCGCGACGCCGACCCAGTTGAGCATGGTCCGCACGCCTTCCTTGCGCACGTTCGCGGGCAGGTCGTCATATCCTGATGAGACGATGTAATGGGCGAGGATTTTAGTCACTTCCGGCGGAGCCGCGGCAGGAACTGCTGCGGGCTTCGGCGCCTCGGTTGGCGCGGCCTGCGCAAAGGCCGTCCCCGATGTCATGCCGGCTACAACGGGAAGGGCGGCAGCGGCGCGCAAAATTGTCCGGCGGTTGGTAGGCATGGGAAGCTCGCTTGTTTCTTCGTTGAAAGATTGGGTTGCTTTTACAATCGCATCGGCAGGAAATACAGGCCAAATCGGGGTGTGTTATCGGCGGTTTGAAACGACGCAACCGGAGACCGGGGACCATGAGTGAGACGTTGAAAAATTCCCTGGCGCGATTGCCGGTCAAGCTCGGCGACATCGAGGCGGCGGCTTCTGTCCTTGCCGGTTCCGTCAGGCAGACCAGCTTCGATCGCAGCCGGACGCTATCGGACATCCTCGGCGCCGACATATGGCTGAAGTTCGAGAACCTGCAGTTCACGGCCACCTTCAAGGAGCGTGGCGCGCTCAATCGGCTATCGGCCCTGTCTGTCGATGAGCGGCGGCGCGGCGTGATCGCGGTTTCGGCGGGCAACCACGCGCAGGGTGTCGCCTATCATGCGGCCCGGCTGTCGATCCCCGCCACCATCTTCGTGCCGCTGGGCACGCCGACCGTGAAGATCGAGAACACGCGCCGGCATGGCGCACAGGTGATCGAAGGTGGTGCAACCCTCGAAGAAGCAACCCTTCTGGCCGCCGACCATGGCCGTGAAAAGCAACTCACCTTCATCCACCCCTATGACGATCCCCTGATCATCGCCGGCCAGGGCACCATCGCGCTGGAGATGCTCGCTTCGGTGCCCGGCCTCGATGTGCTGCTGGTTCCCATCGGCGGCGGCGGCTTGATCTCCGGCATCGCGGTCGCAGCCAAGACGATCAAGCCTGATATCGAGGTGATCGGCGTGCAGGCCGCGCTCTATCCCTCGATGTACAATCTCATCAAGGCGCAACAGCTTCCGGTCCGCGGCGATACGCTCGCCGAAGGCATCGCGGTCAAGGCGCCCGGTCGCATCACCGCGGAGATCATCCGCGCGCTGGTTGACGACATTGTGCTCGTGACTGAACAGCAGATCGAGCAGGCGCTGAGCCTGCTCATCACAATCGAAAAGACCGTGACGGAAGGCGCGGGCGCCGCCGGCCTGGCGGCGGTTCTCGCCAACGAGGCGCGCTTCAAGGGCCGCGCGATCGGTCTGGTGCTGAGCGGCGGCAATATCGATACGCGGCTATTGGCCGGCGTGCTGACACGCCAGCTTGCGAAGGAAGGCCGCCTGTCGCAATTGAGATTCGACATCGCGGACCGGCCCGGTCAGTTGGCTACGGTGGTCGAAATCCTCAGCCATTGCGGCGCCAACATCGTCGAGGTCTCGCATCAGCGCATCTTCACTGATTTGCCGGCCAAGGGCGTATCGCTTGAGGTCGTGATCGAGACCCGTGACCGCTCCCATCTGGAGGCGACCATCGCCTCGTTGAGAGCGGCGAACGTGGTTGTCGATGTGGGCGGCCATTGACGGTCGCAGTTCTTTGCGCAGTTGTTTGCGGCCCGGCGAGCGAGTAAGAAGTGATGGATTGCCGCAAAGCAGGTTCGGTCGAAATCCCGAGGCCCGACAACAGCCAAAGTTTTTCGATTGAAAATCCTGAATGAAATCAATCCGGTCCCGTAGCTCAGCCGGATAGAGCGACGGTTTCCTAAACCGTAGGTCGCATGTTCGAGTCATGCCGGGATCGCCAAAAATTGGCCTGTTGTCGCCGGTCTTCGGTCAGGGCGAGAGCCACTCAGAGCGCCGCCCGCCAAAGCTTCTCGCCATTCAGCGCCGCGGTAACGACATCTTTGGCATGTGCGGATTCTTTGCGGGTGAGCCAGGCGCTTATTTCGCGCGGTAACAATGCAATCTCCGGTGACATCAGCGCAATCGGTATGCATTTGCCGCGCGATCGCCTTCAAGATTAACGGCAGGTTTATGAATTAATGGCACCTAGATACTTCGGATGCGGAGTACTCGAATGCCCAGATTTGGAATTGGCGCCAAGCTATTGGCGTTTTCCGCCATCATCTTTGCCGGCTACGCCTTCCTTGCCGGGCTCGCGAGTCACAAGATCCATCAGACCATCAGTGCCGAACGGGCCGAGATGGTCCGAGCCCTCGACGAAACCGCAGTCGCGATGGTCAAGGCAGCCTATGCTCGCGCCCAGAGCGGCGAGATGACCGAAGACGCCGCCAAAAAGATGGTCAAGGATCAGATCCGGGCCATGCGGTATGGCAGCAACGAATATTACTACGTGTATGATTTTGAAGGCCTCGCCGTCGTCCATGGGACCAGGCCCGAACGCGAAGGCAAGAATTTCTATACCGCGACCGATCCGACCGGCAAGCAATTCGTAAAAGAGCAGATCGATCGCGCGCGCGCCGGCACCGGGCTTGTGTCTGTTCAGTTTCCGCGCACGGGGTCGGACGTGCCGGTGCCCAAGATGTCCTTTGTCACCGCCTTCGAGCCCTGGCATTGGGTGATCGGTACCGGCGTCTATGTCGACGATATCGATGCGCGCTTTAGCGAAGTCGCCTGGCAGTTCTTTTCGATCGCGGTCGGCGTCGGCCTGTTCATGATGGCATGCGCTTATTGGTTGTCGCGCCAGATCACCAAGCCGCTTGGCCGTCTGGTCCAGTTTACCGAGCAGCCGCTGTCCGAGGCGCCGACCAGCGAGTTTACGCGCGATCTGGGCCTGAAGGACGAAATCGGCACCGTGGCGCGGGCGCTGCAGGTCTTTAAAGAGAAGTCGGCCGAAGCCGAGCGGTTGCGCGGCGAAGTCGACATCCAGAAGAACGAAGCCGAGGCCTCACGACGCCAGGCGCTGGCCGGTATGGTGACGACGGTTGAGACCGAAACCGACACGGCAGTCACGGGCATCGACAGCCGGATGACGGCGATGACCGAAGCGGCCGCCGTGATGAGTCGTTCGGCAGGTTTGGTCGGCACGAGTTCGCAGACGGTTGCGGCGGCCTCGGCGCAAGCTTTGGCCAACGCGCAGACGGTTGCGAGCGCCACCGAGGAATTGTCGGGTTCGATTCGCGAGATCAGTGCCCAGGTCAACAATGCAACCAAAGCCACGGCGGTTGCCGTCAGCCGCAGCGACCATGCCCGGACCACCATCGCGTCTCTCGCAGAGGCCGTTGCGCGGGTAGGCCAGGTCACGACCCTGATTTCGGAGATCGCGTCACAAACCAATCTTCTAGCCTTGAACGCAACGATCGAAGCCGCGCGTGCCGGTGAGGCCGGCAGGGGTTTTGCCGTGGTTGCGAGCGAAGTGAAGAATCTGGCGACCCAAACCGCGCGCTCGACTGAGGAGATCAACCGCCAGATCGGCGAAATCCAGAGCATCACCCAGGAAACCGTGCGCGGCATGGACGAGGTCAGCGGCACGGTGCGCACGATCGACGAAATCGCGGGCTCGATTGCCGCAGCCGTCGAAGAGCAACACGCCGCGACCAGCGAGATCGCCCGAAACGTCACTGAAACTGCCAATGGCGCGCGCGAAGTTTCGACCCGCATCGCTGAAGTATCGGGCGAAGCGACACGGCTGGGGGACGAAGCCGGGCGGGTTCACAGCTACGCGTCCGATGTCACTGAAGCGGTGTCTTCGCTGCGCCGGGTCATCGTCCACGCTGTTCGCAGTTCAGCCGCGGCATAAGCGCGATCCATGATTTGTGCGCAACCTGTCCGCGCACAAATGCCGCACGATCGCCTTTAAGATTAACGGCCAATTTATCAATTGATGGCACTTAGATACTCCGGAATGCGGAGTACTCGGAATGCCCAGATTTGGAATTGGCGCTAAGCTGCTGGTATTTTCTGCCATCATATTTGTCGGCTACGCCTTCCTCGCCGGGCTCGCGAGTCACAAGATCCACCAGACCATCAGCGCCGAGCGCGTCGAAGCGGTGCGCCATCTCGACGAAACCGCAGTCGCGATGGTGAAGGCGGCCTATGCTCGCGCCCAGAGCGGCGAGATGACCGAAGACGCCGCCAAGAAAATGGTCAAGGACCAGATCCGCGTCATGCGGTGGGGCAACGGCGAATATTACTACATCCATGATTTCGAGGGGACCAACATCGTGCATGGCGGCAAGCCGGAGCGCGAGGGTCAGAATTTTATCAATTTCGTCGATCCGAGCGGCCGGCAAATCATCAAGGAGCAGATCGAGGCGGCGCGCAACGGGACAGGGGCCGTCATTGCGCTCAGCCCAGTAGGGCGCATAGGCGCGGGCTCGAGCGATCCCACCACCAAGCTGAGCTACGCGATCGCGTTCGATCCCTGGCACTGGGCGATCTCGACCAGCACCTTTGTTGACGACATCGAAGCACGCTTTACCCAGGTCGCCTGGCAGTTCTTCTCGATTGCAGTCGTGGTCGGCCTGTTCATGGTGGCCTGCGCCTGGTGGCTGTCGCGCCAGATCACCAAACCGCTTGGCCGTCTGGTCCAGTTTACCGAGCAGCCGCTGTCCGAGGCGCCGACCAGCGAATTCATGCGCGATCTGGGCCTCAAGGACGAAATCGGCACCGTGGCGCGGGCGCTGCAGGTCTTCAAAGAGAAATCTGCCGAAGCCGAGCGGCTGCGCAGCGAAGTCGATGTTCAGAAGGGCGAGGCCGAGGCCTCGCGACGGCAGGCGCTGGCCGGCATGGTGACGACGGTCGAGACCGAAACCGATACCGCGGTGACGGGTATCGATAGCCGGATGACGGCGATGACGGAGGCGGCTGCGGTGATGAGCCGGTCGGCGGGATTGGTCGGCGCCAGTTCGCAGACGGTAGCGGCGGCCTCGGCGCAAGCCTTGGCCAACGCGCAGACGGTTGCCAGCGCCACCGAGCAATTGTCGGGTTCGATCCGCGAAATCAGCGTCCAGGTCAGCAATGCAACCAAGGCTACGACGGTTGCCGTCGGCCGCAGCGACCATGCACGGGCCACGATCGCGACGCTGGCCGAAGCGGTGGCCCGGGTCGGACAGGTCACGACCTTGATTTCGGAGATCGCGTCACAGACCAATCTGCTGGCCCTGAACGCCACCATCGAAGCGGCGCGCGCCGGCGATGCCGGCAAGGGTTTTGCGGTGGTGGCGAGCGAGGTGAAGAATCTCGCGACCCAGACCGCGCGCTCGACTGAGGAGATCAATCGCCAGATCAACGAAATCCAGAGCATCACGCAGGAAACCGTGCGCGGCATGGATGAGGTCAGTGGCACCGTGCGCACGATCGACGAAATCGCCAGTTCGATTGCCGCGGCGGTCGAGGAACAGCACGCCGCGACCAGCGAGATCGCTCGCAACGTCACTGAAACCGCCAATGGCGCCCGCGAGGTCTCGACCCGCATTGCCGAAGTGTCGGACGAAGCGACGCGGCTGGGAGACGAAGCGGGGCGGGTTCACAGCTACGCATCCGATGTCACCGAGGCAGTGTCCTCGTTGCGCCGGGTCATCGTTCACGCGGTTCGCAGTTCGGCGGCGGCTTAAGCACGAGGCGCCATAAACTTGCCGGGAAACCGGGGTTTGTCGTCGCATGGCCGCCGTGAACACGCAGCAGCTTGAGTTCGAAGTCGCGGATGCCGGCCCGGTGTCGGCGCTTCTGACCAGTCCCGCCAAAGCGCGCGCGTGTTACGTTTTCGCCCATGGCGCGGGGGCGGGGATGACCCATCCCTTCATGGAAAGTTTTGCGGCAGGCCTTGGCAAACGCGGCGTCGCGAGCCTGCGCTATCAATTTCCCTATATGGAAAAAGGCAGCCGGCGGCCTGATCCGCCTGTTGTCGCGCATGCCGCCGTGCGTGCCGCGGTGGCGGAAGCCGGGCGCGTCTGTCCGGGACTGCCCTTGATCGCGGGCGGCAAATCCTTTGGTGGACGCATGACGTCGCAGGCGCAGGCGATGGCGCCGCTTTCGGGTGTCCGGGGTCTGGCGTTTGTGGGTTTTCCGCTACATCCGGCGGGCAAGCCGTCCAATGATCGCGCCAGGCATCTTGCCGAGGTGAAGGTGCCGATGCTGTTTCTGCAGGGCACCCGCGACACTCTGGCGGAACTGACCCTGCTTAAGCCCGTCGTCGCCAGCCTTGGTCCGCGGGCCTCGTTGCACATCGTCAAGGAAGCCGATCACTCCTTTCACGTGCTGGCACGCTCGGGACGGAATGACCGCGAAGTCATGACCGAAATCCTGGATGCGTTCGCTGGTTGGATCGAGACTATAGGCGTAGCGTGAAGCTAAGCTCGTCATGCCCGGCCTTGTGCCGGGCATCCACGTCTTGCTGTGTTTAAGAAGGACGTGAATGGCCGGGTCAAGCCCGGCCATGACGGAAAGAGAACAATAGCCAAGCGAGTTTAGAGACCGCTCAGCATCCCCGGCAGATATTGTGCAACTGCCTGTTGAGTTCGATGTCCTCGTGCTTCATCTGCTCCAGCGATTCCATGCCTTTGGCGTTTTCGGAAGCGCGACTCGCCTCTTGCTGGCGCTTTTCGGCAAGCGCGGCCTCCTGGCGTCGATAGCAGGCCTCGCGATCCGGTTTTGCCTGGATGAACCGGCATTGCTCCACTTCTGCGAAAGCGGGGGCGATGCCGGGCATGAGCGCGAGCAGAGAGGCAAGCATGGCAGGTGCGAAAAATTTCAAATCCAATGGTCCTTTAAGTGGGTGCGTATTTATTCGATAGAACATGAGCAACATGTCGACTGCATGTCAGCTCTGATGTCAGCCCCGTCGTTGAACGCCATAGGTCCTGTCGCGCAGCCGCCGCATTCCCGCCAGCCAACGGTCGATATTGGAGGCCTTGCGCTGCATATACTCATGGACGCTGGGATGGGACAATATCAGGAAGCGCTCGGCTTCCATCGCCTCGATCACGATGCGCGCCACTTCGGCCGGCTGCATCACACCGTCGACCCGCGCCGCGCTCGGCCCCGGAATCGTCATGCCGGTTTGTACGGATTGCGGACACAATACGGAAACGCGGATGCCGCGGTCGCCATATTGAATCGCCAGATGCTCGGCCAGCGCCACCGCGGCATGTTTGGTCACGCCATAGGGCATCGAGTTGAGTGACGCCAATAGGCCCGCTGCGGAAGCGGTATTGAGCAGATAGCCGGAGCCCCGCGCCAGCATGCCCGGCACCAGTGCGCGCGCCGCGAACACATGGCTCATGACATGCACCCGCCAGCTCACGTCCCAATCGGCATCGGACGCGCTCTCTTGCCCCTTGCGCGACAGGCCCGCATTGGAAAAGAAAATATCCACCGGTCCGAATCGGGCCTCGGCCGCGGCGATCAACGCCTGGATGTCAGCTTCTTCACCGACATCGCCGGTAACGGCGAACCCGTCGATATCGCCGGCGACGCCGGCGAGTCTTTCCCGTGAGGATTTGAGATCGGCCACCACCACGCCCCGTGCGCCGGCCTGCGCATAAGCGCGCGCCACCGCCTCGCCGATGCCGCTTGCCGCACCCGTGACGACGCAGACTTTATCTTTGACGTGCATGATGGTGGTTCCGATCTTTTGTTTGCGTCGATAGAGCCATTGCTTTGCTATTTCAATGACGACGGTGAGCGCCCTCTCCCCCTGTGGGAGAGGGTTGGGGTGAGGGGTCCAGGTCTATCGATAGTCCGTAACCCCTCACCCGGATCGCATCTAACGATGCGATCCGACCTCTCCCACAAG
>NZ_JAAVUY010000003.1 GCF_018449695.1 Bradyrhizobium sp. dw_411
GCTGCAAATTTCCATGGTTCGAGACGCGCGAAGACGCGCTCCTCACCATGAGGTCTGCGATTAACTAAATCGCATCCCAGTTGAAAATATCCGCCGAGCGGTCGAGCTTGTAGAACGACGATTTCAATGCAGGCATGCCGTGCTCGGCGAGGCTCTGCGTCGTCCAGCCTTCGGCGCGATGGATCGAGCGCAATGGCCGCGACTGGCTCATCAGGAAAATCTCGTTCATGCGCACTGCAAAGATCTGTCCGGTCACGTCCTTGGCGGCGTCGCTGAGCAGGAATGCACAGACCGGCGCGATCTTTTCCGGTCCCATCTGCTGAAGTTTCGCGACGCGCGCCTTCTCGGCCTCGGTTTCGGTCGGGATGGTCCCGATCATCCGGCTCCAGGCGAACGGCGAGACGCAATTGGAACGCACATTGAAGCGCTCCATGTCGAGCGCGATCGATTTCGACAGTCCGACAATGCCGAGCTTGGCCGCGGCGTAATTGGCCTGGCCGAAATTGCCGACCAGACCCGAGGTCGAGGTGAAGTGCACGAACGCGCCGCTTTCCTGCTCGCGGAATAATCTCGCGGCGGCATGCGAAACGTAGAACGAGCCCATCAGATGCACCTTGATGACGGACTCGAACGCGTCGATGCTCATGCGATGGAAGATCGCATCGCGCAGGATGCCGGCATTGTTGACCACGCCGTCGAGCTTGCCGTAGCTGTCGATGGCGGTCTTGACGATCTTGCTGGCGGGAATCGCCTCGGCAACGGTCTCGAAATTTGCGACCGCGCTCCCGCCGCGTTTCTTGATTTCCTCGACCACTTCATCTGCCGGCGCAGCACTGGTTCCCGATCCGTCCGCGGCGACGCCGGGATCGTTGACCACGACCTTGGCGCCCTCGGCCGCGCATAACAGCGCGATTTCGCGCCCGATGCCGCGCCCGGCGCCGGTCACGATGATCACTTTGTCCTGGAGTGATTTGGTCATGAAAGCCTCCTGTCTGTTCCGTCATTCCGGGATGGTGCGTAGCACCAGACCCGGAATCTCGAGATTCCGGGTTCGCGCTTTCGCGCGCCCCGGAATGACGAAAGTCTTAGTGGTGACATTGGATGGTCCAGCGTCAACGGTCCAGCCGGCCCGCTGCATGCGGCGTATTCCGGCCCGCGCACAATGGATGAGGCCGGAGTGCTTGTATCCCGGCGACCGCCCGCGCTATTGTCCGCCGGAACGAAAAAAATACCGGGAGGATTTTATGCTGAGGATGACGGGCGCGCTGGTGCTTGCGGGCGTGACATTGGCCACACAGGCCTTTGCCGCGGATGCGCCGGCGGAGATCAAGATCGGCACGCTCTATGCGTCATCCGGCCGCTATGCGTCGATTTCGATGCCGGTTTTCAGCGCGCTCAAGCTCTGGGCCGACCAGAAAAATGCCGAGGGCGGCGCCTATGTGAAGGCGTTCGACAAGAAAATTCCGGTCAAGCTCATCGCCTATGACGACCAGAGCAACACCGCGACCGCTTCAACGCTCTATAATCAGTTGATCACGCAGGACAAGGTCGATCTCCTGGTCGCGGATTCCGGCTCGGTCCTGACCGCTCCCGCGGTCGCCATCGCGCGCGACCGCAAGGTTTTCCTGTTCGATCAGACCGGAACCGGCGCCAGCTTTTTTTCCAAGGACAACCCTTACATCGCGCTGATGGCGGACCCGGTCTCGACGATCTGGCCGAAGCCGGTTGCGGATTTCGTGTCGCATGACGGGCCGGGGCTTGGGATCAAGAAGATTGCGATTCTCTACTCGACCAACGAATTCACCGGTACCCAGGCGAACGCGTTCCGCAAATTCGTCAAGGATTCCGGCGCGCCGATCGAGATCGTCTACGATCAGGGCATTCCGACCGAGACCACGAACTACACCGTCATCATCAATAACATCAACAATACGCAGCCGGACGCGGTGATCCATTTCGGCTATGCGCCGAACGACATCGCATTCCTGCGCAATGTCGCGGATGTCGGCGTCAAATTCAAAATGCTGTTTTGCATTTATGCCGGCCTTGAGACCGAGCTTCTGGAAAAAAATGTCGGCGAAAAAGGCCTTGAGCACGTCTTTACCTATGTGCCGCCCTCCGAGATCGAATATCCGGTCAATTTCGGCATGACCATGAAGGAATACAAAGCCGCCTGGGAGAAGAAATACCCCGACGGCAAGATCGAATTCGGCTTCAATGCCGTAGCCGGCTACACCACAGGACTGGTGATCGAGAAGACGCTGTCGGTCGCGACCAGCCTCGATCAGCTTGAGCTGCGCCGCGCCGTATTCAGCCTGTCTGGCGAACTCAAGACGCTCGACGGGACCTTCGCGCTCGATGAGATGGGCGGCCAGATCGGCGAGTTGACGCCGCTCGGGCAACTCGAACTCGACGATCACGGCCACATCAAGTTCATCTCGCTCTATCCGCACGAAACCGCCACGGGCAAACCGGTCTATCCGCGTCCATGAGTGAGACACAGGACGGACAACGGATGCCGGGAGTGAAGCGCCGATGATCTATGCGCTCGTCGCCGGCGTTCTGTTCGGTCTTTATTTCAGCCTGGTCGGTATCGGTCTCAATCTCGTGTTCGGCGTCATGCGCATCGTCAATCTCGCGCACGGCGACTTCCTGATGCTCGGTGCGTTCGTCGCATTCGGCGTCGTGACGATGGTCGGCATCGATCCGCTGTTTGCGGTACCGCTGGCGTTCGTGATCTTTCTGCTGGTGGGCTTGCTGCTCTATTGGGTGCTGGTGCCGCGGCTGCAGGGTTCGGTAAATCCCGAAATGCTGTCGATCATCTTGTTCTTCGGTCTGTCGCAGGTGATCGAAGCCGTGATGACGATCTTCTTCGGCACCAGCGAACGCTCGATCCAGAGCAGGGCGCTCGGCACGGTATTCTCGACCATCAAAGTCAAACTGTTCGGCGGCAAGCCGGATAGCGGTGGGCCGATCCAGATCTTCGGCCAGGGATTTCCGGCCTCATGGGTGATCGCCGCGATCACCAGCCTGATCGCCATCGCGCTGGTCTATCTCTATCTCTATCGTACCCGGCTCGGCACATTGACCCGCGCGGTGATGTCGCGACGCGATGAAGCCTTTGCGACCGGTATCGATGTCGATCGCGTCTCCGCGGCAGCCTTTGGCGTCGGGCTGGGGCTTGCGGCGGTGGCCGGTATCTTCGCGCCCTTCATGTTCGGATCGGTGACGCCGGCTTTCGGCGCCGATGCGACAGTGACGTCGTTTGCCATCGTGGTGCTGGGATCGCTCGGCAATCCCTTGGGTACTGCGCTCGGCGGCGTGGTTTACGGCGTCTGCTACATGCTGGTGCAGACTTATCTGAGTTCATGGGCCGATCTGTTGCCGTATGTCCTCCTGATCTTCATCCTGCTGCTGCGCCCGAGCGGTCTGCTGGGAAGGCGGGTGCGCGTTGCCTAGCTCCTTCAAACACACGCTGTTCATCGTTCTGCTGCTACTCGCCGTATTTGCGGTGCTGCCGGGCGTCTATCAAAACCACCTGCTGCTGTTCAATTTTGTGATCTTCCTGATCCTCGCCCAGGGCGTGAACATCATCTACGGCTTCACGGGTTATCTGCCGTTTGGCTATGTCGGCTTCTTCGGTGCCGGAGCCTATGGTTTTGCGATCATGGTGATGCACTTTCAGGCGCCTGCCGCGCTTGCGGTGATCGTAGGCGGACTGGTCGGCGTCGCACTTGGGCTGTTGCTGACGCCACTGCTGCGTCTGTCCGGCGCCTATTTCGCGATCGCCAACCTCGCGGCCTCGCTCGCGGTGCTTCACTTCGTGGCCAATCCGGCGCTGGAGAATATCACGCGCGGGCCATACGGCGTCTCGCTGACCGGGACCTTCAATCCGACGCTGGCCTATGCCGCAGCCCTCGTCGTGCTGGCGTTGACGCTGGGTGCGGTCGTGTATCTGAAAAACTCCCGCTTCGGCCTTGCGTTGCAGGCGGTGCGGGAAGACGCGGTCAGCGCGTCGATGGCCGGCGTCGACGTGGTGCGGATGCGCGTGATCGCGTGGCTGGCTTCGGCGCTGGTGGCTGGTCTCGCCGGTGGCGTTTACGCCTGGTACCTGTCGGTGTTCTATCCCGACAATGTGTTCAGCGGCGATTTCTCGATCTTCGCAATTGTTTTTGCGCTGTTTGGCGGCGTCGCCACGATCTGCGGCCCGATCGTCGGCGTCATCATTCTTTATGGCATCTACAATCTGATCGGCTTCACCACCCCGCAATATTTTCAGTTGATCTATGGACTGTTGATCATGGGGCTGGTGCTGTTTCTTCCCGCGGGCCTGGTGTCGCTCGCAACGCGCAGGGGTTGGCATGTCCCCTGACAGCGCGCCCATTCTCAACGTCTCGAAACTGGTCAAGCGCTTCGGCGGCTTTCATGCGCTCGATGGATTGAGCTTTCATGTCTTGTCCGGCGAAATCCTGGGGCTGGTCGGTCCCAACGGCTCCGGCAAAACTACCGCAATCAACGTGATCTCAGGTCTCTACGCGCCTGACGGTGGCGAGGTTGTGCTCGATGGCGTCTCGATCGGTGGGGTGGCGTCGCACAAACTGGTTCATCGCGGCGTCAACCGCACTTTCCAGGTTCCGAAACCTTTTCTGTCGCTGACGGTGCGCCAGAATATCGAGGTTGCGCTGGCCTATGGACGCGCTGTGGGAACGCCGCCCGAAATGGCTGCGCTGCTCGAGCAGTATCGGCTGACGGAGGTCGCCGACCGGCCGGCGGCCGACCTGAACAACGCGCAGCAGAAGATGCTCGATCTGGTTCGCGCGCTCGCCACCCGTCCGCGGCTGTTGCTGCTGGATGAACTCGCAGCGGGGCTCAATCCGACGGAGCTCGACTGGATCGCCGGGCATATCAAGGCGCTGGCGCAGAGTGGCACCGCGATCATCGTGGTCGAGCATCTGATGGGCTTCATCGAACAGATCACCGATCGCGTCATTGTCATGAATGCCGGCAAGGAGATTTTCGAAGGCAAGCTCGCGGTCGCCGTGCGGGTGCCGCAGGTCATCGAAGTGTTCTTGGGAGGCGAACATGCCGCCTGAAGACGCGCCGCTGCTGAAAGCCAGTGCTGTCGATGCCGGCTATGGCACCATGCAGGTGCTGTGGGGTGTCGATCTCGATGTGCGCGCTGGCGAGACGGTCTTGTTGCTCGGCGCCAACGGCGCCGGCAAAACCACCTTTCTCAAATCGCTTGTGGGCCTGATCGAGGCGCGGCAGGGCAGCATCAAGCTCGGCGAGAACGACCTGACGCGGATGCGGTCCAGCGACCGGATGAAGCTCGGCATGACCTATATGTCGGAACTCGCGGTTTTTCCGGATCTGTCGATCGAGGAAAATATCCGGGTCGGCGCGCAGGCGCTGGGGCATGCCGATCCCGGCGCCCGCGTCGAGGAAATGTACGGCGTATTTCCGGCACTGCGCGAAAAACGCCGGGCGCCGGCGTCCAGCCTCTCCGGCGGCCAGCGCAAGATGCTGGGTATCGCCAAAGCGCTTGCCGCCGAACCGCGGCTGTTGGTGATGGATGAACCCTCGGCCGGGCTGTCGCCGCTGTTCGTCAAGGAGGTTATTCGCATCCTGAGCGACTTACGCGGCAAGGGACTGGCGCTTTTAATTGCCGAGCAGAACATCGGCTTTCTCGAAGTGGCGACGCGGGTATTCGTGCTGGAGGGCGGACGTATCAGGTTTTCCGGCACGGTCGCCGAGATGACCGACAACGAGGCGCTGCGGCGCGCTTATTTCGGACTGAAGTGATGCGGACGATCAGGATTGGATCCGGCGCGGGCTATTCGGGCGATCGCATCGAGCCCGCGGTCGAACTCGCCGAAAAGGGCGACATCCAATATCTGGTGTTTGAATGCCTCGGCGAGCGCACCGTCGCGCTGGCGCAGCAGGCGCGAATGAAAAATCCCGATGCCGGCTTCGATCCGCTGCTCGAAGATCGGATGCGCGCGGTACTGCCGATTTGTGCCGCCAAGGGCATCAAGATCGTGACCAATATGGGGGCGGCTCACCCGGTCGCGGCGGCCCGCAAGACCGCGGAGATCGCGAAGTCGCTTGGATTGTCTTCGCTCAAGATCGCCGCTGTTGTCGGCGACGATGTGCTCGAGGCCTGCCGGGACGGCGATCTCAAAATCATGGAGTTCGACGGCTCGATCAGGCAGCTCGGCAACCGGCTATTGTCCGCCAATGCCTATCTAGGCGCCGAGCCGATGGCGGAGGCGCTGACTAGGGGCGCCGATATCGTGATCACCGGGCGCGCTTCCGATCCCGCGCTGTTTCTGGCGCCGATGATTCACGCGTTCGGCTGGGCAATGGACGACTGGAATTTGCTGGGGCAGGGCACTGTCGCAGGGCATTTGCTGGAATGCGCCGGGCAGATCACCGGCGGCTATTTCGCCGATCCCGGCTACAAGGATGTTGCCGATCTGGCGCGGCTCGGTTTTCCCATCGGCGAAGTCGGGGAGGATGGCAGCCTCGTAATCACCAAGGTGGCCGGCTCCGGCGGTGCAGTGACGGCGCAGACCTGCAAGGAGCAATTGCTCTATGAGGTGCACGATCCCGAGCGCTATATCCAGCCCGACGTGGTCGCGGATTTTTCACACGTCAAGGTCGAGGAAATCGGCCGGGATCGTGTGCGGGTCAGCGGCGGGCGCGGCACGCAGCGTACCGATACGCTGAAAGTCTCGGTCGGCTATGTCGACAGCTATATCGGCGAGGGCCAGATTTCCTATGCCGGTCCCGGCGCGCTGGCGCGCGGACGGCTGGCGCTGGAGATTGTCCGCGAACGGTTAAAGCTGACCAATGTGGCCGCCAGCGAGCTGCGCTTCGAATTGGTCGGTGTCGACGCGCTGCATGGCGCGGAAGTCTCCGCCCATGCGAATGAGCCTTACGAAGTGCGCGTCCGCGTCGCCGGTCGCACTGAAAATCTGCGCGAAGCGGTTCGAATCGGCAACGAAGTCGAAACGCTCTACACCAACGGCCCCGCCGCCGGCGGTGGCGCCTTCAAATCGGCCCGCGATGTCGTCGCAGTGGCCTCGGTCCTGCTGCCGCGCGAACTCGCCCGGCCGCATGTCCGCTTTGTAGGGGCGTGACGCGATGAAACTGCGCGAGATCGCCCATTCCCGCACCGGCGACAAGGGCGATACCTCCAATATCTCTGTTATCGCCTACGACGAAAAGCATTACCCGCTGCTGCTTGAACAAGTGACCAGCGCGCGGGTCAGGCAACACTTTGCCGGTGTTGTCGAGGGCGAGGTTGTCCGCTATGAGCTGCCCCATATCGCGGCGCTGAATTTCGTGATGATCGGCGCGCTCGGCGGCGGTGTGACGCGGTCGCTGGCGCTCGATGCCCACGGCAAATCGCTGAGTTCGGCGCTGCTCGATCTGGAAATCGACGCGGATTAATCGAGGCGAGAATACCATGAAGAACAAGCCGACGCTTGCCACACTGGCCGACGATCTCGCACACGGCCGCACCAGCGCCCGCAAGCTGGTCGACGAATGCATCGCCCGGATCGCCGATCCCGCGGGCGAGGGCATCCGGGCCTTCATGCATGTCGATCGCGAAGCGGCGATTGCCGCGGCGGAAGCGATGGACCATTTGCGGGCCGCCAAGGCTGCGCCGTCGCCGTATGCCGGTATTCCCGTCTCGATCAAGGATCTGTTCGACATCAAGGGGCAGGTAACCCGCGCCGGCTCGCGCGCGCTTGAGGACTCAGCCCCGGCGGAGGCTGATGCGACGGCTGTCGCGCGGTTGCGCCGTGCCGGCTTCGTCGTGATCGGCCGCACCAACATGACCGAGTTCGCCTATTCCGGCATCGGCATCAACCCGCATTACGGCACGCCGAAAAGCGCTTGGCAGCGCAGCGTCGGTCACGTGCCCGGCGGATCGTCGTCGGGCGCGGCGGTATCGATCGCCGACGGCATGGCCTATGGCGCGCTCGGCACCGATACCGGCGGCTCGTGCCGGATCCCGGCCGCCTATAACGGCATCGTCGGTTTCAAGCCGACGCAGCGTCGCGTGCCGCTCGATGGCGGGGTGCCGCTGTCGTTTACGCTGGATAGTTTTGGGCCGCTCGCGAATTCAGTTGGTTGTTGCGCAGTCCTCGATGCCGTACTGGCCGACGAGCCGGTGCGGCCGCTGCAGCCGCGCTCCATCAAGGGCATGCGGCTGGCGGTGCCGACTACCGTCGCTCTCGACGAACTCGAGGACGAAGTGGCGCGCACCTTTGAGCGCGCGCTGGAGACGCTTTCCCACCAGGGCGCGCTGATCGAGCGGATTGCCGTGCCGGAATTCCTCGATGTCGGGGTGATGAACGCCAAGGGCGGCTTTGCGGCTTCGGAGAGCTACGCCTGGCATCGCTATCTCCTCACCAGCAAGGGCGACGTCTACGATCCCCGCGTCTCCAGCCGGATCCTGCGCGGCGAAAGCCTCAGCGCCGCGGACTATATCGATCTGCTCAACGCGCGCCGGTCTTTGATCGCCCGCACCACGACACGTCTCGCGCCATATGATGCGCTGGTCATGCCGACGACCGCCATCACGCCGCCGCGCATTGCCGACCTCGCCGACGACAAGGCCTTTGCCAAGGCGAATTTGTTATCGCTGCGCAATTGCACGCTGATCAACATGATTGACGGCTGCGCAATTTCACTGCCCGCGCATCGCGAGGGCGAAGCCCCGGTCGGCTTGATGCTCGCGGCGTCCGGCGGATCGGATCGCCGTATATTTGAACTTGCGGCCGGAATGGAGGATGTCATCCGTGTTTGATCTTACTTTCACAGTCGAGGCCCAGGGCACGACCACGCCGTTGACGCTGGCGATCGATCAGGCCGTCATCGCCGGCTGGACCGGTCGCGATCCCGTCGCGCGCGACAAGCACATCGCCGAACTCGAGGCGATCGGCATCGCGCGGCCGGCGTCGACGCCGATCTATTACCGCGTTTCCGCGCGGCGGCTCGTCATCACCGACAGCATCGAATGCAGCGGCGGCGATTCCAGCGGCGAGGTCGAATTCGTGCTGATCGGCTGGCAGGGCCGGACCTTTGTCGGCGTCGGTTCCGATCATACCGACCGCAAGGTCGAGGCCTACGGCGTCACGGTATCGAAGCAGATGTGCGACAAGCCCGTCGCGTCCGTGCTGTGGGAACTCGAGGACGTCATCGGTCATTGGGACCAGATGATCCTGCGTTCATTCGCCTGGATCGACGGCAAGCGCGTGCTGTATCAGGAAGGTAAACTCGACGGCATGCTGCCGGTTGCCGACCTCATCAAGCGTGGCTTCGGCGACAAGGGGCTGCCGGATGGTTGCGCCATGTTCGGCGGCACCTTTGCGGCCAAGGGCGGCATCCGCCCCGCCAGCCGGTTCGAATATGAGCTCGAGGATCCGGTTCTCAAGCGCGTCATTCGCGGTGCTTATGATGTGGTTGAAATGCCGGTGTTGGGGTAGGTCGTGGATCTTTCCGTCATTCCGGGATGGTGCGTTAGCACCAGACCCGGAATCTCGGGATTCCGGGTTCGATGCTTCGCATCGCCCCGGAATGACGGGTGATGGTGACTTCCCGGAAATCGGGTGGCGCCGGATGCGCCGATTTGCGAAATTGGCGCCATGAAAACCGCCGCCAGCAAAACCATCCACTCCGCACCTGAATCCGGCATCGCCGCCCGCGTCGAGGCCATCGATTGGCCGCAGGCCAGCCGCGATCTCGATGCGTATGGCTGCACCGTCCTCAAGAGCCTGCTCACCGTCGACGAATGCCGTGCGCTCTCAGCGCTTTACCCTGACGACGCTCACTTTCGCAGCCGGGTGGTGATGGGACGCCACGGCTTTGGGCGTGGCGAATACAAATATTTTTCCTATCCGCTGCCCGAACTGATCGCGGAGTTGCGTCCGGCGCTGTATGCGCAGTTGCACGGCGTCGCCAACCGTTGGAACGAGGCGATGGGGATCGATATCCGGTATCCCGAGAAGCACGCGGCTTTTCTGGAACGCTGCCGGACAGGCGAGGCCGACGCCGTTGCTGCTGCAATATGACGCCGGCGACTACAATTGCCTGCATCAGGACCTCTATGGCGAACACGTGTTCCCGTTGCAGGTCGCGATCCTGTTGTCGGAGCCGGGCCGCGATTTCACCGGCGGCGAGTTCGTGCTGACCGAACAACGCCCGCGCATGCAGTCACGGCCGGAAGTGGTGCCGCTGGCGCAAGGCGATGCGGTGGCTTTTGCTGTGCATGTCAGGCCGGTGCAGGGGACGCGCGGATCTTATCGCGTTAACCTGCGCCACGGCGTCAGCCGGATCCGTTCCGGCCATCGCCATACGGTTGGTGTGATCTTTCACGACGCGAAGTGAGTGCTAGTGCCTTGACGGCGGATTTATTTGCTGGCGTTCCCGATGTGCGGCCTCCGCAGGAATCAATCGCGGAGGGCGCCGTATTGTTGCGCGGTTTCGCGCTTTCGTTTGGGGATGACCTGATCGCGGCGCTGCGCGATATCGTGACGCAGGCGCCGTTCCGGCGCATGCATACGCCGGGCGGCCATCAGATGTCGGTCGCGATGACCAATTGCGGCAGTTTTGGCTGGGTCACCGATCGCACCGGCTATCGCTACGATCCCAACGATCCCGAAACGGCAAAGCCGTGGCCACCGATGCCGCCGTCGTTTCGTGCACTGGCCGGGCAGGCGGCCGCGGAGATCGGCTTTGGCGGATTTGCACCGGAAGTCTGTTTGATCAACCGCTACGTGCCGGGCGCGCGGATGTCGCTGCATCAGGACAAGGACGAACTTGATCTGGGTGCGCCGATCGTTTCGGTCTCGCTGGGCCTGCCCGCGATCTTCCTGTTCGGCGGCATGAAGCGCAGCGACAAGACGCAGCGGTTTCGGCTGGAGCATGGCGATGTCGCGGTATGGGGCGGCCCCGCGCGGCTGGCCTTTCACGGCGTCGCGCCGCTCGCCGATGGCGAGCATCCATTGATGGGCCGTCAGCGCATCAATCTCACCTTCCGCAAGGCGCGCTAGTCCAATGAGATATTACGGTTTCGCGGGGTGAATGAACGCCCACGGGCTGATCTCGGAATCCCTGGGCACTTCGATGGCGATGACGTAGGGACCGCCATGCGCCAGCGCCTTTTCCAATACCGGACGGAATCCTTCGGGTGAAGTCACCCGCGCCGCGCCGACGCCGAATGATTCCGCGAGCTTGACGAAATCCGGATTGACCAGGTCGGATGCCACCACGCGGCCGCCGAAGCGTTCGCGCTGGTCGCGCCGCACATTGCCATAGGCATTGTTGTTGAACACCAGCGTGACCACGCCGATATTGAATTGCACTGCGGTCGCCAGTTCCTGCACGCCGAACATGAAGCCGCCATCGCCTGTGATCGCGACCACCGGCCGGTCTGGATGCGCGATCTTGGCGCCGAGTGCAGTGGGAAAGCCCGAGCCGAGCGTGCCCTGATAGCCCGAGGAAATGAAGGTGCGCGGCTCGTAGATCGGAAAACCGTACCAAGAGGCAAAGCCGACCTGCGACAATTCATCTGTCACGATCGCGTTTGCCGGCAGCACCTCGCGCAGGATATTCAGGTAAGCCATCTGCGGCTGAATCCGCTGAATCTCTTTCACCGCCATCGCCGAAGCGTCGCGGATCGCGGCCCGGCGACCGTGCGTTTTGGTGTAGCCATTTTTCCTGACCGCTGCGAGCAATTCGATGGTGCCGGCCTTTGCGTCCGAAATCACGGCGGCATCCGGCGCATAACGTCGCATTTCCGATGGGTCGATATCGATACGAATGGATTTCAGCCCGTCGGGCCGAAACGGCCAACGCGATATTGTCGGCAATTCCAGCCGCGTTCCAATGCCGATCATCAGATCGGTCTGTGGCCACAGCTTGTAAGCCGCCGCCATCGTCAATCCCAGTTCATGCGCATTGCTGACGATGCCGCGCCCGCTGCGGAATGCCACCACGGGCGCGTCGATCAGTTCGGCCAGTTCCAGAATTTCATCGCGCGCGTGGATCGCACCGCTGCCGACAAAGATCATCGGCGTCTTGCTGCCGGCGATCAAACCGGCGGCCGCCTTGACGCGCTCGGTATCGGGCAGCGGGGCGGGAAACAGATCGAACGGTTTTGCAGGCGCGGTTTCGGCAGCTTGCGTAAATACATCCCAGGGCATTTCCAACGACACCGGACCGCGCCGCCCCGACAGCATTTCCTGGAACGCGCGCGACACCAGCGCGGGCGCGGCGTCGGGATATTCGATCCGTTCCGCCCATTTCACGAAAGTTCTGAGCGTGGCGAGTTGATCGGGCATTTCGTGCAGATGGCCGCGGCCCTTGCCCAAAAATTCGGTCGGCACCTGTCCGGTCAGGCACAGCACCGGCTCGTTCGATCCATAAGCTGTCAGAAGCGCTGCACCGGCGTTGAGGACACCGGGGCCCGGCACCACGCTGAACACGCCGGGCCTGCCGGTGGATCGCGCATAACCATAGGCCATGTAACCGCAGGCCTGCTCATGCCGCGCGCCGATGACTTTCAACTGCGCCTGATGAAACGCGTCGAACAGGCCGTAAATCTGCGCGCCGGGCAGGCCGAACACGGTATCGACGCCATGCGCGACCAGGCCGCTGACGATGGCTTCGCCGCCGGTGCTCAAGGTCATTGTCGTGTCCAATCGCTTGCGGGCATCACAGTGCCTCGTCGATCACGCCATTGCGCAGCACGCCGATGCCGTCGGCTTCGACCTCGACGACGTCGCCGGGCTTGAGGTAGCGCGGTGGATCGAACCGCGCGCCGGCGCCTGTCGGCGTTCCCGTGACGATGACGTCGCCGGGCACCAGTGTCGTGAAGGTTGAGATGTAATGGATCAGGTAACGAAAGCCGAAGATCAGCCGGCCGGTGCGATCGTCCTGCCGCGTCTCGCCGTTGACCCGCGTCGTCAACCTGATGTCCGCGATTTGGGATTCGCTCGCGTAGGGAACAAGCCATGGGCCGAGACTACCGGTGGCGTCGAAATTCTTGCCCTGGGTGACATTGAACTTGGCGTGCCGGACCCAGTCGCGGATGGTGCCTTCGTTGCACAGCGTGATCGCGGCGATGTGATCCAGCGCCGCGCTTTCCGGGATATGCCGGCCGGCTTTTCCGATCACCAGAACCACTTCACCCTCATAGTCGAGCTGCGGTGAAGCCCGCGGGCGAACCAGCGGCGAGTTGTGGCCGACAAAGGAGCGCGGCGTGCGCATGAACATGCTCGGATATTTCGGTGCGTCCTGGCCATCCTTGTATTCAGCATTGCGGTCCGGATAGTTCACGCCGATGCAGATGATTTTTTCAGGCGCCGGAATGGGTGGGAGCCAGGTGACCCCGTCGAGGGCATGGTCCGGCGCATGTTTTGCGGCTTCGTTGGCGAGCTTCTGCAGCGCACCGGCGGCGATCACTTCGCGCAGCGTCGGATAATCCCTGCCGGAGCGCGCGGACAGATCGACCACACCGCCGTCAGTCACGGCGCCGTATCTGGTCGATCCGTTGAAGACGTAAGTCGCGAGTCGGGAAGCGGGCATTGGATGTCCAATATATCTCTCGAATTTACTAACCGGGGTTCAAACCCATCTTCCTGATCACGGCGGTGGCCGCTGGACTGGTCAGATAATCGATGAATGCTTTGGCGGCAGCGGCTTCTTTGGTATCGGCCGCGACAGCCGCGGTGAAAACCAGCTCCTGCTGCAACTCGGCGGGGAATGGGCCGGCGATTTCGACCCCGGGGGCCATCAAGACATTGACCAGAAACACCCCGAGCTCGGCATCGCCCTTGGCAACAGCTTCCGCGATCTGTCCCGTGGTGGCCTGCGGTTTGGTCTTGGTTTTCATCGCCTCGGCAATACCAAGGCGCTCGAACACGCCGGTGACATAGGCGCCGGCCGCGCTCGTCGGCAGATTCGCGATCGATTGCGCGCCGAGCAACGTCTTTTTCAGCGCGTCGGGCGTGCTGACATCCGGCTTGGGCGCGCCGGCGCGCACGGCGACGCCATAGCCGACATGGGCGATATCGATGGTCGGCAGCACGAAGCGGGCCTTTGCGGCAGCGTCTTTAAAAACGTCGATGGGTACGACACCGAGATCAAACGGGGCGCCCGTCGCCAGCTTGATCAGATTGGGGGTGGAATCGAAGTGAATAACGAGCTTATGGCCGGAGATACGCTCGAATTGGGGCGCGAGCTCGTTCAGCACGGTGGTCATCGAGCCGCCCGCCAATACCTTGAGTTCAGCGGCGTGAAGTGCAGCAACAGGTACCGAGACCAGCGCCAGAATCGAAATCGTTGCGATGAAAGAAAGTTTTTTCATGAAATGTCCTAGTCCGCGATCGTCACATTAGCAACAAAGCGCGGCTCGCGAACCGCCTGGCCGGTAAACGGCGATCCCTGCTCGAACCAGGAGCGCGGCGCCGATGCGCCCCACAGCGTCTGCCGCCGCGGATCGTTCAGCGACCAGCGCATCGGTTCATGGTCGTGATCTCCGGTGAAGTAATCGCTGGTGTAGAGTTCGAGGCGATGGCCGTCGGGATCGCGAATGTAGAGAAAAAACGCATTGGAAATGCCGTGGCGGCCGGGCCCGCGTTCGATGTTCTTGACGAACCCACTCGAGGCCATCACGTCGCACAGATGCAGGATGTTCATCGCGGTCGGCACCCAATAAGCAAAATGGTGCAGGCGAGGTCCCCGGCCGTTGGTGATGGCGAAATCATGCACATTGCCCTTGCGATGCATCCATGCCGCGGCGATGCGCCCGTCGGGCCCGTCTTCCTCGGCATATTCGGTCAGCCGGAAGCCGAGCCGCGCATAGAAGTCTACAGTGTCCTGCACCTCGGCGGCGAACACATTGAAGTGGTCGAGCCGCTGCGGGTGGCAGCCCTTGTAGAGGTCGTAGCGGCGCAGCAGATGCGGACGGCGGTCCATCGATGCGTAAAGCTCGATCTGAAAGCCCTGGGGATCGGTGAATTGCAGCGTGCGGCCTTGGAACGCTTGTTCGGCGAAGGCATAGGTAATGCCGTTTTCTGAAAAGAACGCGGCGGCCTTGTCGAGATCGCTTTCATTGCCGACCTTGAAGCCCAGCCGGTTGCAGGCCGCAGTGGCGGCCTTGCGCAGCACCAGCGAGTGATGCTGATGCTCCTCGCTGCCGCGCAGATACACGGTGCGTTCGTCGCGGTCCTCGACATGCAGGCCGACCGCGTTTTCGTAGAATTTGCCGCTGGCGTTGAGGTCCACCACATCAAGCACGGCATGGCTGCACCTGATGATGTTGAAGGGCGGATCGAAGATATGTGTCGGCACGGGCATGCGGTTTGTCCCAGTTCCCAGTTCGTTCAGTCCTCATGGTGAGGAGGCGCTGCTTAGCGCCGTCTCGAACCATGAGTTTGCGGCCCATCCTTCGAGACGCGGCCTGTCGGCCGCTCTTCAGGATGAGGGTACTCCCAGCCGCTGAATCCTGTGCGTCCCCTTGGCCAGCGAGACGTGCTTGGTTTCCATGTAGAAGTCGAACGAGTAATCGCCGCCGTCGCGGCCGATGCCGGAAGATTTCATGCCGCCGAACGGGGTCGGCAAATGGCGGACGTTTTCGGAATTCAGCCAGATCATGCCGGCTTCGAGTGCATCGGCGACGCGCAACGCCCGGCCCATGTCCGAGGTCCAGACGTAACCAGTGAGGCCGTATTGCACGTCGTTGGCGATCTCGACGGCGTTCTTCTCATCACGGAACGGAATCACCGTCAGGAACGGGCCGAATACTTCCTCCTGAGCGATCCGCATGCCGGCGTGCGCGCCGGTCACCAGCGTTGGCTGCACGTAGTGTCCGCCGCCGGGGCCGTCATGCGTCCGGCCGCCGACGGCAATCACGGCACCATCTTTGCGCGCCACATCAAAATAGGAACAGACCTTTTCGAGATGACGCTCGTGGATCAGCGGACCGATTTCGGTCGCGGGATCGAGCGGGTGGCCCACCTTGAGCGCCTTAACGCGGGCCGTGAGTTTCTCGATGAATTTGTCCGCGATGGTTTCCTGAACCAGGAGCCGGCTCGACGAGGTGCAGCGCTCGCCATTAAGCGAGTAGATCATGAACACCACCGCATCGAGCGCGCATTCCATATCGGCGTCATCGAACACGATCACGGGATTTTTGCCGCCGAGTTCGAAATGCACGCGTTTCAAGGTGGGCGCGCCCTGCGCCATGATGGCGGAGCCGGTCGAGCTTTCGCCCACAAAGCCGATCGCCTTGATGGCGGGATGCTGGGTCAGTGCCTTGCCGGCTTCTTCGCCGATACCGTGCACGGTATTGAGCACGCCGTCGGGAACACCGGCTTGTTTCACCAGTTTCGCCAGGAGATCGGCCGTGACCGGCGACCATTCGGCGGGTTTATGAACCACGGTGCAGCCGGCCGCGAGTGCGGGCGCGATCTTCCAGGTCGACAGCATGAACGGCGTGTTCCAGGGCGTGATCACGCCGACCGGGCCGATCGGAACCCTTGTCGATACGTTCCAATGTTCGTCGCTCGGCATGTTCAGGCCGTCGCGCGCATCGGTGCATTTGTCGGCGAAGAACCGAAAGTTTTCGGCGCCGCGGATCGCGGCCTTGGCCATGAAGCGATGGGCCTGGCCGGTATCGATGCATTCTAGCACCGCAATATCGTCGGCGCGCTCTTCGATGGCGTCGGCGACACGATGCAAGAGTTTTTTGCGCATGGTCGCGGGCATGTCGCGCCAGGCCTTGAAGGCCTGCGCGGCGACCGTTGCGGCGCGGTCGATGTCTTCGGCGCCGCCGCGCGCGACCGGCGCGAGCACGGCGCTATCGATGGGCGATTTCGTCTCAAAAGTCTCGCCCGAGATCGAGGGCACGATCTCGCCACCGATCAGGTGCCCGATGCCGTCAGCCCGCAGCTTGGCAAGCAACGGCGCGGCGCGGTCGCGATTGGCCTGAAACACCTCGGATGATTTCGGCATGGCTTTATCCATTGATGACCTCCGCCTTCAGGGCGTCATGGATGTTGTTGCGCTTCCAGCTGGTTTCCTTGTCGTTGATCTGCATGTCGAACGACAGCGCAAATTTGCCGTTGGCAAACACCGGATCGAGATAGGCCGACAATGTCTTGAAGATATGTTCCCCGGCCTTTTTGCGGGTCGCGAGATCGCGTCCCTCGCCAAGCCGCAGCACCATCGCGAGAAATCCTAAATCGGCGCTTCCGTCGGCGATGGCGTAGTGTTCGCACCTGACCGCGCGAACCCGGATGCCGCCAAGCGGAAAGATGCCGCTCTCGACCGCGGCCTTGCGGACCATTTCGACAACCTTTCCCATATCGACGCGGGCATCGAGATTGCCGGAATATTCAAGGGTGAAATGCGGCATGACGGGATCACTCCAACCATTCTGCGGGACTTATCAAACGTCGTAGTGGCTGACCGGACGACACGTTCGGCGCTAAACATGTCGACTTTGCGGGTTGGCGAAAACTGATGCGGAAATTTGATTAACATGTTAAATGCATCGGTTCAAATCGAATTGCGGTTTGCTGCATCGCAAACTTTTCGCGCCGCGAGCGTTTCCAAGGATTGATGGACCATCGACATGACGCGGAAAAAATCGACGGGGCGTACGGAACCGAAGCCGGCGAGCAAGGCGGGCGCCCGGCGCTTGCCGATACGCGAATTCTCACGCTCATTGCCGATGTCGTTGCTGCGGGCACGCGAAGCCGTGATGCGGCATTTCCGTCCCTCGCTGCGCGATCACGGGTTGACCGAACAGCAATGGCGGATCTTGCGCGCCTTGACATCGACCGGGGCCATTGAAGTCACGGAACTCGCCCGTGTTGCCTTTCTGCTGGGCCCAAGCCTGTCGCGAATTCTGCGCGACCTGGAAGCGCGCCATTTGATCGACCGCAAGGTGGTGAAGGCCGATCAGCGCCGGGTCGTCGTGTCGATCTCCGCGCGTGGCTTGCGGTTGATCGCGGCCGTCGCGCCGTCATCGGAAGCGATCTACGCCGCCATGACCGCGCGCTATGGCGCGCGCGAACTCGCCAGGCTGCAGGCGATGCTGCAAGCGCTTGAGAGCTGTCTGTCGGAGTTACGTACCGGTGACGATGGAGATGGCGAGGCAAAAGCGTCGTAGGGGCCAAGACCCATGCTTATTGCTTAGGCAGTCCCGCGGCTGCAAAAATAAGACGCCAGGGACCGATCGACGCCTGCCGCGACACGCCATGGACATGTGAGCGATTTTTCGCTCAAACTCGCGAACTTAAAAAAGCCGACGCTGAAAGTTGGCTTCAAGGGAGGAATGAATGAAGTTTACGCGACGCGACTTTACGGCTGGACTGGCTGTCGGTATTACCGCACCTTATGTCATCGGCAGCGCCCGGGCCCAGGGCGCGACCATCAAGCTCGGCATGTGTGCGCCGGTGACCGGTCCGGCGGCCGAATCCGGCGGATATGCTGTCAAAGGGGCCAGGATCGCGCTGGAGGCCGTCAACAAGGCCGGCGGTATTCTCGGCAAGCAAGCCGAGTTGATCGTCGAAGACGATCAGACCACCAATCCCGGTATCGTGCTGGCCTTTTCCAAACTTGCGGCAGAGTCCGACATCGTGGCCTTCCTCGGCTCGATCCGCTCCACGCAAGTCCATGCCATGGCACCCGACGTTCTCAAGCTTGGCAAGCCGGTGATGATCGGCGGCACCGATCCCAACCTGACCCATATGGGCAATCAGTGGCTGTTCCGCTTTCGTCCCAATGACAGCTATTCCGGCCGCGTGATCGCCGATTACGGTTTCAACACGCTTGGCAAAAAGAAATGGGCCGTGCTGCATTCAACCGATGCATTCGGCACCGCCGGCGGCAAGGCACTTGGTGCGGCGCTGGAGAAACTCGGTTCTCCAGCCATTCTCGATCAGGGCTATGCCAACCAGAGTCAGGACTTCACCCCGGTGGTACTCGCGATCAAGCAGTCCGGTGCCGACATCCTCGGTTCGTATTTCACCTACGAAAACGATATCGGGATATTTGCCCGGCAATTGCGGCAACTGGGCGTTAACATTCCATGGGTCGGCTCGCCGTCCATCACCAATATCACCGCGCTGAAACTCGCGGGCCCCGCGCTCTACGGCACGTTCGGTGTTGCCGACTATGCCGAAGAATCCAGCGAGGCTTCCAAGGCGTTCGGCAAGGCCTATCGCGATGTCGTCAAGGTCGCGCCGGATAACCAGAGCTCATGGCCTTACGACGCCATCAACGTGCTCGCCGCGGCGATCAACAAGGCCGGCTCGACCGAGCCAGCGAAGATTCGCGAGGCTATCCTTGCCACCAGGAAATTTCCGGGTGCCGAGGGCGAATACAATTTCGACCAGAACGGCGACGGCCTTCACGGCTACAACATCGTAAAGAATGAAAAGGGCACGATCGTTTTCGACAAGCATATCGAATTCACCGACTGATGACGCGCTCGGTCTCCCCGGATTCCGGGGAGGCCGTCCCGGCGAATGAATAACCCGCAGTTCCTCTTACCGAACGCTGTCATGGATCTTGTACTTCAATTGCTATTTACGGGTATCGGCATCGGAGCCGTTTATGCGCTGGTTGCGCTCGGCTTTGTGCTGATCTTCCGTGCCACCAATGTGGTGAATTTCGCGCAAGGCGAATTCTCGATGGTGGCGGCCTATCTGATGGTGGTGTTCGCCGTCGATCTGGGATGGCCCTACTGGCTCTCATTCCTGTTGTCGCTGGCCGGTATGGCGCTGCTCGGCGCGATCTTCAATCTCGGGGTCTATTATCCGCTCCGTCACCGCAGCTTCCTGCCGGTGATCATCGCGACCATCGGCGCCTCGATTTTGCTCGCCAACTCCGTGCTCGCGATCTACGGGCCGCAGCCGCAAGTGCTGGAAGGATGGTTCGAGACGCCGGGCATCCAGCTCGGGCCGGTTTATCTCGACAGCCAGTATCTCTTGATCATCGCGGTCACCATCGTGATGGTGGCTTTCAATTACTGGTTCTTCGAGCACACCATGCTCGGCAAGAAATTGCAGGCGACCTCGCAGGACAAGGAGATGGCCTCGCTGCTCGGCATTTCCGTCTCGACCATGATCATGATCACCTTCATCTATTCGGCGGTGCTCGGCGGCCTCGCGGGCATTCTGGTGGCGCCGGTGTTGTTCGTGTCGATCCAGATGGGATCGACGATCGCGCTGAAAGCCTTCGCCGCCACCATCATCGGGGGATTCGGCGACGTCGCCGGCGCCATCATCGGCGGGCTGGCGCTCGGCATCATCGAAACCTTCGGCGCCGCCTATATCTCGGTGCCCTACAAGGACGGCTTCGCTTTCCTGGTGCTGGTGCTGTTTCTGGTGTTCCGGCCGCAAGGCATCTTCGGCGAACGCGTCGCGGAGAAAGCATGAGCGCCCCCAGCGAGAATATGCCGATCGCCGTGACGGCGCCGCGTGCAAAGCCGCTGCTGTTGCGTCATTTGCCGTACTTTGTCGGTGCGGTCATCCTGGTGACGCTCACCGCCACGCTGCGGGTCGATGGCTATATCCATAACATCCTGATGCAGGCGACGACGTTTGCCATCGCGGTATTCGGTCTCTCGGTCGTGCTCGGCCTGTGCGGGCAGATCAACCTCGCGCAGGCGGCGTTCTTTGGTTTTGGCGCATATGCCGTCGGGATCGGGACATCGGACTATCACATCAGCTATTGGCTCTGCCTTGCTGCGGGGTGCGTCATGGCGCTCCTGGCCGGTGCGTTGCTCGGGATATCGACGCTGCGGCTCGGCGGTCATTATTTGGCGATGGTGACGATTTCGTTTCAGCAGATCGTCACGCTCATCATGATCAACACGATCTGGCTCACCCATGGCCCGGACGGGGTGTCGAATATCGGCCGGCCGGCTCTGTTTCAATCGCCCCAATCGTACCTGGCGTTCTGTGTCGCGACGCTCGCGCTGGTCGGATATTTCGTCTGGCACCTGCCCGATATGAAACTCGGGCGGGCGATGCGCGCGGTGCGCGACAACGAACTCGCCGCCGGCGTCAGCGGCATCGATGTATTTCGCACCAAGGTCTACGCGTTTGCGCTGTGCGCAGCGCTGGGCGGCCTGGCAGGCGGACTTTTCGCCGGCGGCTTTGCCTATGTCAGCCCCGACCAGTTCTCGTTTGCGGAATCGATCGTGTTCCTGACGATGTCCCTGCTCGGTGGCGTGGCTTCGCCGATCGGCTCGGCGATCGGCACGGGGTTGCTGATCCTGATTCCGGAATGGTTGCGCTTCCTGAAAAGCGTTCCCGGGCTTTATTTGGCGATCTATGGCCTGTTCGTCATTCTGATCATCCGCTACATGCCGGATGGTATCTGGGGATTTGTCAGCGCGGCGCTGGATCGCTGGCGCAGCCACGCCGAACCGGTTGCGGTTTCAGCACCGCTGCGGCTGATGCCCGCGACCGTGGGCGGGGATACCGTGCTTGAGGTTACCGGCCTGTCGAAATATTTTGGCGGACTCAAAGCCGTCGATGCCGTCGATATCGCCGTAAAGCGCGGCAGCGTTCACGCGCTGATCGGCCCGAACGGATCCGGCAAGACCACGACGCTGAATGTTCTCTCCGGCCTCTACAAGGCCACGGCCGGCAGGATATTGCTCGACGGCACCGACATCACCAACCTGCCGCCGCATCTGCGCACGGCCGCCGGATTGGGACGGACGTTTCAGAATATCCGCCTGTTCCGCTCGATGACGGCGCTGGAAAATGTGGAGATCGGCGCCGAGCGACCCGGCAACACGCTGATCGGCGAGGGCGGCGACAACGCACTGACCGCGCGCGCGATGGAGGCGCTGACCTTCGTCGGGCTGGGCCCGCGGGCCAATGAGCTGATTTCCAGCTTCTCCTACGGCCATCAGCGGCTGATCGAGATTGCGCGGGCGCTGGCGGCCAATCCGACGCTGCTGCTGCTCGATGAGCCCGCGGCCGGATTGAATTCCAGCGAGAAGCTGGAACTGCATGAGTTACTCAAGCGCATCGCCGCGCAAGGGCTGACCATCCTGATCATCGACCACGACATGACGCTGGTCTCTGAAGCGGCCCAGCACATCACCGTGCTTAATTTCGGACGCCGCATCGCGGACGGCGAATCCATGGCGGTGCTGCGCCATCCCGATGTCGTCTCCGCCTATCTTGGAACCGAATAATGCCGCTGCTCGAAATCCGCGACCTGATCGTGCGCTATGGCGAGATCGAAGCGCTGCGCGGCGTCTCGGTTAGCGTCGATGAAGGTCAGGTCGTGACCTTGCTTGGCGCCAACGGCGCCGGCAAATCGACCACGCTGCGGGCGATCTCCGGGCTGAGCAAACCGGCCGCGGGCGACATTCTGTTTGACGGCCAATCGATCGCGGGTCTGCGGCCGGAGGCGATCGTGCGGCTCGGCATCTCACATGTGCCGGAAGGGCGGCGGGTGTTCCCCGGTCTGTCCGTCAAGGAAAACATCATGCTCGGCGCCTCAAACCGCCGGATCGCCAAATCCGCGCTGTCGCGCGAGGCCGATGCGATGTTCGATCTGTTTCCGGATATCAGGCCGTTTTCAAATGCGCTCGGCTGGACCCTGTCGGGTGGCCAATTGCAGATGGTCGCGGTGGCGCGCGGCCTGATGGCGAAGCCGCGTCTTTTGCTGCTGGACGAACCGTCGCTCGGTCTGGCACCCGTGATCGTGCAGGCGGTATTTCGTATTATTTCGGAAATCCGCCGCCATACGACGGTCTTGCTTGTCGAACAAAACGCGCGCATGGGACTGTCCGTCGCCGATCATGGCTACGTCCTGGAAACCGGACGCATCGTGCTCGGCGGCAAGCCCGACGAATTGTGGGGCAATGAAGCCATCCGCGCGGCCTATCTCGGCGGCCACGCCAAAGTCAGCGCCTAGCCAAAACAAGCGCCAACAAGAGCGACAGCATCTATGGTCACTATTCAGGTTCCCAATCTCATCAACTTCGTTGCGGACATCTTCAACCATTCGGACTCATCCGCCGAGGAAGCCCGGCGCATCGCGAGCTATCTCACGACTGCAAATCTCACCGGACATGACAGCCACGGCGTGATCCGCGTGCCGGTCTATATCCGATGGAAGAAGATGGGCTCGCTGGTTCCCGATCAGACCGTCGAACTCGTGGTCGATACGCCGTCGCTGGCGGTAGTCGATGGCAAATTCGGTTATGGCCAGACCGTTGCGCCGCAGGCCGTCAAGATCGGCATTGAAAAATGTAAGAAGGCGGGTCTCGCCGCGGTGGCGCTGCGCAACGCCGGCCATATCGGCCGCGTCGGCGACTGGGCGGAAATGGCAGCGGCCGAAGGATTGGTCTCGATCCATTTCGTCAACGCCGCGGGCTCCGTGCTGGTCGCACCCTTTGGCGGCGTCGAGCGGCGGTTGTCGACCGCGCCCTATTGCGTCGGCATTCCGCGTCAGGGGCAGGCGCCGGTGGTGCTGGATTTCGCGACTTCGATTGTGGCCGAGGGCAAGGTGCTGGTCGCAAGCCGCGGCGGCAAGAAATTGCCCAAGGGCGCGCTGATCAATCTCGACGGTGAGTTAAGCGAAGACCCCTCGGTGTTGTACGGGCCGTATGAAGTCGAGGGCCCGCGCGATCACAGCAAGGGCAAGGGCGCGATCCGCGCTTTTGGCGAACACAAGGGCTCGGGCTTGGCGCTGATCTGCGAACTGCTCGGCGGCGCGCTAACCGGTACCGGTGCGACCGGGCCTAACCGGCGCTTCGCCAACGGCATGTTTGCGGTATATGTCGATCCCAAGGTGGTCGATCCCGCCAATTTCTTCGACGGCGAGATTTCGCGCTATGTCAGCTACTTCAAGGACACCAAGCCGGCGGCCGGCGTCGACCGCGTCCTGATCCCGGGCGAGCCGGAAGCCGCGATGCGCGCCGATCGCACCCAAAACGGCGTTCCCTTGCCCGACGATACCTGGGCTGCAATTGTGAATACCGCCCGCGAGGTCGGCGTGAGCGAAGTTAGTATACAAAGGGCGACGCAGTAATCATACCGTCACTGACGGCGAGTTTGGCCAACAAGAGGAAATATAATGGCAAACAAAGTCAAAGAAATCTGGGCTGCCGGCAAGGTGGTGGTGAACGCGTGGCTTGCAATTCCTTCGGGCTTTTCCGCTGAAGTGGTCGCGCAATGCGGTTTCGACAGCGTCACCGTCGACATCCAGCACGGCGTGCAGGATTACCAGTCGATGGTGCAATGTTTTCAGGCCATGCACGGCCATCCGGTGACGCCGATGGTACGGGTGCCGTGGAATGAACCCGGCATCATCGGCAAGGTGCTGGACGGCGGCGCCTATGGCGTGATTTGCCCGATGGTCAACACCAAGCAGGAAGCCGAGAACCTTGTCGCCTATTCGAAATATCCGCCGAAGGGTACGCGCTCGAACGGCCCGATCCGTTCCGGCATGTACGGCTCGGCCGGCACCTATCAGCAAACCGCCAATGACGAGATCGTGCTGCTCCCGATGATGGAGACCAAGACGGCGATCGAGAACATGGAATCGATCCTCGATGTCGAAGGCATCAGTGGCGTCTATATCGGCCCGTCGGACCTCGGCTTCTCCTATGGTCTGGTGCCCAAGCTTGATCGCGACGAGCCGGAAATCCTCAAGATCTACGAGAAGATCGTGAAGGAATGCGGCAAGCGCGGCCTTCACCCCGGCATTCATTGCAGCGGCGCCGACGGCGCAGTGCGCGCGATCAACATGGGCTTCCAACTCGTGACGCTGTTCAACGATAGCGGCTTGTTGGCGACCTATGCCAAGATGCAGATCGCACAGACCCGCAAGGAATCCGGCGGCAAGGCGTAACGATCCGCGTACAATGCCCTCATGCTGAGGAGGCCCGGAGGGCCGTCTCGAAGCACGAGGGCATTGAGCGCGCAGCCATCCTTCGAGATGCGGGCTTGCGCCCGCTCTTCAGGACGAGGCCCGTTTGTTCGGCACGAGGAGATATGACATGACCCCAGCGCCCGTCATCCGTCTGCATCCCGATGATGGCGTGCTGATCGCGCGCGCGAGCCTGCCGCCCGGCACTGTCCTGGAAGCGGGCGTGACAACTATTGAGCGCATTCCTGCCGGCCACAAAGTGGCGATCAGGCCGCTTGCGGTCGGCGAGCCGATCCGGCGTTACGGCCAGATCATCGGCTTTGCGATCGCGCCGATTGCGCCGGGCCAGCATGTTCACACCCAGAATTGCGGCATGGGCGATTTCGCCAAGGATTATGCCTTCGGTGTGGATGTCACGCCGACGCCCAATTTCGATCTGCCCGCGACCTTCGACGGCATTCGCCGCCCTGACGGGCGCGTTGCGACCCGCAATTACATCGGCATTCTCACCTCGGTGAATTGCAGCGCGCATGTCGCAGGTATGGTCGCGGATATCTTCAAGAAGAATCCATTCACCGGCGACAATCCGCTGTCCGATTTTCCCAACGTCGATGGCGTGGTCGCGCTGACCCACAAGACCGGCTGCGGCATGACGCAGAGCGAACCGCTGACGGTGCTTCGCCGCACCCTCGGCGGTTACGCCCGGCATGTGAATTTTTCTGCCGTGGTCGTGCTGGGCCTCGGCTGCGAGGTCAACCAGATCGGCGGGCTGATGAAGGAACAAAAACTCGCCGGCCGCCTGCGCGAACTCGAGATTCAGGAAATCGGTGGCACCCGCAAGACCGTCGAAGCCGGGGTCGCTTTCGTGCGCGAGGCGCTTACCGATGCCAATAAAGTCAAGCGCGAGCCGGTATCCGCCAGCGAGCTGACGGTCGCGCTGCAATGTGGCGGCTCCGACGGCTATTCAGGTATCTCGGCCAATCCGGCGCTGGGCGCGGCGAGCGATCTTCTGGTGCGGCACGGCGGCACGGTCATTTTATCGGAGACGCCGGAGACCTACGGCGCCGAGCATCTGTTGACGCGGCGTGCGGTCAGCCGCGAGGTCGGCGAAAAACTGGTCGCGCTGATGCGCTGGTGGGAAGACTACACCGCGCGCGAGGGTGCGGAGATGGATGCCAATCCCAGCCCCGGCAACAAGGCCGGCGGTCTCACCACTATTCTCGAAAAATCGCTCGGAGCGATGGCCAAGGCCGGCAGTACCAATCTAGTGGACGTCGTGAACTACGCCGAGGAAATTACCAAGAAGGGTTTTGTCTTCATGGACACGCCCGGCTACGACCCGGTCGCGGCGACCGGGCAGGTCGCCGGTGGCGCCAATCTCGTCTGTTTCACCACCGGGCGCGGCAGCGTGTTCGGCTGCAAGCCCGCGCCATCCATCAAGCTCGCGACCAATTCGGCGATGTACCGGCGGATGGAAGACGACATGGATGTCAATTGCGGCACCATCCTGGACGGCGAGGAAACCGTGCAGCAATGCGGCCAGCGCATCTTCGATCTGATGCTCAAGACCGCCTCGGGCCAGCCGACCAAGAGCGAGAGTTTCGACTTCGGCGGCGCCGAGTTTGCGCCCTGGGTGCTTGGCGCGACGATGTAGGGTCTGTTGGCTGATAAACTCCGTCATGGCGGCATAGCCGTCCGAAGGACGGCGTCGCTTCCGCTCGCCTATGTCCCGGCCATCCACGTCTTGTTTTCAAAGCGGCAAAAAGGACGTGGATGCCCGGCACAAGGCCGGACATGACGAATATGGAGATCGGGACCGACCAATCCCGCCCCCCGCATAGGCAATCGCTGCCCGTTGTTAGTGCTTGATCCATACCGGAACCAGTGTTCTGCTTAAAAAAGCTGCTGGAGCACATCGTCTGTGTCGATCTTCGTCGCACTACACCACGTTACACACTACAAATACGACCGCCCGATCGACCTCGGCCCCCAAACCATCCGGTTGCGGCCGGCGCCGCATACGCGCACGCCGATCCTGAGCTATTCGCTCAAGGTCACGCCATCAAATCATTTCGTGAACTGGCAGCAGGACCCGCAGGGCAACTGGCTGGCGCGTTTTGTGTTTCCCGAAAAGGCCACCGAGCTGAAAATCGAAGTCGATTTCTCAGCGCAGATGACCGTGATCAATCCGTTCGATTTCTTCGTCGAGCCCTATGCCGACAGTTTTCCGTTTGCCTATACCGACGATCTCAAGACCGAGCTTGCGCCCTATCTCGCGACCGACGAGCCTGGACCGCTGTTATCAGCCTATCTGGCCAGCATTCCTAGGGAAGCGCCGAGCACGGTCAATTTTCTGGTCGATCTCAACGCCCAACTGCAGAAGAAGATCAGCTACATCATTCGCATGGAGCCGGGCATCCAGCCGCCCGAGCAGACGCTGGCTTCCGGCGCCGGTTCCTGCCGCGACTCGGCGTGGCTGTTGATTCAGATTTTGCGGCATCTCGGGCTCGCGGCCCGTTTCGTCTCGGGCTACCTCATTCAATTGCGTCCCGACATCGATCCGGTCGAAGGGCCGCGCGAGGTCGAAAACGATTTTACCGATTTGCACGCATGGGCCGAGGTCTATCTGCCGGGCGCCGGCTGGATCGGATTCGATGTCACCTCGGGCATGCTGACCGGCGAGGGGCATATCCCCGTTGCCGCCACGCCGCATTACCGATCGGCCGCGCCGATCAGCGGCGCGGTTGGTTTTGCCGAGGTCGAATTCGGCTTCGAGATGAGCGTCAAGCGAATCCGCGAAGCGCCGCGGATCACCCGGCCGTTCTCCGACGATTCCTGGGCGCGGCTTGATAAGCTTGGCGAGCAAGTCGATGCCGATCTCAGGGACGGCGACGTGCGATTGACGATGGGCGGAGAGCCGACTTTCGTTTCGGTGGATGATCTGGAATCGCCGGAATGGAACATCGCCGCGGTCGGTCCGACCAAGCGCGGACTGGCCGACGATCTCATCCGCAAACTGCGCGCGCGCTTTGCGCCCGGTGGCCTGCTGCATTACGGGCAGGGCAAATGGTATCCCGGCGAAAGCCTGCCGCGCTGGGCGTTCGGTCTTTACTGGCGCAAGGACGGCGTGCCGATCTGGAAAAATTCCGATCTGATCGCGAAGATCGAGTCGCCGCGAAAATCCGGTATCGAAGATGCCGAGCGCTTCGCGGAAGGGACGGCACAAAAGCTCGGCGTCGATTCCGAATTCATCATGCCGGCGTTCGAGGACCCCAGCCATTGGCTGCAGAAGGAAGCTGGTCTGCCGCCCAACGTCGATCCCAGCGATTCCAAACTGTCGGACCCGGAAGAGCGCTCGCGGATGGCGCGGGTGTTCGATCAGGGGCTGAACACGCCCAAGGGCTTCGTGTTGCCGATCCAGCGCTGGAATGCGGACGCAAGCCAATCTTCTTCGCGCTGGAAAAGCGAACGCTGGAAATTACGCCGCGGCAATCTGTTTCTGACGCCCGGCGATTCTCCGCTGGGGCTGCGGCTGCCGATTGCGTCGCTGCCGCACATCCCCGCGGAGGAATATCCCTACATTGTCGAGCAGGATCCGATGGAGCCGCGCGACGAATTGCCGGTTTATGACGGAGCGGCGGCTCCAGCCGGAGCCGCGCCGCATCAGGAAGTGACGGAGCAACAGATCAAGGGCGGTGGTGTGCGCACCGCGATGTCGATCGAAATTCGCGACGGCATTCTGTGCGCCTTCATGCCGCCGGTCGAGAAGCTCGAGGACTATCTCGAACTGGTCACCGCAGTAGAGGCGACCGCCGAAGAGATGCAGATGCAGGTGCATGTCGAAGGCTATCCGCCGCCATTCGACCCGCGCGTCGAAGTGATCAAAGTGACGCCCGACCCCGGCGTGATCGAGGTCAACATCCAGCCGGCGACAAGCTGGCGCGAAGCGGTCGATATCACCTTCGGTCTCTATGAAGACGCTGCAAAAGTTCGGCTCGGCGCTAACCGTTTTCTGGTCGACGGCCGGCACACCGGTACTGGCGGCGGCAATCATGTGGTGGTCGGCGGCAGCAATCCCGCGGACTCACCGTTTCTGCGCCGGCCTGATTTGCTGAAGAGTCTGGTGCTGTACTGGCAACGGCATCCGTCGCTGTCTTATTTGTTCTCGGGCATGTTCATCGGTCCCACCAGCCAGGCGCCGCGCATCGATGAGGCCCGGCATGACGGTCTCTATGAGCTGGAGATCGCGCTGGCTCATGTGCCGCCCGCGGATATCAAAGCGCCGCTGTGGCTGGTCGACCGGCTGTTCCGGCACATCCTGGTCGATATCACCGGCAATACCCACCGCGCCGAAATCTGCATCGACAAGCTCTATTCGCCCGACGGCACCACCGGCCGGCTTGGTCTCGTCGAATTTCGCGCGCTGGAGATGCCGCCCGATCCGCGCATGTCACTGGCGCAGCAATTGCTGATCCGCGCCTTGATCGCCAAGCTCTGGCGCGAACCGCAACACGGCAAGTTCGTGCGCTGGGGCACGACCTTGCACGACCGCTTCATGCTGCCGCATTTCCTGTGGGAAGACTTTCTGGGCGTGCTCGATGAACTCAAACACTCCGGCTACGATTTTTCGCCGGAGTGGTATGCCGCGCAGCTTGAATTTCGCTTTCCGGTGTTTGGCCATGTCCACCATGGCGGCGTTTCACTCGAAGTGCGTCAGGCGCTCGAGCCGTGGCACGTGCTGGGCGAGGAAGGCTCGGCCGGTGGCACTGTGCGTTACGTCGACTCGTCAGTGGAGCGGCTGCAGGTCAAGGCATCGGGCTTTGTCGAGGGCCGCCATGTCGTCACCTGTAACGGCCGGCGGATGCCGATGACGCCAACCGGCCGTTCCGGCGAGGCGGTCGCGGCCGTCCGCTTCAAGGCCTGGCAGCCGGCGTCGGGCCTGCACCCGACGATCCCCGTCCACGCGCCGCTGACGTTCGATTTGATCGATACCTGGAATGGCCGCTCGCTCGGGGGCTGCGTCTACCACGTCGCCCATCCCGGTGGGCGCAGCTACGAGACCAAGCCGGTCAACTCCTATGAGGCCGAGGCGCGGCGGCTCGCCCGGTTTCAGGATCACGGCCATACCCCCGGCAAGATCGATCCGCCGCCCGAGGAACGCACAATTGAGTTTCCTTTGACCCTCGACTTGAGGACGCTGCTCCTGCATTGAGAATAGCCTTGAGATAGCCTTGGGGCAGGAGAGTCGGGATGGCGGGGCAGGCCGGCCAAGGTAACAGTCAGGGGGGGAAGGCGCGTCCGGCCAACCGGCGGGTGGCGCAGTGGACCCGCGACTATGTCCGCCTGCCGGGCATTCCCGATGAATATATCGGCCAGGACGGGGCGCCTCGCGAGGTCTGGACCCGGTTTTTCGACGCTTTTGCCACACTGACGCCCGGGGATATCGAGCGGCGCTTTGGCACCGCCGACCGGCATCTGCGGGAAGCCGGTGTCAGCTATCGCGCGCCCGGCGAAACCGCCGACCGGATCTGGCCGCTGAGCCATCTGCCGCTTCTGATCGGCGAGGCCGAATGGCAGCAATTGAGCGCCGGCATCGCGCAGCGCGCGCAATTGCTGGAACTGGTCCTGAGCGACATTTACGGCGAGGGCCGGCTGGTCGCCGAGGGCGCCATCCCCGCAGCGGCCATTGCCGGCAGCACCGAATATCTGCGCTCGATCTGCGGCATCAAACCCCCGGGCGGCCGTTTTCTTAATCTGTACGCGGCCGATGTCGGCCGTGGGCCCGATGGGCGCTGGTGGGTGCTCGGCGACCGGACCCAGGCGCCATCGGGCGCGGGCTACGCGCTGGAAAACCGGCTGGTGCTGTCGCGCGCTTTCGCCTCGCTCTACAAATCGATGAATGTGGAGCGGGTTGCGCCGTTCTTCGAGGCGTTTCGCGACAGCCTGCGCGCCGGCGCCGACCGCGACGAGCCGCGCATCGGCCTGCTGACGCCGGGCCAGTTCAGCGAAACCTATTTCGAACATGCGACGCTGGCACGCTATCTCGGATTCCTGCTGGTCGAGGGTGACGACCTCGCCGTCAGCGGCGACCGCATTCACATCCGCACCGTCGCCGGGTTGAAGCGGCTCGATGTCTTGCTGCGCCGGGTCGATTCCAATTCGCTCGATCCGCTGGAACTCGATGCCTCCTCGCAACTCGGCGTGCCCGGCCTGATCGACGTGCTGCGCAAGAATGGCGTCGTGGTTGCCAACATGCCGGGATCGGGCGTGATGGAGGCGCGGGCGCTGCTGGGTTTTCTGCCCAGCCTCAGCCGGCGTTTTTTCGGCGAAGATCTGAAGATGCCGCATATCGCGACCTGGTGGTGCGGTCAGAAATCCGCGCGCGAGGAAGTGTTGTCACGGCTCGACGAGGTCGCGATCGAAGGCGCCTATCGCCGGGGCGTGAGCGGTTTTCCGGGTAACGGGCCAGTGCTCGCGAGCGAGTTGTCGCCGGCCGAACGCGAACGGCTCAAGACCGCGATCAACGACCGTGGTATCGATTTTGTCGGCCAGGAACTGGTCCGGCTTTCGACCACGCCGGTGTGGGATCAGGGGCGGATCACGCCGCGGCCTTTCGTGCTGCGGGTTTTCGCCGCTGCGACGCCGCAGGGCTGGAACATCATGCCCGGCGGCTTCTGCCGGATCGCCGATCAGCTCGACGCCCGCGCGGTGTCGATGGGCGATGGCGCACGGGCCGCGGACGTCTGGGTGGTTTCCGACAAGGCGGTCTCGCCGACAACCTTGCTGCCGGCCGGAGATACTGTGCGGATCAGGCGCATCGCCGGCTGGGTCCCGAGCCGGGCTGCCGACAATCTGTTTTGGTTGGGCCGCTATCTCGAGCGCGCCGAGGCGACGCTGCGGTTGGTGCGCGCGCTGGCGACCGCGCAACGAGACCCCATCAAGGGGACGTCTTCCGTGCTTCATTCGGTTGAGCGGATTCAGCGCCTTCTGGTGACATGGGGCGCGACCTCGCAGGCGACGCGGACGCAACCCGCGAAGCTCGCGGCCGAAGCGCTGCAGAGCGAGGAAAAGTTCGGTTCGGCGCTGTCGCTGGTGCGCTCGGCCCAGCGAACCGCGACCTCGTTGCGGGAACGCTTGTCGCCGGATGCCTGGCAGGTCATTACCGAAATGGTCGAACGTCTCGGCCATGAGGTGGAGGATGACGACGGCGTCGTCAGCGCCGCCGAACTAACATTGCAGGAACTCGCGAGCTTCGCAGGGCTGGCGCAGGAAAACATGAACCGCGCCGCCGGCTGGCGTTTTCTTGAAATGGGCCGCCGCGCCGAGCGCGCGATCAACACCGTGCGCTTCGCGCGCCAGTTTGCCTATGACGAGGCCGGCGGCGAAGATCTCGACATCCTGCTGACGCTGGTGGATTGCCAGATCACCTATCGCTCGCGCTACCTCGTTGGCCCCTTGCTGGCGCCGGTGCGCGACCTCGTGGTGCTGGATCCCTATAATCCCCGCTCGGTCGCCTTTCAGGTTTCCGCGCTGAACGATCACATCGGCAGCCTGCCGACCCTGAAAGAGGGCGGATTGATCGAGCGTCCGCATCGCCTTGCGGTCGGTCTGCAGGCGATGCTGACGACGGCGGAAGCCACGGCGCTCGATACCAAGACGCTGTTTGCGCTGGAGCAGGATCTGCTCAACCTCGCCGACGCGATCGGATCGCATTATTTTCCGCACGGTCCCAATGCGAGCCGGCCCGAGAAGCTGACAGGCCTCGCGTGATCTACGACATCCGTCACGTCACCACTTACAGCTACGAAAGTCCGGTCAGTTTCGCGCGCTGTTCGCTGCGGCTGGAGCCCAAAAGCGGCAGCGGCCAGCAATTGGTCTCGCATACCGTCGATATAAGGCCGCGGCCGGCGGATCGCACGATACGGCAGGATTTTTTCGGAACGCTCACCGAGAGCGTGCTGATCGAAACCCCGCATCGCAGCCTTCGGATCGATTCCCGCTCCAGAGTCTCGGTCTCGCGCAGCGCGCCCGGCCGCACTGCGCATAGCCGCCCATGGGAAAGCGTGCGCGATGTGGCCTTTGAAGCCACTAGTCTCGGCCCCTCATCGCCGATCGGATATGTGTTCGCCAGTCCGCTGGTGCCGGTTCAGCAGCCGGTCACGCAATATGCCGCGGCGAGCTTCCCGCCGGGCGGCGGCATCCTGGCCGGCGCGGTCGATTTGATGCACCGGATCCGGACAGAGTTTAAGTACGATCCGAAGGCCACCGTGATCTCGACGCCGCTCAACGAAGTCTTTGAAAAGCGTCACGGTGTTTGTCAGGATTTCGCCCATGTGATGATCGCGGGCCTGCGCGGCCTCGGCTTGCCGGCGGCCTATGTCAGCGGTTATCTGCGTACCATCCCGCCGCCGGGCAAACCGCGCCTGCAGGGCGCCGACGCGACCCACGCATGGGTGTCGCTGTGGTGCGGTGAGGGGCTCGGCTGGATCGGTTTTGATCCGACCAACGACATTCTGGTCGAGAACGATCACATCGTTCTGGCCGTCGGGCGGGATTTTTCCGACGTCTCGCCGGTTGACGGCATCATCGTGGGATCGCGCAAGCAAAAGCTCGCAGTCGCAGTCGATGTGCTGCTGGTGGAATGACGCAGGCCCGCACCTCATCACTGAGTGGCTATGACGTCATCATCCTCGGCGCCGGCGCTGCCGGCCTGATGTGCGCCGCCGTCGCCGGCCAGCGCGACCAGCGGGTGCTGTTGCTGGAGCAATCGCGACATCCCGCCGAAAAGATCCGGATATCCGGCGGCGGGCGATGCAATTTTACCAATCTGCACACGAGCCCGGCGAATTTTCTGTCGAACAATCCGCAATTCTGCCGCTCGGCCCTGAGCGGCTATTCACAGCGGGACTTCATCGCGCTGGTCGAGAGTTACGGCATCGCCTATCACGAGAAAACGCGCGGTCAATTATTCTGCGATGGCTCGTCGCAACAGATCATCGATATGCTGCTGGAGGAATGCCGCAAGGCCCGTGCTCAATTGAAATTGGGCGTCCGCATTTCTGCGTTGTCGAAGCACGAAAGCGGCTTTGCCGTTGTCACCGACCAGGGCGAATTTCGCTGCCGCTCTTTGGCGGTCGCGACCGGAGGTCCCTCCATTCCAAAGATGGGATCGAGCGGGTTCGGCTATAAAGTCGCCGAACAATTCGGCTTGAAGATCGTGCCGCCGCGCGCCGCGCTGGTGCCCTTGACGTTCGGCGCGTCGCTGGCGCCGTTCAAGGATTTATCGGGCGTATCGGTCGGTGCCGTCGTGAGTTGCGGCAAGACAAGGTTCGACGAGGCATTGCTGTTTACGCATCGCGGGCTCAGCGGTCCCGCGATTTTGCAGATATCCTCCTATTGGCGCGAAGGCGATGACATCGTCGTCGATATGGCGCCGGAGGTCGACGTGCTGGCGCGGTTGAAAAAAATACGCGGCGATCATCCCCGCCAGGAAATGGCGACCGCGCTGTCGGACATTCTTCCCAAACGATTGGCGCGGACGATCGCTGATGTGATCGCCGGTCCCGAGCGGATCGCCGATTTCTCGGATGTGCGCCTGACCGAGACGGCCGCGGCGGTCCGGCAGTGGCGCATCAGGCCTGAGGGGACCGAAGGGTATCGGACCGCCGAAGTGACGCTGGGCGGCGTCGACACGTCGGAATTATCCCAGAAAACATTCGAGGCCCGATCCGTTCCCGGGCTTTATTTCATCGGTGAAGTGGTCGACGTCACCGGCCACCTCGGCGGCTTCAATTTTCAATGGGCGTGGTCCTCGGGACATGCGGCGGGTCGTCACGTCTAGACTAGGACGGTCCCGGCTGCTGCAGGCGTGGACTTCGAGACAATTTGCGGCGTCGGGGTCGCTGATTTTTAACCAGGTTTTTACGAACCGGCAGCGTGACGCGTCCGCAAGGCTGCCGGTAAGCCGGCCTTTAAGAACAACCACCTTAGGCTTGCACCCATAGACGAGGAATAACTCGCCAGGGGGAAGGTTTTCATCATGTCTAGCGTAATCAAGATTTTTGGTTCGAGCGTGGAACGCAAGCTGTTCAATCAGATTGCAATGTTCAGTTCTACCGGGCTTGCCGCGTCATTATCGCTGGTGCTCGCCTGCGATCTGCGGATCGAAAACTGGATCTGAGCGTCAGCTAGAGCGTTTTCGAGCGAAGTGGATACCGGTTCGCGTGAAGAAAACGCGTCAAACAAAAGATTAGAGCCCGGTTCTGATTCAATCAGAACCGGTAAGGCTCTAGGCTGAATCTTCAGCTCGCCGCGGTTCCGGTCCGCGGCGCGTCATCTTCCGCGCGCAGATTGCGGAAGAACTTTTCGACCTCGCGTGACAACAATTCTGCCGTTGCGGTGAGGTCGCTCGATGCCGAAAGTACCGATGTCGCGGCCTTGTTGGTATCGCCGATCGCGTTACTGAGCGAACCGATATTGGCGACCAGGGTCGAGTTGCCGTCAGCGGCCAATTGCGCATTTGCGGAAATTTCGCGGGTCGCGGCGTCCTGTTGCGTGACAGAACCGGCGATGCTCGACGTGACCTCATTGATGTCACGCACCGCGGTGCCGATTTCGCGCACGGCATCGACCGCATTGCGCGTCGATGTCTGGATCATGCTGATGTTCTGACCGATCTCAGCGGTTGCCTTGGCGGTCTGTTCGGCGAGCGTCTTGACCTCGTGAGCCACCACCGCGAAGCCGCGGCCGGCCTCGCCGGCGCGGGCGGCCTCGATCGTGGCATTGAGCGCCAGAAGATTGGTTTGCTCCGCGATCGCCTGGATCAGGGTGCGGACGCCGTCGATCCGCTGGGTTGCGGCGGCCAGACTTTCGATCTCGGCGATCGATTTTTCGGTGCGCTGGCCGGCCTGCGCGACGACCTCGGTGGAATGACGAACCTGGCGGCCGATTTCCTCGATCGAAGCCGACAACTCTTCGGCGGCCCCGGCGACAGCGAAAACATTGGAGGAGGCCTGCTCGGTCGCGTGCGCGGCGGCGGTGGCGCGGCCGCTGGCATCCGAGGCCACGCCGCTGATGGACTGTGCGGTATCGCGCATCGCCGTCGCATTGTCATTGACCGCGTTCAGCACGCTTCCGATCGCGCCCCGGAATGCCTCTACCGATTTTTCGATATGCCTGGCGCGCTGTTCGCGGGCCTTGGAATCCACCAGCGCCTGCGCACTGAGATTGCGGTTGCGATCCATCGCCTCCTTGAAGATCTGGATCGCCCGCGCCAGTGCACCGATCTCGTCGGCGCGATTGGTATGGGGTACTTCGACATTGTCGGCGCCTTCGGCGACCTGCTTGATGGTGGAGGTGATGACGGAAAGCGGTCGCGCGACCGAGCGGAAGATAATCAGGACGCCGGCGCCGACCAGAACCAGTTCCAGGCCACCGAGACAGGTCAGAAGAAATGCCAACTGGCGATTGGCCTCGGTTTGAAGCGCGATGCGTTTGCCGCGTTCGGCATAGACCTTGCTCAGCGCTTCGAGATCCTTGTTGAGGGCGATGCGTACCTCACGATTGGCTTCGTTGTCGCCCCATTCGCGGCCTGCGGCGGGACTGATCTCCATTGCGCGGCGCACCAGCTCCTTGCGGAACGCGACAAACTGATCGATGCGCTTTTTGAAGGTAGCGAATTGCTCGGCGTCGTCGGCCTGGAGGATGGACTCCCAGTGTTTGACGACGTTCAGGAGCTGGTCGCTGAACCTGAGCAGCCCTTCGCCATACTTTTTCACGGCGCCGGCTTCCGTCGACATGTAGACGCCGCGCGATTCCATCACGATTGCATAGACCGTCGAATTGACGCGCTCGACGTTGAGTGCCGCGCGGCTGGCGGTCTCGACCGCTTCGGTGAGCTCGACGCTGCGCCTTGTATTGAAATCGGACAGGGCGGTAATCGCCGCGGTCAGGATCGCGAACAGGGCGAAGATCGAATAGAGCTTCGTCGCGAGCGAAAGCCGGGACATGAACCCGGGCTTGGCTGGTGCAGGATTCGGGATTGCAGACATCGTGCTCGTAGGCATTACGGGCCTCTTCAACGAGGCCGGTCAGCACATGACGGGCCCCTCAAAAACTATGTGAAAGTTTTGTGTACAAACTGATAAGCTTTGCCCATTTTACGGGCATCGTGCTGGAATATCTGCGCTTTTCACTTCGAAAGAGAGGGCAGACGCGAGCTCTGGCAACGGGAAAACGCGATTTCGTTTAGCGATCGGGCCAAGTCTTATCTTTAAAAATTTATTATACATATCAGTTAGTTAATATTCCGATACGGGCTAAAGGCCCTGCAGCGAAGCCCGCGGGACAATCCGCCGCGGTGCGAACCGGGGGGGCGTTTGCAACCAAAAATTAAGCTTTGGGAGACGCTTTGTCGCAGATCGCTTCAGTGCCGGTATTGCGGCCAGAAGACCTCAGGCGGCCGCGCAAAATGATCGTCTCGGCGATATAATCCTGGCGATATAGTCTTGGCGATGATGATCGGCGCACACGCGCCGATGGTCCGGAGCGTTTATGGTCTATCGCCACGCTATAGCTGCCACCACTTACGTTTTTGACGATCTGCGCGATCTCCTGGCCAAGGCGACGCCGCCGCGCTCGGGCGACCGCCTGGCGGGGATCGCGGCCGGGCGCGCCGAACAGATGATCGCGGCGCGGATTGCATTGGCCGACGTGCCGTTGAAGCAATTCCTGCACGAGACCGTGATTCCCTACGAAGACGATGAAATTACCCGCCTGATCGTCGATACCCACGATGTCAGGGCGTTCGCGGCCGTATCGTCGCTGACGGTCGGCGCGTTCCGCGACTGGCTGCTGTCGGATGCGGCGACGACGCCCGTGCTTGGAAAACTCGCGCCCGGCATCACCCCGGAAATGGCTGCGGCGGTTTCAAAGCTGATGCGCAACCAGGATCTGATCTTGGTTGCCAAAAAGTGCCAGGTCACAACCGCCTTCCGCAACACCATCGGCCTGTGCGGCCGCATGAGCGTGCGCCTGCAGCCCAATCACCCCTTCGATGACGTCAAGGGCATCACCGCGTCCGTGCTGGACGGCATCCTGCTCGGGGCCGGCGATGCCTGTATCGGCATCAATCCGGCGAGCGACGATCCGGCCGTGATCGGCGGCCTGCTACGGCTACTGGACGATATCATCACGCGGCTGCAGATTCCGACCCAAAGCTGCGTATTGTCCCATGTGACGACGACACTCGGATTGATCGAGCAGGGCGTCCCCGTCGATCTGGTGTTTCAGTCGATTGCGGGGACGGAGGCCGCCAACCGGAGTTTCGGAATCGATCTCGCATTGCTGCGCCAGGCCCATCAGGCCGGGTTGTCATTGCGGCGGGGGAGCGTTGGCGAAAATGTGATGTATTTCGAAACCGGGCAGGGCTCGGCGCTCTCGGCCAACGCCCATCACGGCGTCGACCAGCAGACCTGCGAAGCGCGCGCCTACGGCGTCGCCCGCGCGTTCGATCCGCTCCTGGTCAACAGCGTGGTCGGCTTCATCGGTCCGGAATACCTTTATGACGGCAAAGAGATCATCCGCGCCGGACTGGAGGATCACTTTTGCGGCAAGCTGCTCGGCCTGCCGCTGGGGGTGGATGTTTGTTACACCAACCACGCCGAGGCCGATCAGGACGACATGGACAATTTGCTGACCCTGCTCGCGGCCGCCGGTGTCAGCTTCATCATGGGGGTACCCGGAGCTGACGACGTCATGCTGAACTACCAATCCACCTCTTTCCACGACGCGCTCTACATCCGCGACCTGTTCGGCCTCAAACGAGCCCCCGAATTCGACGACTGGTTGTTGCGCGTCGGGCTGGCCGATGCCGGGTTTAGGCTCGCCAGCAACACCAGCCTGCTCCCCGATTTTGCATCGCGGCTGATCGCCTGAGGGGGCACTGGTCGCTCCCGGAGACCTTGGCGGCAGCTATCCAGTCATGTCAGGGTTAGACAGCCGCCACAATGTTGAAGAATTTGTAGCCCAATTTGGAACACAGGCTTAAGCTTAGGTCGATGCTGCAGAGGACGTTTGATGAGAGCTGAGAGCGTTGAGACGGTGCGGCGCATCCTGTGCGTTTTTCCGCGCTATACGTCTTCTTTCGGCACATTCGAATATGCCTATCCGCTGACCGACGGCGTTCAGGCCTTCATGCCGCCTCAGGGCCTGCTCTTGATTGCTGCCTATCTCCCCGAGGGGTGGCCGGTCCGCTTCATCGACGAAAACATCCGCCCCGCCACTCAAGAGGATTTTGAATGGGCGGAAGCTGTGTTCGTCAGCGGCATGCACATCCAGCGCCAGCAGATGAACGACATCTGCCGCCGCGCCCATGCATTCGATCTTGCGGTCGCGATCGGCGGCCCGTCGGTCAGCTCCTGCCCGGACTATTACCCCTCGTTCGACTACCTTCACGTCGGCGAACTAGGCGATGCGACCAACGATCTGATTGCCCGGCTGGCACGTGATCCGTCGCGGCCCGAGCAACAGGTGGTGCTCAAGACCCTCGACCGCCTCGACATGACGAGCTTTCCGCTTCCGGCCTATGAACTGGCCGAGCTTAAAAGCTATTTCCTCGGCAGCATCCAGTATTCGAGCGGATGTCCCTATCAGTGCGAATTCTGCGACATCCCGGGACTCTACGGCCGCAATCCGCGGCTCAAGTCGCCGCAGCAGATCACCGCCGAACTGGACAAGTTGCTCGAATGCGGCATCCGCGGTTCGGTCTATTTTGTTGACGATAATTTTATCGGCAACCGCAAGGCCGCGCTCGATCTGTTGCCGCATCTGGCTGAATGGCAGAAGAAGACCGGCTTTGTGTTGCGCTTCTCCTGCGAGGCGACGCTGAACATCGCCAAGCGCCCGGAAATTCTGGCCGGCATGCGCGAGGCGTTCTTCGCGACCATTTTCTGCGGCATCGAGACGCCGGATCCCGTGGCACTAAAGGCCATGCACAAGGATCATAACATGATGGTTCCCATCATGGAGGCGATCAAGACGCTCAACAATTTCGGCATGGAGGTCGTGTCGGGGATCATTCTCGGACTGGACACCGACAAACCGGAAACCGGTGCCGCGTTGCTCGAATTCATCGACGCGTCGCAAATTCCGCTTTTGACCATCAACCTGTTGCAGGCCCTGCCGAACACGCCGCTGTGGGATCGGCTGAAGCGTGAGAACCGGCTTCTGGAGGACGAAGGGCGCGAATCCAATGTCGATTTTCGACTGCCGTATGAGGATGTCGTAAAGACCTGGCGCGCCTGCATGGGAAGCGCCTACCAGCCGGCCAAGCTGTTGGAACGCTACGAATATCAAATCCGTGAAACCTATTCGAATTGGATCAAGCGACCCCGAACGCCGCAGCAGAAGTCATGGGCGAATATCAAGCTCGGCCTGATCATGCTTCGCAATATTTTCTGGAAAGTCGGGGTTCTCGGCGATTACAAAATCGAATTCTGGAAGTTTGCGCTACGGCGTATTGCCCGGGGCGAGATCGAGTTTTTGATCAGTTCGATTCTGGTTGCTCATCACCTGATCAACTTCGCCCGTGATGCTTCCGGCGGCCATACCAACGCGTCCTACTACTCGCTCAAGCTGCAAGAAGCGTCGGTTCCGGCCGAGTAGCGAGTGCCCATGGCCGTGACATCAGGGCCATCAGGTCGATCGCTTCGCGATCTCAAAAAATTGACCCCGGCGCGGGTCGGGCTTGGCCGCTCCGGCGCCAGCCTGCCGACAGAGGCACTGCTTGAATTTACGCTGGACCACGCCCGCGCCCGTGACGCGGTCCATGCCGCCTTCGATGTATCCGCCATAATGCAGGGCCTCGGTGATCTCGGTCTTCCGGCAAGTGAAGTCGCGAGCCGGGTCCATGACCGGAAGGAATATCTGAAGCGTCCGGATCTGGGGCGGATGCTTGATGCGGCCTCGCAGAAATTACTTGAGGGTTGCGCCGAGGGTTCCCGCCGGTTGGCGATCGTGATCGGGGACGGGCTCTCCCCGGCGGCGGTCAATGCGCATGCCCTCGAAGTTATCAGCCATCTCGTTCCCAGGCTGGCTGCTGATGGAATCGAAATCGGCCATGCGGTGGTCGCGTCGGGCGCGCGGGTCGCATTGGGCGACGAGATCGGCGCGATTTTGGGCGCGCGCATGATCGTGATGCTGATTGGCGAGCGGCCGGGCCTGTCCGCATCGGACAGTCTTGGGGCTTATCTAACCTTTGCCCCCCAAATCGGCCTTACAGACGAAAAGCGAAATTGCGTTTCCAATATCCATCGCGCGGGGCTCGGCTACGATGAAGCCGCTTTGCGGATTGCCTGGTTGGTCCGCGAGGGCCTTGCCCGGGAACTGAGCGGCGTCGCGCTGAAGGATGAAAGCGCTCAACCGGCGTCCCGGAGCATCACTTCAAATTGAAATCAGCATGACAAAATTGGAGACGCGAGCTCCATTTTGGCTGTGCGTGCGCCTATTTTACACGAAGGCGTCAGCTTGCGAGATAAGGTATAGACCTGCTACATCTCTTGCGGCAAATTTACCGCATGTTTTCAAGGGCTAGCACCGAGCAGACAACGCCGATCAAGGCCTGCTTTGGGTGTTGGAACTTGAGTTATTTAGATCGTAAGCCATTTAAATTGAGCCGACGCGAGAATTGGACAGGGTATGCTCGAAAAGAACAACGACAGTGAAGTTCATATCGGGAAGGTCGAGCAGCCGTCAGGGGGGCCCAGTATCGCCTTTGGGCTGGAGCGTGTCGGGCTGATTGCGGTTCAGAAGCCGGTCCTGTCCCTCATTATTCTCGTCGGGCTGATCATCGGTGCGCTGTTCGGGATCGATCGCATCAAGATCGACGATTCGCTGAGCCAGTTGTTCCGGTCCAATTCCAGGGAATACCGGCAATACGAATCCGAAATCAAACGCTTCCCGGCGGCTGAATTCGATGTGCTGGTGGTAGTCGAAGGCAAGGGGCTGCTGTCGCGGCCCAATCTCGAAAAGGTGCGCGATCTCGTCACCGATCTGCAACTGGTCGAGGGCACACGCGGCATCATTTCGCTGTTCTCGGCGCGCCAGGCGCCGGCGCCCGGCAAGCTGCCTGCGGCGTTGTTCCCCTCTGAGCTGCCGCAGGGCGCCGACTACGACAAGTTCATCGAGACCGTCAAAACCAACGAGATCATCCGCGGCAAGCTGCTGTCCGAAGACGGTACGCTGGCGCTGATTGTGATGTCGCTCGAACCCGATGTGGTTGCCAGCAGCAAACTCACCAAGACGATCGGCGATATGCGCAAGCTGATGGCCGAGGATCTCGCGGGGAGTGGCCTCAACGCGGAATTATCCGGCGTTCCCGTGATGCAGCTTGAAATCCGCAACGCGGTCAAACGCGACGGATTGACCTACAATGTCCTGGGTATCGTGGCCGGCTGTATCATCGCGATCATTTTCTTCCGCAAGATATCGTTCATGGTCGTCGCCGCGTTTCCTCCGATTATTGCGATCATCCTCGCGCTCGGCGGGCTCGGATGGGCCAATTTCAATCTCAATATGTTTTTGAACGTGATGACACCACTGATCATGGTGATCAGCTTCTCGGATTCGATGCAGCTCACCTTTGCTGCGCGCGATCGCCTGATTGCGGGCCAGGATAAATATACCGCGTTCAAGAACGCCGTCATGGTGGTCGGGCCGGCCTGCGTGCTCACCCATGGCACCGCCGGCATATCGTTCATTGCGTTGCAATTCTCGGATTCAGACCTGATCCGCAAATTCGGCGAGGCGGGGCTTGCCGCTACCGTGATCGCGCTGATCGCGGTGCTGTCACTGGTCCCGGTCTTTGGCGTGCTGTTTGTGCGCAACGAGAAGACGTTTGCCGTCAAGTTTCAGGGCGCCGATGCCGGCGTACAGATGCTGCGCAATTTCTGCTACTGGATCGCGGTGCGCATGGTCAGTCGCCCCGGCCTGTTCAGCCTGATCGCCGTTATACTCGTCGGCGGTCTGGCGGTGGTCTACTCCAATCTGGAGCCGCGTTACCGGCTCGCCGACCAGGTGCCCGACAAGCAGCAGGCGGTCGCGGCAAGCGGGCGGCTCGATGCCAAATTGACGGGCGCCAATGCCATCGACGTGTTGATTGAGTTCCCCAAGGGCGCTTCGCTGTATTCTGACGATACGCTAAAGACCATCGCCGATGTCCACTCGCTGGTGGAGAAGCAGGCCGGCGTCGGCAATGTCTGGTCGCTGGAGACGTTGCGGCGCTGGCTGACTGAAAAGGCTGGAAGCTCCGACGTCGCGACCTTGAAGGAATACGTCAGCGTGATTCCCGAATATCTGGTGCGGCGTTTCATTTCCGCTAATCAGGATGCGGTGGTGGTATCGGGCCGGGTGCCGGATCTGGATTCCAGTCAAATCCTTCCTGTGGTCGATAATCTCGATCACTCGCTGGATGTCATACGCAAGGCGCACCCCGGTTACGAGATTGCGGTCACCGGTCTTTCGGCGATCGCCGCGCGCAACAGCGCCAACATGATCGAAAAGCTCAATCGCGGATTGACCATCGAGTTCGCGCTGGTCGCAATCTTCATCGGGTTGGCGTTCCGCTCGGTGGTGGTGATGTTGTCCTGCATTCTGCCCGGCATCTTCCCGGTGGTTTTGTCCGGCACGGTGCTGTGGTTGATGGGGGAGGGATTGCAGTTTGCGAGCGTCGTTGCGCTTACCGTGTCGTTTGGCCTCGGACTAAGCGCGACCATTCACTTCCTCAACAGGTTGCGGCTCGAGAGCACACCGGGCATCAGTTCGGAACTGGCGGTCGAGCGCGCGACCGTACTGGTGGGTCCGGCGCTGATCCTGACCACGGTGGTGCTGGCCTGCGGTTTGGTGGTGACGGTGTTTTCCGATCTGCCGTCGTTGCGGCTATTCGGCTGGCTCAGCGCTTTCGCGATGATCGCAGCCCTGTTCGCGGACCTCTTTATCCTGCGGCCGACGTCGATGTTCCTGATCAACCTGTCGCATCGGATTCGCGGAACCGTCGACGGCGCCAAGCCGGCGGAGCAGCCTGGCGCCAACGGATAGGGAGAGCGTTTTCGAGCCAACGGGTCGCGCGAACGCGCGTCCGATGACAGGCTCCGTGGATACCGGTTCGTGTGAAGAGAACGCGTCAAAACAAAAAGGTTAGCCCTTCACCATCGTGATGTTGACGCCCCGGATGTCGCCCTTGGAACTGATCTGAACCGTCTGTTTGTTGCCGGAGGTCCGCAACGACAGCGTGGCGGAGAATCCAATGGCTTCAACGGCGACGTCGATCTTGCCGCCACCGGCGGTTCCCTGCAAATTGCCGATAATATTCCGGTTGGTCTCGGTCCAGTTGCCGGACACGCGGTCGCCTTCGCTCTTCACATCGCTGCTGAGATCGAATTTATAGCTGTCGCTGGCGCAACGGAGCGTCTGCTTCAAGGCCATTCCGGTGCCGTCGACCTTATACTCCGCCCGGCAGCGGATGCGCTCGGACGACCCGTCGGAGAGTGATACTGTTCCGTTGCCGGACCATGCTCCGTCAAAGCCGGCAAACGGGTGAGACTGGGCGTGGCTCGCCGAGGTCGACACCATCAGCGCGCCGCCGACAACAGCAGCCATAATCGTTTGCCCAAACAGCGTGGAGCCGAATAATTTCATTGTGGGTTTCCCATCAAAATGATTTTCGCAGGAGAGTGATGTCTCGCCGCATCGGAGATTTGGTGTCACCGCAGTGCTTTAGGTTCAAAACAGAAACCGATGGTCGTTTGCAATTGGCTAACCGGTCCACCACCTGCAGCGGATTGTCCCGAAGGCGCGAGTCGATTGGCATGCGGTATTTCGCCCGGTGAAGTCAGGAAGCTTCGGTTATCTCCAAATGTCATCCGTGGTGCATGTTGACGATTGACCGGTATGTGTCAGAAGTGCCACAGGACCTAAAAAAATAATACTGCAATATCATGTGGTTATGAGTATCGTCGAATTGACAATCCCTCACAACAATTCAGATTATGAATCGCCGTAAATTTGGCCGCATTTGGCAGCGCTTCTGGCAAGTTCGTTGCTGCGGTTCGCGGCGTTTACAATCTGAATGGTCTGCCCCGGTCGCGTCATGTGCTATTCGGGTTGGAATTCTCTGCCGTTAGAATGAAGGAACACGATGCGTAAATTTTTCTTGGCACTCACTTTGTTGTCGCTGTCGGTCTCCACCGGGGCCATCGCCCAGCAACAACGCAGCGGCACACCGGAAGAACAAAAGGCTTGCTCGCGCGACGTTCAGCGCCACTGCCGTCCGGTGATGGATCAGGGCGACCTGATCGTTCTGTCCTGTCTTCAGCAAAATCGTCCCAAGATCAGCGCGGCCTGCGACAAAGTGCTGAAAGATCACGGGCAATAATACCCTTCCGGATCCGGCCATCGCCGCCACAGGGCCGTTACAGGCTCTTTTGAGGCATGGCCGGAATCTGCGGGAAATCGCAGATAGCATTGGTTTTGGTATCGTATTCCCTTATACGGGGGTCGCGATCCGCACCCGTGCGCGGCTGCGCCGGGTCATGCGCAGCCTCTGTTTCCAACGAATGTAGCCAGTTCTCGATGACCACCGCGAGCGAATTGCGATCCGGCAAGACTCACCGTGACGAAAACTTCCCGGTCGCGTCGTGGATCATTCATCCGCGCCACCGTGCGTTGATTCTCGCTTTCTATAATTTCGTGAGAACCGCCGACGACATCGCCGATCATGCGGCGCTCGGCGAGACCGAAAAGCTGGCCTATCTCGATCTCATGGAAGCCGAATTGCTGGGGCAGGGCGACAGCCAGCCCGAGGCGGTCAATCTGCGGCGCGCGCTGGCCGAGCGCTCGATGCCACCGCGTCACGCGCTCGATGTTCTCGTTGCCTTCCGGATGGATGTGACCAAGCTTCGTTATGAAAACTGGGATGAAGTCATCCATTATTGCCGATATTCGGCGATGCCGGTCGGACGCTTCATGCTCGACGTTCACGGCGAGAGCACGTCGACCTGGGCCGCGTCGGACGCTCTCTGCGCCGGTCTGCAAATCAACAATCATCTGCAGGATTGCGGCAAGGACTATCACAATCTCAATCGCGTCTATCTTCCGCGCGATGCACTCGCCGCAGCCGGGGCCTCTGTCGAGGCCCTTGGCGCTGCGCGGTCATCGGCGCCGCTATTGCAATGCCTGCATTCGCTCGCCGCGAAGACCGAGGTTTTGCTCAACGAGAGTAAATCGCTGGCTGCCGAAGTGAAGGATTTTCGGCTGGGGCTGGAGATTTCGGTGATTCAAGCCTTCGCCGACAAGATCGTAAATCTCCTGAAAGTGCGCGATCCCCTCAGCGAAACCGTGCATCTCGGCCCGACGCAGTTGCTCATCCACAGTCTCGGCGGAATGGCCGGCGAAATGACGCGCCGGGCCGTTGGACGACGCCCCTTGTCCAAACCGGCGGCCGGCGCATGACGGCTGAGACCGCGGCAGCTACTGCAAGTTACGGATCGTCGGCATCCGGCAGCTCATTTTACGCGGCGATGCGTATCCTGCCGCAGGAACAGCGCGAGGCGATGTTCCAGATCTATAGTTTCTGCCGGCAGGTCGACGATATCGCAGACTCAGATGGCCCGCGGCCCGAGCGGATGGCAGCGCTTCAGCAGTGGCGCGATGACATCGACGCGCTGTATCAGGGCAATCCGCCGGCACGATTGCGCGACTACGTCGCATCGGTTCAGAAATTCGGCCTCAAGCGCGAGGATTTTCTGGCCATCGTCGACGGCATGGAAATGGACGTGCCGCAGGATATCCGCGCGCCTGATCTCGCCACGCTCGATCTCTACTGTGATCGCGTGGCCAGTGCGGTCGGGCGCCTGTCGGTGCGGGTGTTCGGCCTCGCGGAGGACGATGGAATCCTGCTCGCGCATCATCTTGGCCGTGCGCTGCAATTGACCAATATCCTGCGCGACATCGATGAGGACGCCGGCATCGGCCGGCTGTATTTGCCGCGCGAGGGCCTGCTGCACGCCGGCATCACCAGCGCCGATCCGATCAAGGTGATCGCGGATTCGGCGCTGCCGAAAGTGTGCACGCCGCTGGTTATTCGGGCGCGCGCGCATTTCGAAAAGGCCGACGAAATCATGGGTCGCAATCCGCGCCGCGTGGTGCGCGCGCCCCGCATCATGTCGAAATATTATCGCGCGATCCTTGAATTGCTGGTCGCCCGCGGGTTCGCGGCGCCGCGCACGCCGGTTCGCGTCAACAAGATTGCCCGCCTTGCCATTCTGCTTCGTTACGCGCTGATCTGATGCAAAAGACCGTCCACATCATTGGCGCCGGAATTTCCGGCCTCTCGGCAGCCGTCCGGCTGGCGAATGCGAATTATCGGGTGCATGTCCACGAAGCCACGCAGCAGGCCGGTGGCCGCTGCCGGTCCTATTTCGACGCGGCGACCAACCTCACCATCGACAACGGCAATCACCTTCTGCTCTCCGGTAACAGCCATGCCGTGGCTTACGCCAGATCGATCGGCACCGAGGCCGGACTGGTCGGGCCGAAGCGTGCCCAGTTTCCGTTCGTCGATCTGAAAACCGGCCAGCGCTGGCAACTCGACCTCGGGAATAGCCGGCTGCCGCTGTGGGTATTCGATAAAGCGCGCCGCGTGCCCGACACCGGCCTGCTCGATTACCTGGCATTGATGCCGCTGATCTGGGCAGGGCAGGGCAAACTGGTCGGCGACGCCATTCCCTGCAAGGGCACGCTGTACGACCGGCTGGTGCAGCCCTTGCTGCTGGCGGCACTCAATGTCGATCCGCCCGAGGGATCCGCCGGCCTCGCCGGCGCGATCGTGCGCGAAACCCTGCTGGCGGGAGGAGCGGCTTGCCGCCCGTTGATCGCCCGCGAGGGCCTCAGCGCGGTGCTGGTCGAGCCCGCCATCAAGCTGCTGCAGGGCAAGGGCGCGAGCGTCCGGTTCGGGCATGAGTTGCGCGCCTTCGGCATGTCGGCTGACAGCATCGGCGAATTGAAATTCGGCGACGACAATGTCGCGGTTGAGCCCGGCGATGCCGTGGTGTTGGCCGTTCCACCGCGCCCGGCTGCGACGCTGCTGCCGGGCCTGAAGACGCCGACCAAGTTCCGGGCGATCGTGAATGCGCATTTCCGCTTCGATCCCCCTGCGGACTTGCCGCCTCTTCTTGGCGTCGTGGGCGGGCTGGTGGAATGGCTGTTTGCGTTCCCGCAGCGCCTGTCGATCACCATCAGCGGCGCCGACCGGCTGGTGGACTTGCCGCGTGAGGAATTGGCGCAGGCGATCTGGCGGGATATCTGCAAAGCCGCCGGGATCGTTGCCGATCTGCCGCCTTGGCAGATCGTGCGCGAACGCCGCGCCACATTCGAGGCCACACCGGAACAGAACGCACTGCGGCCGGGCGCCCCGACGGCCCAGAAAAACCTGTTTCTCGCAGGCGACTGGACTGATACGGGGTTGCCGGCAACCATCGAAGGGTCGGTCCGATCGGGGAACCGCGCCGCCGATCTCGTCCTGGCCAGGAACTGACCGGAGTGGGCTGATCGAGCGATTGCAAGATCAGGGTTTTTCGATCAGACCGGACGGGCAAAAGCAGCGGATGTCAGGGCAGATGCATTCCGGAAACAGCACAGTTGGGACTGAGATCGGCGGCGCGCTGGCGACGAGCATCGATTCGGCAACGCGGGGCTTGCTGGACTATCGCAAGCCCGACGGACATTGGGTATTCGAGCTGGAAGCCGACTGTACCATCCCCGCCGAATACGTGCTGCTTCGTCACTATCTCGGCGAGCCGGTCGATGCCGTGCTGGAAGCCAAAATCGCAAATTACCTGCGACGGGTTCAGGGCGCGCATGGCGGCTGGCCGCTGGTGCATGACGGCGCCTTCGACATGAGCGCCAGTGTGAAATCCTATTTCGCGCTGAAGATGATTGGCGATTCGGTGGATGCGCCGCATATGGTGCGGGCGCGCGAGGCAATCCACGCGCGCGGCGGCGCCATCAATAGCAACGTTTTCACGCGCTTCATGCTGGCGATGTTCGGGGTGCTGACATGGCGCAGCGTCCCGGTGTTGCCGGTCGAGATCATGCTGCTGCCGTTCTGGTCGCCGTTCCATCTCAACAAGATATCGTACTGGGCACGCACCACGATCGTGCCGCTGATGGTTTTGGCGGCGCTGAAGCCGAGCGCGAAGAATACAAGCGGCGTCGGCATCGATGAGCTGTTTCTGCAGGCGCCGCATTTGATCGGCATGACGGCCAAGGCGCCGCATCAGAGCTGGGGCTGGTTTCTGCTGTTTCGCGGACTGGACATGGTGTTGCGGACGGTCGAGCCGCTGTTCCCGAAAACGCTGCGAGCCCGAGCGATCGACAGCGCGGTCGCCTTCATAGAGGAGCGGCTGAACGGCGAAGATGGCCTTGGCGCGATCTATCCGCCGATGGCCAATACCGTGATGATGTATGAGGTGCTCGGCAAGCCGGCGGATTATCCGCCCCGCGCCGTCACGCGCAAAGGGCTCGATCTGCTGCTGGTGGTCGGCGAGCACGAGGCCTATTGCCAGCCCTGCGTTTCGCCGGTGTGGGACACCTCGCTGACTTGTCATGCCCTGATCGAAGCCGGGGGCGAGGCGGCATTGGTCCCGGCCAAACAGGGGCTGGACTGGCTGATCCCCAAGCAGGTGCTGGACGTCAAGGGCGACTGGGCCGTGAAGCGGCCGGATGTTCGTCCCGGCGGCTGGGCGTTCCAGTACAACAACGCCTATTATCCCGATCTCGATGACACGGCTGTCGTCGTGATGGCGATGGATCGCGAGCGCCGCGCCAACCCCAATCCCGTCTACGATACCGCGATCGCCCGCGGCCGCGAATGGATCGAGGGCATGCAAAGCCGCGACGGTGGCTGGGCTGCCTTCGACGTCAACAATCTAGAATATTATCTCAACAATATCCCGTTCTCCGACCACGGCGCGCTGCTCGATCCCCCGACCGAGGACGTCACCGCCCGCTGCGTCTCGATGCTGGCTCAGCTTGGCGAGACCGCGCAAAGCAGCCCTGCGGTAGCGGCAGGGGTCGATTATCTGCGCCGGACCCAACTCGCGGAGGGCTCGTGGTACGGCCGCTGGGGCCTGAACTACATCTATGGCACCTGGTCGGTATTGTGCGCGCTCAACGCCGCCGGCGTGGACCACGGGGATCCCGTGATGCGCAAGGCCGCGGACTGGCTGCTATCGATCCAGAACGCGGATGGCGGCTGGGGCGAGGATGCCACCAGCTACCGATTGGATTATAAGGGATTCGAGGGTGCCCCCACCACCGCCTCGCAAACGGCATGGGCTTTGCTTGGATTAATGGCGGCCGGCGAAGTGGAACACCCGGCCGTGGCGCGGGGCGTGCAGTACCTGATTGCAACACAGACGGAAAAAGGTCTGTGGGACGAGCAGAGATACACCGCTACCGGGTTTCCTCGGGTGTTTTATCTGCGCTATCATGGTTATCCGAAGTTCTTCCCGCTCTGGGCGTTGGCGCGGTACCGGAATTTGAGGAGCACCAACAGCAAGGTGGTAGGGGTCGGAATGTGACGTTGGGGATGGGGCAAGCTACTTCCGTGGGTAACTCGATTGACCCGCGGCCGATACTGATCGTGACAGGTCTGGTGCAGGAGGCCCGCATTGCGGCCGGTCCGGGCATGACCGTCATCTGCAGCAGTAGCGATCCCCAGCAATTGCGGGCCCTTCTGACCGTGTTCGATCCCTCGACGATTCGGGGCGTGATCAGCTTCGGCGTGGCCGGCGGACTGGATCCCTCCTTGCGATCCGGCGACGTCGTGGTCGCGACCGAGGTCCTGGCCGGCGATACCCGTTGGCTGGCCGGCCTGTCGCTGAATGAAGAGTTGATCGCCAGCGTTGCGCTGGGGCGGCGGCGCGTGGTCCGGGGCGGCCTGGCCGGCGTCGAAGAAGTGGTCGTCGCCCGTGACGGCAAGGCCGCGCTGCGCTCGGAGACGGGTGCGGCGGCGGTCGACATGGAGAGCCATATCGCGGCGGCCTATGCCGCCGAGGCAGGCTTGCCGTTCGCCGCGCTGCGCGTCATCAGCGATCCCGCCTCGCGCGCGCTGCCGGAACTGGCGCGGTCCGCCGTCAAGCCGAATGGCGATATCGACCTGCGCAAGGTGCTGCGCGGCCTTGCGCGCAACCCGATGTCGCTGCGCGCGCTGGTCTCGACCGGAATCGATTTCAATCGCGCGCTGCGCAGCCTACGCGGCTGTCGAAGCTTTCTGCTCGGCGGCGAGGGCTTCGTCGCGGCGGATCTCTGACAGGCGCTTCTGCACCTCCGACGAGAAGATGTACTGCGCCGGACGCTGGTGATCGAGATTGATCTCGGGCGCCATCGGGCCGGTCGTGCGCACGCCGCGCAGCGCCACCCACATCGCCTTCAGCGGATTGGTGAGGGCGGCGTTCGCCGCAGTCGGCTCATAACCGCAATGCGCCATGCAGTCGGCGCACTTCTCGTACTTGCCGGTGCCGTAGGTCTCCCAGTCCGTGGTGTCCATCAGCTCCTTGAAGGTCTTGGTATAGCCTTCACCGAGCAGATAGCAGGGCTTCTGCCAGCCGAAGATATTGCGCGCCGGCATGCCCCACGGGGTGCATTCGTAATTCTGGTTGCCTGCAAGGAAATCCAGGAACAGGCCCGAATGCATGAAGTTCCACTTCTTGCCCTTGCCGAGCGCGAACACGTCGCGGAACAGCTTCTTGGTCTTGGTGCGGTTGAGGAAGTGCTCCTGATCGGGCGCACGCTCGTAGGCATAGCCGGGCGACATCGAAACGCCGACGCCGAGTTCGGTGGTGAAGTCGAGGAACTTGGCGATGTCCTCCGCGGCATGGCCGTCGAAGATCGTGGCGTTGACGTTGACCGTGAATCCCTTGGCCTTGGCGGCCTTGATCGCGGAGACGGCGCGATCGAACACGCCCTTCTGCGACACGGCCTTGTCGTGGTGGTCCTTGAGGCCGTCGAGATGCACCGAGAAGAACAGATAGGGCGACGGCTCGAACAGATCGAGCTTCTTCTCCAGAAGCAGCGCGTTGGTGCACAGCGAGACGAATTTCTTGCGCGCGACCAGGCCGCGCACGATCTCGCCGATCTCCTTGTGGATCAGCGGCTCGCCGCCGGGAATAGCAACCATCGGCGCGCCGCATTCATCGGCCGCGTCCCAGCATTCCTGCGCCGACATGCGGCGGTTGAGGATCGCATCGGGATAATCGATCTTGCCGCAGCCGACGCAAGCAAGGTTGCAGCGAAACAGCGGCTCGAGCATCAGCACCAGCGGATAACGTTTCCGGCCCAGCAGCTTCTGCTTCATCAGATAGCCGCCGATACGCATTTCCTTGAAGAACGGTATTGCCATTACAAGTTTCTTTCCGGGCTCAGTAGAGAAGTGGATCAGCCTGCCGTCAGTTCGGCCGGCAGGCGAAATTCGATATTTTCTTCACGGCCCGGAAGCACCGAGACCGCGACCGGTCCAATGCGCCTCAAGGCCTCGATCACGTCGTCGACCAGGACTTCCGGCGCCGAGGCGCCGGCCGTAATGCCGACCGCCTTGGCGTCCTTGAGCCAGGCCGGATTCAACTCACTACCGTCAGCGATGAGGTAACTTGCCACCCCGACTTCAGTGCCGATTTCGCGAAGCCTGTTGGAATTGGAGCTATTGTTGGCGCCCACCACCAGAATAACGTCCACCAGCTTGCTCAGGTCCCTTACCGCAGATTGGCGGTTCTGTGTCGCATAGCAGATATCCCGGATGTCGGGGCCTTGAATATCTGTAAAACGTTGGTGAAGGGCCGCAATAATGTCCTTGGTATCGTCCACGCTCAGCGTGGTCTGGGTGATATAGGCCACCGGAGTGTCCGTGGGCAGGGTCAAAGCCGAGACATCGTCGACGTTCTGGACCAGAAGCACCGGGCCGGAGACCTGACCCATGGTTCCCTCGACCTCGGGGTGGCCGGCATGGCCGATCAGGATCAGCGCCCGGCCTTTCGACATATAGCGTTTGCCCTGATTGTGGACCTTGGTGACCAGCGGGCAGGTGGCATTGAGGACCGGCAGGCCCCGCGCCGCGGCCTCCTCCTCGACGCTGCGCGCCACGCCATGGGCGCTGAACACCGTGACGGCGTGCGGCGGAACTTCCGAAAGGTCCTCAACGAAGATCGCGCCCTTGTTTTTCAGGCTTTCGACCACGTATTTGTTATGGACGATCTCGTGGCGGACATAGACCGGCGGCCCGTATTTCTCGAGCGCACGCTCGACGATCTCGATCGCACGCACGACACCCGCGCAAAACCCGCGCGGCTGTGCCAGATACACCTCCATGGGACGTCCGTTACGCAAGTTGCACCAAATTCATTCGGTATCTCCGTATGGAGTGGATGTCTGCAATATCCGCACCAAGAATCCCCAAAGAGCTTGGTTGCCCAGTGCTTTGTGTCAAAAAAAGACCGGATAGAAAAGGCGGATTGCATAACGATTTGCTCCGGTCATCCATGTCAAATTAGGTACTATAATACAGTTTGCGACAATTCGCCAGGGGCCAGTACCTCTGGATTCCCTTGATCGTCACTTTTCGGCGGCCAATCTGCGCTATAGCGGCCCGCGGGCATGGTTTCGGCATGTTTTGAGCTTTTTGTCGTGCTCCCCAGACAAACTGTCGAAGAATCCCCAAGGATCTCCAAGACAAAATACTCAAAAACAACATTAGATTGGCCCACGAAACTCCGATAGATAGCGAGCGTTTCCGGCAGGCTGTTAACATTAGAAAGAGAAGATGTGCTGACAAGTATTGTTGTATCGATTGTCAAAGCCTGCACACGGTTTTCCGCTATTACTGTCCTGATCGCCCTCGTGCTTGCGGTCGGAGCGGGCTTCTATACTGCCCGACACTTTGAAATCAACACCGACATCAACACGCTGATTTCGCCTGATCTGGACTGGCGCAAGCGTGACAATCAGTTCGACAGTGCGTTCGATCGCGACAGGACAATTCTCGCTGTTGTGGAAGGGCCGACGCCGGAACTCACCAACGCCGCAAGCGATGCTCTCGCCAAGAAACTGTCCGGCGATACCAAGCATTTCGAATCGGTCCAGCCGCTGGGATCAGGGGAGTTCTTTGAGAAAAACGGCCTGCTGTTCCTGCCTGCCGCCGAAGTCGGCCAGCTGACCGGTCAATTTTCCTCCGCCGCGCCGCTGATCGAGATCATGGCCGGCGACCCCAGCATCCGGGGATTGACCGGTGCGCTCGAAACCGGCCTCGCCGGCGTCAAGCGCGGCCAGGTCAAGCTGGATAACACCGAGCGGCCGTTCTCGCTGATCGCCCAAACCATCGAGGATGTGCTGAACAAGGGATCCGCCACATTCTCCTGGCGCGAACTCGTCAGCGACAAGCCTTTGACCGATTCCGACCGGCGCGCCTTCATCGAGTTCAAGCCGATCCTCGATTTCAATGCGCTGGAGCCCGGCAAAGACGCAACCGACGCGATCAGGCAGGCCGCCGTCGATCTCAATTTCGCCGGTCAATATGGCTCACGCGTGAGGCTGACCGGACCGGTTCCGATCGCCAATGAAGAATTCGCAACCGTGGCCGACGGCGCGGTCGTCAACGGCGTCGGCACCGTGCTGGTCGTGCTTGTCATCCTCTGGATGGCGCTGCATTCGGTGAAGATCATCTCCGCGGTATTCGTCAACCTCTTCATCGGCCTTTCCATCACCACCGCGGTCGGCCTGATGATGGTGGGTTCGCTGAACCTGTTGTCGATCGCCTTCGCCGTGCTGTTCGTCGGACTGGGCGTGGATTTCGGTATCCAGTTCAGCGTCCGCTACCGCTCCGAGCGTTTCAAGAAAAACGACTTGAAGTTGGCGCTGGAGAAGGCTGCCGAATATTCCGCGATTCCGCTTTCACTGGCGGCGATGGCGACGGCGGCCGGATTCCTTTCGTTCTTGCCGACCGACTACAAAGGTGTGTCGGAACTCGGAAAGATTGCCGGCGTCGGCATGCTGGTGGCTTTTATCTCCAGCATCACCGTGCTGCCGGCGATGCTCAACCTGCTTAACCCGCCCGGGGAAAAAGAGCCCGTTGGCTATGCCTTCATGGCGCCGGTGGATCATTTCCTTGAAAAGCATCGCGTCGCCATCATCGTCGGCACGCTCCTGGTCGCGGTTGCCGGTCTGCCACTGCTTTATTGGCTCAGGTTTGACTTCAACCCGATCAACTTGCGCAATCCGAAGGTCGAATCGATCGCAACCTTTCTCGATCTGCGGAAGGATCCCAACACCGGCGCCAATGCCATCAACGTGATGACGAATTCGGAAGCCGAGGCGAAGAAGATCGAAGCCCGGCTAACGCAGGTCCCGGAGGTTCTCCGGGTGCTGTCGCTGGATAGTTTTGTGCCCGAAGACCAGCCGGAAAAGCTCAAGCTGATCGCCCAGGGCGCCAAAATTCTCAACCCGGCGCTCAATCCGGAATCCGTCGATGCTGCACCGTCCGACGAGGAAAATGTCGAGGCCCTGAAGGGATCAGCGGAAGCCCTGCGCAGGACCGCCGGCGATTTAAAAGGACCGGGGGCTGTGACGTCGCGGCGGCTCGCCGACGATCTGTCGAAGCTCGCGGCTTCCAATCAGGCCACGCGCGACAAGGTCCAGGCCATCTTCGTCACGCCGCTGAAGATCGTTCTCGATCAGCTCAAGAACTCACTGCAGGCACAGCCGGTCAGCCTGAAGACGCTGCCGCCGGATATCGTGAATAGCTGGAAAGCCAAGGATGGCCTGATGCGCGTCGAGGCGCAGCCGCGCGGCGATCCGAACGACAATGACACGCTGCGCAAGTTTGCAGGTGCCGTGCTGGATGCCGAACCGAACGCGATTGGCGGACCGGTATCGATCCTCAAATCCGGTGACACCGTCGTCAAGGCATTCATCCATGCCGGCCTGACGGCGCTGATCGTGATCAGCTTCCTGCTCTGGCTGACCTTGCGGCGCGTCACCGACGTGCTGCTGACGCTGGTCCCGCTATTGGTGGCGGGCGCGGTAACGATGGAGATCTGCGTGCTGATCGGTTTGCCGCTCAACTTCGCCAACATCGTCGCGCTGCCATTGCTGCTTGGCGTCGGCGTCGCCTTCAAGATTTATTATGTCACGGCGTGGCGCGCCGGCAGAACAAACTTGCTGCAGTCGAGCCTGACGCGAGCGATATTTTTCAGCGCGCTGACCACAGCCACGGCGTTCGGCAGCCTGTGGCTATCGAATCATCCGGGAACGGCGAGCATGGGCAAACTGCTCGCGCTCTCGCTGGTGACGACGCTGGCGGCTGTGTTGTTGTTTCAGCCCGCGCTAATGGGCAAACCGCGCGATGTCAGGGAGGAGACAGATATCTCCCACTGAATCAGCGGCCTGCTTTTGGCCCGCTGTCTTTGCGCCCGAAGTGACCGAGCCCGTGGTCTTCGGTGCGGCGGCCTTGGGTAGCGCTCCCGGTGTCGTCCCCTTGGCCATACTGTTGGCCGTGCTGGAGGGAATAGGCCCTGCGACGCGGGTCCAGGTTTCGCCGCCGCAGAGAAAGCCCAGCACGCAGCCTTGGATTTCAAGCTGGTCGGACCCGACGGGCTTGATGGTCGAACTGTAGGATTGGCCGTCCTTGGCGTTATAAACTTGGCCTTCCCATTGATCGGCCCCTGGCTTTTTCTTCATGTCGATCAGGATCGGCATGCCCAGCGTCGGCCTGCTGCGTTTTGAGGCATCGGGATTGTTGGTGTCACGCCCGCCGGGCGTTTTTTCCCAGGCCACGACGCCCCACATGTCTCCGTTGCATTCGGCGACTCGGATGTTGGCGACGCCGTCCGCGACCTTCCAGTCGCCGGTTGGATCCGCCGCCAAAGCGGGCGCAAGACCTGTCGCTAAAAATAATCCTGAATATACTAATCTGGTCGTGATGTTTCGCGGGCAGTGCAACATGGTTCAACCTGTGCTTAAGTAGATGATCCGAACGGGGGGCAAAACGCCGCATTGAGCGTTTTCAGTTGACGAAATGACCTTCAATCGAAGTAAGTAGATAATGCTATATTCAAATCTAGACGTTTCCGAGATGTTTGTGGACCGGCAGTCGCAGCGCAGTTCCATGCATGCACGCCATCTGAACGAGCAGCTGGTCCGGGTTCTAAAGACAATCGGCTATGATGTCGGCTTTCAAAAAGGCCAAGGTCAGTATTTGTTCGATCGGGACGGCGCCAAATATCTCGACCTTTTGAGCGGTTTTGGCGTTTTTGCGATTGGACGGAATCATCCGGCGCTGCGCCAAGCCTTGAAGAGCGTCCTCGATAGCGACCTGCCCAATCTTGTGCAACTCGACGTCTCGACGCTGGCCGGTGTGCTGGCCGAACGCCTGCTTAAATATGTGCCGTATCTGGACAAGGTATTTTTCGCCAATTCAGGCGCAGAATGTGTCGAAGCTGCGATTAAATTTGCCCGTGGCGCGACCGGCCGTCCCGGTATCGTGTACTGCGCACACGCGTTCCACGGTCTGTCCTATGGCGGGCTGTCGCTGACCGATGATCCCAATTTCCGCGCCGGTTTCGAGCCGCTGCTGCCGGGATGCACATCGATCCCGTTCAACGATCTCGCAGCCTTGGAGCAGGCATTGTCGTCGCGCCAGGTTGCCGCTTTTATCGTCGAGCCGATCCAGGGCAAGGGCGTCAATATGCCCAGCGACGAGTTCCTGCCCGGCGCGGCCGCGCTGTGCCGCAAATACGGGACGTTGTTCGTCGCCGATGAAATTCAGACCGGAATCGGGCGCACCGGACGATTCCTGGCGGTTGAGCACTGGAATGTCGAACCCGACATGGTGCTGCTCGCCAAGGCGCTGTCGGGCGGCCACGTTCCGGTTGGCGCGGTGCTCACCCGCAAGAGCGTCTTCGACAAGATCTTCAATCAAATGGATCGTGCCGTCGTTCACGGATCGACCTTCGCCAAGAACGATCTGGCGATGGCCGCCGGCATCGCGACGCTTGAGGTGATCGAGTCCGAAAAGCTGATCGACGCTGCCGCCAAGCGCGGCGCGGAATTGCGGCTGGCGCTGACCCGAATGGTTCCGGGCTATGAACTTCTGAAAGAAGTTCGCGGCAAGGGGCTGATGATCGGCGTCGAGTTTGGTCCGCCGAAGTCGCTACGCTTGAAAGCCTCGTGGAACGTTCTGGAAACCGCGAGCAAGGGTCTGTTCTGCCAGCTCATCACGGTGCCGCTGTTCAAGGATCACAAGATCCTTACGCAAGTCTCCGGCCACGGCAGCCATACCGTCAAGCTGCTGCCGCCGCTGACCATCACCGAAGAAGACAGCAAGTGGATCGAGACGGCGTTCGATTCCGTTATCGCCTCCAGCCACAAAGTGCCCGGCGCGATCTGGTCGCTGGGCAAGACGCTGGTCGATAACGCCGTGCGCAAATCCGCTTAGAGCGGGATGCGCGCGGCCGCTGTTCTCGCGTGCGGTTCTCGACAAGTTGACTTTACGCACGCGCCGCCGCGGGCAGGATCATGCGCATGAACGATGCCCCGGTGGTTCTCATCACCAACGCGTTGCACTATGTCGGCCCGGCTTCGGTGGCGCGGATGTCGCGTAATGGTGCGCGTATCGTGGCGCAGGATGTTGCGTTTTCGGATCCGTCGATCCGCCAATCCTTCATCGCGGATCGCCCTGGTATCATCACCTGCGACGCGATCGGGCCGGGCGAAATAATTGCCGCCGCGCTCGACGCGCATGGCCGGATCGATGCGGTCGTCAGCAATGACGAAGCGCCCGCGATCCGCGCGCCACTTGAAGAGGCGACGACCGAGGACTTCCGCTCCGGGTTGGAGGCGATGATGGTGCGGCCGTTTGAATTGGCCAGGGCCGCGATCAAGCCGATGAAACGTCAGGGCGGCGGACGCATCATTCTGGTGACGTCGGCGGCACCATTGCGCGGCCTGTCGAATTATTCGATGTACGCGGCCGCGCGGGGCGGCGCCAACGCGCTGACGTTGACGCTGGCGCGTGAACTTGCGCCCCACAATATTCTCGTCAATGCGGTGGCGCCGAACTACGTGGAAAATCCGAGTTACTTTCCGCCGGAGCTTCTGGCCAATGCAGAGTCGCGCGCCAAGATCGAGCGCAACATCCCGCTCGGCCGCCTCGGCAAGCCCGACGAAGTCGGCGCGCTGGTCGAGTTCCTCGCGACCGGCGATTGCGGGTTCGTCACCGGCCACGTGATTCCGATTGCGGGCGGTTGGGCATGACGTTGGCGTGAGACGCAGTGCGATCCACGTCGAGATCGCGCAATTTTTCCGGCGTCATTGCGAGAAGCGAAGCGACGAAGCAATCCACTCTTTTCTTTGCGCTGCAAGATGGATTGCTTCGCGGAGCTTGTCATCGGGCGCGCATTCGCGCGACCCGTTGGCTCGCAATGACGGCGCACCAACGGCTATCTGCGATCCTCCAGGATCATCGCCGCGCCCTTTTCGGCGATCATCGCGGTCGGTGTATTGGTATTCCCCGAAGTGATCGTCGGCATGACAGACGCATCGGCAACGCGAAGCCCTGCCAGGCCGCGAAAGCGCAGGCGTTCGTCGACGACGGCCAGGGGATCGCTGGCCGTTCCCATTTTTGCGGTGCCGACGGGATGAAAGATCGTGGTGCCGATATCGCCGGCGGCTTTCGCGAGCGCTGCGTCATCGTCGCCGACGGAGGGTCCAGGCAGGAATTCCTGGGGATGATAGGGTGTCAGCACCGGCTGCTTCATCAGGCGCCGCGTGGTGCGGATGGCGTCGGCGGCGACCTGGCGGTCGTCGTCGGTGGTCAGATAATTCGGCGCAATCGACGGCGCCTGATCCGGCTGCGCCGAGCGGATGCGGACGGTGCCGCGCGAGGTCGGCTGCAGATTGCAAGCGCTTACCGTGACGGCCGGAAAACGATGCAGGGGATCGCCGAATTTATCGAGCGACAGCGGCTGCACATGGAACTGGATGTTGGCGCGCTCACGACGCGGATCCGACCGCGTAAAAATGCCGAGCTGTGACGGCGCCATGGTCAGCGGGCCGCGCCGGCGCAAGGCATAATCGAGGCCCATCAGGCCGCGCCCGATCAGAGAATAATACGTCTCGTTGAGCGTGCGAACGCCATCGACCTTGTAGATCGCGCGCTGCTGCAGATGGTCCTGCAAATTGCGGCCGACGCCCTGGCGGTCGAGCACGCTCGCGATACCCAGCGGCGTCAGCCAATCCGCAGGCCCGATGCCGGAGCGATGCAGCACCTGCGCCGATCCGATCGATCCCGCGCACAGGATCACTTCGCCTTTGGTGCGGGCTTCGATGACTTCGCCGCCGCGGATAAAGCGCACGCCGACGGCACGGCCATTCTCGACGATCAGGCGATCGACCAGCACGTTTTTTTCCAGCCGCAGATTGGCGCGATTGAGTACCGGCTTGAGGAAGCCGCGCGCCGACGACCAGCGCCGTCCGCGTTTCTGGTTGACGTGGAAATAGCCGACGCCTTCATTGTCGCCGGTGTTGAAATCCGGAATTTTACGGATTCCCATCTGTTGAGCGGCATCGCCGATCGCATCGAGAATGGCCCAGGACAGCCGCGGCGCTTCGATCCGCCAGCCGCCGCCGGCGCCGTGATGTTCGCTCTCGCCGAGAAAATGATCTTCCAGCCGACGGAACGCCGGCAGTACGTCATCATAACCCCAGCCGGTCAGGCCAAGCTGGCGCCAGTGATCGTAATCGGCGGCCTGGCCGCGCATCGAGATCATGGCGTTGATGGCCGAGGAGCCGCCGATCACCTTGCCGCGGGGATAGGCCAGCGCGCGGCCGTTGAGGCCGGCTTCGGGCTCCGTCTTGAACATCCAGTCCGAGCGCGGATTGCCGATTGCGAAGAGATAGCCGACCGGGATGTGAAACCAGATCCAGTTGTCGTTGCCGCCGGCTTCCAGGATCAGGACACGGTTTTTGGGATCGGCCGACAGCCGGTTGGCCATGATGCAGCCCGCGGTGCCCGCGCCTACGACGATATAGTCAAAATCACCTTCAAGCCGCTGCATAAGTCATCACCGTGTGCCGCCATAACACTCAAACGAACCCCGGCGCGTGCGAGCCGTGGATCGTTAAGGCCATACCGTCGCTGTCGGCTGCTGTACAGCGCTGCGAAGTGTTGGGTGGCGCGGGGGGACATGCTAGACAGGACCCAATCGTTGTCTGACCCGAGTTTTGCCATGCCCATCGTCAATCGCGTCGCCGATCTGCAACCCGATATTCAGGCCTGGCGCCGGGATATCCATGAACATCCGGAGTTGCTGTACGACGTTCACCGCACTGCGGCATTCGTGGCGGACCGGCTTCGGGAATTTGGCTGTGACGACGTGGTCACGGGCCTCGGCCGCACCGGCGTCGTCGGTGTCATCAAGGGCCGCAAGCCCGGCAAGGGTGATCTCAGGGGGATCGGACTTCGCGCCGATATGGACGCGCTGCCGATTGAGGAGGCGACCAGGCTTCCTTACGCCTCCAAGACACCGGGCAAGATGCATGCATGCGGCCACGACGGACACACTGCGATGTTGCTCGGCGCGGCGCGGTATCTCGCCGAGACCAGGAACTTTGCCGGCGATGCGGTTGTGATCTTTCAACCGGCGGAGGAGGGTGGCGCCGGTGCCGCTGCGATGATCAGGGATGGCCTGATGGACCGTTTCCCGATCGATCAGGTCTACGGCATGCATAATAATCCGGGATTGCCGATCGGGTCGTTTGCGCTCCGGACCGGTCCGCTGATGGCCTCCACGGATGCCGTCGACATCCGGATCGAGGGCCTCGGCGGACATGCGGCGCGCCCGCATCTCTGCATCGATACCGTTCTGGCCGGTGCGCAATTGATCACGGCCCTGCAGTCGATCGTCTCGCGCAACGTCGATCCGCTGGAAGCGGCGGTGGTTTCGATCTGCGAGTTCCACGCCGGCAATGCGCGCAATGTGATCCCGCAAACCGCGGAACTGCACGGCACCGTCCGTACCCTGACGGCGGAGATGCGGAAGCTGGTTGAGAAGCGGGTGCATGAGGTCGTCGCTGGCGTGGCGCAGGCGACGGGCACCAAAATCGATCTGAACTATGAGCGCGGTTATCCCGTGCTGGTCAATCATGCTTCGCAGACCGATTTCGCCATCGAGGTGGCCAAGGAAATCGCCGGGGACGCCAACGTTGGCGAGATGCCGCCGATGATGGGTGCGGAGGATTTCGCCTTTATGCTGGAGCAGCGGCCGGGCGCGTTCATCTTCTGCGGCAATGGCGACAGCGCCGGGCTGCATCACCCCGCCTATAATTTCAACGATGAAGCGATTGTGTTCGGGACGTCGTATTGGGTGAAGCTGGTCGAGAACATGCTGGCGGCGTGATCGCTCTCACCGGCGTGGCGACAGGTACATACGAAAAGGCCCGCGCTGATGGCGCGGGCCTTTGGCTTTAAAGAGTTCGTGAGCGCCGTTTACAGGAAGCGCGAGAACACGAAGTAAAGCGTACCCGAGATGATCATCGCGGCCGGCAGGGTCAGGATCCAGGCCAGCGCGATGTTGCGGATGGTCGACCATTGCAGGCCGGAGCCGCTGGCGGCCATGGTGCCGGCGATGCCGGAGGACAGCACGTGGGTGGTCGAAACCGGCAGACCGTATCCGTCCGCCGCCGCGATGGTCGCGGCCGCGGTGATCTCGGCGCAGGCACCCTGCGCATAGGTCAGATGGGTCTTGCCGATCTTTTCGCCGACCGTCACCACGATCCGCTTCCAGCCGATCATGGTACCCAAGCCAAGCGCGATCGCTACCGCGATCTTGACCCAGCTCGGAATGAACTTGGTCGCACCGTCGAGCGAGCTCTTGTAGCCGTTGAGCGTGGCGACTTCGTCATCCTTGAAATCGCTGGCGTTGTTCTTCATCAGGAAGCGGATCGCCTCGGACGCCAGATACATGTCGTTGCGGGTGTTGCCGACGGAATCGGCCGGGAACTTGGCCAGCGATCCGTACTGCTTCACCTGCTTGCTGATGTCGCTGATCATCGACGCCAGCGCCGGATAGGTGCCGTCGTTGAGCTGACGCTGTGCGACGTAGTCGGTTACGGTGGCCTTCGCATTGGCGGGGACAGCGTGGCCGGCGCCCTTCTTTTCCATGATGCTGCTCGCGGCCGTCGAATTGGTGACGAACTGCGCGATCTGGCTCTCGGGCAGCGCCCGGTTGAGCGCATAGGCGGTCGGAACGGTGCCGATCAGGATCAGCATGATCAGGCCCATGCCCTTCTGACCGTCGTTGGAGCCGTGGAAGAAGCTGACCAGCGTGCAGGTCAGGATCAGGATGCCGCGGATCCACACCGGCGGCGGCTGGTCACCCTTGGGCTCGGCGAACAGCGCCGGGGTTGCCCGCTGCATGACCGTCTTGAGGACGAACAGCAGCAAGGCGGCGAGTGCAAAGCCAAACAGTGGCGACAGCAGCAGCGCCTTGCCGATATTGGCGGCCTGCGACCAGTCGACGCCGGAGGTGCCGTCACGGCCGCGCAGCAACGCGTTGGCGATGCCGACACCCATGATCGATCCGATCAGAGTGTGAGAACTAGAGGCCGGCAAACCGAAGTACCAGGTGCCGACGTTCCACATGATCGCCGAGATCAACAGCGCGAACACCATCGCGAAGCCGGCGCCACTGCCGACCTGCAGGATCAGTTCGACCGGCAACAGCGAGACGACGCCGAAGGCGACCGCACCGGTCGACATCAGAACGCCGAACAGATTGAACATGCCCGACCACACCACGGCGATATTGGCCGGCAGCGAACGGGTGTAGATCACGGTGGCAACCGCATTGGCGGTGTCGTGGAAGCCGTTGACGAACTCGAAGCCGAGCGCAATCAGCAAAGCGACAAAGAGCAAAATGTAGGGTGCGAAGGATGTGATCCGGGTTCCGGTCGCATCAACGTCGTCATATATGCTGTAGGCAACAAACAAGAGCGCGGCCGCGACCACCCCCAAATAAATAATCCCGGTCAGCGGATGCATACCGCCGTCCAGATCCGGCCCCTTACTCCGTGCGGGCTCGATTGATCCGGGTAACGCAATGTCGCTCATCTTAATTCTCCCCTGCTCCAAGGCGTTAATTTTAGTTAGGTTATGTGACAGTACGGTGAAATGACGCGGATCAAGCCCGCGCCTGGGGATGGTGTTCCTCGGGTAAGGTATTGTTTTGAAAGAAAGTTCAGGCTGCGTTGCTCGCACGCAACAAGTTAGCCACAATTTTTAAATCCTCGACGAAGTGCTGGTATTGCTCCGCCCGGGCGTCCGCATCGGGTAGCCGCAACAAATAGGACGGATGCACGGTCACCAAAGCCCTGATTCCGTCTTCGAGATCGATCAGGCGTCCCCGGGTTTTGTTCACGGGGGTAATTTTACCGAGCACGCTCTGTGCGGCTGTCGCGCCCATCGCCACCACGAGCTCCGGTTTGATCGACCTCAGTTCGCGTTCGTACCATTGCCGACATGCCCTGATTTCAGACGTGTTGGGTCTTTGATGCAGCCGGAATTTTCCGCGGGCCAGAAACTTGAAATGCTTCACCGCGCCGGTGACATAGAGCTTCGAGCGGTCGATCCCTGCTTCTTCCAGCGCACGGTCGAGCATTTGCCCGGCGGGCCCGACAAAAGGTTTGCCGGCCAAGTCCTCCTTGTCGCCCGGCTGTTCGCCGACCAGCATCACCCGCGCGTGCTGCGGGCCTTCGCCGAACACAATTTGGGTTGCGTCTTTCCAGAGCGGACAGGCGCGGCAATCGGCGGCCTCCTCGCGCAGCGCCTGGATTGTGTCGGCGGATGCTGAATGTTTTGGTTTCGTGATGGGAGTCTGCCGTTTTTGCGATTTGTGCGGTGCCGTTGCCGCGTTGGCGATCATGGCGCTCGCCGCGCGCTCTGCGCCAGCGATCAGAGGCTTAATCAATGAGGCCTCCGGCAGGTTCCGCCAATATTTCTTCGGCATTTCGGTTTGCATCGCTTTCACCTTCAGCCGTGCCGGGTTGAAGATGCTGGCGTAGTAGCTGCGCCAGGTTTGTTCGAGCCGGTCTTCCGATGGCGCCTCGGCCTTGCTGACGCCGGCCGTGATCGCGACGGCATCGCCGTCCCAATGCGCGCAGGCATCCGGCGTCAGGATCGACCACGCCATGTCGGCGAAACGCTTGGCGAAGAACGGTGCGGCAAGTTCGACGATATGATGCTCCGGCTCGAACCAGGCGATGAAGCGCGAGGTTTCTCTCTGGCCGATTTCGCGGAAGCGAACGAATGCGTGCATCTTGTGCTCGTCGCGGCGTACGGCCTTGGCCATGGCTGCGATACGCGCAACATCGGGATCGGTCGCGACCATCAGCAGGTCGGGATTGCCGCGAAGCCGCCACAGCAAACGATAGAGCAGCGCAAACCGCTCGGGGTCGCGATTGAGAATAGTCGACTGCGCCAGTTCGACGAATTTGGCCGGGACCGTGAAAATGCCGTGTGGGTTTGATGGTGGCGCGATGGCCGATGGTTCGAACAATTCCGGCGAGTTGCCTTGCACGCGCCATGTCACGTCGGATGGTGAGATGTTGTTGAGGATCAACGCACGGGCGGATTGACGCCAGCCGTCGAAATCGGTTTCGCTTTCCAGCGTCGGGTAATGATGGCTCATTTCAAAACCCGAACCCCAATTGTGCCGGTTTCGGCTTGAACCGCTCGATGAGTCCGGCGGCATCCAGCAGATGCGGTGCAGGGCGATGATCGCTGAGCACGATGAACGGCAGCGCCTTGTTGCGGGGAATGTGCAGCCGGGCGAGATCGGCGGATCGCACCGACGTGAAGCGCCTGGTCGCAATGATGCGCTCGACGGCTTTGGTGCCGAAGCCGGGCACACGCAGCAAATCCTCGCGGCTGGCGCGGTTGATATCGATGGGAAAGCGGTCGCGGTGACGCAACGCCCAGGCCAGCTTGGGATCGATATCGAGCGACAGCATGCCTTCGGTCTGTTCGACGATTTCGCCGACATCGAAACCGTAAAATCGCATCAGCCAGTCGGCTTGGTAGAGCCGGTGCTCGCGCACCAGAGGCGGCGCGGCCAGCGGCAGCGAGCGGCTGGCATCGGGGATCGGGCTGAACGCAGAGTAATAGACGCGCTTGAGCCTGTAGGAGCCATAGAGGTTGGCGCTGGTGTTGAGGATGGTCTGGTCGTTGGCAGTATCCGCGCCGATGATCATCTGCGTGCTCTGGCCGGCCGGTGCGAACCGTGGCGCGGTATTGCCCTTCGGCGTGACCTTGCGGCCTTCCTGCGCCTCATCGAGCTTCAGGCGCAGCCGGCCCATGGTGCGGCGGATCGCGCGCACGTTCTTCTCCGGCGCCAGCTTCGCAAGGCTGGTTTCTTCCGGCACTTCGATATTGATGCTGAGGCGGTCGGCATATTTGCCGGCTTCCGCGATCAGCGCGTCGTCGGCTTCCGGAATGGTCTTGAGATGGATGTAGCCGCGGAAGTGATGTTGCTCGCGTAATTTCCGCGCGACGCTCACCACTTGCTCCATGGTGTAATCGGCGCTGCGGATGATGCCGGAGGAGAGAAACAATCCCTCGATATAATTGCGGCGGTAGAAGTCGAGGGTCAGCTTCACCACTTCATCGATCGTGAAGCGTGCGCGTGGCACGTTGCTGGTGGCGCGGTTGACGCAATAAAGGCAGTCGTAATTGCAGGCATTGGTCAAAAGGACCTTCAGCAGCGAGATGCATCGTCCGTCCGGCGCATAGGAATGGCAGATACCCATGCCGGGGTCGGTCGAGCCGATGCCCTTGCCGTCGCGGGAGTCCCGTTTCTCGGTGCCGCTGGAGGCGCAGGACGCGTCATATTTGGCCGCATCCGCCAGGATTTCCAGCTTCCGTTGCACGTCCATGATTGATCCCTTTGATTCCGTTCGTGAATCTCCTGCACACCAATCCCGATTGACTCTGCAGGGTCTGTTAGCTTTATATTAGAACATATCATGAACATTTGAGCCAGCTTCTGGTTCTCTCTCTCTGAACCAGTGGCGATCCAGAATTTAAAGGAACGGGCGCAATGACCGGCGCACGCACGAGCACGCTTGCGACTTTGCGTGGCAGCATCGAACGCATCGAGACGCCTGGCGACGCCTATATGCCGGGCCGGGTGGCGCTTGGGCATGTGGATGCCGATGCGACGCTGCAGGGCGGCCTTGCGCTCGGGGCGGTGCATGAGGTGTTCGCCGAGGGACGCCAGAGCGCCGCGGCGACGGGGTTCATCGCGGGTCTTGCGGGACGGGCGATTGCGCGCCGGCCGCTGGTGTGGGTAAGGCAGGATTTCACCGAGATTGAATCGGGTGCGCTGTCGATGAGCGGATTGGCCGAACTCGGTCTCGATCCCCGTCTGCTCGTGGTCGTGCGCGCGGCCGATGTCGATACCGCGTTGCGGACGGCTGCCGATGCGCTCGCCTGCGATGCGCTGGGTGGTGTCGTGCTGGAAGTCTGGGGCGAAGCGCGCCAGTTCGATCTTGTCGCCAGCCGGAAATTGACACTGGCCGCGCAGGCCTCGGGCGTCACGGGATTATTGCTGCGGGTCGCGGCGCAGCCATCGCCCTCAACGGCGGAAACAAGATGGATCGTGCGCGCGGCGCATTCGCCGCCTGCAACTGGGACCGCGTGGGGCGCGCCGGTGTTTGACGCGCAACTGGTTCGTAATCGTCATGGCCCTGTCGGCCGGTGGATCATGGAATGGAAATGTGATGAGTGCCTTTTCGAGAAACCGGCGGCGTATCCTCAGCCTGTGGCTGCCGCGCCTGCCCACCGATCGCATCAAACGCCAGATCGTGTTCGAGAGCGCCGGGCCGGCTGATAATTGCGATAATTCCCCCTGCATCGTCGTCGCCAGGCAAAACAACGCGCTGCAGATTTCCGCGCTGGATAATGCCGCAGCAGATCTCGGTCTTGAGATCGGCCTGCCGCTCGCCAATGCCCGTGCCATCTGTCCGCACTTGCAAGTCTTCGATGCCGATGAAGTGGCCGATGCGCGGGCGCTGAATATCATTGCCGACTGGTGCGATCGTTTCACGCCCCTGGTGGCACTCGATTCCCCGCATGGCCTGTTTCTCGACATCACCGGCTGCGCCCATCTGTTCGACGGCGAAGCAGCATTGATGCGGATCATCTGCGATGCGCTGACGCGGCAGGGTTTTGCGGTCAGCGCCGGGATCGCAAGTACATCGGTCTGCGCCCGCACGATGACGCGCTATGCCACCGGGCAAATCATCGCGGATGGCGAAGAGACCGAGGCGGTCAGGCCGCTGCCGGTGTTCACGCTCGGCGCCGAGGATGCCATCACCCGCGGTTTGCGCCGCGCCGGGTTGAAAACCATCGGCGATGTCGCTTCGCGCGCGCGCCACGAAATCACGGCCAGGTTCGGCGCTGATTTCACGGTCCTGCTGGAACAGGCGCTGGGGCAGGGCGATGCGCCGATCAGCCCGCGCAAGCCATTGCCGGATTATATCGTCGAGAAGCGGTTTCCCGAACCGGTCGCGACCGAAGGCGTGATCGCATCGACATTATCCCGGCTGGCGCAAACCCTGGTCACGGCGATGGATAGCCAAGGCAAAGGCGCACGGCGGCTGGAGGCGAGCTTCTTCCGTACCGACGGCGCGGTCCGCACCATCATGGTGGACACCGGCCAGCCCGTCACCAAACCGGATGTGATGGATCGTCTGTTTCGCGAACGGCTCGATGCCCTGAACGATCCGCTCGATCCCGGCTTCGGCTTCGATTTGATCCGGCTTGCGGCAAGCCGTACCGAAATCGTCGTGCAGCAGCAGCGCGATCTCGACGCCAATGTGCACGACAATGATGAACTGGCGGCCCTGATCGATCGCATCGCCGCGCGCATCGGCGGGCGGCGCGTGGTCGTGCATCTGCCGCAGCACACCCATATTCCGGAGCGCGCGGTGCTGGCGGCGCCGGCACAGCAACATCTCGCCGTCGCGATGCGGGCCGCATGGCCGGCGCGTGTGGAGGGCGAGCCGCCCTTGCGGCCGTTGCGGTTGTTTGAAAAGCCCGAGCCGATCAAGGTGCCGTTTGCGACGGTTCCTGACGGGCCGCCACATCAGTTCACATGGCGGCGCGCCGAACATGCGGTGGTGCGGGTGGAAGGCCCTGAACGCGTCGCGATGGAATGGTGGAAACAAGACGGCCAGACCCTGACGCGCGATTATTTCCGGATCGAGGATGAAGCGGGGCTGCGCTTCTGGATCTATCGCGACGGGCTTTACGGTGAACTCGTCACCAGGGAGGGTGCGTCCGCTCCTCCCAACTGGTTCGTGCATGGGCTATTCGCATGAACGTTTCCCGCAGCATTTCAACACCGGGCTATGCCGAAATCGGAATCACGACGAATTTTTCGTTCCTGCGCGGCGGCTCGCATCCGCAGGAATACGTGCATCAGGCGAGCGAGCTTGGTCTTCCCGTCATCGGCATTGCCGATCACAACACGCTGGCCGGCGTGGTGCGGGCTTACAGCGAACTCGACAATCCCAAGGTAACCTGCAAGCCGAAACTCCTGATCGGTTCGCGCCTGGTCTTCATGGATGGTACGCCGGATATCCTGGTCTATCCGCGCGACCGCGCCGCTTATGGCCGTCTGTGCCAGTTGCTCACCCACGGCAAGCGAGGCGAAAATACCGCGAAGGGCGAATGTCATCTGAAGCTCGGAGATCTCCTGGCATTTTCAGAAGGGCAGCTTCTGGTTCTGGCGCTGCCGCATCGTTTCGAGGCGGCAAAGGCTCTTAAAATTCTGGATCAACTGCGACGCAGCGGCGCGGATGGCGTCTGGCTCGCGGCTAGTCTGTTGTACCGCGGCGATGACAAGCGGCGTCTGGCGCGGCTCTATGACGTCGCCACCAAGGCGCGCGTGCCGCTACTCGCAACCAACGAGGTGCTGTATCACCATCCCACGCGCCGTCCCCTGCAGGACGTTCTCACCTGCATTCGCGAGAAGGCAAATATCGATACTGTCGGCAAACGCCTTGAAGCCAATGCAGAACGTCACCTCAAGCCGGCGGCTGAGATGGCACGATTGTTTCGCGATCTGCCCGAAGCGATTGCGGAAACCATGCGCTTTGCCGGCCGCATCACGTTTTCACTCGCTCAACTAAGATACCAATATCCGGATGAGCCGGTGCCGCCGGGCAAGACGGCGCAGCAGCATCTGGAAGATTTGACCTGGGCGGGGGTGAATACATATTTTCCAAGCGGTATCGACGATGTGCTCCGGGCCACGTTGCAAAAAGAACTCGCTCTCATCGCGGAACTGAAATACGCGCATTATTTTTTGACGGTGCACGACATCGTCCATTATGCGCGCAGCCAGAATATTCTCTGTCAGGGCAGGGGATCGGCGGCGAACTCAGCCGTGTGTTATGTGCTCGGCATTACGTCCGTCAATCCGGGCGAGGTCGATCTGCTGTTCGAGCGCTTTATTTCCAAGGAGCGGCTGGAGCCGCCCGATATCGACGTCGATTTTGAGCATTCGCGGCGCGAAGAAGTAATGCAATATGTCTATCGGCGCTATGGCCGTCACCGCGCCGCGATCATCGCGACCGTGATCCATTATCGTCCGCGCAGCGCCATCCGCGATGTCGGCAAGGCGCTCGGGCTGACGGAAGACGTGACCGCCTTGCTGGCCGACACGGTATGGGGCAGTTGGGGCGATGGCCTCGACGAGATGAAGGTCCGGCAGGCCGGCCTCGATCCGCAAAATCCCATGATCCATCGTGCGGTGGCGCTGGCGGACGAATTGATCGAATTTCCGCGGCATCTGTCGCCGCATGTCGGCGGTTATGTGCTGACGCAGGACCGGCTCGATACCTATGTGCCGATCGGCAATGCCGCGATGGACGATCGCACCTTTATCGAATGGGACAAGGACGATGTCGATGCCTTGAGCATGATGAAGGTCGACGTGCTGGCGCTGGGCATGCTGACCTGCATCCGCAAATGCTTCGATCTGATCGCGGACCACAAAGGCAAACGTTACGTGCTGTCCGATATCAAATCGGAGGACAACGACGAAGTTTATCAGATGCTGCAGAAGGGCGAGTCGCTCGGCGTGTTCCAGGTCGAGAGCCGCGCCCAGATGAACATGCTGCCGCGGCTGAAGCCAAAGACATTTTACGATCTCGTTATTGAAGTCGCCATTGTGCGGCCCGGGCCGATCCAGGGCGATATGGTGCATCCCTATCTGAAAAGACGCAAGATGCGTCCGGAAGATATCGAATATCCTTATCCCAAGGGTGGCAATAAGGATGAACTGCGCAACGTCCTGCACAAAACTCTCGGCGTGCCGCTGTTTCAGGAACAGGCGATGCGAATCGCCATTGAAGCGGCAGAGTTTACTTCCGAAGAAGCCAACGGGCTGCGCCGAGCGATGGCAACGTTCCGCAATCTTGGGACCATCGGGAAATTCGAAGCCAAGATGGTCGGCAACATGATCCGGCGTGGCTATGATCCCGAATTTGCAAAAAACTGTTTCAACCAGATCAAGGGATTCGGCAGTTACGGTTTTCCGGAAAGCCATGCGGCGAGTTTCGCGCAATTGGTCTACGTCTCATCGTGGCTCAAGCATTTTCATCCCGATGCGTTTTGCTGCGGGTTGCTCAACTCACAGCCGATGGGTTTTTACGCACCGGCGCAGATCGTCGGTGATGCCCGCAAGAACGGCGTCGAGGTGCGCGAGATCGATGTGTCCTACAGTCATGCGCAGAACACGTTGGAGGAACAGGGCGGGAAGTACCACGCCGTGCGGCTCGGCTTTCGCCAGATCGATGGCTTCAAATGGGCCGATCCGGATGAGGAGTTCTTGAGGCAAAAGGCCGGCAAGCCGAAACCGGAAGACTGGGCCGAACGCATCGTTGCCGCGCGGGCGCGGCGTCCCTTCACGTCGCTGGAGGATTTCGCCCGTGACGCGGCGCTGCCCAAGCGCGCGCTGATTTTGCTGGCTGATGCCGATGCGTTTCGCTCGATCGGGCTTGATCGCCGTGCCGCGCTATGGGCGGTGCGGCGGCTGCCCGATGACATCCCGTTGCCGCTGTTTGAAATTGCTGCCGCGCGCGAGCAGCCGGATGAGCATCTGCAGCCGTTACCGCAGATGCCGCTGCCCGAACAGGTGGTGGCCGATTATCAGACGATCCGGCTATCGTTGAAGGGCCACCCGATGGAGTTTCTGCGGCCGATGTTTACCAGCGAAAATGTTGTTGCTTGCAATACGATCTCGCATGCCAATGATAAAAAACGTGTGCGGTGTGCCGGGGTGGTGCTGGTGCGGCAGCGCCCGGGCAGTTCCAACGGCGTCGTCTTCATGACGCTGGAAGACGAAACCGGAATCGCCAATGTCGTGGTGTGGCCGCAGGTAATGGCGGATTTCCGCAAGGAAGTGATGGGCGCGCGGCTTATTCTGATCGAGGGTTATATTCAAAGCAGCCCGGAAGGGGTGACGCATCTGGTGGCGCAGCGCTTGGTCGACCGTTCGCCTGATCTGGTGAATCTGGCCAATGACGCGCTGGTTCGGCGGCATGTGGTGCCGTATGGCGCGGCACTGCGGGACGATCCGCGCGAGCATCTGGAGCCTGTCGCGTCGAAAGCGCGCCATCCGCGCGATGTACGTATCTTACCGCCATCGCGGGATTTTCATTAGAGCGGTTCGTCATTGCGAGCCAACGGGTCGCGCGAATGCGCGCCCGATGACAGGCTCCGCGAAGCAATCCATCGTAAGACAAACTGGATTGCTTCGTCGCTTCGCTCCTCGCAATGACGGCAGGTTGTACTCGCGCATTCTTATGAAGCGTTTATAATTATCTCGATTTTCACGTGAAGCGGAATCCCCATGCAAACACCCCGCGAAATCCTCACCGATCTCTGGACACTGGCGGGCGGCGAACCTTCCGCGCTGGTGGCCGTCACGCTGACCGGCGACGAACCACAACTGCCGTCGTCCTTTCGTGTCGCTGCGGCGGCGCAAGCCAGCATTGCGGCGGCCGGGCTGGCCGCAGCGCAGATCTGGAAATTGCGCAGCGGGCAAAGCCAGGATGTGGCGGTCGACATGCGTCATGCTGTCGTCGAATGCCGCAGTGAACGATATCTGCGGATCGAGGGTACGCCGCCTCCGCCGGCCTGGGATGCCATCGCCGGCGTTTATAAAACCCGCGATCGCCGCTTCGTGCGGCTGCACACCAATTTTCCGCATCATCGCGACGCTGTCTGCAAAGTGTTGAACTGCAAGCCGGAGCGCGACGACGTTCAGGCCGCCTTGATGCAGTGGGACGCCGAGGCGTTCGAGACCGCGGCCTATGCTGCCGGTGGCGTGGTCGCAATGATGCGCTCCCGCGATGAATGGTCCGATCTGCCGCACGCCAAGGCGCTGGCCGCGCTGCCGCTGATCTCGATCGAAAAAATCGGCGGAGCCGCACCAAAACCATGGCCCGTCGGGGATCGCCCGCTCACGGGCCTGCGGGTGCTCGATCTATCGCGCGTGATCGCAGGCCCCGTCGCCGGCCGTACGCTGGCCGCGCACGGCGCGGACGTGCTCTTGATTTCCGGTCCGGAGCTTCCCGCCATTCCGTGGCTCACCATCGACACCGGCCGCGGCAAGCTGACCAGCTTCATCGAACTCAAGAGCGAACAGGGGCGGGATGCTCTGCGTGCACTGTTGGCGCAGGCCGACATTTTCTCGCAGGGCTATCGTCCCCAGGCGCTCGCGCACCTCGGTTTCTCGCCGCAGGATGCGGCGCAGATCAGCCCCGGCATTGTCTATGTGACATTGTCGGCTTACGGCCATGCCGGGCCGTGGGCGGAACGCCGTGGTTTCGATTCACTGGTGCAGACCACAACCGGCTTCAATCACGCCGAGGGACAAGCGGCCGGCGTCGACGGACCGAAGGAATTGCCGGCGCAAATTCTCGATCACGCCACCGGCTATCTGATGGCATTCGGGGCGATGATGGCGCGGGCGCGCCAGTCGCGCGAAGGCGGTAGCTGGCATGTCCGGGTATCGCTGGCGCAAACCGGACAATGGCTCTGGAATCTGGGCCGTGTGACGGACGGATTGAAGACCGAGGATTTGAAGGGCGACGCGGTTCGCCCTTTTCTTGAAACGGCGCCTTCGGGCTTCGGTCCGCTGAATTCTGTCAGCCACTCGGCGAAGCTATCGAAAACGCCGGCGTTCTGGGCGCGCCCGGCGATGCCGCTCGGCAGTCACCCGCCGCAATGGCCCGGTTAAATCTGTATGGTCTGGTACCGCACGCCGCGAATACCCGCGGCGTACGGTTCAACCAAACGGGTCTCAGAAGCCGTACAGCTTCACTGGATTGTCGACCAGAATCTTTTTGCGGATCGCCGCGTCCGGCGCCCATACCGGGAGCTGATTGAACAGGCGGCCGTCGTCGATCTGATAGAGCGGCGTCAATTCGGTCGCCGGTTTTCCCGATGACGAATTCGGATGCGGCCAATCCGAACCCCAGATGATGCGGTCGGAGTTCGCCGCGATCAGCGCCTTGGCGAACGGAGCGGCGTCGGCATAATCAGGTCCATTCTTCGAGACCCGGTAGGCGCCCGAGATCTTGACGTAGGCGTGGCCCGATTTCACCAGCGTCACCAAATCGGCAAAGCCCGGCTGTTCGAGGCCGAGGTCGGCCACCGCGCCGCCGAAATGGTCGAACACGATGGGCATCGGCGCCGAGGCGACGATATCCTTGACGGCTGCGACGACCGGGGCGTCGGCATAGACCTGGATATGCCAACCGCGCGACTTCATGCGCTCGATGGCCTTCTGCAGGCGCGTGCGCCCAACATTGGGATCGGTGACGCCACTGGTGGCGAGATTGATCCGGATGCCGCGGATTCCAGCCTTGCCCAGAGCATCGAGGTCGCTATCGGTCGTTTTGTCGTCGATCACGGCGACGCCGCGCGCGTCGTTGCCGCGCGCCTTCATGCCAAACAAGGTCGCCGAATTATCCGGACCATAGACGCTCGGGGTCACGATCACCACGCGCTGGATGTGCAGCGCCTTGTGGAGCGCCGCCATTTCTTCGGGCGAGGCCGGCTCCGGCGTGTAGGTGCGCCCCGCAAAGAACGGGAATTTGGCGGGGTCGCCATGAATATGGGTGTGGGTGTCGACGGCGCCAGCCGGCACTTCAAAATTGACCGGCGTTGAAGGCTGTGCCGCGGTGGCAAGAACAGTTCGGCTGGACATGGTTACTCCGGCAGCTACCGAGGTGAGCAGAAGATGGCGTCTGTTGAGCATGGGTCGTTCTCCTTTTTTATTTTATTGTCGTTGAGTTTATTGTCGTTGATTGTTATTCGGCCGCCGCCGCTGCATTGGCACGCAGCATGGCTGCGGGGTCACCGGCCGCGCGTGCGGCAAAATAGGTGATCACGGCGCACATTAAGGAGCAGCCCGCGAGGAAATACAGGCCCGCCTCGAACGTGCCGGTGGAGTCCTTGATCCAGCCGACGATGAAAGGTCCGAAATAGCCGCCGAGATTGCCGGTGGCGTTGATCATCGCGATCGCGCCGGCGGCCGCTGTACCGGTGAGGAACAGCGACGGCATCGGCCAGAAGGCGGCACGCGAGCCATAGATGCCGACGGTGGCGCCCGACATTCCGAGCAGCGCCCAATAGGACGCACCGGACCACGCCGCGAAAGCCAGGCCGATGGCGCCGACGGTCGAAGCCGCGATCAGATGCCAGCGGCGTTCTTTATTGCGATCGGACGACCAGCCCCATGCGATCAGGCCGATGGTGCCGATGATGTAGGGGATCGACGACACCAGGCCGGTCATCATGTTGCTCAGGCCGATACCCTTGATGATTTGCGGCATGAAGAAAACGATGCCGTAATTCGCGGTCACGCTCATCAGATAGATAGCGGACAGCGCCAGCACGCGGGGATCGGCCAGCGCCCGCCATAGCGTGAGGCGGCCCGCGGTGTTTTCGACCTCGCGATTTTCGCTATCGATCCGCGCTTGCAGCCAGTTCTTCTCTTCCGTTGAGAGCCAATCGGCGCGCGCGGGTCGGTCCGTCATGATTTTGAGGACGGCAAGCCCAAGCAATATGGCCGGGATCGCTTCGATAATGAAAATCCACTGCCAGCCTTTGACACCGAGCAGGCCATCCATTTCAAGAATGGCGCCCGACGCAATGGAGGCGGCCGCGTTGGCAACGGGCTGGGCGACAAACAGCGTTGAGATCACCCGGCCGCGATATTGGGAGGGAAACCAGTAAGTGAAATAGAGGATCATGCCGGGGAAGAATCCGGCCTCCGCGGCGCCGAGCAGGAAACGGATGATCAGGAAACTGGTGGTTCCCGTCACAAAAGCGGTCAGCCCGGAAATAATACCCCAGGTGATCATGATGCGCGCGATCCAGATACGCGCACCGACCTTTTCAAGCGCCAGATTGCTTGGAATCTCGAACAGGAAATAGCCGAAGAAGAAGATACCGGCGCCCCAGCCATAGATATAGGCGCTAAATCCGAGGTCCTTGTTCATGGTCAGTGCAGCAAAGGAAATATTGCTGCGATCGATGTAGGAAATGCAGTAGGCTAGCGCGACCAATGGCAACAGCCGCCATGACACTTTTGCGATCGTCCGGCGTTCGATCGTTTGCAAATCCTGCGGCGTGGCCATGAATTTCTTCCCGGAATTCTGTGCGGCGCGCTCGGTCCGCACCTGTCGTTGGTTTCTAGAGCATGATTCAACTGCGTTGAATCATGCTCGTTGTCCATATTCTTGTTGGAGCATGATCTTTTCGGAAAACCGGTTCCCACTTTTCCGGATCATGCTCCAGCGTGAACGTTTCCGGCCCCGTTCGCAAGCCGGATTCGACGCGCTAGTTGAGGTTCGGAATAAACAACTTCGTGTCTTCTTCCAGAAGCAGGCGGTCCTTCACCAGTTGTTGCGCCGCCTTCGCAATCGCGGCCGCGCGGTCGCCGCTATTCGGGTAGCGTTCAGACAGCGACAGGCGCGGATCGTTGGTCTTCTGCCGCTCTTCGCGCGTGGCGGCGAACGGAATCATGCTGCCGTTGTTGTCACACAATTCGCCCTCGCCAAAACCTGCCTTGCGCAGGTTCCAGCCGGTGTGGGTGCCCACAGGCGCTTCCAGCGTCGGCAGATGCACGCCGGCAATGTCACGGCCATCGGCATCGGTCTTCGGCACGAACACCGGATAGGCCGCACCTTTGGACGGCGGCATTTCGTCTGATTTGATCAGCGTCGGCCGCGCCATGCGGCTGGTATAGGCAAAGCCTGGAATGCGCGGGAAGCCGACATCGTCGGCCGCAGGCGGCACCAGCGTTCCGTCGCTGCGGCCGGGGTATCGGCTGGCCGGCGGCAACGTGCCCTTGCTGATCCAGTCATCGAGCGCGACCAGCAAGGCCCGCACCGGAGGTCCGGCATTCAGCGGATTGGTCGGGAAGGCGCACACCTTCACCATTTCGGGCTTGGCGTTGGCCATCGAATAATGTTGCAGGTTCGACAGCAGAAACAGTCGGATATTGTCCGGCATCGCGAGCGCATTGCCCTGCGTATCCGTCACCACAAGCGAAGCGCGCTGCTGATAGAATTCGAGTTCGCTGTCGGATTTGATGATCTTGGGACAATTGCCGGCGGCCAGGCACCTCGCCAGAAAGCCATCGCTCTTTCCGGTCAGCGTGTCCGTGATGACGGGATAGGTGAACGGAAAGTCCGCACCGGGATAAAGCATGTCCGCATGCTGATAGGGCGAGCGGCCGGGCTGGCTGAAGCGGTAATTGGTGAAGGTCTTCTTGCCGCCGGAGATGTGCGGCATCAGTCCTTCAAAAACAACGCGGCCAGCCTCGTCGGCGTTGAAGCCGAGATAGAGATAGTCGTGCAGATAACGGCCGCTTTGCGACAGGCCGAAGCCGATGGCGCGGTCGATCCGGTCGGCGAGGGGATTGGCCGTCCCCGCCGCATCGGCGGTCTCGTTGCGCAGGAACGAAACCACATCGCGGGTCGCCGCGAAGCCGAGGCCCATCACCTTCGGGTCTTTGGCGGTATAGATGAATTCGTAGATCGCGCCGGCATCGAAGCCGTCAGGCCGCTTGATCGAGATTTTGGTCGGCCCCTCGAATTTGACTTCGAGGCCGGCGGGCGTCGAACGCGGATCCGCCTCGAATTGGCGCACACTGAGCTTGACGTGCGCCGGATCGAGATCATCAGCGGGATAGCTGAGTGTGCCGCTGGCGGGATTGTCCGTATGGTCAAAGATAAAGTCCTCGCGCGCGAGGCCTGTCACGCCAGGTACGATCGGCGGCGTAAAGGTCATCCGCCCCGCACCCGGCACGATATCGCCCTGCCATCCGCTCCACACCATGGTGTAGCCGCGGTTCATCAGAAAGCCGTTGCCGGCATCGGTGGCCTTTGCGAGGTCGTTGACGACCGTCGGCACATCGTCGAACAACGCGAAGCCGAGCTTGCTGCCGCGATTGAGCACTTCGTAGAACAGGCGGCGATTGCCATTGGTCGCAACAGTCGGACGCAGGATCTCGACATCGGTTACGGCCTCGACCAGGCCCTGCGCATTGCGTGGGGCACGATCGAGATCGACAACGATCTTGTTGTGCGGATCGTCGGGGGCAACCGCGATGGTTGCGTGTGCGATGATCCGGTCATAGGTGCCGACCGCCCCAAAACTTCGCCCTTCGAATGCCGGCGATTCCACCCGGACAATTTCGAATTTGACGACTTTTGCAGCGGAAGGGCTGGAGAGGGCGATGATACCAGCGATTACAACGACGGCGCGCAGCCGATGACCCATGACGCTCTCCCCATTATTCCCCGCTGGGCGTTATGGCGCCGCGGTCTTTGATCGGACATTACAGAGGGAAGCGGCGGGCGGGAAGGGGCCTGTGGGATTCAGGCCAGTTCCTCCGCGATGGCCCGGCGAACCGTGTCTCGCTCGGACATTCGCTTGCGGTGATCGCTGACTTTCGGAAACCGTGCAGGATCAACCCCGTCTCCCTCCAGCCACTGCGCGACGGTGAACAAATACGGGTCGCAGATGGTGTAGGTCTCGCCCATCACCCAGGGACCCCGGAACATTTTATGCTCGATCAGATCGTAACAGGCCCCGACGGATTCCGGCACCTTGCGCTTCATGTCTTCTATGGATGTAGCGTCATAGGCCCAGCGATATCCACGCATGCGATGGGCGTGGGCCACGTGCAAGGTCGAGCACAGATAGCTGTTGAAGGCCTGCACCTCGGCGAACGCGAAGGGATCGTCCAGCGGCGCCAGTTGCGCCTCCGGAAAGCTCTGGGCAATGAAGGCGAGCATCGCCGGCGTTTCCGTCAGGATGCCCTGGTCGGTGATCATCGAGGGAACGCGCGCCTTGGGATTGATGGCGAGATAATCCGGCTTGAGCTGTTCTTCCTTGGCGAAGCTGATCCGTACGGTCGAATATTCGGCACCCGCTTCCTCCAGCGCGATGTGAGACGCCAGCGAGCAGGTATGGGCGGCATAGAACAACGTGATCATCGTGAGCTTTCCCCGTGCAGTTACAGTCGCGTGCCGAATGCCTGGCGCAGCTTCAAAGGCCAGACTTGTTATAACATTGATAGCGTGACGATGCGGATACGGCTAGCCTCTCGCGGCGATGCGCGATTCTTCGCGGCTGCCGGATGCTCGGGTTCGTGTCGCTCCTGATGGAAGTTTCATGCCGAAACAGTTCACTGATCCCGAGGCGATTGCAGAGGATATCATCCGTGACGTCGGGACCAATCTGGTGGTTGGATTGCCGCTTGGTCTCGGCAAGGCCAACCACGTTATCAATGCGCTCTACGCGCGCGCCGCGGCCGACCGCGCCATCAACCTGACGTTCTTTTCGGCGTTGACGCTGGAAAAGCCGAAGCCGTCGAACCTGCTGGAGCGGCGCTTCATCGCGCCCGTGATCGAGCGGCTGTTCGGCAATTATCCAGATCTGGCGTATGCCGGCGCGCTGCATGCGGGTGCGTTGCCGCCAAATATAAAGGTGATCGAATTTTTCTTTCTGGCTGGCAGGTGGCTGCACGTGCCGTTCGCGCAGCAGCATTATATCTCCGCCAACTACACCCATGCTTCGTCCTATCTACTGGCGCGCGGACTTAACGTGGTCACGCAACTGGTGGCCAAGCGCATTGTCGATGGCGTGCCGCGCTATAGTCTCAGCTGCAACACCGACACCACACTCGACATCCTGCGCGCCCGCGCCGAGGGCCGTGCATCGTTCAAACTGATCGGTCAAGTCAATGCCGAGCTGCCATTCATGCCTGGTGCCGGCGATCTGCCGGCGGAAGAATTCAGCGCGATACTGGATAGTCCCGCAACCGAGTTTCCATTGTTCGCGCCGCCGTCCGAGCCGATCACCGATACCAAATATGCGATCGGTCTTCACGCCGCCGGCCTGGTGCGCGACGGCGGCACGCTGCAGATCGGTATCGGACAGATCGGCGATGCGCTGGCGCAGGGCTTGATCGTTCGCCATCGTAACCCCGCGCAATTCGAGGCAACCGTCAGGCGGCTGACGCCGGCTGCCGCGCAGTTGGCGGCGGTGGAAACCGGCGCGTTCGAAAAAGGACTCTACGGCGTCAGCGAGATGCTGTTCGAGGCATTTTTGGCGCTGATCGACGCTGGCATTCTCAAGCGCGACGTCGATGGCGTGGTACTGCACGGCGCGTTTTTCCTGGGACCGAAATCGTTCTATCGCGCGCTGCGCGACATGACGCCCGAGCAGCTCGCGCGGATCCAGATGACGCCGGTGTCATTCACCAATGAGCTGTACGGCGACGAGGATACGAAGCGGCGCGCCCGGGTCGATGCCCGCTTCGTCAATAATGCGATGATGGCGACGCTGATGGGGGCTGTGGTTTCCGACGGCCTCGAAGACGGGCAGGTCGTCAGCGGCGTCGGCGGCCAGTATAATTTCGTGGCACAGGCCTTTGCCTTGCAGGGCGCGCGTTCGGTCCTCACGCTCGAGGCGACCAGGCCGGCGGGCGCAAAAACGCAATCGAACATTCGCTGGAGCTACGGCCACGAGACTATCCCGCGGCACCTGCGCGATGTCATTGTCACCGAATATGGCGTCGCCGATCTCAGGGGAAAATCCGACGCCGATGTAATCGCGGCGATGCTGCAGGTCACGGATTCCCGCTTTCAAGGCGAGTTGGCCCGGCAGGCCACGGATGCCGGCAAGCTCCCCCGGAATTTCGAGATTCCTGCCGCCTATCGTGAAAATCATCCGGACCGGATTGCCAGTGCGTTGAAGCCGGCCCGCCAGGCCGGTTTACTGCCGTCATTTCCGTTCGGCAGCGACTTCACCGGCGCCGAGGAGCGGTTGATCCCGGCTTTGCAACTTCTGCAGGAGGCGCAGCGTTCGCCGCAGCACCTGCCCGGATTGTTGTGGCAGGGTTTTACACGCCGCCCTGATGCAGCCGACCAGGAATGTCTCGCGCGGCTCGGCCTTGATCGACCCAAGACATTTTCCGAACGCGCCTACCGTGCGTTAGTAAGTGCGGCACTAGTGAAAAGCCGCGAAGCCTGAGACATCCGCGATAGGTCGCTACCTGGCGATTGCGCGTTACCGGTTCTTGTTCACCGGCTTGCGCTTTTCGATGAACGCGGCCATGCCCTCGGCGCGATCTTCCAGTGCGAAGGTGGAGTGAAACAGGTCGCGCTCCACATTGAGTCCCTCGGCCAACGGCGTTTCGAATGCGCGTTTGATGGCGCTCTTGGCCATTTCGGCCGCAGGACGCGACATCGAGGCGATTTTCTCCGCCGCCGCCAGCGCTTCTTCCATCAATTTGTCCGCGGGCACGATGCGGCTGACGAGACCCGCGCGCTCAGCCTCGGCGGCATCCATCATCCGCCCCGTGAGACACAGATCCATCGCCTTGGATTTGCCGATCGCGCGGGTCAGCCGCTGGGTTCCGCCGAGGCCGGGAATGGTGCCGAGCGTAATTTCAGGCTGACCGAATTTCGCGGTGTCCGCGGCAATGATGATGTCGCACATCATCGCCAGTTCGCAGCCGCCACCGAGGGCATAGCCGCTGACGGCAGCGATGGTCGGCTTGCGACAGTCGGCGACGCGGTAACCGCCAATCGCGATGAAATCGCCGGAAAACATGTCGATGAAGGTTTTTGGCTGCATTTCCCTGATGTCGGCGCCGGCCGCGAATGCTTTTTCGCTACCGGTCACCAGGATGCAGCCGATGGCGTCGTCGGCTTCGAGCGCATCGACCGCAACGGCGATTTCGCGAAACACGCCGAAAGACAGCGCATTGAGCATCTTCGGGCGGTTGAGCGTGATGATGCCGACCGCGCCTTTGCTCTCGACAATGATGTGTTCAAACGTGCTCATGGTCCACCCCGCTTGCTGGATTGCGCAGGCAATGTGCCCGCTGCCGGGATGGGCTTCAAGTGGGCCAAGCCAGTTAAGGCAAGCCCGGCCCCGGAACAATAATGTCCGGAGCCCGAGACAGTTTACGCCATGAACATGCGGGCCGCAGAGGCCATCGTCAGCAGCGCCCCGAACCCGATGAAGATTTTCCCGATCAGGGAGGTCTGGTCCCAGGTCGAGCCATCATTGCCGCTGCTGCTGGCCAATACCGGTGCTGCGGCCGGAGTGTCCGCCGAGGCCATCACGAGGGCGGGCGGACTGCCTTCATGCAGCGCGCGATCGACGTCGTTGAGCTGATCGGCCGCGACCACCTGGGTATCGACGGTAGTCTGGGGATTGGTCGAATTGGCCGGCCTGGTCTGAAGAATTTCGTTGGCCCGTGCGGACATCGCCTTGGCATTGCCGCCCGGCACATCAGTCGTGGCTAGCTGGGTCGAGGCCATTTGCGCATTGGCGTTGGCTACCGTCGGCGATATCGCGGATGAAGTGTCGCTGCCGTCAGCGGTGACATCGCTCGGCAAATCTTTTTTGTCCAAATCTGTTTTGTCGGCGGATTTCTGCGCCGGCTTGCTGGATGTATGATGGGCGTAGCTCTTCCCGTGGCGAGCGCTGTGTTTGGCGTATTTGCTGAGCACAACGGGTGCCGAATTTTCCGGCTTCGCGCTTGCGGTCGTATTGTCAGTGCCCGTGGCGGCTCGCGAAGGGCCCGCGAGGCACACAAAAATTCCCGTTGCTAGTATCAATGCCGAGCGCCCGGTGGCTTTGATCATCATGTGGCAATCTCCCCATGTGCCAGTCCCGGAGCGAAATGAGACCCCGGGGCGTGTTCACAGCGGGGCAAAAAAAGGGAATCTTCGGGCGAGTCCGGGCGAAAAGGGGGCAACCGCGTCGCGCTGGGTGCGCCGTTTACGATCGCGGCTCCACGAAATCGCTGGGGAAATATCGGGCGGGTGCCACCCAGACCGATCGATGTTATGAGCCTTGCGGAGAAAGATCTGCCGTTGCGATTCCCGATCGAGGGACGCCAACCGATGCTTGCGGAAAGCGTCAATCACGACTTCGTGATCGATATGGAGTGGCGTAACAAATTGAAAGATCGACCGAATTGAGATGTGGGAGCGCGCGTGCGCGAAACTGAAGATGAATGGACCGGCCTGATGCGGCTGGCCATGTCAGGGGATGGTGCGGCGTATCACCGTCTGCTCAAGGCCGTCACGCCGGTATTGAGGGCGGGTGCACGGCGTGGGCTCGTACGGGCCGGACAACCGGCGGATCAATCCGAGGATATTGTGCAGGACATTTTGTTGGCGGTGCATCTGAAGCGGCATACCTGGGACGCGAACGCGCCGTTCGCGCCCTGGCTGTTTGCGATTGCCCGCAACAAACTGATCGACGCGCTGCGCCGGCGCGGCCGCCGGGTTTTCGTCAATATCGACGATTTCGCTGAAACCATCCCGAGCGAATCCGCCGCCGAGACGGCGCCTGCGAGCGAGATCGCTGCCCAGCTCCAGTCCCTTCCTGCGCGCCAGCGCGACGTATTGCAGTCGATTGCGGTCGATAGCGCGTCGATCAAGGAGACAGCCGCGAAATTCGCGATGACCGAAGGTGCGGTGCGGGTCGCCCTGCATCGCGGGCTCGCCAGCCTCACCGCCAAATTGCGGGAGCCATGAGCATGGAAACCGAACAGCTTATTCGAACGCTCGCCGCCGATAATGCGCACCGCGCACGCCCTGTCGGATTGGTGCTGATGCTGGCGCTGTTGTCGGCGGCGCCGATTTCGCTGGCGATGTTCTTCGTTATCCTGGGGATGCGGCCGGACGTCATGACGGCGATGCATAACCCGTTTTTCGACATGAAGTTCGTGGTGACGCTGGCGCTGGCGATTTCAGCCATCGCCGTCAGCCTGCATTTGTCTCGGCCGGAAGCCTCGCTGCGAGGCTGGGGCTGGTTACTGCTGATTCCGGCCGGAATTCTCGCGCTGGAGATCGGAGGCGAGATGATGATGCCGCAGCGCTTGCCAATGATGACGCGCCTGATCGGCAACAATTCGCGGGTTTGCATGACGGCTATTCCGCTGCTGTCGCTGCCGCTATTGGCGGCCGCACTGGTCGGTCTGCGTCGCGGCGCGCCGACCCGGCCTGCGGTCGCCGGCGCCATCGCCGGAATGCTGTCGGCGGGACTGGCCGCAACATTGTATGCGTCGCACTGTACCGACGATTCACCGCTGTTCGTGGCGACTTGGTACACGATCGCCACCGCGCTGATGGCCACCCTCGGCGGGCTGGTGGGATCGAGGGTGCTTCGTTTTTAGTGCCGGCGCTTTAGCCGCCGCTCAGGGCGTGGCCGATTCAGGCCGCAGAAGGGGCGGACGTCTGTTGCATGCGATGGAAGCGAAGCACTTGCTGCGCGGTCGAAGGCCGCAGCCGTTCATAGGTCGCCTTGCAGGCGCCAAGATCGGACGGCTCATTTCCCGACAGCGCGTCGCGCATGTTGATGATCGCCTTGACGGTTGACCACGACATCCCCGAGACCTTCGCCAGGATCATGACGCCTTCGGCGCGGGTTTCGACCATCATATTCTCGGCCACCAGCACGCTTACATTGGCAAGTGCTGCGATGGCGGCGTTGGCTTCATCGAACTTGCCGGCTTCGGCAAACGAAGCGACCTGATGCTCGTCGAGCCTGCCGTCCTCGTACAATGATTTGATGAGCGCATGCGCGATGGCGGTTTCCTGGGTGATGGCCGAGGGCGCAGAGCGCGCCAGCCGTGTTGCCTCCCGTACCGCGGTGGACACCTCTCCTGCCAGCGGCGGGTTGGCGGCTTCGAGCCGCGCCCGCACCGCCACCGAAGCCTTTGCGAGCAGCTTCAGATACAGGTGCCGGGGAATTGTCGGGCGCAGGCCGATGCAGGTCGCGAGGTCGTCGTCTCCCTCGGCGCGGCTGACCAGCCGGGTGAAGCCGCGTTCGGAGAATTCCGCGCCGGGATTGTTGACGGTGCTCTGGATCACCTCGTCATTGCCGCGCAGCACCAATACGTCGGTGACCGCGCCGCTCAATACCCGGCGCGTCGAAATCGCCATCAAATGCGCCTGGCTCTTGTTGCGCGCGGTCTCGATCAGCGCGTCATCGTCGAGCCGTTCGGATTTTGACAACACGGGAGCTGCGACCTCGATGAGATCGTCGAGCGCCAGCGCGCGAATGGTGAGCGGCGGGGCGCAGTCGATCGGAGCCAGCCGATTGGCGAGCAGCGCCTTGGCGGAGGTTTCGATGTGATGCATCAGGCACTGGAAGACATCGTCGAACAGATCGATCTGATCGTTCGAATAATCCACCGCACCGTTGATGAAAAGATCGGTGACCCGACGCAAGGTTTCGACCCGGCGTGCAACGGTGCCGTGCGCGAGCGTGGCCTGCAGCTCGTCAAGCAGGCCTTCGGAAGCGGGGAGGGATTTCGAACTCATGACTCTATCCTGGAGTGTTCGGACATACTGGCCGGCGACGTTTCTCGTCGACGGAAACGGAATTGGTTGGATCAGACGCTGATGACGCGGTTGCGCCCCCGTGCCTTGGCTGCATAGAGCGCGCTGTCGGCGCGCGCGAGGAAGATGTCGGCGGTTTCGTCCGCTCGAAGCGTGGTGACGCCCGCGGAAAGCGTGACCTGCATGCCGGACGAGAACGCGCTCCAGTCCAGGTCGGCTATGATGGACCGCAGCCGATCGAGCAGGCGCATCGCGGTGTCGCAGGGTGTGTCGGGAAGCACCAGCAGGAATTCCTCGCCGCCGTAGCGGCCGAACCTGTCGATGGTGCGGATGTTGGCGAACACCGTAATGGCGAATGTTCGCAGCACTTCGTCGCCGGTCGGATGGCCATAGGTGTCGTTGATGCGCTTGAACCAGTCGAGATCGATCAGCGCGATCGAGCAGGGGACCTTGCTGCGCTGGCTGCGGATGATTTCGTCGTCCAGCATCCGCATGATGCAGCGGCGGTTGAACGAGCCGGTCAACTCGTCGAGTGCGGCGAGCTCTTCGATCCGCTTGTAGGCTTCCTTGAGCTCGATCCCGTTCTTGTAGAGCGTTTGACGCATCGTGCTGGAAAATATCCCGAGAAACATGCAACGCCCGATGGTCAGGACGAACACCGTCATCGTGGCGAAGCGTTCCAGATAGGTCTCGTGCGGCAGCGAGATCGGCTTGTCGGTCAACAGAAACAGCCACGCCAGGCCCAGCGCCATCGCGGTCCAGACCACGGCGGTCTGCAGCGGCGTCGAGCGCAGTGAGCTGAAGTTGAATACGACGAACAGGGTGCAAAGAAACATCACGCCGACTTCGGGCGCGATGTAGGTGAACGCCAGCATGATCGCCATGCTGGCGACCGCTTGCGGCGCGATGAAGTAGTGATCCCTGAAGCGTTCGGTGAATCCGATTTCCGACAGCAGGATATAGGCTGCGACGGAGATCAGGCCGCAGACGGCGAATGCCGGGCCGATCATGACCGGTATAGTTCCGGCGTGGGCATAGACCAGCAGCACGCCGGCATCGATGACGTAGCTGACGCCGATCATGCTTTGGACCTGACGGCGCTGTCGCGCCCGGCGCAACAGCGTCTCTGCCGTCGGTTTGGTGGGACCTACGCCTTCCAGTTCGTCCGCAATTGGATTCAGGAAAGGCGACGCAGCGGTGCCCATGATCTCGCCATTGATGGAACTCAGCCCTAAAAATCTACGGGAGAAAGCCTTTAGGTTTGGTATCTTTCACGGTTGAATCCTGGTCGCCGAAGGCCGGCTTTGCCGTTGTTTTACGGGCGAAATTGGCCAGATCCGGGGGCGAGCCGGCATGCGCGAGCAGGCCTGGTATCGAGTAACCGGAGCGACGATCCAAGGCTGTTTTGCGCGCGAAGTCTTGGTAAGATCTGTCTTTGGTAAGGTCTGCGTGGGTAAGGTCTGCATCGCATGGCCGGGGAACGCGAAAAGTAGTGCCGTATTATGATACCGGAGTTTCGGGTTTGTTTGCCTTACCGCCCCAAAGGGCTGCCAAGCAGGGGCATTCTGTGCGCTAGATCACAGATCGAGCTGCGCGCTTGCGATAAATTCAAGAATCTTGCCTTTCTGATCGAACCACCCGCCAGTCCCATCCGACCAACCTTGCGAGACGGCCATTGAGTGCGACACAGGCGGCTTCGGACGACGTCCTGATCGCTCGGATCGCTCAAGGCGACCGCCTCGCCATGCAGGTGCTGTACGGAAGGCACCACGTCAGGGTGTTTCGTTTCGGGCTTCGGGTCGTGCGAGACGAGCAGGTTGCGGAAGACCTCATCAGCGAGGTTTTTCTCGATGTATGGCGCCAGGCTGGCAAGTTTGAAGGCCGATCCGCCGTTTCCACCTGGCTGCTGGCGATTACGCGTTTCAAGGCCCTGTCGGCGCTGCGCCGCAGGAAAGACGTTGAACTCGATGACGAGGCCGCCAACGCGATCGAGGATTCATCCGACGATCCGGAAGTCGCGGTGCAGAAAAAGGATACCAGTGACGCGTTGCGCAAGTGTCTGACCGCACTTTCGCCGGAACATCGGGAGATCGTCGATCTCGTCTACTACCACGAGAAGTCGGTGGAAGAGGTAGCTGAAATCGTTGGCATTCCGGAGAATACCGTGAAGACGCGCTTGTTCTATGCGCGCAAGAAACTGGCCGAACTGCTCAAGGCAGCCGGCGTGGAACGAGGTTGGCCATGATGGCGACAAGCAAGAAAATACTGGAGCAAGAACCCAGTGAAATCGAAATGCTGTTGCCCTGGCATGCCGCCGGCACATTGAATGCGCGCGATGTTCGCCGCGTCGATGAAGCGCTCGCGCGCGATCCCGAACTCGCCAAACAATACGCCGTCATTCAGGAAGAGTACGTCGAAACCATTCATCTCAATGAAAGTCTCGGTGCGCCATCGGCGCGCGCGATGCAGAAGCTGTTTGCCGCGATCGATGGTGAGCCGGTACGCCGACCGTCGTGGGTATCTGGCATATCCGTTTTCGGACGTATCTCCGGTTTTTTCGCTAGCCTGTCGCCGCGCACGCTCGCCTGGTCGGGGACACTTGGCGCGTTGGCGTTGCTGCTGCAGGCGGGCCTGATCGGCACCGTGTTGATGAAGGACCAGCCGGCTTCGTTCCAGACCGCCTCATTAAGCACGAACGAGCCCATCACCCGCGGGCTGGGGGCGGAAGCCCCTCCACGCGCGCTGGTGCGGTTTGCGCCGGATGCGCGCGTTGCCGATATCACGACGCTGCTCGACAACTATCATGCCTTGATCGTCGACGGTGCAAAAGGTGGCCTGTTCAGGTTGCAATTCGGCGACAGGGCGATGTCAAAGGACGAAATCGCCGACCTGATGGGCAAGCTTCAGAAAGAGAAGGCCGTGAGCCTCGCCGTGGCCACGCCCTGATCCCGCGCAGCTTTTCTTGATGCCGCGTCAATCCGAGGTCTCATGATCCAGCATTGTGCCATTTGGCGGACCAGGATGCGGCGTGCGATTCCGCTCTTGATGGCCGTGACACTGCCGTTAGCCTGTTTCAACGGCCCGGCGGTTCATGCGCAGGTCGGCGCGATGCGCTCGCCTTCGATCAACATCCAATCACGGCTGCCGACCATTACCCCGACCGTGGTGGCGCCACGGATCGATCCGAACATTGTGGGCCGGGGGGCGGATATCGGAAGCGGCCGGAACATTCCTAGCCTTCGCTCGGCCTGCACCGCAGCCGAACGCGACAGCGGCGAATGTTCGGGACAGTCGGCCAACGCGACGGGCGGCGGCGGCAGCGGCCATGGAACGGCGAAAAACCGGAGCGCCGGCTCGCGCGGCAATACGCTGCAGACCGCGCTGGACCAGCGCGGGATCGCCAATGAACTCGTGGCCGAGATCGACGGCTCGCTGTCGGATACGCAGGCCGATGAACTGGCGCGGCGTCATGGCCTCACGCGCCTGCAATCGCAGAATTTCCCGCTGATCGGCAGCACGATCGGTCTGTTTCGCGTAACCAACCGCCGCGCGGTCGATACCGTGAGCCGCGAATTCGCCACCGAGGCCGGCGTTCGCTCGGTGCAGCCAAATTTCCGCTATGTGCTGCAAGAACAGAAGACGGAATTGACCGAGGGCGATCCCGCGCAATATGCGGTCGCCAAGCTTCATTTGCCCCAGGCGCATACGCTGGCTCACGGCGCCAATGTGACTGTCGCCGTGATCGATTCCGGAATCGATATCAATCACCCGGAACTGGCTAACTCGATTGCAGCCTCGTTCGATGCGCTCGGCAGCAAGGAAGGTCCGCATGTCCACGGCACCGGCATCGCCGGCGCGATCGTGGCGCATGCACGGCTGATCGGCAGCGCTCCGGCCGCGCGCATTTTGGCGATCCGTGCGTTTGGCGTGGCGTCGAATGGGGCGGAGAGCAGTTCTTATGTGATCCTCAGGGGACTGGATTACGCCGTGGCCCATGGCGCCCAAATCATCAATATGAGTTTTGCCGGCCCGAAGGATGCGTTGATCGAGCGCGGCGTCGCCGCGATAGCCGGCAAAGGCATCGTGATGGTAGCCGCCGCCGGCAATGCCGGAGCGAAATCGCCGCCGCTCTATCCCGCTGCCAATACCAGCGTTATTGCCGTCAGTGCCACGGATGCTCAGGATAAATTGTTTTCAGCATCGAACCGCGGCGGCTATATCGCGGTCGCCGCACCCGGCGTGGATATATTCCTGCCGGCGCCGGACAACAAATATCAGATGATTTCGGGCACGTCGTTTTCCGCCGCCTATGTCAGTGGCCTCGCCGCGCTGATGCTGGAACGCAATCCGGGGTTGAAGCCCGTTGAGGTCCGCGCGATCCTGATGAAGACGGCGCGTGATCTCGGGCCCGCCGGCCGGGATGATCTGTTCGGCGCGGGTGAAGCCGACGCCTACGCCGCAGTCCAGGCCGCCGCCGCACCCGCGGTGCCGGTCGCCGGGGGTTCCAGTCCGCCCGCGGTCAAAAGCGCGCCGGACCAGCAGGACGCCCCGGCGACGCGAGGCCTGGAACAGCCGGCGTCCGCCACGCTGGCGTCCGGCAAACCGGCAGACGGCGATCCCAAGCCCGCGGCGCAGTAATTCTGTACCCAGAATACCAGCCAAAAACACCGTGTGGAAAAGTTAAAAAAATCGAAAGCGCGTTGAACGTCCGCCGCCCCTGCCGCGACTTACCTAGGTGGGAGCGGTAATCCCTCCCCATCGAGGCTGTATTTGGCGCGAGCGCCCATCCACCCCAAGCGCCCATATAGCTTGACCCGTCCGGTTGTCCCCCCGGACGGGTCTTTCGTTTCCAGCGATCTTTTCGTGCAAGCATCAGGTCCGCCGCCGCAAATTGAAGCCGCCGCGATCGTGCAATGCCACCATGTCCGGGTGCCGCTTGACTGTGAATGGCCAGGAAAACCCCGGGTTACTACGGTTTTCTGACGGCGCAGGGCGCCTGTAAGAGGTGTTCGCTGGACAAAATCGGAGTTTTCCACAAAATATCTCCGTCACGTCGTAATTGATTCGTTCCTGTTGCGTAGGCGTCCGTTTTTCTCCTTACGGGCAGGTTCATGACACATCGACTGGACGTGGCGCGTGGCCGCAGCATCGTCGCGCGCTGGTGCGCGCTCGCCGAGCAGCGGCTCGAATATCTCACCGAATTGTTCGAGACCGGCCGCTGGCGCCGTTATCACAGCGAAACCGCCTTTCTTGAGAATATCAGGGAGGCCAAGGCTGCCGTCGAAACCTGGCGCGACCTGTTGACGCGCGAGGCCTCGCTCGACAATTCGGCGATCGATATGTCATGGCTCAGCCGCGTGGCCCCGGCGCCGCCGCCGCGCCAGACGATGCCCGATCCCGCGCGCCGGCCTGCGCTGGCGCCGATCACCCAGCCATCGCCACGGCCGATTGTCGTGAAATCAGCGGATATCGATCGCATCTCTTCTGATGAGGCGCCTTCCGCGCCTGTCATGGCGGCACCGGTTATGGCCGCGCCGGTCATGGAAGCACCGGCTCTGGACAATACGATGGAACTGTTGCTCGACATCGACGCAATCGAGCGGCGTTATCCGCTGCTGCGCAACGCGATGTAATTCGCTGCGTCGTTCCCGCGTGCAAAGGATCTACTTTCTCACCGCATTGGTCCCGACTACCACCTGAGCGAAGCGCTGCGCGCCCTCGGCGCACAGGTCCGGCGTAATCGGCCTGATGTGATCGAGTCCCACCACGGCGCCGCGCGGTGTTTCCGAAATCATGTTGTTATTGACCAGCGCCGTGCCGGCGCCCGGGGTCACCGATACGCCGACGCCGACGAAGGCCTTGCGGATCACATTGCCCGAGATCACGACGTCGCGCAGATATTTGCCCCAGCCGGCGACGATCCCGAACGAAGGCGCGTTTTCGATCACATTGCCCGACACCGAGGTGTCCGCCTCGACATAGATGCCGATGCCGGCATCGTCATCCGGCGCGGTGCCGATCGGCCGCTTTGGCAGGAGATTGCGGATGATGTTGCCTTGCACGACCGCGAGGCTTCCGCCTTCATTGAAATTGCACACGGACACGCCCAGCGCCGCGCCGTCCACGGTGTTGTTGGCGATCACGGCGCCCTCGAACGCAAATTCGGAATAGAGTGCGACTTCCCGCACGTCGCTGACGCTGTTGCCGGAGATCTGGATGTTGGCTGCCGAATTGCCGCGCACCGCCGAATAATCGCAATTGCGGATGCGATTGCCGCGCACAATGACATTGCCGGCGCGAAACGCGTTGATGGCGTTGCCATATTGTCCGGACCCGCCGGGGCCGGCCTTGATGTCCTCGATGCGGTTGTCGAGCACCTGGGTGCCGTCGTCGCCGATGGCGGTGCGCAGGATCTCGATGCCGTTGTCGTTGGTGCCGGTAATGGTATTGCGCGTCACCAGCAGACCCTGCGCGTCGAACGAGACAATCGCCGTGCCCGCGATGCCCGTGATGATGTTGCCGCTGATGTCGCCCGATACATTCTCGAACCAGATGCCGTTGCCGCCGCTGCCGGCGATCTCGCAATTGACGATGCGGATATCGCGGCCGCCAAGGCAATGAACGAGGCCGCGCCGGTTCGGCAGCGGAATGCCGCTGCCGTCGAACATGATGCCGTCGAGACCGATGCTACCGGCGCCTTCGCCCGACAGCATCGACGCGCCGCCATTGAAGATGAACCGGGTTGCGCCGCGCACGCCGATCAGTTGCGTGCCGCTTTGCAGCCGCAGCATGCCGGTGCGGTAGACACCCGGCGGCAGTGCGAGCGGGACTTGCGCGCGCGCCGCTTCATCGATCGCGCGCTGCAGGGCCTTGGTCTGATCGTCCGGGCTGCCGGGGCGAACGCCGTATTGCGTGACGTCGCGCCCAAGAGCGGAGGTCGGCGGCGCGGCTCGCGCGGCGTCAGGCGACATCGCGCCGGCAACACCGGCTGCGGAAGCTCCAATCAGATGGCGGCGATTGACGTCCATGGTGGCATATTCCCGGCGGGTCCCGCGAACCGCGCCCGCTTTGTTGAAGTAACGCAAAAATACCGCGGCACGTGCTGAAGGCGAGGGCGGAGCAAGGCGATTGTTGGGGGTAGGGTTAATCGTTCAATCCGTTTCGTAGGGTGGGCAAAGCGCCAGCGTGCCCACCGACTTGTTTCACGGGATAGATGGTGGGCACGGCGCAAGCGCGCCTTTGCCCACCCGCGCCCGCGCATCACGTGATCTTTCTTCGCGTCAGCCTCACCATTTCCATCAGGATCGCCTCGCCGGCATCGACCAGTTCATCCAGCGTGATGCGATGCGGTGCGCCCTTGCGTCGGGGAGCGCCGCCGCGTGCGATCAGCGGAATATGCACAAACGCCACGAGGCGCGGACCGGCATCGCCACCCGTCGCCTCGATGGCGCGCCAGCTCAGATAATTGCAGAGATAACTGCCCGCATCGCGCGAGGCGCGGGCGTCGATGCCCGTGCTGTCGGCCGCGCGCAGCAGTCTCATAGTGTGCGGGCCGAACATGACAGCGTCGGCGCCGCCTGCAATCGATCCCTTGCGCGCGCGTGTCTGATCGGCATCCGGCCATCGGGTCGTGACCGCGTTGCGCGCGCGGGTCTCGATCCGGACATGCGCGGTGCGGCCCGCGAGGCCGAACATCAAAACCGCCTGCGGGCGATATTTCGCCAGGAGCTGCGGCAATTCGCGATCGACGGCTTGATACGTGACCGGAAAAATGTGGCCCGACAATTCGACGCCATCGAGCGCGGGACGGCGCAGCCGCAACAGCCGCGCCACCAGCGCCTGCGTCGGATTGAACGGCGCGCCCGGAAACGGGCCGAAGCCGGTGATGAGGATACGGAGTTTTTCGCTCATCTCACTTCAGCCATTCCGCGATCTGCTCCGCCGCCAGCGCCGGCGTGATGCGGCCGTCGGCCACTTCGGACTCGGTCTTCTTCACCTTGGCGCGGATGGCAGGTTCGGAGCGCAGCCGCGTCATCATGCGCTGCTCCAGCATCGACCACATCCACTTCACCTGCTGCTGCCGCCGGCGCTTAGTAAATTCGCCGCTGGCATTCATCGCGGTGCGATGCTCCCCGATTTTCTGCCACAGCGCATCGAGGCCGGTGCCGGTCAGTGCCGAATAGGTCAGGACCGGTGGCTGCCAGTGTTCCGAGCGCGGGCTCAGGATATGCAGCGCGCCGCGATATTCGGCCGCCGCGAGATTGGCGCGCTTGATGTTGTCGCCATCGGCCTTGTTGACCGCGATCATGTCGGCCAGTTCGACCAGCCCCTTCTTGATGCCTTGCAACTCGTCCCCGGCGCCGGGAAGCATCAGCGCCAGGAAAAAATCGGTCATGTCGCAGACGGCCGTCTCGGATTGCCCTATGCCGACGGTCTCCACCAGCACCACGTCGAAATCAGCGGCTTCGCACAACAGCATCGCCTCGCGGGTTTTCGCGGCGACGCCGCCGAGCGTGCCGGAAGCGGGCGAGGGCCGGATGAAGGCGCTGTCGGACGCCGAGAGCCGCGCCATCCGGGTCTTGTCGCCGAGGATCGAGCCGCCGGTGCGCGCCGACGAAGGATCCACCGCGAGTACCGCGACCTTGTGGCCGCGCTCGATCAGGAACATGCCGAGCCCGTCGATGGTGGTGGACTTGCCGACCCCGGGCGAGCCGGTGATCCCGACCCGAACCGCCTTGCCGGTGTCGGGCAGCAGTGCCTGCACCAGATCGCGCGCCGCCGCCTGATGATCGCCGCGCCGGCTTTCGATCAGCGTAATCGCCCGCGCCAGCGCCGCACGGCTTCCGGCACGAAGATCCTTGGCGAGGGCGTTGATGTCGGTGGTGGCACTCTTGAGCAGGGTCATGGCTCTGTTTACAGCGATGAGACGGGGCAGGCGAGGGGGGTGGACAAGAGTGTCCAATCTAAACCGTCATTGCGAGCGAAGCGAAGCAATCCATCGGGCAACAAGCAAGAATGGATTGCTTCGTCGCTTCGCTCCTCGCAATGACGGCATTCCCTCTCAACGTCGTCCTGGCGAAGGCCGGGACCCATACGCCGCGGCCTATCATTGAAGAATGCTGTTGGAGGACTTTCGCGCAACACAACGTTCCTGTGGTTATGGGTCCCGGCCTTCGCCGGGACGACGATGTGGAGACATAACGTCACATTCTCGCGGCGCGATACGCCCGAGTGATGCCAAGAATTTCCACCCTCCGAGAACAGAGGGCGCAGGGAATACCGGGCGCCTGGTGCGCCCGCAGCCGCATGTGCGAAGGTCGAAAGCAAAAAAGCACACGCGTCAGTCAGGTCACACCGAAAACACCCGGCATTCCCCGCGCAATGGTTTACGGCTTACTTCGCGCTCTCCCCGGTGATCGGGCTCTTTTGCCACCGTCGCTCCTGAGAAGCTTGCTTCTCGAGAACTTGACGCCAGCGTCGAGGCGTCAGGACCACACGACTTCGCCGTCCGCATCACGCGCCATTCGTCAAAGGCGCATCCGCGTCCACCGCATCCCGCCTCACGTCCGTGACGATCGCGAAACGCCCCTCTGGGAGGCGGGACGGCGGAATCAATATTACTGTTTCTACCGGTCAGTCAATAAAAATTCGGAAAATCAGAAATTTTATATAAGCCATTCAGCATGTCCGGCCTACGTATAGTGGGCCGGACACGTTTGCGGCACGCCATCAAAAACGGATGGCATTCTCTTTTGGTTCTCAAGCGACGTTTTTCAACGGAAATGGCTGAACGCCGAGATGAGGCAGTATCTTTTCGGCGACATAGTAAGCCTGCTCGATAAGCGGATAGGCCGAAAATATGAAGGTATCGACGCCGATGGATTCGTACTCCTGCAATCGCTCCACGACCTCGTTGACTGATCCCACCAGTGCGGTGGGCGGTCCGTCCTGCAGGATTGTCTGACCCGACCAGAGGTTGGGCGCTATTTGCAATACTCTCGGATCTTCCGGCGTCTTCCCCGCCAACAGGTTTTCAAGTTCGCGCTTGTCGATCAAACCCGACAATCGCTGGGCACTGACCGATGTTCCGCCGCTTTTGCCGCCCCGTCGCGCGATTTCCGCGCGGGCCGCCAGGGTTGCCGAGGTTGCGCGACCGAGGAAATCCTTGGCGGCGCCCCATGCTTCTTCCGATGTTTCCCTGACAATAAGCGGGGCGCGAAGGCCGATCCGAAGAGTTCGGCCGTTACGGTCCGCCGCGTCGCGAACGCGCTTGATTTTCTCTTTCACCAAATGCAGCGGCTCGGCGAATGTGAGATAGTTTACGGCGTGACGTCCGGCAAACTCGATGGCTGCGTCGGACGAACCGGAAAACCATAGCGGCACTGAAGGCCGGGTCGGCTGAATGCGAATGCTCTTGCCCGCTTGAGCCAGCTTGAAGAAGCGTCCTTCATGGTCGATGATCTCGCCAGCGACCAACCGCTTGAAGATGGACCAATATTCTTCATGCATTTCGTAACGCTGATCGTTCTCCAGAAAAACACCGAATTCCCGCATGACAGGTGTTTCCGAGTTGATGATATTGATCACAAGTCGGTTGTTGAACAGGTCGTCGAAGCTGAGAGCCATATTGGCGAGTGTCGAGGGCGAGATCAGCCCTGGATATACAGCGACCAGCGGCCGGAATTTCTCGGTGAGCGTCGCCAACGTTGTTGCGAGAATTAGCGGCTCATGCCGCATCGTCGCAACCAGTGCGCCGGAGTAGGGCAGTTCGTCCATCGCTGCCGCCAATACCCGGAAATGCTTCAATTGGTCGACCTTCCGTCGGCCGTCCGGTTCCCAGGGATAGTGCCCATCCGGCGCGTTGAAGAACCAAAGAATTTCGCTCGCCATGTTACTTTCTCCAGTTAAACGGATCGAACATCAGGCATTGCCCAAAACAAAGTCCAACGCTCGATCAACACAAAGATCGCATTGAGGCCATATCCCACCAGCGCCAGCGTAATGAGGCCGGCATACATCTGATCAACGCCAAGGGATTGCTGACTTGAGAGGATATAAAATCCGACGCCGCTGCTGCCGGCGATCATCTCGCTCACAACCGTTATGACGAGTGCCGTGGCAAGACCGAGACGCAGGCCCGTAAAGACGGCTGGGGAGGCGGCGGGGAAATATACTTGCGTGACCGATTGTACCCAATTCAATCCAAATGTGGTCGCCGTCTCGCGCAAGGTGCTGGAGACGCCCCGCACGCCGGACCAGGTGTTGATCAACACCGGGAAAACAGCCCCAAGCAGCGCGACGAAAAGTTTCATCTTGAAGCCAATTCCGACAAACAGAATTACGAGAGGTATCAGGGCCGAAATCGGGACTGGCCGGATAAGCTCGACAAACGGTTCGAGCAATCCATTCGCTATCCTGGAGCACCCCATCACGATTCCGATGGACACGCCGAATATGACGGCGAGTCCAAATCCGGACAGGGTCCAGCCAAGCGTCTTGATCAACTCGGTTGCCAAAGTCTGATCGAGTAATTCGTGGTACCAGACATCCATCAAATGAACCGGACCCGGCAGCTCCGGCGAGGTGACGAGACCACTTGAAACGCCCGCCTGCCAAATGGCCAGTAAAACGGCAATAGCCGTCCAACCGAGCGCTTTCGTTTTGAAAAAGCCGTACAGCATCGCTTTGACCATCATGCCTGGATCAAATTGATGAGCTCGCGGCGCATCGCAAGAAATTCCAGACTTTCGCGTGTTTCGATCTGCGTCCGCGCCATTGGAAGATTGCTCGCAATGTCGGCGATAATCCCACCGCCTCGTGGACCCAGAACCAGGATACGGTTGGCCAGATACACAGCCTCCTCGACATCATGCGTTACGAACAGGATTGTCGTGCCCAGCTGGCGCCATAGCGTTCTGGTCATGTCTTGAAGCTTGGAACGGCTCAGGGCATCGACCGAACTGAAAGCCTCGTCCAGAAGGATAATCTTTGGCTGCGCCGCAAGGGCTCGCGCTATCGCAACGCGCTGCTGCATTCCACCGGATAGCTCCCACGGGTAACGCTGTCCGATATCCGGGAGTGCGATGAGGGTCCGCAAACGACGGCATTCGGCGTCGACGTCTTCGATCTGCGCCCCGGGGGCCGAATGCCGGATTCCGAATTGAAGATTTTCGTCGACCGTTTTCCACGGAAAAAGACTGCTCGCATAATCCTGAAACACATAGCGGACAGAAGGCGGCGCGCCCTTGTATTTCTGCGTCCCGATTCGAATAGTTCCTGCGCTCGGATTGACCAGCCCCGCTATCATCCGCAACAAGGTCGACTTTCCGCACCCTGACTGACCTACGATGGCAACCAGATCTCCCGACGCGACATCGAACGTTACGGGAGCCAATGCGGCCACAGCGCCGCGTCTGCTTTCGTAGATCTTGCTAATGTTATGGACGAAAATAGAGCCCAGTGGATCCAGAATTCGCCCGTCATCAGGCCGGGCTTCACCATCCAGAAGTCCGCGAACATGCTTCATTGGGAAGCCGTTCCATAAAGATGATCCTTAATGAGGATTCTTTTTGGAATTGAGCCGACCTGGGTCGCAAGATCCACCCAATTTTGAGTGGCCTCAAGATCGACGGGCCCCGACAGCGGCGTCTGGTAATTGTAGGTATCGACGATATCCGGGACTTCTTTTGCGATGGCGCTCAGCTTCATCTGCCCGTAGGCCTCCGATATGCGAGCACGTTCCGCAGAACTGGCTTTCAGAAAATAATTCGCCCCTTTGCGGGCCGCCCGGACAAAACCTTCCACTGTTTTCGGATCGGCTTTGGCGAAAGCAGATGTGGTAAAGAGACCTCCCACGGCTGTCGTCGGCTTGCTTACCTCGAAAGGCGTCGCAAAAATCCGGGTGCCATAAAGTTTCTCGCCTTCCTGGGTAAATGGATCGATACTCGATATCGCGTCGACCTGCCTGGCCTTCAAAAGACCATTGAGTGCTGGCACCGATGTCGCCGTCTGAAGCGTGATGGATTCAATCGGAACACCATTTGCCTTCAGCCAGCCCTTTAACGCGGTCTGATAAAGCGGCGCAGGCGCCGCAGCGATGACTTTCCCGGCAAGGTCCGAAGGCTTTGAAATGGTGCTGTCGCCATTGATGACGAGGCTGTTAGCGAATCCTTCGCCCTTGCCTGAAATGCCGCGACCGCTATGTGCCGAGGCCAGCATAACCAGATCGCGCCCGCCGGCGACGGCCGAAACCCATGCGAGCGTGTCGGAATGAACGATATCAAGCGAGCCGCCAACCAGTGCGCTCACAATCGCCGGACCGCCACCAAGAAATGTAATTTCCAGTTTTAGTCCTTCGTCTCGAAAATAGCCCTGATCGACCGCCGCGAAGACACCAGGCAGGCCTATTCCAATGACTGTTCCAAATCGAATTATACGCAAGTTATCCGGTGATGAATTCGCGGAATCGGCGGCGATCGCAACCGGGCCAAATGCCAGCACGGCAATAATGGAAAGGGCACGAAGCACAGTTTCCAGGATTCTGTTCAACATTCCTGTATTCATCCCGCGAATGACGGATTGGCCTGTCTCTCGCAAGTTGACTCGGGAACGACAGGATATCCTCTCTGATTGAGGCCTTCCGCGATTCATATGGAGACGTGTCTACCGATGCAATGAACGCGTTTTCTAAAGATCGCGTCGACAGCAGAGCGCAATAAGCTCACACATCGCTGATGGCGAAAGAACATTTTCGATGAAGATTTTTATTCTTCAACGTAGCTTGATCGAAGAACTTCAATGCGCGACGATCGCGAAACGCCCCCGGGAGGCGGGACGGAATCAAAAGAAGTCCCGATTTTGATTGCCTTGCATTGGGCATCCCCCAAGCAAACCGCGGTGCTTTCCGCACCGTTTATTTTGGCAAACTCAGCAGTCGGTCTGGCTGGAGCCATGGCCAGAGGACAGATGCCATCCCCTGTGACCTGGGCTTACGCGATTGCGGCTTTGGCTGGCGCGATGATCGGCACGGCGATAGGGATGTGCTGGCTATCGCAGACCGTGACGCGCTTCGTACTTGCTGCAATCCTGGCGATGGCGGGCCTGCAACTTTTGCTCCATTAGACATGCTGCCGATGGCACAGCGGACACGGGCGAAATGCACGATTTCCTCGAGATTGTAGGACTTTCGATTGGCGTCAGCCTGGCGGCGACGGCGATAGCCACGGCCATCGGTCTGCCGGGTGGTACGGCTCTTGCGATTTTTCCGTTTCGCGGACGGCGAGCGCTGGTTGTCCTGATCAACGCATTTTTCGGTTTGCCGCCCGTAGTGATTGGGCTGATTCTATACTTGGCCCTTTCCCGTTCAGGACCGCTGGGCTTTCTTTCGTTGCTTTTCACCCCGGCGGCGATGGTGATCGCGCAGGCAATCCTTGCGATTCCCATCATCACGGCACTCGTGCATCGCGCCAGCGAACGGGCCTGGGCACGATACGGAGACGAACTGATCAGCGATGGTGCGACACGGTTGCAGGCCGTGCCGCAAGTTCTCATGATCATCCAGGCGGACCTTATAACGGCTGTCTTGGCTGGCTTTGGCCGTACCGTCTCGGAAGTCGGCGCGGTGATCCTGGTCGGTGGTAATATTCGCGGCTTGACCAGAACGATGACGACGACCATTGCACTGCAGACGAGCCAGGGCGATCTATCGCTGGCTTTGACGCTTGGTGCGGTATTGGTCGGAATCAGCATTTCAATCAGTGCGACGGTCTTTGCTTTAGCAGGTCGGGCACGAACGGCAGGAAGTGACGAAGTATGATCAGGATTATCAGATCTATTTTGACGCTTGCGGCGGTGATCGCTATCAATGCGAGCTCGGCGGCGGAGCAATCCATCGTGCTGGCTTCGACAACGTCAGTTGAAGCGTCCGGACTATTGGCGAATATTCTCCCGCAATTCACCGCCAAGACCGGCATCACGGTCAACGTGGTGGCGCAGGGTACGGGCAAGGCGATAGACACCGCCCGACGGGGCGACGCTGACTTGCTGCTCGTTCATGATCCAGAGGCCGAACAACAATTCATGGACGAGGGGCATGGCTCGACCCGCCGGCAAATTTCATGGAATGACTTCGTTATTGTGGGACCGTCCGCCGACCCAGCGCAGGTCAAGGGCGGCAGCGACAGTGTAGCGGCATTGAAATCTATTGCAGCAACGCAAGCACCGTTCGTTTCGCGCGGCGACAAGAGCGGTACCAACGCGGCGGAATTGCGCCTTTGGAAGATCGCCGGTCGGACGCCGGATCAGCTCAATAGGGAAAAATGGTATCGCGACATTGGCGGCGGCATGGGCCAGGCCCTCAACGCGGCGAGCGCGATGGACGCCTATACGCTGACCGACCGTGGGACCTGGCTCAGTTTCAACAACAAGGGATCGTTGATCGTCGTTATCGAGGGCGACCCGCGCTTACTCAATCGATACGACGTAATCGAGTTAAGTCCGCAGAAGCATGCAGATTCAAAGCTCGCCGCTGCGAAGGTCTTCGCTGATTGGCTGGTTTCGCCCGAGGGGCAGAAGGCTATCGGGGAATATCAGATGAACGGACAAAAATTGTTCAATCCTTCGTCTGCCTCGCCAAAGTAAACTACTTTCAAGTTTTGGGGCGAATACCTATTCTTGGCCCGGCCGAATTGACGCTCAGTAGCCCTGACCTCGTTCGGTCAGGCTCGGCGCGTGACTTACGGCTCGTGCCGGGCCGCTTTTCTCATTTGACGGTTCGACTTCCCATGTCCGCGTCGGGTCCCATGAGCGGACAACAGGCGGGCTCGAGACGAGATCGCTAAGGGAGAGCAGGTGACACAGAATGGCAAAACGGCACGAACTTCAGCTTCCACCAAGCCTAGTCGGCGACTTCTGCTTCCTGAACGTCCCCGTGCCTTTCGCCGCTGTTGGAGCGTCGAGCTGTTCGGTACCGGCCAGGCGATAGGCCGTGATATCGAACAAACAGCTTCGAAAACGCCGCCGCTGTTTCGTAACCGACCCGGCTGGCAATCCGTGCGATGGGCTCATCGCTGGTTTCCAGCAGGAACGCCGCTTCCGCCATCCGGCGTTCGATGACATAACGGTGCATGGACTGGCCGACGAGCTTGCTAAAGCGCGCCGAAAATACCGAGCGGCCGAGCCCCACGCGCTGGCCAAGATCGCTCAGGGTCCAGGGCCGCTCCGGGTTTTCGTGAATCAGCTTGAGCGCCGGTCCGATATGCGGGTCGGAAATGGCCCCGAGCCAGCCGCCCTGTCCGGGACTGAGAGACGCGATCCAGCTTCGGAGTACCTCGACAAAGAGCACTTCCGTCAGACGCGATAGCGCGACGAGTTGGCCAGGACGCTTGAGCGCGGACTCGCTGACCATGCGGCGCAGGATTGCTTCACGCCAACCACCGTCCCCCGTCGGCTTCAGCAGAAGCACGGGCGGAAGTAGCTCCAGCACGCTGCCAAACATCGGCCGTGACACCGTGAAATTTCCGCAGATCATGGTCGAGGGCTGCTTTGCACGGCTGCCGTGACGAACGACGCCAAGACGCGGTGAGGATCGATCGATATCCATAATCCGCAAAGGCTTGGCCCGGCGATCCGAATAAAATACGTGGGGCTCGCCGCGCGTGATCACGACAAAATCGCCCTCAGTCATCTGGATTTCCGGTCCCTGCCCGAGTGCGAGGGTCGCTGAGCCCTGGCTGAGATAGTGAAACAGAGCGTAGGGGCGCGCCGGCAACTCAAGATGCCAGGGATGGCCGAGTTCGAAGTGAAACAGCAGCGTCCCGCCGAGACGTACGCGATCGAGCACCTGGGCGAGGATATCCATGCCGCCAAGATTAGACCGGTGGACGATCGGACACAACATCCGGACGATTGATCTCTATCGTCCGAGAGGTCCGCGGAATAGGTCATGTCGCGGCGGGCCGACATCACGTGCGGCAACCATCTCGCCAACGGCAGATGGATGAACCGCGACCTTGCTGGAAACGCCTGTCTATTCCCCCGGACTGTTTCGTCCGACATGCCAACAGGAACCATCAATGCGAAATATCCTCCTCTCAGCCGCCACCGCGCTTTTGGCCGGAACGACATTGGCCGGCGCCGTCCAGTCCGCCGAACTGCCCAAGGGAGCAGCCCACAACATTGTGCTCGTGCACGGCGCTTTCGTGGACCAGACGAGCTGGCAGCCCGTTGCCGATATTCTCACGAAGAAAGGCTACAACGTCACGCTCGTTGAAAATCCGCTCACTTCGCTCGCCGCTGACGTCGATGCTACCAAACAGGCGCTCGCAAAGCAGGACGGCAGGACCGTTCTGGTCGGCCACTCCTGGGGCGGCGTGGTGATCACGCAAGCCGGCAACGATCCCAAGGTCTCGGCGCTGGTTTATGTTTCCGCCTTCGCGCCCGAGGTCGGCCAGTCTCTGGCGACACTCGCCAAGAACGGTCCGCCGACCGAAGGCGGCAACGCGATCCATCCTGACGCGAAGGGCAATCTGTACATCGATCCCAAAGTGTTTCCGTCAGCCGTTGCGGCCGACCTTCCTCCTGAGATCGCTGAGCACCTCGCCAACTCGCAGCTTCCGTTGAATCACGTTGCGTTCGAAGCCCCGGTCGACGTTGCGGCCTGGCAGGACAAGCCGACGTTCTACGTGATCAGCACAAAAGACAAAGTGATCGCACCCGAGGCCCAGAAGTTTTTTGCCGCCCGTATGAAGGCGCAGATAACGGAAGTCGCCGGCAGCCATGCGTCGCTCGTCGTTCATGCGAAGCAGGTCGCCGAGACGATTGAAAAGGCCTCGCTTGTGAAGTGACAAGACCGCTCCCGGCACTTTCGTGCCGGGAGCGCCCACGCCTCTCAAGGGAATATGGCACGCATCGGACCGCGCATGATCCAAACCAGCCGAGACTCTGGACGGACCGATCCTCCAAATCGATTTTTTTCATACCAAGCATCAGAGGATGACATGACTGAACTCGACATCGCGAGCCAGGACGCCGCCACGCTCGAAACGGCGCCGACCCGTTACATCGAAGGCGGGGGAATCCGCTTTGCCTATCGCCGCCTCGGCCCCCCAACCGGAACGCCGCTGGTTCTCCTGCAGCACTTCTCGGGCAACATCGATGCGTGGGATCCTGCCGTGGTCAACGCCCTCGCCACCGATCGCCCGGTAATCGCATTCGACAACGCCGGGGTCGGCCGCTCGACCGGTCAAACGCCGGACAATATCGCAGCGATGGCGCGAGACGCAGTCGCCTTCATCAACCTGCTTGGCCTTTCCGAAGTCGACCTGCTGGGCTTTTCCCTCGGCGGCTGCATCGCCCAGCAGATCGCCGCCGAGCACGGACGGCTGGTCCGCAAGCTCATCCTCGTCGGCACCGCGCCGAAAGGCGGAGAGGAGCACCTGTTAGCGGTTCTCCAGGAGGCATTTTCCGATACCGATGCGCCGGACCCTCGTTTGCCGCTGTTCTTCACGAAGTCGTCTGCAAGCCAGTCATCGGGCCTGGCGTTCCTGAAGCGGGCGAAGGTGCGTAAAGACGATCGGGACACCGATAACGGCAGCGCCGTGACCGATCCGCAAGCCAAGGCGCTGATCACCTGGTGCGCCACACCTGACCCCGGGCACGCCTTTCTACACGCCATCCGCCAGCCCACACTTGTGGTCAGCGGCAGCGATGACACCATGCTGCCCGCGAACAACGCCTACGCCATGTTCAAGGAGTTAAGCAACGCTCAGCTGGAGCTTTATCCGGATTCGGGGCACGGCGCCCTGTTTCAGCACCACGAGATATTCGTCAGTCACGTCCGGACCTTCCTGGATGCACAGCCCGCGGCTGCATGACGACGCTATCAGAGGCACTTTATTCATGAGAGTTATGACGGAGGACAAATGACAATCGCTAAAGTCGAGGTGGAGCGTTTCAGCCTCACGAGCCTGAAACCATTCGATGCTGTGGTGGCCGCGATCAAGTCGGCGGTCGGGCAACCCGACATCGTCGAGTTTTTCCGGACAACGAGGGCCGCAAAATCCTTCCCGGATCTGGAGCGCGTTGTACGGAGCGGTCTTGGCCGAACGGACCTTATGCTCTTCGCGGAATTCGACCTCGGCGACATTCTGCGTCGCGAAACCGGATCCAATACGCCCAGGATCATACGATTGGTGGTGGGCAATCCACTCATCATGAAAGAAATGGTCAAGCATGTGCCCGATGCCGGCTCTTACGCTCCGGTCACCGTGCTAATCGATGAGCGTCCGGATGGTGTCCACGTCTCTTATGACAAAATGGAGAGTTATCTGCTGCATTATGGCAGCCCGGAAGCCCTTGCCGTCGCCCGAAATCTCGACACGAAAATCACAACCTTGCTGCGCGAATGTGCAGGCTAGAATGTCCTGATCGTTCAAAATATTCCTGTTTCTACTGAATCGTTAACATAATTTCGGAAACTCCGAATTTATGTGATCGACAGTTCGCCGACCACATCCGCTCCGCTGCTGTTTAATCGCCGGTTGTGCCGATTTTCGAGGTCAGCGTGCGCGACAAAAGGTCTCTTTCAGCGGGTGCGTGCCGTTCTCGCTTCGTCAAAAGATGCTTACGTAGCACAGCCTGCGCGGGCGCCTCAAAATAGCGATACGTGAAATACGACGCCGTGAAGGTTGACGTCACGAAGATCACGAAAAACCAGTCGCTATAGAACGGGATCGGATTTCCGGATATTGCGTATGCTGAGGCAATCAGGAGCTGAATTGGAAATTGCAGGAGATAGCTGGAATAGGTCATGTTTCCGGCGGCCTCCAGCAGGGCTTGAATGAATGCGGAAACGGCAATGTCGCGGCTCAGGCAGAACAGGAGCAGCGGCGTGAATATCAGTAAGAAAAGCGAATCGCTGATTGGCGGCTGCAACCAAAAAATCAGCAACAAAATAGCGGCCATCGCCGACCAGGCAGTACGCTCGATAGTGGCTACACGACTGGTGCTTGCGATAGATCGCCGAACAATGGCGGCGAGGCCACCGGCATAAAAAAATGCGAGACAAGCGAATATCTGCCCACTGAAATTCAGGCAAACCGTAATAACAACCACATTCAAGAGTGCGGATTTTGTTACAAACCGCAACATCAGGAAGAAAATAGCGTAGACTAGGACTTCGACCGAGATCGACCAAATCGGTCCGTTAAAGCTGACACCGCGTTCGAGGCCCCATTCGCTGGCCATGAAGATCTGCAGAAAGAAATGCCGGACATCGTTGTTCTGATAGACGAAGAAATACCCATGAGAGTGGAAATACACCGATTGCAATATCGCGACGACCAACAAGGTAGCGAAGTGGAGTGGGTACAATCGCGATAGGCGGAATACAAAAAACGTCCAGCCTTGCATCGATCGATCGAAAATGGCGTCTCGATACTTCCAGAAGAAAATGAAGCCGCTGGTGCACCAGAATATCCAGACGCCGTCTGTTCCTGCTTCGTAGAATAGATGCAGCATGCCATAAAGCGGCAGGTTGCTTGTGAGGACGTCGGCAGGCTGGTCCGCGAGGTAGGCGAAGTGCTGGTAGTGGTAGATCAACACGCCAAACGCCGCCGCGAAACGAAGCGCTTCCAATCCTAACAATTTTTTGGTTGCCGGTGGCGCGGGCTTTTCGGTCATCGTCTTCACTTGAGGTCGTCGATCTGACCTTGATGCGGAAGAGCGCGTCAGGAGCACCCGTGTCTCAGGACAACACAAAATGCTTTCCAACAGCTTTGCTGGAAGAAGACAAAAGTAAATCTCGGATTTTAACGGGCGTTCTACGTTAGCAAATGGCTAACCATAAATGTCGCAAGGGACGATATATCCAGGGTGCCGGTCGTAGGCGCTTATTTTTTCTCGCCCACGGTGACATAGGCCCACAGAGCCTCGATATCGTTGCCCTTCAGGAGGTCGCCCCACGGCGGCATCTGGTTCTTGCCGTTGGTCACCGAACGCACGAAGCGGTCGTGCTCGCCGGGCGGAAACGTGCGCAGATCGAACGCACTTTCCGGGTCCTGCATCCGCGGCCCATGACAGGGCGAACAATTGCGGGCGAAGATTTCGGCGCCGGTGGCGATCTGCTGTGGCGGAAAGTTTTGGCTTTGGGCGGCGGCTGTCGCGCTCCACAGCGCAACGGCGGCCGCGAGACTTATGCCTGTCGTCAGTCCTGTCATGAAACCTTGCTCAACCTCATTCCGTGGAAAGTCGCCCGCGCTTGTCGAAAGACGGGTCGCGTGTGGTGTTGTCCATGTTTGAACTCCGCCTCCTCACCATCAGGTGGGAGGAGGCGGAAGCCCGGGTCTTCAATCCGGCATCAGGGCGAAGGTCCAGACCGAGCCGCCGGGTGGCACGCTCTTGAGCGCCTCGCGCGCCTGGTTCCAATACACGCCGCCGATGCCCGACAAAACCGTTACATATTGCCGGCCCTTGTAGGTGTAGGTGATCGGCTGCGCGTTGATGCCGGAGCCGGTCTGGAACTGCCAGAGCGTCTTGCCGTCGGCCGCGTCGATGGCGACAAATTCGCCGGTTTCCTTGCCGGTGAACAGCAATCCGCCGCCGGTCGCCACGATCGCCGACCATTGCGGATGATCCCACAGCGGCGCGCGCCATACTTGTTTGGCGGTCAGCGGATCGATCGCGTCGACATGGCCTACCGGCTCGCCCTCGGGCTGCTTGGCCGGCAGATTTTCCACGAACATGAAACGCTGTCCCTGCACGTAAGGTCCGGTCGGCAGATGCTTGAACAACCGAGCCGAATGCATGGTGTTGGCATAGAGGAGACCGGTTTCGGGGTTGAACGCCGCATGCGGCCAGTTCTTGGCGCCGCGCTGCGTCGGCCACAGCTCGATCTGCTCGCCGGCGCGCAGTTTCCTAGCAACGTCAGTCTCGATCGGGCGTCCGCTTTCCATGTCGATGCCGCTTGCCCAGTTCACCCGCTCGAACGGCTTGGCGGAAACCAATTGGCCGCTGGCGCGGTCGATCACATAGAGGAAGCCGTTGCGGTTGAGCTGCATCAGCACCTTGCGCTTGGCGCCGGCGACGTTGAGCTCGCCGAGGATCATTTCCCAGTTGCCGTCATAGTCGTATTGGTCGTTGGGCGTGAACTGGTAGTGCCAGACGATCTCGCCGGTCTTCGGCCGCATCGCCAGCACCGAGGCGGTGTAAAGGTTATCGCCGGGCCGCGATTGCGAGGCCCAGGGCGCCGGATTGCCGGTGCCCCAATAGGTGAGGTCGAGGTCGGGATCGTAGGAGCCGGTGATCCAGCTCGAGCCGCCGCCGGTCTTCCAGGCGTCGGTGTCCTGCGGCCAGGTCTCGTTGCCGGATTCACCGCGCGCCGGGATCGTATAGCGGCGCCACAAATGCTTGCCGGTTTCCGGGTCCCAGCCGTCTATGAAGCCGCGAATGCCGAACTCCGCGCCGGAGATGCCGGTGATCAACACGTTGTTGGCGATCAGCGGCGCGACCGTCATGGAATAGCCTTCCTTCCATTCGGCCGCCTTTTCGTTCCAGATCTCCTTGCCGGTCTTCATGTCGAGCGCGATGACATGGGCATCGAGCGTGGTGCGGTAGAGTTTGCCGTTGAGGATCGCGGCACCCTTGTTGGAGACGCCGCAGCACACGATGCGCGGCGTTTCCGGCAACCAGTCGACCGGGGTTTTCCAGATCTGCTTGCCGGTGCCGACATCGATCGCCACGGTTGCCCTGGCGTTGGTGACATACATGACGCCGTCGAGCACCAGCGGCTGCGCCTGCTCGCCCCAGGGGTTGTCGAGGCTGAGATTCCAGACCGGCACCAGGCGTTTGACCGTCGCCTTGTCGATTTGTTTCAGCGGGCTATAGCGGTTGAGGCTATAGCCCATGCCGTAGGTCAGCACGTTGTCGGGGTTCTTGCCGTCGTTCTTGAGATCGTCGAGCGTCTGCGCCGATGCCGCACCCGCAAGCAGTACCATCACGGCCGCAGCCGTTACCGTCTTCATGAGCACCCTCCCGTGACGACGGTCGTGCGGCCTTTTGGCCGCCGCCACGCCCTTGTGCGGGAGGTTAGCGCAACGCCAACGCCTGTCGAGCCCGATATAGGCCGGGATTTTTCGTGCGGCCATGCGCCAAACGCAGAGTTCGGCCAGTCATTCTTGGTGCACTCTGATGTCCCGAACCATCATTGCGATCATGGCAATGATGGCCCGGGCGACGCGGCGCGGCCCTAAGCGAGGATTTCAAGCGTCAGCGGCTTCAGCTTGAAGTTGTTGCAGGAGTTGAACAGGATCGGGCAATTCGAAATGGCCACGATCTGCGGCATCAGCGCCTGCATGGTGATGTAGTCGCCCGGCTTGCCTTTGGGCGGGCGGATTTCCCAGACGCCGTTCTCGTCGTACGCGACGGTCATGAAGACGTTGAAACAGGCATCGATATTGAAGCTCCAGCGGTCCATGCCATAGCCGCGGATGGCGGCCTCGAGGTTGGACTGACAATTCGGTGCGCTGGTTCCGGGCTCCCCGTAGCGGGCGACGTTGAGATGCTCGCTGCAATAGCCGCCGCCGCAGTAATTCTCGGCGGTGAGGTCCTCCTCGATCTTCCACATTTCGCGGGTGCGGTTGGTATAGAGCGTGTGCGGCGCCGTGAGCTTCCAGTTCAGGTTCACCGCGCGGCTCGAATGCATCGACAGCAATTCGCGCGCATCGTCACGATTAAACGAGATCAGGTCCGCGACCTGCTCGCCTTCAGGCTGGGCCAGGCGGAGCCGCTGACCGGTCTCGATTTCGAAGCTGATATTGCCGGCGGGCGGCAGCGTTACCAGTTCGCCCGGTTTGAGCACATGAGTAGCCTTGACATGGGTAGCGTTGGTCATGACGGAAGCGGCTTTCCTTTGGTTTCGGGCAGGAAGAACAACGCGATTAACCCGACTGCAAAGACGCTGGCAAGGGTGGTCGCCGCCGGACCGTACCCGCCGAAGAAAGCAATCAGGCTCGATGCGATGATCGGGCCGAACATCGCCAGGAAACGCGCCGAATTGAAGATCAGGCTGATCGCCGTCGAGCGGATGCTGGTCGGAAACATTTCCGGGGGATGCACCGCGAACCAGCCGTACAGACCGCCGGTGAGGAAGCCATTGACGAGCTGCAGCAGCACCACGATTTGCGGATCGCGCACCCAGAGGAACACGATCGGTGTGATCGCGATCGAACCGGCCAGGTAGAACGCCAGCGTGCCGCGGCGGCCCCAGATATCGGAAAGCAGGCCGAAACCGATGCAGCCGAAGATTTCGCCGATGGCATAGAGCAGGCCGGCCATGCCGGCATAATACACGCCGCTTTTCGGATCGGAGGCGAGCGTCGCCGCGTAGGTCGGCACCCACGACGAGATCGCCCAGAAGCCGACCGTGATCGAGATCGAGACGATGATCGCGACGACGAGGTTGCGGGCGTTAGCGCGCAGGGCGCTCCCGATCGCTGCCATGGAATGGTTCACCTTGGTCCAGCGCTCGGATTCGGGGATCGCCCGCGCCAGAAAAGCGACGAACAGCGCGGGCACGATGCCGACCGCATACATCCAGCGCCATGAGGCGCCGAACGAGCCGCCCAGCACCAGCCACAGCACCGAGGCGATGACGAACCCGCCGGAAAATGCTGCCTGCAGAATGCCGGCGCCTTTGGTGCGCAGCCGCTCGGGCCAGATTTCCTGCAGCAGCGAGGTGCCGACGCCCCATTCGGCGCCGATGCCGACGCCGGTGAGGAAGCGGGTGAAGGCGAGCCATTGCCACGTCGGCGCCAGCGCGCTGGTGCCGGTGAAAATGCTGTAGAGCACCACGGCCCAGATCATGGTCCGGCGCCGGCCGAAGCGATCGCCGATGAAGCCGCCGAGCACACCGCCGACCGCCCAGCCGAACAGCGTGATCGAAATCAGATAGGCCGCGACGCGCGGCAGCGTCGACAATTCGCTGGCCGGCAACAGGTCGTGCAGCGATGGCCCGATGGTCAGCAATAATGCAAATGTCTCGTAGCCATCGAACAGCCAAAACAGCATCGTGATGCCGAGCACATTCCACTGCCGCCGCGTGAGACTTTCACCGGCGTCAACAGCCGTAATGTCAGCGCTTGTCATATAACGATGCCCCTTGATCCAAATTTTCTGGATGAAGTGGCAACGTATTGTACGGTTGCTTTCAAGGTCAACGTGCAGGTTTACGCCGGGAATCGCCAAAACCAGCACAATGCTTTTTTGTTTTGCGCATTGACCTCATTTTGGTCGGCGATTGCACATGGCCTTCGCAATTCGGCAAAATCGTCTACACTTTATCTGCATGGCAGGCTTGAGAGGCGGATTGCAAAAAGAAGCATGGAATTAGGACTATGGAGTTAGGGCCTTCTCCCTAATCTCGTCGTGCCCGGGCTTGTCCCGGGCATCCACGTCCTTTCTTGCGATACTCAAGACGTGGATGGCCGGGACAAGCCCGGCCATGACGAAAAAGCGATTCAAATCTGCGGCGAGAAGCCAGAAAATTCTGGGCGAACTTATTACGGCATCTTGCACTCTGTAGTGGCCGGGAAGGCAGTCGCGGCCGGGACCGTTGAGACGATATCGAACCAGCCGTGCGGCTCGGCGAGCTGTGCCGAACTCTTGACCTTGGCGACATAGAGGTCGTGCACGACCATATGGTCGCTGGCGCGGAATTCGGCGTTGTGGGCGAACATGTCATCGAATTTGTGCCCGTCCAGCACATGGATCACGGCATCGGCGTCCGTCGTACCCGCGGTTTTGACCGCGTTCAGCCATTGCAGCGTGGCGGAGTAGTCGGCGGCCTGCGCGGCGTCGGGCCGAAGCCCGTTATGCGCGGCCGCATAGCGGTCGGCCCAGGCGCGGGCCGCAGGATCCAGATTCCAGTACCACGGCACCGCGGCGACGACGCCGGCATAGCCGTCCTTGACCCGGTCGACGTCCGAAAGATACAGCAGCGCCGTCGTGATGGTGGCTTTCAGCTTGGCCTTGTTGAGGAAGGTAATGCCGGCATCGCCCTTGGCTGCGTCATCGAACACCGCGACCACATCGGGATTGGCGCCGCTGATGTCGCCAAGCGCGTTCGCAAAATCCGCCTCGGTGTTCTGTTGGGGAATCACGATGGATTTCACGACCTCGCCGCCATGCGCGGTCACGATCGGCGACATCAGTCCGACTCCGGCCTTGCCGAAACCGGTGTCCTCGCCAATCATGGCCCAGCGCTTGTTCTGCGGCTGTGTCATCAGGTAGTTCGCGGTCGCGGTCGTGATCGCAATCAGGTTGAACGAGTAGTGATAGAAGTACTTGCTGCAGGCGGCCCGGGTGAGGGCGGGGCTTGCCGCGATGGTGGTGATCGCGAGCTTTTTCCGCTCGGTAGCCACTTTGGAGACTTCGGTCGCGATCGGCGAATTCTGGACGTCCATCAGGATGTCGGCGCCGGCGTCATAGGCTTGCCTCGCGAGCGCGGGCGCCTCAGCCCCCTTGTTGTGATCGTTGAGCGCATCGACCACGATGGGCCGGCCCAGCACCGAGCCGCCGAAATCGGCAACGGCCATCCGGGTGGCATCGACGCCGCCACGGCCCGACCGCGCATCGTAGAGATCATCGTTCAGATCCGAGATCACGGTGATGCGGACCGGCTCCGGATCCGCCGCAAACGCGCCGCCGACATGCGCCACGCCCGCGAGGGCCGTGCCCGCCAACAGGCAAGCCATCCATTTAGAGGTCATGCGAAATCCTTCCAGTCACAAAGCGAGAGCGATGTTGCTCTCGGCGGCCTGCCGAACCAAGGGCAGATTACGCTATATCGTGTGAAGCAATTTCGACCAAGGTGCCGGCACTCACGACGGTGTGAAGCCGACCTCCCCAATAAACCTTCGTAACCTGAACGCCCCGGGCTTTTAAATCATTCCGGTTTGCCGGGAACCTGTGCAAGCGAGCACTCAGGCAACGTCAGTGGAAAGCGAAACGCTCCTGAATGCGTCGAATTCGGCCTGCAACGATTTCATTTTTTCCTCCACCAGCCGGACGGCATCGCTGCCGAGCAGCAGATGCGCCGGCGGGTTGACCGACAGGGCGACTTTCAGCATCGCCTGCGCGGCCTTTTGCGGATCGCCGATCTGCCGGCCGCTCAGTTCTGCGCGGCGCTTGCGGATTGGTTCGATGACGGCATCGTAGTCGGCGATGGACCGTGCGGCGCGTACCATCGATCGTCCGGCCCAATCGGTGCGAAAGCCGCCGGGCTCGATCGCGGTGACCTTGATGCCGAGGTCGCTGACTTCCTTGCCGAGCGATTCGGATATGCCTTCCAGCGCAAACTTGCTGCCGTGGTAATAGGAAAGGCCCGGCAGGGTGATGATCCCGCCCATCGACGTGATGTTGAGAATATGTCCAGCGTGTCGCTTGCGCATGAAGGGCAGCACCGCCTGGATCATCGCGACGGCGCCGAATACGTTGACCTCGAACTGGCGCCGCAGATCGTCGATGGACGATTCTTCCAAAATGCCCTCGTGGCCGTAGCCGGCATTGTTGACCAGAACGTCGATCGCGCCGATGCGGTTCTCGACATCGGCAACCGCGGGCGCGATGGCTTGGGTGTCCGTGACATCGAGGACCAGCGCGTGCGCGCCTCGACCGAGGGCCTCGAATTTCTGTCTGTCGGCGTCGTTACGCACGGTACCGGCGACGGTATGGCCGTCGCTTAAGGCAGCCTCCGCCAATGCCCGGCCGAAGCCGGAGGAAACGCCTGTAATGAGGAATGTTTTGGCCATGGTGGTTGCCTTTGGGATTGCTTGCGAATGCTGATTGCCGGCCCAATATAGTCGGCTTGATTAATGCAATAATCGGCATAGAGTGGGATGACCTGATGCAAGATATCGCACAATGCTCCAGCCTGGTCTTTTCGAACTGAACGCCGTTGCCGCGATTTCCGCGCATCGCAGTTTTCGCGCGGCCGCAACTGAACTCGGCATTTCGCCTTCGGCATTGAGCCATGCGGTCGCCGGGCTCGAAAAGCGGCTTGGCGTGCGCCTCATCAATCGCACCACCCGCAGCGTCTCACTGTCGGAAGCGGGAGAGCGTTTCCTCGCACGGGTCAGCCCCGCGCTGCGCGAGATTGCCGGCGCGTTGGAGGATGTGAACGAGTTTCGCGATACACCAACGGGAACGCTGCGTATCAATCTGAAGGAGCGCGCCGCGCACCAGATTCTCCGCCCCGTCGTTGCAAATTTTCTGCGGCGTTATCCCGACATGAATGTCGAATTGGCTTTGGAAGGCCGTACCATCGATATTGTCGCGGAAGGCTTCGATGCCGGCATTCGGCTCGCGGAATCCGTGCCGCTGGATATGGTTGCGATCCCCTGCGGTCCGGATTCCCGTTTTATCGTCGTCGGCGCGCCCGATTATTTCACGCGCGCTTCGGTGCCACGGTCGCCTTCAGATCTGCTCAACCACGAATGCATTCGCAGGCGGATGCCAAGCGGCAAACTCTATCACTGGGAGTTCGAAAAGCGCGGTGAGGAGATAGCCGTGGATGTGCCGGGCAGGCTCACCCTCGATAATGACGCTCTGATGGTCGAGGCGGCGCTCGAAGGCCTCGGGCTGGTGTTCGTCAGCGATTTCTGGGTGGCGGGACATCTCGCCGCCGGTCGGCTGCAGGCCGTGCTGGAAGACTGGACGCCGCCATTTCCCGGCTTACGGCTCTATTATCCCGGGCACCGGCATATGACGGCGGGGCTTCGCGCTTTTGTCGATCTGTTGCGCGAGGAGAGGAAGTTGGCCGCGAGGGGTAACGCGGCCGCCGCCGATCTCAGGGCCAAGCGACCGGGACACAAGCGCAAACGAAGTTGAACGGCCACCCATCGCTTATCGCGTGCCGTCGTCATCGTCCTTGGGTCGCGCGCCGCCGAAGATTTTTGTACCTTCCGGCGACAGATAAGGTTTCAGCGTCTCCCACGGCACGAACGCGATATATTCGCCTTCGACATAGGAGCCGACCGCATAAGGTGGGTAGTGGAAGGTCAGGCCGGAGCTTTTGCCCGATACGGTCGACGGCGCCAGCGTCACCGCGCCGATCTTGAGCAGTTTGGGTTCGAGATCCTTGTACCAGTCGGCGGCCCCGGTTTCGTCGATATCGCGTTTTTTCTTCTCGATGTTGAGCGATGCGATCACGCCGCTTTGTATCGCCTTCATGGTCGGGCCGTTATCGGCAGTCTCGGTGAAGAAGGGCCGGATGCTGATGCGTTTCTTTTGGGCGGAATCCCACAGGATCGTATTGACGTCCGAATTGGGATGCGCGGCATGGGTGTCCATGTAGTCGGACCTGACGATGCTGACATAGTGGCCGTCGACCACGGAGCGGGTGTCATACTTGCGCTCAAAACTCCAGCCGCCGTCGTGAAACAGTTGCGGATCCTGTTTGCGCGAGGCGTTGGTCTCCGCGGCATTCTTGTCGATCCACTTTTTGCCCTCGGCAAGACAATCGGCGGCCAGTGCCGGATCGGCCTTGATCTTGTCGTCCAGGAATACGTTGGCTTCGACGTTCCTGTTCTTGATCGCGGCGTCGGGTTTGAGCTCGGCGGCAAAAGCTGCCGATAGCGCGAGACAGGCGGCAGCACCGATAAAGCCCATCCTGCGGGCGAACGTAACGGTAGCTGTGGAGCGCAAAGTGGAAATCCTTCGAATGAAAGCGGTCGCGGGGAACTATTCCGCCGCCTCGCTATGCCCGAGCCGTGCATTGAGCTTGTGGATCAGCTCCTCAGCGGCGTCGGCGATCACGGTGCCGGGCGGGAAGATCGCCTCGGCGCCGGCCTTGTACAGCGCATCGTAATCCTGCGGCGGCACCACGCCGCCGATGATGATCATGATATCCTCGCGGCCTTGTTTCTTCAGCGCGGCCTTCAGTTCCGGCACTGCGGTGAGATGCGCTGCAGCCAGCGACGACAGTCCCAGAATATGCACGTCGTTCTCGACCGCCTGCCGCGCGGCCTCGTCGGCGGTCGCGAACAGGGGCCCGATATCGACGTCGAAGCCGACATCGGCGAAGGCCGAGGCGATCACCTTCTGGCCGCGGTCGTGGCCGTCCTGGCCGATCTTGGCGACGAGAATGCGCGGCCGGCGGCCCTCGGCATCCTCGAACGCGTCGATCAGCGCCTGTACCTTTTCGACCCGGTTCGACATGGTCGATGCCTCCCGCTTATAGACGCCGGTGATGGATTTGATTTCGGCGCGATGCCGCCCGAACACCTTTTCCATCGCGTCGGAGATTTCGCCGACGGTGGCCTTGGCGCGCGCCGCATCGATCGCCAGCGCCAGCAGATTGCCGTTGCCCTCGCCGGCACTGCGGGTCAGCGCCGTCAGCGCGGCGTCGACATCTTTCTGGTTACGCTCTTTTTTAAGCCGCGACAGCTTGTCGATCTGCAATCGACGCACCGTGGAGTTTTCCACCTTCAGCACGTCGATCGGCGCCTCGTTGACCGGCTTGAAGGTGTTGACGCCGATCACCGCCTGCTTGCCGGCGTCGATCCGGGCCTGAGTTTTCGCCGAGGCTTCTTCGATCCGCAGTTTGGGCACGCCGGCCTCGATCGCCTTGGCCATGCCGCCGAGCGCTTCGACTTCCTGGATATGGCCCCAGGCCTTGGCGGCGAGATCGCGGGTCAGCCGCTCGACGTAATACGAGCCGCCCCAGGGATCGATGATGCGGTTGGTGCCGCTCTCTTGCTGCAGGAACAATTGCGTGTTGCGCGCGATCCGCGCCGAGAAATCGGTCGGCAGCGCCAGCGCTTCGTCGAGCGCATTGGTGTGTAGCGACTGGGTATGACCCTGCGTCGCCGCCATCGCCTCGATGGTGGTGCGCATCACGTTATTGTAGACGTCCTGCGCGGTCAGCGACCAGCCCGAGGTCTGGCAATGCGTGCGCAGGCTCAGGGAGCGCGGGTCTTTCGGGTTGAAAGGCTTCAGGAGCTTGGCCCAGAGCAGCCGCGCCGCGCGCATCTTGGCGACTTCCATGAAGAAGTTCATGCCGATGGCCCAGAAGAACGACAGCCGTGGCGCAAAGCGATCGACGTCGAGCCCGGCCGCAAGCCCGGCGCGGAGATATTCGACACCGTCCGCCAGCGTATAGGCGAGTTCGAGGTCCTGCGTCGCGCCGGCTTCCTGCATGTGATAGCCGGAGATCGAGATCGAATTGTATTTCGGCATCTTCTGCGACGTATACGCAAAGATGTCCGAGATGATCCGCATCGAGGGCGCCGGTGGATAGATATAAGTGTTGCGCACCATGAACTCTTTCAGAATGTCGTTCTGAATAGTTCCGGACAGTTTCTCCGGCGGTACGCCCTGTTCCTCGGCGGCGGCGACGAACAGCGCCAGGATCGGCAGCACCGCGCCGTTCATGGTCATCGACACGCTCATCTGGTCGAGCGGAATGCCCGAGAACAACGTGCGCATGTCGTAGATCGAATCGATCGCGACGCCGGCCATGCCGACGTCGCCGGTCACGCGCGGATGATCGGAATCATAGCCGCGATGGGTTGCCAGATCGAACGCGACCGAGAGACCTTTTTGCCCGGCGGCGAGATTACGCCGGTAGAACGCGTTGGAATCTTCCGCCGTGGAGAACCCGGCATATTGCCGGATGGTCCAGGGCTGGTTGACATACATCGTGGGGTAGGGGCCGCGCAGATAGGGCGCGATGCCGGGCCAGGTATCGAGGAAGTCGATGCCTGCGAGATCGGCTTCCGCGTAGGCCGATTTGACCGGGATGCCCTCGGGCGTCAGCCATGGCTCGGCGCCGCCGGCGGGCTCGGCGCGAGCGATCTGCTCGAATGCGATATTCGCGAAGTCAGGTATGCGGCTCATGCTCCTGCACTCTTTCGAATCTGAACACGACGCTCGATCTCTCTGGTTATGGCACGAATCTCGCTGACGATATGGGAGGGATCCAGATAGTCGTAAGGATCTTGGACAATCACTCTTGGCGTCATGTTGAACAGCATGAGATAGTAAGCCCAACCATACCTTTTCCTCACCGACTGGTTTGCTTGCCAAGCTCTCTCGAGCCGGTCAGCCAACTCAATATCCTCGAGTCGGATCAGGTCAGCGCGCTTTGTTAGTTCAAGCATGAGCGTAGCTGCTATGTTTCTTTTAGCGTATCATAGGCCCGATCAGCGTTGCCAGCGTCTTACGTGGTACCCTTAATCATGGTCCGGATGCTGGTGGCTGACGATGCCGCCGAGCTTGTCCGGCCCGTAATTCTGCAGCGTGGTCTGGCTCGGCAGGTTGGCAATCGCGACCACCCAGCCCAGGCGGGACTCGGTTCCGAATTGCTGTGTTGGCACCACCCGGTCCGCGCGGTCGAAGGCGCCGGTCAGGATCTCGATCCTCGGGCCGTCGATGCGGCGGAAACTGAGGGGCGTGCCGCAATCCCGGCAAAAATCCCGCTCGGCGATCGAGGACGAGCGAAACACCGCCGGTGTGCCGCGGGTCCAGGCGAAGTCGGCGTTCTCGATATCGGCCAATGAGGCGAATGGTGCGCCGGCCGCCTTCTGGCACATCCGGCAATGACAGATGCTGACCTTCACGGGGGCGGCCGACAGCGCAAAGCGGATCGCGCCGCATTGACAGCCGCCGGTCAGAACGGGTTTTGTTGCCGTCGTCATGTTCACTCCATCAGCCGATAGGCTTGCTGCAGTGTGGCCAAGGCATCTCCGCCGGCAAAGATAAAATCGTTAACGCCGGCGGCACACAGCGCAGCCTCCTGTTCGCCGGGCCGACCCACCAGATAGATATGTGTGGCGCCGGCCGCTTGCAGGGCCTTTGCCGCTGCGGCCGCCTGTTCGGCGTAGATTTTATCCGATGAGCAGAGACAGGCCAGCACCGCGCCGGAAGTTTTGAAGGCAGCGGCGAGGGCGGCCGGATCGGTAAATCCTGAGGTATCGACCGCCTCGATCCCGCCGGTCTCGAAGAAGCTCTTGGCGAAAGTGGCCCGGGCGGTGAAATCGGCGGCGGTGCCGAGATTGGCGAGAAATACTTTTGGCCTGCTGCCGCGCGCTTTAAGCATTTCGTCCGAGCGGTCGCGCAGGCGTTCGAAGGGCATGGCCAGGCGGATCGGCGTCAGCGCGTCGAAGGTGATCGTCTGTGCGGCAAGTGGTGCGGGCACGGCTGGCTTCACATCCAGCACCGCGACGTGAGCCTCATGCAAATTGGGAAATTCGCTGGCGCCGGTCTGCACGTCCTTGCGCTTGGCGATATTGGCCTCACGCATCGCGCGTGTCGTCGCGACCTTGTGCTGGATCAGGTTTTGCTCCAGCGCAGCAAATACGCCGCCGGCTTTCTCGATGTCCTGAAACAGCGTCCAAGCCGCCTCGCACAATTGCTGCGTCAGGCTTTCGATGCCACCGGAGCCGGCGGCGGGATCGGACACTTTGGAGAGATTGGATTCCTCCAGCAGCACCAGTTGCGTGTTGCGCGCCGCGCGCCGCGCGAAGGCGTCCGGCAATCCCAGCGCCAGCGTATGCGGCAGCACGGTAATTGCATCGGCACCGCCGAGGCCGGCGGAAAACGTCGCCATGGTCGCACGCAGCATGTTCACGTAAGCGTCGCGCTGCGTCAGCATCCGCCAGGACGTTTCGGCTGCGATGAACGCCGACCGTGGCGCCAGACCGCAGCTTTGCTCGACCCGCGCCCATAGCAGTCGTAGCGCGCGGAATTTCGCCATCGTTAAAAATTGATCCGCGTCGGCGCAAAGCCGGAACGAAATGGCTTTGGAGGCAGCGTCGAGCGCCATGCCGCCGGCTTCCAGCATGCGCAGATAGGCGACCGCGACGGCGAGCGCGAAGGCCAGTTCCTGGACTTCCGATCCACCGGCATCATGGATCGGGCGGCCATCCGCCAGCACGAATGGGCCCTTGAAGCCGCGGCTCATCAGACCGCCGACCACTTTGGCAAACGGTATCGTCATTTCGGACCAGGGCGATGGCGCGGCGCCGCGGACCGCCATGGTGGTTAGCGCCTGATAGTTGACCCGCAGGTCGACATCGGCCGGGTTGACGCCCTTGGCCTCGATGATGTCAGCGAGAACCGTGCCGGCATTCTCGCGCCCGACCACCGGATTAAGCGCAATCGAAATTCCGGCGTCGAAAAAAACGCCGTCGAACAGTTTTGTCAGGGTTTCCCGGGTAGCGTCGGCGACGCCGAAGCCGCGCGCGCCCGGTCCGCCCGCGAATTCGATTTCGAGCCCGGTCGCGCCGTTTTCGAGATCATGCAGCGCCTGTGCGTTGGCCATGACAGCATCGGGATGATCGACGCGCTGCATGATCTGCCACGGCTTGGTGGCGGCGCGGCCGGCGATCGGGGCGCGATCATGGGCGCGCTGGTAGATCGGTTCGATCTTCAGGCCGTCATAGGTCTTGCCGATCAGTTTCTCGAACGGCGCGCCTTTCAGCACACCGTCGACCAGCTTGCGCCAGTCATCATAGGTCGCCGGCGCAAAGTCGGCTGCCAGCCGCAGATCGTCAGTTACAGATGTCATTCGGCGGGTCGCTCCCGGCAGCGGTTCTTGCTGTTACCCCGAAATTGCCACGGGCCGACCGCCAAGCCAAACGGTTGTTTTTGACTCTTTTAGCTTAGCCCGGATCGGGCAACCGCTCGATCCCCTCGACCGGCAGCTTGGCCAAAGCTGTGGCGACGCTTTGACCTGCGATCAGGCGATCGGGCACGATCTGTGCCAGCGGAACCAGCACGAAGGCGCGTTCGAACAGCCGTGGGTGCGGCAGCGTCAGTTCCGGTTTCTGGATCGACACGTCGTCATAGGCGATCAGATCGAGGTCGAGCGTGCGCGGTCCCCAGCGGGTTTCCTTGCTGCGGTCGCGGCCGAACCGGGCCTCGATCTTGTGCAGCGTGAACAAGAGAGCGTGGGGATCGAGGTCGGTTTCGATCTCGATGGCGGCATTGATGAAACGGGCCTGCTGCTCGTCGCCCCAGGGCGGTGTAACATAGTCGGACGAGCGTGCCAGCAACGCGGCCTGCGTCATGCCGCAGATATTGGCGATCGCCTTTTGAAAGGTCGCGCGGACGTCGCCGACATTGCCGCCGAGTGCGATCAGGACGTCAGCCATGTCTAAGGTTGTTGCCGGGTGCGGGTCAGGACCACACCGACGTCCTCGAAGATCGCGGCGATCGGCGCATGCGGTTTGTGGACGGTGACCTTGATGGCGCTGATGCGCGGAAACGCCCTCAGCACGGCGTCGGCGACGGCGCCGGCGGCGCGCTCCAGCAATTTGTAATTGGCGTCCTTGAAGGCTGCGGTCGCGGTCGCGACCACGTTGGAATAGGACACGGTATCGGCGAGGCGATCGGTGCGTGAAGACTCCGATAAATCGGCGGAGAGTTCGAGATCAATGACAAAACGCTGGCCGACCTCGGTCTCATGTTCCATCACGCCATGGCGGGCATGGATCACGACACCTGTAATGAAGATCGTGTCGGTCATATCCGGTCCTCGATCGCTGCGGCCACGCGTAATGCCTGTACGGTTTCCTGGACATCATGGGTCCGGATGATCCGCGCGCCGCCTCTTGCCGCGACAAGGTGGGCGGCAATCGAGCCGCCCAGGCGCTGCTGCGGTTCGGACGGTGTGACCGAACTGATGAAGCGCTTGCGCGAGGCGCCGACCAACAGCGGCAGGCCGAAAACGTGCAGTTCTTCCAGCCGGGCCAGCACCGTCATGCTTTGTTCCGATGTCTTGCCAAAGCCGATGCCGGGATCGAGCACGGTGCGATCGCGGGCGATGCCTGCCTTGTCGGCAATATCGAGCGAACGCGCAAAGAACGCCGCGATGTCCTTCATGATATCGATGGAGGCATCGGCGCTGTCGCGGTTGTGCATGATAATGACCGGGCAGCCGCGCGCCGCAACCAGCGTGGCCATACCGGGATCGCGCTGCAGGCCCCAGACGTCATTGGCGATGGCCGCGCCCGCATCGAGCGCCCAGGCCACGACCGGCGACTTCATGCTGTCGATGGAGACGGGAACGCCGAGCGCAACCACCTCGGCCAGGATAGGCGCCAGGCGTTGCCGCTCCTCATCGGCCGAGACCGGTTGTGAGCCGTAGGGGCGGGTGGATTCCGCGCCAATGTCGATGATGTCGGCGCCTTCGGCGATCATGCGCCGGGCCTGCGACAAAGCGCGCTCGGGCGCGACAAATTGTCCGCCGTCGGAAAAGGAGTCCGGCGTGATGTTGAGCACGCCCATCACGGCGGGCCAGCGCTTGGGCGACAAGAGCTTGGACAACAGTTCAGGCCACACCGGATGATCTGCCGGGGAGGCCGCCGGGGAGGGTCTGGACGTGGTCGCGATCATGCGGTCGCTTTGCGCGGTCCCCGCATGGGAGTCAAGATGCGGGACCCGCCCCAGGCGCGACGTCAGGTGGGCTGTCTGTCAATCCGGCAGGCACACCGTCTTGCAATTGATCAGTAGGTAATTTTGGGCTGAAGTTTGCGCGCCTGCGCGATCAGTTGCTCGACCGACTTCTCCGAGGGCAGCACCCGGACCAGTCTATCCCTTGTATTCACTTCCCGCATGTTCTGCGCCAGGCGGGCCGGATTGCGCAGCGCGAGTTCGCGCACCGTGGTAACGCCGGCGGCACGCACCAGGCCGACCTTGGCCTTGCCCATGCCGGGAATCCGCATGTAGTCGGAAACATTGGCCCATTCCAGCAATTGCTGTTCGCTGATGCCGGTCTTCGCCGCCAGTGATTTGCGGCCTTTAACGGTCCGGGCCGCTTCAAGCAGCCCTTCAGTGGTGCGAATGCCCAGCGATTTCAGTTTGGAAGCAGCGAAGGACGGTAAGCCGTCTATCTCGGAGATTGGATATGTCATGATACTCGATATGAAAAAGGTGCTTTAAGCGAACTGGCTGAGCCCCGGAGTCCATGCGATGATCTCGCCCATCTGATCCGCTCCGATTTTGTCTCGGCCGAACCGGAAAAGTTCACGCGCGACGTTCTGAATCTCAGACATACCGAGGCCAAGCCCCATCAGCTTGGTGCCGAGCGCCATCAGGCCGCCGCCCATCAGATTTGCAAGACCGCCACTGTTGCTGGAGGCTGAGATCGCGGCTTCCGCGCCGGGAATCTTGTCGATCAGGGCCTGAACCTTGTCCGCGGGTCCTTCCTTGCGCAGGAAACCCAGAACGATGCCGATGGTTTTTTCGGCGACAGCCTTGTCGATGCCGGCCTTGGCGGCCAGCTGTCCTATCAGTTCGTCCATATTGCCCCGCCTCAACCGGTTGCCTGCCGGATCCTTAGTTTGCGAATTTATCTTGATCTTCCGCGATACGAATTACAAGCGATGACCGCACGCAGTGGTGCGATTCATTCTTGATCGCGTCTCAAGTGTTGCAGCAATGCAAGAGTCCGGTGTGCGGTTTGCGTTATATTGCGTAGCACGTTTCGATTTTTACCGTGATCTTGCGGGGTCTCCAGATACGTCAAGCCCGTTGAACGGTTTCAATCGGCTTGCAAGATGCGGTATAATCGTGGTGGCGGGTAACTGCGAACCCGATAATGCGGCATGACGAGGCGACGCAATGGCTATATCCGACAATCAGATGGCCGATAGCGACGAGAAGATTTTTATTGGAAAGGGTGAACAGCCGGCATGGCTGACACTCGGGCTTGCCAATCGCCACGGCCTCGTCACCGGTGCGACGGGAACCGGAAAGACCGTCTCGCTGCAGGTGATGGCTGAAGGATTTGCGCGGGCCGGTGTTCCCGTGTTCGCGGCCGATATCAAGGGTGATCTTTCAGGAATATCGGAAGCAGGCGAGGCCAAGGATTTCATCGTCAAGCGGGCGGCCGATATGGGCCTGAGGTTCCAGCCCGACCAGTTTTCGACGGTGTTCTGGGACGTGTTCGGCGAGCAGGGCCATCCCGTGCGCGCGACGGTCTCGGAAATGGGTCCGCTGCTGCTGTCGCGCATGATGGACCTGAACGACGTCCAGGAGGGCGTCGTCAATATCGCGTTCCGGGTTGCCGACGAGCAGGGATTGTTGCTGCTGGACATGAAGGATCTGCGGGCGATCTTGACTTTCATCGCCGAACACGCCGCCGAACTCACCACGCAGTATGGAAACGTATCGAAACAGACGGTTGGAACCATCCAGCGTCAGCTTCTGGTGCTGGAAAATCAGGGCGGCGCCAAATTTTTCGGCGAACCGGCGCTGGCGCTGAAGGATTTCATGCGCACCGACCGCGACGGACGGGGAATGATCAACATTCTGGTCGCGGACAAACTGATGCAAAGCCCGCAACTCTACGCGACCTTCCTGTTGTGGATGCTGTCCGAGCTGTTCGAAGAGCTGCCGGAAGCCGGCGACCCGCCAAAACCCAAGCTCGTGTTCTTTTTCGACGAGGCGCATCTGTTGTTCAACGACGCGCCGAAGCCGTTGATGGACAAGATCGAGCAGGTGGTGCGGCTGATACGTTCCAAAGGCGTCGGGGTGTATTTCGTCACCCAAAATCCGATCGACGTGCCGGACAAGGTGCTCGCCCAGTTGGGCAACCGCGTGCAGCATGCGTTGCGGGCGTTTACCCCGCGTGACCAGAAGGCGGTCGCGGCGGCGGCGCAGACGTTCCGGCCCAACCCCAAGCTCGACACCGCCCAGGTCATCATGGAATTGGGCAAGGGCGAAGCGCTGGTCTCGTTTCTGGAAGGCAACGGCGTCCCGGCGATGGTCGAGCGCGTCATGGTCCGGCCGCCTTCGGCGCGGATCGGGCCGATCACGCCCGAGGAGCGCAAGGCCATCATGGATCTGAGCCCGGTCAAGGGTAAATACGACACCACAATCGATTCCGAATCCGCCTATGAGGTGCTACAAAAGCGCGTTGCCGGCACCGCCGCAGGTGCGGCCGGGGCAGGGGGCATCCTCGGGCACATCGGCGCGATCGTCGGGACGATTTTCGGCACCAACGTCCCGCGTGGTAAGATGTCGACCGGTCAGGTCATCGCGCGAAACGTGACGCGGTCCGTCACCAATCAGGTGGTGGGCGGGGTTGTCGCCGATCTCGGCAAATCACTGGGCGGCTCGGTTGGCGGTTCGGTGGGACGTGCCCTCGTGCGCGGCGCCCTCGGCGGGCTGCTGCGAAGATAGAATTTTCCCGGCGCTCGCCACGCGCGATCGCTGTGATTTTCGGAAAGTGACGTGTGTTAAAATATCCGTCGTTGCGAGCTCCGCTCGATATTCTTTTCCTGGTCTGCTGCATCCTGCTGACCGCCGACGTTCTCGTTCCGGAGATTTTCGGCAGCGGAAAGACCAAGGACTATCCGCTCTGGTTCTGGGCCGGCCATCAGATTCTGCAGGGAAAAGATCTCTATCCCAGCGATCCCAAAGAGTATTTCGAATTCATCTACCCGCCGCTATCGGCGATCCTGCTCGCGATACCCAGCTATTTCGGCAAGATACCGCTCTATCTGCTGCTGTCGGTGATGAACGCCGCCGCGTGGTGGATGACCGCCCAGTTCTCGAATGCGATGACCGGGGCGGGGCGGATACCCAGTCCGTGGCTGTTTGCACTGCCGGCCTTCGTGACCGTCTCCTTTGTTTTCGACATGTTCGATCTCGGGCAACCCAATCTCGTGCTGCTGGTGATGATGCTGTACGGGTTCTGGCTGTTGCAGCACGAGCGCCCGTGGATGGCGGGAAGCATGTTTGCGCTGGCGACGGCGATCAAGGTTTTTCCGGTAGCCGTGTTTCCCTACCTGGTATGGCGGCGGAAGTGGAAGGCTGTCGCTGGCATGGTCGTCTTCCTGGGAATCTTCCTGTTCGTCGTTCCCGCTCCCGTGCGCGGTTACCAGCGCAACGTTTCCGAGCTGAAGACCTGGTATCAGGGCATGGTGGGGTCGAGTTCGGAGCAGGGATTTGGGCAGCGCGCCGAACAGAACTGGTCATGGGTCAATCAATCCATCATCGCCGTGACGCATCGGCTGACGCGTCCGGTGAATTACAACCAGGATAATCCGGCCAAGCCGCCGCAATTCATGAATCTGGTCGATATCGATTTCAAGACGGCCAACTGGATCGTGGTTGCGATCTCGCTGGCGATCGGGCTCGGCTTTATCGCGGTGCTGCCCGCGCGTTCGCGGATAACACGGCTGTCCGAAGCCGAGGAACTTGGTATCCTGTTCTGCCTGATGACGGTGGCATCGCCGCTGGCCCGGCAGTATTATTTTCTGTGGCTGTTTTTTCCGGTGACCGTCCTGATCCACCGGGCCGCCTATGATCTTCGCAGCCGTGTGCGGTCGGGAACATGGACTGTGCTTGCGATCGCGGGGCTGTTGATGTGCCTGTCGCTTCCGGTTTTCCCCCATGATCTGCAGGCCTATGGCAATAATCTGGCCGCCACCGCCGTGATTGCCGGGGGCCTGGTCTGGCATATTCTGCACCCGGTCGCGGACGGAACAGTCCATGTCGTATCTTCCGGCGCGAATCCTTCCAGTGCGAGTTCTTCCAACGTCTTGTCTTCGACAACCGGCAAGCTACAACCCGATACGCAGATTAGCCCCAGCTAACAAAGGGAAAATCCGAATGTCCGACGCAGCGCAACTTCAGCCGGTCCTCGACCGCATCGATGCCGATTTCGACAACAGCCTCGAGCGGTTGTTTGCGCTGCTGCGGATCAAATCGATCTCAGCCGATCCGGCCTTTGCCGGGGATTGCAAAGCGGCAGCCGATCATCTGGCAAAGGATATCGCGACGCTCGGGTTCGTCACGGAAGTCAGGCCGACCGCCGGTCATCCGGCCATCGTCGCCAAGATGGATGGCAAGGCAAGCAACAAGGCAAGCGGCGGCGCGCGGCCGCATGTCTTGTTCTACGGCCATTACGATGTGCAGCCGGTCGATCCCTTGAATCTGTGGCATCGTCCGCCGTTCGAGCCTGTTGTCACCGACCACGCGGACGGACGAAAAATCATCGTCGCGCGCGGTGCGGAAGACGACAAGGGACAGTTGATGACCTTTGTCGAAGCCTGCCGGGCCTGGAAATCGGTGACGGGTTCGCTGCCGGTCGACATCACCATCGTGATCGAAGGCGAAGAAGAAGTCGGGTCGAAGAATTTCGTTCCGTTCCTTGAAGCCAACAAGGCAGATCTCAAGGCCGATTTCGCGCTGGTCTGCGACACCGGCATGTGGGACCGCAACACGCCGGCGATCACGACCTCGCTGCGCGGACTTGTCTATGAGGAGGTGCGGATCAAGGCCGCCAATCGCGATCTGCATTCCGGCATCTTCGGCGGCGGCGCCCAGAACCCGATCCGGGTGCTGACCCGCATTCTCGGCGGCCTTCACGACGAGAACGGCCACATCACGATTCCCGGTTTCTACGACGGCGTAAAGGATTTGCCGGCCGATATTCTGGCGCAATGGGAAAAGCTCAATCTGACAGCGGATTCTTTTCTCAAGCCGATTGGACTTTCGATCCCCGCCGGCGAGAAGGGCCGTTTGCTGATCGAGCAGATCTCATCGCGTCCGACCTGCGACATCAACGGCATCATCGGCGGCTATACCGGGGAGGGTTCCAAGACGGTCATTCCGGCGGAGGCTTCCGCGAAGGTCTCGTTTCGGCTGGTCGAAGGGCAAGACCCCAACAGGATTCGAAATGCATTTCGCGATTACGTCACCGCGCGATTGCCCGGCGACTGCAAAGCCGAATTTCTGGATCACTCCAATGCGCCGGCGATCGCGCTGGACTGGAACATGAAGCCGCTGGCCGCCGCCAAGCGTGCATTGACCGACGAGTGGGGCAAGGAAACCGTTCTGATGGGATCGGGCGCTTCGATCCCGATCGTCGCGGATTTCAAGCGGACGCTCGGTCTCGATTCGGTATTGGTGGGCTTTGGCCTGGACGACGACAACATCCATTCGCCGAATGAAAAATATGACCTGCGCAGCTTCCACAAGGGCATCCGTTCATGGGCGCGCATTCTTGCCGCGCTGGCGGACGCGCCGCGGTAGGGAAGGTGTTTTTGCCGATGGGTTCGCGCCGTAGCGTAACCCGTCGACAAGCAGGGCGACCATGCCTCGCGCGTGCGAGGTATCCTTGTCCTGGGCCGGCGTACACAGGAGCGCGACCGCTCGCAGCAGATCGTATGGCTCCACATCGGCGCGCATCTCGCCAGTTGTGGCCGCGGCTTCGAGCAAGGTTTGAAGCGCGGGTAGGAGGCGCTTTTCAAAATACGCGGGCAAGGTATCGAAGGCTGGATTTCCCGAGTGCAGCGCCGCTGCGAGGCCGCGCTTGGCGGCAATGAAGTCCACGTAACGCTGCATCCATCGCGCCAGCGCCTCGCCCGGCTCATACTCGGTCGCGAGGACCGAAGCCGCATCCGCGCACGCGTCGACTTCGTGACGGAAGACGGCGCCAATCAGGTCCGAGCGCTCCGGAAAGTGGCGATACATAGTGCCGACGCCGACGCCGGCTTTTTCGGCGATCTCTCGCACCGGCGCGTCCACGCCAGAAGTTGCGAACACCGCCATGGCTGTCTGGAGCAAAGTATCGATGTTGCGCTGGGCATCGGCGCGCACGGGCCGGGACTTCGGGGCGGCCTCGCGCCCGGCGTCATCTCCTTTTCCCGCGACCTTCTTGCCCATCGATAAAAATCCCCCTTGATAAACGGAACATCGTTCCATATATAAATGGAACGGGGTTCCGTTTTATTAACCTAGCGCAGCAGCGCGACGTTGGCCACACACCGACGCACGGCTGGAGATGATCAGGCAGGACAATCCGCCGCCCTGGTTGCCGAGGCCAATGCCCGGCGCGGATGGTCCGACCGGACTTTCGCCCGCGCGGCGTCGTGATCCCGCGGTGATTTAGCTCGCCAAGCCCTGGACAAAATTCAAAAGGAAAAGCCATGCAATACCGCACGCTGGGACGAACCGGCATCAAGGTCAGCCCTTACTGCCTAGGCGCAATGATGTTCGGCGGACCGGGCAATCCCGACCACGACGACTGCATCCGCATCATCCACAAAGCCTTGGACTACGGCATCAACTTCATCGACACCGCCGACAGGTATAGCCGCGGCGAGTCGGAGGAGATCGTCGGCAAGGCGCTGAAGGGCCGGCGCGGCAACGTCGTGCTGGCGACCAAGGTGCACGGCCCCATGGGCGAGGATCCGAACCAGCAGGGCAATTCGCGACGCTGGATCATGCAGGCGGTGGAGGCATCTCTGCGCCGGCTGCAGACCGACTGCATCGACCTTTACCAGATCCATCGGCCCGCGCCGGATACCGACGTCGAAGAGACGCTATCTGCGCTCACCGATCTGATGCGTGCGGGAAAAGTGCGCGCGATCGGATCATCGACCTTCCCCGTCTCGGAGATCGTCGAAGCGCAGTGGGTGGCGGAACGGCGCGGGTTCGCACGCTTCCGCACCGAGCAACCACCCTATTCGATCCTCGACCGCGGCATCGAGCGCGACATGCTTCCCACCTGCGAGCGTTATGGCATGGGGGTGATGGTCTGGAGCCCGCTGTCGAAGGGCATGCTGACCGGCCGCTATCGCAAGGGACAGCCGATGCCCGACAGCCTACGCTCGAAATACTTCCCCCAACAGATGTCCGATGAGCGCAATCTGGATGCGGTCGAGCGGCTGATTCCCATCGCGGAAGCGGCCGGGCTGTCGCTGACCCATATGGCGATGGGGTTCGTGATGGCGCATCCTGGCGTGACCTCGGCGATCCTTGGGCCACGCACGATGCAGCATCTCGACGACCTGCTCGCCGGCGCAGAGGTTCGTCTCAATGACGAAATTCTGGACCAGATCGATCAAATCGTCCCGCCCGGAATCGACGTCGCGCCGAATGGGGCCGCTTACAATCCGCCGGCGATCCTGAGCGCAGGCCTGCGCCGGCGGCCAACCGCCGAGCGCGCCGCGGCGTGATCGCGTCAGGGGCGGAAGCTTTGAAACTCGGTTCCCGCTGATGCTTCCGGAAGCGGTCGAGATCTGCGGGGCCGAACGAAATCATCTCTCCTCCTGGGAGGTCGGAATCGTCGACAGCAAGGCACGTGTCTCCGCGACCACGCGATCCCCGAACTTCGGGTCGCGCACGAGCGCAGAGCCTTGCATCGGTTGGCCGCGCTCGTCGTAGTAGACGCCGGTTTGACCGGATGTATCGATCAGGATTTTGGTAATCACGCGCGCGGCTCGCTTCGGGGTGCTCAATATCTTTATGAAGGGCATGAGCAGCGGTACAAGCAGCGGAACGATGTATGTCTGCAGAAAGCGCACGGAGGCGCCGACATCGCTCCCGCCGAGACCCGTGGTCGGATTGAAGCCCGGCTCGACCGCATTGAAGTGCAGCCTTGGAGTCTCGCGGGCGAACGCCCTCGCCGTGGCGAGGGTACATTGCTTGGACGTGGCGTAGGCGTCAAAGCCCGGATTCGCGGAACCGCCAAGTTTCCACTCGCCGCGCGCACTGGCCTCCGCCGAGATATAGCGACCGCCGCGAAACCCGGCAGCCACGGCGGGCTTCCGCTCGGGATCTTCCACGGCGGAAGCGACGAAGACGACGTTCGCTCCGTCGGGGAGATGCGGCATGAGCGCCTCTGTCAGCGCGAACGGCCCGAGGTGGTTCGTCGCAAACGTCATGTCCCAGCCCAGCGCGTTCTTCGTCGCGCGCATCTGCATGATGCCGCGTTGTTGAGCAGCCCGACGATCGGAAGATGGAGTGCGACGATCTCCGCGGCCGCGCGCCGCACGCTCGCAGGATCAGACAAGTCGCACACGACCGAAACCGCGTGCTGACCCATGTGCTCGATCGTTTTCTGCACCTCGTCGAGCTTTCCGTGGTCTCGGCCGACCAGCACGACGGTGCCGTGCTTGGCCAGTTCGAGTGCCGTGCGGCGACCTATGCCGGAGGTCGGGCCGGTGACGATGTACGCGTTGCGATCTGAAGGATGTTTCAGAACAGGGCTCGGCATGTTTTCCTTCACTTAGTTGTGTGTCTAGTCAGTCTTTAATTAGGAAAAAAATCAGGCGATCATTCGCCAGAGAGCGTTGAATGCAGCCTTGCTGTGTTCCTCTGCGTTGGCAGGGTCACGAATCATGAAGTCGGTAGCTGCTTCCGCCAGCGCATTCATGAGGGATGCGACGAAGGCCAGCGGCGCAGCACGCATCGGTCCATTTTCGCGGCTTCGTTCCAGAAGCTCGCGGATTCCAGCGAACGCGTTGCTTGCAGCCTGATGACTTGCCGGGGTGATATCGTCCGATACGGCGAGTTGCGCGAGCGTCCGGCGCTTTTCGGGGCTGGACGTAGCCCACCGCAGCCAATGGGACCACGCATATTGCATTTGCTTACGGATGCTGCTCTTCGTCGGAAGCCCCTCTAACGCAGTTGCAGCCATCTCCGCCTTGAGATCCAGATAGAGCTGGTTCATCAAGTCGGCCTTGGTTTCGAAATAGGTGAATAGTGACCCATTCGAGACGCCTGCCTCCTTCGCGATCGTTGCCGTCGCTGCGCCCAGGCCCTCGGAGGCGATGACACGGATGGCTGCCGCGATGATCGCGCTCCGTTTATCGTCGCTTCTCGGTCTGGCCATGCTTCTCGTCCCCAAGCGGCTTGCAGATATATATAAGAGAGCGGCTAGTCAGTCAACTCGTGATAAGATGGCATCAGAGCGTTTTCGAGCCAACGGGTCGCGCGAACGCGCGCCCGATGACAGGCTCCGTGGATACCGGTTCGCGTGAAGAAAACGCGTCAAAACAAAAGACTGGAGCCCGGTTCTGATTCAATCAGAACCGATAAGGCTCGAATCAATCGACTCCCGGCCGCCGGTTGCGCGATCTCCGAGATCGGCTCAAATAAAAACGCCGCCCGGAATTGGGCGGCGTTTGAATTTTCGAACGTGTAGAGGTCGTTCAACCGTTACTCTACACAAAAACCGCAAAATTTCAATTCTTGTAGTTGGGGTCGAGGCGCTCGACCTTGCGCAGCAGCGCCGGCCACACCAGCGTGGTCGAGCGCAGTTCCTGCCGCTCGGGGTTCGCAAGCAAAGCGGTATTCTTGTCAATCACGGCCGCATCGACCGGATAGGCCGTCGGTCCCAGCATGCGGGTGCGCACCTGCATGGTGCAGGCCCGCTCGAGATGGAACATGCGCTCGAAGGCCGAAGCCACCGAGCGGCCCACGGTCAGCGTGCCGTGATTGCGCAAGAGCATGTGGTTCTTGTTGCCGAGATCCTTTTGCAGGCGCGGGCGTTCGTCATGGTCGAGCGCGATGCCTTCATAGTCGTGATAGGCGAGATCGTAGGTCACAAGCTGCGCGGTCTGGTTCATCGGCAGCAGGCCTTCCTGGCTGCTCGCAACTGCAGTCCCGTCGGGCGTATGCAAATGCAGCACGCAGCCGGCATCCTCACGGACCTCATGGATCGCCGAATGAATCGTGAAGCCGGCCGGGTTGATGTTGTAGGGGCCCTTGGTGAGCAGGTTGCCGTCGAGATCGACCTTGACCAGGCTCGATGCGGTGATTTCGTCGAACATCAAACCATATGGATTGATCAGGAAATGATGTTCCGGACCCGGCACCCGCGCCGAGATATGAGTATCGACCAGATCATCCCAGCCATAATGCGCGATCAGACGGTAGCAGGCGGCAAGGTTGACGCGCTGGCTCCACTCGGCGTCCGTCATATCAGACGGGACTTCCTTCAGGCGGGCTTCCGCTGGTGACATGATCGGTTCTCCGTTGAAATCTCGATGGCGAGCCTAATCCTGCGGCAGGTTCGCAGCAAGGCGCGGACCCGGCGTGGCAGTCATGCCCTGGTAACGGCGCCCTTGCGTCAGGGCGCCGGAATAGCGAGCAGGCTGGAAATACTGCGGCCGCGGATGTCGTAGACGCGGGCGAATACGACATCGTCGCGCTTGATTTCCACCATGACGGGCGCGGTCAGGCCCTTGCAGTAGAATTCGCCAAGCGTCATCGCGAAATCGGCAGCATTGCTGTCCCAGCCGATCGTGAAATCGGGGCCAAGCGCGACCTGGGCCGGACGTTGCGGACCGCACACCGCAACCTTCCATTTGCGCCCGTGAGGCGCGACTTCCTGACGTTCGTTGAGTTCCTCACGCAGGCTGTCGGAAGCCTGTTTGAAGGCGAGGCCCCAGTAATCCAGCATATAGAGCTCATCGGCACCGCGCACTGTGCCCGCGATGTGGTTGAAATGAGTGTACTGGTAGGGGTGCAGCCGGATCATTTCGCCGAGCGGCAACAGCAGGCCGAACGAGAAGATGGCGACGGCGACCGGCTGCCAGCTGCGGCGGTTTTCCCGGAGCCAGTCCATTCCCCAGGCAAACGTCGCGCCCGCGAGCACGGTCATCGGCGGGATAACGAAGATGAAATGGCGAATGCCGTTATACAGCGCCGGGCGCTTCACCATCGCGATCACCAGCGGCAACGTGGCCGCCAGCGTCAGCATCAGCAGGATGGTTTTGCGGCGGCCCGGCACGCCCGGTCGCGACAGCAACACAAAGGTGCCGGCGACACCGGCGATCGTCAGACCGAGCAGCACTTCGGGAAGCTGCAGCGCGAACAGCGTCGGCAGATAGAACCACGGCATGTCCGGCACCGAGACCAGCGCGCCGTCGAACATTTCCTTCCATGGCTTCTCGAAGAAATGCGAGAAGTAGGTGAGGGCCTGGAACGGATTGCCGGGCTCCATGATCGACCACGGCCAGATCAGCCCCATCACCAGGTAACCGAAGATCAGGCCGGGCAGCAGCACATAGACGACGTGCGAGAATCGTCTGACGGCCTCGCGAGTGCCGTTGGTGCGCATTTCTTCCAGCAACAGCGGCACAAAGCCGATCAGGGCATAGACCAGCGCCAGTCCGCCAAGAATGCGCGAACCGATCGACAGACCCGCGCCGAGCCCAACGATCAGGATCGTGCGCGGCGAGGGCGAGGGATATTCCTCGGCGAGGCGCACGAGACCGAGCATCAGGATCACCATCGCCACGGCGAACGGCGCATCCTTTGGATTCATGAACATGTGCCCGTAGAAGGTGGGGCACAGCGCCAGCAGCAGTAGCGCAGCAAGTCCCGCCAGCGGACCGCCAACACGGCGGCCAAGCCGCCAGGTCACAGCAAGGCCGATCATGCCGACGATGGCGCCGAGCAGGCGGCGGGTTTCAAACAGTTCGAGCGGAATGATCTTGTGCAGCAACGCCGCGACCATGTCGAAACCGCCGCCATACATATAGAGATTGGCGAACGACAGCGCGCTGACGTCCTTGAACCCGGACTCGTACATGCGCAGCAGCAGATCGGCATATTCGGCGTGGGTGTAATCGTCCCAGCCCAATCCATAATCGCGAAATGTGAGACCGGCGATCAGCCCGACCGCGGCCAGCACCATGACGGCGAGGTCGTCGCACGTCCGTTCCACCGAGCGCCGCGTTGGCGTGTCGATAGCCGAAGTAGTGATGGATGACATGGCTATTGGTAACCCAGTCCCCTGTGGCCCAGTAGCGCTTTGGGCCTCTTCCCCGGCATCCATATAGCGCAGTTCCCTTTCCAAGTAATTGGGAATTGTGGCGTAATTTTCCTGATGCAACGCAGCAATCGTCAGGTGAACAAATTTTAACGCTAACGGGGAATGGCGGGTTTGATCAGAATTAAGTCTTAGGTTGCTCTTGGGTTGTACCATTAGGCCAAGTCGGCAGCCGTGTTTTTACGGGAACTGGCCCGTAATTCCCGGTTGGCGAGGTGCGTAATATGACGGTATCGTGGCATCGGGGCCTTGCGAGTATTTCGAGCGCGGCCCGGGGGTTAGTTTGATGATGATTGTGATGTTGGTCGCCGGGATTGGCTGTGTATTGGCCGGTCTTCTGGCGATCGGTTTCGGCATCCCGGTTCAGGAATTCAGTTTCGGTAACACCCTGATTCTTTCGGGGGCCGTTACCGCATGCACCGGCCTGATCATCCTCGGCCTCTGGGTGGTGGTCGGCGAATTGCGGAATATTGCGCAGCGGCTTGGCGCCGGCGTTGCCCCGAACCTGGCGGCACCGCGCAATCCAGCGCCGGAAATCAGCAGTTTTCCGTTCAACCGCGATCAGGCGGCGCCGGAAGACGCCGGCCACGCCGAAGCAAATGTGCCATCCGCAGCACCGTCACCGGCGCCATGGCGCGAGGAGGCTGCGGCACGTACGCGCAGCGAAGTGTCGCCGCCGGCACCGGAGCCGGCCGAAGCCGAAGCGCTGGCCCCCAAACCCCGGCGCAACCTGCTGTTTTCTTCGTCATCGCGGAAGGAACGCGAGCGCGCGCAGAGCCGAACGGTCGATCCGGCCCTCTCCGAATTTCTGCCCGCCCCAGCCGTCGCACCGCCGGTTGCCGAATCGGACGACGTGCCCGCGGCGACATTCGACGATGCCTGGCCCAAATCAGAACGTGCGCGGGCAGCCGACACGCCACCATTGCCGCCGCGTCCAACCCGTACGCCGTCGATCTTTGCCGAAGCGGCCGCCATACCCGATCGCCCTTCGCCGCCTGCGCGAGCCGAGGAGCAGCCGCCGGTGACGGTGCTCAAATCGGGTGTCGTCGATGGCATGGCTTACTCATTGTATTCCGACGGCTCGATCGAGGCGCAAATGCCCGAGGGCATGATGCGGTTTGCGTCGATCGACGAACTGCGCTCGCATCTCGATCAGCGGCCTTAAGCAGGATACCGGCCATTCCGGCTCGAAAAATAAAGTGCCGTTGTTCTTGTCACCGTCAAAGTAATCCGCTCATATTCGGCAGGTCGAGCAAGGCGCCACAAGCGTAATGGCGCGACGGTTACTGTTCGGTCCGTAATATTTCTCGCCACTAACATTGCTCGCGCGATGACGCTTTTCAGAAGGTTCAGGCCATGACCGACGCTGCCGGAAAGAGTTTCATCGATCTGACGGCGAGCATCGTATCGGCCTATCTCAGCAACAATCCGACGCCGGCATCGGAAATTCCGGCCCTGATCAGCCAAATTCACGCCGCGTTGCTGCGGGTCTCGACTGGCCGGGCGGAGACGCCGCTGGAGCCCGCCAAGCCTGCGGTTTCGGTGAAGAAGTCGATGACCCCGGATTATCTGGTGTGTCTCGAGGACGGCAAGCGTTTCAAATCGCTGAAGCGGCATCTGCGCTCGCAATACAACATGACGCCGGAACAATACCGGGACAAATGGGGCCTGCCGCCTGACTACCCGATGGTGGCGCCGAATTATGCGGTGGCGCGTTCGCAGCTCGCCAAGAAAATGGGACTGGGCCAGCAGCGGCGGCGGCGGAAATAAGCTTTACGACGTCGCCGCAAGCGCCTCGCGGGCGTCGGCGCGAATCCGCTCGACCATCGCGCGCAGGCCGTTGGAGCGCTGCGGCGTGAGATGTTCGCGGAATCCCAATTCGTCGAACACCGCGGGTGCATCGGTGGCCAGAATCTGCTGCGGCGTGTGGCCGGAATAAAGCGTCAGCAGGATCGCGATCAGGCCGCGCACAATATGGGCATCGCTGTCGCCGAGATAGTTCAACGACGGTTCGCCGCTTTGCTTGCGGTCGATCTGTTTCGAGAGCCAGACCTGGCTGGCGCAGCCCTGGACCTTATTGGCCGTGGAATGCTCGGCTTCCGGCATCGGATCGAGCGTTCGGCCGAGTTCGATGACATAGCGATAGCGGTCATCCCACTCGTCGAGCAGCGCAAAATTGTCCCTGATTTCGTCGATCGTCATCGCATCCCGCACTCAATCCCTCGAAGCCCTATATAGGGTCCAATGCGGCTGAAAGCGATATGATTACGCGGAAAACTGAAGCGGATCCGAAGCCTTATCAGGGAGACGGCGGCGCCTGCCACTCGACCTGCATGTCATCGGCGGTGAGCGTTTCGCGCGGCGCCGTTTCCAGTGACGGGTCGGCATTCTCGATCCCGCCGATCGAGCCGGTGTGGTCGGGCGCACGCTTGTCGGTGATGATCCGATAGAGCTTGCGCGCGCCGTTTTGGGCGCGCTGGCCGATCACGGTAGCCGCCTGGCCGCCGACTTCGCAGGCCGCCGGCTGGCGCTTGCAGAATTGACTCATGTCGGACACCGCGGCGGTCGCAGCGGACACCGCTTCGGACGCGCCTACTTGTGGCAGCTTGTCCGATTCGGGTGTCTTGTCCCTGGGCAGGAGCACCAGTACGAGCCCAACCCAGAATACCATGCGAAGCAGAAAGAACATCTCGCGACCCCGGCCGCTTTTCGATCGTGTTGCGGTCTAGTTTGACTAACAGCCGTCGATAAATCGCAAGTGTTTGCATTGAGGTTAAATCGCCGAAAATTAGCGAAAAATTCGAATCATTCGATTCGGCGTAAATTTTCGATTGATGCCGTTTTTGCGGCGAAAGTACTGCTTTGCGCATATCCACCATTTCGAAACCATACCGGGCCCGCGCCGGAAACCCCGCGTTCACCATTCGCGCCGATCGAACGGCCCGCAAATGCCCGAAAACCGCTGGATTATGCGGTGTTCGGACGCGGGCCCCGCGCGCCTTAGCGTTCGCTTAAGTTAGCTCTGACACGGTGAGGCAACGATAAAGGGGGCGTTCCGGCGCGTCTGTTTGATGCACACAAGCCGCAGCGTGAGAGACGTGACAGTGTTGAGTATTTTTCGCGATTGTCTTGATGCGTTGTTGCATCCGTCTGCGCGCTACGATGCGCTGACGCGTGCGCGCCATCGCGCGTTCATGGCGCCGAGGCTGCTCGGCAGCCTCGCGGCCTTTGCGGCATTTCCGGTCTATCTCGCGATGCGCGGCGCACCCAACGCGCTTGAGGTCGCCGCATTCACGTGGCTGATCGCGCCGATCTTGCTGTCCTGGTTCCTGTCGCGCACCGGCCGCTACGAGGGCGCACATGTGCTGTCGTCGCTGGCGCTGGCCGGTCTGGTCGTGACGATTGCGATGAGCACCGGCGGGATCGAATCCTTTGCCGCGATCTGGCTGGTGGTTGTGCCGCTTGAGGCGGCGTTGTCGGCATCGCGCCGGGTGGTTGCGTTTGCGTCCGCTCTGGCGCTGGCATGTGCCTCGCTGCTGATCGTTCTCGGCCATCTGGACATGTTGCCGGTGCCCGAAGCCAATACGGGCTTGCGCGCTTTCTTCATGGGATTCGGCGTCGCGTCGGCAACGCTTTATGCCGCCGGGCTCGCCTTCGGCGCCGAGTCGCTGGCGCGCACCAGCGTGTCGCTGCTCTATGTCGAAGAAGATCGCTATCGCCTGCTGGCGCGCAACATGAGCGATGTGATCTCGCGTCATCATCGCAACGGCATGGTACAGTTCATTTCGCCGGCCGCAGAGGCGATGCTGGGTGCGCCGGTAGCACGGCTGCTCGGGCACGGCCTGTTCGATCGCGTCCATGTCGCCGACCGGCCGGCCTATCTCACAGCACTTTCGGATGCGGCGCGCGGCGGCGAGGCGCGCAGCGTTGAATTTCGTCTGCGGCGGGATGCGCCGCGCAGCCGCGAGCGCGGTCAGAACACGCAAGTGGATTTCATCTGGGTCGAGATGCGTTGCCGGCCGCTCGAACAGGTGCTGGGAACAGCCGCCGCCGAAGCCGAGGTCGTCGCCGTGATGCGTGACGTCACCGACCGGAAGACTCAAGAGCAGGCGCTGGATCTGGCGCGCACCGCCGCCGAGCATGCGGATGCTTCCAAGACACGATTTTTGGCCACCATGAGCCACGAACTGCGCACGCCGCTGAACGCCATCATCGGTTTCTCCGAGATGATCGTTCAGGAAGATGCGCTGATGCTCGATGCCGCGCGCCGCAAGGAATACGCGCAGTTGATCAACGATTCGGGTCAGCACCTGCTGTCGGTGGTCAACGGTATTCTCGACATGTCCAAGATGGAAACCGGCAATTTCGAAATCACGCCGGAACCGTTCGAGCCGCGCACGGCGCTGATCAATTGCTGCAACCTGCTGGCGCTTAAAGCGCGCGAGAACGCCATCGACCTCGTGACCCGCGCGCCGGAGAATTTGCCGTACATGACCGGCGATCCGCGCGCCTTCAAGCAGATCGCGCTCAATCTCGTTTCCAACGCGATCAAGTTTACCGAGCGCGGCGGCTCGGTGACGGTTTCCGCCGGCGTGGAAGGATCGCGGCTGGTGCTGCGCGTCGTCGATACCGGCGTCGGCATCGCGGCCGACGATCTCAAGCGGGTCGGCGATCCCTTCTTCCAGGCCGGCAAGACCTATCAGCGACGGCATGAAGGCACCGGTCTTGGGCTGTCGATCGTCAAAAGTCTGGTCGCCCTGCACAGCGGCGAGATGACCGTGCAAAGCAGGATCGATGAGGGCACCACCGTCACCGTCGCGTTGCCGTTGGCGTTCACGTCGCCGGTGCCGACCAGCAATATTGCAACGTTGACGCCGCCGTCGCGCTCCGCCACCCAAGACCAAGTCCATCAGGTGAAGAAAAGTGCCTAGACAGATATCGAACGACGAAGAGATGCCGCGTCGCCGCCGCCGCGGCGCCAGCGCGGTGGCGATCGAACCGGAAGCCGAGAGCGAGCGCGGTCTGGTAATGCGCGTTCTCTTGCATAGCCCGAAGGATATGGTCGCAGGCGCGCTGGCCTTTGCCGCCGTCAGCGCCATCGTCACCAATGCGCTATGGTTGCAGGCCGGCCGCCATCCGGCGCCGCTGTTCGGGACCATCGTCAACCTGCCCGCGGTGACGTCAGCGCCAGCCAATCTGTTGCCGCGCCCGCGTCCGGTCGAGGCCGACGTGCAAGAGTCAAAGTCCACCGAACTGAAACCAGCCGATCTCAGGGCTGCGGAGCCAAGAGCTGCAGAGCCCAGAACCGCGGAGCATAGGGCTGTCGAGCCTAAAACTTCCGATCCCAGAACTTCCGACCCAATGGGTAATCTCGTCAAGGCGACCAGCACGGCGCCCATTACCAATTCGATACCACGGCCACCGGCCTCGATTCCGGGCGACGGCATTTCGGGCGCACGCCGGGTCGCAGCGGTGCAGCGCGCGCTGACGGAATATGGCTATGGGCAATTGAAACCGACCGGCACCGTCGGTTCGGATACCCAGGCGGCGATCCAGAAATTCGAACGGGCACGCAAAATCCCGGTGACAGGCCAGATATCCGATCGCCTGGTGCGCGAACTCACTGCGGTGATCGGTCACCCGATCGACTGATCGCGGTTCAGCCGCCCCGTCACGCCTTTTCCGGGGTGGCCGGGCTGGATGCCTCGAAGTGATCCGGCACGGCCTTGAACATGTTCAGGAGCCAGGCCGCACCCACCATGATCGCCATGCCGGCAACGCTGACCAGGATCTGGGCCAGGATATCGCCTTCGATCTGGACCAGGAACCAGTGTGCGGCGAATGACAGGAAGACACCGAGGCAGAAAATCGGCAGCGAGTTCTGTCCCATCAGAATCAGCGGGCGCAGGATCCGCGAATGCAGCGCTGGCCACTGGCGCGGGATATAGCGCACGAACACCACAGCCAAAGCGAGGAAGTGGATCAGGCGGAACATGTCGAGATCGGATTTGTCGATCGGGTAGATGATATGGATCATCCATTGCGGGACCAACACGCCGAGGGCCGGAATGTGCCAGGTCATCACGATCAGGAACGAGAACGCGATCCAGGCCAGCGCCAATATCTCGACCGCGCGTGACTTGATCAGTGGTGCAATCTCCTCAGCCTTGGTCAGGCCGCACCATGTCCCGAACACAAACAGCATTTGCCATGCGAAGGGGTTGAAGTACCAGTTTCCGCCCGGAAACGACGGCAGATTCCAGTCGAACATGCGGGCCAGCACGTAAAGCACCGCCGAGGCGAGCAGTGTCCAGCGCGGTGCCTTGATCAGACCCCACAAAATCAAGGGGAGTGCCAGCACCAGCACGATATAGAGCGGCAATACGTCGAGATCGACCGGTTTGAACTTCAGCATCAGGGTTTGCCCGATCATCACGTCGGGATGTTCGAGAAACAGAAAGATGTTGTATTCATTGCCGTACATCGGATTGTCGAAGCGGCGTGCCGCGCGCGCGATCTGGGCCACGAAAACCAGGAACAGGAAAATATGCGCCACATAGAGCTGCCAGGCCCGTTTGAGCAGGCGCTTGGTGGCGGCGAAATACTGTCCACAGGCCATCGCCGGGCCGTAAACGAAGCCGGCGGTATATCCGGAAATGAAGACGAAAAATTCAGCGGCGTCGCTGAAGCCGTAATTGCGCAGCGTCAGCCAGCTAACGATATCGTAGGGAATGTGATCGAGGAACACCATCCACTGTCCGATGCCACGCATCAGATCGAGCCGCAGATCGCGTTCGGCCGGAGCCAAAAGACCAACACCGTTGCGATCAGCCATGTTTCGTCCCCATCGCTGTGGCCAGTGTGCGCAACTTGCGCCTGCGAAACAAGATCAAACAAGTAATGCATCCTGCCGCAAACCGCTTTTGTGATCCGGCAGGCGCCGGCTCAGGTCTCAACGGGCCATGAGGAGAGCCCTAGCGGTAATTGACCGGCTGGCCTATCGTCATCCCATGCGTTTGAAATCGAGCATATGGGTGGCGGCCTATTTACGCCGTTGCCAGACCGAGGGAATCTTCGGGGCCGTACGCCGCCGCGGCGCGGAGGAGGCCGGTGCTGTGTTCGTCAAGGTTGCGACGCTCGACGGCAACGCTATGCTGTACGCGCCCGCACCGCAGACGGTTTATGACGACAGCCGGCCGATCGAGCGTATTTTCGCAGCCACGTCACCGCAGCCGGTGCCGGAGCCGTCAGTGGAAGAGCGTCTGGCCAAGGAAGTCCGCTTCGACCCCGACGTCTGGATTGTGGAGACCGAGGACCGGGCCGGGCGGCATTTTCTCGATCTGGCGAAGAGCTGACCTCAGGCGTCCCTTATGACTGGACGGCCTGGCGTTTTGGCGCCGAGCGCCAGACCAGCCATTCGATCAGCATGACGATCGCTGGCGTAATCAATGCGATATAGATGTCGTCGATCCCGAACGGATCACCCATCATGTACCACGCCGTCGTCGTCACGGTCGCGCCGATCAATCCAACCGTTGCACCAAGATTGCTGCCGAAGCGCGGAAAATAGAAAGCGAAGATCGCCACGACGGAGATCGACAACCTCAGGGCCCGCGTGAAGAACGACAGGTGCAGAATTTCAGGCACAAAAAAGACCAGCAGCAGGGGGAGAAACCCGATCGGCAACGCCAGCAGCCGCGCCATGCGCAGCTCGGTTTCGACGCCGGGCTTACGCCATGGAACGTAGAAATCGCGGACGATCAGGGCGGAGATCGCCAACACAGCGCTTCCGACCGCAACCAGAATCGATGCGATGATCGAGACCGTCACGATCGCCGCGAGAAACGGCGGCATGTGGCTGAGAAATACCGGGAAAGCGTAGAGGCTCCTGATGCCGGGAAAAAGGTACTTCGCTGTAACCCCGATGAGCCCCAGCGCGATGCTGATCGGCAGGCACAGCAGTGCAGAGATGTTGCATGCCTTGCGGACGTCTTCCGGCCGCTCGAGAGATGCGATGGCCTGGATGATGTATTGTGTCGAGAAGATCGCGCCGATGCTCGCAATTGTCCACGCGATGATCGTCGTAGGGCCGATCGTACCACCCCAGCTGAAATAGACCGGTGGCAGTTTCTCGACCACGGGTGTTACGCCGCCGCTCATGTAAAGGGCGACGCCGAGCACGATCACCACGCCCAGCATCTTGAACAGCGTGTGCATGAGCGACACGTAAGCCGTACTCTTCTGGCCGCCGATCATGCAGTAAAAAACGCTGATCGCGGCAATCAGGAGGGACGATGTCGTGAGGGAAAGACCGAAGGTCGAGGCAAGAACGGCCGCGCCGCTCACATATTGCGCGACCAGCACGAGCAGGAGTGCGTAGATCATGATGAGCGACACCGTGAGCTGTGTCGATCTGCCGTACTTCTTGGCGATGGCGGCCGAGATCGTATACTCGCCGGATGCGTATAATTTTTTGGCCAAAACCCATCCGAACAGCAGGAATCCGATCGCAACGCTTGCGACCGCCCACGAAGCGGCCATGCCCGATTCGAATGCGGCCTGCGCGACGCCGACCGTCGATTTTGGCGCGATGAACTCCGACATCATCAGCACGCCAATGACAACCGCGGGGACCGAGCGGGCTGCGACCATGTAATCTTCCGAGGTTCTGGCTCGGTAACGCAGCGTCAGCCAGGTCGTGATCCCCAAATAGGCGATGACCAGCACGATCGTTACGATCAAAGCGACGCCTTGTGTTGCGCCTTCCATGGCTGTTCCTGCTCCCGTTGTTGTTTTATTTATTTTTGTTGGTTTGTAGAAATTCGACAATTCGCGCGGTGGTGGCTTCGGGCTGTTCCTGCTGCACCCAATGCCCGGCCCCGGCAATGAAGTGTGTCTCCTGCATGCGGGTAAAGACGGCGGTTCTCATACGCTCGAGCCCGCCTGGAATTTGCTGCGCGCCCCAGTCGCGATCGCCGGCAATGAATAGTGCCGGACAATCGATCGTCCTGCCAGCGAACAAGGCCAGGTTATGCGCAAGGCTGCCATTCATGCGGCCGCGATACCATTGCAAGCCGCCCTGAAAGCCGGTGCGACGATATTCCTCGCTGTAGAATTCCAATTCGCGCTCGGTCAGCCATTTGCAGGCTGCGATATCAGCGGGAGACGGCATGTGCGGCGCGACAGTCTCGGCCATGCCGAGCTGACGTGGCATGATGTAGTAATCCGGCATCTGGGCGAGTTCTTCGGCGACCCAGGATTTGAGCGCAAACGGTCTGTTGCCGGGCCAGTCGCCGCTCTTGAAATGGAAGTAGGCGCGCAGGAATCCGTGGACGCCTTGCGAGCAATGCCACATATCCTCGTTCGCTCCAGCGGTGGCGAAATAAGAGTGGTAATGTTTGCGTGGAGGATTCAATGTCGCCAGCGCATCATTGACCGGATCGTTCGACCGCGGTGGTGGCAGCGGCCAGGACGGCGCGCCGGTAAAGGGCGCACTCATGATGACGAGCGATCCGAACAGATCAGGTCGTACGAGCGCGCAGGCCGCCGCCGCCCCTGCGCCGTAATCGTGGCCGACCACACATGATACGGATTTGATGTTGAGCGCTGCCGTCAGCGCCACCATGTCGCGGACCAGATTGAGAATCTCGAACGGTGCGAGGTCGTCCTCGAACGAGGTCGGTATCGGCGAGGTGCGGCCATAGCCACGCTGATCGGGCGCAATCACATGATAGCCGGCTTCGGCGAACAAGCCCATCACCTTGCGCCAGGAGCAGGCGATCTCCGGAAAGCCATGCAGGAGCAGGAGGACGGGACGTTCGCTTCCTGACCAGCCGGCCTCGAGTATGTGAAAGGAGATGCCATTCACATCAGGGACGATCCGGGCGCGAATTCCAGACGGCAGCACGGAAGAAGGAGCCGGGGCAATACCAGTCACGTCCAAACTCCATCGTCGATGTGGAGTTGACCGTGATCGCATTGTTTGTTGAAAGGGCGTGCGGCCGGGAGCAATCTTGCAAGGCCGTTTGGTTTCAATAACATCATCGGATGTTCGGGCTTGCGCGTCGCGGCCCCGCGGACCTGGAGAATCTCGATAAAATGGTGCAGCAGGACGAACCGGAGCAGGCTCGCTACATCGTGACGGCGCTTCGCCGTGGCCTGGCTGTGCTGTCGCTGTTCCGCCGCGAGCGACGCGTCATCACCGTGCCCGAGATCGCTTCCGCCTTGAAGCTCTCCCGCGCCACGGCGTTCCGGACCGCCTATACGCTCGAGCAAGACGGCTACCTGCAGCGCCTTTCGAATTCCCACGCGTTCCAGCTTGGTCCTCGGGTGCTTCTGCTCGGCTTCGATTATTTGCACGGGACGGAGGTCGTCGCTTGCGGCCGCGAAGCGGTCTACGCGCTGCGCGACCGTACCGGTTTTTCCGCCCATATGTGCGTGCGTGACGGCACCGAGATCGTTTACGTCTTGAATGCTTCCTCGAACCATCGTCTGCGAGGCGAGATACCGGTCGGCACCCGCTATCCGTGCCACGCCGTCGCGTCGGGCCGTGTGCTCCTGTTCGACATGAGCAAGAGCGAGCTTGGCGCGCTCTACCGCGGCGTCAAGATGCAGGCCTTTTCCGAACAGACGCCGACCACGGTCGCGGCGCTGTTTGCGACGATCGCGGCCGAGCGTGCGCAGGGATACGCAGCGAACATTTCCGGCTTCGTCAGCGGCATTGTCAGCCTGTCCGTGCCTATTCGAGACCGGGACGGAACGATCGTGGCGGCGATCAATGTGTCGGATTCCGAGACCGTTCTGAAAGACCTGCCCTCGGTGCGAAACGAGGTATTGAATGCCGCGAGCCAGGTCTCGGCCCAGCTCGGATGGCGCGGATAACTTTTGAGCGGTGCCTGAAACCATCAACGCAGTTCGTCCGCGTGCAGCGGCATGCCGATCTCGCGCAGCGCGCTTTGGATACGGTCAATCGGAGCTTCGCGAACCGTGGTGTTGCCTTCCAGCGCAATCGCGGCGGCAATGCCGGCGGCCTGTCCGGTTGCCATGCAGGCGGGAACGTTGCGGCTGCGGCCATGCGCGGCATGATCGGCCGAGATGCAACGGCCTGCGACCAGCAATTGCTCGACATCCAGCGGCACCATGCAACGGTAGGGTAGCTCATAGGGACGTAGCCCCTGGAAGTCGACGTCGCCTCCCTTCACGTCATGCACGTCAAAGGCAGAGACATCCGCTGCGATGCTGTCGGGAAAGCTCTTGTCGCCGCGGACATCGGACTCGGTGAGCGTGTACTCGCCGATGATGTGCCGGGTCTCGCGGACGCCGAGCACGGGCGCGATCTGGGCAATTTTTGCCTTGGAGAAGCCGGGCACCTTGGCGATCAAGAAAATGGCGTATTCCTCGATTTGCCGATAACATTCCACGATTGCGGCGCTGAACTCGGTCGGCGAGAACACGTTGACATTGAGGACACGCGTCGCATTGACATACATCAGGCCGTTAGCCGTCTTCAGCGTGATGTTCTCGCGCGGCAGGTCGATGTTCGTTTCCGTCCGATAGGCTTTGATCGTATTGTTGAAGCCCGTCAACCACAGACCATAGTCGAGGTCTTCGTCGTTTTCCGGAATTGCCTGCGCGGGAATATCGTCGGTCTTGCGTGCGAAACGGGCCAGTTCGACGACGTCGACGTCGGACATGGTGAAGTACATGCCGACAGGCTGCATCTTCGGGCTTCCACCATCTTCCTCGCCCGTGCCCATCACGAACGGCGCGCCGGCGCCGGCGGCGATATCGCCATCGGCCGAACAATCGATCACGACCTTGGCGCCGATGAAGCTGCGGCCGGCCTTGTTTTCGATGACCACACCGCTGATCGTTTTCCCATCGAGCACAGCACGGGACACGACTGTTTCGAACAGGATCTGGACGCCGGCATCCACGCAAAGGCGCGTCAGCAGCATCTTCATGATTTCCGGGTCGCACGGGGAGGCGATCTTGACCTTTCCTGTTTTGGTGCCGGCAAAGTAATCGTCGCCGGCGGCGCCTTCGGAACGGGCCAGGGTCCAGAGCTCGAGCGGTAGACCACCGACCAGCGCACCGGATGGTTTGGTGTTGAGGCCGAGCGTGAGGTTGCCACCAAGCGAGCCGAAGCGCTCGATCAGCACGACCTTTTTGCCCCGACGGGCTGCTGCCACGGCGGCGATGGGTCCGGTGGTCCCTCCGCCCACGACGACGATATCGGCGTCCATCAAAACGGGAATGTCGCGAGCTGGCTCTTGGATCGTACGCACTCTGTTTTCTCCCTATGCTTCGTATATGAAACATTAGTTCATTTTATGCTTTGCAAAGTAAGGTACGGCGCGGTTGTCCGTCAATCGTTTTGGTGAGCCAAATCGGATGGAATCGTCGCGTTCGCGTATTCGATGCGCCGTTTCGGTGGGGCCGGTCGTGGGATCTGCTCTTATAGAAATGGATCAATGGCCGGCAGATCACGGCCGCGCTCGAAGGCGAATTCTCGGATGTAGCGTTGCTCCGGAAAGGGAGCAGTGCGTTATGGTGGTAAAAGCGACTTTCCCTGTCGGCACTCAGCGGCAAAATAACGCGAACTTGGAATGTCCGCTTTCGGCGCTGAAGCCGAACTGCGCTTTAGCGCTCGGAACCCTGCGAACCCTTCCGCGGCGTGATGCCGGCGCCGGGCAGGGAGGCTGCCGGATGGGCCTGGGCGGTAGCGGGGCGGGCGCGATTGCGTTCGTCGTCGTAAAGGCTGGGGCGATATTTGGCGCGGGTCACCGCCATCGTCGAGCCGCGCCACGCCGCCAGCATGACCAAAGCGGATCGCTCGCTCAACCGGTCGTACAGACGCGACAGCCGGTAGACGGTTTTGACCGACGTTCCGAATTCGGGCTTGAGGAACAGCAGGACGCGCTGGAACACCGGACCAGGCATGTCCAGCACCCTGGCCGCGCAAGCCAGCGGCTCGCCGCCGGGATCGTTGACCACCTGGACGGCTACTTTCCACGGCAATATCAGCGCCTCGCCGATCTCGATCGTGAAGCTCTCGACATCGGCGGCGAAGGCGGCCATTTCCAGCGTTTCGACCGCCCGCGCCGCGCGTGCGGCGGGAACACGCGGCGAGGCCCGCAGCGGGGTTTCGGCGAGATTGTGCAGGATCAACGCGCGTTCGCTGGCGCTTGCGCCAAAAAACATTCCGCTGATTTCGGCGGCGTCCTTTGGCTGCATCGACAGGCTGGACGCCATCCGCAATTGCGTTTCGCTCATGGCCTTGACCGGCGGTGCCGATGGGGCGGTCTCCTGCGTGAACGGCGCATGCGCGGTGGAAGCCAGTGGCTTCAACCCGAGTTGTTTCATGACTTCGATCGGTGTGCCCGGATAGACCGCAAGCCGGGCCCGCACGGCCGCGCGCGTCGTGTCATCAACCTGATCGATCAGACGGGAGGTGAGTTCGACAAACTGCCGCGTCTCGTCCTCGCTATGCACGCTGGCCTGAACGAAGAGGTCGGTCAGCACACGCAGCAGAGTGGGCCTGATATCGACACCCTCCCGGCGGGAGAGCGTCATCAATCCATCAAAACCCGGGAACAACGGAGATGTGGTCATGTCAGGGATACGCGACTGAGTAATATTCGCGCCAGCCTACGATGGTTGCTTTAACAGCTCGTTAACTTTAACGAAAATCTGAAATCTTTAAGCAATTGTTGACGCGCCCCAGCGCGGATGCCGCGGGAGTGCATGCCTTCCGAGACGCTTCGGATTCAGGAGTTCGTTCCTTGCTGTGTCGTTCCTGAGCCGGCAGATGGGCGTTGGCGTATAGGAAGTCGAGATCATAAGCGCGGCGTACAGATGCGTGGCATTTTTTTTCTTATTCATCATGGATGTTGGCGCGTCCACGCCCGAATGTGCGAGCTCACCTTTGCTTGAGCCCGCTGAAAAGAAAATCACCGATCGTTGATCGGACCATAAGAGTGGTTGATCTCCATGCGGATAAGCCTCGACGTTGATGCGGTCATGTAAGACTAAATTCGTTTTTAGTTGAGAGCCGCGCGTTCGATTCCCATCTACCAGTCACTCCAGGAGTTCATCTGAACGTCAGCCTCATTTTCGATGAGCCGTTCAAGAAGAACCTTTTCAGGAAACGCTTAGGGGTGAACGGGGGAGAGACCCACCCATCCGATGGCGGAACCTGTGCGGAGGTAAAGATGATTTTGTTTTCGCGGTCATTTGTTCGCAGGCGCGTGATCTCACTCGCGACGACAGCAGCCGTCGCTGCGACATCATTGGCTTTGGCACACAGGCCGCTGAGGGCGCGAGACTCCCGCGTAACAATACCCGTCCAATATGTTGCGAGTCGGCCCGGCATTTCCGGCGAAGCGCCGTCCATGTTGGACAGCGCTAGCGCGATGCGCGCCGCCACTGGAAAAGATTCGGCAGCATCATCCCAACTTGGCGCGTCGTCTGCGTCGCCGCAATAACGAGCGCGGCTCGCCAATCGATCGACAAAGGCGAGCGCGCATTAAGGATATGCCATGGGCATTGTTCGTTTCGCCCTTAGATTTCCGCACACGTTTTACGTCGTGGCCGCCCTGATCCTGTTTCTGGGCATCGTCGCAAGCCGTGAGATGCCGACCGACATTTTTCCGGAAATAGATATTCCGGTCGTGACGGTGATCTGGAGCTATACCGGCCTCAGCACGCCGGAGATGGAGCAGAGGGTCACTACCTACAGCCAATACGCGATCAGCTCGAACGTCAACGGCATCAAGAATATCGAGGCACAGACTCTCGCCGGACTGTCGGTTCAGAAAATTTACTTTCAACCGGATGTTAATCTCGACCTCGCGATTGCACAGATCGTCTCGGCGACAAATGCCATCCGTTCTTTGCTGCCGCCGGGCATTCAGGCCCCGCTTGTGGTGCAGTTCAACGCTTCCAGCGTGCCGGTTTTGCAGGTTAGCCTGAGCTCGGACACGCTTAATGAGCAGCAACTCTACGACTACGGTATCTATCGAATTCGCCAGCAATTGGCCCCGATACCCGGCGTCACGCTGCCGACACCGGCGGGTGGAAAATATCGCCAGATCATGGTCGATCTGGACCCCTCAAAGCTGCTGGCAAAGGGCCTGACGCCGCTTGATGTCGTGAATGCGGTCAACGCGCAGAATCTCACGCTTCCCGCCGGCACCGCAAAATTCGGATCGAAGCAATACGTCGTTCGAACCAACGCGACGCCGGCTACGATCGAGGATCTCAATGACATCCCCGTCAAGGTGGTGAACGGCGCGACGGTGTTCGTGAAGGATGTCGGTCAAGTCCATGACGGATGGCTGGTGCAGCAGAACATCGTCCGGCAGAACGGCAGGCATTCGGTGTTGCTCAGCATCATCAAGAACGGCAATGCCTCGACATTGAGCGTCGTCAATGCGGTCCACCAGGCCTTGCAGACGGCCCGCGCCGCGGCGCCTCCGGGCATGGAGATCAAGGAACTGTTCGACCAGTCGGTATTCGTCAAAGATTCGGTCGCGGGAGTGCTTCGGGAGGGCGCGATCGCGGCTGCGCTCACCGGATTGATGATCCTGCTGTTTCTCGGATCATGGCGATCGACCGTGGTCGTGATGATTTCGATTCCGCTGGCGATCCTTTCGTCGCTGGTCGTGCTGTATTTCATGGGTGAGACGCTGAATACCATGACACTTGGCGGCCTGGCGCTTGCGGTGGGTATTCTGGTCGACGACTCGACGGTGACGATCGAGAACACCCATCGTCTGCTCACCGAAGAGGGGCAACCGCTGCCACAAGCGACGCTGCATGGCGCGGCGGGGATCGCCATCCCGACCCTGGTTTCGACGCTCGCGATCAGTTGTGTCTTTACATCGGTGATCTTCCTGAACGGGCCGGCGAAATATCTGTTTACGCCGCTCGGTCTGGCCGTGGTTTTCGCGATGCTTGCTTCCTATGGCCTGTCGCGAACATTGACGCCGATCACGATCGGCTTGTTGCTCAAACACGAACATCACGGTCCGGCGGAAGCGGGTTCGGCCGGGTTGTTCGCTCGTTTTCATGCCGGGTTCGAGCGCGGCTTTGAATCGATGCGCCACGCTTATTCGGGGCTTCTCACCGCATTGCTCAATCACCGGTTCATTGTTCCTGCCGTCGTGGTCCTGGTGCTCGCGCTCGGGGGCGTGATGTTGCCGCTGGTCGGGCGTGACTTCTTTCCGAACATCGATGGCGGACGGATTCAGCTCCATGTTCGTGCGCCCGCTGGAACCCGGATTGAAACGACAGAGCTGATCTTTCAGCAGGTGGAAGACAAGATTCGCCAGATCATCCCTGCGAACGATCTCGATCTCGTGGTCGATAACATCGGACTGCCGGCTCGCGCCTATAATCTGGCATTCACCGACGGATCCACGATCGGCGTCAATGACGGCGTGATTCTGGTGTCGTTGAAGGAAGGTCACAAGCCGACCGGTGACTATGTGCGCAAACTGCGCGCGGCGCTGCCCGCGGCATTTCCTGAAGACACCTTCTACTTCCAGGCAGCCGACATCGTCACCCAGATTTTGAATTTCGGGCTGCCCGCGCAAATAGATGTCCGCACCGTCGGCTACGACAAGGCCAACGACCTGCGTGTGGCAAAGGAACTGCGCGAGCGCATTGCGGCAATCCCGGGAATAGCGGATGCGCATCTTCAGCAGGAGGTCGATGCGCCGGCGTTCTACGCCGATATCGATCGTACGCGGGCCGCTCAGCTCGGGCTCAATGCGAATACCATCGCAACCAATGTCAATGTGAGCCTGAGTTCGTCGGAGCAGGTCACGCCGAATTTCTGGACCGATCCGACGTCGGGAATACCCTATTATCTCGCGGTTCAGACCCCTGAGAACCGGATCAGTTCGATCAGCGACCTCGGTAACACGCCGGTTTCCAGCTCGATATCCTCGTCCATGACGAATGTTCCGGTGCCCGGCTTGCTCAGCAACGTCGCGACGTTCAATCGCGACAAAATTCCGACCAACAGCAATCAGGCCAATGTGCAGCCGGTCTATGAAGTGTTTGCGAACGTTCAGGATCGTGACCTCGGCAGCGTATCCGGCCAGATCGGAAAGGTCGTGGCCGACCTGCAGAAGCAGTTGAAGCCCGGAAACACAATTCAGGTCATCGGCCAGATCCAGAGCATGAACGATGCGTTCATTGATCTGGGCATCGGATTATTGTTTGCTTCCGTATTCGTCTATCTGCTGATGGTCGTGAACTACCAGAATTTCGGCGATCCGTTCGTCGTCATCCTGGCGTTGCCGGCGACGTTATGCGGGATCCTCACGATGTTGTTCATTACCGGAACGACGCTCAATGTGCCTTCGCTGATGGGGGCCATCATGGCCGTTGGCGTCGCCTCGGCGAATTCCATCCTGCTGGTGACCTTCGCGCGGGAACAGCAATTGACGGGCAAGACCGCGTTCGAGGCGGCCATCGAGGCCGGGTACACACGGATCCGGCCCGTGCTGATGACGGCCGCGGCGATGATCGTCGGCATGATCCCGATGGCGATAGGTGCCGCGGGGGAAGAACAGAATGCGGCATTGGCGCGCGCGGTGATTGGTGGCTTGCTGTTCGCGACGCCGACGACGCTGCTGGTGGTGCCGTATCTGTTCGCCATGCTGCGAAAAGGCAACGACGGCAAGATACATCACGGGGTATTTGACGAGGTGCTCGAATGAATGTCCACGAACCGATTGATCCAAAATCCCCGGCGATGAAAGATAACCAATCCGAACCGGCGCCGGTCAGGCGCCGAACGGGCCGGCGATGGAAAGGCCGGCTCGCGCTGCTCGGCCCGGGACTGGCGCTGGTGGCGGCGCTGGCATGCGGAGCATGGAGTCACTATGCCCTAAGCCGCGAAGTCGCCGACACCGCCTTGCAAAGCCGCAATCTCGTTCCTGAGGTGCGGGTGACCACGGTGCAGCCGAGCAGTGGCACTGAAATCGTCACGCTGCCTGCGACGACATCGGCCTTCTCGGTCGCGAACGTCTTTGCTCGCGCCAGCGGCTATATCGACAAGCGCGAGGTCGATATCGGGGACAGAGTGAAGGCAGGGCAATTGCTCGCGGAAATCGTGGCTCCCGAGCTGGATCACCAGATTGCGCAGGCGGATGCTACGCTTGAACAGCTCCGGGCGGCCCTGCAGCAGGCCCAGGCCAATAGCGAGCTTGCAAAGGTAACCTGGGATCGCGATAACCCGCTGGTCAGCAAGGGATGGCTGACGGCGCAGCAGGGGACCATTGACGTTCAGACATTGAAGGCGCAGCAGGCCGCGGTCTCCGTGGCGCAAGCCAATGTGGTGGCGGAAGAGGCGCAGGTTCAGGTGCTGCATCAGCAGAAAATCTATCAGCGCGTCGTTGCGCCGTTCGACGGTGTGATCACCCAGCGCAATGTCGATATCGGCAGCCTGGTGCAAGCCGATGCCACCAGCGGCACGTTCATGTTCACCATCATGCAAGGCAATGTTATTCGAACCCAGGTATTCGTGCCTCAAGACCATGCCTTTGGACTTGAGCCGGGGATCGACGCGGTGGTTCACGTTCCGGAAATCCCGGATCGTACGTTTCCCGGCAAGGTGACGCGCATCGCGAATGCCTTGCAACCCGGTTCGCGGACACTGTTGACCGAAATCGATATTCCGAATCCCGATGGCGTTCTGACGCCCGGAATCTATTGCACCATAGACCTCCATATCCCGCGCAAGGCCCCGAGCTTCACGATCCCCGCCGATGCGATCATCTTCAACGAATCCGGAGTGCAGGTCGCCGTCGTCGAGAACGGTGCGGTGCACCTGCGCAAGGTCGCGGTGATCCGCGATCTTGGCGAGGAGGTTGAGGTCAATAGCGGCGTGAAACAGGGCGACCGGTTGATTCTCAACCCGGCGGTCGATCTTGCCGAAGGCAGCAAAGTAACAACCGCACCCGCGGTCGCGCAGGTTTCCTGATTGCGGCGCCGGGCCGGGAGCCATCGAGCCAATGACATTCTTGGCCAGGCGCCGATGTCATCCGATCATGAAGTTTGATACGTGGAGTTGGCTGATCGTGGTGCCAACAAAGTCGATGGACCCGGCGGCTGGGTCGGTCCCCAGCGCAAGCAGGGTGCCGCCGTGTCCATCGCCATGCAATGCGCTCATGATGTCGGCAGCGGAGTGGTAGTTGCCGACCCCGTTCATAAGATGGACGATGCCGAGCGCGTCGCCGCCGAAGCCGGTGATTGTATCGACCTGGCTGCTGGAATTTATCGAGACAGCCAGACCCACACCTTGATCGACGATATCGACATGGGCTTGACCATTGATGATCGCCTGATTGCCGGACCCGACGAAATGGAATTGGTCCGAGCCGCCATTGGCCGTCAGCACGTCCAGCCCGATCTGATTGCTGACCGTGGCTTGTGATCCATTGAGCACGACGTGGTTGCCCGTTCCGGCCAGCGTAATCGTATCGTGGCCCGCGCCGGTGACCACGCTGTCCAATCCGCTTCCGGCCGTGATCGTGTTGGTCCCGGAGCCGACGGCAATCTGATTTCCCATTCCCCCAAGCGTCACGGTATCGTTGCCATTGCCTAGACTGACCTGGTTATTGCCATCTCCGCCCATGACGACGTCACTGCCATCACCAAGGGTGACTGTGTTGCCGTAACCAGCGATCGTCACCTTGTCGGAACCGTTGCCAGCGGTCACCTGGCTTGTGCCATCACCCGCATGCACAACATCGTTGCCGTTGCCGAGTGTGATACTGTTTCCATATCCGCCGATGTTGACAGTGTCGCTGCCATTGCCGAACGCAATCGTGGTGGCGCCTGTCGATCCAGTCACCGTGATGTCGCCGTTCCCGGCGGTGACGTGGTTGACGATCCCCTGCAGGTGGACCGTGCCATTGCCGCTTGGCAGATCGACCGTGCTGTACAATCCTGCATAGACGGTGTCGTTTCCGCCATTGCCGTGGATGGTGTTGAACATTCCAAAGGCGTTGATGATATCATCGCCAGTCGTACCCTGGATGATCGCGTAACCGGACGCCGGGCCGTCGATCGTGTCAGGCGCGGCTTGATGTGTGTCCGTGACGGAAGTGCTGGCGTCGCTTACGGTCAGGCCGACGCTACTCGTATCGCTCAGAGTGAATGTCGTCGTCGCGCTGCCGTCGCCGTGCTGTGAGGCCGTGAAGGTGAGGTTGTGCAGCCCGGCGGTGAGGTCGGCAGCAGTGGTGGCGGCCAATTCGTAAATGCCGTTTCCGAGCGAGATTAGCCCTGTCCCGGACAAAACGCCGCCCGCGCCAGCGAGTGTGATCGTCAAACTATCCGTTGCTCCCGCGTTCGGATCGGTAATCGCTACAGCAGCGAATGGATTGATCGCAGCTTCGTTGCTGGTCTCTTGTCCCGACACGGCTCCGGCGATGGTCGGTAAGGCCGCCGCCGTGAGCAGTATGCCGCCGGAACTGTCCCTGGTGATGCCGAAATGCGTGACCGACGTATTCGCCAGCGTGAAGCTCTCACTGGCTGCACCGTTGCTGACAGTGAGAGTCGAGCCGGACACGTTTGTTGTTGCTCCGCCTGTATAAGACAAGCCGGACAGATCGATTGAGTCGCCGAGCGCGATGCCGGTAATCTGGCTTGCAAAGGTCGATGTGCCGGAAAGCACCTTCTGCTCGATCTTGAGTGTGCCTTGTCCGGAGAAAGTGATGGCGTCATCCGAAATCGCCCCGGCTTTCAGATCAAGCGCGCCGCCGGCGATCGTGGTCGCACCGATGATGCCGCCGGTCTCGACAAGCTCGGTAGCGCCAAGATGAATCGTCGAAGCATTCGCAGTGCCCTCGTTGAGGACATCAAGCGTACCGCCATTGAGCGTCGTGGACGTAATGATCGCGCCGTCCGAGACGGAAAGGCTGCCCGAATTGAGGATCGTGCCGGTCGCTGCACTGGCATCGATGGCCGGAAGATTGTAAATCGGATAGCTGGCTGCAGGATCCGGAATCGATCCTGAAACGGTCATGACGCCACCGTTGACGGTGGTGTTCGATGCAATGCCCGCGCCCGATAAATGAAGCTCAGCACCGCTGCCGACAATGGTTGAATCGAGTTGGCTCCTGATGACTTCGGCAAATTGCCCCCCGGGAGAGTAATAGATCGTCTCTCCTGAAACATTGACGGCGCCGCCTGACTCGATGACGTCGCCACTGACTTTGCCTCCAGCGGTCACATTCTGGATACCACCGGAACTGATGGTGGTCGCGGTCACAATGCCGCCGTCGATATCCTGCTCGCCGCCATTGTTGACGGAGGTGTGATCGGCGCTCCCGGGACCTGGCTCGTCATGTATATAGATGCCCTCCACACGCTGAATGCCACCCATGTTGATGGTTGTGTAGCTCGCAACGGCGCTGAGCGCGATATCCTGTTCGCCGCCATTGATCACGGTATTATTGGCAGTGCCTCCTTGGTCAGATTGTCCGACGAGTTGCGTGCCGCCGGCTGAAATCGTCGTGTTGTTGGCTACACCAAAGACTTTAAACACCACGCCACTCGACACGGTGAATCCATCTTCCTCATAGCCATAGTCAGCAAGCAGCGTTGAACCACTCTCGAAAACGGTGTTGGTTTTGACAGCCCCTTCTTCAAGGACGAGTGTTCCGCCTGAAGCGACGACACTGTTCTCCACCACGCCGCCGCTCAAAACGGCCAGCGTCACAGTATTTGCGACGGTGAATCCGTTTTCGGTCGCGCCATCGCCGATCTGCAGGGTGCTGTTAGCGTTAAGCACCAATCCGGAACTAACGGCGTCACCATACAAGTAAAGCACGCCGTATTGATTTACCGTCGTATCGGCCGCCGTACCGCCTGCGTCGACAATTAAAGTGGAGTACGCGTCAACTATCGTACCGGCAACCACTCCTCCATCCGAAACGGTCAATGTTCCATCACCTTCAACGGTGGTTCCGGTGGCCCTGCTGTGGTCGACGGCCGGCGCGCCCGGGACGTTGGCAAAAGGATCCGGTATCGATCCCGAGACGGTCATAACACCGCCATTGACGATCGCATTCACTGCGGTTCCGCCACCTGTGATATCGAGTTCGCCTCGGTAGTTGACGGTTGCCGCGGTCGCAACGCTTTGGATGACGGGCTCGGGGAACACGGGGGCGGTTTCTACAGTCTCACCCGAAACCGTGAGCTTGCCGCCGGAATTGACGATCGTGCCGCTTGCACTGCCGCCATTCGTCACATTCTGGACGCCGCCGGAATTGACAGTCGTTGTGGTTACAATGCCGGTGTCGACATCCTGCTCGCCGCCATTATTGATTGTGGTGTGATCGGCCGCTCCCGGGTTTGGTCCTTCATGGACATACTCACCGGTGACATGCTGCCGGCCACCGATGTTGATCGTCGTGAAGCTTGCGACGCCGTCAATGAGGACGTCCTGTTCCCCGCCATTGATAACGCTGTTGGTTGCCGTACTGGTTCCTACAGAGCCGCCGACGCTCTGCAAGCCGCCGGTCTCGATTGTCGTATCGTCCACCGAAGCGGCATCGGTGACATCCATCGTATCGCCGTTGTGAAGGGTAATGCCATTGGCGGGGGCGACGACTGTCATCGGACTGCTCCATGATTAGCGCGCGAATTGAAAAATCACACAGTCAACGCTGACTGAAACGACTTCCAAAAGAAAATCGCTGCCGTTGATCGATACGCGTCAAGCGATCATTATTTTAAGTGGGATTTGTGACCGGCCTCCCGCGCACTTCGAAGAAGCCGGATGTTTTTCGTGTGACGAAGAAATTGCCATGAAGAACCGGACGATAATTGCCTGATGAGGTCTTCGGCAGAGTGGCAAAAGTTGTGGCGAGAAATTTGCTCGCAATTTGCGCACGTCGTGCCAGGGAGAGATTGATCAGTAACATTGCGTCGATGTTGCTCAAGCACATCGAGTTCCCACAACGTCGCTTGCGATGCGGATTGCCGGATACTGGACGGTCATTCCCGATCAGGCGTCGCCGCCGGCGGCTCACCGCGCCGTGGGCGCCATCGCACGGCTTTTCCATATTTCCGGCTCGAAGCCAACTTCGATCCCAGGTGCGAAATTAAGATGCCGTTAACCACGTCCTGTTTTTAATGTTGACGTGTCGCCGGCAAATCACGCCGGAGCGGCAACCAGAGAGAATTTGGCATGGGCACTATTATTGAATTTCCGGCGGATGCGGCAGCGCGACGGCTGGGCCCAACCATGGAGGGCGCGCCGCGCGAAGGCATGGGCACCGTCCTTATTCTTCCTGTCATCCGGATCGAGCGCGAACCCGAGGAAACCAGCGGTGGTCGCGGGCCGGAAGAGGGCACGGCGCCGCGCCGCCGCCGCCGCCGAAGATAACATCGGACATTGGATATGCCGGAGACGTTTTTTCCGATCCGGACCAGAGCGCGGGTTCCGGTCGCCGCCGCAACGTTGTTTCTGCTCGGCCTGACGCTCGGGGGATGCAGCGGCGGCGATTTCGGCCGCACCCGCCAGGATTTTGTCAACGACGACATGCATCGATGGATGGGCGGCGAGGCCACCGGCAGCATTGGTCTGCGGGCGTCGCAATTCCAGCTCACCGATGGTGAACGCCAGCTTCGCGATCAGGCCTATCCCCTGATCGAACCGCCGCATTCGCGCCCCGCCTGGAAGAGCGTGTTTGGCGATTATGCCGTGCTGCCGTCGCCGTGGCGGCAGAAACAGCCGCCGTTCGACCGCACCACCTATGGGCGCCAGTTAATCGATGAGCCGCACCGCTCCCACGCCTCGCGCTATTCGCAGATGACCGACGATGTGCGCGACGACATCACCCGGTTCGAGCCGTTCTACGCCAATGCCGGGCGGGTGCTCGATCTGGACAGAAAACGCAAGGCCAGCCTCGCGCATGTTTCGGAATTGTCGCCGCGCGAACGCGCCGACGCGGTCGCCCGGATGGAAGAGAATACCCTGATCGTGCAATGGGTGCAGCAATGCCTGGAGCGCAGGATCTCGTCCTACCGGTGGGCGCTCGAGCGGCTGGTGATCCAGGCGCCGGACAACATGGCGGCGGAAGTCGATCGATTGATCAATGAGCTCGCCGCCCAGACCGCCAATCCGCCGGTCGCGACACAGCCCGTGATCGGACACGCCGTCGTCTCGAAGGGCTAGAGATTCCGTCGCGATCAGCGTTTGGCCGGCGTCGGCTCGGTCTGCACCTTGCAGCTTGATGCGGCGAGTGAAGCCTGGGCCTGCGGCATCAAGCCGGGCTCAGCCGCCAAGGCCTTCAAGACGATCAGTCCCGCCGCGGTAGGAGAATCGATGATCAGGCGGTCGGCCGCGGTCACGTCTTCATCTTCGGGCAATTCGGCATGCTGCGCCTCGGTCATCAGATCGAGCTCGATCACTTTTCGCCCGGCGGAGCGGTCGTTGATGGCGTAATAGGCCACTTCATTGCGCGTATAGAACGACACGGACGTGTAGGCCTGACTGACGGGGACCGTGAGCTTGATCGGTCCGCCTGAGAGGTCATAGCGGCAGATCGCGGTGGCGAAGGCCGGATCCATGAACGGCATCGAAGCGTTGTTCGGATCGGCCTGCGGCAGCGGACTGACGGCGTTGAGTTTCGTCAACGGCGTGAGACGCGAATAGGCGTCCTGGGTCGCAATCCGCGGCAGCGCCAGCACGCTGACGAGATGCACGACGCCGCCGAGCAGCACGCCTGCGACGATGGTGAACAGCAGCCGGATCATGGGCAACCCACCGTCGTAATCGTCGGCATCGGCGCATCGCGCTGGGTTCGCGTCGCCACGCCGACCGGGGTGTCGTACAGCCGGAGCATCAGCGCGTAACGCTCGATGCCCCCGGTGGGCAGCCAGTTGCCCGCACGCGATCGCGACGCGACCCGGACCTCAAACGCGCCGTCGGCGCCGCGGATGATTTCCTGACTGGTGAAGCCGTAGCGTTGCAGCGTGTTCGCGACCAGGCGTCCTTTGGTGTCGTAGAGCGTCAAGGTCCAGAACCGCGCCGCGGGCGTGACGCCGCTGACGATCACGTCGCAACGGCCATCGAGCGGCCGCTTGCGATCGTCCGTTGTCGCCGAGAAGGCCACGCCGTCACCGGTGCCGATCGGCAACTCGCCGCTGCGCGCGATGGAGGCGCGTGAATAGGGATCGACGTCGGCGGTGCCGGTTTTGGGCCGGGCGGTCCAGGCGCCGATTTTCAGCGTGCCGAGATCGGTGCCGCGCGTCGCCGTCATCCACGTCGCGCCGAGGCCGACGACGGTGGCAAGGATCAGCGCGAGTAACGTGATGAAGATCAGCCGCACGGTCAGTTCTTGCGCGGCGCTGATTTGGCCGGATCGCCTGGGGCTGCCGCTGCAAAGCTTTCAGGGTACGGAAGCGAGGTCGATGAGACCGGCTTGGCTGGTTTTGCGGGATCTACAGGCGGCGTGTTGCCCGCGGTCTGCGCCGCATCGTCGAGCAGTTTTTCAACATGCATCAGGGCATCCGCGCCGCGTCTGGTGAGGATCGGAGACACCGCAGACTTGGCCTCCTGAGCCCTCACGGCGCCATTCGCGGCCATGGTCGTTGCGGCGGGCGCAGGCAATTTCGTGCCCGCGCCGATACCGGCGATTTCCTTGATCTCGACGCCCTGATGGGCTGCGACCATGATGTCGTGCCAGGTCTGCGCCGGCAGCGAGCCGCCGGTCATGCGGTTGGTCGCCGAATAATCGTCGTTGCCGTACCAGACCGCGCAGGTGAAATTGCCGGTGTATCCGACGAACCATGCATCGCGATAGGCGTTGGTGGTACCGGTCTTGCCGGCGGTCGGAATGCCGTCGAGGGCCGCGCGCCGCGCGGTGCCTTCGCTGACCACATGGCTCATCATGCCCGCCATGTCGGCGGCGACCGAAGCCGGGATCGCCTGCAGCGGTTTCTTGCCGTCGCGGTCGAAACGCCAGACCAGATCGCCGGCGCCGGTGCGGACTTCCAGCACGGCGTGCGGCGTGACCGATTTTCCCTTGTTGGGGAATGTCGCGTAGGCCACAGCGTGTTCGAGCACGGTGACTTCGTCGGCGCCGATCGGCAGCGACGGCGTATCCGGCAGCGGCGCCTTGATGCCGAAGCGGCGCGCGACTTCCACGATCTTTTCACGGCCGGCCTTCGGGCCGCCCTTGCCGCCGATCGCGATCGACAGTTTTACCGGAACGACGTTGATCGAGCGGGTGATAGCCTGCGTCAGCGTCACCGCGCCGGAATAAGAGTGGCCGTAATTCTGCGGACACCAATTGCCGATGCAGACCGGACCATCGACCACGATCGAGGTCGGCTTGAAACCGTTGAGCAGCGCTGTCGTGTAGACATATGGCTTGAACGACGAGCCGGGCTGCCGGTAGGCGTCGGTGGCGCGGTTGAACTGGCTGGCGCCATAGTCGCGGCCGCCGACCATCGCGCGCACGCCGCCGTCGAGATCGGCCACCACGGTCGCCGCCTGCGTGGCGTGATAGTCGCGGCCGAACTGGCGCAACTGGTTCTCGATGGCGTCTTCCGCGGCGCGCTGCACGTTCAGGTCGATCGCGGTGCGGACCACGAAAACGCGCTCATTGTAGGATTTCGGGAACGTGTCGACCAGCTTGCGCATCTCGTCGAACGCCCAGTCGAGATAATAGTTCGGCGAATTCTCGTCGCGGCGATCGACCGCGGTGGCCGGATTGCGCCGGGCGCCGAACACCTGGCCCTCGGTCATGAAGCCGGCGTCGACCAGATTATCCAGCACCACGTTGGCGCGGGCACGCGCCGCGGGCAGGTTGATATGCGGCGCATATTTGGTGGGCGCCTTGAACAGCCCGGCGAGCATCGCGGCTTCCGCCAGATTGACGTCGCGCGCGGACTTGTTGAAATAGAAGTGCGCAGCCGCGTCGACGCCGAAAGTGCCGCCGCCCATATAGGCGCGATCGAGATAGAGCTTCAGAATTTCGTTCTTGGTGAGCCGCGTCTCGAGCCAGATCGCGAGAAATGCTTCGTTGACCTTGCGCTCGATGGTGCGCTCATTGCTCAGGAACAGATTCTTGGCCAACTGCTGGGTCAGCGACGAACCACCCTGTCGCACGCCGCCGGCCTGCGCGTTGGTCACCAGCGCGCGAGCGGTGCCGGCGATGTCGATGCCGAAATGATCGTAGAAGCGGCGGTCTTCGGTCGCCAGCGTCGCCTTGATCAGATTGTCCGGAAAATCTTCCAGCGGAATCGAGTCATTATGCTTGATGCCGCGGCTGCCGATCGGGTTGCCGTAGCGATCGAGGAACGTGACGGCGAGATCGGATTTCTTCAGCCAGTCTTCGTCGGCGGTTTCGCGAAACGCCGGCACTGCGAGCGCCAGCATCAACAGCAATCCGCCAAGTCCGAGCGTGGCGGCTTCCGACAACGGTTCGATGAAGATCCAGCGCTTCCAGCGGCCGACATAGAAACGATCCATGAACGTCGAGAAACGCTCATAGAGTTCGCGGGCGCCCTTGCCGGAGGAGAACAGCGTTGAATCGATGCGCGCATCGAGATCCAGCAGCCAGTGCCGGATCTTTTTCTTCCATTCCGTAGGTACGATCTTGCGCACCGGGACCCTTGGTCAGTTTGCAGCGCTCAAGCACCCGGCTGGGGCACCGTCGAGACGTCTTGCGGGAATGTTGCGGCAAACCCAAGGCGCTATTACGCCACGGGGGACTCCATCCCTATCTATCCGAGCGAGGGCCATAAACCAATGGTCCTGCTGCTATTTCGATCGGCAGGGCTAACGCTGTCCCGGCCTTTTCGATTGCCTCGCCATCGCAATTGCACCTGTGATGCTGCAGCCTCCAGGGCCCGGTTCCGATGAAGTCAGAACCGGGCTCTAATCTCAGGTTTTGACGCGTTTTCTTTCCACGAACCGGTATCCACTTCACTCGAAAACGCTATAGAACGGCCTTTTACGGCCCTCAGGCCCATTACGCCCGGAAATCGTCAGGACTCATGACCGCCCCGCCCAAGCCGCCCTCGACTCAAGAGGGATTCTTTTGGAAAACCAAGACGTTGGAGCAGATGTCCAGCGCCGAATGGGAAAGCCTGTGCGACGGCTGTGCGCGGTGCTGCCTGGAGAAATTGGAGGACGAGGACACCGGCAAGATCTATTTCACCCATGTTTCCTGCAAATTGCTGGATGCCGGGCTTTGTGCCTGTAAGGATTATGCAAATCGCTCCGATCAGGTTCCGGATTGCGTCCGACTCACGCCAGAAAATGTCCGCACGCTGAACTGGCTGCCACCGAGTTGCGGTTACAAGCTGGTCGCCGAAGGGCGCGATCTCTACTGGTGGCATCCCCTGGTTTCCGGCGACCCCAACACGGTCCATGAAGCCGGTGTTTCCGTGCGCGGGCGGGTGCAAGGAACCGAGGACGAGATCGCGGACGCCGATCTCGAGGATCATATCGTGCGATGGCCGGCGCTGCTGCCGAAGCGGGCGCGGCTGAAAAAGCGGCCAAAATCCTGAAACCGCGCTGCTCATCCCGTCACGGGATTGCGTTGGTCCTCCGGCGGGACGCACCCATGCGCGCAACCCGCTGCCAAAGCGCCGGTTTTCCGCTTAAGTAACGGGCAATATGATGATTCCCGCGGCCTTTGCCCGCGCACCCCGTATAACCCCAATTCCGCATGAACAAGTTCGAACGGCAAAGCCCCCAACCGGCTGACCAACAGACATTGCCCGATGCCGTCCCCGGTGGCCTGTCACAATTGTCAACTGAAGTCATCGATATCAGCGATGCGCCGCCGATCGCGCCGCCTGCGCCGCTGACGCCGAGCGAAGTTCACACCATCCTGCTCAGCCTGATGCTGTCGATGTTTCTGGCCGCACTCGACCAGACCATCGTCGCCACCGCGCTGCCGACCATCGGGCGGCAGTTCCGCGACGTCTCCAGCCTGTCATGGGTGATCACGGCCTATCTGCTGGCTTCGACCGCGGTGGCCCCGGTGTTCGGTACGCTCAGCGACATCTACGGTCGCAAGGCCACGATCATCACCGCGATGAGCCTGTTCATGGTGGGTTCGATTCTGTGCGCGGTGGCGCCGAACATGCCAGTCTTGATCCTGGCGCGCGGACTGCAAGGGCTCGGCGGCGGCGGCATCCTGCCGATCGTGCAGACCGTGATTGCGGACGTGGTGTCGCCGCGCGAGCGCGGTCAGTACCAGGCCTATTTTAGCGGCGTGTGGATGGCGGCCGGCATCGGGGGACCGATTCTTGGCGGCGTCTTCGCAGAACATCTGCATTGGTCGATGATCTTCTGGATCAACGTGCCGCTTGGGCTGACAGCGCTGGCGCTGCTGTTGCCGAAAATGGGCAAGATCCCGGTGTTCCACCGAAAGCGCAAGGTCGACTGGCTCGGCGGCGTGCTGCTGATGGCTTCCGCCGTGCTGTTCATGCTGGTGCTGACGTGGGGTGGTAACCGGTATCTGTGGTTGTCACCGGCGATCACCGGGATGATCGGCGCCTCGGTCGCACTGGCGCTGTCGTTCGTATGGCATGTCCGGCGCACCGATGAACCATTTTTGCCGCTGCCGCTGCTGGGCGGAGCAGTCGTGCCCTATGCAATGGGCGGCGGCAGTCTGGCGATGGGCGCGATGCTGGGGCTGACCGTGCATCTGCCGCTCTATTATGAGGTGGTCTATCACCTCAGTGCCAGCGAGGCAGGGCTTGCGCTGATTCCGCTGGCGGCGGTCTCGACCGGCGGCGCCGCGATTGCCGGCCGGGCGATGGCGCGCTCCAAACATTACAAGCGTGTCGCAATCATCGGAGCGTTGTGTGGGGCATTGGCGGGCGGCGCGCTGGCGTCGACGTTCATGCCGCTGTGGGTTTTGCTGGTGCTGTTGTCGCTGTTTGCGCTCGGTCTTGGCACCGTGTTCCCGGTCACGACGGTTTCGGCGCAAAATTCCGTAGTGCGGTCGCAGGTCGGCACCGTGACCGGGGCGCTGAACTTTTTCCGCTCGCTGAGCGCGTCGTTTACAGTGGCCGTCTTCACCGCGATCCTGCTGATGGCGTTGGGGGCGGATATTTCGCTGAGCGGCGAGCATCACGGACCGGTGAACTCTATTCCGGTTGCCGACATGGTTATCGCGTTTCGTTATGTGTTCGCCGCCGCTACGGTGATGCTGGCGGCAGCCTCGCTGTGTGTCGTCCTTATGGAAGAGAAGCCGCTGGCGGGTCCATCCACGCCGCTGGAGATGGCCGAGTAGGGCGCTCTGCCCTGAAGCGGTAAACTTGCCGGCTTGGCGATGACTTCGTCTATCCCTGCGCCGCGATTTGATCTAACAGCGGCGCCAGCAAATCAAGCAGTGGAATCCGAAGGAGCCGGCCATGAGCAAAGCCACCGTTGAGCAGACCCGGATGGGCACCGAAGGCATCGCCTTTTGTATCGCGCGTACTCTGATCGAGCGTGATCCCTCGTTGAAGGCGCCGATGCGCGCCAATCTGCGCAAGATGTGGGAACTGCTCGAGCAGCGGGAAGATCACGACGCCGCCGATATGGTGGATACGATGATCAAGGCGCTCAACGATCCCGCGTTCTTCAAGCCGTGAGCTTGCGGTTAATCTGCCTGTGAGGCCTGAAGCCGACGCTCTCCTCCGACATCGGCGGGAGTTCCGGCGCCGTTATCGTGCGTTCGGCGCTCCCCGGCGGATCAGCACGTTGGCGATCAGAGCGCGCAAAATAGCCTTCATCGGGTGACGGGAATTCGCCAGTTCGGCGGCGGCGGATTGCTCGTCGATCTCCTCGCGCAGGACACCGATATAGTTCTTTCTCAAATCCTGCTTCTGCACTGGCATGTTCGCTCACCCCTGAGACGCCGGTCGCAACCATGCGAGGCCATCGCAAAATCAGAAGTAAATTTTTGATGCCGTATAAATACCGTGGATGGATACGGAAATTGCGAACGATTTATTTAATCCCTCGTTGAGGGTGTTTATCAACACGGTTGCAACCAATGTGTCGCTAGATTTCCGCGCAATTCGGCCTGACCTGCCAACAGGAGTTTTTCGATGGGGCTGCTGGTTTCAAGATTCCTCAGCAATGAGTCCGGCGCGACCGCGATCGAATATTGCCTGATCGCAGCCGGCCTTAGCATCGTGATCGTAACCGCCGTCAACGGTATCGGTAGTACCCTCAATGGCCGATTCACCTCGATCAATACGTCGCTGAAGTAACTGGCCGGCCCCGACCACGATCACGGTTGCTATTTCTTGCTTGTCCGTTGTCGTGCCGCGCGCGCATGCGATCCGCGCGAACATCAGCTTCCCGATCCCCAGTCATGATGTGCCGGCGCAAATGCCCCGGCACTATCCCGCCTTTTTCGACCGGACGGAGGGGCGCGCCGGTTTCTCGGCCTTCTTCGGTGCCTGGACTTTTGGCTCTTCCTTGGCGGTGCGTTTGCCGCTGATCGGCAACAGCATTTCGCGCTGGCCGGCGACAGCCTTGCGCGGCTTCTTGCCCGTGGCTTTCGAGGAAGAGGCGGCTTTCGGGGCAGGGGCGGCTTGCCGCTCGGTGGCAAGGCTGCGCTTCAACGCATCCATCAGATTGATGACATTGCCGCTCGATTTGGGCGCGGTCTTTGCGGAGGGCGTGACGCCAGCGCGTTTCTTGTTGATGAGATCGATCAGCGCGGATTCATAGTGGTCCTCGAACGCATCGGGCTCGAACGATCCCGATTTCTGTTCGACGATATGCTTGGCGAGATCCAGCATGTCCTTGGTGATTTTCACGTCCTGGATGTCTTCGAAATATTCCTTCTCGCCGCGCACTTCGTAGGGATAGCGCAACAGCGTGCCCATCAGGCCCTTGTCGAGCGGTTCCAGCGCGATGATGTGTTCGCGGTTGGTCAGCACGACACGGCCGATCGCGACCTTGTTCATGCTGCGGATAGTTTCGCGGATCACCGCGAACGCATCATGACCGACCTTGCCGTCCGGCACGAGATAATAGGGGCGGATCAAATAGCGGTTGTCGATATCGGCTTTGGGCACGAACTCATCGATCTCGATGGTGTGGGTCGATTCCAGTGCAATATCGTCGAGCTCGTCCTTCGACACCTCGATATAAGTGTCGGTGTCGACCTTGTAGCCCTTCATGATGTCTTCGGCGGCGACTTCTTCGCCGGTGTCGGCATCGACCTTGGCATATTTGATGCGATGGCCGGTCTTGCGGTTGATCTGGTTGAAGCTGACTTTTTCGGTATCCGATGTCGCCGGATAGAGGGCGACCGGACAGGTCACGAGCGAAAGGCGCAAAAAGCCTTTCCAGTTGGCACGGGGCGCCATGGGATACTCCGAAAACGCAACAAATATCCTAGCAGGATACCACCACGGCACCGGGTTTCAAAGAAGCCGCGTTAAGGAATCTCTCAATGACGTTAACCGTGGCGGCGGCCGGAAGTTGCAGACTTGTTTCATGGGCTTGCCGCCGGGGGTGCAGATCCGACTTCAGGCAATGGGGTACCGGTGGCCCCCGATGCCTGCTGTTCCGTTTTGAGGTGGTCCGAACCAGTCAGCACGCGCGTTAAACCCGGAACATCGTTCGAAATCATGCGTTGCCCTTCGCATCTTGCGCCGAACGACTTGGCGCGCCATCGAAAAAATCGAGGCCACCATGGCAACACAGCATCAACGCCAGATCGATCAACAGCAGATCGTCGAAACGCCAACCGAAGCGCGGCAGGCCGAGCCGGGGCCGTCGGTACTTGCTCTTCTGCTTGTCTCCACCGGTCTTGCGGTCTTGATCCTCGGCGTGGTCTGGTTCGTATTCTTCCGCGTCTGAGGGCGCGCGGAATGAGCATGCGCACATCAGTTGGACGACAGCCTGAAGAAATTCATACTGATCGCTCCACATGTGGTGTCGAAAATTCTTCGCCGCGCGACGCGCAACAAAATAAAAATGCAAAATGAAATATCTGCCGATCAATAAATTTTTTCAGTAATCGGCGCCTCCTTGTGATTGCGTCACGAGATCATCCAAATTGCGCGGTAGCAACGCGCGTCGTGGGATTTTGTGAAGCGAACGCCGATGCTCTCCGAGTCAGAAAAAATTCCGTTGCTTCTGAAGGCCAAGGAGTTGGCATTTTTCGGGTCGTTCCTTGGGCTGGCGCTGCTGGCGACGTTAACGTGGGTCTATCTGTTGGGTGAAATTTTTTTGAAGTTCGTCATCTGGTGTTTCTCCTGACGAGGAGATTCGCGAATGGCTACAGTCGAATGCGTCATGATTATTTCCGCGGCAGCTTCTCGCTGCACAAAGATTTCTTCAAATGGCAAAATTTTCGACGTCGCAAACCATCATGTTGTCACATCAGGGAATGAAAGTACCGGCGGGTTGATAACCGGACGAATCGCATGCTCACTTTCCTGATCCAGTCGTCGATTTTTGCTGTGGGGCTCTGTCTCGGATACGTCGCAGGCTCATGGCGATCGTACCGGCGTCGTGCCCAACATGTGACCGCCTCAGTTCGGGATGCCGGGTCGCATACCACCACGTTCGGACATGCGCGCCGGGCATTTTGAATCCGGTTTCGGGCGAGCCCGGACGGTTCCGAAATTCAGCCTTTATTAACTAAAATAGCGTGACTTGGGACAGATGGAGCCACGGCTTGGATCGGACCGATCGAGATGTTTCAGCTTTTCTGGCGGGCCCGCGCACATAATTACCTGAGGACACGTCTGGGCGATCAGACATTTAGAGCGCGCGCAGCCGATCGCGACGCTGAAACTGACCGGTCGCGGATCAGCTCCATCCTGGAAGCCATCGAGGATGCCCTGCATGCGGCGGAGTTGGAACAATCGGGGCTCAGCCGAAGGGTCGAGGATGTCCTTGCCCGCGCGGCGGTTACCCTGGGGAATGGAACTGACGAATATCTAGAGCGCGACGCGCTCGACAGCCATTATCAGGATCTGTTCAGCACCGAGATTGCCAACGGGCAGCGCCGCCTCAAGGAACTGGCGACGTCGATCACCCATTTCAAATTTCTGAAAGCCGCGATGCTGAGCCGGTTTCCGGACCACAAGCCTGCCAATCCCAGCCACTGACCAAGCGCCATCGCCCTGTCAGACGGCGAGCAAGCTGCTGCCCTGAATCGATAACAGTGTGAGATTTCCGGTCGCATAGGCCCCGGTATCGATATTGGCGCGGTTCGCCAGCACTTCGGCGCTGCGGACCGGCGTGTGGCCGTGCACGATATATTTGCCGAAATCCGTCTGGCTCTGGAGAAACTCTTCGCGGATCCACAGCAGGTCAGCTTCCTGCTGATTTGCAAGGGGAATCCCGGGGCGGACGCCGGCATGGACGAAGAAAAAATCACCACATGTGTAAGTCAGTCGCAGGCGCTCGAGGAAGGCACGATGCTGTCGCGGCATTGCCAGGATCAGTTCCTTTACCAGCGCGACTTGCTCTTCATAATCCGGGCTAAGCGACGGCGAAAGCCCGTAGGATATCATGGTCTGCAATCCGCCGACGCGAAGCCAGTCTGCAATCCGTGACGGGTCCTGAAATACCTCGGTCAGAAATGCTTCGTGATTGCCTCTCAGGAAGATCGTATTTCTGTGGCGGCTGCGCTCGATCAAGAGGTCGATCGTCGATCGCGAGTCAGGTCCGCGATCGATGTAGTCGCCCAGAAAAACTTCAATCGCGCGATGGGGTTCGCTGTGGGCCACATCGGCGTCAATCACCCGGAACATTTGCTCGAGCAGATCGGCGCAGCCATGAATATCGCTGATGGCGTAAATGCGAACTCCGGCAGGGAGTTTCGGCTTGGATGTCGGACTGGTAGATCGCAGCGCTGAAAACATCTGGGACTAATTTGGAGGAAGCAAATCCGGACGGGGCATCCGGCATCTGCCGCTTTTATGTCCAGTTCAAGGCAGCATGTGGCCCACGGGAGGCGGCCGTTCAAGGCTTTGCGTTCAAGACCGGGGCTTTGCGCTCAAGACCTGGCGAAACTTCGGGCTTCTCTGCGGCCGCAGCGGCGTCTGGCTCAGAACCGGAATCAAGGCGTGCTTCATGACCGCTGCAAAGACATATCCAAGCTGGAGACTTGCCGCGAAAACAATCACCATCAACGCGATCCGGGAAAATGGCTCGTCTGGGGTTGCCGAGATGGTGGCCAGCACCGCGGAGCCCAAAAATATGATCGGCAGCAGCACGATTACTCTGAAACGGATCGCCAGCGTCGATCCGATCAGCATGCTGCAAATCGCCAGCATCATCATAAGATTGGTCCCCATCAAACTGAGGCGAAATTTAGCGCTTGCGCGCTAAAATTGGCTTAAGACCACTGCGTCAAATTAAGGGGTTCGGCGCGATGCTGTTCCGGTCATTCATTGAGCGGCTGGTGATCAAAATAGCGGCCGATGATCGGCAATTAAGCCTTATGCGTCCGCCTGCAAAATTTTGTGGTGTAGAATATTTTGTGGCTGCAGAATTCTGTAGGTGCAGATTCTGTGGAAGTAAGTGCTCCGCCAGTTTTTGATCGTGCTGTGCCGTTAATCTAAATAACTTTCAGCCGGGCGATGAGCGAAACACCAATCACAAAAACGTCCATAGCTGTGTATTGATTTGCCTGTGTATTGTTTTGGCAGCCCGGTGGCGGCCGGCGGGAAATCCCTTGGGCGGGAAATCCCTCGGGTGGGAAATCTCTTGGGTAGTGAAAAGTTTGGGCGGTGAGATGAATGGCGGGCAGCGAAGCAATTCTCGTCACGGGCGGGGCAGGATATATCGGCGCTCATTGCTGCAAGGCGCTGTCGGAGGCCGGATATGTGCCGGTTTGCGTTGACGATCTTTCGACCGGAAATCGTGATTTCGTGAAATGGGGTCCGCTGGTCGTCGGCAATATCGCCGACACCGCGCTGGTCCGGGACACGATCAGGAGCCACCGTATCGCGGCGGTCATGCATTTCGCCGCTTTCAGCCAGGTGGGCGAATCCGTCGCCGATCCCCAAAAATATTATTCGAACAATGTGGGCGGCACGCTTTCGCTCCTGGCGGCGATGCGGGAGGCGGGGTGCGACCGGCTCGTCTTTTCCAGCACCGGTGCCGTCTATGGCACCGCCGGGCGTGATCCTCTCCCGGAACAGGCTGCCGGTTCGCCGGTCAATCCCTATGGCGCTTCGAAATGGATGATCGAGCAGATTCTGGCCGACTTTCGCAGGGCTTACCAACTGAATTCGACTTGCCTGCGTTACTTCAATGCCAGCGGCGCGGAAAAATCCGCTTCGATCGGTGAGTTCCGCGATCCCGAGACACATCTTATTCCGCGCGCAATGATGGCGCTGCAGGGACATGTCCAGGATTTCGCGATTTTCGGCGAAGACTACGACACCCCGGATGGAACCGCGGTTCGCGACTATATTCATGTCGACGATCTGGCAGCGGCCCATATCCTGGCGGTCGAGGCGCTGTTGAAGGGTTCAATCGGGGGTTGTTTCAACCTCGGCACAGGTTCCGGATTTTCCGTGCGCGCGGTGGTTGCCGCAATTGAGGCCGCCGCCGGACGGAAAATCCCCCTGGTTGTGAAGCCGCGTCGCGCCGGCGATCCTCCATTTCTTGTCGCGAATCCATCGTCCGCCCGCAATGCGCTCGGCTTTCGCCCCGTGTCTTCCGATCTTGCCACGATTGTGACCTCGGCGTGGGCGTGGCACCAGAAGGCCCATCCGGCGCGCTGATTTGCAGCGATGCTTCGTGTCGCTTTCGCAAGCGATGATCAATGCGACGTCAATTTGCCCATGACGATGTTCGCATGCTGACGAAATTTCAGGCGTTCAATTTTTTCCGAGTCTGACTTTTTGGAGTCTGAATTCATCACATAGTTGCAATGCAAAAATTAGTTTTGAATCTCATGCTGCGACGCCACACAATCGCTCAGGTTAGCTAACAAGGTTTGAACGAAATTCCGGGAAGCTGAATCTCCGGAAAGACGACTTACTGCGAGAGGCCGCGATGTCTTCAACAACGTATGGTTTGGAGAATGCGTATCCCGGCGATGCCAAGCGCAACGCCACACTGCAGAGACCACTTCAGATTTTCGTCGCCGCCGGCGACTTCCTCCTGATCCTAATGAGCTATCTCGGTGCCAGCCTGATCTACGGCACATTTTTCAGCCCGCTCCTCGAGAGCGATGTTTCCAACGGCGCCGGATTGATTGTCGGGGTGGTGTTCGTCGGCATCGGATATCTGCAGGGCACGTATGACAACCATCGGCTGCTCAATGTGGCATGGCAGCTTCGTAAAGCCGCCATCAACTGGATGGTTTCGCTGATTATTCTCGCAATCGCCGCGTTTCTCCTCAAATCCACCGATCATCTTTCGCGCGGTACGATCATTCTGTTTGCATTGATCGGCTTGACCGGTCTGTGGGGGCATCGCGCCGCCTGGCGGATTGGCTTCGCTTCGCCGTTCGCCAAAGGGCATTTTATCGACCGCAGGGTTGTGTTGCTCAGCATGCGAACGCTGGATTTCACCTCGAGCCGGTTCAAGGATCTCAAAAAGAGCGGCTTCGATGTGGTTCGTCACTTTGTCCTGAATTCGACGCAGGATGAGGCGGCATGGGACCGTGAGATCCAGGATATCATCCAGCAGTCCCGCGCTACCAATGTGGACGAATATCTGCTGGCAGTCGATTGGAACGAATTGCCGATGTTGCAAAAGCTGAGCCAGCATCTTCGCGTCGTGCCGCAGCCGATCAGGCTGTTGCCCGATTTTCCGATTGCCGATCTGGTGGCGCGTCCGTTCGTGCCGGTCGGCGGCACCATGGCGATCGAGATTCAGCGGCCGCCATTGTCGATTTTCGAACGGGCCCAGAAACGCTGCCTCGATATTGGGCTGGCTTCGGTTGCGCTGGTGTTGCTGGCGCCGCTGCTGCTGACCACGGCGGTTCTGATCAAGCTTGATTCGCCCGGTAATGTGATTTTCCGTCAGTCACGCCGCGGCTTCAACGGCAAGCCGTTCGATATCTGGAAATTCCGCAGCATGTTCGTAGCCGAGAATGGCTCCACGATCACGCAGGCCAAGAAGCAGGACGCCCGCGTGACCCGAATCGGGCGTTTTCTGCGAAAGAGCAGCATCGATGAGTTGCCGCAGTTGTGGAACGTGCTGCGCGGGGAGATGTCGCTGGTGGGGCCGCGGCCCCATGCGCTCGCCCACGACAATTACTATGACCAGATGATCAGCAAATATGTGTTCCGCCACCATATGAAGCCAGGCTTGACCGGTTGGGCCCAGGTCAACGGGTTTCGTGGTGAGACCTCGACCATCGATCTGATGGAAAAGCGCGTCGAATACGACGTCTGGTACGTCAGCAACTGGAGCATCTGGCTCGATATCCGGATTATCTTCCGGACCGCGGCGGCGCTGATGTATCAGGAAGCCTATTGAAGGTATCGAAGTTGCCGTAGACGAATCCATCTGGCTAAGTTCGTTATGCCCGGCCTTGTGCCGGGCATCCACGTCTTAACTGCGGCCATATTCTTCAACCGCGTCTTTATAATCAAAGACGTGGATGGCCGGGACGAGCCCGGCCATGACGGGCTTAACTGGAAAGCCCCAATTCTCCCAATTCTATTGGCTGAGGAGGGCCCCGACCCCTCTCATGGTGAGCAGCGCGACGAGTCTATCATCGGGCCGCGCTTCGCGCGGACCCGTTGGCGCGTCTCGAACCATGAGGCCACGGGAACAGTACTATACCGATCAAACTGGAAAACGCTCTTGAGTTAGGACGTTACAGCGAGAAGTCAGTTGCCGCTCCCACGTCAAAGCCTGCTTGCTAAATCGGGCCGCAGCGGCCCCTTAGGCCCGTTCCACGTAGTAGCTGTTGTAATGCGAGCCCTTATAGGCCTCGATGCGCTTGAGCATTTTCGGGTTGGCGCGGTTCAGGACCGCACCCAGCAGCTTTTTCTGGATCGCTTCCGAACTGGACATCGATTCCTGCAAGGCATTGCGCGTGGTTCGTCCCCATTCGATGACGTAAACCATTGCATCGAGCAGATGGCTGACCGCCTTGGCGTCCGTGACTGGCATGACCGGGGCGAGATCGATGATGATGTAGTCGTAGTTCTCCCGCATCACCATCAGCATATCCGCCATGGCCTTGGACGCCATGACATCGGCGGAATTGACCATGCGCGAGATGACAAAGGAAGGCAGGAAATCGAGGCCGGTTTCCTGGCTGCGCTTGATGTGGTGGCCGAGCGATCTTGGATCCTTGAGTACTTCGACCAGGCCGGTCGTTGCATTGGGCGCCAATTCGCGGGTCAGCGAGCGCGTATGCAGGTCACCGTCGATCAGCAGGGTGCGGTGGCCTGTCAGCGCGGTCAGATGACCGAAATTGGCGGCGACCGTGGTCTTGCCTTCCTTCGGGAGCGAAGAGACGATGCCGATCACCTTGACGTCGCGGGTCAGGCGCGCGACGTCGATGGAAACCTTGATGTTGCGCAGGGTTTCCGCAAAGCGAGAAAATGGATGGTCGACGACATAATGCGAGAGTGAGCTTTCTCTCTCTGCCTCCGGCGAGGCATCGCCGGGTCGCAAGGCCCGCGCTTTTTTCGTGACGGGAGCAGCGGGCCGGATATCGGGCAAAACGCCGAGGCACTTGACCCCGAGTTCGTCCTCGACATCCCCCGGGGTGCGCAGAACGTCGCTCAAAAGCTCCCGGGAGAAGGCGGCGCCAAAGCCGAAACACAGCCCGCCGATCACGCCACCGATGAGAAACAACACCGTCTTCGGCGAACTTTTCTTGTCGGGTTTCACCGCGGTGCTGATGATGCGGGCTTCGCTGATCGGGAAGCTCTGGTTTTGTGTCGCCTGCTGCAGCTTCTCGAGGAAATTGTTGTAGAGGTTGCGGTAGGTATCCGCAGCACTTTCGAGATCTCGGAGCTTGACCTGGGCCTGGGCGGTGCTGCCGGCCTGGGCGACCAGCCCCCTCATGTTTTCTTCCAGCGAGGTTTCGCGGCTTTTCGCGATCTCGTATTCGCTGCGATAGGAATCGGCAATGCGCCGGACTTCGTCGGCGATCGCCTTGCGCAATTCTTCCATGCGGTTGGCGAGATTGATGGAGGCCTGATGGGTCTTGCCATAGCGGCCCGACCAGTCGGCATATTGCGCAGCGAGGTCGAGATATTGGGCGCGCAGGCGGGTGATAACCGTATTGTTGATCGCGTCGGTCACCGTCGGCTGGGATAGATCCTTGTCGGAAATCGCCTCGATCCGGTCGAGGCGCGCCTTTGCCTCGGCGGTGGCCGCGCGGGCCTGGATCAACTGGGTATTCACGTCTGTCAGTTGCTGCTCGCTCATCAGGCCGCGGCTGGTGCCGACAATATTGTTCTGTGCCTTGAAGGTCTGCACCGCCCGATCGCTCGCGGTTGCCTGCTCGCGCAGTTCGGCGCTGCGCTGTTGCAGCCATTCGCCGGCCCGCTTGGTGGACTGATATTTGGCTTCGAGCGCGCCGACCATATAGGCGTCGGAAATCGCATTGGTGATTTTAGCGGCCTTTTCCGCGCTGATCGAACGGAAGCTCACGGACAAAACGTAGGTGGTCAGCACCCGCTCCACCTTGAGGTTCTTCTGGATCGTCTCGACGGCGCCTCTTTCGATTTTTTCCTGGGAAGGAGGACCGTCGGAGCTGAACAGCGAAAGCACCTTCCCGATCACCAGGGGAATGAGGCCGGGATCGGAGCCGTTGAATTCAGGGTCGTCGGTCAGCTTCAGCTTGCGGACGATCGACAGAATCAGATCGTCCGAATTGAGAATCTCGACCTGGCTATCCACAAAGCCGGGATCGATCAGCGCGTTGGTGACGCCGCTGTCCTTGTCCAGCACCTGGGTCTGCCGCGTATCCATCAGGATTCGGGCGTTCGCCGTATACATCGGCGTCGCCGTCAGCAGGTAGGCGATGATGAGCGTCAGTACGCCCGCCAGAATAGCCGTGATCAACGGCCACTGCCGGCGCACGATATCGACCACCCGTTCGACGGTGAGCGTCTTGCCGAGGTCGATCCCGAACTTCGGTCCCTCAAACTGATTTCGCGGCTGATACATCTGTATGTTCATTTATGTTGTGGGACGTCTGTTCCAGGCGGGTCTATTCGGGAAGCGGCACGCTCTCAAAGGGATCGGCGAGTTCGTCGTGCCATTCGCCGGTCATCAACGGATTGGATTTTACCGGGGGGCGGACGGGCTTGATAACCGACTTGTCGTTATTGTCGCCAACGGTGGGTTCGGTAGAAGGTTCTTCCGTCAGGGCGACATAACCCGCGGTAACGGATCGGTCGGCCAGATTTCGGACGAAATCATTGATCTTGCGCGCCGCTTGCGGCTGCACGGCAACACAACGCAGTTCCGCCTGCCGAAGCGCCTTACCGATCGTCGGGCGGATGTCCGTGGGGGCTCTTCTGACCAGCGTCGCGACGGAAGTCAGGAGGGTGGGATCGGTGACCAGAATGCCGGTCAATCTCGCCGCCAATTTTTCCTTGTCGTTGCGCAGCACGTACAACAGCGCGGATGGTTCGGACGCGAACAACTGCATGGTTTCCGTCGGCATTCGGTCGGTGAGTTCCACGCATTGGGCGTGAGATGGTGTTGTGCTTGCAAGGAGCACGCCGAACCCGACCAGCCAGCCCGCATGACGGCCGACATGCCTAAATGGTGTCGCTATGCGGGACATATTTTCCACTTCTCGCCGAGTGACGAAAATATTCAGACATTCAGTCGGTTATCGAAAGACTGTGTCAAATTCTTGTGCGGTGCAAAAGAAACGGGGATATCCAAAACAAGTTCTCCGCTTTCGAGTCAAACAATCGCCAACATGTAGACGACCTCGCGCCTTCAATGGATTCTGTGCGCGCTTTGAGAAGCAACAACAATCCGGACAACACTGTCGTGGTGAGCGATTGGTCGCGTTGCTTGTTTTCAGTGCACGCGAACAGGCACGGATGAATCTGCGGTCAGGCCCGGAATGCTTCGGAAGCTTGCGCGCTCGCCGGTTCATCGACGGGTTCGGTCGTGCTTGGAATCGGCTTGGGCACATTTTGCATCCAGCGCTTTAACTTCAGCGTCGGCTTTTCGATCGCGTGCCACGATACCCAGGCGACACAGAATGTCGCCAGCACGGCCAAGATAAAAACCATCCACCAGCTTCTAAAGCCCGGGAAGAACTGGACGATCGCCTGTTGAATCGGGAATGCGTAGAGATAGAGGCCGTAGGAATAATCGCCGCTTTGCAGAAATTTCACATGCGGAAATCTCACCATGCCGAGATACACCATGATGTAGACATTGGTGAGCGGCAGAACGATAAACGTGGTCTGTGGCAAGCGCATGAGCACATAGCTCAAGATAAGGGCAGCAACAAACAGGCGCCAATTGATCACGATGGCGTCGCGCCAGTGATAAGCCACAATTCCCGTCAGGAAGTAATAGATCAGGATGCCGCCTGAATAGATTCCCCGAAGCTCAAGCTTGGCCGTCATCAAATTATAGCCGGCCAGCACCACCGTGGCGAAAATCCAGAACAAAGTGACCTTCCATCGGCTGTAGACCCAGCCGACGGTCATGAGCCCCGCCATCAGCACGTAAGATAGAAGTTCGGGATGCAGGGTCCACAGACTTCGGTTGACGATGCCGGGATTCGGATTTTGTTCGAAGACGCCCGGCAGTTCGAAATGAATCCAGCCGATAATGTTGCCGAAATATCTCAGGAACCTCGGATCGCCGAAATATTCGCCGAGAGGCACGGTCGTCAGCAACGGTCCCAGGATCAGCGCCGACAGGCTGATCTCGACCGCCAGCGCCGGAAAAATGCGAAGCGCGCGGAATGTCAGGAACACTCGCAGGCTTCGGGAGCGCAGGGCGCTGCCGGACACCAGGAATCCACTTAGTCCGAAGAAGATCGGAAGCGTAGCTGCCCAAATCGGGTGCGACCATCCGGTGGCGAGATATTCGGCAGCCGGTATGCCATAGGCAGTATGAAATGAGTGCAGCAGGATCACGAGCAGCGAAAGAGCGATTCGCACCATATCGAATCCCGGACCGGCGCCGCCATGCTCATCCATGATTTGCTTTGCGCTGGGACCAGATAGCCATCCGGCGGTGGCGTATCTGTTGATCAGGATTGCCGGCTTCATCAAATGCACTCCTGATTTCTTCCGCAGTCGAACTCGCACGGCGCGACGATCAACCTAAACCAAAACGCGCGAACGCCGCGATCATTTTGCAAGTTCGGTTTGGTTAGTTGTTGAGCTTTCTGCTCATCAGCTGAGCGCGGCGCGCATCTTTCAGCGGCGACGATCAAACAGAACAGCTTACGTTTGCGCGTTCAATGAGTTCCCATTGTCGATGTGCATGATTGCACCCAGCGTGTCATGCACACAAAGACTCGATGCAGAACTCGTTGAACCTAACTCCGCACATAGAGTGGCGATATTGTGGTGATTTGTGGTGCGCGTTGAACAGAACAAATCACTCGCTCGAATGTGAGCGTTGAAAACAGCGCGCGAGGTCTATACAACGAAACCCATGTCGCAAATGCAGTGTGGGATGCTTGCTTGACTGCATCGATACATCGTTCGAAGAATCATTATGTGCCGCTGGACAGCATTCGCGGTCTCGCGGCGCTGTGTGTCGTCATCCATCATTTTGTGATTTCAAAGCCGCTCTCGGAACTGTTGCAGAACAAAGCCTGGGTCGACAGTGCGTTTTTTGTTAATGCGTGGCTGTTCGTCGATCTGTTTTTTGTTCTGAGCGGGATCGTCATATCGCTGAACTACGTGCAATCAGGTTTCGGGTCATTCGGGTTTCGTGAATATGTCACACGCCGGCTGGCTCGAATCTATCCGATGCATATCGTCACCTTGCTGGCGTTCCTGCTGTTCCGGCTGGTGAGGCTCAGCCTGGTTGGCGTGGGTTTCATGCACACCGTGCCGCCGGAAATGCCGGTCAATAATGCCTATTCGTTTTTTGTGAATGTGCTGCTGCTGCACGCGCTCGGTTTCGTCGATTATTTGAGCTGGAACGCGCCGAGCTGGAGCATCAGCGCCGAATTCTACACCTATCTCGTGTTTGGCCTCGTCGTGATCTTTGCGCAGAAGATGAAAGATGCGAGCTTGATCTACGTGCTGTCGGCCATCCTGGTGTCTGCGAGCCTGCTCATCATTGTGTTCGTTCTGCACAAGGACAGCATGGATTTTCATTATGATTTCGGTGTCGTGCGCTGCGTGTTCAGCTTTTTCATAGGGGTGCTCACCGTGCGGGTCGTTGCAGCGGTGCCCGCGGCTACGTCGCCTCTGCTCCAGACAGTTTGGCAGTTCGGCGCGGCGATCGCCGCGATAACGGCTGTTAGCATTGTCGGAAGCTTTCCAGCCGTCGGGTTCGTCGCTCCGGTGGTCTTTGCTGTTCTGCTGGGATCGCTGATGGCGTTTCCGGCTCGAATGCTGCCGCTTCTGTTGTCGATCAGGCCGCTGGTCTGGCTCGGCAAGCGGTCGTACTCGATCTACATGGTTCATGCCTTCGTTCTCGTGCTGATCGAATATTTCGCGAGAGGGGTGGGCGCGCAAAGGTTTCAGGCGCTGGATAGCCACCTGCTGTCGGGGGCGGCTGCGTCCTCGCTGCTGATGGTCCTTGTTGTAGCCGTTCTGGTGGTCGCCAACTTCACATTTGAGCATATCGAGAGCCCGGGCTCGCGGATCGTCAAAAGGCTGCTCGGCCGCGCGATCGAAAAAGATGGTCTTTCAACCGCGAAGGCGGAGGTTGCAGGCCAATGAGTGCTTCGGCGCGATCAGACACCATGGTGTTGACAGGCCCGGGCTATTCACCCCTCGGCCAGGAATCCAATTCCATCTGGAATCTGGAGGCCTTCGCGCTGTTCCTGTATTTTTACCGGGACGCCTTCGCCGGCGCATTGCGCTATGCCTTCGCGATCGTGAAGCTCGACGCGTTGTGGTTCATTCCGGATCTTGCGGCGCTGGCCTGCATTGCCTTGTTTCTGCAACGTTATGTCATTGCCGGCAAAAGCCTGATCGCGTTGCTCACGCTGCTGTACATGGTGTTCTCTCTATATATTGGCTATATCTTTCTGGGGCAGGCCGCGGGCGCTGCGTCGTCTCTCAAGATGATCGCGCCGGTGTTTGTGGGATTCTGTTTTTGCGGGCGGGATCTCAGCCAATACAAGCGGTTGCTCGGTTCGATTCATCTGGTGTTCTATCTCACCATCATCGGCATCTTCCTGTCGGCCCACATGCGCCTGCCGTGGGTCGGCTTTTCCTATGAATCCTTCGGCACCGCGCGTGAGGCCCAGCGACTGTGGTGGACGCAGTCGGATCCGCGGCTGGCCGGCTTTGCCGCCGACAGCACCATGGCCGGATTCTTTACCTTCATCGCCTTCGTCATCACCTCGGTTCGCCGCAACATGCTGTGGTGTGCAATCTGGGCTCCCATCGGGATGTACGCGATCAAGCTGACGACCAGCAAAACGACCCTGGGATTGATGATTATCTATCTGGTGTGCCTCGTCATCATCAGAATTATCCCGGAGCGCGAGAAATTCCCGATGCTGCGTCGAATGGCGCTGTGGTCGTTCCTGACCATCCTCATTCCCATCATATTGATGATCCTGTTTTCCGGTATCAACCTCGCCAGAGAATATCCGGTGCTGTTCAGCATGCAGGATCGCATCAATAACAGCTGGCAGCTTCCGTTCGTCTATATGAGCGACCTGATGCCGCTGGGTTTTCTGACCGGCTGCGGTCTCGGCTGCTTCAACTATCCCCAGCAGCTGTTTTCCAACAAGGTCAGCTATTACGTGCCGGTCGATAATTTTTACATCGGCACCTATCTGATGTTCGGCCCGATCTTCGTCGTGTTTGTGATCTGCGTCTTCTTTGCGGTGATGCGGACAAAGGACATTTACAAGCTGACGGCCGTGATTGTGATGAATTTGTTCGCAGTGACGGTGCTTGCGTACGGTCCGGCCAGCGGTTTGCTGACCATCGGCTTTGCATTCAGTGAGGTATTCCGGAGCCGGGCTGCGAGCGTGCACGAAAGCGTGCAGGAAATTGCAGACGTTGTACCGGTCGTGCCGGATTCCGGAGGATTGACGCCAAGGGCGGCGTGAATCTGCGGTTGCGGCTCTTTTTCGTCGTTTTTCTGATTGCATAATGTTGCCATGACCGATGCGCCGCCGATCGATCGTCCGTCAACGTTTCGCGACAAGCAGCCCGTAACGGCGGCCGGTGGTTTTCTGCCTGCGGTTCAAGGGCTTCGCGGCATTGCTGCGGCGACGGTATTGGCGGTGCATCTTTACGACATGCCAAAGGGCGGCGTCTACGATATCGCGAACCCCGGATTCCTGCCGCCGATCTGGCCGTGGCTTCAGTCGATCATGAATGTGGGAGGACACGGCGTCGAACTTTTCTTCATGATCAGCGGCTTTCTGATTCCGGCCAGTCTGGTGCGGCATGGATCGTTCTGGAAATTCATCCGCGACCGCGTCATGCGCATCATGCCGGTGTTCTGCGTTCTGCATCTGCTGCTGTTTATTGTTGGTCCCATCGTCGGTTATAAATTCTTCCGCGATATCGACGCGGTCAGCTATGCCAAGATTTTCCTGGCCAATCTTTTCTTCGTTCCCGAGGCACTTGGGTTGCCGATTGCGCAGCAGAACGCCTGGACGCTGACATACGAGTGGGCGTTTTATATCTGGTTCGGCGTCACCTTCGTCGCGGCCATCCAGTTACGGAACTGGTTCCTGGCTGTGCCATTGATTGCGTTGGGGCTCGCGGGTGTCGTGCTGTGGCCGATGTCCGCATTTTTTATCATCGGCATGCTGTTCGCTGCCGTCGATCTGCGAATTCCGCTCAAAGGACGGCCCGGCTTGCTGGCTGGCGTGGCCTGCGGCGCGATCATGTATCTGGCGCTGGAGTATCTTCATCCGGTCTATGGCTTGCTGCCGGGTTTTCTCGTTTTCGGCATGGTGCTCGCGCCGGGCTCCGGCGTCGCAACCGCGCTCAGTGCACCGTTGCTGCAATATTGCGGCAAGATCAGCTACAGCCTTTATCTCGTCCACCCCTTTGCATTGTTCCCACTGCAGATGCTTGGGTTGAGGCTGGTGGAGCATGGTGTCAATCGCTGGCTGTTGTGGGGAGCCTTTGTGGTTCTGGGTATTGCCGCGTCGCTGGCGGCGGGTTCGCTGAGTTATGAACTCATCGAAGTGCGGCTGCGCCGGTGGCTGGATCGGGTGCTGCCACATCTATTTGCCCGGCCGCTTGGCGGAGTTGGCCGGCCCGTCTGATCGCGGCCGCTACCTTGCGGACTCCGCGTGAAGCGGACGTCCTTAAAATCGGAGACTTTCCTAAATGGCATGGCGCGAGGATTTGGTCGCCAATACGGGCCTTTCCGGCGCAAGAGGAGCGATCGTCGGGTGGATCACGAGTCCGGGCTTTGTGATTGTCACCTGGTGGCGCCTGGCAAAACGGCTGCGCGGCAGTGGACGAATTGGACGGGCGCTGTCCTGGATCATTCTGCGATCCTGCCTGACCGGGCGAGGCTGCTACATATCGCTGCTCGCTGAAATAGAGCCGGGACTTATCCTGCCGCATCCGATCGGGCTTGTGATCGGGGAGGGGGTACGGATCGGCCGATCCGTCACGCTTTATCAAAGCGTGACGCTGGGCCGTCGCGGCTCGAGCGAGGCAGAATACCCCAAGCTTGAGGACAATGTCGTCGTCTATGCCGGCGCCGTCGTCATCGGCCCCGTCACCGTGGGCAAGGCGGCCGTCATTGCCGCCAATGCCGTGGTCAATCGCGACGTGCCGCCGGGATCCGTTGCGGCGGGAATACCGGCACGGATCCTTTCGAACACGAAGTTAACGGCATCGTCAGCGCGCCGCGAGGCTTGAAGGCGCGCTGAACGATGTGGTTGCTTTCATGCAAACAGGAAGTTGCCGTGATCGAGGCTGCCGACCGCGATATTTTTCAGCAGGATCGTATCCGTGGCCGAAACATGCACCAGGGAGTCGGCCCCGGATTGCGTGATCTGAAGATGGCTGTAATCGGCGACCAGTGATTTGGCGATCTCGATAACGTCGTGGTTGGCTGCAGTACCGGCCAGGAATCCGTTGACCTGCTCGGCGCCGTGATCGAACGCGATCGTCAGGCCCGAACTGACAGCCGTGATGTTGTGCGTCAGGCCGTTGCCGTTGAGCACATCGACCTGCAGCAGGTTGCCGTTGGCGTAGCTGTCGTGCTCGGTCGCGCCCGGCAAGCCCGCGACCTGGAATTTGAAAATGTCCGTGCTGCCATTCGGATTGACGATCGTCGACAACGTTTCTGTGCCGGTGGCATTGTAGTTGTTGGTCGTAACGGTTCCGTCGCTCCCGACCACCTGAGTATAATCCAGCGAGCCGTCGGCATGGGTGCGAGTGACGTCGACGACCTTGCCGGTCGTATCCAGATGCTGATCCATCGTGGTGTAGCTCTGGCCGGTGACGTTGTAGTTCCAATTGTCCTGGGTGTGGTCGGCGTTGAGGATATAGGCCGCCGTCTTCACGCCGTTGGTGTAGACGGTCGTGGAATTGTAACCGTTTGCTTCCTGCACGACTTCGCTGGTGAGGACACCTGACGCGTCGTAGGTATCGGCGGTCTTGGTGCCATCGCTGGTCTGGGTCAGATGGAAGGCATTCGTGCCGTCATTGTGGGTCCGCAGCAGTGACGTCTCGAGACCGGTTGCATCATAGGTGTCGTGTTCGGTGCCGTAGGTCTGGCCTTTGATGTTGAGGATGTAGACATCTTTGCTGCCATTCGGGTGGAAAATCGTCGACAAGGTCTCGTTGCCGAGCGTGTCATAATTGTTGATCGTATCGGTGCCGTCGCTGCCGATCACCTGGGTGTAATCCAAGGACCCGTCGGCGTGGGTGCGGGTGACGTCGACGACCTTGCCGGTCGTATCCAGATGCTGGTCCATGGTCGTGTAGCTCTGGCCGGTGACGTTGTAGCTCCAGTTGTCCTGGGTATGGTCGGCGTTGAGGATGTAGGCGGCCGTCTTCACGCCGTTGGTGTACAGCGTGGTTGAATAGTAGCCGTTCGCCATCTGCACGACTTCGCTGGTGAGATGACCCGTGGCGTCGTAGATATCGGAGGTCTTGGTGCCGTTGCTGGTTTGCACGAACTGAAAGGCATCGGTGCCGTCATTATGGGTGCGAAGCTGCGATGTCAGCAAACCCGTCGCGCTATAGGTGTCGTGTTCAGTGCCGTAGGTCTGGCCCTTGATGTTGAGAAGATAGACGTCCTTGCTGCCATCGGGGTGGAAAATGGTCGACAGCGTCTCGTTACCGAGCGCATCGTAATTGTTGATCGTATTGGTGCCGTCGCTGGCGATCACTTGGGTATAGTCCAGCGACCCGTCGGCATGGGTGCGCGTGACGGAGGTTACCTTGCCGGTCGCATCCACATGCTGGACCATGGTGGTGTAGCTCTGGCCAGTGACATTGTAGCTCCAGTTATCCCGAGTGTGGTCGGCGTTGAGGATATAGGCCGCGGTCTTCACACCGTTGGTGTACTGCGTGGTCGAGTAATAGCCGTTCGACATCTGAACGACCTCGCTGACAAGATGACCCGTGGCGTCATAGGTGTCTGCGGTCCTGGTGCCGTTACTGGTCTGGGTCAGTTGGAAGGCAGTGGTGCCGTCGTTGTGGGTGCGAAGCTGCGAGGTCAGCAAACCCGTTGGGCTATAAGTATCGTGTTCGCTGCCGTAGGTCTGTCCCTTGATGTTGAGAAGATAGACGTCCTTGCTGCCATCGGGATGGAAAATGGTCGATAGGGTCTCGTTGCCGACCGCGTCGTAGTTATTGATCGTGTCGGTGCCGTCGCTGGCAATGACCTGGGTGTAATCCAGCGATCCGTCGGCATGGGTGCGCGTGACGGAGGTCACCTTGCCGGTCGCATCAAGATGCTGATGTTGCGTGGTATAGGTCTGGCCGGTGACGTTGTAGCTCCAGTTGTCCTGGGTGTGATCGGCGTTGAGGATATAGGCGGCCGTCTTCACACCGGCCGTATAGACCGTCGTGGAATAATAGCCGTTTGTCTGCTGCACGACTTCCGTCGTGAGGTTGCCGCCGACGTCGTACCAGTCGACGGTCTTGGTTCCCGCCGTGGTCTGAGTCATCTTGAGGAAGGTGCTGCCGTCGCTGCGGGTTTGCACGACGTTGGTCAGGAATCCCGACGCGTTGTAGCTGTCGTGTTCGGTCGTGTACGACTGGCCCTTGATGTTAAAAGTGTAAACGTCCTTCGAGCCGTCGGTATTGACGTGAATCTCGCTGGCCTTCACGCCGGCGGTATAGGCCGTGGTATCGGTCGAGCCATCGGCATAAACGATCACGGTGGACGTCAGAAGTCCGTTGCTGAGACCCGAATTCGACGTCGATAGCAGCGTTCCGTTCGCATTGTAGGTAAGGGTCTGACTCCACTGCGATGTGGACGTTGTGACGGAAAATGAATACCCGCCCTGAATCGATGCCAGCGCGTTACCGTAATGCGAGATGATATAGCTCATGGTCGACTGCGACGCGACCGGCAGGATATGCGTATCGGTCAAGGTGATGGTCTGGAGCGATGTATCCGCGTTGAGGGCCGAAAGCTGCCCGACGATGTCAGCGGCTGTCCCACTGACGTTGACCAGCGGCGTGGTCACCGTGCCGGACCCATTCGCAGGGGCATCGATCTCGATGATCACAGGATGATCGCTGACTGGTATGACGATCTGGCTTACATTGGTATAGGTAGCAATGGCGGTCGTGCCGCTCAGCGGATCGTAGACGCTGACCGTCCGATGAACGCCGCCGAGATTGACGGTTACAGACTCCGTGGGCGCGGCGACTTCCGTATCGGTCGTGTCATTCCAGATTTTGGGCTCCGCCCACACCACCAGATCGTAGGCGCCGTTGCTTTTGCCGAGCACCATGCTGCTGCCGGTGGAGGGCAGGCCAGTAATAGAGTAGCCCAACGGCGTGGTTGGCGTGTGCCCGCCGGTTCCATTATCGCTGAGGATGGTCGTCAGATTGTGGATCGCAGTCGCGGCCAGTTTGGGGGTGCCGTCAGTGTTGAACAGACCGAATTGTGTCTGGGGATCATTGGCGGCGCCGGTCGAGGGGTGATCCAGCAGCTCATATAGATAAGTCGTGCTCACGCCATCCTTGTAGGCGTCGACCAGCGTATTGAGAATCGACTTGGCCTGCACGGACTGGTCGGCGCCGAGAAAGGGCGTGTTGCTTTGCGTGGTGTAACCGGTCTCCGTGATCACGGTCGGCTTTCCGGAAGCTACGGAACTTGCAGCGCTAAGCGAGGCCGCGAGCGCCGCCTGCGGTGTGGTCTCGGTGCTGGCATAGGCGTGGGAATTGATGACGTCGGTCGAGGCCGAGAGATTGCCGAGCTGTGAGTAGCCGGACAGATCATTATAACCGATGGTCAGATCGTATACCGGGATATTGGCAAGCGCGGCGTCGCCCTTGATCGCGGTGTAGTAGGCCTGCTGGAACTGGCCCGCGGCGGCGATGCTTGAGCTGCCATTGTAGCTGAACGGCTGCACGTTCGCCTCGTTCAAACCCTCCAGCGCCACGATGCCGCCAGGATGGGTGGCTTCGAAGCTGTCCACCGACGCCAGATATTGCTGGAGTCCTGCGCTACCTGCCGCCGGGATGTTGGAGGGAACAATGAAATCGAATTTGAAGCCGGCACTCGCCAACCCGTCGAGGACCGGTTGCGCCGCGGGGCTGGCGGCCAGCGAATCGCGCAGCGTCGTGACGCCGAGATATTTCAGGTCGTCCACCATGAGGGCGAGGTTGTTGTAGGAACCCCAAGCGTAGCCCGCATGCGTATTGACGCCGATGGAACCAACAAAGGAGCTTGCGGACAAAATGGTTTGATCGATAGCCGAAGTGGTCATGGCCGCTCACCTGGTAGGAGGAGATTTGCTGTTGTTATTTTTCTAGCGCTCAAGTTTTCATGTTGGGTGTTGAATTTGGGTAAAACTCAACGCAACAAGCCTTCTTCGTTGAAGAAGCTCTTGTTGCATGGAACTTGTGCAAGAAATTTCACTTCAGGAAATTTCACTTGCAGCGACGAAGTTCACACCAAGGGTCTGCGCAGCGCCGTATCATTGATCCACGAATACAGTGGCGTGAGCGCGGCGATCACGCGACCAAAAATATTTTGTCTGCTGAAAGTGCGCGCAAGTTGCCGCAGATGTGGGCGCAGCGGTCCTAATGCCGGGAGAATTTTCGTCTGGCGCGTCGGCGCAGATTTGTCACACCGGGATTTTACGGATCACCGGGGCATGCGGAACTCGGGCAAACAATTAGACAAGAATCGCGCGTCAGATCTCTGTGGAGTCGCAAGTCGGGCGAGCGTCGGAAATCTGACGCAACAAGAAGCAGACGTTACGGTTAAGCCGCGCGCTGCTGACGCGTGGCGGCGAGGGGTTCCATTCCGCCAACGCGCTTGTCGGAGAAAGCCCACAACACGATCGCCGCGGCCAAAGCCGCGCAGGACAGAAAGCCCGCCGCGAAAGCAACAATTGCAATTTGCAGAATGGTCATTGGTCGCCTCGGCCTCACGGGCGGTTTTGCTGCCGCCTTTGGGCGAGGAAACACGGAATAAATTGACGAGGTAGTAAAAACCCCCGTCACGCCGGCGCATTTCTTCTTCGTCGTTAATTTACCGCCTACGCTCAATCGCCGTCGTGACCAAAATAACGCCGGCGAGAACGCGCCATTTATTGCGCAGATTTGCATAAAAAGCGGTATTTATCGGGCCAACCGCCTATAAGATGACACATCTTCTTGGCGGAGGGGATTGTGTGACCACTGCGTTTTATCTGTTTCTGGGTTGGCTGATATTTAACATCGTATTTGCAGCAGGCATGTATTTCCGGCCAACGCGTAGAGCATCGGTTGACTCACATGAAGGTCCGGAATCCGGCTTGAACGCGCGTCCTCGGCGGCCGGACACAGTTGAGCTTGTCCTTGACGACGATGCGCTGGCCGCGCGCGGTGCCGCAAGTCTGCGCAGGATAAACCCGTGGCCCTCGGCCTTGAGCCGGATCATCTTTTTCGGGTTCTGGCTCGGCGACCGCCGTCATTCGATTTGACGGGCAGGTTGGATTAGCCGCGCCGCGCCGACGTCAGGAAATTGCCGCGCCATGCGACCAGGGCAGTGGCGATGGCCGAGAAGGCAATCTTGCCGAGGAGCCAGATCAACGGCTGCGAAGGGACAGCGCAGAGCGATCCGATCAACAGCGCCGCCACACTCGCCGTCGCCACCAGCGACCATCGCGGAACCGCTCCAAATCGGAGGATCGGACCACTCGCAAACAGCATGACAACAGCGGTCGCGATTGCCGCTCCCGCGAGTACGTTTGAAGATGGCAAGTTCAAAGCCACGGCAGCTACCGAGAAAATCGAAACCATCACGAACTGACCCGCTGCAACCACGACCAGCCGGACCGCCGATTTCTTCAAATGCGGGACCACGGCGAGCGTGGCCTGAAGGTGAGTGTGGAGGAAGTAAAATACGGCAGCCATTGGTGCGGCAACCAGGAAGCCGTCCAGAATGTCGGGAGGAACGAAAAGGCGTCCCGCGTCCGGAAGGAATGCAATGAGCCCGCCCAGCATCACGACAGTCGCGCAGATGACGAATTCGAACAATCGGGCCGCGACCTGTTTCGCGTCATTGGGGTTACCGTGCTCGAATGCTACGATCACTTCCGGATAATTCACCGTATGAATCGCCGCGACCAGCACCGCGAACGGCCGCTGCATCAGATCGATCGCCATTGAAAATCCGGCGCTGGCGGCAAGGCCGGCCGCGCCAAGCTTGCTGATGACGATGAAGCGGATCATCACCGGCACCGAAAGATGAATCACGGAAGCGCCCGCGGCGAGCATGCCGTAGCGGCAGAAATTCGCCCAATCCGCCAGCATCGTTTGCCGGGACACTCTTCGCAGCGGTGTGCGATGAATGATCAGGCCGGTAATGAGGGCTGCGATCTGGCCGCTCAGGATGCCAAAAAGCGTCGCTTCGGTGGTTCCATAGAGCAGCGCGCCGGTGATGGCGCCCGCCAGCAGCAGGCTGGCGCGCAGGATCAGCAAAATCGCTGCGGTCCCGAGCCGGCCCGAGACGCGGATCACCATGAAGGACATATCGGTGAAGCCCTGCAGCACCGACAAGGCAAGTCCGAGGACGACAACCCTCAGCGCCAGCGTGCTGGCCAGTGAGGCGACACCGCCGAAAGAAATCAGGGCAAACGCGCTAAGCAATCCTGCGGCAAACAGCGAAAAGCGGAGCTTCGCGGCGTCTTCTCCCTTTGCTGCGGCGAGGAAGCGAACACCTGCCAATTGCAGCCATTCGAACATCAGAACGCAAAGCAACTGGCTCGAAGCCAGAGCGAGCGAAAACGACGTGTAGTGGGCCGGCAGCAGGATATGACTGACGGCGAAGATGAGAACGATCGCCGTGGCGCTCTGATAGATGTAACCGACGAGTGCAAGGAGCCGGATCATATCTGATCTGGTCTATGTCGGAGCCGCTGCCGATATGGGAGCAGGGCGCAAGTCATGGCGTCTTTGATTTGCCGGATCACTTGAAGCTATTTCTTCGGTTGCCGCACGCGGTCGAACAGATTTCGATATTCGGTCACCACGTCGGGGAAGGTCCATTTATTCGGAGCGTTGGCTAACCGCTCGCTGATGTCAGCAATCTGTTGCGGGTTTTCGATGATCTCCAGAATGCTTCGGGTCATCGATTCCGGATCGGCCGCCGTCAGCCAGCCATTGACGCCGGGCTGAATGGCTTCCGGCATGCCCCCGAAATGCGTTCCGAGAATGGGCCTGCCGGCCGCGCTGGCGTCCGCCACCACCAGCGGACCCGGATCTTCCCAGATCGACGGCGCAACCGCGACATCGACTTGCGCATAGAATTCTTCGGGCGAAACAAAACCTAGAAATTCGATCCGGGCGTCAGGCGCCAACTCTTTCAAGCGCTGCTGTTCGCTTTCGCTCGCGCGCCCTGCGATCACGAGCCGGACCTTGTCCTTTGGGATAGCGGCAAATGCCCGGACGAGATTATCGATCCCCTTTTCGACCGTCAGCCGCCCGATGAATCCGAATGTGATTTCGGCGTCAGCCCGCACACGTATCTGGGGTTTCAATGTCGCCGTTGAGGCGTTGCGAATGACGGTGCGTAGCGGCGTATCCGAAAACAGGCCGAGCCTGGTATGAATATCGAGAACCCGCTGGCTCACACCGACGACCGCGTGCAATTGACGCGTGGCGCGCTTTCGATTGATCGTCAGGATTTCGCAACTGAAGCACGTCCGCTCGCAGGCGTGCCCCGCCATGAAGCGCGAGCATCGCGGGCACGTCAGGTAATAATCGTGAAGCGTGTGCACGACAGGCACGTTTTGATCGAGTGCCGATTTCCAGATCGCGGCCGTCAGGCCCGACAAATTGTTGGAATGCATGCAATCCGGTTTGAAGGCCTGTATGCGTTTCGAAACCAGTGTCGCCGAGCTTTGCCAGTCTTCGATCGCGTGCCAGATGCCGCGCACGGGTGCACTTCGAGGCTCGGAGAAGGGAGGATAGATATTTTGAACCGGCGCCGAATAGACGGTCACGCCGTTGCATTCTTCCACCGGCTGGTCACGCTCGGTTTCGGCGCGGACCACTTCCACGGTATCGCCGGCTTCCACGAGACTCTCTGCCAGCCGGCGTGCAAATATCTCCGCGCCGCCGACAATCTTCGGCGCTCCCGGCGTCGGGTAGATGGATGATGTTATCAGGACTCTCATCTAAGAAACCTCATCCGGAATATCTCGAGTACATGCCCGATTCATTACGGCTAAAATGAGCTTTCAATTTTCGTCAACGTAAATTTCCAAATATTGTCTGCTGATCGCATCAGGTGAGAACTGCTCCTTGAAACCGGATTTGATCGGTTGTCTCTGTTTCCATCTCTGCGCCTCGCCGATACTTTTGCTCATAAGTTCGGCAAGCCGCCGGTGATCGCGTGCTTCATATGAGCCGATCAGCGCGGACATGCCGGATATTTCCGGAATGCCTCCCGCTGTGGAGCAGATCGTGGCGCAGCCATTGCTGATGCTCTCGATCAGGGTGCGCGGCAGAGGCTCGGGCCAGACCGAACTGATCAGGCAAACATCGATACTGGCATAGAAGTCACGCGCGTTGGCGAATCCGACCCACTCGATGCGATCGGTCCGGTAGCGGGCCTTGAGGTCGTTCACATAGGGTTCGGCACCAGCGCCGGCGATCTTCAATCGCCAGCCGGCATCGGGGAGCAGATCAATGGCTTTCAGGACGATATCGATGCCTTTTTCGGCTTCAATTCGTCCGATAAATCCAAACACCAGATCGTCGCCAGAAGGACGCGTGAGGGGAACGTTGTCTCTGATGTCGGCGATATTGAAGATGACTTTGTCCGGCGTCCTGGAGAAATATCCGAGCTTATGATGGGTATCGAGCACGAAGCGGCTATTGGAAGCGACCACATCGACCAAGCGCGACGCGTAAAGATAGGGGGCGGTCATGGTTGCGCAGGCCGAGCACCGGCGCTCGCATGCCGTTCCGTTCTTGAACAGCGTAGATCTTTTGCAGGTCAGCGAGTAATCGCGCAGCGTATGCACGATCCTGATATTGCGGCGGTTTGCCTCGGACCACAGCGAAACCGAAAATCCCGTCAGATTGTTGGTGTGCACGACATCGGGTTTTTCGATATCGAGTATCCTGCCGAACCGCCGGGCGGCCTTTCGATTCCAGGTGTCGCCAAGGTGCCATTTCAGTCGGTCCAGCAGCGCCGGTTTTTCGGGCTGGCCGAACGGCCAATAGATGTTGTCGAGCGGCACCCGGTAGACGCGGACGCCGTTGACCTCATCGACCGCCAGATCCGGCTCCTTGTTAAGGCAGACCGTCGCGACGTGGTGGCCCTTCGCGGCCAGGGATTCTGCCAATAGCGAAACGGATACCTCCGCCCCTCCCACCACGACGGGCGGATATAAGGTATTGACGAGCAGTATCCTCAACGATCGCCCCTTATTGAAGTCAGGCAGTGCCCTGGCAGGGCGCTACTGGGCCTGCCGTATTTCGAGATCGGGAATCGCCGATCCGTCCGCGCTCAGCAGCAGCGGTGTGCTTGAGACCGTCATCCATGTGCCGGCGGCCGATTTAGGGGAGTGACGGCAGGGATAATCGTACGTGACCTGCGGTGCGTCGTTTTTCAGCCGCACCTGGTAGTGCTTGTTCGTATTCTCGGACCAAATGGCAGCCCTGCCGCCAGAGCTTTTGATCAAGACGACATCATCGGCGAGCTTTGTTTCCTTGGCGCCAAGACTGGCGCGGATGAAGGCCCAGCTATCGCCGACGGCGCACACGGCAGGTTTCGGCGCGTTATCGAAGTGATAGAGACCAAAATTGTCCTCCAGTTCAGCGCTGTTGGTGCCGCTGTCCTTCAATTCGTACAACGAAATGCCCTTGAGCCAGGACGGAGCGGTTGAGGCCCACAGGATCAATTGGGACATGTTGTCGGCCTGAACCTGCTCGCTGACGCCACATTTAGAGGTCGCCGTCGGCCAGCCTGTTTCAGTGACGTAGATCGGGAAATCCTGCCGTCCGCTCGCTTGCGCGACAAGATTGTGAAAGACCGTCAGCCGCTCGATGATCTCGGCGGCGGTGCGCCGCGCCGGCGAAGCGCAGTGATTGTAGAGATGGATCGAAATGCCATCTGAATATTTCAGCAGTCCGAGCTGAAGCAGGCTTTTGGTCCATTTCCAGTCGGGATCGTCGCCAATCGCCCCTATGATAAAGGGTGCGCCGGGCGCTGCTTGCTTGACCGCAGGGTAGGTCGCTTGCGCCAGCGCGAGGTAATTGTCGGCGTTGAATTCGGCATTCTGTCTGGCCGAGATATTCCACTCGTTCCAGAGCTCGAACAGCGGACGCCGGTTGGCCACGGAGTGCGCGGCGGCGATGGCATATTCGACGAAGCGCTGGCGGGCCTGATCGGTCGTCGGCGGATTGGAGTTCGGCACGAGATAGTGACCCGATCCCAGAATCAAGACCGGCCGCGCGACCCCGGAGGTGATTTGAGCCTCAAGCCTGCCCAGCGGTGCTGCGAAACCGAGTTTGTGCCCGGGCAATTCGAAATCCGACCAGGAGAAGTCGTCGCGAAAAGCGGTGACGCCAAGCTCCTTGATCTCCTTGATATTGATCGTCGGCACATAACCGCGCTTGCTGACAACGCCTCCCATCCCCTGATGGGTGCCGACGCCGAGCAACAAGCGTTCTTCCAGCGGAACGGCATTTTGCGCGTGCACGCCATGAATAAGGAGACTGGCCACCGCAAGCGCCGCCGCCGGAATTCGAAGGACGCCCAAACCCCGACTAAGGCTTTGAAGCATCCGTTTATCTCGTGTTGAAGATTGTCGATCCGATATTGGATGCATTGGTGGTGGCCGAATTCAACGTTGTCATCAGCTTGATGAATTCGGTCGATGGCGATTCCGCGACCGAAATCACATCGTGATCGCGCATCTTGAAATTATCCGCCTGGAACATGCCGTCAGGCTTACTCATATCGAACGCATAGACAGAGGGCGCGGTCCGGGTTGGAAACCGGGATACATCGATCCCGACATTTTCCAGGAGTTGCTTCGGTTCCGACCGATAGACATAGATCGATTTGCTGTCAGTACGGGTTCCGTCAAGGCCGCCTGATTTCGCCAGCGCCTCGGCAAGCGACATGTCGTCATTTTCGAACGTGAAGCGGCGGTTGTTGGTGCCGCCGATCGAGCCGGGCGAGGGTGTGGCGCCAAATACCATGTACACACGCGGCACCCGGGTCAGGAATACGGTGTCGCCGGGAGCGAGCAGGACATCTTCCTGCGGGTGGTGGATCACGCTCGACATCATCTCGTCATAGATGCGGCCGTTACGCTTGAGCGTGATCTTGATTTCGTAAGGAGGAGATTTGGGTCCGCCCCCGCGCGCGATGGCCGACATCAGGCTGATCCCGCCGGGATCGATCGGGAAGCGCTGGGGTGTGTTGACCTCGCCAAGCACGCTGACCTGATTGCCGCGTTGTTCCGCGACCGCGACAACGGCTTGCGGATCGATTGCCCTGTCCTTGAGCCGATCGCGGATGATGTTGGAGACCGCGCGAGGGGTGAGGCCTGCAACCTTGATCGAGCCGGCGTAGGGGATATTGATATTGCCGGATTGATCGACCTGCTGGCGCGGGATGTCGACGAAATTTCCGGGCCGCACGCCCGCTTCGCGCGGAATGAAGAGTCCGCCGGCTTGCGCTTCGTAAACGGTCACCGTGAGAATATCGCCAACGCCGATGGTCACGTCGCGATAATTGCCGCCGGACAACTTTGAAAAGGCCGCGCCGGTGTCGTCGGTGATGGAGTTTGTCGCGCGCAGCACGTCGGGGTTGATCGGCATCAATGCGTAGGGAAGCGGTACCGATGGCGACGTAATCAGCGCAGCATTGGTTTTTGTTGCGGCCGCATCAGGCGCGTCCAGCGGCAGGAAGCCTGCGCATCCCGCGACCGATGTTGTCAGGGCAACAACTATCAAGGCGCGGCCAAGATTCCGGCCGCGAAATGTTTCCTCAGGAAACGATCTGTTACTCAACCGCATTGTCAAACGCTACGTCCCCCGTTGTGTAGAATACCTATCAGCGAGATGGAGTCAGAGTCACGACACTTCGCTGCAACGCAACGCGTAAGCGGCGCGATGTGACTTTGCTGCAACTCGCTGTTCGGAATTCCCCCTCAAATATTTCGCCGCAACTAGACAACACTTTATACGGTCGCGATGTTGGTGAGTTCGCGGCGCCGATCCTGCGTAACGTCCTGGTAAAGTTCCCTAAGCACTTGGTGGGTCTTTTTTACGTCGTAGAGTCGCCTGAAACGGTCATAACCATGGCGGCCGGTGGCGCGCAGATCGAGTTTCGATGCACGCGTGAGTGCATCAACCAACGATGCGACTGAAACCGGGCTGCTCAGCACGCCGGTTACGCCGTCTTCCACAATTTCAGGCAAAGCGCCGACGCGAAAAGCAACAATTGGCTTAGCCGCGCGCATCGCCTCAAGCGCAACGAGACCGAATGCCTCCCAGCGCGACGGAATGACTACAAGATCGGCAGCTTCCAATTGCGCTTCGATTTGCGAACGATCCATCCATCCCAAAAGGGCCACATTCGGCGGAGGATCCAGTTCTTCGTGTTTGCCGACGACCGATGAGCCGATGATTCGAACCTCGACCGTTTCATGCAAACGTCGCGCCGTTTCGACCAGCAGATCGTATCCTTTCTGACGATCGAGGCGGCCGATGAAAAGTACTTTGGTTTTTTTTGACACCCAGGGAACCAAATCGCTGCGAGGTGACGGGCGATTGGCCGAGATGCCATTGTGGACAAGAATCAGGCGCTGGCGGGCGATACCGGCATTGATCGCTTCCTTCTGTTCGTCCCCGGAGATGCAGACGATCCGATCGGTAATCCTGGCGAGCATCAGTTCGACAAGCTTGGTGATCTGATGACTGAGCCGCGAGGTCTCGCGCGAAAAAGCCCAGCCATGGGGGCAATAGACCACCTGCGGTCCGCCACGCCTCAGAAACAGAATGGGCCGTATGACGAGGCCCGCGAATGTCGAATGGATATGCACGATATTGGGCCGGACGCGGCGAATTTGCTGGAGCGTCACGATCGCCATCCGAAATAAACCCGGAAGGCTTCGGCCGGCACGCTCGAATACCGAGACTTCGGCGTCGGCGAAGCCTACGAGATCGCCGCGATGATCTGACGGTACGACATAATGTACATTGTCGCCGCCGAAGCAGGCGCGTTGGTGGGGATGAAGCTCGTTGAAGTAAGTCGCAATTCCGCCACGAACGGTTTCGGCAACGTGAAGTACTCTCAGCGTGCCTGTCTCTTCATTCGGCATGGGGAACTTTCTGATCCAAACTCTGGAAGCAGACTCTTCATGTGCCTATGAAGCAATATTTAGACCGCCGTAATTTTTTCCTGAGCAATTTGTCAGTATGCTGTGTTTTCAAGAAATTTCAAAAACAGTGTTGCAGAATTACGCCATGAATATGCAGCGATGCGTTGCATCTGTTTGCTGCGCTCGTCGCTGGAAATTTGACCAGCTGCTATTCTTTCGAGCATCCGCTGACGCAGATCGTCAGCATCGAAGGGATCAAAATAGGCAGCCGCGTCGCCGCAGGTTTCTTTGACGGCATCGGCCGTCGAGGCGATGACCGGACAGCCCAATAACATCGCTTCAAGCGGCGGTACGCCAAAGCCTTCGTAGAGACTCGGAAACACAAAGGCTGCTGCGCGCGCATAGAGCGCTGCAATTTCTTCATCGCTGAGGCGGCCTGCCAAGATAATGCCATCTTCGGCGGCCGTTACGCCGCCTTGAAAGACTTTGCTATTGTCGCCACCGACCACAACGAGTGGAACGTCGGGTCGCTTCAGCCGCCGCGCCGCTTCGATGGCCAGGGAAATATTCTTGTTCTTGTTCATGGAGCCGACCGAAAGAAAGAAATGAGCGGCTTTCAGCCCCAGCCGGTCGATGATTCCAAAGTCTGGAACGGTCGTGGCAAAATGTTCGGCGCTATTTGGGAATACCGGAATTGATTCGGGCCGCAACCACAGCACCGATGCGAGTTCGCGGCGGGAAAACTGTGAAACCGTCGCAATCGTGGCCTTGCGTGCGAGCAGGTGGCCGAGGGTACGGTGGACCGCCAGATAGCTCCAGTTGAAGAATTCCGGTTTGCGGAAGACTTGCGCATCGTGAATGACAACAATGTGTTGCGAATGCAGCACAGGTCCGGAATTCGCCAGACTGATCAGCCGGCCGCCCGCGGCGGCCCGCGCAAGGTCGACCTGGTCCCAGGCATGCCCGGTTCGCTGTCCGATTTTTCGAATCTCGATACGCTCAAGATTGAGAGAATTCCTGGCGTCGGGTGGGGCCAAAATCTGCCACGTTGCATCACGTAGCGCTGGTGGCGCCTCGCCTGAGGTCAGCAGCCGATCGACTGCCTTGACCATTTCGGCGGCATAACGTTGAACGCCTGTGGTGGACTGCGACAAAAACCGGCCGTTGATAGAGATCTTCAAAGTCAGTCCTCTTTGATGACATCAAATCGGGCAGCCTGGAATTTGAGCAAGCTTGGCATCCTGATCGACGCGCAGGTTCGATATCACACCCAGCATCGCGATGATTGTGAACAATGCATGGTGATCCCGGTTCGATCGCATAACAACTCATCGCAATTGTGTTCAACCGGTTCGGGTTCCGCATAGTCGATTTTCATCGGACCGTCACTGTTAATCCCACATTGAATACAATCATGCATGCTGCAACGTATCATCCGGTTTCGCACGCCGCTGCAGAGTTGCGAAACACATTTCGGCTGATGTGATTGCGCACACGCGTCGCCAGCTCAAAATACGGCCTCTGGCGTGGATGGATTTTCACAGTGAACATTTCGGGGCCAATGAAGATCAGCGCTATTCTCAATACCGGGGTGAAGTCGTGCGTGCCGGCCGTCGCCACAACCGTCATCTTCAGCTTCTTCATCAATCTGCTCGCCTTCACGAGTCCTCTCTACATGCTGCAAATCTATGACAGGGTCATCGGCAGCCGGAGTGAAGTTACGCTGCTCGGTATCACGCTTCTTGTTGGCTATCTTTTGATCATCAACGCATTGCTGGAGATGCTGCGCGCGCGCCTGATGGTGCAGGCCAGTCTGGCGTTTGACGGCAAACTCGCAGGCGCGGTGTTCGATGCGACGCATTTCGCCGGATTGCGGTGGCCCCGTCTGGCGCAAGGGCAATCCTTGCGCGATCTCGACGCGCTGCGCGAATTTGTTGCCGGCCCGGGACTGATCGCGCTCTGTGATCTCCTGTGGATGCCGATTTTCGTGACCGCGTGCTTTATTCTACATGCATGGTTTGGTGCGATCGCGATCGGCGGGGCCGTCCTTATTCTGACGCTGACGCTCGCCAGCGAGTTGGCGACGACGCATTTGTTGGGGCGGGCATCCAGATCATCTGCCGCAGCGACGCAAAGTGCGGTATCCGCCTTGCGCAATTCAGAAGTCATTCAGGCGATGGGGATGCTTGGCGTATTGCGCGAGGCGTGGCTGCAGCACCATGACGGCGTGCTCAATTCGCAGGCATCGGCCGGTGGCCGCTCCGGATTGATTTCGGCAGCCTCCAAATTCGTCCGGATGTTCCTGCAGACCATGATCCTTGGCCTCGGTGCCTATCTCGCGATCCATAACGAGATTTCGCCGGGCATGATTATCGCCGCATCGATCTTTGTCGGCCGCGCGCTCGGCCCGGTGGAAGGCATCGTCGGCAACTGGAATGGACTGACCAACGCGCGCAACAGCTGGGCGCGGCTGGTCAAATTATTCGTGGTGGCAGGAGAGCAGACGCCTCAACTGGCTTTGCCGCGTCCACTCGGACATTTGAAACTCGTATCCGTGACCGCCGGGCCGCCGGAGCAGCCGAATCCTACCTTGCATCATATCTCCTTTGAGGTGCTGCCGGGCGAGGTCCTTGGCGTGGTCGGTCCGAGCGCTGCGGGAAAATCCAGTCTGGCCCGGGTCATGACAGGCGTTTGGCCGCCTGTATCAGGGCAGGTACGGCTGGACGGATCTAATCTGGCGCATTGGGATCCGCAGCAGCTCGGCCAGTATCTCGGTTATCTGCCGCAGGATATCGAACTGTTTTCCGGCACCGTCGCCCAGAACATTGCGCGCTTCCGGCAGGTCGACAGCGAGACGATCATCGATACCGCACGGCTTTGCGGTTGCCATGAGATGATCCAGGCGCTGCCGAATGGTTACAACACGCCGATCGGCGAGAGCGGCGCGGCGCTTTCGGGTGGTCAACGCCAGCGCATCGGGCTGGCCCGCGCATTTCTTGACCGTCCGTCGCTTGTCGTTCTCGATGAGCCCAACGCCAGCCTCGACCAAAGCGGTGAGGATGAATTGATCGGGACAATCCGCCGGTTTCGGTCGTTCGGATGCACGATCGTCCTTATCACCCACAAGATCAATATATTGGCGGTCGCGGACAAGGTTCTGATCTTGGCCAATGGCCGAATGCAGGGTTTTGGTACGCGCGAAGAGGTGCTCGATCCCCTGATCGCGCCGCAGCCGGTCAAGACGGCGGCGATTCGATGAAGGGTGACGCGATGTTGATGTTGGGCTTCGGCAATTCGACGGCTCCGGTTCGCGCGCAACGCCGGACCGCGCTCGTCGGCTACACGCTGATCATCCTCACGTTCGGCGTGATGGGAGGATGGGCCGCTGTTGCGCCGCTCAATCGCGGCGTGGTGGCGCAGGGCGTCGTCATGATCGAAGATAACCGCAAGGTGGTTCAACATTTCGAAGGCGGCATCGTCAATCAGATCCTGGTCAGGGAAGGACAGTCGGTCGGAGAGGGTGAGGTGTTGCTGCGGCTATCGCCGGTCGCGGCCGGTTCCAATCTCGATACTATTCGCAACCAGCTCGATAGTGCGCTGGCGCTGGAGGCCTCGCTCACCGCCGAACTTGCGGGGCGTGACAGCATCGTGTTTCCTCAGCAACTGCTGGCGCGGCAGGACAGCACGCCTACCGTCGCCCGCATGATCGAAGATCAAACGGTTCAGTTCGAAGAGCGCAAGCGTTCGCGCGATGCGCAGGTCACTTTGATCGAAGCCAAGATCAAACAGCTCGAAACCGAAACCGAAGGCATCGCGGTTGAGAAGTCTTCGACTGAAAAGCAGATCGGATTTCTCGACGAGGAATTGACCGGCCTTCGCTATCTGAAGGAAAAAGGCCTGATTCCGGTGACACGCGTGCTGTCCATGGAAAGGGAACACACCCGTCTCGAGGGAGTCGTCGGCCGCGCGGTTGCGGATACGGCAAAAGCCGCCAACGGGATGAACGAGGCGCGGCTGCAGGTCATCCAGTTGAAACAGAAATTCCAGGAAGAGGTGTCTTCCCAGCTCCTGGACACGCGCCAGAAAATCGAAGCGGCCAATGAGAAGCTCGTGGTCGCGCGCGACATGATCACGCGTCTCGATATCAAGTCGCCGCGTGCGGGAACCGTGCAGGGGCTCAAGGTCTTCACCGTCGGACAAGTCGTCCGCGCCGGCGAGTCGCTGATGGAAGTCGTGCCGAGCGGTGAAACGCTTGTCGTGCATGCGCAGCTTCCGGTCAATTCGATCGAGCATCTCAGCATCGGACAAACGGCGGAAATACGCTTTCCGGGATTGCATTCGCGCCAGTTGCAGATGATGAGCGGCAAGCTCGCCTCGATTTCGCATGACCGTCTTGTCGATGACGCGACCAAGCAGCCTTACTTCCTTGGCCTGATCAATCTTTCGGACGCTGACCTCGATGAGCATTACCGTGACAAGCTGGTTGCGGGCATGCAGGCGGATGTCGTGATCGCCACGGGCGAGCGCACGGCCCTAGAATACATGGTTTCGCCACTGGCGGATGCGCTGCATCGTTCGTTCAGGGACTGACGCGCCAATGGTGAGCCAATGGTGATATGTCTCGCAAGTGTTGGATTATCGATAGATGGGGAGAAATGCGTTGGCTTCAGGATCTGTTCTCGTTACCGGGGCCGCCGGATTCATCGGCATGCAGGTGTGCGAGCGATTGCTCGCGCGCGGCGATCAGGTCGTCGGTGTTGACGCGCTCACGCCTTATTACGATCCGGCGCTGAAACGCGCCCGGCTCAATTATCTGAAGCAGCACACAGGTTTCACCTTCTATGAGAAGGATCTGGCGGATACCGAAGCGACGGGGGATGTTTTCAGCGCCGCAAAGCCTGACCGCGTTGTGCATCTGGCGGCGCAGCCGGGTGTGCGGGCGTCTATTGACGATCCGTTCACCTGCATCCGCGCCAATTGCGATGCGTTCGTCAGCGTGCTCGAGAATGCCCGCCGTCATGAGGTGAAGCATCTGGTATTTGCGTCATCGAGCTCGGTTTACGGCGCGAACCGCACTTTGCCGTATGCGACACACCAATCCGTCGATCATCCCGTGAGCCTGTATGCGGCCAGCAAAAAGGCCAATGAGTTGATGGCGCATACCTATGCGCATGTTCATGGATTGCCGGTCACGGGGCTGCGCTTCTTTACGGTCTATGGTCCGTGGGGCAGGCCTGACATGGCCGTCTATATTTTCACGCGCGCGATTTTTGAGAATACGCCGATCAAGATCTTCAACAATGGAAACATGCGGCGCGATTTCACTTACGTCGATGATATTGCCGAGGGCGTATTGCGGACGCTGGATCGTCCGGCGGCGCCCAATCCCGCCTGGGATCCGGAACGGCCGGAGGCGGCCACGAGCTCGGCGCCCTATCGAATCTACAATATCGGCAACAACCAGCCGGTGAACCTGCTGGATTTCGTGGCGTCGCTGGAGAGGATCATTGGCAAGCCGGCCATTCGGGATCTTCGCCCGATGCAGGCGGGCGACGTGTTGGAGACCTGCGCCGATATTTCCGCGCTTCAACGCGACGTCGGGTTCGCTCCTTCGACGCCGCTTGCGGAGGGGCTCAGCAAATTTGTCGCCTGGTACCGCGGCTACCACGGCGCATAGGTCTGACAAGACCAAGCCGCCTCACGCTGGTTAACAAACGGGAAATCGCGGGCGGCACATTTGACCCATGTGCCGGGCAAAATAGAAATTGGTTGGCGCTATCTTCCCGATCAAGAAACGGGAGACCAACATGAAAAAGAACATTTCCATCGTCGCGACGGCCATCGCCGCGCTCGGTATCGGCCTGCATCCGGCAAGCGCTAGTCTGCTTGGTATGCCGATAAACCTGAAGGTTGCAATCGAGTTGCGCGAAGCAAGTGCGGCGGTTCCCGTCTGTCAGTTTTATACCGGCGACGCGCTAACCGGTTCGCTGCTGCAGGAATTGCTGGCGAGCAATTCGCAGGGCGACTGAGTAGACCCAATCTCGGTTCCGTAGTTTCACGGAACGAATTCAGTTCAAGTTCCCTGCATGATGCGCGCCGATTAGGCAGAGCGCCTGCGATTGCGCCTAATTACTTAGGCGAAATGGTGCGTCGCCGCATCGAAATATAAGGCCCGCCAACAGACTTTCTTTTATGTTGGCATTAACCAATTCGAAAAACGGAGAGGAAACGTGTCGCCCACGATCATCGCGTTGCTGGCTGCATGGCTGGGATTGAACGTGGCCTTTGTCGCGATACGTTTTTACGTCACGGCGGGTAAGCGCCCGCGCGCGGCGCCGAAGATCGTCGGATATCCGATGCTCCTCAACGTCGTCATTCGGCCATCGTCAAATTGATTGCTTGATCGCGAGTGAATGCGCGACTGCAGTTCGGTTATCAAAATAAAGCAGCGTGATTATCTGGCGCGACTAATGCGAGTCCGCAACAGAAACAGGATCAACTGGCCCGCGCTGATCCCGCAGATGCCACCAACCGCTTTCACGACGGCGTCGAGCACGCGGCCATGGCGATCCGGTGTCAGCAACTGCAACGTCTCCAATCCAACCGCGCTTCCCAGGACGATGGTGGCCACAAGAGGCAAGCGGGCAGGGTAAGCCAGGCCGAAGGCGAGCCCCAGCAACGCAAACGCAGCGAAGTGTTCAAACTGAGGGCGCGCTAAAACCGGACGATCGCTAATTGGAGAAAGCGTCGCAAAGACAATGAAAGCGAGCGCCAGCCAGCCCACAATAATCGATACTCTTTGAATCATTGTCGATAAATAAGCTACAAACCCTGTGATCTCAATGTTTTCTCCGCCGTATCGATTGGGTTCCCGGGCTGAATGGGTGAACATCGTTAACCCCGATATCCCGGTTAACCCTTAAATCTCCGGCCCGTATTGCAGCAGCCCATGAGCCAGACCTACGTCATTCCGGACATTCACGGCCGACATGATCTTCTCAACGAAGCTCTGGCTGAAATCGCCGCGCGGGGCGATGCCGGCGTCATCGTCACGATCGGCGATTACGTCGACAAGGGTCCCGACAGCAAGCAAGTCATCGACCGATTGCTGTCAGGTGTTGAGGGCAGCCGTCTCGTTGCGTTGAAGGGAAACCACGACGCGATGATGGTGGAAGCGCTGCGCGATCCATCGAAGCTGGCGGCGTGGATCGCCAAGGGCGGAGATGCGGCGCTGGCTTCCTATGGCGGCAATCCCGCCGACGTGCCGGAAGACCACATCGCGTGGCTCGACCGGCTGCGCCTGATGCATGTCGACACCCACCGCATCTATGTTCATGCGGGTGTTGATCCCGATGTCGCGCTGGATCGGCAGAGCGAGGCGACGCTGTTGTGGAAGCGCTATCCGAAGGGATTCCCCGGCGGGTACGGCGATCGCCACGTCGTTCACGGCCATGATAATTTCCCCGAAGGGCCGCTTCTGTACGAAGGCCGCACCAATCTCGATACGCTTGCCTGGCGGACCGGACGGCTGACGATCGGGGTTTTCGACGATGACAGGCCGGGTGGTCCGGTCGATTTGATCGTGATCAGGGGATCGCCGGCGGAGCGTTAACCGGGCTGCGCTGGCGGACCTATTGGGGCTTCCGATTCGGCGTGTTAGTGATTCAGATCACGGTAGCCGCCGCTGGAAGTGGTCTAGAAAAGGCCCCTGCTTCCAGAGGTAAAGCCCCGGGCCTTGTCGCATATTAGCCGGAATATTTGGTCGTACGGATTGTCAAAAATACGGTTTGTGAAGAAAAAGTAACACACGATAACTGCCCTGTTCATAGCTCATTCACGCCGGCAGGCATCATCATGGTGGCAGATATCGTGCGGCTTACATTTGGAGATCACCTTGCGCCTGCTTGTCGTTGAAGATGATCCGGACCTCAATCGTCAGCTCACTACCGCGCTGACCGACGCCGGCTATGTCGTTGATCGCGCCTTCGATGGTGAAGAGGGGCATTTTCTCGGCGACAGCGAACCCTATGACGCTGTTGTGCTCGACATCGGCCTGCCGAAGATGGATGGCATTTCGGTGCTGGAGGCCTGGCGCCGCAACGGGCGTGCGATGCCGGTGCTGATCCTGACCGCGCGGGATCGCTGGAGCGACAAGGTTCAGGGCTTCGACGCCGGGGCCGACGATTATGTCGCCAAGCCATTTCATCTCGAGGAAGTGCTGGCCCGCATGCGCGCGCTGCTGCGCCGCTCTACCGGTCACGCGCAATCCGAATTGACCTGCGGGCCGGTTTCGCTGGACACCCGCACTGGCCGGGTCAGCGTGTCAGGCAATCCTATCAAAATGACCTCGCACGAATATCGTCTGTTGGCTTATCTCATGCACCATACCGGGCGCGTGGTGTCGCGCACGGAGCTGGTCGAACATCTCTACGATCAGGACTTCGATCGCGACTCAAACACGATCGAGGTCTTCGTCGGCCGCATCCGCAAGAAGCTGGACGTCGATATCATCCAGACCGTCCGCGGGCTGGGTTATCTGCTGACGCCGCCATCGCCCACCAGTTAAATGCGCGGCAGCTCGCTCGCCACCCGGCTGTTTCTGTCCGCAACCGCATGGGTGGTGGTGATCCTGGTCATCACCGGCGTCGTACTGTCGTCCGTGTACCGCGATGCCACCGAGCGCGCTTTCGACCGCCGCCTCAATCTTTATCTGCGGACCCTGGTTGCGGAAGTCGCAACGCCCGACGAACCGCCTGACCATCAGTTCCAGTCGCTCGGCGAACCGCTGTTCGAACTGCCGCTGTCCGGCTGGTACTGGCAGATCACCCGAACCGATTCCGATAAGACCGAGATACGCGCGTCGCGCTCGCTGTGGGACAAGAAGCTGCCGAAGCTCGAAGAACATGGCTCCGATTTAACGGCGGCCGGCGTCCGCCTCGGCTATGTCGACGGGCCGGAAGGACAGAACCTGCGGATGGTGGAGCGGCCGGTCGATCTCGGCGCCGACGGCAAATTTCTGGTCGATGTGGCCGGCGACGCCACCGAGATTTTCGACGAAACCCGCAGCTTCGATTATTACCTCGGCAGCACATTTGTGGCCCTTTCCATCGTGCTGGTGTTGACCACGATTTTCCAGGTTCGTTTCGGTCTTGCGCCGCTCAAGCGCATTTCAGAATCCATCGCCGATATCCGCTCCGGCCGCGCCGAACGGCTTGAAGGTGAATTTCCCGTCGAGATCGCGCCGCTGGCGCGCGAAACCAACGCGTTGATCGATGCCAATCGCGAAATCGTCGAGCGCGCCCGGACCCATGTCGGCAATCTCGCACACGCCATCAAGACGCCATTGTCCGTGATCGTCAACGAAGCGGCCGCACACGGCGCCGATCCGTTTGCGACGAAGGTTCTGGAGCAGACCGATGTGATGCGAGATCAGGTTGCCCATCACCTGGAGCGGGCCCGCATCGCTGCGCGCTTCACCATCGTCGGCACGGTTACCGAAGTGGCTCCCGCCATCGAGGCCTTGCGCCGGACCATGGAGAAGATCCATCGCAGCCGCAGCATCGCCATCGAGGTCGACGCCAATGCTCAGGCCAGGTTTCGCGGCGAGCGGCAGGATCTCGAGGAGATGGCCGGCAACCTGGTCGACAACGCCTGCAAATGGGCGACATCGCGCGTCTTCATCGAGGTGCTGGTGGAACGGCCGGTTGAGGCTGGCGCCGGTCCGATGCTGCGGATCATCGTCGACGATGACGGGCCCGGACTTTCAGAGGCTGAGCGCGCGCAAGTATCGCGTCGCGGCCAGCGACTGGACGAGTCCAAGCCGGGTTCCGGGCTCGGGTTATCGATCGTGATCGACCTTGCGGCCTTGTATGGCGGCAGTCTTACGCTTGGCCGCGCGCCGATCGGGGGACTGCGCGCCGAACTGGTGCTGCCGGGGGTTTAGCGAGCCTTAAATTATCCCGCTGTCGCAGGGCTTAGCAGCTAGAAGACGTTTTGCCGGATGCGTCATTCCTAACGACTTCTTAACGTGGGCGCTTTTATTATTGTGGGCGGACGCGCCTTGCCGTCCGCGCGAAACAGCATGCATACCGGGCGCATGAGCCAGACATCGAACGAGCGGCTGAGGGACTATCTCGCACAGCTTCCGCCGCAGTCGCAGGCGCTGCTGATGCGGGAGTTCGAACGCGCCATCGAGCGCGGCGAAGACACCACGGTCGCCACTTTCGTACTCGAAATGTTGCGCAAGATTGTGCGTGGAACCGACGAAGAGGTGCGGCCGCGCACCGAGGATCCGGCACGGCTGGTGTTCCGTCCGCTTGAGCCGTTCCTGGTCGACGGCAGTCTTCCGATGAGGCCAGGGCAGATCCGCCGGGCATCGCTGTTGCCGGTGTGGCAATGGCTGGTGCGCGACGGTGCGCCGGAGCAGGTTCGTGCACTCGAGACGGCGTTGTCGCGGGGGCCGGAAACCGGCACAAACTCCGATATCGAGGTGGCGGTCCGCAAACTGCAACTCGCTGCGGCCGATGCGATCGTTAAAATCGCCACGCCGACGCGGGGCGACGACCTGCGGCGTTCGCTGGCCCGCGTGGGTCCACCCAATGTGATCGAGGATATGCTGCCGATCGGTTCGGTTTTGCAGGCCCGCGAGGCGATCGACACTCTCAACAGCCGGCTTCCCAGCTTTTTGCGGGTTTTCGCAGAATCGCAGCTCGCCTCGGTGAGTGACGCGCTCAACGTTCCTTCGCTGCAAACGCCGCAATTGCTGCCATTTGCGCTGTCGATGGTGCTGCAGCGGTTGACCGCGCCGTGGCAGATCATCCGGCTGGCCATCAGGATGGCTGCGTCCGACGATGAGGTGCGCGTTGCCGCCACGCCCTTTGGCGTGGCCGTCACCATCGCCTTGCACGATCTGTCAGGCCTGGCTGCCACTCTGCGCGCCGATATCAAACGCGGTCATTTTGAAAACGTCGCCGAAAATCTCAAGATCCTTCACGACGGCGCGCGCGGCTTGCGGACCGAACTCGATCTGCGCAACGATTCCACCTGGGGCCGGCAACTGACGTCGATCCGGGCCGATATCTCCAATGCCCTGCAATCGGAAATCGACAGCGTGCCCGGCCGTGTCCGGCGTCTGCTGCGACAGCGGGCCGACAAGGACATTCCCGCCGGTGCCCAGCTCGATACCGGCGAGGTTGAGGAAACCGCAGCGCTGATCGATTTCGTCGCGGTGTGCCGGACTTATGCCAGTGAACTCGCGATCAACGAGGTCACGCTGCGGACCTATTCCGATCTGCAACATTATGTCGAGCAATCCACGGAATCGTTGGTGCAATCCCTGCGGGCGAGCACGGGCAAGGGCCGTGCCTATCGTCAAATGCAGGTCGCGGCGGCGATCCGTTTCTGTGAGGTATTATTTGGTCACGATTACGCGTCCCTGATGAACAGGGCCGCCGAAAACGCGTTGACCGGTGAACGCAAGCCGTCGCGGGCTGGCTAAAAAGATAGTGAAAATTGCAAATACAATTTACGGTTGACTGAGGCCGGCGCGGGCCGTAGGTATCCGCGCATGAACTCAATCATCAATTTCGTTGAACTTGAGAACCGCATCATCTCGGCAACCTACCGTAACCTCATGATCGGGGCGAAGGTGGTGCTTGTCGACCAAACCAGCGGGGAACAATTGCCCGAGCCGGTCACCAGAATTACCTCCCCGGTGCCGGTCGGCTCGCTCCGGATCAGCCTGCCGCCCTCGGTCAGGTCGGGGCACTATTACCTCCAGGCATTAAACGGGCACGGCCAGTTGGCGGCACAAAGTGCCGGATTTTCCGTCGGCTAACCGTTTATTTTCTCCGGGTTTTCTGGATTTGCTGCCCATGTCGGTAAATTGATAATTGTCATTTGCCCGGCTTGCCGCCGGTGGTGTAAAGCGGCGGCAGCGGTGCTTTACCTGCAGGCACCTTTCCACCGGAACCCGCTTGATGACGCTGTGGTTTGTGTTCGCGCTGATGACGGCCGCGGCGATTTTCGCCGTGCTTTGGCCGCTGAGCCGTGGCAACCGGTCCCAAAATGACGGCAGCGAGGCGGCGGTCTACAAGGATCAACTGACCGAGATCGACCGCGATGTCGCGGCTGACCTGATCGGCTCTTCGGAAGCGGCCGCGGCGCGCGTCGAAATCAGCCGCCGGCTGCTCGCCGCGGCAGATCATCAGCGCGATCCACCCGCCGGCTCGAACCTCAGGCTGCGCCGTATCGCGGCTATCATCGCGCTGGTGGGATTGCCGGTCATTGCAATCGGGTTTTACTACCCGCTGGGCTCGCCCGGTCTGGCTGATTTTCCGTTGGCGGAGCGCACCCGCACGCCTGACGGGACGCAGCCGCTGGAAAATCTGGTGGCGCAAGTAGAGCAGCACCTGGCGGACAGTCCGAACGATGCGCGGGGCTGGAACGTGCTCGCGCCGGTGCTGGCAAGGCTGGGCCGTTTTGACGATGCTGTCCGCGCCTATCGCAATGCGATTACCTATGGCGGTGACAGCGCCGAGCGGCGGGCCGATCTTGGCGAGACCTTGACCGCGGCGGCCGGCGGTGTCGTGACCGCCGAAGCCAAGGCTGAATTCGAACGCGCCGTTGCCCTCAATGCGGATGATGTCAAGGCGAGCTATTTCCTCGGCCTGGCTGCCGAGCAGGATGGGCGTACCACCGACGCCGCCACGATCTGGCGCGCGATGCTGGCGAAGGCGCCGCAGAATGCGCCATGGCGTCCGCTGGTTCAGGAAGCGCTGCTGCGGGTCGGCGGTTCGCCCGCGCCGGGGCCGTCAAACGAGGCGGTCGCCGCGGCAAAAGACATGACTGAGACCGACCGCAACGCGATGATTCGCGGCATGGTCGAGCGTCTGGCCACCAAGTTGAAGCAGAATGGCGACGACGTCGAGGGATGGTTGCGGCTGGTGCGGGCCTATATGGTCATGGGCGACCAGGACAAGGCCAAGGGCGCGCTGACGGAGGCCCGTCAGGCCGTTGCCAACGATCCGGAACGGTTGCGGCAGTTGAACGAGGGCCTGAAAAATCTCGGGCTGGATGGATAAGCATGATGCCGAAAAGTGTGAAACGGTTTTCGGACAACATCATGCGAAGGAATAAAAGAGCATGATGCCGAAAAGTGTGAAGCGGTTTTCGGGTAACATCATGCACGGGAATTAGAGGCTACGCATGACGCGCAAGCAGCGGCGTTTGACAATTATCGGCGGTTCGATCGCGGTGCTCGCGGTTGCGGCCGCGCTGGTGCTCAATGCGCTGCGCGATTCAATCGTGTTCTTCTCGACGCCGACCATGGTCGCCGAGAAACATATCCAGGCGGGCAAGCGTTTTCGGCTCGGCGGCTTGGTCCAGCCGGGCTCGCTGGTGCGTGGCGACAATTTGGTCGTCTCGTTCCAGGTGGCCGATGGCGGCGCCACCTTGCCGGTTTCGTACAAGGGCATTCTTCCGGATCTGTTCCGTGAAGGGCAGGGCGTGGTCGCCGAAGGCGCGCTCGATGCGGCCGGCGTGTTCAAGGCCGACACGGTGCTTGCCAAGCACGACGAGAATTACATGCCCAAGGATGTCGCGGACGCGCTGAAAAAGCAGGGGCACTGGAAAGACGATTACGGCGCGAAGCCGGATGCGTCGCGCGCGGCGCAAGGTGCCGCACCGGCCGGACAAGGAGCGCTGCGGTGATAGCGGAAGCCGGACATTACGCGCTGGTGCTGGCGCTGGCGTTGGCCCTGATCCAGTCGACCCTGCCGATTCTGGGCGCGCGCTGGCGCGATGCCGCGCTGATGAATGTCGCGCGCTCGGCGGCGCTGGCGCAATTGCTGTTCGTGGGGGCGTCGTTCGCGGCGCTGGTCACGCTGCACGTCACCTCGGATTTCTCCGTGGTCAACGTGTTCGAGAATTCGCATTCGCTTAAACCGCTGATCTACAAAATCACCGGTGTGTGGGGCAATCATGAAGGCTCGATGCTGTTGTGGGTGTCGATCCTGGCGCTGTTCGGCGGCCTGGTCGCGCTGTTTGGCAACAATCTGCCGCTGTCGTTGCGTGCCCATGTGCTGGCGGTACAGGCCTGGGTCGCCAGCGCGTTCTATCTATTCATCCTGATCACTTCCAATCCGTTCCTGCGCATCGCCAATCCGCCGATCGAGGGCCGCGATCTTAATCCGGTATTGCAGGATATCGGCCTCGCGGTGCATCCGCCGATGCTCTATCTCGGCTATGTCGGCTTTTCGATCTCGTTTTCCTTTGCTGTCGCGGCCCTGATCGAAGGCCGGATCGACGCCGCCTGGGCGCGTTGGGTACGGCCCTGGACGCTGATGGCGTGGATATTCCTGACACTCGGCATCGCGATGGGCTCCTACTGGGCCTATTACGAACTCGGCTGGGGCGGCTGGTGGTTCTGGGATCCGGTCGAGAACGCCTCTCTGATGCCGTGGCTGGCCGGCACCGCGCTGCTGCATTCGCTGGTAGTGATGGAAAAGCGCAATGCGCTGAAAGTCTGGACCATCCTGCTGTCGATCCTGGCGTTCTCGCTGTCGCTGCTCGGCACCTTTCTGGTGCGTTCGGGCGTGCTCACGTCGGTCCATGCATTCGCGACGGACCCGACGCGCGGCGTCTTTATTCTGCTGATCCTGTGCATCTTCATCGGTGGCAGTCTTTCGCTCTATGCGTGGCGGGCATCCGCGCTCAAGCAGGGCGGGCTGTTCGCCCCGATTTCGCGCGAAGGCGCGCTGGTGCTCAACAATCTGTTGCTGACAACGGCCTGCGCAACCGTCTTCATCGGAACGCTCTATCCGCTGGCGCTGGAGGTGATCACCGGCGACAAGATCTCGGTCGGCGCGCCGTTTTTCAATCTCACCTTCGGGCCGTTGTTCCTGCCCTTGATGATCGCGGTGCCGTTCGGACCGCTGCTGGCCTGGAAGCGCGGCGATCTGCTCGGTGCGGCGCAGCGGCTGATGGCGGCTGGAATCGCCGCGCTGGTCATGGTCGCGGTGGTGTGGGCGTGGACCTCAGGCGGTGGCGCCTTCGCACCGCTCGCGATCGGGCTTGCGGTGTTCGTAATCGCGGGGGCGTTGAGCGACCTCGTCGAGCGCACCGGCCTGTTTCGGATGCCGCTGGGGATCACCTGGCGGCGCGCGCGCGGCCTGCCGCGCTCGACCTGGGGCACGGTGTTTGCCCATGCCGGCGTCGGTGTCGCGCTGATCGGCATCGTCTGTGAGACCACCTGGAACAGCGAATATATCGGATCGATGAAGTCGGGTGATGTGATTCCGATTGCCGGTTACCAGATGAAGCTCGATAGCGTGACGCAGCATCAGGGTCCGAACTTCCGCGAAATGGTAGCGCAATTCAGCGTTCTGGTTCACGGCGAGCCGCTTGGCACCATGACGCCGTCGAAGCGCAACTTCAGCACCCGGGCCGCGACGACGACCGAAGCCGCGCTGATGACGCGTGGCGCAAGCCAGCTTTACATTTCACTCGGCGAAGTTACCAACGACGGCACGGTCGCGGTGCGCATCTATCACAAGCCGTTGGTGCTGCTGATCTGGTTCGGCCCAGTGCTGATGGCGTTCGGTGGCATGCTGTCGCTGTCGGACCGGCGGCTACGGGTCGGCGCGCCGAAGCCCGCGAAATCCCTGCGCGGACTGCAGGCGGCGGAGTGACGCTTTGAAACGGATCATCTCCTGCGTGTTCGCTCTTGCGGTGATGGCGGTCTCGCCCTCGGCCTACGCCGTGCAGCCCGACGAGATCATGTCCGACCCTGCAAAGGAATTGCGGGCACGGGATTTGTCGCGCGAACTGCGCTGCATGGTATGCCAAAACCAGTCGATCGACGATTCCGAGGCGCCGCTGGCGCGCGATCTCAGGCTATTGGTGCGCGAGCGCATCGCAGCCGGCGACAGCGATGCGCAGGTGATCGATTTTCTGGTCGCACGTTATGGCGAGTTCGTGCTGCTCAAGCCGCGGCTCAACTCTCACACCTGGTTGCTTTGGTTGTTGCCGCCGCTGGCGCTGGCTGGAGGCGGCTTCGCGCTGTGGGTCAACGGCCGGCGGCGAACGAAAGCCGGAACCTCGCAAGATGACGCGCTTTTCGCGCTGACGGCCGACGAAGAAACGCGGCTGGAACGGCTGATTGCGGAACCGTCGCCGGACAAACCGGTTTAGCGCGGCGAAAAGCCTGTTTTGCTCTGCGAAAAGGCCGTTTTCGCCCTGCGATAAACTGCCGCATTCAATAAGGTCTTTATTACAAAAGTTTAACTCTCCCGCCAGCGCGCCGTAAGGCGGAAATCCCCATGTTCAGAACCACACGGTGCTTGCCCCCGCATCATTGATTCTGGCTCTGGAGATTTCTGAGATGATCGACCGTCCCACCGATTTTTCGTCCCTGCCGTCCTACAAGGCGCCCGGCCGTTCGCTTTTCTCGGCGCGCAAATTCGCGCTGATGGCTTCGGTCGTCGCCGGCCTCGGCGTAGCCGTTTACGGTTTCAGCCCGTCGTCCGGCCCGGTTGATATTTTCAGCACCGCGGCGCACGCGCAGGTCAACAACGAAGTCCGCAAGGTTGCGCAGCCGGTCGGCTTTGCCGACATCGTCGAGCGCGTGAAGCCTTCGGTGATTTCAGTGAAGGTCAATATCAACGAGAAGGTCGCCAAGAACGACAGCGCCGACAACAATGATGACTCGCCGTTCCAGCCGGGATCGCCGATGGAGCGCTTCTTCCGCCGCTTCGGCGGACCGGATGGCATGCCGCGCGGCGGACGTGGACGCGGTGCGGTGACCGGTCAGGGTTCCGGCTTCTTCATCTCCGCGGACGGCTTCGCCGTTACCAACAACCACGTGGTGGATGGCGCCGACAAGGTCGAAGTCACCACTGACGACGGCAAGACCTATTCCGCCAAGGTGATCGGCACCGACGCGCGCACCGACGTTGCGCTGATCAAGGTCGAGGGCGGTTCCAACTTCCCGTTCGCCAAGCTGTCCGAGGGCAAACCCCGGATCGGTGACTGGGTGCTCGCGGTCGGCAATCCCTTCGGCCTCGGCGGTACCGTTACGGCCGGCATCGTCTCGGCCAGCGGCCGCGACATCGGCAACGGTCCGTATGACGATTTCATCCAGATCGACGCGCCCGTGAACAAGGGCAATTCCGGCGGTCCGGCCTTCAATACCGAAGGCGAAGTAATGGGCGTCAACACCGCGATTTACTCCCCGTCCGGCGGCAGCGTCGGTATCGCGTTCTCGATCCCGGCCTCGACCGTGAAGACCGTGATCTCGCAGCTCAAGGACAAGGGTTCCGTCAGCCGCGGCTGGATCGGTGTCCAGATTCAGCCTGTTACGGCTGATATCGCCGACAGCCTCGGCCTCAAAAAGGCGGAAGGTGCGCTGGTTGCGGAGCCCCAGGCCAACGGTCCGGCCGCCAAGGCCGGCATCGAATCCGGCGACGTGATCACCGCGGTGAACGGCGAGACGGTCAAGGATGCCCGTGAACTCGCCCGTACCATCGGCGGTCTGGCACCTGGCAATGCAGTGAAGCTCAACGTGCTGCACAAGGGCCAGGACAAGGTGATCAACCTGACGCTCGGCCAGTTGCCGAACGCGTTGGAAGCCAAGGCCGACACTGATAATGGCGACAAGGGCGGTGCGACCCGCGGAACCGACGTACCGAAGCTCGGTTTGACCCTTGCGCCGGCCAACAGCGTTGCCGGCGCCGGCAAGGATGGCGTCGTGGTGACCGAGGTCGACCCGAAAAGCGCGGCAGCCGAGCGTGGTTTCAAGGAAGGTGACGTGATTCTCGAAGTTGCGGGAAAGACCGTCGCCAATGCCGGTGATGTGCGCGAAGCGATCAATGCCGCACGCACCGACAACAAGAACAGCGTGCTGATGCGCATCAAGAGCGGCGGTTCGTCGCGCTTTGTGGCGGTGCCGCTTGCCAAGGGTTAAGTAACAAGATGGAGGGTGTCGCCGGCATTTGTCGCCCCCGCCGACGGCCCTCTCCGGGGGGCGGGCTTAGGCCCGCTCCCTCAAGTTACCTTCCGGTGGAATACGCCCCCCTCCGTCGGAAGGTTAAAAGGGCGGTGAGGTCCCCCCAGCTTCACCGCCCGCTTTCTTCTTCGACCGGGTGCGCCAGATCATCTTGTTAAGTCGCCTTGTCAGTCGTCTTGCATGAGGATGCTGGGCGCGCCATGGTGACGGAAAGCTGCCTCACTTGACCGTGACTGACACCCAGATGCGCCTGTTGATCGTCGAAGATGACCGCGAGTCCGCCGACTATTTGGTCAAGGCGTTCCGCGAAGTCGGTTATGTTGCCGATCATGCCGGCGACGGCGAGGAAGGTTTGTCTCTCGCCGACACCGGTGAATATGACGTGCTGGTGATCGACCGGATGCTGCCGAAACGCGACGGCCTGTCGCTGATCGGCTCGTTGCGCGAGAAGGGAAACCGCACCCCTGCGCTGATCCTCTCGGCACTCGGTCAGGTCGATGACCGCATCAAGGGCCTGCGCGCCGGCGGCGACGATTACCTGCCCAAACCCTATTCATTTGCCGAATTGCTGGCGCGCGTCGAAGTGTTGTCGCGCCGCCATGGCGGTCCTGCCGAGGAAACCACCTATCGCGTCGGCGACCTTGAACTCGACCGGCTTTCGCACCGGGTCGCGCGCGGCAAGGACGAATTGACGCTGCAGCCGCGCGAATTCCGATTGCTTGAATATCTGATGAAGCACGCCGGGCAGGTGGTGACGCGAACGATGCTCCTGGAAAACGTCTGGGACTATCATTTCGATCCGCAGACCAATGTCATCGATGTGCATATTTCGCGGCTGCGCTCCAAGATCGACAAGGGCTTCGAACGGCCATTGCTCCACACCATTCGTGGCGCCGGGTACATGATCCGTGACGGCCTTCGGTAAACTGATCCGCACCACGGCGTTTCGTCTGACGCTGGTGTATCTGTTTTTGTTCGCGCTGTTCGCCGCATCGCTGCTGGGCTATTTCGCGTGGAATACGCGCCGGTTGATCACCGAACAGATCACCACCACCGTGAATGCGGAAATCGGCGAAATCAGCGATATTTTCGGGCGGCGCGGTTTGCGCGGCCTGGTGCTCACCATCGAGAACCGCGCGTTGCGGCCCGGCGCCAACCTCTATCTCGTGACCACCCCGGCGGGACAGGCGATCGCCGGCAATGTCGGCTCGCTTGCGCCGGGCGTGATGGCGACGACCGGATGGTCGGAGACCGACTATCGGCGGCTCGATGAGCAGGACACCGCGGATCATCGTGCGCTGCTGCGGGTCACTGAGCTTTCCAGCGGCTTTCGTCTGTTGATCGGGCGCGATCTGGAAGAGCGTCGCCGGCTGTTCGGCATTGTCGCCAACGCCGCGCAATGGTCGGTCCTGATCGTGGTGGTGCTCGGTCTCGGCGGAGGCATCTTCGTGGCGCGGCGGGTGCTGCGGCGGATCGATGCCATGACCGGCACCACCCAGCGCATCATGGCAGGCGATCTCAGCGGGCGGCTGCCGGTCGGGCGTAGCGGCGACGAACTCGATCGTCTGGCGGAAAATCTCAACGCGATGCTGGAGCGGATCGAAGCCCTCATGATGGGGCTGAAGGAGGTCTCCGACAACATCGCCCACGATCTGAAGACGCCGCTGACAAGATTGCGCAATCGCGCCGAGGAGGCGCTGGCGAAGTCCGGCAGCGAGGCCGAATACCGTGGCGCCCTGGAGCGCACCATCGAGGAATCCGACGGCCTGATTCGCACCTTCAACGCGCTGTTGATGATCGCCCGCGCCGAGTCCGGGCAGGCGCGCGGCAATATGGACAATTTTGACGCCGCCGACGTGGCCAATGGCATTCACGAATTGTACGAGCCGCTAGCCGAAGACGACGGCATGACCCTCCATGTCAAAACCGAACCGGCGCCGCTTCACGGCAATCGCGAACTGATCAGCCAGGCGCTGGCGAATCTCGTCGAAAACGCGATCAAATACGGCAAGCCCGTTGTGGCTCCCCAACCGCTCGGGGCCGATGCGGTCGCGAAGGCGCCCAGCAAGGAAATCCTGATCGAAGCCCGGCGTATCGGCGATCAGGTGCAGTTGAGCGTCACCGATCACGGGCCGGGGATTCCGCCGGCCGATCGCAAGCATGCGGTGGAACGATTTGTGCGGCTGGAAGCGAGCCGGACCCAGCCCGGTTCCGGTCTGGGACTAAGCCTGGCGTCGGCGGTGGCGACGCTGCATGGCGGCGATCTCAGGCTTGGGGATGCGTATCCCGGATTGACCGCGACCCTGGCCATCCCGGCGCTGTCGGCCCATGACGGGGTTGCGGCTCAAACGCATGATGTGCCACAGAAGGTGGCATGACCTCATCCGCGAAGGGCGACGCGGACCAATTGGCCGCGCGGTTCGTGGACGGACCGCATGTGTCCGCTCCCGATATAGCCGAGCAGCGACTGTCAGACTGGCTGACCGGCCTTGCGGCCGGGCAGGCGGCCGCTATCGATAATCTCATCGGCCGATTTCCCCTGACCAAAACCATCCTGCTGGGTATCGCCGAAGCCTCGCCATACCTTTTCGAGCTGGTTCGCGCCGACGGCACGCGCGCGATCCGGCTGCTGCAATGCGAGCCCGATCAATATCTGGCGTATCTGATCGAAAATACCCGCCGCGAGGTGCTGGACGCATCGGCCGAACCCGACGTGATGCAGTTGCTGCGCCGCATGAAATCGGAAGCGGCTCTGTTGATCGCACTGTGCGACATCGGCGGCGTTTGGCCCGTGATGCGGGTGACGGCGGCGCTGACCGATCTTGCGGTGGCCTCGGTGCAGTCGGCACTGGGCTTTTTGCTGCGGCAGGAAACCATGCGCGGGCGGATGTCACCGCCTGATCCGGATCATCCCGAGGACAACAGCGGTCTGGTCGTGCTGGCGATGGGCAAGATGGGCGCCGGCGAACTGAATTATTCCAGCGACATCGATCTGATCGTGTTTTTCGAGGCCGATGCGCCGACGCTCGCGCCCGATATCGAACCGCAGCCGTTCTTTGTGCGGGTGACGCAGGGATTGTCCCGGATTCTGCAACAGCGCAGCGGCGAGGGTTATGTGTTCCGCGTCGATCTGCGGCTGCGGCCGGATCCCGCCTCGACACAGGTGGCGATCTCGACCGCGTCGGCCCTGAATTACTATGAGCGGGAAGGGCGGACCTGGGAACGCGCAGCCATGATCAAGGCGCGGCCCTGTGCCGGCGACCCCAAGGCGGGCGAGGCGCTGGTCGCGGAAATCGCGCCTTTCGTCTGGCGCAAGCATCTGGACTTCGCCGCCTTGGGCGATGTGCACGACATGAAGCGGCAGATGCAGACCTATCGCGGGCAAAGCGAAATCGCGGTCGAGGGCCACAATGTCAAGATCGGACGCGGCGGCATCCGCGAGATCGAGTTTTTCGCCCAGACCCAGCAGCTAATCGCCGGCGGCCGGCACCCCGAATTGCGGGTGCGGCCGACGCTGGAAGCGCTCAATGTGCTGGCGTCCAGCAACTGGATCACCTTCGAGGCGCGCGACCAGCTCACCGCGGCCTATGAATTCCTGCGGCGGGTCGAACACCGGCTGCAGATGATCGCGGACGAGCAGACCCATGCGCTGCCGGACGACAGCGAGGCGGTGGAGCGCTTCGCCTGCTTCTTTGGGTATGACACCCGCGCCGCGTTCGCCAGCGACCTGCTGCTCCATCTCAACATCGTGCAGGGACATTACAGCAAACTGTTCGAGGGCGACCCGACCGGTACTGAAAAATTGCCTGCGGTGGATTACGCGGCCGGTCCGGAGGACCCGCGCGTGCTCGAACACTTGGCCTCGCTCGGTTTCAAGACGCCGATCAATGTGGCGCAGACGATCCAGAACTGGCTGGCTGGCGACTACCGCGTGTTCCGGATGGAAGCGACGCGCAACGCGTTCGTCGAGTTCGTTCCCGCCTTGATTGCCGGACTGGCGGACGCCGAGGAGCCTGACGGTGCGGTGACGGCTTTCGATCATTTCCTGCAGGCGCTGCAGCGCGGCGGGCGGCTGATTTTGCTGCTCAGCCAGAATCGCGACCTCGTCGCTCTGGTGGCGCTGATCCTCGGCGCCGCGCCGCGCCTGGGCGACATGCTGGCGCGGCGGCCGCAGATCATGGACGGATTGATCGATCCGCGATTCTTCGGCGCGATGCCTGACAAGCAGGAATTATCCGAGCGGCTTGCGGCCACTTTGGTGGACGCGAATTCCTATGAGGAATTTCTCGATCGGCTACGGTTGTTCGGCAAGGAAAGCCTGTTTCTGATCGGTACCCGTATTCTGTCTGGTACGGTCTCTGCCCAGCAGGCCAGTATCGCCTTTGCCGACGTCGCCGAGGGCATTGTCCATACCGTGCATGGCCTGGTAACCGATCAATTCGCAGCCCAGCACGGCCGGATCAAGGGTCAGGAGACTGCGATTCTCGCGATGGGCCGGCTAGGCAGCCGCGAGATGACGGCCGCGTCCGATCTCGATCTGATCCTGCTTTATGATTTCGACCCCGAACATCCGGATTCCGATGGCGCGCGTTCGCTTGAGGGCGCGCATTATTTTGCGCGCTTCACGCAACGGCTGATCAGCGCGTTCACGACGCGGACCAATCACGGGGTGCTCTACGAAGTGGATATGCGGTTGCGGCCGTCGGGCCGGGCTGGGCCGGTCGCGTCGCACCTGCGTTCGTTCGCCGAATACCAGGATATGGAAGCCTGGACCTGGGAGCATATGGCGCTGACCCGGGCCCGGGTGATTTCGTCATCGCCGGATTTTCGTCGCAAGATCGAAAACATCATTCGCCAGGTGTTGACGCGGCCGCGAGACGCCGCCGGCATTGCGGCCGACGTGGCAGATATGCGCCGCGCCGTCGGGTTGGAAAAGGGCGAGGACGATATCTGGGATCTGAAATACGCCGCGGGCGGCATCGTCGACATCGATTTCATCGCCCAATATCTGCAACTGGTTCACGCGTCCGCCAAGCCTGACATCCTCAGCGTCAATACAATGCAAGTGCTGGACAACGCCGCGCGGCTTGGCGTGCTGCCGCAATCATCCGCCGAAATCCTGCGCTCCGCGGCGCGGCTCTATCAGGACCTGACGCAAATTCTGCGGCTGTGTGTCAGCGAAAAATTCAATCCGGAGACGTCGGGGGAGGATTTGTTGCGGATCATGGCGAGGGCTGGTGACGCACCGGACTTTTCCTCGCTCGAAGCGCGGGTCAAGGAGACCCAGACCGAGGTTCGCCGGGTGTTTCGGACGCTGGTCGGCAACGGCCGGTAACGGGCGCGCGGCCTGTACGCCTTTATTCGGATTAGCTAAGGTTCTCGCGAAAGATTTGCCGAGGTTTCTTGGAGAACGGAAAAATGGCCGAGCGCGGTCGAAAAGCAAAGAAGCGCGCCATGGCGACCAAGCGCAAAAAGGCCGCTCTCAAGCCCAAGAAATCCATTAAGTCGAAATCCATCAAATCCAAATCGACCGTGTCCAAATCGACCGTGTCCAAGTCGCTCGCGTCCAAGTCACCGACGTCTAAGTCGATCAAGCCTGCCAGTTCCAAGTCCAAGTCCGAAAATGCGCGGCTGAAGAGCGAGCTTCGCACCGCCCGGGATCGCCAAGCCGCCAGCGCCGAGGTGATGCGGCTCATCAGCGCGTCACCCGGCGATGCCGACCAGACCCTGCGGCGGATCGCCGAGATCACCGAGCGGCTGTTTGATGCTTCGAGCGTTACGCTATTGATCGCCGACGGCGAGCGTTGGGGCCAGACGATCCGCGTCGGCGCGGGCTCGGAACGGATCACCACCGCTATCCCGCTGGCTCATGTCGCGATCACGCTCCAGTTCATGCCCGGTACGGTCTATCTCGAAAACCGCCAGGTCCACGTTGCTGACCTCGATGATCCCGCGGCGATCGCCCGGTGGCCCGGGGTTACTCCGGCGCGGGCGGCTGGTAGCCGCACCATGTCGGGCACGCCGCTTCGGCGCGAGGGAGGGTCTATCGGCGCGCTTATCGTGCACCGTGCCCGGCTCGCTCCCTTCACGGAGGATGAACTCGCGCTGCTGCAGAGCTTTGCCGACCAGGCCGCGATTGCGATCGAGAACGCCCGGCTATTCAACGAGACCCGGGAGGCACTGGAGCGGCAGACCGCCACGGCCGATATCCTCAAGGTGATCGCCAGTTCGCCGTCGGACGTGCAGCCGGTGTTCGAGGCGATCGCCGCCAGCTCCAACAGGCTGATCGGGGGCTTCTCCACCGCCGTCCTGCGCTTTGTCGGCGAAGACCTTCATCTTGCCGCCTTCACGCCGATCGATCCTAGGACGGACGCAGCTTTGAAGGGTGCTTTTCCGGCGCCACTTTCCGAATTTCCGCTCTTCAGGGCGGTTCGAGGCGGCGAGACCCAGCAGTTCAGCGATACCGAATCGGAAGATGTCCCGCCGCAGCAGAGGGCGTTGGCACGGTTGCGCGGCTATCGCAGCATGCTGTTTACGCCGCTGATGAACGGCGACAAGCCGATCGGAATGATCAGCGTCACCCGCAAGGATCCCGGAACATTCGCCGCGCATTATGTCCAACTGGTGCGAACCTTCGCCGATCAGGCCGTAATCGCGATCGAGAATGTGCGGTTGTTCGACGAGGTGCAGGACCGCACCAGGAAACTCGCCGCGTCGCTCGATGAATTGCGCACCGCGCAGGACCGCCTGATTCAGACCGAGAAGCTGGCCTCGCTCGGTCAGCTCACCGCCGGTATCGCGCATGAGATCAAGAACCCGCTCAATTTCGTCAATAATTTCTCGGCGCTATCGGCCGAACTGATCGACGAGCTGAACGATGTGCTCAAGCCGGCCGCGCTCGACGGCAAGGTGAGGGAGGAGATCGACGAACTCACGCAGATGCTCAAGGGCAATCTGGAAAAGGTCGTGCAGCACGGCAAGCGCGCCGATTCGATCGTCAAGAACATGCTGCTGCATTCGCGCGAAGGCTCCGGCGAGCAGCGCTCCGTCGATATCAATGCGATCCTGGATGAGAGTCTCAATCTCGCCTATCACGGCGCGCGCGCCGAGAAGCCGGGATTCAACATCACGCTGCAACGGGACTTCGATGCCGGCGTCGCCGCGATCGACGCGTTTCCGCAGGAAATCACCCGCGTCTTCCTGAATTTGATCACCAACGGGTTTTATGCCGCAGCCAAGCGAAAGTCACAGACCGGGGATTCAGGCTTTGAGCCGGTACTTCGCGCCACCACTAGAAGTATCGGCCACGCCGTTGAAATCCGCATTCGCGACAACGGCACCGGCATTCCTGCCGACGTAAAGGACAAGATTTTCAATCCGTTCTTCACCACCAAACCGGCTGGTGAGGGCACGGGACTCGGTCTTTCGATGAGCCACGACATTATCGTGAAACAGCACGGTGGCAGTATCGATGTGACCACGGAGCCCGGGCAGTTTACGGAATTCACCGTTGTTTTGCCAATAGGCAAAACCTAGGGATTGGCGACGCGCGTTTTGTTTCCAGGGCCCTTGGCGCTCACTTCCAGTTGGCGCGTTGTCGGACACCCTGGCTGGCGGCGGATGCTTCCTCCATCAGTTTGCCGGTATCGATGGTGGTCAGCTTGCCCTTGCGCTTGAGGATGCGGCCGTCGACCAGAACGGTGTCGACATTCGAGGCCTGCGCCGAATCGACCAGCATGTAGGCGGGGTCGGTGAACGGCCCGATATTCACATCCCGGGTGCCCACCATGATGATGTCGGCACGCTTGCCTTTCTTGAGCGATCCAGTGCGATCGGCGAGGCCGAGCGCCTTCGCGCCCTCGATTGTCGCAAGCTCAAGTACCCGGCGCGCCGGTAATTTGAATTCGTTTTCAGCGCGGCCGTTTTCGAGATTTTGCGCGAGCTTCATGATTCCGAACATGTCGGCGTTGCCTGTTAGCGGCGTGGTATCGACCGACAGTGCAAGATTGACCTTATGGTCGAGAAATTCGCCGATCTTGGTCAAGCCGAAACCGATGCGCAACTCGGATGCCGGCGAGATGCTGACCGAGGCGCCGGCCGCGGCGAGAATGTCCATTTCTTCCGGCGTCGTATTAATGGCGTGGATCACCTGCAGGCCGTTGAAGACATAGCCGAGCTTTTGCAGTGCTAGGATGTGCCCGCTGTCGAATTTGTTGGAATTCAGATGGACCGTGATCGGTAAATTAAGCTTGCGGGCGGCTTCATACTCCACGCGGTACATGTCCGGCGATAGCGGCCGCAGCTCCAGCTTGCCGTCTGCGTTCGGCAGCGGGGCCTGGACGCCGCGCCAGGCGAGGCCCAGCGTCAGCAGGCCCTCGTTCGACAGGCCGGCCCAGTCGCCCTGCATGCGCGCGAGGTCGGCCACGTTGATCGGCTGGGTGAGGGGGGTCGAGCGGGCCGGACCATAGGAGAAGCGGCCGCGCAGTCCGGTCTCCTGCAATGCCCGAAGATCCTCCACGGCGTGCTCGTAGCTCATGACGTTATGGCACCAGTCGTGCACCGTCGTCGTGCCCGAGTGCAGCGCTTCGGCCGAGGAGAGCAGCGTGCCGTAATACATGTCGCGCGGCGTGAAGACTTTGCCCAGCGCCGTCGTCATCGGGAAATAGCCGTGGGCGCGATCGTCGCCCGACATGTTGCGCAGCAATGTGGTCCACATATGCCAGTGGGTGTCGATCAGGCCGGGCATGACGATGAAGCCGCGTCCGTCAATGATTTCTGCGCCGGGTGCCGCGAGGTTCGTGCCGATATCGACGATCGATCCATTGTCGACGTGTACGTCACCGTCCGGCAGATCGGCTTGGCCGGGCTCCATGGTCAGGACATAGGCGTTGCGGATAACAATATTTCCGCGCGACGGCAGGTTGCCGACCGATGGAGAGATCGCCGCCTGTGCGCGTATTCCGAAACCCTGCATGGCGCCGAGTGCCGCAACGCCGCCCAGAAATGCGCGTCGACGGATGTGGATGCCGCTGGCCATAAATCCCCCCTGGCTGCAAACTTGATTGTTCGTATCTTGGTCGGTACGCCGCGATTGAGCAAGTGCCGTGGTGCTGATCCAGGCATTGCATGCGAAGCATGCCGTTTACGCTGCCCTTGTGCGATAGCGCGTGCTATCTGTCCAGATTGACGGTTGACCGAAGGATCCCGTAATGGAGCGTCGCGCATTCCTGGCCATGCTCGGTGGCGTTGCGTCGGCATTATCCGGCGCGGCCGGCGCACAGACGCCGGGCAGGAAATACCATTTGGCGACACTTACCCCTGTAGAGGCGATAACCGAGGCGAACCCGCTTGGAAAAGTCCTGCTGGACGCGTTGGCCCAGCAAGGCTACGTGGTCGGGCAAAACCTGACCTACACCGCCCGCAGTTCGCTGGACGATAATTCAAAAATCCCGGGATTGCTGCAGGAGCTGAAGACCAGCGGTGCCGATGCGATCGTGGTGATCGGTTTTCCCGCGGCGCTGGCTGCGAAGTCTATCGGCATCCCCACGATTGGAGCGCAAGGTCTCGGCGATCCCGTCGAGACCGGACTGATCTATAGCCTGTCTCATCCCGGCGGCAACATCACTGGAATCTCGGATATGGCGACGACGTTGACGACCAAACGGCTGTCGTTCCTGAAGCAGGTGGCGCCCGATATTCGAAAAGTGGCGATGCTCTGGAATCCGAATGATCTGGCCATGTCGCTGCGCTACCAGGCATCGGCCCATGTTGCTGGGTCGCTCGGAATTTCGGTGCAGGCTTTCGGGATCCGCGAACCCGATGACTTCGGCCGGGCGTTTGAGGCCATGAACGGCAACATGCCGGATGCGATATTGATGGTCGCCGATGCCCTGACCAATTTCAATCGCAAGCGGGTCATTGAGTTCGCCTTGGCCAGGAAGGTGCCGGCCATCTACGAATACGATTTTTACGTTCAGGACGGTGGCCTGATGTCATATGGACCGGATTTGAAGGAATCGTTTGAACGCGCGGCGGCGCTGGTGGCCCGCATCTTTGGGGGAGCGAAGCCGGCGGAACTGCCGTTCGAGCAGCCGACCCTCTATACTTTTGCACTCAATCTAAAGACGGCACGAAGCATGGGCCTCCAGATTCCGCCGACCTTGCTCGCTTTGGCGGACGAAGTTATCGAGTGACCGCCCAAGCTCGCCTTTAAATCCCGCCGCCCCCGGCAGAAGGCGGCCCGAAGTGAGTTCCGGCCACTATGAAATCATACGTCCAAGCCGATATGATGCCGCCGCTTGAGCCGGAATGAAGCTCGTTGGCGAGGCCGCCAAACGCAGAACTAAAAGGGTTGGGAGAGAAACATCATGAATTTTCGCCGCGGGCTAATGCTGGCCGGCCTGTCGTCCTTGGTGGTGTCCTCCCTCTTGGCGGTGTCTGTCCTGTCGGTTCGGCCGGCCATCGCGGCCGACAAGGTCAAGATCGGCTTCCTCCTGAAGACCATGCAGGAGGAGCGCTACCAGCGCGATAAAGCCGCGTTCCTCGCCAAGGCCAAGGCACTCGGCGCCGACGTGGTGTTCGACTCGGCCAATAACGACGAACAGACGCAACTCGCAGCCTTCGAAAACATGCTGTCGCAGGGCGTGCAAGTCATCGTCCTGCAGCCGGTGAACACCGGCACCGCCGGTGGCATGGTCACATCGGCGCACAAAAGCGGCGTGAAGGTCGTCGGCTATGATGCGATGCTGCTCAACGGTCTGCTCGATGCCATGGTGATGCAGGACAGTTGGGCCGTCGGCAAGCTTCAGGCCGACGCCATGGTGACGTGGCTCAAGGCCAAAACCGGATCGGTCAAGGGCAATGTCGCGCTGATCCGGGGGCAGCCCGGCGACTCCAACGCCAATGCGATGAGCAGCGGTGTTCTCGAGGTTCTCAAGGCCAATCCAGATCTCAGGCTGGTCGCCGATCAGTCCCATGAAAACTGGCTGCCTGATAAAGCGATGGCGACGACGGAAAACCTGCTGACCAAGTTCGGCAACAAGGTCGATGCCATTATCTGCAACAACAGCGGGATGGCGCGCGGCGTTATCGCCGCGCTCGACGCGCAGGGCCTCGCCAGTGCTGACAAGGTTTTCGTCGCCGGATCCGATGCTGACCTCGTCAACATCCAATATGTTGCGCAGGGCAAGGAAGCTGCGGAGATATGGAAGAAGATTGCGCCGTTCGCCGAAACGGCGGCAGAGACAGCCGTGACGCTTGCCCGTAATCCGGACAAGGAGCCCAAGGCCATTCTGAAGGTCGACAGAATAGTCAACAATGGCGCTTTTGACGTGCCGACGATCGTGACCCCGGTCGTACTCGTCGACAAGAGCAATCTCGACCGCACTGTTATCGCCGAGGGCTTCTACACCCATCAGCAGGTGTACGGAAAGTAGCTCCGGCAAATGTCCGAAGTCGTTCTCAGGATGGAGCATATCGTCAAGGAATTCCCGGGCGTCAGGGCGCTCGACAACGTCAATTTCGAGGCGCGCGCCGGTGAAGTTCTGGCGCTGATGGGCGAGAACGGGGCGGGCAAATCGACCCTGATGAAAGTGCTCGGTGGCGTGTGGCCGTATCCCACCTATCAGGGCGACATCTTCATCGCGGGAGAGAAGAAGCGGTTTTACACAACCCGCGAAGCCGAGGAATCCGGTGTCGCGATCATCTATCAGGAACTGAATCTGATTCCCGAATTGAGCGTCGCCGAAAACATCTTTCTTGATCGCCAACCGACCAGCCGCCTCGGCGCCATCGATTGGCGCCAATTGAATTCCGATACCCAGGCTCTCCTGGACGAACTTGGAATCCGAGACTTCAAACCTGCCGATCAGGTCAGGAGTCTCACGGTAGGCAAGCAGCAAATGGTCGAAATCGCGAAAGCGCTGTCGAAGCGCGCGCGCATTCTCGTCCTGGATGAGCCGACCTCCGCACTGACCGACAGGGAGGTGACGGATCTGTTTCGGATCATCCGCAAGCTGAAGCAGGACGGCGTCTGCATGTGCTACATCTCCCACAAGATGGAGGAGATCAAGGAGATCGCCGACCGGGTCGTGGTGTTGCGGGATGGACAGACCATCGGGGACGTCACGCCAATCGCCGACGTCACGCTCGACCAGATCATCGCCAGAATGGTCGGCCGCGACATCAGGGATATGTTTCCAAAGAGCGTGCGCGAACGCGGCGACAAAATCCTTGAGGTGAGAAATCTCGAAGTCGACCAGCCGGACGTGCCGGGCGAAAAAAGGGTCAAGCGCGCGTCATTTTCGGCCTATCGCGGCGAAATCCTCGGCATTTCCGGGTTGATGGGCGCGGGGCGAACCGAGCTCGTTTCCGCGATTTTCGGGGCTAATCCGGGCGCGACGCACGGAGATGTGCTGATCGAAGGCAACAAGGTCGACATTCGCTCACCCGCCGACGCCATTGCTCATGGAATCGCGCTTCTAACCGAGGACCGCAAGGCGCAAGGCCTGTTCTTGGACCAGTCGATCGCCTTCAACACGACAATATCTTCTCTGCAAACCATCAGCGCCGGAATGGTCGGGACGATCGACGTCGATCGGGAACGCGCTTTGGTCGAGAAATACGTCGCACAGCTTAATGTCAAAGCGCCCGATATCGATACGTCCGTCGGAACGCTCAGCGGAGGCAACCAGCAAAAGGTCATCCTGGGAAAGTGGCTTAACGCGAGCCCGAAGATTTTCATCCTGGATGAGCCGACCCGCGGCATCGACATCGGCGCCAAGGTCGAGATCTACAAGCTGTTGGATCGGTTGGCCGGGGAGGGCGTCGCGATCATCATCATATCTTCGGAATTGTCCGAGGTTTTGGGGATGAGCGACAGAATCCTGGTCATGAGCGAGGGCGCCATCGTTTCGGAATTCACACGCGAGCAAGCGACGAGGGAAGTGATCATGGAATTTGCGACCGGCGCTCGCCGGATGGGGCATTGACGGATCATGAAACAGAATCAGGTGCTCCGGTTCGTCAAAACCAATGCCACGCTGATCGCCCTTGTGGTCCTCACCGTCGCGCTCGCTGTGGCCGACCCCACCTTTTCCACCGCACGCAATCTGAGCAACGTCGCACGGCAAGTGACAATCGTTGGGATCATCGGGGTCGGGATGACGATGGTGATTCTGATCGCGGGTATCGATTTGTCGGTTGGTTCCGTTGTCGGTGTTGCGGCCGTGGTTGTGACCCTGCTGATGCAATATGGGCTGTCCGCATGGATCGCCGTTCCGGTCACGCTGGTGGCGGTCGGCGGCCTGATCGGCCTGTGGAACGGCTTCTGGATCGCGCATTACCGTATTCCGCCGTTCATCATTACGCTGGGCATGCTGACGATCGGGCGCGGCGTTGCGCTGACGCTATCGGGGGGCAGCTCGGTGCCCGTCACCGATCCATCGTTCGCCAATCTTGGCAGCGCGTATATTCCGCCGGTGCCGACGCTGGTCATCCTGGCGATATCGGCGGTGCTGTTTGTCTATAAGTTGGTTCGGGACCTGAAATCAGGTGGCCAGCGAAACGCCGACAGACTGGCAGCAAGCATCGTCATCGCCGTGGCGGGGTTCGCGCTTGCGGTTTATGTTTTCGGCAGGGGAGACGGCCTTCCGGTTCCGGTGGCGATCTTTGTCGTCATCGCCGCCGCGGCGATCTTTGTTCTCGGTCAGACGCGATTCGGCCGGCGCCTTTATGCGCTCGGCGGCAACGAGGAAGCGGCGCGCCTGTCGGGCATCAACATCTACCAGACGAAAATGGTCGTCTACGTGACGGTGTCGCTGCTCGCGGCCTTGTCGGGTATCCTGCTGGCGTCCCGCCTTAACGGCGCGTCGCCCAATCTGGGCACCATGTTCGAACTCGACGCGATTGCCGCGGTGGTGATCGGCGGTACCAGCCTGGCGGGAGGCTCGGGCACGATCGGCGGGACGATTATCGGCGCGCTGATCATCGGCGTTCTGAACAACGGCATGAGTCTGCTGGGCGTCTCGTCATTCTACCAGCTGATCATCAAGGGCCTTATCATCAGTCTGGCGGTCTGGTTCGACGTCCTGCAAAAGAAGAAGTAGGCGGGCCGGATAAAGCGGGAACGGGGTATGGCCGGGAAAAATCCGGCCCCACGGATGATCTTCCCGCACTGCGGCAAGAGACAAGGGCTGGCGTTCTTGCTAATTTGTTCGGGATGAGCATTTCTCTCCACCCCGACGCACCCCAAGGTAGAGTACTGGCAACAGCGCCGGTCGCGGGCGCGCCTGCCGAGGCCAAGCCCTCCAGCACGAAAATCCGCAGCCGGTTGTTCATCAAATACGTCGCACTATTCGTCGCGGTGGTGGCGGCCGCGTTGTTATCCAACGGAATTTTCGAGGTTTTTTTCTACTATCGCGAGCACAAGGCCGCGCTGATACGAATTCAGCACGAACAGGCCGAGGCGGCGGCTGCCAAAATCAGCCAGTTTATCAAGGAAATTGAAAGTCAGCTCGGCTGGACCACTCAATTGCCGTGGTCCGCGGGCTCGATCGAACAACGCCGTTTCGACGCCCTGCGGCTGTTACGGCAGGTGCCGGCCATCACCGAACTGGCGCAGGTCGATTCCACCGGCAAGGAGCGCTTGCGGGTATCGCGTTTGGCCATGGATGTGGTGGACAGCGGGCTGGACCTCTCGAAAGAGCCGAAATTCACCGAAGCGGTCGCCCACAAAGTCTATTACGGGCCGGTGTACTTCCGCCGGGAGTCCGAACCTTACATGACGCTCTCGCTGGCGGGCACCCGCAAGGATGCCGGCGTCAGCATCGCGGAGGTCAATCTTAAACTGATCTGGGACGTGGTGTCGCAGATCAAGGTCGGCGAGCGCGGTCACGCTTATGTCGTCGGCGCGCAGGGCCGCCTGATCGCGCATCCCGACATCAGCCTCGTGCTGCGCAACACCGACATGTCCAAACTGCTGCAGGTCCAGGCCGCTCGTGACAAGGCCGCCATGACCGATCCGGAGGCGCTGGAAGGCACCGAAAACATCCAGGGCCAGAAAGTGCTGACGGCGTCCGCGCCGATCGCGCCGCTGGGCTGGACGATGTTTGTCGAACTACCGGTGGAAGAGGCCTACGCCTCGCTCTATGCCGCCCTGCAGCGGTTGGCCATCGTGCTGGCGGCTGCCTCGATCTTCGCGGTGCTGGCCGGGATATTCCTCGCCCGCCGCATGGTCGGCCCGATCCAGGCCTTGCGGGCCGGTGCGGAACGCATCGGTGGCGGCGACTTCGCCCAGCGCATCTCGATCAAGACCGGCGACGAACTGGAAGGTCTCGCCAATCAGTTCAACGACATGGGCGCACGGCTGCAGGAGTCCTATGCCGACCTGGAAAACAGGGTCGAGCAGCGGACTGCCGAATTAACCGAATCATTGCGGCACCAGACTGCGACTTCCGAGGTTTTGCAGGTCATCAGCCGCTCGCCCGGTGAACTAAATCCGGTGTTCCACACCATACTGTCGAACGCGACCAGTATTTGTGAGGCCCAATTCGGCCTGTTGCTTCTCTCCGAAGACCATGGCTTCCGTTGTGCCTCGATGTTCAACCTGCCGCCGGCCTTCGCTGAAACCTTCTCGCGCAATCCAGTCATCCATCCGCCACCGATCGATCCGTTGGGGCAGGTGATTGCGACTCGACAACTCGTTCACGTCGTCGATGTCACGCAAGAGCCGGCTTACCTCACCGGCTTCCCGCCGATCGTGGAACTGGTTGAACTCGGCGGAGCCCGGACGCTTCTCCTTGTGCCGATGCTGAAGGAGACCAGCCTCGGCGGCGTGATCGCGATTTTCCGGCAGACTGTTCACGCCTTTTCCGACAAGCAGATTGACCTGGTCACAAGCTTCGCCAATCAGGCCGTGATCGCTATCGAGAACGCTCGCCTGCTTTCCGAATTGCGCGAGCGCACCGACGATTTGAGCGAATCCCTGCAGCAGCAGACCGCGACGGCCGACGTGCTCAAGGTCATCAGCCGCTCGGCCTTTGACCTCAAATCGGTGCTCACCACGCTCACCGAATCCGCGCAGTCGCTTTGCGGCGCTTCGCTGGGAATTATCTGCCTGCGCGAAGGTGACGTGATGCGGCTGCAGGCCGAGTCCGGCTGCACGCAGGCTTTTATCGATTTCATGCAGGCTAACCCGATCAGGCCCGGCCGCGAGACGATCACCGGCCGGGTCTTTATGGACAGCAAACCTGTCCACGTCGCCGATGTGCAATCCGACCCGGAGTATAATTTCGGTCAGGCGCCGACGATCGGCGCCTACCGGGCAGTCCTCGCAGTGCCGCTGATGCGCGACGGCGCGGTCGAAGGCGTGCTGCTGCTAGGAAGGCCGCAGCCCGGACCATTCAGCCAGCGCCAGATCGATCTCGTCCAGACCTTTGCCGACCAGGCCGTCATCGCGATCGAGAATGTGCGCCTGTTCGAACAGGTGCAGGAGCGCACCAAGGAACTTTCGCTCTCGCTCGAAGACCTTCGCACGGCGCAGGATCGTCTGGTGCAGACCGAGAAGCTGGCCTCGCTCGGTCAGCTCACGGCCGGAATTGCGCATGAAATCAAGAATCCGCTGAATTTCGTCAACAATTTCTCAGCGCTATCTGGCGAATTGATCGACGAGCTGAATGATGTGCTCAAGTCCGCTGCGCTCGACGACAAGGTTCGCGAAGAGATCGACGAGCTGACCCATATGCTGAAAGGCAATCTGGAAAAGGTCGTCCAGCATGGCAAGCGCGCCGATTCGATCGTCAAGAACATGCTGCTGCATTCGCGCGAGGGATCGGGCGAACACCGGCCCGCCGATATTAATGCGATCGTCGAGGAGAGCCTCAATCTGGCCTATCATGGCGCGCGGGCGGAGAAATCCGGCTTCAACATCACGCTGCAGCGCGACTTCGATCCCGCTGCCGGCATGATCGACCTCTATCCGCAGGAGATCACGCGGGTGTTTCTCAACCTGATCTCGAACGGCTTTTATGCCGCCGCCAAGCGCAAGGAGGCTGGCGTCGAAGGCTTCGAGCCGATACTGAGCGCGACGACAAAAAGCCTCGGCAACCAGGTCGAGATCCGGATCCGCGACAACGGCACGGGGATCCCGCTGGAGGTGAAGGAGAAGATGTTCAATCCCTTCTTCACCACCAAACCCGCGGGCGAGGGCACCGGACTTGGGCTGTCGATGAGCCACGACATCGTCGTGAAACAACATGGCGGCAAGATCGACGTTGATACGACACTTGGCGCATTTACCGAATTCATTATTACGCTGCCGCGAACGGCGGCTCAGTCGCAAGCTGGAGGCAAAAATTGAGCGTTTATATCCTCGTCGTGGATGACGAGCCCGATGTCGAAGAGCTGTTTCGTCAGCAATTCCGCAGAGACCTCAAGTCCGGGCGCTTTACGATGGAGTTTGCTCCCTCGGCGCCTGACGCCCTGATCCGGGCAGCCGAGATCAAGGACCCGTCGCTGATCCTGATCCTGTCCGACATCAACATGCCGGGCATGAGCGGGCTCGAAATGCTGCCGAAGGTGCGCGCGGAGCGGCCTGACGTCCCCGTCATCATGATAACAGCCTATGGCGACGCCGAAACGCGGCGTAAGGCGATCGAGCAAGGCGCGGTAGGCCTGCTGACTAAACCGATCGATTTCGCGCTCCTGCGTCACGAGATCGACACTCGTCTTGGACAGGCCGCATGACCGCCACCATCCTTGTCGTCGATGATGAGCCAGATCTGGAGGCTCTGGTCTTGCAGAAATTCCGCAAGCAAATTCGTGACGGCGCGGTGTCGTTCATGTTTGCGCATGATGGAATCGAGGCGCTGCAGTCGATATTAGACCATCCACATGTCGACATGGTGGTTTCCGACATCAACATGCCGCGGATGGACGGCCTGTCATTGCTGCAGAAACTGCAGGAGGCCGAGGACAAGAAGTCCACCATCATTGTTTCCGCCTATGGCGATATGAGCAATATCCGCACCGCGATGAACCGCGGCGCGTTCGATTTTCTGACCAAGCCGATCGATTTCGGCGATCTGGAAATGACGATCGACAAGACCATTCGTCACGTCGAGACGATGCGCGAGGCGCGCCGCCGCCAGCTCGAGGCCGAGCGTGCGCATGCGTCGCTTTCGCGGTACTTCTCGCCGCAGATCGCCTTGCGGCTGGCTGCCGCCAGCGAGAGCAACGGCATGGAGGTGCATCGCCGCGAGGTCGCGACCATCTTCACTGACATCACCGGTTTCACGTCACTGGTGGAAACCGCGACACCCGAAGTGCTCGGTGCGCTGCTCAACGAATATGTAGGTGGCATGACCGATATCGTCTTCACGCATGAGGGCACGGTCGCAAAGATTATCGGCGATGCGATCCAGATTCTCTTTAACGCTCCAGGCGAGCAGCCGGACTATGCGACGCGTGCCGTCGCCTGCGCCCATGATCTGGATATCTGGGCCGAAGAATTCCGCGAACGCTGGAAAGCCAAGGGCGTGAATTTCGGGATAACCCGCATCGGCGTTCACGCCGGCCCTGCGCTGGTCGGCAATTTCGGCGGCAGCCGCTTTTTCGACTACACCGCCTATGGCGATACCATCAACACGGCGGCGCGGCTGGAAGCCGCCAACAAATATCTCGGCACCCGTATTTGCGTCAGTGCCGCGGTCGCGGAGGGCGCCAGCGAGTTCCGCGGCCGGCCGGTCGGCGATCTCCTGTTGCGCGGACGCAGCGAACCGTTGCGGGCTTACGAGCCGCTGGAGGAGACGACGTTCAAGGGACCGGCGACGACGCAATATTCCGAGGCCTTCGCCAAGCTCGAGGCCGGCGACGCCGCGGCGATGCCGGCCTTTGCGGCGCTGGTGGGGTCGCATGCGAGCGATGCGCTGGCCGGATTCCACCTGCGGCGGCTCTTGAACGGCGCCAAGAGCGTCCGTATTCAATTGGAGTGATTGCGCGCCGCGTGGGCCTGCGATTGATGCCGGGTGGCGTGACGGTCAGCCGGCTGTTGCGGCCCGGCGTTCTTCGGCATCCTTGGCCTTCAGCAACGCGATCGCTTCGCGGACATTCGGATCGAGGTCCGCGCCACCGGAGTCGAGGTGAGCGTAGATCCCGGCGAGCATCCGGGGATCCCAGAACTTCTTGATATGGTCGGCAACGCCTGCGACCGCTTGGTCGTGGCCCTGGCTCTGGAAAAACTTTCCGATTTGATTGGCCATATAGACCAGGCGGCCATCATGCGACGACATGGATGACTCCATCGGCGGCGTCGCCGAAGTTAATTCGCTCGGGGTGGGTGAAGACTTCGAATCCGTCGGCCCGCGCGATGGCAGCGAGCGTGATGCCGGCCTTGTCCGCCATGCTCACCGCCAGCGCGGTCGGCGCAGAAACCGCCACCATCATGGGAGCGCCCATGGCGGCGGTCTTCTGCACCATCTCGACCGAGACCCGGCTGGTCAGCAGCACCATGCCTTCGCCCGCGGATATGCTGTCCTGCGCCACCGCGCCGGCCAGCTTGTCGAGCGCATTGTGGCGGCCGACGTCCTCGCGCAGCGCGACAATCCCGCGTGCCGGCGTCCAGAACGCCGCGGCATGGACCGCGCGGGTCTCGATGTTGAGCGTTTGCAGCGGCGGGAGGCTCTGCATCGCCGTCATGATATCCTGCGACGAGAACGACCGGCCGGGTGCCACGATGGCGGCCGGGCGAACGGCTTCCGTGATGGAATCGATCCCGCACAGGCCGCAACCGGTGGGGCCTGCGATATGCCGGCGGCGCTCGTTGAGCCGGTCCGCCCTGGATTGCCCGAGCCACATGCGCAGCTCAACGCCGTCGTCGAGTTCCACGACCTCAAAGGATTCGATGTCTTCGGCCGAGCCCACGATGCCCTCGCTGAGGCTGAATCCGATCGCGAAATCCCTGAGATCCTGCGGCGTGGCCATCATGACGGCATAGGTGCCGCCATTATAGGTCAGGGCGACCGCGGTCTCCTCCGGGATCGCCCTGGAGCCCTCGCTGAGGCGGCTATCGCGCCAGACCTTACGATCGACCGTGCGAACCGGATGAGGCATCGCTACTCCGCAGCTTCCACAACAGGCGCAATACGCCGGGAATGGCGCGCCTGTTCGTCATACGCCTTCTGCCATTCGGACGGACCGTTCGATGGCGAGATCTGCACCGCCGTGACCTTGTATTCCGGGCAATTGGTGGCCCAGTCGGAAAAGTCGGTGGTGATGACGTTAGCCTGTGTGTCGGGATGATGGAAGGTGGTGTAAACTACGCCCGGCGCGACCCGGTCGGTGAGCAGGGCGCGCAGCGTGGTTTCGCCGGCGCGGCTCTGCAGCCGCACCCAGTCCCCATCGCGCACGCCGCGTTGCTCGGCATCGTGTGGATGAATTTCCAGCCGGTCCTCGCTATGCCAGACGACATTCTCGGTGCGGCGGGTCTGGGCACCGACATTGTACTGGCTGAGAATGCGCCCGGTGGTCAGCAGCAATGGATAGCGCGGCCCGGTTCGCTCGTCGGTCGGAACATATTCGGTGATGACGAACTTGCCCTTGCCGCGGACGAAGCCGTCGATATGCATGATCGGCGTGCCGAGCGGCGCCTTGTCGTTGCAGGGCCACTGCACCGAACCGACTTCCTCAAGCTTGGCGTAGGAAACACCGGTAAAGGTAGGCGTCAGTGCGGCGATCTCATCCATGATCTCCGAGGGATGATTGTAGTGCATCTCCAGGCCCATCGCCTTGGCGAGCCGGATGGTGACTTCCCAGTCGGCCAGTCCGTTGCGCGGGCTCATCACCTTGCGCACGCGCTGGATGCGGCGTTCGGCATTGGTGAAGGTGCCGTCCTTTTCGAGGAAGGTCGAGCCGGGCAGGAAGACGTGCGCGTAATTCGCGGTCTCGTTGAGGAAGAGATCGTGGACGATGACGCATTCCATCGCCGACAGCGCCGCCACGACGTGCTTGGTGTTGGGGTCGGACTGCAGGATATCTTCGCCCTGCACATAGATGCCCATGAAGGTGCCCTCGATCGCGGCATCGAACATGTTGGGAATGCGCAGCCCAGGTTCCTTGTTGAGCTTGACGTTCCACATCGCTTCGAACTGGTCGCGCACCGCTTCGCCGGAGATGTGGCGATAGCCCGGCAATTCATGGGGGAATGAGCCCATGTCGCAGGAGCCCTGCACGTTGTTCTGGCCGCGCAGCGGGTTCACGCCGACGCCAGGACGGCCGATATTACCAGTCGCCATCGCGAGGTTGGCGATCGCAATCACCGTGGTCGAGCCCTGGCTGTGCTCGGTGACGCCGAGCCCGTAATAGATCGCGCCATTGCCGCCGGTGGCGAACAGCCGTGCTGCCGCGCGCAATTCCCGGGGATCGACACCAGTCATGATCGCGGTCGACTCGGGGCTGTTTTTCGGCTGCGCGACGAACGTCGCCCAATCCTCGAACTCGCTCCAGTCGCAGCGTTCGCGCACAAAGGCCTCATCGACAAGGCCTTCGGTCACGATGACATGGGCCATGGCGGTCAGCACGGCGACGTTGGTGCCCGGCATCAGCGGCAGATGTTGTTCTGCCTTGATGTGGGGCGATTCCACCATCTCGGTGCGCCGCGGATCGATCACGATCAGCTTGGCACCCTGACGCAGCCGCTTCTTCATGCGCGAGGCGAACACGGGATGCGCCGATGCGGGGTTGGCGCCGATGACCATCACGACGTCGGAATACTCCACCGAGTCGAAATCCTGGGTGCCGGCCGAGGTGCCGAATGTCGTCGACAGGCCATAGCCGGTCGGCGAATGGCAGACGCGGGCACAGGTGTCGACGTTGTTGTTGCCGAAGCCGGCGCGGATCAGCTTCTGCACCAGATAGGTCTCTTCGTTGGTGCAGCGCGACGAGGTGATGCCGCCGATGGAATCGCGGCCGTATTTCGTCTGGATCCGCTTGAACTCGGAGGCTGCGTGGTTGAACGCCTCGTCCCACGACACTTCGCGCCAGGGATCGGAGATCTTTTCGCGGATCATCGGGTTGAGGATGCGCTCCTTGTGATTGGTATATCCCCAGGCGAAGCGGCCCTTGACGCAGGAATGGCCGCGATTGGCCTTGCCATCCTTGTAGGGCACCATGCGCACGACTTCCTCGCCGCGCATTTCCGCCTTGAAGGTGCAGCCGACGCCGCAATAGGCGCAGGTGGTCACGGCCGAATGTTCGGGCTGGCCGATTTCGATCACGGACTTTTCGGTCAGCGTTGCGGTCGGGCAGGCCTGCACGCAGGCGCCGCAGGACACGCATTCGGAGCCGAGGAAGCTTTCGCTCATGCCGGGCGAAACGCGGCTGTCAAAGCCGCGACCGGAAATCGTCAGCGCGAAGGTGCCTTGGACTTCCTCGCAGGCGCGCACGCAGCGCGAGCAGACGATGCATTTCGACGGATCGTAGGTGAAATAGGGATTGGATTCGTCTTTCGGCATCCAGGCGTCGTTCGCGGCACCATTGGATTTCGCGAAGACGTGATTCTCGCCCTCATAGCCGTAACGCACATCGCGCAGACCAACCGCGCCGGCCATGTCCTGCAATTCGCAGTCGCCATTGGCGGCACAAGTCAGGCAATCCAGCGGATGGTCAGAGATGTAGAGCTCCATCACGCCCTTGCGGATTTTCTTCAGCCGCTCGGTCTGCGTGTGCACCACGAGGCCCTGCATTGCGGGTGTGGTGCAGGACGCCGGCGTGCCCGCGCGGCCTTCGATCTCGATCAGGCACAGGCGGCAGGATCCGAAAGCATCCACCATGTCGGTGGCGCAGAGTTTCGGAATCTGCGTGCCGGCTTCCATCGCCGCGCGCATGATCGAGGTGCCCTCGGGCACCGTCACGCTCTGGCCGTCGATGGTCAGGGTTATGGTCTTCTCGGATTTGGAGAGCGGCGTTCCGAAATCGGTTTCCTGGATCAGCGACATGGCGATCTCCTTTATTCTATTCCGCCGCCTGCAGGCCGGTCGGGGCCGGGCCAAAATCTTCCCGGAAGTGTTTCAGCGCGCTCGATACGGGGTAGGGCGTGAAGCCGCCCAGCGCGCAGAGCGAGCCGAATTTCATGGTGTTGCAGAGGTCTTCGATGACGGCGATGTTTTCCTTGACCCGTTCGCCGGCGCGGATCTTGTCGATGGTCTCGACGCCGCGGGTCGAGCCGATCCGGCAGGGTGTGCACTTGCCGCAGGACTCGATCGCGCAGAATTCCATCGCGAAGCGCGCCTGCTTCGACATATCGACGCTGTCGTCGAAGATCACGACGCCGGCATGGCCGATCAACCCGTCTCGCGCCGCGAAAGCCTCGTAATCGAAGGGGGTGTCGAACAATGCGCGGGGGAAATAGGCTCCCAATGGTCCGCCGACCTGCACGGCACGAACCGGACGTCCGGTAAAGGTACCGCCGGCAATGTCGTCCACCAACTCGCCCAGCGTGATGCCGAAGGCGGTCTCGAACAGGCCGCCGTACTTCACGTTTCCTGCAAGCTGGATCGGCATGGTGCCGCGCGAGCGGCCCATGCCGTAGTCGGCATAGGCTTTCGCGCCGCCGGCCAGGACGAAGGGGATCGCCGCGAACGACAGCACGTTGTTGATCACGGTCGGCTTGCCGAACAGACCCCTATGTGCGGGCAGCGGCGGCTTGGCGCGAACCAGACCACGTCGGCCTTCGAGGCTTTCGAGCAGCGAGGTCTCTTCGCCGCAGACATAGGCGCCGGCGCCGACGCGGACTTCGAGATCGAAGCTGTGTGTCGAACCGCCAATGCGCGCGCCAAGATAGCCGGCGCGCTTTGCGGCCGCGATTGCCGCGTTCATCGCTTCGACGGCGTGCGGATATTCCGAGCGGATGTAGATGTAACCTTTGGTGGCACCGACCGTGATGCCCGCGATGGTCATGCCCTCGATCACCACCAGGGGATCGCCTTCCATGATCATGCGATCGGCGAAGGTGCCGCTGTCACCTTCGTCGGCGTTGCAGACGATGTATTTCTGTTCGCCACTGGTCGTGGCAACGGTCTTCCACTTGATGCCGGTCGGAAAACCGGCGCCGCCACGGCCGCGCAGTCCGGAGGTGGTGACATCGGTGAGAATTTCGTCCGAGGTCAGCGTCAGCGCGCGCTCGAGCCCCTTGTAGCCGTCATGGGCGCGGTAATCCTCGACCGAGCGGGGATCGATGACACCACACCTGGCAAAGGTCAGACGGGTCTGTCGCTTCAGCCAGGGAATTTCGTCGGTGAGACCGAGCCGCAGTGGATGTGCGCCGTCAACAACCATCGCATCGAATACGGAATTCGCATCGGATTCGGTGACCGGGCCGAAGGCAACGCGTCCTTGCGGCATCGCAACTTCGATCAGCGGCTCCAGCCAATACATGCCCCGCGAGCCCGTTCGCACGATTTCGATGTCGACGCCGCGCTTGTTCGCCGCCTGTGCGAGCGCAGCCGCGACTTCATCGGCGCCAACCGCAACCGCACCGGCATCGCGTGAAACGTAAATGCGCACACTCATCGCTGTGCCTCCGCGACCAGCGCGTCGATGCGCGCTTCGTCCAGCCGTCCGACGACGCGGCCATCCAGCATCGCCGAGGGCGCCGTGGCGCACAGGCCGAGGCAATAGATCGGCTCCAGCGTCACCCGTTCGTCGGCGGTGGTGTGACCCATGGTAACACCGAGCTTAGCTTCCGCGCGCGCCGCGAGTGCATCGCCGCCGGCCGCCTGACAGGCTTCGGCGCGGCACAGTTTCAGTACATGGCGGCCCGCGGGCTGATGACGGAAATCATGATAGAACGTGAACACGCCATGGACCTCGGCGCGGGACAAATTGCGCGCCTGGGCGATCATCGGAATCGCCGGCTCCGGCACATAGCCAAAGGCTTCCTGCAGGGCATGCAGCATCACCAGCGTCGCACCTTCGAGGTGGTTGTGCTCCGCTATGATTTCCTCGCCGCGCTTGGCATCCCATGGTTCGTAAACTGGCGCCATCTGCCTTCTCTGTCAGTGACTTATTACAAGACAAATGAGTATTGGAATGGGTCCAAATATCAATAAAGCTGTCTCATGCTGCGATACGGAAATGCGATTAATGTGAAAATCAAATCGCTTGATACGAAAGTACGATGAAGCGAGGCCAGCCCGGCGGTTTTTTGGTTATTTGTTGCCGCATGACCGTGGTATTTACCTTGGATGGCGAGGTTTTCTTGATCGACAAGCTTGAACTGCTACTGGCGCTGGCCAAGGAACGCCATTTCGGGCGGGCCGCCGAAGCCTGTGGCGTTACCCAGCCGACGATGTCGACCAGCCTTAAGCAGCTAGAGGAAATCCTCGGAGTCATGCTGGTGCAACGTGGCTCCCGCTTTCAAGGTTTTACGCCGGAAGGAGAGCGCACGCTCGACTGGGCACGGCGCATTGTCGGCGATGCCCGCGCGATGCGGCAGGAGATCAATACGCTTAAGGAAGGCCTGTCCGGAGAGATCGCTATCGCGGCGATTCCGACCGCGCTCGGGATGGTTGAATCGCTCACCACTCCGTTTCGGGCTCGCCATCCGAATGTGCGTTTCCGCATCGTGTCCAGCACTTCGATCGCGGTGCTCGGCTTGCTGGAAAATCTGGAGGTCGATGCCGGCCTGACCTATCTGGAGAACGAGCCGCTCGGCAAAGTGCGCTCGATCCCGCTCTACAACGAAAGCTATCGGTTGCTGACCTCGCCGGACGGCATGTTCGGCGATCGCGATCAGGTGACGTGGAAGGAAGTCGGGCAGGTGCCGTTGTGCTTGCTGACATCGGACATGCAGAACCGCCGGATCATCGATCGCGCGCTTCGATCCGCGGGTGTTGAGGCGACGCCGACGCTGACGTCCAACTCGATCATCGTGCTTTATACCCACGTCAAGACAGGGCGTTGGGCCAGCGTGATGCCGTCACAACTTGCGCGGACGCTGGGCCTGTCGGACGCCGTCCGGACCATCCCTATTGTCGATCCGACAGTTACTTACAGCGTCGGATTGGTGGTCCCGCAGCGCGATCCGTTGACGCCGCTGATTGCAGCCCTTGCGCAAATCGCGCGGGAAGTGGCTCCAACGCTGGAGTCTTAATCGCGTGGCTTATGATGCCAGTGCGTTTTCCTGCAGCAGGCTGAAATCGATCTTGCCGGAAAGTGTCCGAGGCAGTGTGGTAACCTTGGCTTCGGGATTTCGCGCATCGCGGGGCAGGGAGACGCAGACCACGGTTCCGGTGCCGAGTTTCGAGCGCAGTCGCATCGATCCGCCGTGCAGATTGGTCAATGATCGTGCGATCGCCAGCCCAAGCCCGGAGCCGTGATAGGTTTTGGTGAGCTGGCTCTCGACCTGTTCGAACGGTCTGCCGAGCCGCCGCAACGAGTTCGGCGCAATCCCGATGCCGGTATCGGCGATCATCAGCACGATCGAATCCTTGAGCAATCGGCTGCGGACGACGATCTTGCCGCCGTCGGGCGTGAATTTGACCGCGTTGGAGAGCAGGTTGACGATGATCTGCTTGGTGGCGCGGCGATCGGCGACCACCGGAATGATCCGCTCGATATCCGCATCGAGCAGCAGGTTCTTGTCGTCGGCGCGCCCGGACACCACGCGCAGCGATTCCGCCAGCGTCTTCGACAGGTCGAGCGGCTCCATGTCGAGCTTCATGCGGCCGGCTTCGATCTTCGACATGTCGAGGATGTCGTTGATCACTTCGAGCAGATAGTGACCGCTGGTGAGGATGTCGTGACAATATTCCTGGTATTTTTCCGAGCCGAGCGTGCCGAACATCCCGCTCTCCATGATCTCGGAGAATCCAATGATGGCATTGAGGGGTGTGCGCAGCTCGTGGCTCATATTGGCGAGGAATTTGGATTTGGTCTGGTTGGCTTCCTCGGCCCGGGTTTTTTCTTCGGAATATTTTTCCGCGAGATCGGCGAGTTCGATGGCCTGCCGTTCGAGCGCGCTCTGCGAGCGTTTCAGGTCGATCACGGTGGCGCGCAGGCGCAGATCGTTGTCGACCAGCTTCTGTTCATGCTCCTTGATGCGGGTGATGTCGGTGCCGACCGAGACATAGCCGCCGTCCTTGGTGCGGCGTTCGCTGATATGAAGCCATTTGCCGTCATCGAGTTGCGCCTCGAAGGTACGCGCGCCCGGCGCCTGGGCGCCGGCTTCATGCAGCCGGGTGCGAACTTCCGGCATGCTGCCGACTTCGATCACGGTTTCATATGAGGTGCCGGGTGTCACGGCCGAATCCGGCAGCTTGTGCAGCCGCTGGAAGTGCGAGTTGCACAGCACCAGGCGATCTCCGGCGTCCCACAATACGAAGGCTTCCGGGATGGTCTCGATCGCATCGCGCAGCCGCAGGTCGGCTTCAACCGTCTTCTCGGCCAGGCTCTTCTGCTCGGTGATATCGACGGCGATGCCGATCAGGTGCAGGCCGGCATCGGCCGCGCCCTGGCTGAGTTCGCAGCGAACTCGCAGCCAGATCCAGTGGCCATCGGTGTGCTGCATGCGGAAGGTCTGGTCGATGTGATTGATCTTCGCGGAAATCAACTGATCGGCGATCTCGAACAAATCGATATCGTCCGATTTCACCAGCGCGTTGACTTCGCCGAACGTCAGCAGGTCGCTGCGGGTGTCGAGGCCGAGCATCGTGAACATCGATTGCGACCAGAAGATGCGTCCGCGCGACAGATCCCAATCCCATAATCCGCAGCGGCCGCGATTAAGCGCGGTATCGATACGGCCACGCACGGCGTCATTGATAAGATCGCCTTCGCGCGCCCGGGTCGATTGCCAGTGGAACGCAAAGCCCAGGATCAGCACGACAAAGCCGGTCGTGGCCGAGAGCGTCACCGAGAGGGCGGCGTCCGATCGCCAGAGTGTATCGAGTTTTTCCTGGATGATGATGACCTGGCCGGGCAGTGATTTGACGATATGCGCAACCGCAAGCGCGCCGCTGCCGCTTGGCAGGGTGATCTCGGTTACACTGGCGGGCTGTCCGGGAGCGCTCAGCGAATGCGCCGCGCTGACGGCATCGAGAATGCGGCTGGTGTCGCCAAGCGCATCCTCGATCGGAACGCGGGCGAGAATGCGCTGGTCGGCGCCGGTGATGATAACGTGCCGGCCGGCGGCGATGGCCCAGGATGGGATGAGGCTGGGCAACAGAAGTTGCAGGCGCTCGAACGTCGCCGCGCGATCCTGCCGGACCGAAGCGATGCGATCGATACGTTCGGCGAGCAGATCGGCAACGGCCGCGAGATCGCGCTTGATCGCGGCCTGCTTTTGCCGACTCTGGTCGACCACCTGCACGAAAGCGCCGAGGCAAATAGTAATCAGGAACGCGATGATCAGGGTAGGCACGGCCCGGCGGAGCGCAGGCTCCGCTATGAGCAGCCTATGATAGGCCGGTTTTGCGATCGATTGCGCCAATCCCTTGATCGAATCGGATTGGACGCACGCGTTCGCCGCGTGTGCACGCGCCATGCCTTTAGCCCCCTTGGAAAACTTGTATGCACCCCGTCCAGAAGAGCCCCAGCCGCTTCCGAATCAAGAGTGATTTGAATCCAGTTTTCGCAGGCTGTCGAGAGTCAACGATTCGTTAATGCAAATAAATCTTGTCCACGGAGAATCAGAACTCCGAAATGCCCGCGAAAATACCGTTGAAGTGAGTCCGAAACGAGAACGCGCGCGGTGAAGCGGATTCAGACTGCGCCCGGGGGCTCGGCGTGACTGATCACGCGCTTCACGGTCGGAAATGCGCGCCGCAATGCGCGCTCGATCTCATCGACGCTCTCGTGAACCTTGATCACGCTCATCGATGGCGCGGCGCGGCAATGGAAATTAACGATTTCGCCGGCGTCGGTGTCGCGCACCCGGACATTGTGGATGTCATGGATCGCGCCGTCGGCAGCAAAGCGCACCAGCGCCGTCCGTATGGTTTCGACACGGTCGGGCGCGGCATCGGTGCCGAGCGGCAATTCCGGTTCCAGCGGCTCGATATGGGTGTCGACTTCGACATCGTCGCCGAATTCCTCGCGGATGTTGCGCTCCAGCTCATGGGCGATGTCATGGGCGGCCAGCAGCGCCATCTCGCCATCGACTTCGAGGTCGATGCTGACGGTGAGCTTGCCGCCGAGATCGTGCACGGTGACATGATGGATGGCGAGACCGGAATTGCGGGCGATCACCATGATGCGTTCGCGTACACTCTCATTGTCGCGGGCGACCGGCACGGCCGTGAATGTCAGGTCGGCATCGTCGAGCGCCTTGGTGATCGCTTCCTGTGCCTTGCGCTTGATCTCGTCGACGCGGTCGATCGGGTAGGTGCGCGGCACCTGCACAATGGCGTCAATGAAGTGGGTTGAACCCACCATCCGTACCCGCAGCCGTTCGATGTCGACCACGCCAGGCACCGCCCTGATCACGGCATCGGCTTTTTCCGTTACGCCTTCCGGGGCACGATCGACCAGGGTCTCGACGGTGGAACGTGCCATCCGCATGCCCAGCGCCGCGATCATCACCGCCACGCCGATCGCAGCGGCGGCATCGCCCCAAGGATAGCCCAACCCTGAAAGAATTAGTCCGATGATAACGGCGACCGAGCCCAGCACGTCTGAAGCGAAATGCAGCGCGTCGGCGGCCAGGGCCTGGCTTTTGGTGTCGTGCGCGGCCCGGTGCAGCGCCCGGGCGCGCCAGAAATTCACGGCAATATCGACCAGCAGCACGATGAACGGAATCGCCGACAGGGCAGGCGGCGACGCACCTTCGCGCAGGCGGCTGTAGGATTCGACCAGAATGCCGCCGGCCAGCACATAGAGCATCGCGATGATGCCGAGCGCCGACACGCTCTCCAGCTTGCCGTGGCCGTAATGATGTTCCTCATCTGCCGGTTTGTCGGAAACCCGCACCACCAACCAGGTGATAATTGTCGCGACCACATCGACCGAGGAGTGCAGCGCTTCGGAGATCAGCGCGAGACTGCCGATGGCAATACCGACCACGAATTTGGCCGCGGCCATCCCGGCACTGGCAAAGATCGAGATGGCTGCGACACGGGATTTAACGGCGTTATCAGGATGACTCATGGGCGCGGTTTAGCAGCCCATCATGCAACATTAAAGACGCGCGTGAGGCGCAATCGCCACTCACTTGCAACAGTGATTGTTGCGAATTGTTCTGACTAAAAAGAAGCTGATTTTTTGAGATCTGCGGACGCTGCGCAAAGGCACAGCGTCACGCTGTCGATCTGGCTTGGCGGTATTGGCGATGTCTATCCCGGCTGCGGAGCTCTGTGTTCCGCGCCGGGATACCTCCAGCCTACAGCGTCACGACGATCTTGCCGAGATGCTTGTTGGCTTCCATGTGTTCGAACGCCTTGCCGATATCGTCGAATGCAAAAACCTTGTCGATCGGCATCTGCAGCTTGCGCGATTCCACCGCCGGCCAGATATCCTTGCGGACCTCGTCGAAAATCTCGCGGATTTCCTCGATCGAGCGGGTGCGGAAGGTGACGCCGATATAGCTGATCCGGCGCGCGGCATGCAGGTCGAAGTTGAAATCGGCATGGGTGCCGCCGAGCCTGCCGACATTGACGATGCGGCCCTTGACCTTGGTTGCCTTGAGATTTTGGTTCGCGACACTGCCGGAGACCTGATCGACGATCAGGTCGACGCCTTCGCCACCGGTCGCCTGCAACACCTGATCGACCCAGCCAGGATCGCTGGAGTCTACCGCCTGATCGGCGCCGAATTCCTTCAGCCTGCCGCGGCGCGTCGCATCGGTGGAAGAGCCCACCACAAGTTTTGCGCCCTTGAGCTTGGCGATTTGCATGGCCATCAGGCCGACGCCGGAACTGGCGCCTTGAATCATGACGGTCTGGCCGGGCTGTAACGCGCCGTTAGTCACGACCGCGTTGTGCATGGTCGAGATTGCAATGGGGAGTGTGCAGGCTTCCTCGAAATTCATGTTCGAGGGCGTGCGGAACAATCGGCCGTGATCGGCCAGAGTATATTCGGCAAAGGCAGCGCTGCCCGACCCCATTACCTTGTCGCCGATCTTGACACCCCTAGCGTCGGGACCGACCTCGGCGACTTCGCCCGCCCATTCCATCCCGAGCACGGTGCCGGCGCCGCCGGCGCTGCCATGGGCGTGCCCCTTGGTCATGCCGAGATCGGCGCGATTGAGACCGCAGGCATGCACGCGGATCAAAACCTGCGTGCCTTTTGGCGAGGGCTTGGCGATATCGGCGATTGCGGCGCCATTGGCGCTGTAGACATAGGCCTTCATGCGATCATTCTCGGTTGTCTGGGGGGAATAGCGGTCTGTTCGGCAGGATGCCGCCGCGACCGGTAAATGTCCACCGGGCGCGGCGCCGATCAGGGCGACAGGGTCATGCAAAAGCGGGCGCGTTCGCCTTTGCCGGCGGGCTGGCATCGCGCAATCCGGCGATCTGCGCGCGCTGAACGATCAAGGCCAGCACGGTGTCGAGCGCCGGGGTAGGGGTCTGCGTCAATCGGCCCATTTCCTGAACCACGGAGACCAGCGGGTCGATTTCCATCGGGCGCCCCCGTTCCAGATCCTGCAGCATCGAGGTCTTGTGCGCGCCGACCTTGCGCGCGCCTTCGATCCGCCGCTCGATATCGACCCGGAACCTGACGTCGAATTTTTCGGCGATGGTCTGGGTTTCCTGCATGATGGCTTTCGACAGCGCACGCGTTGCCGGATCGGAGCAGATCACATCGAGTGTGGCGTGGGTCAGTGCGCTGATCGGATTGAGGCAGACATTGCCCCAAAGCTTGAGCCAGATTTCGTCATGAATGCGCTCCAGCACCGGCGCCTGCATGCCGGCCTCCGTGAACAGCGCGGAAAGCCGCTCCACGTCGGGACTCTTCTCGCCCGAGGGTTCACCGATCGGGAAGCGGTTGCCATAGACATGGCGGATCACGCCGGGCGCTTCGATCTCGGTGGCGGGATAGACGATGCAGCCGATGGCGCGCTGCGGGCCCAGTTCGTGCCATTGCCGGCCGCCGGGGTCGATGCTCTCCAGCGTCGAGCCTTCGTAGCGGCCGCCATGCTTGTAGAAATACCAATAGGGAATGCCATTGACCGCCGTGACGATGCGGGTGTGCGGCCCGAGCAATGGCTGCATCGTTTCAATCACGCCGGTGATGGAATGGGCCTTCAGGCAGATGATGACGAAATCCTGATGCCCGAGTTCGGCGGGATTGTCGGTGCAACGCGGATGCACCACGCGCTCCTCGTCGTCGATCAGGAGTTTGAGCCCGTTGGCGCGCATGGCGGCGAGATGCGCACCCCGTGCGACCAGGCTGACATCGGCGCCTGCGCGCGCGAACTGTACCCCGAGATATCCGCCGATCGCGCCGGCGCCGTAGATGCAGATTTTCATGGCGTCCCTCAATGGTTGATCACTGAAAATGTCAGCCGTCCTCACGCGCGGGCTTTTGAGCGTCACTCAAAGCCCGCGTGATTGCGGTTGAAGCGGAGAGGGTGGTCAGGCGGGAACGGATCGTTCCGTCGCGGTCGCTTCGTCGTCGAACGCGGTTGAAATGTCGCGGATGCTGATGACGCCGATCAGGCTGTAATTGTCGATCACGGGCAAATGCCGGATGTGGTGCTTGTTCATGAGATGACGAACATGTTCCAGCGTGTCGGTCGCTGCACAGGAAACCAGTTGCCCCACTGAGATCAACTGCGAAATCTTCAGATTGACGCCGGCGGCGCCGTGCTCGGCGATAGCGCGCACCACGTCGCGTTCGGTGAACATGCCCGCCGCGGTGTTACCCTCGGTGCGAACGACATCCTTCACCACCAGCGCACTGATATTGCTGGCGCGCATCAATTGAGCGGCGATGGCCACGGTCTCATTCATTCGAACGGTCGCGACGCGGGCAGTCTTCTTGCGCAGGATGTCTTCGACTTTCATTGCCTCCTCCTTCATGTCAGCCGCAGGGAAATTTCTGTCGTCCAAGACTGGTATACATTATTCCAATTGTCAATTTAATATCACAAGTAATTTCCGACATAAAGCGGCAGTAATGCTGACGTTTTACGACTATGCACGTCCGCGTGCCTTGACTGAGTGGCAGCAAAAATCGTTTATTGGTATTTTGTATTCCAATGGAAGAGGGCAAAAAAAGAGGCGTACCGGGGCACGCCTCTTTCCTGGATTTTTGCTGACGAAGGTCAGGCGGCTCTGACGTCTCGCGCTCTGGCGTCCGACGTCGCTTCATTGCCGAGGATGAACGCGCGCCGCATCGGCTTGATGACGAACAAGGCCAGCAGCGCCGCGGTGGCGTTGAGCGCAACGGCGATCACGAACACGGCCTGCCAGCCGTAATGCGAGGCGACCAGGCTTGCCAGCGGCACCAGCAGCGAGGCGGTGCCTTTTGCCGTATACAACATGCCGTTGTTGGTGGTTGCGAATTTCGAGCCGAACGTGTCGCCGCTGGTCGCCGGAAACAGGCTGTAGATCTCGCCGAACACGCCGAAATAAACCGCGGTCGCCAGCACGAAGACGATCGGTATGTGACCGTATGCCGAGAGCGTCAGCAGCATGATGGCGGCGGTTCCGAACGCGATGAACATCGTGTGTTCGCGTCCGATCGTGTCGGAGACCCAGCCGAAAAACGGCCGGCCGAAGCCGTCGAAAATACGGTCGAGCGAAATCGCAAAGGTCAGCGCGGCCATCTGGAAGCCGGCGATGCTGACCGGTTCATTGTCGATCTTGAAGTCGTGAGCGATCGGCGCAATCTGCGCCGCCGTCATCAGGCCGCCAGCCGCGACCATCACGAACACCAGATACATCATCCAGAAGATCGGGCTGCGCAGGACCTGCGGCGGCGTGAAGTCGATTTTGGTCTGGGGAAGATTGAGCTGCTTCTTCTTCGGCGGCATTGCCTGTGACGGTTTGCGCAGGAGGAAGGCAAGCAGGCAGACGATGGCGCCTTGTCCGATGCCAAAGGTGAAGAACGCGCTCTGGTAGCCGCTCGCCGCAATCATGTTCGCGATCGGCACCACGGTAATAGCCGCGCCCGCGCCGAAGCCGGCGGCGGTAGCGCCGGCGGCCAGGCCGCGGCGGTCGGGAAACCATTTGAGGGCATTGCCAACGCAGGTGCCGTACACCGAACCGGCGCCGATCCCGGCGATGATCGCGGAGATATAGAGCAGCACCAGCGAGTCGGCGTAGGAATTCATGACCCAGGCGATGCTGATCATGATGCCGCCAAACATCACGACGACGCTCGGGCCATATTTATCGACAAACCATGCCTCGACCGGCACCAGCCAGGTTTCGGTCACTACGAAAAGCGTAAAGGCGAGCTGGATCGCGGCGCGGCCCCAGTGATATTTCGCGTCGATCGGATCGACGAACAGCGTCCAGCCATATTGCAGGTTGGCGATCATCGCCATGCAGACGATGCCCATCGCCAATTGCAGCCAGCGGAAGTGCTTGCCTTCCGCCATTGGGGTCGCCGTGGTTTGTGGTGTGGCGGTCATGGTCCCTCCCGTGGCACGCCCTCTGTTTTTATATGGGAGCGTTGCCGTCTGCGCATATTGGTATGTGATATGCCAGAGCGCAAGTCATATTATGGCTGGGGACCTTGCGCGTTCAATATGCCGCAGTCTAGGGCGCAGGATAGGTCTTGCGCGACAAAATGCAGGCAAAAAAAGACCCCAGAAAACCGGGGTCGAGGCTGGGAGGATTGGTCTAGGGCAGTGTCGGGCGGCCGGTTAGATAACGGTCGCAACGCTTGTCAGAGCCCGAAATAGGGAGTGTCGCCGTTGCGGATAGCGATGCGGGCGCTGGCCATCAACAGGCGGTCAATGGTCGCCATCAGGCGGCCGAACAAAGTGGGGGAAGGCACGAGGCCGAAGGCGGCGGTCTTGGACATATCGGTTCTCTTTGCGGGTCAGCAGATCAAGTGTTGTCCATAACTTAGGTATACCAGATGCCAACAGCAATGCATTTGTTTGCATGGCAGCATAACCAATACCGCAATGCAACATAATGGTTTCTTAAGCGACGCGCCCTCAAGCCAAAGCCTTAAAGCCAAGCCTTAAACAAAAAGGCCGCCGGAAACCGGCGGCCTTAGAACTTAAAAGCAGTCTGGAAACGTCGCTTATTCGGCGGCGACTTTGCGCGGCGGGTCGAGTGCGCCGGAATCATGGATCTCGGCCACCTGATGGTCGCTGAAGCCGAGAACCTGACGCAGGATTTCGTCGGTGTGCTCGCCGAGCAACGGGGAACGCTTCACCTCGGTCGGGCTGTCCGACAGCTTGATGGGATTGCCGACCGACAGATATTTGCCGCGCTCGGGATGATCGACTTCGACCACGGTGCCGGTCGCGCGCAGCGACTGGTCTTCCGCCAGTTCTTTCATCGACAGGATCGGACCGCAGGGAATGTCGTCCTTGTTGAGAATGTCCATCGCCTCGAACTTGGTCTTGGTCATGGTCCACTGTTCGATGCGCGCGAAGATCTGGTTCAGGCGCGACAGCCGGGCCGGAGGCTTGGCGTAATCCGGATGGGTCTTCCAGCCGGGTTCGCCGATGATATCGCAAATCTTCTCCCAGACCGGCGCCTGGGTGATGAAGTAGATGTAGGCGTTCGGATCGGTTTCCCAGCCCTTGCATTTGAGGATGCGGCCCGGTTGTCCGCCGCCGGAATCGTTGCCTGCGCGCGGCACGGCATCGCCAAACGGAATGCCTTCACCGAACTGGCTGTATTCCTTGAGCGGGCCATGGGCGAGGCGCTGCTGATCGCGCAGCTTGACGCGCGCAAGGTTCAAGACACCATCCTGCATCGCGGCGGTGACTTTTTGTCCCTGGCCCGTGACCGTGCGCTGATAGAGCGCGGTGACGATGCCGAGCGCCAGATGCAATCCGGTGCCGCTGTCGCCGATCTGCGCGCCGGTGACCAGCGGCAGGCCGTCGCGGAAACCGGTGGTGGACGCGGCGCCGCCGGTGCACTGCGCGACATTCTCATACACCTTGCAGTCCTCGTAGGGACCGGGGCCGAAGCCCTTGATCGACGCGACGATCATCTTCGGGTTGATGGCGTGAATCTTTTCCCAGGGGAATCCCATGCGGTCGAGCACGCCGGGACCGAAATTTTCCACCAGCACATCGCAGCTCTTGATCAGCGCGGTGAGAACTTCCTTGCCCTTTGGATTCTTGGTGTCGAGCGTGATCGAGCGCTTGTTGTGGTTGAGCATGGTGAAATACAGGCTGTCGACATTGGGGACATCCTGCAACTGGCCGCGCGTAATGTCGCCGACGCCGGGTCGCTCGACCTTGATCACGTCGGCGCCGAACCATGCCAGCAATTGCGTGCAGGTCGGGCCTGACTGGACGTGGGTGAAATCGAGAATGCGAACGCCCTTCAGCGCCTGGGTCATCGTGTTGCTCCGTATCGTGTCTGCTCCTGCATCAGCAGGAAGGAAATGAGGGCGAGGCCGTGACCCCGCCTGGACGTGACTATTTCTTCTTCAGCTTGCTTTGCGGATTGAGGTTGCCGATGCGGCCGCTCTCGCTGCCGGCTGCGGGATCGAGCACAGCGTTGATCAGCGTGGGCTTGCCGGAGTCCATCGCGGTGTTCACCGCGCGCTTCAGCTCGTCCGGTGTCGTGGCATTGACGCCGACGCCGCCGAAGGCTTCCATCATCTTGTCGTAGCGCGAGCCCTTGACGAATACGGTCGGCGCGACATCCGAACCGCCCGATGGATTGACGTCGGTGCCGCGATAGATGCCGTTATTGTTGAAGATGACGACGCAGACCGGCAGATTGTAACGGCAGATGGTTTCGACCTCCATCCCGGAGAAGCCAAAGGCGCTGTCGCCTTCGACCGCGAGCACGGGCTTGCCGGTCTCGATCGCGGCGGCGATGGCGAAGCCCATGCCGATGCCCATCACGCCCCAGGTGCCGACGTCGAGACGCTTGCGCGGCTGGTACATATCGATGATGCCGCGCGCGAGATCGAGCGTGTTGGCGCCTTCATTGACCAGAATCGCGTCCGGCCGCTCCTTGATGATGGTGCGCAGCGCACCGAGCGCGCCGTGATAATCCATCGGCGAGTTGTTGTTCATCAGCCGCGGCGCCATCTTTGCGATATTGTCGTCCTTCTTGGTCCGCACCGCATTGGTCCAGTCGGCCGGCGGCGCAGGCCACTTGCCGTCGATGCCTTCCAGCAGCGCTGAAACGCAGGAGCCGATATCGCCCACTACAGGCGCGACGATCTCGACGTTCGAATCCATTTCCTTGGGCTCGATGTCGATCTGGATAAACTTCTTCGGTGCGTCGCCCCAGGACTTGCCCTTGCCATGCGACAGCAGCCAGTTGAGGCGCGCGCCGATCAGCATCACGACGTCGGAATCTTTCAGCACCGTGGAACGCGCAGCACCCGCGCAGAGCGGATGCGTATCCGGCAGCAAGCCTTTGGCCATGCTCATCGGCAGGAACGGAATGCCGCTCTTCTCGACCAGCGCGCGGATTTCAGCGTCGGCCTGCGCATAGGCGGCGCCCTTGCCGAGGATGATCAGCGGACGCTTGGCGCTCTTGAGCACATCGAGCGCGCGCTTGACCGCGGCCGGGGCGGGGATCTGGGCAGGCGCTGCGTCGATCACCTTGACCAGCGACTTCTGACCGGCTTCCGCATCCATCAACTGGCCGAAAAGCTTCGCGGGCAGATCGAGGTAGACGCCGCCCGGACGTCCCGACACCGCGGCGCGGATCGCGCGGGCCAGACCGATGCCGATGTCGGCGGCATGCAGCACACGGAACGCCGCCTTGCAGAGCGGCTTGGCGATCGCGAGCTGATCCATTTCTTCGTAATCGCCCTGTTGCAGGTCGACGATCTCACGCTCGGACGAGCCTGAGATCAGGATCATCGGAAAGCAGTTGGTCGTGGCATTGGCGAGTGCGGTGAGGCCGTTGAGGAAGCCGGGCGCAGAAACCGTCAGGCAGACGCCGGGTTTCTTGGTGAGAAAGCCCGCGATCGCGGCGGCGTTGCCGGCGTTTTGCTCGTGCCGGAACGAGATGACGCGAATGCCCGCGGCCTGGGCCATGCGGCCGAAGTCGGTGATCGGAATGCCGGGCACGCCATAGATCGTGGTCAGGCCGTTGAGCTTGAGCGCATCGATGATGAGATTGAAGCCATCGGTCTGCTCGCGCTCGGCGTCAGCCTTGTTCACGTCAATGCTCTGTACTGCTGCGGACATTCCGCTTCTCCCTGATCTTCTCGATGCGGACGAGTTCGTCGTCTTCTCGGTTGGCGTCCCGCAAAGGACTGTTGTTGATTGTTGCGACTAAAAGAGTTCCTGGCCGTGCGCTTCCACATAGGCGGCGAGGCCGAGGGTGTGGTCGCGGGCGCGTTTTTCAGCAAGCTCGGTATCGCGCATTTCGAGCGCTTCGATCATCGCGATATGTTCGGGCAGCGACGTTGCGGTGCGGTCGACGCGTCCGATCGTCAGCTGCCGGTAGCCGCGCACATGCAACAGAATGTCGTTGGTCATATCGACCAGAACAGGCGATTCGCTGAGCGAGATCAGCGCCTGGTGAAAGGCGATGTTGGCTTTCGAGTATTCCTCGACGTGATCCTGCGGCAGGCGATCCTTGCCGAAATCCTTGAAGAAATCGCGCAGCGCGGAGATGTCCTTTTTGCGCGCAATGGTCGTGATCAAGCGCGCAGCCATGCTCTCAAGCGCGGCCCATGCGCGGATCATATCGACGATCTCGCTCTTGGTCCGGCGCACCACGACGATGCCGCGGCGTGGCACGGTTTTGACGAAGCCGTCCTGCTCCAGCATCGCGATCGCTTCGCGGATCGGGGTCCGGCTGACGCCGAGACGTTCGGACAACGCGCGCTCGTCGAGCATCACCGGCTCGGGCGTCGCGTAGATGTCCATCTTCAGGATGGCTTCCTTCAAGGCCTCGTAAGCCTTGTTCTTGAAACTCGTCTCCGGCACGATCCGGACGATTGCAATATCTGCCTCGGCCATGGTGGGCGGCGCCTTGGTTTGTTTCCGTTGGGGTAGGGCTGGTCTCCTCAGCGGGGGAGCCCTTATCAAAACAATAACTGAATTATTTTTGGCATACCAAATGCCAGCGTGTCAAGTTACCTATGATTTCAATACTTCGACACCTTGACAAGATCGTTTCTGGCATACCAAATGCCATCGTGAGCTAATCCGTCGGTGGCCGGAAAAGGGCCGCAGTGGACGCTAATCCGCGTCTGCCGTCACCGTGAACCAATCGAATGTGCGCTGGCAAGTGCGGTCCTGATGCCCGCATGTGCTGCCGGCGAACCAAAAATAGACCCTCAAGGAGGAACTGATGTCGAATTCCAAAGATGCGGTCCGCAAAATACTCGATGCGGTTAAAGCGGACAAACGCACCAGCCTGACAGCTCCGGAAGGCAAGCTGGTATGCGATGCCTATGGTATCCCCGTTCCCAAAGAGGGCGTTGCGAGATCAGCCGAGGAAGCCGCCAAGATCGCGAGCGCGATGGGCTTCCCGGTGGTCATGAAGATTGTTTCGCCTGATATCCTGCACAAGACCGAAGCCGGCGGTGTGGTGGTCGGCGTCAAGACCGCCGCCGATGTCGCGACCAACTACGCGACCATTCTGGCCAACGCCAAGAAGTACAAGGCCGACGCCAAGATCGAAGGCATCCAGATCCAGCAGATGCTGCTGGGCGGCACCGAAGTCATCATCGGCTCGATCACCGACGGATCGTTCGGCAAGCTGGTGGCTTTCGGCCTCGGCGGCGTGCTGGTGGAAGTGCTGAAAGATATCACCTTCCGCCTCGCGCCCGCGACCAAGGACGACGCTCTGTCGATGCTCGACGGCATCCAGGCCCATGACATGTTGAAGGGCGTGCGCGGCGGCGACGCCGCCAATCGCGACGCGCTGGCTGACATCATCGTGAAGGTGTCGCAGCTCGTCAGCGACTTCCAGGAAATCGTCGAACTCGATCTCAATCCGGTGTTCGCGACCAAGAAAGACGCGATCGCGGCCGACGTGCGTATCGTTGTCGACTTCGACTACAAGCCCCGTCCGGCGCCGCGCCCGACCGAGGAAATCGTCACCGCGATGAACCGCATCATGCAGCCCAAGGCGGTTGCCGTGATCGGCGCCTCGACCGAAGACGGCAAGATCGGCAACTCCGTGATGAAGAACCTCATCAACGGCGGCTACAAGGGCGACATCTATCCGATCCATCCGAAGGCTGCCGAGATCCTCGGCTACAAGGCCTACAAGAGCGTCAAGGACGTTCCCGGCGTGATCGACACCGCGGTGTTTGCGATCCCGGCAAAGTTCGTCGCGGGCGCGCTGATCGAATGCGGCGAGAAGAAAATTCCCGGTGCGGTCCTGATTCCCTCGGGCTTTGCCGAAGCCGGCGCGCCGGAATTGCAGGCCGAGATCGTCGAGATCGGCAAGAAATACAATGTCCGCCTGATGGGGCCGAACATCTACGGTTTCTATTATACGCCCGCCAATCTCTGCGCGACCTTCTGCACGGCCTATGACGTCAAGGGCTCGGCGGCATTGTCGTCGCAGTCCGGCGGTATCGGCATGGCCATCATCGGCTTCTCGCGCTCCGCCAAGATGGGCGTCTCCGCGATTGTCGGCCTCGGCAACAAGTCCGATATCGATGAGGACGATCTGCTGGCGTTCTTCGAGCAGGATCCGAATACGGCCATCATTGCGCAGCATTGCGAAGACTTGAAAGATGGCCGCGCGTTTGCCGAAGCCGCCAAGCGCGTCTCCAAGAAGAAGCCGGTGGTGGTGCTCAAGGCGGGCCGTACGTCCGCCGGCGCCAAGGCCGCGTCGTCGCATACCGGTGCGCTCGCCGGCAACGACAAGATCTATGAGGATGTGCTCAAGCAGTCCGGCGTGATCCGCGCCCGATCGCTGCGTCAATTGCTCGAATTCGCACGCGGCGTGCCAGTCTTGCCGACACCAAAAGGCGAGAACATCCTGATCATCACCGGTGCGGGCGGTTCCGGCGTGCTGCTGTCGGACTCGGTAGTCGACAACGACATGTCGCTGATGGCGATGCCGCCGGATCTCGACGCGGCATTCCGCAAGTTCATCCCGCCGTTCGGTGCGGCCGGCAACCCGGTCGATATCACCGGTGGCGAACCGCCGATCACCTATGTCAACACCGTCAAGCTCGGCCTGTCGGATGAGCGTATCCATGCGCTGATCCTCGGCTACTGGCACACGATCGTGACGCCGCCGATGGTGTTCGCGCGCAATATGGTTGAAGTGAAGAAGGAGATGGAGGCCAAGGGCTTCGTGAAACCGATCGTGGCCTCGCTTGCGGGCGACGTCGAGGTCGAGGAAGCCGCCGAATATCTCTACCAGAACGGTATCCCGTCCTATGCCTATTCGACCGAATTGCCGGTCGAAGTGCTGGGCGCCAAGTACAAGTGGGCGCGCGGCGCGGGCCTTCTGTAAAATCCCGATACCGGACGTCGCCCCAAGGGGCGGCGTCCATCGTTCTGACTAAGCGACACTTCAATAACCCAGCAGCGAACGCATCTTCACGTCCTCCGATAAAAGCAGGCCGCAATGAAGCGAAGCGTGATCCGGCGCAAAGTCGTCGAGCCGAGAGCTGTCACGGATGGTGAACCCGATGGCCGGGATGGCGGCGTACAATCCGTTGACCGCGCGCTGTCCATCATCGAGACCCTCGCCGAAGACGATGAGGGATATCGCCTGAGCGATCTCGCCGTTCGCACGGGCTTGTCGACTTCGACGGTCCATCGCCTGCTCGCAACTTTGGAAAAACGGCGCTTCGTCCAGTTCGATCGTGACGGATCGAAATGGCATGTCGGCGCCCAGAGTTTTTCGGTCGGCGCGACATTCGCCCGGCGCCGCAATTTCACGGCGCAGGCGATGCCCTATCTGCGCAAACTGCGCGACCAGACCCGTGAAACCGCGAATCTGGCCGTGGTCGACGATGAGGCGATCATCGTGCTGACGCGGATCGAAAGCCGCGAGATCATGCGCTCGCTGACAAAGGTCGGCGGCAGGGTTGCGATGGTGGCGTCCGGCGTCGGCAAAGCGGTGCTTGCCACCTATTCGGACGAGGACGTCAACGGCATCATCTGCCGGCAGGGCATGCCGCGCCTGACCGAGAAGTCGATCGTGCGGCCAAGCGAATTGTTCCGTGAACTCCAGATCATTCGCCGGCAGGGTTATGCCGTCGACGACGAGGAAGCGCGCATGGGGCTGCGCTGTGTCGCCGCGGTCGTCTACAGCGATTGCAGCGAACCCCTGGCGACGATTTCCGTGTCCGGGATGACCAGCCGGATCACCGACGAGCGGTTGCCCGTTCTCGGCTGTATCGTGCGCACGGTTGCGGCCGAACTGACGCTTGTGCTGGGTGGCGTGATGCCGCCTGCGCATCAAGACTGATTCAACCGACGGAACCTGGCAAAGCTCTGCTTCCTGCCCCAATTTGCTCCTGCCCAATGGGTAAGCAGGCCTGCCGTCATATTTGAGCTTGCTCCCGCCCGCGCGGAGAGCAAGCATCGGTACAAACCGATCGTCCCAGCAGCGAGAAGTCCCATGACCAGATTGACGCGTTTTGCGGTCGCGCCCTTGCACACGATGACCCGCCGTCTCGCCGATGTCGCATCGGGCCGCCTTGCGCCCGATCTTGTCGTCACCGGCGCACGGGTGCTTTCGACTTACTCCGAACGTATCCTTGGGGGTCGCGAGGTCTGGATCACAGGGGGGCGTGTCGCGGCGGTGAAACCGGCGGGGGCCGCGCGAAAAATCTGGAATAGTGTCCCGGTCTATGATGCCGCCGGTGGCATCGTAGCACCAGGTCTTGTCGATCCGCACATCCACATCGAATCCTCGATGGTGACGGCTTGCGCCTATGCGGAGGCCGCGCTGCTCAACGGCACCACCACGATCTTCTGCGACAGCCATGAGATTGGCAACGTGATGGATGTCGCCGGCGTCGAGGCGATGCTGGAAGATGCGCGCGAGGCGCCGCTTTCGATTTTCCTGACCGTGCCGTCCACGGTTCCTGCCACATCCGCAGCCATGGAAACCGCGGGTGGCGATCTCACGCCCGACAAGATCGCGGGGCTGTTCGACCGCTGGCCGGAGGCTGTCGCGCTTGGCGAGAAGATGGATTTTGTCCCCGTCACCATGGGAGACGAGCGCAGCCACGCTATTCTGGCCGCCGCACTCAAGCGCGGCCGCCCGGTGTCAGGTCATGTCTATGGCCGTGAGTTCGTCGCGGCCTATGCCGCAAGCGGTGTCACCGACACCCATGAGGCGATCGATCGCGATATCGCTGACGATCTGCTCGATGCCGGCGTCTGGGTGTTCCTGCGCGGCGGACCGCCGACTACGCCCTGGCACAGCCTGCCGCAGGCGATCCGCACCATCACCGAACTCGGTGCCTCCCATAAGCGCACGGCCGTGTGCACCGACGATCGCGATGCCGACGATCTCTTTCTGTTCGGTCTCGACTGGGTGGTGCGCGAGGCGGTGAAAGCGGGGATGTCGCCGGAGCAGGCGTGGTCGATGGGCTCGCTGCACGGCGCCACGCGCTTTGGCATGGACAATGATATCGGCGGGCTCGGCGGTGGCCGCCGCGCTGACCTTGTGCTGATGGACGACAATCTGAAGCCGCAATGCACCTGGTATGGCGGTGAACTCGTGGTCGAGCATGGCGAGATCACGCCGCGCCTCGATCAGGCGCTGTCGCAGCGTTACCAATACCCGAAGGCCGCCTACGCCACCGTGAAACTGCCGGCGCAAGTCAAGCTGACGCCCGCGATGCCAGCCCAAGCCTGCACCGTCAACGCGATCAAGACCGCGCTGCCCGGTATCACGCTGATCCATGAGAAAATCAAAATCGAGCCTGCCAAGGACTGGCTGACATTATTCGAACGCCATGATCTCTGCTTTGTGACGGTGGTTGAGCGTCACGGCAAGTCGAACGGCAATGTGGCCTACGGCCTCCTTAGTGCTTTCGGCCTCAAGCGCGGCGCGGTCGCCTCCAGCGTCGGACATGACAGCCATAACATCATCATCGCGGGAACCAACGAGGCGGACATGCAGGTCGCACTCGTCGCGATCAAAGAAAAGCAGGGCGGCGTTTGCGTCGTTGCCGACGGCAAGGTGAGGGCGCTGGTGCCGCTGCCGATTGCGGGGTTGCTCTCAGACAAGCGCATTACCGAAGTCGCCGAAGAAGTCAGGCAGCTCAAGATCGAATGGGTCGAGGCCGGGTGCACCATTCCCTATATGGGATTCAACCTGATCCCGCTGTCGGTGATCCCGGAAATCCGCATCACCGACAAGGGTCTCGTGTTGGTCCCGCAGATGGAACTGGCGCCGCTGTTCGAATAGCGCAGATACGAAGGCGCATCGTTTTCAACGGAATCCCGAGACAACCTATTGAGCGCGCCGCGTTTTCCGTAACCCTGCCGCATCGTGGGAAATAAATTCAAATCGATTGAGATGCCAAGTCATTTCCCCTGATGATCGCACCGCGACGAACAGGGGAATACAGATGGCGAAGATGCGAGCAATCGATGCTGCCGTGCGTATTCTGGAACGGGAAGGCGTGGTCTGCGCCTTCGGCGTACCCGGCGCGGCAATCAATCCGCTGTACTCGGCCCTGAAGAAGCGCGGTTCGATCAACCACATCCTGGCGCGTCATGTCGAAGGCGCCTCGCACATGGCGGAGGGCTATACCCGCGCGAAATCAGGCAATATCGGCGTCTGTATCGGCACGTCAGGCCCCGCCGGCACCGACATGATCACGGGGCTTTATTCGGCGATCGCCGATTCCATTCCGATCCTCTGCATTACCGGACAGGCGCCGCGCGCGCGCCTCTATAAGGAGGATTTTCAGGCCGTCGATATCGAATCGATCGCCAAGCCCGTGGCGAAGTGGGCAGTCACCGTTCGTGAGCCCGCGCTGGTGCCGCGGGTCTTCAGCCAGGCGTTTCATATCATGCGATCAGGACGCCCCGGTCCGGTGCTGATCGATCTGCCGGTCGATGTGCAACTGGCCGAAATCGAATTCGACGACGAGACCTATGAGCCGCTTGCGGTCTACAAGCCCGCCGCGACGCGCCGGCAGATCGAAAAGGCGCTGACGATGCTCAATGCTGCCGAGCGTCCGTTGATCGTGGCCGGCGGCGGCGTCATCAATGCCGATGCGTCCGACTTGCTGGTGGCCTTCGCCGAGATCGTCAATGTTCCCGTGGTGCCGACGCTGATGGGGTGGGGCGCCATTCCGGATGATCATGTGCTGATGGCTGGCATGGTTGGGTTGCAGACCAGCCATCGCTATGGCAACGCGACCATGCTGGAGTCAGATTTCGTGCTTGGGATCGGCAACCGCTGGGCCAACCGACACACCGGTTCGATCGAGACCTACACCAAGGACAGAACCTTCGTGCATGTCGATATCGAGCCCACCCAAATCGGACGCGTCTTCAACCCCGATCTTGGCATCGTGTCCGATGCCAAGGCCGCGCTCGAATTATTCGTCAGCGTCGCGGAGGAATGGCGCAAGTCCGGCAAGTTGAAACAACGGCAGGCGTGGCCGGCGGCGTGCCTGGATCGCAAACGGTCGATGCTGCGCAAGAGCCATTTCGACAACGTGCCGATCAAGCCGCAGCGCGTCTATGAGGAAATGAGCAAGGCGTTCGGGCGCGACACGTGCTTCGTCAGCGTGATCGGTCTATCGCAAATCGCCGGCGCGCAGTTCCTTGGCGTCTATCGTCCGCGCAACTGGATCAATGCCGGGCAGGCCGGCCCGCTGGGCTGGACGCTTCCCGCCGCGCTCGGTATACGCGCCGCCGATCCCGATCGCGAGATCGTGGCACTCTCAGGCGATTATGATTTCCAGTTCCTGATCGAGGAGCTTGCGGTCGGCGCCCAGTTCAAGCTGCCCTATATTCATGTCGTCGTGAACAATGCCTATCTCGGTCTGATCCGCCAGGCGCAGCGCGGATTCGATATGGATTACCACGTGCAATTGTCGTTCGAGAATATCAACGCACCTGGCCTGGAAAGCTATGGCGTCGACCACGTCGCGGTTGCCGAAGGTTTGGGCTGCAAGGCCATCCGCGTCACCGACCCCCGGGATGCGCAGGCCGCGTTTACAACGGCGCGCGAATGGATGGCGCAATACAGCGTGCCGGTGGTGGTTGAGTTCATCCTGGAGCGCGTCACCAACATCGCGATGGGGACCGAGATCGATAACATCGTCGAATTCGAGGAGGTCCTCGATCTGCCGCTCGATGATTTGCCGACAGCCGAAACCTCGCGATCGCGCGATAAATTGCTGCCGGCCTGAAGTTCTACACGCCGGCAGTTACATCGCTTCCCGCACGCCGAGGCCTAGCATGAAGCGCTCGCGGATCTGCACGGGATCACGGCGGGTGGCCCCGGTGCCGGGTCTGTCGTCGATCCGCACCCCGATCAGCGTCGGGCCGGAAGCCGTCAGCGCTTGATCGACCAGGCGTTCGAAATCCTCTTCATCCGCCGCCCAGGCGCTGTTGGCTAATCCGGAACCGATCGCGATCGCGATGATGTCGGCTGAAGCCGCCGCCGGCGTCGGTTGCGCACCGGTGATCTGGTAGACGCCGTTGTCCATCACGATCATGGTGAGGTTCTTCGGCTTGAGCGTCGCGATGGTCGACAGACACCCCAATTGCATCAGGATCGAGCCGTCGCCTTCCAGCGCGAAGACGTGTCGCTTCGGCTGGGCCAGCGCCACGCCGAGTGCGATCGGGAAGGCGAGACCCATACTGCCCAGCATGTAGAAATTCTGCGGGCGCTGGCCGGTGGCCCAGAGGTCGAAATTGGTATTGCCGATGCCGCCGACGACGGCTTCCTCGTTCTTCAGTTTGGCGACCAGCCGCGAGGTCAGGTCGAACCGGTTCATTATCTTGGTGTTGCGGGCGGGGGTGTTGGTTGGCTGGTTCATGTGGCCGCTCACTTCTCGAACACTTTGCCGCCGGTCAACAGCGGCGACAGGATCAGCGCCACCGGCGCTTGCGTGGTGATCGCCTGCTTGATCGATCGATCGACGATGAACTCGAATTCATCGAGCCGCGTTGCGGTGTGATGCTCCATCGCCAGCGAGTCCAGCACCGGCCGCATGGTGCGGCAGACCAGCGCCTGCCCGTAATTGAATTCGCCGAGGGTGCCGCGTTCGGATACGAACATGATCAGCGGAATCTGATAGGGTATCGCCAGCGATGCCAGCACATTGGCGAGCGTGGCAAATCCGGAGGTCTGCATTAGCACCGCGCCCTTCAGGCCGGCCATCCAGGCGCCGGAAACGATGCCGACGGCTTCTTCTTCCCGCGCCGTGGGGAATGTCGTGAAGAACGGATCGGCATGGATATTCTTGATCAGCGTCGTCAGCACGCGGTCGGGAACGTAGGGCACCAGCCGGATATCGTTGCGCTTGAGCGTTTGCAGCACGATCTCATGCCAGCTCCTTTCGTGTGGAGTCCTGTCATGCGAAGCCTTGTCATGAGAGGTCTGGGACGATGTTTGTCCCTCGGCGGCCGCCATCGAATTCTCCCTTCGCTTCACCGGGATCTTGGTCTGCAAAAATCGTCGCGACCGTCCTGTTGAGGCGCCGAAACTTGACGCGATCGGCGGGATTGTCAACATGTCCCGATCGGTACCGTGATCTGCGCGAGTGCAAGATGTTCCCGGTGTTGAAGTGTGCGATAAGACGTCGGATAAAAAGAAGTAATGAGACGATCGGGAGGGATGCCTTGAAGGGGTGGTTCCGGATTGCTGTCGCCGCAATGGCATTGTTCGTTGTTTGCGGTGTCGCGTCTGCGCAGTCGCCGTTTCCGTCCAGGCCGGTGCATATTTTTGTGCCATACCCCGCCGGCGGCGCCGTGGATGTCCTCGCCCGCACGCTCGGCGACGCAGTCTCCCGACAATGGGGTCAAGGAGTTGTGGTGGAGAACCGGCCGGGGGCAGGCGGCCTGGTCGCCTCGCAGGCCCTGGTGGGATCGGTGCCCGATGGCTATACGCTCATTTTGGTCGCGAGCGGTCACGCCACCAATCCTTTTTTGTATCCGAAAATTCCCTATGACACCTTCAAGGGCTTCACGCCGATTTCGCTGGTAGCGTCGTCGCCCAATATCCTGCTGGTGCGCGCCGATTCTCCGTTCAAGACGCTCGGCGATATGATCGCGGCGGCGCGGGCGAAACCTGGCAGCCTGTCTTTTGGCCATGCCGGGACTGGCACATCCACCCATCTGGCCGGCGAGCTTTTGAAGAGCCTCGCGCACATCGATGTGAGTGCGATCTCCTACAAAGGCGGCGCGCCCGCGATCAACGATCTCCTCGGCGGGCAAATCCCAATGTCGTTCAACAACGGGCCGGAATCGGTAGCGCAAATAGCGGCCGGCACCGTGCGGGCGCTTGCGGTAACAACAATGAAGCGCGTGCCGTTTCTGCCCGACGTGCCCAGCATGGCGGAGACCGTGCCTGGCTACGACACCGAAGTGTGGTGGGGGCTGCTCGGACCCGCTGGCATGCCGTCTGAGTTGGTCGAGAAACTCTCGCGTGATTTCGTAGCCGCGCTCAACACCGATGCGGTCAAGGATCGCCTCGGCAAGCTCGGTGCATCGCCGATCGGCAGTTCGCCCGGGCAATTCGGTGCCAAGATCCATGCCGATTACGAAAAATGGGGTCCAATCATCAAGGCCGCCGGCATAACGGCCGAGTGATCAGGTCGCCGATGACAGCAGTCCCGCCAAACTCTCTCATTTCCCGAACTGAAAGTCGTACCAACGATGTCCGTCAACAACAAGCGCGTGTTCTACGTCAAATACCTGCCGAACGAGATTTACACGGAAATTCTAAAAACCCGGCCCGATGTGCGGCTCGATCGGCTCGAAAACGACAGCACCGATGAAATCTCCGCACCGATCCTCGCCGCGGCGCATGCCTATCAGATCGGCGCGGCGCGGGACGAACTGGCAAAACATTTTCACGTCGATCAGGATTTGCTGCGGCGCGCGCCGAACCTGCTGATCGTCTCCAGCAACGGCGCGGGCTTCGACCCCGTCGATGTCGAGGCCTGCACGGCTGCGGGTGTGCTGGTCGTCAATCAGTCCGGCGGCAATGCCAATTCCGTGGCGGAACATGCTTTGGGAATGCTGCTGACGCTGTCGAAGCGAATTCTCGAAGCGGATCGCGCGCTGCGGCGCGATCTGAACGTGAACCGCAATGCCTTGATGGGGACAGAGGCGCAGGGCAAGACCATTGGCATCGTCGGGCTTGGCAATGTCGGCCGCCGCATTGCCGAACTCTGCAAGGGTCTGCTCCATATGAAGGTGCTGGCCTACGATCCCTATCTTACGGCAAGCGAAATGGCGGCCCGCGGCGGCGAAAAGGTCGAACTCGATGACCTGCTTCGCCACTCGGATTACGTGTCGATTTCCTGTCCGCTGAACAAGGACAATCGCGGCATGATCGGCGCACGCGAATTCGCGCTGATGCAGCCGCATGCGTATTTCATCACGACCGCGCGCGGATTCATCCACGATGAGGCTGCGCTGGCCGATGCACTGCGCAACAAGCGCATCGCCGGCGCCGGCCTCGACGTCTGGGCCAAGGAGCCGCCGCCGGCGGATCATCCGCTACTGCAGTTCGACAATGTCCTAGCCAGCCCGCATACCGCAGGGGTGACCAAAGAAGCGCGGATCAATATGGGCCGCATCGCCGCCGAGCAGCTTCTCGACGCGCTCGACGGCAAGCGGCCGCCGCGCCTGATCAATCCCGAAGTCTGGCCGCTTTACGTCACGCGGTTCGAGCGGACGTTTGGATTTACCCCGGGATAGCGGTTGGGAAGCGCACGAAGTTCGCTATTTCCGCGGAGAAAATTTCGATCGCGGCTGGTCTATTTTAAGCAAGAAAACCACTGTTGCGCCCATGCTGGACGGTAGCCGTGTTGCTATTTTCGTGGCGTCCTCGACACCTCGGCGGAGTGGGGTCATCTCTCTGTCATGAGCCGCTTCTGGCCACCGGCCGTGTCGGTTCACGCTGAGGGAATTACGCTATGCAACAGTTGAGTTCTTTGCTGCGGTCGACCCGATCCCGGATCGGGCGCCGCCTGTCGCTGATCGTTGCGATCGCGGCAGCGAGCCTGCCTGGCGCCGGCGCCTAAATCTCACAAACGATAATCTTTCTCACGCCGCCGGAACTGTCAGCCGCTCGATGGTCTGGATGTGCCGCGCGAGCAGGCTGCAGGCCTGATCGAGATTGCGCGCTCGCAGTGCCTGCAAAATCAGACGATGGTCCTGATTGGAACGTGGCCGCCAGCCGGCGTTGCGCGCCATCGCGAATACGAGGCGCGAATTGGCCAGTTGCAAACCATCGAGGCTGGCGAGCAGTCGCGGCATCGCGCACGGCGCCACCAGCGCTTGGTGAAAGGCGCGGTTGGCGGTCTCGAAGTCGCCAAGCGTCTCGGCATTGTCGCCTTCGATCAGCGCAAGCTCGATCTTGGCCAGATGCGCCGGCGTCAGCTTTGGCGCGGCATTGCGCAGCGCGACCACTTCTAGCGCGGCGCGCATCTCGGCGATTTCCCTGACTGAATTGGCATCGAGCGGCGCCACCCGCACACCCCGGCGCGGTACGCCGACGACAAGATGTTGGGCTTCCAACTGCCGAAAGGCTTCGCGCACCGGGACGTGGCTTGAACTGAATTCCCGCGCGACATGATCCTGCCGCAGCGGGGCATCGGGCGCGAGTGCGCCGCTGATGATCCGCTCGCCGATCATCTCGGCAATGCGGTCGGCGGTCGTTCTGTTATCGTCGTCTGTAATCATAGATTATCTATCGTAAAAACGGGTGCACTCGCACGCCGCGTCGGGTAGCATCGATTCAATCGTGCATATTATAGATAATGCATAGCTTTATCTATAATAATAAACAGGAGAGATATCTGATGGTTGATGCTGCGGAGATGACACGAAATACCAGCCAGACCATCGACTCCATCCGGCACGACTGGGATCGCGCGGAAGCAGAAGCGCTTTATGAGCTGCCTTTTGCCGACCTGATGTTTCAGGCGCAGAGCATTCACCGCCGCAATTTCGATCCGAACCACGTCGAGACGGCGAGCCTGCTCAGCATCAAGACCGGCGGTTGCCCCGAGGATTGCGGCTACTGCTCGCAGAGCGCGCATTACGACACCGGCCTGAAAGCGACCAAGCTGATGAAGCAGGCCGATGTGGTCGCTACCGCGCAGCGCGCCAAGGAGGCCGGCGCGAGCCGCTTCTGCATGGCGGCGGCATGGCGCAATCCGAAAGATCGTGATCTCGATCAGGTCTGCGACATGGTCAGTGCGGTCAAGGGACTCGGCATGGAGACCTGCGTGACGCTGGGCATGCTGACACCGGCGCAGGCCACGCGATTGCATGATGCCGGGCTCGACTTCTACAATCACAACGTCGACACCTCGCCCGAATTCTACGACAAGATCATCACCACGCGCACGCTGCAGGATCGTATCGATACGCTGGCGCATGTCCGCGACGCCGGCATCAAGGTCTGCTGCGGCGGCATCGTCGGCATGGGCGAAGCGGTCGACGACCGTCTCGGCATGATGGTGCTGCTCGCCAATCTTCCTGCGCATCCCGAGAGCGTACCGATCAACCTGTGGAACGAAGTCAAGGGCGTGCCGGTCAACGAAACCGCGGATCGTCCCGATCCGATCGCGCTGGCGCGTCTGGTCGCCGTCACCCGCATCCTGATGCCGCGCAGCGTGGTGCGATTGTCTGCCGGGCGGCAATACATGACCGACGAATTGCAGGCATTGTGTTTTCTGGCCGGCGCCAACTCGATCTTCATCGGTGACGTGCTGCTCACGACCAAGAACCCGCAGCGCGACCGCGATACCAATTTGCTGGATCGGCTCGGCGTCAAATCCCGCCTCAATGAGGTGAAATCGGCCCACGCTCAGCACGCGCACGACTAACGCCTGCCTGAAGGCGGACCATGAATCATACCCAACCAGACAAGGCCGTGAGTTACGTCACGGCCTTGCAGGCCCTGAAGGACGATGACCGGCTGCGCAGCCTCAAGCCGCGTGCCGGCATCGATTTCGCGTCGAACGATTATCTGGCGCTGGCCAGCTCGCCGCGAATGAAGAGGGCTGTCACGGCAGCGCTGGAGGCCGGCACGCCGATCGGCGCCGGTGGATCGCGGCTGTTGCGCGGAAATTGCGAAGAGCACGAAACGCTCGAAGCCGACGCCGCCAAATTCTTTGGCGCGGAAACTTCGATGTTCTTCGGCAATGGCTATGTCGCGAATTTCGCGGTGCTGACGACATTGCCGCAGCGCGGCGATCTGCTGGTGCTGGATTCGCTGGTGCATGCCAGCATTCACGAAGGCGCACGTGCCGGTCGGGCCGATGTCCGTGAAAATCAGCACAACGAGCCGCAGTCGGTCGAAGATACGATTCGCGACTGGCGCAGCCAGGGCGGAACCGGGCGTGTCTGGATCGTGGCCGAAAGCCTCTACAGCATGGACGGCGATTTCGCGCCGCTTGAATCGCTGATCGCAATCGCCGATCGGCACGATGCCTTTCTCATGATCGACGAGGCGCACGCCACCGGCGTCTATGGCGAACAGGGGCGGGGATTGACCGCTCGCTATGAGGGCCGCGAAAACCTGGTGGTGATTCACACCTGCGGCAAGGCGCTCGGCGCGGCCGGCGCGCTTGTCACCTTAACACGGGTGTTACGCGATTTCATGGTCAATCGCTGCCGTCCGTTTATTTTCTCGACCGCGCCGTCGCCGCTGATGGCGGTTGCGGTGAGCGAGGCGCTGTTGATCCTGCAACAGGAACCGAAGCACCAGCAACGCCTGACCGACTTGATGGCGTTTACGCATCGCCGGATTGGCGAACGTGGCGGCTGGCGCGCCTCGGGTTCGCAAATCCTGCCCTATATTGTCGGTGACAATGCGCGGGCGATGACGCTGGCTTCCGCGCTGCAGGCGCGCGGGTTCGATATCCGCGGTATTCGGCCGCCGACAGTGCCGGCGGGCACCGCACGGCTGCGCATTTCCCTGACCAACAATGTCAGTGAAGACGACGTGCGCGCGCTGCTCGATGCGCTGGCCGAAGAGACCGGGGACCGGGATAGATGAATCAGCAGATCGTGGTGGCTGGCACGGACACCGAGATCGGAAAGACCGTCTTCTCTGCGGGGCTCGCCGCGTTGCTCGGCGCCAATTACTGGAAACCGGTTCAGGCCGGTCTCGAAGGCGAGACCGATTCACAGCTTGTCGCAAAGTTGGGCGGGCTTTCCGCCGATCGCATCGTGCCGGAGCGTTACAGTCTCAGGACTCCCGCGTCGCCGCACCATGCCGCGGCTATCGATGGTGTGCGGATCGAGATGGACTCGCTCGATGTGCCGGATACTGGCGGGCGCCCGCTTGTAATCGAAGGCAGTGGCGGGCTTCTGGTGCCGCTCGATGATACCACGCTCTATATCGACGTCTTTGCACGGTGGCGGCTGCCGGTCGTGCTATGCGCGCGCACGGCGCTGGGCACCATCAATCACTCGCTGTTGTCGATCGAGGCGCTGCGGCATCGCAATCTCGATATCATCGGGATCGCCTTCATTGGTGATGCTAATCCCGAAAGCGAGCGCATCATTTGCGAGATCGGGCGGGTGCGGCGGCTCGGGCGATTGCCGCGGCTGTCGCCGCTGACGGCGAGTACGCTGCGCACCGCGTTCGAGACTTCATTCGACGCAAGCGATTTTCAGCCATGACATCGGGCCAAAGGAAATCGCCGATCTGGCATCCGTTCACGCAGCACGCGTTGCAGGACGAGATGACGAAAATTGTACGCGGGGAGGGTGCGTATCTCTACAGTGCCGACGGCCGCCGCATCATCGATGCCATCGCATCCTGGTGGGTGGTCACCCACGGCCATTGCCATCCGCCGATCGTACGCGCGATCCAGCAACAGGCCGAGCGGCTCAACCAGATCATCTTCGCCGGCCACACGCATGAGCCGGCTGAAGAAGTCGCTACCGCGATGTTGAAGCTTGCGCCTCCCGGGCTGGATTACGTCTTTTTCTCCGACAGCGGCTCGACCAGCGTCGAAGTCGCACTGAAAATGGCGCTGGGCTACTGGCACAATATCGGCAAGCCGAGATCGCGTATTATCGTGATGCAGCACTCCTATCATGGCGACACCATCGGCGCGATGTCGGTCGGCGCGCGCGGCGTGTTCACTGCCACCTATAGCCCGCTGCTGTTCGACGTCATTACCGTTCCGTTTCCTTCTGCCGGCCAGGAACAAGCGACGCTCGATGCGCTGGAGGCCGCGGTTCGCGATGAAAATTCCGCCGCGTTTATCGTGGAGCCGCTGATCCTGGGCGCGGGCGGGATGCTGATGTATCCTTCCTGGGTACTCAAGGAGATGAAGCGGATCTGCGAGGCATCGAATGTCCTGTTCATCGCCGACGAGGTCATGACCGGCTGGGGCCGCACCGGGACCCTGTTCGCCTGCGAACAGGCGGAGGTGTCGCCCGATATCGCCTGCTATTCAAAAGGGCTCACGGGCGGTTCGCTGCCGCTGGCGGTGACGCTCTGCCGCGCCGATATTTTCGACACGCATTTTTCGAAAGATCGCACCCGCACGTTTTTTCATTCGAGTTCCTATACGGCCAACCCGATCGCCTGCGCCGCCGCGAAGGCGAATCTCGATCTATGGCTAGACCCCGAAACCCGGGCGCGTGTCGCTTCCGTCGCGGCGATGCAGGAACAGGCGATCGCGCCATTTCGCGCCGACATCAGGTTCAAGGACGTTCGCCGCACCGGCACGATCACCGCGCTTGAACTCGAAACGCGCGACAGCGGTTATCTCGCCGGCATCGGTCCAAAACTTCAGGCGTTCTTCAACGAACGAAATTTACTGCTGCGGCCGCTCGGCAACACCATCTATGTGATGCCGCCTTATTGCGTCACGACCGAAGACCTTGATGAGATCTACGGCGCGATTGGCGATGCGGCCGATGCCGTGCGTCGCGACCACGCGATATGACTGTCGCTTCCGATGTAATCGTCGTGCCTTACGGCGTCGATTCCTGGCCGATCGAAGAACTCGTCGTCAATCGCTCTGGTGATGGCGCGATCAGGGTTGATGCATCTTTTCCCTGCGCGGCGATCGACAAGGGCGATAGAAAGCCGCTGCGATTGAATTCGGAGGTCTTCAACGTAACCTCGAACTTCAACGCGCCGCAAGGCGCCACGCCACTGACCGTTCTCAGTGATCATCTCAAAGGTCTTTGCCGCACCTGGGACAGGCTCTCGTTGCGGTTTCTGGATCGTTATTTCGAGCACATTGCCGAGATGCTTGGGGTTCATCGCGAGGTGATCGCGACGAAATTGGCGCCGTTTGCCGGGCTCTATGGCGCGGAGGATTGGGCGTTTTCGGCGCCGAAGCCGCTGCCGCGCGCGCATCTGTATGCTCCGTATGACAAAGGCGCTTCGTGGGTCACGAAAGACTTCGTCCAAGTCGATTTTGCGTTCTGGCTCGGCAATCGCATGGTTGCGGTCTTGTCGAAGCCCGGGACTCTCACGCCCGCGCGGGCCAATGAACGTCTGGCGCGGCTCGAACAGGCCGATGTGACAACGATTCATTTTACGGCGCAGGATCTCGAGAAAGAACCGGCGGCCCTGTTCGATTGCATCATCGGGGATTTTGGCGCCCTGATCGAAAGCGCAGGTGTTGTGCCGATCAGTCCGTTCCGTCCGCGGATTTCCCTCGAATAGCGAAGTTAGGCCTTCGGCGTCAGATGCGCGTACAGGCTGTTTCGCAATGCCTCCGACGGAATATTGCGGGTGATGAACACGATTTTGCTGCGGTGGTCGTCCGAAGGCCAGCGACGTAGCCGTGAAATCGGATGCAGCAGATGTTGCACGGCGTGCACTACGATCGGTCCCGGCTGATCGATCACGTTCAAAATGCCCTTGATCCGAAGCAGATCCTTGCCGCGAAGCGAGAGCAGCGACCCCAGCCAGGATTCGAGATTTGACCACGTGATGGCTTCGTCGACGACAACACTGAAGGCTCTGATGTCGTCGCCGTGGCGGTTCACGTCGTTGTGGTGTGCATGATCGTGGCCCGCATGATCATGTGCGTCGAATTGCTCCAGCGCCAGCCAACGATCGAGTTTCTCCGGCGCCGTTTGGGGGGCGGCAGGCGCGTGTTCGAAAAGTTGCTGTGGCGCGATCGCTCCGTTGACCACGTCGAGGATCGACGCGGACGGATTGATCTTGTGCAGCTTCTGCTGGAGTCGGTCGATCATGTCCGGCTGAGCCAGATCGGTTTTCGTCAGGACGATGATATCGGCGAGCGCCGCTTGCTGAACGGCTTCGCCGAAACTGTCGAGTTGACCCTGGCCATTGACGGCATCGACCGTCGTCACAACCGCTCGGACATGGAAGCGCGGGGCGAGCAGTGCATGGGTTGCCAGCGTTTGCAGAATGGGGCCGGGTTCAGCTATGCCGGTTGTCTCGATCGCAACCCGGGAAAAGGCCGGTACCAGTTTCTGCTCCCGCTTCGCCAGCAGGTCCGTCAAGGTGTCCACGAGATCGCCGCGGACCGTGCAGCAGATGCAACCGCTTTGCAGCACCAGGGTGTTCTCGATCGACGTCTCGACAAGGAGATGGTCAAGTGAAATTTCGCCGAATTCGTTGATGACGACGGCGGTGTCCGCCATATCGGGACTGGACAGCAGATGATTGAGCAGCGTGGTCTTGCCGCTGCCCAGAAAACCGGTGATGACCGTGACAGGCATTCTGGCGCTGTCACGGTTCTCGGCCATGCTCAAAAAGTGGTCTCCAGGATATATAGCCCGCCGCCAAATCGATCCACCGCGTAGACGATACCATGCTCATCGACAAACACATCGTTGATCTGAGCCGCGCCGACCCGCGAGCCGGCGGGTGCGGGTGGGACGAACGCCGCCACTTCCTTTGGCTGCAGTGGATTGGACGTGTCGAAGGCGCGCACGCCGCCGTTGAAGAAGGTTGCGAATATCAGCGTGTCGGACCGAAACGACGTTTCGCCCGGTCGGTTTTCATGCAGATTATGCGAACCGAACCGGCCGCCCTTGCGGGCGTAGATATCCAGTGGCGGCATCGGCAGCGTGCTGATCGGCACCAGATTGGTCTCGTTACGGGCATCCAGCACCCAGGTCAGTTTCGGCCAATCCGCGCCGTCGTCCATCACGCATTCGTCGGCCACGATCAGCAATTCCCGGCTGAACAGCGGCAGTACGGTATGGGTGAAACCGGGATAGGGCGGATGCGGGCAGAAGCTCGATACCACCTTGGGCGCACTCATGTTTGAAATGTCGAGGACAAAGCCGCCGCCGTCGAGATAGCCGACGTAAGCGCGGTCGGGCCGTTCGGGAAAAACATTGGTGTTATGGGCGCGGAATCCCGAGTCGATCGGTAACCGTTTTGGCGCGGGTGCATCGTCGCCTTCGCGGGTGCCCGGCATCCACCAGCGGCCAACTTCCTCAGGTTTGGTCAGGTTGCCGACGTCGACAATCCGGTAGGGTTGATCGTCGAGCTGATTGCGTGGCGTGAAGTCGGCCGCGCCACCGGCGAAATGCACGTAGCGTCCATCGACAAACCAGACCTGATGCACGCCGCGTGAATGCGGCCCCGAACAGTCGAAGAAACTGATCGACTTCGGATTTTCCGGCACGCTGACGTCGAACAGTTCGAAACCGGCAGGCTTCAAGCCGGGCTCCAGCACCTGATAGGCGACCGCCATCACGTCGCCGCAGACTTCCAGCGAATTCGAACGCACACGGTTGTGCGGAAGCTCGGTCTGGATCACGACTTTCGGTTTTCGCGGATCGGTGACATCCACGCCTGTAAAGTTCTTCGGCGGTCCCTCATGCGCCAGCCACATGATGCGGCGGCCGTCGCGGGTCTTCTGGATCGACATGCCTTCGCCGATTCCGCCAAAACCCTGCAGCGTGTCGTGCGCGATCAGTCGAAATCCGTGGATATCATCGGGTGTCATGCGGGACCGTTCGGTTTGGGATGAAATTACGGACGATAAGCCCACATATCGAGGACAATGTCGCAGCCCGGTATCGGCATCGCGGGGCAGCGCACCGCGCCGAAAGGAAGCGGGATGCCCGGCAATTTCTCGGTCCACGCGGTCAGCACCGGATGGATTACGTTGAGGTCGCCGACGAAGTGGCTGGCCCGGACGACCTGATCGAGCGACGTACCGCCGGCTTTGCAGATCTCCCCGGCCGCGGCGAGAATTGCTTTCATCTGCAGACCGGCGGGAACGCCGAGGTGCTTCAGACCGGCGGCGGCGTGGATTTCGGGCAACACGCCGTTTTCATCCGCCGCATACAGCGCCGACAGGCAGAGAAGATCGCCGGCGCGAACCGCCGCCGGGCCAAGCCGCATCGCCGAGGATGCCTCGTGCTCGATGATCTCCTTCTTGATCGCGCCGGCATCGCGGACACCGAGAATATTGATTTCGATGATCGACTCCAGCAGCGCCAGGCCCTTGGTCGCCACCACCGTGAGCGCGCAGGGATGGTCGCCGAAATGGGCGTTCCAGACATCCATGAATTCGGGAAGGTCTTCTATTTTCGTGAGGTAAACTTGGGCCTTGATCGCGTTCTTCAACGAGCTGCCGCCGGCTTCCAGCGCAGGCTTCAGCCGCGAGGTGATCAGGAATTCGGTCTGCAGACGAATATCCGTTCCGTTCCAGATCGCATTGGGAGGGCGATAGGCGGCCGGCTCGATGCCGGTCATCGCTTCGTTGTTCGGCATCTGGCCGGCGACGAAAACATAGTCGCCGCTGACAAGCGTGGCCGCAAATCCGGAATGCTTTGGAATCGGAACGCCCTCGGGCCGTCCGATCTTGGGTTCGCGGCCTTCCCCGGGAAGCACTGCAAGCCATGAGACATTCATGCCCGCGCCTTCAACCAGGAGTTCTTCCATCAGCACCGAGGTGCTCGGCGGGACAAAATCCTTCAGCGCGGTCTTGCGCGCGCGCTGGTATCCGTTGACCGAGGCACCGGTCGGGTAAAACTGATCGACGCGGACGATGTGGCGCATATCGCCGCCTTCGGCCTCGATCAATCGCTGGAAGCGATTGATCAGATAACCGCCCTCGCGCAGATGCCGGGGCGCTCCGCCGAGCGGCAAGCCGGGCTTGCCGGCAACCGAGGGTGCGAGACCATGTTGGAAATCGGTCGCTTCATGTCCGGTGAAGAACAGCCACGCGCCAGCCCTGACGCCTTGCGCAAACTCGAAGCCGGTGCCGGCCAGGCGGGTACGTTCCAGATACTTCAAGCTCGTCATCGATTCCTCCCGATCAGGCCACTGATTTATTCCAGCGACATCCCAACGCCAACTCCATCAAATGCTAATCAGAGAGCTGCGACAATGACGTGCGGCGCATATCGTGCATGCGTATCCAGCTCGATTAAACAACGATAACTTCAATTGTCACGGCTCACAATGCACGCGTGCCATGACACTTGCTTGACTGCATGACTTGCTCGGATATCATCCGTCTTATCATCGATCGATAAGTGATTGAGGTCCAACGAGGGGCTACGATGTTGCAGCTGAGTGGCGTATGCAAGACGTACGGCCCGGAATCCGGCGGTTACGTCGCTCTCAGGGATATCGATGTTGCAATCGCGGACGGCGAGTTCTTTTGTCTGCTTGGACCCTCAGGTTGTGGTAAATCGACATTGCTGAACATCATGGCGGGGTTCGAGCCCGCCAGCGTTGGTTCTGCCACTTTCGACAACGATCCGATCGTAGGCGCCGGACGCGATCGCATGATGTTTTTTCAGGATGCCGGCTCGGCGCTTCTTCCCTGGCTCACGGTCGAAGAGAACATGCGCTTCGCGTTACGCGTGCGCAGAATTCCCAAAACGTCGTGGCCCGACGTCATCGACAAATATTTGACGGCGGTTGATCTAGCACAGCATCGCGACAAATTTCCCTCGCAACTGTCCGGCGGCATGCGGCAGCGGCTTCAAATCGCCCGCGCGCTTGCGGTCGAGCCGAAAGTCCTGCTGATGGACGAGCCTTTCGCCGCCCTCGATGCGCTGACCCGGCGGCGCATGCATGCGACCTTGCTCGATATCTGGCAGAACACCGGCAAGACCATCGTCTTCGTCACCCACGATATCGGCGAGGCATTGATACTGGCCGACACCATCGCCGTCATGTCGGTGGGGCCGGAATCGAAAATCATGCAGCTGTTTCGTCTTGATCTTCCGAGGCCGCGTGATTTGGCCGATTCCGAGTTGCGCAAGACCGCCGCCAACATCGAAGCGTTGCTGGCGCCGGAAATTGACCGCTCGGAAGCGCGGATCGCTTGATGGCCTCCACCGGGATCAAGACTGCGCCCGCATCGATCGTCAGCGTTTATCAAATGCGGATGGCGTCGATTTGGCGCCGGCACCGATCCCTTGGTCTGACGATCATGTCGCTGATTTTGGGTTTTGCCGGCTGGCAACTGCTCTCGACCTTTGTCTTCAGTCCGTTTCTCGTTCCCCCGCCGGTACGGGTGATCAGGACCGCGATCCCGATGCTCCTGAGCGGAGAAATACTCCACGACGTCCTCATCAGCCTGTCCCGGGTGTTCGTCGGCTTCATTACCGGATCGATCGCGGCGATCCTGCTCGGCGTTATTCTCGGGCGGATATCGACCCTTCACGATCTGGTCGATCCAATCATCGAGCTGCTGCGCTATCTGTCGCCGACGGCGATGATTCCGATCGCGGTGATCTGGTTCGGCATCGGCGAAATGTCGAAATACTTCCTGATCTTCTGGGGCACCTTCTTCATCATGCTGGTGAACACCATTGCGGGTGTCTTGCGCACACCCATCGCCAGGCAACGCGCGGCGCAATGCCTTGGCGCGTCGCAGCTCGAGATTTTCGCCTATATCGTCGTGCCTTCCGCGGTGCCTTACATCGTGACGGGCATGCGCGTGGCGATGGCGTCGGCGTTCATGTCGATCATCCCGGCGGAAATTCTCGCCGCCGATTCAGGGATCGGCTACCTGTTGCAGAATTCATCGATGCTGCTGCAGACGGACCGTATTTTCGTCGCGCTGCTGACGATCTCCGTGCTCGGATTCCTGTGCGACCGTGCATTGCGCCTGATCGTCGATCTAACGCTGACGCGTTTCACGCTACCGGCTTGAGGCGATTTTTCAGGGATGCGGCGGTTCGAAGGAGAGGGAATATGCAAAACAACAGATTTTTGAAACCGTTCTGTTTCACATTGGCGGCGGCTATTTTCACCGCCCTTGTGGCTGCCGGTCAAGGGCAAGCGCAGAGCCCGCAGAAGCTGACGGTCTACGCCCAGCCTTCGGTCAACAATGACTCGCTCTGGATGGCGATGGCCAACAATGAATACACCAAGGAAGGCCTCGATATCACCTACCGGCTGTTTCCGTCGGGCACCACCGCATTCCAGAGCTTCAACACCGGGCAAGGCGATATCGTTCTGGCCGGCGATCTGCCGAGCGTGCAGTATTTCTTCAGGGCGGATGGCGCCTATCGTGTCATTGCCGTCATCGAGCGTGACGCCAAGGGCTATGTGGGTGTCGCCCGCAAGGATATCAAAACGCCGCAGGATCTGATCGGCAAGACCGTCGCTACCCGTGTCGGCTCCACGGGATCCTGGTTCATATCCGAATATCTGACGAAGAATGGCGTCGACCCGTCCAAGGTCACGGTGAAGAACCTCGACACCCAGATATTGCCGACCGCGCTGTGCCAGGGCGACATCGCCGCCTTCTTCATCTGGCAGCCGGTGGGTTCGCGTACGCTCGAGATCTGCCCCAACGATTCTCACTACCTGACGGATGCGACCGGCTATATCCAGGGCTACCTGATCGCGGGCGCGCGGACGGAACTTCTCAACTCCGCGGAAGGCAAGGACAAGGTGATCCGCTTCCTTCGCGCAACAATGAAGGGGCGCGACGTCGCCGAGAAGGATTTCGCTGCTGTCGCCAATTATGCAAAGGCCAAGCTCGACCTCAGCGAGAAGGCGACAAGGGAACAGTGGGACACGAATATCCGGCCGCTGGCGCTGGACAAGGTTTTCTTTGAAGACTTCTGCAGCCTCAGCAAATGGGCGATGAAGGACAAGGTGACCAGTCAGCCGCTGGATTTTTCGAAATTCACCTGGCGCGATGGCCTGCTGGCCATCGATCCAAAACTCGCCCCGGAAGGTCCGCCACCCTGCTAAAAAACGTCAGCGGGGATTCTGCGCGATCGAATGCAGCAGTACAGGATAGCGTGCAAAGACCTGGCTGATGCGGGCCGCGGCGATCCGCAAATCGTTCAGGCGGCGGTCGATCAGTTGATCGACCGGCAGCTTGCCGGAATATCCCGATGTGTTGACCGCGGCGACCACCCGGCCGGCCTGATCGGTGATGGGAACGGCGAGCGCGGTGATGCCGTAATCGAGCTCATCGACCACGGCGTTATAGCCGAGCCGCCGTGTTTGGGCGAGAATCTGACGGAGCCGGCCGATGTCGGTCACAGTGTGCTCGGTTAATTTGAGCGGCTTGAGTTCGGCGAGATATGTCTCGATCTGGTCGTCCCGCAGGCGGGCAAGCAACACGCGGCCCATCGACGTTGCATAAGCGGGGTAGGTGACGCCGATACCCGCGGTGCGGCGGGCGGCGCGTTGCTCGGAACAGTGCGCGATATAGAGAACGTTCGAGCCGTCGAGAACGCTGACCGAAGAGGCATCGCCGAACAAATCGACCAGCCGGCGCAGTTCCGGCATCAACGCCTCGTCGACGCCCGCTGCGCGAACATAGGCGGCGCCAAGGGTGAGCACATGCGCGGCGAGGACGAATTTCTTGTTGACGAAGCGAAGGTAGCCGAGCGCTTCAAGCGTATGCAGGCTGCGCCGGGCCGTGGCCGGCGACATCCGGGTGCGGCTTGCGACCTCCGAGAGCGTCATTTCGGAATAGGCTTCGTCGAACGCACCGAGCACGGCCAGGCCGCGCGCGAGCGCTTCGACAAATTCGACCTTGTTGCGTTGGGGAGCCGCTGGCTTGCGGCGGCTTACCCGCGAAATCGTCCCGGCTTTCTTGATGATGGTGCCCCGTCCTTTGATCACAGAAATCCAGCTTCCCGGCACTGCTGTCCTTGACAAGCCGGCGCCGGTTGCTATGCCTATCTTACATATCGAAATTTTTTTCGCTAGACGAAAAATAACAGAATGACGAAGAGCTGGAGATAAAGTCGTGAAAATCGGTCCCGCTACCCAGCCGACCACGGGCATTTCCGGGTCCAACCCGGAAACCATCGTGATCCGCGGTCACGATCTCGTCCATGATCTGATCGGACGGATCTCGTTCACAGATCACGTCTGGCTGCTGGTCTGCGGGACGTTGCCGAACGACGTCCAGCGCCGGATTCTCGATGCGACGCTGGTCGCGATTGCCGAGCATGGGCTGGTGCCGAGTGTCCAGGCGGCGCGCATGACGCTCGCCGCTGCGCCGGAAGCGTTGCAGGGCGCGGTGGCCGCGGGCTTGCTCGGCTGCGGGTCGGTCATTCTCGGCGCCTCGGAAGCCGCCGGACGTCTGTTCAGCGAGGTGGTCGCGCTGCATGAAAAAGCAGGCGGAACGCTCGAACAGGCGGCTGGCGAAGTCGTCACCCGTTATCGCAGCGAAAAGCGCGCGATCCCGGGCTATGGTCATCCGCTGCACAAGGGTTTCGATCCGCGCGCCAGGCGATTGATCGAGCTTTCCCGCGAACTCGCTGTGTTCGGCCGTCATTCGAAAGCCGCGCTGGCGGTTGAAAGCGTGCTGCCGTCAGTGATCGGCAAGCCGCTGGTGATGAATATCTCGAGCGCCATTCCCTGCGTGCTGCTGGACGCCGGTTACCCCTTGCTGGCGCTGCGCGGCGTCCCGATCCTGGCGCGCACCGCGGGCCTGATCGGCCATCTGCTCGAGGAGCAGACCCATCCGATCGGCTTTGCGATGTCACACGCGGCGGCCTCCGCCATCAGCTATGACGGCCCGGCGCCTGAGGGCTTCGTCGCCAACGAGAATTGAAGGAGACGGGCGGCATGTACGGCGTTCTCAACGGTGTGCGCATTGTGGAGCAGGGGACCTTCATCACCGGTCCCTGCGCCGGCATGATGCTTGGCGATCTCGGCGCTGACGTCATCAAGGTCGAGAGCACGGGGGCCGGCGATCCCTATCGCAGCTTCAAGAACGGATTCTACAGCGCGCATTTCCAGGCCTATAACCGCAACAAGCGCGGCATATCGCTGGACATGAAACGCGATGCCGACCGCGATCTGTTCTACGACATGATCCGGCAGGCCGACGTCTATGTACAGAATTTCCGTCCGGGCGCCGCGGCGCGGCTCGGCGCCGACGCGAAGACCTTGCAGTCGATCAATCCGCGGCTGGTCTATTGCTCCATCAGCGGCTTCGGACCCGACGGTCCCTATGCCAAGCGGCCGGTGTATGATTCCGTGGCACAGGCTACCAGCGGTTTTCTTGGCGTCGCGATCGACCCGGACGAGCCCCGCTTTATCGGACCGGCACTCGCCGATGCGATCACCGGGATCTACGCTGCGCTCGGGATTGCGGGCGCGTTGGTCGAGCGATCGAGGACCGGCAAGGGCCGGCTGATCGAAATCTCGATGCTGGAAGCGATGATGCATTTTTCGGTTGAGCCGTTCACGGGTTATTTCGCGCTGGGTGAAATCCCGAAAGGCACCGACCGGCCGCGGCTCGCCCAGGCCTTCATCGTCCGCTGCGCCGACGGCCGCCTGTTCGCCTTTCATCTGTCGTCGCTGGATAAATTCTGGGACGCGCTGATCGAGGCGACCGGCGCCAGGCATCTGGCGGAGGATCCGCGCTTTTCGATCCGGTTACGTCGTATCGACAATTACCGGGAATTGTCCGAGGCGCTCGGGGTGGTTTTCGCCGCCCATGATCGCGATTACTGGGTCGCGCGATTTGCGGGATTCGATGTGCCGTTCGGGCCGGTCAACTCGATCCCGGAGGTGGCCGACGATCCCCAGGTCGCGCATCTCGGCATGATCGTTCCGGTGGAAGAGCGCAGCGAGGGCGCCCGTCAGTCGGTACGGCCGGCTTTTACTTTTGACGGCGAGCGCGCTACGAAGGTTGATGCCGCTCCGACGATCGACGAGGATGGGCAAGCCATCCGCGAGGCGTTGGCGCGCAATCGCGAGGCTTGGCCGGAACGGATCAGGCCGGATACGCTGGCAAAGAGTGCATGAGAGCCGGATAACCGGCGATAGTGAGGGGGAGGCGAATGGCGACGTTAGCGGCAGTTCTTGCCACAACACATCATCCTTTTTACCTGAAGGCGACGACCATGCCGCCTGAGCAGCAGATGCCGCAGGCGCCGGAGTGGAAGCGCAAGGTTGAGGCGTATCGCGAGACGCTGACGCGCGCCAAGCCCGATATTCTGGTGATGGTCGGTGCCGACCATTTTCATCAGTTCTTTCTCGACAATTATCCGACCTTCCTGATCGGCAAGGCGCCGCGCTACGACGCGACGTTCTACAATGAAGAGCGCGAATTCGGGATCCCCAAATATGTGCTGGAGGGGCACGTAGAGCTGTCGAATTTCATGCATCAGGGGCTGCTCGATCGCGGCTTCGACTTTTCCTTCAGCCACGAGCTGAAGATCGATCACTCGATCATCTGCCCGATCATCACGACGCGCCCGCAAGCCGATCTGCCGGTGGTCCCGATCTACACCAACATCTTCGCGCCGCCGCTGCCGTCGCCCAAGCGCTTCTGGGACCTCGGCCGCGCGATTCGCGAGATCATCGACGCCTATCCTTCAGACCAGCGCATCGCCGCGATCGGTTCCGGGCATCTGTCGCTCGAACTCGGCGGCCCGCGTCAGTTCCAGGAGCATGGACCCGATCCGGAATTTGACCGCCGGGCGATCGAATGGCTGTCGAGCGGCAATATCGAAGCCATTCTCGAAAACGTGACGGTGGAAAATCTGGGCACGCATGGCAACGCGACGCACGGCTTCATGGATCTCATCTTGATGATGGGCATCGCCGGTCCGATCAAGGCAAGCTACGTCGACAATCTCGATCTCTTCCACACCATGGAAGCCTATCTCACCTGGTATCCGCAGGGAGTTGCGGCATGAGCAAGTATTACGTCAACAAGTTCCTCTTCACGGTCGACCGCGATCCGGAATTGCTGCGCCGGTACAAGGAAGATCCGCGCTCGCTGGTTCTCACCTGGGAGCAGTCGATCGGGCCGAAGCTCAACGACGCCGAAACCTCGACGGTCAATTTCCTCACCGACAAGGAACGCGAAGTCCTGATCAACCATGATTATGTCGCGCTGTTCGAAATGGGCGCGCATTTCTTCCTGTGTCTGACGATTTATATCGCGCTGTACGACGAGGAATATACCAAAAAGCACGGCCCGCTCTCGTTCCAGCGCGAATACGGCGCAAAACTCCAGCACTGGCTGGGACGCGAGTATCCGTCGGTCGCTATCTAGCGGCCGCGTGCCGGATCAAAAGCAAAAACGCAGGCGAAACTGCCGCGATTTATCAAGTGACTTTATCAGGGAAGAACGAGTCGATGAGTGCGCAGAATCTTAAGTCCGAACAATCCGCGGCAATGACACGCTGGTGGCAGCTTGCCCTTGCGATGATCGCGATGATGGCGGCGTCCAGCCCGCAATATGTGTGGGCCCTGTTCGTGCCGCCGCTGCAGGCGAAACTCGGCGTCACGCTGTCGGCGCTTCAGGTTACGTTCGCGCTGTTCAGCATCTGCCAATGCGGCCTGGGGCCGATGCACGGATACTTCGCCGAGAAGTTCACGCCGCGGCAGTTTGCGGCGATGGGCGGGGCTTTGGTGGGCGCAAGCTGGATTCTGTCGTCTTACGTGGTTGAGCTTCCGTGGCTGTACATCACCTATGGTGTGCTCAGCGGTATCGGCACCGGCATGATCTATGTGGCCACCGTTGAACTTGTGAGTCTCTGGTTTCCGCAGCGGCGAGGTTTTGCCATCGGAATGGTGGCTGGCAGCTACGGCTTCGGCGCGGTCATCACCACCTTTCCGATCGATGCCTCTATCCGGGCTTCCGGGTACCAGCAAACATTGCTGATCTATGGGCTGGTGCTTGGAATTGTCTCGATCCTCGTCGCGCTCGGCATGCGTCATCCTCCGATCGATCCGGCTCGGCAGCAGCGCGAAGATCTGGCTGAGACTAAATTTGCGAAACGTAATTATACGTCGGCCGAAATGCTGCGCACGCCGATCTTCTGGCTGATGTTTGTAATGATGAGCATGATGGCGACGGGTGGCCTGATGGTGATTTCGCAAATCGGTGCCTTCGCGCGCGATTTCGGTATCGGCAAGGACACCCTGGTCCTCGGTATGGCGGCGCTTCCACTGGCCCTCACCATCGACCGGGTTGCGAACGGATTGACCCGGCCATTTTTCGGCTGGGTGTCGGACAGAATTGGCCGCGAGCATACCATGACGGTCGCGTTCCTGCTCGAAGGTGTAGCGATCCTCTTCATGCTGATTTTCGGCCGCAATCCGGTGTGGTTTGTAATGTTGTCCGGGTTCATCTTCTTCGGCTGGGGTGAGATCTATTCGTTGTTCCCCGCGATTCAGGGCGACCTGTTCGGGCAAAAGCATGCGGCGAATAATTTCGGCTTTCTGCTGGTGGCGACGGCAGTAGGCTCGATCCTTGGCGGGCCGCTCGCGGCACTTCTGTTCGAACAGAGCCATTCCTGGACTCTCGTCTTCTCCATCGTCAGTGGTCTCGATATTCTGACCGCGATTCTCGCGCTTGTCGTGCTCAAGCCCATGCGCCGGCGGTTCCTGGAAGGAGATGCCCTCCAATCCGATCTGGCCGCGTCGTTGCTCTGACGAGAATACGCCGCCCGCTTTAACGGTTACGGTATGAGCCATGCGTTCCGGTCCGGGTATGCGGGGAGACGATGTTGCAACGGCAGGCCGGGCGTTTTGCGATTGCAGCGGATGAAGATCAGAGCCGTCTTTACTGGAAGGTGATCCTGCGGATCATCCCCTTCATCTTCGTCTGCTACGTCCTGAACTATATCGACCGCGTCAATGTCAGCTTCGCCAAATTGCAGTTTCAGAGCGATCTGAACCTGACCGATGCGAGCTATGGACTGGGCGTCGGCCTGTTTTATGTCGGCTACATCCTGTTCGAGGTGCCGAGCAATCTGCTGCTGCAGAAAATCGGGGCGCGCAAAACCATCACCAGGATCATGTGTCTGTGGGGCCTTATCTCCGGCGCGACGGCGTTTGTCTCGCGGCCGGAGGAGTTTTATGCAGCGCGTATCCTGCTGGGGGCCGCCGAAGCCGGATTCTTCCCCGGTATTATTCTCTATCTCACCTTCTGGTTTCCGAACCGGATGCGCGGCCGGGTGATGTCGTTCTTCGTGCTTGCGACTGCAGTCTCAGGGATGGTTGGCGGACCGGTCTCGGGCCTGATCATGCAGCACATGGGCGGGATCTACGGCTTCAAAAGCTGGCAATGGCTCTTCCTGATAGAAGGCATGCTGCCGGTCATGATGGGTATCGCGGCGTTCTTCGTGCTGGACGACCGCCCGCGCGACGCGAAATGGCTGTCGGACAGTGAGAAGGATTTGCTCACGGCTAACCTGTCGATCGAGCGTCGGACCGAAAGCCATTCCGGCTTTCAAGCCTTTCTGGCGGCACTCCGAAGGCCTGTCCTGTGGATGGCGACCTTCGGCTATTTCTCGGTGACCTGGGCCGGAATGGTTCTCAATTTCTGGACGCCGACGATTATCCAGCGCTCCGGCATATCCAGCCTATTCCAGGTCGGCCTGCTGTCGGCCGTTCCCTACGCGGTCGGGGCTATCGGTATGCTCGCGCTGTGCCGAAACTCGGATCGCATGCTGGAGCGGCATTGGCATTTCTTTGCCGCGGTTTTCATGTCGGCCTGTGCCGCGCTCGCCGTTGCCTGGTGCTCCCAGAACTCTGCGCTCTCGATCGCCTGCCTTGCCGTGCTGGCCGCCGGTTATCTCTCGGCCGTCGCGCTGTTCTGGACCATTCCGACCAGCTTCCTTTCCGAACAGGAGTCGGCAGGCAGCATCGCCTTCATCAGCAGCGTCGGCCAGATTGGAAGCCTGATGGCCCCCACGCTGTTCGGATATGTATCTCAGCGAACCGGTAGTTTTACGGTAGGCGCCAGTGTCGTCGCCGCCGTCCTGATTGCCGGTGGCTGCGCGGTTTTGAGCCTGAAATTCCAGCATCTGAACTGGAATTGACGCGGTGCCGGGACACCCGCGGACGTGGTTAGCCAATTGTGTTCGCGTTAGGGGCTACTTCATTAATTTGAGCTATTGACCGGAGGGTCTGGCGCCATTCCGGCGACTCTTATTCCTCAATAGGTGCTCAATGCTTGGCAATCTGCGAATCTCCTCCAAGCTTCTGATGATGGTTGGTCTTTCGGTCCTCGGCATCGCCGCGGTAGCCGGCGTCGGCCTCTCAGCGCTCTGGAACAACCTGCTTGAAGATCGCAGGAGCAAACTGCAGGACGTCGCCCTGATGGCGCGTCAGGCCATCGAAAGCAACTATCAGGCCTCGCAAAAGGCGGGTCTGTCCGAAGCTGAAACCCTGGAACGCGCCAAGACGCTGCTGCGTTCATTTCGCTTTGGCAACGATAAGTCGGATTACATTTACGCCTTCAATACGAAGGGTATCTTGCAGGTCAATCCCAACCCGAAGGCTGAGGGAACGAACATGCTCGATACGCCGGATCCTGACGGCGTCTATTTTATCCGCGACCAGATTGCCCAGGCCGCCAAGGGCGGTGGCATCATGAGATATCGCTTTGCCCGCCCCGGCGGCGGCGAGCCGATTCCGAAGATGTCCTACATCACCGAGTTCAAACCCTTTGACTGGGTCATGGGGGCCGGCATCTACATTGACGACGTCTATTCGATCTTTTGGGCTCAGGCGCTTCAGGTCGGCATGCTGGTCGGTCTCGCCTTGTTGTTGACGGGCGGCATGTTCCTGCTGCTCGGCCGCAGCATCGTGAACCCGATCACCGCGATGACGGCTGCGATGCGCAAGATCGCCGGCGGCGACATGTCGACGGCTATCCCCGCCCAGGAACGGCGCGATGAAGTCGGCGCCATGGCGCAGTCGGTGCAGGTATTCAAGGACAACATGATCGAGGCGATCCGGCTGCGCGGCGAACAGGACGTGTTGAAGGCGCAGGCGGACACAGAACGGAAACTCCTGCTCACCAGAATGGCCGACGACTTCGAGAGCGGCGTCCGCACTTCCCTTGACACGCTGGCCGGTGCCGCGACGGTAATGCAGGCGACCTCCAAGAGCATGTCGGCGACGGCAGGGGAAGCCAGCCATCAGGCGACCACGGTGGCCGTTGTGGCCGAGCAGGCCTCGGCAAACGTACAGACGGTTGCCGCGGCGACCGAAGAATTGTCGTCGTCGGTTTCGGAAATCGGACGCCAGGTCACCGAATCAACCCAGATCGCCGGTCAGGCCGTTGCCGAGGCCAATCGCACCAACGTCACGGTGCAGGGCTTGTCGGCTGCGGCGCAGAAAATCGGCGATGTGGTCAAGCTCATCAGCGATATTGCAAGCCAGACCAATTTGCTTGCCTTGAATGCCACGATCGAAGCGGCGCGCGCCGGCGAAGCGGGCAGAGGCTTTGCGGTGGTTGCCAACGAAGTTAAATCGCTGGCCAGCCAGACCGCAAAGGCGACCGATGAAATATCGGCGCAAGTGAGCGCCATGCAGGGCGCGACCGCGGACGCCGTGCAGGCCATCGAGAGCATCGGCCGTACGATCGGCTCCATCAATGAGATTGCATCGGCGATCTCGATTGCGGTCGATCAGCAGGGTACCGCGACCCGCGAGATCGCTCGCAGCGTTCAGGAAGCCGCGCAGGGAACCGGCCAGGTGTCGAGCAACATCTCCGGCGTCAACAAGTCTGCCGACAAGACCGGCGCTGCGGCCACCAAGGTATTGTCCTCGGCGGAGCAGCTCAGCAGCCAGGCCGCAACATTGCGCGCCGACGTCGATCGCTTCGTCGCCAATATCCGCGCCGCCTGATCGCGCAGCACGATCGTGGCTGGCTGCCCGCCTCAAAGCGGCACAGCCGATGACATGGGGCGGCCCGCCGGTTATCGGCCGGCCGCCACGCGACCACACCCATCTCAATCTGCTCAACCTGTGCCGGAAACGCCCGGCCGGTGACGCCTGCCGGCGTCCCGGCGGGCAGATCTGTGGCTGATGATGTGACCTCTTGCCGGGGCGGCAAAGCGTCACAAATCACGGCCAAGCAGGCTGTAATGAGAACGCCGTAGGACCGCAAAAAGTTCTAGATTGTCCGCAAGAATGCTGCAATCGCAGCAACCACTGGGATTAGTTATCCCCGGAATGGGTGTATCGATGCGAGGGATGATGAAAATCGCACATTCGATGGTTTTCGTTGCGGCCCTGACCTGCCTGTCCGATGCCGTGGCGGCGCAGCCAGCACCGGATGTCGCCGTTACCGACACCGAAATTCGCATCGGCAACGTGATGCCCTATACGGGTCCGCTGGCCACCTTTGGCGCCATAGGCAAGACCGAGGCAGCTTATTTCGATATGATCAACGAGCACGGCGGGATCAACGGCCGCAAGGTGAGGTTCATCTCCAACGATGACAATTCCGATCCCGAACAGGCGTCCCAGCAGACCCGAACATTGGTCGAGAAGGACAAGGCCCTGCTGATCTTCGGATCGTTCGGGACGCCGGACAATCTCGCCATTCGTCCGTATCTGAACCAGAATAAGATTCCGCAATTGTTCGTGGCATCCGGCGACGAAGAGTGGGGCAATCCCAAGGCCTTTCCATGGACGATGGGTTGGCAGCCGCCGTTCCGTGCCGAGGGACGGATCTATGCCAATTATATCCAGGCGTTTTATCCGGAGCGGAAGATCGCCGTGCTTTGGCAGAACGATCAGTTCGGACGCGATTTGTTCAAGGGCCTGCAAGAAGGCCTCGGCGACTGGACGCGGATGATCGTCTCGGACACCACATTCGAGATGTCGGACACATCGATCGACACCCAGATCCAGTTGCTGCAGAGCTCGGGCGCGGAAATCCTCGTTTTTGACGGGTCCCCCGCCATTGCCGCGCTTGCGATCCGCAGGATGGCGGATTTCAGCTGGCATCCGGTTTTTATGCTCGACAACGCGTCCGCCTCCATCGCCAACGCGTTGAAGCCTGCCGGCCTTGAGAATTCGATCGGGGTGATCTCGACGTCTTTCCTGAAGGACGCCAGCGACCCGGCCTGGAAGGACGATCCCGCCATGAAGGACTGGTCGTCGTTCATGGACAAATACTATCCTGATGGCGACAAGGACGACAGCAACACCGTCTTTGGCTATGCCGCTGCTGAGACATTGACTCAGATGCTGAAGCAGTGCGGCAATGATCTGTCGCGCGAAAACATCATGCGGCAGGCGGCTTCGCTGAAGAATTACCAGAACTCGGTCACGCTTCCCGGCATCGCGATCAATACAGGCCCGGCGGATTTTCGTCCCATTGAACAGATGCGGCTGGTGCAATTCGACGGCACCACCTGGCAGCCGATCGGTGAAGTGATTGAAAGTGCTTTTCTGAGTGCGCCAAAAAATTGAGATCGCGCCTCGGTGCGTTGATTACGCGAGGGATGCAAGCGCATCATGGGCGCATGACACCTCTGCAAGCCGGCCGGATAGCTATCGCAGATAAAGAAACACACATTGTGCGCACCGCAGGGCGCTGACATGAAGACGGCCGATGAGATTGCGCGGGGCAGGGAATCGGTCGGCATCGGACAAGGTCCAAGCCGTGCCCTGTCGTTGGGCACGACGGTCCTCGTTCTCGGCATTGTCGCCTGTCTCCATCTGGCATTATGGGCGCTGAGGAATCCGACCACAACGGCAGCATCAGTGGAGGACCGGCTCGCGAGCGTTTCGTACAACCGGTTCGTTGGTAACCCTTCCGCCGGACGCAGCGTGCCCGAAGCGCGGATCCGCGCCGATCTCACCGCCATCGCCGGACAGGCCAGGGCGGTGCGCACCTATGCTTCAACCCAAGGCCTGGAGCGCGTTCCGGAGATTGCAGCGGAGCTCGGGCTCACGGTCACGCAAGGCATCTGGATCGGCCCGGACAAAGCCCGGAACGAGCGCGAGATCGTCTCGGCCCTTGATCTGGCGAGGCACCATCCCAACGTCACGCGCATTGTCGTGGGCAATGAAACGGTGTTCCGGCACGAACACAGCGTAGCCGAACTCATCCAGATCATTCAGCGCGTGAAACGAGAAAGCCCGGTGCCGGTGGCGACCGCGGAAAACTGGCAAATCTTCGTCCAGCATCCCGAGCTCGGCGATGCCGTCGATCAGATCTTCGCTCACATCATTCCCTATTGGGAAGGCGGCCCCAAGGAAGCCGCGGTGGAGCGGTCGTTGGAAATTTACGGGAAGCTGCAGGCCACATTCCCGCACAAGACCATCGTCGTCGGCGAATTGGGCTGGCCGAGCGCGGGCCGCAACTATGAGCAGTCCATACCCGGCGCGATCACCCAGGCTGTGATCTTGCGGGATTTCGTGGCGCGCGCGACCGCGCTCGGTATCGACTACAACATTGTCGAAGCGATCGATCAGCCGGAGAAGTTGTTCGAGGGGAATGTCGGTCCCTATTGGGGCATTCTCGATGCGTCGCTGCGGCCCAAATTCGCCTGGACGGGGTTGCTGGTCGACCCTGAATACTGGAAGGCGGCCGCGTGCGCCGTTCTTGTCGGACTGTTATTGTCGCTTTCGGTGTTGTTGCTGCCCGGAGCTACCATCGGACAGGTAACGCTGCTGGCTGGCGCGGACCATGTGATCGGCGATTGGTGCGCCAGCGTGCTCGGCTACTGGCACGCCCATTATTTCCTGCATGGGGAGTTGATCGCGTTCGGCATTGCGTTGCCGTTGCTTGCGCTGCTCGCGCCGATCCTGTTGTCGCGCGTGGGGGAATTGGCGGCGGTGACCTTCGGCCGCAAGCCCGAACGGCTGCTGGCGATATCGCCGCCGCGAACGGATGTCCTCACGCCAAAGGTCTCGATCCATATTCCTGCGTATCGCGAGCCGCCGGAGATGCTGCTGCGTACCATCGAATCCGTGGCCCGGCTCGAATATCCGAATTTTGAATGCGTCGTCGTGATCAACAACACGCCGGATCCGGCGTTCTGGCAGCCGATCGAGGCGCGCTGCCGCGAACTCGGTCCGCGCTGCAAGTTTTTGCGCGTCGAAAACCTCGAAGGTTTCAAGGCCGCGGCCCTTCGGCTTGCGTTGGCGCAGACCGCTGCCGATGCCGAGATCATCGGCGTCATCGATGCGGATTATGTGGTCGATCCCCGATGGCTCAGCGATCTCGTCCCGGCCTTTGCCGATCCCGAGGTTGGTCTGATTCAGGCGCCGCAGGATCATCGCGACAGCGATCGCAGTTTGATCCATGCTGCCATGAATGCTGAATATGCCGGATTTTTCGATATCGGCATGGTCGAGCGCAACGAGTTCAACGCCATCATCGTTCACGGCACGATGTGCCTGATCCGCCGCACCGCGATGGGGGCTGCCGGCGGCTGGTCGAGCGACACGATTTGCGAGGACAGCGACCTTGGCCTGTCGATCATGGAACTCGGCTGGCGCGTCCACTACACCAACCGGCGTTATGGCTGGGGATTGCTGCCGCAGGATTATCAAGCTTTCAGGGTTCAACGCGCGCGCTGGGCAACAGGCGCGGTGCAGATCGTCAGGAAGCATTGGCGCAAGTTCCTGCCGGGGATCAGCCGGCTCGACCATCACCAGAAGCGCGAATTCCTGTTGGGCTGGCTCAACTGGTTCGGCGCCGAAACCGTCGCGGTCGGGGCGGCGCTGCTCAATTTGATCTGGGTGCCATTCATTGCGCTGGATATCGTCGCTATACCCGACGTCCTGCTGACATTTCCGATCATCGCGGCGTTTCTGGTCACACTGGTGCACTTTGCCTGTGCCTACCGGATGCGCGTCGCGGTTTCATACTGGCAGATGCTGGGCGCGATGATCGTCTTCATGTCGGTGCAATGGACGGTCGCGAGTGCGGCCTTCAAAGCCATGCTTCCCGCAAGCCACAGCTACTTCCATCGCACCCGGAAGGGCGGCGGCGCGGGGGTGAGCACGCGCATTCTGGCGATGCCGGAAATGTGGCTCGGCGTGCTGCTGGTCGCCGGCGCCGCGGCGGTCTATGCGGCCAACATCTACCGTCATATCGAGGCGGATCTATTTGCAACGATTCTGCTGCTTCAGAGTCTGCCGTTCCTGTCGGCCGTGGCGTTGGTCTGGCTGGAACGCTTCGGCGAGAACAAGTTGAAAGTCGCAGCCACGCGCGCGGCGACTTAAGGCAAGAAGCTCAGGGCGAGAAACGTCTACGAAGCAGCCGTCTTCGCCTTGCTGAAGGCAACCCCCTTGGCTTCGGTACCGACGGCTGTCAGTCCCGCGATAATGATCGCCACGGTGCCAGCCACGAGCGCGAGTGCGAGACCGTAATTGCCGCCGAAATGCGTGGCAATGCCGGCCTGCAGCGTCGCGTTCACGGATGCCAGGAGGTTGCCGAGTTGATACACGAAACCGGGAAACGTCCCTCGCGCGGTGTCGGGTGACAATTCGTTCAGATGCACGGGCACCACGCCCCATGCGCCCTGTACGGTAAATTGCATCAGGAACGCGCCGATCGCGAGCAGTACCGGGCTATCCGAGAAGGCCCAGAGCGGGATCACCGGTAAGGACAGCAGCGCCGCGATGATGATGCATCGACGCCTGCCGAAACGCTCCGACAGCGTGCCGAACAGAATGCCGCCGCAGATCGCGCCGATATTATAGATCACCGCGATGATGCCGACCGCGTGCGGCGACAGCTTGTGTTCCACCTGCAGGAATGTCGGGTAGAGATCCTGCGTGCCATGGCTGAAGAAATTGAACGCGGTCATCAGGACGACCGCGTAGATGCCAAGGCGCCAGTGCGATTTCAAAACCTCCAGCGTACTGCCGCGCTCGACCGCCGCCTCTTTGCTCCAGCTCGGCGATTCCGGCACGTTGCGGCGAATGTACAGGACCAGCAGGGCAGGGATCACGCCGATCATGAACATGCCGCGCCAGCCGATATAGGGAAATAACGTGCCATAGACGATCGATGCCACGAAGTAGCCGGTCGGGTAGCCCGACTGCAGCAGGCCCGACACGAAACCGCGGGCGTGCGGCGGGATGGTTTCCATCGTGAGCGATGCCCCGACGCCCCATTCGCCGCCCATCGCGACGCCGTATAGTGCGCGCAAGATGATCAGCACCGTCAGGCTCGGTGCAAAGCCTGATGCGAATTCAAGGATCGAGTAGAGCAGGATATCGACCATCAGGGTCGGCCGGCGGCCCCAGCGATCGGCGGCGCGGCCGAAGATGAAAGCTCCGATCGGGCGCATCGCCAAAGTCAGGAGGATAGCCAGCGTCACGACTGAAATGTCGGTCTGGAATTCCGCAGCAATGTCCTTGAGCACGAACACCAGAAGAAAGAAATCAAAAGCGTCCAGCGACCATCCGAGAAAGCTGGCGGCGACAACGTGCTTCTGTTCGCTGGTCCAGCCGGACAATGCTGCAATTGCCATTCCATCCACCTTCAGGGTACGCGAGCCGATATGTGTATGCGTCGAGGATAATTGATTGATGCGGCGGCGATAGCAAGTGAATTGAAGGTAACTGGCGCACCGATTGAGTATACTAAGATATGCAATGGATCATCCCTGTTGGTGATCAGTGGTGCTGGTGTTTATCTGTGCGCTTGTCTTGAAACTGGTATTGTCGTTTAGTTTTGAAAGCTGCCGACAACCGGCCTGACATCGGCGCGGTTCACATTGGGAGTAACGCCATGACGACGCCCGGGATTGTTACGGATGATTACGTCGAGCACAAAAGCAGCGTGGGCTTTCAGCCCACGGTCGGTCGCCTGGTTGCCGCGATCGAAAAAGCCGGCATGAGCGTGTTTGCCACGATCGACCACGCCGGTGGCGCGAAAGCCGTTGATATGTCGATGCCGCCCACGATCGTACTGATCTATGGGCAGGCTCGCGGCGGTACACCCGTGATGCAGGCAAATCCAGCCGCGGCCCTGGACTTGCCGCTTCGCGTTTTGATCAGGGAAGATGCCAAGGGGGAGACGCTGATTGCTTTTCATCCAATTCAGCAGACCCTCGCGCCCTACAAGGTTCCAGCCGAGTTCGCTGAACGTCTAGCCAAAGCTCAGCAGCTTCTCGTCAACTCAATCTGACGCGCTTTGTCCAATGCCGTGCAGACGAATCCCGTCGCGCGCTTCGATCATTTACGCCTTCCCGGCAAAATACCGTGCCGCCGCCTCGACGCAGGTCTCGAACACGTCGAGCGCATCGAGGCCGCGCGCTTTGCCGTCGGTTGGAAGAAAGATCGGGTATCCGCCGCTGCGGACCGCGCCGACAATCATCAGATTGTCGGGTAGATGGAAGCCCTCGATGTCGAAATCCGTCTGCGTTGCGCCGAGCTGTCTGCGCATCCGGGATTCAAAATTTTCCGGCGTATTCGAATAGCCGAAGATCGGTTTGCCCTGGCCGAGAAACCAGCCGACCTCGATCAACGTCCCTGAGTCGGCGGAGGCGCCTCCGAACGGTGTAAGGTTGGCGATGATGAGGTCGCTTTTCTCCATCATGGCGATGTCTTTTTCATAAATTACTTGCCAGAATTCCGGTTGCGTCGTGGCCGCTGCGGCATCATCGTTGAGCGGCGGCAACCCGCGCAAACCGGCTCGCCGGCATATCTCCACTTTTGTCGCGGCGTGTGCGACCGCATTGGGAAGAAACACGTCAGGTCCCGCCAGATAGGCTGTTGCTGTCATAACCGGTCTCACCAAGTGGATTTTGAGCGGATGAACATAAGTGGAATCAGACGGTTCGGATAGCTGCTTCATGCTGACGCAGGCCGACAGACCCGCGTCGGCCTGGCGGAACCGTTCTGCACGGCAGGTCCCATTGTCCTCAATTAATCTTGAACTCGCTTCAAGGTGTGACCTAACTCATAAAGATTGGTGTCTACCCGGCGCACGCTCCCGATCTCTAAAAAGGAGGACGCCATGAAATTCATTTGGCAAAGGCAGAGGACACTCGCGATTGCGGCAATCACCATCGTTGCGGCCGGTGCCGCTGTAGCCGTCGGTCGTCCACAGGTGGTATCTGACCCGTTCCTCGGAGCGGAATGGCAATGCAGCCGGATGGCCTTCCTGGTTACAATCTGCTCGCAATCCAACGAGAAAATAAGCGAGACGGAATAGCTTCAGGGGCCTCGATTTAACGTCGTGCCGATGATGGACTGGGTAGAGAGTTATTTGAAATAAAATAGTTAGATAAGGGGGCGTGTGCAAATCCTGTGCACGAAGTTTCTACTATTCTTCTCCTTTCGTTCACACGCGTTGGCTTGCCACAGCTTGCTGCCGCATTCAAAAGCACGCTTCGGCTGGTGGTGTTGGTCCGGCGAACGCAATTGGCCTGGCGTTGTGGCTGTTCGTGCTATCGACGGGAAGCAGAACTCGACAAAGGCTTAGCTTCAGCCACTGAGACGGCGTTCGATAAGTCGCCGGGTGTATTTGTTGTAGGCCTCGCCAGACAATCGAGTGCCATCGAAAGTTACAAGCAGATTGCGCACCACTGAATTGAAAGTCCCAATCGAGTCGCTCCTTAAATACGCGGTACCGAAGACGATGCATTTCCGTATCGCGTCTATAAAATTACCGTAGTGGTCAGCTACGGACCCTTGGGTTGACGAAATTCACGCCACCGTCCCTCTTGCGTGGGGCCTCGCCAATCAGTCACCCTAACGAACATCGAGCACGAAATCAAAACGACCGGTGAGTGCAGCGTTATTGCTGGCTGTCCGCATCAAGAGCTCACTACGGAAAAAGCCGTCCGAGCCATTCTTCGGCTCGCCGGGGAAATATAGCTGCGTAGTGAGTAAACGCCCGCCTGGTGGCTGAACCTTTACATGAATGTGTCGTGTGCGTCGTTCATACGCTCCTGGAACAATGCTGCGCAATCGATAGCGACCGCCAGCGTCGGTGAATTGATGGCCGCGCAAGCGGAATCCCGAGCTATCATAATCACCTGTGTCATTCGCTTGCCAAAAATCAAGTAGCGCTCTTGAAACTGGTTTGCAGTCCCGGGAAAGTACGAAGCCAGAGAGCTCGAACAGGCGTCCGGCGATTCCGACTTCGTAGAGATCGGCATTCGCTGGTGACGATGGCTTGAAGAAGGGGCCTTCGGTCTCTCTTGGCGTAGCGGCCATATCGCTGTCGCGGCATTCCGGCGTGATGGACGGCTGGCTTTCTGCAAAGCTCCTGCTGGGCACCAGCAACGAACCGAGGCCAAACACCCCAGCCTCAAGTACACGCCGACGCGATTGATAATTAGTCACGGAAATCCCCTTTGTGAGGCAATCTTGGTTCACACGGCTCAAGCACGCATAGCCGCGCCGTTGATACATGCATTATTATAACAGGCCGAGATCCGATCGATTGCCGCAGATTAGGAAAGACTTATTTTACTGACGATACGAGATCGGCCACGCTCGAGCGGTACCGTTCGCTGAGGCCTGCTTCTCAATGAGATTACTGCATCCGGATATCGGCGGGGCTCGCACAGACCCGTACGACCCTCACTCTGATGAGTTTGCGCCAGTTCTGCCAAGCTATGCCCGGATATCAACCACGACTTTGCCGAAGTGCCGGCCCATCTCAAGATATTCGTAGGCGGATGGCGCCTCGTCGAAAGGAAAGACCTTGTCGATATTCGGAGTGATCTCATTCACGTCGACGAAACGGACAAGCTGCTCGAGCATAGAACGGCTGCCGGCCGTGATGCCGACCAGACGCTTTGCGCCGGCGATCAGCGCGCCCGGCTCGATCGAGACGCCGCCGCCGCCGCTGACCCGGCCGATAACGACGATCGTCCCGCCTGGACCTGTGGCCTTCAGTGATCGCGCCAAAGTACCCTCGCCACCGACTTCGACGACGAGATCGACCCCTTTGCCGCCCGTGAGTCGCAAGACCTCCTCCTGCCATTCCGGCGTCTTGCGATAGTTGACCGTTGCGCTGGCACCGAGCGAACGCGCGCGTTCGAGCTTTTCGTCCTGCGACGAGGTTATGATCGTGAAGAGACCGGCGGTTCGAGCAAGCTGCAGTGCCCAGAGCGACACGCCGCCCGTGCCCAACAGGAGAACACTCGCGCCTGGCTTGATCGCGCCAGCAACGAACAGCGCATTCCACGCCGTGACGCCGGCGCATGAAAGCGTTGCAGACGCGATCGCGTCGAGGGTGCGAGGTGCGTGGGCGAATGCTTCCTCGCTCGCTGTAAGTTCTTGCGCAAGCGTGCCGTCTGTCTGGGCACCGAAGGAAACAGCCGTCTTGCCAAACGACAACGGACCGTCGATCCATCGCGGATAATAGCTCGTGATGACGCGATCACCCAGCTTGAATCGGGTTACCGCCGTGCCCACGGCAACAACATCTCCACACCCGTCGACGAGCGGGATGAGCGGATAATCGGGAGGATTGAAAAATTGGCCCTTTGCGAAGCTGAGATCGCGATAATTCAACGCGGCGGCATCGATGCGCACGCGGATTTCGTTCGCATCGGGCTTGCGGCTGGCACGCTCGACGCGTTCAAGTCCGGCAAGACCGGCGCCGGCCTTGATTTGAAAAGCCTTCATCAATTTCTCCTGGAAGTTTGTCGACGGGCCGGTCCATACCAGCCCGCCATTTGAATTTTCCGGATCATTCTCGATTGCCGAATCCGGCGGCAGCCAGGTCTGCGAAACAGACGGATCACGCACCGTAGACTGCGCGGCGAAGGGACATTGGAAAATCGCCGGTCATTCCCGCGACTGCGGTGTTCGTCAGTACGATGACGGACAGCCCGGCGGCCGGGTCTACCCAAAAATTCGTGCCGTACACTCCTGCCCACATCCAGGCTCCGGCCATCATCGGGGACTTTGCCGCGACCGGGTCCTTGAGAACCGCCACGCCAAGCCCCCAACCGAAACCAGGTCCGGCTGCACCTACCGTCAGGTCGCCAACTGCATTGCTCGTCATCGCGGCGACGGTTTCCGGGCGGATGATCCCCGAACCTCCGGTGCGAATTGCTTCTGCGAAGCGCAGGTAGTCCATGGCTGTTCCGACCATACCGACACCACCCGAAGGAAATGCCTTTGGGTCGAAAGCGCGGGCGGGTGAATAGTCGATGGCGCTTTGACCGAACTTGAGTGAAAATGGCTCTGCCATACGTTCCGGGCGCGGGGAGGCATCGCCGTAAGGGGTGGCCAACCCGTTGCCCTCCGGCGAACTGACGAAGCTGACGCTGGTCATGTTCAGCGGTCGCGTGACGATGTTTCGGACGGCGTCAGGCAATTTCGAGTCCGTCGCACGCTCTATGACGGCTCCGAGTACATCGATCGCAACGGAATAACGCCAGCTGGTGCCCGGTTCAAAGAGCAAGGGCGCGGAGGCTATCCGGTGCAGATTCTCTTCGAGCGTCAGGCCGGAGGCGTCCAGGCCATCGGAAACACCCAAGCGATGGTACGGACCATCCCGGGGCTCAAGAAAGCCATAGGTCAGGCCTGCGGTATGGGTGAGAAGGTGGCGAACCGTTATGAGCGGCTCGCGACCGTCGATGAGCTTCGGCCGAAAGTCCGGAAGCCAGCGCGTTACCGGGTCTTCCAGGCGGAGTTGACCGCGATCAACGAGGGCCAGCGCCGTCACGCAAACGATCGGCTTTGTCATTGAAGCCAGTCTGTAGACTTCGCCCTCGTCGATCCGGCGTTGAGATTCCCTGTCGGCAAAACCAACGGCGCGCTGATAGGCGATCTCGCCATTTTTTGCAGCGATGACCGTTGCGCCGACGATATGATCGCCGCTCACCGCATCGTTGATGATGGCATCCAGCGCCTTTGTCCGGTCCCAAGGACGCGCGGCTGTTTGCAGTGTCGACCCGTCCCCAATGGCGGGGCTTGCAAATGCTGCCGTCAATCCTACGGCCGACGCTGCAGCCAGAAATTCGCGCCTCGATACTTCTATGGAGCCTGCTGCGGGCTTCCGGGGGACGGTGGCTTCATTTCCAGCTTCCGCAAACGATACAATCAAGAGATGGATAACTTACGGCTCTCCCTGAGAGGTGATAATATGTCAATTGGGCAATTCAGTTCTCATCCTGGGTAGGAAATTCTCATGCTCGATCGCATTACGGGAATGCAGGTGTTTTCGCGCGCCGCTCACACGGGAAGTCTCTCGGCCGCCGCCCGGCAACTTTCAATTTCTCCGGGGATGGCAACCAAGCACCTCGATGCTTTGGAAGGGCGGTTGGGGGTGCGCCTGTTTCACCGGAGCACGCGCAAGCTGAGCCTCACCGAACCCGGCCGGCAATATCTGGAGACATGTATCCGGCTGCTACCCGAATTGGAGGAAGTGGAGGCGATGATCGCGTCGCAGCGAGTGGACGCAACCGGTCTCCTTCGATTGAATACGCCCCTTTCATTCGGTGTACGTTATGTGGCGCCACTCATTTCGGCCTTTAGCGCACAACATCCGAAGGTCACGGTTGATCTCGGTTTGAACGATCGCATCGTGGATCTGGTGGATGAGGGGTGGGACTTGACGATCCGCGTCGGTCCCCTCAAGGACAGCCGCCTCGTGTCTCGAAGGCTGGCCGAAAGCGCCATGATCGTTTGTGCGGCTCCGGCCTATTGGGCGGCACGTGGCCGCCCGAAGCTGTGGGCAGACCTTAAGGACCATAATTGTTTAGGCTCCTCCATTTCCGCCGTATCGCAACCCGATGAATGGCTGTTCGGCGAGCATCGCGACAAGCGGGTTGCCGTGAAGGGGACGATGCGAACCAATAATGGCAACGCTCTTGTCAACGCCGCGATTGCGGGCCTCGGAGTTCTATATGAGCCGGAGTTTGTTGTTGCCGATGCGATCCGGTGGGGCGAACTTGAAAGTGTTACGCTGGAGGCTCCTGCGGCGAGCCTGGGAGGCATACATCTTATCTACCTGCCTGATCGGTCGCCCACGGCAAAGGTCAGGGTTATGATTGACTTCCTTGTCGCAGCTTTCAATCCGAATCCGCCATGGGCAATTCAATAAAGCTGAGCGGCTTCACGCAAACAAATAAATCTGGATAGCATCTCGCATGCTGCCCGATGAAAAGTGCAACGCCGCGTGGACTTCCTCCGCGCGGCGTTGCACAATCTATGTTTAGGCGATCACAACGGCGCTGAGCGGCCGACGTCCGCTCGCCGGTGCGGTCCCGCCGGCATACCCGGCCCGGAAGCCAAAAATCGGCTCCCATCCCGTCCAATTTGTACCGAGGTTCAAACGGGCAGCGACCGAAGATTTGCTTTCGGTCGACGTTTCATAGTCGATGACTTCGATGTGATGGTTCATCGGCTGCATGGCCAAACCGCGCAAGGTGGCCTCAAGGTGAGTCCGCTGCCACAACCGGCCGGCTTCCATGTGCAGGCGGTGATCGGTTCGCGGTCCACGGACCATAATCAACCCGAACGCCGCAGCCGTTCCGCAAGCCACTGTCCGCGTCATCTCAACCCACGCCGCATCAGCTTTTTCAAGTGCCTGATCATTCGTATCCGTGCCGCTTGGCGCGTTTATCGTAATGCCGATGTGACGACCGTCGCGCAGGCCTGGAACACTGAGAATGCGTTGCGACGACTCCATCACCAGTCCGCTGAAATTCTTTCCCTCGCTCCCGCGAGCATCGATCAGCAGAAGCTTGACGTCAGGGTTGGTCGCCTGGGCGGACAAGGCATCCACTACGTCGCTCTCGACCTGGCGGTCGAGCTGATAGGGCCCGCGATGGGTGTGGCGGAGCGAGATCGCGTTGTGATGCCGATGAGGTGCCGCAACCGTCGGTTCGAACTCCACAACTGCGGCGGTGTCGGCATCGGGACCATTGGGCAGGAGCGAAACCTTGGCTGCCAAACCCTGGGATGGCGCCGCGACGCAGGTGTTTTCGAGCGCGCAGCCGAGACCCATATAGAATTCGCGGCGATATGGATCGAGGTTGGCAAGATTTCTGGTTTTGTTGGCAATGATTTCGAGCCGGTTGGCGTTGAGCCGAAACAGCCAGGGCTGCGTGTTGTACGGATTCGCTGACAGGATAGCGGCGGAGGCGACCCGAAGCACGCCGCTGCCCTCGTTCGACTGCCAATAGTCCCAAGGCGCCGTACCACCTTTGTCAGGCAAAGCCGACACGGGCCCGCTCTCGGCCCGCGCCACATTTCCTACGCCTCGAAGTCCGGCCGCAGCGACGATCCCGCCAGCAACGAACGCACGCTTGGAAATCCAATGAGCAGTCATAAAAGGCTCCCGAAAATGAAGATAGTGAGCTGGTATAGTCCGACCGCAGCGACACGCGCCGCTATCCGGCTACCATATAGATGAGCATCGAAGAGCGGACAGGGTCTGTAATCGATCTCGCAGCGAATTCTGTATTTTCTGTCGGTGCGAACAGGGTGCCCATATTTTCATAGCTCGCCCGTGAAATGCCATCCGCGGCGCTCCGAACGTTCTTCTCTTCCGAAGTAAATAAAGAGCGCTAAAATTCCTCAAGCCGCCATCTCGGCTTGGCCGGTCACGCGCATGAAGCCTCGCGCGAGAGAGCTCCCTCTCACTCATCGCTCACTTCGTAGTTCCTGGCGAAATCGATGGGCGGGGTGGGCCCCCACACATAGAAGGCGTCTTCTGCCTTGTTGTCGTGCGCTTCCCAATCGTAATCGGCGGCCACAAAATCCATATCGCAGGAGTATTCGGCGTAACTTCCCCAGGGGTCGCGGACATAGTGGAAATAGTTGGAGCCAAGGACGTGCCGGCCCATGCCCCAGCCACGTTGGTGTCCTTTGTCGGCCATTGCTTTGGCCCCCAGCCCGACGGCTTCGAGGGAGGGGACGTCGAAACTGCAATGATGAAGCCCCGGTCCCTCCGATTTGACGAAGGCGATAAGGTGGTGATCGCTACCATGGACCCCGTGCATGAAGGCGATCTCGTCGCCGGCCCGGTCGGACAATCGAAGCCCGATAACCTGCGTGTAGAATTTCACGGCCCGGTCCAATTCCGGAGTGAAAAACAAGATATGCGACATCCTCGTCGGAGGGGGTTTGCTTGCTCCGGTCCTCGATGGCGCGCGCGCGGAGTTCGCGGTACTGGCGGGCCAAAGCGCGGGCGTCTTCCGATCAGGCGTAGTCTTGAGTGCGACACAGATCTCCACCAGCATTCCATCGGGGTCACGAAACCACAGACCGTTGGATTCGAAGCCCGGTGGCGGCGCCAATCGCTCGACTCCGCATTCCCTCAAATGCGAGGTGAATCGGGGAATGTCGTCTTCGAAGGCCGCCAAAGAGAGGTGATGGATCCGTTTCCGAGGTCCATCGGCTATTGTGATGCAGGGCGCGGCTTGCCCCTGGATGGAAACGTCGAGGTTAGCGCCTTGCGCGACCGTATCCAGGCCGAAATCCGAATAGAACCGGCGCGCTACTTCTACATCGGGAACGGTCATCGCTAATCGCCGTACCGAGTGAACTCCTAAAACACCGGGTCGTCGCGTCGCAGGAATAAAGCCGCCGGTTTGCGTCATGACTGTTCCTCCCCATGGATATTGTTGGCCGGCGTTTACGCGGCAGCGGTTTGCGAATTCAAGACCTCGTCTTCGATCGGGTTGCAAAGCACGCCGATCCCGTCGACCTCGACCTCGCACACGTCTCCTGCATGCATATAGAGGCGAGGCATGCGGGCATGGCCCACACCGCCCGGCGTTCCACTGACGATCACGTCTCCCGGAGCCAATGTGATCGCGTCGCTGACCACGCTGACGAGCGTGGCGATGTCGAAGACCAGGTCGTCCGTCGACGCCGATTGTACGACCTTGCCGTTCAATCGGGTCACCAGCCGCAGGCCGCGGATACCGGGCGGAAGTTCATCCGCACTCACGAACCAGGGTCCGAAAGGCCCGGTCCCGTCGAAGTTCTTGCCCACAGTCCATTGCGGGGCCTTGAACTGGTATTCGCGCACGGAAGCATCGTTGAAAAGAGCGTAGCCGGCGACATGATTCAAAGCCTTGGCTCTCGGAATATGTCTCCCGCCCCTGCCGATTATCGCGGCGATTTCGCCCTCGAAATCCAGTGTATCTGACGCGAGAGGTCGCACGATCGCTGCGCCGTGCCCCACCAGCGATGACGCGAACCGCGGAAAGAGAGTCGGATAGTCCGGCTGTTTGAAACCGCTCTCGGCCGAATGGTCCGCATAGTTCAGGCCGGCGCAGATGATCTTTTCCGGAGCAGGCAGAACCGGCAGGAATGTTATTTCTGAGGGATCGATTTCGGGCGCCCCGGCGAGCGTTCGTTCCGCATTCTTCAGCGCATCCGGTCCTTCTCGAAGCAAATCGAGAAGGCCGCCCAGCCATGGCGACCTTTCCTGGAATAGCGCCCGAACGGCACCCGTACTCGTCTTCAATCCCAGGCCGACACCCTGAGAAGTCTTGATCGTGGCAATGCGCATAACGCGATGTCCCTTTTCGGTTTCGGTGGCGAGGGTGCCAGCGGACAAACGATATTGCAATAAAAAAATCTATTTTACTAATACAAAAATCTATTTTATATGCGATCTGCTTCGCTCAGAAGCGAGAGGAGGCGCTACCCAATGCCAAATTCCACTTCTGTTAGATCGCGAAGCCTGACCCAAGACGTGTATGAGCGCATTCGCGCTGACATCTTGACCTGTCGGCTCGGCCCCGGCGTCAAGCTGCGTATCGCTGATCTCTGCGAGGCTCTCGGTGGAGTCAGTCTGGGTGCGGTGCGCGAGGCGCTTTCGCGGCTCGCCGCGGATGGATTGGTCATATCCGAACCCCAGCGGGGCTTCACCGTTGCACCGGTGTCGGGGAGTGATCTCGAAGAGCTTACTTTAGCACGTATCGAAGTCGAAGGCTGGTGCTTGCGTGCCGCCATCGCGAAGGGCGGTGTGCGATGGGAGGCTGGGGTCGAGGCCGCCTTCCGCGCGCTTGGACGCACTCCGTATTTCGCCCCGGACGACTCCGATCGGCTGTCGGATGCCTGGGTCGCCTCTCACGCGGCTTTTCACGAGGCCCTCGTCGCGGCAGCCGGTAATAGCTGGCTTCTCCGAATCCGCGAACAACTTTACGGGCAAAGCGAGCGCTATCGGCGCTTGTCCGTACCGGTCAATCCCCAGCGGCGCGATGTAGAAGCCGAGCACCGCGACATCATGGAGGCCACTCTCGCGCGCGATGCCGACCGTGCGGTCGAGACATTGTCAATGCATCTGCGGCTCACGACCCGCATCCTTCTGGACGCTCATCTCGCGGAGAGCACGCAGCGTTTCCGGCTAACGTCGATCCATCTCAACTGCGGCTGAACGCAGGCAGGTATTATCCACAGGGAGGCGAAGATGACGACTTCAACGGGAATCGACCGGCGTAAGTTTCTCGCCTTGGCGGGCACCATTCCACTTTGCGTTGGTATCGGAACCGCGAATGCGACCGAGCAAAAGATCACGGTCGGCTTCACGGCCATCAACGAATTTACCGGTCTTTTTGTTGCGAAAGACAAAGGCATGTTCAAACGGCGCGGCCTCGATGTCGACGCAACACTGATTGCGAACAATGCGACTATTCCCGCGGCTCTCTACTCGAGAAGCATCCAGATCGGCACGCCTTCCGTGACGACGCTCCTGCAGGCGGTAGATGGTGGCCTGGACCTCCGATTCGTTTGCGGAGGGGGAGTGCTTTCCTCGGCCAGGCCAAGCGTAGGCATCATCGTTCGCGCGGATAACGGTCCGGATTCGGCGTCCGTCCTCGCAGGAAAGCGGATCGGGGTGCCTGGGCTGAACGCGCTGTTTCACGTGATCGCACGTCGATGGCTGTCTCAGAACGGAGTCGATCCACGCAAGGTCAACTTTGTCGAGACACCGTTCGCGCAAATGTACGATCTGATGCGCGGCGGTCAGTTGGATGCCGTGGTCGCAGGCGACCCCGTCCGCAGCCGTATCATGGCGGACAATGTCGGTAAGGCACTGGGAAATATGCTGAGCTCGATACCCGAAGGCGCGCTTTCCGGAAATTACGCATCGACCGCGGCTTTCGCTCAAGAGAATTCTTCGGCTTTGTCGGCGTTCTCGGATGCGATCGCCGAGGCCGACGAACTGGCCACCAAGGATCCGGCCGGTGTTCTCGACATCGTTTCTCGTTATCTGCGGCTACCCGTCGATGTGCTCGCGAACCTTCCGCCACCGATCCTTCGTACCCGGATCGATCGTGCCCAGATCGAGTTTTGGGTGCAGGTGGCCCGCGAGCAGGAAATGGTTCGCCAGCCGGTTTCCATCGACAAACTGCTCCCGGTTTCGTGAGGGCATGATGGCGACTCTTGCGACAATGAGTTTGGGCCCACCACCCGCACGAGTGCCTTCGCACTCCATTCAACTCGCCGTCACCAATGCCGGTTTAAGCATCGGTTCCAAGTGCATTCTCCAGGAAATCGATCTCGAAGTACGAGCCGGAGAGGTGTTGTGCATTATCGGTCCGTCGGGATCAGGCAAGACGTCGCTGCTTCGGATGATGGGCGGATTCATCAGGGCGAGCGAGGGGGCGGTCATGGCCCAGGGACGGCAGGTCGTCGCGCCTTCGCGTCGTTTCGCCTTTGTGTTTCAGGATTATGGCCGCGCGCTACTGCCGTGGCGCACGGTTCGCGGCAATGTCGAGTTGGCTCTTGAGGCTTGTGAGACGCCGCGGGCCGAGCGCAAAGCGATTGCCGAACGCCTGCTGTATCAGGTGGGTCTTGCCAACGTCGCCGACGCCTATCCGCGGCAGCTTTCGGGTGGCATGCAGCAACGCGTGCAAATCGCCCGGACCTTGGCTCAATCGCCGGATATGCTCTTAATGGACGAACCGTTTGGTGCGCTGGACGCAATGACGCGAGAGACCCTTCAGGACGAGCTTCTTAAGCTCGCCGCGGCTCGGGAGATGACCGTCGTCTTCGTTACCCACGATCTCGAAGAAGCAATCTACCTCGGCGATCGCGTGGTGGCGCTCAGCGCGAATCCCGGGAGAGTCGCCGAGGTGGTGGATGTCGATCTTCCCCGTCCACGAGATCAATTGACCACGCGCGAGGATTCTCGTTTTCTCGCTCTGCGCCATCGTCTGAGAGGCTTTCTTACGGAAGAGGGCAGACGATGAGAGCTTTGGGGTTCGTCCCGCCTGCGCTCATTCTCTTTGCCTGGCAGCTTTGCTCTCTCCTGCCCGGATTTCCGGTTCAGACGTTCTCAACCCCTGCTGACGTCATGAGCGCGCTTCTTTCCTCTCTGCTGGACGGCTCGCTGCTGCAAGCAACCGGGGAAACCTTTCAAGCGACTGTCTGTGGTTTGAGCCTGGCGATCCTCTTCGGCGTTCCGTTCGGCTTTCTGGTGGGATCGCTTCCTCGTGCCGATCGTCTGGCCGTCGGGGTCGTGGAGGTCTTGCGACCGGTGCCGGCGGTCGCCGTTATTCCTCTCGCGCTGTTGATGCTTGGTTTCGGATCGTCGATGGAATCGGTCGTCGTCGCCTTCGCCGCGTTCTGGCCAGTGATGATCGTTGCGCGCACCGCCGCGCGCTCGGTCGATGAGAGACTTGTCGAGGTGGCGAAAGCGCTGGAATTCAGTGCTCCGGAACGCTTCCTGAAATTCCTGCTTCCTGCCGCCCTTCGCCAGTTGTTCGTGGGTTTCCGGTTGGGCCTCGGCGTCGCATTGGTCGTCGCGGTTACGGTCGAGGTTGCGGTCAATCCGCAAGGCCTGGGTTATTTGATGACCGGCGCGCAGGCCGCGTTGCGACCGGATCAGGTGCTCGCTTTTCTGGTGTGGGTCGGTCTCGTCGGATGGATGGCCAATGCCGTCGTGGCACTCGCTGAAGTTCGTTTATTTCGATGGGATGTCGTCGATGGAGCCGGCCGATGAAGCACGCGGTCTTTCGGATCCTCGAAACCATCCTGTTGCCGGCGATTATCCTGACGCTGTGGCAATTCGCATGGTCCAGAGGTTGGTTGCCGCGGCTCTTTCTTCCGGCGCCGGGTGAAATCTGGATGTCGCTGACGAGGATCGCGGAATCGGGAGAGCTTGCGCTCGCCGCCACCGATACCGCGTTGCGGTTGCTGCTCGGGTGGGTCGTGGCTTCCTTGCTCGGCATCGCGCTGGGTATCCTGGTCGGCTCCAACCGCTTCGCGCATCGCTTGCTTAATCCTACGCTCGAGTTTGTTCGGTCCCTGCCGGCCTCCGCCTTGATTCCGCTTCTGATCCTCGTCATGGGCCTGACCGATCAGATGATCGTCGTCGTGATCGCTCTGGGCTCGCTGTGGCCGGTCCTGCTCGGCACGATCGCAGGCGTGCGGGCGGTAGATCCGCGCCTGCGCGAAGTCGCGGCGGGATTGGAAATGAGCCGCGCGCGCATCATTACGAGGATAGCACTTCCGGCCGCGCTGCCGGACATGCTTGCCGGGTTGCGCCTCGGACTGACGCTTGCCCTGGTCCTGTGTGTCGTGGCGGAGATGATCACCATGAGCCGGGGTCTGGGCGGTCAGATCCTGCTGGCCAGTCGTAATTTTCGCGCAGCAGACCTTTTCGCCGGCATCCTCGTTATCGGCGCTACGGGGCTTGTCCTCGATATCTGCATTGGTGCCATCGAGCGTTGGTGCCTGCGCTGGCAACGATCGTAACCGAATTCTGTCAACGACCACTGGGATGTAGAATAATGGCCAAGTATCTAAAAAAGGGCAGGGACGCGGATCAAGTAGCCGCGGACGATGCCAAAATTCGCACGACGGTCGAAGGAATTCTGGGCGATATCGCGAAGCGCGGGGATGTCGCGGTCCGTGAGCTCAGCGCGAAATTCGACGGCTGGGACCGGGACGACTTCCGCTTGACGGACGCGGAAGTGCGGGACTGCATGTCTCAACTCCGGAACCAGGATATCGACGATATCCGCTTTGCCCAGGAGCAGGTTCGCAACTTCGCTCAAGCGCAAAAGGAAGCGTTGCGCGATATCGAGGTCGAGACGTTGCCGGGCGTGATCCTGGGGCACAGGAACATTCCCGTTCAGTCGGTCGGTTGCTACGTGCCAGGTGGAAAATACCCGCTGTTGGCGTCGGCCCATATGAGTGTCATTACGGCGAAGGTCGCCGGCGTTCAGTACATTGCGACGTGTGCGCCCCCCTTTCAGGGCAAGCCGGCTCCCGCAATCGTCGCGGCGCAGAAACTGGCGGGAGCCGACGTGATCTACGCGCTCGGCGGAGTACAGGCGGTCGGCGCGATGGCGCTCGGGACGCAGCGTATCGCCGCGGTCGACATGTTGGTCGGACCCGGCAACGCCTTCGTGGCTGAAGCGAAGCGCCAGTTGTTCGGGCGCGTCGGGATCGATCTATTCGCCGGACCGACCGAGACCCTGATCATCGCGGATGAAAAGGGCGCCGACGCCGAGCTGTGCGCTACCGACCTGCTCGGTCAGGCCGAGCATGGACCCAATTCTCCGGCCGTCTTGCTCACGACATCGGAGCGCCTGGCGTGCGAAACGATCGCTGAAATCGAGCGGCTCCTCGGAATTCTCCCGACCGCCGAAATCGCCAGAAAGGCCTGGGAAGACTACGGCGAGATCATCATCTGTGCGGATGAGGATGAAATGATACGGGAGGCCGACCGTATCGCGTCGGAGCATGTGCAGGTCATGACCGCAAATCCCGACCGGTTCCTTCGCGAGTTACGAAATTACGGGGCATTGTTTCTGGGATCCCGAACCAATGTCGCCTATGGCGACAAGGTCATCGGTACCAATCACACCCTGCCGACAAAAAAGGCGGCTCGTTATACGGGCGGCTTGTGGGTCGGGAAATTTCTCAAGACCTGCACCTACCAGAGGATTCTCACCGACGAAGCTTCAGCCCGCATCGGGGCGTATGCGTCGCGTCTATGTATGCTGGAGGGCTTCGCCGGACATGCCGAACAGGCGAATGTGCGCGTGCGCCGATACGGCGGTCGAAACGTTCCCTATGCCCATGCGGCCGCCATCGAGGCGGCGGAATGAATGAATCTGCCGAAACGCGCCTCCCGCGTATGCCTTCGATCCGTCTGGAAGGAAAACGTGCGCTGGTCACCGGTGCAGGCAGAGGAATCGGCTTGGGTTGCGCCGCGGCCCTCGCGGAGGCTGGTGCGCACGTCGTGCTGGCGGCCCGAACGGAAAGCGAAATAGAGACGGCCGCGGCCGCGATCCGTCGGGCAGGGGGCAGCGCCGATCCTTGCGTCCTCGATGTGCAGGACGTTGCTGCCGTGCGCCGCGTCGTTTCCGACCACGGCCCCTTCGATGCATTCGTGAACAATGCCGGAGGAAGCCGCCACCAGCCGTTCCTCGAAGTCGAGGAGAAGGCGTTCGATGATGTGGTCGCGCTGAATCTGCGAGCGGCATTCTTCGCGGGGCAAATCGTCGCGCGCAGCATGGTCGATGCGGGCAAAGGCGGCAGCATCGTCAATATCTCTTCTCAGATGGGACATGTTGGCGGTCCGGGCCGATCGGTATACTGCGCGACCAAATTCGCCATGGAGGGCTGGACGAAGGCCGCCGCCATCGAGCTCGGCCTCCACCGCATTCGGATTAACACGCTTTGCCCGACCTTCATAGATACGCCGATGACCCGTCCGTTCTTCGACGATCCGGCGTTTCGGCTTTGGCTCGGGGACAAGATCAAGCTCGGCCGCGTCGGGCGGTTGGAGGACATCATGGGGGCCGTCGTATTTCTTTGCTCCGATGCCAGTGCGCTGATGACCGGATCCGCCGTGCTGCTGGACGGTGGATGGACCGCGGAGTGAACGATGACCCGCTGATCTATTGTTGGTCTTCGCTGCCGCGCCAGCAGCCCGTGTCTCTCACCCCTGCGAGGGCTCATACCCGGAAGCCTGCGTCAGCCCTCTATGAGGATCGACGCCGCCCCGCCGAACGAGGCTCACCATCGACTGTCGCCCGTTCTGGTTTCCAGGCATCGAGGCGTCGTGTGGTATCGTGTGCGGCAGTCGAAACCTGGATGATCGCACGGCTTACGTTTTCTTCGGTGGCGGCTGCCTCCGATAGAACGATGCTGATGCATCCCGTCAATCCAAATCGCTTCACTGCGAATGGTGAAGATATGCCGACGCGGCCGCGGTCCACCTCGCCGTGGGCGACGTAGTAGCCGGCTCGCTGGATCGCCTTCACATTGGCGAGGAACGCCTCGCGATCCCCGCCGAAGCCTGCCTTTCGAATCTGGTTCGCATCCCGAGTGTAGAGCTTCAACAGGCGCGGGCGCTCCAGCACCGCCAGAACGGTCTTGGAAGACGAGCCGTGATAGAGCGGCATCGGTCGTCCAATCTGATAGCTGACGATCTCCTGAGGACCCGGCGTCCTCTCTTGATGAACGCACATGACTCCATCGAAATAAGACCGACAAAGAATCACCGCGCTTCCCTGAGGAGCGATGGCGGCCAGTGCCGCACAGACTGGCCGCGCCACCTGCAGCAATGGATCGCCCAGTTGAAGCTGGCGATAGAGCTGGAGGATGCGAGGCCCTAGTGAATAACCCTCGTCGGAGACGCGATCCAGGAAGCCGGCCCCGGCAAGGGCGCTCACGGTGCGGTAGGCGGTACTTCTAGGCAATTCGAGTTCGGTCATCACCTGCTCGATGGTCACGAGCCAGCGGTCGTCCCCGAAGAGATCCAGAAGACGCGAGAGGTGTTGAATCGAGCCTGTGCCCGCCATGTGACAGGGGCCTTTCATGAATACGCGGGCAACGATATGGGATTTATTACAAATAATCAACTTTTAAATCCCACATAGTGAGATTATAGCGAGATATCGCGATATTTTTGCGAGGCCAAAAAGTTGATCCGCACCGTTTCCCGAAAAAGAAAGAGGGCTCTGATGTTCAAAATAATTCGAAATAGCGTTCTCGTGCTGGCGCTGGCGACGTTGCCCGCTCGAGCAGAAACGTTCGACCTGGACTCGACCCACACGTCGATCATGTATTCGCTCAACCACCTCGGATTTTCCACGAGCAGGGGTATTTTCCGCGAGGCCCAGGGACGCCTCGTGCTGGATGAGACGTCTCCCGAAGCCGGCCGGCTGGAGGTCGTGGTTAAGACGGCGAGCGTCGATGCGTTCGATGTGGGCCGGTCGAATTCGGTGAAGGGCGACAAATTCCTCGACGTCGAGCACTTCCCGGAGATGCGCTTCGTCTCGACGAAGATCGAGCGGACCGGATCTACAACCGCCAAGGTCACCGGTGATCTAAGCCTGCACGGTATCACCCGTCCCGTGACTTTGGACGTGGTCCTGGTGAAGAAGGGCAAGCACCCCATCACGGGAGCTCAACGCGGGGGATTCTCCGCTACCGGGCTGGTGAAGCGCAGTGACTTCCAGATCCTCGGATTTCTGCCGATGGTTGGCGACGACGTCACGATTACGATCGACGCCGAGTTCGGTGCGTCATGAGCGCACGGTCGTCCGAGCGATATGGCGGGACTGCGATTGCCATCCATTGGGTGACCGCAGTCCTTATTCTTGCGCTATTCGTTATCGGCTGGCGCATGGTCGGCATGCAGCTCAGTCCGGCGAAGATGGAGGCCTATGCTCTTCACAAATCGATCGGGCTTCTCGTTCTCGCCGCCGTGATATTTCGGTTGCTGTGGCGTGGATTCCGGACGCCGCCCGCCCTTCCAGATGCGCCGCGCTGGCAACAGCATGCGGCTCGCGCGACGCACGTACTTTTCTATCTGCTGCTGTTTGCTCTGCCCTGCAGCGGGTGGATGTACAATTCGAGTGTCGGATTTCCGCTCTCGTTCTTCGGTTTCGCGAGCATGCCTCCCTTGATCGAGGCCGATCAGGTCGCGAAAGACACCTGGCGGGCGATGCACTGGTTGCTCGGATGGATGCTCGCGGGCCTGATGGGGATCCACATCGTGGCCGTACTTTATCACCAATTCGTGCAGCGGGATTCGGTCTTGCAGAGGATGTTGCCCGCCTTTGATATCTGGAAACGGAGGCAGGCATGATCAGGAAATCGTTGCTTATCGCGATGCTGTTGTTGGCATCGCTCGATCGAAGCTCCGCCGCGCCTGGTTGGACGCTTGAGCCGGCGGCCAGCAAGCTGACATTCGAGGTCACACAAGCCGGCGGAGAGGTCAAAGGCGAATTTCGGCGTTTCGATGCAGATATCGTGTTTGATCGTAACGACCTGCCAGCGTCAAAGGTTCGCGTCGTTGTGGACATCCTCAGTGTAACGACCGGCGCGGCGGATCGCGATCAGGAACTTCCGAAACCGGACTGGTTCGATGCCGCTCGTTTTCCCAAGGCGGTTTTCGACGCCGACCGTTTCGAGGCAGTCGACGACAGGCATTTCGTTGCAAAGGGGACCTTGGCTCTGCGGGATTTGAAACAGGTCATCTCCTTGCCGTTCACCCTCGACCTGCAAGACGATACGGCCGTGATGGATGGTCGTCTCGAACTGGACCGCAATGCATTCGGCGTCGGACAGGGGGCCTGGGCTGCTTCGGACATCGTGGGGCGGAAAGTCGCGGTTATCATACACCTCCAGGCCCGCCGAAAGACCTAGGTATACGATTGCGCGCGCAAAAGCGCTCGCGGCTAATCAGCGCTATGTCCCCATGACATTCATTGGTTGCCAAGCGATAGCAGCAAGGGTGGAGCATCGCCCTCCTAAATCGACATCGTGGTCGAGGGTGATGGCTTTTGAGCCTCTAAATAGAAAGCTGTATCAAAGGACGTTGGCGGTCAATCCGTTCGAACCCGGGAAAGGCGCTGAACGACGGCACCGGGCGCAACCAACACCGAACGCGCCTCGATCAGTTGGCGAACGCAAGCAACATTCAGTCTGTCGTGCTTCGTCCCCTTTTGACGGTGGGACAGTCGGCGGCCGACCGCGTGGCGAAATCAAGACCAATGCTGATGGCCCCCTTCAGTGAATCGATGACTATTCACCTTGGTACAACCGATACAGGAAGCAGACGCCATCCAAAAAGGCAGGCGTGTAGCGCTTAACCCGTTTCAATGTTTCAGTGCACTATCGCCCCGAATATTTGGGCGGACGCTTTTCGAAGAATGCATTCATGCCTTCCGTCTGGTCTTCGGTCGTGAACGCGTATCGAATGGCCTGGCGTTCGAACTCCAGGCCGGTATCGAGCGTGGTGTGATAGGCCGCCAGCACGGATGCCTTGGCAAGTTCGGCCGAGCGAGGTGGCTTCGTGGCGATCAACTCAGCGATCACCATCGCCCTTGAAAGGGCTTGGCCTTTTTCCACGACTTCGGCAACAAGCCCGGCCCGCAACGCGGTAGCTGCGTCTATTGGCTCGCCGGTCAGCATCATGAGCATGGCGAGAGATTTGCCCGCGACACGCGTCAGGCGCTGGGTTGCTCCATCGCCGGGCAGAATTCCGATGTTGATTTCCGGCTGACCGAAGGTCGCGCCGGCGCCGGCGATGATGATGTCGGCGAGCAAAGCCAGTTCATGCCCGCCGCCGTAGCAAACGCCGTCGACCGCGGCGATCAATGGTTTCGCGAAGCCGGAAATATCCCTCCATGCGGCGCGGCGGACCGGGTTGTCGATTGCCTCGAAACCTCGCTGCTGCATTTCCTTGATGTCGGCGCCGGCGGAAAAGAATCCGTCACCGCCGCAAATCACGACGCATCGAACGGAGTCGTCCAGCGCGGCGGTGCGCAATGCGGCGGCAAGCTGCACGATAAGTTCGTTGCTCAACGCGTTCCGCTTCGAGATCCGATTCAGTGTGAGCTGGACGACATGCGGAGAGGGGGAGCCGCGAAGCACCAGCTCGGGAAGATCGCTCAATTTCGCCTCCTAAATCCTGTTCGAACAGTTTACACTGAAATCGATTTCTGCAATAGCGATTTTGGGAGGCGGCCCATCGGGTGGTTGCCGGGATGCCAGGTGAGCCCATGGATTTGGAACCGACCGCTCAGAACGCTTTCCTGCAGGCGCTGGATCTTTGTGCGAGGAAAGTCCTCGCGGACGAGCCTGCCCTCGGCATCAACTTTCCCTATGTCACGTCCCCCTCCGGAGCCTGGAAAGTTCTTCCGGCCTCGGTGTCGGCCGGCTACAGCGGAGCGAACTGGAGTCACGGCAACTGGTTTTGCGGTTTTTGGGTTGCGCTGCTGCTGGTGTCTTATCTGCGAACCGGCGACCGAAAGTATCTCGACATCGCGACCCAGCGGCTTTTGCTGGTGGCCCCGCGCGCCGCGGATGGCAATACCCACGACATCGGCTTTATATTCTACCCGAGCGCGGTGGCGGCCTATCACATCACTGGCGACTCCGCCCATGCGGAGATCGCGGCCAAGGCGGCCGACCGATTGCGGCGGCGGCTGATCATGACCCCGCAGGGCAGCTATATTTCGGCGTGGGGACCGCTTGACGATCTGCGGGGCCGTCGCTCGTCCGCCATCGATACGATGGCCAACTTGCCGCTGCTGTACTGGGCGGCGCAATATCGGGACGACGCCAGCTTCACGCTGGCCGCCGAAGCCCACGCGTTGATGACGCAAAAGGCCTTCATCCGCCCCGACAACTCCACCTATCACGCAGTGGAATACGACCTCGCAACCGGAAGCCGCGATCGCGGATTTACGTTTCAGGGGTATGCGGACGAGTCGGCTTGGTCGCGCGGTCAAGCCTGGGCGATCTATGGTTATGTCAGGACCGCGGAAGCCACCGGCAAGCGGAGCTACCTTGATCTCGCGGAACGGCTGGCCGACTATTATGTCGCCCGGACCGGACCGACGTTGGTTCCGTTCTGGGACTTCGACGATCCATCGATCCCCAATGCGCCGCTCGATACATCGACTGCGGCGATCGTGGCTTCCGCGCTGCTCGACATGGGCGCGCTGCATCCCGACGTGCAGAAGGGCGCGCGTTGGCGACAACACGCGCTCGATATCCTGACTGAGCTTTGCAAGCACCATTTGGCGACGGAGGATGCGCACCGCGGGCTTCTTCGCCACGGATGCTATTCCAGGCCGCACGACGAAGGTGTGGACAGCGCGGTGATGTTCGGCGATTTTTTCTTTGTAGAGGCGTTGTGCAGCGCGGTGCTTCCCGGAAAGCTGAGAGCGGTACCAAAAGTCCTTGTATCCTAGGCTTTCTCGGCCTTCTTTTTGCCGATCAGTTTTCGGGACGTCGTCCCGAAAGTGCGCGGCTTGGAGGTCGAGGATCGGATGATCAGCCGGTAGGGGACCTGGACGCTGCGCGGAATCGCCATCCCGGCGATCGCATTAATAAGATAATCCGCCGCGCCGCGGCCGATTTCCGCGGCCGGAACGCTGATCGTCGTTAGCGGCGGATCAACCTGGGCTGCAAGTTCGACGTCGTCGAACCCGGTAATGGACAGGGATTGCGGTACGCTCAGTCCCATTTTTCTGGCTTCGGCCATGGCCCCGATGGCCAGGGTGTCCGTGGTGCAGATGATCGCCGTCGTATCCGGATGCTCGGTGATGATCTGGCGCAGGGCGCTGCGACCCTGCGCCAACGAGTGATCCGCCCGTATAATCTGGCTTGGCTGCAGCGTGATTCCGGCGCGCGACAATGCGCGTTGAATTCCCTCGAGACGGGCCCGCGATCGATCGTTGGACGGCGGAATGTTCACGATCGCGCTAAAACAGACGTGACCAAGTTCGAGGAGGAATTTTGTCAGTTCCTCCGTCGCCGCCTCGTTGTCGATGCCGATGGCGGGTATTCCGGCCTGTCCCTTGGTGACGTAGGTCGTGATGACGGGAACGTCGGCCTGTTTGATCAGGGCCCTTAATTCCGGACCGTGCGACCCGCCGACCAGCGCGATTCCATCGACGCCGCGCTCGATCAGGCTCTGCAACTCCTGCAGCTCGCGTCGCTGGTCGTATTGGGAGTTGGCGATCAATAGCGTGTATCCGCTTTCGCTGAGCCGGTTTTGCAGGGCTTCCACGCCTTCGGCAAAGATGCTCAATCCCAGGGTCGGCACGATGGCGCCGATGGTTCGCATGCGGCCGGATTTCAGGGCACGTCCGGCGCTGTCGCGGGTGTAGGAAAGCGTGGCGATGGCCCTCGCGACCTTGTCGCGCAATTCGGGCCGTACGATATCGGGATGATTCAGAACGCGCGAGACCGTCGCGGGAGAAACGCTGGCTTCCCTGGCGACGTCCTCGATCTTGGCCTTCGCGGCATGACGACTGGCCGGAGCGTCAGGGCGCTGCTTGTTGCTCATTCGAATTCGGGTTTCAGAAATTGAAAGGCTCGGCTGCGACTATGTACGATTGATCGTGCCGGGTCCATGATCCCCGCCGAAATCGGACGGTGCGCGACCGCGTCTGCTTGACTCCGCAAACAAGACAGCTATTCTGAAATCGATTTCAGAAAACGAGCGGGCGGTTATCGCGCGCCGGGCAGGGAAAGTTCAAGGCAATAATGGTCGATCTCCTGAAGGGCGTCAGGGTGCTGAGCTTCAACCATTTTCTGATGGGACCGGTCGGCGTTCAATTTTTGGCTGATCTCGGCGCCGATGTGATCGCGATCGAGCCGCCGGACGGTGCGTTTCAGCGAAAATGGGGCGGCGCTGACAAGCAGGTCGACGGTCAGACCATGCTGCTTTTAACCGGCAACCGGAACAAGCGAAGCTTGACGCTGGACCTGAAGCAGCCCGAAGCGGTGGCCATCGCCAGGAAGCTGATCGCAACGTCGGACGTGATCGCCGAAAATTTTAGGCCGGGCGTGCTGGACAAGCTTGGCCTGGGATACGAAGAAGCGAAGCGGATAAAGCCGGACATCATCTACGCCGCGGCGTCAGGATATGGCGCGGACGGCCCTTACGTTAATCGGCCGGGTCAGGACCTGCTGGTGCAGGCGCTGTCCGGACTTGCAACGATCACCGGGAGCCGGGAACATGGACCGCGGGCGGTCGGCGTGTCGGCCGTGGATCATCACGGCGCCGCGCTATTTGCAGCCGGAATTCTTGCCGCTCTGGTCGGCAAATCGAAAACCGGGAAGGGCTGCCGCGTCGATGTGAGCCTGCTCTCGGCCGCGCTCGATCTGCAGATGGAATCCTTTACCTGTTATCTCAACGGCGAGGTTCCGGACGACGTCCGGCAGCCCGGGCCGATCGCCGGGTGGTATTACGGCGCGCCTTACGGAATCTATGCCACCAAGGATGGTCACGTCGCGATCTCGCTGGGTTCTCTCGATGTGCTGGGCGATGCGCTCGGTCTGTCGTCGGAGCAGCGCATTCCCGACAGCGCGGCCTTCAGCCGGCGCGACGAGGCAACCCCTGCGATTGCGGCGAATCTCGCAGCGCGAACCACCGCCGACGTATTGGCCACCTTGTCGGCCAAGAACATCTGGCACGCCCGTGTCAACGATTACTCCGATGTCGTGGTCGATCCGCAAGTCATCCACAATCGCAGTTTTCAGACCGTGGCGGGCGCGACCGGAACTCCGGTCACATTAGTGAGCCATCCGATCCGTTATGACGGCGAGGTTCCTTCGATCCGGCTGCCGCCGCAAAAACTTGGTGCGCAGTCGGACGATATCCTCGGTGAACTCGGCTACGACGCCGATCAGCGTCGGGCGCTCCGGGCGAAGGGTGTGATCGGCGCCGTGAATTGAGGCGCACCGGCTCAAACAAAAACCAGTCGACTGCCGAACTAATCGGCGGCGCGCAACGGGAGAAAAGTCTATGAGCATCGAGACCGGTATACGGCGGACCCTCGCGCTGACGGGGATTTTAGCCTGCGCGGCGGTGGCGTCGCCAGCGCGAGCCGAAACAACTCTCAACGTCTGCTACATCAATCACCCGGTCCAGGTCGCAAACGTCGCGATCCTGGAGAAATGGGCGGCCAAGCAGGGTATCAAGATCAACAAGACGCTGACTTCCTATTCGGTGTACCTGCCGAAGATTACCCAGATGCTATCGTCGGGCGCCACGGATCAATGCGACATCGTCTGGAACAATGACGATTGGGGCCAGGATCTCGCGCAGTATCTCGAGCCGCTGGACGATGTGACCAACGCACGCAACGCCGCCGAAGGGCAGTTGGAGCCGTTCCACAACGCCGATGGCAAGACCACCGCGGTTTCGATCACGACCACGGCCGGCATCCTGTTTTACCGGACCGATCTGATTCCCGAGGCGGACCTGCCGAAGACCTGGGCCGACCTGGTTAAAATCAGTCAAAAGCTGCAGACAGAAAAGAAGGTCAAATGGGGTTACGTCGGCGGCATGAGCTACACCAACACGTTCTTCAGTTTCTGGTGGACGCTGTGGAACAACAATTGCGATATCTACGGCCCGGCCTACGAGCGCGACAACAAGAAGCTCGCGGCGAGCGGATGGAAGCCGATGATCGATTCCACCTGCCAGATCCAGACCGCGGAATTCTGGTGGGATGCTCTGAATAAAGACAAGATCAGCCCGCCGGGAATGACGACCTATTCGCGCGACGAGGCCAACGCGATATTTCAGGCTGGCGATTCCGCCTTTACGGTCGCCGATACCACGTTCCTCGGCACCTTCAATAATCCGGAGAAGTCCACCGTCGCCGGCAAAGTCGGCATCGCCCGCTTCCCGGAGGGACCGATGAGCACCGGCGGCCGGACCTGGATCGATATCTGGGGATGGTCGATTCCGAAGACGATACCGGATGACCGCAAAGTGGCTGCCAAGAAGCTGTTGGGCGCGATGCTGAGCGATGCCGACGGCCAGATCGAGCAGTGGAATCAGACCGGTGGCCCGCCGCCCAACACCGAAGTGTGGGCGACGCTCGAAAAGAACGATGCCGGCTGGCGCAAGCTATACGATATCCTGTTCAAGTCGGCTCACGTTCACGACGCCTATTATTTCCGGAACTGGTCCACGGTGCACAAGATCTATTCGGACACCATGATCCGCGCGATGAAAGGAAGCCGCGCGGACATTCCCCAGGTGCTGAAAGCGTCGGTCGACGCCATTCAAGCCGGCGCCGCGACCAAGTAGCCGATGGAAAAGCCTGCCACGAGGCGCCGATTGGATGAGCAGGAGCGTTTCATGCTTCTGCTCATCGCTCCGGCGGCGGTCGTTCTTGTTTGCTTTCAAATCATTCCGATCCTTGTCGGCATGAATGCGAGCTTTCGCGACTGGTCGCTGGTCAATCCGCTGAAGACCTGGGTCGGTCTCAGCCAGTATGTGGCGGTCTTTACCGATCCGGTTTTTCTCAAGATCGTACTGCCCAATACATTTATTCTGATGGTGAGCTCGGTATCCGTATCGCTGGTTCTGGGGCTGGGCCTGGCGTCGCTTCTCAACAAGTCCTTCTTCGGCAGGCCGCTCGTCCGCACCGTCATTCTTTTGCCGCTGACCATCGCGCCGGTCATCACCGCGACCATGATCCGCTGGTCGTTCAACGACCAGTTCGGCGTGATCACTACGTTCCTGGCGTATCTCGGATTACCGGAAGTCGCCTGGCTGTCCGATCGTTGGCCCAGCTTTACGCTTGTCATCCTCACCGACATCTGGATATGGGCGCCATGGTTCACGATTATCCTTCTGGCGGCATTGCAGGGATTGCCGCCCGAGCAGTTTGAGGCCGCCAAGATCGACGCTGCGACGCCGTGGCGCACCTTTATCCATGTGACGCTGCCGATGTTGCGGCCCGTCATCACCGTTTGCGTTCTGATCCGCTCGATCGACGCGTTCCGGACCTTCGATCAGGTCTACATCCTGACCGGCGGCGGTCCGGCGCGCAGCACGGAGGTCTTCAGCGTCTATGTCTATGTGCAGGCTTTCGTGAATCTCGATTTCGGCCGGGGTGCGGCCGCGGCAGGCGCTGGCGCCATCATCATGCTGCTCGTGGGCGTCGGTCTTTATCGCCTGGTCAACCGAACCATGGTCAGGTCGCGATGATCGGGATGCTCGCAGCCGCTTTTCGCCGCGGCGTATTTTCAATCGGCATACTGGCGATCTTCGTGCTGTTCGTGGGACCGGTGGCGATACTGGTTCTGACGTCTGTGCGGCCGGCATCGGGCGCCTATTATATCTGGCGCGGGACCGCCTTCACCCTGCATAATTTCGTCGACGTGATGCAGCAGTCGCAAGTCGTGAAGGCGATGTTCAACAGCTTCGTGCTATCGAGCCTTGCGACCATTTTTTCGTTGGGCATCACTGTTGGCAGCGGCTACATGCTGTCGCGATTCTCAGGCTGGATTCAGCGTAGCTGGTTCGCGACGATCTATATTTTCCGGACCGTTCCCTACATTTCGTGGGTGCTGCCGCTTTATCTCGTCAACACCCGCCTTGGCATCTACGATACCTATATCGGGCTTCTGCTCCCGCATATCGCCGTCCATGTCTGCTTCTTTTCCTGGCTCATGAAAGGGTTTTTCGACGGCATCAACCCGTCGATGGAGCACGCGGCGCTGATCGACGGATGTACGAGGTGGGGAGCCTTCTATCGCGTCGCATTGCCGTCGGCGATGCCGGGAATAGCTGCGCTCGCGATCCTGTGCTGGCTGTCGACCTGGAACGAATTCCTGTTCGCTCTTATCCTGACCGGCCAGAGAACCCCGATGATCACTTCGACCATGGCCCAGTTCGTCACCGAGACTGGCACCGAATGGAATCTGATGAGCGCCACGGCGGTCATTGCGATGCTGCCGGCGTTGCTCGTCACGATATTCGGTCAGAAATACGTCATCCGCGGACTTCGTATGTGACCAGGCGGCTCAACTAGAGGATTACGATGACAGAAGTCATCTTGCGCGACGTTGCAAAGAAGTACGGCCAGCTGTCCGTCGTCCATGGGGTCAGCCTGACGATCCCGGACGGGGAGTTCGTCGTACTTGTCGGTCCTTCCGGCTGCGGCAAGTCCACCACGCTTCGGATGATCGCGGGACTGGAAAGCATCAGTTCCGGCACGATTTCGATCGGCGGCAAGATCGTCAACGATCTGCCTCCGAAAGATCGCGACATCGCGATGGTGTTTCAGAACTATGCTCTCTACCAGCAGATGACCGTTTACGACAATTTGGCCTTCGGTCTGCGCAACCGAAAGGTTCCCGAGGACGAGATTCGCAAGGAGGTTGCGCGCGCGACTCAGATGCTCGGCCTTGAGCCTTTGTTGACCCGCAAGCCATTTCAACTGTCCGGAGGGCAGCAGCAACGCGTCGCATTCGGCCGCTGTATCGTCCGACACCCCCAGGTGTTCCTGTTCGACGAGCCGTTGTCGAACCTCGATGCCAAGCTTCGGGCGCAGATGCGTCTGGAAATCAAAAGCCTCAGGGAGCGCGTTCCGACCACGTCGGTTTACGTCACCCATGACCAGGTCGAAGCGATGACGCTGGGCGACCGCGTGGTCGTCATGAAGGATGGCTGGATCCAGCAGGTTGGAACCCCGCTCGAGATTTACAACCAGCCGGCAAACCGCTTCGTGGCGAGCTTTATCGGATCGCCGGCGATGAATTTCATCGACGTCGACCTTGTCGAAGAGCAGGGCAGGCTGCGCGCGAAAGCCAGGGATTTCAGCATCCGGATCTCCGACCAGACCGCCGCGTTGCTGCGGAATTGCAAGGCGACGTCCGTGACGCTGGGCGTGCGGCCGGAAAGCATCCATCTCGGTTCGCCGCCGGCGGACATCGACACCGCTTTTACCGGCGACGTCGCGGTCACCGAGCAATTGGGCGCCGAACTGGTCGTCGGCGTAAATGCGGCGGGGGCCACCATCATGGCGTCGCGCATTGCGCCGGATACCCCGATCGCGGTTCACGAAAATGTCTCGATGTGGATGAATCCGAAATCCCTGCATTTCTTCGATGCGAAGACGGAGGCCGCGCTGCGGTAACCGAATCTTTCCGCGTTATGTTTCCAAAGTATTCTGAAAGGTGAATGAAATGACTGCCATGCATGCGAAAATCGGCGACACCGTCACGTTCTCCAAGACGGTCGGCGAGTCGGACGTCTATATGTTCGCCGGGCTCACTGGCGACCTCTCGCAAAATCATGTCGACGAACAATTCATGAGCCATTCAATCTACGGGCATCGTATCGCCCACGGCGCGCTGATGGTCGGCTTCATGTCGACGGCTTCAACCCGGATGATCGAAGAAAGCCTCAAAAAGGGCATCGACTCGACGCCGGTTTCGCTCGGTTACGACGGCGTTCGGTTTTTGAAGCCGGTGTTCTTCGGTGACACGGTGACGGTGACTTACGTCATCGCCGAGATCGAAGAGGAACGCCGCAGGACGCTTGCCAACATCGAAATCAAGAATCAGAACGGCGACCTTGTCGCCGTCGGCAAGCACATCACAAAATGGACACTCAATGTGAGCCAGCGCTGACGGCGCAGACCATGCGTCCGCCGCGTTGGGGCGGCGGATTCCGCGTCGGGAAGTATCAAGGGAAACGCCGGAGCAATTCAGATGAGCAATGTAACCAACGGCAGCCGATGGTCGGCGGCGATTGATCAGGTCCGGAGCCGGATCGACCAGACTTTGACGAGTCTCGACGGCCGGTTTCCACATTGGGCTGATGCAAAGACCGGGGTCTGGACCACCACGGCGGACGGCGACTGGACCGGCGGTGCATGGCCCGGAATGCTGTGGCTGGCCTATCGGCGAACCCGGGATCCGAAATATCTCGAGGCGGCGAGATTGTGGAGCGGGCGGCTCAAACCCAGGGCGAAGCTGCAGACCGCCTTCAAGGGCTTCGGCTTTTATTACGGCGCGGCGCTGGGAGATATCCTCTGCCATGACGAGGATGCAGCCAAACTTGCGCTCGAAGCCGCGACGTCGCTGAAAGGGCAATTCGACGAGAGGCTGGGGCTCATTCCACTCGGCGGCGATGCCGAGGAATCGGAAGACGTCGGCGGATCGTTCAGCAGTATCGATTCCCTGCAGGCCATCCCATTGTTGTTTTGGGCCGCCAGAAAAACCGGCGACTCGAGCTTCGCGACGTGTGCGGCGAAACACACCACCCGTGTTCTCGACGTTCATATGCGTCCGGACGGTTCGATCGTGCAGTCCAGCGAATTGAACCCGAACGACGGCAGCATCGTTCGACATTTCACTCACAAGGGCTTCAGCGACAGCAGCGTATGGGGAAGGGCGCAGGCCTGGGGCCTGGTCTATGCCGCCATCGCGCTCGCGCACAGGCCGCAGGAAAAACGCTGGATGGAGCAATTGATCGCGGGAGCCGATTGGTGGCTTGCGAATGTTCCGGACAGCATGATCGCGTTTTGGGATTTCAACGACCCCGCGATTCCGAACACCGAGACCGACACCGCCGCGACGGCGATCGTCTGCTCTGCGCTGCTCAAACTCGGCCAGATTGCGCCTTCCGAAGAACTGCGCGCCAGATATCGCAGCGCCGGCGAGCGGACCGCGGCTGCACTGGTGGACGGCTATCTCACGCCGGTCGGCGACCATGAAAGCAGGCCGCGCGGCATGCTGGTGGGCGCCTGTTTCAACAAGCGGCGCGACGCCCGCGCCCAGGATTCCGCCACCAGTGCGGAAACCATCTTCGGCTCCTATTATCTGTTCGAATCGCTGAACGTGCTCGATGGTCTGGTCGAAGCGGATAAAATATAGGCCCGGACGTCATCGCGTCCTGATTGCGGAGTTAAGCCCATGACGAAAGCTGCGACGCCGGTCTACCACGGCCTGTTTCCGGTCGCGCCGACGCCATTCGCGGAAAACGGCGATCTCGATCTTGAGAGCCAGCGCCGCGTGCTGGATTGCATGATCGATCAGGGCGTCGATGGCATCTGCATATTGGCGAACTACTCCGAACAATTCCTGCTATCGGATGAGGAACGCAATATTCTGGTCGATCTCTGCCTGTCACATGTGGCTGGACGGAAGCCGGTAATGGTGACGTGCAGCCATTTCAGCACCCGCATTGCCGTCGAACGTGCCCGCCACGCCGCGCAACGCGGTGCCAACCTGCTGATGCTGATGCCGCCCTATCACGGCGCAGGCCTGAAGGCTGACGAGACCGGGATGCTGGAACACTTCAGCCGCGTCGCCGAGGCCGCTGGCATTCCGATCATGGTGCAGGACGCTCCGCTTAGCGGCGTGACGCTGTCAGTGCCATTTCTCGCGCGCCTGGCGCGCGAGGTGCCGTTGGTGCAATATCTCAAGATCGAGGTGCCGTTCGCTGCGGCGAAACTGCGGGCGCTGATCGAGGCCGGCGGCGATACGATCGTCGGCCCTTTCGATGGCGAGGAAGCCATCACCATGATGGCCGATCTCGATGCCGGTGCCACCGGAACGATGCCGAGCGCGCTTCTGCCCGATCTGCTGCGCCCGGTGATCGACAACCATCGGGCGGGCCGACGTGCGCAGGCGGCCGAAGCCTATGCGCGCGTGCTGCCGCTGATCAACTACGAAAATCGCCAGTGTGGTCTGCGCGCGACCAAAAGCGTCATGGCGGAGGGCCGGGTCATCAGGTCGGAAGTGGTCCGCCATCCGCTGGACCAGATCCATCCCCGCACCCGCGCCGGACTGATCGAGCTTGCCCGCGAGGCCGATCCGATCGCCTTGCGATGGGGACGTTGATTCCACCCGTGGCACTGGCGACTGCCGACCCGAAAATGCTATGAAACCCGCCAACAACACGAGGGGGAGGACCGGCGATGATATCCTTGAACGCAGCATCCATACTGCCGGATGATGGAACCGCCGGCGCGCTGGTCGGTCGTGTATGGCTTGCCTCTGCGTCAGGTCCCTCCGTTGTGACGGTCCGGGACGGCGGTGTGTATGATGTGACATCGCGTTTTCCGACCGTGAGCACACTTGCGGAGGAAGCTGATCCGGCCGGCGCGCTACGGAATGTCGAGGGTACCAGGATCGGCGATCTCGACGGCATCGCCGCCAACACGCCGCCGGACAAGCGCGATTCCGCAAAGCCCTGGCTACTGGCGCCGATCGACCTTCAGGTGCTCAAGGCCGCCGGCGTGACCTTCGCGGTATCCATGCTTGAGCGGGTGATCGAGGAGAGAGCCCGCGGTAATCCGGCATCGGCGGCCGCGATCCGGGCGGAAGTAGTGCGGCTCGTCGGTGACGATTTATCGAAGTTGAAGCCAGGGTCCGCCGAGGCGATGCGCCTGAAGGATATGCTGATTTCGCAGCAGGCATGGAGCCAGTATCTCGAAGTCGGAATTGGCCCGGACGCGGAGGTCTTCACCAAGGCGCCGGTTCTGTCGTCAGTCGGCACCGGGATGGATGCCGGTCTTCACCCGAAATCAAGCTGGAACAACCCTGAACCCGAAGTCGTGCTTGTCGTATCGAGCGGCGGCCGTATCGTCGGCGCGACACTCGGAAATGATGTCAACCTTCGCGATTTCGAAGGACGGTCCGCACTGCTGCTCTCAAAGGCCAAAGACAATAACGCATCCTGCGCGATCGGGCCATTTCTTCGCCTGTTCGACCAGAGTTTCAGTCTCGACGATGTGCGCGGGATGGATGTGGCGATGACGGTCGTCGGCGAGGATGGCTTCACTCTTGATGGTCATTCCTCCATCAGCAAAATCAGCCGGGATCCGGAAGACCTTGTTTCACAAACGATTGGACCTACGCATCAGTATCCGGATGGATTTGCGCTCTTTCTCGGCACCATGTTTGCCCCGATCAAGGATCGGGATGTGGCGGGCGAAGGGTTTACTCACAAGCGTGGCGATATCGTTACGATCATGACGCCGAAGCTTGGTAAGCTGACCAATCGTATGCTTCCAAGCGACGAATGTGAACATTGGCAGTTCGGTCTCGGCGCGATGATGAAAAATCTCTCCAGCAGGAAGTATCTCTGAGTCGTATTGAGACGGCGTATTGAAGAGGGTCTCCTCCTGCGTCTGCTGGCAGGTCATACATTCAGCCTCCTGATAAACTCGGCCGCATTCACGATGGCTCGCTCATGCGTTCCACGTGCAATCACCGTATCGCGGCAGCGCGCTTCGACTTTGAACGCGAGCCGCCGCCCCCTGACGGCAGTGAGCTCGGCATAGGTCTCGATCCGTTCGCCCGTCTTTGCGGCGCCGAGATGAAAAACATGAACCTCTGTTCCGACCGTGAGATAACCCTCATCGAGGTGAGGTTGTGTGGCAAACACGCAAGTATCTTCCAGCATGAAGATCAAATGGGGCGTCGCCAGAACCGGGAGGTCCACCGCCCCGTGTGCGGCTACCGTAACGCCGGCTTCTACGATCCACTCGCGCGTAATGCTTGTGCCGATCGGCAAGGCCGCAGGTATCACCGCGATGTGCCTCCGTCTTTATCTTCCATCCGTGCGGCCTGGCGATCGCGCCGCTTTTGCAGGAACGCCTGCATCGTCTCTTGTGGTTCGCCTTTGGCGTAACATTCGAGCTGCGAACGAATGCCGAAGATGCAGGCCTCTTCGAATCCCGGCTGCGTGAGCGCACGGAAGCGCTCTTTGGTCATCCGGATGGCCGTGGGAGGAAGCGCGGCAAGCTGCTTTGCCCGCTGCAACGATACCGCCAGAGTGTCCTCGCCCGCAGGCGTCAGTTCCGTGAGCAGGCCGATTTCATAGGCGCGTTGGCCGGTAATGAGATCACCGGAAAGCGACATCTGCGCATTGTGCGTCATGCCGACATACATCGACATGAAGAACGAGCCGACGATGCTGCCCAGCCCGACCTTAACCTCAGGTTGCCCCATGCGGACGTCGGGTGCAGCGATGCGCCAGTCCGTGCAGAGCGAGACCTGAAAGCCCTGGCCAGCCGCGAGGCCATTGATCGCGGCAATGCACGGCTTGTCGAGATCGCGTACGGCCTGATAGGTCGCCTGATGGACGTGATGACGTGCCGCGATCTGGGTCCAGTCGAGCGAGCCGGCCTCGTCGAGGTCCTGCCCGGCCGAAAAGGCCCGTGGTCCGGTGCCCGTGATCACGATCGCGCGGATGGCGTCGTCGCGATTGAGGCGGCCCAGTTCCGCGATGAGCGCCTCGCGCATCGCCTGGTTGAATGCATTGAGTCGGTCGGGCCGGTTCAACGTGACGACGGCCACGTTGCCTTCGATATCGACGAGAAGTGGCGCGGCGGTCATGGGCGCACCTTGAATTCAACGACAGCGTCGAGTGCCATGACACCCTTTCCGGCTGCCAGCGCGACGATCGGATTGATGTCTACGGACAGCAGTGAATTCCGGTGGGCGAGCGCGAAGTCGCCCAGAGCCACGGCTGCCTTTGCCAATGCGCCGATATCGAGCGGCGGCATGTTGCGGAAGCCGGCGAAGAGCGGTGCTATTCGCAGTCGCTGAAGCGCTTCCACGGCATCCTCCGGCGTGAATGGCGCCAGCAATGACACGATGTCTTTGCGCACCTCTACCAGCGTTCCGCCGTCGCCCATCAAAACGACGACCCCGAACGTGGGATCGACGAGGACGCCAAGCACAAATTCATGCAGCCCCTTGATCATGGGTGCAACGAGCACCTGCTGTTGCTTGACGCCCAACGCGGCCAGCTTCGCAAGACAATCGGCCGCCGCTGTCCGCACCGTCTCTGCGGTGGCAAGATTGAGATGTACAAGCCCGTGTTCGGTCTTGTGCGCCACCTCTGCCGCGCAGCCCTTGACGGCGACACGGCCGCCGAATTTGCTGAAGGCCGCCACGGCATCCTCCGCGATGCCGCAGACGGCATGTGGCACGACGGGTACTCCCGCTTCCCGAAGCAGGCGTAGGCTGTCGGCTTCGTCGAGAAGGCCATGATGTGAAGCCGTATTTGCTGCGCGCGAGACCTCGCTGTCAGGCCTTGGACGCCAGCGCATGTGGGCCGAGTACTGGCCCAGCGCATTGATGGCGTCGATCTCATTGCGAAAGATCGGGACGCCGCGTCGCTTGAATTCGTTGCGCACGGAGTCCTGCGGGGCGCTCGCCGCGAGCGGCTTTCTTTGGCTTTCCGAGAACGCCTTGGTGGCATCGACGATCGCAGGCACGTCGTAGCCGGGTCCCGCGACCGGAATGCTGATGAGAAACATGTCGCCTTGCGGATCCCGGCCGAGGACATCGAGCGCTTGCGGGAACATCTCCGTTTTGCCGAGCATCGCCGCAGTGAGATCGAGCGGGTTGCTGGCGGTGCCAAAATTCGGCAGTACCCGGTCAACATTCGCAAGGGTCTCCGGCGACAGTTCCGCCAGCGCGAGGTCCGCCCGCTCTGCCGCGTCTGCGCACATGACGCCCACGGCGCCTGAGTGACTCATGACGATAGTGCGCCCGCGTCCGGGATCGAAGCCTGCGAGATAGAGCGGCGCCGCATTGACCATTTCGTGGATGTCGCGTGCACGCCAGATCCCGTGGTGACGCAGGAATGCGTCGAACGCACCGTCATCCACCATCAATGCGCCGGTGTGCGTTGCCGAAGCAAGGGCCCCACGTTTGCTGTTGCCGCCTTTCAAAAGGACGATTTTTGCTCCGTGGCTGCCGGCGATGCGGGCCGCGTCGGCCAGCATCCCAGGATTGTTCACGGCTTCCATGTAGACGAGGATGAGTTTGATTTCGCGGTCGGCCGCAACCGTCCGCGTCAATTCGGACACGCCGAGATCGGCATCGTTTCCCGTTGCGATCAGGTAGCGCACACCCATCCCTGACTGACGCAGATTGGCATAGGGCATCACGCTTGCCGCACCGCTCTGGCTGACCAGCGCGATCGGCCCGTCCAAGGGCTCGATATCCATAAACATAGTGCTGAAGTTGAGTACCGAGCCGGTAGCGAAATTGGCGATGCCCTGGGCATTCGGTCCGACGATGCGCATGCCGTGCGCGTTGGCGTCGTCTACCATCCGACGTTGCGTCCGCGCACCTTCCTCTCCCATTTCGGCAAAGCCGGCGGTCATGACGATCGCCGTGGCAATCCCGCGCCGCGCGCATTGGGCCACCGCACCCACGGCCATACTGCTTTCGACCGCGATGATGGCGGCATCCGGCTTTTCCGGAAGGTCATCGACGCCAGCGAAGCAGCGCAGGCCTTGCACCTCGGTGCGGGCTGGGTTTACGGGAAAGATATTTCCCTTAAACCCGAACTTGCGCATGTAGTAGATCGGACGACCACCGGGCTTGTTGTGGTTATCAGATCCGCCGATGACCGCGACGGACTTCGGTGTAAGAGACGAGAGCGAAAATTCGTTCATAGTACTGCGTGACCTCATTCAATCGCGACGCCGGCTGCTTTCACCAGGTCGCTCCACTTCACCGAATCCTGCTTCATGAGTTCCCTGAAATCCGCAGGCGTGCCGCCAGGGAACGGCGCGACTCCGTAGACGGCGAGCTTTTTCCGCACGTCGTCCTGCGCCAGGACGCGCTTCATTGCGCCGTTGAGCTTGTCAATGATCGCGACCGATGTGCCTGCTGGTGCGGCCAGCCCGTACCATGTGGTCACCTCGAAGCCTGGCAATCCGCTTTCTGTGATGGTCGGAACGTCAGGCAGCGCGTCGTTGCGCGCTGCGCCGGTGACCGCAATCGCCTTCACCTGATTGGACTTGATGTATTGAACGATGCTGCCGGAAATGGTGTCGAACACCATCGAAATCTGCCCACCGAGCAGATCGGTGAGAGCCGCGGCGGTTCCCTTATACGGTACGTGGGTAATGGCGATGCCCGCCTGCATCTTGAGTAGTTCACCCGCGAGATGCGTGGTGCTGCCGGGGCCTGCCGAGCCGAACGTCAGGGTCCCCGGCTTTTCCTTCGCGAGTGCGATCAGATCCTTGATGTTGTTCGCTGGAAACGAGGGCATGGTGACCAACACGTTGGACGATTGTGCGATGGTCGCCACCGGATCCAGAGCCTTGAGCGGGTCAACCTTCGCTGACTTGTACAGGCTGGGGTTGATGGACATCGTTCCGGTGGTCGCAAAGAACAGCGTATGGCCGTCTGTGGCCGAGGTCGCGGTCCACTCCATGGCGATGAGACCGCCGGCGCCGCCGCGATTGTCGATGATGATTGGTTGCCCGAGATCTTTCTCCAGCGCCTGCCCGATGACGCGGGCGAGCGCATCGGTCGGGCCGCCCGCGAGGAACGGAACGAGCAATTTGATGGGCCTGCTTGGATAGTCCTGCGCGCCCGTATTGGCGGGCAACGCCAGCAGCGCGGTCACCGCCAGCAGGGCCGCTATTGCGGAATTCCGGAGCGGATGCCGCATCATTTCCTCCCCTGATTATTTATTACTTCCCAGCATAGGAGGGTTTCGCTATTCGAAAAATGCGCCGGCGCGACTTTCACTAATGAACCAAATTCACTAATGTAAGTCTGCAAGGCGGGCGCTTCCTGCGTTTCCGGCTGGGCTGCGGATCAATGGAAAACCTCAACGCATTGCGAGTCTTCGTTCGCGTGGCGGAAGTCCGAAATTTTGCGGAAGCCGGTCGCCGGCTTGGGCTGACCGCATCAGCGGTGAGCAAGGCTATTCTGCGACTCGAACGCGATCTTGGCGTTCGCCTGTTGAACCGGACGACGCGACGTGTCGGTTTGACGAATGATGGCCTTGAGTTCTTCGAGCGCTGCCGGCAAATTCTCGTTGATGTCGAGGCTGCGGAGATGCGGCTTGCACACACAACGGCCATTCCGCGCGGACGATTGCGCATCCATATGCCGGTCGGGTTCGCGCGAAGAGTTGTGCTTCCGGTACTTGCTGAGCTGATGGACGAGCACCCTGATTTGCTGATCGATGTTGAACTCGGCGAACGTAACGTCGATCTGGCGGAGGAAGGAATGGATGCCGTTATCCGTTTTGGCGATCTTCCAAATTCCGGACTGCTTGCACGGCGCCTGTGCGGTGTTCGCTTCGTTGCCTGTGCCGCGCCCGCTTACTTGCAACGGCATGGTATCCCTCAGACGCCCGACGACCTTAACGCTCATTCCTGCATTGGCTATGCGACGCGCTGGAGCGGTCACTATCGCGAATGGCGTTTTGCTGCAGAAGGCGGATCAGGTTCAAAAAATGTGTCCGGCCGCCTGAACATCAACAACGTGGAGGCTATGTTCGACGCTGCTGTCGCAGGGCATGGAGTTGCGATGCTTGCAACCTACATCGTTTGCGACGCTGTTCGTAACGGCGCGCTTCAGATCGTTTTAAAAGATCACATTGCTCCCGCAACTCCGATATGGGTCGTGTATCTGCCCGGACGGCAGAACACACCGCGTGTCCGATGGTTGCTGGAAACGCTACAGAATATCATTTCATCTTCGCCGCCGTGGGATAATATCATTTAATTGTAAAGTCAGTCGTATTCGGCATGCCACGCCATGCCGTCCATGCTTGCACCCAAAGATCGCCGAAGAGTTGGATGTCGCGAGATTGATGTGTCGTTGTTGTTTTCTGGCGTTCGATCCGGCGCTCGATACCGACGCCCCATTCTTCCGCGTCCTTTCTGCGGAGAAATGTCTCGTTGGCATATTTCCCTTTTCGTCGGACTTGGACTCTTCACAACCAGCCGATACGTCTCTGCGTTGCCGCATCAGGTGCCTGCCTTGTCGCCGCGCTGAATCTGAACGGAAATCGCTTCGGTTCGGGCCAGCAGCGCCCGGACAATGATCATTTCGGCCTGGTCCATGGCCAGCAGTGCGATCTCGACCGCAACGGCTGCGCAACGTTCGCAGCGATCAGCGCGCGCGTGCAACTGGCCGCTCTGACGTTTCTGCTTCCATTCGGCGAGCCTTTCGGCCGATTCGTTGCGTTCCTCGTCCATCCATCGCTCAAACTCGCTGTGCGCGGCGATGGTCCGCGCGCGGTTTTGCTCTGCGCCATCCTCGATTTGGCCCAGTCGCTCGCGCAATTGTGCCTCGTCGTTGCTTTCGCTCTCATAGATCAGAAAATTGAAGCGATCGAAGCTTGCTGCAATCCCGGAAACGTTCAACCAGAGATCCTCGCGAAGTTTTTCGATATTGCCGTTCATGGGCTATCCGCCTTCGGTGTGCGTCTTCCGCAGGGCAGTCTCGATCATTGCAACAGCCCGGCCGAATAAATCGCGCCAAATCCTTGCAAAGGCCGCCGCATTCGGCCGACGCATGTGGCAATTGCACAGCCGTGGAGGTTCGAGCTTACGGTCAGGCTGGATGCTCGGTTGCTGCCGGCGATGAGGCGACCAGCTTTGCCTCCGAGAACCCGTTGCGGCCGGAAGTATGGTTCAGCAGCATTTGGTGCGATTTGGCGATCTTTGGCTAGCTTAACTCGAAGCGGTGCATTCAAGATTGTAGCAACGCAACGGGAAGCAGCGAACTGGGGACATACGAGCGGCGTTGAGGATCGACGTTACTGTTTGTGGCGTCTGTCGACCTGCTCCAATCCGAGAGTTTCCATGACCGCTCCGAGCCGGACGTCCACCGGTCCCAATTGACTGGTGTTGAAGCTTCGTATGTTTCGTTGGAACCGTAGAGTAATCGGATGATCAATAATACCTTCCAGAGGATCGCATTCGAGTCGGTCGCAAAAGCGCTGCCGTTTTCAATCGACCCCGCAAAAATTACTGTTGAAGCCGGGCTGTCCTATACGATCAGCCCGGTCAAGGCGCACGATTTCGCGGCCGGCATCATGGCCGCCTTTGGCTCGGTGGTTGAACGTATCGGTGTCTTGCGCGGCCTCCCGGCGCAAACGATGAAGCTGAACCGTCGCCGCTGTGGGCTGCTTCTTAATTCGGGCCAGCTGCAATTCCTGAACGGCTATGGCTGCCTGATGGACACCTGGCCGATCGGGCCTGACAACGGAACCTATCGCGCCAAGGACGGCCGTCATGTCACGGTCATCGGACTCCATCCGCATTTGCGCGACGCCTTGCTGGAGTATTTTCAATGTCCAAACTCGGCCCGCGCGTTGCAAGCCGCCATCGAGAAAAAGCCGGCGCAGCAAATCGAAGACGAGATGGCCGCACTCCGTCTTCCGGCAGGGATCGTGCGCAGCCCGGACGAATGGCTGGCGCATCCGCAAGGTGCCGCGACAGCTAAGCTTCCCATGATCGATATCAGCCAACGCGGAAATGCGGGCAATCGACGCCTTGGCAACGCAAGGCACCGACCGCTCGAAGGCGTTAAAGTGGTCGAACTCGCGCATCTCGTTGCCGGTCCCACTGTCGGACGCCTGCTGGCGGAGCAGGGCGCCGAGGTGATCAAGGTGCAGCCCCCAATCGGCGACTGGGTGCTGCCGCTGTGGCTGGATGTCAACTGGGGCAAGAAGAGCATTCTGCTGGATATCAAGAGCGGCCGAGGTAAAGCGCGTCTGATCGAACTGCTCAGTGGCGCCGACGTGCTTGTCAACAGCAATTCGCCGGGCGCGCTGGAACGCCTTGGTCTGGATGAAGCGGCGCTGCGCCAGATCAATCCCGGTCTGATTTATGCCGGTGCTTCGTATGCTTCCGCCTCGACGCCGTGGCATGACCGAAAAGGCTTCGAGCAGATCGGTCAGGCCGTTTCCGGCCTGATGCACGCCAATTCCGAGGGCATGACGGCGCCGACGCTGATTTCCGTGCTGATCAACGACTATATGACCGGATATCTCGCCGCGATCGGCGCGATTGCGGCACTCGCCGAGCGCGAAGAGAGGGGCGGCTACTGGAATGTGAGCGCATCGCTGACGCGCTGCGCCGCAATGGCCGTCACACTCGTCGAGCCGCGCAACGCCGAAGCATACGCGCCGGTATCGGTGCAGGATATGATCGATCACGGCGTCGATCAGGTGACGCCGCTGGGGACGTTCACCCGGCTCGCATCGGCTGTCGAATTCAGCCACACACCTTCAATGGCGACGCTGCCCACGGGAATTCCCGGAAGCCATCCGGATACAACGACGTGGTCGGAGGTGACGGGTGCCGGCGCATCGGATGACCTGCCGCATTACCCGTCGCGTGTCGCCCGACTCGGAGGCATTAGAAATCTGGTGCCAGGACACGGCATCGAGGATCGCGGTGACGGCGGAGGCGGGCTCAGCCTCGCCTCCAAACAGTTGTTCGAAATTATTGCTGCGAGCCGCGCCTGAACGGGGTTTGGCCGCGGCGGCAATGAGAAAACAGCATGGCCCGATCGGCTTCTTTGCCCTCATTCTTTCTCCCATTATGCGAGGAGCACCTTTGCTCGCCGCAGGTCGGTGGTGTCGAATTTCTTCGGTGAATTTCGCGCGTTGAGGCGCGCCTGCTCGTTGCGCCAGTCGAGTGGCGCTGCAGCGATATCAGCTTTGAGATTGCCGAGTTCCCGTTCGACCGGCTCGCGATCCAACGCTTGCCGCCGCTCGATCGCATCTGTGCGGAAGTGGCTAGAGTTGTTGGAGATTTGGAATGATTTATCGAAATTTGTAGCTCTTGATTCAGAACCCCGCTCCGCGCGCAGTAGACCCCGAAAAAGCGAAAGCAGTGTCGAACGGGGTGGCGTCAATGAAAGAAAAATATATCGGGCTTGGCCTTTCGGTTGGTCTGCTGTTGTGTGCAACGGCGGCTCGCGCCGACGAGGGGCTGAACGGGTTTGGCCGTCTCGCCGGTGAAACGCCGGGTCAATCTCAGAAGCCGCCGCTGCCCCCCCGCAAGGCTCGGAAGCCCGCGGTGTCCTCCGGTAAAATCGTTCCCGCCGCGGCCGACCCGTTCGGGCCTGTTCCGACGGACAAGGTGTCGCTGGCGAACGTGGCGCCCGCCCTGATTCCTTTTTTCAACAACGCGCCCGTCTTCGGACTGCCGGGAACCGTCACCGGCGACATCTGGAGCCGCACGCAATTACTCGGCGATTGGGGCGGCGCGCGAACGGATCTGGCGCGCAAAGGCTTCTTCTTCGATATCTACTCGACGAGCTACTATCAAGATGTCACCTCCGGCGGCCTAAAGACCGGCGGCGCATTCGTTCAGAACACCCAGATTTCGATAAATGTGGACACCGGCCGGGCCGGTCTCTGGTCCGGCGGTTTGATCCATTTCACCGCGCAGTCCCGCACCGGAGACAATCCGCCAAATACGTTCACGGCGGGTTCGTTCGTGCCTCAATACACCGGCCTGGTATTGCCCGATCCGCTGCTCGCCAACAACATTCTTCCGTCCGAATATTTTCTGGTCCAGGCGTTGAGCAAGCAATTCAGCGTCGTGTTGGGGAAGATCAGCGACGTCTTCATCCCCGATCAGACGTCATTCGCGAACAGCTACAAATATTATTTTTCGAATTTCAACTTTAACAAGAACCCGATGACGACCAATTTCTACGATCCGACGGCGCTCGCCGCGTTGGGCGTGTGGGCTTTCAGTCCGCAGTTCGCGATCGCCGGCGGCGTGCTCGATCCCAATACCAAGGCGGACAATCTCGCCTCCAACGCCTTCGACCGCGTCAATCTCTATTTGACGTCGGTCACGTCGTATAATGTCGGGGGACTGCCGGGGCAATTTTCGCCCGCGTTCAACTGGTCCAACAAGCCCAAGCTTGATCTGGAAATGCCGTTCGGTCGTCTGACTTCTTTGCCGGCGGTGACTCAGGCCGTCGGCGGGCTGCTCGGCGCGAATTCCTTCGTTGGCTTACCGACCAACTTCAAGGGTGAAAGCTGGTTCGCAATCGCCAATGTCTCGCAATATCTTTTTGTAAAGGACGATCCGGCAACCGTCGCGGCAAAACTCAAGAGCGGGCAGGTGGTCAACGGCATCGGCGTCTTTGCGCGGGTCGGATATGCGCCTGAGGAAACCAACACCGTCACGCGCGATGCCAGTATCGCCCTGTTTGCTCATGGACTGTTCGAGGCGAGGCAATACGACAGTTTCGGCATCGGCGTTTACTACAATCAGATCAGCAACGACTTCAAGAATGACATCGTGCAGCTCACGCGGGGCACTTCCTCCGCAAGCGACGAGACCGGGATGGAAGTCTTCTATGATTTCGCCATCACGCCGGCTGTGCGCCTGATCCCGAGCTATCAGCATATCTGGCATCCGCTGAGCGCCGAAGTCGCGCAGCAACACACCAGCGCCGACGTATTACAGACCCGCCTTACTGTGGCGTGGTGAACCAAGCCATGCCCTACGAACCTTAATTCATTCCCCACGACAAAACGAAGCTTGGGCTGTATCGGCCGCATCATTTCATCGTCTTTGCATTCCTGGTCATCCGACGGTTGCCGCTCGACTGGATTGGTCAGCGGCGCCGCAATCACGATCATGATTGCGCTGGGTATTGTCGTTCATGGTCGGAAAATATCGACAAGGTGTCGAAATCGATTTTGGCAAATTCGTTGGCTATCGCGGAGTGACCGGCATTTGCGGCGATTTGGAACGATTTACTGGGTTTGACACAACGGCGCTGCCAAGGTTGTCGCACGGTGCCAACCAATAGTAGCGAGAATGTACGTTATGGATGAAGTGAAATCGTCGCAGGGAGCTTCTGCTACCGGCAGTGAATTTAATATCAACGGCGCGCTGGATCGATTCCTGGACGGCATTGGTCTCTCTTGTGCCGGCACCGGTGGGGCCATTGAGTTTATCGGTGCAGATCCGATCTTCGAAAGCCGCCATCGGATCGGCGCCTGCATGGCGATTCCGATGATGGGCGCGGCGGTCGGCGCCGCAACAGTCTGGGAAATGCGTACGGGACGCGGTCAGGATCTGTCGCTCGATTTGCGAAAGGCGATCCACGGCGTCAATCCCGTCTACAGGTTCAAGCCGACGGTCAATGGCAACGCCTACCAAGCGCCCTACACCCAGGGCAATCATATGCTCTTCGATTTATATCTCACCAAAGATGGGCGCTGGGTGCTTCCGACAGGTGCATATCCGCACATGACGGCGGAGTGGTGCGCATTGCTCCGTTGTTCTCACGAGAAGAACAGCATCGCCAATGCAATCCTGAAATGGGACGCATTGGAGCTGGATGAGGTCGCAGCAGAAAATAACATGATCTTCGCGGTGTGCCGATCCGAGGAGGAATGGGCCCGTCATCTGCAAGGCGAATTATTGGCATCCAAGCCGTTGATCGAGATCGAAAAAATAGCTGATAGTGATCCAGAGCCATTTGGTCCGGCCGATCGTCCGTTTTCGGGGCTGCGCGTATTGTCGGCAACCCATGTGATTGCCGGCAATGTAACTTCGCGGACGCTGGCCGAGCAGGGGGCTGAAGTTTTGCAAATTGCCCATCCTCAGGAGTTTGAACACGAGTTCTTCGCGATCGACCCGACGGCGGGGCATCGATCAACATGGCTTGATCTTAAATCGCCGGAGGGAAACAAGCGTGGTCACGCCTTGGCTGCCAACGCTGACGTGTTCGTCGACAGCTATCGTGGACGAAGCATGAGCAATCTCGGCTTTTCGCCGCAGGAACTGGCTGCGAGGCGTCCAGGCATCATCTATTGTTCCGTCCGTTGTTATGGTTATGACGGGCCATGGGCCAATCGCGGCGGTTTCGATATGGAAGCGTTATGCGTGAGCGGCTTCACCTTCCACGAAGGTACGCCCGACCGGCCGAAGTTTCCGCCTACCTACGTCATGAACGATTATATCGCCGGCTATATGGGGGCCGCCGGCGTGACGGCAGCGCTGATCCGCCGCGCCCGAGAGGGTGGCAGTTATCACGTCAAGATTTGTCTGACCCGTAATTCGATGTGGTATCCGACGCTTGGTCTGCTGGATCGCGGCGATCAAGATTTCAGCGGCGAGCAGCACAAATTACTGGCGCCGGACGCGATCACGCGGCAGACGCCGTATGGCGAGGTTTTTCGGCTTGCTCCGGCGGTGCATTTCTCGGAGACGGCAGGCGATTGGAACGAGCCGATCCTGACGGTGAGGGGCTCGTGCAAACCGGAGTGGTTGGCGGCGCGGTAGCAAACAAGGAGGTTTCGTGTCGATTCAAACGGCCCATTCTTCGAGCAGCGATCTTGCATGCCGAAGAGTGGCCGTCCCGAAACCCTCGGTGAACTTTCGATAGACACGGTCCAGTTCGGCATATGCGTCGCCTCGGCGATATTGCCCGGCGTAAAGGTGACCGAGGCTCACCGCGGCTCGCAATTCCCAGGCGAGCCCGCGCTGCCGGCTCCCGAGATCGAGGGATCGACGAAACAGGTGCTCGGCTGCGGGAGCGTTGGCTGCACCCGCCAGAAGGAGAATTTCTCCTTTGATCCGCATCGCTTCCGGCATCCACCAAAACGCATCGTTACGCTCCGATCTCCTCAGGGCTTCATCGGCTGCCGCGAGAGCCTCCTCGAAGCGGCCGCGGGACGCGACCACCTCGGCCAGATAGTCGAGGAACGGCACATAGACATTGTCGTATTGTGCCTCGCGAAATCTTTCGAGGCCGCTACGAAGCATTTGCTCGGCCAGCGCCAAATTACCGCGTGTGGCATGCAGCCGTCCCTCATATGCAATCCCGCTGGCAAGATAGCTCTCCAGACTACCCTTTTCGGCGGTCGCCTTGAGCTCGGAAATAGCCGATTTCACGCCCTCCAGGTCTTCAAGGACGATGGAAATAGGGCACCCGCACCAGGTCAGCGCCTGACACAGCGAGGTGGGATTTCCGGTCGCAACTGCGTCCGCGTGAACCTTCTGGAGCGCCTGCTGCGACTGGTCGAACAATCCCTGATGCAGCAGCGCCCGCCCGCTCGCGCACTGAGCGTAGATCGAGTGATCCAGACCCCAATGGACTATCGTGCGTTGGGCCGCGACGGTACGGCGCTGCGCTTTGCTCGAATATCTGAGAGCCTCATCATACTCACCCAAAAAGAACAGCGAGGCGGCATTGATGCTGTCTGCTATGGAAATGGCGACCGCGTCGTTGCTTTTCTGCGCGAGCGCGTCGCATTGCCGCGCCAACACCGTCGCGCGCCGGAAATCTCCGAGCCGATGATGAAATACCATAAGGCCGACAAGCGCGCGCAACTGCCAGGTTGGAGCGTCGAGCTGCTCGGCGAGCTCGCAGGCTCTCGTCAGCGCGGTACCGACCTGGCTGTTCATTCCTTGTGTGAACATAAGCGAGAGCCCGAAGGCCGTCTGCAGCACCATTTCGGCATGCGTGCCGAGATCGGTGGCATCGAGTATGTCCAGCACTTTACTCGTCCAGCCGCGGCATTCGGTCAACAGCGACCTCTCAAGCCAGATCGGCACGCAGCCTGCCGCCAATGCGACGGCGATTGAACTGTCGCCGCCGGAACTCAATACCCAATTGAGTGCCGCGCGCACGTTATCGAGATCGTATGGATAGTTGACCGCAAGGGTGCCTTCGCTGCCGGCGCGCGAAATGGCATCAATGGTCGTTCGATAATAGACCGCGTGGCGCCGCGCGATCAGGTCGGCGTCTTCGCTCTCATTGAGTTTGACCCAGGCGAAGGCTCGTGTGATCTCGAGCAGACGGAAGCGAGCGCCCAAATCGCTGGCCTCGGCGGCAACCAGCGATTTCATGACCAGGTTCGCGATGCTGCTGGCGATGTCAGGACTGCTGCCGTCATCTTCGAGCACAACGGCGGCAGCGGCCTCCAGGGTGAAGCCATTTGCAAAGATCGCCAGACGCCGGAAGATCGTTCGCTCGGCCGGACCAAGAAGCTGATAGCTCCAGTCAAGCGCCGCGCTGATGGTCCTGTGCCGTGGCAGCGTGCGCCGCTGAGTTCCGTCCAACAGATACAGGTGGTCCTCGATACGCTTCGCCAGCCCCTGGACGCCGAATGTATCGACGCGACTCGCCGCGAGTTCGATGGCGAGGGGATTTCCGTCCAGCTTGCGGCAGATGCGGGCGGCGTATGGTGCGTCGGCGTCATTCAATTCGAAATCGCTTGCCGCGGCTGCTGCGCGTTCGGCAAACAGTTGAACCGCCGAGAATTGGAGTGCCTCGGCTGCGCGTAGCCCGATCAGGGAGTCGGGAAGTTCCAGCGCTGACAGCCGGTAGACGTGCTCGCCTTCGATGCGCAACGGCTCGCGGCTGGTCGCCAGGATACGGACGCCACGCGAGCCTTTCAAAATCGTGCTGGCGAGATCCGCCGTGGCTTCGATGACGTGCTCGCAATTGTCGAATACGAGCAGCATTTTCTTGTCGCGCAGCGCGGTGATCAGCGTGGGAAGTACCTCGTCGGAGCGAATCTCCAGTTGCATTTCCGAGGCTAGTGCGGCGGGTACGAGCGAAGAGCTGACGACCGGTGCCAGATCGATAAACCAGATTCCATGGTCGTAGGCAGGGAGCAACTCCTCGGCTGCGCTGAGGGCGACCGCGGTCTTCCCGATGCCTGCGGCCCCCGTCAGGGTAAGGAGCCGCTGTGTCGAAAGACGATGCGTAACTTCTTTCAGAATCGTGGCTCGGCCGATCAGGCGTGTTAGCTGCACGGGCAGGTTATTCGGCGCTGTCTTCACTTGCAGGTCGGCTGGCGCGGGTGCGTCGGCAAATGTGATGGGAGCGACGAACCGATAACCTCGACCGGGGCTGTTGACGATATACCGGGCGGCCGACTGTCCGTCGCCAAGCGTGCGACGCAAGGCGGCGATGTGCACGGTAAGGTTGGCTTCCACCACAAGCGTATCGGGCCAGACGATGTTCACGAGATCGCGTTTGCTGACCAGGTCACCGGCCCGATCCGTCAGCGCGACCAACAGGTCCAGCGCTCTGCTGCCGAGGCGTACGGGCTTGTCGCCTTCGAAAAGCAGTCGTTCGGAGGCAAACAAGCGGAATGGCCCAAACAGCAGAGCACGTCCCTCGGGAACCGCAGCTTGGTCGCTCACGCCTGCCTCGCTCTCGGCATGTCTAAATCGTCTGATTTCAGGCGTTCTTCGCGCGGGCTGGGTGGACCGCAAGACCATGGGTACCTCCGACCGGACGATGTCGATTGTCCCCGCCCGGGTCTTTTACGATTCGGACCAATTTTGTCTAAGAGTCACAAACAGGGGCTACTCTTGCCTCGTTTGGCCTCGCGCCGGCTGTGGGACGCGCCGGCCGTTGAATTGCGACGCGCTCAGCGTTCTCGGCTGCTTATTTTGGCTTCGCTTCAAAAACGGCCCTGCAGTCCGGGTTTAGATGTGCTGTGTTGCGTTGAAGGCACGCCGTTATCGCCGCATGATCCGGAATGAATTGCTGGCAAAGGCGAAAAACATCCGGTTTGCAGGCATTGCGCTGTGCCAGCGTGCCTTCCTCGGCATGCAACGTTGCATTTGTAGCGATAAGAATAACGGCAGCCGAAAAGCAGCAAATCGAGGTCGCGTAAGACGGCCTGGCGTGAGATTTCATGGAATGTCTTCTCGCTAGTGGAATCAGCCAACACAGAGCCTGCAAACGGGACGTGAGCTGGTAGATATCCGCTTGTCAGCCTGCTTTATGTGGTGACCATGCTCGCCGGTGACCGACGCGGCCAATAAATCCCGGCAAAGTGTTGCTAATCTTTACGAACGGCTGGGGTCTGTCGCCGGCGCGAAGCTCCAGAGCCGGATAACTCGAGGGGGAGGGTGACTTTTCTCAGCGGCAAACAGATCGCGATCGGCTCAGCGCGCCAGGCGGAAGTCGCCGGGATTTCACTGCGCATATGCGCTATTTCTCCGGAAGGCCGGCTTTGCGCAGACCGTCCAGAAAACGCTCGCGGTCGGCCGGGCGACGGAACGGCCGTATCAGGCGCTCATCTCCCAGCGTCAGCCCGGGCATCAGGCGTATGAATTCGTCGAGACCGGCGCGTGCGTCGGCCTGGCGCCCAAGGTGGGCCGAGGCTGCGGCAAACGTTCCATGCGCGTCGGGAAACGCTGGATTGCAGTCGATCGCGCGTTTCCCGCACTCCGCAGCTTGTTCGAATTTACCGGCGCTCAAATACGCCCAAGCGCTTACCGTGAACCACACGACCATCAGGAAATCGCGCGGGCTCAGTCGCATGGCCTCCTGCAGATTTTGAATCGCAGGATCGCATTCCCCGGCAAATGCGTAAGCGGTACCCAGGTATCCGCGCGCGAAGGTCGAGTTCGGGTCGAGGTCGATCGCCCGTAGCAGCCGCCGTATAGCGTTGTCGTGCTGGCCCGAGAACAGCTCATGGATGCCAAGCGACGTATGAGCCGCGGCGTTCTGTTCATCGGATGTTACAGCGCGGCGCGCCATCTCGCTCATCCGCGTCCTGGCTTCCTCCGGCGAATCCGTCCATCCGAAGAGAGCGGCGAAGTGCAGCGAAAAGGCGAGATCGGCGAGTGCCAACGCGTGTTCGGGCTGGCCCCGTAGCAATTCGTCGAGCAAGCCGATCGCCTCCTTGGAATCGTTGCGCGTAAACCGCCGGATGTGCCAATGGGCGCGCATTAAGCGCTCCCATTGGCCTAGTTCAGCCGTTTCCTTGCCTTGCGAACGCTGGATCTCGGCGGCGAGGATACCCGGTGCGATGGCGCCGATAATGCTGTGGGTGATCTCGTCCTGAACTGCGAAAATGTCGTCGAGTGCGCGGTCGTATCGCTCGGCCCACAAATGCGTTCCCGTGGCGGCCTCAATAAGCTGTCCAGTGATACGAAGGCGCTTGCCGGCCTTTCGTACGCTGCCTTCGAGCACATAACGTACTCCGAGTTCGCGGCCGACCTGCTTGATATCGACGGCATGGCCCTTGTAGGTGAAACTGGAGTTTCGAGCGATCACGAAGAGCCAACGCGATTTGGAAAGTGCAGTGATAATGTCCTCGGAAATTCCATCGGCAAAGTATTCCTGCTCGACGTCGCCACTCATGTTCTGAAATGCAAGAACTGCGATTGAAGGTTTATCGGGAAGGGCGAGAGCTTGAACGGTTACCGCGGAAGAGTTTAATGGAAGCAACGAAACGGCGTCACTTCCAAGCCGCATCCGCCAGGCGCGCATTGGTTCATTGATGTTTTTCAGTGCCTGCAGGCCCATATCATTGTAGGAGAAATCGACCTTGCCGCGGATTTGCCGGTGTGCATCATCCGAGATGCAGACGCAGCCCGGCTCCGCTATTCCCTCGAGGCGGGCTGCGATATTGACGCCGTCGCCGAAAATATCATCATCATCGATGATGATATCGCCGACGTGAACGCCGATACGAAATTCGATCCTGGTGTCTTGTGGCACGTCGGTGTTCTGCACGGCCATATCGCGCTGAATCTCGACCGCGCATCTCGCTGCGTCCACCGCGCTGGCGAACTCAACCAGCATGCCATCGCCCGTGGTCTTGACGACGCGACCTCGATGCTCGACGATCTTGGGATCGACAAGGGCTTTTCGAAGTGCCTTCAACTTACCGAGCGTGCCCTCTTCATCGGCGCCCATGAGCCGACTGTAACCGGCGACATCCGTTGCCATTACAGCGGCCAATCGCCTTTCCACCCGTTTGTCGGTCAAAGGGTTCTCCAATCTCGAACTTCAAACCCAAATCTATCAAAGCATACAGAATACGCACCGGCAGAATGCGTAAGGGCTCGACCAATGTCGGAATTGGGTCCAGGCAGGTCGTGACGATGCTCCCCAGCGACGGCCACGGCCAATAAATCGCGGCAAAGCATTGCTAATCCTTACGAACGGCTGGGAGCTGTCGCTGGCGCGAGCTGCGAAGCCTACCTGACGCAGACCGGCGCGGGATCGGTTTGCGAGGATTCGTACCGTTTTGGAAGTGTTCACTTCGTCTCTCGCATGGCGCCATCTAAACGTCTCCGAACGCTTGGATATCAGTATCGAGCTCATCGAGCTCTAGGAGACCGCCACGATTATTGCAAGCAGCCGCAAGGCCCATCTGGCAGGTGGAGGCATCGCCGCCCTGGCCGACGCCGCCTATTTGATCAGAGACGGCGGTCTGTTGGGCGCGAACATCAGCGCGTACGAGGAGGGCGAGTTCGTCGGCGGCTGCCTGGACGCGGGCAGCGTTGCAAAGCAGGGTTACAGCATGCGCGGCGAGCGGATGTTCGAGAACAACTATGTCTACATGTACGACCCGCTCTCCTTCATCCCTTCGGAGGATGATCCGACCAGGTCGATCAAGCAGGACATGCTGACGGGATGAACGATGGCTGAGTACCTGGACTTGCTCAACAGAGAACCGTCATGGATACGTTAGAGCTTGCCATGCGGCTTGGCGCGGCGGTGCTCGTGGGCATTGCACTGGGTTTAAATCGCGATCGTCACGGAAAGTCGACGGGGGTACGTACCCTCGGGCTCGTCGGCCTCGGCTCGGCATTGTCCGTGCTTGCTTTCGGCGAGGCCAGCAGCGCCGACGCGAGCCGTGTTCTTCAGGGCATTGCGACGGGAATCGGGTTCCTGGGTGCAGGTGTCATCGTGCGCAGCAATAACGGTGATCATGTGCACGGGCTTACTACCGCCACCTGCGTCTGGTTGACCGCCTGTATCGGTGCAGCTTGCGGGGTCGGCGAATGGCGAAGCATTCTGCTCAGCTTTCCCTTCGTTTTGGTGTTACTGTTTTTCGGTGGGCCATTTGAAAGGGCAATGAACCGGCGCTGGCGTCGCCCGGCGAAGGTTGAAACCGATCCATAAATAAAACGAAAGCCGCGCACGCCGGGAGGAAGCTTGAAAGCCGGGCCGAGCGGACAGAAGGCGACGCCGCATAAACATTGGAACGATTCGCGCTGGAGCTACAGCGAGCTGAAGGTGCCAGGGACTATAGTCAGGAGCAGCGCAGGCGTCGCCATTCGCCGGGCGGAATACTAACAGCAGCAGTAAATACTTTTGTAAAATGGCTTTGGTCGGAAAAGCCGCAGACGCCCGCGATCTCCGCGAGCGGCAAATCGGAATTCAAGAGCATGCCTTTGGCCCGCTCAATGCGCTGCTCCACAAGCCAGCGGTGCGGTGGCCGACCTGTTGTTTTGCGAAACGCACGGGCAAAATGGCCGCGCGAGAGCTCGCACTCTCCTGCAAGCTCCTCTAGCGTGATCTCGCCGTCGAGACGAGCCATCAACATTTCCTTTGCCCGACGCATTTGCCAGGGCGCGAGCCCCCCGCGCACCATCAGGGGCGCCGTCGCCGATCCCCCATATGCCTGCAGCATGTGTGCGAGCAAGGCCGCAGCGATATGGTCTATAAACAGCCTGTTGGCTCGCTCCGGGTGTTCAAATGCCGGCAGAAGGCAGTGGCCTAGACTCCGGACGACGACATCGTCGTGTGCATTTAGAAAATCCAAGTCGAGTGTGCCTACTTCGCGCACTCCCTGTTCCACCGCGATCGCGTTAAGAGCTGTTCGAGGGAAGTACATTTGTATGCTGTCGAATTGGAGGTTCATCTCGACGACCGTTTCGACATTGAAATTGACGAGTGAAAAATTGCCGGTCTTGGTACCGCCCTTGCGATAGTGGCGCCCATCGAGCCAAATATTGACCTCCGGAAGGGCTCGTAGCTCCAGGCTCACGAGAAAAGCATCCGCGATCGGCGTTGGCAAAGTGCCGTTATCGGTGCGTTGAGAAGCAATTCGTGAGAATTCGACCACCGATTTGCGCAGCGGCTGCGCCTTTATCGTCGGTGGCGCTTCAAGGTCCATGACCTCGCAGATCCGTTCGGCATAACTACGCTCCGCCATTGTCGCCCCGCCTCATTCTCGATGCTGTGTCACGGCTCAGCTCAAGTTATTGAAACCGCCGGCGCGCACCAAGGCTCAAGTTGCCAGATTCAATTACCCTACATCGTACACCGAATAAAACCATGACTACTAACGGCAGCCGCATTTTTGCGGCTGCGCATCAGCTTTCGACTGTCTGAAGATTTTGAAATAACAGAAATTTTTTCGGCGTGCAATTTGGGCTCAGTCCGCGACCGCGGCAGCGTTTTGCTTATTTGCGCGCAGCCGAGGTCACTTCAACACCGCCCTATGAGCGGGAAATGTCGCACCGAGATGTGACGCGGGTACGCGGCCTGCATACCTTCACGCGCTGGCGTCGATCCCGCCATTCCGTGACGGTCGACAGAAAATGCCAGTGGATTCTGATTTTTGGGCGCCGCGATGCGGGTCGTGGGCCGATGTCTTGTCCAAAATTCCAGATGGATTCGAATGCGCGGTCTCGCGCGGGTCAATGATCACGAACTGGTGACCCGGTCGCCTGTAACTCAGACCGGAAGCGGCGCGGAGTTGTCCGTGTGCACCGGAAAACTGCTGCACTCAAATTCAATCGGAGAATCTTCATGTCAGTAAGAACGATAGTTACGACGGCGTTGCTCGCGAGCGCCGTCACCACCGCGTTTGCCTCGGTTTCATTCGCTGCTCCCTTGACGAAGGCCGAGGTGGACGCCGCGACCGCTGCCCACAAGGAAAAATGCTTCGGCATCGCGCTCAAGGGACAGAACGATTGTGCGGCAGGACCAGGAACGACCTGCCAGGGCACCTCGACCACCGATTATCAAGGCAATGCCTGGAAGTTCGTCCAGCACGGGACCTGCACTTCTATCCAGGTCCCGGGCGGCAAGACCGGCTCGCCGACCGCGCTGTAAGCCGATAACGATCCGACGGAAAGCGGAGAAGACGATGAATGCGATCATCAAATTTGCGGACCCGCAAGCTTCGCGCTTGCTCCGCTTTCCGGCTCACCCGATCGCCGGTTTGGCCGGCACGAGCTTCAAGCACGAACACTTCAGCGCAATTCTCGCTGAGCGACCGGCGGGCGGCTTCTTTGAGGTTCATGCTGAAAATTATATGGGAGCGGGAGGACCGTCCCATCGTGCGCTCGAAAGCATCCGGCGCGACTATCCTGTTTCGCTGCATGGCGTCTGCATGTCGATCGGCGGCCCGCAGCCGATCGACGTGGCCCATCTGGCGAGGTTTGCGGCTCTTGTAGAGCGCTACGAGCCGGCCCTTGTCTCCGAACATCTCGCATGGTCGACGCATGAGACGACCTACTTCAACGATCTGCTGCCTCTTCCCTACACGGAGGCGACCCTCGCCCGGGTCGCCGATCACATCGACGAGGTCCAGGAAGCGATCCGTCGGCCTATTCTGCTCGAAAATCCTTCCACTTACGTGCTGTTTCGCGATTCCACGATGAAGGAAACCGATTTCATTCGCGAACTGGCCAGACGGTCCGGCTGCGGACTGCTGCTCGACATCAACAACGTCTTCGTTTCCGCCACCAATCATGGCTTCTCCGCGCACGACTACCTGTCGGATTTCCCGCTCGACCGGGTAGGCGAAATCCATTTGGCGGGGCATGCCGAACAGGCGGACGACGAAAACGAGCCGCTTCTCATCGACAGCCATGACGGCCCGGTTGCCGATGCGGTGTGGAGCCTCTTCGACATCGTCGCCGGCCGGTGCGGGCCGATTCCAACTCTTGTGGAATGGGACAGCAATATTCCCGACTGGCCCGTACTCAAGGGCGAGGCGATGGCGGCACAAGCTATCCTGAATCGTTACGCGCAGACATTCGCTTTCGGCTCGACCCATGCTGTCCGCTGACCCCTCATCGCTCGGCGGCAGAGCAAAGCCAAACTATGGAGCGATGTTCTCGTCCGCCTTGTTGAAGCCGGAACAGGCCGTACCGGATTGCGTCGCGGGCCCCCACGGAAGGACGGCATCCAGGCGCTACAGCGTCTACCGCAATAACGTCACGTTCAGCCTGATAGAGGCTTTGGCTTCGATTTATCCCGCGGTCCAGCGCATCACAGGCGTGGAGTTCTTCAGGGCCATGGCTCGCTTTCATGTCCGCGCAAACCCGCCGCGCTCTCCGCTGTTGTTCGAATATGGCCGCGATTTTCCCGATTTCATCGAGCAATACGAATACGCGCAACCGCTGCCATGGCTGGCCGACGTGGCTCGGATCGAGCGAGCATGGCTTGATTGCTATCATGCGGCTGACGCCGAGCCTCTCAGCGCAACGGCCCTGGCGTCTGTCCCGGCCGAGCGGCTTGCGAAACTCGTGTTCGTGCCACATCCGGCGGTCCGGATCGTCCGTTCCGGTTTTTCCTCCGTGTCGATCTTCGCCGCCAATCGCAACGCAGGGCCGATCGCTCCCGTCCACGCGGTCGATCCGGAGGATGCGTTGATCATCCGGCCCGGCCAGGACGTGGTGGTTCGGCATCTTCCTGCCGGCGGGGCAGCGTTCCTGACCCGGTTGATCGAGGGAGCCGCTCTTGCCGTCGCCGTGTCGGCCGCGCTGGAGGCGACCCCAAGCTTCGATCTTTCCGCCAACATCGCCGGCATGATCGAGGCCGGCGTATTCGCAACAATCCAGGATGGAGATCCGCAATGATAATCGACAATGACAGGCCGTCGACCGGAAGCCTTCACCGGAATGTCGTCGCGCTGGTGGAACTGGCGAACGGAATTGTCCGATTCATTGCGCATCCTGATCTGGTCCAGTTTGTCTTGCGTCTCGCTCTCGCCGTCCCCTTCTGGAAATCCGGCATCCTGAAGTGGAGCGGCTTTCTCCAACTCAGCGACACGGCCGTTACGTTGTTCACCGACGAGTTCATGATCCATTTGCCCGGAGGCCCTTACCCGTTTCCCGCGCCGGTCGTTTTTGCGTTCCTGTCCGGATCGGGCGAGATCCTGTTCCCGATCTTGCTTGTACTTGGTCTGGCGACCCGCTTCGCGGCATTGGGGCTGCTGTTCATGACGGCCATCGTCGAATTGACCGTGCCGGACGGCTGGCCGATCCACATCACCTGGGCAGCGATGGCGCTCGGCATCATGGCCTGGGGACCCGGCCGGGTTTCGATCGACCATGTGATCGGTCTCCTGTCAGGTCGCGATAAGGCTGCGTGATCAGCTACTAAACTTCGGCACCCACCAACATTCGATATATTTGCCGTGGATATCCTGTAACCTTCTGCTTATGCGCGCGGATAACAGGAAAGTGCTGCTTTCTCTCCGGTTTCGCCGGCCCGGCAATTTGAAAGTTGATTAACGTGAAGAGTTCAGACCTCATTCGGTCGCTTGCCAGTGAACTTACACCGGTTCATCCGGGGAAGACACGCAACGACATGCTCCTTGGCCTGGGCCTTGGTGCAATGGTCTCGCTCGCCGTTGTGATCGCGATCTATGGCGTGCAGCCCGGCCTTGTCAGCGTCGCCCATGGCGGCCTGATGGCGATGAAGGCATGCTATGTGCTTTCGCTCGCGGCGATCGCCGGTTCGATGCTGATGCCGATGCTTCGGCCTGGAAACCTCGTGCCGGATCGCAGAAGCTTCTTTTTGCTTCCGGTGCTTTTGCTTGCCGGGGGCGCCCTGTGGCAGACGGTGACTTCAGATACTGGCGCCGCGTCACTCTGGCTGGGATCGAACTGGCCGCAATGCCTGCTCCGTATCGCAATCCTGGCGGTGCCCATATTGACGGGCGCATGCTGGGCGATCAGGCCGCAGGCACCGCTGCGCCTCCGCGCAACCGGAGCTTTAGCCGGACTGGTATCGGGCAGCATCGCGGCGGCCATGTTTGCTCTCGCTTGTCCCGAGAACGGTTTGGGCTTCGTTCTGGTCTGGTATACGGTCGCAATCGCGATCAGCACAGTTGTAGGCGCCATGATCGGCCCCTCAGTCCTGCGCTGGTAGCTGTCCGGGCCGCTGCCGGTCGAACTTCAGGCGCGTTCGAGCATCGCTCTATTCAAGTCACGTCGGTCGCGACGATATGGCTTAGTCTTGTCAAGCCGCGATGCATGTTCACCTTTACCAGCGAGGCGGATTGGCCGGTGCGTTCGGCCGCTTCCTCTATGCTCAGCCCCTCAAGTTTTACCAGCCTGATCACTTCCGACTGCGCGGGTTTCAGTTGGTTCAAAAGCTCGTGAAGCAGTAGCGCGCTCATGACCGCAGGGCCATGATCGTCGATCGCGATGTCCTCGGATATATCCTCGGCGCCGTGGCCTGCGGGGTCACGGTCCAATGCACGGAGCCGGTCGATCCATTTGTAACGCGCTATGCCGGCAAGCCATGCCTTGAAGGGACGACCGGGCTCGTAGGTGTGCCGACGGGTGTGGAGGGTGAGAAGCGTGTCCTGCGCGGCATCCTCGACCATCGAAACCGGCAGACGGCGAGCATAATAGCGGCGGAGCCAGCCGTCGACTTCGGTCAGGAGCCGGGTATAGGCGCCGGCGTTCCCAAGCTGTGCGGCAGCCATCAGATCGCCCCAGGGATCGTCGGTCGCGGCGGATGCGGCAGACCGGTTACGCCGAAGGCTCGGGACGGTGGCGAGCATTTAAGCGGGTTCCTTCGGCGCAGCGATTGCTTCGCCTTTCCAACCCAAAGCTCGCCCAGACAGGAATGTAAGTGAACGTCACCAGTGCTCATGAGTTCGATACGCGCCGGCTATGTCTATGAGCTGGCCATTTCTCTGAAACGCAGCTCGCAAACTGGCTGTGACGACGCGTTTCGCACCTGGCCGGCGGGTGCAACGCGCCCTGATCTGTGGCATAAACCGCGCATGGAGATGCATCAGGTCCGATATTTTCTTGCCATGGCGCGGAGCCTGAATTTCACGCGCGCAGCAGAAGAATGCAACGTCACTCAGCCGTCGCTCACCCGCGCGATTCAGAAGCTCGAAGAGGAATTTGACGGCCCGCTGTTCCGCCGCGAGCGTTCGCGCACCCATCTGACCGACCTCGGCCGCGAGATACTGCCGCATCTTGAGCGTACTTACCAAGCCGCGCAGGCCGCCAAGGTCTTGGCGCGCGAGATAGGCAAGGCTCAGGTGGCGCCGCTGACCCTCGGAATTGCGAACACGATCGAGAATGACGGCCTGGACGCGGTGCTGGCGGAGATCGGTGCCGGTCTGCCCGGATTCGAACTCGCGCTACAAAGTGGCTCGTCCGAAGAATTGATCGAACTCGGGCTGAACGGCGCACTCGATCTTTTCATTGTCGAAGTGCCCGAGGATGCGCCCGACAGGTTCGAAGCCTGGTCGTTGTTCGAGCATGTCTATCATATGATCACGCAGGCGGGGCATCCGCTGGCGAGCCGGGATGTGGTGACGCTCGACGATATACGCGACGAAGTTTGGATCGAATATTGCGGAGACGGTGCTCGGGCGCTGCGCGATGCTGCTAAAACGGCAGGTTTCGAGCCAACATTCCGGCATCGCGTGGACAGCGCAGTCCAGCTCCGTACACTGTTGTTGGCCGGATTTGGAAGCGCCTTCCTTCCACCGCCGCTCGATCGCACCAGGCTGGCGGTGCTCCGTCTCGCCGGCGTCGATGCATCCCGCGGTGTCGTGCTCGCGGCAATCGCCGGGCGGCGTCGGTCTGTTGCGGCCGATGCTTTCGTGCGAGCGTCGCGCGCCCGCGCATGGGACGTGGAGCCGTCAGCGCGTCAATGAGGCGACGATGCGCACGACATCCTCGGGCTCCGCACGAAGCCTGAAATCGGGGTCCACGAACGCATATTCGATAATGCCGTCCGTTCGCACAACGAAGGTCGCGGGCACGGGGAGCAGGCCGGCCGCTCCTCCGTAAAGTTCGTTCAAATCGATCCCGAACTCACGATAGGCCGCAATCAAGGTCGGTCCGACGTGGAATGCCAATCCAAGTTCCAGCGCCAGGCCGTGATCGACGTCGCAGAGTACTACCGCGTCCGGCCCAACGATATCGCCAAGGGCCTGGCTTCGACCACCTAGTTCTGCCGTTACAATGGCGAGTTGTCCTCCGGCGTCCTCAAGTCCGGCAAGCGCTGCGCGCCAACTCTCCAACTCGCTGACACAATAGGGACACCAACCGCCTCTGTTAAAGCTGAGCACGAGTGGGCCATCGACCAAAAGGCCGGCCAGCGTGCGAAAGCGCCCGCGATAATCGGGCAGTGCGATTTTAGGAAAATGATCGCCGACGCGTGGCGCGCGCGCGCCGACCTCCAGCGTGCGGAGCCGCGCCACGAATTCATCGTAACGCTCGCGCCACTTGGGTGAGACGCCGCGGAGATAATCCAGTTTCTCTGAAAGGGGTGGCGTGGTCATCATATTTTCATATTGGGCCGGCTCTGGGCTGAACGGAAGCCATCGCGCGGCATGAACTTCATGCGTCCTGCGTATCCGTTTGTCTGTAACCGGGCGGCCAGATTAGGCGGAGTAGGGGTGAGCATCAATGTTCGTCTGAAGGAATCGATCATGTCGCCCGTCTCTCAGCTACCCAGCCATAACACCAAGCCACGCGTAATCATCATCGGCGCGGGCTTTGGCGGCTTGTCGGTGGCGCGCGGGCTTGCACATTCGGGCGTCACCATCACGCTTATCGACCGTCAAAACCACCACGTCTTCCAGCCGCTTCTCTATCAGGTAGCGACCGCGGGGTTGTCGCCTGCTGACATTGCGGCACCGATCCGCTCCATCGTCAAGCGCCAGAAAGAGACGCGCGTTCTCCTTGCCGAGGTGAAGGGCGTCGACGCCGATCAGCGCCGCGTTCTCCTCTCGGACGGGGGGACACTTGATTACGATGCTCTCGTGATCGCGACTGGCGCCCGTCACGGCTATTTTGGCCGCGACGAATGGGCGGAGCACGCCCCCGGCATCAAGACGATCGACGACGCGACGCGCGTCCGGCGGAGCATTCTGCTCGCCATGGAACGTGCCGAGACGATCCGCCAGGAAAGTCTGCCCGATCGGGACGAATATCTCACCTTCGTTGTCGTCGGCGGAGGACCCACGGGCGTGGAGATGGCGGGCGCTATCGCTGAGCTCACCCGCCATGCTACCGACATGGACTTCCGCTTCATTACCCGCCGTTGTCTCAGGATCATGCTTGTCGAAGCGGGTGACCGGCTGCTGCCCACCTTTCCGGCAAAGCTCGGAGACGCCGCACGCAAGGCGCTCGGCGGCCTAGGCGTGATTGTCCGGTTGAATGGCCGCGTGACCGATATCGGTGACTACGGCGTGACGATAGGCGACGAGAGGATCGCAACCGCGACCGTCATCTGGGCGGCCGGTGTACAGGCGTCCGATGCTGCCAAATGGCTCGATGTCGAGGCCGACAGGAGCGGCCGCGTGAAGGTCGAGCGGGATCTGAGCGTTCCCGGTCATCCCGATATCTTCGTGATTGGCGATACCGCAAGCCTTGTCGATGCAAGCGGACAGCCGGTACCCGGCGTCGCGTCGGCCGCCAAGCAGGAGGGTATGCATGTCGCTCGTTCCCTGCTCGCACGATTCACCGGAAGCCAGGCGCCACCGCCCTTCCACTATCGGAACTGGGGCAATCTCGCGACGATCGGGCGGAAGCGTGCCGTCGCAAAGATCGGCTCGCTCCAGATCACGGGTTTAGCCGCATGGCTGCTGTGGTCGACCGCCCACATCTATTTTCTTGTCGGCTTCCGCAACCGCATCGTGGTCGGCGCCAACTGGCTGTGGAACTATCTCACCTTCGAACGTGGCGCGCGACTGATCACGGGGATGACACACGTGGTGCGCCGTGACGCCGAAACTCACACGCCAACTTCCGATTGAAACGTCCTGATCAATCACACCCATCCTGAAAGCGTGGCGAACAAATTGCGTCGTTGATGCCGTTTGCCCGACCGCCCTGATAAGGTCTGCAAAGACAAGGAAGGGCGCCATCTATGTACTTGGCAGACCGATCTTGCCAAAGCCGGCGGCGGACTCGAGCACTCCAATGAGCTGCTCGTCGCGCTTGGCCCACAGCCGCATCATGGTCTTGCGTTAGCGATCGAGGTCAGCCTGCCTGCAACGATCAAGCCTGAACTTGCGGTAGCGCAATAAGCAGGTCCCGCAAATCCCGTTCCCTTTGATATGGATTTGGATAGGGGATCGCGATGCGGGGAAGTGACGAACGGTCGGGCTCGCTGTTCAGCTATGTTGACCTGGAGGCTCGGGTTCGTGCCGACCATCCGCTACGGGTGATCCGGGGCTTGTCGAATACGGTGCTCGGCGACCTGTCTGGGGCGTTCAGCAAGCTCTATACGGACTTCGGTCGCCTTTCGATCGCACCGGAGAAGTTGCTTCGGGCGATGTTGCTGCAGGTGTTCTATGGAGTTCGCTCGGAACGGCATCTGACAGACTGGAACTAACGGCGTAATGAATGCGCTCGTCGCGCGTCTCGAACAAGCTTCAACACACGAGCCGCTCATACGTTGGTGTGACCAGAATTTCCCAAGGTTGGATGGCAGCGCGCGCGGAAGACCTGCAGCCTGGAGCCTAAGTGGCTTACCTGTCCAATTTCACGGCTACCGGCCGTTTCGTACCGTGCGTCGATATCCCGGTCAGGCTGAGCACTGGAGGTTCGCATGATCAGGTATTTTTTCGAAGGTCTAGGTTCGCCGGACACGGCACTCGCCATCAGCCGTGTTGCCGCCGGCCTTTTTTTCCTGCTGTCCGGTTACCATAAGCTATTTAACGCCGAGCGCCGCGCCGCGCTGGTCCTGACGTTGCAAAGTGTGGGCCTGCGACACGTCAACGTTCTTCAGTGGTTTTTACCCGCGGCGGAGTTTTCGGGCGGATTGGCGGTCGCGATGGGCCTGCTTTCCGTGCCCGCAGCTCTCGGGCTGCTGATCATTTCAATCGGCGCAACGCTGACCGACGGCATCAAGCGCATCGCCGATTGGCGGCCCATAGACAAGTCAGACTGGCTTGATGACATCCTTTATTTGCCCGAGGTGCTCTACGCTTTATTGCTGTTGTCCGTCATACTGGCCGGACCCGGGCCTTTCAGCCTGGACGCCCTCCTGGCGAGATATTTTTAGCGCTGTCGCGGCTCTAGCGATGCGCCAGGTGACGATCGAACATCATCATCAGGGTGTTGCAAGCAATCGCGAAAACGGTCAGGAGCAGGGCGATCGCCATGATCGTATCGATCTGGCCAAGATTGATGGCACTGGTCAGCAGAAAACCGAGCCCGCGCTGCGAAGCGAACATTTCGCCGATCAATACGCCAAGCAATGTAAGCGAGAAGCCGAGCCGCACGCCCGAAATGATCTCCGGCAGGATCGCCGGGACGATGACCGTCAGGGCCGTCTGCAAGGTGGTCAGTCGCAGGACCTGCGAGGTGCGTCGATAGACCGGTTTCATCTGCCGGATCGCATTCATCGAAAACAGCGTAATGGGAATAAGGCCATGCATGACGCCAAAGGCCACCTTGGCGGACATGCCAAGGCCGAAGCAGAGCAGGACCAGGGGATAAAGAACGATTTTGGGGATTGAGTAGAGTGTGACGAGAATCGGTTCCGCGACGTCGCCTGCCAGCCGGCCGAGGCCGAGAATTACGCCAAGAGCAATCCCGCCGAGAACGGCAATCAGCAGCGCCAAAACAAAGGCGCGGCCTGTTTCGCTGACATGGATCCAGAAATCGCCGGTTCGCAACAGGACCGAAAGCTTTTCGACGGTTTGCAGAGGCGAGGCGAGCGCTGAGTCTCCGACGTAAAGATAAAGCAATTGCCAGATGGCAATGCAGGCCAGGATGACGATAGCGGTTCCGCCAAATCTGCGCATGTATCTCACCGCCGCCGCTGCGACTGCAGTCGCCTGTCGACGCCGTTAAGCAATGTGTTCACTCCTGTAACCAGCAGGATGATCAGCAGCATCAGTGCATACATGCGAGGGGTCTCGAAATTGTTGTATGCGTAAGCGATGGCATAACCGACGCCGGATCCTGAGAGAATGAATTCCGAGGCGATCACGCCGATAAAGGAATACGCGACGGAAAGCTTGATTCCCGTGAACAGAGAGGGCGCTGCCGAGGGCAGTTCGATCATGACAGCGGTTTTGATGCGGGACATGCGATAGATCCGTCCGGTCTTGCGCAGCACGCGGGGAATGCGGTCGAGGCCGTTCAGTGTCGCCGTGATCATCGATACGACAGCAAGCAGCACGGCGATGGCGATGATCGCACCCGAACCGACGCCGAAAAGACTGATGAAGACCGGGTAAAAAATGAAAGTCGGCACGGCATAATAGCTGGCGAGCAGGGGTTCCAGCGCAGCTCTGAGGCCTGGTGCGGAATAGATGATCAACCCGGCGACGAACCCCAGTGTCACCGACAACACGGTTGAGGTCAGCACGTTGACGATGCTTGAGATGATGTCAGCCGAAAACTCGCCGGAGACGAGTATCTTGGTCAATTCCACCGCCATTTGCGACGGTGCGATCATGACACCGACCGGAATGACATGAAGCCGGCACAGAATCTCGACGGTGGCGACGAGGAGCGCCACGATGCCAAACCTGAGTACAGCCTCCGTTCTCACGATGAACGCGTCTCGCTGGTGGACATCATCTTCAGGGCCTCGACGCGAAGCTTCTCCCAGAGTCTTGCAGTGATGTCGCCGAAATGCGGCGTGGATACCACGCGGCTATCGCGATTTCTGTCCCAGCCGGTCTCGACGATATCGATGAATGTTCCAGGCCGGGTCGACATCACGCCAACCCGATCGGAAAGCATTGCAGCCTCATCCAGCGCATGCGTGATCAACAGGATGGTAGCGGACGTCTCCCGCCAGAGACGAAGCAACTCGTCGCCCATGATCAGCCTGGTCTGCTGATCCAGCGCGCCGAAAGGCTCATCCAGCATGATCAGGCGGGGTTGCAACACCAGTGTGCGCGCGATGCAAACACGCTGGCGCATACCGCCCGATAGTTGGGCAGGATAGGCCGCAGCGAAATCCTTCAATCCCATGAATCCGATGGCGTAGTCGACCCGTCGCTTGATCTCGGCTGGATCGACGCCGGCGCGGCGCAGACCGAATGCCACGTTGTCGTGAACGTTGAGCCAGGGAAAGGAAGCGTCTTCCTGAAAGACAACGCCCACGCCGTCAGGCACGCCCTGGATTGGCTTGCCCTCGAACTGGGCCGTTCCCGTTTGCGGAGGATTGAGGCCCGCCAGAATGTCGAGCAGGGTGGACTTGCCGCAACCGGAGGGACCGACGACGGAAAAGAATTCGCCTTTGGTCAGGGAAAGATCGACCGGGCCAAGCGCGTGCAGGCTGCGACCTCGCGAGTGAAAGACGCAGGTGATTCCGCGAAGCGCGACGTGTGGTTGCTCGACAGGCATCTGCTTTACAGCATCACTTTTTACCGTGATCTCGGATGCTGCTGCGCTCATTGCTTGCCCTGCAAATCTGCCGGCAGAAAGGATTTGTCGATCAACTTCGACCAGTTCACATCTGCCTTGATTTCGCCCGTCAGCTTGAGAGCGTCTACCATGCGGTCGAGTTCAACCTGGTTGAATCCTCCTTCGCTCCACATATGCGGAGCGATCATATTGTTCACAGCTTCGGCCGCAATATCGGGTTGCAGATTATACGACTTCTCCAGAATGCGGCCGGCTTCCGCCGGGTCTTTGTAGATGGCTTGCACGCCAGCCCGCCGCCCGGCAATGATGGCGCGGAGCTTGTCGGGATGTTCCCTGGCGAACTCCCGGGTCGTAATGCCAACTGAAGTCGTCATCGGCTTGAGGACCTCGCCGGCGTTGTAGACGGTGCGATATTTGGCTTTGCGGATGATCGAAAGCGGCTCGATCAGCACCGCAGCCGCCACCCCGCCATTTTCAAGCATCGTGAGACCAGGCATGTAACCGCCCGCCGCTACGCGGGTAATCTTGCTTGCGTCCAAACCTTTCTCGCGCAGGACCAGCAGAAACAACATCTCGGAAACAGAGCGGGGTGAGGTGACGGCGATCTTCTTGCCCACCAAATCCTCAACGCTCTTGATGTTGGAATTCGGCATCGTGACCATCGAGGCTTCGGCGACGCTATGGGTTCCGACGTTCACGAAAACAAGATCAAGTCCCTGCGCCTGGGCCGCCAGAGCTGCGCCGATCGCGACTTCCCCGTAAGGTGTGGGACTGGCGAGAATGTTGCGCACCGTCGTACCGCCACCGCCCGAACCAAGAATTCCGGTGATGTCGATGCCCGCCTGCTTGAAGAGTCCTTTTTCCATCGCCACAGCATAGGGCGCGCCATACAGGCTTGCTCCCCATTGCGTGACTGAAATCTCCTCGGCTCGCACCGGCGTGTGAACAGATAAGAGCATCGCTGCGGCGACAACCGCTGCGCGGCAGAAGCACTTCAACCTAAGCGGAACTATCATCCGAGCCCCTTTGCTTTCGCGCGATAACGATTGCTGTTGCCTATGGTCGGGTCAAGAGGAGCAGTTTGTTAGTATACGAATGATAGTTTCAACGCCGGTAGTTCTTGTCAAGACGAATCCGGGACACGCGCCTGCGACACGCTGTTTTCAAATGCTGCTTTTCGGGGCGACGTTGACCGCTATTTGCGCAGGTCCGGCTTGTGGAGCGAGACGTCTAACCTAATCCTGGATCGGGGGAATTTCCTGTTGGGCGCTCCATCCATCGTCATGTGCCCGCAGATGAACATTGTCCGGGTTGACGTAATGGCGGCCGAGCCAACGGCTCAAGCCGTCGAGCCCCGGGAACAGGACGCGTTCGGTCATGTTCGCCTGATCGAGCTTGTCACGTACCTCCCACTTCAGGTCGGCTTTCAAAATCAGCTTGCGGCCGATGGCCGGCACATCGGCGAGCCAGGAGTCAAACGAGAGTCTGGCGTTGGACATGACCGAGAAAACCGCAAACTGGTTGGTAATGCGCTCGTCGAGGGACGGTGGTTCAAAGAACAGCACGAACGGATCGGTTCCGTTGAGCTTGTCGAACTCCTTCAACGTCGAAGCATACTGCCGCAGCATTTCAGCCGTGAATACGTGCGAACCCGCCTCGGAAAGAATCGACTTGAGGCGATCGGGAAGCGTTTGCGCCGCTTCGTGATAGTCGACGATGATGATTGCGCCATCGCTGTCGTAATGCGCAAGTTCTGCCGTTGCGAAGTGCATGGCGACATAGGGCGAATAAGTCCAGTCCAGGAGGCGGGTCGGAAGCCCGTGATGCTGTCCGAGCGCGATCCAGTTCCAATCGTCATCAAACGGGACCTGCTCGCGGGTTGCATATTTCCGGAATGCCCGGAGGACATGATATTCGAGTTCCCAATATTGTCCGCCGAGCCGCGCCAGCGAGGTGCGCGTATCGAAATGAGCCTGGCCGACGCCGCGGAAAAGGGCCTTTGAGCGGTGCCGTCGAAGACTTGGATCCCAGGAGCCTCCGAAGACTTCCGCCTGGAGTTGCTCCCAACTGGTAATCTCGACGATCTCGTACACAGGGATGCCTCGCGCGTTAATAGATGTGCGTCTAGAGCTAGATAGCGTCTTAAACACGGCGCCGCAAAGCCCGCCGGACGAACTGTAATGTGTTTCAAACTGTGCTGCTTACAATTCGGAAAATATTCGAAAACCGCGACGGTTCTGCGTAGACGCGCGCGTGATCCGTTGTGGTTGGCGTCAGCCATATTGACAGAAGCGGCATATCTTATATCATTAGTGTACTAACGGATTTCCGCACATGGCGACAGCGCAGTAAATCTGCGATCGGGCGCAACATTTGGGAGACGGTCTCGATGTACGATACCTTTGCCGTTGATCGTCTTATCGACCTCTGGCTGACGGAGGACATCGGGTACTGCGATCTGACCGTTCAGGTCATGATCGAGCCCGATGAGGTCGGCAACTTCGTGATGAACGCCCGTGAGTCCATGATCGTTTCTGGCAGCGAGGTCGCGGCGCGAGTCTTCAAACGTTATGATCCCACACTCGATGTCGTGCTGAACGCGAAAGACGGCGACAAGGTCGAGAAGGGTACCATCCTGCTCAAGGTCAAGGGGCCCGCACGCAGCGTGTTGACGGCGGAGCGCACAGCCCTGAACATTGCGCAGCGGATGTCCGGCATTGCCAACGAGACAGCTCGCTATGTCGAGAAGATTGCCGGCACCAAGGCCCGTCTGATCGATACGCGCAAGACGACGCCGGGTTTGCGAATGTTGGAAAAGCATGCCGTCACCAGCGGCGGGGGCCTCAATCATCGCCTCGGTCTCGACAATGGCGTGATGATCAAGGACAATCACATCGCGGTCTGCGGCAGCATCGCGGCGGCAGTAGAGCGCGCCCGCAAGAAATTGCCGGTGCTGACGAAGCTCGAAGTCGAATGCGATAGTCTGGATCAGGTCCAGCAGGCCGTGAAAGCTTCCGTCGATGTCATCATGCTCGACAATATGTCGGTTGCTGACATGACCGAAGCGGTGCGCATCATCGCGGGCAGGGCGAAGGTCGAAGCGTCAGGTGGAATAAGGTTCGATACCATTCGCCCGATCGCCGAAACCGGCGTCGATTACATCTCGACCAGCAAGATCACGCAGGCGGCGCCCGCGGTCGATATCGGCCTGGACGAGGCGTGAGTTGCGCCACGGCACGCTCTTTTTTGTTGTCGGGCCGAGCGGTAGCGGAAAAGATTCACTCATCGATGGTGCAAAAGCTGTTTTAGGTTCAACCGGCCGGTACGTATTTGCCCGGCGAGTGATTACGCGTCCCGCTGGTTCTGCCGGCGAAGACCACGAAGCTACGACAGAGGAAGAGTTCGCCCGTCGTATCGCTCTTGGAGGCTTTCTGATCTCCTGGAATGCGCATGGCCTGCGCTATGGAATACCTGCCAGTTTGATGGCCGCGCTTGAGAGCGGACAGAATGTCATAGCCAACGGATCGCGTGCCGTGATCGCCGAATTGGTGACGCGTGTGCCGCGCCTCATCGTCGTTGAGGTGGTGGCGCCTCCCGAGCTTCTTACCGCGCGCATCGCCGGGCGTGGCCGGGAGACGGGCGCCGCAATTGACAAGCGCGTTGCCCGAAATGTCGCGCAATGGCCATCTACCGTGAAGACCGTGACCGTCCGCAACGACGCAACCATTGCAGCCGGAGTCGAGCGTTTTTTGGCGGCCCTGGAATCCTCAGGGAAAACCATGCAGTTGCGGCGGATACCGATTTTTGGCGGCCGGGATCATTGCGCTTACTTGCCGGCCAATAGCAATATCGTCAGTGCATTTGATTATCTGGGTTCCGCCAAACTTGAGATCAGTGCCGGGGCCGCGAGCATCCGGACCCGCGTCCAGATTATCGATCTGCCGGACGTGTTGGGTCCGGGTGGCATTGGATTGTCCAGTGAAGCCTTTACCGAGTTGGGTGCTCCGGAAGGCTCTGAAGTAACCATTCGGCGCACGCCGTCGCCTGAAAGCCGCGCGGCGCTGACGCACAAGATTCAGGGCGGCGCACTGTCTGAGGAGCAATACCATACGCTCATTCGTGACATCGTTGAATCCCGCTATCCTGAGGGCGAAGTGGCTGCCTTCCTTGTCGCGGCAACCCAGAATCTGAGCGATGATGAAGTCGTTGCGCTGGCCCGTGTGCGTACGCGGTTTGCCCCGCGAATTGCATGGCCGGATAAAATCGTCGTCGACAAACACTCGATGGGCGGCATTCCCGGCAGTCGCATCACGCTGATCGTCGTTCCCATCGTCGCCGCCCATGGCGGCTTTCTGATGCCGAAGACGTCCTCGCGTGCGATCACTTCGGCTGCCGGCACCGCCGATGCGATGGAAACGCTCGCGAATGTCGAACTGGGGCCGGCCGAGCTTCGTGTTTGCCTGGAACAGGCGCGCGCTTGTATCGCCTGGAACGGCCGGCTTAACCACTCGGTGGTCGACGATGTGATGAATGCCATCACGCGTCCGCTGGGCATCGATTCCAACCGTTGGTCCGTGGCTTCGATTTTATCGAAGAAATTCACCGCGGGTTCAACCCACGTCATTGTCGATCTGCCGTTCGGGAAAAGGGCCAAGCTCAAGACCGAGGAGGATGCGCTCGAACTCGCCGCGCTGTTCGAGAGTGTCGGCTGCGGCCTCGGATTAACCGTGCAGGCTTTCGCCACCGACGGCAGCAAACCAATCGGCCGCGGCATCGGCCCGGCGCTGGAAGTGCGCGATGTGATGTGGGCTCTCGATAGCCATCCGGAAGCTCCAGCCGATCTGGTCGAAAAAGCGCTGTTTTTCGCCAGCCGCATTTTGGCCTGGGATCCCGCTATCGGATCCGTCGAAGCCGGGCGAGCGCGCGCCGAGGAATTGCTGCGCTCGGGCGCCGCCCGCAGTGCGTTCGACCGCATCATCGATGCACAGGGCCGACGATCACCGCCGGTCATGCCGGGACGGCTGATGCACACCGTTCATGCGGACCGCGCAGGCGCAATCACGGAGATTGACGGCTGGGCGATAACAGAAATTGCGCGCCGCGCCGGGGCGCCACTCGACAAGGCGGCCGGAGTGGATATCCTGCGCACTGTCGGCGACACCGTCGCGCGCGGTGAGCCGCTTTTCGTGATTCATGCCAGCGCGCAAGGCGATCTCGAAGAGGCCGCACGGCTCGCTGGAAGCAGTCAATGTTACGTCATTGACTAGCTCTGGTCCTTAACGTGGTCGTCACGCACGGCGACCCATCAGTCCGGGTTAAGACATGCACGTTCAGCCCGCCAACAATGATGTACTGCTGGTCATCGACGTGCAGAACGATTTCTGTCCGGGCGGAGCGTTAGCGGTTACTGACGGCGATGCGGTGGTGCCGGTCATCAATCGCCTTGCCCAACGCTTTGATCACGTGGTCCTGACTCAGGATTGGCATCCGGCAGGCCATAGCTCCTTTGCCACGTCGCATCCGGGCTCCAATGTTTTCGAAGCGATCGACATGCCGTATGGCCGGCAAACCCTGTGGCCCGATCATTGCGTGCAAGGCACATCGGGAGCAAGTTTTCATCCGCAATTGGCAACCGATCGGGCGGAACTCGTCATCCGCAAGGGTTTCCGGCCGGCCATCGATTCCTATTCGGCGTTCTATGAAAACGATCGCCGCACGCCCACCGGGCTGGCCGGTTATTTGCGCGAACGCAGTTTTGAGAAAATCTTCCTGGTTGGCCTCGCGACCGACTTTTGCGTCCGTTACTCGGCCATCGACGCGCGCCGGCTCGGCTTCACCACCGTCCTGATCGAGGCCGGGTGCCGGGCCATCGATCTCGCGGGTTCGCTCGAGGCCGCGTGGGCGGAGATGAATGCAGCCGGCGTGCAGCGCGTCGATGATCTCTGTTAGTGTGGCACCCCGCCGCTGCTGTGCAACGTAAGCTGTCTGATGTGAGTCCGGCCGTCAGACGATTGTAATACCACTGTCCACTCTCAGAATTTGACCGGTGACCATTCGAGATTCGTCGGAAGCCAGATATAGCGCTGCTTGTGCGATATCGATCGGTTCGGCCAGACCGACGAGGTGGGCTGCCGCCATTTTTTGTACGGATGGGTCGTTCTCAAGACGCTTGCGCAATCGATCTGTCAGCGTGACGGAGGGCGCGATCGCGTTCACGCGGATGGTAGGTGCGAAATCAACGGCCATGGCGCGGGTGAGGGACGCGATGCCGCCTTTGGCTGCAGTATAGGCGCTCATTTTGGCAATCCCCATCAACGCGACGTTTGAAACCATGTTGATAACGACGCCACCACCCGCCTTCTTGATTTCCGGAATAGCGAAACGGCAATTTAACCAGGTACCGAACAGATCGACATTGATCGCCCGCCAGAATTCGTCGATTGACGCGTCGATGACTGTACCGTCCCTTGGAGTGGAGCCGCCGGCATTGTTGTAGAGGACATTGATCTTGCCGAATTTCGCGACGATCTTGCCAACGGTCCCTTCAACGTCCTCCGGCTTAGTGATGTCGGTTCGAACGAAAAGAGCTTCTCCCCCCTGCGCTTCGATAGCCTTTCGTGTGGCGTCGCCTGCTTCGGCGTCGATATCGACAATGGCGACACTTGCGCCTTCCCGGGCAAAAAGCAGTGCTGCTTCTCTGCCGATGCCCTTGCCCGCGCCCGTGATCATCACAGCTTTGCCGTTCAGTCTGCCCATCTCTTTTATCCTTTTGGTCATACCGAACGTCCGCACGTGACCTGTTCGATCCCGTGGTGGGACAAATTCTTGTATGCGTTTCCCAAAAAACCTTATCCGCAGGGCAGCACGGCAAAAAATGGTAATTTTCCATGACCATGAGCGACGGCGTCGATAGTCTTTGATGGTTTCGTCAGCGCGAACGAGACACGCTATCGCCTTAGCCGATTGCTCATCCCGCACTGCAATTGCTGCACCTGCTCACGCTTTCAAGTGCCGGTATCCCGACGCAAACCGATGATCGATGGCGTCGATCATTTTGATGAAAAACTATCACTTTGCAGATACCGCGCGGCTTCCTATTCTGGCTCCAGAAAAGAGACACTCCGCACCATCAGGGCGTAGGAACGTGTCCATTGACGCCAATCCATAATTGGACGGCGTTGGCCGATGGGAGGAGTTTTGATGTCGCGTCACATGCCTGCGGTACCGGGCAGTAGGCCATTCTGCTTTCACAGCATCATAGATGAACGATCGAGGCTTTCATGCCTTTAGGAGTCTATGTGCAGCTTCTGGCAAGCGGACTTTCCACGGGAAGCATTTATGCCCTCGTTGGGCTCGGTCTGATGCTCGCGTTCAAGGGAACCGGCGTGCTCAATTTCGCGCAGGGCGAACTCGTGACCCTAGGCGCGTATACGGCGCTCTTTCTCTCGCTTACCACTTCTCTCCCATATTGGGCCATTTTCATCCTGACCATACTCGTAGCGGGGGTTGTCGGCATCGTCTTCGAGCGGCTGCTCGTTCGCCCACTTATGCGGGCACCCGAGTTCACCGTGGTCGTCGCGACGCTTGCCGTCGGACTGATGATCAAGGATGCGCTGAGGATCGCCTGGCAGGAGAGTGTCTCGTCGATCCCGTCCCCGTTCGCCGATGTGTCGGTGCGGTTCGGGGATATCAGCATCAATGCCCAATACTTATGGGTCACTTTCTGCGCTCTTGCGATCATGGGCATGCTCGCTCTGTTCTTCAACAACAACCTCGCTGGCAAGGCAATGCGGGCTGTCGCCCAGAATCAGACCGCCGCGCGGCTGATGGGGATACGAGTCAATCGCGTCTTCTCGGCGACCTTTGCCTTAAGCTCGGCGATTGCAGCGCTGGCGGGTATCCTGATCGCTCCGATCCACGGCATAGAGCCCGAAATGGGTAACGTGCTGATGAAAGGTTTCGTTGCCGCTGTTCTCGGTGGTTTCAACAGCCTTGTCGGATGCGTGATCGCGGCTTTCATGCTGGGTGTCATCGAGACGTTTGGCGGCGCGTTCTTCGGAGGTCTGTTCAAGGATGTAACGGCATTTGCGCTGTTGATTCTTGTGTTGCTGGTCCGCCCGAACGGTTTGTTCGGCAGTGCAGAGGCTCGACGTGTTTAGATTACTACGTACCATCGGGCCGGTCGGCGTCATTTCCATTGCCACGCTTGTCATTGCGATCGTCGTGCAGCCGTGGCTTGGCTCCTATTTTCACTACATCGGCATGCTTGCCCTCATCAACGCGATTGCGGCAATCGGCTTGAATATCCTGACCGGCAGCGCCGGCCAGATTTCGTTGTGCAATTCGTCGTTCATGGCGATCGGCGCTTATGCGACGACCTACTTCTATACGCAGCTGGGAATTGTCTATTGGCTGTCGTTGCCGATCGGCGCGATTCTCGCCGCCGCTTGTGGCTTTATTCTGGGTTTTCCGGCGCTACGCTTGCGCGGATTTTATCTCGCAGTTGTGACGCTCGGGTTCCTCGAGCTCACGCAGGTTCTGATCGAGCAACTGCCTGACATTACCGGTGGCGTGCGCGGTATCGGTTCGCCACGGCCCTACCTCTTTCAATATAAGCTGTCTAACGATCTGGCTTTCTATTATGTCGTTCTCGCCATCACGTTAGTGGTGATCTTCACCGCAGTGTCTTTGTTGCGCTCGCCGACCGGGCGCGCCTTCAACGCCATCCGTAACAACGAGGCGGTTGCCCAGACACTCGGCATTCCGGTAGCCCGGATGAAAATCCAGGCCTTCGTTCTGTCGGCTTTCTACGCTGGATTGGCTGGCGGACTCTACTCGACGGCCGTCGGATTTATTGATCCGCTTGAATTCGGTCTGGGAACGTCTGTCCGTCACGTCATTTACATCGTCGTCGGTGGGGTCGGATCGGTCGGGGGCTCCGTCGTGGGCGCCGTTCTTCTTACCTTCCTTCCGGAACTACTGCGCTCGTTCAAGGAGTACAACGATTTCGTCTTTGGCGGGATCTTGCTGGTTTGTCTGCTCACGATGCCAAAAGGGCTCGCAGGTCTTTTGCCGAAAGTCACGGGACGTCTGTGGCCGCGTTCGAAGGCAGTCGATGCATTGGGCACGACAGTGAAAGCGGTGCCATGAGTTTCTTTGAACTCCAGGATGTCGGTGTGACTTTCGGCGGTCTTCGCGCCGTATCCGGCGTGTCGCTGAAGCTCGATGCTGGGCGGATCCATGGCCTGATTGGCCCCAATGGTGCCGGGAAGACCACCCTGATTAACGCCATTTCCGGTCTCGTTCCGATGTCGTCTGGCCGCGCCGAAATCGACGGCGTCGCCATACAGCGACTTCCGGCTCACCGCATTGCCGCCGCAGGCCTCGCCCGCACATTTCAGCATGCCGAAATCTTCGGAGATCAGACGGTGCTGGAAAATGTCATGACCGGCAGCTTCGGCCATCGCAAATCGAACTTTATCCAGGATCTCCTTGGCACGCCCGGCAAACGAACCGCCGAACGGGAAGCGGCTGATGAGGCCCGCGCCATGCTGGATCGGTTCGGGCTCTTGCATCTGAGTGACACCTATGCCGTCGATCTTCCGTTCGGGCTCTTGAAGAAGATCGATCTGGCCCGTGCTCTTGTCCGCAGTCCGAGGCTGCTGATGCTTGACGAGCCGGTCTCGGGAATGAACGAAACCGAGTCGCGGGAGGCTATTGTCACCTGCCGCCAGATCGCCGACGAACTCGGTGTCACGCTGCTGATCGTCGAACACAACATGCGCGTGATCATGGAGTTGTCGGAAATCATTTTCGTTCTGGACCACGGCGTGAAGATAGCTGAAGGCGTCCCAGCGGACATTCAGCGCGATCCCGCTGTCATCGAAGCCTATCTTGGTCGGAGCGCGCTTCAACATGCTTGAGGTCAGCCATTTGACGGCCGGTTACGCGCGTACGGATGTCCTTTTCGACATCAGCGTTCGCATCGACGCCGGCGGCTTTGTTGGTGTTCTCGGCTCCAACGGCGCAGGCAAGACGACGTTGTTGCGCTCGATCTCGGGTCTGACGCGCGTAAGTGGAGGAGCGGTACTGTTCGACGGCAAGTCCGTGAACGGTTTGGCTGCCGAGGCCATTGTCGATTTCGGACTCATTCATGTTCCCCAGGGCCGCATGCTGTTTCCCGATCTCACGATCGAGGAAAATCTGCAACTAGGCTCGTATCGATCGGGTGCACGGAGCGTCTACAGCGCCAATCTTAAGCGGGTCGAGCATTATTTCCCCATCCTCAGCCAGCGTAAGACGCAACGCGCTGGCGTTCTGTCCGGCGGTGAGCAGCAAATGCTGGCGATCGGGCGAGCCCTGATGGCCGAGCCCCGGCTGCTCATCCTCGACGAGCCATCGCTCGGGCTGGCGCCTCGCATTATCGACGACATCTTCGACGTCCTTACCCACATCAACGCGGAGGGTGTCACGATCCTGGTCGCAGAGCAGAATGCAATGAAAGTCCTCGAGCATGCGCGGTTCGTCTATGTGCTCGAGAATGGCAGAATTTCGCATTCGGGGCCGAGTGAGGAACTGGCAAGAAGCGAAGCGATTCAGAAAAGTTATCTGGGGCTTGCTTGAACCGAAAAACATAATGGCGCCGCCGACCCAAAATTCCAGGCGGGCAAGGAAGCAACCGGGCTCGTTATCCGTATCGGTCATTTTAGATGGAGAACTGCAACATGAGTAAGAAGAAACTGATCGTCCTCGTCGCTCCGACCGGAAACCAGATCGAACGCGAAGGCGTACATTTGCCGACTTCACCGGAGGACATCGCCGAAGAAGCCTATCGTTGCTATCAAGCAGGTGCTTCGGTGGTTCATATTCACGCCCGCGACCCGCAGACGAAGCGGGCGACCGGTGACAAGGCGATATTCGGCGACATCGTCAAGCGCATCAAAGAACGATGCGACATGCTCGTGCAAACGACGACCAGCCTTGGCCTGAAGATGGACCCGGAAACCAAGCAATGGGTCTGGCATTCGAATGACGACAGAATGGGACTGTACTCAATCGAGCCACGGCAGGACCTGCTGAGTTGCCCGATTGGATCCTGGGAGTTCATCCACCCGGAGGGCGGTCAGCCCAACGCTACCACCTCCGTAAATGGTTTCGATTTCCTCAGAAAGAACATTCGGGCGATCGTGGAATCGAATTTGTCTTGGGAGATGGAGATCGCCGAAGTGGGCTTCCTTCACAATGCGGCCCGCCTCGCTGATGAAGGCGTGTTTGACCGCAAACGCGGGAACTTCTGGGTCGATTTCATTATGGGGTTCGGTGGTCAACCGGCGACACCGCGTCAGCTCGTGTACATGGTGGATGAGGCGCAGCGCCTGTTCCCGAACATCCGCTGGGAGGTGAATGCCACCGGGCGCGATCAGTTCCCGATGAACACGTTGGGCGCCGCCATGGGTTGCGACATCGTTCGCGTCGGTTTCGAGGATAGTGTGTATCTGCCTAACGGAAAGCCGGCCAAGCATAACTTCGAGGTTGTCGAGGCCATGGTACGCATCGCCAAGGATGTCGGGCGTGAAATCGCCACCGTGGAGGAAGCGCGCCAGATGCTCGGCGTCGGAACCAAGGCGGTCTAGGTGTCGGTATTACGAAAGTTTGGAAAGCTTGTAGGGGAAGCGAAGTGAGTACTGATCTGAAGGGAAAAGTGGCCATCGTGACCGGCGGCGCGGGTGGCCTTGGACGTGCCATCGTAAAGGCCTTCGTTGACAACGGCGTGCGCGTAGGAGCCTGCGATATCGACGCGGACGCCGTTGCAAGCATGGAGGCCGCTTATGGACGCGACAAGGTGATCGCTCTGCCGGCGGACATCGCCAATCCGGCTGCGTGTTCGGCGCAGATCGACAAGATCGCCGATCATTTCGGCGGACTCCACATCCTGATCAACAATGCTGCGCTCGGCATGTGTGCCGTGCGCAATGATCATTTCACTCGAACCGTTCAGATCGAAGACATCGATGTCCCGGTCTGGCAGAACTTCATGGCCGTGAACATGAGCGGCGCCTTCTACCTCGCCAAGGCCGCCGTGCCTTTGTTTCGTTCCCAACGCTTCGGGCGGATCATCAACGTAACTACCAGCTTCTACACGATGCTCCGGCCGGGCTTTTCGCCTTATGGGCCGGCCAAGGCCGCGCTCGAAGCCTGGTCCTCAAGCCTGGCGGGCGAGCTGGAGGGCACCGGTATCACGGTCAACGTCGTGGTTCCCGGTGGTCCGGCCGACACGACGATGGTCCCGAAGGAAAGTGGCTTTGATCGCAGCAAGCTCGTAGCGCCGGAGCGGATGGCGCCGCCGATGCTGTGGCTTTGTACCGACAAGGGCGCGTCAATCACCGGCGCGCGCTTCATCGCTGCGGATTGGGAAGAGGCCGACCCGTCGCGAGCCGTCGCCCGTGTGGCATGGCCGGAACTTGGCCTGACGCCAGTTTGGCCCGAGGACGGGCCTCGCCCAGCGAAGCTTGATTAAGTCCGGTCACGCCAAGGCGTGATCTTGAAAATTATCAATGAGGAGGGGGGTCTCGTGAAAACTTGCTGGAAAAAATTGACGATGATAGCCGTCGCATTGGCGGCGTTCTCGGCTTCGGCGCTGGCCGAAGATGGCGTGACGAACGATACGATCGTGATCGGCGCCTATGGTCCGCTGTCCGGCCCGTCTTCCGGATTAGGCCTGGGAGCGCGCGCCGGGTTAGAGCTTGCCGTCGAACAGATCAACAGCGCCGGCGGCGTCAACGGTCGCAAGCTTGCCGTCATATTCGAAGACGATGCCTTCTCGCCGTCAAAGGCGCTTGCCGCGGTCAAGAAGCTCGTCGAGCAGGACAAGGTCTTCATGATATTCGGACTGTCCGGCAGCAACCCGACGGTCGGCACGCTCAACTATGTCAAGGACCTGAAGATCCCAAATTATTTCTCGATCGCTTCGGCGCCGCAGGTAACCCATCCGTTCAACCGGTATTTCTTTCGGGGGACGGCGAATGAATCAAGCAGATATGGCGAGCTCTATTCGGAGTTCATCACGCAGTTCTTGCAGTTGAAGCGCGTCGCCATACTCAGCGGCGTCGACGAAAACGGCAAGAACGAAGGCGATAATCTCGCCAAATACCTCGACAAATGGTACGGGATCAAACCCGTCATGCGGGCCGAGCTGAAGATCGGCGACAAGGACTTCACGCCTCAACTGCTCCAGGCAAAGGCTGCGGATCCGGATATCATCGCATTGACAACCGCAGCTCCTGAAGCGTCGATCATCATTCGTCAGGGGCGCGAGTTGGGCATCAAGCAACCGTTCTTTGGCGGGGGCTCGACCGTCGACAATGTCGTCATCGCCAATGACGGATTTGTCGCCGAAGGGTTTATGGGGCCATGGTCGGTCCCGCTGTTTCCGGACTCTCAACATCCAGACATGGTGAAATTCCGCGAGGCGTGGTCAAAGCGCAATCCGAATGCCCCGAAAGGACGGCCAAACCTGTTCGATCTGTGGGCCTATGGTGACACTTACGTCATCGCGGAAGGTCTCAAGCGCGCGGGGCCCGACCTCACCCGCGAGAAGTTCATCGACGCGCTCGAAACCATCGACAACTACAGGGTCAGTGAGGTGGCGAGCCCGCGCACGTTCACGTCATGGCATCACATCGGAAGCTCAAAGGCGAGAATTCTTGGGGTGCTGGGACAGCACTGGGTGCCGCTCGCCTGGGATCCGGAGCGGACCAGCGAGATATTTGACGATCTACGAAAGCACTAGGCTTGGAATGTCGTATTCCGGCTGAACGGCGAGCGTGTCAGTTGGCGCTACGGGGCCTTGCCGGATGCCTGCGGCTCCCTCAGAATGGCTCCAGGCAGCTCTAAAGCAAAAGAAAAGAAGAGCAGGAGAGGAAAACAAGATGAAATCCCGGTCGATATGGCTTGTAGCCTGTATGGCGGTAATGCTGCTGACAGGTAGCGGCGCGCGTTCCGAGGACGGAGTGACCGATACGACGATCCGGATCGGTGCTTATGGCCCGGTTACCGGACCCGCAGCGTTCCTCGGTTTGGGGTCGCGCGCGGGAATGGAATTGGCCGTCAAGGAAATCAACGAGGCGGGCGGCATCAACGGACGCAAGCTGGAGGTTCTGTTCGAGGATGACAACTTTTCTCCGGCCAGAGCGCTGGCCGCGGTGAAGAAGCTTATCGAGCAGGATAAGATTTTCATGATCTTCGGATTGTCGGGGAGCAATCCGACCGTCGGAACATTGGAGTACGTCAAGGATCTGAAGATCCCGAACTACTTTACGGTAGCGTCGGCGCCTCCGATTACGCACCCCTATAATCGCTACCTGTTTCGGGGAGCGACGGTGGAATCCGGACGGTACGGAGAGGTTTACTCCGAGTTCTTTACGCAATTTCTGAAAGTAAAAAAGATTGCCATCGTCAGCGGCGCGGACGAGAACGCCAAGAACGAAGCAGACCATACCAGCCGCTATCTCGAAAAATGGTATGACGTGAAGCCCTTGATGCGGGCCCAGTTCAAGGTCGGCGACAAGGATTTCACCTCGCAACTCATTCAGGTGAAGGCGGCCGATCCCGAACTCATTATGGTGACGGGACAGACGCCGGAGGCATCAATCATCATCCGCCAGGCGCGCGAACTTGGGCTGCGTCAGCCCATCTTCGTGGGCACGGCATCAGTCGACAACGCTCTGATCGCCAATGACGGCTATGCCGCGGAGGGCGTGATTGGAGCCTGGCCGCTGCCGCTCTTTCCCGATTCCAATGAGCCCGACATGGTCAAGTTTCGGGATGCTTGGTTGAAGCTCAATCCCAATCCGCCGAAAGGGCGTCCAAACCTCTTTGACGTATACGCTTATGGCGACACTTACGTGCTCGCCGAGGCCCTGCGCCGCGCAGGCCGCGATCTGACGCGCGAGAAGCTTGTCGATACGCTTGAAAGCATGAAAGATTATCGGATCAGCGGGGTCGCAACGCCGCGGACATTCACCCAGCGCCATCACATCGGTAACAATCTGCTTCGGGTGCTCGTCGTATCTGCGCAGCATTGGGTTCCATTCGGCTGGGAGCCGACGCGGCCAAGTGAGCTCATGTCCGAGTTTCAGCAGTAACAAGTCAGGTCGGGAATCGATGGAACTGCGTCATCTTCGCTATTTTGCTGCATTGGCCGAGGAGTTGAGCTTTACGCGTGCGGCCGCGAAGGTTCACGTTACGCAGTCTACGCTCTCCCACCAGATCAAGCAGTTGGAGGCTGAACTCGGACAGCCACTTTTCTCGCGTATCGGCAAGCGCGTCGTGATCACCGAGGCCGGCGAAATGCTCCTGGCCGGCGTGACACGCGGCTTGCGTGAAATCGACGACGGCGTTCGGTCGCTGAAAGCAACACCCGGGCAGCCCCAGGGAACCCTTAGGGTCGGCTCGACCTACACGTTCAATGTCCAGTTCGTCCCGTCATGCGTTGCGGCTTTTCTTCGGCGCTACCCCAGGGTCAGTATTACGGTTCTTGAACTGCCGGTCGATGAGGTCGAGGAGCAACTGGATCGGGAAACCATAGACGTCGGTATTGCCTATCGGCCGGCTCTGCGGCCGGGGTTTATCTTTGAACCGCTCTATATCGATGAAATGGTGCTGGCTGTCGGGCTCGACCATCCCTTCGCGGGACGCAAACGGATCAGGCTCGCGGAACTGCATCGACAGGAACTGGTTCTGCAGACAAAGAGCTCCGATACGCGGCATATCCTCGACGGCAACTTCAAGTCGGTCGGCGCAGAACCCGTGATTGTGGCCGAGATGAATGCCGCAGCACCGATGATCAGCCTTGTCCAGGAACTGAATATCGGGGCCATCGTATCCCAGCACTTCGCCTCGTTATTTCCAAAAGTTCGCTTTATTCCACTGGAGAGCCCGACGCCGCTCCGGACCGCAGGTATCCTTTCCAAGTCGTCGCGGCCGAAATCTCTGGCTTGCTACTCGTTCATCTCGGAGATCCGAAATGCGATCATCGAGGCGAAGATGCATGTTCCGAGGAAAGGTCAGGGGACTTCGTTGTCGTTGCCGTTCGCGGGCGAGTCGGATGACGGACCAGGGTGCCTCCCTGCTGAAAATGTCCGAGGATAAGAGACCCCCATCCTGAAAGCGTAGTGGGCAAATTGCGTCGTTGACGCCGTTTGCCCGACCGCCCTGATAAGGTCTGCAAAGACAAGGAAGGGCGCCATCCCTATACTTGGCAGAGCGATCTTGCCCAGGCCGGCGACGAAGTCGAGCACTCCAATGAGCTGCTCGTCGCTTGGCCCGCAGCCGCATCATGGTCTTGCATCGGCGATCAAGTTCAGCCTGCCTGCAACGATCAAGCCTGAACTTGCGGTAACGCAACAAGCAGATCCCGCAAATCCCGTAAACTGTCGTTGAAACCGGGGGCGTGCCTCAGGTCAGCAAGGATAAACAGGTGAGGGCGGCCCCGCTTGAAAAGCTCGCTTCACAGACTGCGCAAAAATAATCCCGGCAGCAGCTAAAGGAGGCCGCTATGAGCGCACGAACCTATGACGGGTGTCCGCTATTCTCCTACGGCTTCAGGCCTTTTTTTCTGCTGGGCTCGGTCTATGCCGGCCTGGCAATACTCGTCTGGCTACCGGTATTCATGGGGGAATTGAGCCTGGTTTCTGCGTTCATTCCGCGCGACTGGCACGTCCATGAAATGCTCTACGGCTTCCTGCCGGCGGTGATCACCGGCTTCCTCTTCACCGCGATTCCGAATTGGACTGGCCGGTTGCCGTTGCGTGGAAGACCGCTGATGTTTCTCGTTGCGCTGTGGGCTGTAGGTCGCGTCTGCGTGACTTTCTCGGCGTATACTGGCTGGCTGGCGGCTATGCTGGTCGATATCAGTTTTCTCCTGCTTGTGGCTGCGGCTTTGCGCGCGAAATCATCGCGGGGAAGAAGTGGAACAACCTCGGTATCGTCGTGCTGATTTTTGTGCTGCTGGCTGGCAACGTCGCGTTCCATCTCGAGGCCCGTTTTTGGGGCGCTGCCGAACTCGGCATCCGCGTCGGCATCGCAGTCGTCGTGCTGTTAATCTCGCTGATCGGGGGTCGTCTCATTCCGAGTTTCACCCGCAACTGGCTCGTTCGCGAAAATACAGGCCGGCTGCCGGTCCCGTTCGCACGATTTGATGTGGTATGCGTCGTCGTTGGCGCCGTCGCGCTGGTGGTTTGGATCCTTTGGCCGACCGGTACAGGGACTGGCGACGCGCTCGCCATCGCTGGCGTCATGCACCTCGTTCGTTTGGGACGCTGGGCCGGCGATCGAACGGTTCGCGACCGGCTGCTGCTCATCCTTCATATCGGCTACGCATTCGTGCCGCTCGGATTCTTGCTCAACGCCTGCAGTGCGTTCGGTATTGTTCCGCCGGACGCCGGCGTTCACGCCTGGATGGCCGGAGCCGCAGGCGTCATGACACTCGCGGTAATGAGCCGGGCGTCGTTGGCACACACCGACCAGCAACTGATTGCGTCGGCTGCGACCCAGGGTATTTACGCTGCGGTTGTTGTGGCGGCCCTCGCGCGCATCTGCGCAGTTATCGATCCGGTCCACAGCGTGCCGCTGCTCCATGTTGCGGCATTCGCCTGGGCTGGAGCGTTCCTCGGATTTGCCCTGTATTACGGGCCGACGCTAATTGGATTCAAGAAGTCGTAAATGAAGCGACGGGAAACCAAGCTGACGTAACCGTCACCCGAACGAATTTGCGCTGTCGGCCTGTCGTCATTTTTTCATGAAAATGCAATATCCAGCGTGGCATTGGTTCAATCTATCATGAGGGAATAAAATGGACGAGCATCACTCCAATCTTGACGAACTGCAGGCTGCCTACAAGGCCGCGGTTGAGCAGTGGATTTCTGCCATTCGCAAGGAAGAGGCGCTAGCTTCCGTAAATCATTCAGTAGCCGAAGTTGATTTGTGGGAGGATGCTGGGTTTCAGGAGGATGAGATGCGCAAGGCTGTCAAGGAACTAAAGAAGAAATACGAAGATGCGTTGCGCGAGAAGTTCTTTGGATTCTAGTGACCGAAGCAGCATCGACCCGAGAGGAGCCGGATCGCGAGGGCGATCCGGAAAAATACGGAGGCGCGCGATCAGTTTTGGTTGGCGGATAAGCTACTGATAGCAATTCTGCGCCATCTTAATTCTACGCCATCTTCAAGTGTGCAAAGAGCAGGCCCTTTACCTGGTCCATCGTTAACGCGAGCACGATGGCGGCGGCCAGAATACCGGCGATGATCGAAGGCGCGAGCGGGGCCGTTAGGACTCCCCCAAGCGCCAACGAGCCAATGATCAAAATATCCAGAACGCTTGATACGATCACCAGCAGACTCGGCCGCGAAGACCACAAACGCTTGCGTTCCCGGACGACATAAAAGACAGCCTGTCCATTAAAAGCGAGTATGACGAGCGTCATGGTGCGCAATGTATCGATGTCGAGATGCAGCACCAATGAACCAAAACTCAACAGGCCGACGCAGAAGACGAGATCGAAGAGACCGAGGGCGATGCCGACAATGGTGAGGGCATCTATCCGCCAGGAGTTTGGCTTCGACGAGGGGTGGACGTTGTCGGTGGTCGACGACATTGCCAGAAAATCGCCGGTAATCATCGAAATGACCATAAGCATCGGCGTCAGGATCGCGTGCTTGGTCAGTATCAGGCCGAAACCGAGAAACAGTACCTGCCGCGATTTGTGAACAATGGATCGCAGCGCATAGGTCAGGATGCGCTGGAATGTGATTCGGCCCTCCCGGACCGACGCGACGATCCCGGCGAGCCCGGGCTCGGTCAGAACAATGCCCGCGGCCGATTTAGCGACGTCGGTGGCGGTCGAAACTGCGATGCCGATCTGTGCCTGGCGTAACGCCGGTGCATCATTGGCGCCGTCGCCGCACATGCCGACCGTATGGCCAGCATTCTGGAACGCTTTGACCAGACGAAACTTGTCTTCGGGGAGCACGCCAGCGAAGACGGAAAAGTCGTCCGGTCCGACCCGATCCGGAATCTCGCCCGGACGACAAACGGCACCGGGAAGCCCAACTGTCTCAGCGACGAAGGCGGCCGTCGTGGCCGCATCTCCTGTTACCATGACGGTGTGGATCCCAAGTCTCCGCAACTGATCGATCATGGACTTTGAATCGCTACGCGGTGGGTCGCTCAGCGCCACGATTCCGGCGATACGCATGGCGCCGTCGGTACCGATCGCGACGCCCAGAACCCGGTGGCCGCGCTTTTCCAGTTCGTTTGCAGCTAATTCCGCCTCGGGCGAGGGGTGCGAAATCCCGTGAACCACCGCAAAGGCGCCTTTGACGATGCGCAACGCGCTGCCATCGCGGTCGATCGCGCGAGCTTCCGACATCTTGATGGCCGGATCGAACGGCACGAACTTGGTAACCGTCAAAGCCTCCGCGTTCGGCCTTTGGGACACCGCGGCAGCCCGCACCGCGGCGTCGACAGGATCCTGGCCTCCGTCGGCGCTGGCAAGGGCCGCCAGTGCCAGGACACGGTTCTCATCGAAGCCGGGCATTGCGCGTATGGCTGCCACGGCCAACTCGTTGCGCGTCAAGGTACCGGTCTTGTCGATGCACAGGACGTCGAGGCTGGCGGCTTCGTCTACCGCGGAGAGACGGGTGGGCAGCACGCCAGCCCGCGTCAGGGCTCGCGCGCCGATGGCCGTTGCCAGTGTAAATGTCGCCGGCAATGCGACCGGCACCGAGGCGAGAACAGATATCAGCACCAGCGGAATGGCTTCGGACAGCCGCATACCGATTTCGAGGGCGTAGACCATCAGCAACAGCGTGACGGCACCATTAAAGCCAGCCAGATTGCGTACCACGCGAAAGACTGCCTTCTGCTGGGTACTAACCACGTAGGCGGTGCGAACGAGTTCAGCCGTGCGTCCGAATTTGGTCCGCACGCCGGTGGCGCACACTTCGGCAACAGCTTCGCCGCGCCGGACCAGCGCGCCGGCGTAGCTCTCAAGGCCCGGTCCGGCCTCAACCGGCAGGGACTCGCCGGTGAGCATGGATTGATCGAGCAGGATCGAGCCCTCGCGTATCAGCACATCGGCCGCGACTACCGTGCCCAGCGTCAGTTTTACAATATCTCCGGGGACCAGTTCGGCCGCGGGACACATCGTCCAGACCCCGTCACGCAGAACCGATGCGTTCAGCGCAAGCCGCGATTTCAACGCCGCGATGGTCGATTGCGCACGGCTCTCGTGAAAGAAGCCAAGGGCCGTGTTGAATATCAGAAGTGACGCGATGATCGCGCCCTCGACGTATTCGCCGAGCGCCAATTGGAGGACGATCGCGATCTCAAGCAGGATTGAAACCGGTGCCAGGAATTTTCCCAGCACCAGCCGCAGTGGATGAATGGCGACATCGGGCGTCGCATTCGGTCCGATTTGGCCTAAAATTCGGTTCGCCGCGGCACTGGTAAGCCCTTTAAAAGGCTTTTCTATAGGTTTTCGCGGGGATGGTGGGCTCACGGCGGCTCCAGCGGGAAGGTCAAGCCGCCATCTAAGGTCTGCAACGCCGGTGCCGTTTGATATCGCTCAATACTCGCCCGTCTGACCAATGCCAACGTTAAATCAGAAGCGGCATGAGTTGGCGGAGAAGACCTTGCAACGGCCAATGGAAGATATCGACGAGAAGCCGACGGTAATCGCGCGGGCGGGCGATGATGCCGCGCTCAAACATGACAATCCAGCCCCGGTTGCCGGTACCGGTCACTTACCAGTCACCGTGCCTTTTGTGCGCGCCCGGAATGCGCGGCGGCTGCGGTTCTCGATCGGGCTTGTTGCCATCTTTTTGGCCGCAGGCGGCGCCGGCTTCTATTGGTGGAAGCAGTCTCAGGCGCAGCTTCTCGCAGGCATAAGCTACGGCAATGGCCGGTTGGAGGCCGACGAGATCGACATCGACACGAAATTTCCGGGCCGGGTCGCGGAATTGAACGCCGAGATCGGTGACATGGTGCGCGCGGGGCAGGTGGTCGCGCGCATGGACACCAGGGATCTTCAGGAGTCGCTCAAGAAAGCGCAAGCGCAAGTCAAGCAGGCCCAACGCGCGATCGAGGAAGCCAACGCCAATCTGGAGCTGCAGCGCACGCAACAGACACTGGCCGCGCAGGAGCTGGAGCGTACCCAGACGTTGCTGAAACAAGGCTATGCGACAAAGGAACTGTTCGATCAGCGGACGCAAACCATGAACGCGGCGAATGCCGGATTTAACGCCGCGGCGCAGCGGGTAGCGGAAACCGAACGCGCACTCGAAGCATCCGAGCACGATGTGGGTCTCTACACGGTCAACATCAACGACAACGATCTGGTGGCGCCACACGACGGCCGGCTTCAATATAGAATGGCCAACATCGGCGAAGTGCTTCCGGCCGGCGGCAAGGTTTTCACGATGCTGGATATCTCCTATGTCTATATGGATATTTACCTGCCGACTCCGGAGGCCGGCAAGATCAAGGTCGGAACGGAAGGCCGGATCCTGCTCGATGCTTACCCGAACACACCGATACCGGCAGCGGTCTCCTTTATCGCAAGCCAGGCGCAGTTCACGCCGAAAACGGTGGAAACCCAGAGCGAGCGCGACAAATTGATGTTTCGCATCCGGGTGCGCATCGATCCCAATCGTTCGCGCGCTCACGCCCCATCGGTGCGTAGCGGATTGCCCGGGGTCGCCTATCTTCGTGCGGACCCGGCGGCGGCCTGGCCCAAAAACCTGCAAGTCGCGCCATGAACGCGGCGGATCAATCCGTCGCCGTTCTGGAAAACCTCACCCAAAGCTACGGCAAGGTCACAGCACTGGATGGCGTCACCATCAGTATCCCCGCCGATTGCATGGTCGGTCTGATCGGTCCCGACGGGGTGGGAAAATCCACGCTGCTTGCCATCATCGCCGGTGCCCGGCAAAACCAGTCCGGCAGCGTCACTGTGCTCGGTGGCGATATCTCGGATACCAAGCACAGGGCTTCGGTATGTCCGCGGATCGCCTACATGCCGCAAGGGTTGGGCAAGAATCTCTATCCTGACCTGAGCGTCCGCGAGAATATCGAATTTTTTGCCCGCCTGTTCGGGCAAGCCCGCGACGAGCGTACATGGCGGATCGCGGAATTGCTTGATAGCACCGGGCTGGCTCCCTTCGAAGATAGGCCAGCGAAGAAACTGTCGGGAGGCATGCGCCAGAAACTTGGTCTGTGCTGTTCGCTCATTCATGATCCCGATCTTCTCATCCTGGATGAGCCCACGACAGGGGTCGATCCGCTTTCCCGCCGCCAGTTCTGGGAACTGATCGACCGCATACGTGCCCGCCGCTCGGGCATGAGCGTCATAGTGGCGACCGCCTATATGGAGGAAGCAGAGCGCTTCGACTGGCTCGCGGCCATGAATGCGGGAAAAGTGCTGGCGACCGGGTCGCCGGCCGAGTTCAAGGCCAGCACCGGCGCTGCGACCATCGAGGACGCTTTCATTGCGCTATTGCCCGAGCAGCAGCGCAGCGCTCATCGGGTGCTGCAAATTCCGCCGCGCCATTTTTTTGACGGCGAGCCGATCATCACCGCGCACGATCTGACCTGCCGGTTCGGCGATTTTACCGCCGTCGACCGGGTTAACTTCACCATTGAACGTGGCGAAATCTTCGGTTTTCTTGGCTCGAACGGCTGCGGCAAGACCACTACCATGAAGATGCTGACGGGCCTGCTGCCGCCCACCGCCGGCGAGGCCCTGTTGTTCGGAAAGCCCCTCGATGCCGGCGACGCGAATTCGCGCTACCGCGTCGGTTACATGTCGCAGTCGTTTTCCCTTTATACCGAGCTAACGGTCCGGCAGAACCTTGATCTTCACGCGCGAATTTTCCATCTGCCGGCACAAAAGGCGGCGCTACGCATTGCCGAGCTGGCTTCATATTTCGGTCTTGAGGCCTATCTCGATCAGCGCACTCTGGATCTGCCATTGGGGATTCGCCAGCGGCTCTCGTTGGCTATCGCCATCGTCCATGAACCCGCGATCCTTATCCTCGACGAGCCGACATCAGGTGTCGACCCATTGGCGCGGGACCGCTTCTGGGAAGCGCTGATTGATCTTTCGCGCAACCAAGGTGTGACGATCTTCGTCTCGACCCACTTCATGAACGAAGCCGAGCGCTGCGACCGGATATCGTTGATGGATTCCGGCCGCGTGCTGGCGACAGGTACGCCCGCCGAGCTGGTCAAGGCGCGCGGCGCGGCCAAGCTCGAAGACGCCTTCGTCAGTTATCTGGAAGCGGCCACCGCGCCGCGGATACCCATCATTGAGCACCGCGGGGCGCCGGATCGAGCAGACCATCCGCCGCAAGGCCGGGCTGCTGCGCGTTCTGTATTCAGTCTGCAGCGCCTGCTGGCCTATACCATCCGCGAGGCGCTCGAGCTTTTGCGCGACCCGATCCGATTGGGATTCAGCCTGCTTGGCACGACGCTTCTGATGCTGGTGTTCGGTTTCGGAGTTTCCACCGACGTCAACAACCTGTCGTTCGCGGTGCTGGACCGCGATCAAAGTCCGGAGAGCCGTGCCTATCTCGAAGAGTTGAGGGGCTCGAGCTATTTCGTCGAGAAGGCGTCGCTTGCCAACGATGCCGAGCTCGACTCACGCCTCAAGAGCGGCGACATTTCGGTTGCGATCGAAATCCCGCCCAGCTTCGGTCGCGATATCAAGAGCGGACGTCCGGTCTGGGTCAGCGCCCTGGTCGACGGCGCTATGCCGTTCCGGGCTGAAACCATCCGCGGCTATCTGCAGGGCATGCATCAATTGTATCTGGCGGATCCGGCGGTGAAGACCACGCAGCCCTCGGCGTCGCCGCCCGCCGACATCGAGCTCAGGTTCAAATACAATCAGGATTTCGACAGCATCTACGCGATGGTGCCTTCAAACATGTCGCTACTGCTGGCGCTGTTTCCGGCGATTCTGATGGCGTTGGCCATCGTGCGGGAGAAGGAACTCGGCTCCATCACCAACCTGTATGTGACGCCGGTGAGCCGGCTCGAATTCCTGCTCGGCAAGCAGTTGCCTTACATAGCGGTGGCGATGACCAATTTCACCTTGATGATGCTGTTGGCGCTGTTCGTATTCAAAGTTCCCCTCAAGGGCAGCTTTTTGACGCTGCTTGGCGGTGTGCTGATCTATGTGACGACCATGACCGGCTACGGCATGCTGATTTCGACGTTCACCAAGACCCAGATCGCGGCCCTGTTCGGCACTGCGATCCTGACGGTGCTGCCGGCGACGCAGTTTGCCGGCATGATGACTCCGGTGTCCTCACTGGCCGCGGAGGCGCAGATCATCGGCCGAGCTTTTCCCATGACCTATTACGTGCCGATCAGTGTCGGTACCTTCACCAAGGGGCTGGGTTTTACCGATCTCAGCGGGGATTTGCTGGCGCTCGCCATCTTTGTTCCGATCATGACGATGCTGAGCGTTGCTTTGCTGCGTAAACAGGAACGCTAGGTGCGATATGATGAAAAAGGCCGCCAATATCTACTGGCTGGGAGTCAAGGAACTGCGCAGTTTCTCGCATGATTTCGTTCTGCTGGGTCTGGTCGTTTATGCATTTTCACTGGCGATCACCCTGCAGGCGCGCAGCAACTCGCAGGAGCTGCATAACGCGTCAATCGCAATCGTCGATGAAGATCACTCTGAGCTTTCGCGCCGGATCGCTCATGCGTTCTTCCCGCCGCTGTTTCAGCCGCCGCAGTTGATAGCCGAGCGGGATATCATTCCTGCGATGAACAAGGGACGCTATACTTTCGTCATCGATATCCCGCCGGATTTCGAACGCTATGTACTGGCCGGTCAGCAACCCGGGCTGCAGATCAACGTCGATGCCACCGCCATGGTGCAGGCCGGATTAGGCTCCAGCTATGCCCAGCAGATTGTTACCACCGAGATAGCGGATTTTCTCTCCCATGCCGAGGGCGTAAAGCCGTCCACCGTAAATCTCGATGTGCGAATTGCGTTCAACCCGAATCTGACCACCGCGTGGTTCACCAGTGTGATGGCGGTCATCAACAACGTCACCATGCTGGCTATCATTCTCGCAGGCGCGGCCGTGGTACGGGAGCGCGAGCATGGCACCATGGATCATCTCCTCGTGATGCCGCTGACGCCATTCGAGATCGCCTTGTCCAAGGTCTGGGCGAATGGCCTGGTGATCGCGGTCGCGGTCGGCCTTAGCCTCTATTTGGTGCTGCGCGGGATGCTTGGAATCCCCGTGGCAGGTTCGCTACCGTTGTTTATGGTGGGCGTGGTGATCTACCTGTTCTTCGCAACCGCAGTCGGAATTTTCCTGGGCACCGTTGCCCGGTCGATGCCGCAACTCGGCCTGTTATACATGCTGGTCTACCTGCCCATGAATATGCTTTCGGGCGGCAATACGCCGCTGGAGAGCATGCCACCCTGGCTCGCCAAATTCATGCAGGTATCGCCATCGACACACTTCGTCGCTTTCGCGCAATCGATTCTCTATCGTGGCGCCGGACTGGATGTGGTGTGGCCGCAATTTCTCGCAGTCGCCGTCATCGGCGCACTGTTCTTTGGTCTCGCCATCCTGCGCTTCCGCTCCGTTGTCGCACAGGCAACCTAGCGGACGTGGTGCACGCGACTGCCAGGCAGCCGCTTCCGGCGTGCCTGGCGATCGCTCTCACGTCACTTGATGGGATAGTACCGTATACGAGATGTCCGCAGATTATTTGGATGATTTCTTAACGTCTCTGGCCATTTCCAGGCACGTCAGCAATTCAACGTAGCTGGGCGTGCTGTCCATGCTGGTTTCGCGGAGGCAGACGGTCTTGTCGCGGGGAGTGAATTGGGCCCATTGCGGCTGCAATTGATCGCGCGCGGCGGCTTCGTCCGCGGCGCATCGCTCCAAGGTCGCCGCCGAGCCGCCTTCGGACCGGCATTCGCGCACGATATCGAAACTAGGCACGGTGTCAGCGACTTTAGTGAAGGGTAGCGAAGCAAGAATGACGATCGGGAGGTGCGTCAGCATTTGGGTTCTCCATGCTCGGGCATCGTGGTTGTTTCCGGAGAGCAATCTCTCATGCGAGTTGTGCCGGCATATTGATCGGCATCAAGCGCGGCGGCTGCGCTGGAACGCCCCCGGCAGGTGGCCTTGATCGAGCGCAAGGCAACCGAGGGTCGCGAATACTATTGTGGGGATGAGTATCGTCTCGGGTCATCCTGGCGGCACAAATAACAAGCGAACGGAGTTCCGGATGAGATTACTTGGATATATGACGGCGCTGTTTATGGTTTGCGCGTCGACGCCACTTGCCATTGCCCAATCCGGAATGAATGCGGCAATCGACGATCCGTATGTCCCGCGGCTGGCCGATATCATGAGCATAGTCCAGTTGCGTCATATGAAACTGTGGTTTGCCGGCTCATCTCCAAACTGGGAACTCGCGGCGTACGAGCTTCGCCGGCTCAAGGCCAGCCTGGTGGATGCCGCGTCGCTGTATCCAGGCATTCCGGCGACGAGCGTCACGACAATGGCGGCGCCTGTTCAGTCCATCGCCGAGGCGATCGAGGCAAAAGACAGCCAAAAGTTCGCGACCGCATTCGGCGATCTGACAGTCGCATGCAACGCCTGCCATCAGTCGATCGGACGCAGCTTTATTGTCATGCGGGTACCGACGGCATCGCCCTTCAGCGATCAGGTGTTTCCGCCGCAGCCAAAATAGGCGCGGGGACGTGATCAACTATTGGACGCGATCCACCGAACGATCGGGGGCCAATGCTCTTTCAAGGTACGGGCTCCCATGAAGAGACCGACGTGACCGCCGGGCACGGTCTTCGTCATGAGCTGCGGCGCGGGCGTCCCGAGATATTTGGCGGCGTCGAGAACCTGCTCGGGCGTGGTGATGTCATCATCCGCGCCGGCCAGTAAATAGGTCGGGCAAACAATATTGTGGAGATCGAGCTTTCGTCCGAGCCCGATGAATTGCCCCTTGGCAAGCCGGTTCTCCTTGAAGAGCTGGGTGATCACCTGGAGATACCACCGGCCTGGCAGATCGATCGGATTTTCGTACCAGCTATTGAATGTTTCTTCTTTATCAAGGTAGACCGGGTCGTCGATGTGCTCATAGAGATCGATCTGGTCCTTAATATAATGCTGCTCCGGGTGCATGTTCTTCCAGCCTTGCAGCATGAATTTGCCCTTCATCAGGCCGCCGCCGAGCGCCACCAGTTCCTTGTAGAACGACGCGGGAGACGCGTGGGCCATGCGCTTGATCGGCCCATTGCCAGCGTCGGTGTCGATCGGCGCGCCGGCCAGCACCAGTGAATTGACCTTTTCCGGAAAGCGCGCCGCCACCATGGCCGCGACCCAACCGCCCTGGCAAAGGCCGACCAGATTGACCCGACCTCCGAGATCATCGATCGCGACAATCATATCAGCGAGATAATTGTCGATATCGAGATCCTTCATGTCTTCCGTCGCCGACTTCCAGTCCGTCAACGCAACATTGGCGATCCCGTTGGCCAGAAGTGTCTCGATCAGACTCTGGCCGTGGTGATAGTCAGCGATCATCGCGGTATGACCGGCATAAGGCGCATTGACGAGCGTTGGAATTCCGCCTGACGTACCGTAATCGCGCAGCACCATGGTCCGCAGATCGAGACGTACCCGGTTTGGCGTCGCGAGCTTGGGTCGCAGATTATCGTGAATCCTGATTTCCTCGTCTACGAATTTGAGGTTCCTGGCGTAGAGTTCCGATCCCTGCTCGAACATCCTGGTTGCCATCGCCATCGGCCAGAATGCCGGTACACTCGGGAAGAACGCATTAGCAGGCTTGGTCGAAACTTCATTGGGCATGGTGGACCTGTCTGGTTCGGATTGTCAGTTTTTTTCTGTTGCGCCGTCGTCTGTCAGACGCCACGTATGCCGGGCGATCATCAAATCTTCGTTGGTCGGTATCACCCAGGCCGAGGTTCTGCTGTCAGGTGTCGTGATCCTTGAAGCGCCCGCGGTATTCGCCGCCTCATCCAGTTCGATACCAAGCCATGCAGCTTGCTGGCATGCCTGCCGGCGGATTTCGGGCGCATGTTCGCCGATACCCGCTGTGAAGACGAGCGCGTCCAGGCCGCCGAGACTGGCGGCAAGCGATCCCAATTCGCGACTAATCCGATAGACGAACAGGGCAATGGCCCTGGCGGCCAGCGGATCATCGCTGGCGAGCAGCGCCCGCATGTCATCGCTGACGCCGGATACGCCCAACAGACCGGAGGAATGATAGAGCAGGTCGGTTACGGCCTGCGGTGTCATGCCCTTCTCCCGGAGGAGGTAGAGCACAACGCCCGGATCGAGATTGCCGCATCTGGTGCCCATCGGAAGGCCATCGAGCGCGGTAAAGCCCATGGTCGTTGCAACGCTCTGCCGCCGGTGCATCGCGCACATGCTGGCCCCGTTGCCGAGATGGGCAACGACAACGCGGCCCTCGGCGGCCGCCGGACCAAGGACATCGGGAAGAATGCTGGCGATATACTCATAGGACAGGCCGTGGAATCCGTACCTTCGGATACCTTGATCCGTGATCGCACGTGGCAACGCAAAGGCCGTCGCGATTTCGGGCTGGGTATGGTGGAAGGCGGTGTCGAAACACGCGACCTGCGGTAGTGCCGGATGAAGCTTCGAGATAGCCGCGATGGCGGCGAGATTATGGGGTTGATGAAGTGGCGCGAGCGGAATGAGTTTATTCAATTCGCCGATCACCGTGGGATCGATGCGTACGGGGCTGGAATAGACCGATCCGCCATGCACCACGCGATGCCCGGCGGCGACCAGGTCGCTGTTCGAAAACTGCCGCTCCACCCAACGGAGGAGAGCGGCGAGGGTGTTTTCGTGGGTGGCGGCATCCGTCAAATACTGATCCGCCAAAGTTGCTCCCGAGTTGTCCTTGGCGACGAAATGCACCCGATGTCCAATGCCGTCGAGCTCGCCGTCGCAGATCAGTCCCTTGGCTCCCGGCCGTACATGCCCTTCGAAGAGCGAGAACTTGATGCTCGATGAGCCCGCGTTCAGGATGAGGATGGCGTCGCTCACGATACCACCCTCGTTTTGTGGCGTGCGAGTAGCAACGCGATGGCGCAGGAGCCCAATCGCGCCAGCGTCTTGTCGGCGCGGCTCGTTAGAATGATCGGCACCCGTGCGCCGAGTACGATTCCGGCCATTTGTGCCTCCGCAAGATATTCAAGCTGTTTGGCGAGCATGTTGCCCGCTTCGAGGTCCGGCACCACGAGGATGTCGGCCCGGCCTGCGACGGGAGAAACGATTCCCTTCGTCCTGGCCGCTTCCAACGAAACGGCGTTGTCGAAGGCGAGCGGCCCATCGAGAATGCCGCCCGTGATTTGACCCCGGTCGGCCATTTTGCAAAGAGCCGCCGCGTCAAGCGTCGAGCGAATGCCTTCCGTAACCGTCTCGACCGCCGAGAGAATGGCTACTCTCGGTTCCGGGATACCCAGGGAATGTGCCAATTCGATCGCGTTCTGGACGATGTCGCGCTTGTCGGGCAAAGTTGGGCTGATATTGACCGCAGCGTCCGTGATAAGAAGCGGCCGGGGATAGCTGGGCGCGTCGATCGCGTAGACATGACTGATGCGCCTGGCAGTTCGCAGGCCAAGGTCGTGGTCGACGACGGCGTGCATCAGCTCTTCGGTGTGGAGCGAGCCCTTCATTAACGCTTCGACCCTGCCGGTGCGGGCCATCGCGACGGCTTTTGCGGCAGCCGCCTCGCTGTGTTCGGTTGCGACGATTTCATAAGGCGAGAGGTCGAGTCCCGCCTGGGTGGCGGCGGCGCGAATTCTGGTTTCCGGACCAACCAGGATCGGCACGATAAGCCCGGCGCGCGCCGCCTCGACGGCGCCGAGCAGAGAGACGGTATCGACCGGATGGACGACCGCTGTGGTGATCGGGGCGAGACCGCGGGTCATCTCGATCAGGTTTTCGTAGCGGCGTCCTTTTTGCCGCAATTCAATTTCGGGAAGAACAACGCGTGGTCGGCAGATTTTCTCGGCCGGGGCGATAACCTCCGCCGTGCCGGAAATGACCTCTTCGCCATGCTGGTTCGATACGCGGCATTCGAAGATGACGCGATGCGTTTTTTCGACTTTCTCCTTCACTGTTACCGTCACAGTGATTGTGTCCCCCAGACCTACCGGTTTGAGGAAATGCAAGGACTGATCCACATAGATCGTCCCCGGACCCGGCAATTGCGTTCCAAGCACCGTCGATATCAGCGCCGCACCCCACATGCCGTGGGCCACAATCCTGTGGAAGAAGTCGCTCTTCGCGAAGGTCTGGTCGACATGGGCCGGGTTGACATCGCCGGACATGATCGCAAATACTTCAATGTCCTTATAGGTGAGCGTCCGGACCAGACTGGCGGTGTCGCCCAGCTTGATCTCGTCAAATGTCCGGTTTTCGATTTGCTCCATCCAATTCCTCCAGGCGCTCGCTAACGCTCAGCCGACGATGTGATATCCCGCATCGATGTATTCGATGTTTCCAGTCAGTCCCTTCGCGGCGTCGCTGACCAGAAAAACCGCGAGATTTCCCACATCTTCGATGCTGACGAGCCGGTGCTCAGGTGTGCGGGCGCGGGTCCGTTCCAGCAGTTCATCGAAGCGCTCGATGCCGGATGCGGCGCGCGTTTTCAACGGCCCTGGAGAGAGCGCGTGAACGCGAATATGCTTCGGGCCGAGTTCGGCCGCCATATAACGTACCGAACTCTCGAGTGCGGCCTTCACCGGCCCCATCAGATTATAATCTTCAACGACTTTTTCTGAACCATAGAAGGTGACAGTCAGCAGGCAGCCTCCCTGCTTCATGAGAGGTTCGGCCAGCCGCGCCATGCGAATGAAGGAATGGCAGGACACATCCATCGCCATTGCGAAACCGGCTTGTGAGCAATCGGTGATGCGGCTGTGCAAATCCTCTTTCGGCGCATAGGCGATCGAATGCAGCAGGAAATCGAGACATCCCCAGTCCTCACGGATATGCGAGAACACTGTATCGAGCTGACCTGGCTCACGAACGTCGCAGGGAACTACGATCGGGCTTTCAAGTTTCTCGGCGAGCGGCCTGACGTAAGGTTCGGCCTTTGCATTGAGATAGGTGACCGCAATCTCCGCGCCGGCATTGTGAAGCATCCGGGCGCAGCCATAGGCTATGCTGCTTTCGTTGGCGATGCCAACGATCAGGCCTTTCTTGCCACGTAGCGAAACAATCCCTTCGCTGTCCGAACCGTCGGAGGAAACATCTTGCACAGGCATTGTGTCATCCGTTCTCACGTTACTTGTACGGCTTCGATCGACCAGATCACGTTTCGCGGATCGCAGGGTCCGCAGCGGAGCCGTAAGGCCATTTCCAGTCCCGGATTTGCGGCATGTCTTCGCCGTGTTGGCGGACATATCGCGTATGCTCGAGGAGGGCGTCACGAAATTGCTGCTTGATATGAGCGGCGGCGACGCTCAGACCGGGCACCCGCTCGATCACTTCGATCGCCAAATGAAACCGGTCGAGCTCGTTCAGTACGACCATATCGAAGGGGGTCGTGGTGGTACCCTCTTCCTCAAAACCACGAACGTGCATTCCGGCGTGGTTGGTCCTGTTGTAGGTGAGGCGGTGGATCAGATGGGGATAGCCGTGAAAGGCGAAGATCACCGGCTTGTCGCAGGTGAATATGCCGTCGAAATCGCGGTCGCTGATGCCATGCGGATGTTGTTCTTCCGGCTGCAATGTCATCAGGTCGACGACGTTGACGACGCGAATCCTTAAATTGGGCAACGCCTTTCGCAACAGATCGACCGCGGCCAGGGTTTCGAGCGTCGGCACGTCGCCGGCGCAAGCCATCACAACGTCGGGCTCAAGGCCTTCGGTTTCGGTACCGGCCCAAGGCCATATTCCGATGCCGGCGTCGCAGTGGGGGGCGGCCTGTTGCATGGTCAGCCATTGTGGGGAGGGTTGCTTGCCGGCAACGATCACGTTGATGCGATCATATGTCCGAAGACAATGGTCGGTAATCCAGAGCAGCGTATTGGCATCGGGCGGAAAATAGACGCGAACGATGTCGGCCTTCTTGTTGACCACGAGATCGACGAAACCGGGATCCTGATGGCTGAAGCCGTTGTGGTCCTGTCGCCAGACGTGTGACGACAAGAGATAGTTGAGGGAGGCGATCGGGCGTCTCCACGGCAGGCTACGCGAAACCTTCAGCCATTTGGCATGCTGGTTGAACATCGAATCCACGATGTGAATGAAGGCCTCGTAGCAGGAGAAAAAACCGTGCCGACCGGTAAGCAGATATCCCTCGAGCCAGCCCTGGCAGAGATGCTCGCTCAGGACTTCCATCACCCGACCGTCCTGGGCCAGATGGACGTCGTAGGGTTCGACGCGCTCCATCCAGGCCCGCTCGGTGACATCGAACACTGCATCAAGCCTGTTCGATGCTGTCTCGTCCGGCCCCATCAGGCGGAAATTCCGTGCCTCAGCATTGAACGCAATAACCTCGCGGAGGAACTGCCCCATGACACGCGTTGCTTCGGCTTCGACGCTGCCGGGGTGTGGTACGTCCACGGCATAGGAATGGAAGTCCGGTAGCTCAAGTTCGCGCTTGAGCAGTCCGCCGTTGGCGTGCGGATTGGCACCCATGCGACGGCTGCCGGCCGGCGCAAGCGCCTGTATTTCGTCGTGCAGCCGGCCTCTCTCATCGAAAAGCGTTTCCGGCTGATAGCTTCGCATCCACTGCTCAAGCAGTTCCAGATGGCCTGGATCGCCGCGGGGGTTGGCGATCGGCACTTGGTGCGCGCGCCAGAAGCCCTCGACTTTCAAGCCATCGACTTCTTTCGGACCGGTCCAGCCTTTGGGACTTCGCAACACGATCATCGGCCATTTCGGGCGCTCGCTCGTCGCGCGTCCGTCCCGAGCGGCTGTCTGGATGGCGCGGATCTTGTCCAGCGCGCTATCCAGCGTTGCCGCCATCAGACGGTGCATTGTGGCGGGGTCGTCGCCTTCGACGAACAGCGGTTCGTGGCCGTAGCCGAGAAACAGACTTCGTACCTCGTCATCGCTCATTCGGCCGAGGACCGTCGGATTGGCGATCTTGTAGCCGTTAAGGTGCAGGATCGGCAGTACGGCGCCGTCATGCGCCGGATTCAGGAACTTGTTGGAATGCCAGGAAGCGGCGAGGGGACCGGTTTCGGCCTCGCCGTCGCCGACCACGCAGGCACAGATCAGATCGGGATTGTCGAATGCGGCGCCATAGGCATGTACCAGCGCATAACCGAGTTCGCCGCCTTCATGGATCGAGCCCGGCGTTTCCGGCGCGGCGTGGCTTGGAATCCCGCCTGGGAACGAGAACTGGCGAAACAGTTTGTGGAGGCCATCGGTATTGCGGCCGATATCGGGGTAGATCTCGCTGTAGCTGCCCTCGAGATAGGTATTGGCTACCATGCCCGGTCCGCCATGTCCGGGACCGCAGACGTAAATGACGTTGAGGTCGCGCGCGCGGATGGCGCGATTAAGATGTGCGTAGACAAAATTCAGTCCAGGCGTCGTGCCCCAGTGTCCAAGCAGTCGCGGTTTAATATGCTCCGGCCGTAGCGGCTCACGCAGCAGGGGATTGTCGAGCAGGTAAATCTGGCCCACCGAAAGATAGTTCGCGGCGCGCCAGTAACGGTCAAGCAGATCGAAATCACCGGTGTTCCCCTGACTATCGTTTGCGACTGTCGTTTGCATGTGACGCCTCCAGGAATGGACCGATGAAGAACACAGGTGAGGTCCAATCGATCCACCGTGTCGTGAAATCAAAGCCGGGGCCGCGAATGTGCGCCGATCGCACCACCAACGTCTCCTTTGGCTTCTGCATCGCGATCCCAACTCTCGAACTTATTGGTGCCTTAACCGGGCCGACGGGTTGATCTGTCTCAAGCAGCCAGTTTCTTGGGCATAGGTGTCCTCCGTGTGACCGTTTTCGGCGCCAGATTTGAGCTAGCGCAAAGTCGCTCCTGCCGTTGAGGTCATAAATACGTCGTCAGGCACGAGAAGCCCGGTCGACGGCGGCTCAATCCATTCGGGAACGGTACGAAATGAGACCAGATCTCGCGGTTTGCTACGGACAGGAAAGGTTACCGAGATATACGAGCTATCCCACCGCACCGCATTTCTCAGCTGAGATCGGCCCGGATATCTACGCCGAATGGCTGAAGACGATTCCGCAACACGCCAGCACGTCGCTCTATATGCACGTTCCGTTCTGCCGGTCGATGTGCTGGTATTGCGGCTGCCATACCTCGGTCGTTCGCCGCGATGAGCCGGTGGCCCGATATGCTTCGGCTCTGCGCTGTGAAATCGATCTGGTATCGCGACAAGTCGAGCGACGCATCCAGGTTGACCATATCCATTTTGGCGGCGGCACGCCGACCATCATGACACCCGAGACCTTCGCGGATCTGATCGGCTCGATCAGGCATTCGTTCCTTGTCACTCCTTCCGCCGAGATTGCCGTCGAAATCGACCCGCGTACGCTTTCGGACGCGATGATCGACGCACTGGCCTATGGTGGTGTCAATCGGGTGAGCCTCGGTGTGCAGAGCTGCGATCCGATCGTCCAGCGTGCAATCCACCGGGTACAAAGTTTCGAGGAAACCGCCGCCGCAACGGCAAATCTGCGACGCGCGGGTATCCACGGTGTCAATTTCGATCTGATCTACGGACTGCCGCATCAGACGGTAGCCTCGTGCCTCGATACGGTCCGCCAATGCATCGAACTTCGCCCCGATCGCTTCTCGGTGTTCGGCTACGCACACGTTCCAACCTTCAAGAAGCACCAGCGCAAGATAAATGAGGCGTGGCTGCCCGACAGCCTCGAACGCCATGAACAATCATATGCGATCACCAATGCGTTGAAGGAGGCTGGATACTCGCAGATCGGGCTGGACCACTTTGCGCTGCCCGACGATGCCATGGCCGCCGCGTTACGGAACGGGGCACTTCGCAGGAACTTCCAAGGTTACACCACCGATGACAGCAATATATTGCTGGGCTTCGGTGCCAGTGCGATCGGACGCATGCCACAAGGCTACGTGCAGAACGAAGTTAACACGCACGCTTATCTGGAATCGATTGCCAATGGCAAGTTGGCGACCGTCAAGGGCTACGCGTTGACCGATGACGACCGGCTGCGCGCGGAGATCATCGAACACGTCATGTGCGACTTCGGCGTCGATCTCGATCCAATTTGCGCCCGGCACCGTTCGGCACCGGAAACGATACTGAACGCGTCGCCTCGTTTGAAAAAACTGATTTCCGACGGCGTTGTCCAACGCGAAGGTACCACGTTCAATCTGGCGCAAGACTCCCGATTTCTCGTTCGCAGTCTGGCAGCGGCATTCGATGCGCATCTGGACGGATCGAAGCAACTCCACAGCAGGGCAGTTTAGGTCGATTGGCGGAGCCGGCCAGCGGCACAATCGCGGAATATTTCGATTTTCGCCGCCGCGAGCAGCTGAATTTGACTTGGATCAAGGTGAGGGCGGCCCGGTCTCGGATATTCATGCCATGAGTTCCATGATCGTATTTCGATGCCCCCGGACGGGCATGAAGGTGCAGACACCACTCTTCAAGCAGGCGGCGAACGAGCCGAAGCTTTACGAGCTCGTGACCTGTCCGGCGTGCACCCAATTCCACTTCATCAATAAAGCCACCGGTAAAGCGCTGGGTGACAGCAGCGAATAGAGCTGCTCTGTTGCTAGGACGTGACAGAATCGTCCGCTCGCGTTCGCGCGAAGATGCCAGCGACAATTTGCATCATTGCTCCGATCGCCCAACCGCCGCCGATCAGAAGAGTCCCGCTCGCGCCCATCGAGTCGTCCAGAATGATGGCGCAGACGGATACGACAGCCGCTGCCGAGGCGAGGAACGTACCAGCGGCGCTGAGTAATTCTACCGCATCCGCTCTTGATGTGCCCTTGCGCCATAGCGGCAGTTGCACCCGGTGAGGGGGTGGCGGAGGCAGATCTATTCCGAGATAGAAGCCGGCGGCCCCGCCAAGCATCATGGCCAGGATAGGGCCGCCTGTACCGAGCAAGTCGATGTTGGTCTTTGCCACCTCGGCTGCAACGAACAACCCGCATGCTCCACCGGCCAAGGCGAGCCCGCTTCGTTCAAAGACGTGCGCCCACCTGCTGACGGCGGAGCGGGTATTCCATGGATCAGAACGCATGATCATTTGAAGTTCCCGTTCAAAGGAATGTGGCTATCCATGCCAGGCGGCAGAGCGGACGAATTCGATTCCACAATGCTGCTAGGCATAGGCGACAACCTCGCCATCGGCGGCAGCAGACTCAACAAATTAGGCTGCTGACTTTTGGCTTCTGTTTAAGACTCCCGCCGGCTCTTCCAACAGCATCCATGCCATCAATCGCATCGGCTTCTTACGACAGGCCGATCGTCAAGCGGTCATCGACAGATTCAACCCCGGGAGTTGACCAGGCCGCAGTTTCGACCTTGTAGCGCTCATCCCAGTTGTCGACACGTCCTTCCAAAAGCACCTTGTTGCCGTCCTTTACGGTGACGCGTATCGCGTCCGCTTCGACCTCCGCATGCCGCTTGAGCGCGGCCTCGATCTTGGTCCTGATGTCGGATGCGTCGATACGGGGCTTTATTTTGATCATGTTTGTCACAGAAACGACGCCCGAGAGCTTGCGCATATCGTCTTCGGCTGCACGGCGCTGATATTGCCAGTCGACGGTGCCACTTAGCGTAACAAATCCGTCGTGTACCAGCACATCGACTGAATCATTCGGGACGAGAACGTCCCATTTCAAAAGATCGGAAGCGCGTTGGGCAATTTGATCGTCCGCGGTCTTGCTCAGATAGGGATAGCGAACCTCGATATTTTCAGCGATGGCGTGCACCCCATCTACACGCCGCGCCGCCGCTATTACAGCGAGTTTTTCTGCATAGTTGTTTACGTGCCCGCTCAAAGTCACGACATTCTTGTCGACCAGCACGCCAATATGCTCGCCATCAAAGCTGGGATCGAATTCGAATTCGTCGATAATGTCTTGACGAAGTTTTGCTTCTTTCATGGTGTGCCTCGATAGTGTGGTTATCTTTAAATGCATCTTCTGCGGTCGCGCGCCGAGCACATTGATCCGGATCAAGGGCGCGAAGCTCGCGTGAAATTTCAGCTCAGGCAGATCAGAACGATGGAAGCATTACGCCCGATCAGCCGCGGCGCGCGGGATACCGATCTTGAAGTGCAGCTTTGCATGGGCAATAATTTGGGGGTCGCTGGGATGGTCGGCGGCTTCAACCGCCACTATTCGATCGCCGATTTGCGGATTATGTTCGCGAATATATTTGGCGAGTTCGACTTTAGCGCCGGATGGCCCAAGGATCAGGATTTCGCCGGCATCGCTGACGGCGTCCAGCACCTGTTTCAGAAATTCCCCGCTTTCATGGACATGACCGCTGCCGATCGAATTGGCCTTGTGATGAATATGCCGCGTCGGCAAATGGGGGTGCAGGATGACCTCGTTGAGGCCGGATAGGCCAAGATGGAAGACCCTGGCTTCCAAATGGTCGATCCAGATGACGGCGTGGAAATGCTGCATTGCTTTGGTCCTTTCGTTGGCGAACTAAATCGCTCGTCTCAATTGGTCGTCTTCGGGGGAGTAAAGGTGCGCGCCTGTGACGGGATCGAACCAGCAAAGATGATCGTGAACTTGCCTGACGCCGGAAATATTCTCGGCTGCGACAATTGCTGCCTGCCTGGACCGTTCGTTGAGGATAGCGCCGCCGAGGTGCACGATGCCGTTTCGCACGGCAACGCGAAGCGCAATCGGCTTCCAGTCGTTTTTCTCGATCGCGGCGAAAACGCGATTACGGATATGGTCATCGTCAGCAGTCGGGTCCGGGACATCGCGCGCCAGTCCCGCGAGGGCCTGAAGCAGGTTGGCGCGGGTTACGATCCCGACCAATTGATCTCCGCGCACCACTGGCAGGCGTTTGACATGATTTTTTTCCATCACCTCGACGATATTTTCGAGTGTGGCGTCTTCCGTCACGGTGAGTGGATCGGGAGTCATGATCTCTCCAACCTTACGGCCTTGCTCGTGCACAAAGTCGGCCGCAGCCCGGCCTGGTCCGAACAGGAGATTTAGCCACCGGCGGTGTTTCCGCCCGGTTCCGATCTCCACGCGGCGGAGAAAATCGCCTTCCGAGACGATGCCAACCAATTTGCCGGCTTCATTGACGACCGGAAGCCCACTGATGTGCTGCTGCAGCATGGTGTTGGCAGCCTCGACCACGGAAGTATCGGGGCTGACTGAGATGACCTTACGAGTCATGATGTGATGAGCGCGCATCGATATGTTCCGGATGTCGAGTGGCTGAGAATATTGCCAAAGAAAGTTACGCCACCGCACTTTTTGCGTGCTTGATGCAGGTCAAGTCGTAAATCGATGAAGGAATCTGGCTTGAGCTTGATCCGCATCAAAGTCCCATCGGGTCCGATACTCCAATCAAGTCTTGCCGAGATTAATTGAAGACAAGGCGAGCCGCCGGAGGGCTCGAATACCGAGGTATTTCACGAACGATGCCGCCGGCAAGCTGGAATGATTGAACGGCCAATGAAAGAAATTCCGGATATTCCCGGGCCCGCTCATCCCGACGAACGTCGCGAAGCGTTGCCTTGGCAGCGGCCGAAAGCGCTAGAGGAAGATCCTCAGGCCTTTCAGCGCGTACAGGCGATACTGAATAACCCAAGCTATCGACCTGCCGATACGGATATTGACTTTCTCGCGGAAGATGACTTGCGCGGCGTGCGGTTGCAAATTGATTACCTCAAGTCCGAGCTGCAGCTTCGCAAGCATGACATTGAGAAAACTATCGTGGTCTTTGGCGGCACCCGGATATGCGAACCCGCCGCCGCGCTTCGCCGGGTGGAGGAATTACGCTCGCGCGTGAAGGCCGATAGGGACAACAATGAACTTCGACGCCAACTGGCGGTTGCGGAGCGAATTCAGGCCAAAAGCCACTATTATAACGTGGCCCGTGAATTTGGACGGCTGGTCGCGATGGAAAATCATGGTGCGCGCAAAAGCCACACGGTCATTATGACCGGCGGTGGCCCCGGGATGATGGAGGCCGCCAACCGCGGAGCATTCGACGTCGGAGCCAAGTCCGTTGGCCTCAATATCAGCCTGCCGCACGAGCAATATCCAAACCCCTATGTCACGCCTGAGCTCTGTTTCAGCTTTCATTATTTTGCCCTTCGCAAGCTTCACTTCCTGCTGCGGGCCAAGGCGCTGGTCGCGTTTCCCGGAGGATATGGCACGCTGGACGAACTCTTCGAGGTTCTAACTCTCATACAGACACGGAAAATAAAGCCGATTCCGGTGGTGCTGGTGGGTGAAGCTTATTGGCGTCGGGCTGTCGACGTGGATTTCCTCGTCGATGAAGGGGTGATTGATTCCGAGGACCGGGAATTGTTCTGGTTTGCCGAGACGGCCCACGAAGTATGGAACGGTATCCTGCACTGGCATGCGGCGAGTGGCGAGCCTTTGCGTGCCGCGCGATGATCAACGGCTACACGTCGGTCCTGTCATCTCCATTTGGTCGGAATGAGCGAACTCAAGGGAGAATAACCTGAAAATATCCTTTCACGGAGCGGATCGCAACGTCACTGGCTCCTGTCATTTGGTTGAATGTGCCGGGAAGCGGATCCTGGTTGACTGCGGGCTGTATCAGGGTAGCCGCGAACTGGATCAGGAAAACGCCGGGTCTTTCGGCTTTGATGCCGCCAGCATCGACTACGTATTGCTGACCCACGCACATCTGGATCATTGTGGACGTCTGCCCCTGTTAACCAGGCGCGGGTTTCGAGGAGAGATCATTACGACATCCGCTTCGCGCGAGTTGACGAAACTGGTCGTACTGGATGCGGCCTATCTGATGGAGGAGAATGCGCGTCGCCGTGCGCACCGGGGCGGTCACGCTGGTGCAGGCGGCGACGAGAAAAACCCGCTCTATTCGACCCTCGACGCGCTGAACTGCCTCGACAATTTCGGGCGGACCGCCACCTACTCGGAGGCTCTTGACGTCACCCCGGGGGTGAGCGCCACTTTTATCGACGCCGGCCATATTCTGGGCTCCGCCAGCATCTTTCTGCAGCTTTCGGAGCAGGGCCATTCTACCAGTGTGCTGTTTTCCGGTGATTTGGGTAATGCCGGCCGCCTGTTGCTGCGCAGTCCCGCCGCGCCGCCCCGCGCGGATAATGTCGTAATGGAAACCACATATGGAGACCGGCTGCACAAACCATTAGGCCCTTCCATCGACGAGCTGTTTGAAGCTATCACCGAGAATTTCAAGCGCGGGGGAAACGTCATCATTCCGACCTTCGCGGTCGAGCGGGCACAGGAGCTGCTCTATTTTCTGAGCGATGGCATCAAGAAGGGGAAGCTTGCGAAATCGACGCAAGTGTTCCTCGATTCACCTATGGCGATTTCGGCCACTGAGATATTCCGGCATCATCCTGAATGTCTTGAGCCTGATACAGCAAAACAGTTTCAAGACGGACACGATCCGTTCGGCCTGTCTGGATTGCATTTCACCCGGGAAGCCGCCGAGTCCATGGCGCTGAACAATATCGCTGGCGGCGCCATCATCATGGCCGGTTCAGGCATGTGCACCGGCGGGCGCGTCCGCCATCACTTGCAGCACAATCTAGGTCGCAACAAATCAGCTATTGTCTTCGTTGGCTATGCAGCCACCGGCACCCTCGCGCGTCGTATCATTGATGGCGCCAAACAAGTGAAAATCTTCGGTGAAGAGGTTCCGGTCAGAGCGCGCATCTACACAATCAATGGCTTTTCCGCCCATGCCGATCAGGCGGAATTGCTGGCCTGGCAAAGCCAGACCGGTGCAAAACGCACCTTCCTGGTCCATGGCGAACAAGACAGCATGACCAAGTTCGCGGCCCATCTCCGCGACACCCATGTTGAAATGCCAGTCCAGAACCAGAGCTTTGAACTGTGAGAACTTAGACCTTCAATATCAAGGCTATGCTCACGAAACACGATACCGCTTCAATTTCGAGCGCCGCGAAGCATTTTCGCTGAACCAAGCTAGCCGGGAGGATGCTCGTACAGTTCTTCGGTCACGATATCGCCGCCTTGCGCGTTGAGCTCGTGTCCAAGCTTTGCGCGCGCCGCCTCCTCGATCCGGGCGGCAAGCGCGGGCTGGCGGTCCATCAATCCGTGCAGATCCAGCGCATCCAGTATCAACAGCCGGGTCGGCGTTACGGCCGTCACCGTCGCCGAGCGGCGGGTGCGGCGCAGCGCCGCGATCTCGCCAAAGAATTGACCGGTGCCAAGCCGCAGATGCTTGTGCCGCAGCTTTACTTCCACTTCGCCGTCCGCAATGAGGTACATCGCATGGGCCGGCTCGCCGCGGCGGACGATGACCGTGCCGCCGTCCACCTTCTGCGCGCGCAACATCGTCATCACATCCGCGATCTCGCTCGCGGTCAGGGTGCGGAATAGCGGAATCCGCGCGACAAGTCCCCAGGTAATGATGAAATCCCTGCGATGTACTTCATTGGCGAAAGCGGTCGCGAAAATGCCCACTGGCAGCGCCATCATCAGCAATCCGGCGAATATCGTAAAGCTTGCCAGAATGCGTCCCAGCATGGTCACCGGAACGACATCGCCATAGCCGATGGTCCCCAGCGTCACGATCGCCCACCATAGGGCGTCCGGGATCGTCCCGAATCGTTCGGGTTGTGCTGCACGCTCGGCCAGATGCATCAGGGCAGCCGCGATCAGTGCGGTGCCGAGCAAAATGACGAAGCATCCGGCCAGCGCCCGGCGTTCGGAATACAAGGCGTCCAACAGCGAGCGCATCGCCGGCGAATAGCGCGTCAGCTTGAAGAAGCGTACGAGGCGCAGAACCAGCAGCACTCTGAAATCGGAAGCGATGAACATGCTCAGCCAAAACGGCAGGATCGCGACAAGATCGACGATTCCGGAGAAACTCAGCACGAAACGGAGCCGTCCGAACAACGCGCCCCGCTTCAACAGCGGATGTTCAGCCGCGCTCCAGATACGGGCCGCATATTCGAGTGAGAAGATGAGTGTCGCAGCCCACTCGATTACGCTCAGCGGTAAGGCGTAAGTCCTGGCCATCTCCGGCACGGATTCGATCACGGTCGCGGTGAGCGTAATACCGATCAGCACGATCAGGAATCGATTGAGAGCGAGACTTGCGCCGCCGGCACCTTGCTCAAGAACCACGTAGACGCGACGCCGCAACGCCTCGATGTGCTTGTCCGGCTGTGGCGCAGTGTCCAGTACAGGAGTCAATGCGACATCAGTGTCGGCACGGTCATGGATTGCAGCATGCCGCGCGTGACACCTCCCAGGATACGCTCGTTCAGCCGCGAATGCCCGTAGCCGCCCATCGCGATCAGATCGAGACCGGCATCGGCCGCCACGGACAAGATCGTCGGCTGAATATCGGTGCGGTCGGCTTCCATGCGCTCGACTCGCGCGGTAAGGCCGCGCCTCGTCAGGTGTGTCTGCAGGGCGGCCACGGAGGCATCTGCGGCTATCTCTGCGTCGTTGACGCTGATGACGGTGATGGTTTGCGCATGAGTCAGAAACGGCGCGGCATCGCGAAGGGCCCGCGCTGCCAGGCGACTTCCATCCCAGGCAATGCCGACATGCTTCGGCTCCCAAGGACCTTTATGAATATAGGGAATAAAAAGAACCGGGCCGCCAGACTGAAAGAGTATTTCCTGCGGAAGGGTGTTGTCGAATGTTTCGCGGTCGGGTTCGGGCTGCAGCACGATTGTCAGATCGTAGAGTCGCGCCATGGCGCTCACGGTTGCTGCCGATTCGGCCGGGATGCCGGTAAGAGGTCGCAGGCCGTAACCGATACCGGTGTTTCGAACTTCGGCTTCAAACACGGCCAGCGCGGCATTTGCCCGCGCCAGCGCGTTTTCGCGGTCGAGTTCGAAAATGGCTGCGACCGCTGCAGCACCGTCGGTAGCCAATCCTATATTTGTGATTTCATAACCGACCGAAACCGCATCGAGATGCGCGCCACGCGACACCGCGAGCGAGATCGCCGCGTCGACGACCGGGCGTATCGATCGTTCGGAGGGGATGTGGACGAGAAGATTTTTCAGCATGACAACTCTCCGCGCATTCCGAGAAGACGTCCGCCGCTGCGGTCCGTGCGGCCATTGAAGATTAAAAGCGCGGGCGCGATTTGATCCACCGCAACGTCATGCCATCTTTCTGCGACCAATTGACGGCGTACTCAGATCGCGACTGGTTCTCGATGGCGTCTGGTTGCGTCGTGCCTCAGGACAGGAATTCCGCTTCGGCTACATGAACTCGGTCTGCACGAAGGAACCAGTCCTTTACGTTTTCAGTCTCGCAGAACTTGACCTTGGCTGCGTCTGCCGCACCAACCCTGTTGTCAGCCTCGATCTCGACCGTGCGTTGGCAGATTTCGGCTTCATGTCCATTCTCTCCGAGGACTTTCTTCATAAATCGAGCAACGTACCGAGTCATGGTGTCCTCCTGATTGTCTACCTGTTCAATCCGCCTTCGTTCTCAGCTCGTCGATTGCCGACGCATTAGGACAGTAATCCTCAAAGTGTTGTGCGGAGGTACCGCTACTGAGATCCCTGTCACACCTGCGCTTTTGCTGGCATGAGGTACATACGCGCGTCATGTCGCGCAACACGACCGGCTGTTTCTCTGCAAGCGCTTCCTTGTCGACACCGAGAAGCGTCAGCAAAGTTGGCAGTTCATCGGCCGCGTGCGGTCCCTGATGGACCAACGTATCGAGATCCGCGGTCGTAACGTTCAGTTCGCTTGCGACTCGTGTAAGCTCGTCGCTGTTGAACTCGCGCATTTCACGGATATCTCTCCTGCGTTTGAGCCAATTGCCAAATGCGTCAGCTATGCTGTCGACCATGGGATGATGTCGCTTGCTCATTGTCCACTCCGTTGTCGGTGCAACTGTCATAAGCGTGATGGCCTGGCAACGCCCCGTCATTGCGATGGATCAAAAGACGCACATTCGTCGCGGGCGTATCCGGATGGTGCGAAGATCGGAGCAGGGCGCCTGAACGCCGCCTTCAGGCATCCATGCTGCGCAGGCGTTGACGATCGCGCAGCACGATCTGGCGCGCGCCGGAGAAGCCGAGCACACCCTCGCTATGCAACTGCGACAGCGCTCGCGAAACCGTTTCCAGCGTCAGCCCCAGATAGTCGCCGATATCGCGGCGGCACATCGGAAGCGCCATCAGGCCGGCAATGGCGAGGCGACGATCCATTTCAAGGAGGAAATTGGCGACGCGCTCCATCGCGCTCTTGCGGCCCAGCAGCAACATGTGATCTTCCGCATGCCGCAGGTCGCCGGCCGTCATCGTCCAGAGCTTTCGCGCGACGCTGACGTCGGTTCCCGCCGCCTGCTCAAGGCTGCGGCGCTTCACCAGGCGCACGGTGGTATCGATAATAGCTTCCGCCGCCAGCCGGTGGCTTTTTCCTAGTTCGAGGCCGAACACATCGCCTGCCAGATGAAATGCGCCGATCTGACGCCGCCCGTCCGACAGCAGCTTGTAAGTCCTAACTGCACCTCGAATGATCTGATAGACATATTCCGCAGGCTCATCTTCTCCGTAAATCTCTTCATCTTTCCCGTAGGAGTATTCTGTGGTGATGAGGCCGGCATGACCCGCAAGCAAACCGAACTGATCCGCGGTCGGGCAGTTAGACGGGTTGACTTTGGTGCCGATAACCGACGGAGCGAGTAGTTGGGTATGCATTTGCCATCTCCTGTGCAGCGAATGGCCAATGCTTACGCAGAACCGTCGAGGCTGGATATTTCGCTCGATATCTTAAGGGGAAGTACCTACGTAGTTTACCGGAGGTCGTCGTGGCCTCAGGCCGCCGGTACTCAGGGGTGAGCGACTGGACCGGCTTCCTGAAGGACGCCCCGAATGCGGGCGACAAGGCTCTCCTCGATGTGAGGCTTCAGCAGGACGTCGTACACGCCAGCGACAACTGCTTTCGCCCGTATGTTATCGTCGGGATAGCCGGTAATGAGGATAATTGGTGCGGCGATATCGCGGCTGCGCAGTCGGCTTGCGAGATCGATACCGTCAATATTGGGCATTTTATAGTCGATCACAAAGCAGTCGGCCTCTTTTGCTGCGGCTGCATTCAGCAGCGCTGGCCCGTTCCTGAACGTCTCGACGTCGAATCCGTCGGTTTCAAGCAGAAACCGCAGCGAGCCGAGGACGCCCGGGTCGTCATCGACAACGTATATGACCGGTCTTGCGGATGATGAGGACATCACGAAACTCTGCGCATCATTGGACGGCCTGGCTGATTCATGCTGTACCAAAAGCGCATATCAGGTAGACGCGTATTGACTTGGCTCAATCTTTACTTGGCTCAATCTTTGACCGCGCCGCCGCGCATCGCCAGCCGCACGAGTTCCGACAGGCTGGCTGCCTGCATCTTGGTCATCACATTGGCCCGGTAAACCTCGATCGTGCGCGGGCTGATATCGTACTCTTTGGCAATCTGCTTATTGGAAAGACCGGCGATGAGGCCGTCCATCACCTGGCGTTCGCGAGGGCTGAGATTCGCTATCCGCGATTGTATTTCGAGTGTGGCCGCGTCGTTTTTGAAGCCTGGTTCTGCCCGACTCAGCGCCGTCTCGATCATTCCGATCAACCGGTCATCCTCGAATGGCTTTTCGAGGAAATCCATGGCGCCCAGCTTCATCGCCTCGACCGCGAGCGGAACATCGCCGTGTCCGGTCATGATCACCACGGGAAACGGGCTGCCGGCCGCCTTGAGGCGTTTCAGGAGTTCAATGCCGTCAATACCGGGCATGCGTACATCGGACACCACGCATCCGAAGTCGAGGGTGGAGAGCGCATCGAGAAAATTCAGTGCGGATTCGAACAGCGAAACCTGAAAATCGGCGGCACCAAGCAGAAAGTCGAGCGAATCGCGCATCGCCTCATCGTCGTCGATGACGTAAACCTTTCCCCTATATGCCACTGGCCAAACTCTCATTTGATGCCGCAGGCAGCGTGAAGCGAAAGGTCGCACCGCCCGATTCGTTGCTTTCAGCCCACATCCGGCCGCCATGCGCCTCGACGATCGAACGGCTGATGGATAACCCTACACCCATTCCCGTTTCCTTGGTCGTAAAGAAGGTTTGGAACAGGTTGGATTTGACGTCATCAGGGAATCCGGAGCCGGTATCCGAAACCGTGACTTCGATCATGTCGTCTGCCACTTTGGCATTCGACGCGGCGAGTTCTCGCCGTGGCGCCTGCGCCATCGCCTCCAGGGCATTGCGAAACAGGTTTACCAGTACCTGCTGAATCTGGACGCGATCTACCAGCACCAGATCGTGCTCTGGATTCAGGCTGAAAAGAAGCTTTACACCTTGCTCGCGGGCGCCGGCCAGTCCGAGTGCCCCGGCCTCTTCCATCAATTTAGAGAGGCTTTCAACGCGTTTCTCCGATTCTCCGCGTGAGACAAAGTCTCGCAGACGGCGAATAATCTGGCCTGCGCGAATGGCCTGTTCGGCAGCGCGATCGAGGGCATTCTCGATTTTAGGCTTGTTGGGGTCAGAGCTGGCCGTCAGGAGGCGGCGCGAACCCTTCATGTAGTTGCTAATAGCAGCGAGAGGTTGATTGAGTTCGTGCGCTAGTGCAGATGCCATTTCTCCCATCGCGCTCAAACGCGAAACGTGCACGAGTTCCGACTGGAGTTCCTGAAGCCGGGTCTGGGTCTGCTGATGTTCAGTCAAATCGTGGACAAATCCGGTAAAATAAGGCTCGCCGCCGGATCGCATTTCACCGATCGACAGGTGCATCGGGAAGGTAGTCCCATCCTTGCGTTGGCCGGTTACGATGCGCCCGATGCCGATGATATGCCGCTCGCCGGTGCGAAGATAACGAGCCAGATACCCGTCATGGTGAGAACGATCCGGATTAGGCATGAGGATGCTGACGTTCCGACCGATAGCCTCTTGTTCCGCGTATCCGAATTGCCGTTCAGCGGCGCTGCTGAAGAATTGTATAATGCCGCTTCCATCGATGACGATCATCGCATCGGGGATCGTCTCAAGTATCGAACGAAGGTGGCTTTCCCTCGTTCTAAGTGCCTCTTCGATTTGCTTCTGGTCGTCGATATCGATCACGAGCCCGCTGAGGTGCCTGGCCACTCCTTCCTGGTCTCGCACGATGCTGCCACGTGCGCGAACCCATTTATGCAGGTGCGATCGGCCGCCGACATGGTACTGCATGTCAAAACTGCAGCCGGTTTCGGCTGAACGCTTGATTGCCTGATCGGTTTGTTCGCGGTCTTGTGGTTCGAGCAGCGAGAGGAACAGCTCGTAGCTGAGGGGTAGCTCGTCCGGGACGCCAAACAGCTTCCTGGTCGTCTTGGACCAAAGCAACCTGTGCGTGGAAAGATCGAGATCCCATATCCCGATGCCGGCCCCTTCGATGCCCAACCGAAAACGCTCGTCTCGAACCGGATCGTCAGACGCTGGATGTGGGGTGGTGGTCACGTTTCTCCTGCGGTGCAGAGTAGCAGCACCCGCGAAGATACCAACGTGCCCGATAACAGGCTACCCCTTTCGCCGTCGTTTTCCGGTTAATGCTCGGGGGACATCGATCGCGCCGACCTTAATCACCCCGGCGAAAAGCAGCTTTGGAAAACCACAAGGGCCGCCCCGTATGCAAAGCAGTGCAAGGGCTATTTGGAAGCGTCCTGTGAATCACCGATTCCTTGATCTGTCTCATTCTCCGTCCCAGGAACCGGCCTAAAGATCGGTCCGCACCCATCGTATTCGGGAGGAAATGATGACCTATGCGACGGTAATGGTCAGCCTGGCGCTTGATCAATCGAACGATGCCCGCCTGGAGATCGCTGGACAACTGGCGAAGCGGTTCGGCGCCTGTGCGATCGGCATAGCCGCTGGAGAATTCAGTCCGCCGCTATATTTCACAACAGGCGAACAGGCCGAGCGGGTGATTGATCAGGGGCAGGCCGCGGTCAGGAATCGCCTCGCCGAGGTCGAAGCGCAGTTCCGCGCGGCGATGCAGAGCCATGCGGTGGTCGCGGAATGGCGGTGCGCCGAAGATTTCCCGACCAGATTTATCATCCAGCAGGCACGGGCAGCCGACATCATTGTCGTCGGCGAGAATGGGAACGACGGCCTCGCTAATCCCTTCATGCAAGCCAACCCAAGCGACCTTCTCATGCAGACAGGAAGACCGCTCCTCGTTGTCCCCGATGCCTGCGAATGGCTCGATTTGCGGAGTGTTTTGATCGCCTGGAAAGATACGCCCGAGTGCCGGCGAGCTATCGCCGATGCGTTGCCGATCCTGCGCGAAGCCAAGGACGTGATTGTTGCCGAGATCGTTGAGGACGAGGCCGATAGATCGGCGGCATTGTCAGGGGTGGAAGATCTGGTGGCCTGGTTGTTGCGCCATGGCGTAGTTGGCTCCCAATGGGTGCCGGACGAATGCGGCAATGCCGCAGCGCAACTCGACAGGATCGCGTCGGAGGTTGGTGCGGGGGTGGTAGTCGCGGGCGCCTACGGTCATTCGCGATTTCGCGAGTGGGTTTTCGGAGGTGTGACAAAACGTCTCGTCAATCCTTCAACGCGCTGTTCGTTGCTGTCGCGCTGAGATCGGCAGGCTTGACCTTGATCAAATCCGTATCTGTCGATGCGTGGTGCAATAAATTTTACGTTTTAACCTATTAATCGAGCGGATTGCGCCTTGTACAGATTTCTCGAACAGATTGTCGCCGACTCCATGACGCGTAACGCCAAGACGGTGTCGCGCGGTCTCACGCTGCGGAAACTTGAAGAGCTATTCGAACGGGATGACTTCAACGCCTATCCGGTCGAGGAGGCCTCGCAGATCGTCGGGCTGGTCTCGAAGTTCGATTTTTTGGCTCGCTTCGTTTTTACTCCGGCTCACATGACGCCGCGTTATGAGGATTTAATGGGGCAAACCGTTGCCGACATCATGACGCCGGATTTCATCTATGTCCGGGGGGAGACCCGGTTGACGCGGGTGCTTCAGCTCATGGTCGATCATCGCATCAGAAGCATGCCGGTCATCGAAGGTGACCAACGGCTCCTGGGTATGATCTCGCGCGAAGACGTGATGAGGGCGCTGCGGCGCTGCACCGGCGATAAAAATATAAGCTAAAGCGCGTTCTCTGAGGCGGACTGCTGACGGTTAGTCGCCCTTCGAAAGGGAGCAGTACAATTTGCCTGAATTTGTCCTTGCAGTCCTTCTTCTCGAGCTTACACCGGGACCGAATATGGCGTATTTGGCTACGCTCACGATCGATCGGGGGCGGGCTGCGGGTCTGCTGGCGACAGGCGGCGCTGCCGCGGGTCTCTCGGTTCACGCGATCGTCGCCGCGTTTGGACTGGGGGCGCTGATTGGTAGCTCTCCATTAATATATGAACTGCTTCGTTGGATTGGAGTTGGATATATTCTTTTCCTTGCGTGGGAGACTTGGCAAGTAGACGACAAAAGTCACGGGTATCAGGTCGGTACTGTGGCGGGCTCATTGTTTTGGCGCGGTTTCCTTTCGAATGTGTTCAATCCGAAATCGATCCTGTTCTTTGTTTCTGTGGTTCCCGGTTTTGTTCGCTACGGTTCAGATGATCCCGGTCTGCTTGTTCAGCTTGCGCGGCTAGGTGCAGTTTACGTGGCGATTGCGAGCACCATACACGCGAGCATCGTGTTGCTCGCGGACCAAATTCGGCCGTGGCTAATGACGGCAGCCCGTCGAAGTCCAATTCGACGGCTGATGTCTTTTGCATTGCTGCTGGTTGCGGCATGGCTCGCATGGACATCGCGCCTCGGGTAAGGCCTGGATTAGCTTGCCTTTGCCAGATTATCGTCCTCCGGAGAGTTCAGATACATCCCCGACATCGTGTCGACCCAGCAGAGGTGGTCGTGGACCTTCTTCACGCCGGCGACGTTCTCCGCGCCAACGATGGACGCCTGCCGCGACCGCTCCTCGGTGATAACGCCGCTCAGGTGGACGATACCGTCTCGCACCGTGACGTTGAGGCCGATCGGGCACCAGTCGTTTTTCGCGAGGGTGTCGATGACACGGTTGCGAATATGGTCATCGTCGGCGGTTGGATCGGGAATATCGCGTGCCAGGCCTGCCACGGCCTGCAGCAAGTTGGAGCGCGATACGATGCCTACCAGCTTGTCGCCCCGCGTCACGGGAAGTCGTTTCACATTGTTCTTTTCCATGATCTCCACGATCTTCTCAAGATCCGTATCCTCGCTGACGGTGAGCGGTTCGGGCGTCATGATTTCGGCGATCTTGCGGCCGTGCTCGTGAACGAAATCGGTCGCTTCTCTACCCGCGCCCAGAATGAATTTCATAAATCGGCCGCGCTGGCGCTGTGTGCCGATTTCGCTGCGGCGAAGGAAATCGCCTTCCGAGATAATGCCGACGAGGTGGCCAGCCGAATTGACGACGGGGAGACCGCTGATGTGCCGCTGCAACATGAGGTTCGCGGCTTCGACAACTGAAGTCTCGGGTGTCACCGTGATAACGGATCGGGTCATGATTTGATGTGCGCGCATGGCTGCCTCCACGACTGGGAATGAATGTCTATGACAGGAAAGCTATCCCAATCCGCATGCCGCGATTTGACTCAAGTCAACTGTCCAGCGTGTTTCCGTTTGATGCAGCTCAATGTGGGCTTTGGGACAATCTCGTATCGTTTTAAAAATAATGTAAAGCCGGAGGCTGCCATGCTGGAATTCTACGAACCTGGTGCCGCGATTATTGAAGACTCCGTAGCCAAGACCGTTGCGCGCCTGACCAAGACGAACAAGAGCGCGCTGGATTTCATGATCAATGCACAGAAAGTCATGTTTGAAGAGATGATCTTCGCCAGCAACGAAATCTCCGACCGCATCCGAACCGAAACCCAGCTGTTCAACGAATTTTCCTCGAAACTTGGCGGCGCTCATTCCGTCAAGGATTTGAAAACGATGTACGAAGAATGCGGCCAGCACCAGATCGATTTTATCCGCCGTGACTGTGAGCGCCTGTTCAAGCACGGCGAACGGATGATCGGAAACCTGTCGAGCCTGGTCAACCGGCAGCAAGACTGATCGGTATTTCATTCGAATTGTGGGGCCCGATCGCATTCCCTGAGGTGAGAGATATGGATTCTGCGCAGGCAATATCGGACTTGCCAATATCGGATTTGCCTGGGTTTGACACGCCGAAATTGCCGTGTCGTGCCCATGCTGCAGACCACGATGAAGGTCGCAGCTCTTCGGTGGCGAAGCTTGGTGATGGTGCAGCCGTTTCTGTCAGCGGCGAGCGGCAAGCGGAGCCGTATCAGGCCGATCGCGCGTTTCACGCAATACTGGCTCGCTTTACCGGCGGCATATCGCCGATCGCGCTGTCGCTGGCTTACATCGACTGGGCCGCGCATTTGGCTGGAGCTCCGGAGCGACAAATGGAGCTGGGCCGGGATGCGTGGTCCGGTGCGAGGCAGTCCCTCGAAGCTGCACTCCACTTTTTCGCCCCCGAACACGGTTCCTGGTCCCTGATCAGGCCCCAGCCGCAGGATCGACGTTTTGTTGATCCGGAGTGGGAGCGCCCCCCGTTCAATTTGCTCGCGCAAGCGTTCCTGCTGAGTGAGCGATGGTGGCACAACGCCACCATGGATGTCCGCGGCGTTGCGCCACGAAACGAGGCAATCGTCGAGTTCTCGGTGCGGCAGGTGCTCGATATGCTGGCGCCGTCCAATTTCGCCGTTACCAATCCGGAAGTGTTGCACAAGACATTCCAGAGCGGTGGTGAGAATTTCGTACTCGGCTGGCAGAATTGGCTTAGCGACTGGATGCGCTTGGTGTCAGGCAAGCCTGGTGACGCGAAGGAGTTTGTCGTCGGCGAAACCGTCGCGGCAACTAGCGGCAAGGTCGTGTTCCGCAACGAGCTCATCGAGCTGATCCAGTACTATCCGTCCACCGGCAAAGTGCATCCGGAACCGATCCTGGTCGTGCCGGCATGGATCATGAAATATTACATTCTCGACCTGTCGCCGCAAAACTCGCTGGTCAAGTTCCTCACCGATCAGGGCTTTACTGTTTTCATGATCTCCTGGCGAAATCCGGGGGCAGGGGATCGCGATATCGCTTTTGACGATTATCGCAAACTCGGTGTCGAGGCCGCGGTTACGACCATTGGCGATATCATGCCAGGCCGCGGAATTCATGCGCTCGGCTATTGCCTGGGCGGAACGTTGCTGTCGATCGCCGCGGCAACAATGGCGCGGGACGGGGACAGCAGGCTGAAATCGATTACCTTGCTTGCGGCGCAGACGGATTTTACCGAGGCGGGCGAGCTGACATTGTTTATCAACGAGAGTCAGGTCGCCTTTCTCGAGGACATGATGTCGGAACGCGGTGTTCTCGAAACCACCCAGATGGCTGGAGCATTTCAGTTGCTGCGCTCGAATGACCTGATTTGGTCGAAGCTTACCCACGACTATCTGATGGGGGAGCGGGCACCGCCCAGCGACCTGATGGCCTGGAATGCGGATGCAACACGTTTGCCATACCGGATGCATTCCGAATATTTGCGTAAGCTGTTCCTCCACAATGACCTGGCCGAGGGCCGCTATGTCGTGGAAGGAAAGCCGATCGTGCTGTCGGATCTTCGTGCACCCATGTTCGTCGTGGGAACCGTTCGCGACCACGTCGCGCCCTGGAGATCGACTTACAAGATTCATTATCAGGTGGAAGCCGACGTTACCTATCTGTTGACCAGCGGCGGTCATAATGCGGGCATTGTGGCGCCGCCGGGCGCGCAGGGTCATTCCTATCAGGTCAAGACCAAGGCGGCACGAACCGCTTACGTCGGACCGGACGAATGGTTGAAGACAGCCCCAAAGGTTGAAGGTTCCTGGTGGCCGGAATGGACGAGATGGCTGACCGCCCTGTCTGGCGAGCCGTGCGAGCCGCCGCAAATGGGTGCCGGGCACCTCGACAGCCAGGTTTTGCCGGATGCGCCGGGCGACTATGTTCGTCAATAGTGATCACCGCGGGCCTGCGCTCACCTGCTTCAGGTTGAAACCGCCTCATCGTGGGCGATCCGGATTTGGCTTCGTCTCAGGGTTTGCTCCGGCGTTCCGGAAGCATCCATGACGGCCCAATCGAGCGTGCCGATATCGTATTTTTCCTGAAGCCCGGCGATCTCGGGCGTCGCATCGGATGCATCGCCCTTGCGGCGGCCGACGCGGCTCAGCCGGGTCGCAAGATCGGTCTGAAGAAACAGGCCGACAAACCCGACATTCAACCGGCGCGCGGCATCGCGGATCGCGGTACGCTCTGATTCCCGCGCAAATACCGCGTCGACCACGACGGAATGGCCTTGTGAAAGAATTCGCAGCGCCTGTTGCATGAGGAGATCGTAGATCCTCTGCGTCATCTCCGGCTGGTACGCTTCTTCGGGCAATGGGTCCGTTTCACGGACCCCGAATTGCTGTTTTCGCAGGACATCCGTGCGTAACACAATGGCTCCCGGCTGCGGCGGGATACCGGGCGCAAGGGCACGCGCCAGAACCGACTTTCCTGTTCCAGAGAGTCCTCCAACGGCGACGAGTGTGGGTGCAGCAGGGTCGATCAACCGCCGCGCCAGCTCGAAATAGGTTTGAGCCGACGACGCGACATCAGGCTTGCAGTCAGCATTACGGTCCAGGCGGGCCAACAGCACGTTGGCGCGGATCGCTGCGCGCAGCGACATAAACAGCGGCATCGCTGCGAGCGCATCGAGATTGTCGCTGGATGTCGTCTTCAGGTATCCGTTGAGGAGCGCGTTCGCGGCGGCACGCCGGTCATAGCGGATGAAATCCATGATCGGGAAAGCAAGATCGTACAGCACGTCAATGGACGCGATCACCGGGTCGAACTCGATCGCATCGAACAGGACGGGCCTGCGTTCGATCAGCACGATGTTGCCCAGATGCAGGTCTCCGTGGCAGCGTCGCACATATCCCTGCCTGCCGCGTTGTTTCAGTAGTTCCTGGATCCGGGAAAACGATCTGACGGAGTTGTCCCTGAGGTTCGCGATGTCATTTGCGGGGAAACGGGCGGCATCCCGGAATGCCTGATCGTTACCCTCGATGAAGGCGGGGATCGACGCGATCCAGGGTTCAACCGGCGCTGGCGATGCGATGGCGTGGGAAGCCGCGATTGCATCGGCAATGGCCTCCACGAGATCGCGGCCGGGCTCACCGGATTCAGCCAGATGATCGATGGTCTGACGCTCGTCGAAGCGGGCCATTTCAATCGCGAATTCGACCGGTGTGCCATCGCCGTCGATGCTTAGCGATCCGGCACTACTTTGCGTAATCGGGACCACGCGACGGTAGATTTGTGGCGCGAACCGGCGGTTGACGTTGATCTCCTCTTCGCAGGCGGCTTTGCGCTTCTCCAACGTCGAATAATCCAGGTATGGAAACCGGATGGCGCGCTTGATCTTCAGCGCGCGGTCGCCTTCGAGAAAAACCGATGCCCCATGCGTATCGATCCGATCGACATGCGAATGTGTGGCCGGGTCTGTCAGAAAAGCAAAGACGCGCTCCTGCATGCTGGAAGCGGCTGACGATGAAGCTGTCATGCGGTGGCGGACCTAGGGTTTGAGGACTGCGGCACCCAGGATTTGCCCCGTCCGGAGTTTTTGAAGAACCTCATTGGCCTCACTGAGCAGAAACGCCGTGGTCTGGGTCCGGATTCCAGCCTGAGGCGCTATCTTGAGGAAATCCAGACCGTCCTGCCGGGTGAGATTGGCAACCGATATCAGTTGTCGCTCTTCCCAGAGAATATCGTAAGGAAAGCCTGGAATATCGCTCATGTGAATCCCGGCGCACACTACCTTGCCGCCCTTGCGTACCGCGCGGAGTGCCGCAGGCACTAATTCTCCGGCGGGCGCGTAGATGATGGCGGCGTCGAGCGGGGTGTCCGGCCGTTGGCCCGACCCGCCGGCCCACACCGCGCCGAGCCTTCGGGCGAAATCCTGCGCCGCGGTATCACCCGAACGCGTAAAAGCGTGGACAGACCGGCCCTGCCAGCGTGCGATCTGGGCGACGATGTGCCCGGCCGCACCGAAACCGTAGATACCGAGCCGCTCGGCATCGCCCGCCATCACCAGCGATCGCCAGCCGATCAGGCCCGCACATAACAGCGGTGCAATTGAAACATCGTCGCCATCTTCGCCAAGCGGGAACGCATAGCGGGCATCGGCGATAGTGTGCGTGGCGAATCCACCATCGCGCGTATAGCCGGTGAACAGCGGATGATCGCACAGATTTTCCATGCCGTCCTTGCAGAAACGGCAGACACCGCAGGTGTGTCCAAGCCAGGGGATTCCGACACGATCACCAATCTGATGCGTTGTGACGTTGCCGCCGACGAGATCGACGCGGCCCACAATTTCATGCCCGGGAATGATCGGATAGTTGATATTGGGAAGCTCCGCATCGAGGACATGAAGGTCGGTCCGGCAGACTCCACAGGCGCTCACCTTGACGCGAATTTCTCCGGCGCCGGGGATGGGGTCCGCGCGCTCCTGCATCTGGAGAGGTGCTCCCGCGGCGGTCAACACCATTGCTCGCATTTGTTCCTCCGGAATGAACCCCACGGCATACAACGCATATCGCCGCGGGCAGGCTATCTCTTGACTTCAATCAAGTGCGGAATGACGGGATCGCCTGGCAGCCGGGGAACTTTTACCTTATTGATAAAGATCAATAGCGGACGTCTCCGGGTGTTTATCGTTACCACGATCAAGGAGATCACAGATGGCGATCAAGGATATTTTCTTGCCGCTGGTCGGCGAGCCCGACGCGGTCGCAATCGCGGCGATCGATAAATGCGTGGCGGTGGCCGGCGATCTAGGTGCGAGGGTCAGCGCAGTGGCGGTCGAGGAGAGTATTCCAGTCCGGCCGACGGTCATGATCTCGAACGATCTGGACAATACAGCGGCGGTTGAGGCGCTACGCAGCGTATCGGATGCGCGCGGCTTGCTGAAGGCGTTCGACGATGCCGCGATCCGCTTTGGCGTTCGCAAAGAGCAAACGCTGATCCGACCCGTCGCGGAAGACATTCCGGAACACTTTGCGGTATGTGCGCGGATCAGGGATTTGTCGATTGTCCCGGTCAAGACCAATGACGACCGTTCGGAAAAGATTGTCGAGCGGTTGATATTCGAATCCGGGCGCCCAATTCTGATGTGCCCGGAGGAGTTGGCTGCCGATCTGCCGGTAGCGTTCGATGACGTCGTGATAGCCTGGGATCATACGGCACCGGCCGCGCGAGCCGTCGCCGATGCTCTGCCGATCCTTCAGTCGGCGACCAACGTCCGCATCATCACCGCAACTGACGATAAAACAACGGCGGAAATGGTATCGGGGGCCGCGCTGGTGAGCCATCTCGCGGAGCATGGCATCAAAGCCACGTTCGAAACGGTGAGTATCGACGGCAGCTCGGTCGGAAAGGTCTTCGAGGCCTACGTGATCGCCAATGCGATGGATATTCTGGTGATGGGCGCCTATCGTCACTCCCGGCTAAACGAGATCATGTGGGGCGGTGCGACCAAGACCATCATCGGACAGCCACCGTGCTGGGTTATGATGTCGCACTAGCGACCCTGATTGCGCCACGCTCAAGCTGCAATATCCAGTCCGGTCCCAGCCCGAGCGGTTGATCTGATGTCGACGTATCGCCTGAAAAATCTGCTCGCCCCCCGATCGGTTGCGCTGGTCGGGGCTAGTCCGCGCCAGGGCTCCGTCGGTCGGGCCATTCTCCGGAATATGCGCGACGCGAAATTCAAAGGCGAATTTGGGCTGGTGAATTCGCATTATGCGGAGATCGACGGCGTCGCCACGGTGGGTTACCTCCGTAAACTGACTTTTGTTCCCGAACTGGTGGTGATCACTGCGCCGGCTACGGCGGTCGCAGGACTCATCGACGAAGCGGGTAAGATCGGCGCGGCAGGCGCTCTCATTATCTCGGCCGGGCTCGGGCACGGTGCGGGATCGCTGGCGGAAGCCGCCGAACGCAGCGCGCATAAATACGGCATGCGACTGATCGGACCGAATTGTCTGGGCATCATGATGCCCGGCGTCGCCCTCAACGCAAGTTTCGCCGCGCACATGCCGTGTCCGGGAAATCTGGCGCTGATTTCGCAATCCGGCGCTATCGCCGCAGGCATGGTGGACTGGGCCGCGCAGCGCGGAGTGGGGTTCTCGGGAATCGTTTCCATCGGTGACCAGCTCGATGTCGATATCGCTGATCTGCTCGATTATTTCGCGTTGGACGGCAAGACGCGCGCGATCCTGCTTTATGTCGAAGCGATCAAGGACGCCCGCAAGTTCATGTCGGCAGCGCGTGCCGCCGCCAGGATCAAGCCGGTCGTGGTGGTCAAATCCGGACGCATGGCGCAGGGGGCGAAGGCGGCTGCGACCCATACTGGCGCGCTGGCAGGTTCGGACGCGGTCTACGACGCTGCATTCCGTCGCGCCGGCATCCTGCGCGTATCCGATCTTCGCGAGTTATTCGACTGCGCCGAGACGCTTGGACGCGTCGACCAGCCCGCGGGGAAGCGGCTGGCCATCCTCACCAATGGCGGTGGCATCGGCGTGCTTGCCATGGATCGGCTGGTCGAACTCGGCGGTATCCCTGCTGCAATCGAAGCTGCTGCTCGGGAGAAACTCGATGTGATCCTGCCGCCAACATGGTCCAAATCGAACCCCGTGGATATCGTGGGCGACGCCGATGCCGCGCGATATGCGGCAGCGCTCGAGGTGTTGCTGGCCGACGAAAATAATGACGCGATCCTGGTCCTGAATGTTCAGACCGCGATCGCGCCGGCTGATGAGATTGCAGCCGCGGTGACAGGTGTTGTGAGCAAGTACCGCGAGCGCCGCCTTGGTTCGGCGAAACCGGTGCTCGCGGTCTGGGTCGGCGCGGACCAGAAAATTATCGACATGCTCAGCGGGGCCGGGATTCCGAACTACCCGACCGAAGACGATGCCGTGCGCGGCTTCATGCATCTCGTGAGACATCGTGAGGTCGTTGCAATGCTGGCGCAGGTTCCGCCGGCGATGCCCGGTGAATACACGCCCGATTCCGATACGGCCCGGCAAATCGTTGCGGCAGCGCTTGCCGACGGTCGCCAGTGGCTTGATCCGGTTGAGATCGCGCGGTTATTCCAGGCCTATCAAATCCCGATGGTGCAGACGTTTGCTGCTGCCGATGCGGAGCAGGCCGCCACTCACGCCTCCGCGCTGTTCTCTCAGGGGGCTACCGTCGTACTCAAGATCATGTCGCGAGACATTATTCACAAATCCGATGTCGGTGGCGTGGTTCTCAATCTTACCAACATCGATGCGGTGCGTGCGGCAACAGCCGATATCCTTGCACGCGCGAAGGCGCGGCTCCCGGAGGCTCGGATTGCCGGTGTCATCGTGCAGGCAATGGTGCTTCGGCCAAAGGCGCGTGAGCTCATTCTAGGCATCGCAGACGATCCTACCTTTGGCACCGTCATTGTGTTCGGCCGCGGCGGCACGGCGGTCGAGATCATCAACGACAAGGCGCTGGCGCTTCCGCCGCTCGATCTGCAACTGGCCCGCGACCTGATCGAGCGTACCCGCGTCTCGCGGCTGTTGGGCACTTACCGCGACGTACCCGCGGTCAAGCAGGACGCCGTCGCGATGGTGCTGATCAAGCTGGCGCAGATGGCGGCGGACATTCCCGAGATACGCGAGCTGGACATCAATCCGCTGCTGGCGGATGAAGCCGGCGTACTGGCGGTGGATGCGCGCGTCGCCGTTGGACAGGCGAAACGAAAGTTCGCAGGCTCAGGTCCCGCCAACTTCGCAGTGCGGCCCTATCCCTCACAATGGCAACGGCACCTTGAGATCAAGGACGGCTGGCGGATCTTTGTGCGCCCGATTCGCCCCGAAGACGAACCGCTGATCCATGAATTACTGCGGCACGTCAGCAGCAGGGATCTGCGGTTGCGCTTTTTCGGGCTGGTGAAGGAATTTACTCACGAGTTCATTGCCCGTTTGACGCAGCTCGATTACGCCCGCGCGATGGCCTTTGTCGCATTCGATGAAGCCACCAACGAACTGGTGGGCGTGGTCCGGATTCACTCGGATTCGATCTACGAGAACGGCGAATATGCGATCCTGCTCAGATCCGATCTCAAGGGCAGGGGATTGGGTTGGGCGTTGATGCAACTGATTATTGAATATGCGAAATCGGAAGGCCTGAAACGAATATCGGGCCAGGTGCTTCAGGAGAATTCGACGATGCTGAATATGTGCCGGGAACTCGGTTTCACGGTGAAGTCCGATGCGGTCGAACCCGCTCTTTGCGACGTCACGCTGGAGCTTGGGAATATCTGAAGCAGGCGAACTGCCGTCGATTGTATCCACGACGTCTATCGTGCGAGCAATTTTCTAAACCGGTTCAACAGCGCCAAAATCATGACAAGGGCCATTCCGAATAGACCGATGTTTTGCACCGACGTTAAAAGGAAGGCGATTTGAACTTGCCAGCCCGTTTGCTCGCCGTCCGCGATCGGCACGACGTTGGGTACGATCAAGATGCGAGCGACATACGCCGCCGAGAAGGTCAGAGCGAACAACAGGAAGGATTTGAGAAAAATGCGCATTCGACCCTCTTTGACTGAGGTAATGGACTTACCAGCAGGCCGCCGCCGGCTATTTTTGTTCCGCTGCGGCCGCCCCGGTGGCTGCGGGGTGTGGCGCTGATTTTTTCAGATTCTTGATGATGATCGTGATCAGCGGCACGATCAGCAGAGGCAGGATTCCGTTCAGCGGATGGTGAATCGCACCGGATACCTGCGACTGCAGGGCTCTCGCCTCAATCTGCAGCGCATCGACAGAAGAGCTGTGGATTTCGGTCGCGAGCTCGAGTTCGCGCCCCCTGGGCGGTTTTGCCGCGATCGCGAACAGAATTGCGGCAATCATGAAATTGACCAAGCCGAGAATCGCCGCGGCGGAAATCGCGTTCCAGTACTGAACCAGTGCGAAATAGGCCGCCAGTTCCAGCATCAACAGGCCGAACGCCGCAATCAGTGCGGCAAACGCCCGCAAGCCCAGGCTCGCAAGCAGATGCCGCATTCTCAAATCAGCAATGATCCTGTCGGTGCGCCAGAGTACCCGCAGGTGTTTGACGACGTTCTCCGTATTCACCCTAGTGTCTCCTCAACATGAAGCCGACCACAACGCCCAGCGCGAAAGCCGACGCGAGCGAAGTGATCGGGCGATCCGCCATGATGTTCGTGACATGGCCTTCCTGCTCGCCCAAGGTTTCGCCGAGATCATCCAGTGCGGCCTTGATTTGATCGGCGAGGGCTTCGGCGCGGTTCTTCGAGGCATCGAAAATGCCCTCGCCGGTCGTGTTCAGCAGCCGCGTTACTTCGCCTTTAAGCGCCTGCAGTTCATCTCTCATCTCGCCTGAGTCGAACATGGGCCTCGCCTCTGTTGCGCTGTTGTTGAAATTCTATGCCAGGCCACGGCAACGCAATTGATTTGTGTCAACCGCCGGCCAATCACGACGGTTCTTGAGGCAGGTCAATTTGAGTGCCGAACCAAAGTCTAGAAGAGGCGTATTCCATTGAAGAGGAACACGGATCTTGGCGACGGCCCCCCAGCTAACGGCTACGGCATCAGGCGATGTCTTTGAATTGCGTCCCGGCGGGTCCTGGACCGCGGCCAATGTCGCGACGCTTGAGGCCCTGTCCGGCGCCGTGACGGCACAGCTCGATCGGTCGAAGACCATGAGGCTGGATATGGCCGGGGTACGCGAACTCGACACGCTCGGAGCCTGGCTATTCGAAAAGATGTCGCGGCGCTCGATATCTCATGGTCATCGCGCCGACGTGGTCGGCGTCGCCGACAATTATGCCGGGTTGATGGAAGAGGTCCGCCGGGTCAATCGGCAAGATCCGGTGCCGGTGCCGGCGCCAAATCCTGTTCTGGCTGGAATAAGCGACGTCGGCCGCACCGCGGTCGGTGCGACGGAAGATCTGACGATTTTCCTGCAGATGCTGGGTTCGCTTTTTGCAGCCTTGTTCAACGTGCTGCGCAAGCCAAGATCGTTGCGCGTGACGTCTTTGTTTTATCAGCTCTATCGGGTCGGCTTTCAGGCGATCCCGATTGTCGTGCTGATCACTTTCCTGATCGGCGCCATCATCGCGCAACAGGGCATCTTTCACTTTCGCAAATTCGGTGCCGATTCCTATGTCGTCGACATGGTCGGCATCCTGGTGCTGCGCGAGCTTGGCGTGCTGATCGTTGCCATCATGGTCGCCGGCCGCTCCGGCAGCGCCTATACCGCCGAACTTGGCTCGATGAAAATGCGCGAAGAGATCGACGCGCTGTCAACCATGGGCCTCGATCCGGTCGAAGTGCTGATCCTGCCCCGCATCGTCGCGCTGGTTTGCGCACTGCCGATCCTGACCTTCATCGGATCGATGGCCGCGCTCTATGGCGGCGGTCTGGTGGCATGGTTCTACGGCGGCATGGGGCCGGCGATCTTCATTGCGCGGCTGCACGACGCCGTATCCGTGACCAGCTTCGAGGTCGGCATGATCAAGGCGCCGTTCATGGCGCTGGTGATTGGCGTGGTCGCCTGCAGCGAGGGCCTTCAGGTCAAGGGAAGCGCGGAGTCGCTCGGCAAGCAGACCACGACTTCCGTGGTGAAGTCGATCTTTCTGGTGATCGTGCTCGACGGGCTGTTTGCGATCTTTTTCGCTTCGGTCGGAATGTGACAATGCCGGAAGCAACCATGCCGTTGGCGATCAGCGTCAAAGAGCTTGTGGTCGGCTTTGGCCGGCATGTCGTGATTGACCACTTGTCGCTGGATGTGCGCCGAGGCGAGATCCTCGGCCTGGTCGGCGCTTCCGGCGGCGGCAAGTCCGTCCTGATGCGAACTATCATTGGCCTCATCCCACGACAGAGCGGGGAAATCGAGGTAATGGGGGCGGAGATCGGCGGCAGCCATGGTCGGGTGACCCAGAGTGCTGCGGGACGATGGGGCATTCTGTTCCAGCAGGGCGCGCTGTTTTCATCGCTCACCGTGCGGCAAAATATCCAGTTTCCGTTGCGCGAGAATCTGGTGCTGTCGGACGCGCTGATGGACGAGATCGCCACTGCCAAGCTCGAAATGGTCGGGCTGAAGCCGGAGGATGGCGACAAGTTCCCCTCCGAATTATCCGGAGGCATGACCAAACGTGTGGCGCTGGCCCGCGCGCTTGCGCTCGATCCCGCGATCGTGTTTCTCGACGAGCCGACCTCAGGGCTGGACCCGATTGCAGCGGGCGATTTCGACGTCCTGATCAAGACATTGCAGAAAACACTGGGACTGACGGTGTTCATGGTCACCCATGACCTCGCCAGCCTGAATACCGTCTGCGATCGCGTCGCAGCACTGGCGGACGGCAAGATCGTCGCCATCGGACCGATGCGCGAGCTGCTTCAATCTGAACATCCCTGGGTGCGGGCCTATTTTCACGGCAAGCGCTCCTTGATGTTGCAACCAAAAGCGAGTTAAGAGATGGAAACCCGCGCTCCTTTCGTCGTTGTCGGCGCTTTCGTGCTGGCGGCCATCGCCGCCGTGTTCGGTTTCGTGTACTGGCTTCACAATACCGGCGGGCTCGGCCCTCGCGTGACCTATCACCTTCAGTTTGATGGCTCGGTACCCGGGCTACTGGTTGGCGCCGCCGTGCTGTTCAATGGCATCCGTGTCGGCGAGGTGACGGATCTCGGGCTTGCGCCGGACAGTCCGCGCCGTGTCAATGCGACGATTTCGGTGGCTTCGACCACCCCGGTTAGATCCGACACCAAGGTCGGTCTGGAGTTTCAGGGTTTGACGGGCGTTCCGGTAATCGCGCTGGAAGGCGGCAAGCTGCTTTCGAATTCCGGTGCGGTACCGACGCTGATTGCCGAGCCCGGGGCCGGCGAGGGCATGACGCAGGCCGCCCGCAGCGCGTTGCTGCGGGTCGACACGGTGTTGGCCGACAATGCGGAGCCGTTGAAAAACACGATCGCCAATCTGCAGGTTTTCTCGGAAGGCTTGGCGCGGAATACCGGAAAGCTCGACGGCATCGTCGCCGGGCTCGAAAGGATGACGGGCGCCAGCGCGCCGGTACAAAAAATTACCTACGATTTGCAGGCCCCGCGAAATCAGGGACCGGCGGCCAAGACCATCAAGGGTCAACTGGCTATTCCCGAGCCGACGGCGGTTGCCATGCTCGAGACGCAGCGAATGCTGTTTTCGCCAGCGAGCGAGATTCCAGGATTTTCCGAGTTTCTTTGGGCCGACACGATTCCGAAGCTGTTCCAGGCCAGATTGATCGAGAGCTTCGAGAATTACGATATCGCCCATGCGCCGCTCCGCACAACCGATGTCGGGCAGGCGGACTTTCAGCTTCTGATCGATGTCAGGCGGTTTCGGGTTGCGGTGGATGCAGGGCCGGAGGCTCAAATCGGACTATCGGCGCGAATTGTTGACAAGGACGGAAAGGTCGTGGCGTCGCGGCTGTTCGACGAGAGCGAAAAATTTGACAAGGTCGAGCCACAGACGGCCGTCGCGGCCTTTGATGCTGCATTCGGCAGAATTGCCAGGAGTATGATCGACTGGACGCTGCAGTCACAGCCGTGACGGTGGAAGTGAAGTTATTCGAGGGTCTTCAGATAGGACAGCAGATCGTGGATCTGGTCAGGGTCGAGTTGAAACTCGGGCATGGTCGGATGGCCGGTGACGATACCTTCGGCCAAAGCCTCGGCAAGGGTTTCGACGGGATAGCGCAGGTGCAGGGTCCGGAACGGCGGCGCAATCTTGAGCGGACTTTCGGTCACGCGATCGATGGAATGGCACCGCGCGCAATTGTTCAGCGCAAATGTCCGGCCGCGCTGTTCGGCAGGGGACGCGGCCAATACCGGTGTCGTCAGCAACAGCGTAACGATTGCATGGCGCAGGCCTGTTCGCAGCATTCTGGACGAACCCTCGTAAAGTTGCGGGACACGATTACCGACAACAATCAATGATGAGTTCGTCAAAGCCGATCGTCATTGATCTGCATCAAGAAGCAAGCAGGAGATTCGCTAGAATGCGGCTCACCCGGCAGCCATGCACAAAGTGCGGTTGGAAGCCGGCATTGTCCTGGGGTGCCGCATGAAGATTTCCCTGGCCGAAGGTGAGCCAAACGAGCAGGCCTGTGCCGACTGCGCAGTGCGCTCACTTAGTATTTGCGCGGCACTCGATCGAACCGAGCTGCGAGAGCTGGACCATCTGGGTCGTCACGTCCATTTCAGGCCACGTGAGACCGTGTTTGCGCAGGGGGAATTGACGGAGTCATTCTACAATCTGCGTGAGGGGGTCATGCGCCTCTACAAATTGCTGCCCGACGGACGCCGGCAGATTGTCGGATTTGCACTGCCCGGCGACTTCCTGGGAATGGCAACCTCGGCACGCCACGGCATCTCTGCTGATGCGGTCGGACCGGTTGCCGTATGCCGCTTTTCCAGAAGTTCTTTCGCGCGATTTATCGAGGATAAACCGCACCTCCTGCGCCGCGTCAATGAATTGTTGGTTCGTGAGTTGAGCCAAGCCCAGGACCACACGGTTCTGCTCGGACGCCGCTTGGCGGAAGAAAAAGTCGCGAGCTTCCTGATCGGGTGGCGCGATCGACTGGCCCGGCTCGGGGAGGCGACAAATAGGGTGCCATTGCCGATGGGCCGCCAGGACGTCGCGGATTTTCTGGGCCTTACCATCGAAACGGTCAGCCGTACCTTCACCAAGCTTGAACGCGACGGATTGATCGAAATCCTCCCGGGAGGCATCTGCCTGACGGACCTCGAGCGTGTCGAGGCCCTGGCCGCGGCCTGACAAGTCGTCTCCAGATTTGATCCGTATCAACGACCGCGATCGTTTGTGGAGAATAATGCCTCCAGTTCAAAGGAGATCATCATCATGCCTTTCGATTCAATGCTGGTAAGTGCGGCCGTGCTAGCCATGTTCGTGGTGTTTGCGGGTGTGCTGATGTGGGGTGAAATTCAAACACGCCCGGCGCATCTTAAGGCCGAGGCGCGTTCTAAAAGGCATGGCGGCAACTAAACCGTATTGGAAACCACGGTGCGTGCCATTCGAGAGAATCAGCCGGGGAATCCTGTCGGAACAGTCATACTGCCCCGCTTGCCGTTGCGGGCGGCGATTAGGCAAAGCGATCCCACACCCGTGTTTATTTGGATCGCTTCACGGAGTCTGACGCCGGACGGCGTGGTGCGCCGGCGCCGTCGCTTCCGGGGATTATCTAAAATCTACAGACTTTATCGATTCTCTCGTCGCCGCACCCGGAGATTTCTACAGTCTGTTATCTCGGTGATAGATCTTGATCATTTCCCGGGCTCCTGTTGCGGATAATCATTTTCGCGGGGAACGGCCGGCGGATTCGATAGCAATAAACGCCGGTGCTGCGCGCGAAACGTTTCGCTACTTCGGTTGGCCGTCACGACCGAACTGCCTCAAATAGGCCCACAAATTCCGCGCCTCGGTCTCGTCCTTTATGCCGGAAAATAGCTTCTTTGTGCCTGGAATTTTCAGTTTTGGATCTTTGATGTAGTCCATAAAGACAGCCTCGTTCCAGGTGAGGGGGCAATTCCTGTTCGCATCTGAATAGTTGTATCCGTCGAGGCTTCCACACCTGCGTCCATCTATTCCGTTCAACAGCGGTCCGATTCCGTTCCGGGCGCCCACGCCGACGGAATGGCAGGCTCGGCATTTCCTGAATGATGTCTCGCCGGCTGATAGATCCTGAGCGAGTGCTGCTGATGTGGACAGGCAAAACAGCAACGCGGCGATCTGGAATTCATTCGCCATCATTTTGGCCCAGGTATTCGTCTGGCACCTGCCCAAACCGGCGCAGTACATGCCTGCGATTGTATTTTCCCTTTTCAAAATCGTTGGTGCGGCTGAACGCAACGGCGCCTGCGTGGCCAAAGAATTTCCACTGCCCCTGCGCAGTTTGTATCGCGAGTGCAGGACTTGCGCAGACAATGGGTTCGACAGCAACAAAATCGCCGTCGACAAGATCAAAGGGCATTGCGACAAATTGGGTAATTTCGGTCATTAATTCCCGCTTTCCTGGGAACAGGGACCGCGCGCGCGGTTTCGAATTGACCGGATGGTTTAAGCGAAGACAGCTTCCTCATGGATTCGCCGATTGCCTTCGCCAATAACCGCAATGGACAGTCGCGGCCGGGCAGCGGGTTCCAGGCAGCGCAGGTCGGCAGCCAGGTATTTCGCATACAGGATCGCATCCGAAACCGTCTTCAAATCGCGGCCGACCTCGTCACGGATGGCAAGCCTGTCGCGGATATCGAAATAGAATCGCATCTGGCGTCTCCCCGTCTGTTTATCCAGCCATAAGGCGGACCTCGGCCTTCGCTTTGATATTCGTCAAGGCCAGAAATCGACAGCGAACGGGCCGCCGCCGGCAGCAAACCTGCGAAATTTGATTTCGATCAAATCACGCGCGGCGAAAACAGGGTTGATAGGGCGGACGCTGCTGCGAAGAGAATCAACCAATGAATCAAGTTCAATCGACGAAATGGATGTCCCACGGCGAAGCCGGCTTGGCGATTTTTTTCTCAGCTACTGCATTTCTTTGTCTGATCGCGGCGGCAAAGGCCCTGGATACTGCCTTCGCATTTCATGCCATGCTGGGGCTTGCCGTCAGTCTCTGGGCAGTGTTCGCCATCATTAATCGCTATTTCGACCGCCCGTTCGCGTTACCGCCTCAGGAAATCAACGGCCGGCCCAATTATAATCTGGGGCCGATCAAGTTTGCCGCGGCGATATCGGTATTCTGGGGAATCGCCGGATTCACCGTCGGGCTATTGATTGCGAGCCAGCTTGCCTGGCCGGCGCTCAATTTCGATCTGCCGTGGACCAGTTTCGGCCGGCTGCGGCCGCTGCATACATCTGCGGTGATATTCGCGTTCGGCGGCAATGTATTGATCGCAACGTCGTTTTACGTCGTCCAGAAAACTTGCCGGGTCCGGCTTGCTGGCGATTTGGCGCCGTGGTTTGTCGTGCTGGGCTATAATTTCTTCATCCTGATCGCGGGTACCGGCTATCTGCTCGGTGTCACGCAATCGAAGGAATATGCGGAGCCGGAATGGTACGCCGATCTGTGGCTGACGATTGTCTGGGTCACCTATCTGCTGGTGTTCCTGGTAACGCTCATCAAGCGCAAGGAGCCGCATATTTATGTGGCAAATTGGTTTTATCTGGCCTTCATCGTCACGATCGCCGTTCTTCACCTCGGGAATAACCCGGCGCTGCCGGTATCGGTATTCGGATCGAAATCCTACGTCGTCTGGGGCGGCGTACAGGACGCCATGTTCCAGTGGTGGTACGGGCACAACGCGGTCGGTTTTTTCCTGACGGCGGGCTTTCTCGCCATCATGTATTACTTCATTCCAAAGCGCGCCGAGCGGCCGGTCTATTCCTATCGGCTTTCGATCATCCACTTCTGGGCGATCATCTTCCTCTATATCTGGGCCGGGCCGCATCATCTGCACTACACGGCGCTGCCGGACTGGGCGCAGACGCTGGGCATGACCTTCTCGATCATGCTGTGGATGCCGTCCTGGGGCGGCATGATCAACGGACTGATGACGCTGTCCGGTGCATGGGACAAGCTGCGTACCGATCCGGTGCTTCGGATGCTGGTTGTATCGGTCGCATTCTACGGCATGGCCACATTCGAAGGCCCGCTGATGTCGATCAAGGTCGTCAACTCGCTCAGCCACTACACCGACTGGACCATCGGCCACGTTCATTCTGGTGCGTTGGGATGGGTGGGATTTGTCTCGTTCGGCGCGCTGTATTGTCTCATACCCTGGATATGGAATCGCAAGGGGCTCTACAGCCTGAAGCTCGTGAACTGGCATTTCTGGGTCGCGACCATCGGCATCGTTCTCTACATCTCGGCAATGTGGGTCTCTGGAATTCTGCAGGGCTTGATGTGGCGCGCTTATACTTCGCTCGGGTTTCTCGAATATTCCTTCATCGAGTCCGTCGAGGCGATGCATCCATTCTATATCATTCGCGCGACGGGTGGCGCGCTGTACCTGATTGGCGCGTTGATCATGGCCTATAACCTCTGGATGACCGTCAGGGTGGGTGATGCAGAGGAGGTCGCGCCCATGTCCGGGTCGCGGCCCGTCGCTCTTCAGCCGGCCGAGTGAGGAGCATCTGATGTCTTTCTGGGCCCGGCACCAAATCTTTGAAAAGAACTCGATCTTCCTTGTGGTCGGGATTCTCGCGGTCATTGCGATCGGCGGCCTCGTCGAGATCACGCCGCTGTTTTATCTGAAGAGCACGATCGAAGTGGTCGATGGCATCAGACCCTACACGCCGCTCGAATTGACCGGACGCAACATTTACGTCCGCGAGGGTTGCTATCTCTGCCATTCGCAAATGATCCGGCCGCTGCGTGATGAGGTCGAACGGTATGGCCACTACTCACTTGCAGCAGAAAGCATGTACGATCATCCGTTCCAGTGGGGTTCGAAGCGCACCGGCCCCGATCTGGCTCGCGTCGGCGCAAAATATTCGGATGATTGGCATGTCACCCATCTGACCAATCCGCGCGCCATCGTTCCGCAGTCGGTGATGCCCGGGTATCCGTTCCTGGCCGAGACGGAAGTCGACGCCACGACGATTGCCGATCATTTGCGAACCAGCCGCGCGGTGGGCGTTCCATATTCGGACGACCAGATTGCCAACGCCGTCGCCGATCTGAAAGCGCAAACCGATCCCGACAATGCCGGGGTGGATGCGTTTGAAAAACGCTACCCGAAGGCGGTTGTGCGCAATTTTGACGGCAAGACGGGTATGCCCACCGAAATGGATGCACTGATCGCCTATTTGCAGATGCTCGGCACGCTGGTCGATTTCAAACTTTACAATGAAAAAGCTAATCTTCGCTGAGGCACGACAATGAGAGCGATTTTGACGGTCCAGAATTTCGTATCGGATTTCGTCGTGACGGCATGGACGCCGATCTTCGTCGGAATATTTCTGGCGATCGTGGCTTACGCCCTTTGGCCTCGCAACCAGGCGGCTTTCGACGAGGCGTCGAGACTGCCGCTGCGGGAGGAATGACGGGATCATGACTGATCACAGCGATATCGACAAAGTTTCGGGCACCGCGACGACCGGCCATGAATGGGACGGCATCAAGGAGTTAAACACGCCGCTACCACGCTGGTGGATCATTACGTTCTATCTGACGATCGTCTGGGCGATCGGATATTGGATCGTATATCCGGCATGGCCGATGTTATGGAGCCATACCACCGGCATATTGCATTATTCTTCCCGCGCGGATGTCGCCGTCGAACTGGCCAATCTCGAAAAAATACGCGGCGAGAAAATGCTGACGCTCGGTGCGGCTTCGCTTGCGGATATCGAGAAGGATCCCGCGTTGCTGGCGCTTGCGCGAGCGCGCGGCAAGGCCGTGTTTGGCGACAATTGCGCGCCATGCCATGGTAGCGGGGCCGCCGGGGCCAAGGGCTATCCAAACCTGAACGATGACGATTGGCTCTGGGGTGGGTCGCTCGACCAGATCAAGCAGACCATCGAATTCGGCGCGCGATCGGGCCATGCCAAGACGCATGAGGGCGCGATGCTCGCTTTCGGCAAGGACGGCATGCTGAAGAGCGAGGAGATCGTGACGGTCGCGAATTACGTGAGGTCCCTGTCCGGACTTCCGACCCGGCAAGGCTACGATCCGGTAGCCGGTCGCAAGATCTTCGCGGAAAACTGCGTGTCCTGTCACGGCGAGGCCGGTAAAGGCAATCAGGAATTTGGCGCTCCGAATCTGACCGACAAGATCTGGCTTTACGGATCTGACGAAGCGACGGTCATCGAGACAATTACCAATGGCCGGTCCGGCGTGATGCCGGCATGGACCGGCCGTCTTGATCCATCCACCATCAAGGCAATGGCTGTCTATGTTCATTCGCTTGGCGGTGGTCAGTAGGCCGCTGCGAACCGAACCATAGCGTGATCCGGCGCCGGTTTGAGGTGAATCAATTGCGCGTCCCGGATTGAGCCTACGCTCAGTCGAGGATGTGAGATGAACCTGCCGATGAACCAGACCGTACGTCCGATCGACCTGGAGCCAGACGATGGGCCGCTTTATGTGGCCCAGAAGAAGGTCTATCCCCAGAGCGTTTCCGGCACATTTCGGCGCATCAAGTGGGGCCTGATGGCGTTCTGCCTCGGCGTCTACTACCTGTTGCCGTTCGTGCGATGGAATCGCGGCCTGGATGCGCCGAGCCAGGCCGTCCTCGTCGATCTGCCCAATAGCCGATTCTATTTCTTCTTTATCGAGCTGTGGCCGCAGGAAGTTTATTACTTCACAGGTCTCCTGATCGTTGCCGCTATCACACTGTTCCTGATGAATTCGATCGGCGGCCGGATCTGGTGCGGCTATCTCTGCCCGCAAACCGTATGGACCGATCTGTTCTATGCCGTCGAGCGGCTGGTCGAAGGCGATCGTCGCGAGCGTATGAAAAAAGATGCCGCGCGCGGCACCATCAAGCTGCAGCGGTTTGCCGAAATTACGCTCAAACACTCGATCTGGCTTTTGATCGCGTGGTGGACCGGCGGAGCCTGGGTTCTCTACTTCAACGATGCACCGACGCTGGTGAAGCAGCTCGTGACGTTCCAGGCGCCGATGCCGGCCTATATCTGGATCATGATATTGACGGCTACGACCTATCTGCTCGCCGGGTTCATGCGCGAACAGGTCTGCGTCTACATGTGTCCGTGGCCGCGTATCCAGGCAGCCCTTACCGATGAATGGGCCCTCAACGTTACCTACAAATACGACCGGGGTGAAAAGCGCACATCGCTGAAAAAAGCGCATGATTTGCGCGCCCTTGGCGAACATGTCGGCGACTGCATCGATTGCTATCAATGCGTGGCCGTCTGTCCGACCGGAATCGATATCCGCGATGGTGCGCAGCTCGGCTGCATTCAATGCGGTTTGTGCATCGATGCCTGCGATACGGTGATGAAGAAAGTCGGCAGGGAAACCCGGCTGATCGGCTATGACAACGATATCAATATTCAGCGTCGTCAGGCCGGGAAACCGGAAATCTATCGCATCATCAGGCCGCGCACCATCGTATATTGCGCCATGATCGCAGCGGTTGGCGCGCTGATGCTGTACGCATTGCTGACGCGGTCGCTGCTCGATGTCAACGTGCTGCATGACCGCAATCCGGTCGCGGTGAGATTGAGCGATGGATCGATTCGCAATGCCTATACGGTTCGCTTTTTGAACAAGAGCGGCTTCGATCGTGTCGTGACGATCGACATCGATGGTCCGAATAACGCGACCGTTCATATCGTCGGTGCCGATTCCGTCACGCCGGACAGGCCCATGATCGTCCTCGGACGGGATCAGACCACCGAACTGAGAGTTCTCGTAACGGCGCCCTCCGAAGACAATCCGGAGAAATCTACGCCGGTTAAATTCCGGATCACCGATATCGGCCTTGGCGAGGCGGCGTCGGCGACTGACAATTTCGTGACTCCATAAGATGGCACAGGAACTTCGCATGAGTAGACCGCTGGTTTCCCCAAGACCGTTGACGGGGCGCAAGGTGCTTTTGATGCTTGTTGCGTTCTTCGGCGTCGTGATCGGGGTCAACGTCATTATGGCGAAGCTCGCGATCCAGACCTTGCCTGGCACAGAGGTCGATAGCGCTTACAGCGCTAGCCTGGCCTATGAGAACGAGATTGCAGCCGCCCGTGACCAGAACGCGCGAAACTGGAAGGTTGATGCGCATATTCAACGCGGGCCGGATGGCGGCGCCACGCTCGAGGTCGAGGCGCGCGATAGTAAAGGTCTGCCGATGACGGGTTTGAATTTTCAAGGCCATTTCGAGCGACCTGCCGACAGGCGGGCCGATCGGGCAGTTGCGTTTGCCGAAGTAACCAGCGGGATATATCGCGGGAGTGCTTCCCTGGTCGGACCCGGACAATGGGATCTGGTGCTCGAAGGCGTCGCCGCGGGACAGCGGATGTTCCTGTCGAGAAATCGCGTGCTGTTGAATTAGGAAAGGCCGCATCATGCAGGCGACACGCGATTTTTCACATTATGTGAGGGACCTGGGTTCGGGTCTTTCCCACATCGATCTTGCAGTCGAGGGCGTCAGTTGCGCCGGCTGCATGTCCAAGATCGAGCGCGGGCTTTCGGCGATACCCGACGTCACGCTCGCTCGCGTTAATTTGACGGACCGTCGCGTAGCGCTGGAATGGAAGCAGGGCGCGCTCGATCCCGCGGGCTTTATCGATCGACTGGCTGAACTCGGATACAGGGCCTATCCGTTCGAAACGGTCCGTGCGGAGGCCGTGGAAGCCGACAATTCGCGCTTTCTGTTGCGTTGTCTCGGTGTCGCCGCTTTCGCCACCATGAACGTAATGATGCTGTCGATCCCGGTCTGGTCCGGCAATGCCGGCGACATGATCCCCGAACAGCGCGACTTCTTCCATTGGCTGTCGGCGCTGATCGCGCTGCCGGCTGCCGCTTACGCCGGTCAGCCATTCTTCCGCTCGGCGTTCCGGGCATTGCGCACGCGCAACGTCAATATGGATGTTCCAATCAGCATCGGTGTCGCGCTCGCGCTGGCAATGTCGGTCGTTGAGACGTTGCGCCACGCCGAGCATACTTATTTCGATGCCGCCATCATGTTGCTGACGTTCCTGCTGGTGGGACGTTATCTCGACCAAAGCATGCGTCTGAAAACGCGCGCTTTTGCGGGCAATCTGGCCGCGCTCAAGGCGGAAACCGCGACTAGGCTCGTCGGGGTCGGCGAGATCTGCGAAGTCCCGGTTGCCGCCATCCAGCCTGGCGATATCGTTCTGCTGCGGCCGGGTGAACGCTGTGCGGTCGATGGCACGGTTATCGAAGGAAGATCCGAGATCGACCAGAGCCTGATCACAGGAGAAACCCTGTATGCGACCGCGGAGCATGGCACCGCTGTCTACGCCGGTTCGCTCAATATCTCCGGAACGCTGCGGGTTCGGGTTTCCGCAGCGTCGGAGGGCACGTTGCTGGCGGAGATCACGCGCCTGCTCGACAATGCGTTGCAAGCTCGCTCCCGTTATGTGCGGCTCGCAGATCGGGCATCCAGGCTCTATGCGCCGGTGGTACACGCCACCGCATTGCTGACGATCATCGGATGGGCTCTGATGGGGGCGACCTGGCATGATGCCATCGTCACCGGCATTGCCGTTCTGATCATCACCTGTCCTTGTGCGCTGGGCCTCGCCATCCCCACGGTGCAGACCGTCGCGTCCGGTGCGATGTTCCGAGCCGGCGTTTTATTGAACTCGGGCGATTCCATCGAGCGGTTGGCGGAGGTTGATCATATTATCTTCGACAAGACCGGCACGCTGACATTGCCGGAGCTCGACGTCGTGAATTCGGCCAGTGTCCCAAAAGACGTGTTCGATCTCGCAGGACGGCTGGCGCTTGCCAGCCATCATCCGGTCGCCGCCGCCGTGGCGCGCGCCTCAAATGCCAAATCGCCGCTTGCCGGAATTGTCGAGCTGCCGGGGCAAGGTGTCCGCGGCTTGGTCGACGGGGAAGAGGTAAGGCTGGGCAGGCCGTCATTCTGCGGGGCTGACGAGTTGGCCAATGAGATTTTAAGTCTCGATCCCGAAGTATCGGTTGTGGCTTTCAGGCGCGGCGCCGCGTGTCATGTGTTCGCGGTCCGGCAGCGTGTGCGCCCCGACGCCCAGACTGTGGTTTCCTCGTTGCGAGCGCGCGGTATCGCAATCGAGATTCTGTCCGGCGATCGGGAGTCGGCCGTGCGATCTGCGGCGGAGATGCTTGGGATCAACGAGTGGCGCGCCGGGGTCACGCCAGCCGACAAGATCGCGCGTATTGAAGATCTGAAGCGCCTGGGGTTCAAGGTGATGATGGTCGGCGACGGGTTGAATGATGCACCAGCGCTCGCTGCGGCGCATGTTTCGATGTCACCGATAAGTGCTGCGCATCTCAGTCAGGCCACCGCCGATCTGGTTTTCCTGGGCAAGCCGCTCGCTCCGGTAGTCGCGGCGATCGATTTTTCATGCAAGGCGCTCCATTTGATGCGCCAGAACCTCTGGCTTGCGGTCGGATACAATTTGCTCGCGGTACCAATTGCCGTCAGCGGAGTCGTGACACCGCTGATTGCGGCGGCGGCGATGTCGGGCTCCTCGCTCCTGGTCATGCTGAATGCGCTTCGCGCGCGACGCGGCGCGCACTGGAGACGGTGATGGAAGTACTCGTGATTCTCGTGCCTCTGGCGCTTGGCCTCGGTCTCGTCGGATTGCTCGGCTTCCTCTGGTCGCTCAAAAGCGGGCAATACGACGATCTGGAAGGCGCCGCCTGGCGCGCCATTGCTGATGACGAACCCGTTCGGGAGAAACCGGCACCTGAACGTTAGTATTGCCCGTGCGACCAGACGTAGAGCCCGATCAAGGCGATCCCGAGCAGTGTCAGGAGTGACGCTGCGAGTTGGGCGCCGTCAATGCGCTTCGCCCCTCGCCGAACGATCAGACGGCTCAACAACAGCTTGAGTGCAAACTTCTGCATGATACGGGACTTTGCCGTGGCGGGCTCGCATCGCCTCTGAATCCGCAGGCATTATGCGTTCGGAAACGGCTTTACTTTTGATCTCGATCAAACGAAAAATACAGCGGAAACGCACTCTTGACACACAGGCCTCGTGTTCAACCCTCAACTATGATCATTAATCCAGAACGGTTTGTCTCATGCCCGACGGCTCTGCTACGGCCCATCTCTATCGTCCGAAACTCGCCACGGTGTTGGTCGAGGGATACAATCTCGGTTATTTTCGCAATGATCTGTTAGCGGCACTTACCGTCGCGATCGTGGCCCTTCCGCTGTCGATGGCGATCGCCGTCGCTTCGGGCGTTTCGCCCGAGCGGGGATTATATGCCGCCGTCGTCGGCGGTTTTCTGGTATCGGCCCTGGGAGGCAGCCGCTACCAGATTGGTGGACCCGCCGGCGCATTCATTGTTATTGTCGCGGCTACCGTCGCCAAATTCGGCCTCGACGGACTCTTGCTTACGGTTTTCCTTTCCGGCTTCATGCTCACGCTGATCGGTCTGCTGCGGCTTGGTTCGCTCATTCGCTACATTCCACATGCGGTGACCGTCGGCTTCACCTGCGGGATCGCGGTTACGATCTTTGCCAGCCAGATCAAGGATCTCGGCGGCCTGAAACTGCCTGCGGCGGAGCCCGGGCAGTTGTTGCCGAAGCTCGCCATGCTCGGTCAGGCCTTGCCGACGATGAGCCCGGCCGCATTTGCGATTGGGGCGGGCTCAGCCGCCTTGATCTTTCTGCTGCGGAGCCTGCTGCCGAACTGGCCCGGAATGCTGATCGCCGTTGTGCTTGCGTCGCTGGCGGCGTGGCTGCTGCGCCTGCCTGTCGAGACCATCGGCAGCCATTTCGGCCGGCTCCCCGATGGATGGCCGGCTTTCCGATGGCCGGTGATCTCTTCTTCATCCGTGCTTGAGGTATTGCCGGCCGCTTTCTCGTTCACCCTGCTGGGGGCGGTCGAGAGTCTGCTTTCCGCCAAGGTAGCCGATGGCATGACCGGGCGTAAGCATCGCTACAATATGGAGCTGGTAGCGCAAGGAATCGCTAACGTCGCGTCCGCCGTATTCGGCGGAATCAGCGTGACGGGAACGATCGCGCGCACGGCCACCAATATTCGCGCAGGCGCGCGCAGTCCGGTCTCCGGCATGGCGCACGCGGTCTTGGTACTGCTTTTCATGCTTGTCGCAATGCCTTTGGCAAGCTTCATTCCGCTGTCGGCCCTCGCAGGTGTGCTGACGGTGGTCTGCTGGAATATGGCAGAGAAAGAAGAGTTCCTTCGTTTGCTTCACGGTTGGCGAAGCGCGAGTGTGCTGATTGCCACTTTCGGCCTCACGCTCGTGGAAGACCTTACGTTCGGGATCGTTGCGGGATGCGCGCTGGCGGCGGTATTTGCAGTTATTGAGCGTGTTACGTCTGAGTTGAAACGTTCCTCTATGTAAAAATCGTTCAGGGCCGGCTTTACAGTACCAAACAACGCCTGCTTGTCCGTTTCGTCGATCCGGGTCGGAAATACCACGCGCTACAAACCACTGAGGTCGTCACCTGTAACCTTGAACAGATTCGAAATATCGCGCGACACAATAACGACGATTTGTTCGGGCGTGGCTCACCTGCATGCGCAGCTTAAGCAGCCGCCTGCTGCATCATCGTTTTTAGCATTTCGGCGAGCACGCTGGCGATGGCGCTGGTGCCGCGCTCATGCCCGATCAGCATCAGCGCCTGGTTATCCTGGGATAATTCACGGACCGCGACATAGACGAGACGCCCGGCGCGACGTTCGAATTCGATATCGAATGGCGTGAGGAAGGTGATCCCATTTTCCAGGATCGCCGCGTGCCGCATGATTTCGATCGCATTGGTTTCGATGATCGGCTGCGGATCGAGCGAGACGCGGGTGAATGCTGCGTCCAGGTAGGGCCTGATGGCGCTGCTGTTGTCAGCCACCACAAGCGGATAGTCTATGCAATCACTCAGACGAATGCTGACTCGCTTGGCGAGCGGGTGGTTCGGCGCCATCACCGCGCCCAGCTTGCCGACGGCGCGGGCGAGCACTTTCAGATTGCTATCCTTGGTGAAGTCGAAGCCGATCCCGAGATCCGCCTCGCCGTTGGCCACCGCGGATTGAATTTCCTCGCCGGTGGTAAAGAGCGTCAGGATCAGCTTTACCCTGGGATTGGCGAGGCGGAATTGTTTCACCGTTCCCGGCACGAGATTGGAGGCAAGGCCGCTCATCATCGCTACCGTGATCTCGCCGCGCCGCAGTCCCTTCAACTCCTCGATCTTGCCCTGCGCGCGCGACAACTCCTTCAGGGTCTGGCGGATATGGCCGATCAGGACTTCTCCCGCCGCCGTCAGAATGAGTTTCTTCGGCAGACGCTGAAACAGCGGCGTGCCCAGTTGCGTTTCCAGCGCCAGGATCTGGCGGCTGATAGCGGACGCCGCGACGTTAAGGTGAGTGGCGGCCTTGCGGATCGATCCGGTACGGGCAACTTCGTCGACATAAGTCAGCAGCCGGCTGTGCAGCATCTTCTCAAAACCAAGCGTGAGCGTTTTAAGCCTTCAGCATGGCTTCACGTTGCCTAAAAGGCAACAGGATTGCCGAATTAAAGCGCTTTCAAACCGGTGGTTTGGCGTGCTCAATCCCGCTGAAGGATCGTTTGGGCGGGATCGGCGTGCACCCTTACCCCGCGTCGAAGATGACTGACCGAGACGAGTGCACAAAGTCGCCGGAGAATGGTTACGCATGACCCTCAAATCGCACTGGTGGTGGGATCTGACGACGCAGGATTTCGCGAATCTCGATGCCGAGCGGATCGTCGCTATCCTCCCGGTCGGCGCCGTCGAACAGCACGGGCCGCATTTGCCGGTCAGGGTCGATGCGGCAATCAATGCGGGCATTATGGCACGAACGGTCGAATTGATGCCGCCGGATTGTCCGGCGCTGGTGCTTCCGATGACGCCGGTCGGGAAGTCCGACGAGCATCTCGCTTTTCCGGGCACGCTGACCTTGTCGCATGAGACCCTGGGCCGGGTCTGGTACGAACTCGGCGAATGCGTCCATCGTGCCGGCATCCGCAAAATCCTGTTCCTGAACTCGCATGGCGGTCAGCCGCAATTGCTTGAGATCGTCTGCCGCGATCTGCGCGTCAAGCTTGGCATGTTCGCAGTGACGGCGATGTGGCCGAAATTGATCGACATGAATATGCTGTACGGCGCCGATGAGAACCGGCACGGCATTCACGGTGGCCAGAGCGAAACCAGCGTGATGTTGCATCTGCATCCCGATCTGGTCGATATGGACCGTGCCGAAAATTTCGTTCCACTGTCGGTACAGATCGAGCGCGAGTCGGAACTACTGAGCCCGGAGGGCGGCGCCCGTTTCGGCTGGCAGGCCCAGGATCTTCATCCCAAGGGCGCCTGTGGCGACGCCACGAAGGCCACCGCCGAGCTTGGGAAAATCACGGTGGATCGCGCGGCGGCGCGGCTGCTCGTGCTTATCGACGAGATCGCCCGCTACCCGCTGTCACGGATCGCCACCCATACAGCCTTCGACAGGCCGTAACCGAACAAAAGATCGAAGGAGTCATGATATGGCGTTCAGCGTTGCAGATCTCGCAGAAGCGAAGGCGTTCCGCATTTCGCCAAAGGATACCAACTACTTCGTGATGTTGTTCGACAAGGACAGCGACAAGATCGACAATATCTTCGTGATCGAAATCTTCAAGACCGGCGGCGCGACGCCGCCGAACGAGCACGCCGCGGCGCATGAGTTCTTCCATGTGTTGCACGGCGAGGGCGTTGCCCGCTGCGACGGCAAGACGCTGCCGATCAAAAAGGGCGATTCACTGTTGTTGCATCCCGGCTCCGAGCACGTGATCGAGAATACCGGCGCCGGCAAGCTTTACACCCTTACCGTAATGACTCCGAACGAGGGGTTTGCCGAGTTGATCCGCGGCGGCGAGCGTGTCGAACTCGACGCCGATGATATCCGAATCCTGCAGGGAAACTGAGCCATGAACGTCGTGCCGACCTCCAGCACGGACGACGACGAGATGCGGCCGCTGGGATCGTCCGCGCGCAATCGCTGGTCGGTCTCGGAGACCCGCGCCAATCTTGTGCGTCAACCCGCGCCGCCGCGACCGATCACCGTGCAGGCCAACGGCAAGGTTGTGACGCTGGATGTCGCGCGCACCGCCATTATCATCGTCGATATGCAGAACGATTTCTGCCATCCGGATGGCTGGCTTGGTCATCTCGGCGTCGATGTCGCGCCGGCCCGGACGCCGATCGCGCCGCTGCAATCCCTGGTGCCCGCATTGCGTAGCCACGATGTTCCCGTGATCTGGCTCAATTGGGGCAACCGGCCTGACCGGCTCAATCTCAGTCCGGCACTCCTGCATGTCTACAAGCCCAGCGGTGCCGGCGTCGGTCTTGGCGATACGCTGCCAGGTTCGGGGGCCAAGGTTCTGGAGCGTGGAAGTTGGTCAGCCGCGATCGTCGATGAACTCGCCGCCGATCCCAGCGACATCCATGTGGCGAAATACCGGATGTCCGGCTTCCAGGATACCGAACTCGACAGCATCCTGCGCAATCTCGGCGTCACGACGCTGATGTTCGCCGGCATCAATGCCGACCAATGTGTGTTGTGCACGCTGCAGGACGCTAATTTCCGCGGCTATGACTGCCTGCTGCTGGAGGACTGCACTGCTACCACCTCGCCGGACTATTGTCTGGCGGCGACCATTTACAACGTCCGCCAATGTTTTGGTTTTGTCGTCAGATCGCAGGCGATTGCGGCCGAACTCATCGGCCGCGAACGTCCTGCGTTGGGGCATCCGCATCATGAATGATATGTCGTCTAATGCGCTTGACCGACTTGTCGCCGATCTCGGCGACATCCCTGTCGTGACCGAGCCCAAGATCGTGCGCCGGCGTTCGCGTGATTTCTTCTGGTACAGCCCGGTCTTGAACGAACAGCTCGACGGCAAGTCGGCCGATCTGATCGTATCGCCCCGTGACGAGGCGGATGTCGTGCGGGTCGCGGCGGCTTGCGCGCGGCATCGGGTGCCGATCACGGTGCGGGCAGGGGGCACCGGCAATTACGGACAGGCTGTGCCGCTGCAGGGCGGCGTGCTGCTCGACGTCATGGCGCTGTCCGCCACCGAATGGATCAAGCCCGGCATCATGCGTGTCGGCGTCGGCGCCAAGATGAACGCGATCGACGCTGAATTACTGCCGCTGGGATGGGAACTGCGGATGCATCCATCCACCAAACGGACCGCCACGATCGGAGGTTTTGTTGCGGGCGGCTCGGGCGGTATCGGCTCGGTCAATTATGGCGGCCTGCGCGAGCCCGGCAACATCCTGGCCGCACGCGTCGTCACGGTCGAGGAACAGCCGCGTATCATCGAACTGCGCGGAGATGCCGCGCAAAAGATCAATCGCGCCTATGGCACCACCGGAATCATCACCGCGCTCGAAATGCCGTTGGCGCCGGCCTGGAAGTGGATCGACGTCGTGATTGCCTTTGACGATTTCATCGACGCTGCGGCGGTCGGCTATGAGGCCGCGCTCGCCGACGGGATCGTCAAGAAATTGCTTTCGCCGGTGACCTGGCCGCTGCCTTCGTATTTCGGCGTACTCAAGCCCTATTGTCCTGACGGCAAAAGCATCCTGATCGCGATGATCGCGGAGCCTTCACTGGAAAGCTTCAAGTCGCTGCTGGGTGGGCGCGGCGCCATCACACTGGAAACCCCGACCGACGACGGCCCCGGTCAGGTCCCGCTGTATGAATACACCTGGAACCACACCACGCTGCAGGTGCTGAAATCCGATCGTACCGTGACCTATCTGCAATGTCTTTATCCGCATGACCAGCTCATGGAAAAGATCGCCGAGATGCGAGAACTGCTTCCGAACGAGGTACTGCAACATCTCGAATTCATCCGCTTCAACGGCCGCGTCACCTGCAGTGGATTGCCGGTGGTGCGCTACACGGGTGAAGGTCGGTTGAATGAGATCATTCGGCTGCATGAGGAGCGCGGCGTCTATATCGCCAACCCGCATGTCTTTACGGTCGAGGATGGCAGCCGTTACAAGCGCGTCGATGCCGATCAGCTCGGTTTTAAGCATGAAGTCGATCCCTATGGCTTGCTCAATCCGGGAAAGATGCGAAGCTTCGTGACTGCGAGGCTGTGACATGAACGTGCTTTATGTCTACTGTCATCCGCTGGACGACAGTTTTCATGCCGCGCTCCGCAAGGAAGCGCTGGCCGGCTTGGAAGAGGCGGGACATACGATCGATTTACTCGATCTCTATGCCGAAGGTTTCGACCCTGTACTCTCCGCCGAGCGGCGCCGTGATTACCATGATCCGGTACGCAACCGTGCCAACAATCAGGCCTACGTCGATCGGCTGATGGCGGCGAACGCGCTGGTCGTGCAATTTCCGACTTGGTCGTTCGGGCCGCCGGCCATGCTGAAAGGCTGGTTCGACCGGATGTTCGGCCCGGGGATTGCGATGGACTTGTCCGATCCCGCCCAAGCCAAGCCGATGCTGCGTCATATCACGCGGATCACGGGTATTTCGACCTACGGCCGCCCGCGCTGGCAGGCGATCGGCATGGCTGATCCGCCGCGCAAGATCATCAAGCGGTATCTGCCCTGGTTTACCGGGTCCAAAGCGGTGGCACGCTATTACGCACTGTATCACATGAACACCGCGACGCCGGCCAAGCGCGGCCGTTTTCTTGCAAAGGTCCGGCGCGAGATGGCGCGATTCTAGGCGGGTGCCGCCGCGATCGCTTCGACCTCGACGAAGAATTCCGCCCGCACGAAGCCGGATACGATCATCAGCGTCGATGCCGGCGGTGTGCCGGGAAATTGCCGGTCGCGCGAGCGCATGTAGCCCTGCATATGCTCGCGCGCCGTCACATAGGCGTTGAGCCGGACCACATTCGCCATGGTCATCCCGTCCTCGGCGAGAATAGCGGCGATATTGGCGAAGCACAGATCGGCCTGCGCCTCGCAATCCCCTGGAACTTTTTCGTCGGCACTGATGCCGAGCTGGCCCGAGGTAAACACAAATCTTTGCCCTTCGGGCAGCGCGATGCCGTGGCTGTAGCGTGCGAAGGGAGGTTTGATCGAGGGAGGTGAAAGCGAGCGCAAAGCGATCATGCCTCATGCAAGAGTGGAACAAGGTTGCAAATGAAGAAATACCGTCACCAATACTAAGTCGTTTTTTCTCGGGGCGTATTTTTAATTTCGCGATATTTCTTCCGTTCATACGAGTGGGCGCCGCTTTTTCAAGCACATTGACTAAGGAAAATCGTCGTTGCCCAAAAGGCAACGGATTGCTCGAATCAAAATGCTTTCAGGTGACAGCCCGGCTGTGCATCCTCAATTCCGGCGAGGACGGCGGTCGGTTGAGATCGATCGGTCCACGTTGAAGCTGGGGACATTGGTGGCTGGCCATGCGCTCGCCCGAAACGAGGGAACTGAGATGGCAATGAGATTTCTGCCGCGCAAGATCGCGATCGTCTTGGTTGGAATGGGTGCGTTTTTCGGTGCGGCGGCGCCGACATCTGCAGCCGATAAGGTGACTTTTCTCACGAGCTGGTTCGCCCAGGCCGAGCATGGCGGTTTCTATCAGGCCAAAGCGACCGGGCTTTACGAGAAGGCTGGTCTCGACGTGACCATCAAGATGGGCGGTCCGCAGGTGAACGGCTCGCAGCTTTTGCTGGCAGGCGAAACCGACTTCCTGATGGGCTACGACATTCAGGTGCTCAAGGGCCGCGAGCAGAATCTGCCGCTCGTGACCGTCGCGTCTTCGTTCCAGTTCGACCTGCAGGGTTTGATGACCCACGATGACGTGGCCGATATCGCGGCGCTGAAGGGCAAGCCTATTTTGATCGCCGGCTCATCGCGCATCACCTTCTGGCCGTGGCTGCGCGCCAAATACGGTTTTACCGACGATCAGATCCGACCCTACACCTTCAACTTGCAGCCGTTCTTTGCCGACAAGAATGTCGCCCAGCAGGCCTATCCTTCGTCCGAGCCCTACCAGGCGCAGGAGCAGAACGAGAAGGTGAAGTTCTTCCTGATGGCCGACGGCGGCTATCCGCCCTATGGCTCGACGATTGTCACGACCGAAAAGATGGTCGCCGAAAAGCCTGACGTGGTGGCACGTTTTGTGAAGGCGTCACTGGAAGGCTGGCGCGACTACATCAAGAATCCGGCGCCCGGCAATGCCTTGATCAAGGCCGATAACCCCAAGATGACCGATGGACAGATCGCCTTTGCAATCGAGAAGCTCCGGGAAAACAAGGCGATCGATGGCGGGGACGCGGCCACTTTGGGCATCGGCGTCATTACCGAAGCACGCTACAAGCAGATCTATGATTTCCTGGTGGCGGGCGAGTTGCTCGACCCGAAGACGGATTGGCACAAGGCTTTTGATGTGCGTTTCGTCAAAGACCTCAAGGTCGGCGTGCAATAGGAGCGGCCATGAAGGCCCTGATGCCCGGCGAGCCGCTTAGCGAGAACCCGGACCAGACCACCGCCAGCGCTGATAAGCCGCCGGCGGTGGAGGTGCTTTCGGCCGAGAAGGTTTTCGCCAACGGCACGCGGGGGCTGGCGCCGATCGATCTCACTATCGCGGATGGCGAATTCCTCACCCTGATCGGTCCATCCGGCTGCGGCAAGAGCACGCTGCTCAAATTGATCGCAAACTTGATCGAACCGTCGGACGGCCGCCTGTTGTGGTGGCGCGGTGAATTCGGGAAGGTCGGCCAGGATGGACGGCGCTTCGCCTTCGTATTCCAGGAACCGACCTTGATGCCGTGGGCGAGGGTCGATGCCAATGTGCGGCTTCCGCTCGAACTTGCCGATGTCGCGAACGCAAAAATGGCTCCGGCCGTGGCGGAGGCGATTGAGCGCGTCGGCCTGTCGAAATTTGCCCGGCATTTCCCGCGTCAATTATCCGGCGGCATGAAGATGCGGGTCTCGATCGCGCGGGCGCTGGTGACCAATCCCAATCTCCTGCTGATGGACGAACCTTTCGGCGCGCTGGACGAATTCACCCGTAACAATCTTGACGCCGATCTGATCCGGTTGTGGTGGGAACGCAAACTGACGACGGTGTTCGTCACCCATTCCATCTACGAGGCCGTGTTCCTCTCGACCCGGATTATCGTGATGGCGGCTAATCCCGGACGTATCTTCAGGACCATGACCATCGACGAGCCGCAGCCGCGCGACGAGGGATTTCGCGACAGCGCCAAATTTGCGGCATACTGCCGTGAATTGTCGACCTGGCTCGCCGAGGCCTCGCTTCCAACGGCATCGGGAGCCGCGTCGTGAAGCCGCTGCTGCAATCTGAAGCCTTTGTGCGGATCGCGGCGCCGCTGGCGGTCGGTATTTTGCTGATCGGTTTGTGGGAAGTCGGCTGCCGCCTGGCATCGATCCCCGTCTATCTGTTCCCGAAGCCGAGCGATATTTTCGCCAGCCTCGTTCACAATGGCCCGTCGTTGCTGCGCGCGCTGACGGTGACTTTGCGGGTGACCTTGCAGGCCTTCGCCGCGGCGGTCGTTATAGGCACCCTGGTCGCCTTCATGTTTGTGCAAAGCCGGGCGATCGAAGTCAGCCTGTTCCCCTATGCGGTCTTGCTGCAGGTCACGCCCGTCGTCGCCATCGCGCCGCTCATCATCATCCTTGTCAAGAACACCCAGCTCTCGCTGACGATCTGTGCCACCTTGGTGGCGCTGTTTCCGATCATTTCGAATACGACGCTTGGCTTGCGAAGTGTAGATCCCGGGCTCGCCAATTATTTCCGCATGAATCGCGCGGGACGTTTCAAAACTCTCGTCAAGCTCAGGATCCCCGGGGCGCTGCCGTATTTCTTCGGCGGGCTTCGCATTTCGAGCGGCCTCGCGCTGATCGGCGCGGTGGTGGCGGAGTTCGTGGCCGGTACCGGCGGTCGTTCGTCCGGGCTGGCCTATGAAATTCTGGATGCCGGTTTCACGCTCGATATTCCCCGCATGTTCGCGGCATTGTTCCTGATCACCCTGACCGGAATAGGATTGTTTGGGGCGATGGTCGTTCTGTCGAAGCTCGCTTTGTCCGACTGGCATGAAAGCGAGATAGGAGCCGAGACGTGACGTCATTGTTGATCGAGAATGCCACCGGGATTTTCACCGGGCGCCCGGGTGCCGAGATGCGAACCAGCGGATCGATCCGCGTTCGCGATGGCGTCATCGTCGAAATCGGGGCGCTGCAAGCGCAACCGGATGAGCGCAGGCTAGATGCCAGCGGCTGCGTGATCTATCCCGGCCTGATATCGACCCATCATCATCTGTTCCAGAGCGTCCTGAAGGGAGTGAAGTCCGGCATCAACCTTCCGCTGGCCGGCTGGCTGCGTTCGGTGTCCTATTCTTACTGGTCGAAGATCGACGAGGAGGCGCTGGCCGTCGCTGCACGGATCGGGTTGGCCGAGATGTTGCTTTCCGGCACCTCGACGATCGCGGATCACCATTATCTTTTCAGCGACACGTACAGGTTTGATCCGGCGCAGGTGATTTTCGAGGTCGCGCGCAGTCTCGGAATCCGTTTGGTATTCTGCCGCGGGGGGGCCACCAAGGGCCGTCGCTTCGATACTGACGAATTCATTCCGATGCCGGTCGAATCCCTCGACCATATGTTGAAGTCGGTCGAATCCTGCGCGCAGCGCTTTCATGATATGTCACCCGGCAGCCTTTCCCAGGTGGTATTGGCGCCGACCACACCGACATGGTCGATCGAGCCGGGCCAACTGAAGGAAGCGATCGCTGCTGCGCGGCGCATGAAACTGCGGGTCCACACCCATCTCTCTGAGAGCACGGAATATGTCGATTTCTGCCTGTCGGTTCATGGCAAGCGACCGGTCGAATGGATCGCCGACCATGATTGGCTCGGACCGGACGTGTGGTTCGCGCATCTGGTCCATCTTGATTCCGATGAAATCCAGATGCTGGCAAGCACCGGCACGGGCATGTCGCATTGTCCGCAATCCAATTGCCGGCTCGGCTCCGGCATTGCGCCGGCCGATGCGATGGCCCGCCTTGGGGGCGCCGTGTCGCTCGGTGTGGATGGCGCGGCCTCCAACGAAGCCGCCGACATGATCAGCGAAATGCATAGCTGCTGGCATACCCATCGGGCGGTCAAAGGCGCCGATGTGGTGACCGCCGAAGACGTCGTGCATTGGGCGACCGCGGGCGGTGCCCGCGTACTGGGACTGCCTCAGATCGGAACGCTGGCGCCCGGACAACAGGCCGATATCGCGATCTTTGATCTCGATGAGCCGCGACATTTCGGCATGCATGATCCCTTGATTGCCCCGGTCACTTGCGCCGGCTCCGCAAGCGTCCGCTATTTGCTGATCGGAGGCCGGATGGTGGTGGAGAATAACGTCATTCCCGGGCTCGATATTCAAAAACTCAGATCCGATGCGGCCCGGGTTGTCGCGCGGTTGGCTGCTTAAACATCGGAGACCATCATGCTCAATACCAAACAACCTGTGCTCCGCCGTTTCTGGTACGCGGTCATGCCGGTCGATCGGCTCACGGATGGACCGAAGCCGTTCACGCTGCTCGGTGAACCCATCGTGCTGTTCCTGGATGGCAAGGGTGAACCGGCCGCGCTGGAAGATCGCTGCTGCCATCGTACAGCGAAGCTTTCCAAGGGCTGGTGCAAGGACGGCAACATCGTGTGCGGCTATCACGGCTGGGAATACGACCGCGACGGCAAGCTGGTAATGATTCCGCAGTTTCCGTTCGAGCAGCCGATTCCCGACGCCAAGGCACGCTCGTTTCGCGCCCAGACCCGCTATGGCTATGTCTGGGTCGCCCTCGAAGAACCCCTCAGCGGTATTCCCGATGTGCCCGAGGATACTGATCCCGGCTACCGCCGGATCCACCAATTTTATGACAAGTGGAATACCGCCGCCCTTCGGTTGATGGAAAATTCGTTCGACAACGCGCATTTCGCCTTCGTGCACAAGGGCACTTTCGGTGACATCAACCAGCCCAAGCCTGAGAAGTACGAAATCGTCGAGACCGATTACGGATTCGACGCCGAAACCATCATCACGATCCGTAATCCGCCCAACGCGGCGCGGATCAGCGGCACAACCGATCCCACTACGAAAAGGCATCAGCGCAACAAGTGGTTCATGCCGTTCTGCCGGCGGCTCGATATGGAATATCCGTCCGGCATCCGGCACATCATTTTCAACTGCGCTACGCCGATATCCGATGGGCAGATCCAGGTCGTCCAAATCCTGTTTCGCAACGACACCGAGGCCGATTGTTCTACGCAGGAACTGATCGATTGGGATGCCGCGATCATTGCCGAGGATCGCGATATGCTGGAATCGACCGACCCTGATGCCATTGTGGACATGGGCCGGAAGATCGAAAAGCACATGCCGTCGGACCGGCCAGGCATGCTGATGCGCAAACGCCTGCTCGATTTGCTGCACGATCATAATGAAGAAGAGAAGCCCAAGCACGAAGTCGCCTGAGCCAGGACGTTCAATTCGTCTGGGGTATACGACTAAGTCGTTCGTCCTGCATTAGGTGACAACGAAACGCGGACTTCTTTTTTCAAGGAAGGCATTGAGGCCCTCGACGCCCTCGGGACTCGCGAAGACGCGCGCGGCGGCGTGGCGCTCGACCCCAAGTCCCATTGCAAGGGGTGTTTCGGCTGACGCCAGGATAGCCGCCTTCGCCATCTTGAGCGCGGAAAGAGACCCGTTGGCTATGGACGCGGCGAGCCGTTCTGCTGCGGCGAGGGCGAATCCGTCGTCCACAACTTGTGATACCAAACCGATCTGTTCAGCTCTCTCGCCGGAAATCGGCTCTCCGCAGAAGATCATACGCGTCGCGCGTGCCCGACCGACGAGACGTGTCAGACGTTGCGTTCCGCCATCGCCAGGTATTAGCCCGATGCGTGTCTCTGGAAGACCAAGCTTAGCCGAGCGGCCAGCGATCGCTATGTCCGCCAGAAGCAGAAGCTCAAGGCCACCACCCAGTGCAAGGCCTTCGGCGGCCGCCACGACTGGTTTCGTGAAGCGCTCGATCGCGGCCCAACCGGCTTTCCTCTCGGGGCGTTCGAGTGCCGAAAATCCGTGCGCGCCCATCTCCGCAATGTCGGCGCCCGCCGAGAAGGCTTTCTCATTACCGGTGAGGACAATGCACCGGACGCCTTCGTTGGTCTCGGCGTTACTGAAAGCCACACCAAGCGCTTGAATGGACTCAACGTTGAGGGCGTTGCGCCGTTCCGGTCGATTGAGACGGATCAGTTGGACGCCATGCTCCGGCGGTGAGACGAGAATCGTGTTGGACATGGGATCTTTCCTGTCGGGCTAAACGCCACCCAGTGGAGGTCTCCGCTCGGCCATGAATAAGGCTGTTCCTTCGACCACCAACCGATCGCCGACCTTGCAAACCGTATCGGTAAGTATCCTGTTCTTCGGTTGATCGATCGACCGGACGGTGACCGTCGCTGTAACGGGTTCGCCGATCCGGACCGGACTGCAGAAGCGGAGATTCTGCGTCATATAGATGCACCCCGGTCCAGGGAGTGACTTGGCAAGGACCGTAGAAATTAGCGATGCCGTGAGCATGCCGTGGACGACGCGTCCGCCGAATGGGGTGGTCTCGGCGAATTCCTCATCGAAATGAACCGGGTTGTTGTCGTGGGTCGCGTCCGCAAACGCCGTCAAATCCAGCTCGGTGAAGGTCTTCGTGTAGCTTGCCGTCTGCCCGACCAACAAGTCTTCTAGATAATTCACAAAATGCACCGTCATCGAAGTCTCCGTCGCGAACAGAGATGAATTTGCCTGAACGAGCCAGTCAGTCAACAAAAATGTACGATGGTTCACCGTTCATTTTTCTCTTGTGCGGAGTTCATCCGTGCTCTAGCATTCCCGTCCATAAGAAAAGGCGAGCGCCATTGGTAAGGGGAGGAATTGCTATGCTGAAAGACCAGAACAATAGTTTTCTGAACGCGATCAGCCGCCGAGACTTCATCTTGAAAAGCGCCACGGCGGGCGCGGCTGTCATGATGTCGCGTCACGCGCGCGCCGAGGCGGCCGAGCCCTATCGATTGGGCCTGCTGCTTTCCGCGACTGGCTCCGGCGCCAATTACTCCGAGGGCGGTATCAAAGCGGTGACAAACGCCGTAGCTGAGATCAACGGCCGCGGCGGCCTGCTGGGCAAACACCAGATCGAACTTCATTTCCGCGACACACAAAGCAAGCCAGATTCGGCGGCCCGTGAGGCGCGGGACGTCATCACGCGCGACAACGTCCGGGCAGTGATCGGAACCTGGAGCAGTGCGGAAGCGCTTGCCGTCGAGGAAATCATCGACGAACACAAGGTTCTCCATTTCGCCGCCAACAGCAATAGTTCGCGGCTCACCCACGAGAATTTCTCGCCATGGTTCTTCCAGTATTCCCCCGACACCCGAATGGAATCGGGCGCCATCGCGGTCGTGCTTGCTGAAATGGCGAAAAAGAACAACTGGAAAAGCTTCGTCAGCATCGGCCAGGACTACGAGTGGGCGCGCGCGCAGCAGGCTGGCTTCCTTGAGGCATTCAACAAGCTCGTTCCCGACGTTAAGCTTTCGAAGGAGTTCTGGTTCAAGATCGGCGAGACCAGCTTTGGGCCTTACATCTCGGGGATTATGGCCATGAAGCCCGATTTTTGCTTCGGAGCGATTGCGGGCAAGGACAACGTCACCTTCATCGAACAAGCCAGGCCGGCCGGACTCTTCAAAAGGACCGTTTACCCGGGCGGCCTGTTGTCACTGAGCGAACTCCAGCAGTTAAAGGACGCGCTGCCTCGAGGCATGATCGGCGTCGCTCGCGCACCGTTCTATGCACTGCTTGATCAACCTGTCATGCAGAAGTATCTCAAGATGTATCATGCCGCTTACGGGGCCGACGCTTACCCGTCGGATTGGGCCTGCATGCACTACGACGCGGTTTACGGTCTCGAGCAGGCGGTGACGAAGGCCGGCAGCATCGAGAACGAGGATGTCCGCAAGGCACTCACGGGCGCCACCATCGATACCTGCCGCGGGAAGGCAACGTTTCGGGCCTGTAACAACCAACTCGGCGTACCTTCGTATGTCGGAACAGTTACCGACTCCCCGGATTACAAATTCCCGATCCTCGATCCCAAGACGATGACCAAGGTCTCAGCCGAGCAGACCTGGCTTCCGTCCTGCGAAGAAGTTCAGGCCCTTCAGAAGAAGCGTGCTTGAGGGATTTTCGTCATGCCATTCGACGCCGACCTCCTCATGACGCAACTCGTCGTCGGCGTTGCTCGTGCGATGATGTTGTTCCTTCTATCCGCAGGGCTATCGCTGATTTTCGGCGTCATGAACGTCCTCAACTTTGCCCACGCGACGTTCCTGTTGCTGGGTGGCTACATCATCTATTCGGTCTACTCTCTGATCGGTCCCGGCATACTGATGTTCCTTCTCGCCGTTGCTGCCGGCTGCGTCGTACTGGCAGCAATTGGCTTTGCCTTAGAGCGGCTCGTGATTTCGCGAATGTACGAGCGTGAGCTACCGGAACAATTGCTCCTGACGTTCTCCTTTGTCCTCATCATCGGGGACCTGATCCGTCTGGTCTGGGGTGTGGAGGACAGGAGCGTGTCGTTCAATATCGAGCCGCTCGAGATCTTCGGCACGTTTGTCAACCCGTATCAGTTCGTCGTAATCGGTCTGGGATTGGCGGTGGCGCTAGGCTTATGGATGTTTCTTAAATTCACCCGGTACGGTCGCATCGTTCGCGCGGCCGTCCACAGCCGGGAGATGGTGAGCGCACTTGGTATCCGCATTCGTCTAATATACGCCAGCGTGTTCGCGCTGGGCCTTGCGCTGGCTGCACTGGCAGCGGGCGCGTTCCTCCCGACCGCACCGATGGCGCTGGGCGTCGATATCGATCTGATCGTGCAATCCTTCGCCGTCGTCGTCATCGGAGGTTTCGGAAGCATTTTAGGCACGTTCGTCGCTTCGTTGATCGTGGGCATTGTGTACGCCTTCTCGGTTCTGGTTTGGCCGAATGGAGCACTGGCGGTTGTTTTCCTGATAGTCGTCGCGATCTTGATTTGGCGACCATGGGGCCTCTTCGGCTCTGAACTGCGCACGTGATCCCGCTCTCAGAGGCAAAGCAATGAAGTTCAGTCGCATAGGCCCTGCCTCGGTGTTTTTCGCTTTCATGGCGATCGTTCCGCTTGCCGGATCGGTATTCTGGACGATGATCGCCACCGAAGTGCTGATCATGGGGCTGTTCGCCATGAGCTTCAATCTGATCTATGGGTACATGGGGCAGATATCGTTCGGTCACGCGGCATTTTTTGGCATCGGCGCGTACGCGACGGCGATGATCGGTCGTACGTTCGGTAACGACTACGGTTGGTTCTTCCTGGCGCTGGCGATGTCGGTCCCCGTGGCGGCTATCTTCGCCGCCATTATCGGGTTCTTCGTCATCCGCCGCACCGGTATCTATTTCGCAATCTTGACGATGGCCTTCGGAGAACTGATGTTCTTCCTCGTCTTTTCATCATACTCGGTAACGGGCGGCGATAACGGCATCCAAGGCCTTCTTCCCCCGCCGTTGTTGCGGGCGCCGTCCCACTACCACTATTTGGTGCTTTGCGTTGTGGCGCTTTGCTTTGTCTTGCTTTGGCGTATCACCCAGTCGCCGTTCGGATATACACTTCGCGCGATCCGTGACAACGCCAAGCGGGTACGATTCATCGGAGTGAACGTCGAGTTCTGCATGTGGGTGAATTTTGTGGTGGCAGGCGCCTTTGCCGGTCTCGCCGGCGGCCTTTGGGCGCCGTTCACCCGAAGTGTGGCGCCCACACTGCTGAACTGGCAGGAGTCTGGCATTCCGGTGTTCATGGCCCTGATCGGCGGCGCCTATACGTTCGCCGGGCCCTTGTTCGGCTCTTTGATCTACACGTTGCTTCACGCGTGGGTGACGGGCGTGACGCAGTACTGGTCGCTGGTGATCGGGCTTGTCATGGTCTTCATCGTCTTCCTGGCTCCGACCGGCGTGGTTGGATCCGTCCTGCGACAGTGGCGGACTCCCGGCATTTCCGCCCCGGCTGAACCGAAGACGCCGACGGTAGCGTCACCGGAGAGGGGATGACATGGGTACGCTGCTCTCGGTCCGAGACCTTTGGCGTTCCTTCGGCGGCCTCGCGGTTACGCAAGGCGTCTCGCTCGATCTCGAAGCAGGATCGCAGGAGGCGATCATCGGCCCCAACGGCGCCGGCAAGAGCACCTTCTTCAATCTTCTTACAGGCTACCACCGCCCAACATCGGGCAGCATCGTGTTCGATGGCGTCGAAGTCAGCCACATGCCGCCTCATCGGATCGTCAGGCGGGGTATGTCGCGCGCCTTCCAGGTCGCCAACATCTTCGTCCGGATGACCGTGTTTGAGAACGTCCGCTGCGCGGTCCAGGCGCACATGGGGCGAACGCTCGACCTGTTCGGTAACGCGGAGTCGCAGGGAACGGAAAGAAGCCGCGAGATTCTCGAAATGTGCAGTCTCGCCGACAAGGCGGAAACTGAAGCGAGCAGTCTAGCGCAGGGTGACCGCAAGAAGTTAGAACTCGCGCTGGCGCTCGCCAGCGATCCCAAACTTCTTCTCCTCGACGAACCCACTGCCGGAATGTCGCTTGAGGAGACGCACGAGACCATGAAGGTGGTCGACGGACTCAACCGAACTCTCGGCATAACCGTATTGTTCACCGAACACGACATGTCCGTTGTCTTCAACCACGCTCGCCGGATTACCGTCCTTCATCGCGGAAAGATCGTCGCCCAGGGATTGCCGGACGAGATCAGGAACAACGAGTACGCGCAGGAAATCTATTTCGGAGAGAAGTCGTGAGCGATTTTCTTTTCCTGTCGGACGTCTCGGCTCACTACGGCACGAGCCACGTCCTGTTCGGCGTCTCTTTGCGGGTCGGTTCCGGAGAGATCGTCTGCCTCCTGGGACGGAACGGGGCAGGAAAGACGACAACGATCAAGTCGGTCATGGGATTGACCGAGGTCTCCTCGGGCAAAATTACCTTCTGCGGCGACGACCTGCGACGCCGCCGCACCGATCAGATCGCCCGCCTGGGTGTTGGGTACGTCGCCGACGCCCGCATCATCTTTCCGGACTTGACGGTCCGCGAGAACCTCGAGGTTGGCGTCAAGAAGGGGTCATCGCCGGTCGGCTTCGACTGGTCGATTGAGCGTGTTTACGATCTCTTTCCGCCGCTTCGTCGACTGGACAAAAACCTCGGAGGCTATCTCAGCGGAGGCGAGCAGCAGATGTTGGCGGTCGGAAGGACTCTGATGGGAAATCCCTCTCTGCTTTTGCTCGACGAACCGGTCGAGGGGGTAGCGCCAATCATCGTCAAGGACCTTGGCAAGCAACTTCTCAAGTTGAAGGAGCTCGGACTGACAATTCTATTTTCCGAGCAGAACGTGCCTTTTGCGATGGCAATTGCGGATCGAGGCTACGTGATCGAGAAGGGGCGGATCCGCTTCGAGGGGACCATGGATGAGCTCTCGTCTAATGAAGAAGTCAAACGGAAATATCTGATGCTCTGAATGGAGCGGAACTCCGGAGAAGGCGATGCGCGGATTGAAGGACAAGGTAGTCGTAGTAACGGGCGGTGCGGGCGGTATGGGCAAGGCCATTTGCCGCCGGTTCATCGAAGAAGGAGCCAGGGTGGCCATCTTCGACCTGCACGGGGATGAGGCCGTCGCTCTAGCCAAGGAACTCGGCGAAGGGCGTACGCATGTCGAAGCGCTCGACATCTCTGACTATGCTGCTGTCGAGAATGCGGTCGAGCGGACCGAGACGGAGTTCGGCGCGATAGACGTTCTCGTCAATAACGCTGGGTGGGATCGCTTTCAGATGTTCCTCGACACCGACGCGAAATTTCGTGAGCGCGTGATCGCCGTCAATCTTGAGGGCCCGATCAACATGCACCACGTCGTGCTAAAAAAGATGTCGCAGCGCAAAAGCGGCCGCGTGGTTACGGTGGCATCCGACGCGGGGCGGGTCGGCTCGTCCGGTCAGGCGGTCTATTCTGCCTGCAAGGGAGGTCTGATCGCGTTTACCAAGACCATGGCGCGCGAGATGCTGCGGTACAACGTCATTCTCAACTGCGTTTGCCCGGGGCCCACCGACACCCCGATGCTTCGGGCGTTTCAGGACGAGGGTGAGCGAGGCAAGCGCGTTTTCGACGCGCTAAAGGACGCGATTCCGATGCGGCGCCTGGGTCAGCCGGAGGACATTCCCGGAGCGGTCCTGTTCTTCGCCAGCGACGACGCCAGCTTCATGACTGGCCAGGTGCTGAGCGTATCCGGCGGATTGACCATGCATGGCTGACGCACGATGAACATCGCAACAATCCTTCGCGACGCCGGCACCATCTACGGAACGCGACCCGTGTTTCGGTTCGGAGGCGAGAGCTACTCGCATGCCGATGTCACCGACCGCGTCTCACGGTTTGCGGGTTACCTGGACTCGCGTGGCATCGGCGCTGGCGACAGGGTCATGATCGTTGCGAAGAACAAGCCCGAATGGATGGTGACGCTGTTCGCGGCGCTCGGGCGCGGAGCCATGGCGATCCCGGTGAACCCGGCTCTCACTGGGCCGGAGATCGCCTACATGGTCGAACACGCGGGTCCGCGGATTATCGTCGTGGACGAGGATCTGGCATCGATATTGCCGTCAGGTCCCGAGGTCTTGACGATCGGAGAGGCGGGCCGAGATACCTGGCACGCGGCGCTTGCCAGCGGCAAGCCGTACGGGCAGATCGTAGATCGCGACGATTCCGAGCCCGCTCTCATGTTTTACACTTCGGGAACGACGGGCCGCCCTAAGGGTGCGGTCTTGAGCCACGGGGCGGAGGTCTTCACCGCTCGTATGGTTGCGAGTCATTTCGACATACGAAGCACCGATGTGACTCTGATCCCGAACTCGCTGTCCTTCATCTATCCGCTCGTCATCAATTGTCTGTCGGCGATTTATGCCGGCGCGACGGTCGTTCTCCAGGAGCGCTTTCACCCGGAGCACTGCCTGCGCGGTATTGAGCGCGAGCGGGCGACGGTCTTCATGGGCGTCCCGACCATGTTCGGAATGATGTTGGATTGGGCGCACAATCAGACCGTCGACGCTTCCAGTCTTCGTTTCTGCATTTCCGCCGGCCAAAATCTTTCCTGGAACGTAGCGACGAGATTTCGCGAGCGATTCGGCGTTTCGGTCTTCGATTTATGGGGCCAGACCGAAGGGACGCCAATTACCGGTTTCGACCCGGCCAAGGAGTTGGAAGGGCGCCCCGAGTCTTGCGGCCGGGCCTTGCCCGGCTGCGCCGTGCGTGTAGTGGACGGCGCCGGGAAGGATTTGGCTCCGGACGAAATAGGTGAAGTCCTGCTCACGGGACCCTGCGTGTTCATTGGTTACGACAAGAACCCGCAAGCTACCACTGAAACCCTCCGCGACGAGTGGGTGTACACGGGTGATCTCGGCAAACTGGATGCCGACGGGTGTCTTTACATCGTCGGTCGGAAGCGCGACATGTTGATCCGTGGCGGCGCGAACATCTACCCGGTAGAGATCGAGGAGGCGCTCTACGCGCATCCGGCCGTCAGTGAATGTGCGGTGATCGGAATTCCGGACGAACTTTACGGAGAGACGGTCAAGGCCGTCGTGGTCGTCGGCGAGAACTTCAAGCTAGCCGAAGGCGAGCTGATCGAACACTGTCGCATGCGACTCGCCGCTTACAAGGTGCCGGCCAAGATCGAGTTTGTCGGATCCCTGCCGAAGGGGCCGACGGGGAAGATACTGAAGCGCGAATTAAGGGAGCGGGAGGCTCGGCCTCGCTGAACGCGGCCTATTCTTTGCATTACCAATGGGATACAGGAGTCGTGGCGTCTGGCATGTGCCACGGATCTGGGGGTTAGAATTTTGGGACTTGCTCAGTTGAAGTCGAAGAGGGTGAAGCTTACCCGGGTCGAGAAAAGCGAGGAGACACGCAAGGCGTTATTCGATGCCGCTGCGAAGATCGTCGGGAGGCACGGCTACGAAGGAGCGTCGATCGCTCGCATAACCTCACGTGCCAAGGTTGCTCAAGGGACTTTCTACAATTACTTTACGACGCGGCAAGACTTGCTCGACCAGCTTTTGCCCGAGATGGGCGATCTCATGCTCGAGTATCTCCGAGTCCACATGAGTTCCGAAGCGAAGGGATGGCAGCGCGAGGAAGAGCGTCTCTGCGCCTATTTTTCCTTCCTGGAGGCAAATCCCTGGTTTCACCGTCTGGTCAACGAAGCGGAGACCCTCGCTCCGAAGGCGCACAAAGTTTATTTTTCGAAGATTTCCGCGGGGTACGTCCGGAGCCTGCGACGCGCCATCAAAGCAGGCGAGATAAAAAATTTCGATGAGAGCGATCTCGAACCCCTGAGCTATATGCTGATGTCGATGAGAACCTATCTCGCCCAGCGCTACGCCTACTCCAATGGTTCGGTTCGAGCTCCGGATGCGCAGGTCATCCGGACTTATGTCAAACTGGTGCGTTTCGGCCTCTACGCGGGCTGATCTTCGTGATCGGGCCTAGAGCGTTTTCGAGCGAAGCGGATGCCGGTTCGCGTGAAAAAAACGCGTCAAAACAAAAGACCAGAGCCCGGTTCTGATTCAATCAGAACCGATAAGGCTCTATTCACGCATCCGGTCGCGGAGCGTACGCTTGAGAATCTTGCCTGTCGGCCCCTTTGGCAATGCACTGACCACCTCGAAGATCGCGGGGATTTTGTAATCTGCGATCCGCTCCTTGCAGTGGGCGATCAATTCGCCAGTCGTCGCGACACGACCGTCTTTCAAAACCAGCACGGCTTCGACAATTTCGCCGTAGACCTGATCGGGACGGCCGATCACCGCGCATTCGGCGACCGCTGGGTGCCCGTACAGGGCATCTTCCACCTCGGTCGGATAGATATTCGCGCCGCCCCGGATGATCAGATCTTTCTTTCGGCCGACGATCGACAGGAAGCCATCGCTGTCCAGCTTGCCTAGGTCGCCTGTCCGCACCCAGCCGTTCTGCAGCGTTTCGGCCGTCGCTTCCGGATTGTTGTAGTAGCCAAGCATCACCGGAGGGCCGCTGAGAAGGACCTCGCCGACTTCGCCGAACGCGAGGTCGCAATCATCGGCGTCGATCACGCGAACGCCGCAGCCGGCGAGGGCATGCCCGCAAGAATCCTGACGAGGCGCCTCGTCCGGTGCGTAGCTGGTGATGGGCGTACCTTCGGTCATTCCCCACAGATCGAGCAGCGTCCACCCAAACTGCTCCCTCACCGACAGCAGGAGATTCCAGGGAAGGCTGGCCCCGGAACACACGGTCAGTCGGATCGAAGCCGTGTCGACTGCTTTGTCCTTTGCCCACCCGAGCATCATCACATACATGGTTGGAACACCGAGGAAGAGAGTGATGCGCTCCGTGTCGATGGTGCGCAGCACCAGTTCGGGATGAAACCGCTCGAGGAGATGAATGGTCACGCCGGCTGAGATCGACGACGTGCAATTCGTCATAATCGAGTAGATGAACGAAAGCGATCCGGTGACCAGGGTTCGATCGGAAGGCGACAAGCGATACAGCGAGCGTACGATGTTGGCGTTCGCGAGAACCGCGCCGTGACTCAGCATGACGCCCTTCGGGCGACCTGTCGTACCTGAGGTGTAGAACACCACGGCCAGGTCGGAATCGCTGCGCGGGACGACTGTACGGAGCGGTTGCTGCGATGCGACGATATCTTTCCAGCTGCCGTGTTTGCCGAGCGTGATGACGTGAGGGACCTGGCCCTGCAGATTATCGGCGGTCTCCGGATCCACCATCGCGATGGTCGGAGCGGCGTGGGAGACGATGTAGCCTACTTCATTCACCGTCAGCGCCGGATTGACGGGAACGGCGACGCCGCCGCAGGTGAGTGTCGCGAAATACGAGGCGATCCATTCGGGCGAATTTTTCGCCAGGATCATGACCCTATCGCCGGGCCTCAAACCTCTTTCCCGGAAGGCGGAAGCCAGCCCGTCGGTCAGGTCGATGAAGTCGCCATAGGACAGGTTCTCGCCGTCGAAGCGGATGACAGGACGGTCGCCGTAGAGCGGGGCCGCGGAATTGACAAGTTCGCGCACGTTCATCTGTCAGATCCGCACGACGATCTTGCCCCGCACGCGGCGGTGCTTCATATCGCCAAGGGCTGACTTGATTTCGTTCAGGCCATACGTGGCGCCGATGTTGGCGTCGAGCTTGCCCCGTCCGAGCAGGTCGAAGATCTCGGCCTGAACGCGACGCACCTCGTTTGCCATCATCGTGGGATAAAGCGCCCACTGGAGGCCCGTGAGGGTGATGTTCTTGAGCAGGATGTAGTTCATCTTGACGGCGGGGATGGTTCCGCCAGCGAAACCCACGACGACCAGCCGGCCGCGGAACGCCAAGGCGCGAAGACTCGCGTCGAACACGTCGCCGCCGACGGATTCAATGATGAGATCGGCAAGTTTACCGCCGGTCGCTTCCGCGATCTGGCCCTTCAGTTTGTCGATACTGCCTTTGTCGTCGACGCGCACGATCGCGTCCGCACCGGCTGCCTTGACGATATCGCTCTTGTCGGGGGTCGCTACGCTTGCGATCACGGTCCTGGCGCCCAACGCCTTGGCTAGCCGGATAGCTGCGAGACCGACGCCGCCGGTAGCGCCGTTCACCAGTATGACATCATCGGGCGACATCCGGCCACGCTCGCACAGGGCGAAATGGGCCGTCTGATATGCCAATCCGACCGCCGCGGCCGTTTCGAACGAAATCGCTTCCGGAATCGAGAAGCATCGTGTGGCGGGCGCGTTCAAGCGCTCGGCGAAGGTTCCAAACTCGACGCTCGCTAGTACGCGGTCGCCCACTTTGAAGTCTCTCACGTCGGGAGCGACGGCACGCACGGTACCTGCGCCTTCCATGCCGGGAGTGAAGGGCAGCGGCGGCTTAATCTGATAGGCGCCTTCGGACATCAGAATGTCGGGGAAGTTTACGCTCGAGGCACGCACTTCGATCTGGACCTCGCCGGCGCCGGGCGCTGCGATGGGCGCGTCGCCGATACGGATTTTGTCGATACCGGTTGCGGCGTCGATCAAGGCTGCTCTCATATGGCGAGGTCCTTCTTGGGCTTTGTCTCGATGGGCACGGGTATTTCGGGATAAGAGAGAACCGTCTCCGTGCGCACGAACTCTGGTGCCAGTGGCATTGGAAGTGCTGCGATAGTGTCGCCGCCGAAAGCGACCTTGCGGTCGAACAGTCCGCGTTCTGCAAAGAATGGGGAGTATCTGGCCTCCTTCAGCGTCGCCGCGATCGAGCAGCAGACGTCCCTTCCTGCGAACTGCCGTTCCCAATCAGCCGCGGTTTTCGACGCGATGATGTCGGCGACGGCATCGATCGCGCCTTCGAGATTCCGGCGGTCGTCGTGCCATTTCGGATCGAGTCCGATCGCTTCGCAGAAATTTTTCCAGAAACGGTCTTCCAGGGGAGCGGCAGCCAGAAAGCGGCCATCCGACGTCTGATACACTTGGTATCGGGGCGAGCCGCCCGACACGGGCTCCTTGCCGGAGCGGGGCCACATGCCGCCACCTTCACCTTGACCGAGAGCCCAAGACTGCCAGCACATCACGTTATCCGTCATCGAAACGTCGATCCAGACGCCTTCACCCGTGCGTTCGATCTGGCGCAGCGCGAGCAAGATGTTGACGACAGCGGGCAGGGTGCCACCGCCGATATCGGCCACCTGGGCTGAAGGCACGATCGGCCGTCCGTTGCGGTCGGCGCCAAGCGCCAGCAGCCCGGCTTCGGCCACATAATTGAGGTCGTGGGCGGCGACGAGTGCCTTCGACCCGGTCTGCCCGTAGCCCGTGATCGAGCAGAAAATAATGCGTGGATTGATCTTTTTGACGCTGTCGAAGTCCAACCCCAGTCGCTTCATGACGCCGGGCCGGAACTGTTCGACGATGATGTCGGTTTCGGCAATCATTGCGAGCACGGCGTCCAGTTGCGCGGGGTCGCGCAAGTCGACCGAAAGCGACTTCTTTCCGCGGTTGAGGAGCGCAAAGTTCGGATTGTCGCTGTCGGTGAATGGTTGGTAGCGCCGCATGTCATCGCCGGGTCCCAGCCGTTCGATCTTGACGACCTCGGCGCCGGCTTCGGCAAGCATTAGCGTCGCGAGCGGACCCGGCAAAAGGGTGGAAAAATCCAGAACCTTGAGGCCGGACAACGGCAACATGGATTTTCTCCTGTGGCATTATTTGAGGTGTCAGTTTCCATACAAGCAGGTCAGCGTCAAGAAAAATGAGTGATGGTTCATTAGTCATTTTTATTGACGCGGGATCGGCGGCGTTGCTACGTAGATGTTGAGTGCGCGCCGAACTCGGAAAATCGCTGACACATGCTGTACACGCCGGAACAGATACTCATTAGGGACACCGCGAAGGACTTCGCGCGGCAACGTATCGCGCCCCATGCGGCACGCTGGGAGCGCGACGGTTTCGATCGTCGCGAATTGCTTTCCGAAATCGGGAAGCTGGGGCTGATGGGTGTTTGCGTTCCCCCGGAATGGGACGGCGCTGGCGCCGATTTCGTCTCGTATGTCCTGGCTACCGAGGCGATCGCCGAGGCGGACTCCGGCATCTGCAACATGGTCAACGTTCACAACTCACCGGTATGCGCCGCTCTGTGCGAATATGGTACGCGCGAGCAGAAGGAGCGTTACCTGCGGCCGTTGGCGCGCGGCGAGATATTCGGAGCTTTCCTGCTGACCGAACCCGAGGCCGGATCCGATGCCGGCGCGCTCCAGGCCAGAGCTGTCCGCGTTGGGGGCGAATACATCATCAAGGGCACGAAGCAGTTCATCACGTCTGGTCGCACGGCAGACATCGCCATGATCCTGGCTGTGACCGAGCCGGAAGCCGGACGTAAAGGAATTTCCTGCTTCATAACGCCGACCAAGAACCCCGGCTATGTTGTCGTGCGCGAAGAAGACAAGCTGGGGCATCGCAATTGCGACACCTGCCAAATCGCGTTCGAGGACATGAAGGTGCCCGCAAGCGATATGCTTGGCGAGCCTGGAGCGGGCTACAGGATTGCGTTGGCCAACTTAAATTCCGGTCGGATCGGTGTTGCGGCGCAGGCCGTTGGCGTTGCGCGCGCGGCACTGGACAGCGCGGTCCGCTACTCGCGCGAACGGCACACTTTCGGCAAACCCATCATCGACCATCAGGCGATCGGTTTCAAATTGGCCGAGATGGCAACGCAGGTCGAGGCCGCTCATCAATTGACCTTGCACGCGGCGCAAATGAAGGACGCGGGCCTTCCGTGCCTCAAGGAGGCTTCGATGGCAAAGCTGAACGCTTCGGAAGTGGCGGAACGCGTCTGCTCCGAGGCAATTCAGGTGCACGGCGGCTACGGTTTTCTCAACGATTTTCCGGTCGAGAAATTTTATCGCGATGCGAGGGTATTTCGGCTCTACGAGGGCACGAGCGAGGTGCAGAAATTGGTGATCGGACGGGAGCTCTGATCCACAGACGCGAGCACCAAAGGTCGTCGCTCGATATCGGGAGAAGGGTTGTGACGCCGAGTGCAGACATCGAGATATCAAATCGGGACGGCGTCGCTATCATGGGGCTTTGCCGGCCGCGGGTACGTAATGCGATAACGCTCGCGATGTGGGAGGCTACGGCAGCGATCTTTGAGGGTTTCGGCTCCGACGACGGGGTTCGGGCCGTAATCCTGACAGGGCAGGCTCCCGACTTCAGCGTCGGTGCTGATATCAACGAGTTCCCGAAGGTAAGGGCCAGCGCGAAGCAGAGCGCCGCATACGAGGAAGCGGTCGATGCTGCCTCGGAGGCGATCGCCCGCTGCCCAAAGCCGGTCATCGCGGCCATCAACGGCTACTGCCTCGGCGGAGCATGTCATCTCGCGATGGCGTGCGATTTCCGCTTCGCGCGTCCGGACGCCCAGTTCGGAATTCCGGCCGCGCGTCTGTCGATCATCTACGGCGTCCGGAGCACGGACCGTCTCCGCAACATCGTCGGGTTGGGCCACGCCAAGCGCATATTGTACTCGGCGGATCAGTTCGATGGCATGAGAGCCCTCGAGATCGGATTTGCGGACCGCATCGCCGGTGACCCAACGGCCGAGGCCCTCGAATTCGCGCTGCGGCTGGCAAAGAATGCGCCTCTCTCGATCTCCGGCGCCAAGCTTATCCTCAACGGCCTGGCTCGAGGAATGCCGGACCTGGATCGCATGGCGAAAATCGCCATCGATAGTGCGGCCGACAGCGAAGACTACAAGGAAGGAACGAGAGCGTTCGCGGAAAAGCGGCCACCCGTATTCCGCGGTCGGTGAAAGGCAGAGACCGATGAAGATGCATGTGCTCGAAGCCGGTACCGTCAGGATGCGGAAAAGCATCTACGTTCCGGCCGAAAAGTCGGATTTGTTCGATTTGCCGGTATCGTGCACGCTCGTTCGGCACGCGAAAGGCAACGTGCTTTTCGACACGGGCTGTCACCCCTCCGTCGCCGAAGACCCTCACGGACGTTGGGGTGGTTTGGCCAAGATGATGACGCCCGTGATGCCGCCCGGCGTCAACGTGCTGAACAGCCTCAAGGCCGTCGGCCTGGAGCCGGACGAGATCGACGTGGTGGTCTGCTCGCATCTCCACCCTGATCATTGCGGCTGCAACCAGTTTTTCAAGAAAGCACAGTTCTTCGTCCATGTCCGTGAGTTGGCGGCGGCGCGAACGGAAGGCGTGAGTGCCGGCTATCTTGCTCAAGACTGGGACCACGGGCTGCCGACCACCGGAGTGGAGGGGCAGCACGATCTGTTCGGCGACGGTCGTGCCGTGCTGGTGCCTTTGCCGGGACATACGCCGGGGACAATGGGGCTTCGCATCGAGCTCGCCAATAGCGGGGTATTCCTACTGGCGTCGGATGCGGTGAGCCTGCTCCAGAACCTCGAAGAGAACTCCGTACCCAGGAACACATGGAATCCCGATCTCTATCTTCGGTCGTTCGCCGAAATCCGCACCATGCGGGAGCGGGGAGCTACAGTCATCTGCGGGCACGACGCCTTGCAATGGAGCACCCTCCGCAAGGGTCCCGACGCGTACGATTGAAACCGAACGGAAGCACAATGCTTTTGACCGAGCAGCAAATCGGAATCCGCAACATGGCCCGCGAGTTCGCGCGCCGGGAAATCGTTCCCTTCGCCGCCAGATGGGATCGTGACCATGAGGTGCCCATCGCTACGATCGCGAAGATGTTCGAGGTCGGCTTGATGGGTGTCTGCGTTCCACCGGCATGGGGCGGCGCCGGCGCCGACTTCGTATCCTACGTGCTGGCGATGGAGCAGATCGCCTATGGCGACGCCGGCGTCGCAAACATCATGGCCGCCAATAACTCGCCGGTTGCTGCGGCAATTCTCGCGTTCGGCAACGACGACCAAAAGGAGCGTTTTCTCGGGCCGATAGTCAGCGGCGGTGCGATGGCGGCATTTCTACTGAGCGAGCCGGGCGCCGGCAGCGATGCCGCGGCGATTTGTACGCGCGCCCGTCGCGAGCGGGACGGCTTCGTCATCGACGGCGCGAAATGCTTCGTGACATCAGGCGCGAGCGCAGATATCGCGATGATCTTCGCGGTGACGGATCCGGGCGCCGGCAAGGCCGGCGTGACGTGCTTCTTGGCGCGAACCAAGACAGACGGCTACGTCGTGGTTCGTCGCGAGCGAAAACTCGGCCATCGCAGCAACGATACGTGCCAAATCGCGCTCGAAAGTCTTCGTGTTTCCACAAGCGATATATTGGGCAAGCCGGGTGAAGGGTTAAAGATCGCGCTTTCCGCATTGGATACCGGGCGAATCGGAGTGGCCGCGCAGTCCGTGGGTGTCGGCCAAGCGGCGTTTGATGCGGCACTATCCTATGCGCGCCAACGCAAGACGTTCGGTAAAGCAATCATCGATCACCAGGCTGTCGGCTTCATGCTTGCTGAGATGGCGACCCGTCTCGAGGCCGCAAGGCAATTGTATCTCCATGCGGCGGTGCTCAAGGGAGCCGGGCACGAGTGCATCATGGAGGCGTCAATGGCCAAACTGTTCGCCGCCGAAGCGGCGGAGTTCGTCACATCGTCGGCAATCCAGGTTCACGGCGGTTACGGGTACTTGAAGGATTTTCCGGTCGAGAAGTTCTATCGCGATCAACGCGTATTTCAAATCTACGACGGCACCAACGAAGTGCAGAAGATGCTCATCGCGCGCGAATTGAAAAAGAAGTAACGGGAGAGGGAATATGAAGATCATTGCGATACTGGTTGCAGCCTTGGCGTTGGGTTGCTCGGAGGTACAGGCTCAAGTGTCGGACGATGTCGTCAGGATCGGAGTCTTGAACGATCAATCGGGTGTTTATGAAGACATCACCGGAATGAAGGCCGTCGAAGCGGCCAAGATGGCCGTCGAGGATTTCGGCGGCCAAGTGCTGGGGAAGCGGATCGAGATAGTCTTCGCGAACCACCAGAACAAGACCGACATCGCCACGGCAATCGTACGAAAGTGGATCGACACCGATCAGGTGGACGCCGTGGCGGACGTGACCGGCTCAGGCATTGCTTTGGCAGTCAACGAACTCCTCAGGGACAAGAACCGGGTTATGCTCGCGGCAAGTGCTGCGACCTCCGACTTGACGGGAAAGGCCTGCTCACCGACGACCGTCCAATTCAGTTACGACACCTACGCTCTCGCCAAGAGTACGGGCGTCGAAACTTTGAAACAAGGCGGCGATACGTGGTTCTTCATTACCGCGGACTACGCCTTCGGGCATGCCCTGGAGCGCGACACATCCGAATTCGTCAAGCAGGGCGGCGGAAAGGTGCTCGGCGCGGTAAGGGCGCCGCTCGGAACGACCGATTACTCGTCTTTTCTTCTGCAGGCGCAATCGTCGAAGGCAAAGATCGTCGGCCTGGCCACTGCGGGAGGCGACACGATCACGGTGATCAAACAAGCAGCCGAGTTTGGCATCCAACAGGGTGGTCAGCGGCTTGGAGGTTTGCTCATCTACATCAACGACGTCGAATCGCTTGGACTTCAGGCGGCGCAGGGCCTGGTCCTGACGACGTCGTTTTATTGGGATCTGACCGACGAAACGCGGGTCTGGACTAAACGCTTCCTCGACAGGACAGGCGGAAAGCGTCCGCCGAACATGTTGCAGGCCGGTCTCTACTCGAGCGTCTATCACTATTTGAAGGCCGTTCAGGCGGCGGGAACGGACGAAGCCAAGGCTGTATCGCGAAAGATGCGCGAGTTGCCGATAAATGACTTCTACAACAAGAATGTTGTCCTGCGCGGAGACGGCCGAGCGATGCATGACATGTATCTTGTTCAAGTAAAGTCGCCGTCGGAATCGAAGCATCAATTCGACGATTACAAGGTATTGAGCGGGATTTCAGGCAAAGACGCCTGGCGTCCATTGAGCGAGGGCGGTTGCGTCACTGCCGAAGCAAAGAAATAGGCCGCATAGGCATCTGGGTTTCTTCCAGACCTTGATGGATAATGATAGCGAAGACTGCTTTGCCGACAGGGTACGCGTGACCCAGATCGGCTGAAAAGATGCTTTGGACGAACTATTCGGAGGACTAAGATGGATCAAGAGATGGTATCGATCGCCTTAAACCCGAAATCTCGCGAACCGATCAAGTCGGGGCTGGAATATATCGAAAGCTTGAGAGGACGAAAGCTCAGGGTCTATTTGATGGGCGAATTGGTTGACGAACCGGTCGATCATCCGATCATCCGGCCTTCTGTCAACGCAGTCGCAGAGACCTACGATCTCGCAAACGAAAATCCGGAATTGGCTTCCGCCTTCTCACCCCTGACCGGAGAGCGGGTGAACCGATTTCTGCATATCTCTACCAGCCCCACGGATCTCGTCATGCAGAACAAAATGCAGCGACGTCTTGGGCAATTGACCGGTACCTGTTTCCAACGATGCGTCGGGATGGATGCATTGAACTCTCTGCATTCGGTCACTTACGATTTAGATGAGAAATTTCAGACGGATTATCACCTCAGGTTCAAGCAATTTCTGGCGCAGATGCAGAAGGCCAATTTCGTGATTGGCGGCGCGATGACCGACGTCAAAGGCGATCGTAGCAAGTCACCTTCGCAGCAGGTTGATCCGGATCTCTTTGTGCATGTCAACCGGCGCACTGCGGACGGTGTCTATATCAGTGGCGCCAAAGCGCATCAGACGGGTTGCTTGAATTCACATTGGCTGATTGTCATGCCCACGATGAGGTTAGATGCCGAAGACAAGGATTATGCGATCGTCGGCGCTCTCCCGGTAGATTCAGAGGGCATCACTTACATTTACGGTCGGCAGTCGTGCGATACGCGTAGCGCCGAAAGTGGGTCAATAGACGCGGGAAACGCGCGTTATTCCGGCCAAGAGGCGATGATCATTTTCGAAAATGTGTTTATTCCGAACAGGCACATCTTCATGGACGGCGAAACCGAATACGCCGCGTCCCTGGTAGAGCGCTTTACTTGCTACCACCGTCGTAGCTACGTCTGTAAAACCGGCGTCGGCGACGTCCTAATCGGCGCCGCGGCGACGATCGCCGACTACAATGGCGTCGAGCGCGCTTCGCACATAAGAGATAAGCTCGTCGAGATGACGCACCTGAATGAGACCATCTACGGCACCGGGATCGCTGCGAGTTATCAGGGAATCGGAATGAAGTCTGGTGCCTGTTTGCCGGACGAGATGCTCGCGAACGTCTGCAAACACCATGTCACCAAACTACCTTATGAAATCGGGCGGCTTGCACAAGATTTGTCCGGAGGTTTGATGGTCACTCTGCCTTCGGAATTGGAATTGCGTCATCCGACAGTCGGCCCGTTGATCGAAAAATATCTTAAGGGCCGCCCGGAGATCGCGACAGAGGACAGGATCCGTATCCTGCGTCTCGTGGAAAACATGACGCTTGGCAGGAATGCGGTTGGATATCTGACGGAGTCGATGCACGGAGCCGGATCTCCCCAGGCGCAGCGGATACAGATTGCGCGGTCGATGCAGCTAGAATTCAAAAAAGAACTGGCAAAATCGTTGGCCGGTATAACCTCCGCGTCGCGCGCCGAGATATCGAGGGATCTTTCTACCTACATGGCTCGGGTTTTAGCGCCCGTACCGCAGTTGAATGAGTAGCAGCGAGCCGCGGTCTGACAAAGATTTTCCGAAAATGGACGGCGCAGCCCTGATAGGGTGATCGCAAAAGGGAGTCAGCTTGCTGATTAAGGCGGTACTGCACATGCATTTTGGTACTGCCGTGCAGTACCGGGCATGGTCGAAATGAGCGAAAATAATCGAGTGGTCAGATCAAGCCGTTGAAAAGAAAGGAAAATGCTTTAGGTCTATGCCTTCGATTATTTGTCGGTCCAGAAATCGGTTGGACCGACTCAAGCCGCGAAGATCAATGAAAACAAGATGTTAGACCACCGTTTTTCCGTGGCGCCGATGATGGATTTGGTAGAGAGTCACGCGAAATCAATTAGTTAGATCGGGATCGTGTGCAAATCCTGTGCACGCACGTTCTACTATTCTTTCCTTTTCGTTCGCACGATGTTGCCCTCCGCGACCGCCGAATGGCGACGATTTTCGTCCAGGCTCGGTGCTGTTCGCTAAGAGAGCAAGCCGATGAGTGATGAAAGTCCCGAGCGTGAAATTGGACCGACGGGCATGGCCATTGTGCAAGCCGCCGTCGACTACGGCGGGTACGCTTTACGTCGAAGCGGATATTAAGCCAGAGCAGCTCCGGATTGAACTTCAGGCGTCGCTCGGAGGCAAGCACGTCCAGGAACGCGGGATCCCAGTGATCCATGGTCCCGCGAAAGCGCGTGAGCAATACCAGCGGCGGGCTGGAGCTTGCGACGCCGAAATCGCGGTAGGCGTAGATCGCCGACTTTCCTTGGATATAGCGGGTATCGACCGCGTCTGACACGAATCCCATCGCAACCCTCCTTTGGAGGCAATTGTGGGTTCGTAAATCAAACCCACTCGACCAGACACTTCTCTCTATGTCCTGTAAGTTCTCTATGTCCTGTAAGTGGATTTGAATTGCAAATCCACTCGGTGCGAGTTACAAAGCCGTGATGAGATCTCCCCGCACTGCCGACCCGAGGGTCTGTTCCATTGATGCCGCCTTGAAAGTGATCGGCGAGAAATGGGCGCTGCTCGCGCTTCGCGAGATCGCCGCCCTTGGCCAGCATCGCTTCGACGACATCGTCTTCAACACAGGTGCGCCGCGCGACATCCTCGCTGCGCGGCTGAAGTCGCTGGAGGCCGCGGGTGTTCTGCAGCGCCGGCTCTACCAGGAGCGTCCGGCTCGGTATGAGTACCATCTGACCGAGGCGGGGGAGCAGCTCTTCGCTGTTCTGCACGCGATCCGCGATTGGGGCGACCGGTTCGTGCGCGACGATCCCGAGAACGTCGTGGCCTTCCGCCACTCTTGCGGAGCCAAGCTCAGTCTCGATATGCGCTGTGCCGCCTGTGGCGAAGCGGTCGCTCCGGGAGACGTCACGAGCCACCGGGATGTGCGCCGCTCGGATATTGTCTGTACGAAAGGCTGATTGGAGCTATCGGTTATGCCGTTACGACGCGAGGCGATGAGTGAAGAACTCAAGGATTTCGTCGCGCGCTTTACGGGTCGGCTGGCCCTCAGGGACAGGAGGCGCTGTTCGAGATGACCTGCGTGACATCATCGGATCGGGGGAGGGCGGCGTATGATCACTGACGCCTATCGTCAGGTGATCGCGGCCGCACCTCGTGATCTCCTTGCACGAACGTTCTACGATTTTTTACTATTCGTTCTCACGATGCTGCCCTCTCCTGCCGCCGGTCGCGCACGGTCAAAATCCGCCCCGTCCGAAGCGCTACCGATCATGCGGGTGGGAACGCCAACACACGCTCAACTCATCGCCGTTTCGCAAACTGCGTCGATGTGATTGCGATCCCGCTTCAAAGAGTGCAGTGAACAAGGCCTTAGAGTTTCACGAAGATGATGAGCCTGGCATGGCGAGGAGCAGGGCCACGCGGGAGGGGTGGTGCTATCACCACGTCCAGGCAATCATCGTGTCGATCGATCAGTAAACGGAAGCCGCGACGGTAATGCTCGTGTACAGCTTGCATCCTTCTAGAAGTAGGTGACGCGTGTTATCTCAGTCCCGTTGAGTTCGAACGACTACTTTAACCGAGTATTCACGAAACCGGCAGCAAGCTCGTCGCTCCTGTATTGGACGCCGTATCATTGCGACCAATTAAATCCTTGAGACAGAGTACTTCCCCTGTTTGCAACCCATGACCTGGAGATTGCCAGGAGAAGGGACAAGCACAGCGACGCGGGCCACGAGATTCGTCCTACGATGTGTAGCTTGCCGAAGCCAGGCGGCCTTCTGGCATGGCTGGATCTGCGGTGCGTACAGCCGGTATGGCCGTCAAACTCTCGTGCAATGTTGGCATTGGACAAGTTCCCTACGGAGGCGAGAATGACCAACTCGTTGAACAGGAGCAGACGCGACTTCCTTATCGTCGCATCAGGCGGCGGAGCAGTAGCAGCGTTAAGCGCCGTGGGCCACAGCGCAGCATTCGGCGCCATTGGCCGTTCGGACAAGCCGCTGAGAGCGGCATTCTCCAATGGTGGGCTGCAGTCGACGTGGTGCGCCCAGGGCAAGGCGGCCGCGGAATATTGGGGCAAGTTACTGAACGTCGAGGTAAGCTGGTTCGATGGTCAGCTCGATGCCGCCAGGCAGCGCGCGGCAATCGAGGCAATGGCGTCGCAGAAGTGGGACTTTGTCGCCATTCAGGCCAACAACGTTGGCAGCGTGACGGAGCCGGTGCAGAAAATGATCAACGCCGGCATCCCCGTAATCGCGATGGATACGCTGATCGCGCCCGAGGGCGAGGTCACCGTCTATAGCCATCTGGGAGCCGATAACGAGGCCATGGGCGCGGCTATCACGGAAGCGTTGATCACGAAGCTCGGCGGCAAAGGCAAGATGATCATGACGCAGGGACCGCTCGATCATACTGGCGCGCAGGACCGCACCAAGGGCTTCGAGTCCGTGGTTCGGAGCTATCCAGGCATTGAGGTGCTTGACACGCAGCCAGGCGATTGGGACGTGGCGAAGGTTGCGCGGTTGTGGGAAGCCTATCTCGCCAAGTACCCGCAGATCGATGCGGCTTTCTTTCATAGCGACGATATGGCGCTTGCCGCCTACGATGTCATGAAAGCGCACAGCCGAACCAGCATTCTGATTGGAGGCATCGACGCCATGCCGCCCGCGATCGATGCCGTCTTCGAAGGACGCATGTTTGCGACCGTGCGCAATCCGTCCTGCCTCATTCATCAGGGAGCAATCATCGCCGGTATTGCAGCGGCGACCGCAGTGAGCAAGGGAGGCGGCGGTGTCCCCGGGCGCGTCATTACCGAAGGTCCCGTCGTCACCCTGGAGAGGGCCGCCGGCATGCGTTGGTTGCAGGACCAATTCCTGATGTGACGCACCGGCCGCGGAACTTCGCCGACGGTGGAACAAAGCGCGGAGCTGGGCTGCAATGCTTTGCTCGGCGACACGTTCCCGGTTCCCTTGGGAAAATACGGTGGCATCCGCTTACATGAAGCCGATGTCGTGCTGTTTAACATCATTTATTGTTTTTTCGTCCGATTTCATCAATCCGCTAGAATTGTAACGCGCTTATTCTGCACGCGTGTCTGAGACGGATGCTTGGAAGCGAATAGACCGTAGTTTACGCTCGTCCTTGTGAGAAGCTCGGGAGGGTTGACGCGCGAGACCGGCTGGAATTCTGATGTAGATTCCTAAGGGAGACGTAACGTGGACGCCCTGACCGACAATCAAGTCTACAAAAAGATCGCGACGCCAATCGCTCGCGACCGCCGCTCGACGACACAGATCGGCAGCGATGTGGACTATGAGCGGGTGACCAGAGGAGGACGAAATCTTCTCATTGGCGTGGCCGCACTGGTCGGGCTCGCGGTTCTGTTGTCGTTGTTCGTGAAGGTCGAGGAAGTCGCCCGGGCGCGTGGCGAGTTCGTACCGATACAACGTTTGCAGGTCATACAGACGGCCGAAGGCGGTTCCCTTCAGGAGATCCTGGTGCGCAATGATGATCGGGTCACAAAGGGCCAGATCATTGCGCGATTCCGCGCTACCGATCTCTTGCGGGATATTCAGCTCAACGAGGTGCGTATGGCCAGGCTGGAGATCGAGATCGAGCGGCTGGAAGCATTGGCCAGCGGCCACGATCTGAACCTCGAAAAATATCGGGCGAATTATGCCAGCATGGTCAATGAGGCGCTGGAGCTTCACAAGCAACAGACGCAGCACATCCAGTACGATCTTGAGCAAAAGGATCGTGCGGCCGACGAGGTCAAGGCATCGCTTGCGGCCGCAGAACAACAGATTCCGTCGGCCCAGGGCAGCATGAAGGCAACGCAGGATTTGCTGGATCGCATGCGCGAAGGTGTGCGCATCGGCGTGATCCCCGCAAACCGCCTTGCCCAGGCGCAGGAGCAGGCAGCACAGTCCGAGCGGACTTATATTACCCTGGTGACGTCGCTTGATGAGCTTAAGGCGCGCATCCGCAGCCTTGAAGCTGAGCGGTCGTCATTGGTTGCCAAATCGACGAGCGATGCGCGCAACGAGCGCGCGGAGCGCATTGAGCAATTGCGCGAAGCCAACGTGACGCTCGCAGCTTTGCGCAACCGGGCCCAGGACATTGAGGTAAAGGCGCCCGTCAACGGCATCGTGCATAAGGTGTCAGAGACGCCGATCGGGACGGTGCTTCCGGCTGGCGGAACGGTATGCGAGATCGTGCCGACCGACGGCGGCGTGCTGATGCAGGTGCGGATCGCACCGCGCGACATCGGCTTTGTGCATATCGGCCAGAAGGCCCTGGTGAAGGCAGACGCCTTCGAATACGGCCGCTTCGGCGCGATCCAGGGTGATGTGGTTCGTATCGCGCCGTCGAGCACAACGGTACAGCCGGGGCAGGAGCCGTTCTTTCCGGTGGAGGTCGAACTCGAACACGGTTACGTGGGCACCGATGAGAGTCACGTTGTGACGCCCGGAATGACCGGCGAGGCAAGTATTCTCACCGGCGAGAAGACCATCTTTCAATATTTGCTGAAGCCTATCTACACCACATTGGGGTCCGCGCTACACGAGCGTTGAGGGGCACGTGAACGGTGAGGGAGTGTGCCCATGGCAACAGAACCTGCAAAACCCGGCAGCGACACAAAGACCGTTAGCCAACCCGACCCGGGATCTGGCGGTAGGCTTCGCAAGCTGAAGAAAGCCATCGACAGGCTTATTGGTCAGCCCGAGCAGGCGCGCGAGGAAGCGCCGATCGGGTGGGATTTCGGACCGGACGGCAATCCGTTGTGGGCCGACCGGACCGCTGGCGGGCATGTGCCGGACAGCACGCCACCGCAGTCCGTGGATATTTCGTCGCGCTTAGAAAAATCGCCCGACGAAGATTTCGAGGACGGTGGCAAGACAACGGCTGACGGCCGCTCGGGGTTGGATGCGCGGCTTGCGAGCGGTGTTGATAACGGGGATGCGGGTCAAATACCGCGACCGGGAACGTCGGACTATATTCGCGGGAGTTCTGTCAATCCGCTCGATCCCGGAATTGGCGTTCCGCCACATCCGCAACGGCCAGGCCCGAGCGGTCCGGATATAGGTCATCCCGGCAGCGGTGGAGGCGGAGGCGGCGGGTCCGGTCTTCAACCAGGAGGGCCAGGAGAGCAAGGGCCAGCCGTTCCGGGACCAGGACTGCCGGGATCCGGGGGAGATGGCAGCGAACATGTGACGCCGCCTGTTTATCCGCCGATGGCCGGCGGCGACGATGCGGGATCTGTCACTGAAGATCTTGCAGTCTCGACGTCAGGGAAGTTGGTGGGCGTGTCGCCGAACGGTGATATGACCTGGACCCTGGCTGGCCTGCACGACGGCGGCGTCGGGACGTTCCAGATCGGTCCGACGGGAGAATGGACTTATACGCTGGATGACCGCTCGCAGTCTCTCCGCGAAGGCGAGACCGTACAGGAGATTTTCACGGTGCGCGCCACGGACGGAACCGGCGCGTATGTGAATCAGCAGGTGACGATCACCATCACCGGCACCAACGATGTACCACACATCGCTTCCGACAGAGCGGGACAAACAGTCACCGAAGACCAGATACTGACTGCCTCGGGCCATCTCTCTGCTGGCGACATCGACGCTGGCGACACGGCGACGTGGGGCATCGGCAATGAGCACGGCGCGTACGGCTCGATTATGATCGACCAGGACGGCAACTGGATCTACACGCTGGACAATGACTCGGCGCAGGGGCTGAAGGCGGGTGAGACCCACACGGATATCTTCCAGGTCACGGTGACGGACGGATCGGGCGCGACTGCGATCCATCAGGTCAGCGTTACCGTCATGGGCACCAACGACGCGCCGGTGATCTCTGGGACCGCGACAGGAGTGGTGACGGAAGATGAGGCGGTGACCGCCGGTGGCAAGCTCGACGCCTCGGATGCCGACATCGGCGATAGCGCGACGTGGAGCGTCGCAGACGATCATGGGTCGTACGGTGCGATCACGATCGACCAGAGCGGCCACTGGACCTACACACTGGACAATGACTCGGCGCAGGGGCTGAAGGACGGGGAGACCCGCACGGATATCTTCCATGTCACGGTGACCGACAGTGCCGGGGCCACGGCGACGCGCGAGGTCAGCGTTACCGTCACTGGCACTAACGATGCCCCTGTCATCAGCGGCACGGCGACGGGT
>NZ_JAAVUY010000030.1 GCF_018449695.1 Bradyrhizobium sp. dw_411
AGCCGGCCGTGGTGGAGGCGAAGGTCGCGTCAGTCGCAGACGGACCGGTACCCAGCAGGTTGTCGGCGGTCGCGCCGCTGATGGCGCCGGTCGTTACGTTGGATTTGGTCGAGTAACCGACCGGGCTTTGCAGCACCTGGTTGGCGATCGACTGGGCGGAGGCGACCAGGCTCTGCAACGAGGTGATGCCGGTGTTGGCGGCCTGCAGGACCTGCACACCGTTGCCGATGCCATCGAGCAGGTTGTTGATATCGCTGGCGCGGTTGTTGAGGCCCTGCGCCGTGAAGAATTCCGTGGGATTGTCCAGCGCCGAGTTGACCTTGTTGCCGGTGGAGAGGTCATTCTGGGTGGTGGCGAGCAGTGACGCGGTCGACTGCAGGGAGAGAAGGTTCTGGCGAACCGAAGCCGAAAGAACGATACCTGACATTTTCATACCTTTCTGGTGTGAAATTAGAGTGCGAGCGTAATCCCCACCTTTTCTGATCGGGGAACCGGGTTACGTTGGGAGCTAGCCGCTAACAAAGCATGAATCGGCATGTGGACTTCGGCCTGCCGGCCATGCCGACAACGCGCCCCACATGTTTTCCCTTTCGCACAATTTGCAGAATCGCATTGATACGACTGCACATTTTCGTACCGCCGCCGCGCATTAACCAAGCGTTAACTACAATCGGAAAGGATTGCGTTCGCGTTAGCCGGCAGAGCGACAGTTGCGTCGCCGGCGCGACCCAAACCGATACTCGTTCGAATGCATTGATGACGCCCCCAGAGGCGGCAACGGAGAACAGGCATGGCCCTAAAAGTCGAGCTCAAGCCGCACGAACGGATCATTATCGGTTCTTGCGTGGTCACCAACACCGATCAGCGCGCCCGATTGCTGATCGACGGCGACAAGATTCCGATTTTGCGCGAGAAGGACATCATGACGCCGGCGATTGCCGATACGCCGGCCAAGCTGGTCTATCTCGCCGTGCAGCTGATGTATATTTCGCCGGATCCGCAGATCAATCACGGCACCTACTTCAATCTCATCCGCGATATCGTCACCGCCGCACCGAGCGCCTGGCCGATCATCGAGGGCATCAACACCAATATCCTCAAGGGCGATATGTATCAGGCGCTGAAGGAAGCGCGCAAACTTGTCGCCTACGAGAAGAAGCTGCTGGATCTCAATGCGGCGCGCAACAAGGCCAAACTCGAAGCGCGCAAATCGGCCTGACATAAGTCTGCCTGATAACGGACGACTTATATCGACCACGACTTATATCGATAACGGCGGAGCTGGCGCGGCTTCCGGTCGCCGCCGTCAGGCCGCCGACCGCCGCGCTCCGAATTCAAGCACCGCCGCAATCAGCGCATCGAGATCGCATGTATCGGTGCGGTGATTGACGATCGCCGCGCGTATCGCGAGCTGGCCATCCAGAACCGTGGTCGACGGCGCCGCGATTCCCGATTCCTGAATATCGGCGACAACAGCGTCATTGAGCCGGTTGAGTTCGTCAATCCGGTTCGCGTCATCGGCGCGATAACGGAAGCAGACGATATTAAGCTGAACCGGCGCCAACAACTCGAGCCGCGGCTCGGCCAGGATCCGCGCTTCCAGATATCCGGCCAGCGCGCAGGTGCGCGTAATCATCGCACCGAGCTTATCCGCGCCGTAGGTTTTCAGCGTGAACCACGTCTTGAGCGCGCGAAACCCCCGCGACAAATCCGGACCGAGATCGCACGGCCATGGTGAGCCCGCGGCGAGGCCACGGGTTTCCCGGCGCAGATACGCCGCCGGCGCCGCAAAGGCTTCACGATGCCTGACGCCGTCGCGCACGATGAGGAAACCGGCGTCATAAGGCACCTGCCCCCATTTGTGAAAATCAAGCGCGATGGAATCCGCGTGTTCAAGTCCGGCGAGCCGCGGCGCCAATGCGGGCGCGAGAACGCCGAGCGCGCCATAGGCGCCGTCAACATGAAACCAGAGTTTCTCTTCGCGGCACAACGCGCTCAACGCGGCGAGGTCATCGATGCCGCCGATATCGACCGTTCCAGCCGAACCGACCACCATAAAAGGCATCAACCCCGCTTCACGGTCAACCGCGATCTGGGCGCGCAACGCCACAACATCGATGCGGTGCGATCGATCGGTGACAATGCAACGCAGCGCATCGCTGCCGAAACCTGCGAGATCCATCGCCTTCGACACACAGCCGTGCGCGGCGGTTGACGTATACGCCGTGAGCAGAGCGCCTTCGCTTCCAATGCCATGCCGCCGAACCTGCGCTCCAAGCATCGACGCGCGCGCCACCAGCACCGCCATCAAATTCGCCATCGACGTGCCGGTGACGAAAATTCCGCTCGCCTCAGCCGGGAAGCCGAACATCACGCGCGTCCATTCGACGATCTGACGTTCGACCTCGATTGGAATGTGATCGCGTCCGCCGAGATTGGCGTTCAATCCCGCCGCCAGCATCTCGGCCAGCATGCCCACAGCGGTGCCGCCACCATGCACCCATCCCATGAAGCCGGGATGCACGTTGCCCGTCGCATACGGCATGATGGATTCGGTGAATTCGCGATAGACCTCGCCGAGATCGGAGGGTGCTCGCGGAAGATCGTCGCGAAACCGCGCGCGGATATCATCCGGTATCGGGCGCCAGACCGGTCGCGCGCGAATATTGGCGGCGTAGTCGATCATGTCATCGAGCATGCGATGACCCTGGGCGCGAATCTCATCCCAATTTTGCGGATCCAGCGTTTCACTCGACGTCGAGATCAACGGCGCCTCATTGGGTGGCGCAGTCACGCCGCCTGCTCCCGCGCATGCCGCGCGCGACGCTCCAGCATCGCCTCAAATGCATCGAACACTTTGCGCATCTGCGGCGCCTTGTACGGAAAAATCTCGGGCGGATCCATGTTATGGACGATCGCGGTATTGTCCGCCTCGAATATCAGCAACGATCCATCTTTTGTTTCCGCGCAATCCACCATGAAATAATCGAGACCGATGCGATCGATCATGCCGGCCAATGCCGTTGCGTGCCGGCGCGCAAAGCCGATATCGAAAGTGTGCATGAACGTTTCTTCCTCGAGGCGCTTGCTCGCGCTCTGCGTCATGCCGGCGTTGAGATACCAGATATCCCAGCGATCGGCGACCGCCAGATGGCACGCGTAAGGTTTACCGTCGACGATGACGATGCGGAATTTGCGAAACAGGCCGTCGTCGCCGGAATAATCGACAAAGCGCGAGACGAAGAATTCCTGCACCTGCTGTTCGCCGAGATAATTTTCGAGAGCAGATGCATCGTCGATCTTCGCCAATCCCTTGCCCGCATGAGATCCGCGCGGCCGCACGATGATGGGAAACGCAACATCATCAGCGGCAAATTGCGCACGATTCACAGCGATCGTTGCGGGAATCTCAAGACCCTCGATGCCCGTGAGCAGACCGTGCAATTTGTCGCGATCAAGATTGCACACGCGATGCGGCGGATTGAGCAACGGCCGCGGCCAGCTAGCGGCGACGTTATCGATCATGCGAAGCGTATCGCGGCAATCTTCCGAGTCCGACGCGATCACGATCGCGATGTCATGCTCGGGAAGCGGGCGCGGCAATTCGACTTCCGGAATGACATAGAGCGTCATCAGCTCGACGCAGGGATTTTCGAGCAGGAATTCGATCGGCGTGTTGCTGCCCATATCGGTTGCCGCGGCGAGCGCCAGCACACGCAGCGGCGGCTGCTGCACCGAACATTTCGAGCGAAACAATTGATGCGATTTGAGGATCTCATGCTGGATCGCGAGACCGGCCTCCTTGTCGCCGAGCAACTGCGCGATCAGCGACAGATCAAGTCCCTCGCCGGCTTCGATGGTGCCATCCATCAGCTTGGCGATCAGCGCATTCCACAGCGGGCGAAGATCGGCTCCCGTGGCGGCCATGGTGGTGAGCTTCGCAAGACCGACGCGGTCGGCGCAAGGCAATTGCGCTGTCGCGATCCCCTTGGTGACGGCGGCGTCCATCTTACGCCGCATCGGTCGCGAGCGCCGGCACCGGTGCTGCGAATTGCGACGAGATATCGCCGTGGAACACGGACGGCCCGACATGATCGAGGCGGCTCTGAAGATCAGTCCAGATTTCGCCGCCGATATCGGTCCAGCGTTTGCAGAACGCAAAGTCCTCGCTCAGATAAGTCCCGCTTTCCGGATCGATCATGCATTCGAACAAGGCAAACCGGTTCGGGCTTCCCGCCAACGCATCGCGCGAATGTTCGCGAAAGAATTGCAGCGAGGCATAGTCGGGATGCGCGCACATCTTCTCGAAGACATGACGGCGGATCATCAGGAATCCGGTGCCGGCGTAACGCACGCGGGTAAAGCCGTTGACCACGGCGACATGATCCGGGTTTTCGATCTCCAGCACATAATCGAGTGCGGCGGCAGCGACGTTCGGAAGCCCGGTATCGATGGCCCGCTTCGCCTTGTCCCAGTTGACCCGTTTGATCGGATAGGAGCCAGCGACGACGTCCGCGCCGGATTCGATCAACCGAAACACCTGGTCGGGCGTAAAGCCGATATCGGCATCCACGAACAGGAAATGCGTCGCTGTCGGATCGTTGAGGAACAGCGTCATCAGATTGGCCCGCGCGCGCGTGATCAGCGCATCGCCGTCCCGCATCTCGATCTTGAGTTTCACATTCGACAGCGAGCGCACCGCGCTCTGCAGATGGAAGATGGAACTGGCATAGATGGTGGAAACCTGGCCGCCAAAGCAGGGCGTGGCCACCACCAGATGAACTTGCTCGGTCATGAAGGGCTCCGAAGGTGGCGGGTGCGGTCCGCAAATCCTAACCAACAGTAAATAGACGTGGTTAACGAAATCCTAACGCCGGTACGCGGGCCCCTGCCCGGCCCCTCTACCCAGCCAAGTGCCGCAACTCATCGTGGAGACAGCCGATCACGCTGTCCCAATCGCCAAATTCCGGCTGCCGAACCAATTTGGCCTGGGGATACCAGGGGCTGTCATCGCGGCCCCGCAGCCAGCGGAAATCGGCCGCATAGGGCAGGAGAATAACGACCGGCTTGCCCATCGCACCCGCCAGATGCGCCACCGCGGTATCGACGGAGACGACCACATCGAGCAGCGCGATGACGGCAGCGGTATCGGCGAAGTCGCGGAAGGAATCGCCGAGATGAATCAGGTTCGGAAGCCCTTTCAGAACGTCTTGATCGGCGACGCGCATCCCGCTCTGCAGACTGAAACAGCGCAACTGCGGATTCTCGAACAACCCGGCGAGACGCTTGAGCGGAATCGACCGGTTGGCGTCGTTTTTGTGCGACGGCTGACCGGACCAGACGAATCCAACGCGTGGCCCACCCGGCGGCAAACGATCGCGCCATTGTTCCAGCAGCTCAGCCGGAGCCGCGAGATAGGGAATGGCGGCGGGGATCGTGGCAGGCTGCGTGCCGAACGCGAGGGGAAGACTGAGCAAGGGACAATGCAGATCGAACGCCGGCAGCGGCGCGCCTTTGGCGATGACGGTGATATCATGACCGTTCTCGATCTGCGCCAGCAACGGCTGCAATTCCGGCTGAACTTCGCAGATCACCTTGGCGCCCTGCCCCGCGAGCAGCGGCGCATAGCGAATGAACTGGATGGTGTCGCCAAATCCCTGCTCGGCATGCAACAGAATGGTCTTGCCGGTGGCGGGCGCGTCTCCCATCCATAGCGGCTTTTGAAATTGCCGGCGCTGCGCGGCAAAGGCGGCGGTGCGCCAGCGCCATTCATAGGCCTTCCAGCCGGCCGCGAAATCGCCGAGCGAAAGCCGCGTCATCCCAGCCTCGAAATGAGCCTCGGCAAAATCCGGTTTCGCCGCGATGGCGGCTTCAAACCCGGCCAGCGCCTCAACCGGCCGGTCGAGACGGCGCAGCGCATGGCCGCGATTGGTCAGGATCTGCGGATGACCGGGCATTTTCGCCAATGCAGCGTCATAGCTCGCGATGGCTTCAACGGGCCGGTTGAATCGCAGCAGCGTGTTGCCGCGATTGACCAGCGCGCCGACATGATCGGGGGTCTTCGCCAGCGCCGCATCGAAATGCGAGAGCGCATCGTCGATACGGTTCAGCTCGAGATACGTATTGGCGAGATTGTAGAGAATTTCCGGATGGTCCGGCGCGAACTTCAACGCGTTGCGATAGCTTGCGATCGCCTCTTCCAACCGTCCGGTCGCATGCAGCGCCAATCCAAGATTGGACATCGCATCGGCCGAAGTGGAATTGACCCGCAGCGCCTGCGACAGAAAGCGAAGCGCCTCCGTCAGGCGATGGCGTTGGAAGTTGAGCACGCCAAGCAGATGAAGCGCGTCGAAATCTTCCGGCCGGTACTCCAGAATGCCGGCGCATAATTTCGCGGCGCGATCGAGATCACGCTCCTCGAACGCGCTGTAGGCCTGCCGCTGCAGGCGCGACAGGTTCGGCATTCCCGCGGAGGCATTTTTCCACTTCGCCGACAACAGACCTTCTCCGCCAGGACAAGCCGCTTCGAAAGCCTGCGCCGCTCAAGCGATCACTTTCGAATCAGCCAATGCCCGGCAAATTATCATTTTCCGTGAGCGACCGCCCTCGTGCACGCAACTTTGACGCAGCGGCAATCCGGCGTTCTGGTCCGCAACTTGCATTGAAAATCATAACAGTTCTGCGAAATGGGTGATCCAATGCGATTTTATCCGATTTCCTGCGTTATCGTGCTGGCCGCATTACTTCTGTCGCAACAACCCGTTCGGGCCGATACGACGCTTCGCATCGCGATGACCGCGGCCGATATCCCGACCGCGACCGGCCTTCCCAATAACGGCTTCGAAGGCATGCGTTTTCTCGGCTATCCGATCTTTGAAGGACTGGTGCTGTGGGATCTGGCGAGTACCGATCGTCTGGCGGGCTTGCGTGCGGGACTTGCGGAGAAATGGGAGCAGGCTCCTGACGACAACAAGACCTGGATCTTTCACCTGCGCCACGGCGTCAAATTTCACGACGGCAATGATTTCAACGCCGATGCCGTGATCTGGAATCTCGATCGCTATTTCAAAAGCGACAGCCCGCAATATGAAGTGGCGAGTTCTGCGATGACGCGCGCACGGGCGCCGCTGGTCGCGTCTTACAAGAAGATCGACGACGACACGGTCGCGATCAGCACGACCAAGCCGGCGTCCTATTTTCCGTTCATGGCGGTCTATATTCTGTTCACCTCGCCCGCATCTTTTGAGAAAGCCGGCCATGATTGGGCTGTTGTCGCCACCCTGCCCGCGGCCGGCACCGGACCTTTCAGGATTTCGAAAGTCGTGCCGCGCCAGGAAGTCGATCTCGACCGCTGGGACGGTTATTGGGACCCGGCGAAGAAGGCCAAAGTGGATCATCTGGTGCTGATGCCGATCCCCGAAGCCAATGCGCGGCTCGCGGCGTTACGTTCGGGCCAGGTGGACTGGATCGAAGTGCCGCCGGCCGACGGCATTGCGTCGCTGAAATCCGCCGGCTTCAATGTCACGACCGGTTCTTATCCGCATGTCTGGCCATGGTTTTACAACATCGGCGCATCAGGCAGTCCCTTCAAGGACGTCAAAGTTCGCCAGGCCCTGAATTACTGCATCGATCGCGAGGGCCTCGTGACCCTGCTCAACGGCACCGCCGAACCTTCCTTGGGCTGGCTCAAGACCAGCGACCCGAATTTCGGCGCGCCTGCCAATCGCTACACATTCGATCCCGCCAAGGGCAAGGCGCTGCTGGCGGAAGCCGGCTTCACGCCGCAAAAGCCGCTGACGTTCAAGGCAATGATTTCGACGTCCGGCTCCGGCCAGATGCTGCCGTTACCGATGAATGAATTCCTGCAGCAAAACCTCAAAGAAGCCTGCGGCGTGAACGTCGAATTCGAGGTAGTTGAGTGGCAGCTCCTGCTTACCGCGGCCCGCGCGACGCCCGACAGCCCGAGCCTCAAGGGCGCGATGACGCTCAATATCAGTTCACCTTCCTCCGACGTCGGCATCATGGCGCGCTATTTCTCGTCGGCGAATTTCTCGCCGAACGGTTTCAATTTCGAGCAGTGGAAGGATGACGAATTCGACACCGCGCTGACCACGCTTGCGGAAACCAGCGACCCCGCTGTGATCACAAGCGCGCTACGCAAGGCCCATGAGCGGCTGGTCGATAATCCGCCGTGGCTTTATATCGTGCACGACCTCAATCCGCGCGCGATGAGCCCCAAGATCAAGGGTTTTGTCTCGCCGCAATCGTGGTTCGTCGATCTGACGCTGGTCAGCATGCAATAAAAGATTGATGTAGGACTCGGGCGAGTTCATCCTTCGAGACGCATCGCTTCGCGATGCTCCTCAGGATGAGGTCGGAGAAAGTGCAACGATTCAAACTAAAGCGTTACGCCGCGCGTTCCCGGTCAGGCCGGGAGCGGCGCGACAACATGGCCGCGAAGGCGTCGAAGATTTTGCGCATCTGCGGGGCCTTGTAGGGATACAGCTCCGGCGAATCCATATTGTGGACGACGGCAGTGTTGTCGGCTTCAAAGATCAGCAATTCGCCGTTCTTGTTTTCCGCGCAATCGACCGTGAAATAGTCGAGACCGATCCGGTTCGCCATCGCGGCAAGCGCGCTTTGATGGCGGACCGCAAACTCGTTGTCGAAGCTGCGCATGAAACGCGCTTCCTCGTTGCGCTTGCTCTCGCTGAAAGCCATGCCGGCGTTGAGGTACCAGATGTCCCAGCGATCGGCGATCGCCATATGGCAGGCATAGGGGCGGCCATCGACCAGAACGATCCGGTATTTGCGAAACAGACCATCGTCATCGGCATAATCGACAAAACGCGTGACGAAAAATTCACTCTCCGGCCGCCCCGCGAGATAGTTCGCGATTCCAGCGCGATCGTCGATCCTGGCGAGCCCGACGCCGGCATGCGAACCGCGCGGACGAATGATGATCGGAAACTGCGCGGCCATATCGGACAATTGCGCCCGCGTCAGACACGTCGTCGCCGGAATATCCAACCCCTCGATGCCGTCGAGCAGGCCGTGCAGCTTGTCGCGATCGAGATTACGCACGAGGTGCGGCGGATTGAGCAGCGGTCGCGGCCAGCGCGACATCGCCTGCTCGATCTTGCGCAGCGCGTCACGACATTCCTCCGAATCCGACGCAATCACGATCGCGACGTCATGGTCCGGCAGCGGCATCGGCAGTTCCACGCCGTCGACGACATACAGCGTCTGCAGTTCGATGCCGGAACCTTCCAGCAAAAACTCGATCGGCGTGTTGCCGCCCATATCGATCGCGGCCGCGAGCGCCAGAACGCGCAGCTTCGGCTTTTCCACCGCGCATGGCGAGCGGTAGAGCTGATGAAAGGCGAGCACTTCCGCCTGAATGGCAATGCCGACCTGCTTGTTGCCCAATAGCTGCGTGATCAGCGACAGGTCGAGCCCCTCGCCCGCGCCGGCGGTTCCCTCGGCGACCTTCGAGAGCAGTTGATCCCGCAACGGACGCAGATCCGCGCCGCCAAACGCCATCGTCGTCAACCGGGCAAAGCCAATTCGCTCGGCCGTTGGATAGCGCGCGAGACCGGCGACCTCGCCGTTCTCAATTTCCATGTTCTCAAGCACCATGGCAAACCTCCGCTAAATCCGCATTGTCCATCTGCGCCAGCAGCCATTCGATCTTGGCGACGACCGTGCCGACATGGCCGAGTTCACGTTGCAAATTGCCGCGCGCGATATCCGCATCCGGCGACCACACCTCGGTGACCATGCGCGCGCCCGTGCAGATGCGCAGCGCCGCGATCGGCTGTGCCTCGCAGCCCAGCGCGACCGGCTGTCCGATCAGGCAAGGTTGTGATGCGACCGCGGCCGGCGCGTCGGCGGACGCCACGTCGACCGCGTCGCGCGCCAGCGCGCGATATAATTTCTTGCATGCTTCCAGCGAGAGAATGCGATCGCCACGCCTGATCACGAATGGAAAGATCGTCCGCTGCGAAAACTCGTCCTCGTCGGCGCCTTCAGCGCCAGACCTCTGTTGCGGCGGCAACAGCCGAAGCGACGGGGAGGATGCGATGATCCACTCCACGCCCTCGCCGAAAGTCGTCAGTGCTGACAGGCGAAATGCGTCGGGCACGCGGTAATAGGCGCGGATTTCCTCCAGCGCCGCTTCCCAGCGCAGCCATTGGCCGACATTGGCGCGAACCGGGAAACGCGACCGCAAGCCCGGCCAGTTTTGCGGCCAGTCGCTGCGGCTGGAGTATTCGAGAAGTCCCGGCGCGATATCGCCGGCCGCCTCGAAGCCTTGTGCCAGTGCCGAGGGCACCAGTAACGCACCGCTGAAGGGCGGGCCGGTGAAGAACTTGGAGCCCGTTATCAGCACGAGATAGCCGCGATCGAGATAGTTTCGCAACCGCGCGCGGCCAAGACGCATCTGGCAGGCATCGACCACGACTTGCACCTGATGCGGCCAGCGCCGCGATATTTCCTCAAGGCATGACTCGCTCGGGGCGCGCCATCCGAATTTCGAGGAGTCCATGACCTGCAGCAGCACATGGCTTCCATTGGCGATGGCGTTTTCGACCGCGCGGATAACCATCGCATCGCTTGCCGTCCCTGAGCGGATGTCGCCGGCTTCGTCGAACAGCCGCAGCGCGACGCTGTTGACGAAAGGTGCCAGCCCGGCGATCGGCTCGCCCTTGCGCACCCGGCTGCCATTCGCCGTCTCAACGCTGAAGTGACAGCCGCGCGAGGTGTTGACGGTGCCGCTGCCGGTTTGATCGGCGGCCACGATCACCGTCGTCACCGCGGGCCCAAGCCGTGCCCGCGTCAGGAACAGCGCCTGCAATTGCGCGTCGGTGCCGGACGGGGAAAACACCACATCGGCTTGGGTGCGGGATAATCCGAGACAGGCCTTCAATTCGTCGCGCATGGCCTCGACGCGCGCATCGAACGCGGCCTCGATGCCGACGACGATGGCCGACTGCATCAATTCGTCCCGCGCTTCCCGCGCGCGATCGTAGCCGCGCTCCGAAATCGAGGTCGCGGTGGAGGAGGAGAAGGTCAGCGTATCCGGTGAGGGAAACGGCCGGCAGCCATATTCATTGAGCCCGGTCGCGGGATTGATGGTCAATCGCGGATCGCCGCCGCCGCTGAGCAGCCGGTCCAGCGGCGCGAACAGCTCGGCCATGGCGGAAGCAGAGCGGGACTGATCCCTCGGGATCGCTTTCTCGGCCATTTGGTCGGCCACTGGCTCGGCCATCTGCAATCGAACACCGCCGTCGCGCATTGCTGGGACCCCACGCCTATACCGCCGCGCATGGCCAGCGCGACACAAAGGCCTCAAGGGGTGCCAACGCGGCGTTAGCCTGCTTTCCAAGAAGTAAACAGCTATGGTTAACGAAAGCTTTATTTCGGGAGCCGTATGGTGCCGGTATCGCCTCCCCCGACTAGGCCAATGGATTATCCGCCGGCCGGCAGGAACTTGGTCAGGGTCAGGCCGGCGAGCATCGAGGTGGCCTCGTAGGACGCCGACAGGCTGTTCTGCAACGCCAGAAGCTGGCTCGCGACCTCCTGCGTCGAGACGGTCTCGGTCTGGTCGATGACGTTCTGCAATTGCGTCGTGCTCTGGGTTTGCCGGGCGGCGGCATCCTTCATGATGCTTTGCGCGGCGGCATAATCGGTTTGAATGTCCGAAACGCTCTGCTGGCCAGGCTTGGCCGTCAGGTTGGTGGAGATGCGCGAACTCAAGGCCGAGATCTGCGCGGCCGAGTTGGTCCCGGTCGGCGAGACCGAGACGGCGGCGAACACCGCTACTCCCTCGATCTGCTGACGGATAGCCTGCTCATTGGCCTGGGTGCCGTATTGCACCGTGATCGATGGATCGATCCGGGCCGTCTCCGACCCCCGCGGCGAGGGGGACGAATTGCCGGTGTACCAGGCCACCGTGGTGGCGGAGCCGTTGACCAGCGAATTGCCGTTGCTCGAAACCCGCAGCGGCGGCTGGACCGCTGATATGGGCGAGGAGCTGAAACCGAGCGAACTGAGCGCGGCCGAATTCGAGCTTGAGATATTCAGGCTCGCGGCACTGTCGCTGTTGAATTCAACCACCCCACCGCTGACGGTCGATGGCGTCGAAGTGCCGGTGATCGTATCGACAGCGCCCAGGAGAGTGCTGACGGTCGCCGTGTTCAGGTCGATGTAGGTGGTATTGAGCGCGTTGCCGGCCGCGTTGGCGGTGGGCGGCGTGGCGGTGGAGTTATAAAAAGAAATCGTCTTGCCATTGACGCTGATGGTGTCGCCCGGCGCGAAACTGGTGGTCAGCGAATTCGATCCCGCCGGACCGGACAAGGCTGTCGTGCTCGAAATAACCGACGGCGCGGTTGTGACCGCGGTTCCGGCGGCGCTTGCCGAGCCCGTGACGGGGCCGCTGAAGCCGAGCGCCGCGAGATCGCCGGAGGACGAGCTCGAGATCGAGACACCGCCGGCGACATCGTCGTTCAGCGTGATCACGCCGCCGCTAACGGTCGATGGCGTTCCGGTCCCTGTGATCGTGTCGATCGATGTCAGCAGGCTACCAACGGTCGCTGGGGTCGAGCCTCCTAGATCGAGGTAGGTGGTGCCGGGAGTGGTGCCGGCCGCGGTCGGCGGCGTGGTGCTGGAGTTATAGAACTGGATCGTCTGGCCGTTGACCGTAAGGGTGTCGCCGGCTGCGAAACTCGGGGATACCGAATTGCTGCCGGGGGCACTTGATAGAAGCGTCGAGCTGGTAACAGGCACGGAAGCCGCGGTGCTGGCGACGCTGCCGGTGGCGGTCCCGGACGGATCGAAGAAATCATTGCCTGCAGCCACCGCCGAAGCCGCCACCAGTGTCGTATTGGCGAGCGTGCCAATCGACGAGTTCAGCGCCGTGTTCAGATTGGCGGCGGTCGCGGCAGGGTTAGCGCCGATGGTGAAGCTGCCGGTGGGAGGCGGGTTGGTGTTCGTCGCGGTCAACTGAACCGACGCGGTGGTGCCGTCGGGCAGCTTGAAGTTAAAGCTGATCGTGTCGCCCGGATTGGGGTTGGTAGCGGGGTTGTTGGTTCCCAGCGTCACCGCTTCGCTGCTTGGCGAACCGGACGGCGCGGATACCGACGAGCCGGTCAGAGACGAGGTGATCGAGCTCAATTTCAGTCCGAACGGCGAGCCGGCGACGTCCTCGGCGACCGAAACCGTATTCGGGGCCGCCGTGCTCGGCCCCGTGATCACCAGGCGGCCAAGGCCGGTGGTGCCGTCCGCCTGCGCGCGCTCGGCGATCACCTGTTTCAAGCCGGCCTGGGTCCCATTGCCGTTCATGATGGTGTCGACGGTCGCCACGGACGGCGTGTTGATCGCGCTGCCGGAAAAGATGAAGTTGTTGCCGACCTGGGTATTGAGAATGCCCACGATTGACGACAGCTCGGTCGCCGCATTTTGCTGCGCGATGGTCTGTCCGGTGCTGTTGAGGGCTTGCGGCGTGCTGGCGGCGTCGCTCTGCACCTGCCCCGAGATGTTCGACAGCGACTGCAGCGCGGTGTTGGCCGCGCTGATCGTCGTGTTGACGTTGGTCATGGTGTCGGTGAACGCCGAAATCTGGGAGAGCTGCGCGCGCGCCGCGATCGCGAAACCCTCATTGGTGCCCATGCCGGCATAACTGGTCGATTTCTGCCCGGTGGCAAGTTGCGTCGACAGGTTGTTGAGCTGGGTGTTGAGATTTTGGACCGCCATCCCGAACAGCGAGCCGCCAAATCCTACGCTATTGATCGACATCTGGATCGCCTTACATTTGAGCCTGAAGCAACGTGTTCATCATGCTTTGCACCACCGACATCACATGCGCGTTGGCGGCGTAGGCATTCTGCAGCGCGATCAGGTTCGACATTTCGGTGTCGATGTTGACCGCGGCTGTGGAATTGAATTTCTGCTGCAGCGTGCTGACCACGACGTCTTGGCCCTGCTGCAATTGCGTCGCTGACGCCGCCGCATTGGACTGCAGGCTCATGAACTGCTGCAGGTAGCCGGGGATCGTGCCCGTAAGCGGCGTCGGGTTCGAACCCAGGCCGGTTTTCGGCGAGTACGTGAACGTGCCCGCCGTCAATTGCGTATAGATGAAATCCGAGCGCGTGGTGTCGCCGGCCGCCGTCGGCGGGTTCGTGCTGTAGACCGTCAGGTTCGCCGGGTTGTTGAGCAGCGCCGAATTGACCGTGATGCGTCCGGCAAGGCCGGTCATTTCCGAGCCGTTGCCGGTGATCGCGCCGGTGTAAGGCGACCCGGCGTCGGTGAACAACGCCAACTGGGGATTGCCGCTTGTCAACGAGGTCGCCGTGGTGGTGACGGCGGCCGAATTGATGGTCGTCGCCCCGGAAGTGCTGTTGAGCACCTGCAGCGTATTCGATCCGGCAGGCGTATTGGAGAATTGAAGATTGCTGGAGCCGAGCGCCGCATTCAATTGGGTAACAGCCGATGCCATACCGGCGGCGAAGTTGATACCGATCTGCCTTGGATTGGCGTTGGGTGCGTTCGGCAACGGCAGCGCGCTCGGATCGGTCACGTTGACGATCTGAATTTTCTGCTGGGTATTGGTCGCGGTGTTGGTGAGGGTCAGATTGATCGTGTTGCCCGGCTGCAGGTTCGATACATCGAGCGAGAAGCCGTTCTGCGATCCCGAATTGACGGCCGTACCGGCCGTGGTCTGATCCGACAGCGCGCTCGACATCGTCGCGGCCAGTTGATCGACCTGCGACTGCGCCTGCACCAGAGTGTTGTCGCGCAACGTCAGGTCGGCGGCAATCCGTCCCGAACTGATCACGTTGTTCGAGATCACATCCATGCTGGCGCCGTTCGGAAGCGTGATCGAGAGCGACCCCACTCCGGACTTGGTCGGATCGGTATTGTACAGCGTGTTGGCGGTGAGATTGCCGGGCGACGTGAAACTGAATTTGGAGGCCTGCGAATTGGTGACGAGTTGAACGCCGGAATTCGTAAAAATGCTGACCTGGTTGGCACCCGACGTGACGACCCGAACATCTACCAGACCCGACAGATCGTTGATCGCGTTGTCGCGCTGATCCTCCAGCGTCGCGGCGCTGGGATCGCTCGGGCTCAAGCCCTGCAATTGCGTGTTGATCTGCGCGATCTGGGCCAGATCCGCGTTGGCCTGGTTCACGGAGGTGCCGATATCCTGCTGCACATTGGTGCGCAGCGACTGGATGCCTTGCGAGGTTGAATTGAGCTGCTGCGCCAGCGCCTGTGCCGCCGACAATGCGGTGACCTGCGTGGTCTGGCCGCCCGCGCTGGTCGACAGCGCCTGAATTGCGGTGGTAAAATTATTGTACGCGCTTTCAAGCGTGCCGGTGCCGCCGGGCGTGCCGTAGACGGTCTGCAACTGGCCGAGAATATTCGCGGTCTGGTCGGCATAGCCGGCACCGGATGTTTCGGTGCGCAACTGGTTCTGCACGTAGACGTCGAGTTCGCGGTTGACGCCGGTGACCGCAACGGTCGAGCCGGGCCCGCCGCTGCTCAGTTCGATCTGGTTGGCGTTCTCGGTGACGTAGCCCGGTGTCTGGGCGTTGGCGATATTGCCCGATGTAATCGACAATCCGAGCTGGTTGGCGCGGATGCCGGACATCGCATTGGCGAGGGCTGAACTCAAACCCATCTTTGTTACCCGCCTTGAGTTACGTCACGCCGAGGGGGTGCCGCGCCAATCAGCGCAGCACGTTCAGCAGATCCTGAACCATGTCGTTGGCCGTGGTGATGACCTTGGTGTTGGCCGAATAGGCCTGCTGCGTCACGATCAGCTTGGTGAATTCGTCGGCGATGTCGGTGTTGGATCCTTCCAGCGACGAACCCGAGATCGTTCCGGAAGCGCCCTCGATGGCCGGACCGGATTGATCGGTGACCGCATAGGCGCCGCCATCGAGCGCCTTGAGGTAGTTGGTGCCGTTGAAGTGCGACAGCGTCACCGAAGCCAGGTCGATGTTCTGGCCGTTGGAGAACGTGCCGACCACAAGGCCGGAATTGTTGATCGCCACCGACTGCAACTGGCCGGCCGCAAAGCCGTTCTGCGAGACGGTGCCGACCGTGGCGGTGCCGCCGGTGGTGGCAAATTGCGTCAAGGCGCCGGAGCTGACATTGAACTGGACCGATCCAAGCGACTGACCGTCCACCTGGACGCTCGGGATCGTGATGCCCGAGCCCGACGGGCTGGTGAGGTTGCCGTTGGAGTTGAAGACGAAGTTCTGGCCGGCGTTGACCCAGGCGGTCTGCCCGCCCGTCGCCGTGGTGTCGGTCTGATAGAACAGATTCCAGGTGTTCTGATGCCCGGGGCCCAGCGTGGCGCTATCGGTCATGGCCCAGCGCAATTGCAGGTTCACCGGCGTTCCCGCGGAGTTGTAGGCCGTCACGGCGCCGCCGCTGATGGATTCACTGGTGAAGGCCGTCAGGTCGCTCGCGACAACCACACCGGAGCCGGTGTTGGTGCCAGGTGCCATTGCCTTGCTGATTGTCCCTGTTCCGAGACCAAGCCCCGCGAGCGCGGCCGTGTTGCTGCTTGTGATAGCCAAATCCTGCGTCGTGCCGGTGCCGATGGTGATCAGACCGGCGGGGCCGGGGCTGGCTCCCGAGATGCTAGCCGGGCCACCGGTGATCGACGAAATCTTGTTGAGCAGCGCCTGCATATTGTCGGTGACGTTAAGTTGGTTTCCAGTGGCCCCGGAAGCAACGAAAGTGATGGTCGTGCCGTCAACCGTGATGGTGTCGTTGACCGCGAACCCCGAAGCCAGCGAGTCGGTTCCGGTGGCGCCCGACAGCAGTGTCGCGCCGCTGATCGGAGCCGGCGTTGTCATCTGGTTATTGACGGCGGTGCCGGTGATATTGGCGTTGATCGGCGGCGCCGCCGTGCCGAAGACCGTGGGATTTGTCGTGAAGTCGTCAGGGTTGAGACCGCCGGCTGCGACGATCGATTTGGGCGCGCCCGTGGGGCTCGACGCCGTGACCGGAACGGTCGGCAGGTTTGCGGCGTATTGAATGGCGGTGGTGGCCTGCGCCGGAATGAAGTTGTTCTGAAACTGCAGGACGGTCGGAACGTTGCCGAGCGGGTTGCCGGTCTTCGGATCGACCGCGACGCCCATCAGGTAATAGCCGGCGCCGTTGACCAGGTTGCCGTTGTCGTTGATCTGGAAGTCGCCGCGCCGCGTGTAGTCGACGACGCCGCCGAAGGTCGGCACGTTGTCGGTGATGCCGCTGGGCTGCTGCACCGAAAAGAATCCGTCGCCGTTGATCGCGATGTTGGTCGCCACCGTCGAGGCCGAGACCGTGCCTTGCGTGGTGATGGTCTGTTGCGCGAAGGCGGTCACGCCGCCGGCCACCTGCTTGTTGGGTGTCAGCGAGTCCGGGATCAGATCTTCGAAACTGGTATCGATGCCCTTGTAACCGACCGTGGAGGCGTTCGCGATGTTGCCGGAGATGTTCTGCAGGGCGAAGGACTGAGCCTGCAAACCGCCAACCGCGGTGTTAAGTGCGTCGAAGATACCCATAACGTTGTCTCCACATTCGATCCGGACAGCCCGCCGGCATCGCCAGGGCGTGGCTGTCATCGAAAGAGACATCGCAATCGGCGTGCCAAATATGAAAATGCATGTTTTTCAATGGCTTGAATAAAAATGCCCCAGTCCATGGACCGGGGCACAATTGCCGGGCGGGCAACAATTGCCGGGAGCAATAGGTCTTTTGATCAGCTCGATGTCGGCGTCGCCGGATGGAACTGCAGGGCGAAACCGTCCATGCAATAGCGCAATCCCGTCGGCTTCGGACCGTCATTGAAAACATGCCCGAGATGACCGCCGCAGCGGCGGCAATGAATTTCGGTGCGCAGCATTCCAAGCGTGCGGTCTTCATGCTTGCCGACGGCGTTCTCGAGCGGCTGATAGAAGCTCGGCCAGCCGGTGCCGCTCTCGAATTTCGTTTCCGAGGCGAACAGCGGCAGGTCGCAACCGGCGCAGGCGAAGGTGCCCTTGCGATGCTCCTTGAGCAGCGGGCTCGTCCAGGGCCGCTCAGTGCCTTCCTGGCGCAGGATCTGGTACTGCTGCGGCGTCAACTGCGCGCGCCACTCCGCATCGGTCTTCTCGATCTCGAACTTCTCCGCGGCCGCGGCCGCGGAACCTCGCAACCAGCGTATGGCGGCAAGGCCGAGGAAACCGGCGGCGGACGCGAGCAGGATACGGCGGTCAAACATGATGGTCTCCGTGCAAGGCGAATAAGAATGGTTCGCCTTCAAATACGGGGCACTCGGGCAGAAGTTACACCGATCCCGGCGGAAACTTCTCACTTTCCTGCGAGTGCATCAGTTCCGGCGAATGGCCCTGTTCGGCCACGCCGGGGCTTACCAGGGCGGCATTTACCTCGGCGGGAGGCCTTGAGCTGGGAGGACTTGAGCCAGGAGGACTTGAACTGGAAGGACTTGGGCGCACCGGGCGCGGCCGGCCCGGCGGCGGGCGGGGCCGCGGTGGCCGGGTTCCGGCCTGCCGGTTAGCCTCCGCCAGACGCGCATCGCGGATGCGCTCCTTGGCCCGCGCCCGCTCACGGTAACGCGCCAGCGCGCCGGCCGCGGCCGAGGCTCCCCGCTCCCAGGTGGCGATCACCTGCCCGGCGACGCGTCCGGTTGCGCCACCGGCCCAGACCAGTTCGAACGGCGAAAACAGCCGCCAGCGTTCGTCGCCCCACAGGATGCTGCGGGCAATCAACTGTCCGGCCATCGCCGCCGTGTTCATGCCCTGACGGCCGAAGCCGCTGGCGACCCACAGGCCGCGGCGCAACTGGCCGATCTGCGGCATGCCATGCACGGTCTGCCCGATCGCGCCGCTCCAGGTCTCCGATATCTCGACCCGCCCGAGCTGCGGGAAGATCGTGCGGATGCGGCGCGCGATAGCGGGCGCAAACCGCTCCGGCCGCGCATCCCATGTGGTTTCCGGACTGGCCCACATCAGGCGGTCGCCATCCACGATCCGGAAATGATCGATGCCGTCGGTGTCGGTCACCGATCCCTGAAACGTAACGGCATCAGTCAGGCGCTCGCCGAGCGGCGCAGTCACCGCGGCGTAGCGCCAGACCGGCAGCAGTGTTTCCGACAGCCGCCGCAACGGCGCGCCGAGATGGATGTTGCCGGCGAGCACGATATGCGACGCGCGCAACCGCGCCGACGGCGTCACGATCCGCTTGCGAATGCCGGAGGAATCGATACTGACGACCGGTGTGTCCTCGAAAATCCGCGCCCCCGCCCGCCGCGCCAGCGCCGCCAGACCGTGGACATATTTGCGGCCATCGACCTGAAACGCTTTGGGATAATACACGCCGTGAAAATAGCGATCGGTCTTGAGATGATCGCGGACGCGATCGATCTGCCAGCCCTCCACTTCGGTTTCGAAATCCTCGCCGAGCATCTGCAACCGGCTGATCAATTGATCGCCGACATCGACATTGGAGACTTCAAGCGCGCCCTCGGTCAGCGCAATGCCGGGCATCTGTTCTTCCGTCGCATTGGCGCGAATGGATTCGGCGCCCTCCCTCGATAGCGCCCATAATTCGCGGGTGTCCTCGAAGCCGATCCGCGCGATCAAGTCGGAGATCGGCAGGCCGAAGCCCGGCATCACAGTGCCAAGCTGATGGCCGGAGGCGTTCCAGCCGACATGGCGGCCTTCGAGCACCGCGACACTGGCGCCGAGGCGCGCGGCCTCCAGCGCTACGGTGAGGCCGGCGAGCCCCGCGCCGACCACACAAATGTCAACATCCAGATCGAACGACAACCGCGCGCGATCGCGAAACGAACCGCCCTCACCGCCGCTGGTCGTGCTTGTGGATGTCTCGCTCATGCTGTTTTCTTACGGACCGATCCGGCGCTTGTCACCTTGTCCTGAGATAATCTATTGAAAAGCACCTGATCTTTTCGCCAAACCGCCCCACACTTTGGCGGATCGTGTGCGGGCCTGTACATTAATCGGCAGAGTTGAACCGAATCGAGATCGCGCCATGCGCCGTTTGCTGCTGCTGCGTCACGCCAAGACCGAAAGCGACGCACCCAGCGGTCGCGACAAGGACCGCCGGCTCGACGACCGCGGCCGGCGCGACGCCGCCGAGATCGGAGGCTGGATCGGCCGGCACCCGCCTGCTCCCGATGCCGTGCTGGTCTCAAACGCGGTCCGGGCGCAGCAGACCTGGGAGATCGCCTGGGAAGCCATGAAACGTCAGGTCCCGAAACCGCAGGTGGAGACCCTGCCGGAACTCTACGGCGCCGATCCGGCGCAACTGCTGCAAGCCATCCATGCCGCCGGCGCGAGCGACCCGAAGCGGCTGATGCTGGTCGGGCACAATCCGGGAATGCATGAACTGGCCCTGGCGCTGACCGGTGGCGGCGATCCCGCCAGCCACAAGGCGCTTGCCGAAAATCTGCCGACCTCGGGTCTTGCCGTGTTCGACTTTGCGATCGACGATTGGGCCGATGTGGCATTCCGCCGCGGACGGCTGGTGCAATTCCTCAGTCCGAAATTACTGAAACAAGGATCAGACGATTAAAGCATGACCCGGAAAAGTGGGAACCGGTTTTCCGAAAAGGTCATGATCAAACAACAGAACGCGTCAACCGCGTCATCCGTCTGTCAATGTGTGCTACATTCATGCGCAACAGGGAGGCGCAGATGTTCAACTCTATTCTCGTGCCGCTTGATCTCGCCGACACCGATCTGGCGAAACCCGCGATCGCGACCGCGGCGACGCTGTCGCAAACCTGGAGCGGTTCGGTGCGCCTGCTCAACGTCATGCCGATGACGCCGGTGATGCTGGCTGAATATGTGCCGGCCGATTTCGACGTCCAGCAACGCCAGACCTCCGAGGAAGCGCTCGCGATCGTGGCGCGCGAATCCGGCATCGACGCCCACCGTATCTCCAGCATCGTGCGCCAGGGCGGCATCTATCACGAAATCCTCGAAGAGGCCGCCGCGATCAAGGCCGATCTGATCGTGATGACGTCGCACCGCCCGGCGATGAAAACCTATTTTCTCGGCTCCAATGCCGGGCACGTCGTGCGCTACGCCAAATGCTCGGTGCTGGTGGTGCGGCATTAAAACGATTTGATGACGACCTCGCGCCTTCCGGAACCGTCGTCACCGTCAATTCATTTGCTATCCAGGCAGGCGCGATCAACGATCGCGCGCTGACCACTGGAGTATGTGATATGCGCTTGCCCATCATCCCGCCCGCGGAACTGAACGCCGAGCAGAAGCCGCTTTTCGATGACATGAAACAAGGTATCGCGGCGAGCTTCCAGGGCTTCGTCAACATCCGTGATGACGGCGCCTTGCTCGGCCCGTGGAATCCATGGATCCACGAACCGAAATTCGGCAAACCGGTATGGGAATTGACCAAGGCGATGGTTTCAAGCCCCTCGCTTCCGGGTCCCGTGCGAGAAGTCGCGATCCTTGTTACCGGCTCGCACTTCAAGTCGGCCTACGAACTCTACGCGCATGTGATCGTCGCCGAAAATCGCGGCCTGTCGGACGAAAAACTGGCAACGATCGTGGCTGGACAACGCCCCACCGACCTGACGCGGCCGGAAGCCGTGGCGTATGATGTGGCCTATGCACTAGTCAATGGCGGCGTGCTACCGGAATTGACGTATCGTGCAGCGGTGCAGGAATTTGGCCAGCATGGCGCGGCAGAGCTTTCCTATCTTATCGGGCTCTATTGTCTGGTGTCGGTGACGCTGAACACGTTCGACGTTCCCGTCCCCGATTAAGTCCGCGTTACGGCAGCAACGCTTTCGGCAGATGATCGAACGAATAGGCCAGCGGCCGGTTGCGCCCGACAAAGCCGCCGACCTGCCACGCAAACAGCGCGGCGAAGCCGACCAGGAACAGCGCACCGGCGAACTCGCCGGTCGCCAGCGCGCGCACCAGCAATCCCGACATCGCGGTTGCGACCAGCGCCAGCAATAGGATCGCCGCCGCATAGATGCGCGGCTTGAGGCCGCCGGCGAGATTCGCCCGGCTTCCGGCCTGCGCGAGGCGCGCATGCAACGCGGTAATGAACGCGCGGTAGTCCTGGTCCTGCGGCGCCATCAGCGCCGCACTCTGCCAACTGGTCGAGAGAATGGCGATGCGTCCGCCATCTTTGTTGCCGATGTCGGCGCGAAACCGGCGCGACTGCATCGACACCGGCCGGTATGACAAGCGAATGGCGTTGATATCGGTGTAAGGCCACACCCCGGATTTGCCGGCGATGCGCCACGATAACCCCGCGTCGGTCAATTCGAACAGATGCGCCGCCCCAACCAGCGAGGCCTTGTAGGCGTAGCGGATGCCGGGCACGTCCGCCGCCGCTGTCGTTGCCGGGTCTTGCAGTGGCTTGGACAATCCGATCAATCCCGGTCAGGCCGGCGCAATCGCGTGTCGGCTTGCGCACGCCGCCGGCTTTATCTTACAAGCGGAGCATGGCCGAGACGACCTATTTTCCGCGCCGCCTGATCCTCGCCGGTGCAATGATTTCCGGCGTGCTGCTGGCGCTTGCCGTGCACATGCTCGGCGCGCGCTTCGGGCTCGATCTCGGCGGGCTGTGGCGATCCGATACGCACCAGTTCATGCCGCCGGGTTCTGCGATCGCCTGGTGGCTGATCGCCACTGTCGGTTTCTGCGGGGGCTATTTCACCGCGACGCTGATGGACAGCGCGGTGTCGGGACAAATCCCGCACCGGATGCGCCAGTTCCTGATCGGGGTCGGCGTGCTGGTGCTGGCGGGCGCCGGCCAGGCCGCCTCGGCGCCGAGCCCGATCCCGACGGTCTCGGGCGTGCTGGCGGGACTGGCGGCGCTGTGCCTTGGCGCGGTGATGGCGTTCTGCGGCGCTCATTTTGCGCTGCGCAAAGCCTAGAGCCTTTTCGGTTCTGATTAGATCAGAACCGGGCTCTAGTATTTTGTTTGACGCGTTTTCTTCACGCGAACCGGTATCCACGGAGCCTGTCATCGGGCGCGCGTTCGCGCGACCCGTTGGCTCGAAAACGCTCTAGAACTTATCGCTTGAGTCCGGCGTCGGGCGATCGTTGGGGCGCGAGCACTTTCGGCAATTGCACATCCCATGCGAGCCCCAACAGAACCAGCAGACGCAGGAACAGATAGGTCAGGTCGAACTCCCACCAACGGTGCTGGTTGGAGGCGGAGTTGGGATCGGCGTGGTGGTTATTGTGCCATCCCTCGCCGTTGGTGATGATGGCCACCAGCATATTGTTGCGGCTGTTGTCGTCGGTTTCGTAGTTGCGATAGCCGAACAGATGCGGAAAGGAATTTCCGCACCAGGTGATATGCCAGACCAGGATGGTGCGGATCACGACTCCCCAGAGCCAGATGCTGGCGCCGAATTGCGCGGCCGCGCTGAGCGTCCCGCCGAACAACAATTCGATCAGAAAGCCCGCGGCAAAATACACCAGCGATTGCCCCAGCGTGATCCACACCACGGCGCGCTCGATCCATCGATAGAATTTATCGCGGACGATGTCGCGCGCGTAACGGTCATAGGCCACGCCGCGGCAAAGATCGGTGTTTTCGAGAAACAGCCAGCCGGTATAGGACCAGAACAAATTGACCAGCGGACTGTGCGGGTCGGCCTGATCGTCGGCGCGGTGATGGTGCAGGCGATGCGTGGCAACCCAGCGTGCCGGCGTATCCTGCACGCAGCAGACCGCGAGCATGGCCAGGGCATGTTCGAGCCACAACGGGCAACTGAAGCTGCGGTGGCTGAGCAGACGGTGATAGCAAAGATTGATGCCACCGCTGCCAAACACGAAGACGCCGGCTATCGCAAGCGCGACACCGGTCCGGCTGAAGAACCAGGGCAGCAAGGCCAGCAGCGCAAGCAGATGATAGGTGCCAACCGCCGAGGCGTAGCGCCAATTGATCTGTCGTTGGCAGGCGCCGATCGGGATCGACAAGGGACGCGCCCGGCAGGTCGCGACATCCGGGCCCGCGCTGGCTTGGCCAATTTCATTCATCAACTGGCCCTGCTCCGCGATGTCAGTCTGTCTTGTACACGGCTTCGGCCTGAACACATCAGGGAATGCTGTGGAACCGACAGTTCCCAGCGCATTTATCGAGAAACGCGGCTCCCTGTTCCCGGACACACCTTCGCAAACGCGAAATGCCGCGCAGATCGCGCCGCGCGGCATTTTGTCTCAATGTGTCTGACGCAAGATTTCGCGCCGGAAATCAGCTTGCGGCGCGCAGATTGATCCGGCTCTCCGCCAATGTGGTCAATTTCTTGTCGGTCGCCTTTTCTTCGTCGAGCGTCTTTTGCAGGACGCTGGCGCAATCATTGCGGCCGAGTTGCTTCGCCCACGAAATCAGACTGCCGTAGCGCGTGATCTCGTAATGCTCGGCGGCCTGGCCGGCGTTGATCAGCGCTGCATCCAGCACCGCCTTGTCCGCGACTTCGCCGGTCACCTCGTCGGCTTCCTTGATGATGCCGTCGATCGCCGGACAATCGACCGCCTTGACCTGCGCGCCGTGCATCTCGAACACCTGTTCAAGGCGCTGCACATGGGTCTTGGTTTCCTCAAGATGGGTCAGAAAGCCCTGCTTGAGCTGCTTGTCCGTGGCCTTTTCGGCCATTTTCGGCAGCGCCTTCACGAGCTGCTTCTCGGCATAATAGATATCCTGCAACTGATGCACGAACAGGTCATCCATGGTCTTGATGTCGTTGGTGAACAGTCCCATCGTTTCAATCCTTCCTTGTTCCGGGAACACAACGGCGCGGCCCGTTCACGCCGGCACGCGCACACCCATGTTCGATTGCTGATACGGCGCTAACCGGCTGATCGCGCCGTTGTTCCTGACGACAGTGAAAACGCCGCCAGGGAACATCGGGAGCAACATCAAGAGGAACGTCGCGCGGAATACGAGGTGCGGCCAAACGCACCGGTTCGAGACTCGATTCCGGCGCCGCAACGCCTATCTAAGGCTTGTCCAGAACTTGGGGTGTCGCATCGATCCAGGGTGCAAGCTCGCGTTGTCAAGGGACTGCACAACGGGATGTTTTTGCCTTATGGGTCTTGGTTCCGGCGCCTTTTGCGGCCACCAGCCAATGATCGCTTCGGAAAAGGCCCGCAAATTGTTGCCGCCCCCGCCGGGAGGAAGAATGCATCGACTGCTGACCACGCTGCGGCGTGGCTTCAAGGAACGGATCGGATGGAAACGGGTCGGAATCGCCGCCAGCCTCCTCATCGTCGCCTTTGCAATCACGACGCTGGTCCGCACCCTCAAGGGCGTCGATACCGGCGTGATCCTGACGGCGCTGACCGAGATTTCCCCGCACCGCATCGTGCTCGCCGCGCTGTGCGTGATCGGCGCGTTCTGTACCCTGACATTCTATGATTTCTTTGCTCTGCGGACGATCGGCAAGAAGCATGTGCCCTACCGGATCGCCGCTTTGTCGAGCTTCACCAGCTACTCGATCGGCCACAACATCGGCGCCACCGTATTCACCGGCGGCGCGATCCGTTTCCGGATCTATTCGGACTATGGGCTCAGCGCCGTCGATGTCGCCAAGATCTGCTTTCTCTCTGGCCTGACCTTCTGGCTCGGCAATACCTTCGTGCTCGGCATCGGCATGGCCTGGCATCCCTGGGCGGCCTCGGCGATGGACCAGCTTCCGCCCCCGGTTAACAGGCTGATCGCGCTTGGCGCCCTCGCCGCCATTGTCGCCTACTTCGTCTGGTTGACGCTGGGTGAGAAGCGGCGCGAGCTCGGGCAAAACGGCTGGAAGGTAAGGCTGCCCTCGGCGCCGCTGACGCTGGTGCAAATCCTGATCGGCGTGGTCGATCTCGGCTTCTGCGCGCTGGCGATGTATTTGCTGATGCCGATGCAGCCCGACATCGATTTCATTTCGCTGGCGGTGGTGTTCATCCTGGCGACCCTGCTCGGCTTCGCCAGTCACGCCCCGGGCTCCATCGGCGTGTTCGACGCCGCGATGCTGGTCGCGCTGCCTCAGTTCGGCAGGGAGCAATTGCTGGCGACGCTGGTGGTGTTCCGGATCCTGTACTTCATGATCCCGTTCGGCATCGCGATTTCCATCATGGGCGGGCGCGAATTATGGATGAGCGTGATCGTACCCTGGCAGAAGCGCCGCAAACTGAACGGAGCCTATCCGGCCCCGGTTCCGACCTCTGCGACCGTCCCTCGCCCGGTCGAAGCCGTCGAGAGCCTGCAGTCGCAGCAACGCGTGCGACGCTCATCAAAGATTTAAAGCGTTTTCGAGCGATAGCCTGTCCCGGACGTGATCCGGGATGGATACCGGTTGGCGTGAAACCCGGTCCGCTCTAGCGAGCCGGTGCTGGTGCAGGCGCGGTGGTCTTTTTCGCGTTGGCCGCAGGCGCCGGCGGCCTCATCGCAGGGGCCTGCGTCGGCAAATATTTGGCGACGATGGCGGGATCGACCGATGCCATTTCGGTGTCCGGCAGACGTTGCCAGGTTTCATTCTTGCCGAGCAGCGGCGTGAGAACATAGCCACGCAGCGTAAGCTCCTGCCCGTCGGCGCTGACGCTCATCTTGGCCTTCCAGACTTCGCCATCGCGCGGATCGAGCACATTGCCGCCTTCGTATTCAAGGCCGTTGCGCTTCATGTTGCGGATGAAGGAAATGCCCGCCACCGGCGCATTCTTGCGATCATCTGTGCATTTCGAGCAGATCTCGCTGGGATCGAGCGGAAACGTCTTGGCGATCGCGCCTTCGAACATGCCGTCGTGATGATCGACCACGAGAACCCATATCACGGGCTTGCCTTTTTCGGACTTCTGCCACAGCCCCGCAGCCGTCACATCGGCGGCGCGCGCCGGAAGCGCCGCGACCAACAACATCGCAAGGCCGGTCACGATCGGCTTCGTCGGTCGCAATCTGGATACAGCATTCCACATCGTCATCACCTGCCAGCCTCTCAAACGATGCCGGAGATTACGGCCATTTGGCCGACGGTTCCAGTACCTCGCTTCGGATATCAAGTGTCCTGCAACGACGCCGTGTTGCCACAAATGTGTCGCAACGGACTCGCCTTGCGTATCGTGCCGTTCAATTGACCCCGAGCTTCTTCTGCAGGCTTGAGGACGATGTCGTGTACTGAAACACCAGCCGCTTTTCCGGATAGATGTAACGATGCGCCTTCTGGGCCATCAGCGATCCCTCGTGGAATCCGCACAGGATCAACTTCAGCTTGCCGGGATAGGTATTAATATCGCCGATCGCGAAGATACCGGGCACGCTGGTCTCGAACGCCGAGGTCTCGACCGGCACCAGATTGTTCTCAAGCTCGATGCCCCAATTTGCGACCGGGCCGAGCTTCATGGTGAGACCGAAGAACGGGAGCATGGTGTCGCATTCGATCTTCGAAAGCGCGTTGTCATTGCCCTTGACGGTGGCGCCGGCGAGCTTGCCGCCTTCGCCATGGAGTTCCGTGACCTGGCCGATCTTCAACTCCAGTTTCCCGGAAGAAACCAGCGCACGCATCTGTTCGACACTGTGCGGCGCGGCGCGGAAATCGTCACGCCGGTGCAGCAGCGTCACGCGCCTGGCGATCGGATGCAAATTCAGCGTCCAGTCCAGCGCGGAATCGCCGCCGCCGACGATCAGCAGATCCTTGTCGCGGAACTGTTCCATCTTGCGCACCGCATAAAACACCGAGGAGCCTTCATAGGCTTCGATGCCCGGCACCGGCGGGCGCTTCGGCTGGAATGAACCGCCACCGGCAGAGATCACGACCACCTTGCACTCGAACACCTGGCCGGCATCGGTGGTGACACGGAAACCGGGATCGCCGATCTTCTCGATCGACTCCACCATCTCGTTGAGATGGAAGGTCGGATTGAACGGCTTGATCTGCTCCATCAGCGCATCGGTCAGGCCCTGGCCGGTGACCAGGGGAATGCCGGGGATGTCGTAGATCGGCTTCTCCGGATACAGTTCGGCGCATTGGCCGCCGATCTTGTCGAGAATGTCGACAAGATGCACCTTCATATCGAGCAGGCCCAGTTCGAAAACGGCAAACAGCCCGCAGGGGCCCGCGCCGATAATCAGCACATCGGTTTTGATCGTTTCGCTCATATCGCTTCTTTTCAGTTGGACATCCCGTCAGGCTGCGCCTGTCTAACCAAGCCAGGCCAGCGAGGAAAGCCATAATATGCCCGGAGCGGCCGCGGCAACCCCTTGCCGCCGCTCGACAACTGCGCTGTAAGGGCAAGAAAATTGAGGAGATCATCTCGTGAACGCCCCTGCCCGTCTCGATTCAACGCCGCGGCTCGATGATTTCCCCTACCGGCTGTCGGACAATGTGCGTTTTGCCGATCTCGACCCCAATCAGCACGTCAACAATGCGGTTTATGCGACCTATTTCGAAACCGGCCGCGTCACGCTGATGAAGGACCGCAGCTACGGGTTGATGCCGGCGGGCCTCGCCTGGATCATGGTGCGGCTCGATATTCATTTTCGCGCCGAACTGCGCTGGCCGGGCAAGATCGAGATGGGGCTCGGCGTCTCGAAATTCGGTCGAACGTCTGTGACCTTCGATCAAGTGGTGTTTTCGGAAGGAAAATGCGTGGCGTCGGCGCAGTCGGTCACGGTGCTGATCGACGGGGCGACGCGCAAACCGACGCCGCTGACGCCCGAGATCCTCACGAATTTCCAGCCCTGGCTGCGGCGCGGCGTGGACGCCGCGTAACACAGCGTTTTCAAGCGAAGTGGGAACCGGTTCGCGTCAAGAAAATGCGTCCAAACAAAAGAGCGTCGATCCTGATTCAATCAGAACCGAAGCGCTAAGCTTGCCGCTCCGGCGTCGAGACGATGAGGCCGTCGAGTTCGTCGCTCACCTTGATCTGGCACGACAGCCGCGAATTCGGCCGCACGTCGAAGCCGAAATCCAGCATGTCCTCTTCCATCGGGGTCGGGCCGCCGACCTTTTCGCGCCAGGCCTCGTCGACATAGACATGGCAGGTCGCGCAGGCGCAGGCGCCACCGCATTCGGCCTCGATGCCCGGGATCGCATTGCGGATCGCCGCTTCCATGACGGTAGCGCCGTTTTCAACGTCAATAATGCGGGTTTCGCCGGAATGGTCGACAAAGCTGATCTTGGCCATGGGTGCTCGTACTGCCGGATGAGAGAGGTCCGGGTTGTCCTATAACGGGTCGATCCGCTCTGCGCTAGCGGCCGGAATGAAAAGCTGGGCTTTGTCCGGGCCTGTCGTTTCCGGCCGGATCAGGACCGGTGCAGGATCGCATCGATGGTCGAGCGGACCCGTGCGACGGCATCGCCGAGTTCGGCGAGCACTTGCGCCGGATCGTCGCTGCGCCGGATCAGGGCTTCCAGAGCCTCCGCCGCATCGGCGACGCCAAACGCGCCGATCGCGCGCGCCGACCCCTTCAGCGTATGCGCCAGCGCGCCCGCGTCCTCGGGCATGGTTTCGAGCATGACGATCAGACTGCCAGCCTGGGCCGAGAACATCGCCAGCACCTCGCGCTCAAGGCCGGCATCGCCAAGCGTCATGCGCTTGAGATGTTCGATATCGATCGGACCGTCATCGGGGGCGAGTGGCGGCGATGGCATCCATTCAATCCGTTCCAGATGAAGCGACATGGCGATTATCCAAATTGGCCCCGCTTGCAGAGAAGTTTTGCGCTGACCGCGAAGTTTCGGCCAGCCAATCACGGAAATGGTTAACAGAACGTTTGAGGTATTTGCCGCAAGTTCGCCGTTTTTTCGGCGAAGAGTTGCCCCAATTAAGCAAAGCGAACGCGAATTTTGAGGTCTCGTAAGGCTTTACGGCTTTGCGCTGTTAACGATGATTAAGATTGTATTAATCGCGGCCATTTCATTCGAGCCGCTCAGCCAATAGGATGTTTGCGGATGTAGCGGACAAGCCGGTCGTCAAGGCCGTGCTTTCGCGCCGTTCACGGGTTCGAGCTTGCGGGGGCAAAACGCAAACTTGGACAGAACGCCGCGAAAACTCCGACGCGTAAAAGTAAAATGAGGGCTCAGACTCAACATGGCGAACAATCCCAAAAAGGTCAAAGACCCTACCGAAGTCGCGCTTTCTGCCATTCAGGAAGCCCTCAATATCGGCGACGCGCCGATGTCCGACAATTCGCGCAGTTCGATACACAGCGAACCGCCATTGATGAATTCGCCCGCGCCATCGTCTTACGACGAGCCTGCTTTCGACACCCGCGACGTCAGGCCGAGCAATGACCGCCCGGTATTCGATCCCATTGAAGAGCCGCGCTCGAGCCGCCGTGCCGCCAATGACGATCGCGAAACCATCGGCCAGATTCTGCAGGCCATCCAGAAGGGCCGCCCCGCTCAAGGTATGCGCACGACATTCACCGTCGTCGCGGGCTTATGGGTCGTCGGCTGCGGCATGCTCACAATCGGCTTTCTGCCCTCACTGCAGGCCGCGATCGGTCAGGGCGCCGGCGGAACGCTGGCGGTGGCCGGCCTGGCCGCCTTGTTCTTCGTGCCGATCGCCCTGTTTTATTTCATGGCGAGTTTGGCCTGGCGCGGCCAGGAGATGCGCATGATTGCGCAATCGATGGCACAGGTCGCGATCCGTTTCTCGGAGCCCGAAAGCGCCGCCAGCGATTCGATGGTGACAGTCGGTCAGGCGATCCGCCGCGAAGTCGCGGCGATGGGCGACGGCGTGGAACGCGCCATCGCGCGCGCCGGCGAACTTGAAACGCTGGTTGCCAATGAAGTCTCCGCGCTGGAACGCGCCTACAGCGACAACGAGGTGCGGATCCGCGCCTTGCTGCAGGACATCGCCCATCAGCGCGACAATCTGGTCGGACAGGCCGAGCAGGTTCGCAGCGCCATCTCCGGCGTGCAGATCGACCTTCGCCACGACATCGCGCTGATCTCGGACGCGATTGCGTCGCGGGTCGACGAAGTCGCCAAGAGCATCACCGGCGCGCTGGAAGAGCGCGGCAGTCACATCACCAGCGCGCTCGGCAATGCCGGCGACAACATGATCCTGGCGCTCGGCGAGCGAGGCGGCGACCTGCTCGACCGGCTCGAGGAAGCCAGCGCGGAAACCACCCGCGCCGTGCTCGACGCCAGCGAGCGCCTCACCACCAGCCTGAATTTCAAGACCGGCCACGTCCATGACGAGTTCGTCGAACTGGCCGACCGCGTGCACGAGATGCTGAACGAGCGGATCGACCGCATCACATCGGAATTCGAACAGCGTTCGTCGACCATCGTCGACGGCATTTCGGACCGGACCGAACAGGTCCATGACTCCCTGAAGAATTCCAGCGACTCCCTGCTGCTGGAGCTCGAACTGCGCAGCGGCGATCTCGTCAGCAAGATCGACGACGCCGGCAACCGCCTCGCGACCCAGATCATGAGTTCCGGCGACAAGGCCAGCGACGCGCTCGACGTGACCGTGAACTCGCTGGTGGCGAAGGTCGTCAGCCAGACCGAGAACGCGCACGACTCACTCAGCCTGCAGATGAGCGCCTTCGACGAACTGGTGAAGAACCAGGGCGGAGAACTGGTCGAAAAATTCGCCCGCGACAGCGGCACACTCGGCGCGCTGATTACCCGCCACATCTCGGAGTTCGACCGCACCGTCAAAACCTTCGGCGGCGAAATCGTCGATCGCATGGGTCAGCGCACCCAGGACATCCATGAATCGCTCAAGACCTATGTCGACACTTTCGATACCCGCCTGACCTCGAATGGCGGCGAGATCACCGCGTCGCTGGACCAGCGCCTCGTGCAATTCGAGACCACGCTCGGAAACCGCGTCGCCCATCTAGACACCTCGCTCGACACCAAGATCAAATCCTTCGACGAATCGATCGACGGCCGGCTCAAGTCGCTTGAGGAGACCTTCGACACACGGGCGAAGTCCGTCACCGAGACCATCGACACCAGACTGGACTCGCTACACTCATCGCTGACCGATGGCGCCTCGCAGGTGATCCAGTCGATCGACTCGCGCCTGACGTCGCTGACCTCGTCCCTGACCGATGGGGCTTCGCAAGCGCTCAACTCGGTCGACTCCCGCCTGACTTCGCTGACCTCGTCGCTGACCGACGGCGCCTCGCAGGCCCTCAACTCGATCGACTCTCGCCTCACCGCGTTGAATTCGTCGTTGACCGACGGCGCCACGCAAGCGATCCACGCGATCGATTCTCGCCTCACACTGCTCACCTCTTCGCTCACCGACGGCACCGCCCAGGCGATCGCCGCCGTCGACCAGCGCATCACCAACGTGACCGAAACCATCGACGGCCGCAGCACCCACTTGACCGACACCATCACGGCGCGGTTCCAGGAAATCCATCAGGGCATCGAAACCCGGGTCGGTGAAGTGGCTTCCGATATCGACACGCGCGTCGCGCAGTTCGAAGACTTGCTGGGTTCGCGCATCGAAGCCGTGGCCGGCCGCATCGAGAGCAGCGGACGCCAGGCCAGCGACGATCTGATGGCCCGCGCCGAGGAATTGTCGCTCGGGATCAAGTCCCATGTCGAAGATGCGGAACGCTCGCTGACCAACCTCGTGGTCAACACCAGCGAAACCATCCAGACCGGCGCCCGCTCCGCGCAACAGGCCCTGCTGGCGGTGTCGACCGACGTCGGCGCCCAGCTACAGCTCACCTCGGCGGAAGTCGAGCGCACGCTCACGGCCGTCGGCAGCAGTTCCGCGAATTCGATCCTCATTAGTGCACGCGATGCCCAGTCCGGCCTCCTGACGGCCTCATCTGATGTCGCCGAGCAAATCAAGACGCTGTCGGCCGACGTCGAGCGGACGCTCTCGGCTGCCGGTTCGGCAACCGCCGGTTCGATCGTCACCGGCGCACGCGAAGCACAGACGACCCTGGTCGCGGCTTCCGCGGACGCGGCCAGCCAGGTCAAGTCGCTGGCTGCCGATGTCGAACGCTCGCTCTCCGCCGTCGGTTCGGCAACCGCCAGTTCGATCGTCACCGGCGCACGCGAAGCGCAGACGACCCTGGTCGCGGCTTCCGCGGACGCCGCCGCCCAGGTCAAGTCGCTGGCTGCCGATGTCGAACGCTCGCTCTCGGCCGCCGGCAACGCGACCGCCGCCTCCATTCTCGCCGGTGCGCGGGAAGTCCAGAGCTCGCTCGTCACCGCCTCGTCGGATGCCGCCACCCACGTCAAGTCGCTGGCCGCCGATATCGAACGCTCGCTGTCGATCGCCGGCACGACCACCGCCGAATCGATCGTCGCCGGCGCGCGCGAGGCTCAATCGACCCTGACCACCGCTTCGACGGCTGCCAGCAGCCATGTCCAGTCATTGACGGCCGACGTCCAGCGTTCGCTGTCGATCGCCGGAACGTCGACCGCCGAATCCATCACGGCGGGCGCACGCGAGGCCCAGTCCACGCTGTTGACTGCCTCTACCGACGCCGCCAACCACGTCAAGTCGCTGGCCATCGATGTCGAGCGCACCCTGACCGCGGTCGGCGCGGATACCGCCGCCTCGATCCTCAGCAGCGCGCGGGAGGCCCAGCATTCGCTGGCCGCCACCTCGGCCGATGCCGCCAGCCAGATCAGGGCGATCTCGACCGACATCGAGCGCTCGCTCTCGGCGGTCACCGCCAACACCACCGACAATATCGCGACCAGCGCCGTCACCGCGCAGAACGCCTTGGTCGCCGCGTCGAACGAAGTCAGCTCGAAGGTCAAGTCGACCTCTACGGACATCGAACGCTCGGTTCTCGCCGCCAGCGGCGCGTTCAGCTCGACCATGACTGGCAAGACCGACGAAATCGTCAACTACGTGCAGCAGCAGACCGATCGTCTCGCGCAGATGATCGACGGCAAGCGTGGAATACTGGTCGATGCCATCGGCTCCAAGACCAACCAGCTCACGGTCGATATCGACCGCGTGACCTCGGATGCGCTGAAGTCGATCGAAACCCGCGGCCAGACCTTCTCGCAATCGATGCTGAGCAACGGCACCGACGTCGCGCGGACGATCACGTCCGCCGGCGAACTGGCGACCGGTGCGGTCAACAAGTCGCTCAAGGATCTCGAGACGTCGTCACGCGCGGCCATCGACCAGTCGCGTCAGGTCTCGATCGCGGCAGTCACCGAGATGCAGGAGACCAGCAAGATCCTGCGCACCGACACGGTCGCTTTGTTCGAGCGGCTGCGTGAAGGCAACATCCTGCTGCAGGAAGTGCTCACCGGCGCCCATGACAACCTCAACTCGCTCGAGCGCGCTTTGGTGACGCGTGTGGCCGACTTCGTGTCCGCCATGAACGACGTCACTTCGCGCAACGGTGCGGCGACCCAGACGCTGGAAGATCAGTTGAGCGTCTTCAACTCGAAGACGTCACGGGCCCTGGAAGACCTCGGCTCGCTCTCCAGCCAGTTCGAAAGCCATGGCAAGACCCTGGTCGATGCCGCGGCCGTGGTCGAGCAAAGCAACCGCAGCACCACCTCCTCGGTCGCCGAACGCAAGGCGCTGCTGGATTCGCTGGTCAGCACGATCGATCATCGCACCACCGATCTCGATGAGCGGCTGTCGCGCTTCACGAGCCTGCTCGATGAATCGCTGGCTGCCGCGGAAGAGCGCGCGCGCGATATCGCCCGCGTCGTGGCGGAAACCGCCGGTGCGGGATCAGCCGCGATCAGCCGCCAGTTCGAAGCGGTTCGCGCCGCGGCCGAAGAAGAACGCCGGCTGACTTCCGACTCGATGGCTGAGCTTTATCAGCAGAGCACGCAGGAAGCCGACGGCATGTTCACGCAGTCCGCCGAGCGCTTTGCGACCATGGTCCAGAGCATGAAGCAGATGGCGGCCGAGATGCATCTCGAACTCGAAGCAACCCGTAACGAGCTGCGCCGTGGCGTGCTGGAAATGCCGCAGGAAGCCGCGGAAAACACCGCGCAGATGCGCAAGGTCATCGTCGACCAGATCGAAGCGCTGGCCGAACTGAACCGGATCGTCGCGCGCCATGGCCACGGCCTCGATGTCGTGACCACCAGCCGCGCCAGCATTCAGCGCGAGGAAGAGCCGATGCTGGCCACGGCCGGCGGACGCGGCGAGTCTCGCGCTGCAGCCCCGCGCATGCGCGACAGTGGCGGCAGTGCGTCCACCCTGCCACCGCCGGATCTCGGCCTGCCCGCCTCGCGCCGCACCGAAGCTCCGCCGGTTTCCCCGGCGAGCGCCGACCAGGGCCGCGACGGCTGGCTTTCCGATCTCCTGAGCCGCACCGATGGTGCACCCGCTGGCGGCGGCAACCGCGAGGTTCCGCGCGGCCGCACGCCACAGCAGGCCACCGGCGGCAACCCGCTGGAGTCGCTGACGCTTGACATCGGCCGGCTGCTCGATCGCAACCTCGCCGCCGAAATGTGGGACCGCTATCAGCGCGGCGAGAGCAAGGCATTCTCCAAGCGGCTCTACACGCCGGCCGGCCAGAAAGCCTTCGACGAGGTTGCCCGCAAATATCGCGCCGACCGCGGCTTCAAGCAGACGGTCGATCGCTACATCACCGAGTTCGAGCGGCTGCTCGACGAAGTCGCCCGTGACGAGCGTGGACCGTCAGTGCTGCGCAGCCATCTCACCTCCGAGACCGGCCTCGTCTACACGCTGCTCGCGCATGCGGCGGGACGGCTCGGGTAAAGCGCCAATCAATCGCGGATAAAGAAACGGAGGCAGCAATGCCTCCGTTTTTGTTTGGGCGGTGAAATATACAGCCTATAACTTGCAACTGACGAAATTCTGGATATATTTCTGGATATATTTGCGAACTTGGAGAGCCAGCCATGAGCGACAACGCGCAGAAAAAAGCCTTACGAAATTACCGGACACGGCTGGTCAAGCGTGGCATGGCGCGATTCGAAGTGCTCGGGCTGGATGGCGACCGCGATCTGATCCGATCTTTGGCGAAGCGGCTTGCGGAAGACGACCCAGACGCGGCACAAATTCGTGCCGCAGTTAGTCAGACAATTTCCGGCGATCCACCAAAGAAAGGCGGCATCCTTGCCGCATTGCGCCGATCGCCTCTCGTTGGAGCCGATCTCAATCTCAACCGCCTTGATGAAGCCGGTCGCAAGGTTGCCTTGTGACGCGCTATCTCCTCGATACCAACGTCATCAGTAACGTCATCAAGCCAAATCCATCCCCAACGCTTTTGGAGTGGATGGCGGAACAGAATGACATCGACTTGTTCATCTCTACACTAACGGTCGCAGAGCTTCAGCGCGGGGTATTGGAAAAGCCCAAAGGAAGAAAACGTACTGCGCTGGAAGCCTGGTTCACCGGTCCAGAAGGTCCGCAGGCAGTTTTTGCTGGCCGCGTTTTGCCGTTCAACGAGAGAGCGGCTCTCGTTTGGGCCCGACTAATGGCCGAAGGCACGGCCAAGGGGCAACCCCGAAGTGCGCTCGACATGATCGTCGCAGCAATCGCGGAGGCCAATGGCTGCATCGTCGTTACAGATAACGAGAAGCATTTTAACGGACTAAAATTTATCAATCCACTTCGAGCATAAGGCAAATTAACGAAGTCCGCCCAACGTGTCCGTTTACTGCCTCTTCGGCGCCGCGGTCGGCCCTGGTGTCGGCACCGACGCTGAGGCCGCGGCTGGCGCGCTGGAGCCGCCGGCGCCGAACAACAGGCGCGTCGGGTTGCGGTCGAGATTGTTGACCGCACGGCTGATGTCGCCGAGCGTTCGGCGGCCATCGGTCATCAACGCGCCCGAACGCTTGTCGAAATCCTCGGCGAGTTCGCGGATCGATTTCACCGCCAAAAACAGTTCGCCGCCATCCCTCCCGCCAGCCAGCGCATTGAGGCCGAGCATCAGATTGTCGGCCTTGCCCATCACGCCATCAACCTTGAGCATGACGTCGTCGATCTTGTCGGCGTTACGCGCCAGCGAACCGGTGAAGGTCTCGAGGTTCTTCAGCGAGTTTTTGATCGCCGCCTGATTGTCCGCCACCACCCGGTTGATGTTCTGCAGTGTGCCTCTGATCGCCTCGGTCACGTCCTGCAGCGCGTTCGGATCGGCGGTGAGCACGGGAACGCCATCCTCATCCAGGGGAACCGCAGGCGCGGCCTCCTCGCCGCCCTTGAGCGATATCGCGGCGACCCCGGTCAATCCCTGGAACTCGAGCCCGACCAGCGTGTCTTTGCGCAGCGGCGCGTTGTTCTCGATCATCGCGAGTGCGACCACCCGCCGCGGGTTGTCCAGCTTCACCGAGATGACTTCACCTACCCGAATACCGTTAAAATTCACGCTGCCGCCATTGCGCAGGCCGGTGGCCGGACCTTCGAAGATGACGCGCAAGGGGCTGCGGGCCTTGGTGGTGTGGAGACTCTGGAACCACAGCACAAAGCCAAAGGCCGCGGCGATCACGGCCAATGTGAACGTTCCAATCAGGACGTAGCTCGCCCGCGTTTCCATCAAACCAACTCCGATACCGAATAAATGAACTAGCCCGGTGACCTAGCCCATCACTGCGCGGGCGCGCTTGCCGTGGAAATAGGCCCTCAACCAGGGATGCTGCGAGGCCTGCATGTCGGCCATCGATCCTGAGGCAATGATCTTACCGTTCCCTAAAACGGCAATACGGTCACAAGCTGTGTAAAGGCTGTCCAGATCGTGGGTTACCATGAAAACGGTCAGGCCCAAAGTACGCTGCAGGGTCCGGACCAGTTCATCGAAGTCACCGGCGCCGATCGGATCGAGGCCCGAGGTCGGCTCATCGAGGAACACGAGTTCCGGATCGAGCGCCAGCGCGCGCGCCAATGCGACGCGCTTGATCATGCCGCCGGAAAGTTCCGACGGAAAGCGATCGGCGACTTCCGGCTTCAGGCCCACCATGCCTAATTTGGCCATCGTGATCTCGTCGAGCAATCGCTGCGAGACCTTGAGATATTCGCGCACCGGAAACTGGATGTTCTGCCGCACGCTGAGCGAGGAGAACAACGCCCCCTGCTGGAACAGGATTCCCCAGCGCCGCTCGACGCCGCGCCGTGCGGCGGCGTTCGCTGAATCCAGGTCGACGCCGAATACCTCGATGCGTCCGCTGGTCTTGGGGACGAGGCCGATGATGGTGCGCGTCAGCACCGACTTGCCGGCGCCGGATGGACCCACAAAACCCAGGATCTCGCCGCGCTTCACGTCGAGATTGAGGCCGTCCAGAATCTTGGTCGAACCGAACTGCACGGAGATATCGCGAACGCGGATAATGGCATCGGCAATTTCAGGGGCCATCGTCACATTCCGATCGACGCGAAGAAGATCGCGAACACGCCGTCCATCACGATGACGAAGAAGATTCCTTGCACCACGGATGCGGTGGTGTGCGCGCCGAGCGACTCGGCGCTGCCTTCGACCGCGAGCCCTTCGACGCAGGCCACGATGCCGATGACGGCCGCCATGACCGGTGCCTTGATGAGGCCGACGGTAAAGTGATTGATCGAGATCGCATCGCGCAGCCGCAGCATGAAGGCTTCGGGATCGACGCCGCCATACCCCCAGGCCACGAGGCCCCCGCCGACCAATGCGGCCATCGCGCCGAGGAAAGCCAGAATCGGCAATGCAATAATCAGCGCCAGTAGCCGCGGCAGGATCAAAACCTCGATCGGATCGAAACCCATGGTGCGCAGCGCGTCGATCTCCTCGCGCATTTTCATCGAACCGAGTTCGGCGGTGTAAGCGCTGCCGGAGCGTCCCGCGACCATGATCGCCACCAGCAGCACGCCGATCTCGCGCAGCACCAGCACGCCCAGCATGTCGACGACGAAGATATCCGCACCGAACTGGCGGAAATGAAAAATGCCCTGCTGGGAGATGATGCAGCCGATCAGAAAGGTGATCAGCACCACGATCGGCACGGCGCGCCAGCACACCTGTTCGAGATGATGCACGGTCGAGGTCAGACGGAAACCGGAGGGATGGATGAAGACGCGCCCGCCCGCCGCCAGCACGGCGCCGAGCATGTCGAGCAGGCCGATAATCGTGGTGCCGAAGCCGGCCATGTTGCGGCCGATCTGGTCGAGGATGCCCGTGATCGTCACCGATACGGCACCGGCGGCCGGCGCCGGCTTCACCCGGCGCACTTCGTCGACCAGGCTGGAATAGTTGGCCGAGAGCCCGGCGATCTTCGCCTCATTATCGCCCTGGGTCAGGCTGCGGCGAAGCCGCTCGATCAGCCAGGCTCCGAACGTGTCGAGCTTGGATACCTGCGACACGTCGATGAAGATATTGGGGCGGCTTCCGGTCAGCTTTTCAGCGTCGGCCACCATCTTCTCAAGCACCGGCGCAAAACGGGCGGTCCAGGAACCGGCCGCGCACAGCGCAAGCCCATTGCCTTGTGCAATCCGCTCCAATGTCGGGTCGCCGTTCAAGATGCCAACTCCAGTGTCGATTCGGCGCCGTTCATCGCGGAGGAAAATCCAGCAACACAGCCGCCCTCTTGCAGAATACACCCCCGACCGGCCATACAGTAACCAGTCATACTTGGTTGCGCCGGGCAAGCATACGGTTCAGAAATTGCCAGATATTAAAACGACTTCCACTAAATCGACCGCGCTCGCGGCCCGAATCGAACGCTGGCCGATCGCCGGCAGCTTTACCATCAGCCGGGGCGCCAAGACCGAGGCCGTGACCATCCTCGCGCAGGTCGCGCGCGACGGACATATCGGACAGGGCGAATGCGTGCCCTATCCGCGCTATGGCGAGACCCCGGAAGCCACATTGGAAGCCCTGTTGTCGATGCAGGAACCTCTTGGACAGGGACTCGACCGGCAGGCGCTGCAGACGGCGATGCCGCCCGGCGCGGCGCGCAACGCGCTGGATTGCGCGCTCCTGGACCTCGAAGCCAAGATCAGTGGCCGGCGGATTTGGGAACTTTTGGGACGCCCTGCCCCGCGACCCTGCACCACCGCCTATACGATCTCGTTGGGAACGCCGAAGGCGATGGCCGCGGCGACCGCCAAGGCGGCGCACCGGCCGCTGCTCAAGATCAAGCTCGGCGGCGACGGCGACGCCAAGCGGATCGCGGCGGTGCGCAAGTCCGCGCTCGAATCCGAACTGATCGTCGATGCCAACGAGGCCTGGACCGCGAAAAATCTCGAAAAGAATCTCGCCGCCTGCGCCGAGGTCGGCGTCACGCTGGTCGAGCAGCCGCTGCCCGCCGGCCAGGACGAGATTTTGGCGCGCATCCGCAAGCCGCTGGCTGTCTGCGCCGACGAGAGCGTGCATGACCGCGCCTCGCTCGAAGGCCTGCGTGAGCGCTACGATGCCGTCAACATCAAGCTCGACAAAACAGGCGGACTGACCGAGGCGCTGCTGATGGCGGATGCGGCGCACGCGCTGGGATTCGAGATCATGGTCGGCTGCATGGTTGCGACGTCGCTGGCGATGGCGCCGGCCATGCTGCTGACGGGACGAGCCCGCTTCGTCGACCTCGATGGTCCCTTGTTGCTGGCGCAGGACCGCGACAGCGGCCTGCGCTACGACGACAGCCTGGTCTATCCGCCGGATGCCGAATTGTGGGGCTGATCGGCCGATCTCGGCTCCAATAGAAGCCGTCGCGCCGACCACATCAGGATCGCACCCGACAGCGCCATCACGGCCATGACGTAATAGACGCCCTGCCCGTATCGGGCATAGATCACGCCGGACAGGATCGACGCACCGCCCCCAACGATGCCGGAACAGGCCGCCAGATAACCTTGCCCTCGCGCCATGGTGTGAAGGGGCACTTGCCGCACCAGAAGGCCCATGGTGCCAAGCTGGGTCAGGCCGAAACTAAACCCGTGCAGCAGTTGGACAGCCGCCAGCAACACAGCGGACGGCTCCTGCGCTGTGAGCAGCCAGCGCAGCATGGCGCAGAGCGCCCCGATCACCACCAAGGCCGAAGGCGGCCACGTAAAGCGCGGCGATAGCGCGAACACCACGATCTCCGCCAACACGCCCAGCACCCATAGCGCGGCAATCGTTAGCCCGCCAAACCCGGCTAGCTGCCAGGTGATCGAAGAGAAAGTGTAGAAGGCGGCATGGCTGCCTTGAATCAACGCCGAACTCAGGATGATCACGAGAAAGCCGCCGTCGCGCAGCAACGCGGTCGCACCGTGCAGCGCCGCCGGATGCGGCTTTGGATTGTCCAGCGGCTTTAATCCGAGGCTGACGACGGCGCCGATTGCGGCCAGCGCTGCGATCACCCAGATCAACTGCCGGGCCTCGATCACCTCGACCAGCAGCCCGCACGCCAATGCTCCCACCACGAATGCCGCAGAGCCCCATAACCGCAACGGCCCATAGTTGAGGCCGTATCGCACGACTCCGCGCAGCGCATAGGCGTCCGTCAACGGCACGATCGGCGTCCACACGCAGGCGGTGACGGCATAGGCGAGAAATACGAGAATGGCCTGATGCTGGGTCCCGACCGCTGCAAAGCCGAGCGCGGTCATGAAGGCCGTGACGATCAACGCGCTGTGCAGAGAGCCGCGTTTTTCGGCAAGGCCGGCGATGAATGGCAAAACCGTAAATCGCGTCACCGCGGGAACGGCGGCAATGACTCCGATCCACGACGCATCGATTCCGACCGCCCGCAGCCAGACCGGGAAAAACGGCATCTGGGCGCCGACCAGGGTGAACACGGCACCGTAAAACAGCGCCAGGCTGGTCGCGAATCGCTTTGGCGCCAGCATTGCCGCAGATGCGATGGGGATTTGTGATTCGCCGGGCATCAATTCAATTGCGATTCGCTCGATATCGTGATGATCGTTAGCGTAACGCGCGATGATTTGCGCGATGAGTTTGCCATGGCCGACGAAGCATTCGCCCTGTCACCTATTTCCGCACGCGCGGCCCAGCCGCGCGAGGAGGATTACGACGCGATCCGCGAAGCGTTCATGGAGACCTCGCGGGGTCGCTGGTTTCTCAGCGAGTATGCCAAGCGCAACCGCAATGCCGATACGCGGATGGTACTCGATGCGGTGGCGCGGATCGAGGAAACCATCGCCGCCCAGAAGAAACCGGCGCCCGACGACAACAAGCTCGACGAGGCGCTGGCGGCGATCAAGGCTTCGCTGGTTGAGGCCAGAGCCAATGCGACGGCGGCACTTGGCGATCTCGGGCTTGAAGAAAGCCTCGCGCCCGCGCGCAAGGGCGCCCGGGTGATCCGCGAGATCGCATGGCGGCTGCGCGAGATCGGCGCCGACGGGCGGATTTGCGACCTGATCGATTCGCAGGTCGGCGCCATCGAAGGCGCCTGCAGCAAAATCGCCGCGACCGACGCGATGCCTGCCCTGACCACGGCGTTCGATCTGATCGAGGGACGGATCAAGGCGTTCGGCGACAGCCAGGCTGGAGCGCCGCAGCCGGCGGAGAAAGAAGTTCCCCGGCCGGCAGACAAGGTTGTCGCATTTCCGCAAAAGGCCGCCGAAGAGAACGCTCCCGTCGAAGCCGCTCGCCCTGTTGCGCGCGCCGCAGAGGAAGCAATTCCCCCGGCCCCGCTGCCTGAAGCGCCTGCGGCAATCGAAGCGCCGGCAGCGAGTACGGCCGCCGATACCGAGACCGCGATGAGTAGTCCGGCTTTGGCGGCTGAGCCGGTCGCGCCAATCGCCGAGGCAATGGAGGCGAAGGCCGAGTTCGCAGACCCATCGTCTGAAGCCATCGATATCAGCGCGGACGACGCCGATGCGGAAGCCGCCGAGGCCCACGACGATGCCGTCCTCGACATGGTCGCGATGGAAATGGCCGCGTTCGATCCGGAGGATGCTTACGATCCGCCGGAGAGCGAGATCGACGAGGCCCCAACCTCTTATGAAACTCAGGCCTCTTCCGAGCCTGAGCTTCAAATCTCGTATGAACCTCAAGCGACCGCTTTACCGCCGGTTACGCCCCTCGGCGTCGTTGCCGAACGGCCGCAGCCGGTTATCGCCGCGGCCCCTCAACCTGTGCAAGAACCCAGACCGTTGCCTGAACCGTCGCTCGGCTCAAGCCTGATCGCCAGCGGTCTGGTGCGGGGCCACGCGGCTTCAAAGCCCGATCCGCTGGCCGCAATCCGGCGCATGAGCCAGGCCGAGAAGATCGCGCTGTTCTCCTAACCGCGCCCGCCGATCAGCTTCGCGAACATATCCGCATCGACATTGCCGCCGGACAGCACGATCACGATGTTCTTGCCGGCCGTATCGATGCGGCCGGCGAGCAAGGCGGCAAGGCCGACCGAACCGCCGGGCTCGACCACCAGCTTCAACTCGCGGAAGGCGAATTCGACGGCCGCACCGACTTCGGCATCGGACGCGACGAGGCCCTTGGTGAGGAGCCGTCCGTTGATCGAAAACGTGATCTCGCCGGGGATCGCGGCCATCAGCGCGTCGCAGATGGTGCGGCCTTTGCCATCGTGCGCCTCGCGCTTGCCGGCGCGCAGCGAACGCGCGTGATCGTCAAAAGATTCCGGTTCGGCCGACATCACGCTGGCTTGCGGAAAGCGCGCCTTGATGGCGGTCGCGACCCCGGCGATCAGGCCACCGCCCGATACGGGCGCCACCACGATATCCGGTGCGATCCCGAGTGCGGTCATGTCTTCGGCGATTTCCCGCCCCGCGGTGCCCTGGCCTGCGATCACAAACGGATCGTCATAGGGCCGCACCAGCGTCGCGCCGTGTTTGGCAGCGATGCCGTTGGCGATGGCTTCGCGGTCCTCGTTGTCGCGGTCATACAGCACGACCTCGGCGCCGTAGGATTTGGTGCGCTCGCGCTTCAGCAGCGGCGAATCCGCCGGCATCACGATGGTCGCGCGCATGTTGAGAATTTTCGCCGCCGCCGCCACGCCCTGGGCATGGTTGCCGGAGGAGAACGCGACCACGCCGCCGCCACGCGCGCTTTGCGGGATCGACGACAGCTTGTTGAAGGCGCCGCGGAACTTGAACGATCCGGTCCGCTGCAGCATTTCGGGTTTCAGGAACACCCGGGTTCCCACGCGCTCGTTGAGAACCGGCGATGACAATAGCGGCGTTCTTACCGCGAAGGGGGCCAGCACGCGCGCCGCGGCGTCAATATCCGCAGCACTGACCGGCAAGGATTGGGTTGATTCAGACATGGCCGCTTTGTATCGCGTCCGCCGAGGCCGGGGCAAGCCTGCTTCACCCCCCTCACGCCACGAAGCGTGGCTGCTTTGCGGCAAAGTGCATATCGTCATTGTGCGGGTCGAGGGTGTGAATACTGGTGGCATTTTCGACGAATATCCGCGCCGAGGCTTCCCAGGTATGCTTTGCTGCGAATTCGCGGCAGGCCTGCGGCGAAATCCGCAACGCCGACAGGCACGCCAGATGCAAATCATCGTTCAGCGCGCCGACCGGCGCGGAACCGATCACATCGCGCGGACCTGTCACCGGAAACGCCGCGACCGGCACGCCGCTGGCCAGCGCTTCGAGCAGAACCAGCCCAAAGGTATCGGTCTTGCTCGGGAACACAAAGACGTCGGCAGCGGCGTAGGCCTGCGCCAACGCTTCACCCTGCATTGAACCCAGAAACACGGCCTGCGGATATTTTCGCTCCAGCGCCGCGCGCGCCGGTCCGTCGCCGACAATGACTTTGCTGCCGGGCAGATCGAGATCGAGAAACGCCTCGAGATTCTTCTCAACCGCGACACGCCCGACACACAAAAACACCGGACGCGGCAGGCCTAGGTCGGCGGTGGGGCGCGGGTAAAACAAATCCGTATCGACCCCGCGCGGCCACAGCACGACATTGCGAAAGCCGCGCGCGCGCAGCTCATCGGCCAGCGCGGGTGTCGCCGCCATCACCGCTTGGCTGGCGCCGTGGAATTTTCGTAGCGCTGCCCAGATCCAGGATTCGCGCACCGGCACGCGAGCGGAGACATATTCGGGAAAACGCGTATGAAAGCTGGTCGTGAACGGCAGCTTATGTTTGCGGCAATGACGCCGCACCCGCAATCCGATCGGCCCTTCGGTCGCGATGTGAATGCTGTCGGGTCGCGCCTCGTCGATCAGGCGCGCGATCTTGGCCTGAGACGGCAGCGCCAGCCGCAAATCCGGATAGCTCGGCATCGCGAAGGTGCGAAACGATGACGGCGTGAGAAAAGCGAGCTCGACGCCAAAAGCCCTGGCCGCATCCGCCGTCATGGTCAGCGTGCGCACCACCCCGTTGACTTGCGGGTGCCACGCATCGGTCGCGACCAGGATACGCGTCATGCCGCGCGCGCGGTAACCGAGGCGACAGGAGCAGCCCGCCGCAGCGGATCGGTCCAGGTGATGATTTCAAAGCGGCCGTCTTCGTGTTCGGCCAGCGCTGTGCAGCTTTCGACCCAGTCGCCGCAGTTCATGTAGCGAATGCCATGCTCGTCGCGGATCGTGGCGTAGTGAATATGACCGCAGATCACGCCGTCGGCGCCGTGACGACGCGCTTCGGCCGCGAGCGTGGTCTCGAACGCGCCGATATAATTGACCGCGTTCTTGACCTTGAGCTTGGCCCATTGCGACAACGACCAATAGGGCACGCCGAACGCGCGGCGGAAGAAGTTGACCAGCCGGTTCATCTGGATCGCGAAATCATAGGCCTTGTCGCCGAGATGGGCGAGCCAGCGCGCGTTCTGCACCACGAGATCGAAGATGTCGCCGTGAATGACCAGATATTTCCGCCCGTCGACACCGGTATGGATGGTGTTCTCCATCACGTCGATGCCGCCGAAATGCGTGCCGTAGTAGTTGCGCAGGAACTCGTCGTGATTGCCCGGCACATAGATGACCTTGGCGCCCTTGCGCGCCTTGCGCAGCATCTTCTGCACGAAGTCATTATGCGATTGCGGCCAGTACCAGTTGGACCTCAGCGCCCAGCCATCGACGATATCGCCGACCAGATAGATCGTATCGGCATCGTGGCTGCGCAGAAAATCCAGCAAGCGCTCGGCTTGCGAACCGCGGGCTCCGAGATGGACATCGGAGATAAACAAAGTGCGAAAGCGTCGTTCAGGACTCTCTTCGCTCATAGCGTCACTATCCATGCGCGCACCTAACAGATTCGCATGACAGTGCGATGACTGCTCATGCTGACCGCCCCGTCCAATAACCACCCGGTCTCAAAGCCGAATTCGCTGTTCCGCGTTAACCACATCGCGAATCAAACGCACCCTGCTTTGCACCTGCGATAACAGCGCCTTGCGACAATCAGGCGACATCGGCCGCGGGTCCGGTGCGCTTCCTACTTCCCTTCCCCCGCGAAGCGGCGGGGAGGGATCGAGGGTGGGGGGTGGCGCTGCAAACACTGCTGTCAGCGAGTGCGCCGATAGACCCCCCACCCCCGACCCCTCCCCGCCACGCGCTGACGCGCGCGGAGGGACGGGAGAAAGAAACCGTCATTGCGAGCGAAGCGATCCATCGTGCGGCACAAAGAAAGAGTTGGTTGTTTCGTCGCTTCGCTCCCTTGCGCAAACGCTACGCGTTTGTCGCAGGCAATGACGACAGATACACCTTCGCATTCTCGCGGCGCGTTTCGCCTGAGTTTTGCTCTGCTCATTCCGCCCTCTTAGAGGGCACAGGGAATGCCGGGCGCCTGGTGCGCCCGCAGCCGCGCGTGTGGTGGTAGTAAGCACGCGCGTTAGTCACCACGGTCACACCGGAAACGCCCGGCATTCCCCGCGCAATGGTTTTAACGGTTTCCTTCGTACTCTCCCCGGTGATCGGGCTCTTTTGTCACCGTCATCAGCGAATTGAATCCGCCAACTTGACACCAGCGTCGAGGCGTCAGGACCACACGACTTCGCCGTCTGCATCAGCACCATTCGTCAAAGGCGCATCCACATCCATCGCATTCCCGCCCAACGTCCGTGACGATCGCGATACGCCCCTCTGGCGGGCAGGAACGAGGCCGAAATAGCCACCGATCGAAATCGATTTGAAGCGGAATATTTTTGAGGGGACATCTGGACACTCCAAATCAACTTGAAACGGCTGAGCAATTTACGTTTTACGCTAAAGTCGTTTTTTCTGCTTCGAGGCTCGCGAAAACAGGCGAGATCGCGAAAATGATCGCTTGATTTGCCCGTCGGGCAAATCAGTGGAAGCGCCGGATGTTTTTCCGAAGCACTTTTTAGGCACTTCAAATCCCGGACGCGATCAGCGCGGCACCGCCGCCGATCATCGCGATTCCGAGCCATCCGGCGAGCGACGGCCGCTCACCCAAAGCCAGCACACCGAAGATCGCGACCAGCACGACGCTGAGCTTGTCGACGGGTGCGACCAGCGACGCCGGGCCCAGTTTCAGAGCCCGGAAATAACACAGCCAGGATGCGCCGGTGCCGAGGCCGGACAGAACGAGAAAAATCCAGGTCCGTCCTGAAACCGTGCCGGGCTGCACGAACTGGCCGGTGGCAAACAACACCACCACAAAACTGATGAGAACCACGATGGTGCGAATGAATGTCGCCATGTCGGAATTGATGTTTTCGACGCCGATCTTCGCAAAGATCGCGGTGAGTGCCGCGAACATGGCGGACAGAATGGCCCACAACTGCCACGATTGTTGCCAGGATTCGAACTTCATCCGGTTTCCTCCGCATTCTTCGGTGCGCCAACCGCGCACGATCGCATCAACTCAAAATGTGAACAGCACCGAGGCGTACCAGGAAATCTGGTCGGTCTCGTTGGCGTTCTCGATTCCGTGCCTGACATAGCCGAGCAGATGGTAATTGTCGTTCAGATCGTAGCGCCAGCCGACACCGACGCTGGTCGTGGCAGGTGTGCCGCTCGAATCCGCGGTCTGATGCAACAGTTCCGCGCCGATCTGAAGTTTCGGCAGGAGCTGATAGGTCAGAACACCTCCGATCTGGCAGAAGTCCATGGCGCGAAACTCGCTGACCGTGCAGCCGCCACCGCCGAACGCCGACCATCCGCCGCTCCAGTCTTTCTGAATCCAGACCGGCAGCAGCACCGATGCGCGATTGTCACCAATGAGGTTTGAGCCGCTGGGGAGAAAAACGCGCGGGAAGATGCTGACATCGAGCCCGAACGCGTCCTGATGCAGAAAGCGATACTTTGCCGCAAGTTCGATGTTGCTCGCACCGAGGCTGGCGCCGCCGCCAGTGGGCCGCTCAAAACCGGCAGGCAAGACCGCCGTCAACTGCAGGTCGGGCGCGGCACCGTAATTGAAATCGATTCCGCTTTCGCCCGCTGTGCCGGCGCGCGTCGCAGTGCCGTTATTGAACGTGTAGATTTCAAAATGACCGGTGTCGGTCGGTTGGGGATCGTCGGAGACATAGGGTGGCCCCGCGATCGCCGACCGTGTCAGCATCGCCAGTCCAAACGCACAACAACGCAGCAGACGCCGGGAGCCGATGCCCATCCCTATTCCGCTTGCCTATCCCGCTTGAAATCGCATTCATGTAGTATATGCTACACTTGTTCATTGTCGAGCAACATTTGCTACATGCTCAACATTCCCCGCGGGAGAGTTCATTGACGGATACCGCCATCGGCTCCTGGACCGGGCTCGATCACATGCTACGCCGGGCTCATCAGCAGCTTGGCGCGGCGGGCTTTCGGGTCGCAAAATTCATCGACGAAAACCGGCCAGTCGTTCTGGCAAGTTCTGCCGCCGCCCTCGGCGCCCGCATCGGCACCTCCGACGCCACCGTGCTGCGGACGATTCAGACGCTCGGCTTCGCCAGCCTTGCCGATCTCAAAAACGCGATCCTGAACGGCGAGCCGGTCTCGACACCCGCCGATGACATGCGGCGCACGCTCATCGATCTCGACAAGGCGACCGGTGCGGCGCTTGACGGCATCTTGCGGGCGCATGCCGATGGCCTCAACGTCCTGCGGTCAAAAAAATGCCGCGCCCAGATGGCCGCGGCCGTTCGCATTTTGAACGACGCCGACCGGATCGCCGTGTTCGGGATCGGCCCCTCCTCCGCGCTCGCAAGCTATGTTTCGGTTTTGCTGGCGCGAAATGGCCGCCGCAGCCGGACGATCAGCGCTACCGGCTCGATGCTGGCCGATCAACTACTCGATCTCGGCAAAGGCGATGCGCTTTTGATCCTCGCCTATGGCCGCCTGTATCGCGAAGTGAAAGCGGTGTTTGCCGAGGCCACGGCGCTGGGATTGCCAACTGTCTTGGTGACCGAAGCCGAAGACACGCCATTGGCAAAACTGGCCGATGTCTGCGTGGCGATACCACGCGGACGGCCGGGCGAGATCGCCCTGCACGGCGCTACACTTGTCGGCCTTGAAGCGCTGGTGCTCTCGCTGGCCGCCGCCAAACCCGAAGCGGCGCTCGCCTCGCTCGACAATCTCAACCGGCTTCGGCGGGCCACCGAAGTCCAGGGCAAAAACGCGAAATAGCGCAAGCGGCAAGATTCAGGACAGGAAGGATATCGGTATGAATCAGGAGTTCGAGCGCAGCAAGGTGCCTGAAGTTACGCTGGTGTTCTGGATCATCAAGATCCTCGCCACCACCCTTGGCGAAACCGGCGGCGACGCCGTCTCGATGTCGATGGATCTCGGTTACGCCGTCAGCAGCTTCATCTTCATCGGTATCTTCGTGGTCGCGGTGATTGCGCAGATTTCGGCGAAGAAATTTCATCCGTTCCTGTACTGGCTCGTTGTCATTGCCACAACGACCGCGGGCACGACTATGGCCGACTTCGCCGACCGTTCGCTCGGCATCGGTTATCCCGGCGGCGCTTCGCTGCTGTTCGTACTACTGATGGCTTCGCTGGCGATCTGGTACCGGTCGGCGGGAACGATCTCGGTCAACACGGTTTCGACGCCGCGCATCGAGATATTCTATTGGGTGGCGATCCTGTTTTCACAGACGCTCGGCACCGCGCTCGGCGACTGGATGGCCGATACCAACGGCCTCGGATACGACGGCGGCGCGCTGGTGTTCACGGCGGGGCTGGTGCTGATCGCAGCCGGCTATTTTTTCACGCGCATATCGAGAACGCTGCTGTTCTGGGGCGCCTTTATCCTGACCCGGCCATTGGGCGCCACGCTGGGCGACCTGCTCGACAAGCCGCTCGACAATGGCGGCTTCGCCTTCAGCCGGTTTTACGCCACCGGAATCCTGGCCGCCGTGATCATCGCCTGCGTGGCGTTTCTGCCGCAACGCGCCGGCACGCATCCGGGCAAATCGCAGGCGACGCCGGGCTGACGGGATGCTGTTTTCCCGACCAGCCTATCGCGGCAGCGGCGCCGACAGGATGCTCCAGGCCTCAGACGATACGGAACGATTTCCTCGGGTGTGGATTGGCTTTGCGAGTCTATCGCCGGCCAAGGCAAGGCGAATTGATCGTTTGATTTGATCATTCCTGTCCGCCCCGGATTCTCGCAAGGAGATTTCATGAGCGCCGCATCGAGAACCGCCGCTATATTTTTGGCGACATCCGTACTCGTCGCTTTCGGCGGCTTGGCGAACGCTCAGACTGCTGCCGAAAAATCGGCCGATAAACCCGCCATATCGTCGTCAACAGCCGATCCCGCCGCTAAAGCCGATCCCGACATGGCGAAGGTGCTCGCGGCCTTGAACGATCTCCACCCAAAACCGATTGAAACGCTCACGCCAACCGAAGCGCGCAAGCAATATTCCGCCACCGATGCGGTGAAGAAGGTGATCAAGGACGAAGGCCTCAAGGTCGATCCGCATCAGGGCCTGTCGATTTCCAATAACCATTTCGCCGATATGGGATCGCTTCATCTTCGCTTCTACACGCCCGCGAACACCAAGAAAGACTCCGACCTTCCCGTCATTGTCTATTATCGAGGCGGCGGCTGGGTGATTGCCGACCTGGACACCTACGATGCATCCGCCTCGGCGATTGCGCGCAAGGCAAAGGCGATCGTCGTATCGGTCGACTATCCCATGGCGCCCGAGCATAAATTCCCCGCGGCCCATGGCACCGCGTTCGAAGCCTACAAATACATCGTGAAACACGCCAAAAGCTGGGGCGGCAATACCGACCGGATCGGCATTGTCGGCGAAAGCGCGGGCGGCAATCTGGCGGTGGCCATGGCCGTTGCGGCGCGCGACCAGCATATCACGATACCCGTTGCCGTCGTGGCGGTTTATCCCGTGGCCACCACCAGCATGGATACACCGTCGAAAAAGGAACAGGCCGCAGCGAAGCCGCTCAACACGCCGATGATGGCCTGGTTTTTCGACAAGCTTCTGAACAATCCCGGCGAGCAACAGGATCCGCGCCTGAACCTGGTAGCGGCCGACTTGAAGAACCTGCCGCCGATCACAATCATCAACGCTGAAATCGATCCGCTGCGGTCCGACGGCGATATGCTGGCCGACCAATTGAAAGCTGCCGGCAACGACGTCACCCACAAGGTATTCAACGGCGTCACCCACGAATTCTTCGGCATGGATGCGGTCGTGGCGAAGGCCGGCGAGGCGCAGGATTTCGCCGTTGCCCAGCTCGGCAAAGGCCTGAATGCGGTCGGCGGCACGATCGGTACCGGCCCCGGAAAGTGAGAGTCAGGGACGCCGGCAGTTTGCGCCCTCACGCAAGCCGCGCAACTTTCAGGTGACCGGGGCGTTTAATTTTTGTGCTTTCACACCAGAGGAGTGGCCAATGCCGGATAGCTCGCAAATCAAGGAACACATGGACGTCATTTCGTCCGACCGAAAAACGGTCGGAAAGGTCGATCACCTCGACGGACCCGACAAGATCAAGCTGACAAAACAAAGTTCACCGGATGGGCAGCACCATCATTTCATCCCGGTGTCGTGGGTGGATCATGTGGATCAACATGTTCATCTGAATAAATCAGGTGCTGACGTCACGGCGCATTGGCAGCACGGTCAGAAGTAATTTCCGACCGAGCGATCAACCGGGTCTTCGGAGCGCTAACCATGGTAGAATGCGCTCCGAAGCGACGTCTCGCGGCCAAGGAACTCCTAATGCAAGGAACTCCTAATGGATGAGAATCGGTTTGCCGCCCTGCTTGGCCACGCCGCGCTTAAGGTTTGGCCGGATCTTCCGCGCGAAGCGCAGGAGCGTTTGTTCTCGGCGGCTGTCGATGACGCTGTGATCGCAAATTCGCTTGCAGAGTTTTTGCATGACCGGCATCCCAAGACTTTGCAACCCAAAACCTCGCATCCGCCCAAACCCACCCGGCTTGCGTAAGCGGCATCCGGATATAGACCTATGCCGGTTCACACGTCGGATCTGCTGAAGCGGCTGATCGACGAGGTGCCAAAGGACACCGTCGATCTGGACTGGCTTCTTGGACATCTTCAGAAGCGCGCGTTCGGACTTCTACTGCTCATCCTGGCCATCGCCATTATCATCCCGGGCCTCGGGGTTGTCGCAAGCTTCGCGATGGTCTTTCCCGCCGTGGAAATGCTGCTCGGTCGTGATCGGCCGACCTTGCCGCATTTTCTCACCAAACGTCCCTTTGCAGCGCAGCGCTTCACGAAGTGGGCTGCCCGGGCTCTCCCGGTCCTGCGGGCTATCGAGCGGGTAAGCCGGTCGCGTTGGCACACACCCGCGGCTGCCACCAAACGAACGCTCGGTCTTCTTGTCCTGCTGCTGGTGCTTTCCGGCATCTGGCCGCTACCCCTCATTAACGTCGTTCCAGCCATCACGATTGCGGTCCTGGCAATTGCCCTTCTTCAGGAAGATGGGCTGCTGCTAGCCGTCGCGTTCTCCGTGGGAATCCTGTCGCTGCTGGCTTTCGGATTGCTGGTTTGGAAGTCGGCCGACGCTCTCGAACACCTCTTCAGTAGCTAGCTCCATACGCCCTGGCGGCAAGTCTTGAAGCCGCTGTCGTCGCTGGCTTGCCGGCCCCGAAAACAAGTGTCTGCTCATTCGGAACGCATCTGCTCTGGTCGGGTTGAATTATGACAGCGCGCGAGCCAATTCGCGCGATCCGAACAAAAGCAAGGACACGTGACATGAAAAGGACGGCACTGACGGTCGCCGCGACGGCACTCCTGATTTCCACATCCGCTTTCGCGCAATCGGTCGGGGAAAAGACCGGCGTCAACTCCACGCTCGGCATCAGCCCGACCACAGCCGATTTCGTCAAGGAAGCCGCGATGAGCGACATGACCGAAATCGCGGCCGCCAAGATCGGCCAGGAGCGTGGCAACGCGCCGGAAAAGGCTTTTGCAGCTCAGATGATCACCGATCACACCAAGACATCCGAAGAGCTCAATTCAATAGCTCCGGCAGACGCCAAGGCCACGGTCCCTCCTGCGCTTGATAGTTCGTCGCAGAGCAAGATCGACAAACTCAAGAATGCGAAGCCCGAGGACTTCTCCTCCGACTACGATTCGATGCAGGTCAGCGCCCATAAGGATGCGGTTTCGCTGTTCGAGCGCTACGCCAAGAGCGGCGATGATCCGAAGTTGAAGGACTGGGCCGGCAAGACGCTTCCGGCCCTGCAGCACCATCTCGAAATGGCGCAGAACCTCCGCAAGATGGATTAGCCGCCATATCAAATTTGCTCCAGAGCACGCAACATCAACGGGTTGTGGCCGTCATTGGCCTGATAAATGCGAGGAACAATGGCGCTTGTTCGCGTAAACCCCACCCGCGCTGACTTCGCGATCGCCGACGGCATCGCCGCGCGAACCGATCCACCTGCCGAACATGTTGCCGAAGCAGTCACTTGGGGCGCCGACGAACACGTCCTGTGCGCCCTCGCTGTCGGCTGGTGGCTCTACGCGCGAAAGCGCGGCGCACCCGTTCGTCGTGCCAGCGATCATGTTCTAGTCACGACACTCGCCGCCGCCGCCCTGCCGCATGTGCTCAAACGTATTTTCGATCAGGAGCGCCCTGATCGTTTGACGGCACTCGGACACCTGCATGGCATCCCGTTATCCGGAAAGCGCCTCGACGCGTTTCCCTCCGGCCACGCCGTCCATATCGGCGCCCTGGCATCAGCGGCGACAGTAATGCCGGCGGCCCAGCGCAATGCCATCTGGGCAGTGGGAGGCGGATTGGTGCTCACACGGATTGTTCTGCTCGCCCATTGGACAAGCGATGTCGTCGCGGGCCTGGCTGTCGGGGTCATCGTAGAGCGCCTGCTCCGGTGTGTGACCGGCTTTGGGCGGCGCTGAACTTACCTCTTCTTGCCTGAAAGCATCGCATGGCTGTTCTCGAATCTCTGAAGAAAATGGCTGAAAAGGCAACCGGCATGGCGAGGCCGTCACGCAGCCAGGTCAAAGAGCTGGTCCGGTCGCGCAAGGCAAACGCGTTCTCCTTCAAGGACGACGGCGTAATTCCAAATCATCCCCGTTGGCCGCTGGTGCTTTATCGGGGAGCTATTTCTCTCCCCGGCAATCTCGATCCGGCGGCGATCATCGAAGATCTCTTCGATGAAAATGGCTGGGGAGATTCCTGGCGGAACGGGATTTACGACTACGTCCACTACCATTCGCGCATTCACGAGGTGCTCGGCATCGCCAGGGGCACAGGCGCGGTTCGCTTCGGCGGCAATAACGGCAGGACCATTCAACTAAAGGCCGGCGATGTCGCTATTCTTCCCGCCGGTACCGGCCATCAATGTCTGGCCGCGAGTACCGATTTCCTGGTGGTCGGCGCCTATCCGCCGTCGGGCACCTACGATGAATGCACGAAAAGCGAAGACCACGCCCGCGCGCTGAAAACAATCCCCAGAGTCGGCCGGCCCCGCAAGGATCCCGTCTACGGCACCAAGGGGCCGCTTCTGTCGGCGTGGGAAGCTCTCTCATCGCGCCGGAAAACTCGACGAGCCGGGTAAGGGCCCGCGTCTTGGTTCGATTACTAGTTTTGCGCGTGCATAATCACGCGCCCGAAGGGACGATCCTCGATCAGATAGCGGACGGCTTCAGCAGCCTTAGACATCGGGAATGTCCGGGCGATGGTGGGCTGCAAGGTGCTCTCCTTCAAATATTCGAGCAGCGCCTGGCCGGCTGACGCCACCGTTTGCGGGGTGAAGAGCCTGAAAGTGAAGCCGCGGATTGTCGCCGCCTTCCAGATGATGTCGGTCACGTTGACATCCGCCTCGCGTCCCCCGGCATAACCGGCGATCACCATGGTGCCGCCAAAGGCGAGCGAGGACAGCGCTTGACCGGTCAGCGTTCCGCTGACGCCGTCCACGACCACATCCACGCCCTTGCCGTCGGTGATACGCAGAACGCCATCCTTCAGGCTCTCTTTGGAGAGGTCGATGACATGCTGATATCCTGCCGCGCGGGCGCGCTCGGATTTTTCGGTGTTGCTCGCGGTGGAGATCACCAACGCAGCACCGAGGCGGCGCGCGACCTGCACGGTTTCCATGCCGACGGCACCGCCGATGGCCGGCGCCAGCACGCTCTGTCCCGGCTTGAACTGCGCAAGCTCGGTCAACGCCAGGTAGCCGGTCAGATATCCGGCGCCGGCGAGATAGGCCGCGGCGTGATCGTCGTCGATGCCGTCGGGGATAAGTGAAAGGCCCGCCGCCGGGGCCGCAACGAACTCGCGCCAGGTGCCATCCGCCACAATGCCGAAACCCGGCCCCCTGACGAACACGCGATCGCCGGCACGAAAGGCATTGCTGTTGGTCTCGACGACGACACCCGCGCCGGTCTGGCCGCCGATGCGCGGCAGGTTTTGCGGCGTCGCCGCGTAGTAGTGACCCGAACGAAACGTATTGTCCAACGGGTTGATGCCGACGCTGCGCATCTCGACGAGAACCTCGCCGTCGCGCAATTGGGGCCGCGGCAGCTCGAAGAGCCGGTTTTCGCTGTAATCGCCGTAGGACTTGTACTGAATGGCTTTCATCATCTGGCTCATGTGCTGGGTGCCGCGGGATCGTGCTGGCCGACGATCTACGCCTTCCAAATTCCACTACTAGCGGATAAAATCGGGAAGTGTCCTCTCATGAATGGAAGGCTGGAGATCATCCATGGATCGTCTGGAGGCAATGACCATTCTGGTGGCGGCGGTGGATACCGGCAGCCTCTCGGCGGCCAGCCGGCATCTGCGCATCCCGCTCGCGACAGTCAGCCGAAGGGTTTCGGAGCTGGAAGCGCAGTTGAATGTCCGCCTGCTCCACCGCGGCAACCGAAAGCTTGTTGTGACCGACATCGGGCGCAGCTATGTCGCCTCATGCCGCCGGATCATGGAGGAGATCGCCGAAGCCGAGCGCGCGGCGTCAGGCGAATATCACTCGCCTCAGGGCGAACTGATCATCACCGCGCCCTCGGTCCTGGGCCGCAGTCATGTTCTGCCGATCGTCGTGGAATTTCAGCGGGCCTTTCCGGATATCAGAATGCGGATGCAACTCACCGATCGGCAGGTGAATTTGGTGGAAGAGCACGTCGACCTCGCCGTGCGTCTCGGCGAATTGCCGGACAGCAGCACGATCGGCACACGCGTTGGAGCTATCAAGCTGGTGCTGTGCGCCAGCCCCGCTTACTTGAAAAAGCGCGGCACGCCGAAACGGCCCGCCGATCTCATGGCGCATGACTGCGTGATCCATGAAGGCCATGCAGCGTCGTACCATTGGCAGTTCTTTACCGGAGGGACCGCGCAGACGATCCAGGTCCCCTCACGCCTCGCGGTGAATTTGGCGGAGGCCGCGGCGGTCGCAGGGGCAGGAATTGCCTGGGTATTGTCTTATCTGATCGACGATTTGCTGAAATCGCGATTGCTCGTGAAATTATTAGGCGCGTACGAGCCGCCGCCTATTCCCGTCAGTTTGATCTATCCGAGCCAGCGCCAGGTGCCGCTGAAGTTGCGCGCCTTCCTGGACTTTTCGATTCCGCGGCTGCGGCAGCGGCTCGGCTACAAAAATGCGTAGCGTACGCACGATTTTCGCCATGACGTAGCCGCAATGATCGCTCTCTCCCGTCAACGGATGCTGTTGCCGCGGCGCGAGCCGGACGACGACAAATAAATCGGCGACGCCGGCCGCAGCGGGAAAGGGAACTCGCGTTCCCGCAAATGACGGTGATCCGGCGTTGAGCCGCACCGATAAGAGGCTGCGTCTGCAAAACAAATTCAGAAAATCGATGCAGGATGATGACCGCTTTCGATTCTGGTGTTTTTCGATTCTGGTGTTTTTGCGCAACAGCTGGCCGCGAAAATTCTGTCACGCCGCCGCACGTCATCCAGGGTTCATCGACCGCGCTCAAGTTTCAGCGGCCATAGTGGCAGGGCTTTTGCAGTGCGCAGGAGGTTGTCATGAAACTCGATCCGGTGGCGTGCGCGTGCATGCCAGTCGCTCGTCTTCCGCAAAATAGACGCGGCGGCGGTCTGAAGATCAAACGCGGATTCGGCGGATTGCTGGTGGGTGCGCTGTTTGCGGCATCGCAATTTGCGGCGATGCCGGCTCATGCCGATGAAGCACAATTGCAGCGGCAGATTGACGCCATGAAGCGGCAACTGGCAAACATGGAGCGGGAGCTCACGCAGGCAAGGAAGCAACCAGCTCAGCCACGAACGGCCAGCGCGCCGCAGGCGCAGGGAGCGGTTGTCACGGCTCGCAATGGAAATGAAATCGTCATTCCTGCGCCGGCTCCCCCGCGCCCGGATGACGGCGCAACGATTTTTACCAAGGCGCTCCCGGCCTGGGTTGATGGCATTCATTTTTCGCTGGCCGGATCGTTCATCGCGCTGGACAGCGCGGTAAGACAACATTCCGAAGTCGCGGACGGCGCAAGCAGCCCGCCATTCGGAAGCCCGGGCATTCCGCTACAGAATTCGGCCCTCTACAATGAGAGAGAGTTCCGGGCGAGCGCGCAACAAAGCCGCATCGCCATGAAGGCATGGGGTGATATCGACCCCAATCAGCACCTCAAGGCTTATTACGAAATGGATTTTCTTGGTGCTTCGACAGACTCGAACAATCGCGAGAGCAACAGTTTCACGCCTCGCATCCGTCAGGCCTTTGCCGAATACGACAATGACTTGTGGCACTTCCATTTCGTCGTGGGACAAACCTGGAGCCTGTTGGCGCAGGAGCGAACCGGCATGTTGCCCAACAACGAAAACGTGCCGCTCACGATCGACGCCCAATACGTTGTCGGTTTTGACTGGCTGCGTAATCCGCAGCTTCGATTTGTCTACGACGTCAACAAAGTCGCGTGGTTCGGCGTATCGCTCGAACAGCCGGGCGCGGTCTTCCCCGGCGCTCCCAGCGCGGCATCCGTCTCGCCGCCCGCGCCGATCGCCACCAGCATCAACAATACCTGCACCGGCTCCTCGCACCTCAACGGCACAACGACCTGTTCGAACGACATAGCGCCGGACGTGATCGAGAAATTTGCGCTTGATCCGGGATTCGGCCACTATGAATTGCTCGGCGTCGAACGCTGGTTCTCCGACCAGGTTGCCAATACCACCGTTCCGAACAGTTGGTCGCAGAAAGTAACGATGGGCTGGGGCGTGGGCGGCAACGTCTTGCTGCCTGTCATCGCGAAAACCCTCGACCTGCAAGGCAGCGTTCTCTACGGCCAGGGCATTGGCCGGTATACGTCGAGCCAGTTGCCCGATGCCGTGGTTGGTCCCGACGGCAGCTTGACTACAGTCAAGATGCTGTCGTTTATGGTCGGGGCCGTCGCCCATCCGTTCGAGGGCAGCGACATTTACACTTATTACGGTCAGGACCAGAGCTACGCCAACTCCTGGGCAGTTGGCGGAACGCAAGGCGGCTGGGGCAATCCCAACTTCGTCAACAATGGATGTCTCAACCAGAACCTTGGTGGCGGCACATTGGGTACCTTCAACACACCGATTGGCGGCAGCACCTGTACCTTCGACGTCCAGAAAGCCCAGGAATTCACGATTGGTTTCTGGCAGGACGCCTACAAGGGCAATTGGGGGCGCTTGAGGTACGGTCTGCAATACGAGTATGTAAAGCTGACCGCCTTCCCCGGTGTTCCCGGTCCTGTCACCGCAACCAGCACACCGAACCAAGGGCTGACGCCCAACAACAACATCGTGATGCTCTCGGTCCGCTACTATCCGTTTAACTGAGCCGATAGGTCCCTGTCCTAGATAGGGGGGCGCCGCCGATTTTCCGGCGGCGCTGAAACCCGCAGACCCAGCGCGGCCGCGGTGGCAGTTGTGCACGGCGTGGCGTCAGTGCAGCGATAACTTCCCGACCGGCTTTTTACCATGTTCAGAGATGGCATATAGATGGGCCAACTCGGCATGCAACTTCACCATCTCGGCTAAGGTACCCCGCAACGCGAGGCGTGCATCGCCATCCGCTGCCGCAAGTATCGCCTCCACTGCTTCGTCCAGATTCTTGTCCATACGAACCTCGCCCAAAATAACGACGGGGTTTCGACGCAGTTCCGGGCGCATGAAAATTAGTTGCGCGAGACCGGCGAAGAAAAAAGCGGCCCCAACCGGGGCCGCTTTGTAAGGAACGCGGATAGCCTATTCCGCGGCGGGCTCAGTCTCGAAAGCGGTCTGCTCGATGGCATCAGGCATTTTCGCGACTGACATCAACGAGCGCGCGACTTGATTGAGCAGTTGGTCGGCGTTTTCTTCTTCCGCCAATGATTTTGACAGCAGCGCAACCACCGCACTGTGGCGCAACTGCTGCGCCAGATTGCGGGCGGTCGTATAGCCCGAAATCTCGTAATGCTCGACCCGTTGCGCGGCTCCGATCAGCCCCAGATCCGAGGCCGCATCATCCTTCTTGGCCCCTTCTTCGATCACTTCCTGGCCCTCTTCGACCAGACCCTGCATTCCCTTGCAGGCCTTGGCGCGAGGTGTCTTGCCCAGTAACTCGAAACACTCGTTGAGGCGTTCGATCTGGCCTTCAGTCTCGGCAAGGTGCATTTCGAACAGTTCCCGCAGTTGATCGTATCGCGCGGCCTCTGCCATCTTGGGCAACGCCTTTGTCAACTGCTTCTCGGCATGAAGAATGTCGCGCAGTTGGTCGATCAAAAGCTCGTCAAAGCCAATTGGAACGCCCGTCGGCGAACTTTCGGCGACGATTGAAGGCGCGGTTCCCGGCTCGGCACTTTGAAGCGCCGGCGATTCCGTGAAGACCCACTCGTCGCCCTGGTTCCAGGGGCCACGGGTATCTATCTCGCCATTATCTCCCGCGCCGGTGGAGGTGTTGAAGAACTGGTTCACGAGACCAGGGGTCGGCGCGATGCGACCGATGCTGAACGCGGGCTTCCCCATGCTCTCGAGGGCAAGGGCAAAAGCCTTCATATGGGTAATTTCCCGCGTCATCAGGAACTGCAACGCATCCTTGGTGCCGGCATCGTCGCAGAAATTGATGAGGCGCTCATAGACGATTTTGGCGCGGGCTTCGGCGGCGATGTTGCTGCGCAGGTCCACATCGAGTTCGCCGGTTATTTTCAGGTAGTCCGCGGTCCAGGCACTACCCTGTGAATTGAACAGATTGACGCCGCCGCCGCCCGCGATCGCGATCAACGGGTCGGCTTCCGCTGCCTCGCGGTCGAACTTCGACGGCTTCAAGTGCAGGCGCGCCAAGCTGCCGACGACCTCAAGATGGCTGAGTTCTTCGGTACCGATATCCATCAGGAGGTCCTTGCGGTCCGGATCTTCGCAATTGAGCCCCTGAATCGAATACTGCATGGCAGCGGCCAATTCGCCGTTGGCTCCGCCAAATTGCTCTAGCAGCATATTGCCAAAACGCGGATCGGGTTCGTCGACGCGAACCGTGAACATAAGCTTCTTGACGTGATGATACATGATGAGACCTCGTTGATGGCGGGATTGTTCATTGCCAACCGGACTGATGTCTGAACGTTCCTGAACAATTTTAATTTCGCCAGGGGGAGTTGAGTACGCGAGTGTTCCGCCTGCGACGCGATTGGCGCGGATCGCGGGTGCGTCGGTAAGCCAACATTTGGATGTCAGGCGCCCCCGGCATCGGATAGGGTGCGCGCGATCAAATGGGGAAATGACATGAGCCTATCCAGCAATTTCGCGCGCATCGTCGCGCTGATCGGCGCCGGCGCGGTGCTGTGGCGCCGCTCGCAGGGCGCCCAGCCTGCACCGGCCTGGGGCAGCGCGCCGGTTGTTCCGGAGGCGAAACCGCAGGGCGCGATCCCCACCCTAAAAATGCCGACGGCCCAGGGCTGGAGCACCGGCCAGATGCCGGTGGCGGCGCCGGGGCTCAAGGTCAACGCCTTCGCGACCGGTCTCGACCATCCGCGCTGGATCAACGTGCTGCCCAATGGCGACGTGCTCGTGGCCGAGTCGAACCAGGTCGCGACGAGGATCGGCAGCATCTTCAGCTATGCGATGCAGGCCACGATGCGGCGCGCCCGCGCCCTTGGCGTCAGCGCGAACCGCATCACCCTTCTGCGCGACAGCAATGGCGACGGCATCGCCGAGCAGCGCGGGACGTTCATGGAGGGACTGAGCCAGCCGTTCGGCATGGCGCTGCTCGGCGACACCTTCTATGTCGGCAACACCGATGGCGTGGTGGCCTTTCCCTATGCGGAGGGCGCGGACCGCATCACCGCGGCAGGACGCAAGCTCACCACCTTCAAGCCCGGCGGGCATTGGACGCGCAGCCTGCTGCCGAGCGCCGATGGCAAAAAGCTTTATGCCGGCGTCGGCTCGCAAAGCAATATCGCCGAGAGCGGCATGGCCGTCGAGGAAGGCCGGGCGGCGATCTACGAACTCGATCTCGCCGCGGGCACGAGCCGCATCTTCGCCGGCGGCCTGCGCAATCCGGTGGGGCTGGCATGGGAGCCGCGGACCGGCGTGCTCTGGACTGTCGTCAACGAGCGCGACGGCCTCGGCGACGAAACACCTCCGGACTATCTGACGTCCGTGCGCGATGGCGGCTTCTACGGCTGGCCCTATTGCTATTGGGGGCAGACGGTGGACGATCGCGTGCCGCAGGATCGCGCGGCGGTCGCCAGGGCGCTGACGCCGGACTACGCGCTTGGCGGCCACACCGCGTCGCTGGGTCTGTGCTGGTTGCCGGCCGGCACGCTGCCGGGCTTTCCCGAGGGCATGGCGATCGGCCAGCATGGCTCCTGGAATCGCAGCACGCTGAGCGGCTACAAGGTGGTCTTCGTGCCGTTCGAGAACGGACGCCCGGCCGGACCGGCGCGGGATATCCTGAGCGGCTTCCTCGCGCCGGACGAGCGGGTGTCCTATGGACGCCCGGTCGGCGTGACGCTTGGGCCTGACGGCGCTCTTCTGGTCGCGGACGACGTCGGCAACGTGATCTGGCGCGTCACCGGCGCGTAGCGGGCTCAAGCACGCACCGCGAAAACTTTTATCGGAGAAATACAAGCGTCCGGCGACGACGCTTCGTCCCCATGCGCCGTCGCGTCCGATAGAGCCTTCGGATGAGCCCAGTCATATCAAAATATGATCGAACGGGGCACCGGGATGGCTTTCTATATACCATGGACGTGAAAACCGAGGACTGAACATGGCATCGATCGAGATCAAGAGAGTTTACGAACCTCGCTCTCGCGGCGATGGCGAGAGAATCCTGGTAGATCGATTGTGGCCGCGCGGCCTCCGCAAGGAGAACGCTCGCATCGATCTCTGGGAAAAAGATATTGCACCAACTCCCTCGCTCAGGATGTGGTTCGATCATCGCGCGGATCGCTTCGGTGAATTCAAGCGACGCTACCGGGAAGAACTCAAATCGAACCCGGCTGTAACGCAGATGCTTGAGGCGATCGGCAATCGCAAGGCGACCTTGCTGTATGGGGCACGGGACACGAGTGTAAATCACGCGGTGGTGCTCGCGGAGTTTCTCGAAAAGGCCCGTAGCAGGAAATGACGATCGGCCCGTGGCCACGGCCGTCGATCGCGGCAATGTTAAAGGCTTGGCATTTACTAGCGGCGCAACTGACCCGGATCGGACACGCGACGTCAAGGGTCTTGTAGCGCTGCGTTCAACCGGCATTCCGCCGTCATGGACCGAGAGACTGGTTGCGGCGGGGTCACCCAGGCCCTAAACTTTATGCGTGCGCCACCCGATCGACATCGCCATCATGTTTGCAGCCCTTTGGCTGTTGGGGTCGATGGTGCTCGACTATGTGACGCCGAAGGAATTGACGGTTTACATGATCGCCGCGGCGACCGCGCCGGCGGTGGTCGGTACAGCGCTTGCTTATTATTTGCGATTTCCCACCATCGATTTCGTATTGATACTGGCGACGCTGTGGTTGATTGCGGCGTTCACGCTTGAGTGGATCTCGCCGGTGCCGCTGCCCGGTTTCATGATCGGCGCCGCAGTGGCTCCGGCACTGATCGTGGGAGCGATTTTACGCTGGCACCGTTACCGCTCGCGCCAGCGTTCGGGTTAGCGATATGCATTGAAGCGGAAGTCCGCCGGACCTCATCCTGAGGAGCGGCCACTTGGCCGCGTCTCGAAGGATGGATGCAACACTCGGACTCGCGGCCATCCTTCGAGACGCTTGCTTCGCAAGCTCCTCAGCGACTGTCTTGTTAGTCAAGCGTTTTGCCATGGGCGATTATCCC
>NZ_JAAVUY010000031.1 GCF_018449695.1 Bradyrhizobium sp. dw_411
AATGTGCGACGGCAACATGCGCAGCACGATCAAGGCGCTGATCATGGCGAACGAATATCTGGAAGCCGAATTGGAGCAATTGCAGGCGGCCTCCACCCACCACAGGCCGGCAAAGCGGCTGCGGGCCAAGGATGACGCGGCCTGATCGAGACCACAGAGCCTTATCGATTCTGATTGAATCAGAACCGGGCTCCAGTCTTTTGTTTTGACGCGTTTTCTTCACGCGAACCGGCAGCCACGGAGCCTGTCATCGGGCGCGCATTCGCGCGACCCGTTGGCTCGAAAACGCTCTAAGGGAGCAAAACCATGGCCGATGTCACTTATTACGTCGCGCTGCCATTTCTGCAGGACGATGCCGGCTCGCCGGTCGCGGGAACCGGGGAAGAGTGCCAGAGTTCGTCGGCGGCCTTGCGGCGCGCGGAAATTCTGTCAAAGGCGGAAGGCAGTATCGGTGCGGTCGCCTTCAGCCGCACCGGAGATCCCATGATCGGCGAATTCAGCGACGCGCAATTGCTGAGAAAATTCGGCAACGTGCCGGACGATCTGAGCGGGCTGTAAGCTTCAATCACTGGCGATCGCAGATCCCGTCACGTTTCATGCCGGCGTTGCGCCTTGCGCACATACATGGCGCTGTCGGCCTGTTCCAGCGCCCGGCCGGCTTCGGCGTGCGGGCCGAGAACGGCAATGCCGGCGGAAGCGCCCGCGCTGACACTGCGGCCATTGAACACGAAGCCAAGCGCATCGATGGTTTGTTCCAGTGAGGCCGCTTTGGCGCGGGCATCGGTTTCGCTGAGATTCCACAACAGCAGCGCGAATTCGTCGCCGCCGAGCCGTCCGATCACGTCGGACGCGCGCACATGGCGCAAAAGCACGGCCACAACGGCCTTGAGAACCTCGTCGCCCGCCGCATGCCCGAAAGCGTCGTTGATCGGCTTGAGGCGATCGACGTCGAGCACAATGATCGCGCCGCTGGCATGATAGCGCTTGATGTAGGCGACCGCGCGATGGAGCTCGCGCTCGAAGCCGCGCCGGTTAAGGATCCCCAACAGGAAATCGGTATCCGCCGACGCTTCCAGTTGGCCGATACGCGCCTGCGCCTGCGCTAACTGGGCCCTAAGCTTGCGAATCGCTGTTTTGGCGTCATTGGGTGCGGCCGGCGGCTTATGTGCTGCCGCCAGCTTGAGGGCTGCCGCCGGCTTGGACGGGGCGCGTTGTGGCGCAGCTTTGCGTTTGGAAGCCGTCTTGGACGCCTTTTTGGACGCCCTCGCCTTGGTTTTCTTCTTCATCGGCATTTTTAATTAAGGGACTTTCTCAGGAAGACTTTTCGTCAAGAAGGCTTGCCGGTCTTCACCAAGACAGGATAGTCCATTCCGTACCCCTTGCCACGCCTAGCCGGAAACTTGCCGAACCCTGGGTCGATCTTATAATCCGGCTATGTTTTTGGATTCCCGAAAAGAATTGAACGCATGAGCGCCCCGATAGCCATCATCATGGGAAGCCAGTCGGACTGGGAAACCATGCGTCACGCCGCCGAAACCCTGACTGCGCTTGGCGTGGACAGCGAGAAGCGCATTGTCTCGGCCCACCGCACCCCGGACCGGCTGTTCGCCTTTGCCAAGGGCGCCAAGGCGGCTGGCTTCAAGATCATCATCGCCGGCGCCGGGGGCGCCGCACACCTGCCGGGTATGACCGCATCGCTGACGGAGCTTCCGGTGTTCGGCGTCCCGATTGAATCGAAGGCGCTGTCCGGCGTCGATTCGCTCTATTCCATCGTCCAGATGCCGGCCGGAATCCCGGTCGGAACGCTGGCGATCGGCAAGCCCGGCGCCATCAACGCCGCACTGCTCGCGGCCAGCGTATTGGCGCTGAACGATCCGGCGCTGTCGGCCAGGCTTGCCGCCTGGCGCAAGCAGCAGACCGATGCGGTCGCCGAGCGCCCGGAGGGATCTGCGTGACGGCGCCCACTCAGGTGAAACTGAAGCCCGGCGACACCATCGGAATTCTCGGCGGCGGACAATTGGGCCGGATGCTGGCGATGGCCGCATCGCGGCTCGGTTTGCGATGCCAGGTGTTTTCACCAGACCCGGATTCGCCGGCCTTCGATGTCGTGCTCAATGCGACCTGCGCGGAATATGCCGATGTCGAGGCGCTGGAACTGTTCGCCAACGACGTCGACGTCATCACCTACGAATTCGAAAATGTGCCGGCGGCCTCCGCGATGATCCTGGCGGCGCGCCGTCCGGTGTTGCCGGACCGCAAGATCCTGGAGACCACCCAGGATCGCCTGGTCGAAAAGGATTTTGTCACACGCCTGGGCATCGGCACGGCCGATTACGCCGAGGTGTCGTCCGGGGCCGGGCTGCGAGCGGCGATTGCCAGGATCGGCCTTCCCGCCGTGCTCAAAACCCGTCGCTTCGGCTACGATGGCAAGGGCCAGGCCATCATCCGCGCCGGCGACGACCCGGATCGAATCTGGAAGGAACTCGGCACCAAATCCGCGATCCTCGAGGCCTTCGTCCCCTTTGCCTGCGAGATCTCGGTGATCGCCGCGCGCTCGGCCGATGGCCAGGTCGAATGCTTCGACGTCACCGAAAACGAGCATAGCGACCACATCCTGAAAATTTCCCGTGCCCCGGCTGCGATTCCCGAAGCACTGGCGGAACAGGCCCGCGCCATCGCGCAGAAGATCGCCAACGCGCTGAATTATGTCGGCGTGCTCGCAGTCGAGATGTTTGTGGTGCCGCAGGCCGACGGCGAGGCCAAGGTTCTGGTCAACGAGATTGCGCCGCGCGTGCACAATTCCGGGCACTGGACGCTGGACGGCGCCTCGATCTCGCAGTTCGAGCAGCACATCCGCGCCATCGCGGGCTGGCCGCTCGGCAAGCCGGTTCGCCACGGCCCGGTTACCATGACCAACCTGATCGGGAACGAGGTCGACAGCTATGCGGAGTGGCTGACTGTCCCGGGCGCGACCGTTCATCTGTACGGCAAGGGTCCAGCGCGGCCGGGCCGCAAGATGGGGCATGTGACGCAGGTCGGCGCATTGCCGCCCAAAACGGCCTGATCGGGCCCCCGAAGACCCCTCGGAAGCGCCAAATCGGACCCCGAATAAGGACTCGATTTGGCCGATTCTGCCGCACCTATTTGCGGGCTCGCCGGTAGACATTGCCACCTTTGTCTGATACATCCGCGCGCTCAGGGTTAAGGGCATGGCGTTTTGCCGGCTCTTTGGCTCTACCAGAATCCAATCCGATCAATTGAAAGAGGATGCCGCGTGCAGGTTCTCGTTCGCGATAACAATGTCGATCAAGCCCTCAAGGCGCTGAAAAAGAAGATGCAGCGCGAGGGTATTTTCCGCGAGATGAAGCTCCGCGGTCACTACGAAAAGCCCTCCGAGAAGAAGGCCCGTGAAAAGGCCGAAGCCGTGCGCCGCGCGCGCAAGCTCGCCCGCAAGAAGCTGCAGCGCGAAGGCCTGCTGCCGATGAAGCCGAAGCCGGTGTTCGGCGCCGGTCCGGGTGCCGATCGCGGCGGTCCCGGTGGTGGCGGACGTGGCGGTCCGGGCGCTGGACCTCGCGGTCCCCGCTGATCGGAATTTTACAGATTTGATTTCGATGACGCGGGCCCTGTGCCCGCGTTGTTGTTTTGCGCGGTAAACTGTTTTGTGCGGGCGCATATTTTACGCAGCGTATTCTCCGGCTCTGCAAATCCGCGGACGTAATCCGGGCGCGCAAATCGTTTTGCAGCGCGAAATGTTATAGTTTGGTAATCTGGCTATTTTGATCGCAGATTTCCCTGCGTATACGACCGCAGATTTTGCGGAATGCGCGCCAGCGGGTTACCAATAACGGGTTAGCGGCGCGAGTATTCTGCGGTATGCCCATTCCGGTTCCCTATGATTTTTCCGGAGCTTCGCGCCTCGGGCGCTGCGCATGTGCGCCGATCGCGCTGGTTGCGGTCGCGCTGTGCGGCTGTTCGATCACGCTCGGATCGTTGTCGCCCTCGTCCGAGCCGCGGGAAGAGCCGCCGCAACTGACTTCTTCGAGCAACATCGCCTCGCTCAGCGAGACCATCAAGAACAATCCCAACGATCCCCAGGCCTACAATATGCGCGGCTCGGTGCTGGCGCAGGCCGGCAAGACCGAAGACGCGCTGGCCGATTTCAACAAGGCAATCGCACTCGATCCCAATTACGGCCAGGCGTTCGCCAATCGCGGCCTGATTTACCGCAAGACCAAGCGGCTCGATCAGGCGATGTCCGATTATGAACGCGCGCTCGCGCTCGATCCCGGCTACGCGCCGGCCTGGCTCGGCCGCGGCATGGTCTACAAGGCGCGAAACCAGGGGCCGCAAGCGCTTGAGGATTTCAACAAGGCGATCAGCCTTCGTCCCGATAACGCCGAGGCCTATTACAATCGTGGCCTGCTCTATCAGGGCGAAAAGCAGCACGAGTTCGCAATCGCCGATTTCACGACCGCGAACAGTCTCTCCCCGCAACTGGCCGAACCGCTCGTGGCCCGCGCGCTGAGCTACCTCGCTTCCGACAAGGCCAAGGAAGCCGCCGCCGATCTCGACGACGCCGTCCAATCCGACCCGCAGAATGTACAGGCTTGGATTACCCGCGGCCTCGCCTATGAACGCCTCGGCGACAAGACCAAGGCCGCCGGCTCCTACGGCCGCGCCATCAATTTGCGTCCCAAGGATGAAGCCGCGCGCACAGGCTTTGCCCGTGTCGGCGGCAAGGCCGGCCAGACTTATGAGACGTTTTGAAAGCCAGGTTTTGTTGAAAGCCAAGTTTTGTTGAAACCAAGTTTTGCCAAAACAAACCCCACAGAAAGCAAAAAGCCCCGATTCTGATCCGATCAGAACCGGGGCTCAAAGCTGTCTTGGTCAGATTGCTTGCAGATTACTTGGTTGAATTGTTCGGCAACACCGAGTGGAACATCGACTTCGCCGCCGATAGCACGTCTTCGGCGACGTTGGTGTGTTCGCGCGGCGGCTGATCGGGTACGGCGTCGGCGCGCAGATCGAGCGGCCGGGGATCGGGAATATCGGCCGGCGGCGTCGGTCGGCGCGGATCGTCACGCCCGGCAGAGGATTGTCGCGGCTGGGCTGATTCGAGCGACGGGGTCGAAACCAGAATCGGCGGCGGCAGTGGCTGAAGCGACTGCGGAGCGACGGGTACGGACGCAGTTGGCGCCGCGGGTGCTGTTGCAACACGCGGCGGGTCCGGGAGCCGAACGGAGGCAGAAGATTCTTGAGCGCGAGATTCCTGAGCGCGAGATTCCTGGGCGCGTGAACTGTCAGACGTGGCGCGCAGGCGCTCGATCGCCGCACGCGCCAGGTCGTTGGCATCGCGGTCCGGCGCGATCGCAGCCTCGACCGCCGGGGCGGTCGTCGGTGCGGCCACGACCGGCTCGACCACGGGAACGACGGGCTTCTCCGGAGCGGCCTTGTCAGGGTTGGCCTTGGCGGCGGTCTTTTCGCGCGAAGTAGGCGGATGACGGCGGGTATCCGGGGGAATGCTCGCGGTTTCCGCCGGCTTGTCGGCGGTCTTCTCGGCCGGCTTTTCCACCGGCTTTTCGAAGGTTGCCCGGTCGGTATTCGATTTATCGATCACCGACTTCTCGGAAATGCCCTTTGCCCTCACGCCCGGTTCGGGGACGTTGGCGACGTCGGCCTTTTTCGGAGTAGCGGGCGTGACCACGGCGGCGGTCGGCGCGTCCGTGGGCTTGGAGACGATATAATGATTGACGATATAGGCCCCGATGATGGTCGCAATCACCGACGGGATAATATCAATCGCAAATTTCGAGGCAATTTTCAGCATTCCGACCACTCCCGCGGGGGTTCTGATGGCGGATATTTGAGGCAGATCGGTGGCATTTCGGTAAACGGCGGAGTTATGGTTTCAACTCCACTTCCAGGAACACGATCTCGGTTGCACTTTCATTAAGCACATCATGCTCGACCCCGGCCTTGCGGAAATAGGACTTACCGGGCCCGAGCTGCGCCTTGGAGCGTTCCCCGTTGGGCGCCACGATGGTCATTTCGCCCGCGGTCACGGGAACAATGACATAATCCATCTCATGAATGTGATGCCCGGTCGCGCTGCCCGGCGCCAGCCGCCATTCGGTGACCCGCACCTCCGGGGTGTCGATCTGAACGTCTGATTTGGCGTTCATCATGGTTGGTCGTCTCCGCCGGATCGGGGCATGAAAGCGTCAGGGCACGAATACGAGAAACATGAATACAGCAAACACCACCAGATGGACCAGCCCGAACAGGATATTGGTGCGTCCGGTGCCGAGGGTGAGCATACCCAGTACGAAGGTCAACGCCAGCAGCACCACGTCCTGGGCCGGAAGACCAAGCACCAATTGCTTGTCCAGCGCGAAGGCCGCCACCGTGACCGCCGGGATCGTCAGCCCGATGGTCGCCAGCGATGAGCCAAGTGCGAGATTGATGCTCTTCTGCAGGTCGTTCTTGCGGGCGGCGCCGATGGCGGCGACGCTTTCCGGCAGCAGGATCAACAGCGCCACCAGAATGCCGGCAAAGGCCGGCGGCGCGCCGATCAGCGCCGCACCGGCGTCGACCACCAGCGAGAACTTCTTGGCCAGCAGCACCACGGCCAGCAATGAGACGAGCAGCAGGACCACGCTCAGGAGCAGCGTCCGGTTCGACGCATGCGCGCCCTCTCCCGCAGCCCCATTGGCGCCGCTGACGAAATAATCCCGGTGGCGGATGGTTTGCGTATAGAGAAACACGCCATACAGAAGAATAGTCACCACACTGACGAAACCAAGCTGGCCGCCCGAATAGATCGGCCCCGGCGTGGTCAGGGTGTAATTGGGCATGATCAGCGTGATGGTCGCCAGCACGATCAACACGCTGAGATAGAGATTGGATCCAGTGATCTGGACGTCCTGCTCGCGGTAACGCAGCCCGCCAATCAGAATGCAGATCCCGACCAGCCCGTTGCAGACGATCATGACAACCGCAAACACCGTATCCCGCGCCAGCGTGGGCACCGCCTTCTCGCCGAGCATGATGGTCGCGATCAGCGCGACCTCGATGATGGTGACCGCGAGCGTCAACAGCAACGTGCCGTAGGGCTCACCGATCCGCTCGGCGATCACCTCGGCATGATGCACGGCCGCGAAGACCGTGCCGAACAGGATCACCAGCAGCACCGCGGCAAACACAAAGCCCGCGGCCGACGGCGTGAAGTTGTAGCCGAGCGCGGTGACGCCAGCAAAAAGCAGGACCGCCAACAGTGGGAAAATCCATGCCGATCGCGGCATCGGGCCGTGTACGCTCATGTGACGATATCCCCGCAGGCTTGATTCTCGCAGGCTTGCGCTAAACCATCCGCCATATAGCTGCCGTCAGCCCTTCGAAGCATGGATGAAGTCTCGCACCGTTTCGATTGCACCATAATTGTCCAGATTGTCATGGCCCCCTTCCGGGAATTTCACAAACTGTTTCGGCTCATGCACAAGCGAGAACAGGCGCACGCCGAGCGTGATCGGCACGGTGCGATCGAGGCCCCCATGCATGATCAGAAGGGGCGCCGTGACCTGCGCGATCCGCTCGTCGGAACGAAACTGGTCCCGCATCAACCGGCGGATCGGCACCAGCGGAAAGCGCAAAGCGGCGACATCCGCGGTCGAGGTATACGGCGCTTCCAAAATCAGCTTCCCGACCGGCTGACCTGCCGCGAGCGCCACGCCGACCCCGGTCCCGAGCGAAAAGCCCCAAACCACGATTCGATCGGCGGTGTATCGCGCCGATGTGAAAGCATAGGCCGCGGCCCCGTCCAGCAGCAGGCCTTGTTCGCTCGGCTCGCCGCTTGAGCCGGCATAACCGCGGTAGGACAAGGCGACGAGGCCCGTACCGTCCGATGTCATGGCCTGAAAGCGACTGACGGCCCCAGCCAGAAAATCTCCATTGCCGGGAAAATACAGGATGACCGCATGGCCCGGTTTGGCCGGGACGTGCCAGACGATGACCTTCTCGCCATCCGCGGTGGTCAGAAAATGCTCTTCAGCCTCGGGGAGGCCGGCCGCATCGGGAGGCGTGCGTGTCTTTTGCGGGATCGGAAACAGGAACGAGCGCTGCATGAAAAACAACGCCGCCAGACCGACGAGATATCCGGTCAACAAGACAGCGATGAGCCATTTCAATACGGTCATGTCAGAACCGCTGGCTCACCGCAATCGCGTCACATCCCCTTGACGATATTCTCGGTCATCTTCTTGGCGTCGCCGAGCAGCATCATGGTGTTGTCGCGATAGAACAAGGGATTGTCGATGCCGGCATAGCCCGACGCCAGCGAGCGCTTGATGAACATCACGGTGCCGGCCTTCCAGACCTGCAGCACCGGCATACCGTAGATCGGCGAGGTCGGATCATCCTCTGCGGCGGGGTTGGTGACGTCGTTGGCGCCGATCACAAAGGCAACGTCGGCCTGCGCGAATTCCGAATTGATGTCCTCGAGTTCGAACACCTCGTCATAGGGCACATTGGCTTCGGCCAGCAGCACGTTCATGTGACCGGGCATACGCCCTGCGACCGGATGAATCGCGTATTTGACCTCGACGCCTTCCTTCTTGAGATTGTCAGCCATTTCACGCAGCGCGTGCTGGGCTTGCGCCACCGCCATGCCGTAGCCGGGCACGATGATGACCTTCTGCGCGTTCTTCATGATGAAGGCGGCATCGTCAGCCGAACCGAGCTTGACCGGCCGCACTTCGCCACCAGCACCTGCGCCCGCCGCCGCGGTCTCGCCGCCGAAACCGCCGAGGATGACCGAGATGAAGGAGCGGTTCATCGCGTGGCACATGATGTAGGACAGGATCGCGCCGGAGGAGCCGACCAGCGCGCCGGTGATGATCAGCGCCGAATTGCCAAGCGTGAAACCGATGCCGGCGGCAGCCCAGCCCGAATACGAATTCAGCATCGAGATCACGACCGGCATGTCGGCGCCGCCGATCGGAATGATCAGGAGCGCGCCAAGCGCCAGCGCGATGATGACGATGAGCCAGAAGTCGAACGCGCTGCCCGACAGCACGAGGCCGACAATGAACACTACCAGCGCAATACCGAGGCCGATATTGATGAGATGACGCGCAGGGAGAATGATCGGCGCGCCGCTCATACGGCCGGACAGTTTGGCGAAGGCGATCACCGAGCCGGTAAAGGTCAGCGCGCCGATGGCGACGCCGAGCGACATTTCGATCAGGCTTTGCGGATGGATGTTGCCGGGCGCGCCGATGTCGAACGCCTCAGGCGCGTAGAACGCCCCGGCCGCGACCAGCACCGCGGCCATGCCGACCAGCGAGTGGAAGGCGGCGACCAGTTCCGGCATCGACGTCATCGGCACCCGGCGCGCGATTACCGCACCGATGCCGCCGCCGATCGCGACACCGAGAATCACCAGCAGCCAGGCGAGGCCGTCGGCCGGCGGATGCGAGGCGAGCGTGGTCGCCACCGCAATGCCCATGCCGATCATGCCGAAGAAATTGCCCTGGCGCGATGACGCCGGGCTCGACAGTCCGCGCAGCGACATGATGAACAGCACGCCGGCGACGAGATATAAAACTGCGGCCAGATTGGCGTTCATGATCCGCGTACTCCGTCATGGGCGGGCTCGACCCGCGCATGCATCAGGGAAAAATGAATTGTGCGAAGTGAACTGACCGTCATCACCTTGACCATCATCACTTGGCTTTCTTCTTGTACATCGCCAGCATGCGCTGGGTGACCAGGAAGCCGCCAAAAATATTCACGCAGGCGAAAATCAGCGCGATGAAGCCGAAGCCCCGCGCCCACCCGCTGCCGCTGGAAATCATGCCGACGCCGACCGCGAGCAGCGCGCCGACCACGATCACCGAGGAGATCGCATTGGTCACCGACATCAGCGGCGTATGCAGCGCGGGGGTCACCGACCACACCACGAAATAGCCGACAAACACGGCGAGCACGAAAATCGAAAGCCGGAACACGAAGGGATCGACGGCCTGTGCGATATGATCCATGGCGGCGCTCCTTACGCTTTCTGCTGGAAGTTCGGATGAATCACGGCGCCGTCTTTGGTCAGCGCGGTGGCCTTGACCAGTTCGTCGTCCCACTTCACCGCCAGCGCCTTGGTCGACTTGTCGACCAGCGTCTCGATGAAGGAGAAAAGATTGCGCGCGTAGAGACTGGACGCCGAGGCCGCGACGCGGCCCGCCACATTGGTGAAGCCGACGATCTTGATGCCGCCGACATCGGCGATTTCGCCAGCCTTGGCGCCCTCGATATTGCCGCCGCGCTCGACGGCGAGATCGACCAGCACCGAACCCGGTTTCATCGATTGCACCATTTCTGCGGTGACGAGGCGCGGCGCGGGCCGGCCCGGGATCAGCGCGGTCGTGATGATGATGTCCTGCTTCTTGATATGCTCGGCGGTAAGCGCGGCCTGCTTGGCCTGGTACTCTTTCGACATTTCCTTGGCATAGCCGCCGGCGGTCTGGGCGTTCTTGAACTCCTCGTCCTCGACCGCGAGGAATTTGGCGCCGAGGCTCTCGACCTGCTCTTTGGTCGCGGGCCGCACGTCGGTCGCGGTAACGACGGCGCCTAGTCTTCGTGCGGTCGCGATCGCCTGCAGGCCGGCGACGCCGACACCCATCACAAATACTTTTGCGGCCGGGATCGTGCCGGCCGCGGTCATCATCATCGGGAAGGCGCGGCCGAAGGCTTCGGCAGCCTCGATCACCGCGCGGTAGCCGGCGAGATTGGCCTGGCTCGACAGCACGTCCATGACCTGGGCGCGGGTGATGCGCGGCATCAACTCCATCGCAAACGCCGAGACACCCGCGTCCGCCATGGTTTTAAGCGCCGCATCATTGCCGTAGGGGTCCATGATCGCGATCACCAGCGCACCGCGCTTGTAGTTCGCAAGCTCGGACGCTTCGGGCCGCTTCACCTTGATAACGATGTCGGCGTCCTTGACCGCATCGGCGCTGACAACAGCGCCGACCGCGGTGAATTCCGAATCCGGCAGCCCCGATTTGAGGCCCGCACCCGGCTCGATGGCGATATCGACACCCAGCGCCTTGTATTTTTTCACCGTATCGGGCGAAACGGCGACCCGCGGTTCGGACGGATCGATTTCCTTGGCAACGGCAATCTTCATGGAGCCTCCGGCGGCGCTTAGGCGCGCGCGCAAGCAAACTAGCGTTATTTCCGCTAAGTTGGATACCGGTTTCGCAACCGGACGACTGGCAATTTTTTAAAGTCGCACCGCTGCGCTGCAATGCGATGAGCGACGGATCAGGTCAGAAAGATCGCCATCATGGCGACGATGAAGATCACGGCGGCAGAGCCATACTTCACCAGCTTGATGAAGCCCTCATAGGTCTGCTCATGCGCCGGATAATCCATGCCGTCAGCGGTCGTATAGGCGACTTCGTTATGCTCTGCCATCGGTGTCCCCAGTCAGTGTTCGCGTTCGGCGTGGAAATACCGCAATCCCGGCGAGAGGGCAACGGCGGCGAGCGTTTGTACCGGCCGTATTGCCCTATTTGAGAAGCTTATCATGGAGGCCCGGGCGGCCAATTGTCCCTGATCCAGCGGGTCAGGATTTCGCGAGCGCTTCAAAGGTCTCGGAATACTTGTTCATCACTTCGTTGGCGATTTTCATCGTATGGCAATCGTCGTTCGGAGCCCACACGGCTCCGAGGGTGAAAACACCACCGGCCTTTGCTGAGCCTCTCGCATTGATGATTTCGTAGCCTTGCTCACGCATGACTTCACCGACGATTGATCCACAATATTGCTTTGCGTCTCGCCGATCGGACTCGGGGATATCTCGAAGAATCGGTGCCATATCCCAAGAAAGCGCAGTAACCGCTGGCATCCCGAGCCGGCTTAAGAGCGCGTACTCAATGAGGCGATGCGGCTGACGAGCCAATGCTTCAATCGTGCGGCCTCTTTCGGTCGTTCGATATGCTTCGAAACGCGGGTGCATGATGACCTCCGTCAAAGAGATCGAGAAATATCATGCATATTTTTTGATATCAATATTATTGATATCAACCCATCTGCTCCAACTCATCGATCATGCCCGCGATAACCGACAGACCACCGTCCCAGAACTTGGGATCGCGGGCGTCCAGACCAAACGGCTTGAGCAGTTCGGAGTAATGCTTGGTGCCACCGGCGGCCAGCATCGCCAGATAGCGCTCGGCGAAACCGTCCTGGGCGTGCTCGTAAACCGCATAGAGCGAATTCACCAGGCAATCGCCGAACGCATAGGCATAGACATAGAACGGCGAATGGATGAAGTGCGGGATGTACATCCAGAAGCTCTCATAGCCCGGCCTGATGTCGATCGCGGGACCAAGGCTCTCGCCCTGCACGCTGAGCCAGATTTCGCCGAGCCGCTCGGCGGTCAATTCACCGTTGCGCCGTTCGGTGTGGACCGCACGTTCGAACGAATAGAACGCGATCTGGCGCACCACGGTGTTGATCATGTCCTCGACCTTGCCGGCGAGCAGCGCCTGGCGCTGCTTGGCGCTGGTGGTTTGCGCCAATAGCCGCTTGAAAGTCAGCATCTCGCCGAACACGCTGGCCGTTTCCGCCAGGGTCAGCGGCGTCGGCGCCATCAGCGCGCCGTTCTTCGCGGCCAGCACCTGATGCACGCCGTGACCGAGTTCATGGGCGAGCGTCATCACGTCGCGCGGCTTGCCCTGATAATTCATCAGCACATAGGGATGCGCCGACGGCGTGGTCGGATGCGAGAAGGCGCCCGGCGACTTGCCCGGCCGCACCGGCGCATCGATCCAGCGATCGGTGAAGAAACGTTCGGCAATTCCTGCCATTTCCGGCGAGAAGCCGCGATAGGCCGTCAGCACCATATTCCTGGCGTCCGGCCAGGCGATGTTGCCGGTCGCGGCGAACGGCAGCGGCGCGTTGCGATCCCAGTGCGCGAGTTTCTTCTTTTTGAACCAGCTCGCCTTGAGCCGGTAATAGCGATGCGAGAGCCGCGGATAGGCTGCACGTACCGAGCCAACCAGCGCATCGACAACCTCGCGCTCGACCCGGTTGGCAAGATGGCGCGAATCCGCGACATCCTGGAAACCGCGCCAGCGATCGGAAATCTCCTTGTCCTTGGCCAGCGTATTGGTGATCAGCGCAAAGGTCCGCTCATTGGCCTTGAACGTCTTCGCCAGCGCCTGCCCCGCCGCCTTGCGCTTTTCGCCGGCGCGGTCCTGCAGCAGGCTTAATGTCGGCTCGATCGCGAGTTCCTGACCGCCGACCTTGAAACGCAAGGCCGAGATGGTTTGATCGAACAGCCGGTTCCAGGCGGAGTAGCTGCTCTGGGATTTCTCGTGGAACAGTTGCTCGACGCGATCTTCAAGCTGATACGGCTTGTCCTTGCGCAGATCCTCGATCCACGGGCGATAATGTCCGACTGCAGGCGTCTGCATCGCGCGGTCGATCACGGCGTCATCGATGCGGTTGAGTTCGAGCGCGAAGAACAACAGATGCACCGAGGCATTGGTCAGCCGTTCGGAAACATCGCCGTAGAATTTGGTGATCGCAGGATCGACGCTGTCGCCGGCATGCACCAGACCGGAATAAGACCCAAGACGTCCGGCGAGATCGTCGATCGCCTCATACCGCCTGATCGCTTCGGCCAGCCACTTGCCGCCATCCTCGGCGGCCGTCCGTTCGGCGAGCTTGCCTTTGTAGTCGGTCTCAAACGCGACGCATTCGCTGTCCATCCTTTGCAGGTCGCGCGTCACTTCCGGCGCGTCGATACCGGAATAAAGGTCGGCCAGGTTCCATTCCGGCAGCTTGCCGGCCTTGTTACCGGTCTTGCTCGCGGTCTTGTTACTGGCCTTGGACTTGGTAACGGATTTGTTGAGAACAGATTTCTTGGCCACGGACTTGACCGTGGATTTTTTGGCGGCCGATTTGCGAAGAGCGGATGAGGAGCGCGATGTCATCTGGTTCGAGCCTGTGTGTGCGTTTTCAACATGAACGGCCGAGACGCCGAGGCGATAGCCTGACGTCAACGTTTAAGAGTGCGTTAATCGGCATCGGCGAGAGTGCCCCGATTCGAGACAGATAGTTGTAACGCGCGGGGAAAGCCATGGCTGCCAGCATTTTGATCGCCGATGACGACGCGGTGGCGCGTCGCCTGGTCGAGAATATGGTACAGAAATGCGGCTATGAAACCATCGTCGTCGATTCCGGCGATGCCGCGATCGCGATGCTGACCGCCCCTGACGCCCCCGTGATCGACGCCATGGTGCTCGATCTCGTCATGCCCGGCCTCGACGGCATGGGCGTGCTGGCCAAAATCCGCGAGGCCGGTCTCAATATCCCCGTCGTGGTACAGACCGCCCATGGCGGCATCGACAATGTGGTGTCGGCGATGCGCGCGGGCGCGCAGGATTTCGTGGTCAAGCCGGTCGGCATGGAGCGGCTGCAGGTCAGCTTGCGCAATGCGCTCAATACCAGTGCGCTGAAGGGCGAATTGCAGCGCATCCGCCACAGCCGCGAAGGCCGCTTGACCTTTGCCGATATCATCACCCGCAGCGAGGCCATGGCCGGCGTGCTGCGGACCGCGCAGAAAGCCGCCAGTTCGACGATTCCGGTGCTGATCGAGGGCGAATCCGGCGTCGGCAAGGAATTGTTCGCCCGCGCCATCCACGGCAGCGGCGAACGAAAGACAAAACCGTTCGTCGCGGTCAATTGCGGCGCGATCCCAGACAATCTCGTCGAGTCGATCCTGTTCGGTCACGAGAAGGGCGCCTTCACCGGCGCCACCGAACGCCACACCGGCAAATTCGTCGAAGCCTCCGGCGGCACGCTGTTTCTCGACGAAGTCTCGGAACTGCCGCTGGCCGCCCAGGTGAAGTTGCTTCGCGCGTTGCAGGAAGGCGCGGTCGAAGCGGTCGGCGGGCGCAAGCCCGTGCGGGTCGATGTCCGGATCGTTTCGGCGACCAACCGCAAATTGCTCGACCACGTCAAAAGCGGACAATTCCGCGAAGACCTGTTCTATCGTCTTCACGTGCTGCCGCTGACCATTCCGTCGCTGCGCGCGCGCCGCGAGGATATCCCGCATCTGCTGCGGCATTTCCTGGCGCGCTTCTGCGCCGAAGAAAATCGCACCATCACCGGCATCAGCAGCGAGGCGATGGCGCTGTTGTCACAGCTCGACTGGCCCGGAAATATCCGCCAGTTGGAAAACGCGGTCTATCGCGCCGTGGTCATGAGCGAGAGCGACCAGCTTGGATCGGCGGATTTTCCGCAAGCCGTAGCGCACGCGCCGGTCTTGCCGGATACACATCATGGCGAACCATTGATCATCGATCCCGCGTCTCATCCGACGGCGCCGGCGATGATCTCGGGTAGCGAAATACCTATCGCGCCACTGCCGTCCACGGGCACCCTCGCGATGCTGACGCGATCCGGTGAGATGCGTCCGCTTGAGGAAATGGAGAACGAGATCATCCGCTTTGCGATCTCGCATTATCGCGGGCAGATGTCCGAAGTCGCGCGCCGGCTGAAAATCGGCCGCTCGACGCTCTACCGCAAGCTCGACGAAGCTGCTGCGAGCGATCCTTCGAACGAAGGAGATCCGGCGAATTGAAGGCCGGCATCTCCCCGAAGACGCTGAATAGATAGGCCATTCCGGAACATTTGAACCGTTGCTCGCCGGTGACAGACAAACCAGGGCGCACGTGGCAAAAGCAGACATCCGCTGCAGGCAACAACGCTTGGCGGTCAGTTTGTCGTGAGTTGCCCCGTGTGGCGCTGGCTGCCTGCGGGGCGCGCGTGTATCGTCAATTTGAATCGTGGCGTGCAGGCGTACCAAGCTTGGAGATTTGCAACACATTATTTGAATGTGCTGCAAAACCAGATCAGGCCGGCGCTTTCGCGAGAACTGTGATGGATCTAACCAGAACTGTTCCATGCTGGAGCAGTTTCACCCAAGGGGTGTGACGATGCGTGACTGCTTGAAGAACCGTGCCGGGTATGACCGCGTATTGATGGCTGTCGCGGCGACCTTCCTCACGGTGTCAGCAACTTCGGCAGTTGCGCAAAACGATCCACCTCGTAACAGCGCAGCGGAACTCGCGATCGATGCCGCGGTGCCGCGTCCCGAGCCCGCGAATGTCCCGCCTCCGACCGCCGCCGATTTCAAAGCAGATACCACCGGCGCGCTGACCACCGATACGAAGGTGACCGCGAAGACCACAGAGACCAATCCCGCTGAAACCAAACCGGCCGATGTCGCTACCGCACCCGTCGCAGAGCCTGCCAAGGCCGAGCCTGCCAGGAGCGATACCGCAACCGTGACGCCGGCGCAGCCGCCGGCCGCTGCGGCCCCTGCCGCTGAGCCGGTCAAGGCCGCGAGCAACGTTCCGGCCGCCGATCAGCCGGTTGCCGATAAACTGCGCGACATGTTCGGCGCAAAATCGGCGCGCTATTTCGACCGCAAGGCCGAGCGCGCTGCAGTCGAAAAGTTTTACACCGCTCATGATTTCGCGCCGCTGTGGACGCAGAGCGGTAGCCTGACCGCGAACGGCAAAGGCGTCGTCGCGCGCCTCCAGGACGCCGCTTCGGATGGCCTCAATCCCGCCGACTATCCGGTGCCGGATTTTGCCGCCGCGACCACGCCGGATGCGCTGGCCGAAGCCGATCTGAAGTTGACCGCCAGCATGCTCGACTATGCCCGGCACGCCCAGAGCGGCCGGATGCACTGGTCGCAGGTCAGCGGTGACATCCAGTATCCGGAACATCCGACCGATCCGACGGAAGTTCTGACCAACATCACCGCCGCCAAGGATGCGTCTGCAGCGCTCGACAGCTACAACCCGCCGCACAAGCTCTATCGCGAATTGAAGGCGAAGCTCGCCGAACTGCGCGGCCAGGGCGATGGACCGGTGATCCAGATTGCCGACGGTCCGGCGCTGAAATTCACCCCGGCCGGCGGCAAGCGCCCGGCGGTGGAGATGGAAGATCCGCGCGTGCCGCAACTGCGCGCCAAGCTCGGCATTACCGAAAACGCCGACGACACCCATTACGACGCCAGGGTTGCCGAGGCGGTGCGCAAATTCCAGTCCGGCGCCGAGCTTAAAGCCACCGGCGTGCTCGACGACAAGACCATCAAGGCGATCAACAGCCCGAAGCGTGACCGCCAGATCGACATCGTGCTCGTCAATATGGAACGCTGGCGCTGGCTGCCGCGCGACCTCGGCGCGCCCGCGATCGGCGACGCCTATGTCATTCTCAACATTCCCGACTACACGCTCAAGGTGATGCAGAACGGCGCGCAGGTCTGGACCACCAGGGTGGTGACCGGCCAGCCGGGTATCCACGCGACACCGCTTTTGACCGAAACGATGAAGTTCATCACGGTCAATCCGACCTGGAATGTGCCGCCGTCGATCATCTACAACGAATATCTGCCGGCGCTGAAGCAGGATCCGACGGTACTGGAACGCATGGGACTGAAGCTCGATCGCAATCGCGACGGCAGCATCCATATCTCGCAGCCGCCCGGTGAGCGTAACGCGCTCGGCCGTATCCGCTTCAATTTCCCGAACAAGTTCCTGGTCTATCAGCACGACACCCCGGACAAGAACCTGTTCGCCCGCGACGATCGTGCGTTCAGCCATGGCTGCATGCGCGTGCAGAATCCGGATCAATACGCCTCGGTCCTGCTCAATATCACCGAACCGAACGCCCACTACACGCCGGACAGAATCCGCAGCATGTATGGCCAGAGCGAGATCGACCTGAAATTCCCGACCCCGATCCCGGTCAACATCACCTACCAGACCGCGTTCGTGGATGACGCAGGCAAGCTGGAATTCCGCAAGGATGTCTACGGCCGCGACGCCAACATGCTGGCGCTGCTGCGCGCCGGCAAAAGCAGGGACCTGGAGAATGTGGTCGCGCACTCCCAGCCGAATTACGTTCGTCCGGCCGATGGCCTGCCGAACGGCGTCAAATTTGCCAGCGACACTTCGTCCGGCCCCTCGTTCTTTGAACGGTTGTTCGGCGGCGCACCGACACCGGCTCCAGCCCCTCAGGTTCGCCGGCCGCAACGCCGAACGGTCGACCGGCAGTAACCATTGCTCCCGCGCAACCCGCGGATAGCTAAGTTAAATCAATGGCCTCGTCCGAAAGGACGGGGCCATTCGCGTTAACCATTGTCCATCCGGAATTAATCGATGGGCTAGTTTTCGCCATACTCGGCAGGTTAGGTTGCAACCTGACTTTGGGGGACGGGTGTAAATTCCGGTTAACCCTCCCGCGTTAAGACTGCATTCACCCTCTTTCGCCACACGGGGTAGCGAAAGAGTTCCTCGATCGGTCGACCTTGGGTGGGCTCATACGTGCTGGCTGGTTTCGCACGCCAATTCAATTCGCTGTCGATGCAAAAGGCCGGATATCGATTCGGTCTGACATCCCTGTTGCTGCTGGCCGGCGCGGGATCCGTCCATGACGCGACCGCTCTGAACGAGACCCGCACCCTTTCATTCCACCACACCCATTCCGATGAAGACCTCACCGTCACCTTCAAGCGCGACGGGCGCTACGATGAAGAAGCGCTGAAGCAGCTCAATCACTATCTCCGCGACTGGCGCAGCCAGGACCAGACCACGATGGATCGTCATTTGTTCGACATCCTCTGGGAAGTCTACCGCGACGTCGACGGCAAGAAGCCGATCCAGATCATCTCCTCCTATCGCTCCCCCGCCACCAACGCGATGCTCCGCCGCCGCTCCTCGGGGGTGGCGCGTTTCAGCCAGCATATGCTGGGCCACGCGATGGACTTCTTCATTCCGGACGTGCCGCTTGAGCAGATCCGCTTCGCCGGCCTTCGGCTGCAGCGCGGCGGCGTCGGCTTCTATCCGACCTCGGGATCGCCGTTCGTTCATCTCGATACCGGCAGCATTCGTCACTGGCCGCGCATGACCCACGACCAACTGGCGCGGGTATTCCCCGATGGCCGCACCGTGCATGTGCCCTCCGATGGCAACCCGCTCAAGGGATATGAACTCGCCCGCGCCGACATCGAGAAACGCGGCGACGGCAGCGAGGAATCCCTGTCAAAGTCCAAGCCGGGCCTGTTCGCCTCGCTGTTCAAGCGCAAGTCGAACGACGAAGAGGATGAAGGCGCCAGCGCGCCCGCCGTGAGCGAGAAGCCGGCCCCTGCTGCGGCTCCGGTTAAATCCGCCGACAAGTCCGCCGAGCCCAAATCTTCCGAGTCCAAATCTTCCGAGCCAGTGCCGATGCCGCGCGCCAAGCCCGGTTCGACGCTTCAATTGGCTTCGGCCGACATGCAGATCGTCCAGGCCGGCAAATCCAGACCGGCGGCGCCTGCCGAAGCGAAACCGGAAAATCCGGCTGATATCATCAATGCCCGCGGCTTCTGGGACGATGCGGCGGCGACGCCGAAACAGGCCACCCCGGCGCAGATCGCCGCCATCAACGCGCGTCAGGCGCTCGCTTCCGCCGATCCGCAATCGACCGCCAGCCTCCAGGCGCTGGCCTACGCCCCGGCCGCTTCTTCACCGGTCGATCGCGCGAACGTCGTCGCAGCCAGTGCGCCCATTCCGCGCAGTGCCCGGGCGGTTCGCAGCGCAATAGCCGCCGCCACAATCGATCAAGTCGTTGCCAAGGGCCAGCAAGGCCAGAACCTGCCAGGCCAAGCCAGCGTGATTTCGACATCGGCGCGGATCTCTGCGGCTAATAATACCAACGACGTCTGGATGCGGGTCATGATGCTGGCGCCGAGTGCCAGCACGTCAATGTCGGCGACGGTACTCGGCGATGCCGATATGAGCCTGATGAGCGCGCATTTCCAAAAACCCGCGACCACGATCGCGATGGGCTTCTCGGACGATCCGCAGATGGGGCTGACCTGCGATCACTTCACCGGATCGGCCACCGCACCGCTGACGACACAGTCGTTCGTGCTGCGGACCGCGTCGCTGCGGTAAGGCGCTTTTTCAATACGCAACTGTTTCAACATTTTCGGTGTCGTCCCGGCGCAGGCCGGGACCCATACGCCGTGCCCTGTCGTTCGAGCACGGCGTCAAAGACCTTTAGCTATTATTTAGGCCGCGGCGTATGGGTCCCTGCTTGCGCAGGGACGACGGAGGCCTTCACAGCATCCCCAGCGCCTGCATATAGGTCTCCAGGATAGTTTCCTGCTCGGCGCGTTCATTCGCATCCTGCTTGCGCAGGCGAATGATGGTGCGCAGCGCCTTGACGTCATAGCCGTTGCCCTTGGCTTCGGCATAGACGTCGCGGATGTCGTCGGAGATGGTCTTCTTCTCTTCTTCAAGCCGCTCGATGCGCTCGATGATGGCCTTGAGCTGGTCCTTGGCGAATTTTGTCGCGGGCTCTTCCGTGACGGCGGCGGCAGCGGTAGCCATCGGGTACTCCTGAATCAACTGACGGTTGGGGATAGAATCAAATAACGCCGTACGCTTACCACGCACCGCATTTCAAAATGACCCTCAAGAGTGCGACGCCTTGCGTCAAGGCGGCATCGCGATCATCCACAGCGCGCCCACAGGAGAAAGGGTTTCTCGCGGCGAGGAATCAGCGGCGGGGCGCAGGTCGGATGATCGTAGGCCGTCTCGGTCCGGCTTAATGCCCGGTCTGGGCCTTCTTCATCGCAGCCAACTGTTCGGGACTGGCGGTGCCCTGATAGGTCGACTTCCAAGTCTCGTAGGGCATGCCATAGACGGCCTCGCGGCTCTCGTCCTTGGTCATCGCCGTGCCCTTGGCGTCGGCCTCTTCCTTGAGCCAGTTGGACAGGCAGTTGCGGCAGAAGCCGGCGAGATTCATCAGATCGATATTCTGGACATCGCTGCGGGTGCGCAGATGTTCGACCAGACGCCGAAAAACCGCTGCTTCCAGTTCCGTTCTGGTAGTGTCATCCATGAATTCGATCCCGCTATTTTGCTCAACAATACCCATCTTAGATGGGTAACTGTCACGATTTTTTCCATATCGCGGTGCAAACAGCGGCTGACGGGCGAGATTTGGGCAGCTCTTGGCCCGAAAACGCCGCTTCGGCCGTTGACAGTCCGGTTCCCCCACGCGAAATCGTCAATAAGTTGATATAGCTTCACCGGAAATGATCCCAGAAGACCTTCATCACCCCAAGCGATTCGCAGCGCGCATGACCGCCGGTTTGACGCCGGCGCTGGCATTCGCTGTGGTGTGCCTGTGGAACAGTTCGGCGGCCGCGGACTTTCGTCTTTGCAACAACACATCGAGCAGGGTGGGCATTGCGCTTGGCTACAAGGATGCCGAGGGCTGGACCACCGAGGGCTGGTGGAACGTTTCCTCGCGGAGTTGCGAAACCCTGCTGCGCGGCACGCTGGTCGCACGGTTCTATTATATCTATGCCCTCGATTACGACCGTGGTGGCGAATGGTCGGGACAGGCCTTCATGTGTTCGCGCGATAAGGAATTCACCATCAAGGGCACCGAGAATTGCCTGGCGCGCGGTTTCGACCGCACCGGCTTTTTCGAGGTCGATACCGGCGAGCAGCGCGCCTGGACCGTGCAGCTCACCGAATCGAACGAACAGCCCGCACAGCGGGTGCCGGGCGTGCCCGGCACCGTCGGTCCCGGCGGCACGCTTCCAGGTATCTCGAATTCGCCGGGCGGAACGCCGCCGTCATCCGGTCTGCCGCCACCCCCACCCGCGGCGGCGCCGGGAAGCAAGCCATGAGGCGTCTGCGCCGTATCAAGATTCTGGCCACGCTCGGCCCGGCCTCTTCCGACAGCGCGATGATCCGCCGCCTGTTCGAGGCAGGCGCCGACGTCTTCCGCATCAATATGAGCCATACGCCGCACGACAAGATGCGCGAACTGGTCAAGACCATTCGCAATGTCGAATCCAGCTATGGCCGGCCGATCGGCATCCTGGTCGATCTGCAGGGGCCGAAGCTGCGGCTGGGATCGTTCGCCGAAGGCGCGGTCCAGCTCAACAATGGCGAAAGCTTCGTGCTCGATTCCGATAAGGCGCCGGGCGACAAGACCCGCGTGCAGCTTCCGCATCCGGAAATCCTGGCAGCGCTAAGGCCGGGCCACGCGCTGTTGCTCGACGACGGCAAGGTGCGCCTGATCGTGGAGGAGGCGTCTCCCGATCGCGCCGTCACCCGGGTCGTGATCGGCGGCAAGATGTCGGATCGCAAGGGCGTCAGCCTGCCCGATACCGATCTGCCGGTGTCGGCAATGACGCCAAAGGACCGTGCCGACCTTGAAGCTGCGCTGGTGACCGGGGTCGACTGGATCGCTTTATCGTTCGTGCAGCGCGCCGAGGATGTGATCGAGGCGAAGAAACTGATTCGTGGACGCGCCGCTGTGATGTCCAAGATCGAAAAGCCGCAAGCGATCGACCGGCTCCCAGAAATCCTGGAGGCGTCAGACGCCTTGATGGTGGCGCGCGGCGATCTCGGCGTCGAATTGCCACTGGAGCGGGTGCCGAGCCTGCAGAAGCAGATGACGCGGCTGGCGCGGCGCGCCGGCAAGCCGGTGGTGGTCGCGACCCAGATGCTGGAATCGATGATCCAGTCGCCGGTGCCGACCCGCGCCGAAGTCTCCGACGTCGCCACCGCGGTCTATGAAGGCGCCGACGCGATCATGCTGTCGGCCGAATCTGCCGCTGGCAAATTTCCGGTCGAGGCGGTCTCGACCATGAATCGCATCGGCGAGGAAGTGGAGCGCGACCCGACCTATCGCGGCGTGCTCAATGCGCAGCGCGCCGAGCCGGAACCAACCGTCGGCGACGCCATTGCCGACGCCGCACGGCAGATCGCCGAAACGCTGGATCTGTCCGCGATCATCTGCTGGACCAGTTCGGGATCGACGGCGCTGCGGGTTGCGCGCGAGCGGCCGAAACCGCCTGTGGTGGCGATCACGCCGAACCTCGCCACCGGCCGCAAACTGTCCGCCGTGTGGGGCGTACATTGCGTCGTCGCGGAAGACGCGCAGGATCTGGACGACATGGTCAACCGCGCCGGCAGCATCGCTTTTCGCGACGGCTTTGCCAGAGCGGGCCAGCGCATCATCATCGTCGCCGGCGTGCCGCTTGGCGCGCCCGGCACCACCAACATGCTGCGTATCGCCTCGGTCGGCCCGAACGGCGACGCGGATATGTAAGCGCTGCACCGTCATTCCGGGGCGCATCGAAGACGCGAACCCGGAATCTCAAGATTCCGGGCTCGATGCTTCGCATCGCCCCGGAATGACGGCAACCGCTAAAGTAACGTCGCTTCCAGCGTGATCTTCGTATTCAGCAGCTTCGACACCGGACAACCTGCCTTGGCCATCCCGGCCAGTTCCTCGAACTTTGCCTTGTCGGCGCCGGGAATTTTCGCCGTCAGGTGAAGATGCACGGAGGTGATGGCAAAACCGTCGCCCTGCTTTTCCAGCGTGACGTCGGCCTTGGTCTCCATATGCTCGGCGGTGAGCTTGGCTTCGCCCAAGATCAGCGACAGCGCCATCGTGAAACAGGCGGAATGCGCGGCGCCGATTAGTTCTTCCGGATTCGAGCCCGGCTTACCCTCAAAGCGGCTGGCGAAGCCGTAGGGGTAATCGTTCAAGGCGCCGCTCTTGGTCGAGATCGCGCCTTTGCCGTCCTTGATACCGCCCTGCCATTTGGCGGATCCGAATGTCGTCGTCATGGGAATGCTCCTTCATCGTCGATTGGAAGTCCAATCTGGCGGAAGGATGCGTCAAAGGCATGTCCTTTGGACAAGTACCTGGGAAATGCCCTGTCCTGACGCGCTTGTGAAATCCTTGCGCCTTTGTTACGCGCCGACCAGCGCTTTGGCCGGCAGCACCGCCTGCACCACCAGGCCGCGGGCGCGGGCGTCCATCACACCGACCGCGCGCAGCGCGAGCAGTGTCACGGTTTGAACCGCGTCGCGCAGCCGCCCGGCATCATCCATATTGTCCGGCGCCAAGGGCCCGACCAGCGCTTCATGCAGCGCACCGAGCAGCGCAGTGGCCGCCAACGCCGTGTCCTGCGCGGGCAGATGACCGGCCCGGACCGCGGCATCGATGCGGGTAGCGATCTCGCCGGCAATTTCGCGGCGGCTCGCCAGCCGCGAGGTGGTGACATCGACATCGACCGGCTCCGCCAGGATGCCCCAGGCGAGCTTGCGCTGCGACAACACATGCACCGCGACCGTGGTGACGGCGGCGGCTAAAGCCGATGACGGCCCGGGAGCGGCATCCGCCGCGCGGCGAATCGCAGCCAATTCATCGCGCGAGACGTCGGCGATCAGTTCGGAAATCAGGTCCGCCTTGGAGGGGAAATAGCGGTAGACCGTGCCGGCGGCGACATTGGCGCGGATCGCGACCGGCGCGATTTGCACCGCGGCCATCCCGCCATCCGCCGCGGCGTCCCGCGCCGCCGCCAGGATCGCGCTGCGGCGGGCCGCAAGCCGCTTCACAACTTGATGGGTTCGCCGATAGACCATGGCGCGTTCTCGTCCCCTGCGCCTGCCCGGCCAAGCGGCCCGGTTCGACGCTTATTCAGTTTTTGGACGATTTGACATAAATCGCCTCGAAGAACTGAACAATAATTCAGACGGCCTGACAAGCTGCAAATATGGGGATGAGAGTTGCCGCCTACCGCGGTCTGCGCGTTTGTGCCGATCACCCAACGTTGTCACGCAGAATCAACCGCCACGTGGAATTTTCGTGGCGAAATGACGCGAGATCGACGACAGTCCCGCCGATAAAAGCATGCCGCCCGGGTGGGTGGACGGATGGAGACGATGACGATGAATTTGACACGACGGTCGGTATTATCTGGCGCCGCGGTGATGGGATCGACCCTGATCATCAGGCCTTTGCAGGCCGCCGAATACAAGTTTTCGCAATATCACAATCAGGCCGACACCGGTCCGCTGCACAAGAATCTCACCGCGATGTGGGCGGCCATCCGCGCCGAGACCAATGGCCGGGTCGAGGCCACGGTCTACGCCGAAAATAACAAACTGCCGGGCGGCGATCCCGAAGCGCTGAAAATGCTGATCGCGGGAGAAATCCAGTTCTTCACCTTGATGGGCGGCATCATCGGCACCGTGGTCCCGGTGGCCGAGTCACAGCAATTGCCATTCGCCTTCAGTTCGCCCGATGTGGCCCACAAGGCGGTCGATGGCCCGCTCGGAAAATATATCGGCGAGGAAATGGCGGCCAAGGGCATGCATCTGTTCCCGGTCGCCGGCTTCGACAATGGCATGCGGCAGGTCGCCATGATCTCGCGCGCGATCACCAGGCCGGAGGATTTCGCCGGCCAGAAAATGCGCGTTCCGCCGGGCCAGATGATGATCGACACCTTCAGCGCGTTCGGCGCCCAGACGGTGACGACGTCGGCCAACAAGATTTACGACGCGCTGAAAGTCGGCACCGTCGACGGGCAGGAAAATCCGCTGGGAATCCTGGAAGGATTCAAGCTCTATGAACTGGTGAAGTATGTCAGCATGACCAATCACATGTGGTCCGGCTTCAACGCGATGGCGCATCGCGGCACCTGGCAGGCGCTGCCCACCGACGTCAAGGAAGTGATCGAGCGCAACGTCAGCAAATATGTCCGCCAGCAACGTCTGGACCAGGCCAAACTCAACGCCGATCTGCGCGACGATTTCGTGCGGCGCGGCCTCGTATTCAACGACGTCGACCAAGCCGCCTTCCGCGCCAAGCTTCCGGCCGTCTATGCGACCTGGAAGGAAAAGCTCGGCACCAAGTGCTGGAATCTGGTCGAGGCAGAAGTCGGCAAGCTGGGATAATGCGTTATCATTCCGGGGCGGGTCGTAGACGCAGCCCCGGAATGATGAACTCGTATTATCACGCCGTGACGCGCGAGCGCGCCATGGCCGGTGCTTCGCGACCGCGCATCAGCGCCAAATAAAGCAACGCGCCCAGTGCCGAGCCGATCAGCCATCCCCAATCGCCGACGTTCGGAATGACGGAATAAGCGCCGAGCAGCGAAAGGCCGATCGACACAAAGCCCGAAAGCGCGAGCGAGATCAGCGCCATCCGGTTCCAGCCGCTCTTGAAATAGAGCGAACCGTTTGGCGACATCGAATAGAGGTCTTCAAGCACAATCTGTTGCCGCTTCACCAGGTAGTAATCGGCCACCATGATGCCGAACATCGGACCGAGCGCGGCACCGAAGATGCTGACAAAGATCGTGATCGCCTGCGGGCTCGAGACGAAGATCCACGGGCAGACCATCACCGAGAGGATCGAGGTGATCAGGCCGCCGCGGCGAAAGTCGATCTTGCCCGGATACATATTGGAAATATCGTAGGCCGGCGACACGAAATTGGCGACGATGTTGATGCCCATGGTCGCGACGATGAAGGTGATGGAGCCGAGCGCGACCACCCAGGGATTGCCGATACGCTCGACGATCGCGACCGGGTCCATGATCGCCTCGCCGAACACTTTGACGGTTCCGGCCGTGACGATCACGGTGATGATCGCAAACACGATGAAATTGACCGGCAGTCCGAGAAAATTACCGACCTTCATCGATCTCTCGTCGCGCGCAAAGCGGGAGAAATCGCCAAAATTCAGCAACAACGCCGCGAAATAGGCGACGATCAACATCGCCGCATTCGCCATGTGACCGATCGACGAGCCTTCGGCCCGCGGGCTGAGTTGCAGCGACAGGCTCGAGGTGCCGGTCTGCATCAGGATCCAGATCGCCAGCGCAAACATCACGAGGTAGACGACGGGCCCGCAGAAATCGATGAATTTGCGGATCGTCTCCATGCCGTTGAGGAAAATCAGAAGCTGAAAAACCCACATGAACAGGAAGGATATCCAACCAAGCGCGGACAGGCCGGCGAAACTCGAATGCGTCAGCGCTTCGGCGCCGGGATAGAACGCCAGGATCAACGCCTGAACCGCTTTCGACGCGAAGTAAGTCTGCACGCCGTACCACACGATCCCGACGATGCCGCGCAGGCCGGCCGCGACGTTGGCGCCCATCACGCCGAACGACATCCGCGCCACCACCGGAAACGGCGTACCGTATTTCAGGGAGGGACGTCCGATCAGGTTCATCAGAAAGTAGACGATGGTGATACCGACGACCATCGCGAGCAGCACCTCCCATCCGTTTAGCCCGAGAAAAAACAGGCTGGCCGCGAATGTATAGCCGCCGACCGAATGGACGTCCGACATCCACATCGCGAAGATGCTGAACACGCCCCAGGTCCGGCCTTCCGGGGCCACCGGCGCGAGATCGTGGTTGTAGAGCCGCGGATCCGAACCCGGAATGGCGAGTGCCGGCGGGGAGACATTCGAACCTGACATCGGCGGCTCCTGTATGAAATAACGGGAACGGGCTGAGGTAATTAAGCAAGTCCCGCGCCAGATGACGATGGCCATTCACGCGCCGGAGCACGTCGAGCACGCTTTCAACGGGGATAATGATGGTCGGATCGGCGGGCAATTCGCCCACGATGTCGCGACAGGCCGCGGATGCGTCGTCCATAAAATGCAAAAGCCCGGCTGGATGCCGGGCTTTTGGGTAACTGCTTTGCCGGAATTGCCGGCCATTTCAGTCGCGAGATCAGGCCTGCGGTTGCGGCTCCAGCCCGGCATCCGGATCGGGACGCGGGCGCGGCTTGCCGGCCGGCGGCACCGCGGATGTGCGCGGCGTCGAGGGCTCCAGCACTGACTCGCGGTTCGGCCGCTTGCCCTTGAGCAGGTCGACGATCTCATCGCCGCTCAGGGTTTCGAATTCCAGCAGGCCCTTGGCAAGTGCTTCGAGATCGGCGCGCTTCTCGGTGAGAATCCGCGTCGCTTCATTGTAGCCTTCTTCCACGAACCGGCGGATCTCGGTGTCGATCTTCTGGACCGTCGCTTCGGAAGCGTTCTGGGTGCGCGACACCGACATCCCCAGGAAAACCTCGTCCTGGTTTTCGCCGTAGGACACCGTGCCGAGCGCTTCGGACAGGCCCCAGCGCGTCACCATCATGCGTGCCAGGCGTGTCGCCTGCTCGATATCGGACGAAGCGCCGGAGGTGACTTTTTCACGGCCGAAAATCAGCTCTTCGGCGACGCGTCCGCCCATCATGATGGCCAGCCGCGATGTCATCTGCTCGAGCGACATCGACAATTTGTCGCGCTCGGGCAGCTGCATCACCATGCCCAGCGCACGGCCGCGCGGAATGATGGTCGCCTTGTGGATTGGATCGGTCGCGATCACGTTGAGGCCGACGATGGCGTGGCCGCCTTCGTGATAGGCGGTCAGCATCTTCTCTTCTTCGGTCATGACCAGCGACTTGCGTTCGGCGCCCATCATCACCTTGTCCTTGGCCTCTTCGAACTCCGACTGCGTCACCATGCGCTTGTTGCGCCGTGCCGCGGTCAACGCCGCCTCGTTGACAAGGTTCATCAGGTCGGCACCGGAGAAACCGGGCGTACCGCGGGCGATGGTCTTGAGGTTGATATCCGGCGCCAGCGGCACCTTGCGGACGTGAACTTTCAGGATCTGTTCGCGGCCGACGACATCCGGATTCGGCACCACCACCTGGCGGTCGAAACGGCCGGGACGCAGCAGCGCCGGATCGAGCACGTCGGGACGGTTGGTCGCCGCGATCAGGATCACGCCTTCATTGGCTTCGAAGCCGTCCATCTCGACCAGCAACTGGTTCAGGGTCTGCTCGCGCTCGTCATTGCCGCCGCCAAGACCGGCACCGCGATGACGGCCGACCGCATCGATCTCGTCGATGAAGATGATGCAGGGCGCATTCTTCTTGGCCTGTTCGAACATGTCCCTGACGCGGGAGGCGCCGACGCCGACGAACATTTCGACGAAGTCAGAACCCGAAATGGTGAAGAACGGCACGTTGGCTTCACCGGCGACCGCGCGCGCGATCAGCGTCTTGCCGGTACCGGGAGGGCCGACCAGCAGCACGCCGCGCGGAATCCGTCCGCCGAGCCGTTGATATTTTCCGGGATCGCGCAGGAATTCGACGATCTCCTGCAGATCCTGCTTGGCTTCGTCGACGCCGGCGACGTCCTCGAAGGTGACGCGGCCGTGCGCCTCGGTCAGCATCTTGGCGCGCGATTTGCCAAAGCCCATCGCCTTGCCGGCGCCGCCCTGCATCTGCCGCGACAGGAAAATCCACACCCCGATCAGCGCGATGAACGGCAACCACGAGACCAGCAGCGACACGAACCACGGCACATTGTCGCCGGGCGGTTTCGCGGTGATCGAGACCTTGCCGTTATACAGCCGCGAGACCAGCGTCGGATCGTTCGGCGCGTAGGTCTGGAAGCTCGACCCATTGGTGAAGGTGCCGTGAATCTCCGGCCCCTGGATCACGACGTCGCGGACGTGATTGGCATCGACTTCCGTCAATAGCTGCGAAAACGAGATGTCCTGCGAGGAGGCGCGCTGCCCAGGATTCTGGAAAAGCGTGAACAATGCCAACAACAGCAGGACAATAATTACCCAGAGGGCGAAGTTGCGCAGATTGGCGTTCATCGATCTTCCTTCGTGGTCGCGCGGATCGCGGCCTTTGTCCTTGGGTCGCATCCCTGGGTAGGCAGCAAAATCCCTTAGCGACTCTTTGGCGACTGCATCACAATCTAGGTGTCGCCCCGCTCGATGCCAAGGGAACCAGACCGGACTATTTAGCCTATCTTAGCGCGATTCCCGCTTAAATAATGGCGCTGGAACGGGCGATTTCCGGGGTGGTTAAGCCCTCCAGATGGATTACGGCTCATTTGAATGGACCACATCTACCTTAATCCGCCCGCCGGCGGCGCGGCGGGGCCGGCGCGATACGGATCCGGCCATCGGTCAGGCTGACCAGCGCCCCTGCCAAAGTCTGTTTGAAGCCCTGTTTCAGCGTTGCTTTTGGCTTTGAGCGGCCCGTGACTGTGCTTGCGGCGACGGCCTGGTCCAAAACCGACAACAGGGCTTCGACCTTGCCGAGTTCAGCCGGCCCCTCATGACCGATCTGATCGATCGCGCGCAGCAGCAGCCGCAGCCGGATTTCCTCCGGCATCGCCGCAAAATTTCGGGCGTCAAAGATTCTGGCGCCGCCTGCCTGAGGCGATGCGCCGCGCCCCCCCGGCGCGCTGTCTCGAAGCGCGAGATAGCGCTCGGCGCCATCGGCGAGGACTTCCACCGCGGCGTTGGCCCGGGCCAGCCGTGACGCCAGCCGCGCCAGATTGCGCGCGTCGCCCCCTTCGGCAGCGAGAAACGGCATCACGGCGCGAATGCGGGGCCGGGTAAAATGGGTGTCACGGTTGGTCGGATCGTCGGCGAAATCGAGCTTTGCCTGTTTGAGTGTCGCGACGAGCTGCGATTTCGAAACATTGAGAAACGGACGCGCCAGCCAGACGCCCTCGCGCGGGGTGACGCGCGCCATCGCCGCGAGCCCCGCAATGCCGCTACCGCGGACCAGGCGCATCAGCAGCGTTTCGGCCTGATCGTCGCGGGTATGCGCGGTGAGAACATGCGTGGCGCCACTTGCGCGCGCGGCATTCGCCAGCAACCGATAGCGCGCGCTGCGCGCGGCCGCGGGCAATCCGGTTTCCGGCTTGGGGCCGGTCCAGCGCAGCGTGCGATGGGGCAGATCGAGCGTGCGCGCCAGCCGCTTGACGTCGCGCGCTTCGCGCGCGGCCTCGGCACGCAAGCCATGATCGACGGTGACGGCGATCAGGCGCGGACCGCGCGAAAGCGAGCGGCGCCAGCGCGCGGCCAACCACATCAGCGCGATTGAATCGGGCCCGCCGGACACCGCCAGAACGATCGCAGGAGCGTCCTTCCAGTCCGCGAACAGACGTTTCGCATGCTGCGCCGAAATCGGGGTTTTGTCGTCGTCAGGCATGATCCCGTCGCCACGTCGCGCACCCAAAGAGGTATCTAGCGCGAAGATGCGCTTTTAGGCTAGCGCAGGCTCTGGCGGATATGTCGCAGATCTTGCGCTAGCACTTGACCCGTTTTTGCTCGCGATCGACAGCCGCTTTGACGCCAGCCGAAGCACGGGGATATTTCCGCGCCACCTCGCCGAACGCCGCGCAGGCGGCCTCGCGCTCTTTCAGCGCCGCCAAGGATTGTCCGAGCCGCAGCAGCGCATCCGGCGCCTTTGCCGATTTGTCGAATTTGGTGGTCACGCCAAGGAAGGCTTCCGCGGCGTCACGATAGAGCTGGCGCTGGAAGAAACTCTCGCCCAGCCAGTATTGCGATTCCGAGATCAGGGGATCGCTCGGGTATTTCTGCGCGAAATTGCGCATGGTCTCTTCGGCCAGCGCGTAATCCCGGCGCTGGATGTAGCCGATGCCAAGATCGAACTCGTCCTTTGACGTGGCCGACGGCGGCAAAGTGGTCAGCGCACCGGTCGCGTTGGTGTTGCGCGGCGGCGGTGGCGGCAAGGCGCCGGAAGGATTGGGGCCGCCGGTGTTCGCAAGGTCGAGCGGTTCGCCCGCGCCGCGCCCGCCGGGCGCGCCGACCGGGGCTTCCTGAATCGGGAGTTGACCGCCGCCCAGCGCGCGCGGCGCGCCGGGAGCATTCGGATTCTGGTTGGGATCGAAGGCGTCGCCACGGCGGCGGCCGCCCGGCTGCGGCGCGGCCGCAGGTTCCTGAACGATCGGCGCCGGCGCGGCAATCTGCGGATCGTAGCCGCCGCCTTGAGACTGGACTTGCGGCTGCCGATAGGCCGGGTTCGGCTGCGCCGGAGGCAGCGCGGCGACATTGGGCTGCGCGATATTGGGCTGGACGGCTTGGGGCGGTCCGCCGGGAGCACCCTGCGCGCTGCCCTGAAGCAATCTCAGCCGGTCCTCGAGCTGCCGGTTGCGATATTGCAGCTCTTCATTCTGGCCGGTGAGTTGCCGCAACTGATTCTCGAGCTGCTGAATCCGGGTTTCAGGATCGACATCGTCGGATTGGCCCATCACTTGAGCCATGACTTGCGACATCGCCGGCGAACACAGCATCAGCAGCGCGGTGATGGCCGCGGCGCGCGTAATTTCATGAAATCTGGATGACATTCTGGCCTGACCGACGAACTCGGCGTGAGATCGAACCCTGATCACATTGAAAGATTGAGTACGCCAAAAATGTGACTGAGACAAAGCACTATCTGAAGCAAACTATCTGAAGCAAATCACCTGAAGCGAACCTGAACGGAATCGCCCAAAACAAAACCGGCGCCCTCAGGCGCCGGCAAAATTTGATGCAGCCGAATGCGATTTAGGAACTGGCGTTCAACACCGTCACGGCGCGACGGTTCTGCGACCAGCACGAGATATCGTTACAAACCGCGACCGGGCGTTCCTTGCCGTAGGAGATCGTCCGCATCCGCGACGCGTCGATCCCGCGCGAGGCCAGGAAGGTACGCACCGACTGGGCGCGCCGCGCACCGAGCGCAATGTTGTATTCACGGGTGCCGCGCTCGTCCGCATGGCCTTCGATGGTGAAGCTGTAGCGGTTGTAGCTCTGCAGCCACTGCGCCTGCTTCTCAAGGGTCGCGATCGCCTGCGGCGACAATTCGGTCTGGTCGCTCTCGAAGAACACGCGATCACCGACATTGACCACGAAGTCCTGCTGGCTGCCCGGCGTAGCTGCGCTCGCCATCGCGCCATCCGTCAGCGGATTCTTGTTCGCGCACGCTCCCATCGAGAGCGCCAGCGCGAGCACCGCGGCCAGCTTCAGGCCCTGGACGATACGCTTCTGATGTTTCATTCCGGAGCCTCCACGCTCACGTTTTCCGACTATCATCCGGTCTACAGGCCGATGGTTAAGCGAACGTTCCGTCAACCTTGATGAGGTGTTGCCGAACCCGATCAAATGCCAGCAAGGGGCCAAAAGCCACCGCGATGGTTAATGGGTTGTAAATGTGGCGTGAGGGTGAAGGCAAGCGGAAGTGCGCGCGAAATCGCCCGTTTCCCGGGCCTTCTGCCGGCTTACAGGCGAAGCCCGGCCGGCGAAAGCGCCAAACAGGCCCCCGCCCAGCCTCGATGAACTACCCTATTCTCGTTCAGCCGGGGCTGACCGATCAGGACTGCGGGGCGATCGTGGCGCGCGCGAAAGGGAACCCCGGCAGGTCCAGCACCGGCAGATTGTCACCACTGCGGTCGAACAGCATGCGCCGCTCGGCAGGACTTGAGCGCATCAGCGGGAAGCGCTCGAACACTTTGTCCCGGATGCTCAGATAGTCGGCCGCCATCAGGCACAATGGTTTGGTCAGCGTCGGATAGGGACGCGGCTCGCACAGGGGTTTTTGCAGGAACAGGCGCTGATAAAATGCACGATGTTCGGCGCGAACGGTCGCAGTGCCAATATCTGCATTGAAGTAGCCGCAGGCGACGTAACCCAGGCGAACGGTCAGATAGGGAAGTTCCGGATATTTGGTTCGGCTCAACGGATCGGCGACGAAACGATTGGGATCGACGATGACCTTGCCCTCGGCGAGTTCGGGAGCGAGCAGATCGCGAAACGCATCAACCGCCGGCGTATCGTCATTGTCGCGCGTCGCCACGCTGATGCGGATGGAACTGGTCAATTCGCCATCGAGATGGATGCCGAACAGCCAGGAGTTTGGCAGGTTGTCGAAACGGTCGGTCAGTCGCTGGTCCGCGCGCGGCTCGATCGCGCCCTCATGCAGATAGGCCCGGTACCGCAAGCGATAGATGGCTTCTTTATCGGCTTCCGTTTCGGCCAGCCGATAATCGACTTCGTCGAGTAGTCCAATTTTACGCTTAAGAGGCCGGTCCGTGGTCTTTTGGGTTTCTTGAATGGGACTCATCGGACTTCCTAAGCAGCAACTCACGCGGGTCATCGGCAACCACAAGGTTAACTCTTTCTTAACGCAAGTCAAAGCCATCGAATGATTAGGGTTAATCGTAGAAGACAAATAATAATTGTTCCCGTCGATGGGACTGAATTATTCCGGAGCAATAATTTCCAGTGAGAGGCTGTCCGCCAGCAGACAAGTTTCACGCAATCGACCGGGAAGGAACTATCGAAAGTTCCTCCTCCGACCGGCGGCCATGAGATGCGTTCAACAACTGGCGAACGCGCAGTGCGGGAACCGGGCGGCTGAACAAATAACCCTGCGCTTCGGTCACCGTGCCATCGACATTGATCAGTTCCAGTTGTTCGTTGGTCTCGATGCCTTCGACCACGACCGACATGCCCAGATCCGCGCTGAGCCGCGCCACGCCACGCAACAGCGTCAGCGGCCGGTCGGTATCGATCCCTTCCAGGAACGAGCGATCGATCTTCACCTTCTGCAGCGGGAAGTTATGCAGATAGCTGAGGCTCGAATAGCCGGTGCCGAAATCGTCCAGCGATATGCGCACGCCGATCTCGCGCAATTGCGACAGCACGTCATGGGTCAGTTGCGTGTTGCGCAACAGCGAGGATTCGGTGATCTCGATTTCGAGGCGGTTGGCCGGCAGGCCGGAAACTTCAAGCGCGTAGCGAACTTCGCTCAGCACATCGCGCTGATGGAATTGCTGCGGCGAGAAATTGACCGCGACGCTGACGCCGTCGGGCCATTTCATGCATTCCATGCAGGCCTTGCGCAGAATCCAGCGGCCGAGATCGACGATCAGTCCCATGTCTTCGGCGACCGGGATGATATCGACCGGCGACACCGTGCCGCGGGCCGGATGATTCCAGCGCAGCAGCGCCTCGCAGGTCGATATCTTGCCCGATTTGAGATTGACGAGCGGCTGATAGAACAGCTCGAACTCCTCGTTGGCGAGCGCCTTGCGCAGGTCGAGTTCCAGAATCCGGCGCGCCTCGACGGTTTGCGCCATCTCGTCGCGGAAGAAGCAGAAGGTGCCGCGGCCGTCCGCCTTGGCGCGATAGAGCGCCATGTCCGCGTTCTTCAACAGCGTGTCGGCGCTGACGCCCGCCGGCGACGTCATGGCGATGCCGACGCTGGCGCCGATTTCGACCAGATGATTGTCGATCTTGTAGCGCTCGCTCAGATGATCGACGATGCGCCTGGCGAGAACGGCCGAATCCTCCGCCGATTTGATGTTCTGCTGGAACACCACGAATTCGTCGCCGCCGAACCGCGCCACGAAATCCTCCGGGCGCAGCATGGCGCGCAGCCGGTCGGCGACAGCGCACAACAGCTGGTCGCCGCAGGGATGGCCCAGCGTATCGTTGACCTGCTTGAATTGATCGAGATCGACAAACAGCAATGCCGACAATTGCGCGGCATCATGCGGAACCGCCAGCAGGCGCTCGATCTCGTCGCGGAAGTTGACCCGGTTGGGAAGCCCCGTCAGTTCGTCATAGCGCGCCAGATGCGTAATTCTGGCTTCCGCGGTGCGCCGTTCGGTAATGTCCTCGAGCAGCACGACGGCGCCGCCGCCGGCCATCGGCTGGAAGGTCCATGACAGCGACCGGCCCCGCGCGACGTCGGGATCGGTGGTGATGATGTCCTTTGCCTGCGAGTTCTCGATTTCCGAGAGGATCACCTTGCCGCTGACGGCCGAAATGGCGCCGGCGCTGACGCAGGCCGCGACGATATCGGCAGCACATGCGCCGCGATGCACGAGATCGTCAGGCAGATCCATCATCTCGCTGAAGCGATGGTTCATGACCGCCAGGTGGCCGTCGGCGGCGAACATGCACAGGCCGTGCGGCATGTTGTTCAGCGCGGTGTCGAATTGTCCCGCGATCGAGACCACGCGTTCGGTCGCCACCAGCGCCTTGACATAGACCTGGTGCAGGCTCAGCGAAATTCGCCGCAGGCCGATGAAAAACAATCCGTTGAGCAGCGCGAAGCCGAGATAGTAGCCGTCGCCATGCAGCAGCAGGCCGAGCGACATCGGTCCGCACGCCAGCAGCACCTGCAACTGCGCGATCCATGGCCGGCCATAGGTTCGCCCGGCGCCCGCCGCCGTGTAGGCGACCGTGACCGACGTACAGAGCATGTGAGCGACCGGGTCGTCGCTGCCGATCAGCACCACGAGACACCACAGGCCGAGCGATCCGGCATACAGCGATCCGCCGACCATGTAGCGCCATTCCCACCGCGAGACTTGCGCCGGTGTCAGCGTGGCCTTGTGCTTTTGATATCTGCCGACCTCGATGGCTCGCAACAGGCCGATCGCAACGATCACCAGCGCAATCGGCCACAGCAATTGATTGCCGGTCTTGACGGCCGTCATCAGCGCAGCCGCGCCGGCGCACACCGCCCCGGCCAGCAAGGGAACGGGATTCTCGAATAGCGAATCGACCAGCGCCGTATAGATCGACGGCGACATTTTCAGGTCGGGATCTTTGGTTTGGCCGGCAAGCTGCATCTGGGGGCGCGCGCGCATCCTGTTCAGGTCCGTTGTACCTGCCGCTGATGAAGCCTTTCTGAGGGAATATCGTTACCGGTAAGTTGTTTTTCGCTCCGCAAAGCGAAAATCTGCCCGCCAGATCAGCACGCTAGGCAAGCTTTGCCGATTAACCGGACACCCCCGGGCTCAGCTCCATCAGACGATGCCAGTCTTATGACAGCAGGGGCGACCATGCCGGGTCGGAGGCGAATCCGGGGGTCGGAACCCGCAGCTCGTTGCGCCCGGAAATATCCACCGTGAACAAGGAAGGCCCGCCATTGCCACCGGGGTCACGGAAGAACATCAGGACCCGCCCGTTCGGGGCGAAGGTCGGCCCTTCATTGTGGTAACCGGAGGTCAGAAGCCGCTCGCCCGACCCATCGGGCTTCATGATGCCGATGGAAAACTGCCCGCCACCCTGCTTGGTGAAGGCAATGTAGTCGCCGCGCGGCGACCAGACCGGCGTCGAATAGCTGCCGTCGCCGAAAGATATCCGCTGCGCCGGTCCGCCGTCCGCCGGCATCACATAGATTTGCGGCTTGCCGCCGCGATCGGATTCGAAACACAACCGGGCGCCATCGGGCGCATAGGACGGCGAGGTATCGATCGCCGGGGTATCGGTCAGGCGCGTGGTCGATTTCGAGCGCAGGTCCATCACGAACAGGTTTGAATTGCCGCCCTGCTGCAGGCTCATGATCACGCGCTGGCCGTCCGGCGAGAACCGCGGCGAGAACGACATGCCGGGAAAATTGCCGACAATCTCGCGCTGCCCGGTCTCGATGTTGAGCAGGTAGACCCGTGGGTCGCCCTGGCCGAACTCCATGTAGGTGATTTCCTGGGTCGAGGGCGAAAACCGCGGCGTCAGCACCAGATCGGTGCCGCGCGTCAGATAACGGACATTGGCGCCGTCCTGATCCATCAGCGCCAGCCGCTTGACGCGCCGCTCCTTGGGCCCGGATTCGTCGACGAACACCACACGGCTGTCGAAATAGCCTTTCTCACCGGTCAGGCGCTCATAGATCTGATCGGAAATGATGTGCGCGATCCGGCGCCAATATTCCGGCTGCGTGAAATATTGCTGGCCGGTCAGTTGCTGGCCGGTGGCGACATCCCAAAGCCGGAATTCGGCCTTCAGGCGGCCGTCGGGCTGACGGGTCATGCGGCCGGTCACCAGCGCCTGCGCATTGATGGTCTTCCAATTGGCGAATTGCGGCGCCGCATCGATGTTGATGACCTTCTCGATATAGGCCGCCTGATCGATCGGGTTGAACAGCCCGCTGCGCTTGAGGTTATTGGTGATGACCTGGGTCACGCCGACAGCGACTTCATTATCCGAGGGCGTGCCCGGGACGAAATTCGGAATCGCGATCGGCAGCGGCTGGAATTCGCCCCCGGGCAGAGGGACAACTTTCGGCCCTTGGGCAAACGCGGTTCGCGTGCCTCCGCTTGTCAGGGCACCAAGCGCGGCCATACCGGAAATAATCTGCCGACGGCTCGGGCGGAAAGTCATCTCACGCAATCCATTCTTGCCATTTTTGGAATTCACTGTCGGGACTCGTTTCACAAGTTTCGTGCGGTCGTTAATCGGCCGCGCTCAGGTTTTTGGCTCGGTAAACAACCCGCCGAAATATTTCCACTCGTCGAACATGGCCGGGGGCAGATGATAGGGCTGGCACTCGATGACCGCACGTAAAGCGCTCTCCTGATAGGCGCGAAGATAGGGCGTCGCAGGTGTCGCTTCCGGGAGCGGCGGCGCTTCCAGCGTACCGTCGCGCTTCAGCCTGATATCGATCACGACCTGCGGCTTCTGACTCTCTATTCCACCATAGGGCACTTTCCAGCAGCGATTGACCTGCTCCAGGAACATGGAAGACCACGTCGCGGAATTGTCGGCGGCCTTACCGTGGGCAAGGCCCAGCGCGGCATTGGAATTCATCGTCTCGCCTGTCGCGGCCTGCCGGGTCGGGTCGCGCTTGTCGAGCAGGGCGGCGATCTTGGTCTGATCGAAAGTCCGCTCCTTGGGCTTTTGCGGTTGCGGCGGCGGTGTCGCCGCCGCCTGGACCGGCGGCTTCGGTGGCGGCTTCTTCTCGTCTTTTTTCAAGGCTTCCGAGATCGGATCGACCTTGGGCGGATCCGGCTTCTTCTCGATCGGCTTCGGCTCTTCCTTTGGCTTCTCGGCAACCGGCTTCGGCGGATCGAGCTTTTTCTCGACCGGCTTTTCCACCGGCTTCGGCTGCGGTGGCGGCGCCGTTTCGGTTACGACCGGCGGCTTCTCGGCGATCTTGCCGACCGCGTCATCGGTCGGCTTGGCCTCGGCGACTTTTTCCACCAGCGGCTTCGGATTTTCCTTCTTGCCGGTTTTCATGCCGGCCGTAACTTTGGCCAGTTGGTCGGCGGAGATAATGTCGACTGGCAGGGATTCTTCCGGGATCACCTCGAACGCCTTGGACGAGAACGACACCAGTCCCCACCCGATCACGACAACGTGCAGGACCACAGACGCGACCAGTGTCTTGTCGACCTTCACGTTCACGTTGTTAGGACCCCTGCTCCACTTCGGTCACCAGTGCCAGCCGTTTGAATCCCGCGCCGGACAATTGGCCCATCACCCGCGCCACGGTTCCGTAATCCGCCTTCTTGTCCGCCCGCATGAATATACGCTCATCCATACCGCCGCGGGCGTCGGTAATCGCCTTTAATTTCGGTACCAGATCGTTCATCGCGACTTCGGTGTCGTTGATGAAAATCCGTCCCTTGACGTCCACAGATAGTTGCAGTGGCGTCTTGTCCTGCTCCAGGCTCTTGGCCTGGGTTTGCGGCAGGTCGAGCGGCACGCCGACCGTCAACAACGGCGCCGAAACCATAAAGATGATCAGCAACACCAGCATCACGTCGACCATCGGGGTGACGTTGATTTCCGCCATTACTGGGCGACGCCGGCCTCGGCGTCCGCCGCCGCCGGACGAGCCTGCCATGTTCATCGCCATGTTCTGGTGCTCACAATCCGCTCATAATATACTGCGTCTCACGCCGTTTGTCCGGGGAGCATGATCTTTTCCGAAAACCGGCTTCCGCTGTTCGGGGTCATGCCCGCTCGTCGATCTGGCGCGACAGGATCGCTGAAAATTCATCGGCGAACCCTTCCAGCCGCTGGGCCTGCCGGTTCACCTCGGAGGTGAACTTGTTATAGAAAATAGTCGCCGGAATGGCGGCGATAAGGCCGATTGCGGTCGCAAACAGCGCTTCGGCGATACCCGGAGCCACCACCGCCAGCGAGGTATTTTTCGAGGCCGCGATCGACTGAAAGCTCGACATGATGCCCCAGACGGTGCCGAACAGGCCGACAAACGGGCCGGCCGAGCCGACCGTCGCCAATACCAGCAGCCGGCGTTCCAGCCGCTCGACCTCCCGGGCGATGGAGACGTTCATGACCTTTTCGATCCGCATCTGAAGCCCGGCAAAGGATCGGGCCTGGCTCTCGAACGAGCGCTTCCATTCGCGCATCGCGGCTACGAAACACGCCGCCATCGATTGCGTCGGCTTGGCCGAGAGCGCGCGATAGAGTTCTTCGATCGATTCACCGGACCAGAACGCCTGCTCGAAACGATCCATCGCGCGCTTGGTGCGCGCATAGAGGAAGATCTTGTCGATCGCAATCGCCCAGACCCATACCGAGCAGGCGAGCAGCCCCAGCATGACCCCTTTCACGATCCAGTGCGCCTGCAGGAACAGGGCAATCAGCGATACGTCAGCGGATGCGAGCGGCAAGGCAGACTGCGTCACGTCGGCCGGATTCATAAGCGGTATCCTCTCAACGCGGGTATCCCCAATCTGCCGGAAGCGAATGGCTGCCGGTTCCACAGCCGCACGACAGGCGCGGCGGTAAGCGCCAGCGCGATAGCCTTGTTGTGTCGCATGGGGGGCCCGTCCGAAGCCGAGGCCTGCATCCCCTGCCAACGTGTCAAAACGAGGGCTATTCGCGCGTCCTTACCCCACTAACCAAACGCTAATCATGGTTAAGGTATAGTTACCAATGGGGATTTTGGCTGCGGCAAATTGGGGGCAGCGGGATCGCGAAACCTCGAAAAATGGGCACCCGGACACCGCTCAAAGCAAAACCGCCCATCTGCTGGCAGATGGGCGGTCATGTCGCCGTCAGGGTCGTGGGGGCACTACGCCTGGGGCGTTAGCCTTGCCTTCAGGTTCAGGGCTGCGGCTGGCCATCCGACGGCGGGGTCGGACGGGGGCGCTGCTGGGCCATGAACTGGTCGAACTCTTCCTTGTCCTTGGCGTGACGCAGGCGATCGAGGAAATCGCGGAATTCGGTCTGCTCTTCCTCAAGGCGCCGCAGCGTTTCCGCGCGGTATTCGTCGAACGCCCGGTTGCCGCTCGAGGGCGGACCGAAGCCGCCGAAACCGAAGCCGTGGCGCTCCATGCGGCCGCGCATCCGCTCCATCTTGTACTGCATGCGCTGCATCTTGTTTTCAAAACGGTCCTGGCTCCAGCAACCCATCGTCGTTCTCCTGAGTGTGAAAAAGAGGAAGGCAAGACCGACCGGCCACCAGAAAAGGAAGCCGAGAATGGTCCCGATGACCATGCCTGGATGAATACGCATATGCGGCCGGTAGGGCTCACTATCGGGACCGCGCCATCGATTGACATCTGCGGTGTAGGCCATTTCCCTCTCCATGACGGCGCCATGCCGTTGTGAATGTAAATAACATTCACATAAGTAAACCTTCCCGTATTTTTGTCAAGCCGGGCGCCCGCGGCGCCCCTCGATTTATTTTGGGGTGCCCCAAGGACCTGATGGAGGACCTGAGGGAGGGATCGGGGGAGGACTGGCCGGCTTTTGCGTCGCCTGATCTTTTTGCGGGTCTTTTGGCGCCGTCTGGCGATCGGTCAAAAAGCCGAGACCGCGCAGATAAATCAGCACCTCGGCCTCCAGCAGTTCTTCGGCCGACATCGGCAGCTTGCGGCGCGCCGCATCACCCCGCGCAAACAGCGACGCCACGCCGTGCGACATCGACCAGATATGCAGCGCCATCATCATCGCCGGCGGACGCGGCGTGCCCGGCGGCGCCAGCGCCGCAAGACGCTCGGCTGCAGCCCTGATAACGGCAAAAGCGCGCTCACTGGCCGCCAGCAAGGCAGGATTAACGTCGACCGGAAGAGCGGATTCGAACATTGCCGAATAGAATGCCGGCTCGCTGCGGGCGAACGCCAGATAGGCCTTGCCGACCCGCTCAAACGCCGTGACGGTGTCGGGACGTCCATCATCCCAGGCCTGGGTCAGCGCCGATTCGAATTGCTCGAAGCCGCGTTGGGCGATGCTCGACAGCAGTTCATCGCGATCACGAAAATGCCGGTACGGTGCGGCGGGACTGACCCCGGCCATCCGCGCGGCATCGGCAAAGGTGAAACCGGCCGCGCCCTTTTCCGCAATCAGCCCGAGGGCTGCCTGAAGCAGCGCCTCTTTCAGATTGCCGTGATGATAGCCGCGCTCGGTGCGGCTCTGTTCCTTGCGCCAACTCATGTGAAAGGCTTTTACATGAGCCGGCCGCAAAGGTCACTAGCGGTGAAAGTAAGCCGGTTAACGCCCCGATTTGTCCTTCAAGCCGTCAAATCCGGCTGCCGCCGCCTGCACGTCCGCCGGAAAATCCGACATTTCGAACACCTGACGAATTTCAATGGTCTCGTTGCTGGAAGCCGGGCAGCGGCGGGCCCAGGCGATCGCCTCGTCCCTGGATTTCACGTCGATCATCCAATAGCCGCCGATCACTTCCTTGGCCTCGATGAAGGGACCGTCGGTCACCAAGGGTTTGCCGCCGGCGAACGAAACCCGCGCCCCCACGGAGGGCGGGAGCAGCCCGTCGAGCGCGATCAGCACGCCGGCTGCTTTCAGTTCCTGATTATATTTCATCATCGCCGAGACCGCCTCGGCGGAAGGCACCGCGTCGGGCGCCGCCGCTTCATAGCCCTTCGGAATCATCAGCATCATAAATCGCATGGAATGGTCCTCATCTGTCGCGCGCCGCCGATGTGCGGGGCATACTGGGGAATCTCGCGCTGCAATTTCGGGATTCCGGGCCTGCGCCTGACGGCGCATCCCGGAATGACGTCGGTTGTTCTACTTGCTGGCGACCTCGGCGCGAAGCCGAGTTTCCTGCTCGCGCAATTCTGATGTCAGCACCTCGCCGAAATCTTCGGTATCGAAAACCTGCCGGAGTTCGACTTCAGCGCCGCCGTCGAACGGCGCGCGCTTCATCCATTCGATCGCCTCGTCGCGCGACTTCACCTGGATCAGCCAGAAACCGGCCACCAGATCGCCGGTCGCGCTGAAGGGACCCGGCGTCACAGTACGTTCCTTGCCGGAATATTTGATGCGCGCGCCCTTTGAACTCGGATGCAGGCCCTCGCCCGCGAGTAAGACGCCGGCCTTCACCATTTCCTCGTTGAACTTGCCCATTGCCGTCAGCAATTCCGTGCTCGGCATCACGCCGGCTTCGCTGTTGCTGTCGGCCTTCACTATCACCATGAATCGCATTGCATGCTCCGTTTGGCGTTCATCTCAGCCGGCGGGCGGTTTTGGCCACCGAATTCCGGCTCCCTGGATATGACGAATGGGATTTTGCGGCCCCGACATTCCCCGTGAAATTATTTGTGAGGTAATGGCGGCCGGCTCGATTATGGACCGGAACACGACAAGTCCGGGCGCACCACACAGAAGGAAACCGCGCGAACTCCTCTTCTCTTCCTTCTCCTCTCCTCCTGCGCGCGAAGCGCGTGGCGGGGAGGGGTCAGGGGTGTCTCCGCACACTCGATGCCAACAGTGAGCGAGTT
>NZ_JAAVUY010000032.1 GCF_018449695.1 Bradyrhizobium sp. dw_411
AAACGCAGATGGACTCGCAGCCATCCTTCGAGACGCGCGCAAAAGCGCGCTCCTCAGGATGAGGGGGAGGTTTGTGGTGGAGCGGATTCAATTATGGCGGCGTCCCGACCAAATACCTTCGGTCAGGTCTGGGGGGACACAGACGCTTTCCTCCCAGGGAAAATGCCCATCGATGTCCGGAAAGATCAACTGAAGACATTCGAACTTATCGTTGCCATAGAACCACCGGTTCCATCCGAGATAGTTTCGATAGTGCCGCGGTGAAACGGGAAGCAACATAGCGGGCGCGTTCTCGAAGATTTTATCCTCGCGTGTGCCGACAGCAAAGCGCTGTCCCGCCTCCAACGTCCGATACATGTGCCAGAAGGAATCGTGAGCGACTTTCCCCTCCAGGCCAAACACGATTAGTTCGGGAAACTCGAACTTTAGCCAAAGTCCAGTCGTGTAGCTGAAGCTAGGCAGGTTCTTGTCTGCCGCGACGTGCATCCCGGCCCATCCGTGCTTTCGAATATTCGCCACGTAATCTTGTTCATGGGCGTCCAGTCGGGCCGGGTCGGCATCGAGAGCTGTAAATCGGGGCATGATGACCAAACCTTTATGGCGCCTAACCCCAACCCGCGCTGATGCCGCCGTCGACCGTGTAGATCACGCCGGACGTATAGCCCGAGCGGTCCGAGGCAAGGAACGCCATCAGGTCACCGATCTCGCGGGCATGCGCGGCCCGGCCGAGCGGATAATTCTTCTGAAGTTCCTTGTAGCGGTTTTCGTCTCCGAGCTGATTTTTGGCGCGGAGTTTCAGCGGCGCGGTGTGGCGGTCGGTTTCGACAGGGCCGGGATTGATTCCGACCACACGGATGTTGTCGGCAAGGCTCTTGCCGCCGAGCGCGCGGGTGAACGCCATCAGCGCGGCATTGCCGGTGCTGCCGCAGATGTAATCGGCGTTGAACTTTTCGCCGGCGATGCCGATGTCGTTGACGATCACGCCATGGCCGCGGGTTTTCATCTGCGCATAGATGGCGCGGGTGATGTTGATATAGCCGAACACCTTGAGCTCCCAGGCGTGGCGCCAGGTCGGCTCATCGATCTTGTCGACCGAACCGGCGGGGATATCGCCGGCATTGTTGATGAGGATGTCGATGTCCGCAGCGTCCTTCACCAACTGGGCGATATCCTCCGGTTTGCGCAGATCGACGATATGCGCCGCGGCGTCGATCTGATGGGCGCCCCGCAGGCGCTCCGCCAGCGCCTTCAATTGCTCGCCATTGCGGGCGGCCAGCATCAGGTGACAGCCTTCTTCGGCAAAGGCTTCTGCTGCCGCCGCGCCAATACCCTTCGATGCGCCGGTGATCAGAACGCGTTTGCCGCGTAAATGAAGATCCATCTTGCCTAACCCCAGCCCGCGCTGATGCCGCCGTCGACGGTGTAGATCACGCCGGACGTGTAGCCGGAGCGGTCGGAGGCGAGGAATGCCATCAGGTCGCCGATCTCGCGGGGGTGCGCGGGACGGCCGAGCGGCAGGCCTTTCTGGAACTCCTTGTAGCGGTTCTCGTCGCCGAATTGATTTTTGGCGCGGGTTTTCAGCAGCGTGACGTGGCGGTCGGTGCCGACCGGTCCGGGATTGATTCCCAACACGCGGATATTGTCCGCGAGGCTCTTGCCGCCAAGCGCGCGGGTGAACGCCATCAACGCGGCATTACCGGTGCTGCCGCAGATATAGTTGGCGTCGAACTTTTCACCGGCCACGCCGATGTCGTTGACGATCACGCCATGGCCACGGGTTTTCATCTGCGCATAGATCGCGCGGGTAATGTTGATATAGCCGAATACCTTGAGCTCCCAGGCGTGCCGCCAGGTCGGCTCGTCGATCTTGTCGACCGAGCCGCCGGGAATATCGCCGGCATTGTTGACGAGGATGTCGATATCGGCGGCATCCTTCACCAGCCTGGCGATGTCTTCCGGGTTGCGCAGATCGACGACATGCGCCGTGGCGTCGATTTGATGGGCTCCGCGCAGGCGTTCCGCCAGCGCTTTCAATTGCTCGCCGTTACGGGCCGCGAGCATCAAATGGCAGCCTTCTTCGGCGAAGGCCTCGGCCGCCGCTGCGCCAATACCTTTTGAAGCGCCGGTAATCAGGACGCGTTTGCCGCGTAGATGAAGATCCATGGGATTACTCTTTCAAATCGGGAGATGTCGGGGAGAGGTAAATTTCGACCGGGATGGGCAGGTGAATTTCAACTGTTAGGCCGCCGTCCCGGAGACGGTCAACATTGCACTGCAACGTTGCACCTTGACGAAGTTTGGTCCATTGCAATCTCATCATGGAATTGGCGGTCTCAGGGCTCCGCGCGCCACAAGGAATCTCTCGATGAGCAATGAAAAAAAGCAGTATCGGATAGCGGTCATTCCCGGTGACGGGATCGGCAAGGAAGTGGTTCCGGAGGGGCTGCGGGTGCTGGAGGCGGCCGCGAAAAAGCACGGCGTCAGCGTGCATTTCGATCATTTCGACTTCGCGTCCTGGGACTATTACGAAAAGCACGGCGAGATGATGCCGGAGGACTGGAAAGCGAAAATCGGCAAGCACGACGCGATCTATTTCGGCGCGGTCGGCTGGCCCGCCAAAATTCCCGATCACATTTCGTTGTGGGGATCGCTAATCAAGTTCCGGCGGGAGTTCGACCAATACGTCAACCTGCGCCCGGTGCGGCTGATGCCCGGCGTGCCGTCACCGCTGGCCAACCGCAAGCCCGGCGATATCGATTTCTGGGTGGTTCGGGAAAATACCGAGGGTGAATATTCCTCCGTCGGTGGCCGCATGTTCCCGGATACTGACCGCGAATTCGTCACCCAGCAGACCGTGATGACGCGGATCGGCGTCGATCGCATTCTCAAATTCGCGTTCGACCTCGCGCAGTCCCGGCCCAAGAAACACCTGACATCGGCGACGAAATCCAACGGCATTTCGATCACGATGCCGTACTGGGACGAGCGCGTCGAGGCGATGGCCAAGCACTATCCGAAGGTGAAGTGGGACAAGTATCACATCGATATTCTGACCGCGAATTTTGTACTGCACCCGGACTGGTTCGACGTTGTGGTCGGTTCCAACCTGTTCGGCGATATTCTCTCGGATCTCGGCCCGGCCTGCACCGGCACCATCGGCATCGCGCCATCGGGCAATATCAATCCGGAAGGCAACTTCCCGTCGGTGTTCGAACCGGTGCACGGCTCGGCGCCCGACATCGCAGGGCAGGGCATCGCCAATCCGATCGGCATGATCTGGTCAGGCGCGATGATGCTCGAACATCTCGGCCAGAAGGAAGCCGCCGCCTCCATCGTCACCGCGATCGAGCGTACCCTCGGCGAGCGCACGCTGCGCACGAAGGATTTAGGCGGCAACGCCGACACCACGGCGTGCGGCAAGGCGGTCGCGGAGATGGTGGAGTAGCGCGTCGTCACACCTTCTCCAGCATGATCTTTTCGCCGTACATCTGCGTATGAGAATTATTCGCGCTCCCTTCCGCATCCGTAGTTTGCGGATGTGGAGTTGTGTCTCCTCGGCAACGGTTGCGCAGACTTTTTGACGGACAGCGGCGAATTGATCCGGATCAATTTTTTTGATCGCTCACTGGCGTTTGTGAAAGTCGGTCGCGGCGGAATCATTCGCGCCGGCATTTTTTGGGGAAGATTTATGAAGACGATAACAAAAGCAGCGGTCTCGTCGCTGACCTTGGCGGCTGGGCTGCTTGGCCTTGCTGCAGCCGTTAGCGCCGCCGATTTGCCTGCGACAACTACTTACTACAAGGCGCCAGCCGTCGAGGCCTGGAATCCCTGGATGATTCGCCTGCGAGCGCTCGGCGTCATTCCCAACAATTCGGGTTCGGTCGACCAGGTGGCGGGATCAGGCGTGAAGGTATCGAATTCGTTCATTCCTGAACTCGATATCTCCTACTTCTTCACCAGGAACATCGCCGCCGAACTCATTCTCGGTGTCACCCGTCACGATGTGACCGGGACCGGCGTAGCGGCTACGAACAATCTCGTTGTTGGCAGCTCCTGGCTGCTCCCGCCGACGCTGACGTTCCAGTATCACTTTACCGATTTTGGTGCATTCAAGCCCTACATCGGCGCCGGCGTGAACTATACGGTGTTTTATGACCAATCGGCTGGCAATGCGGCCAATGCTGCCGGCACAGTCGTGACCTCCAGCAATCTGCATAACGCCTTCGCGCCGGTCGTGCAGGTTGGCTTCGACTATATGATCACCAGTCATGTCGGTGTGAACGTCGACGTCAAGAAGCTCTGGTTGCGTCCGGATTGGAGTGGCACGCTCGGTGGCGTCGTGCCGGTTACCGGCAGGGTCAACCTCGATCCATGGCTGGTTGGAACGGGTCTAACCTACAAATTCTGAGTTGGATTGGTGGGGGATGCGGCAGGGAGAATGAATTAAATTACTCATCTCCCTCCGCAATCCTCCGGCAATGCTCCCACGCCGCGCCCATCAGGTTTTCGCTGGCTTCGGGGGTACGGAAAGCCGAATGCGCTGACAGCGTGACGTTCGGCAGCTTGGTCAGCGCATGATCCGCCGGCAGCGGTTCGATGTTGTAGACATCGAGCCCGGCGTGGCGGATGTGGCCTGACTTAAGCGCATCGATCATCGCAGTCTCGTCAACCACCGCGCCGCGCGCAGTGTTGACCAGGATCACGCCCGGCCGCATCGCCGCGATGCGGTCGCGGGTGATGAAGCCGCGGGTTTCGTCGTTCAGCAACAGATGCAATGAGACGACATGGCTCTGCGCCAGCAATGTCTCGAGATCGACGAATTCGACGCCGGGATATTTCTTCGGCGACCGGTTCCAGGCGATCACACGCATCCCGCTGCCGAGCACAATGCGCGCAACTTCGGCGGCAATGCCGCCAAAGCCGATCAGGCCCAGCGTCTTGCCGGTCAGTTGCATGCCGTCTTCGCGCAGCCAGTTGCCGGCGCGCATCTCGCGGTCCATCGCGCTGATGCCGCGCGCCGCCGACCACATCAGCGCGATCGCACATTCGGCCACCGCGGTGTCGCCGTAACCCTTGATCAGATGCACTTCGATGCCAAGCTCGGCCAGCTCTTCCGGATTCATGTAGCTGCGCGCGCCGGTGCCGAGAAAAACGACGTGCTTCAGGCCGATGCATCGCCGCGCCACATCCGTGGGCAGGGGCGTGTGGTCGATAATGATGATCTCGGCGCCGTCGAGCAGGGCCGGCACCTGATCCGCTGTGATGTCGGCATTGCGGTTGATGCGCACCGGGGGATCATTGGGCTTTTGCTGCCGCTCGAAAATATCCGCCAGCGATCCGTTGGCATCGACAAAAACTCCGCGCACCGACATCTCCGTTGCTTGCTATAAATCCAGCCCGATTATGAAGCGACGCCGGCCAGCGCCAGCACGGTGTGCATCAATACGTTGGCGCCCGCCGTGCAATCGGCTTGCGTGGCGTCCTCGAGCTCATTGTGGCTGATGCCATCCTTGCAGGGCACGAACACCATCGCGGCGGGAATGACCGTGTTGAGGTTACAGGCGTCGTGGCCGGCGCCCGACGTAATGCGCCGGTGCGAAAAGCCGAGCGCCTTGGCTGCGTTTTCCACCGCGTCCACGAGCTTCGGATCGAAATGCGTCGGCGGTTTGCGCCAGACCAGATCGAGCGTGACCTCGACCTTGCGCCGCTTGGCGATGTCGGCAATGGCCGCGCGCAAATCCTTGTCGAGCGCATCCATGATCGCAGCATCGGCGCTGCGGCAATCCACCGTAAAAGCAATCTCGCCGGGAATGACGTTGCGCGAGGGATTGGCGATCACGGCTTCGCCGATGGTGCCGACCGCGTGGGGGCCGTGCTTTTTGGCGATGCTTTCCGTCGCCAGCACGATTTCCGACAAGGTCGCCAGCGCGTCACGGCGCAGCACCATCGGCGTCGACCCGGCATGGCTTTCGAAACCGGTGATCTTGCCATCGTACCATAGCACGCCCTGGCCGGAATCGACCACGCCGATGGTCTTGCCTTCGGCCTCGAGGATCGGGCCTTGCTCGATGTGCAATTCGACAAAGCTGCCGAATTTCTGGGTGCCGACCGGCTTGTCGCCGCGATAGCCGATGCTATCCAGCGCTTCGCCCACCGTAATGCCTTCGGCATCCTTGCGCGATAAAATGTCGTCGGTGGTGAAGTCACCGACATAGGCCGCCGACGCCATCATCGCCGGCGCGAAGCGCGAGCCTTCCTCGTTGGTCCAGTTGGCGATGCAGATCGGAATCTCGGTCTCGATCCCGGCATCGTTGAGCGTGCGGACCACTTCGAGCGCGGCGAGCGTGCCGAGCACGCCGTCGAACTTGCCGCCGGTCGGTTGGGTATCGAGATGCGAGCCGAGCCCGATCGGCAGCTTGGTCATGTCGCGGCCTTTGCGCAGGCCGAACATCGAGCCGAGCGCGTCGACATGCACGTCGAGACCGGCAGCCTCGCAGGCTTTGCGGAACCAGTCGCGCACCTGCTTGTCCTCAGGCCCGAGCGTCAGCCGCCGCACGCCGCCTTTTGGCGTCGCGCCGAATTTCGCGGTTTCGTGGATGGTGTCCCACAGCCGGGCGGAGTCGATTTGCAGGTTGGAGGCGACTTGAGTCATGGAATGGTTCCAGCGATCAGACGTGGGCGATCTTTTCTAAAGGGTCTTTTTTCAATGACGCGCTGGCGGTGGCGCTGTCAATAACGGTGGCGCTGTCCTGCGCAATCTTGCCGGCGAGGTCGGCGACCAGTTCAACCGCAAGCGTATCTGGCGAGGCTAGCCAGCTTGCCGAGAACGTTAGTGGCGAGATTTTCAGGTCGGTCGATAATTGCAGCAGCCGCCCGTCGGCCAGTTCGTTTTCGACGATCGCGGTCGGGATTACCGCGATACCAAGCCCTTCGGTCGCCATGTGGATGACGGTGGCGAGCGAGGCGCTGGCATGGAGCTGGATCTGCGGCAGGTCCGGCCGGTTGAACAGCGAGCGTACGATCTCGTAGGGCTGCGTCTTGCGCGGAAAGGTGATGATCGGAAATTTCGCGAGGTCATGCACCGTGAGTGGACCCTGGCCGAGGCCGAGCGCGGGGCTGGCCAGGAAGCCGACGGGATAGTCGCACAGCACGCGGTTACGCACGCTGGAGGCCGAGAGCGGCCCGATCAGGAATGCGAGTTCGATTTCCTGCGCCAATAGCCGCGCGGTCAGGTTCGGCGTGATGTCGACTTCGATCTCCAGCGACAGATTGGGGTAGGCGGTGTTGACGCTCTTGATCAGCCGCGGCAGCCAAGTGTGCACGATGGTTTCGGCGACGCCGAGCCGCAACACCCCGCGCATCGCCGAGCGGTCGCCGACCGCCGCCATCATTTCCGAGCGCAGCCCGATCATTTTCTCCGCATAGATCATCAACTGCCGGCCGCTGGGCGTCGGGGTCACGACGCGGTGGTCGCGGTTGAGGAGCTTTACCCCCAATTCGCGCTCGAGCTGGGCGATCCGTTGCGAAATCGCCGGCTGGGTCGTGTTGAGCCGCTGACCGGCGCCCCGAAAGCTGCCAAGATTGACCACCCACAGGAACGTCTCGATCGACTTGAAATCCACCATGGGAGGCGTTCCGAACGATAAAATTAGGTTATCAAATCTGATTAGAAAGTAAGATTAGACTTTATAGTAGGCTTGGGTTTCACTCTTGTCGAGATAATAGGCAGGGCGATCAAATGACTGTTTTGGCAGCAGCGCAGCTATTTCCCAAAGACCACAACGATCCGCTCCCGAGTGTTCAGGCGCGCCGGGCCTACCGCGGCGGGGCCGTCGCCAGCACGGCGGGGGTCGCTAACGGCTTCGTCCAGGGCAATCTCGCTATTTTGCCCGAGAAGCTCGCCGCTTCGTTTCACCGGTTTTGCCAGCTCAATCCAAAGCCATGCCCGATCATCGGCATGTCCGAGGTCGGCGATCCCCGTATTCCCTCGCTCGGGATCGACCTTGATATCCGCACCGATATTCCGGGCTATCGGGTCTGGCGCGATGGCGAGGTGGTCGATGAGCCCACCGATGTCATGGCGCATTGGCGCGACGATCTCGTCGCCTTCGTGCTCGGCTGCTCCTTTTCTTTCGAAGAGGCGCTGATGGCCGACGACCTGCCGATCCGTCACATCGAAAACAATGTGCGGGTGCCGATGTATCGCACCAACATCCCCTGTGCGCCTTCAGGGCCGTTCGCCGGTCCGATGGTGGTGTCGATGCGGCCTTACAAGCCGGCCCAGGCGATCCGCGCGGTGCAGATCACCTCGCGATTTCCTGCGGTGCACGGCGCGCCGGTGCATCTCGGTCATCCGCATTCGATCGGGATTGCTGACATTACCAAACCTGACTACGGCGACGCGGTCCCGGTGGCCGATGACGAGATTCCAGTGTTCTGGGCCTGCGGTGTGACGCCGCAGGCGGTAATCGCAGCGGCCAAGGTGCCGTTCGCCATCACGCATGCTCCGGGCTACATGCTGGTGACCGATTTGCTCAACAAGCAAATGGCTGTGCTGTAAAGCATGACCCATGGGCATATGCTGCCGTACTTTGAGGCTTTACCGTTCTCTTCAATCGTTTCATCGATAGCGCCGAACAGGCAGGGGATTTTGCAATGACCATCAGTCGCCGGAATGTGTTGCTTGGAGCCACCGCCAGCGCGGCGCTGTTGCCGATCGCGGCTCGCGCGCAGACGCCGGAAGTGGCTATTGGCATCATCTATCCGCTGTCCGGCGCCAGTGCGCAGATCGGCGTTGATGCGCAGAAATCATTCGAGACCGCGCTTGAAATCATCAACAAGGATTTCGATTTCGACCTGCCACTGGCCCGCGGCGAAGGATTGCCCGGTCTTGGCGGCGCCAGGATCCGTCTTGTGTTCGCCGATCACCAGGCCGATCCGCAGAAGGGCCGCGCCGAAGCCGAGCGCCTGATCACCCAGGAAAAGGTCTGCGCCATCATCGGCACCTATCAGAGCGCGGTCGCGGTGACGATCAGCCAGATCTGCGAGCGCTACCAGATTCCGTTCATGTCGGCTGATAACTCCTCGCCGAGCCTGCATCGCCGTGGCCTCAAATTCTATTTCCGCGCGGCGCCGCACGACGAGATGTTCTCGGCCGCGATGTTCGATTTCTTCGATGCGATGAAGAAAAAGGGCACCAAGATCGACACGCTGTCGCTGTTCCATGAAGACACGATTTTCGGCACCGACTCCGGCAACGCCCAGCTCAAGCTCGCCAATGAGCGCGGCTACAAGGTGGTGGCCGATATCAAATACCGCTCCAACTCACCGTCTCTGTCCGCTGAAGTACAGCAGCTCAAGGCCGGCAATGCCGACGTGCTGATGCCGTCGAGCTACACCACCGACGGCATCCTCCTGATCAAGACCATGGCCGAACTCGGCTACAAGCCCAGCGCCATTGTCGCGCAGGACGCCGGCTTCTCGGAAAAGGCGCTGTACGACGCGGTCGGCGACAAGCTCGAAGGCGCGATCTCGCGTGGCAGCTTTTCGCTCGATCTCGCCGCCAAGCGGCCGATGGTCGGCAAGATCAATGCGATGTTCAAGGAAAAGTCGGGCAAGGACCTCAACGACTTCTCATCGCGGCAGTTCATGGCGCTGATCGTGATGGCGGAGGCCATCAATCGCGCCAAGTCGACCGATGGCGACAAGATTCGCGAATCCCTGGTAGCGACCGACATTCCCGGCGACAACACCATCATGCCGTGGAAGCGCGTGAAGTTCGACGAGATGGGCCAGAACAACGACGCCGATCCGGTGTTGCTGCAATATGTCGGCGGCAAGTTCGTCACCATCTTCCCGCCGCAAGCCGCTGTTGCCGATGCTCTCTGGCCGATGAAGTAAACGGCAGGTCGGGGCGGGCGCCATGACAGCCGAGACCATTATCCAGAGTCTCGCCAGCGGTCTGCTGATGGGGCTGCTCTATGGCCTGATCGCGGTCGGCCTCGCGTTGATCTTCGGGCTGATGGACGTGGTGAATTTCGCCCATGGCGAGTTCCTGATGATCGCGATGTACGCGACGTTCTTTCTGTTCGCGTTCTTTGCGATCGATCCGCTGCTGGCCGCGCCGCTGGTCGCAGCCGCGTTGTTCGTGTTCGGTGCGGTGGTCTATCTGCTGGTCGTGCGGTTTGCGGTGCGGGCCAAGGCCAATGCCGGCATGGTGCAGATCTTTTCGACCTTCGGGCTCGCTATCGTGATGCGTGGCCTCGCGCAATTCTTCTTCACGCCGGATTATCGCAGCATCGCGCATTCCTGGCTCGGCGGCAAAACCATCTCGATTCATGGAATCTTCCTGCCAGTGCCGCAACTGGTCGGCGCGCTGGTCTCGATCGCCGCGTTCGGCGCGCTGTATTTCTTCATCAACCGCACCGATTTTGGCCGGGCCCTTGAGGCAACCCGCGAGGATGCCGGCGCGGTGGCGCTGGTCGGTATCGACAAGAACAAGGTATTCGCGCTGGGCTGGGGCCTCGGCGCGGCATTGGTAGGTTTAGCCGGCGCCGTGATGGCGATGTTCTTCTACATTTATCCGGATGTCGGTGCATCGTTCGCGCTGATTGCCTACGTGACCGTGGCGCTGGGTGGTTTCGGCAGCGTATTCGGGGCCTTTGCCGGCGGCATCATTGTCGGTCTGGTTGAGGCTTCCACGGCGTTATTATTACCGCCATCGCTGAAATCGGTCGGCATCTATGCGGTCTATCTGCTGGTCGTCTTCATCCGGCCGCGTGGCCTGTTCGGGTCGATCTGATGGATACGAACTTCGCCCAGCGCCGCCGTCGCGATCTGATCGTCGCCGCCTGTCTGGCCGCGATCGCCGCGCTGGTGCCGCTGTTCGTCAAAGATGTCTACGTCCAGAACATTATGGTACTGACCCTGATGTATGCCGCACTGTCGCAAAGCTGGAATATTCTCAGCGGCTATTGCGGGCAGATCTCGCTCGGCCACGCGCTGTATTTCGGGCTCGGCGCTTACACGACCGCGCTGCTGTTCACCAAATTCGGCGTGCTGCCATGGTTCGGCATGCTCGGTGGCGGCCTGATCTCGGCTATCATTGCGATGGCGCTTGGCTATCCCTGCTTCCGGCTGCGCGGGCATTACTTCGTCATCGCGACCATCGTCATTGCCGAGACCGCCCTGTTGCTGTTCCAGAATTGGGACTGGGCCGGCGCGGCGCTCGGGATCGATATTCCGGTGCGGCATGACAGTTGGCTGACGTTTCAGTTTACGCGCAGCAAGCTGCCATACTTCTATTTCGCGCTGGTGCTGGCCTGCATCGCCTGGTTCGTGACCTGGTGGCTCGAGGATTCCAAATGGGGCTATTGGTGGCGTGCCGTGAAAGACAATCCGGACGCCGCCGAAAGCCTCGGCGTGGTCGTGTTCAATTCCAAGATGGGCGCGGCGGCGGTCTCGGCGTTTTTGACGGCGGTCGGCGGCAGTTTCTATGCGCAGTTCGTGTCCTACATCGATCCTGAAAGCGTGATGGGCTTTCAGTTCTCGCTCTTGATGGCGCTGCCCGCGGTATTAGGGGGCATCGGCACGCTGTGGGGGCCGGTGCTCGGCGCCGTGATCCTGATCCCGCTCACCGAACTCACGCGCTCCTTCATCGGCGGCTCCGGCCGCGGCGTCGACCTGATCGTTTACGGCACGTTGATCGTGCTGATTTCGCTGGCGCGGCCCGAAGGACTGGTCGGGCTGTTCTCGCGCCGGCGCAAGGAGGCCACACGATGACGGCCTTGCTGGAAATCAAAGGGGTTTGGCAGCGCTTCGGCGGGCTGATCGCCAACAGCGATATTTCGATTTCGGTCGGTAGCGGCGAGATCGTCGGATTGATCGGTCCCAACGGGGCCGGCAAGTCGACGCTGTTCAACCTGATCGCAGGCGTGCTGCCGCCGACTCAGGGCTCGATCGTCTTCAACGGCGAGGACGTCACCGCATTGCCGGCGGCGGAGCGCTGCCAGCGCGGCATCGGGCGCACGTTTCAGGTCGTGAAAAGTTTTGAGACCATGACTGTCATCGACAACGTCATTGTCGGCGCACTGGTGCGTTCCACTGTGATGCGCGAGGCGCGCCGCAAGGCCTATGAGGTGCTGGAATTCTGCGGGTTGGCCGCGCGCGCCGACGTGCTCGCGAGCCAGCTCATCCCCTCGGAAAAGCGGCGGCTTGAAGTCGCGCGCGCGCTCGCGACCGAGCCGAAACTGCTGCTGCTCGATGAAGTGCTGACGGGTCTCACGCCCATTGAAGCCCAGACCGGCGTCGAGTTGGTGCGAAAGGTGCGCGCCACCGGCGTCACGGTGCTGATGGTCGAGCATGTCATGGAAATCGTGATGCCGCTGGTCGACCGCGCCATCGTGCTCGACCTCGGCAAGGTGCTGGTCGAGGGCAAGCCGGCCGACATCGTGCGCGATCCGAAAGTCATCAGCGCCTATCTTGGGGATCGTCATGCTGTCAGTGCATGAAGTCACCACCGCCTATCAGGGGCTGGTCGCGCTTTCGGCGGTGTCGATCGAAGTGGCCAAGGGCGAGATCGTGTGCGTTGCCGGCGCCAATGGCGCGGGCAAATCGACATTGATAAAATCCATTGCGGGCGCCGAGCGGCCGCGCTCCGGCACCGTCACCTTCGATGGTGCCCGCATCGACGGCCTGTCCCAGCACATGATCACTGCGCGTGGCATCGCCTATGTGCCGGAAAACCGCCGACTGTTTCCGCGGCTCTCGGTACGGGACAATCTGCGGCTCGGCAGTTATCTCTATCGCAGCCAGTCCGATCGCGAAGAACCGTTGAACCTGGTGTTCCAACTGTTTCCACGGCTCTCAGAGCGCCTCGAGCAGCGCGCCGAAACGCTTTCCGGCGGTGAGCAGCAGATGCTGGCGATCGGCCGCGCGCTGATGACGCGGCCGCGGCTGTTGATGCTGGACGAGCCGTCGCAGGGCATCATGCCCAAGCTGGTCGACGAGATATTCCAGGCCGTGAAACGCATCCGCGATGCCGGGATGACGGTGCTGATCGTCGAACAGCGCATCGCCGAGTGCCTCGAGATCGCCGACCGTGCCTACATCCTGCAAACCGGACGCTTGCAGATGCAGGGCACATCGGCGGAGATCCAAGGCAATCCGGATGTCAGGAAGGCGTATCTGGGGTTGTAAAGCATCGTGGCGCTCATGCCCGAATGTGCTAAAATAAACGATGTTCTCGTTCGACCAAGCCAAAACGCTCGCAGAAGAAGCCGTAGCAGCTCTTGCTGCTGCGAATGAAGCTGAATTTGTTCTCATTCACGAAGCAACGGTCGAAATAAAAGAGGGATGGATCTTTTTCTATAACAGCAGAGAGTTCGTCGAAACCGGAGCGTTCAGCGCCTCCCTCCTAGGAAATGGGCCTATATTCATCGATCGTGGTGGAGTTCTGCGCTGGCTTCCAACCGCAGGCCCTTGGCAAGAAGCGATCAGAGATAAATGGTGGTCCTCATCCTGAGGAGCCGCGAAGCGGCGTCTCGAAGGATGGCCCCGGGCAGGGTGCATGTCGCCATCCTTCGAGACGCGCGCAAGAGCGCGCTCCTCAGGATGAGGACCCTGAGTGTGGCCCATGCTCCGGCAACGCCAACCCAAACGTCTTCGACAAATCCGCCACCTGCTCGGGCGACAGATACCGTGGATTGAGCCCGCGCAGCAGCAGATAGAGCTTGGCGGTTTCTTCCAGCTCTTCCATCGCGAACACTGCGGCTTCCAGCGTATCGCCTGATACCACCGGGCCGTGATTGGCCAGCAGCACGGAGGAGTATTTCCCGGCGAGGCCCTTGATTGCGTCGGCGACGGCGGGGTCACCGGGCCGATAATACGGCACCAGCACCGTGGCGCCGCATTTCATCAGGTAATAGGGCGTCATCGGCGGCAGCGCCGCGCGCGGATCGATCTCCGGCAGCATCGAGAGCGCCACCGAATGCGTCGAATGCAGATGCACCACCGCGCGCGCGGTGCCACGGGTCTGATAAAGTGCGTTGTGCAGCGGCACTTCCTTGGTTGGGGCATCGCCGGAGAGGAGGTTGCCGTTGGCATCGAGCCGCGACAGCCGGACGGGGTCCAGAAATCCCAGCGATGCGTTGGTTGGCGTCACCAGCCAACCGCCATCTTCGAGCTTGACACTGATATTGCCCGAGGAGCCCGGCGTCAGTCCGCGCTCGAACAGCGAGCGGCCCAGGCGGCAGATTTCCTCGCGTATCCGGGTTTCGGTCATGACAGTATTCCTTTGCCGCCTTGTCTCACGCTTTGGCAGCGCGGCCAAGCCGTGATACGCAGAGGCAAAGCCGGAGACTAATTCGGCTCAAGAGGAACCGCAGGGAATTTGCCGCATGCCTGAGTCAAAACCGCATATCGCCGTCATTGGGCTGGGTTCGATGGGATTCGGCATGGCCACCTCGCTGCGGCGCGCAGGATTTACCGTTACCGGCTGCGATGTGTCGGACGACGCTGTCGCGCGGTTCGTCGCGGATGGCGGCCGTGGCGCCAAGACGCCGGCGGAGGCTGCGAAAGCGGCCGACATCGTCGTCAGCGTGGTCGTCAACGCCGCGCAGACTGAGACCATCCTGTTCGGCAACAACGGCGTCGCCGAAACGCTGGCCAGGGACGCCGTGTTCATCTCGTCGGCGACCATGGACCCGGATGTCGCGCGGCGGCTGGCGAAACAGTTGGAAGCGACCGGCCGGCATTATCTCGACGCGCCGATTTCCGGCGGCGCGCAGCGCGCGGCGCAGGGCGAGTTGACCATTCTCGCATCGGGCAGCCCGGCTGCATTTACCAAAGCAAGGCCCGCGCTCGACGCGATGGCCGCCAAGCTTTACGAACTCGGCGATGCCGCCGGGCAGGGCGCCGCGTTCAAGATGATCAATCAGTTGCTTGCGGGCGTCCATATCGCCGCCGCTTCGGAAGCGATCACGTTTGCCGCGAAACAGGGGCTTGATATCAAAAAGGTCTATGAGGTGATCACCGCATCGGCCGGCAATTCCTGGATGTTCGAGAACCGCGTGCCGCATGTACTCGACGGCGATTACACGCCGCGCAGCGCGGTGGAGATCTTCGTCAAGGACCTCGGCATCATTCAGGATATGGCGCGCACCGCGAGATTTCCGGTACCGGTCGCGGCCGCCGCGTTGCAGATGTTCCTGATGACGGCAGCCTCCGGCATGGGCCGCGATGACGACGCCTCGGTGGCGCGAATGTATGCCCGCGTCACCGGCACGTCTTTGCCGGGCGAGCCGAAATAGATATCAATCGATAGAAGCCGTATAAGCGAACCAACAAGAGGACAGTGGATGCCCCGTTTCGCCGCCAATCTTACCTTGATGTTCACGGAAGTGCCGTTCCTCGACCGTTTCGACGCCGCGGCCAAGGCCGGCTTCACGGCGGTGGAATTCCTGTTTCCCTATGCGCATCCCGCCGAAGCCATTGCCGAGCGGTTGAAGCGAAACAGCCTGACGCAGGCGCTGTTCAACCTGCCGCCGGGCGATTGGGATGCCGGCGAAAAAGGGTTTGCCGCGCTGCCGGATCGTTTTGCGGACCTGCAGGAGAGCCTGCGTACCGCATTGCCCTACGCGCAGGCGACCGGGGTCAAGCGGCTGCACATGATGGCCGGTCTCGCTGACCGCAAAGATCCCAAAGCCGTCGCCGCTTTTCGCAAGTCGGTAGCGTGGACCGCCGAGTTCCTGCAGCCCCACGGCATCGACGTCGTGATCGAGCCGATCAATCCGCGCAATACGCCCGGTTATTTCTTGAACGACTTCGGTTTTGCGCGGGATCTGATCGTCGAGATGAAAATTCCGAACCTGAAACTGCAGTTCGATATCTATCACTGCCAGATCATCCATGGCGATGTGACGATGCGGCTGCGCGAGATGATGCCGCTGATCGGTCATGTCCAGATCGCCAGCATCCCCTCGCGCAACGAGCCCGATGGCGAGGAACTGAACTACCCGTTCCTGTTTGATGAACTCGACCGGCTTGGCTACAAGGGTTTTGTCGGCTGCGAATATAATCCGCGCGGCAAAACCACCGATGGACTCGGCTGGTTCAAGTCTTACGCGGGAGTAAAGCCGTGACATCAGCCGGAAAATTATCTCTTGGCTGTATTGCCGACGACTACACCGGCGCGTCCGATCTCGCCAACACGCTGACCCGCTGCGGTCTGCGTACGGTGCAGACCATCGGCGTACCATCGGCCGATCTTGCGCTGCCCGAAGTCGATGCCGTGGTGGTGTCGCTCAAGAGCCGCTCGATCGAAGCAGGCTTGGCGGTGTCGCGCTCGCGCGATGCGGAGAAATGGATGCGCCAGCGCGGCGCGCGGCATGTGTTGTTCAAGATCTGCTCGACCTTCGATTCCACCGATGCGGGCAATATCGGTCCGGTCATGGATGCGCTGCGCGCCGATTCCGGCGACGCGATCGTGCTGGTGACCCCGGCGTTTCCCGAGACCGGCCGCACCGTCTATCAAGGCAACCTGTTCGTCGGCTCCGTGCCGCTGAACGAAAGTCCGCTGAAGGATCATCCGCTCAATCCGATGCACGACTCCAATCTGGTGCGGGTATTGGCGCGCCAGAGCCAGACTAAAGTCAGTCTTGTCGCGCTCGCCGACATCGCGCGTGGACCGGACGCCGTTCGCGCCCGGCTGGCCGATCTGGCCGGTAAAGGGTTCGGGGCTGCTATTGCCGACGCCGTGTTCGACCGCGATCTGGAGACCATCGGCACGGTCGCGCTGGATCATCGGGTGTCGGTCGGCGCCTCCGGGCTCGGGCTCGGGCTCGCCCGGGCGCTGGTGGCCTCGGGCCAAGTGAAGTCACAGGCGGCGAGTGCGACGGTGGAAGTCGCGGTCGGCGGACCAGCGGCCTGCCTGGCCGGCAGTTGCTCGCAAGCCACCTTGCAGCAGATCGCCAAAGCCGAGCAGGCGATGCCGGTGCTGCATCTCGACCCCGACCGGGTCATCGCCGGCAAGGATGAAGCCCGGCGGGCACTTGCCTGGGCCCGGGAGCGGCTGGCGGAAGGCCCGGTCCTGATCGCCAGCAGTTCGACGCCGGAAGAGGTGGCAGCTCTGCAGTCACGTCATGGCCGCGATGCAGCAGGACATGCCATCGAACAGGCGATGGCCGACCTCGCCGAAGGGTTGGTGCAATCGGGCGTGCGGCGGCTGGTGGTTGCCGGCGGGGAAACCTCAGGAGCGGTGGTGGACCGCCTGGGGATTCCAGGCTTCCTGGTCGGGGCGGAAATCGCCGCCGGCGTCCCGGTATTGCGCGCTGTCGGGTTCGATGGCGGCGGCATGCTGCTGGCGCTGAAATCCGGCAATTTCGGCGGCCCGGAGTTCTTCTCCGATGCTCTCACGCTGATGCGCTGATCGCGCCTCGCAGGTCCAGTTTCCCGTTCCGGACGGCCCGGCAGGCCTGCCTCCGCGCTTACTCGCTTGAATTTCCTGGAGGAGGGCGGCCGTTAACGTAAATGGAATCTCAACCGGCTAGGATTTTGCAAGAGGATCATCCCTGGCGGTTTGACACCATGATCAAGCTCAATCGTATCGGTAACAAACTTGGCGCCGCGGGCCTGTTCGGCGTGCTTCTTTCGGGAGGCATGATCGCCAATCAGATGGCCTCGGAGTCGGTCATCAATGCCGCCAACCAGCGCGCCGGCGTGCAGCAGACGATCGCCGACCACACCCTCCAAGGTAACATTGCGTCGCGGGGAATGGAGCTGGCGGTACGCGATATCAGGCAATCGAAGAACCCGGCGGAACTTGAGAAGAGCCTGGGCGGCCTGAACGATGCCTTTGCAGCCGTGACCAGGGAGCTCGACGTTGCGATCGCCAATGTCGTGAAGCCGGAAGACAAAGAGCGCCTCCAGAAGATCAAATCCCTTGCGGTCGAATACCATAAATACGCATCGGAAATCGGAAAGACCCAGCTTGGGATATTCGAGATAACCCGGAAGCGGAACGAACGCTCGATCGACTGGACCGAGACATTTGAAAGCTTGCTGTTGTCGCCTGCGTTGATACGCGTGGCAAATCAGTCGGACGTCGAAAAGGTCCTGAACGAAGCCGATTCAATGTTCAACGCGGTTCAATCCGCAACCTGGCGCTTGATCGCCACGGGCGACGAGGGCCAGAAGCAGGTGATCGTCAATCGTACCGGTGGGCTGGATGACACGTTGGACAGTGCCAGGAGCATCATCAGCGACACCGGACTTCTCGATACAATTAATTCGCTCGCGAAAATCGTCAAAGAATTTTCCGCAGTTACCAGCGAGGCGATCCAGGCGGAAGCGGCCAAGAAAGAGCTTGTCGATGTGAAGGCGTCGCCGCTTGCTGCTCAAATCCTCGAATTGATGCGAACGGCACTCGACGTTGCCGGCAGCAACGCCAAAGAGGCCAGGACGCTGGCAACGACCGAGTTGAGCCAGGCGGACCGTTTGAGCTTCATGATGGAGATCGTCATGATGCTGTCGCTGGTCGGCTCCGTGGTGTTCACTTTTGTCGGTGTTTCAAGACCCCTGATGCGCCTTAATGGCGCGCTCGGCAAAATGGCTGCCGGCGAATTGAACATCGAAATTCCCGGCGCCAGCCGTGGCGACGAAGTCGGCGACCTGGCCAAGACGGTGATCGTCATTCGCGAGAATGCCGAGCAGAAAGCCCGCAGTGAAGCCGAAGCCAAGGTACATCAGGATCGGCGTGCCGCGGAGCAGCGCTCAGCCGAGATGATCAAGCTTGCCGATACTTTTGAAACCGCGGTGGGAGAAATCGTCGAAACGGTGTCCGCCGCCTCGACGCGGCTCGAAGCGTCGGCCGGCACACTGACGGCCACCGCCGATCGCGCGCAGGAGATTACCACCATGGTCGCGGCAGCGTCGGAAGAAGCCTCGACCAACGTGCAGTCGGTGGCCTCGGCCACCGAACAGATGGCTTCATCGATCAACGAAATCAGCCGTCAGGTGCAGGACTCGGCACGGATGGCCGGCGACGCCGTCCATGAGGCGCGCAAGACCAATGATCGCGTCAGCGAATTGTCAAAGGCCGCAGCCCGGATCGGCGATGTGGTCGAGCTGATCAACACTATCGCCGGGCAGACCAATCTCCTGGCGCTCAACGCCACCATCGAGGCGGCCCGCGCCGGCGAAGCCGGCCGCGGCTTTGCGGTCGTCGCGTCCGAGGTCAAGGCATTGGCCGAACAGACCGCGAAGGCGACCGGCGAGATAGGTCAGCAAATCAACGGCATCCAGGCGGCGACCCAGGACTCGGTGAACGCCATCAAGGAAATCGGCGGCACCATTGAAAGACTGTCGGAGATTTCCTCGGCTATCGCCGCGGCGGTGGAAGAGCAGGGAGCCGCGACGCAGGAGATTTCCCGCAACGTGCAGCAGGCTGCCCAGGGCACCCAGCAGGTCTCTTCAAACATTACCGATGTACAGCGCGGTGCCGGCGAGACCGGGCTGGCCTCGTCGCAGGTGCTGTCGGCGGCGCAGTCGCTGTCGGGCGACAGCAATCGTCTCAAGCTCGAAGTCGACAAGTTCTTGAATTCGGTAAGGGCGGCTTGAGAGCGCAGGTCAGTCGATTCCCGGCTTCCGGCGTGCGCAAAAATCGTCCTCGGAGTCCTGTAGTGCGTGTCTCGGGGTGAGGGACGATGACGTGCCGCAATTGTCAATTGGTGCGGTCTGGCGCCTTCAGTTGATGCACGGAAAGCACCCAAGCTCCTTCGTCGGAATCTTTACGTATTTTTACGGGAACCACGGTTAACGGAACCGTAGCCCAAATCGGGTTTGATGCCGATCGCTACCGCTTCCATTCGGCTGGCCCCGCAGCCGGTGCACGTCAGATCCCGGCGTGCTCGCAAAACAAGAGATCAAAGCCATGCTCGCCAACTTCTCCATTCGCGCCAAGATTACTGCCGTCGTTGCCTTTCTCCTTGTCGCGATCACGGGCATGGGCCTGCTGGCGGTCTGGAATATGCGGGCGATCAACGCCAGCACGGTCGACATCGCGACCAACTGGATGCCGAGTGTTCGCGTGTTGGGCGAATTGCGCGCCGGCGTCATCACCTATCGCAACGTGATCCGCGAGCACATGCTGTCCGAAACGATCGAGGAAAAGGAAGCCGCGGAAAAGGTTCTCGCCGGAGTGGTCGAGGCCAACAACAAGATCCGTAAAGACTATGAAGCGCTGATTTCGGCTCCCGAAGAGCGTTCGATGTACAACGAGTGGGTGCGGCAGTGGGAGCTCTACAAGAAGGGCACCGAAGAGGTCATGGCGTTGTCGCGCAAGACCCCTGGCAAATTTCCCCATGAGGCGCATGAGTTGAACACCAAGACGGTGAACAAGATCGGCCTCGATGCCGATGTCCTGCTTAAAAAGGATATCGAATTCAACAACGTCGGCGCCGACAAGGCCGAAACCGATGCCGCCAATAACTACAACTCCGCTTTCATGATGGTTGTTGCCATTATCGGCATCGCGCTCGTCGTTGGCGTTGCCGTCGGGATTTATACGGTTCGCGATGTCTCGCGCGGCATTGCCTCCATCGTCGCGCCGATGCAGGCACTGGGGAACGGCGATCTGACCGCGCAGGTTCCGCATCAGGGCGAGAAGACCGAAATCGGCTCGATGGCGGACTCGCTGCAGGTGTTCAAGGACGCGCTGATCGCCAAGAAAGCCGCCGACGAAGCCGCCGCGCGCGATGCGGATGCCAAGATCGAGCGCGGCCGCCGGGTGGACGGCATCACGCGCGAATTCGAATCGATGATCGGCGAGATCGTCAACACCGTATCCTCTGCCTCGACCCAGCTCGAAGCCTCGGCCGGCACGCTGACGGCCACCGCCGAACGCGCGCAGGAGCTCACCACCATGGTCGCGGCGGCATCGGAAGAAGCCTCGACCAATGTGCAGTCGGTTGCCTCGGCGACCGAAGAGATGGCTTCATCGGTCAACGAGATCAGCCGTCAGGTGCAGGACTCGGCACGGATGGCCGGCGAGGCCGTCGGCGAAGCACGCAAGACCAATGATCGCGTCAGCGAATTGTCGAAAGCTGCGGCCCGCATCGGCGATGTCGTCGAATTGATCAACAACATCGCCGGGCAGACCAATCTATTGGCGCTCAACGCCACCATCGAGGCGGCCCGCGCCGGTGAAGCCGGCCGCGGCTTCGCGGTCGTGGCGTCCGAGGTCAAGGCATTGGCCGAACAGACCGCGAAGGCGACCGGCGAGATCGGCCAGCAGATCAACGGCATTCAATCGGCGACCCAGGACTCGGTGAACGCGATCAAGGAAATCAGCGGCACCATCGAAAGACTGTCGGAGATTTCCTCGGCTATCGCCGCGGCGGTGGAAGAGCAGGGAGCTGCGACGCAGGAGATTTCCCGCAACGTGCAGCAGGCTGCCCAGGGCACCCAGCAGGTTTCCTCGAACATTACCGATGTGCAACGTGGCGCCAGCGAAACCGGGCTGGCCTCGTCGCAGGTGCTGTCGGCGGCGCAGTCGCTGTCGGGCGACAGCAACCGTCTCAAGCTCGAAGTCGGCAAGTTTCTCAGCTCGGTTCGGGCGGCTTGAGGGTTAAAAGATATCGATATGTTGCTGATGCCGAGGCCAGCGTTTCGCCGGCCCGGCATTTTGCAGAAATTATCCCGGCGAGACGCTGAAATTTAGAGCTGTCTGCCGAAGGGGAGAGCATGGAAAGCCTTGTAAATAGCCTGTTCACAACGCAGTGAGACTTACGGCCGATCAAGACATTGCGAATATCATCTTTGACGCTGTCAGGTTAAAGATGGACAAAACGGCACGCGGGGGGACACGGCTGGGCGTTGGCAAATTCAGCAGTTTCGGGTAAATCGGCACAATCGATTTTCCCCGGTATAGCGAACGGTTTCGCCTGATCAAGGAATACCCGGCCTATGACAGCACTGGTCCGTATTGCCCTAAGCCGGCCATACACGTTTGTGGTGCTCGCGCTGCTTCTGCTGATCATCGGCCCGCTCGCGGCGCTGCGCACACCCACCGATATTTTTCCGGAAATTCGCATTCCTGTCATCGGCGTGGTCTGGCAGTACACTGGTTTGCCGCCCGAGCAGATGGCCGGCCGCGTCACCACGATTTTTCAGCGTATTCTGACCACGACGGTCAACGACATCGAGCACATTACGGCCAACTCGTATAACAGCTTCGGCGTCGTCAAGATCTTCTTTCAGCCCAACGTCGATATCCGCACCGCCAACGCCCAGGTGACCGCGGTCTCGCAGACCATCCTCAAGCAGTTGCCACCTGGCTCGACCCCGCCGCTGATTCTCAATTACAGCGCCTCGACCGTCCCAATCATCCAGCTCGCGCTGTCGGGCGACGGCCTCACCGAACAGAACCTCGGCGATATCGCGATCAATCAATTGCGGACGCCGCTGGTTACGGTGAACGGCGCGGCGATTCCGTATCCGTACGGTGGCAAGCAGCGTCAGATTCAGATCGATCTCGATTCGTCGGCGCTGCAGGCGCTGGGACTGTCCGGCAACGACGTCGCCAACGCACTCGCGGCGCAGAACTTGATTACGCCGGCGGGCACCCAGAAGGTCGGTGGTTTCGAATACGTCATTCAACTCAACAACTCGCCGCTCAAGTTCAGCGAGCTTGGGGATCTCCCGATCAAGGTCGTCAACGGCGCCATGGTCTATGTGCGGGACGTCGCCACCGTGCGCGATGGCAATCCGCCGCAGACCAATATTGTCCACGTCAACGGCAGCCGCTCGGTTCTGATGATGGTGCTGAAGGCAGGCTCGATTTCGACACTGGATATCATCGCGGGCATCAAGCAGAAGGTGATCGATTTCAAGGATTCGCTTCCCGACAATCTGAAGGTCGGGTTTGTTGGCGATCAATCGCTGTTCGTCCGGGGCGCGATATCGGGCGTGATTCGTGAAGGCATCATCGCCGCGTTGCTGACCAGCGTCATGATCCTGCTGTTTCTGGGAAGCTGGCGTTCGACCATCATCATTGCGACCTCGATCCCGCTGGCGGTGTTCGGCTCGATTATCATGCTGGCGGCTCTTGGCGAGACGCTGAACATCATGACGCTCGGCGGTCTGGCGCTCGCAGTCGGCATCCTTGTCGACGAGGCGACGGTGACCATCGAAAACATCAATTGGCATCTGGAGCAGGGCAAGGAAGTCGAGCCCGCGATTCTCGACGGCGCCAATCAGATCGTGGTGCCGGCCTTCGTGTCGCTGTTGTGTATCTGCATCGTGTTCATCCCGATGTTCTTCCTGCAGGGCGTCGCCCGCTTCTTGTTCGTGCCGATGGCCGAAGCGGTGATCTTCGCGATGATCTGGTCGTTCATCCTGTCGCGGACGCTGGTGCCGACGATGGCGAAGTATCTGTTGAAGCCGCATGTGCACCATGCGGAGGGCGAGCAGCCGCGTTCGCGTAATCCGCTGGTTCGTTTCCAGCGCGGCTTCGAGGCCGGTTTCGAGCGGTTTCGCGCCGGCTATAGCGACCTGCTGGCGCTGGCATTGGCGCATCGTCCGACCTTCGTGATCGGCTTCCTGGGCTTTGTCGGGTTGTCGTTCCTGCTGGTGCCGTATCTCGGGCAGAACTTCTTTCCCTCGGTCGATGCCGGCCAAATCCTGATGCATGTGCGCACCCAGGTCGGTACCCGCATCGAGGAAAGCGCCAATCAATTCGCCGATGTGCAGAAGGTGATTCGAAAGATCATCCCGGCAGACGATATCGAAACCATCACCGACAACATCGGGATGCCCATTAGCGGCATCAACATGACGTACAACAATACCGGCGTCACCGGTCCGCAGGACGGCGATATCCAGATCAAGCTGAAGGAGGACCATCCTCCGACTGACATTTACGTGAAGGCGCTACGTGAACAGCTACCCCGCGCTTTCCCTGGCCTGACATTTGCATTTTTGCCGGCTGATATCGTCAACCAGATCCTGAACTTCGGCGCTCCGGCGCCCATCGATCTTCAGATCCGCGGCGCCAATTTGAACGCGAATTTCGAATACGCCAATAAGCTGCTGACCCGGCTTCGCCGGATCCCCGGCGTCGCCGATGCGCGCATTCAGCAATCGCCAAACTATCCAAGCTTCAACGTCGACGTCGATCGGACCCGCGCGCAATATGTCGGGCTGACAGAGCGCGATGTCACCAACACCCTGACGGTCAATCTGGCGGGCAGCTCCCAGGTTGCGCCGACCTACTTCCTCAATATGGATAACGGCGTTTCGTATTCGATCGTCATGCAAACCCCGCAATACAAGGTCGATTCGCTGAGCGCGCTGCAGACCTTGCCGATTACCGCGGGTGGCCAGTCTGCGCCCATCCTCGGCGGCATCGCCAATATCTACCGCTCGGTCTCGAATGCGGTGATCTCGCAATATGATATCCAGTCGTTGATCCAGATTTATGCAACGCCGCAGGGGCGTGACCTCGGCGGGATCGCCACGGATATCAGGACGGTCATCGCCGACACCAAGAAGGATGTGCCGAAGGGCAGCAGCGTCTTCCTGCTGGGCCAGGTGCAGACCATGAACAGCGCCTTCTCCGGCCTGCTGTTCGGATTGCTCGGCGCAATCGTGCTGATCTACCTCTTGATCGTGGTGAACTTCCAGTCCTGGTCCGATCCGTTCGTGATCATCACGGCGTTGCCGGCGGCCCTTGCCGGCATCGTCTGGATGCTGTTCTGCACGGGGACCACGCTGTCGGTGCCGGCGCTGACCGGCGCCATCATGTGCATGGGTGTCGCCACCGCGAACAGCGTGCTGGTGATCAGCTTTGCCCGCGAGCGCTATGAAGAGCTAGGCGATCCCGTCGCCGCGGCGATGGAAGCCGGTTTCGTGCGTATCCGTCCGGTTTTGATGACCGCGCTCGCCATGGTTATCGGCATGCTGCCGATGTCGCTGGGCCTCGGCGAGGGCGGTGAGCAGAACGCACCGCTCGGACGGGCGGTGATCGGGGGGTTGATCTTTGCGACCGTGGCCACTCTGATGTTTGTTCCCGTGGTCTTTAGCATGATACACAAGAAACAAGGCGCCAAAGCTGCCGCCGTACTGGAGACTGAAAATGCACACTGAACCTCGCCCGCCGGTCTCTCGCCGGAAATTGGGCATCTTCGGCGTTGTAGCCGTTATCGGTGCACTACTATTGGTAGTGACCGGTATCCGTGCCCGGGAAGATTCCAGCGTAAAACTCAAGGAATGGACCGATAATCAGGCGGTTCCGTCGGTCGCCGTGGTGCTGCCCGACCCCAAGCCGCTTCAGGCGACGATTGATCTGCCAGGCCGGCTGGAGGCCTATAATCGCGCCCCGATCTTCGCGCGCGTCAGCGGCTATCTGAAATACTGGAACGCCGACATCGGCGCTCGGGTCAAGGCCGGCGACGTGATCGCCGAAATCGATGCGCCGGATCTCGACCAGCAATTGCTGCAGGCGCGAGCCGACCTCGCCAACCAGCAGGCCAGCGCGAAACTGTCCGACGTCACGCTGGCTCGCCGCAAGACGCTGATCGCTTCGAACTTCGTGTCGATGCAGGAGATCGACGAGCGCACCGCCGACCTCTCCAACAAGAATGCCGCGGTCAAGTCCAACCAGGCCAATGTCGAGCGGCTCGAGGCGCTGGCCTCCTACAAGAAAATCACCGTGCCGTTCGACGGCATCGTCACCTCGCGCTCGACCGACGTCGGCGCCCTGATCAACGCCGGCCAAAGCAGCGGCCCGGCGATGTTCATCGTTTCCGACATCCGGAAACTGCGCGTCTATGTCAACGTTCCCCAGAGCTATGTGCCATCCGTGCCGATCGGCTCCAAGGCGCTGATCTCGGTTCCGGAATATCAGACCAAGACCTTCGCCGCGACTGTCGAAGCCTCAGCCCAAGCCGTCGATGTGAACTCCGGCACGACGCAGATGCAGCTCGCACTCGACAACAGCTCGGGCGAATTGATGCCGGGCGGCTATGCCAATGTACGCTTGAGCCTGCAGCATAGTGGCGTGCCGTTCAACATTCCTTCCAGCGCGCTGATCCTCGACCAGAACGGATTGCGGGTTGCGGTGGTCGGCCCCGACGACCGCGTCGTGCTCAAACCCGTGAAGATCGGGCGCGATCTTGGCCGCAATATCGAACTGGCGTCGGGCTTATCGGCGGATGATCGCGTCATCACCGCGCCGCCGGATGGCGTCGCCAATGGCGACCAGGTTCGCGTGGTCAACACCGTGAAGCCGCCGGGCCGGCCCGCGACGGTTTCGGCGAAAGAAGACGTGAAGGGTTAAGGCGGATTCGTCCGTTCTTTACGATGCCCCGGGCGCCCAGCGTCCGGGGCATTGTTGTATCTAGCTCACCCGCCATTCCAGGACGCCGTCGACGACGCTGGAGATATCGCCGGATGAGCCGACTGGCGTGCAGTCCATATTCAGAAGATGCGCCAATGTCTGGCCGTCATGGCTGGGGACCCTCGCCAGCGCGCGCGCATTGTCTGCGGTCCGCAGCATCACCACGCCATGCTCGATCTCATTGTTGCGGCCATAGATCACGGTAAAGCTTTCGACGCTGCCCTTGCCGCTGGCCTCGGTGACGAAGTCCGGCACCGGCGTGCGATGCCGGTCGGCTTCCGCCTGCACGCTGGTGTCCTGCGCCAGCACCGCGCGCGACGCCTGGCGTGACAGCACCAGCGCGTGATGTTTGGTGACAAAGCCGCCCTGGCCATAGAGCAGGCCGAGACTGGCGCGACTGCGCAGCTTTCGCACCATCGCGCAGGCCGCATGCGTCATATAGGTGTTGAGCGGCGCACCGAAGAACGTAAGGCCACCGGTTACGGTTGGCTTGACATCGGCGCCAAGGCCGAGCGTCCGCCGTGCCATCTTCGGCACGCAGGGGAAACAGCTATAGAGTTCGATCGCGTCGAACGCCTTGCCGTCGCCGCCGCCGATGTCCATCGCCGCCGCGAGCACGGCGTTCTGCGCATGGCTCTCGAAAAACCGGTCGCGAACGAGATAGTCGCGCGGCTCTTCGGCAGATGCGCCGCCCCAGACGTGGATCAGGCGATCCTCGGCGATCCCGGCGGCACGGGCTTTCGCCAGACTCGTCATCAGCACCGCGCCGCCCATATTGACCATCGGATTGGCCACCATCAGTTTGGTGTAGGGCCAGGCGATCAGCCGGTTGTCCGGCGTCGGCGTCGTGATCTCCTCCGGCGTGAAGCGCCGCTTCAGCCAGGCATTCGGATTTTGGGAGGCGACGTCGGAATAGGCCGACCATAATTGTCCGGATTCCGCCATCGCCTCGCGCGGGGTCTGGCCCCAATGCGCCGACGTGGCTGCCTCGTAAAACGGATAGACCGTCACCGGCCGGAATACCCCCAGCGCTACGGCCGCTGGCTTCTGAAACGCCGCGCCGCGTTTCGGCTCCGCGACATCATGGGCGAACGGCGTCCACGGCAATGCGATGCCGGCGCGTTCGGCCTTGGTCGCGGTACCCTGTGACTCGGCGCCGCAGACCGCTGCGACGTGGCATTCGCCGCGCGCGATGCGCTGCGCCGCTTCATGCAGATAGCGGATCGGGCTCTCGCCGCCGACCGGTCCGTAATAAGCGTGTGCCGGTTTGATCCCAAGGCGCTCGGAAAGCTGGCGGGCCGGATCCCGGTAACGCCAGCTCAGGAAATTGACGATATCGAGCGACTCGATCTCATCCAGCCATCGCGCGCCACTGTCCGCCTCGGCGCGTTGGAGTGCCAATTCCAAAAGAGCCAGCGGTTCGAGCCCCGCGGCGATTTCCTTTGGACGATCGACGATTTCACCGACACCGACGATGACGGGAATGCGGTCGGGGGAGGAGTCGGGCATTTCTTTTTGTTTCGCTTTCTCAACAATCAATTTGCTTTAGGTTTCTTCGTCATTGCGAGGAGCGTCAGCGACGAAGCAATCCATACTTTCTTCGACGTCAAGATGGATTGCTTCGCTTGCGCTCGCAATGACGAGGTTGGTAGGCTATTTCCCCACCAGCGCATTCATGTGCTCCACGGCCTCGACGAAATCTTCCTTGAATTCCTGCACCACGGCGCCGGCGGATTTCACGCTGTCGATCAAGCCGACGCCCTGTCCGACGAAGTAGCTGACGAGGTCGCGCGCCCTTGCATTGCCTGAGGCGGCCCGGCCCGGCTGACCGCGGCAACCACGTCACGGCAATGGCTGAAGGCCAGCAGGGGAAATTCGATTCCCAGCATCTCGCAGATCGGCGATTTCATCGTCGTGTTTCACTCCCGGCGGCATTCGAGGCTGTTTGTTTTTGCCTTCGGTCATTTCGACGACGCTAGCGCATGATGGATGCGGATGCCAAGCGACCTCCGACCTCAACCCGAGGAGCGGCCACTTGGCCGCGTCTCGAAGGATGTGCAGCACTCGGGCTCTCATGGTTCGAGACGGCGCTTTCGCGCCTCCTCACCACGAGGAACCATTAGCGTTCCGCGCCGCAGAATATTCGACGACATTTTAATCCTTGCGCTTTCGGGCCGCGGGTAGAATGCTGGTTCGCAATACAAAAAATTCCAAGGGAACGCGAAACCATGTCCGCCGCGTCATCGATATCCGGCAAGGGCGACGCCAAAAATACCGAAACCTATGATGTCGTCGTGGTCGGCGCCGGTTTTGCCGGCATGTACATGCTGCATCGGTTGCGCGGGCAGGGATTGGCGGTTCGGGTCTACGAGCAGGGCGGCGATGTCGGGGGCACCTGGTACTGGAACCGCTATCCCGGCGCGCGCTGCGACATCGAAAGCATGCAGTACTCGTATTCGTTTTCGAATGAACTGCAGCAGGAATGGGAATGGAGCGAGCGCTACGCGCCGCAGCCGGAAATCCTGAAATATGCCAATCATGTCGCCGATCGCTTCAATTTGCGGCCGGATATTCAGTTCGACACCCGCGTCGAGCGCGCGGCCTTCGACGAGCGCACGCATGGCTGGTCGGTGACCACGTCCGACGGCAAGGCCGTGACGGCGAAATATGTCGTCCTCGCCACCGGCTGTCTTTCCAATGCAAGGATGCCCGACATCAAGGGCCTCCCGAATTTCAAAGGGCAGGTCTATCACACCGGCCATTGGCCGCATGATCAGGTTGATTTCACAGGCCTGCGCGTCGGCGTGATAGGCACGGGATCGTCGGCGATCCAGTCGGTGCCTGTGATTGCCGCGCAGGCCAGGCATCTCACGGTGTTTCAGCGTACCGCGAATTTCAGCATTCCGGCCCGTAACGCTGCGCTGACGCCGGAAGAGCGCGATACGTTTCGCTCGAACTATCCCGAGATCCGGCGCATCGCGCGCGAAGAGATGCGCAACGGCATCGTGCAGGAATTACCCGATCGCGGTGCGCTGGATGATGGCGACAATGCGCGGCGCGCCAAATATGAGTCGCGCTGGGCCTACGGCGGCCTCACCTTCCTCTCGGTTTACAACAATCTCGTGCTCGACAAGACCGCCAACGACACCGCCGCCGATTTCGTCCGCGGCAAGATCGCGGAGATCGTCAGCGATCCGCAGACCGCAAAACTGCTGCAGCCCAGGGATCATCCGATCGGTTCAAAACGCATTTGTGTCGATACGGATTATTACGCGACCTTCAATCGGCCGAACGTAACCCTCGTCGATATCAAATCCAGTCCGATTGAGACGATCCTGCCGAACGCGGTGCGCGCCGGCGGTAAAGACCATGAAGTCGATGCACTGGTACTCGCGACCGGCTTCGACGCCATGACCGGCTCGGTCGCGAAGATCGACATTCGCGGCCGCGAGGGCCAGACGCTCAACGCCAAATGGGCAGAGGGCCCCAAGACCTATCTTGGCCTGATGAGTGCGGGCTTTCCCAATCTGTTCATCATCACAGGTCCCGGCAGCCCGTCGGTGCTGAGCAATATGATCGTGGCGATCGAGCAGCATGTCGACTGGATCGCCGACGCCATCGCTACCATGCGCGACCGCGGCCTCGATACCATCGAAGCCAGCAAGGACGCCGAGGACAAATGGGTCGCGCATGTCAATGAAGTGGTCCACGCCACGCTCTATCCGCAGGCCAATTCCTGGTACATGGGCGCCAATATTCCGGGCAAGCCGCAGATATTCATGCCCTATATCGGCGGCGTGAACGTCTACCGCCAGATCTGCAACGAGGTCGTGGCGAAGGGGTATGAGGGGTTTGTGATGACGGCGACAGGGTGGGGACGGAAAGTGGCCGTTTCTTAGGTCCCGTCATTCCGGGGCGATGCGAAGCATCGAGCCCGGAATCTCGAGATTCCGGGTCTGGTGCTGCGCACCATCCCGGAATGACGGGATGAACTCGGCGCGCAACGTGCTCGGTTGCCGGTCGTTCGAACTCACTCCACCTCGACAATCATCTCGACCTCAACGGCGTTGTTGAACGGCAGCCCCGCCATTCCTACCGCGGAGCGCGTGTGTTTTCCGTTTTCGCCAAAGACTTCCACCATCAAATCGGAAAATCCGTTGATGACGCGCGGCTGATCACCAAAGCCGTCAGGTGAGTTGACCATGCCGAAAACCTTCACGACGCGTTTGACGTGATCGAGGCTGCCGAGCGCATTTCGCACTTTCGCCAGCATGATCAATCCGACCTGGCGCGCGGTGTCGTAGCCCTCCTGGACGGTCATGTCCTTGCCGACCTTGCCCTTGAATTTCCAGTCGGCTGCAGGGGTGTTTCCGGACAGGAACAGCAAATTTCCGACCCGCACGGCGTCAACATAATTGGCGACCGGCGGCGGCACGGTTGGCAAGGTAATGTTCTTTTCCTTCAGCCGCGCTTCCGGCGTGGTGGCGCCTTGCGCGAGCGCCTGGCCTGATATTGCGATCAAAGCCAGCATTCCAACAGCGCACATCTTTAGCAGGGTCTTCATGGTCATCTCCAATTTCTGAAAGGTCGCGGGCAGCCTACATCAAGTCAGGGAGGATCGCGCGGGGGCGGAATGGCGCAGACGCGAGAGATTTCGTCATTGCGAGGAGCGAAGCGACGAAGCAATCCATTCTTTCTTTGTGCCGCGCGATGGATTGCTTCGCGTCGCTCGCAATGACGGGATGAGGTTGCTGCGCGAGCCAGCTTCTGCTCACGACCCCCGCAACCGATTCCCCAACCCTGCGATAAACCGATCTGCGTCATCCTCATCATTATACACATGCGGTGACACCCGTACTTGGCCGAGCCGTGTCGCGACGTAGATGCCTTCGCTGGCAAGGCCATCCACGAGGCCTTTCGGGATGCCATCCTTGAAACCGAGGCTCAGGATGTGCGGCGTCCGCAAGTGCGGCTCCAGCACGCTGACGCCGAAACCGCGCACGCCCTCCGCGATGCGGTTGGTCAACATGCGCAGGCGCTCGGCGACGGCGTCCGTGCCCCATTCGGCCATCATGTCCATGCCGATCGAGGCCATCTCCAAACTGATAAAATAATCGCGTTCGCCCATGTCGAAGCGCCTGGCGTCGGGAAGGTAGCGCAGGTCCGAGAAATAGGCCGCGTTCTCGGCGCGCACGTCGCGGCGGCCGCCCGCGGTCTGTTCGAGCGGGACGCCATCCTGATGGCGCCGTGCGACATAGAGAAAAGCGCGGCCATAAGGCCCGAGCAGCCACTTGTAGGTCGGGAAGATCACAAAATCCGGATCGAGACGCCTCACATCCATCGCCAGCACGCCGGCGCTCTGCGTGGCGTCGACAAGGAAGATCGCGCCGCGCTGTCGTAGTGCCGCGCCGACCTTCTCGACATCGATCAGCGCGCCGTCCGACCAATGTAACGAAGAGATCGAGGCCAGGCTGACCGGTGCGGCACCCGACCGCTCGATGACCGCGAGAACGGCGGAAGTCCAGTCGCCATCATCCGGCCGGCGGACCGTTTCCACCACAAAATCCTGCGCCTGCGCCCGCGCGTGCCATTCGAGCACCGGCGAGGAATGATCGTCCTCCAGAACAATGACGCGGGTACCACGTTCGATCTTGAGAATCTTGGCCGCGGTCGCGATGCCATAGCTGATCGATGGGATCAGCGCGACGTCGGCGGGGTCGGCATGGATCAGTCGCGCTGCCGCGGCTCGCGCCCGTTCCTGCTGCTGATCGGCGAACGAGGCTTCAAGCATCCAGGGCGCGCCCTTACGCCCGACGGCGGCGCGGCCGGCTTCCAGCGTTCGCAGCGGCAGCGGGCTGCAGGAGGCCGAGTTCAAGTAGCAAATATCGCGCGGTATCTCGAACAAGTCGCGCTGGGACGCAAGCATGGGGGCTCTCTTTGTTGGCGAAGCGGAGAGTTAATGTCATCGGTTCTGTGCTTCTACAACATTAACCTCGAATCGAGGTGGCCGAAGTGACCGAAGCCGAATTAACCCGGCTTTCACGCCCCTGTTGAAAGTTAATTGCGGGCTGCAACTCGCGATGTCGCGCTTGTTTCAGTCGGTATTTCCAACGGGAGCAGCCTTGGGGGGCTGAGGGGGGCATGATGCGAAAATCACATGTGGTGGCCGGGGTCACCGCCGCAATTGGCGTTATCCTTGGTTCCGGCCTGGCCAGCGCGGCCGATCTCGCGCCGCAGACCTATTACACCAAGGCGCCGGCGGTAGTCGCGGCCGCCTATGACTGGAGCGGTTTCTACATCGGCGCCAATGGCGGTTGGGGTCAGGAACGAACCTGCGAAACCCTCACCAACAGCGCGTTGAATGTTCCGGTGGCGCCTCGTGGAGAAGGTTGCAGCACTGGCAGCGGGGCCGTGCTCGGCGGTCAGTACGGCTATCGCTGGCAGACCGGCGCTTTCGTGTTCGGCGCGGAAGCGCAGGGCGACTGGAGCAATTTGAAGGGCGCCAATGTCAGTCAGGTCAACCCGCTGGTGACAAACCAGACCAAGATCGAAGGACTGGGTCTCTTCACCGGACAGGTCGGTTATGCCTGGAACAACGCGCTGTTCTATGCGAAGGGCGGCGCCGCGGTTGTTGCGGACAAGTACAATGGATTGGGTACTGCGACCGGTATTGGCGTCGATCACACCAGCGAAACCCGCCTCGGCGGCGTTGCCGGTGCCGGTATCGAATACGGCTTCGCCCGCAACTGGTCGGTTGCGCTGGAGTACGATCATCTGTTCATGGGCAACAACAACAAGACCTTTGCCTCGACCGGGCTCGGGGCGGGCAACCTGGTCCCCGCGGGCGGAATACGACGTGCGATGGATATCGGCCAGGACGCCGACATGGTCACGGCGCGGATCAACTACCGCTTTGGCGCTCCGATCGTTCCGAGGTACTGATCGCGCTTTCTGTTTCCTGCAAAAGCCCCGGCATCGCCCGGGGCTTTTTTATTGGCGACGGCCCTCTCACATTGTCGTCCCGGCCTTCGCCGGGACGACGCTGAGAATTTATGGGCGCGTGCGACAGCCAATGTCGCGAAGCCGGCCATGGACAAGCCCGCCCGGAAAATCAAAAATGGGATCAGGGTTGAAACTTCCGCACTGCGGAACAAACAAAGCGGGCCAAAACGCATGAAGACACAAATGACGTTCAAGCACATCACGCTCGATTTCGATGGACTGGTTGCCGTGCTCAAGCTCGACCATCAGGAAGTGATGAACGCGGTCTCGCTTGAGATGCTGACCAGCCTTGGCGAGGCGCTCGATGCGATCGAGGAAAAACGCGTCGAGGTCCGTTGCCTCGTCATCACAGGTGCGGGACGTGCATTCTGCACCGGCGCCAATCTGCAAGGACGTGCTGTAAAGCCAGGCAGGAGCAATGCCGGCGCGGCGCTGGAGACTGCGTTTCATCCGTTCCTGCGGCGGCTGCGCAATCTGCATTGCCCGATCGTGACCTCGGTCAATGGCGCTGCCGCTGGCGCCGGCATGAGCTTCGCGCTGATGGGCGACATGATCCTGTGCGCGCGTTCGTCGTATTTCCTGCAGGCGTTCCGCCGCATCGGTCTGGTCCCCGACTGCGGATCGACCTGGCTATTGCCGCGGCTGATCGGCAAGGCGCGTTCGGTCGAATTGTCGTTGATGGGCGAGCGGCTTCCAGCCGAGAAGGCGCTGGAGTGGGGGCTGGTCAACCGGGTCTATGACGACGCTGTTTTGAGCGAGGAGACCATGAAGCTTGCACATGAACTGGCGAACGGCCCGACAATCGCTCTGTCGCTGATCCGCAAGCTCTATTGGGACAGTCCGGAAAATTCCTACGAGCAGCAGCTCAACCTCGAATTCGAATCCCAGCGCATTGCCGGCGCAACTGAAGATTTCAGGGAGGGTATTGCGGCGTTCCTTGAGAAGCGTCCGGCGCAATTTTTGGGGAAGTAACACCCGTCATTCCGGGGCGATGCAAAGCATCGAACCCGGAATCTCGAGATTCCGGGTCTGGTGCTTACGCACCATCCCGGAATGACGGGTGTCATTTCCCCGTCCATTTCGGCGGGCGCTTTTCGGAAAACGCCTTCGGGCCCTCAATGTAATCCTGCGACGCGGCCATCGCCTTGACCGCGGGATATTCGCGCTGCTCGGCAATCGCCTGTTCCAGTGACACTGCGAGGCCTTTCTGAATGGTCTGCTTGGAAGCGCGGATCGACATCGGGCTGTTCTTGCAGATGGTCTCCGCCCAGCGCTCCGCCGCCGCCAGCGCTTCGCCTGCCGGAACCACCTCGTTGACGAAGCCGAGTTCGTGACCTTCGCGCGCGCTGACATGGCGCGCGGTTAGGATCATGCCCATCGCGCGCTTGAGGCCGATCTGCCGCGGCAGCCGGTGCAACCCGCCGGCCAGCGCGGCGAGGCCGACGCGCGGTTCGGGCAATGCGAATGTCGCATTCTCGGAGGCGATAATGAGGTCGCAGGCCAGCGCGATCTCGAAGCCGCCGCCCATCGCGACGCCGTTGACCGCCGCGATGATCGGCTTGTCGCAATCGAAGCGGGAGGTCAGCCCGGCGAATCCGCCGGTATCCCAGCCGCGTTTGCCGCCGGCGGCCTGCCATTTCAAATCGTTTCCCGCGCAAAACGCCTTGTCGCCCGCGCCGGTAATGATCGCGACCCATTGCTCGGGATCGGCGGCGAAATCGTTAAACACTCTGTTCAGTTCGAAATGTGCGTCGGTATGCAGCGCGTTGTAAACTTCGGGGCGCGATAGCGTTACGATCGTGATCGGGCCTTTGCGCGTCACTTTGGAAAATTTCAAATCCATATTCGCTCCGTCGTTTCTTTTTAATTCACCTGCCGGTCTTTACCCACCCAGTAGGGATCGCGCAAATGACGGCGCAGGATCTTGCCCGAGGCATTGCGGGGCAGCGCGTCGATGAAATCGACGGTCTTCGGTGTCTTGAAGATCGCGATGCGCTGGCGGGTGAAGCCGATGATGTCAGCGGCGCTAGCCTGTTTGCCGGGCTTCATCACCACGATCGCCTTGACCGCTTCGCCCCATTGGTCGTCGGGCACGCCGACCACCGCTACTTCGGCCACATCAGGATGATCGCAGATCGCGCTTTCGACTTCGGCCGGATAGATATTCTCGCCGCCGGAAATGATCATGTCCTTGATGCGGTCGTGGATGTAGAGATAGCCGTCGCTGTCCATGTAGCCGGCGTCACCGGTGCGCAGCCAGCCTTCGCTGTCGAGTGTGCGAGCGGTGGCCTCCGGCAAATTCCAGTAACCCGCCATGTTCGAGCCTGATCGCGTGGCGATCTCGCCGACTTCGCCAAGCGGCAATCGCTTGCCGTCGGCATCGAGGATCGCGAGTTCGACGCCCGGCAGCGCCTTGCCGGCCGAGCGCATCCGGTCCAGTCCCTCGACGTGGTCTTCCGGCGGCAGCGCCACGATGCCGCCGGTGGTCTCGGTCATGCCGTAGACCTGCACGAAGCCGCAGCCGAACACCTGGATGCATTCCTTGAGCAGCGCGGCGGGGATCGGCGACGCGCCGTACAGCATGTATTTAAGCCGCGAAAAATCCACCTCGCGCGCGCGAGGCTGGCGCACCACGAACTGCATCGCGGCAGGGACCATGAAAAGCTTCGTAATGCGGGAGTGCTCGATAAAATCCAGCACCTTGTTGGGATCGAATTCGCGGGCGATCACGCCTTTAGCCCCGTGATAGACACCGAGCACACCCCAGCCGGAACCGCCGATGTGGAAGATCGGCATTGCGACCAGCGAGACGTCATCCTCGGTCCATTTGTTCCAGTCGGGCTTTTCGCCCTGGCCGGTCTCCACCAGATTGAGAAGATTGGCATGCGACAGCATCGCGCCTTTTGGTTTTCCCGTCGTACCGGAGGTGTAAAGCTGGATCGCGATGTCGCGTGGGCCAATCGCGATGTCGGGATCCTCTTCGCTTTGTCCGTCCCGCCAGGCTGTGTAGGCCTGCCAGCCGGCCGCGCCGCCTTCGGTCGCGATGAAGGTGCGCACATCGGGCAATTGATCCGTGATGCGCTGGACTTGCTCGGTGAACTCCGGCCCGACGAACAGCACGGGCGCCTTGCAATCCCCGACGATGAAGGCGATCTCGGGTCCGGCCAGCCGCCAGTTCACAGGCGTCATCACCACATTGGCCTTGATCGCGCCGAGCCACAGTTCGAAATAGATGTCGCTGTTCTTGCCGAGATAGGCGATGCGCTCGCCGGTCTTGACGCCGGTCGCCTTAAGCGCGTTGGCGACGCGATTGGTGTTGCGATCGAGATCGGAAAAGCTGGTCTGGCGTCCCTCGAATTCGAACGCGATGAAATCGCCGCGGGACTTCACCCGCTCGCGCACCATGTCGGCAAGGTTTGCCGTTTCCTCAGATACGGACATGTTGCCCCCGGCAGTTTTTATGTTGTTGGGCGGAGTGTGACGTCATCTCGCGCTAAAAACAATACGGCAAACAGAATCCTGGTGCTTCAACAGCGTGGTCACAGCAAACGCCGGGCAAATTCCTCATGGTGAGGAGCGCGCTTTGGCGCGCGTCTCGAACCATGAGAGCCCCGGTGCTTTACATCCTTCGAGACGCGGCCAAGCGGCCGCTCGTCAGGATGAGGTTCCTCTTGCAGCGCGGTCCTTTTCGTTCTGCGCCTTGATCGCGTCGCGTGCGGCGGTCCAGTCGGCATCGGACCAGTCGCGCAATTGATAGAAGTTGCCGCCCATCGCGAGCGCCTGGCCGCCATCCATCGCGATGGTCTCGCCGTTGATCCAGTCGCAGCCGCCGGAAATCAGGAACACCGCCAAATTCTGCAGTTCTTCCATCTTGCCGACACGGCCCATCGGGTTTTGCGCAATCGTGCGCGCGCCGGCTTCGTCGCCGGGCTTGATGCGCTTGCTCATGCCTTCGGTCGGAATTTCGCCGGGCGCAATCGTGTTGAGCCGGATGCCGTAGCGTCCCCATTCCGTCGCCAGCGACATCGTCATGGCGTGGATCGCGGACTTGCTCATCGCGGAAGGCACCACATAGGGGCTGCCATTGCGCACCCAGGTGACGGTGATAGACACGACATTGCCGCGATGGCCGCCGGCGATCCAGCGCCGGCCGACCGCGTGCGTCACATAGAATGTGCCGTGCATGACGATATTGGCGACCGCATCGAAGCCGCGCGGCGTCAGGTCCTGCGTGCGCGAGATGAAATTGCCGGCGGCGTTGTTGACGAGGTCGGTGAGCGGGCCGTCGGTGAAAATCGCCTCGATCATCTCATCGACCGCGAGCGCGTTTCGGATATCGATGCCGTGGCTCATCACCCGGCCGCCATAGAGGTCCATCAACTCGGTGGCGGTTTCGTCGCAGACGCTTTTGCGGCGGCCGCAGATGTGAACCTCGGCGCCGAGCTGCAGGAAGCGCGCCGCCATCGACTTGCCGAGGCCGGTACCGCCGCCGGTGACAAGAATGCGCCGGCCCGCAAGGAGCTGTTCGTTGAACATGGAGGTTCCACCCCTGGAGGCTTGCTTGTTAATTAGTTGATTGACTAAAACCGGACTGCGCCTTTCTGTAAAGTGGCTGCAACGAAAAGAGTGGAGGAAGTTTCCATGGACGATCGTGTCTCGGTATCGATCTCGGAAGGCGTCGCCGACGTCCGTCTGGCGCGGGCGGACAAGATGAATGCGCTCGATGCCGCGATGTTCGAGGCGCTGGTCGCGACCTGCGACCGCCTGGGCCGTGAAAAGGGCTTGCGGGCGGTAGTATTGTCCGGGGAAGGCCGCTCGTTCTGCGCCGGCCTCGATATGAACAGGTTCGCCGCCATGAAGGAAGGCGGCGGCAGCGGGATCGCGGGCGGCGAAACGCGTGACCTGACCCCACGCACCCATGGCCTTGCCAATTTCCCGCAACAGGCGGTGTGGGGATGGCGGCAGCTTCCGGTGCCGGTGATCGCCGCGATCCAGGGCGTGGCATTCGGCGGCGGCTTTCAGCTCGCGCTCGGCGCCGACATGCGGTTCCTGGCGCCGGACGCCCGGATGTCGATCATGGAGATCAAATGGGGGCTGATACCGGATATGGCGGGGACGCCGATCCTGGCGAGCCTCGTGCGTGACGATATCCTGCGCGAACTGACTTACACCGGCCGGATTTTCTCGGCGCAGGAAGCCATGAGTTACGGCCTCGCGACGCGGATCTGCGACGACCCGCGCGCTGCCGCCCTGAAAGTCGCGCGCGAGATCGCGGGCAAGAGCCCCGACGCGATCCGCGCCGCCAAGCGTCTGCTGAACAATTTAAGCGTCGATCCCGCTGCTGCGCTGCAGGCTGAATCCGTCGAACAGATGAAGCTGATGGGTGCGCGCAATCAGCTTGAAGCCGTGCGCGCCAATATCGAAAAGCGCGCCCCGCGCTTCGCCGACGTTTGACATTCTAACCTCATCCCTGCGTGAGCGCTCTTCACCAGGAGGACACCTCCAGTCTAGCCGCCGCCCTCATCTTGGTCTTGCGCAAAGCCGCAAAAATTGCGACTCAAGGGAGCCGGGCAGTTTCTGGAGCATCCACGTCATGTCATCCCAGATCATGCCTTCCGATACCGACCTGCGGTCCAATCGCGCCGACGACGCTCTGGCGCTCGAGGAAGATGCCCGGCTGCGGAATGATATCCGGCTGCTGGGGCGCATTCTCGGTGATACCGTGCGCGATCAGGAAGGCGCCGATGTGTTCGACCTGGTCGAACGTATCCGGCAGACCTCGATCCGGTTTCACCGCGATGACGACAAGCCGGCGCGGCGCGAGCTTGAGATCATCCTCGATGGCATGTCGACCAGCGAAACCGTCCGCATCGTGCGCGCCTTCAGCTATTTTTCGCACCTCGCCAATATCGCCGAAGATCAGAACAACATCCGGCAAATGCGGATGCGCGCGACCGGAGGCGAATCGCCGGGATCGCTGCCATCAACGCTGTCGCATGCGCGTAGCGCCGGTTTCAGCGCGGCCGATTTGCGCAAATTCTTCGAGAGTGCGCTGGTCAGTCCGGTTCTGACCGCGCATCCGACCGAAGTCCGCCGCAAGAGCACGATCGACCGCGAAATGGAGATCGCCGCCTTGCTGGACCGGCGTGAGCGGGTTCAGTTGACGCCGGACGAACTGGCGGCGAGCGACGAGCAATTGCGGCGTGCGGTGGTGACGCTGTGGCAGACCAATCTATTGCGCCGTACCAAGCTCACGGTGCTGGACGAGGTCGCCAACGGACTTTCATTCTACGATTACACTTTCCTGCACGAGGTGCCGCGGCTGCATTGCGCGCTGGAGGATCGCCTGAACGAGGGCGACGGCAGCGCGCGCGGCGAACTGGCGTCGTTCCTGCGGATGGGGAGCTGGATCGGCGGCGACCGCGACGGCAATCCCTTCGTCACCGCCGAGGTGATGCGGGGCACGCTGCGCCTGCAAAGCAGCCGCGTACTGCGGTTTTATCTGGAGGAATTGCACGCGCTCGGCGCCGAATTGTCGCTGGCGGCGCATCTGGCAGACATCTCCGAAGAATTGCGCGCGCTCGCCGCACGCTCGCCCGATACCTCGCCGCATCGAAGTGGTGAGCCCTATCGTCTGGCGGTGTCCGGCATCTATGCGCGGCTGACTGCGACGGCGTCAAAACTCGAGGTCGAAACCACGCGCCCGCCGGTCGGTGAAGCGACGCCTTATACGAGCGTGCAGGAGTTCAAGGCCGACCTCGATATCCTCGATCGCTCGCTGATCGCCAATAACTCGGGCGTCATCGCGCGGGGCCGGCTGCGGCTGCTGCGCCGGGCGGTGGACTGTTTCGGCTTTCATCTCGCCAGATTGGACATGCGGCAAAATTCCGCGGTGCATGAGCGCACCGTCGCCGAACTGATCGATGCGGCGATGCCCGGCATGTCCTATCTCGCTTTGAACGAAGAAGCGCGGATCGCGCTGCTTACCAGCGAGCTGCGCAATTCCAGGCCTTTGACCTCGGCCTTCGTGAAGTACAGCGACGAGACGATGGGAGAGCTTGCCGTTTTCCACGAGGCGGCGAAGGCGCATGCGCTTTTCGGCACCGATGCGATCCCCCAATGCATCATCTCGATGTGCAAGGGAATCTCCGACATGCTGGAGGTCGCGCTGCTCCTCAAGGAAGCCGGGCTGGTCGATCCCTCCGGCCGCAGCGCGCTCAACATCGTGCCGCTGTTCGAGACCATCGAGGATTTACAGGCCAGTTCCGCGATCATGGACCGGCTGTTGTCGATGCATGATTACCGCAAGCTAGTCGACAGCCGCCGCTCGGTGCAGGAGGTGATGCTCGGTTATTCCGACAGCAACAAGGATGGCGGGTTCGTCACCTCGGGCTGGGAACTCTACAAGGCCGAGATCGGGCTGGTCGAGGTGTTCGAGCACCACGGCGTGCGGCTGCGGCTGTTCCACGGCCGCGGCGGTTCGGTTGGCCGCGGTGGCGGGCCGAGCTATGACGCCATCATCGCGCAGCCAGGCGGCGCGGTGAACGGCCAGATCAGGATCACCGAACAGGGCGAGATCATCTCCAGCAAATATTCCAACGCCGAAGTCGGCCGCAACAATCTGGAAATCCTAGCCGCCGCCACCCTCGAGGCAAGTCTTTTGCAGCCGCGACAAAGCGCGCCGTCAGGGGATTATTTAAAGGCGATGGAGCAATTGTCCGCGCTCGCCTTCAAGGCCTATCGCGGGCTGGTCTATGAGACCGAAGGCTTTGCCGATTATTTCTGGGCCTCGACCGTCATCACCGAAATCTCCACGCTCAACATCGGCAGCCGCCCGGCCTCGCGCAAGAAGACCCGCGAGATCGAAGACCTTCGCGCCATTCCCTGGGTGTTCAGTTGGGCGCAATGCCGGTTGATGCTGCCGGGATGGTATGGGTTTGGCAGCGCGGTCGAGACCTGGGTGGCGGAACATCCGGACAAAGGCATGCCGTTCCTGCGGGAGCTTTACAAGGAGTGGCCGTTCTTCCGCACTTTGCTTTCGAACATGGACATGGTGCTGGCCAAGAGCTCGATCGCGATTGCCTCACGTTATGCCGAACTCGTGCCAGACACGACATTGCGCGACAACATCTTCGGACGGATCCGGCGCGAATGGCACACCTCGATCGAGACGCTGCTCGACATCATGGGCCAGGAACGGTTGCTGCAGGGCAATCCGCTGCTGGAACGCTCGATTCGCAATCGCTTTCCCTATCTCGATCCGTTGAACCACGTGCAGGTGGAATTGCTCAAGGAGCATCGCGCGCAGAACCCGGATGAACAGGTGCTGCGCGGGATTCAGCTTACGATCAATGGTATTTCAGCGGGATTGAGGAATAGCGGATAGGTAGGGCGTCGACAAGAATGTAGCTTTCGTCATTGCGAGCGCAGCGAAGCAACCCATGCGGCAGTAAGAAAGAATGAATTGCTTCGTCGCTTCGCTCCTCGCAATGACGAGTTCAACTGAACCGCACTCAACAATTATGCGCGCCCTGGGTTTCCACATAAACCGCATACAGCGACTGGCTGGCCGTCATGAACAAGCGGTTTCGCTTCTTGCCGCCGAAGCAGAGATTGGCGCAGGTCTCGGGCAGGCGAATCTGCCCGATACGTTGGCCATCCGGCGCAAAGATCTGGACGCCGTCATAGCCATCGCCAACCCAGCCTGCGCCGACCCAGATGTTGCCTTCGGTGTCGACCCGCAGGCCGTCCGGGAAGCCTGACTTGCCGTCAAGCGTCATGTCGATCAGCGTGCGCGGATTCGCGAGCTTGTCGCCGTTGAGATCGTATTGCCAGACAATGTTCTTGGCGTTGGGGTAGTGCGTGATACCGGTATCACAGACATAGACCTTCTTGTAATCGTGGCTGAAGGCGATGCCGTTCGGCTTGAACGGGTCGTCGGCCACCTTGGTGACCTGACCGGTCTGCGCATCGAGCCGATAGACCGCTTCCTTCTGGTAGGGTTGCACAGAGCCCGTATTGGCCTTTTGTCCTTCATAGATGCTGATCGCGCCGTAGCCCGGATCGGTGAACCAGATCGATTTGTCGTTGGGGTGAACCACGACGTCGTTCGGTCCGTTGAGCTGTTTGCCATTGGCCTGTTCGGCCAGCGTGGTGATGGAGCCGTCATGTTCGTAACGGATCAGGCGGGTGCGTTGGGCGGTGATCTGGCGTCCTTCGAAATCGAAGGTGTTACCGTTGCCTTCGTCGGAGGGCTTGTGAAACTGCTCGGAGATATGACCGTCGTCGTCGAGATAACGCAGTTGGCGGTTGGCGGGAATATCGCTCCACACGAGGTACTGGCCCTGCGCGTTCCAGGCTGGGCCTTCCGCCCACAGACAGCCCGTATAGAGACGCTTGATGACCGTATTGCCGACCTTGGCCTTGAAGCGCTTGGGATCAATCACAACAATGTCTGGATCGGGATAGCGCTGCGGTTCGGCGCCCCGGCCGTAGTCGCGCGCCGATGCGTCGGTGGTAACCAGCGCGGTGGCCGCGATTGCTGCAGCGCCGCGTAACATATCGCGGCGGCCGACGACGGCAGATGTCGTTCCTGCCTTGTCATCCGCATGTATTGGATTTGTCATGGTTTCCTCCCGTTGTTTTTTATTGGGAGATAAATCATGCGCCGACATTCCGGCATAAAGCGGGCGAATTTTTACGAAACAACCGGAGAGGGTGGAGGAGAACAAGAATTCTCCAAAAGTCCACGGG
>NZ_JAAVUY010000033.1 GCF_018449695.1 Bradyrhizobium sp. dw_411
CCGCACAAAGACTGCAGGCCCAATCTCTTTCTTCATATGCGATAGCCCTACCGCACGCGGGGAGAGGTGGACTACTTCGGCAACAAGCCCTTCAGCTTTTCCGCATCCTTGATGTTCAGCTTGAAGCCGCCGGGCATGACGATGTCGCCGGGCTTCTGGTCGGGCTTGCAGGCGCCGAGCCACTTCGCCTCGATCGCCATGGTCACATCGTGCAGGCCGGCCGGGCCGCGATCGCTATGCGACGTGGTCTTGACAGTGTAGGCGGAATTGAAATCGCCGGTGATATCGGAATGCGATGTCATGGAGGCGCCGCCGACGCTGCAGACGGAGTCGGTGACGTACCCGGTCGCGGTCTGCTCGATATCGTTTTTGGAACAGATTTCCTTCGATAGCGGCGAAAACGCGGTGCTCATCTGCTTGTCGGTGGTCTCATCGGTGCAGTGCTGCATCGTCATCTCGGGCATCGGCGAGCCGGTCCGCACCACCTTTATTTCCCACAGGCCCGCTTTGCGAATCGGCAGTTCCGCCGCGCGCGCGCCTGATGTCGCCACCACCATCAACAAAGAGGTCCCGAGACAGAACGACAGAATCCATCGCGTCATGCTTCGCGCTCCCGATGCATGTGTCCGTCGAACCGGATGATCCGGCTTAGTAGCGGGTGCGCAGCGGCAGCTCGCGAGCGCCATACGGTACCCACCGGCAGGCAAAGGAAACGTAGCCGCCATAATGCGGCTCCACGGCCAGGAATTTCGCTACCTTGCCATAGGAGGCGCAGTGATTGACCGCGAGTTGGCGGGCATCCGTCTCCCTGGCCAGCGGATAGGCGATAATGCCGCCGGTATCATTGCCCTTGAAAGGCGGCACGGTATCGGCCAGCGCCGGCGCACCTATAAGCATCCCGCACACAGCAACCAGGCTCGCGGCCCCAATCATTCGCATCGCAGACTCCATTTCGCTGGGCGCACCTTAGAGCGCATCGATTGCCGTGAAAAGAACGCCGGAGGGTTTGACGTCGACTTATTGGCAGGTGTTGCCGCGTTGCACTTGACCTCAGCGGGGCTTCACGGCACGGTTGAAATACTGGATCGTCCACCGGATTTCCCATGCGCGCGCTCATCACATCTTCGAGAAAACCCGCCTTCCTTAGAAAAACAGCTCTGTCCGCCACACTCGGCGTGCTGTTCGGTCTGTTTGCCTTCGGACAGGCGGCCGAAGCAGCCAACCCGTTCGAACTGAACTTCTGGCTGTCCGGCCCGCGCTATGACGGACGCGTGGCTCCCTGCGAGACGGCACTCGGAGCCATCAGCTCGGAGTTTCGGCAAAAAGAGAGCACTTTCTGGAATTCCGCGCTGACGATCACGGGCTATGGCCGCATCCATGAAACGGCATTCCGGCCGTGGCAGTCCGACAACATTCCGCGCCGTTACTGCAGCGGCGATGTCATGCTGAGCGACGGCAAGCTGCGCACCGTCCATTACTCGATCATCGAGGATGGCGGTTTTGCCGGCGTCGGTCAGGGCGTGGAATGGTGCGTCACCGGTCTTGATCGCAACTGGGCCTATAATCCCGGCTGCCGGGCCGCCCGCCCCTGATTTAGGGCTAAGATTTTCGTCATTCTGTCTTTTGAGGGCTTGCTGCGGTTAGCCCTCTTTTCTTTTGTTCTTGAAATGTTCCGATCGCCTGCTAGGCTCCGGGTGGTCTGGTAGAGGGGCGCGTCGACATGTTTCATTTTCGGTCCGGATTGATTGCGCGGATTTTCATCAGCTTCGCCTTCATGGCGCTCGCCGCCGCCGGGACGGCATCGGCGCAGGATCGCCGCCAGAACACCCCCGGCGAGTTCGACTTTTACGTGCTGTCGCTGTCGTGGTCGCCCTCCTTCTGCGAGGAGGCCTCGGAACGCGGCAACGAGCGTCGCGCAGGAGCCCAATGCGGCGGACGGCCATTCTCCTTTGTGGTCCATGGCTTGTGGCCGCAATATGAGCGCGGCTTTCCCGAATATTGCGACCGGGACTCCTTTCTGGACCGCAATATCATGACCTCGATGCTCGATCTGATGCCGGCGCCCGGCCTGATTTTCAACGAGTGGAAAAAGCACGGCACCTGCTCTGGTCTTGGTCCCCGGCCCTATTTCGAGACTATTCGCAAGGCGCGCGCCGGGGTGAAAATCCCCGCCGAATTCCTCAATCTGTCCGATCCGAAGACCGTGGCGCCATCCGACGTCGAGGACGCCTTCATCAAGGTCAATCCCGGCCTCAGCACCGCGGCGATCTCGGTCACCTGCAACCGCAACCGGCTCAGCGAAGTCCGGATCTGCCTCAGCAAGGATCTTCAGTTCCGCGCCTGCGAGGAACTCGACCGCCGCGGCTGCCGGCGCGATCAGGTAACGATGCCGCCGGTGCGTGGGGGCTGAGGACACGTACTCCGTCATGCCCGGGCTTGACCCGGGCATCCACGTCTTCCTTCACTGTATTCGACAAAGACGTGGATGGCCGGGACAAGCCCGGCCATGACGGGTAGAAGGCTTGTGCGTCTTTCTTCAAACGAGACCATAGTCTTCCATGAATTATCGCCACGCCTTTCATGCCGGTAACTTTGCCGACGTCATCAAGCACATCGTGCTGGTGCGGATGCTCACCTATCTGCAGGAAAAACAGACACCGTTTCGCGTCATCGACACCCATGCCGGGGCCGGGCTCTACGACCTTACCGGCGAGGAGGCGCAGCGCAGCGGCGAGTGGCTCACCGGCATCGCGCGGATCATGCAGGCGCGGTTTTCCGAAACGACATTGCCGCTGGTGCTGCCCTATCTCGACATTATCAGGGCCTTCAATCCGCAACGCGATCTCCAGGCCTATCCGGGATCGCCGCTAATCGCGCGCGCGCTGCTGCGGCCGCAGGATCGCCTGACCGCCTGCGAAGTCGAGCCGAAGGCGCGCAAGCAATTGATCGAGGCGCTGCGCCGCGACACCCAGGCCCGGGTCGTCGACCTCGACGGCTGGACCGCGCTGCCGGCCTTCGTGCCGCCCAAGGAGCGGCGCGGTCTTGTCCTGATCGATCCGCCCTATGAGCAGAAGAACGAGTTCGAACGGCTGGCCGAGGGGTTCACGGAAGCTTTCACGAAATGGCCGACCGGCACTTACCTGATGTGGTACCCGGTCAAAAGCCGGCGCGCCACCGACACCCTCGCGCGGCATGTGGCGCAGGTTGTGGAAACCGGCGCAGCACCAGGAAAAGCTTTGCGCCTGGAATTCAGCGTCGCGCCGCAAACCGCCGATGCCGGTCTCGTTTCAGCGGGCCTTTTGATGGTCAATCCGCCATGGACGCTGGCGGGCGAACTCAAGGCGATCCTCCCCGAACTTGAAAAGCCGCTCGGCCTGGGCGGCGCCGGCCGGTTCAGGCTGGAGACGCCCAAACCTTAGAGCCTTATCGGTTCTGATTGAATCAGAACCGGGCTCTAATCTTTTGTTTTGACGCGTTTTCTTTACGCGAACCGGTATTCACGGAGCCTGTCATCGGGCGCGCGTTCGCGCGACCCGTTGGCTCGAAAACGCTCTAGTCCCGGCGCGCTACAAAAAGTCCGATAGGCAATTCACCGGAATCCGTATTATGCTCAAGCCCATTGGATCGGCTTTACGTTCCGCTTCCGCGAATGGTAGCGGCGGAGTGACAAGGCCACAAATTTTTTTCAAGGCGGATCATCGCTAACGATCCGCTCAGATGGCCAAGCTTTCCGGCGGCGTATGTCCGGTCCGGCTGATACGCGGGGGGCGTAACGGCGGAGCAATGCGGGGGAGGAGTTTCCCGATGGCCATGACTGGGACGGTCAAATTCTTCAACGGAGAACGAGGCTACGGCTTCATCAAGCCAGATGACGGCGGTCGCGATGTATTCGTTCACATCACCGCCGTGGAGCGGGCCGGATTGAAGGATCTGACCGAAGGACAGCGCATTACATTCGAGGTCGAACCGGACAAGAAGGGCAAGGGACCCAAGGCGGTCAATCTCGTGATTTCGTAGCGTCGCTTCCATTTCAAAGCCGTGGCCGGTCAAAGCCGTGGCCGGGCAGAAGCCCGAAGCGCGTCTTCGCGCCAGATGACTCGGTCATCGCCGCGCTCGTCCACATGGAAGAAAGACGTGGATGCCCCGGAAAGACTTGGATGCCCCGGCACTGGCGAGCGGAAGCGACGCCCGGGCGCGACGCAAGCATCAAATTATAAGGGCCTAAAAAAATCCCGGCCGCATCGCGGCCGGGAGGTTGAGATCGATATTTTCTTGTTGCTATCAGAAGTGATAATTCACGCCGCCGCGCACCAGGCCGAACCGGGAGCCGTTCGAAACGCCGGTGATGGTGGTGAAGTTGCTGTCGTTGAGATCGACATAGAGATATTCGATCTTCGCGCTCCAGTTCGGAGCGAGGCCGACTTCGGCGCCGAGGCCCAAGGTCCAGCCAGCATTGGTATGGGTTTCCGTCAGGCCAAAGGTCTGGCCGCGCAACTCGCCAAATGCCAGACCGCCGGTGCCGTAGAACAATACGTTGTTGAGCGCATAGCCGACCCGGCCGCGCAGCGTGCCGAACCACGGGTTCGAAAATTTCCACGGTGCGAAGGTGTCGGATGCGCCGGTCGCCTGGATGTCGCCCTCGACGCCGAATACCCAGGGAGTTCCTGCTTGCCAGTTGTAGCCGGCCTGAACGCCGCCCACGAAACCCGACGGCTTGGTCGGGTTGTTGTCGACCGAGCCCCATTCGTAGCCGAGGTTGCCGCCGAGATAGGGGCCGGCCCAGCTATAGTAGTTCAGCGGTTGATTGACGGTGTAAGGAGCGCGCGTTCCATAGGGAAGATCGGCGGCCCGCGCCGACACCGTCCACCCGGCCGCGATCAACGCCACGGCGCCTAAAGCGATCCTGTTCATCACTCACTCTCCTCAACGCAACTGCCAAGCCCCGTTTCGCCAGCACAAAACACCGCGTGAGGCGAACCGGCGTGGTTACGGAATTCCACTCTTTATCGGTAGGATTTATCGAGACTTTTAAGTTAAAGGGTTGTTAAGGCCTGCCGCCGGCCGCTTCGCATTCTTAAGAAAGCGTTACCGGCCCGCACGCTGCAAAAACGGCAACCGTTCGACAGCGGCCGGCGCCGCCATTATCCGGCGCGGATCGGGCTTTTGCCGCGGCCGCAACGCTGGCGATGCGCGGTGCCGGCGCTTAAGTTTGGGCTCATGGATCACGATTCTACCGACAACCCAAAAGCCTCGGTTTCGCCCAAAATGCCGCCGGATTCCGCACCGGCGCAGCCTCCTGCCGATTTGCCGCCGCAGGATGCGTCTGCCGATCTCGACCCTGCGACCTCGGGCACGGAGGAGGACGACGAGGCGCGGCTGCCCGATATTTCCGAGGAAGCGAGCGAGGCTGAGCCGGAAGCACGGCTTGCGGTCGGCCACGCCGCGATCGAGCACGCGGTGCGCCATGCCCCGACCTCGCCCGGCGTCTATCGCATGCTCAATGCCGCCAACGACGTACTTTACGTTGGCAAGGCAAAGAATGTCCGCAAGCGGCTCGGCTCCTATGCAAGGGTCACTGCGGCGCAGCCGGCGCGCATCATGCGCATGATCGCGGCCACCGTGGCGGTCGAGATCATCTCGACCTCGACCGAAACCGAAGCGCTGCTGCTCGAAGCCAACCTGATCAAGCAATTGCGCCCGCGCTTCAACGTGCAACTGCGCGATGACAAATCATTCCCCTATATTCTGATCACCGGCGATCACTGGGCGCCGCAGATCCTCAAGCATCGCGGCGCGCAATCGCGGCCCGGGCGGTATTTCGGGCCGTTTGCCTCCGTCGGTGCCGTCAACCGCACCATCACGGCGCTGCAACGCGCCTTTCTGGTGCGCTCCTGCACCGACGCGTTTTTTGAAAGCCGCACGCGGCCTTGCCTGCTCTACCAAATCCGGCGATGTTCCGGACCTTGCACCGGCGAAGTCGATTTCCCCGGCTATACCGAACTGGTGCGCGAGGCGACCGACTTCCTGTCCGGCCGCAGCCGGCTGGTGAAGCAGGAACTCGCAGGCGAAATGGAAAAGGCCTCGGCCAATCTTGCGTTTGAGACTGCGGCACTTTACCGCGACCGCCTTGCGGCGTTATCCGCGGTCCAGTCCCAGCAGGGCATCAATCCGCGCACCGTCGAGGAAGCCGACGTGTTCGCGATTCATCAGGAGGGCGGCTATTCCTGCGTCGAAGTATTTTTCTTTCGCACCGGGCAGAACTGGGGCAACCGCGCCTATTTTCCGCGCGCCGAAAAATCCTTCACCCCCGAAGAGGTGCTGGCCTCGTTCCTGACCCAGTTCTACGACGACAAGCCGCCGCCGAAACTGATCCTGCTGTCGCATGCGATCGAGGAAGCCGAGTTGATGGCCAACGCGCTGTCCATCAAGGCCGGCTTCAAGGTGGAAGTCTCGACGCCGCGGCGGGGCGAAAAGAAGGAATTGGTCGCGCACGCGCTCACCAATGCGCGTGAAGCCCTCGGCCGCAAGCTCGCCGATACCGCGACCCAAAGCCGGCTGCTGGCCGGCCTCGTCACCACGCTCGGACTGCCGCACCCGCCGAAGCGGATCGAGGTCTATGATAACAGCCACATCCAGGGCACCAATGCGGTTGGCGCCATGATCGTGGCGGGGCCGGACGGCTTCATTAAAAACCAGTACCGGAAGTTCAACATCCGCTCCGAAGGCCTGACGCCGGGCGACGATTACGCGATGATGCGCGAAGTGCTGGAGCGGCGCTTCAAGCGGCTGCTGGCGCCCCCGGCGGACGGCGATGCCACAAAACCCCGGCCCGACGACGATTCGTTTCCGCAATGGCCCGATCTCGTGATCATCGACGGCGGCCGCGGCCAACTCAACGCCGTCCGCGAGACTTTTGAGGGAATGGGGCTGACGCAGGTGTCGCTGCTGGCGGTGGCCAAGGGACCGGACCGCGACGCCGGCCGCGAAACCCTGTTCATGCCGGACCGCGAGCCGCTCAAGCTTGAGCCCCGCGACCCCGTGCTATATTTCATCCAGCGGCTGCGCGACGAGGCACATCGCTTCGTGATCGGCTCGCACCGCAAGCTGCGCAAAAAGGACATTCGCGAAGCCGGATTGCAGGAAATCCCCGGCATCGGGCCGTCACGCAAACGGGCTCTGCTGCACCATTTTGGAACCCTGAAGGAGATCGAACGGGCGTCGATCGCCGATCTCGGCAAGGTTCCGGGCGTCAGCGCCGAAAGCGCCCGCAAGATTTTCGAGTTTTTCCACGCCCAGCCGGGGTAAAGATGGGCTCCGATTCATCAGGGCGTCGTCGCCGACAAGCCATCTGCGGCGCAAGCTTGACCTTCATGGCTGAGCGGTATTGGTAAGACAGATGAACGTCGTAACGACCAGAGGGACGACCAAGACTTCGAATAAGACCTCGAAGACGATGTCGCTTCCCAATATCCTGACCTACGCCCGGATCGCCGCGATCCCGGTGGTGGTTGGCTGCGTCTATGCGGAGTCCATTATGGAGGGGCCGCTATGGCTGCGCTGGGTCGCGCTGGCGGTATTCATTGCCGCCGGGATCACCGACTATCTCGATGGCTATTATGCGCGAATCTGGGATCAGCATTCGGCGTTCGGACGGATGCTGGATCCGATCGCCGATAAGCTACTGGTCGCCTCCTGCCTGTTGATTCTGGCGGCAGACAACAGCATCCATGGCTGGACGCTGTGGGCGGCGATCGTGATCCTGTGCCGCGAAATCCTGGTGTCGGGACTGCGCGAATATCTCGCAGCACTGCGGGTCAGCGTCCCCGTCACCAGGCTCGCGAAATGGAAAACCACGATCCAACTGATCGCGATCGGGTTCCTGATCGCCGGTGAAGCCGGCGAGCAGATTTTGCCGCCGACCACGATGATCGGCATCGCGCTGCTGTGGACGTCGGCGATTTTCACGATCTACACCGGCTGGGATTATTTCCGCGCCGGCATCCATCACCTCATCGAGGAGGATGAGGGATGAAGGTTAAGTATTTCGCCTGGGTGCGCGAACGGATCGGCAAGGCGGAAGAAACCATCGAACCGCCGGCCAGCGTGCGGACGGTCGAAGACCTGATCGGCTGGCTGGCGCGCCAGGGTGAAACCTATGCTCACGCCTTCGAGACGCCGCGGGTGATCCGGGCCGCGATCGACCACGCCCATGTCAAATCGGACACCGTGATAACCGGCGCCCGCGAGATTGCTTTCTTCCCGCCGATGACCGGCGGCTGAAGCCGGCCATGGCGATCCCTGTCACCATCCGTATCCAGGAAGCCGATTTCGACGTCGCGCGGGAAATAGCCGCGCTGACAAAAGGCCGCACCGACATCGGCGCGGTCGTGAGTTTCAGCGGCATTTGCCGGGGCAGCGAAGGCGATGAAGCGATCGCGGCGCTGACGCTGGAACATTATCCTGGTATGGCGGAAGCTGAAATCACCCGGCATGCGCAAACCGCGCTGTCGCGCTGGCCGTTAACCGGGCTCACCGTCATTCACCGCGTCGGCCGCATCACCCCCGGCGAAAATATCGTGCTGGTAGTGACCGCATCGGCGCACCGGCAGGCGGCGTTCGAGGCCGCGGAGTTCCTGATGGATTATCTCAAGGCCAATGCGCCGTTCTGGAAGCGCGAGGAAAGCGCCGGCGGCACGAGCTGGATCGACGCCCGCGAGCACGACGACCAAGCCGCCGCGCGCTGGACCAAATCCTGATGGCTAAACGCGCTAAACCGGCGGCCAAACGCGGCCGCACCGTGCCCAAAGCCGCGAAGGTCGCGCCCGGCGAATTGCACACACTGCTCGATTTCGTGCGTTACGCCGTGAGCCGCTTCATCGAGGCCAAACTGGTATTTGCCCACGGCACCACCGACCCGGTCGCCGAGGCGGCCTTTCTGGTGTGCGAAACCCTGCATCTTCATCCCGACCAGTTCGAGATGTTTGCGACCACGCGGGTCACCGCCGCCGAAGCCAAACAGATTCTCGACGTGATCGCGCGCCGCGTCACGACTCGCAAACCCGCCGCCTATCTGGTCAACAAAATCTACATGCGCGGCCTGCCCTTTTATGTCGATGAGCGCGTCATCGTGCCGCGCTCCTTTATCGGCGAGTTACTGGACTCTCATTTCGGCGCGAGCGACGCGGACAATAATTCGCTGATCGACGATCCCGGTTCGGTGCAAAACGTGCTCGATCTCTGCACCGGCTCGGGCTGCCTGGCCATTCTCGCTGCGCACGCGTTCCCGCAGGCGCAGATCGACGCCGTGGATATTTCCCGGGATGCGCTCGATGTCGCCGTGCGCAACGTCACGGATTATGGGCTCGAGGACCGGGTGAGGTTGCATCGCGGCGATCTGTTCAAACCGCTCGGCGACAGTCGCTACGACCTGATCATTTCCAATCCGCCCTATGTCGATGCGCAGGGGATGGCGGACCTGCCGCGCGAATGCCGCGCCGAGCCGAAGCTCGCCTTCGACGGCGGTGCCGACGGAATAGACATCGTCCGGCGCATCCTGGAACAGGCAAAGTCGCATTTGACGCCGCAGGGTGGGCTGTTATGCGAAATCGGCCGCTGCCGACCCGCGCTCGAGGCGGCCTATCCGCAGGCCGATTTTCTCTGGCTCGAGACCGAGGACTCCGATGGCGAAGTGTTCTGGATCGGCGCCGACGGTCTGTGAGGCGGCGCGCCCTCGCCCGCCGGTCCTCAAACTGCCTGATTGATCTGAAATATTGCGGCCTCTTGTCGGTTTCCGTCGCGCAGTGAAGCTGCTACCTTCCCGCGAAACCCGCCACGTCCTAAAACTTGAAGAGGCCCCCATGCTGGACAAGAGCCCGACCCCCGCCGCCGTCAATGTGCCCAACGATTTGGCCGCGCATTGGATGCCGTTTACCGCCAACCGGGCCTTCAAGAAGGCGCCCAGGCTGCTGGCCGGCGCGAAGGGCATGCATTATTTTACCGTCGATGGCCGCAAGATCATCGATGCGGCGTCCGGCATGTGGTGCACCAATGCCGGCCATGGCCGCACCCAGATTTCGTCGGCGATCGCCAAGCAGGCCGAAGCGCTGGACTACGCGCCGCCATTTCAGTTTGGCATTCCGCAGGCCTTCGAGCTTGCCAGCCGGATCGCCGATCTCGCCCCCGCCGGGCTCGACCATGTCTTCTTCTGCAACTCCGGATCGGAGGCCGCCGACACCGCGCTGAAGATCGCGCTGGCCTATCATCAGATCCAGGGCCAGGGCACCCGCACGCGGCTGATCGGCCGCGAGCGCGGCTATCACGGCGTCGGCTTCGGCGGGACTTCCGTGGGCGGCATCGTCAATAACCGCAAGATGTTCGGCACGCTGCTGGCTGGCGTCGATCACCTGCCCCACACCTATGACCGCGACAAGCAGGCGTTCTCCAAGGGCGAGCCGGAATATGGCGCGCATTTCGCCGACGAGCTGGAGCGTCTGGTCAACCTGCATGGCGCCTCCACCATCGCGGCCGTGATCGTCGAGCCGATGGCCGGATCGACCGGCGTGCTGCCGGCGCCGAAGGGCTATCTCAAGCGGCTGCGCGAGATCACCCAGAAGCACGGCATTCTGCTGATTTTCGACGAGGTCATCACCGGCTATGGCCGGCTCGGTTATGCCTTTGCCGCGGAGCGCTACGGCGTGCTGCCGGACATGATCACCTTCGCCAAGGGCATCACCAATGGCGCGGCCCCGATGGGCGGCGTGATCGTGCGCGACACCATCCATGACGCTTTCATGAGCGGCCCGGAACATGTTGTCGAACTGACCCACGGCTATACCTATTCGGCGCATCCGTTGGCCTGCGCCGCGGGCCTCGCTACCCTCGACATCTACCGCGACGAAAAGCTGTTCGAACGGGCGCTAGCGCTTGAGCCCAAATTCGCCGACGCCGTGATGTCGCTGAAGGGCGAGCCCAACGTGGTCGACATCCGCACCGTCGGACTGACGGCCGGCATCGACCTCGCCCCGCGCCCGGACCTGCCGGGCAAGCGCGGCTTCGATGGGCTGAACAGCGCGTTCCATGACAACGACCTGATGGTGCGCGTCGCCGGGGATACCCTGGCGCTGACCCCGCCTTTGATCGTCAGCGAGGATGAGATCGGCGAGATCATCGAAAAGGTCGCCAAGGTGATCCGCGCGGTCGCCTGACGCAGCTTCCCTGCCTCTCCCCGGCGTGGGGAGCGGCAGGCCCGCAGCCGGTTCCCGGCGGACGTAAAAAGAAGAACAATCGTCCGCCGAATCAGCGATGGTGCTAGCATCGGAGGCCATGCGCACCGGTTGCGATCGCGGGCACCGGTTCTGGAGGGGACGTCTGCGTTAAATGATCCGCATTTCCACGATTTTCATCGCCATTTGCATGGTGCTGGTCGCAGCATCCCTCGGCCTCGTGCTGTATTCCATGGCCGGCATCAGCGCCTCGGAATCCGCGATCGTCGCGCTCACCGCCCTGACTTTCCTGATCCTCTACAACGCCGTGTCGATGCGGCTGCGCGACCGTACTGACGTCGGCAGCCAGATCTCGGATTTGTCACGCGGCACCGCCGACCTGGCGCGACAGGTCGCCGAATTCGGCCGCCGGCTCGCTGCGGTCGAAGGCCGGGTGGTGTCAGCCAATTCCGCCGGCGCGGACCGCATTCAGGCCGTGGTCGGCGAGATCAACGAACTCGGCACCCTGGTGAAGCAACTCGCCGCTTCCGTCGCCAGCCATGACGACATGCTGACTGCGAGCGTGGCGACGCTGGTGCCGGTGAACGGACCCAACAATGCCGCACCAAACCCCACGCAATCGCCGAGGAATGACGAATCGCCGAAGGGCTCGTCATCCGCAGCGGAACCCCCGGGCATCACGGCCGCTCCGACGGCGCCGGCGGCCTCCGTCGAGAAGCTCGCCTCCCCCCGAAGCGAGGCGCAAATCCTTGCCGTGGTGAAAGCGGCGGTCGAGGAAAACCGGCTCGACATCTATCTGCAGCCGATGGTGACGTTGCCACAGCGCAAGGTGCGCTTCTACGAAGCGGTGACACGGCTGCGCGACGACAAGGACGAGATTATTACCGCCGACCATTTTGTCGGGATCGCGGAAGCCGCCGGATTGATCGGGCGGATCGATCACATGGTGATGCTGCGATGCGTGCAGGTGCTGCGCCGGCTGATGGTGCGCAACAAGGATGTCGGCGTGTTCTGCAACGTTGCCGCGGCGACGCTCGGCAATCCCGCAACCTTCGCGCAATGCCTGGACTTCCTCGAAGCCAACCGCGCCCTGGCGTCGTCCTTCGTGCTCGAATTCAAGCAGGCGACGTTTCGCGCGCTCGGTCCGACCGAAACTGAACATCTCGCGGCACTGGCGCAGCGCGGCTATCGTTTCTCGATCGATCATGTCACGGATTTGCGGATCGAACCGCGCGAACTGGCCGACCGCGGCGTCCGCTTCATCAAGGTGCCCGCCACGTTGTTGCTTGATCCCCGGCAAAGCTCGACCTCGGATATTCATCCCTCGGATCTCTCTGATCTGCTCGGCCGTTTCGGCATCGATCTGATTGCCGAGCGGATCGAAGGCGAGCGCGCCGTGGTCGATCTGCTCGATTTTGACGTCCGATTTGGACAGGGATTTCTGTTCGCGCCGCCGCGGCCGTTGCGGCCCGAGGGCGCATCTGCTACCGGCGGTTCGTCTGCGAACAAGGCGCAAGAATCTAATGGCGCATCCAATGGCCTCTCGAATGGCGCATCCACCAGCCCGTCCAACGGACCCGGCAAGACCGAATCTCCGGCCGTCGAACCGCCGCGAACGGCGACCGGCAACGCCGCGCTTGCCCGGCGCGTCGGTGGCCCCGGCTGATCGCCGATCATGCCGGACTGAAGCCGCTTCATGACAACATTGCGATTTGCCGAACGGCTGCGCGACCTTGTCGGCAACACCGATATCGTGCTCAGCGACATCTGGGGCGTGGTGCATAACGGGCTCGTTGCGTTTCCCGAAGCCTGCGAAGCGCTGCACATGTTTCGGGCGCAGGGTGGCACCGTCATCCTGATCACCAATGCGCCGCGCCCGGCGGATTCCGTGCAGCGGCAGTTGCGCAAGCTCGGCGTCGCGGACGACACCTACGACGCCATCGTCAGTTCGGGCGACCTGACCCGGCATTTCGTCGCCGGCCATCCCGGCCAGAAAGTGTTCTGGATCGGCCCGGAACGCGACAGTTCGATCCACCGCGGACTTGATGTCGTGCATTCAACGCTGGAACAGGCCGATTACATCATCTGTACGGGGCTGTTCGACGACGAAACCGAATCCGCGGAAAACTACCGCGACATGCTGCTGCAGGCGCGCGAGCGCAAGCTCACACTGATCTGCGCCAATCCCGACATCGTGGTCGAACGCGGCGACCGGCTGATCTATTGCGCCGGTGCCGTCGCCGAACTCTATCGCGAACTCGGCGGCGAAGTGATCTTCTACGGCAAGCCGCACCGGCCGATCTATGAGCGCGCCATCGAACTCGCGACCGAGCGCCGCGGCCATGCAACACCGCTTGCGCGCGTTCTGGCGATCGGGGATTCCGTGCGGACCGATCTCGCCGGCGCCCATAGCTTCGGGATCGATTGCCTGTTCGTGACCCGCGGTATCCACGCCGAGGACTTTGAGGGCATCGACCAACTCGACCCCGCCTCGGTCAAGGAGTTGTTCGGCCATCCGCCCCGCGCGCTGACCCGGGAATTGCGCTGGTAATCGGTCGTTCCCCGGAACGCTGCGCCACGTCCGGGACACGAGCGCGGGAGAGCGTTACGCGTTCGCCAGATCCGGAAACACTGCCTCGATCTTGGTCTTCAGCGTCGCGGCATTGAACGGCTTGACGATGTAATTGTTCACGCCGGCCTTCTTGGCGGCGATCACGTTCTCGGTCTTGGATTCGGCCGTGATCATGATGAACGGCGTGGTCGCGAGATTGGGGTCGGCGCGCACTTCGCGGAGCAGGTCGTAGCCGGTCATCGGCTCCATGTTCCAGTCGGAGATTACCAGACCATATTTCTTGCCGCGCATCTTGTTCAGCGCCGCCGATCCGTCGCTGGCATCGTCGATGTTTTCGAAGCCAAGCTGCTTGAGCAGATTTCTGATGATGCGAATCATGGTGTTGTAGTCATCCACCACCAGAACCGACATCGACAAATCAACCGCCATCTTGGACCCCCCGCACGACACACAACGCGCAAAATCATTAATTCGCCCGCAAGGGCGATACCCCTGCAGTCCGCCTGAATTACTACCATCAGCCGTTAAACAGCCCGTTAATCGGCCCCCCGGCAGGTGTGCCAAATCGGGCCCTGCTTGACTTCGCGGGCAGCCCCAAGTCAACGTCCGGCCACGGTCAGGTCGCGGTCGAAGCATGTCAAATCGCCGTCCCGCCCCACCCGACCCTGTTGAAGAACCGTTGAAATGACGACTGATTTCCTTGTTATCCGCGATACCACCCCCGCCACCGCAATCCCCAAGGGGACGGTCGTGGCGATGGGCAATTTCGACGGCGTCCATCTCGGCCACCGCGCCGTGATCGAGGCGGCCATTCAGATGGGGCGCGCGCATGGCCGCCCTGCGCTGGCGCTGACCTTCGAGCCCCATCCGCGCAGCTTTTTCAGCCCGAATACCCCCCAGTTCCGGCTTACAGACGAGGCCGGAAAATTGCGGCTATTGGCCGGAACGGGACTCGCGGGCGCCGTGGTGATGGCGTTCGACAAAAATCGCGCCGGGACCACCGCGCAACATTTCATTCACCATGATCTCATCGAGCGGCTCGGGATCAGCGGCATCGCCGTCGGCTATGACTTTCATTTCGGCAAAGGCCGCGTCGGCTCGCCGAGCCTCCTGGTCAGCGAAGCGCCCCGGCTCGGCATCGAGGTCGATGTGCAGGCGCATATCGACATTGCGGAGCGGCCAGTCTCCTCCAGCGCGATCCGCATGGCGCTCGCGGAGGGGCAGATCGAGGATGCCACCGCGATGCTGGGCGACCCCTGGTTCGTGAACGGCGAGGTGATCCACGGCGAGAAACGCGGCCGCGATCTCGGCTATCCCACCGCCAATATCCGCCTCGACAAGAATTGCGGGCTCAAGCACGGCATCTACGCGGTGCGGGTTGGCCGGGGTTCGGATCGTTTCGACGGCGTCGCCAGTTTCGGCCGCCGCCCGACCTTCGACAATGGCGCGCCTCTCCTTGAAGTCTTCCTGTTTGATTTCAAGGGCGATCTCTACGGCAACCGGCTGGATATCGCCTTCATCGGCTTCATTCGCGACGAATTGAAGTTCGACAATATCGATGCGCTGATCCGCCAGATGGGCGATGACAGCGCCCGCGCCCGCGCCATGCTGGCCGCCGCGCCCGGCGCCTTCCCGAAATTGGGGAATATCGCCCCGCCGGCCTGAGGTTTAGGCCCCGCCAATGCGCCTCCGGAAGTCCCCTAAACGGACCTCTTAACTGGCCTCTAACATGTCTCGGGGCTTTGCGATCCAGCCCCCGGCTGCTATGGAAGCAGCATGTTTGCACGGCGCACCATCAGCATTAGCGGCCCGGCTTCCGCCTGAGTTTCGGCTCAGCGCAAGACCGGGACCTCCCTAATTCATCCGCGATCGATCGCGTTCAGCGCCCCTTGAGCCAAACCAGAGAATTCATGTCCGAAAAGCCGCAAAAGTCCGACGCATCAGACTATTCCAAAACCCTTTATTTGCCGCAGACGGAATTTCCGATGCGCGCCGGTTTACCCCAGCGCGAGCCGGAAATCCTCAAACGCTGGAACGAGATCGGCCTCTACGGCAAATTGCGCGAGGCCGCCGCCGGCCGCGCCAAATTCGTGCTGCATGACGGCCCGCCCTATGCCAACGGCAACATCCATATCGGCCACTCCCTCAACAAGATCCTCAAGGATGTGGTGACCAAGAGCCAGCAGATGCTGGGCTTCGATTCCAATTACGTGCCGGGCTGGGACTGCCATGGCCTGCCGATCGAATGGAAGATCGAGGAAGAGAACTACCGCTCCAAGGGCAAGCAGAAGCCGGACTTCCGGGATTCGACCGCGATGGTGGCGTTCCGCCGGGAATGCCGCGCCTATGCCGGACACTGGCTCGACGTGCAGCGCGAGGAATTCAAGCGGCTCGGCATCATCGGCGACTGGGATCATCCCTACGCCACCATGACCTATCCCGCCGAAGCGCAGATCGCGCGCGAACTGATGAAGTTCGCGACCAACGGCACGCTCTATCGCGGCTCCAAGCCCGTGATGTGGAGCGTGGTGGAGAAGACCGCGCTGGCGGAAGCCGAGGTCGAATACGAGGATTACACGTCGGATACGGTGTGGGTGAAATTTCCGGTCACCTCGCCGGCGCATGGCGTGCTGGCCGATGCGAGCATCGTGATCTGGACCACCACGCCATGGACGCTGCCCGGCAACCGCGCCATCAGCTTCTCGCCGAAAATTTCCTACGGCGTCTACAAGGTCACCGACGCGCCCGCGGATAATTGGGCCGTCAACGGCGACCTGCTGATCCTGGCCGATGCGCTGGCGGAAAGCGTATTCAAGCAGGCGCGCGTCACGGGTTACGAAAAAGTACGCGACCTGCCCGCCGACACGCTCGATGTCGTGGAATGCGCGCATCCGCTGAAAGGATTTAGCGGAGGCTACGAATTCACCGTGCCGTTGCTGCCCGGCGATCACGTCACCGACGACACCGGTACCGGCTTCGTCCATACCGCGCCGGGCCATGGCCGCGAGGACTTCGATGTCTGGATGTCGAACGCGCGCGAACTCGACCAGCGCGGCATCAACACCATCATCCCCTATACCGTCGATGAAAACGGCGCGCTGACCGATCAGGCGCCGGGCTTCGAAGGTAAGCGCGTCATCAACGACAAGGGCGAAAAGGGTGACGCCAACGAGGCCGTGATCAAGGCCTTGATCGATGCCGGCAAACTGCTGGCGCGTGGCCGGCTCAAACATCAATACCCGCATTCCTGGCGCTCGAAAAAACCGGTGATCTTCCGCAACACGCCGCAATGGTTCATCGCGATGGACAAGGACATCGCGGATGCCGGCAAGGCGAAGCCCGGCGACAGCCTACGCGCCCGCGCGCTGCATGCGATATCCGTGACCCAATGGGTACCGCAGTCAGGCCAGAACCGCATCAACGGCATGATCAACAGCAAGCCCGACTGGGTGATCTCGCGCCAGCGCGCCTGGGGTGTGCCGATCGCCGTGTTCGTGCGCGAGAAAGGCGATGGTTCGGCCGAAATTTTGCAGGATGCCGCCGTCAACCAGCGCATCGCCGACGCGTTCGAAAAGGAAGGCGCCGACGCCTGGTATATGGACGGCGCGCGCGAACGCTTTCTCGGCTCATACGCCAATGAAGAGTGGAAGAAGGTCGACGACATCTGTGACGTCTGGTTCGACTCAGGCTCGACGCATGCTTTCGTGCTGGAAGACCCTGTCCACTTTCCGGGCCTGGCCGGCATCAAGCGCAAGGTCGATGGCGGCCAGGATACCGTGATGTATCTCGAGGGCAGCGACCAGCACCGCGGCTGGTTCCAGTCCTCGCTGTTGGAAAGCTGCGGCACCCGTGGCCGCGCGCCGTTCGACATCGTGCTCACGCACGGCTTCACGCTGGACGAGAACGGCCGCAAGATGTCGAAGTCGGTGGGCAACACCGTCGAACCGCAAAAGATCATCGCGCAATCCGGCGCCGACATCCTGCGACTCTGGGTCTGCGCCACTGACTATGCCGACGACCAGCGCATCGGCCCGGAAATCCTCAAAAACACCATCGAGACCTACCGCAAACTGCGCAACTCGATCCGCTGGATGCTCGGCACGCTGCATCACTTCAAGCCGGAGGATGCGGTCGCGCCCGCCAAGATGCCCGAACTGGAGCGGCTGATGCTGCACCAGCTCGCCGAACAGGCCGCAACCGTGCGCCAGGCCTATATTGATTTCGACTACAAGACCGTGGTTGCGAGTCTCTCGGCCTTCATGAACACCGAATTGTCGGCGTTCTATTTCGATATCCGTAAGGACACGCTGTATTGCGATCCGCCGTCCTCGCTGGCGCGCAAGGCATCGCTTACCGCCATCGACATGATCTGCGACGCGATCCTGAAATGGTTCGCTCCGGTGCTCAGCTTCACCTGCGAGGAAGCGTGGCGGCTGTACCGGCCCGACGCGGAACCATCAGTGCATCTGACGCTGTTTCCGCAGGAGCTGGAAGATTTCCGCGACGATGCGCTGGCGGCGAAATGGGAAATTATCCGCAACGTCCGCCGCGTCGTGACCGGCGCGCTGGAAGTCGAGCGCGCGGCAAAACGCATCGGCTCTTCGCTGGAAGCCTCGCCGATGGTCTACGTGTCCGACAAGAATATCTTCGCCACGCTGTTCGACATCGACCTCGCCGAGGTCTGCATCACCTCGAATGCGATGGTGACCAATGACGACGCGCCGGCTGACGCGTTCCGGCTCAACGACGTCGCGGGTGTCGCCGTCGTGGTCGAGAAGGCGCAGGGCATCAAATGCGCGCGGTCGTGGAAGATCCTGCCGACCGTCGGCGAAGACGCCGAATACCCCGACGTGTCGCCGCGCGACGCGCAGGCGCTACGCGAATGGAAGGCGCTGGGAGTGGCGGTTTGAACGCCAATTTGCGCCCCGGCGTGATCGCCGCCATCGCCGCGCTGGCGCTGGATCAGACCTCCAAGCTCTGGCTGCTGTTCGTGTTCGACATCGGCCACCGCGGCGCGGTGAAGCTGACGCCGTTCCTGGATCTGGTGCTGGCCTGGAATGTCGGGATCAGTTTCGGCTGGTTCCAGAATGACAGCCCGCTGGCCCAGATCATCCTGATGCTGGTCAAGGCCGTGGCGGTGATCGTGCTGGCGATCTGGATGGCGCGCTCCCGCACCCCCATCGCGACCATCGCGCTCGGCCTGATCATCGGCGGGGCCATCGGCAACGCCATCGACCGCTTCGCCTATGGCGCAGTGGTCGATTTCGCCCTGTTCCATGTCCAGATCGGGGGTAAAATCTTCAATTGGTATGTGTTTAACCTTGCCGATGTGGCGATTGTTGCCGGGGTAGCAGGCCTGTTGTATGATTCCTTCCTGGGGGTACCCGCCGCAAAAGCGCCCTGATCCCGGCTGATACGGACCCTCGGCCTGAAGGTTGAAGGCGTGGAGATTGCGCCCGGGGATTGGCGATCCACGTGAAATTTTTGAACGGGAACAACGCGATGCTCGAGACCGAATTTAACGGTTGGATGATGCGGAGTTCATCGAGAGCGCCAGCGCGTGCGCTTCGGCTTGGCGCCATCAGTTCTGGCGTTATTCTGGGACTTACCCTTGTGATGACGGCCAGCGCCGCGCGTGCGGCAGACGACGACAGGTCGTTCACGGAAAGATTCGTCGACGGCTTCAAGGACACCATTCGCGGCGCGACCATGGATAATCGCGGGATCGACTATCGCGAACGATCTCCGCTGGTGGTCCCTCCCACTCTCGATCTCCCGCCGCCGGTTACCGCGTCGAAGGCGCCGCAGGTTACCAACTGGCCGAAAGATCCGGACGAGAAGCAGCGCAAGGCCATCATCGCCGCCAAGAAGAAGAGCGCGCCACCGGTCGTCGCGGTCGCTCCCGCTGCTGTACAGGACGCCACGCCTCGCCCGATCAACATCGCTCCGCCCGTCGTCGAGGCGCCCGCCCCGACCCCCGATATGATCCGTCCGAACCATGCGATGGACTCGAATGGAACGGCCAGGACCGATCCTGTCTACGACCAGCCCGGGGATCTGTTCAAAGGCGGCGCAAGCACCGCACTCGACGGGATAGGCTTGGGCGGCTTCGGTAATCTTTTCGGCGGCAAGAAAGACGAGCCGAGCTTGCCGCCTGGCACCGAACCGTCGCGCGAAGCCCTGACCCAGCCTCCGTCCGGCTACCAGACGCCGTCTACCAGCTACCCCTACGCCGTTGAATCGAAGGGTATCTTCAGCGGGCAATCGAACGAGAAACCGCCCCCCGGCGCCCAATCGTCCAGCGCTTCCAGCGTGGTACACTAACGCTATCTGTATCCCGGCGGCTTCGTGACGCTCATCGCCACCGCATATCTTACGCTGCCGTGATCTCCCCCGAACGTTTCAGTTCGGACTTTCCAGATAGGCCAGAATGACCTTGCACCGCTTTGCCGTTCCGTTGTTCGCCGCGCTGCTGCCGGCGTTCGCAATCCCCGCAAGCGGCGCTTTCGCGCAGACCACCGTTACCTCGGCGCCTCCCGCCACCTTTACCCTCAGCAACGGTCTTGTGGTGGTGGTGATCCCGGATCACCGCACGCCGGTGGTTACGCAAATGATCTGGTACAAGGTCGGCTCGGCCGACGAGACCCCGGGCAAATCGGGCCTGGCGCATTTTCTCGAACACTTGATGTTCAAAGGCACCAGCAAACATCCGGCCGGCGAGTTCACCCAGGCCGTACTGCGTGCCGGCGGCAACGAGAACGCCTTCACCTCGACCGACTACACCGGCTATTTTCAGCGCGTGCCGAGCGAACAACTCCCCAGGATGATGGAGTTCGAGGCCGATCGCATGACCGGCCTGATCCTGAAGGACGAAAACGTGCTGCCGGAGCGCGACGTCGTGCTCGAAGAATTCAACATGCGGGTGGCCAACAATCCGGAAGCGCGGCTGACCGAGCAGATCATGGCTGCGCTTTATCTCAATCATCCCTACGGCCGTCCCGTGATCGGCTGGCACCAGGAAATCGAGAAGCTCGATCGCGAAGATGCGCTGGCGTTCTACAAGCGCTTCTATGCGCCGAACAACGCAACACTGGTGATCGCCGGCGACGTCGAGGCCAAGGATATCCGCCCGATGGTGGAGCGGACATTCGGTCCCGTCCCGTCACAGCCCGCGATACCGGTACTGCGCCTGCGGCCACAGGAACCCGAGCCGGCCGCGCCGCGCACCGTGACGCTGTCCGACGCCAGGGTCGAACAGCCGAGCCTGCGGCGTTATTATCTCGTACCCTCCGCGACCACCGGTGCAGTGGGAGAAAGCCAGGTGCTCGACGTGCTCGCGCAATTGATGGGCGGCGGCAGCAATTCCTACCTCAATCGCAGGCTGGTCGTGGACAAGCCGCTCGCGGTCAGCGCCAGCGCCGGCTACCAGGGCACCTCGCTCGACGCGACGCAGTTCTCGATCTCGGCCGCGCCCCGCGCGGGCGTCGAATTCGCGCAAGTCGAGCAGGTTATCGACGAGGTGATTGCGGACATCGAACAAAACGGCGTTCGCGCCGAGGATCTCGAACGCGTCAAGACGCAACTGATCGCGGAGGCCATCTACGCCCAGGACAATCAGGCGACGCTGGCGCGCTGGTACGGCGGCGCGCTCACTACCGGGCTCAGCATTGAGGATATCCGAAGCTGGCCGGATCGCATTCGCGCCGTCACCGCCGAACAGGTCCGGCAGGCCGCGGAAAAATGGCTCGACAAGAAACGTTCCGTGACCGGCTATCTGATCAAGGCGGCCCCGCCGAAACGTGAGGAGAAGCGCTCGTGACCGGTCCCATCGTTGGCTCGCGGCGTTTTCTCAGCCTACGGCGCTCTCCTAGCCTGCGGCGCTTGGCCTTCATTTTCGCCGCATGCCTGACGATGCTGTCATGGGCACCGACGCCGTCGCACGCCGCGGCCAAGATCCAGCATCTGGTTTCGCCCGGCGGCATCGAAGCCTGGTTCGTGCAGGACGCCACCGTACCGTTGATCGCGATGGAATATGCCTTCGGCGGCGGCTCGGCACAGGACCCGGCCGACAAGGCCGGCGTCGCCAATATGGTCGCCGATCTGATCGATGAAGGCTCGGGCGACTTGGACTCCCAGGCGTTCCACGAGCGCCTCGACCGCCGCGCCATCGAATTGAGTTTCAGCGCGACACGGGATTATTTCCGTGGTTCGCTGCGCATGCTCAAGGACAACAAGGACGAGGCGTTCGACCTGTTGCGGCTATCGCTGACATCAGCGCATTTCGAGAACGCCGACGTCGAGCGTATCCGCACGCAGTTACTCTCGGGCCTCCGGCGTGACACCTCGAATCCCGGCGCACTTGCGAGTCGCAAATTCCTGGAAATCGCCTTCGACGATCACCCCTATGGGCGCCAGGCCAGCGGCACGCTGGAAAGCCTTCCGACCATCACGGTTGCCGATTTGAAGGACTATGTCCGTCGCGTGCTGGCCAGGGACACTCTTAGGATCGCCGTGGTCGGCGATATCGATGCTGTTTCGCTCGGCAAATTGCTCGACCGGACGTTTGGCGGCTTGCCGGCCAAGGCCAGTCTCACGCCCGTCGCCGATATCGAAGCTGTGAAGCCGCCGCAGCGTGCCTTCATCCCGCTCGACGTGCCGCAGACCGTGGTGACATTCGGCGGCCCCGGCATCCGGCGCAACGATCCGGATTTCATGGCCGGCTATGTCGTCAACCACATTCTCGGCGGCGGCACGCTGTCGTCGCGGCTCTACCGCGAAGTTCGCGAGAAGCGCGGCCTCGCTTATTCGGTCTATGATGCGCTGTTATGGATGGATCATTCCGCGCTATTCGTCGGCAATACCGGGACCCGCGCCGATCGCGCCGGCGAAACGGTCGCGGCCGTCGAGAGTGAAATCCGCCGCATGGCCGAGAACGGCCCGACCCAGCAGGAACTGGACGAAGCCAAGTCGTATCTCAAGGGCTCACAAATGCTGGCGCTCGACACCTCCTCGAAACTGGCGTCGGCGTTGCTGCAATACCAGTTGGACCGGCTTCCGATCGACTACATCGAGAAACGCAATGCCATCGTGGACGCCGTCACCCTCGATGGCGCCAAAAGGGCCGCCCAACGCCTGTGGGGGCAAGGCCTGATTACCGTGATCGTCGGCCGCCCGCCGGCCACAGCCCAGCCTGCAGCCGCCACGGCACCGCCCAGCACCAATCAACCCAAAGCGAACTGATCCAAAGCCGGTTAAATCCGCAGCGGCTGCGCAGCCGCCGGAAACAGTTCCTCGTCCTTCAGCGCCGCACATAAAAACGCTATCCTCAGGGCTGCCCGATTCCCGTCAGGGGAAATCCTGCCTTTTGGTGACGCCATGCTGCGGATTTCCCGCGACCTCACGATCGACGAGAACGACATCGAGATCAGTTTTGTGCGCGCCTCTGGTCCGGGCGGGCAGAACGTCAACAAGCTTTCGACCGCGGCGCAATTGCGGTTCGATACAAGGCGGATCACGCTGCCTTCCGATGCGCAGATGCGGCTCGACCGGCTCGCCGGCCAGCGGATGACCAAGGACGGCGTGATCGTGATCCATGCGCAACGTTTCCGCACCCAGGAGCGCAACCGCGCCGATGCGATCGACCGCCTGCTGGAACTGCTGCGCGAAGCCATGACACGGCCGATCGTCCGGCGCCCGACCAAGCCGACGCTGGGATCGAAAAAGCGCCGTCTCGAAGGCAAAAAGCGCCGCAGCGACGTCAAGGCGAAGCGCTCGGGCGGATTTGACGATTGAGGCCATCAAGGGTGGGGAGATGTGCCTTCGCGCCCTCCCAAGGCCCCTTAAAAGTCCCTACATTGAGCCTGTATTCCACGAGCCACTTCAGAGCCCATGCCCGTCCGCCAGCTTCCCGAACAGGTCGTCAACCGTATCGCCGCCGGCGAGGTGGTCGAGCGGCCGGCGAGCGTGGTCAAGGAACTGGTAGAGAACGCGATCGATGCCGGCTCGAGCCGGATCGACATTTTCACCGATGGCGGCGGGCGGCGGCGGATCGGCATTACCGACGATGGCGATGGCATGACCTCGCGCGACCTGGCGCTGGCGGTGGATCGCCATGCCACTTCCAAGCTCGACAATGAAGACCTCCTGCAGATCCGCACGCTGGGATTTCGCGGCGAGGCGCTGCCCTCGATCGGCGCGGTGGCGAAGCTCGGCATCACCACGCGCCACGCCAACGAGCCGCATGCCTGGTCGCTGTCGGTCGAAGGCGGCGAGAAATCCGCGATCATGCCAGCGGCGCTGTCCCGCGGCACCCGCGTCGAGGTCAGCGATCTGTTTTACGCGACGCCGGCGCGACTGAAATTCCTCAAGACCGATCGCACCGAAGCCGAGGCGATCCGCGAGGTGGTGCGCCGCCTCGCAATGGCGCGGCCCGATATCGCCTTCACGCTGGCCGGCGAGGAGCGCGCGCCGGTGACCTGGGCCGCGGCCTTGCCCGGCGCTGCCGGCCGGCTGACGCGGCTCGGCGATATATTGGGTGCGGATTTTCGCGCCAGCGCGATCGAAGTGCGCGCCGAACGCGACGGCGTCGTGGTCGAAGGCTTTGCCGCCGCACCCTCTCTCACGCGCGCCAACGCGCTCGGGCAATATCTGTTCGTCAATGGCCGGCCGGTACGCGACAAGCTGATTTTGGGCGCAGTACGCGCGGCCTATTCCGATTATCTGCCGCGCGACCGCCATCCCGTGGTCGCGCTGTTCGTGACATCCGATCCTCAGGAGGTCGATGCCAATGTGCATCCGGCCAAGACCGAAGTGCGGTTCCGCAATGCCGGTCTGGTCCGAGCGCTGATCGTCCATGCGCTCAAGGAAGGTCTCGCCCGCGAAGGCAAGCGCACCGCAGCCAACAGCGATGGCGCCGCTCTCGCTTCGTTCCGCCCCTCCTTTGCGCCTGCGCCCCGCACCAGTTGGGATTGGCGCCGCTCGCCGGCACTTCCGGTCGGACCGATGTCGGCGTTCGAGAGCGCCGCCGCATCGGCCTTTGCCGAGCCGGGACAGGCCGCGTTCGACGTCGGCACCCCCACCGCGGATGTGCGTTTCGAGGCCGCGCCATCGCCCGACCTGCTCGATCGCCCGCTCGGCGCGGCGCGAACGCAGATCCACGAGACCTATATCGTGTCGCAGACCCGCGACGGCCTCGTGGTGGTGGATCAGCACGCCGCGCATGAGCGCATCGTCTATGAAAAACTGAAGGCCTCGCTGGCGAAAAACGGCGTGCAGCGGCAGATCCTGCTGATCCCCGATATCGTCGAGCTCGACGAGGCTACGGTCGAACGACTGGTCGCGCGGGCCGACGAACTCGCATCATTTGGGTTGGCGATCGAATCCTTCGGACCAGGCGCGGTCGCGGTGCGCGAAACGCCATCACTGCTCGGCAAGACCGACGCCGGATCGCTGCTGCGTGACCTCGCCGAACACATGGCCGAATGGGACGAAGCGTTGCCGCTGGAGCGGCGCCTGATGCACGTCGCGGCCACCATGGCCTGCCACGGCTCGGTGCGCGCGGGGCGAAGGCTCAAGCCGGAAGAAATGAACGCACTGTTGCGCGAGATGGAAGACACCCCGAATTCCGGGCAATGCAACCACGGCCGGCCGACTTATGTCGAGTTGAAGCTCGCGGATATCGAGCGGCTGTTCGGGCGAAGGTAGAGTTCAGCGATCTCCGCCCTCATCCTGAGGAGCGCGCTCTTGCGCGCGTCTCGAAGGATGGCCGCGAGTCCGCCTGTGCATCCATCCTTCGAGACGCGACCCTTCGGGCCGCTCCTCAGGATGAGGCCGATGATGTGGCTCGCAAAAACACAAACTCCGTATCGTCATACGCCCGCCGCTCCAACTCCTCGAAACCCTCCGGCGGCGCGAAGGCCGCAGCCTTGGCTTCCTCGACCACCAACAGCGCGCCCGGCGTCAGCCAGCCGCCATCGCGCAACGAGGCCAGCGCCGTGTCAGCCAATTTTTTCGAGTAGGGCGGATCGAGGAACACCAGCGAGAACGACTCCATCGGATGAGCCGGGCCGAGATCAGTGGCATCGCGCCGATAGACTTTGGTCACGCCGCCAAGCCCGAGCGATTCAACATTGTTGCGCATCAAAGCGCGCGCCTCGGCGCCATTGTCGACGAACAGCGCGAATTTTGCCCCGCGCGAAATCGCCTCGATGCCGAGTGCGCCGGTGCCGGCAAACAAATCGAGCACCCGCGCATCCGCAATCGGATCGTCATAGGCATGGATCAGGATATTAAATAACGACTCCCGCAACCGGTCCGCGGTGGGCCGGATGTCGCGCGAGGACGGCGACGCCAGATTGCGGCCCTTCAATCGACCACCGACGACACGCATCGAACCCTACTCGTCCCGCGGCTTCAGATCGCGCTTGCCGTGATAGCCGCGCTGCGGACGCCGGGGCGGGCCGAAACCGTTGGCCTCGGCCTCGTTGCGCGCCCGCGCTTCCTCGCTGCCGGTACGCTGCACCAGCACGCGGCGGCCTTTTCGGTCGGCAATAAGGGCGCTCTTGCCAGCCGGCTTGAACGGCTTCTTGCCGCGTGGCGCATCAGCCTCTTCGCCCTCGGCTTCCGGATGTGGCTCGCCCTGCATCGGCCGGGTGAAATCCGCGCCCGCCAAGGCCGCGATTTTCTCGCCGAGCTGCTCGCGCAGCACGCGGGTCTTGACCTCTTCGACCTGCCCTTCCTCGAGTTCGGCCAATTGGAACGGACCGTAGGAGATCCGGATCAGCCGGTTCACCTCAAGCCCAAGATGCGCCATCACGTTGCGAACTTCGCGGTTCTTGCCTTCGCGGATCGCAAACACCAGCCAGACATTGGCGCCCTGATCGCGCTCCAGCGTCGCATCGATCGGGCCGTATTTGACGCCGTCGACCTCGACGCCCTTTTTCAATTCATCGAGCTGCGCCTGCGTGACTTCGCCATGGGCGCGAACGCGATAGCGCCGCAGCCAGCCGGTATCCGGCAGTTCGAGCGCGCGCGCCAGCCCGCCATCATTGGTCAACAGCAGCAGGCCTTCGGTGTTGAAATCGAGCCGGCCGATGCTGATCAGCCGCGGCAGGCCTTCCGGCAGATTGTCGAACACCGTCGGCCGCCCCTCGGGGTCGGCATGGGTGGTCATCAATCCGCGCGGCTTGTGGAACAAAAATAGCCGGGTGCGCTCGCGCGGCGGCAACGGTTTGCCATCAACCGAGATGACATCGTTGGCGGTGACATCGAGCGCCGGCGAATTGATCACCCGGCCGTTGACGGTGACGCGCCCCTGCACGATCCATTCCTCGGCGTCGCGGCGCGAGGCCAGTCCGGCCCGCGACACCACCTTGGCGATCCGCTCGCCGGATTTCTTTTCGCGCGGCGGACGCGGTGCACGTTTCTCGAAATCGGGCTTGCGCTCGCGATATTCGCCGCGGCCGCCGAATGCCGGACGCTTGGCGAACACCTTGCTGTCGTCTTCATTGTCACGCCGAGGCCGGTCGTCCCGGTCGGATGAGCGCGCGTCGCTGCGCGGATGCTCCTGCCAGGAATTGCGAGCCTCACGAGGCCGCTCGAATTTCGGACGGTCCCTGCGATCCTCGCGCGGACGATCGAACTTCGGACGTTCCCGGAACGGCCGGTCGCCCTGCGGACGATCCTCGCGCGAACGGGAAAAGCGGGGACGCTCGTCGCCACCACGGTCCTCCCGAGGCTTATCGAAATTCCTTGCGCCGTCGCGGGAGGGGCGGGAATTACGGCCGGCGTGATCGGGCGAAGACGCATCGCGTTTTTGCCACGGCTTTGACTCGCCGCGGTCGGGACGATCACCAAAATCCTTACGCGGGCCTCTGTCGGGAGCGCCGCGCGAAAATTTCTTGTCGCCACCGAATTTTCGCTCAGGCCGATCGCCACGGGGACGGTCGTTATCGCGCGGCGGCCGCGCGCTGTACGGGCGATCTCCGGACGGCCGATCCCGCTGCGGCCGGTCGCCATCTTTGCGAAAACCTTCGCCGCGCGGTGTGTAGGGCCGCTTCTCGCCGCCCCCATCCCGCGATGCGTAGGGTTTCTTGTCGCCGAATTTGCGGTCGGAGAAACGCGCGGCGGGCCGCGCATCGCCGCGGTCAGAACGCGGCGCGCGGTCGTCGCGGTTATAGTTCGGGCGATCGCCACGCGGCGTATAGGGGCGCTTTTCGCTATCGCCACGCGCCGGTCGGTCATCGCGGTTGAAGCGCGGCGGCGCGCCGTCACGTTTGCCGGCGTAGGGTTTGCCGGCGCCCGCATAAGGCTTCTTGCCATAGGATTTGGCCCCGTCAGGCTTGCCGGCATAGGGGCGCCGTTCGCCGTCACCCTCGCTTTTGCCGGCAAAGCCGCGCTTGGCGAATTTCTTCTCAGGCCCGCGGGCGGCGCCGGAGCGGCCCTTGCTACCGGAGGGGCGATCACGCCGGCCGCGGGAATCGTTGTTTTTGTCGTTATCGCGGGGCATGAATGGTCTCACGTATGAAATGGCGATCAGGCGGATATGGATGGGTTGTCATAGCGAGAACGCCCGCGCGCTTGGCTCAAGGCGCATTCTCACGCAAAACCGGCATCCACTTTTGCTGAAGCTGCATCTAGTAGCAGGTATTTTCCGATGATACGAGGCATGACCGCACCATCTTTCATGGATTTAGCGCTGAAAACGGCCGAAAACGCCGGAAAATCGGGCGAAGTACCAATCGGATGCGTCATTGTGCGCAATTATGAGCTCATCGCCACGGCCGCCAACCGCACCCTGACCGACCGCGACCCGACCGCCCATGCCGAAATACTGGCGATCCGGCAGGCCGCCGAAACCATCGGCACCGAGCGGCTGGTCGATTGCGATCTCTACGTCACCTTGGAACCGTGCACGATGTGCGCGGCTGCGATCTCGTTTGCGCGGATCAGGCGGCTGTATTACGGCGCGGCCGACCCCAAGGGCGGCGCCGTGGAATCCGGCGTGCGGTTCTTCGCCTCGCCGACCTGCCATCACGTGCCTGAGGTTTATTCGGCCGTGGGCGAGAGCGAAGCGGCGACGCTGCTGCGGGAGTTTTTCAAGGCCCGACGGTGAGGCGGCTGCCCTCCACCGTCATTGCGAGCGAAGCGAAGCAATCCATGGAGCAGCAAAATGGATTGCTTCGTCGCAGCGCTCCTCGCAATGACGGGAGATCCTGTAATGGCCCCTCACCCTGCCGTAAAAAATTCCTTCAGCGCTTTCGCCGTAACATCCGGATTTTCCTCGGTCAGGAAATGACCGGAATCGACCGGCCCGCCGGAAATATTGGTCGCCCATGTTTTCCAGGTATCCAGCGGCGTCGCCGCGGCGCGCGCGATGCCGACTTCGCCCCACAGCGCCAGCATCGGGATCGTGATCTTTTTGCCGGCGTCGTGATCGTTCTTGTCGATGTCGAAGTCCGCGGTGGCGCCGGCGCGATAATCCTCGCACATCGCGTGCACCCGTGAGGGATCGCGAAACGCCGCGAGATAATGCTCGAGCGCGCGCGGATCGATCGCGTCGAGATTCTTCGATTTGGTCTGGCTCGCCATTTTCTGCTTGAGGAAAAAATCCGGACTGCCGCCGATCAAGGTTTCCGGCAGCGGATAAGGCTGCGCCAGAAACGTCCAGTGATAGATCTTCATGGCGTAGCGCCAATCCATCTTCATCCAGTAGTCATAGGTCGGCAGGATATCGAGCACCGCCAGCCGCGACAGCCGGCCGGGATGATCGAGCGCCAGACGGTAGGCGACCCGGCCGCCGCGGTCATGCCCGGCGAGTGCGAAGTGCACATGCCCGAGTTGTTCCATCGCCTCGATGATGGCCCGCGCCATCGCACGCTTGGTGTAGGGCGTGTGAGCGTCATCGCTGCGCGGCATATCCGACCAGCCATAGCCCGGCAGGTCCGCGATGATCAGCGTGAACTTATCGCTGAGCTGCGGCGCGACGCGGTGCCACATCACGTGAGTTTCGGAAAAGCCATGCAGCAGCAACAGCGGCGGCCCCTTGCCGCCGACCCGCGCAAAAATGCGCCCGGACGAGGTGTTGATCCATTCGGACGCGTAGCCGGGAAACAGGTCGGCGAGATCGGACATCAGGATTTCCTTGCATGACAGAGCGAAGCGCCGCCCCGGAATAACAAAACCCTACCCGCCGGCCTTTTCCCGCGCCACCGCTTGCCAGCCGATGTCGCGGCGGCAGAAGCCGTCGGGCCATTTGATGCGATCGACCGCCTGGTAAGCGCGCTGTTGCGCCTCGGTGACGGTTTTTCCCGTCGCGCAGACGTTCAGCACCCGCCCGCCATTGGCCAGAATTTTACCGCCTTCAGCCCTGGTGCCGGCATGGAATATCTCGACGCCTTCAACATCAGCGGCGTCATCGAGACCTTCGATCACGGAGCCTTTGCCATAGTCGCCGGGATAGCCTTTGGTGGCCATGATCACCGTCAGCGCGACGTCGTCGAACCAGCGCAGGCTGAAATTCTTCAACTGCCCATCCGCACTGGCGATCAGCGCCGGCACGATGTCGGACATCATCCGCAGCATCAGCACCTGGCATTCCGGATCGCCGAAGCGGGCATTGTATTCGACCAGCTTCGGGCCATCCTTGGTCACCATCACGCCGGCATAGAGCACGCCCTTGTAGGGCGATCCCATCGCCTTCAAAGCGCGCAGTGTCGGCTTGACCATCTCTTCCATGATACGCGTACACAGCGCTTCGGTCAGGACCGGGGCGGGTGAATAAGCGCCCATGCCGCCGGTATTCGGCCCCTTGTCGCCGTCGAAGGCGCGCTTGTGGTCCTGCGCGGTCGCGAGCGGCAGCGCATGTTCGCCGTCGCACAGCGCAAAGAACGAAGCCTCTTCGCCCTGCATGAATTCCTCGACGACGACCTCGGCGCCGGCCGCACCGAAACCACCGCCGAACATCATGTCGACCGCGGCGAGCGCCTCCTCGAGGTTCATCGCGACGACGACACCTTTGCCCGCCGCAAGCCCATCGGCCTTGACCACGATCGGCGCGCCCTGCTGGCGGATATAGGTTTTCGCCGCTTCGGCATCCTTGAAGTGGCCGAACGCTGCGGTCGGTATCTGGTTCGCCTTGCACAGTTCCTTGGTGAAGATTTTCGAACTCTCGAGCTGTCCCGCAGCCCGGGTCGGTCCAAACGCCTTGAAGCCGGCGGCATTGAGATCGTCGACGATCCCGGCCGCGATCGGCGCATCCGGCCCGACCACGACAAAATCGACCGCGTTGCTGCGGCAAAATTCGATCACGGCGGTATGGTCAGTAATATCGAGCGCTACGCATTCGGCCTCGCGTGCGATGCCGGCGTTGCCCGGCGCGCACCAGAGTTTTGTCACCAGCGGGGATGCCGCGATCTTCCACGCCAGGGCATGTTCGCGGCCGCCTGAACCGAGCAGAAGAATACGCATGAGATGCAGCCAGAGTGAGGTGGGCGGTTCGAGTCGGTCGCACGAGTCCGCCCTCCCCTGCAAGAGCGGATTGCCAACCACCGTCGTTCCGGACGGTGTGCCATGCGCACCGATCCGGAATCCATATTTATGGGAGGGGCATGATTTATGGGAGGGGCATGGCGGCTCTAAGTATGCCGAGTTCCAGCAGATAACTCTGTGATATAGAGGACAAGCGCTGATTTGCGGTGATGATCGAAATCCCTACATTATGCGCAATTCAGCAGCCCGATTCGTAAACGTCCGACTTGATTGACTGAGATGCCCGCAGCCGAAGCCCTGATCAACGCGCCGGAATTCACGGTGTCCGAACTGTCGTCCGCGCTGAAACGGACGGTGGAGGATGCCTATGGCCACGTCCGGGTGCGCGGCGAAATCACCGGTTTTCGCGGGCCTCACTCCTCCGGGCATTGCTATTTCGCGCTCAAGGACGAGAGCGCCAAGATCGAGGCGGTGATCTGGAAGGGCGTCCACGGCCGGATGCGGTTCAAGCCGCAGGAAGGCCTCGAGGTCATCGCGACCGGCAAGCTCACGACCTATCCCGGCTCGTCGAAATACCAGATCGTCATTGAAGCGATCGAGCCCGCGGGCATCGGCGCGCTGATGGCGCTGATGGAGGAACGCAAGCGCAAGCTCGCCGCCGAGGGCCTGTTCGACGAGGCGCGCAAGCAACTATTGCCCTGGCTGCCGGAGGTGATCGGCGTCGTCACTTCGCCGACGGGTGCCGTGATCCGCGACATCCTGCACCGGTTAGAGGACCGCTTTCCGCGCCGCGTGCTGGTGTGGCCGGTGCGGGTGCAGGGCGAAGGCTCGGCGGAACAGATCGCCGCTGCGATCCGCGGCTTCAACGCGCTGCCGGAAGGCGGCAAGATTCCGCGGCCGGATCTTCTGATCGTGGCGCGCGGCGGCGGTTCGCTCGAAGATTTGTGGTCGTTCAACGAGGAGATTGTGGTCCGCGCCGCGGCCGAGAGCATGATCCCGCTGATTTCAGCGGTCGGGCACGAGACCGACATTACGCTGATCGATTTCGCCGCCGACAAGCGTGCGCCGACGCCGACCGCCGCCGCCGAAATGGCGGTCCCGGTGCGCAGCGAACTGCTCGTCGAAGTCGCGGGTCTCGCACGCCGCACAATGGTGTGCTGGGCGCGCGGACAGGAAGCCCGCCGCAACGAGTTGCGCGCCGCTGCGCGCGCGTTGCCCGGACTCAGCGAACTCTTAGGCATACCGCGGCAGCGGCTGGATAGTACTTCGAGCGCACTGCCCCGCGGCCTCAAGGCCAATACCCACGCCCATTTCCGCCGCTTCGCGGGCACCAGCGCGCGGCTGACCATGCGGGTGCTGCACGGACAACTCGCACAGGCCAGCCACCGGTTGACCGTTTCCGGCGAGCGGATGCGAAACTCCGCGCGATCGCTGCTGCAACAGCGCCGCGATCGCTTTGCCGGGCTGCAGGTCAGGCTGAAGGCTTCCAAACTCTCCAACGCACAGGCGCAGCGCAATGCGATTGCGCGCGACCGGGAGCGCACATTGCGATTGGCCGAGCGGGCGCGGCGCGCGCTTGGATTTGCGATGCAACGGCTTGAGGCGCGTGTCGCCCATAGCGGTCAGTTGCTGGGGGCGCTGTCCTATCGCGGTGTTCTGGCGCGAGGTTTTGCTTTGGTGCGCGATGAACAGGGTCTCCCGCTGCATGCGGCCGCGGCCGTAGGCCCCGGCGCGCGGCTTAATCTGGAATTCGCCGATGGACGAATAGGCGCAACCGCCGATGCGGATCGGCCGGCGGCCATACCAACACCGGCCAAGCCTGCTGCCAGCGAGCCGAAGGCCGCAGCGCCCAAGCGCATCGTCAAGCCGATCGAGCAGGGCAGCCTGTTTTAACGATCGCGCTTACCGCGCCAGCCATTCGGCGACGAGCTTTTGCGAATCCGCGAGCGCCTCGGGATTGCTGCCGAGATGGCCGCGTTCCGGCAATGCGGCATCGGATGTGCCGGCCAGCGCGTGCAGCGGAAAATTGACGCGGTCGAAATCATGATAGGCGCCGGGATAGACCACGATCCGCGTCAGCGCGCTACGCCCGCGCGCGCCGTCGATCATCTGATGGCAGGCGGCCGGTGAACTGACGTCGTCCTTTGCGCCAATCAGGAGCAACGTCGGAACGCGCGTGCTCCATCCCAACCCCGATGAAATGCGGCAGTCCGGATAGAATGCAATCGCCGAGCGGAAGTCCGGCTCGGACCCGCGCGAGGATAATTGCGGACGCACCGCCCACAACAGCGCGCTGGCGCCGTTCGCCCAGCCGACCAGGCTGATGCGGTCATGCGCGGCCCAGGGCTGCTGCATCAGCCATTGCCTGGAAGCCACGATATCCGCCACCCGTTCGCGCCGGGCATGGATCCGCTGCTCGCCAACCCGGCATTGCGGACCGAGTTCACGCGAACCGTAACTGTCCGGCAGCAGGACGGCATTGCCGTCCTTGAGCAACTGCTCGGCCCAGTCGCGATAGCGCGGCAGGATCGGTTCGGAGTGGCCCGACAGCCCGCCGCATGCATGCAGCGCGATCACGGTCGGAAACGGCCCGTTGCCGTCGGGCTTGTAAAGCTGGGCGCGCAATGTCCCGGCCCCGAGGGGAATGTCGACCTGATGCGGGGCGGGCAAGGGTGCCGCCCCTGCCGCTCCGGCCATGGCAAGCAGTGTCAGGAATGCAATTGCTGACAGAAGGCGCATCGCGTTTACCGGGCCGTTATGGCGCTGGAACAGCAGCGATCCATGAAATGAAAAGGCTAGCATGCGGTCCCGATGCAATTCATCACAAATCGGTGGGTTTGACGGGCGGACACCGTGACCTATTTATGCTAGATTACATTTCAGAAACGTTGCCGGCCGCGTCGCCGGGAACCGAACCGATCGGAGATATCTACCCGTGTTGAATAAATTCGGCCCCTCGGGCCATGGCGAAGCGCAGTTGCAATATCTCGATGGCGATTTCCGCGTGATCTCGCCGGGGACCTATGTGCGTTGCGCGGTGACCGATGTGCGTATCCCGCTCGACGAGCTGAAATACTGGAGCGTCGATCTGCAGGAAGCCTATGCCGTCCCGACCGCGGTGCTGGAACGGCATTTTCCGGGCGCGCTGAAGACGCAAGGTTAGTCGCGCGCGCGGAATTTTTTCTCACGCGCCTTGAATAGCTGCTCGGTCACAAACTTCCGCAACGTCACGGCGTCGTCGAATTCGAGCGTCACCGCAAACGGCAGGATCACCTGCGCCTGATCCGGTAGCCCGCCGCGACCGCGCAATCGCGCGAGATCCTTTTCTGTGGTGACCAGCATCAGCCCATTGCGCTCGGCTTCCCTGGCCAGCGCCTCGATCTCATTTTCCGAAAAGGGATGATGATCGGCGAACACATGCTCGCGAACGACCCCGATGCCGTTTGCGCGCAGCGTCCTGAAAAATCGCGCGGGATCGCCGATCCCGGCAAATGCCAGCACCGGCTTGCCGCGCAGCACCGCGACTGACGCCTCATCGGCCCTGACCTGCGCCTTCAATACCGGCTTGCCCCGCGCCGCGACCAAAGCCGCGACCGCTTCCGCTGCAGATCCATCGCCGATCACGATCAATGCATCGGTGCGATCCAGTTGCGGCGGCAGCGGTGCCCGCAACGGACCCGCGGGAAATACGCAGCCATTGCCGAGGCCGCGGCCGCCATCGATCACGATCAATGATGCGTCCTTGGCGATCGCCGGATTCTGGAAGCCGTCATCCATCAGGATCACGCTGGCATTTTGCGAGCGCGCCAGCGCCACGCCCTCAATACGATCGCGCGCGACCACCACCGTGACCGTCCGCGCCAGCATCAAGGGCTCGTCGCCGACGTCCGCGGCGACATGCCGCTCGGGATCGACCTTGACCGGCCCACGCAATTGCCCGCCATAGCCGCGGCTCAGCACCACCGGCGTCTCGCCGAGTTCGCGCAACAGTTTTACCAAAGCCAGAACGGTCGGGGTCTTGCCGGCGCCGCCGACATGATAATTGCCGACACACAGCACGGGTATGCCAGCATCGAAGCCTTCACGCTGCAACAGGTGGCCGGCGATCACGCCATAGACGGCGCCGAGTGGCATCAGAAGTCGCGACATCCATGATGAGGGCCGGTACCAAAAGGCCGGCTCACGCATTGGATGCCCCCATCTCGAGCCGCAATTGCAGCAGATAGGGTTCGAGCGCGGCCATCGTGCGGTCGAGCGCGCCGCCGAGTTGTTCGACCACCCGCTCGGCAGCCGAAACCGACGCCTCGCGCGCCGCCGGATTAGCCAGCAACTGGCCGAGTTGCTTCACCAGCGCCTCTTCGGTGTCGGCCTGCCTGGCGCCGCCGGCACCATCGAGCGCCTCATAGACATCGGTGAAATTGAAAACATGCGGCCCGTGAACGATCGACGCGCCGAGCTTGACCGCCTCGATCGGGTTTTGCCCGCCATGCGGCACCAGCGAGCCGCCCATGAACACGATCGGCGCCAGCCGGTAGAACAACCCCAATTCGCCCATGGTGTCGGCAACATAGATATCGGTGGTCGCGGTCGGCAATTCCTCGTGCGAACGCAAGGCTACATGCAGGCCCGTTGCCCCGATGCTGCGCGCGATCGCTTCGCCGCGATCGGGGTGCCGCGGCACGATCACGCTCAGCAGCGACGGAAAGAATCCCGACAGGGTACGATGCACGGCGAGCAGGATGTCTTCTTCGCCGGGATGGGTCGATGCCGCGACGATGACCGGGCGGCCACGCGTCACCGACATCAGCCGTTCCAGCTTGGCGGCATCGGCCGGCGGTGCGGGCACATCCAGCTTCAGATTGCCCGTGGTCACGACGTTGCGGCTACCCAATGCAGCGAAGCGCTCGGCATCGACCTGCGACTGGGCGAGACAGACCTCGAACCGGCCAAGCAGCGCCGAGATCGTGCCAGAGACCCGGCGCCAGCGCGGAAACGAGCGATGCGACATTCGGCCATTGATCAGCACCATCGGCAGGCGCCGCGCCGCGCTCGACAGGATCAGATTGGGCCACAGATCGGATTCGATGAACAGCGCAAGGCTCGGCTGCCAATGATCGAGAAAGCGCGCGACATAGCGCGGTGAATCATAAGGCACATATTGATGGATGATATCGGCGGGAAACCGCTTGGCGACGATCGCCGCCGAGGTCACCGTCCCCGAGGTCAGGAGAATGCGAAGGTTAAAGGCGCGCAGCCTCTCGATCAGCGCGGCGGCAGCCAATACTTCGCCGACGCTCGCGCCGTGAATCCACACCAGCGGTCCATGCGGCCGGACGTCCCGGCTCACGCCACGGCGCTCGCCGACCCGCGCCGGATCCTCCTTGCCCTGTTTGAGACGCCGCTTGATCAACGCCGGCGCCAGCGGCATCGCCGCGGCGGACAGCCTGCGGTAGACGCGCAGGGTCATTGGCAATGAACTAGCCATGACCCGCCTCTTCCGGACGGCCGATCTGCGCATAGGCCCGACGGGTCGCGTCGTTCAAAGTCGCTTCCAGTTGCGCGCGCAATTCTTCCATCGTCTCGGCGCCGGCGTCCGGTGGAACCATGATAATGTCGCCTCCCACCAGTGCCCCCCGTCCGAACGGCAGATTGATCGTGGTGCGGTCCCAGTTTTTCAGGCGCATGAAGCGGCTGGTCGCCATCGCGAACGGCATGATCGGCCGCCCGGACTCCCGCGCCAGCATGATGATGCCAAGGCCGGCGATGCGCGAGCGCTTCGGCACATCGGCGGTCAGCGCGACATTATAATTTTCATCGAGCGCACGCACCATTTCTTTGAATGCACCGACGCCACCTTTGCGGTGAAACGCCGCGCCATGATCGCCCGAACCGCGGATGGTGCCGATCCCGAGCCGCTCCGCCGCGAGCGCATTGAACTCGCCGTCGCGATGCCGCGAGATCAGCACCTTGGCGCGATGGGTCGGCTTAGTTTTGATGAACGGCGTCATGAAGTGCTGGCCATGCCAGAACGCGAAAATCGCCGGCATCTGCGGTTCGACGATGTCATAGACATTGGGCGGGTCGAAGCTGAACCTGTTGGTCAGCCAGACCAGCCGCAGAAACTCGGCCGCAAGGAACCCCACCGCGCGCTGCACCCAGCTGCCGCGCAGCACATTACGAAATAAATGTTTCAACTGGCAGGCTTCGCGTCTTGACCCGGATCGAGCAGCCGGTGGAGGTGGACGATGAAATAGCGCATATGGGCGTTATCCACCGTCTGTTGCGCCTTGGCCTTCCAGGCGGCATGGGCGGTCGCATAATTCGGAAACACGCCGACGATTTCCACCTGATTGAGATCCTTGAACGTGATGTGCTCGAGATCAATCAGTTCGCCCCCGATGACGAGGTGGAGCAACTGCTGCGGGGCACTATCTGACATGGTCTCTTTTCCTCATGCGTCGCCTGGCGAACAAGACTCCCGGCGCGCAGGGCGCGCGTTCAGGGCAACGGGCTTTTCCGAAAATGCTCGACAATGCCTGCATGACGATCGCGCCCCGCTGCCACCAGCACCCCGTGCGTCACTTCCCGGCGATTGTAGAGGATAGCCTCCCCGGAAAGCGCGGTCATGTTACCATTCGCTTCCTGCACGATCAAATTGGCCGCGGCAAGGTCCCAGTCGCGACTTTGGCCCCCGGCAAAAGCCGCATCCAGCCTGCCCTGCGCGACCCGGCACAGCCGCAGCGCCAGCGATCCGATTCGCGGATGCAAGGTAATTTCGTCGGCTGGCCGCCCGCTCAGCCGTTCAACCAGCGGTTTCGGACCGGCCATCCGCGAAAAATCCAGCCCGGTGCCAGCGGTCGCGTGAACCGGCGCGTCATTGAGCAAGGCGCCCTGCCCGCGCATGGCGAAGAAAAATTCGTCGCTGGCCGGCGCGAACACCGCAGCCAGCACCGGCTGCGCATCCTCGACCAGCGCAACGCTGACGCACCAGTCTTCGCGGCCGGCCAGATAACCGCGGGTGCCGTCGATCGGATCGACAATCCAGACCAATTGCTTGCCAAGCCGCGCGTCATCGTCGGCGCTTTCCTCCGACAGCCAGCCATAATCCGGCGTAGCGGATCGCAGCCGGCGCTCGATCAGGTCGTTGACCCTGATGTCGGCTTCGGACACCGGTGACGAGGCGCCCTTGGTCCAGCTTTTCAGTTCGGTGCGGAATAATGACAACCCGAGCGCGCCGGCTTCGCGCACCGTATCCGTCAGCAGCGCGGCGTCGCGCGCCAAACCCTCACGCGGGAGAACTTCACGCGTCAGAATTTTGTCATGCATCCGGCCGGAGCTAGCGTCCGCCAAGCGTCAATCCCTCGATGCGCAACGTCGGCGCATTGACGCCGTACCGAAACACCAGATCGTTGGCCGGCACCATCGACTTGAAGATTTCAAAGAGATGTCCGGCGATAGTGACCTCGCTCACCGCATAGGTGAGTTCGCCGTTCTCGATCCAGAAGCCCGAGGCGCCACGGCTGTAATCGCCGGTGACGCCGTTGACGCCGGAGCCGATCAAATCAGTAACGTAGAATCCTTGCTTGATATCGGACATCAGTTCGGCCGGGGTGGGCTCGCCGGCTTCGAGATGAAGATTGTAAGAGCCCGGCGACGGTGACGAGGACACGCCGCGATGGGCGTGGCCGGTCGTGGTCAATCCCAATTCGCGCGCGGTCGCACAATCCAATAGCCACGATGTCAGCACGCCCTCATCGACCAGCGCGAGCTTCTTGACCTTGACGCCCTCGGCATCGAACGACTGCGAACGCAATCCGCGCACCCGCAGCGGATCGTCGATGATGCGGATATTCTTCGAAAATAATTGCTGCCCGAGACGATCCTTCAGGAAGCTGGTCTTGCGCGCGATCGACGCGCCATTGATGGCGCCGACGAGATGACCGACGATCGAACCCGATACGCGGGGATCGAACACGACCGGCACCTTGCAGGTCTCGACCTTGCGCGGATTGGCGCGCGCCACCGTGCGTTCGCCCGCGGTGCGGCCGACGCTTTCGGGCGAGGCCAGATCAGAGGCATGCGGCGCCGAGGTGAAGTCATAGTCGCGCTCCATGCCGGTACCGTCGCCCGATATCGCGGTCATCGAGATACCCTGGCTCGAACGCAGGTAAGAGCCCTGGAAACCGGTCGAGGTCACCAGCACCATGCCGCCGATGCCGGCCGAGGCCGATGCGCCGCCCGACTTGGTCACGCCCTTGACTGCGAGCCCGGCCGCTTCGGCTTCACAGGCGCGGCGTTCAAGCTCCGAGGTCGACGGCACCACGGGGTCGAGCAGATCGAGCTCGGGGAAATCGCGCGCCAGCAATGAGGGATCGGCGAGACCGACATATTTGTCATCGGGCGCCACCCGCGCCATCGCGACGGCGCGCTCGGCAAGCCTGGCGATACCATCGCCGCTGACGTCGTTGGTCGAGACCACCGCCTGGCGTTGCCCGACTAATACGCGCAGCCCGACATCATCACCTTCCGAACGCTCGGATTCCTCAACACGCCCGTCGCGTACTTCGACACCTTGGGAAACACCGCGCACCGCGACCGCGTCGGCGGCATCCGCACCTGCGCGCCGGGCCGCCTCGACAAGGCGTTGCGCCAGCGTGCTCAGAGCGGATTGATCGAATAAATCGGAAGTGGCGCTTTTTGCCGGAAGCGGCGATGCCGCGGATGGTGAAGAGATCACGAACAAAACCTCAAGGATTCAAGCAGGATTGGAACGGGTCGCAAGCGGCGCGGCGGAAAATCTCCAGACATATGAGATGTGCCTGATTCACAGGGATTTCAAGCATTTTCAGCGGCCGAAAACCAAAGATTTTCCGGGTTGTCGCAACGACTCGTCAATCATGTAGGCCAAGGTCTTGTCAATCATGAGGGCTGATGACGCCTGGTTAACCAGCCTTTTTAAGCTAATCCGGACGGGGCTCCGCTAAGGTCTCACCCATCGACCGGGAACATAATCCTGGCGGGGAGATAAAGCCGTGAGGCGTCAAACAGCAACAAGCGGGTTCAATCCCGCCGGGTCGAGCCGCGCCTTGCGGCTCGACCCTCTCTCTCTGCCCGTCAGCTTCGACGCGCATGATGCGCGCGCCGATGGCGGCGTGCGCAAAATCGAACTTCACCGCGAACGCGTCATCCTGCATCGCGCCGTCCGCGGCATGCGGATGGCGATCAACGTTCACGTCCGCGATTTTCTCGGCGTCGCCTTGCGCGGCATCGACGACGCGCAGATGCTGGTTCTGGTTCATCGCGATCCATCCTTGAGCATTCCGCTGGGCGCAAGTTCCGACCGCGAGGAAATCGCGGCGGCCTGGCAGATGTGGAGCGAAATCTTCGCGCTTCCGCAATTGCCGGAAGACAAGCGCTGCGAGCCGGCCACACGCCGGCGGCGGCACAATGCGATCCGCGCCCGCCGTCCGAAATTCCTGGTGCGCCGTCGTGGCGGCGATCTGCTCAATCCGGCGAATATCCATCAGGGCGAACGCGAGATCATCGCGCGGAATTGAACTTGCAGATCCTGTAGGACGGGCAAAGGCGCGCTTGCGCCGTGCCCACCAGATAATGGCCGAGGTGGGCACGCTTCGCTTTGCCTACCCTACGCGCCCCGGCACCTAATCCGTCATTGCGAGCGAAGCGAAGCAATCCATCGCACAGCAAGCAAGGAAGTGTGGATTGCTTCGTCGCTTCGCTCCTCGCAATGACGACAGACACATCTTCGCATTCCCGCGGCGCGTTTCGCCCGAGTTATGCCTGTAGCTCCCTCCTCTTCAGAGGGTGCAGGGAATGCCGGGCGACCGATGCGCCCGCCGCCGCATGTGCGAAGGTCGTAAGTAAGAGGCACACGCGTTAGTCAGGTCGCACCGGAAACACCCGGCATTCCCCGCGCGATGGTTTACGACTTATTTCGTGCTCTCCCCGGTGATCGGGCTCTTTTGCCACCGTCGCCTCGCGGTATCAGCGTGTCGGACCCGAAGGGTCGACATCGCCTTCCGCGAGACTTGACGCCAGCGTCGAGGCGTCAGGACCACACGACTTCGCCGTCCGCGCCAAGTGCCCTCGTCAGAAGCACCCTCCGCGTCCACCGCATCCCGCCCCGCGTCCGTGACGATCGCGAACCGCCCCTCATGTGGGACGAGACGGCCGAGAACATATCAATGATTTGCGATTTCTGAAAATCAGAATATTTTTCACGAGGGGGCTGGACAGGCGTTCAGCGCAAAGCGACGTGATTTGCCCGTCGGGTAGATTCCTCGCCCTGAACCGAGCTCCGA
>NZ_JAAVUY010000034.1 GCF_018449695.1 Bradyrhizobium sp. dw_411
CTTCGCGCGTCTCGAACCATGAAGCCACAAGATAGCTGATTCGACTCCCGTCAAGATTTGACTGTATCGCGCGCCAGTGCATCGTGCGGGAATGCGATTCGCTGATAGTACCCGTCTCGCCCGAATGAGCGACGGTCATTACTGCCTGGTGCGGGATTTGGGGCTCGTCAAAGGTGGCAGGGGTTTGAGGCACCACGAAATCGTCGTGGCGTTCACCTTGCGGGGCGTGTTCCGGGCCGCGCTGGGTTTTATCCGCAAACGCCTGCCCAGCAGCCGCAAATCCCTGCAGGCATCCGGCGGCGCCTGACCGGCGCCGCTTTATCGTCAGCCGCGATTCCTTATTGCGCCGTTTGCTTTCTCAGCTCCGCCACGTCCTGCGCGGTCATGCTTGATCCCTTGCTGCCGAACCGCGCGGTGACGTAGTTGGCAACCGCGGCGATTTCGATATCGGAGTAGGCGTTGCCGAACGCGGGCATCGAGATAACCCCTTCCGGGGCATGACGTTTGGTTCCGGAAATGACGATCTGGGCGACATTGGTCGCTGAGGGATCGTTGACCGCCCAGGCGCCGGTCAGCGTAGCAAAGGGCGAGATCGGACTTTGGCCCGTCCAGCCGTGGCAACTGACACAGGCGCCCTCGAACACGAGCTTGCCGCGCGAATCCGCAATGCCGCCGCCGTCCTTGTGCGACGCCGGCGCAGGGGGCGCCAAGGTCGCCGGCAGATCAGCCGAGGCGGTGGGTGGCACGCTGCGCAGAAAGGCCACCAGGGCGCGGATGTCCTGTGGCGCGAACTGGCTGAAGCTATGGTCGACCGCTTCACCCATCGGTCCTGAAGCGGTGCCATGGCCCGCCGCATGTCCGGTCGACAGATAGGAAACCAGATCTTCGTCGCGCCATGCGCCAACGCCGGTCGCCTTGTCCGAACTGATATTGAAGGCGCGCCAGCCCGCCGTCAGTGCGCCGCCAAACTTCCGGCGGTTGTCCAGCGCGAATGCGAGGTTACGCGGCGTGTGACATTCGCCGCAATGCGCCAGCGCCTCCGCCAGATAAGCGCCCCTGTTCCATTCCGGGCTCTTCGAGGAGTCGGGCTCGAATCTGGTGTCCGGATTGAACACCACCGACCAGAAGGTCATCGCCCAGCGCTGGTTGAACGGGAACATCAGCGTATTTTGCGGCGCGGCCGCGCGCACCGGCGGCAGGCTGAACAGATAAGCCTTGATCGCCAGCGCGTCCGCGTCGCTGATATAGGTGTAGGACGTGAACGGCATCGCCGGATAAAGCCGCGCGCCGTCGCGGCGGGTCCCGCGATGAAGGGCATTGAGAAAATCCCGGTCGCTGTAATTGCCGATGCCGGTTTCCTTGTCCGGTGTGATGTTGGTCGAATACAGCGTGCCGAAGGGCAGTTTGAATCCGAGCCCGCCGGCATATTCCTTGCCGCCTGCCGTGGTGTGGCAGACCATGCAATCCGCCGCCTTTGCGAGGTAAGCGCCGCGCTCGACGATATTGGCTTTCGCGAGTTCGGCCGGCACGCCGGTGGGATCGGCGCCCTTGTAATCGGCGAGCGCTACTCTTGGGCCGTCCGCAAATGCGAGGGGGCCGGGACCGCGGATGAACCAGACGGCCCCCGCGACGACAACCACTCCGATCACGGCGACACTGCCGATAATGCGTGCTGCGGGGCTCATGCCTTTTTCCCCCCGGCGATCAAAGCGCGGTCGATCGGCAGCCGCCGCAACGCAACGCCGGTTGCGGCATAGATCGCATTGCGCAGCGCGGGTGGTCCCGCCGCCGCACCGGTCTCGCCGATGCCGCCGGGCGCCTCGCCGCTCTTCATGACATGGATGTCGATCTTCGGGGTCTGGTTGATCCGCAGCATGCGGTAGTCGTTGAAGTTCGACTGTTGCACGCGTCCCTTGTCGATGGTGATTTCGCCGTAGAGCGCGGCGGTGAGGCCGAAGATCAATCCGCCTTCAAGCTGGGCCCTGACGGTGTCGGGATTGACGGCGATGCCGGTGTCGACGGCGGAGGTGATCCGGCGAAGCCTCACTTCTCCCTGTTCGTCGACTTCCGCCTCCACCACGGTGGCAATGAAACTTGCGAAGGAAGGCTGCACGCAGATTCCACGCCCGACGCGCGGGGGCAATGGCTGGCCCCAATTGGATTTTTCCGCCACCAGATCGATCGCGGCGAGAAAGCGCGGCTGGGTGGTGAGCATGTCGCGGCGGAACGCAATCGGATCCTTGCCGGCCTTGCGCGCGAGTTCATCCATGAAACATTCGATGGCGAACACGTTGTTGTTGGGGCCGACGCCGCGCCAGAACCCCGTTGGCACTGCTGGCGGTTCGACTCGCTGAAACTCGACGTGAAAATTCGGAATCTCGTAGGGCATGTCGATGGCGCTATCGACGCCGTCGATATCGACGCCTTTCTGGAACCCGGGCGGGAACCAGCGCGCCATCACGGATGAACCGCTGACGCGATATTTCCAGCCGACGATCTTGCCGCCGGACAGGCTCGCGGCGATGGTGTCGCGATAGGCCGGACGATAGACGTCGTGCTGCATGTCCTCTTCGCGGGTCCACAGCACCTTGACCGGTCCATCGACCTGCTTTGCGATGCGAACGGCGGCCACCACCATGTCGGGCTCGAGCTTGCGCCCGAAGCCGCCGCCGAGCAGATGCTGGTTCACGATCACCTTGTCGACCGGTAACCCCGCGGCTTTCGCCGCCTCGGACTGCACCCGGGTCATGACCTGGGTGCCGGTCCAGATCTCGAGCGAGTCCGGCTTGAGATGAACCGTCGCGTTGACCGGCTCCATGGTCGCGTGAGCGAGGAACGGCAGTTCGTAGGATGCTTCGAACTTTTCGCCGGTCGCCAGGCCCTTGGCGATGTCGCCGCGCGTTTTGGCGACCGCGCCATCCTTTTCGCTGGCGGCGCGCAGATCCTGCCAGATGTCTTTCGAGTTGATACGCGCGTTGGGACCTTCATCCCAGTCGATCACGAGCGCTTCGAGGCCCTTCTTGGCGGCCCACATGTGGTCGCCGACCACCGCGACCAGATCGTCCAGCACGACGATCTTTTGAACCCCGAGTATCTTTCGGGCAGCGCTATCATCGACCTTGGCGACCTTGCCGCCGAATACCGGGCATCTGGCAAGAGTGGCGAATTTCATGCCCGGCAGCATCGCGTCGATGCCGTAGATGACCTTGCCGTTGACCTTGTCGGGCGTGTCGAGGCGTTTCAGCGGCTTGCCGATCAGCACGAAATCCTTGGGATCTTTCAGCGGAACATTCTTGGGCGGCACCTCGCTGCTCGCCGCCAGCGCCAGCGCGCCATAGGAAAGCCGGCGGCCGCTCGCTGCGTGGATCACTTCGCTGCTGGCGGTGGTGCAGCTCGAAGGATCGACCTGCCATTGCTTCGCCGCAGCCTGAACCAGCATGGCGCGCGCGCTGGCGGCCGTGGTGCGCAGGGGTGTCCACCAGGCCCGAACCGAATTCGAGTTGCCGGTGGCCTGAATGCCGAACATGGGATTGCCGTAAATCTTGTCGCTCGGCGGCGCGTGCTCAAGCATTACCTGCGAAAAATCCGCGTCAAGTTCCTCGGCCAGAATCATCGGTATCGAGGTGTAGGTGCCTTGCCCCATCTCGACCTGAGGCATGATCAGCGTAGTCTTGCCGGCAGTATCGATACGGATGAAAGCGTTCGGCGCGAACTTGCCCTCGGTCACATCAGGCGGCTGCACCGGCTCGTTGGTCGCGCGCAGCGGAAGATGGAAGGCAAGCAGGAATCCGCCTGCAAGGCTTCCAGTCAACACGTGACGGCGGGAAATATGACCCGAGATCTTTTCTGCTGTTGTCATGATCCGCCCCCTACGACTGGCGTTGGGAAGCAGCGTGCTTGATCGCAGCACGAATCCGCACATAGGTGCCGCAGCGACAGATGTTGCCTGCCATCGCGGCATCGATGTCGGAATCATCCGGATTGGGGGTACTGGCGAGCAGAGCCGCCGCCGACATGATCTGGCCAGACTGGCAGTAGCCGCACTGGATCACTTCAAGATCGAGCCACGCTTTCTGTATTTTCGCACCGGCCGGCGAGGCGCCGATGCCTTCGATTGTGGTGACGGGACGATCATGCACCGCGCCGACGGGCAGCATGCAGGAACGCACCGGCTTGCCTTCGACATGCACCGTGCAGGCGCCGCACTGCGCGATGCCGCAGCCGAATTTCGTGCCGGTCATGCCGAGCACGTCGCGAAGAACCCACAGCAGCGGCATGTCAGAGGGAACATCGAACGATTTTGGTTCGCCATTGATTGTCAATTTTATCATGAGACCGATCCGATGTTTGGGCCGCCTGCGACCCATGATGTGCTTACGGTATTACTTGCGTCATTAGACGCCCGATTTCGTCGTCTTGCTACTGCTTCTGCGGCATGCCCTCTTCCTCTGCGGCATGCCTTCCTTCCGCTGCTCGAAGATACACACATGGAATGACAGCTCTCCATGCGACGCAGGTTTCGTTTTTCTCATACTTTGGTGTTACGAGACGGCACATTGAAAGCCGACCTTCCGATACAGCGCGTGGTTGATGCACGGTTCACACGTGCGACCGCCTGCCGAAGATCGACGCGATGAAATGCGCGCGGTGCCGGTCAGGATACGCTCCGAAGCTGAGCGGCATCTTTTCCAGCCACGGGTTTGCGTCCCGATCCGGTCTCGCGCAGCAGAATGGCCATCAAGCCGGCCAAAATGATCGCGGCGAGCCAGAACGATGACGCATGCCGAAAGTGTGGAACCGGATCGCCGATCTTCAGCGTCTTGGCGAACAGCGAAGCGAAGACGGGACCGATCAGGGCCGTCACCCCGAACACGATGAAGTTGATGGCGCCGGTCGCGCTGCCTTTGACGTTGTCGGGATTCGCTTCCTTGATGATCGTATAGGGAATCATCGCGACACCCGATGCGACCCCGAAAATGAACAGTGTCAGCGCCGCCGGCAAAAGCCCCGGCAGGAACGACAACTGCATGACCGCGGCAGCCATCAACGTCATGCCGGCGATCAGGACCGGCTTGCGGAGTTTGATCTGGTCGGCTGCCCACCCCATGATCGGACAACCGAACGCCCAGCCGAGCGGAACCGCGGAAGCAGCCCAGACGGCGTCCGTGTAATTGAAGTGAAGGTCGGCCTCGAAAAAAGCCACGCCCCAGGTCATCGCGCCGATTGTCGTGGGAGCGAAAAGCAGGCCCGATACGAACCCGCAGAGATAGGATTGCGGATTGCTCAACACGATACGATACGGGGCAAACCAGCTTTCGCCTGCGCCGGCCGGGACCGTCCGCACTTCCCTGGGCGTGATCAGGACCAGGGCCACCGCGACGGCGAGAGCGGCCAGCCCGATGAAGACCCAGACCGCTTGCCACCTGTAGTCCGCCTGCATCAGCGGGCCGACAACGAACTGGCCACCCGAGCCTCCGAGCATGCCGAGGCTCTGGGTGACGCCGATGGCGGTGGCGAGCGAGTTTGACGAAAATCCGTGGGTGGCGAGATAGACCGCGCCGGTAAAGGCAAAGGCCGAACCCATTCCCTGCAACAGGCGTGCAAGGTAAGCGGTTTCCGGGTTGCCGACGATGAAGAGCAGACATCCCAGCCCGAGAATACAGGAGCCGATCGGCACGACATATTTCGCGCCGTATCTGTCGAGGGTCAGTCCTGCGACCAGGCTCGTAATCGAGTAAGTGTAATAGTAGCTGCCGAGGATACTGCCGAGACCGACGCCGTTCTCGCCGAACGCCCGCTCCAATTGTGGAATCATCACACCGGGCGCCGACCGCGTTGAATATTCCAGAACATAGAACAGCAGCGCCATCGCCCATGCGTAAATGTACGGCCGTGTCGAGCGATCCATTTGACTTCCCCTCTGTTGTCGACAGAACGCGCCCCGCGGCTTCGCTGCACACGAAATGCACGGCCGCAGAGCAAGGCCTCGCGATCGATCGGTCTGGTCGATCGCACCGGCCACGCGATGACCGCTTTCACTTCCACGGTCGCTTGTCTTGAACAATCGGATCGGAATTGTCGGGAACGAGCAATTAAACGAGGCTATCGCCCGGTACGCCCACATGCGTCATTGGGGGGCGATCATCGCCGGTCATTCCGGGATGCAGGCCGCATTGCTCAAGAAGGATACGGTCCGACAGAGAGAAGCCCGTTCATATCCGACGGCAGATTACGCGAGGCGGATATTTATCGATTCCCGCGATTTCGTTTGGCGGGATCGGCCGGTTGAGCGGGAGGTGCTTCCTGACTCCGCGCAAAGGATTGCTGCAAATTCTCAAGCTTGCTGCCCAGTGCCGCAACGGCGTCTGACAGCCGCTTTCGCTCCGTCTGGCTGGTCGCCAGCGCTTCCTTGAGCTCGCGAATCTGGTCCGCCATTTTCTGTTTGGATGCGTTCAGATCCTGCTGGATCGCCAGTTCCGTCGCGGTGGGCTGAACGATGGCGGCTGGCGCATTTGCGCTGGCGGTCTTGCGTGGAATGGTTGCAAAAACGCTCAGCATCGTCACCAGGATAACCGCGAATGAAAACACCGCCAGGAACCCCGGCGAGCGCAGCTTCGATGCCTTCGCGGCATGCGGTTTGGAAAAGCTTTCGCTGTTCAACGGATCGGTCATCGCGCGGAAATCACCGTCTCTGGAGGACCAAGGTTGCGAGGATGCTATTCGATGGTGCCTGCGTCGGTCCAGCGTATTCGATGCGCAGTCTACCCGACGGGCAAATCAACGATTCCACAGTCTCGATCCTTACCGTTGTCCAGTTCCTTTCGTAAAAATATTCTGATTTTCCGAATCGGCAAATCAGTCTATATCCGTGGCCGTCCCGTCCCATCTGAGGGGCGGCTCGCGATCGTCACGGACGCGGGGCGGGATGCGGTGGACGCGGATGGTGCTTCTGACGAGGGCACTTGGCGCGGACGGCGAAGTCGTGTGGTCCTGACGCCTCGACGCTGGCGTCAAGTCTCGCGGAAGTATCCGCAAGGTGACGGTGGCAAAAGAGCCCGATCGCCGGGGAGAGCGCGAAGTAAGCCGTAAACCATCGCGCGGGGAATGCTGGGTGTTTCCGGTGTGACCTGACTAACGCGTGTGCTTCTTACTTACGACCTTCGCACACGTGGCTTGCGGGCGCATCGGTCGCCCGGCATTCCCTGCGCCCTCTGAAGGGAGGGCGGGAAGATTTAGGCAAGACTCGGGCGCTTTGCGTCGCGATCACTCACTCGTCATGCCCGGACTTGATCCGGGCATCCATCGATCTTCGTAAAGAGTTTTTCGAAGGGGGATGGATTGCCGGGTCAAGCCCGGCAATGACAAGCTTGATTCTTTGTTAGCTGTTTGAGAATCGAATCAGTGGCTCGCGCCATACAACAGGTGTCGTCCCGGCGCAGGCCGGGACCCATAACCACAGGACGTCGTGTTGCGCGAAAGTCGTCGAACAACGTCTCTTAACGAGAGGCCACGGCGTATGGGTCCCGGCTCAAGGCCGGGACGACGGGAGAGAGGATGCGGTCATCGCGAGTGGCGCAGCGACAAAATCAACGCTTCCTTCTCCCCCTCCCTCCGCGCGGGTTAGCGCGTGGCGGGGTCGAGACGAGCGAAGCTCGCTCTGAGGGGGGGTCTATCGGCAAATTCGCTGACAACGGCATTCGCGGCGCAACCCCAACGGCTAGAACTAAGCACCAAGGACAATGCCACTTCCATTCCTGCGGCAGTTCTGCACGTTTCGAGTGCCTTGCTGCAAGCTGGCAATATGGTAGCCTGAGCCTTGGAATCTAATGTTCAAAGGAAAGTACCGCTCACCCAGGACCGTAATCTGCAGCTCAGGGAAATCCCAACCATGGCTGAGATTCGCAATATCAAGTCAGGCCGCAATGGCGACCCGCCGCACGATCTGACACCGACACCGATACCGCGGCGTCTTGCCGCGATCGTTGCCGCCGATATCTCGGGCTACAGCCGCCTGATGGAAATCGACGAAGAAGGGACGCACCGTCGCGTCAAGCGGATCGAGCGCGACCTCATCGAGCCCAGCATCGCAGAACACCACGGCAGACTCGTCAAAACCACGGGTGACGGTTTTATTGCGATTTTCGACAGTCCTGTCGAGGCCGTGCGGTGCGGCATCGTCATCCAGCAGAACATGATCGGGCGCAACGCGGCGTTACCCAAACATCATTGGATCGAGTACCGGATCGGCGTCAATCTCGGCGACGTCATCATCGAAGCGACCGACGTTTACGGCGATGGCGTCAACGTCGCTTCGCGCCTTGAGGGTATTGCCGAACCTGGCCAGGTTTTCATTTCGGGCGGCATCTACGAACAGATAAAGCACAAACTGGTTTGCGGGTATGAGGCGCTCGGCGACCGCAAAGTCAAAAACATCACGGATCCGGTAAGAGTTTATCGCGTGCTTCCGGATCCTGCCGCGTTTCAAAAAACCCGAAAGCGCCGCGAGAACATTCTGATTTTCTTGCTGAGTCTCACTTTGCTGGTCATTGCCGGTGGCGTCCTCTGGTATTTGCTTCTGCAACCGCACGGCAAGACGAAGAACCAGGCGTCAGCCCCTGTCCCGGCTCCCGCGGTGACGCCAACAGCGTCCCCGTCGCCCGCTGTCAAATCAGCATCGCAACCTTCGCCGGCTCCCTCACAGGCGCCAGGCAACCAACAAACGGCTCAACCATCCCCAGCCCCACCCGCGACGCCTGCTGCACCGCCGGTGCCAGCGTTCCGGGAGCCGGAGATGAAGACGATTCGTGGCGGCAGCTTCACGATGGGTAGCAATGACGACCTCACCGAGAAGCCAACTCATCAAGTCACGGTCAAGCCGTTTGCGATCGGTCAATATCCGGTTTCCGTTCGCGACTGGAACGAATGCGCCGCTGCGAAGGGATGTGCATTCACCGCAACCGGCAAGGATGATGCGCCCGTGACGAATGTGAGTTGGAGTGACGCCAGGCAGTTTACGACCTGGCTCGCGGGCGCAACGGGAAAGCCGTATCGGCTTCCGAGCGAGGCTGAATGGGAATATGCCGCGCGCGCGGGCACGCAAACGAAGTACTGGTGGGGCGATCAGCTTCAATCGGGTATGGCGGATTGCAAGAATTGCGCTGACCCTGCCAGCACCGAGCAGCCGGCGAAGGTCGGCAGCTTCAAGCCAAATCCGTTTGGCCTGTACGATATGGGCGGCGGCGTCGATCAGTGGGTCGAGGATTGCTGGCATAAAAATTACCAGGGTGCTCCGGCTGACGGCTCGGCGTGGGTCGAGGCTGACTGCGCCTCACACGTTATCCGGTCTGGTTCCTGGAAGAATGACGCGCGGTATGTCCGGCCATCAAACCGTGACGGTTACGACACCCACGTACGATATCCGACCCATGGCTTCCGCGTCGCACTCTCCCCCTAGAGCGTTTTCAAGCGAAGTGGATACCGGTTCGCGTGAAGAAAACGCTCAAGACAAAAGATTAGAGCCCGGTTCTGATGCAATCAGAGCCGATAGGGCTCTAAAGAGCGAAAATGAGGAAGATGTGTCATGAAAATTTGCCGGCTCCTCTCGCTGTGTATAGCCCTGACGTGTCTGTCATTTGCCGCGTATGCCCAAGGCAAACCGGCGCCCAAGGACGCCGTTCTCTATTTCGTATGGCCGCAAGATGGTGCGACGATCAAAGGCGGATTTTGGTGCCGCTTTGGTCTGCGGAATATGGGCGTAACCCATGCGGGCGATAACTACCAAAACAGCGGCCATCACCATTTGCTGATCGATGTGGATGAACCCATCAATCCCAACGAGCCGATCCCCCAGGACAAATCGCATCTCCATTTTGGAGCGGGGCAAACCGAAGCACGTATCGAACTTCCACCCGGCAAGCATACCCTCCAACTCGTGTTAGGAGATAGCGCTCATTATCCGTTCACTCCGCTCCTGGTTTCAGACAAAATTACAGTGCGGATCAGGTAGACCCAATGACGGTTGGTGTGTCGGGGTCTTTGCTCAGAGCTTGTACGCCGTCCGGAAACCGCCCCAGTGGCGGCCATGGACGCGGATCGGGACGTCGATCTCGCGCATCATCACGGTTTTGCCGTTACCCATGTCGCGGGCGTAGCTCTGGATCAGATAGGTGCGCAGATTGCGGCCGGCGGCGAGGCCCGCGGCGTCGTTGAAGATGCGGCGGTTGCGGCTGTTGGCGGTGTTCCAGGCGACGTCGCCCGGGCGCTGCGGATGCGAGTAGATCTTGTTGTGCACCGGCAAATAGCCGTTGCGGTCGATCATCACGCAGAACGCCATCCGCGGGTCTTTGGCGAGGAAGGCTTCCTGGAATGCCGGCAGCGCGCGATCCGCCCAGCCGAGAATCCGGGTGCGGTGCTGCACCGGATTGGTTCCGGGGATTTCGATGTAGTCCGTGTCGAACATGTCGTCGATCGAGATCGCGCCGCTGGTCACGGCGTCCTCGAAAATCCTGGTCAGCGCAGTGCCGGCTTGCATTGCGCGGGTGACCGCTTCGGTGTTGGCATCATGAATCAACCACAGCCGGTCCTCGATCTTTTCGCCGAGCTCGGCGTCCGGCGCCTCGAACCGCGCCTGCGCGCCCGCCTTCGAATGGTCGCCGATGCGGATCCTGCAGGCGCCGATGCCCTCCAGCGTGACTTCGAGAGTCTGGTTCACCGGCAGCGTTGCCGCATCCGGTCCGCAGATCAGGATGCTTTCCTGGGAGATTTCATGGACCGGTGCCGTGACCAGTCCTCGCGTGGTCCGGATTTCCATGCTGAGGCTGCACGGCATCCGTTCATGTTTGCGCTGAGCGCTGCGGCCGTCCGGGCGCAACAACACAGCGCAGCGGGTTTTCAGTTTCTGCGCGAACGTCGTGACCGCGCTGCCGGCGCTGGCGACGCGTTCGCCATGCGCCTGTGCCTCCATGGCGGCGCTGTCGATCTCGGCGGCGCTGTCGCCGACCGAGGCGATGAAACGCGAAGTGGTCGCGACGTTGTCGGACATCTCGCCGGTGGTTTTGTTTTGTTCGGTCACCGCGCCGTTGACGTTATCAAACACCGGACGGATCGCCTCGATCGCCTGCGATATCCGCCGGACGGCATCGACCGAACCCGCGGCGTCCTTTTGCAGCGCGTCGATCTTCCTGGTGATCTCTTCAGTCGCGTTCTGGGTCTGCACCGCGAGCGCCTTGACCTCGACCGCGACCACCGCAAAGCCGCGGCCGGCTTCCCCGGCGCGGGCGGCCTCGATGGTCGAGTTGAGCGCCAGCAGCGTGGTCTGCCGCGCGATCTGCGCGATCAGATTGACGACATTGCCGATCGCGGCGGAGGATTCCTTGAGCCGGTCCATGGTCTGGCTGGCTTCATGGGCAGCGGCGGCGGCCTGGTCGGCGAGCTTGCCGGCATCACGCACCTGATTGCCGATGCCATCGGCCGATTGGGTGAATTTGTCGGCGGCCTGCGAGAAGGTGGTCGCGGTCGATTGCGCCGCGCTGGTGCGGTCGGTCAGCGCATCAGTGCGCTGGCGAATGGTCGAGAGCGTGGTTGCCGTGGCTTCGGCGCCGCCGGCGACCGATTGGGCCGCGCGCTCGAGCTGGCGGATCATCGCGCCGAGTTCGATTTCCAACAGCTCGAGGATTTGCCTGGCGGAATCATTTTCCGAGCTTGCGGAAGCCTCAACCGCAACGGCCCAGGCTGCCGGCGTCGCGATGGCGGGCGCAGCCGATTCCGGCGGACGCTTGCGAAACAAACCGAACGCCATGGGCTCTCGCGGAGCATGAGGTTGAGGAAGGCATGGTCTCATGACGTCGTGAAGTCATGGTTAACAACTGCCTCACAGACAGGCAGTTCACACTACTATTTTACCGAAAACTCCCGCAAATCTTTGATTTTACCGGGGCCCCGGCCTATAACGCCGCGCCTCCCATTCCCTCATCCCGGACGAATCCCGAAAGAAATCGCATGGCCGGACATTCCCAATTCAAGAACATCATGCACCGCAAGGGCCGGCAGGATGCCCAGAAATCGAAGCTGTTCAGCAAGCTGGCGCGGGAAATCACCGTCGCCGCCAAGCTCGGCCAGCCCGATCCCGCGATGAATGCGCGGCTGCGCGCCGCGATCATTTCCGCGCGCCAGGAAAACATGTCGAAGGACTCGATCGAGCGCGCGGTGAAGAAAGCCATTGGCTCCGAGGGCGAGAACTATGATGAAATTCGCTACGAGGGCTACGGCCCGGGCGGCGTCGCCGTCATCGTCGAAGCGCTGACCGACAACCGTAACCGCGCGGCGTCCGATATCCGGTCTTATTTCACCAAGTCCGGCGGTAATCTCGGCGAAACCGGCTCGGTCTCCTTCATGTTCGATCGCACCGGCATCATCGAATATGACGCCAAGGTCGCCTCCGACGATGCGATGCTGGAAGCCGCGATCGACGCCGGCGCCGACGATGTTGTCTCCAGCGAGAACGGCCACGAAGTCTACGCCTCGCAGGAGACCTTTCGCGACGTCGCCAAGGCGCTGGAGGCGAAGTTCGGCGAAGCCCGCAAGGCGGCGCTGACCTGGAAGCCGCAAAACACCGTGCCGGTCGATGACGAGGCCGGCGAGAAGCTGCTGAAACTGATCGACCTGCTCAACGAACATGACGATGTGCAGAACGTGTACGCCAATTTCGAGGTGTCCGACGCGCTAGTCGCGAAGATGGGGGGGTGATGCTCTCTTGTCATTGCCGGGCTTGACCCGGCAATCCATCCTTCTGGAAAGATGGATGCGCGGGTCAAGCCCGCGCATGACGAGCGTAGGTAATCAGCCTTCGCGGGGTATGATGTTGGTGTCACGCTAGGCTAGCGACTTCGGCATGGTGTAAAATAACCCATGACATCACCACCGATTCGCCAACCCGTCCGCATCCTTGGCATCGATCCGGGCCTGCGCCGCACCGGCTGGGGCGTGATCGAGATTGACGGTAACCGGTTGATATTTGTCGGCTGTGGCTCGGTGGAACCGCCGGACACCTTACCCCTGGCGAGCCGCCTGCTTGGCATTCATGAGGGCCTTGCCACCGTGCTGGGCGATTTCCGTCCCGCTGAAGCGGCGGTGGAACAGACTTTCGTCAACAAGGACGGCGTTGCGACATTGAAGCTCGGTCAGGCGCGGGGCGTCGCGATGCTGGCGCCGGCGATGTTCGGGATTTCAGTGGCGGAATACGCGCCTAATCAAGTCAAGAAGACGGTGGTCGGCGCCGGCCATGCCGACAAGAACCAGATCCTGATGATGCTGAAGATTTTGCTGCCCAAGGCCGAGCCGAAATCCCCCGATGCCGCCGACGCACTCGCAGTCGCGATCACGCATGCCCATCACCGCCAGAGCGCCGCGCTGCGGCTAAGGGTGGTTGAAGTATGATCGGCAAACTCAAAGGCCTGATCGACAGCTACGGCGAGGATTATGTGATCCTCGATGTCGGCGGCGTAGGCTATCAGGTGCATTGTTCGGCGCGCACGTTGCAGACGCTGCCCGCGACCGGTGAGGCCGCGGTGCTGTCGATCGAGACTTACGTGCGTGAGGATCAGATAAAACTGTTCGGCTTTCGCGGCGATGTCGAGCGCGAATGGTTTCGGCTGTTGCAGACGGTGCAGGGCGTTGGTGCCAAGGTCGCGCTCGCAGTGCTCTCGACCCTGCCGCCATCGGATCTCGCCAATGCGATCGCGCTGCGCGACAAGGCTGCGGTGGTGCGCACGCCGGGTGTCGGCCCGAAGGTGGCCGAGCGCATTGTCACTGAACTGAAGGACAAGGCGCCGGCCTTCGCCAATGTCGATCCGGCGCTGGTGCACCTGTCCGGCGCGATCGATGACGCGCGTGCGCCGCGCCCGGTCACCGATGCGATCTCGGCGCTGGTCAATCTCGGTTACGGCCAGCCGCAGGCCGCTGCCGCAATCGCCGGCGCCTCGCGCATCGCCGGGGAAAATGCCGAGACCGCGCAGCTTATTCGCCTCGGGTTGAAGGAACTGGCGAAGTGACCACACCTTCCCGCATTGTTACCCCGGAGCGCCGCGCCGACGATATCGGCGATACCGCGCTGCGTCCGCAGATGCTGTCCGAATTCGTTGGCCAGGCGCAGGCGCGCGCCAATCTGTCGATCTTCATCGAGGCCGCGCGCAAACGCGGCGAGGCGCTGGACCATGTGCTGTTCGTCGGCCCGCCTGGCCTCGGCAAGACTACATTGGCGCAGATCGTCTCGCGCGAACTCGGCGTGGGCTTCCGCGCCACGTCAGGACCCGTGATCGCCAAGGCCGGCGATCTCGCAGCACTGCTGACCAATCTCGAAGAGCGCGATGTGTTGTTCATCGACGAAATCCACCGCCTCAGTCCCGCGGTCGAGGAAGTGCTCTATCCGGCGATGGAGGATTTCCAGCTCGATCTGATTATCGGCGAAGGACCGGCGGCGCGTTCGGTCAAGATCGAGTTGGCAAAATTCACGCTGGTGGGTGCGACGACGCGCGCGGGGCTGCTGACCAATCCGCTGCGCGATCGGTTCGGGATTCCGGTGCGGCTGAATTTCTACACCGAGGAAGAACTCGAAAAGATCGTCACCCGCGGCGCCCGCGTGCTCAAGATCGGGATGACGCCTGACGGCGCCAATGAAATCGCCCGCCGCGCCCGCGGCACGCCGCGTATCGCCGGAAGGCTGCTGCGCCGGGTGCGGGATTTTGCGTCGGCGGCGGACGCCGAGTCGATCGACCGCGCGATCGCCGATAATGCGCTGAGCGCGCTCGAGGTCGATGCCGCAGGTCTCGACGCGATGGACCGGCGTTATCTCACGACCATCGCGATGAATTACGGCGGCGGTCCGGTCGGTGTGGAAACCATGGCGGCGGCGCTGTCGGAACCGCGCGATGCCATCGAAGACATCATCGAGCCGTTTTTGATCCAGTGCGGTTATCTGCAGCGCACGCCGCGCGGACGGTTGCTGACCTCGCATGCGTTCCGCCATCTCGGCCTTGCTGAACCGGCCCGCGATCCGGCGCAGTTCGGGTTGTTCGGGCAGAGCGAGGACGAATGACGCAAACCGGCACAATAAGGGTCGTCGCGGCGTTGATCCGCGATGACGCGGGCCGGGTGCTGCTGGTGCGCAAGCGCGGGACCTCGGCCTTCATGCAGCCCGGCGGCAAGCGCGATCCCGGAGAAGACGATGCGACGGCGCTGGCACGCGAAATTGCCGAAGAGTTGGGCTGCGCCATGGTGCACGATTCGATCCGGCCGCTTGGCGAATTCGATGCGGTTGCAGCAAACGAGCCGGGCTGGCGCGTTCACGCCTGTCTGTATGGGATCGATGTCACCGGCGACATCGTGCCGGATCGCGAGATCGCCGAGATGATCTGGATCGATCCGGCCTCGCCGCCGGATATTCCGCTGGCGCCGCTGACGCGCGATCATGTCCTGCCGCTGGCCTCCAGGGGAGGGGTCGCGGGGCATGCCTGATCCGATGCCGTCGTTCTCTCGCGCGATCGTCAATGAGCCAGCGTCTTCGCCGCATCGAGCAGCACGCCGAGATCGTATTGCGCCTTGTATAGCGGCGAGACTTTCTTCTCGAGGCCGAGCAGCGCAATTACCGCGGTCTGCGCCGAGCGCACCGAATATTCCACGGTGAACACCACGTCGTCCGCGATCTCGCAATATTGTCCGATGAAGGCGAGGTTGGTGGTACCGACAGGCTTGACCGACGGCCGGTCGCCCTGGACGCGCGGCATGAACTGGCTCGTGATATATGGCATCATGCAGGGGATGCAGTTCGAGGTTTTCAGAATCTGATCCCTTTGCGCCTCGAAGCGCAGGTGACCGATTAATTCGATCATCAGCTCTTCGCCGGTACAATCCGACATCTTCTTGTTGACGAAGTTGCCGACCTGGTCGACGAACAGACCGTAGCCCCAGAACACTTTGATATTATCCGGCTGTCCGATGAAATGTGGCTGGGCGGCGAGCACCACCGACATCAGCCAGTTCGAATCGGTGAAGGTGACAAGGCCCCCGGTACCGGCGACGTTGCCGGTGAATTTTTCCATCAGATCGAAGAAGATCGGATCACGCTGAGTGACCGTGAACGATAGCCACTTCGATTCATCGACCTTGCCGTTGAACACTGAAGGCCGGCCGAATTCAGCATGTTTCGCAGCGAGCTTTTCCCATAGTGCCCAGGATCCATCGGTCTTGCCGTCCTTGTCGTGCAGTGCGGCCGGCCGTGTCATCGAACCCAGGCTGGACGCCGTGGTCATCGATCCGTTGGTGACGAACACCAGATCGTCGGCGCCGACTGCGATCAGCTCCGGCTTCCCGTCATGGAGACAATGCAGCCGCTCGACGCCCTTACCCTTCGGACCATAGACGAAATCGAGGTCGGTAACGGCGGTGTCCGTATGAATGACCACGCCTTGCGCCTTCAGCCAGGTCGTCAGCGGCCGCACGATGGAATCATACTGGTTATAGGGCGTGCGGCGAACGCCGCCGAGCGTGTGGATGCGGGGAAACTCCTGAATGAAACGATGCAGGTAGCGCTTCAGTTCGACCGCGCTATGCCAAGGCTGGAATGCAAACGTTGTGACCCACATGTACCAGAAATTGGTGGTGAAGAACGACGGCGCGAACACATCCTCGATTCGCTTGGAGCCGAGCGAGGCTTCGGACGCGGCCATGATCTCGATCAGATCGAGCCGGTCCCGGGCGGAAAATCCCATGCTGGAGACGTCGACCTTCTTGCCGCCGCGCACCAGCCGCGCGTTCGAGTGCGGGATGTGCTTGTCGTTGAATTCATGAATCTCGTCGCGAACAGTTTTTGCAGGATCCGTCAACGCGGGAATGAACGACAGCAGATCGAAAGTACAGGTATAGGCCTCGTAGGTGAACATTCGGCCGCCGCGGATGACATAACCATGGTCGGGTGAGCCGCCGCCGTCGAGACTGCCGCCAAGTTGCGAGGTCTCTTCAAAAATGCGGATATTGCTGCCCTTGAAGCCGCCGTCGCGGATCAGATAGGCCGCGCTGGCCAGCGACGCGATGCCGCCTCCGATCAGGTAGGCCCTGGTTTCGCTTCGCTCCCCGGTTTGATCGATATCTGCCATGATATTTGCCTTTATGGATGCGGGCGACGTCGTCGGTAAGTGGGCTGCGAACTGACGGCGAGGCCGGGAGCTTGCGATAGCTTCTGGATATGTCGTCGGGACTGCGCCGGTCTTGACTTCGATCAACCTGCCCGGTGCGACGGTTCCCTGCGCTGCCGGGGAATTGACGCCGGGCGTATTGCCAGGGCATGTCACCGATCAATTGTCATTCCGAGGGCGGCAGGTGCAAACAGCTCATCTTGACGGCGAGATCCGCGATGGCCGCCATCACATGCAGATCCGCGTCTATTACGAGGACACGGATTTTTCGGGGATCGTCTATCACGCCAATTATCTGCGCTTCATGGAGCGCGGACGCACCAATCATCTGCGGCTGATGGGCGCGGAGCAGCACGCGCTGTTCGCCGAGGCGCAGGCGGAAACCCCCGGCTTCGCCTTCGTGGTGCGCTCGATGCAGATCGATTTTCTCAAACCCGCACGCATGGACGATGTGCTCGACGTGGTGACTTGGCCTGTCATGGTAAAGGGCGCCTCGATCACGCTGGCGCAGGAAGTGCGGCGCGGCGAACACGTCCTGGTGAAGGCGCAGGTGCGCGTCGCCTTCATCAGCGAGGGGAAAGCGCAGCCAATTCCGAAGGCGTTGCGAATCCTGATGAAGGCCGATCAGGTTTGACTATCGGGCGATAGGCGATCCGCCATCGACATCTGTTTTGGTGGCGCTACATTGCCGGCCATAACAACGATCGAGGTTGATCCATGTCACGTCCCCCGTTTCCGCCGTTCACAAGAGAGACTGCCGCCCAGAAGGCCCGCATGGCCGAAGACGCCTGGAATTCGTGCGATCCCGAGCGTGTCTCGCTGGCCTATACCGAGGACAGCCGTTGGCGTAACCGCTCCGAATTTTTCGAAGGCCGCGCCGCGATCGTGGCGTTCCTCACCCGCAAATGGGCCAAGGAGCACGAGTACCGCCTGATCAAGGATCTCTGGGCGTTCGATGACAACCACATTGCGGTGCGGTTTCAGTATGAGTGGCACGACGATGCCGGGCAGTGGCATCGCTCCTACGGCAACGAGCAATGGGAATTCGATGCGGTCGGCTTGATGCGTCGCCGCGAAGCCAGCATCAACGATCTCATGATTGCCGAGAAAGACCGCCGCTTCCACTGGCCCGCACCGGGCTCGCGGCCAGCCGATGTTCCGGGGTTGAGCGAGAGTCCGTTTTGATCGGCGTGCGTTTGACGTTGGTCTAGAACGCGACGCCGATGCGAATGCCGCGCCGCCAGACGATGTGGCTTTTCTTCCTGACGCCGCCATAGAGGAATTCGAAACGGTCCGGCACCGCACCGAGGCCATGGATGTCGAGACAGGCGCCGCCGGCGGAATAGTCGATGACCCTGCAGGTCAGGGCCGGCACTTTCGGGCCGACAATGATCTGGCCTGTTCGGGACATCAGTCCCGACGGGGCAATTCTCTTATATAATCGCGGCTGCGTTATCTCAGGGCTCTGGCGCTTCGTCATGAGTGATCCTGCCCGCGAAAGTTTTGACGATCCGCGTAGCGCCAAGCGATAAACTGAAGAAAGCTTGCGAAAAAAACAAAGTATTAAGGATGAAGATAGGGTGGGACGCCGCCCGGTGGCGTCCCGCAGCCGGATTGATATTACGCCGCGGCTTTGTGGCGGGCGAGTTCGGCCTGGTACAGTTTGAACTCCTCGCCGATCGCGCGCGCAATGCTGGGACGGCTGCGCAGCCGCTCGTAATAGGCTTTCACAACAGGCCATTTTGCCAGTTCAATCGGCGGCGTCGCCATGGTCCAGTTGATGACCGTAACAAGATAGCCATCGGCGACGCTGAAATGGTCAAGCAGGAATTCCCGGTCCTTGAGATAGCTATCGAGGTAATCGAGCCGCGACAGGCCTCTGCCGAGGACATAGGTCTTCATTTCCGGCGGTGCGTTCTTGTCGAGCAGCGGCACGAATAATCCCTTGTGCAACTCGGTGCCGATGAAGCACAGCCACTGATGCAACCGGCTGCGATCCATGCCGGGGCCGGTCGCGATGCCGGCCTGCGGGAAGCGATCCGCGACATATTGCAGGATCGCGGCGTTCTCGGTCAGCACCAGCCCGTCATCGGTGCGCAGCGTCGGCACCAGTCCGAGCGGGTTGACCTCGCGAAAGTTGGAGCCATCGTTCTGCACGATCTTGGTCCGGGGATCGACCTCCAGATAATTAGCGTCGGCGCCTGCTTCATACAGTGCGACGCGGGTAGCCATTGAGCAGGCCAGCGGCGAGAAATACAGGTCCATGGGTGCCTCCGTGGCGGGTTCGGTTTGGCTTTCGGGTTGGGATTGTTTTTTATACTGTTCCGCATAATATAAATCCGGTCAAGGGATTTATTGCGAAATGGTACAAAAAAGTAAAAAGCCGCCGGCAAAGGCGACTGTGCTTGCGGCGCCTGCCAGTCCCGCCGAGCCGAAACGTCGCGGCCGGCCACGCGCCTATCAGCCCGAGATCGCGCTCGGCAAGGCGCTCGATCTGTTTCGCAAGGATGGTTTCGCCGCCACCTCGCTCGACGATCTCAGCGCCGCGACCGGCATGAATCGTCCGAGCCTCTACGGCGCGTTCGGCGACAAGCGCGAGCTTTATATCAAGAGCTACGCGCGCTACCGCGCCGATGCGCGGGCGGCGATGATCGACATCTTCCGGGGCGAATTGCCGATCCGCGAACGGCTGGCGCGGGTCTATTCGGTGGCGCTCGATATTTATATCGAGGGCGAGTCCGGTCCACGCGGCTGCTTCACGGTGATGACGGCGGCGTCCGAAGCGGTTGCCGATCCGGAAATCCGCGCCATGGTGCTGGAGGGATTTACCGAACTCGACCGGGCGTTTGCAAACTGCTTCCGCCGGGCGATCGAGAAGGGCGAAGTGCCCGGGAGCGCCGATCCCGTGGTGCTGGCGCAACTGGCGTCCGCGACCCTTCACACCATCGCGATCCGCGCCCGCGCACAGGTGCCGCGCAAGGCGCTGGAGGCGATCGTCAGGGGGGCGATCGACGTGATGGTGGGTGTGTCTGCGAAAGATTGAGCCTTATCGGTTCTAATTTACATCAGAACCGGGCTCTAACTTTTGTTTTGACGCGTTTTCTTCACGCGAACCGGTGTCCACTTCGCTCGAAAACGCTCTAATACCCGCGCGCGGAATCGACGACATTCTCCAGTGCCTGGCCGGCTTCAAAACGTTCGATCTGCTGCGCGACATATTTCGAGATTTCATCGGCGTCGGTGTCGGCCGCGTTGTGCGGTGTCAGGATCACCTTGGGGTGCGTCCAGAACCGGCTGTCGGACGGCAACGGCTCTGTCTCAAAGACGTCGAGCGACACTGCGCCGAGCGTGCCGTCGTCGAGGCACGCCAGAATATCCGCCTCGTTTTGCAATCCGCCGCGCCCGGCATTGATCAACACCGGCGCGCCCAGCGGACTATTGCGGTTGAGCTTTGCAAACAGTCCGCGATTGAGAATGTGACGCGTGTCCGGCGTGAACGGCAAGAGAGACACCAGAATATTGGCCTGCCGCAGAAACGCGTCGATCTGGCCTTCGCCGTGAAAGCATTCGATGCCGGCGATGTTCTTAGGACTTCGGCTCCAGCCCGATACCCGAAAGCCGAGATGCCGCAGCGCGCCGGCCGCGGCCGATCCGAGCGTACCGAGGCCCATGATCCCGACCGATATCGCGTTCGCCGCCCATTGAACCCTCGGCTCCCAGCGCTTTTCTCGCTGGCAGGCGCGCAGATAAAGTTCCTGCCGGTGATGCATCAGCACGTGCAGCACGACATATTCGGTCATGCGCATGGTGAGATCGTCGACCGAGATCCGGACCAGCGGCACCCTCGGCAAAGTTTTATCCGCCATCAGCGCATCGACGCCGGCACCCAGATTGAAAATGACGCGCAGGTTTGGAAAGGCCGCCAGTTCCCCCGGCGCCGGTTTCCAGACCGCCGCGTAATGGACATCCGCGGGATTGCAATCGCGATCTGGAATCCGCCAGACCGGCCGGCCACCGCACACCGCCTCAAACCGGGTTTTCCATCGTTCCGGTGACCAGTTATCAGTGCCGCCATGCACCAGCAGAGCGAGCGCGCCTTTGTTCATTGGATTTTCGCCTTATAATCGGGGATCGCAGGCGACATTACCGGCCCGCACCGGCCGTGCAAAATAATTCCGCCTCGCTGTCGGTTCCGGGCCATCTCAATCGTCTTGCAATCAAACAGGGATCCTTCCCCATGCTCTATGCCATCCTTTGCTACCATGATGAGGACTTCGTCGGTTCCTGGACCCGGGAACAGGATGCCGCTGTCATGGAGAAACTCGCTGTCGTGCAGGACAAACTGGCCAAGCAGGGCCGGCTCGGCCCGGTGGCGCGGCTGTTGCCGACGACTTCGGCCACGACCTTGCGCAAGGACGATCCGCCTCTGGTGCTCGACGGTCCCTATGCCGAGACCAAGGAGCAGCTACTTGGCTTTTACATCATCGATTGCAAGAACCTCGACGAAGCGGTCGATGTCGCGCGCGACCTTGGCGCCGCCAATCCCGGGGGCGCTTACGAAATTCGTCCCGTCGGGATTCTGAATCCGGGGAGCGTCACGGGGTGACCGATACCGCCTGGATCGATGCCGCACTGACTTCGGCGCGTCCCCAGGCGGTCGGCGCGCTGTTGCGCTATTTCCGCAATCTCGATACCGCCGAGGAGGCCTTTCAGAACGCCTGCCTGCGCGCGCTCAAGAGCTGGCCGCAAAACGGCCCGCCGCGCGATGCCGCGGCATGGCTGATCATGGTCGGGCGCAATGTCGCGATCGATGAAGTGCGCCGTAACCGCAAGCAGGAGCCGCTGCCGGAAGACGATGTTATCTCCGATCTCGACGATGCCGAGGAGGCGCTGGCCGAGCGGCTCGACGGCTCGCATTACAGGGATGATATTCTGCGGCTGTTGTTCATCTGCTGCCATCCCGACCTGCCGGCGACCCAGCAGATCGCGCTGGCGCTGCGCATCGTATCGGGCCTGACGGTCAAGCAGATCGCGCGTGCATTCCTGGTTACGGAAGCGGCGATGGAGCAGCGCATCACCCGCGCCAAGGCCCGCGTCGCGGATGCCGGCGTGCCGTTCGAGACACCCGGCGCGGTGGAACGAACCGAGCGGCTTTCCGCGGTTGCCGCGATGATCTACCTGATCTTCAATGAAGGCTATTCGGCCGCAGGCGATACCGTCGAGGTCCGCGCACCGCTCTGCGAGGAAGCCATTCGGCTGGCGCGGCTGTTGCTGCGGCTGTTCCAGAGCGAGCCGGAGATCATGGGCCTGACCGCGCTGTTATTGTTGCAGCATGCCCGCTCGGCGGCGCGCTTCGATGCCGCCGGCGCGTTGGTGCTGCTGGACGATCAGGATCGCTCACTGTGGAACCAGAAGATGATCGCCGAGGGGGCGGCGCTGATTGACAAGGCCATGCGGCACCGGCAAAGCGGGCCCTATCAGGTTCAGGCGGCGATTGCGGCTTTGCATGCCCGCGCCGCCAAGCCCGAAGATACGGATTGGGCGCAGATCGATCTGCTGTATGGCGCGCTGGAAATCATGCAGCCATCGCCGGTCGTGACGCTCAACCGTGCGGTCGCGGTCTCCAAGGTGCGCAGCGCGCAGGCGGCGCTGGATATGATCGAGCCGCTGGGGCCCCGGCTTTCGAATTATTTCCATTTCTTTGGCGTGCGCGGCGCATTCCTGATGCAGCTCAACCGCAATGATGAGGCCCGTGTGGCGTTCGACCGCGCCATTGCGCTGGCCAATACGTCAGCCGAAGCCGCCCATATCCGGATGCATCTCGACCGGCTGATCCGCGACAGCGCGGGCGCCGAATCCAGAATCTCAAAAAAATAATCCGTCCCTGTCGGATCGGTCCAGCCTCGTTCGTCTAAAGGACATACGGGTTGCGAAAGAGGGGGATGACCGATGAACATGCAAAACATCCAGATTTTATTTCTGCTGCTTGACAGCGTCACCATGCTGGCGCCGTGGCGGATCGTCACGAAGGCGGTGGATCGAACCGGTCACGCTGCGGGCAGGGGTCTGGCGCGGGGTCTGGTCATGATCGCGGTCATCTATGCCGTTCTCTATGTATTTCCGCCGGTCTCGCTCTTTGGGGCCATCTTGCCGGTTGGCGATCTCACCAGCGCGATGGTGTCGCATCTGCGGATCGGCAATCCGCTGATAAGCATCATGCCGTTCGCGCTTTATCTCGGCGCACTGGTATGGGGCGGGCTTTGGTTGTGGCGCAGAAGCCCGCGCGCGCCGATGCCGCCGTGGAGCGGATTTTGCCTGACGGATTATTAAGGAGGACCATCCGATGTTTGAGATCATTGCCATCATCGCCGTCGTGCTGGCGATCGCCATTGCGGTCGTGCTCGTCCTCGCGGCGGCCAAGCCGAACACTTTCAGTGTCCAGCGCGGCGCCACCATGAAGGCGCCGCCGGAAAAGGTCTTCTCCCTGATCAACGATTTTCATCAATGGGGAAAATGGTCGCCCTGGGAAAACCGGGACCCCGCGATGAGCCGCAGCTTCAGTGGCGCTGAAAGCGGGCGAGGCGCGGTCTATGCGTGGGAGGGCAACAAGAATGTCGGCTCCGGCCGCATGGAAATTCTCGACGCATCCACGCCTTCGAAAATCATCATCAAGCTCGATTTTCTCAAGCCATTCGAGGCCCACAACACGGCCGAATTCACCGTGCTGCCACAGGGCGATGCTACCACCGTGAACTGGGTCATGCATGGTCCTGCACCTTTCATGTCGAAGATGATGCAGGTGTTCATGAGCATGGACAAGATGATCGGCAAGGATTTTGAAGCCGGGCTCGCCAATCTGAAAGGGCTTGCCGAGCGATAAACCGCGTTGTCGAGGGACGCGGTAAAAAGCACTACCCGTAATCAACATCACCCAAGGAGCAAGCGATGCGGATCAATCCCTATCTGTTCTATGACAGCAATTGCGAAGCGGCGTTCAAGTACTACGAGAAAGTGCTCGGCGGAAAAATCGAGATGATGTTGAGGAATGAGGAGGCGCCGGAGCCGATGCCGGGGCTGCCCGGCCGGGAGAAGAAGATCATGCATGCCCGGATTTCAATCGATGGCGAAGTATTGATGGCATCCGACGCGCCTCCCGATCATTTCAACAAGCCGCAGGGCTTTGCGGTTTCGCTGACGGTCGATGATCCCGCCGAGGGCGAGCGCAAGTTCAAGGCGTTGTCCGAGGGCGGCAGCATCAACATGCCGTTCGGCAAGACCTTCTTCTCCAGAGGTTTCGGCATGTGCATCGATCAGTTCGGCATTCCCTGGATGGTGAACTGCCCTGCCGAGGGCATGTGATCTATCGGTAGACTGTAGGGTGGGCAAAGCCAACGGGTCGCGCGAATGCGCGCCCGATGACAGGCTCCGCGTGCCCACCGTCGGTGTTGATGGTGGGCACGGCGCGAGAGCGCCTTTGCCCACCCTACGGTATGTCGTGCTCTATCTACACGCCGGATAAAAAGCGTTGAGTTCGCGCCCGCGCAACAGCAGCAGGCGCGAGGTCAGCCCGCCGCGTTGACGAATCCAGCCTCGTATCGGGGCAGGATAGGCTTCGAGAACAAATTTGGAAGCTTCCGGCTCGCTATACATTCGGCCGCGCCGGTCCATCGATCGCGCGGCATGAAATCCGAGTACCGCCCGCCGCGTCACGCAGATGCGGTTGTTAGGCACCATGCTCAGCACCAGCGTGCAGGCCGACAGGCATGGCCCGTCGATGACCACGCGTTCGCCGGAGTCGCGCAGTTGCTCGAACAGGTCGAGGAACGGGCCGACCTGCCCGCCCGGACTACCGAGGATGCGAACGTCAGCCTGCACCGGTGTTACGGCAAATGCACACAGCACCGCGGCGAGCCAGATTGCTTTGACGACCGCCCCTCGCATGACGCGCGACTCCCTGTGCCCCGATGATGCATCAATTTATCAAGGGCCGGTCGCGGGACAAGGCGCAGGGTCTGACAGGAGCGGCAAAGCACGGATCCTGGCCACGAATCCTGCCCCGCCGCCATCGCCAGTCGATTAAGCCGTCGTCTTGTTCTTGATAGCGCCGACGATCGCGGTGAGAACGGCTCCCGCCACGCCACCGCCGGCGACTTGGCCGATGATGCTGCCGATATCCGGCGTCGAAGTGCTATTGGCGAGCAACGGAAGCAGCATGCCGAGGATTTGTCCCCCGGCGCCGCCGCCGATCGCTCCCGCGATGGTATTTCCGAGTGTACCGAGATCGATATTCTTCGCCGCACCGGCGGCGACATTGCCGCCGACAGCGCCGCTGATGACTTGGATGATCAGATTGATGAGTAGTCCCGACATAGCGTGATACTCCCCGGGTCCGGTGTTCAGCTTCAGCCTAAACCGTGGCGCCGGACGACCGCCGCCGTACAACTTAGGCGGTTAGACCGCAAAGGTCATGCTGCGGGCGCGAAGGATGCCGGTGAAAAATACGAAAGATTGCCGGCTTTCAACCTAGCCGTTGCGCCGCTCGCCGCGCAGCGTCGGCAATCCGATGCCGGCGGCGTCGAAGCCGCCATCGACTGCGAGAATCTGTCCGGTGATGTAGCTTGCGCGGTCGCTGCACAGAAAGAACACGGCCTCCGCCAATTCCTCTTCGAGGCCATAGCGATTGAGCGGGATCGCATCGTGATAATCGGCGCGAATCTCGGCCGTGTGAACCGCTTTCGCCATCGCGGTCTCGACCGGGCCTGGGGCGACGGCGTTGACGCGAATGCCGAGCGAGGCCAGTTCGACCGCGAGTTGCTTGGTGAGATGGGCGAGCCCGGCCTTGCTGGTGCCGTAGGCCGAACGCAACGTCGAGGCGCGCACCGCCGAAATCGACGTAATGTTGACGATGGCGCCGCCGCCGTGTTCGCGCATCAGCGGCGCGGCGGCCTTGGTGCACAGGAACGGTCCGGTGAGGTTGACCGCCAGGATCCGGCTCCAGTCCTCCTCGGATGTCTCCAGGATCGGCGCGAATACCGCGACGCCGGCATTGTTGACCAGCGCGTCGAGACGGCCGAAGCGCCGTTCGATCTCGGCGATGGCGCCAGCGACCGCGTGTGCATCGGACACGTCGCAAGGCAGTCCGAGCGTATCGCCCGGCGCCGCCAGTGCCTCCACGCTTGCCGCCAGCAGTTCGCGTTCGATGTCGAGCAGCGCCACGCGCCAGCCCTCGGCAAGAAATCGTTTTGCTGTCGCAAGCCCGATGCCGCGCGCGGCGCCGGTCACCAGCGCAACTTTTTGAGAGGCATGGGTCATGGACGAGTCCGTGGGCGGTTGATGAACGGAGCGTTGCTATAGCCGATGCCGTGGAGGGTGTCGCTACGCTCCCCTCTCTCCGCGGATTTCTTCTCCCCTCCCT
>NZ_JAAVUY010000035.1 GCF_018449695.1 Bradyrhizobium sp. dw_411
CAGGAGACGTACGCAACTAGCCCAAAGTCGCCGACGGCGCTTCGGAATTACTGCAGGATGTCTTCGGACAGGACAAGAACCCGTGCCGGTTGGTGGCCGGCGTCGCCAGTCTTCCCCTTGGCGTCCCGATCGCGCTGGAACTCATTTTCGAAGTGTCGGAATAATCCCATGCTGCAATTTCTTCGCATGTCGCTCATGATCTCTATGATGCTTTTATCATCGCAATTGCCAGCCCAGTCCGGGGAGGAACATACGGTGCAACACCCTACTTTCTACCGCACGGTACAAATCGACGGCCTCTCGATCTTCTACCGTGAGGCCGGCCCGAAGGATGCGCCGACACTTCTTTTGTTGCACGGGCTTCCTTCGTCATCGCGGATGTTCGAGCCTCTGTTTGCCCGGCTATCCGACCGCTATCATCTTGTGGCGCCGGATTATCCGGGCTTCGGACACAGCGACTGGCCGGACGCAAAGAAATTCGCCTATACGTTCGACCACGCCGCCGAGATCATGACGCACTTCACCGAGGCGCTCGGACTGTCGCGCTATACGCTTTATATGCAGGATTACGGCGGTCCGGTCGGTTTTCGCATGATCCTTGCCCACCCGGAACGGGTCGAGGCGCTGATCGTCCAGAACGCGGTGGCGCATAATGAAGGCCTCGGCGCGCTGTGGAAGGCGCGACGGGCTTTCTGGGCGGATCGCGCCGCCCACGAAGACACGCTCCGCGCCAATCTGCTGTCGCTGGCAGCGACGCGGACCCGCCATCTCGGCAGCGATCCAAACATCGAGCGTTACGATCCGGATCTGTGGGCCGACGAATTTGCTTTCCTCAGCCAGCCGATTCAGGCCGACATCCAGAGCGACATGTTCTACGACTACCGCACCAATGTCGACGCCTACCCGAAATGGCAGGAGTGGATGCGCAAGAACGAGCCGCGCCTGCTGGTGATCTGGGGCAAGTACGATCCCTCGTTCGATATCTCGGAGCCGGAATCCTATCGCTGTGATGTGCCGAAGGCGCAGGTTCACGTGCTTGACGCCGGTCATTTTGCATTGGATACGGCTGCGGATGAGATCGCCGCCCTGATCCGGGATTTTGCCGATCAGTAGACCCGCTCCTTCGGCGGGATCGTCGCGACATCGTTTGACAGCGGCTGCATGTGGACCGGCCTGTAGTCGAGCCTGACGGCTCCGGCCTCGTCGAGCCAGCAGAAGGTGTGCTTAAGCCAATTGAAATCATCCCGCTTCGAAAAATCCTCCCGCGCATGCGCGCCGCGGCTTTCCTTGCGGCCAATCGCCGAATGAAGACTGACGCTGGCCTGGGCGAGCATATTGTCGAGTTCGAGCGTTTCGGCGAGATCCGAGTTAAAAATCATCGAACGATCGGTGACGCCGACATCGTCGCGCATCATCGCAATGACGTTGTCGAGTTTGCTCCGCCCCTCGTCGAGCAGCGGGCCATCGCGGAAGACGGCGCAATGGCGCTGCATCGTCCGCTGCATCGCGAGCCGGATGGCACCGGCGCCGGTCTTGCCCCTTGACCATCTGATCCGATCGAGCCGGGCGATCGCGCGGTCGGTCGTGTCATCCGGCAGGTCGATGTGACTGTCGCCGGGCCGGACCGACTCGACCACCCGCAGCGCCGCCGCGCGGCCGAACACGATGATATCCAGCAGCGAGTTGGAGCCGAGCCGGTTAGCCCCATGCACCGAGACGCAGGCGGATTCGCCGATCGCCATCAGGCCCCTGACGATCGCTTCGGGATCGCCGTTACGCATCGTGACGACTTCACCGTGAATGTTGGCCGGCACGCCCCCCATATTATAGTGGACGGTCGGCAGCACCGGGATCGGTTCGCGCGTCACGTCGACACCGGCGAATATCCTTGCGGTCTCGCTGATGCCGGGCAGGCGAGCATGCAGCAGCTCGGCACCGAGATGCTCCAGATGGAGCAGGATGTGATCCTTGAGCGGACCGCAGCCCCTGCCCTCATTGATTTCGATAGTCATCGAACGGCAGACCACGTCCCGTCCGGCGAGGTCCTTGGCGCTCGGCGCGTAACGCTCCATGAAGCGCTCGCCTTGCGAATTGGTGAGATAGCCGCCTTCGCCGCGCGCGCCTTCAGTGATCAGGCAACCGGACCCGTAGATGCCGGTGGGATGGAACTGGGTGAATTCCATATCCTCCAGCGGCAGCCCGGCGCGCAACGCCATCGCGTTGCCGTCGCCGGTACAGGTATGGGCCGCGGTGCAGGAGAAGTAGACGCGGCCGTAACCGCCGGTTGCCAGCACCGTGCGATGGGCACGGAAGCGATGCAGCGTGCCATCTTCCATGTTCCAGGCGAGCATGCCGCGGCAGGCGCCATCTTCATCCATCAAAAGATCAAGCGCCAGATATTCGACAAAGAACTCGGTGCCATGCTTCAGGCATTGCTGATAAAGCGTGTGCAGGATGGCGTGACCGGTGCGGTCCGCTGCCGCACAGGTACGCTGCGCCATCTCCTTGCCGTAGCCAATGGTCTGGCCGCCAAAGGGACGCTGATAGATCGTGCCTTCGTCCGTGCGCGAGAACGGAACGCCGTAATGTTCCAGCTCCAGCACCGCGGGCACGGCCTCCCGGCACATGTACTCGATCGCGTCCTGGTCGCCGAGCCAGTCGGAGCCCTTGACCGTGTCGTACATGTGGAAGCGCCAATTGTCTCCGTCATGCATATTGCCGAGCGAAGCCGCCATGCCGCCTTGCGCAGCTACAGTGTGGCTGCGCGTCGGGAATACCTTGGTGACGCACGCCGTCTTCAATCCCGATGCAGCCATTCCCAGCGCGGCTCGCAACCCGGCGCCGCCGGCGCCGATGATCACGACATCATAGCTGTGCTCGATGATTTCGTAGGCCTGTGTCATGCTTCTTCCAACGCGCCACGACCGATCTATCTTCTCGGACAGGCACGAATGACGTCAGGGTCAGGGGAACGCGGATTCGCCTGGCTGGTGAGGACGCACCATTGCAGTTCTCCCTAATCTTGTTCACCGAGGGTTTGGACGAACGTTTTGCCATAGGGATAAAACAGCTCCTTGCGGCCTTGTTGCCACGCTGCTTTGAGTTCGGGCGTTGTGATGTCCCAATCCGGCCGGCATTTCCGGCTGACGGCGCGCAGGTCCTGACGGAGATCTTCCACAGTGGGCCGTCCGAAGAACCAGTAGCCGTTGTAGAGTTTGTAGATGACGAGGTCGGGCTCGAGAACGATCACATGGGGGATCATGGGATTGTGGACGGGATCGGTATATTCGGCGATGTCGAGATCTTTCTGAACGAGCCGCCGCGCGTCCGAAAGGAAGGGCCAGTGAGCGCCGACACCGCTGCGATATTCATTCGTCTGCGTGATATTGTCGGTGGTGATCGTGACCAGCCGGCAATAAGCAACCTCGAGTTCACGGTGCAGCTCAACAAGCCCTTCGGCCTGCCGGCGGTCCTTCGGGCAGAACCCTCCACGTCCCAGGACAAGCACCATCGGATCCGGGCCCTGGAGCTCGGAGAGCTTCCGATGTTTCGCGGCATGGTCCGATAGCTCATAGTCGGGAAAGACAGCGCCCGGGATTATGTCAGATCGCATGTGAAATTCTCCACCGGCCGTTCACATCCATTGCCGGCACGGCGTTGGTACTGATTCAGATCCGAGCATATCCTGCGGGGATTTTGAATGCTTCACCATCCAACCTTCGGAAGACGTTCGTTATATCAATGTATGAGACATGGATAATGGGCGCGCGCACCGGCCGAATAAGTGCGCGCCGCCGGGGATCAGATCTTCAGCGCTCTTTCGAGACAGTTCATCAACGCATCTATTTCGAACGGCTTCATCAGCAGGCAGACAGCGCCGCCCGCCGCGGCCTTGGCTTCCAGACCCGGCTCTGAACGCCCGGTGACCATGATGGCCGGCAGTTTCGAGCCGCGGGCGGTGAGCGACTTAATGAGGTCAAGTCCGCTCATGCCAGGCATGTGAAGGTCGGTGATGAGGCAATCGGATGATCCCTCCCCGCCCCCCGCGATAAACTCTTCCGCGGACGCAAATCCCTTGGAACCGTATCCCAGCGAACGAAGCGATCCGACGAGCGCTATCCGGAAAGATTCGTCATCATCAACGACCGAGATTGAGAACTCTCTTGGCACGCCTCATCCTTTACCCCGGATTGAATCCTCTGTCCCCCCGGACTGGTCGGTCAAATCGCAACGCAAACCATCCCATGGGATGAAGCGCCCCGAAACTATACACGAGTGTTATCGCGACGCTTTGTCACCCCTTTGGCTTCACCGCTTCGGCCATCCGAACGAGATCCGCCAGGGTCTTCGCCCCCATTTTTCGCATCGCCGCCCCCCGATGAATTTTTACCGTGATTTCGCTTATCCCGAGATCGTTGGCGACCTGCTTGTTCATCTTGCCAGCCGTCACAAGCTGCATGACCTGCAGCTCGCGGGCAGAGAGCGTCCCAAACCGCTGTTGCAACTGCGAAATGTCACCCTCAACGGTGCGCCGCTGCCGGTCGCGCTCAATGGCAGCCATCACGGCGTCCAGCATGTCCTGATCGTGGAAGGGCTTGGGGAGGAAGTCGATCGCACCCCGCTTCATGGCGCGAACCGACATCGTAATATCCCCATAACCCGTCATCATCACCACCGGCAAACGAACGCCGATGTCGATGAGTTGAGCCTGAAAGTCCAACCCGTTCATATCGGGCAAGCGGATATCGATGACGATACATCCCGGTTTATCGGCCAGGCCCGCGGCCAGAAAGTCGCGCGCCGTTGCGTAGGTGTGCGCGTCCAGTCCCACCGAGTCGAACAGCCCTTCCAACGCACCCCGCATCGACGCATCATCGTCGACCACGTGGACAATCGCCTTGTCGTTGATTTGAGATAGCATCGCGCGGACACCCGTGAGCCGGTGACCCAAAGGCTAGCACGGTACAGATCGGAGGGTGGATCACACCAAAGTATGACCCGAACAGGGCAAGGGACCGCGACACGTCCGACGCGAAGGCGGTCGCGTCGAAACATTGGGAAATCTGAGACTACCTGCCGCTCAGGACGGCCGGACCGAATTCCACGATCGTGAGAAGCACCACAAGCGCCAGCACAAGCAGCGCAATGATCCTGGTTGAAGGCATCCGCATCGTGATCATCCGCCGAAAGCTTGGCCAATCAGCTTTCTGCAACCTGGACCACGGCATCGGCGAAGGCCTGCGGCGCTTCCTGAGGCAAATCATGTCCGACACCGCCCTTGATGGTCCGGTGCGCATACTTGCCGGAGAACTTCTTGGCGTATGCACCCGGCTCCGGGTGCGGCGCGCCATTGGCATCACCCTCCATCGTGATGGTGGGTACGGTAATAACGGGAGCGACGGCCAACCGCTTTTCCAGATCGTCATACTTCGCCTCGCCTTCGGCGAGGCCGAGCCGCCAGCGATAATTATGAATCACGATACTGACATGATCGGGATTGTCAAAAGCTGCGGCGGAACGCTCGAACGTGGCATCGTCGAAGTCCCACTTCGGCGACGCTAGCTGCCAGATCAACTTCGAAAAATCACGCCGGTATTTGTCGTAACCGGCGCGGCCGCGCTCCGTGGCAAAATAATATTGATACCACCACTGCAATTCCGCCTTGGGCGGCAACGGTGCCTTGCCGCCTTCCTGACTACCGATGAGATACCCGCTCACCGAAACCAGGGCCCTGCAGCGCTCCGGCCACAGCGCCGCAACGATGCAGGCCGTCCGTGCGCCCCAATCAAAGCCGGCGATCGTCGCCTTCTCGATCCTGAGCGCATCCATCAAGGCAATGACATCGACCGCCACCACCGACTGCTGACCGTTGCGCGGTGTCTCGCTTGAAAGAAAACGGGTCGTGCCGTAGCCGCGCAGATGCGGGATAATCACGCGGTATCCCTCCGAGGCCAGTAGGGGTGCGACATCGGCAAAACTGTGAATGTCGTACGGCCAGCCATGCAAAAGAATAACCACAGGACCCTCCGTGGGACCGGCTTCGGCGTATCCGATATTCAGGACGCCCGCATCGACCTGCTTCAAGGGAGCGAACGACGTATGCGTCCCCCGTTTGATCTTTGACGTTTCAGGTTTGGTCTTGCCGGGTTGCGCCGAGGCAGGACCACTGAGGACGAACTGCGCAGCAGCAACGGCCATGGCAGCGGTGCAAAAAAACTGGCGGCGATCGCGGTCTATCGGGTGGGCGAGCTTGATCGTCTTCATTAGCGGATTCCCAGGTTTGGATTTGGCTGTACAATCGCAACAGTAATGCCGCTCTCCGCTAACCGTTTTGCGACGCGCGCAGCGATCTGAATGCGATGCGCAGCTCCGCACTGAAGACTTTTGGCTGTTCCCACGCCGCGAAGTGACCGCCTTTGTCGAGCCGGTTGTAATGAATAAGTTTGGGAAACGCTTTCTCCGCCCAACTCCTTGGAGCGGCATAGATCTCATCTGGAAACACGCTCACCGCAACCGGAATGGCGACGTGCTTCGGAGCGAAAAATGGCAGTTTATTCTCCCAATACAGCCGAGCCGATGAGACCGCCGTATTCGTCAACCAATAGAGCGTGATGTTATCAAGAATGTCATCTCGCGTCAGGCCTTCGGACTCGCCATTAAAGACGCGGGTGATGAGTTCGTAGCTACGCGCGTCATGGTCGAGCATCCAGGCCGCCAGTCCGATCGGCGAATCCTCGATTCCGTAGAGCGTCTGCGGACGGTTCGACATCTCCTGGGCGTAGCCCAAGCCGTGCTTGTAGAAGAAATCGAGTTGATCGTAGGCATGCTTCTCATCGGCCGAAAGGCCCGCCGGCGCCGGGGTACCGTACTGGAGAGCCTTCGCGACATCTTCCGGCACGGTGGCGGGCATGTTGGTATGAATGCCTAGCAGTTTCGGGGGAGCCAGAAGGGCCATCTGCTCGGTGACTGCATCTCCCCAATCGCCACCCTGCGCCACAAACCGCGTATATCCGAGGCGCTTCATGAGCGTAATCCACGCGTTTGCGATGCGAACGGGGTCCCAGCCGGTGGCGGTGGGCTTCCCTGAAAACCCATGGCCCGGCAATGACGGGATAACGACGTCGAATGCGTCGGATACACTTCCGCCATGCGCGGTCGGATTCGTCAGGGGATCGATGACCTTCAGCTGCTCAATGATCGAACCGGGCCAGCCATGCGTGATGATCACTGGCAACGCATTCTTATGTTGCGAACGCACGTGGACGAAATGAATCTCCAGCCCGTCGATATCGGTCGTGAATTGCGGCAAGGCGTTCAACCTCGTTTCGACCTTGCGCCAGTCGTAATCCGTCTCCCAGTAACGCGCGAGTTCGCGCATCGTTGCTAGCTGCACGCCTTGCGACGCATCCGCCACCGTTTCGCGTTTGGGCCACTTTGTTGCTTTCACGCGCCTGCGCAGATCGATGAGCGCGACATCGGGAAAATCGACACGGAAGGGGCGAACCGGATTTTCCTCGAGGACCGCTGCCGCGGCTCGCACCGGATGCATCAGACTGTAGGCGCCCGCAACCGCAATACCCAAAGCGGCGGCCTCGACAACATACCGTCGATCGAGATCAATCTGTTCGGACATTCCGGGTATATCCATGACTCTAACCTCTTTTATCCTGCAAGGGATTGAGCTTCTGGAATGACCACGGCTTGAGCAGTCACCGCCCGGCCATTCCGACAGAGGCCACGTCTATGGATTTCCCAATGCGCATTCTGTCGCATTATTGCTGTTTCGGGCGATGTTGTTGACGTGCTGACAGGCGTACTAAACTATGAGCACTCAGACGGCTTGCTAATGGCGGGTCTGCCAATGCTTGAAGTCCGTGTTTTTGATAAGAGTTTCCATTTCAGGTTTATTTCGGCGCGGCCAACTCTTTCCTATTCTTCTCGCCGCTCGGTGGAGAAAACAGCATGTCGGCGTCCATTCTTCCGTCACGGCCTGGGCGGCCCGCAATCCTCGATTACGGGATCGCTTGTATAATACCCGCCTTGGCTCTTGCACTGGATGTCACGTTCAATCGGCTCTGGGGAATCGATCCGTCGGCCTCGCTGTTTCTGTGCGGAATCGTGCTCGTGGCGTGGATCTCTGGCCCCCGGCCGGCCTTGCTCGCCACCGTGCTGACCGTTCTTGCTTTCGATTATTTTCTGATACAGCCGGTCTATTCGTTCGCGCTTGAATTCAGGGAATTGTCGCGGCTCGTGCCGTTCACCATCGCCGCGCTGTTTATGGTGTCGTTGAGTGCAACACAAAGACGAGCGATCGATTCGCTCAGACACGCACGCGATAAACAGCGGGAGACGGTAGAGGAATTACGAAAACTCAACGAAACGCTGCTCATCGAGAACGCGGAACGCGCGCGCGCGGAGGAAAATACACGGCGGGCCGAGCAGGAACTCCAGTTGCTCGTCGACAATATCCCGGTATTGGCCGCACGCTACAGAGCCGACGGCTCGATGGATTTTCGCAACAAGGTCTGGCGTGACTACACCGGGCTTTCGCAGGACAATGCCGAAGGTCACCGTTGGGGATCTGCGCTGCATCCCGACGATCGGGAGATGGTCGAGCGCGCGTGGCGTGCGCATATCGCCAGCGGTGAAGCGTTCGAAATCGAACAGCGACTACGAAGGACCGATGGCGAGTACCGATGGCACTGGATTCGCCGCGTGCCGCTGCGCGACGACAATGGCAATGTCATCAGATGGTATGGCGTCGGATTCGATATCGAGGATCGCAGACTGGCCGAGGAGGCTCGACGGCAAAGCGAAGAAGCCCTGACCGAGGCCCGGCACGAGCTTCAATTGATCATCGACACGATACCCGTATTGGTACTTCGCCATCGGGCCGATGGCATCATCGATTTTGTCAATCAGGTGGGACGCACCTACAGCGGACGCACAACAACAAAGTGGACGACACGCACCAGCGTCATAACGCATCCCGATGATGTTCCCCGGCTTGAAGCCTCCTGGGATGTCGCGCTTGCAACGGGCGGATCGTTCGAATCGGAAGTACGGCTCCGAAGATACGACGGTGAATACCGCTGGTTCGCCACACGACGCGTGCCGCTGCGCAAGGACGGCAAGGTAATCGCCTGGTACGCGGCGACCTATGATATCGAAGACAGGAAACGCGCCGAGGACGCGTTGCGCGCAAGTGAAGCGCAACTCGCGGAGGCCCGGCGTGAACTCCAGCTCACGATCGATACTATCGCTACCATGATCGTCGTCCTTGATCAGGACGGCAATGCCTATTTTGCCAACAAACCCGCGCAAGACTATATCGGTCATAATTTGTCGGTCGAGAATGTACGTGATGCGATTCATCCCGATGATCGCGCTCGGGTCGATGAATTGTGGAGGAAGCATCTGGCGAGCGGGGAACCATTCCAGACTGAGCAGCGTATGCGGCGCGCGGATGGAGAATACCGATGGAACCTCATGACTCGCGTGCCGCGGCGCGACGAGACGGGAAAGGTCGTCAGATGGTATGGATCGGGTTACGACATCGAAGACAGGAAGCGCGCCGAGGATGCGCTACGCGCCAGTGAGGCAGAACTGGCGCAGACCCAGCGTCAATTGCAGCTTACGATCGATTCAATTCCGGTCATGGTATCGACTTTCGATGCGGACGGCTCGCGCAGCTTCGTCAATCGAACGTGGCAGACATATACAGGGCACGATCAGAAACATGCCACGGGCAAAGGACTGAATACCTCAGCCTATTATCATCCGGATGATCTGGAAACATTTGAAGAAGCGTGGCGCACTGCGCAGGCCCTAGGTGAGATGATGTCCGTGGATGTGCGCACGCGCAGGGCCGACGGCGTATATCGATGGTACACGATGCGACGCGCGCCGCAGTACGATGAGCGGGGAAACATCATCAAATGGTATTCGGTAGGCATCGATGTCGAGGATCGGAAGATTGCCGAAAGCGCCCTGCATACCGCCCAGGCCGCCCTGGCTCATGCCAGCCGCGTCGCAACCCTGGGCGAGATCAGTGCGACCATTGCGCACGAAGTCAATCAGCCGCTTGGGGCGATCGTCGCCAATGGTCAGGCCTGCCTGCGCTTTCTCCAGCGCGAAACACCCGATCTGAACGACGTGCGCGGCGCCATCGAATGGATCGTCAAAGACGGCAACCGGGCCGGCGAAGTCATCCGACGCGTCCGCGGCCTCCTGAAAAAGGCCGATATCTACAAGCTCCCACTCGACGTCAATGAGATCGTCAACGAGGTCGTCACGCTGCTGCGGAGCGAACTCAATGCCAAGCGTGTAACATTGCGGCTCGAACTGGCTCCCGCGATACCCCAGGTCATCGCTGATCGCGTCCAGCTTCAGCAGGTCATCATCAATCTCGTCATGAACGGCATCGATGCGATGCAGACGATCAGGGACCGGCCACATGCATTGTTGATACGCTCCTGCATGAGTGAAACCGGCCAGGTCGTGGTCGCCGTCAGCGACAGCGGCATCGGAATTCCCGACGAGATTACCGGCCACCTGTTTGACGCCTTCTTCAGCACGAAGCCCGGCGGGCTCGGCATGGGACTGTCGATCTGCCGCTCAATCATCGAGGATCACGGCGGACGGCTGTGGCCGACGGAAAACCGGAAAGAGCCCGGCGCCACATTCCAATTCGCCTTGCCGGGCCCCCAACAGCTCACGCTATGAGGCAAAGACGTCACGTTGGGTCGTATAACCGGGACTTGACTCGGAATTCAGGCTATTGAAGAAGCCTGAGGGGCCTGATCGATAGATCACTATCGACAGGCATGCATACTGATCGGATCAGTCGGCCATGGAAGTAAAGCCCGAACAAATCGTTTTCGTCGTGGACGATGACGAATCCATGCGGGTTGCGCTGACGTATTTATTCCGGTCGATGAGCCTTCATGTCGAGGTATTCAGCACGGCGACCGCGTTGCTCGAGAGCACCCTTCCGAACATCGCCAGTTGTCTGGTGCTCGACATCAGGTTGCCGGGCGTCAACGGTCTGGAATTTCAGGACGTGCTGGCCAAGGCGGGCATTCACATTCCGATCGTCTTCATGACCGGACATGGTGATATTCCGATGTCGGTAAAAGCGATGAAGGCCGGAGCCATCGACTTCCTGCCCAAACCGTTCCGGGATCAGGACATGCTGGACGCGGTAATCCGCGCGCTCGAGCAGGACCGCAAGCGGCGCGACGGCGAGAAGGCCGTGTCGCGGCTTCGACATCTGTTTGAATCGTTGACCCCGCGCGAACGGGAAGTCCTGGCCCTTGTCATCTCCGGCCTGATGAACAAGCAGATTGCGCACCGGCTCGAGGTCAGCGAAATCACCGTAAAAATCCATCGCGGGCATGTGATGAAAAAGATGGAAGCCCGCTCTCTTGCAGATCTCGTGAGAATGGCCGAATTGCTCGGAATCAAGCGGGCGAACTAGGTCCCGGGCCTCATCCTGTCTCCGGGATCACATGATTTCGCCCATTCGCTCCACGAGATGTGCACGCGAGGGTCCAGGGTCAAACCGATCGGCGAAATATTGCGTTTCGTGAGCCACCAGGCCCTCGCGGAATTCCATGATGCTCACCGTGTAAGACGGTATGCCGTCATAGGTGAGTACAAATTCGGTGACCCAGAGATCGCCGCTGCCGATCATTCGCCGGACTGTAAAGCGCTTCTTGTTGGGCTGGACCGCTCGGCTCTCCTGAATGTTCCGCCGGCCGCGGATCCGTTCGCCCGATTGCGGATAATCAAGTACCGCGTCCTCGCGGTAGATTTCGTGCTCGGCTTCGAAATCATTGGCGTCCGAAGCATCCCAATGACGCTTTAGCGTCACCCGCAAGGCTTGATCATCCATCTCAAACTCCTTTGCTTCCGGTTATCATTCCAACACCACCGAACTCACGATGCTGTACGCTGCGGGCCCACGAGTCCACTCTCCACACAATGCAAACCTAAGTATTATATTCAGGCACAGCACCACGGCTCAGTCTCCCTCGCGGCTATCTTGTGAGCAGACGGGGATCCGACTCCCTGTGAAGGACTGTGTATTGACCGTAGCACCTGCGATTTCGATCATTGACGATGATGCATCTATTCGCGCCGGCTTGAACAATCTCGTCAGATCGCTGGGGTACATCGTCAGCACATTTTCTTCCGCCGCGGCATTCCTGCAATCCACTCAACTGCACAAAACCTGTTGCGTGATCGCCGACGTTCGCATGCCCGCAATGAGCGGTGTCGAACTGCAATCTCACTTGCGCAGCCAGGGATACAAGGTACCTTTTATATTCATCACGGCGGTTCCGGATGAGGCCACCCGCAAGCAGGCACTTGACGACGGCGCCATCTGCTTTCTGACAAAGCCCTTCGATGAAGGCACTCTGATCGAGTGCCTCAATACGGCGCTGGACCAGCACCGCGGCGAAACGAAAAGCTGAAGCAGCCAAGACTGTTCTCTCAAGACTGGTCTCTTCAAATCCAAATTCATAAAAAAAGGGGCCGGCGGCTTGTTACGCCGCCGGCCCATATCGCCTGCATCTGATACGAAGCGGCCCGGGGGAAGCGGCTTCGCATAATCCAACATGGCCGGGGCTCGGGGGGACGACCGGGGCCTGGAAGTGAGAGGCTGGCGGCAATCGAATGAACTGCGCATAACCGACGATACTCATCCGATCACATATGCACCGATACCCGGTCTTCTGATCGCCCGCTCGTCGGCGATTGCTGAATTTCGCCGAATCTTGCGTCAGTCTCGGAGGTGGAAAGGGGAGCTCTCCAAACCTCACCCGTAAACCTACGTATAGGTTTGCCGGCCGCATAAGAAACCTAAGTGCGATGGAAGAGGTGCGTAGCCCCATACTACGGTGGTTCCACAAGCAGAACCTTGGCGGGATTACGCCAACGCCCGAAACAAGAAACATAAAGGTTGAATGCGATGTTGAACACCTCCCCGTCGTTTGGCGTTGTGCCATTGAAGTCCTTTGGCAAGAACACTTCGCAGGCTCTTACTCACAACTGCACCGTGCGATCGGATCGGCCAACGCTTGTTGGTCGTAGCGAGGCCACGGATAGCGGCATTGTTTCGTTTCCGACCGTGGAGATCGCTCCGGGCCGTTCGGTAAGACGTAGCGGCATGGAGTGGCATGGCATGGGAGTCGAGTTGGTCCAGGTGACCGCGCAGGAACGCGTAGACTATAGCTTCCGCTCGTCACGGCATCTCTTGGCCGTATACCAACAGGGTGTCAGACGCGATGGCGAATCCGACATCGAAGGCGCGCCACGATCGACGCTGCGTGACGTGGCCGGGAAGCTGACATTCGTGCCGGCGGGCCATCACTACCGTGAATGGTATGATCCACGCACCCCGATATCGGTAACTTATTTCTACTTCGACCCGACTGCACTCGATATCGACGGTAACGAGAGTCTGGTCGACATCCCGTTTTCGCCACGCTTGTTCTTTGAAGATACGGCAATCCAGAACACCGCCGCGAAACTGAGACAGGCTATTGAGACGCCGGGAGGCGCCAGCCAACTCTATATCGAAGCTCTCGGCGTCGTGCTGATTCACGAACTCGTACGGCTCAATCGCGGCGCGACACAATCCGTCGCCTCGGTCAGGGGTGATCTGGTCAGGGGCGGTCTTGCCTCCTGGCAGCAGCGGATCGTGACCAGCTATATTGAAGAGCATTTATCCGAGCAGATCCCACTTGCTACGCTCGCCCGGCTGGCTCGGCTGAGCACGTTTCATTTTTGCCGAGCATTCAAACAATCGTTCGGCGTTCCACCGCATCGCTACCACACCAACCGGCGCATCGAGCAGGCGAAGGCGATGCTGGCGGAGCGAAAACACTCCGTGACCGAAGTCGGATTAACTGTCGGCTTCAGTGAGACGAGTTCCTTCACTGCGGTATTCCGCAAAATCACAGGACAAACTCCGAGCCGCTATCATCGCGCGCTCGGATGAAAACCGCATCACCACAACAGGCCATCACGAGGACCAAGGGCATGCCGTCGATATTAAGCGAAACACGACATCATAGCGGAGCGCACCGTTCGATCGACCTTGGTGCATACAACGAACCGGTACCCGGTGAGTACCTGCTGTTGCGAGAGCTGATGCATCGCATGAATAACGAATTGGCGGCGACAATCGGTTTCGCCAGTCTGTCGGCGGCACGGTCCAGCAATGACGATGTCAAGGTGGCGCTGGCCGGCGTGATACAGCAGGTAACCGATTCGGCTCGTGTATACCGGGCGTTGCAGATGCCGGTCGAAGACGGCTGGATCGATGCCGCGGCGTATCTGCGCGAGCTTTGCCAGTCCATTAGCCGCGCAAAGCTGCAACACCGTGGCATTGAGCTGGTATTGATCGAATGTCCCCTCCGGCTGAATGCGTCGCGCTGCTGGCGGCTCGGCATGATCGTATCCGAACTGATTGCCAATGCTTCGCGGCATGCATTTCGGGATAGTGGTGGAAGGATTCAGGTCGAACTGATCGACCGCGAAACTTCTGTGGAATGCATCGTCACGGATGACGGTTCCGGATCGGAAAATATCAAGCCGGGGCAAGGCATGAAAATCATCCGGTCGCTTGTGGCCGAACTTCGAGGAATGATCAATCATCGCTCGGGAACGAAGGGCACAACCGCAATCCTGGCCTTTCCACTAAGTGAAGGCGAGCGGACTGACTCGGAGACGCGGCCTCTGAACTTTAGCTATGTGTCGCCTAAAATAAACCGCTGATACAACATGGAAGAATGCGTCGCGGATCGCATAACAAACTTGTGCGATCTTGCCTGGTGGTGCGAGATTGCTGAAAGCGGACGATCATTGCATCGACTGACACCAACGTATAAATTCGGTCCAACCATCGTGCGATTGCTCGTCTCCAAGGGTTCGAATGTAATTGGTGCAGCCATCCGATCCAATCGGAGTGAGCGACACCGAGACACGACACCGAACAGCGGAGAAGAACATGAAGATACTGATGGTTATCACGTCGCACGACCAACTGGGCAACACCGGACGAAAGACCGGTTTCTGGCTCGAGGAGCTTGCGGCTCCCTACTACGTTTTCAAGGATGCCGGCGTTGAAATCACCCTCGCATCGCCGAAGGGCGGACGACCGCCGCTCGACCCCAAAAGCAACGAACCCGACTCGCGCACCGACCTCACGCTCCGGTTCGAGAAGGACGCGGCTGCGGAACTGCAACTCGACAAGACCGTTCGCCTCGACAGCGTCAGACAGGAAGATTTCGACAGCGTGTTTTACCCGGGCGGACATGGCCCGATGTGGGATCTCGCTGAAGACAAGGATTCGGCCAAGCTGATCGAGGCGTTCCTTGCTGCCGGCAAGCCAATCGCCATCGTGTGTCATTCCACGGGTGCGCTGCGTCACGTCAAGACGCCGGAAGGCAAACCCCTGGTGCAGGGCAAGGAAGTGACCGGTTTTACCAACGGCGAGGAAGAAGACGTCGGTCTCACCAAAGTGGTTCCGTTTCTTGTTGAAGACGAAATGTTAAAACTGGGCGCCGTCTTCTCGAAAATAGCCAACTGGGGCGTCCACGTCGTCAGCGACGGCCTGCTGATCACAGGGCAGAACCCACATTCCTCAGGACCGGCGGCGAAGACCCTGATGGCGGCTCTCAAGCAAAGAGCCAAAGCGCCGGCCGCCGCTCGGGCTTCGTAGATCGAGCGACCGCGTGGATGCGCGAGGGTTACCATTTGAGAGGCGCTTTCGAAGGCGCCTCTCCGACCTCTCGCCGCCGGGTGATCAATACGGCGGCTTCTTACGTTGCCGCTGCATCTTGGCGGCCTCTACCCACCATATCAGATCGTCGGCAAAGCGCGGGAACGCCCGCTCGAGCGCCTGGCCGCCGCCGCCCGTCGGCGTACCATCGGCCGCCAGGGTCTCTGCAATGGGACCAACGGCGATCGTGCTTGAAACCACCACCATTCCCATCTCGGACAGTGTGCCGTGCCACGCGGTCGCGGAACGCGTGCCGGACAAACGTCCTCCCGAATAGCTCACGATCCCAGCGGGGCGCCAGAACCATTCCTCCAGAAAATGATCCGTGAGGTTTTTCAGTCCGGGCTGGACGCCCCAATTGTATTCACCGGTGACGAATACAAATCCATCGGCGTCGCGAATTTTGCCGGCCAACCGCTCAAGCTGCTCGGGGGCTTTTCCCGGCGGATGTTCCTTATACATCCGGTCGAGCATCGGAAGATTGACCGCCTTGGCGTCGATCAGCTCGACGGCATCGCCCCGGCGGCGAAAGCGCTCGACAATGAACTCAGCGAGGCGGATGCCCATCCGGTCGGAGCGATAGGAGCCGTAAAAGACAAGGATTTGATGGCTCATTGCGATCCCTTACTGGCCGAAGGCACGCAGCTTACAGCGCGTTGGCCACCGACAGCCACCGCAAATGACGGAAGACGCTATCGCGGGCTCAAGTTGGCAACGTCTCGCCAGCCTGTTCGCGGACGATATACTCGGCATACCAGTCCGGCCAATTCACGTCATGCCCGCCTGTTCGTTTCTCATGCCCGCCATGCGCAGCCGCGGCGCGGCGCAATGCCGCCGCGAGATCCGCTGCCGAGGTAAAGGTCGTGTCATTCGCGACCCGACCGGGAAGCCGCGCGGTAATTTCCTGGAGCATCCAACCGTTGCCGTCCGGATCACTGAACGAGGCCAGAGACAGATAACTGCGGCGTTCGGGGTCTACGCCATTGACCCTGACATTGCCGAACAAATGCGGCTCGTCGGTTCCGAAGTGAACATCGCCGCCGCCATGAAACGGCTCGCTGACCTTTACACCGCGGCTAAGCAGTTCCTTGCGCGCGACCTCGATGTCGGAGACAACAAGGTATAATCCCCTGGCGGAGCCGGGCGCCGCCGCGGTGACGTTTTTGCCGAAGATAACCGAAGTTCCAGATCCCGGTGGCGTGAACTGAATCACACGGAAACCATCGTCGAAGCCGAAATCGGCATCAAGCCGCCACCCCAGGCTGCCATAGAACTGCTTGGCGCGATCGACGTCTGCAACGGGGATAACAATGACCTCGAGCTTCATGTCGAGCGTCCGCACCTGAGGAGGTTTGACTGCAAGCATAATGGTTGTCTCCTTTATGCAGGTGAGTGGAATTTATCGATGGCGAAGTGACAAAATTATCAAGGACAAACCAGACCTAAACGCAGAATGATTAGCTGGTCACTCATACATTGATATGAGCTGCTTGTTCCAAAGGTCGAATGGAAGATGCATCCGACATCAGCAATGTAACCCGGAGTTGTTCTGTTCATTCGAGGCAGCATGTGATGGGACGTTTGCTTTCAGTCAATGTGGGCCTGCCACGCGACATCACCTGGCGGGGCCAGACGGTGCATACCGCCATTTGGAAAATGCCGGTTCAGGGCCCGCGCATGGTCCGTCGGCTCAACGTAGACGGTGACGGCCAAGGCGACCTCGCCGGCCACGGCGGCGAACGCCGGGCGGTATTTGTCTATCAGATGGAATCCTATCGGTATTGGCAGAACCAATTTGGACGAAGCGATTTCACCTACGGACAATTCGGAGAGAATTTCACCGTTGAGGGTCTGCCGGATGCCGAGGTGTGTATCGGAGACCGTTACCGGATCGGCGGCGCCTTGTTCGAGGTGACGCAGCCGCGCGTCACCTGCTACCGAGTAGGCATCCGGCTAGACGAGCCGGAAATGGCCGCGCTGTTAGTCAAACACGGCAGGCCCGGCTTCTATTTCCGTGTACTGGACGAAGGAGAAGTCGAGGCCGGCGACGAGATCACGCGGGTCGTATCCGGGCCCGAGCACATGAGCGTGTTCGAGGTCAATGCGCTGCTCTATATGCCGGGTCATCCTCGCAATCAGCTGGAGCGCGCGCTACGCATCCCGGCGCTGAGCGCGGGGTGGCGAAGCTCCTTCGAGTCGCTGCTCGCACAGGAGCGCGAGGGCGGCACGACGGGAAATGCCGGGCTGACCGCAACGTCCGCCGAGGCCCCGGCATGGTCTGGATTCCGCCCGCTTCGCGTATCACGCAAAGTGCGAGAAACTAGTAACGTGACTTCCCTGGTGCTCGAACCCACGGATGGGCAGCCTCTCGCTACAGCTCTCCCGGGCCAGTTTGTCGTGCTGCGACTAGGTTCAGGGCCTGCGCCGGCGCTGATGCGGAGCTACTCCCTGTCGGGAGAGCCTGGCGCGTCGTATTATCGCGTGAGCGTCAAGCGGGAAACCCATGGCGCGGCCAGCGTCTACATCAACGACGAGCTACAGATTGGCGACATTGTTCCCGCGAGCGCAGCGCGCGGCAATTTCACACTGCGGCCGGGTGATACGCCTGTTGTCTTGTTGAGCGCCGGGATCGGAGTAACGCCAGTACTCGCAATGCTTCACGCGTTGGCGGCCGAAGCGTCGGCGCGGGAAATCTGGTGGCTGTATGGAACCCGTAACGGCCGGGAACATCCATTTGCCGAGGAGACGCGTGGACTGCTTGGATCGCTTGCGCACCGCCACAGCCTGATTTGCTACAGCTCGCCCGATCCGCAAGATCGGCCGGATATCGATTTCAACACCGCCGGGCACCTGAATACGCGCGTACTTCAGGAGCTTGATTTGCCGCGCAATGCCGATTTTTACATCTGCGGACCATCGAGCTTCATGAACGATCTGAGCGCCGGTCTGGCCGCGTTGGGCATCATGCCGGATCGCATCCACACCGAGATGTTCGGCGCCGGTCCATCCATTACCCCCGGCATTGCCGCTTCGCCGCGCCGGCCGCCTCATCTGCCAGCCGGGTCCGTCGGCTCGGGACCGCTGGTTTCGTTTGCCCGCAGCGGCCTCAATGTGCGGTGGGACCTAACATTCCACAGCCTGCTCGAACTGGCCGAGGCTTGCGACGTGCCTGTGCGGTGGTCGTGTCGATCGGGAGTATGCCACACCTGTGAGACCGGGCTTGTCGCGGGCAAGACCAGCTATCGGCCCGACCCGATCGACCCGCCAGCGGACGGTAACGTGCTGATCTGCTGTGCGCAGCCCGCGGACGAGATCGTCATCGATTTGTAGCCGCTATCTTGCATGCCGAGCGATAAGCTGATCGGCAACGTCGTTGAGGTCATTACCAACGACATGCGGCTACGACCCCACTTCGAGAACATCATTGCCGACACGTTTGATCAATGCGGCTTCCCAACCGGCCGCCACCTTCGCATTGTTGAAGCCAGAGCTTATTGCCAGTTATTCATCGCGATGGAACTTTCGTAAAAATGTAATTGCTGCTCACGAGCGCGATCTTCGGTGACCGCTGCGCGCATTTTCTCGCCCGTAGAGATTTTTTACTATGAGCAACCAAGCGCGCCCAACTGGTCGCAATGTCCGACATTCAGTGGGAACTTATTCTTTGCGGCCCGTTCCAATCTCAATCTAGAGGATCTTTTAAGTACGCTGGTACATGCGGGGAACGTCTCTATTGTTGCGGTGATAAGCCCATGGTTGAAACAGTCCCGACGAGCTTTGCGCCAGCAATTGCCGGAGTTATCCATGACCGCGACGACATTTGCCCGCCGGGACCTGATGTCTCCGGTGAGCAGTACCTTCATTCTCGCGGCATATACCGTTTCAATTTTCGTCAGCGCCTTGTTGCTGTTCTCGGTGCAGCCGCTCTTCACAAAGATGATTCTGCCACGCCTCGGAGGATCACCCGCGGTCTGGTCGGTCGCGATGGTGTTTTTCCAATCGCTACTCCTGGGCGGCTACGCCTACGCGCATTTTCTCATGACGATTCGCAACCGGGTTATTCCGGTCGTCATTCATCTTGCGCTTCTCGGCATCGCGTTTCTGACGCTGCCACTTGCGATCGGGGAGTTGTGGTCCACCCCGCCCGAAAGCGGATACCAGCTTTGGATGCTCGCACTGTTTGCAGGGACGGTCGGATTGCCGTTCTTTGCGTTGGCAGCCAATAATCCCCTGCTCCAGGCCTGGTTTGTCCGTACCAGACATCCCGACGGTCAAGATCCTTATTTCCTCTACGCTTCTTCCAATATCGGCAGTTTTTTGGCGCTGCTGTCATATCCGCTGCTGCTGGAACCGGTCTTCTCGCTGCGAACACAGAACCTGATCTGGACGTATGGTTACGGACTGCTGATTTTATTGATCGCCACTTGTGGCGGCTTGTTGCTGGCGGCCCCGGCATATTCGTTTCAGGACAGGAAGATCGTCGATGCCGCAACCGCGAATCCCGGCTGGATCGATCGGGGACGCTGGATTTTTCTGGCCGCGGTGCCTTCGGGACTGCTGATTGCAGTTACCGCACACATTTCCGCAGATATCGCCGCCGCACCTCTGCTTTGGGTCCTTCCTCTCTCCCTGTATCTTCTGACGTGGGTGCTGGTCTTCCGAACGCGCCCGCTTTTGCCACATCGGTGGATGTTGTTGCTGCAGCCCGCCGCTATCGCCGGGATTATTTTGCTTCTGGTGGGAGGCGGAGAGGGAAACCTCTTCATTCTCCTGGCAGGGCATCTCGTTTGCTTTTTCATCATCGCCATGGCCTGCCACGGAGAACTTGCACGTCGCAGGCCAGATGCAAGGAATCTCACCGGATTTTACCTCGCTTTGTCGTTCGGCGGCATGCTGGGAGGACTGTTCGCCGGCCTGATCGCTCCCTTTTCATTTAACTGGATAGCGGAATACCCCATCCTGCTGGTCATGGCGGCACTATGCCGCCCTGACGGCAAAGCATCGGCATCCAGCACAACACGGTGGTATTGGCCAGCCCTTATCACCTTTGCTGCGATCGTCGTCATTGCTTCCTACATGAACGGAGAGGCAATCCGATGGCTTAGCGATATCCGTGCACCTCTCATCGTCTGCGTCGCGACCCTATCGATGATTGGCGCAATTCTTCTGCGCATCGACCGTTGGAAATTCGCCGCGACGATTGCCCTGTCGCTACTGCTGATCCAACTGCTGCCCGGCTACCAGCACGTCGAGACAATCCGTAGTTTCTTTGGCATTCATAAAATCCTGGTCACGCAAGACGGCCGCTATCACCTGTTAATGCACGGGACAACCGTTCACGGTGCTGAAAAGATTTTGAACGACGACGGGACGCCGATTACGGGAAGGCCGGAAACCATAGCCTACTACCATAAGGAAGGCGGCATCGGTCGCGCGATCGCGGCTGCGCGCGCTCGTAAGGACGGACCGCTGCATGCCGCTGTCATCGGACTGGGATCGGCAGCGCTGGCCTGTGCTTCTCAACCCGGCGAAAGTTGGCGTTTCTTCGAAATCGACCAGGCAGTGGTCGATATTGCCAGGGATCCAAACCGCTTTTCATTTATTCAAAAGTGCCAGCCGAATTTGCAGACCGTCATCGGCGATGCCCGGCTTACCTTCGCCAAAGAGCCCGATGGAATATACGATCTTATCGTGCTGGACGCATATTCATCCGACTCGATACCGGTTCATCTGGCAACCCGGGAAGCGATGAATATCTACAAGAACAAGCTCGCCCCACACGGCGTAATCGTGGTGCATGTATCGAACCGGCACCTCGAACTGGCGAGCGTTATCGTCGGAATAGCAAATGCGAACCATCTCAAGAGCTGGGTTTTCTTGAACGATCCGAACCGGAATGCCGAATACATTTTTGCCAATCAGGTTGTTATTGTCGCCCGTGACGAGGCCGATGTCGGCGACATTGCCCGCAGCAATATGTGGACTCCCGCGACGCCCGACGAACATCAACGAATCTGGACGGACGACTATTCGAACGTAGTGGGTGCCGTTTGGCGACGCTGGCGAGGCGATCGTAGCTGACCGTTTTATAGGCGAAATCGTTCGGGATTATCAGCGCGCCACTGCATAACGACGACTACGTAACGTTTATCCAGGGCGAAATCTCAACATACGGCAAGATCGCACTTGAGAACGATATCTCGATCAACTAATCCAAACAGAACGGCAAGCTTTACCCCACGGGATTCAAGAATGCTTCGGCTTGTTCTGATTGCCCTGCTTGCAGTCTTCGCTACACCGATCAAAGCCCAGACCTGGCCGAACCGGCCGCTGACAATGGTGGTGCCGTTCGCCACTGGCGGTCCAATGGACGCGGTTGCGCGCATTCTGCAGTCTGCGTTGAGCGACGCCCTGCAGCAGCAGGTGATTATCGAGAATATCGGCGGCGCCGGTGGCATGATCGGCGCCGCCAGGGTCGCCAAGTCAGCGCCGGACGGATATCAGTTCGTGCTCGGCAATGTCGGCACGCAGGCCGTCAGCCAAGCCCTCTATAAGAAGCCATTTTACAATTCGACCACTGACTTCACGCCGGTCGTGCTCATTGCCGATCTGCCGCTGGTGTTGGTCGCGCGCAAGGACTTGCCTGCAAACAATCTGCAGGAATTCATCGCCTACGCGAAAGCCAACCAGAAGACGATGCAATTTGCTTCAGCAGGCGCAGGCTCCGCTACCCATCTCGGCTGCGCGCTGATCAACGCACGAATCGGTATCGATATCACCCACGTCCCATATCGTGGCGGGGCGCCGGCGATGCAGGATCTGGTAGCCCAGCGGGTTGACTATCTGTGCATCGATACACCAGCCGCGATTCCCCAGATTGAAAGCGGCGCGATCAAACCGATCGCCCTGCTGAGCCACGGGCGCTCGCCGAGCTTGCCAAATCTGGCTTCGGCGCATGAGCAGGGTTTGACCGATTTCGAGGCAACCAACTGGAGCGCCTTCTTCCTCCCTAAGGATACACCCGCCTCTATCGTTCAAAAGTTGCACGACGCCACTGTCGCTGCCATGAACAATCCGGCGGTGCAGAAACGCTTCAAGGAAAACGGCATCGATCTTGTCGCCGACGAACGGCGATCATCGGCTTTTCTTGCGCAATTCGTCGCCAGCGAAATCGTTAAATGGGCCGAGCCGATCAAGTCCTCCGGACTGGCTTTGGAATAGATTTGAAATGGCGGCAATCGGCAGAACCGCGCGTCCCCTACCGACCTTTGGAGAGCGATGTGAAGATCAGATTCATGGAGAACTTCCGCGCCGTCTTCTATGCGCCGTATTACGCGACGCAGGCGCTTGGCTTCTACGCGAATGAGGGCGTCGATGTCGAATTGGTTTCCAGCGATAAGCCAGGCGATGCGATTTCTCATCTTTTGGATGGCACGATAGATCTGACCTGGGGCGGTCCGATGCGCGTGATGATGGCGCATGATCGGGACGATCAAAGTCCCCTGGTCTGCTTTGGCGAGGTTGTGTCGCGGGACCCGTTTTTTCTGATTGGCAATTCTGAGCGGCTTAAGCTTGCGGATCTTGCACATCTGCGTTTTGCGACTGTCTCAGAGGTTCCTACACCTTGGATGTGCCTGCAGCACGATCTGCGTGAATCCGGTGTTGATCCGGCAACGATCACGCGGATTTCCGATCGAACCATGCAGGACAATTACGCAGCGCTACGCGGGGGACAGCTTGATGTGATGCAGGCATTCGAGCCGTTTGCCTCACAGGCCGAAACGGATCGGGCCGGCGAAATACTGTATGCGGCCAGTTCACGGGGGCCAACCGTCTACACGGCCTGCATCACGACCCGGAGCAAAATCGCCGCACATCGGGATGCATTTGTCGCAGTAACCCGGGCGCTTGCACAAATGCAGCAGTGGCTCTACGCGCACAGCGGCAAAGACCTCGCGAAGGCCGTCGCTTCCTTTTTCCCGAATGTACCGCAGGAACTACTCGTTCGTTCCCTGCAACGCTATCTCGATGCTGGCCTGTGGGCGCGCGATCCTGCGATGTCGAGACAGGGGTTTGAACGCCTCGGCGCGAGCTTCCTTTCGGGCGGCGCCCTGAAGCGCGCGCCGGTTTTTGAAAATTGTGTCGATATAAGTTTGAGGTAATCGAACACGACGGCTGGCAATCCCGCCGAACCGAACACCTGTGCGAGGAAAGAATCGCGCGCCAATCCTTCTCCCCTCCCTCCGCGCGCGAAGCGCGCGGCGGGGAGGGGTCGGGGGTGGGGGGTGTCTCCGC
>NZ_JAAVUY010000036.1 GCF_018449695.1 Bradyrhizobium sp. dw_411
CGCGCCGAAAAGGCCTGACAGTATGCGCAGGGGAATCGACCGGTTATGATCGTTCTCGTGCTTCGGATTGCCTGACCAGACAAGCCCGACCCGCAGTCTGCTGTCGTTGCCAAGGCGTTCGGAAAGCCGGGCCTCCCACATCTGCTGGTGCGCTTGTTCCGGCTGCGGCACATAACCCAGTCCGGAAGGGATGGTATCGAGGCGCGTCTCAAAGACCAGCGGCAGGGAAGTGATCGGGCAATGCAGATCGTAAGCCGGTCGCGCCGTGACAGATATTGAAACGCATTGAGCGACGCCGAGCACGCCCGCCAATAAGGGGCGTACGGGATCGGTTACGGATAGAATGACACGGGCGCCGCGGGCAGCCAGCATCGGCACGTAACGTGCAAACTGAATACTGTCTCCCGCTCCTTCATCCGCGAAAACGAGGATGGTCTTGCCATCGATCGATTCCCTTTCGAGCCACAGCGATTGGGACAATCCGGAACGCTCGATCGGCAGACCAGCGACGGCCCAGCGAGCTTCCCGCCCTGCCCAACCTGCTTCGAAATTTCCGGTCAACAGATGCACCAGCGAGGCCTGATAGACGCCTTTCATATTATTCGGATCGATCGTCCTGATCTTGTCGTAAAGCACAAGGCATTCGGCGAACCGGTGGAGATGATTGAGCGCGAACGCCTTATTGCCCAGGGGGCCCGTGGCGCTGGGCTGCAGATCGAGTGACCGGTCGTACCACGGCAGCGCCTCGTCATCTCTTCCGAGGCGCGCGAGGAACTGGCCGACAAGATTGCAGATTTCGGCGTTCGCCGGATTGAGCGCGTGGGCCGCTTTAATGTCGAGCAAACCTTCCTCGACCCTGTTGAGGATCAACAGGGCAAGCGCGCGCATCAGCGGTGTGAGCGCGCTCTCAGCCGTCATCCTTTCATGCAGGTTGAAGCAGGCGAGGGCTTCTTCGATCCGCCCCAGTCCATAGAGAAGAAGGCCCGCTTGATATGCGGCCTCCCAATCGTCGGGATTGAGCTTAAGCGTTTGGCGATAGCTCAGGATCGCTTCTTCTTTCCGTCCCAGGCTGGCCTGGACGATACCGAGCATCCTCCATGCGTTGGCGTCTTCCGGATTATGCTGCACCACCTGACCAAACACCATGAGGGCATCCTCGTGCCGCCCCAGGCCCACGAGTCCCGCGCCGAGGTTCTTGAAATACTCGGCTTTTGGTTCTTGCCGGATCGCGCGTGCGATCCACTCTATTGCGTGGTCGTATTGCCCGGCGTGAAGGCAGATCTGACCGGTCAGATGCAGCGTATCGGCGTGCGCAGCATCGAGCGCCAGCGCTTTCTCGCAGCACATCTGGGCGTCCAGATGCCGTCCTGCCGCAAAATGCTCAAGGCCAGCCGCGTGCAGCGTGGCGGGCGTCGCTGCCGGTGACGTGATTCCCGCGGCCTTGGTCTCGGAAGCACTGATCTCGGAAGCCTTGGTCCCGGCAGCCTTGGTCCCGGCAGCCTTGGTCCCGGCAGCCTCGGACTCTTTGGCAGCCAGTCTGCGCTCGTGACGGTTCATCGGGATCCAGCTCGGTCAATCGAACAACCGATAGTTGATTCTGTTGCTCTCAGGAAGGCTGGCTGCGTAATCGTCGGTTGTGACGGCGTTTGAGATTTCGTAAGCTGCTTCCCAAAATGACACGAGCCCATCCGGCAACGGTGATGCTCGTGCGGACGTAGCCTGTCGGGAGGAGCAATCCATATGAGAGCATTCTGGCTATTGGGTGCGATGACAATCGCGTTCGCACCGCCCGCCATCGCGGCGGATTCGATCAAGATCGGGTTCGTCGATACTTTCAGCGGCCCGACCGCCGCGATCGGCGCCGACGCGCGCAACGCATTCGAACTGGCGCTCGATCACATCGGCCGCAAGATGGATGGAAGGCCGGTCGAGGTGATCTATGAGGATGACCAGCAGAAGCCGGATGTCGGCAAGCAGAAGACCGAAAAGCTGATTCAGTCCGATCATGTCGATTTCATCGTCGGCTATAACTGGTCGAACGTTTTGCTGGCGTCGCTCAAGCCTGCGGTCGATTCGAAAACCTTCCTGATCGGCATCAATGCCGGGCCCTCGCAACTCGCCGGTGAATTGTGCTCGCCTTACGTGTTTTTGACATCGTTTCAGAACGACCAGGCGCCGGCTGCGATGGGCCAATATATGAACCAGCAGGGCATCAAATCCGTTTTTCTGATCGTGCCTAATTACGCCGCCGGAAAGGATCGGGTAGGCGGCTTTCGGACCACTTTCAAAGGCGAGGTGGTGGGTGAGGAATATACGGTGTGGCCGACACAGCTCGATTTTTCGGCCGAGCTCTCAAAGGCGCGCAACTCCAAAGCGGAAGCGATCTTTGTGTTCTTTCCCGGAGCGGCCGGCGTGCAATTCCTCAATCAATATGTCCAGGCTGGAATCAAGCAGCAGATTCCGCTTTATACGGACAGTACGATCGACGAATTGTCGCTGCCGCTGCAGAAGGAAAATGCGCTCGGCATTTTCGGCGCGCTGGAATGGGTGAACGACCTGCCCAATGATGAGAACAAGCGTTTCGTCGCCGACTATCGTAAAAAATACCCCGGCTTGCGTCCAAGCGGCTACGGGGCGCAAGCCTATGATGCGGTGAATTTGATCAACAGCGCGGTGGTCGCGGTGAAGGGCGATCTGACCAAAAAAGATGCGATGAAGGCGGAGATGGAGAAAGCGAATTTCAAATCCGTCCGCGGCTCGTTCCGCTATGGCAACAACCACGTCCCTATTCAGAATTTCTATTTGCAGGACGTGGTGAAGGACGCCGACGGCGCGCTCGCGCTCAAGACGGTCGCCATCGCCGTCAAGGACGATCAGGATCGCTTCCACGACAAATGCCCGATGAAACCCTGAGGGCGCTCAGTGTGAAATTGCCAATTGTTTCGTTCCGTCCATGAGTTCTGAAGCGGACACGGCTTGTCCAAGAGGCGGCTCCTCATGAGGAGCCGCGAGCCTGGATGAGTTCGCAGATCCCCTATGGTGAGGAGCCTCAGCCCTCGCGCAGGATCATGTCCGCGCAGGCGCCGGCGGCTTGCACGACGCCGGTGTAGCCGCCAAAGCCCGCATAGGCCGACGCCAGATAAAGTCCTGATACCGCGGTGCGCGGCGAACCGGCCGGGCTGCGCCAGAACGCGCTTGGTGGTGTCGGCGCGAATCCATAGACGGCGCCGCCGGGCGCGTTGAGATATTGCCGTACCGACAGCGCGGTATTGAAGGACGACGCCACCACGCCCTGCGCCAACCCGGGATAGATCGAATTGAGATAATTGACGATGGCGTCCTGCCACCGTCCGCGTTTGCTGCGATAGGCATCCGGGTCCGAACTGTCCCAGTTCGACAGCAGGTCAGGTCCGCAGATCAGCAACACATGGGGCGGCGCGGGAATGCCGGAATCGATCGCGGTATAATCGACGATCGACAGCGGCGGCATTCGCTCACCCGGTTCATTCGCCATCAGCGCCGCGCCTTGCGCGTAATCCGACAGCCGCTCCATCTCGCGCGGCAGCAACTGGGTCGAATAGGCCGATATGCCGAATTCGCGCGGCGGCTTCGACATGCCGAGCGTGAGGGCGAACAACGAAATCGACGATGTTCGCTTCGCGTAGCCTTTGGTCAGTTTCTCGGCGGCTGCGGCCGGCATCAGCGCCGCCAGCGATGCCGGCGCCGCATTGCTGATGATCCGCAGCGCTTCGACGACCTGCGGATCGCTGCCGTCGCGCGCGGTATGGGTCACGGTGCCGGCGCGGCCCTGCGGGTCCAGAGCGATGTCGCTCGCGACGCGGCGGACCAGCACTTCGCCGCCCGATGTCCTGACAGAACGGGCCAGTGCGCTTGAGAGCCGCTGCGATCCGCCCTGGACGTAACGGCCGCCGCTTTGGAGATAGCTTCCCTGCGCCATCGCAAAGTAGATCCACCACAGCGACGCGGGGTCGTCGTGGTAATAAGAAAGATTGGCGGCCAGCGCGCATTTGACGGCTTCATTGTCGCCAAAAACTTTTGTGAGCTTTTGCGACAGCGATAGCCGCCAGTCGGGAAGGGCGGGCGCGAACTTCAACAGCGCGGCCAGCGCCTCGCGGGGATTTTTGAAAGCCTCGCGGCCCTGCGAGAGCGTGCCGAGCGTGGACGCGATGCGCTCCATCTCTCCCAGTATTTGATGGATGCCGGCGCAGGCCTCCGGAAAACGCGTCGTCAGGGCGAGACGCGCCGCGTCGAAATTGTCCGGCATCACGAAGGGCGGATCGATCGGGCCGCCCCGCACCTGGTAGAAAGCGCCGGCCGGAACCCATTTTACGGCGTCGATCACCCCCGCGCGCGTCAGCACGCTGTGCTTGGGGTCTCGGGGATCGTGCGGATCGCTGGTTTCGTGCAGAGAACCTTCGACAAACAAGTCGCCGGATTTGTAGCTCGAGGCGGCGCCGCCCACCGAGTTGCTGCGCTCGATCACGAGAACCTTGCGTCCTGCCCGCGCCAGGATCGCGCCGGCCGTCAAGCCTCCAAGGCCGGCGCCGATCACCACGACATCATAGCGCGCCATTCAGCCTGAATTCCCAAAAAGCCCTGTCCGGATAGGCCCCGTTCATTGCCGCTATAGCGCGTCATGTCAAATGCGCGATTGCATAAAAAGAATGCGTTCAAAGCCAATGCGCGATGCGAAGGCGCGAAAACCGGCTTATTTCCAGGCCGATTTATCCGTGTCCCAGCGTTGGCCGCGGAATTCCCTGGCCAGCGCATCGATGGTGCCGTTGTCGGCCTTTTGCTCGCCTTCCTCTTCGCCGCTGGTTTCTTCAGCGAGGCTGAGTTTGGCGCCGGCGCTCTCGTCCGTGGTCGAGATCGCCGGGTTGCCGATCCACAGCATCAGCCGGTCGGACGCTCCCGGCTTATCCGGCGCCACCAGGGCGACCACCTCGATGACCTCGGTGAGGTCGAGCGCGGGGAAGATCTGGCTCGGCCGCTTGAATGTCAGTTTCAGTTTCCCGCTATTGTCATTCCAGACCGACGACGATGATTTGGCCGAAAGCGTTCCGGCCAGCACATTGGAAATCGTCGCAGCAATCTTGTCGCGGTTGAGCTTATCCCCATTACGCCAGTCGGCCGCCGCAAAACGGATGGTGCGCTCCATCTCCACCACGCCGGTGGTCCAGCCGACGGAAACGACCCCGGGCAACGATCGAGATTTCGCGATCAGCGCCGCGGCCCGATCCGGATCGACGCTGAGATTGATGGTCTGCTCGCCGGCGCGCATCGCCTCGCAGGTGACCGCAAGGCTGGAGAGCGCCACCTCGACGTTTTGTCCCTTCAGACTTTTAAGAAAATCCACCGCCGCGTCGAGCTTGAGCCGAACGCCGACCGATTCCGGCGACACTTCGGTAAAATCCTTTGGTGATGCGGTGATGCCGTCATCGCTGGCCTGGTTGTCCAGGAATTCCTTTTCACTGACGTCGGTATTATCGCTCGATGCCACTTCGGTCACGGTCTGGCCGATGTTGATCTGGCCCTTGAATTCGAAATTCTCGCCGGTCGGCCTGCGCACGAGTTTCACCGTGACCGGCGATTTGTCGCCAAGGCTTTGCGTGGTGCCGCTCAGGGTCTGGCCGTTGACGGCGAGGTTGACGACAAAGCGATCCTTGCGATCGGCGCCCTTGGCCACGGGATAGCAGACGTCGAGCGTGGCGGCGGTGACAGTTCGGCCCTGACGGGTTTCCTTGAGGATGACGTCGGCGTTGCCGTCCATCAATCCGTCGATGGCGGTGAAATACCGGACCTCATTGGCGCCCGGCGCAGCCTTTGGCGCGAGTTTCATTTGGCCGAAGGCCAGACTGGTCAAGGCCGTCATCAGTCCGATCAGGCAGAACAGAAGCGCGCGCATTTGGAATCCTCGCGAAAAAGAATCGGTAGGCTATCCCCTCACTAGCAAACCCCTGCAGGTTTCGCCAAAAAGAAGGCCGCCCGGAGGCGGCCTTCGATGTCAGTTGCCAGTTGGCGCGGGCTTAGAAGCCCATGCCACCACCACCATGTCCGTGTCCGCCGCCGGCGGCCGGCGCCGGTTCCTTCGGCAGTTCGGCGACCATCGCTTCGGTCGTCACCAGAAGGCCGGCGACGGAAGAGGCGTCCTGCAGTGCGGTGCGGACCACCTTGGCCGGATCGATAATGCCTTTGGCGACCATGTCGACATATTCTTCGGTCTGGGCATCGAAGCCGAACGTCTCGGACTTGTTCTCGAGGATCTTGCCGACCACGATCGAGCCTTCGACACCGGCGTTCTCCGAAATCTGGCGGATCGGAGCTTCCAGCGCCTTCAGCACGATATTGATGCCGGCCTGCACGTCGGAGTTGTCGTTGTGGATACGGCCGACGGCCTTCTTGGCGCGCAGCAGCGCGACGCCGCCGCCCGGCACGATGCCTTCCTGAACAGCCGCACGGGTCGCGTTGAGGGCGTCTTCAACGCGGTCCTTCTTCTCCTTGACTTCGACTTCGGTCGCGCCGCCGACGCGAATGATCGCGACGCCGCCGGCCAGCTTGGCCAGACGTTCCTGCAGCTTTTCGCGGTCGTAGTCCGAGGTGGTTTCCTCGATCTGCGCCTTGATCTGGCCGACGCGGGCTTCGATGTCCTTTTTCTTGCCGGCGCCGCTGACGATGGTGGTGTTTTCCTTGTCGATCACGACCTTGCGGGCGCGGCCGAGCATGTTGACCGTGACGCTTTCGAGTTTCATGCCGAGTTCATCCGAAATCAACTGACCGCCGGTCAGGATCGCGATGTCTTCCAGCATCGCCTTGCGGCGATCGCCGAAGCCGGGCGCCTTGACGGCGGCGACCTTCAGTCCGCCGCGCAGGCGGTTGACGACCAGCGTGGCCAGGGCCTCGCCTTCGACGTCTTCCGCGATGATCAACAGCGGCTTGCCCGACTGCACCACGGCTTCCAGCACCGGCAGCATCGCCTGCAGGCCGGACAGCTTCTTCTCGTGCAGCAGCACGTAGACGTCTTCGAGCTCGGCGGTCATCTTCTCGGCGTTGGTAACGAAGTAGGGCGACAGGTAACCGCGGTCGAACTTCATGCCCTCGACGATATCGACTTCGGTCTCGAGCGACTTGTTTTCCTCGACGGTGATGACGCCTTCATTGCCGACCTTCTGCATCGCCTGTGCGATCATCTTGCCGATCGCGGCGTCGCCGTTGGCGGAGATGGTGCCGACCTGGGCCACTTCGGAGGACGAGGCGACCGGCTTGGCGCGCTTCTCGATGTCCTTGATCACGGCCTTGACCGCAATCTCGATGCCGCGCTTGAGGTCCATCGGGTTCATGCCGGCGGCAACCGACTTGGCGCCCTCGCGCACGATCGCCTGCGCCAGCACGGTGGCGGTGGTGGTGCCGTCGCCGGCGGTGTCGTTGGTCTTGGAGGCGACTTCGCGCAGCATCTGCGCGCCCATGTTCTCGAACTTGTCCTCAAGCTCGATTTCCTTGGCGACGGTGACGCCGTCCTTGGTGATGCGGGGCGCGCCAAAACTCTTTTCGATGACGACGTTGCGGCCCTTGGGGCCGAGCGTCACCTTGACGGCATTGGCGAGAATATCGACGCCGCGCAGCATGCGATCGCGCGCGTCTCCGGAAAATTTAACGTCCTTGGCAGCCATGTGAATTCACTCCTGGATGATTGGAATACGGTCTTTTGTCGCGTGCTGATGCCGTCGCCGCAGGGTTTCTTCCCCTCTCCCCTTGTGGGAGAGGGTGGCACGGACGCGCGAAGTGCGTTCGTGACGGGTGAGGGGTATGTCTCCGCGGATGGAGACCCCTCATCCGGCGCGCTGTGCGCGCCACCTTCTCCCACTCGAAGTCGGATATATCCGACTTCGACAAATTCAGTATCCCAACTCGGGTAAACCCGAGTTGGTTGGGGAGAAGGGAAGAAACAACTGCGCCGACAAACAACGACTACAGCGGGACTGCTAGCTGTGTCAGGCGAGCACGCCCATGATGTCGGATTCCTTCATGATCAGCAGATCTTCGCCGTCGAGCTTGATCTCGGTGCCGGACCACTTGCCGAACAGCACGCGATCGCCGGTCTTGATGTCGATCGGGATCAGCTTGCCGGCCTCGTCGCGCCCGCCGGGGCCGACTGCGACAACCCGACCCTCCTGGGGTTTTTCCTTGGCGCTGTCCGGGATGATGATGCCGCCCTTGGTCTTTTCCTCGGCGTCGATACGTTTGACCACGACACGGTCATGCAGGGGACGAAATTGGGTTTTAGCCATGACAGTTCCTTTTGGAGGCTTTGGTTTTCAGGTCTGGTTCAGGTCTGGTGTGTCATCGAAAGTGGGTCGGGATACGGGCATATCCGACACCACCAAGGGCCGAACCACTCGCACCCTTAGCAATCGCGCTTTCGGAGTGCTAATTGTGCGACCGGGAATATGGCTTGACGCCGATCCTGTCAAGCAAAGGGGGGTTAAGCCCTTGGTGAGGCAGATATAGGATGCTTAAGGAAACTAAATCGGAGCGCCGGCGTAATTTGCTGGAGATCATTGCTCCGACAGGAGTTTTACGCTTGGCTGCGGATGGGTGCGGCCGGGAATTGTTTGGGGGATGCCATGGTCACGTCACGTAACGCGCGCGCAGTTGCCAATCTGGGGATGGCCTCGGTGCTGACGATATTCCTGGGCGCCTGCAGCAGCATGAGCCTGCCGTCCTTTTCGTCTTCTCCCTCGGTGGCGCCTGAGCCGGGCCCGGCGCCCGAGATGCCGGCGAGCATCCGTCCGGACGAGATCGTCGGCCGCTGGGGTCTGGCGTCGTTCCAGAATCCCAATGATCGCGCGCGCACCGAAGCCGCGGCGCGGGCCCAGTGCAAACAGCCCTATGTGATCGGCGCCGGCTCTACCGGCGGCGTGATCATGCATCTGGCCGACCAGGCGACGCCGCAGGAATTGCGGCTCAAGGGCAGCCCGAGCGGCAAGAACTATATCGGTCCGCCCGGCCCGGCCGGCGGCGAACAGGACCGCGAAATCGTCTCCTTTGACGGACGTGTCCTGATCACCCGCTTTACCGACAAGGATGCGGCGACCCGCTATGGCAACATGGTCTATGTCCGCTGCGCGCCGCGGGCCTGATAAATATTAGTTTGTCATTGCGAGGAGCCAACGGGTCGCGCGAATGCGCGCCCGATGACAGGCTCCGCGACGAAGCAATCCATTATTTTCGTGGCTCTATGGATTGCTTCGCTACGCTCGCAATGACGACCTAAACAAAAAACGCCGACCTTTTGGCCGGCGTTTTCGTTTATCGGAATCGATCGGAACTTAATCGAACAGCGCGTCGATGTCGTCCTGCGAGGCATGGCCGACGTCGCCTTCGACCTTCGGTCCGTTCAGCAGCCGGGCGTCGCCCTCGCGGGTGTCGACGATCGGCGGCGCGTGCGCCTTGATGGCGTCGACGCCACCCCAGATGTCCATCATGACGGTGATGTGATTTTCGATGAACTTCATCGTGGTCATCACTTTTTTGATGCGCTGACCGGTCAGGTCCTGGAAGTTGCAGGCCTCGAAGATCGAAACGACGCGTTCCTGGATTTCCTCGCTGAGCAGCTTTTGCTGGTCCGGCGTCGTGATCCGGCTCAGGGCGGTGGCCGCATTGTCGATCGATTCCGCGGCTTCCAGGATTTGCTGGGTAGCTTCTTCGGTGCCCCCGACCACGGCGCCGAGTTCGCCATTGACCTTGGCCATCTCCTCGCCGTTGAAGCTGTTGCCGTGCAGAACCGCGATTTCACGCTTGGTGCGGCTGATCGCATCATAGATGAGATCGAGTTCGACCTTCAGCTTCTCGCATTGCTCGATCTGGGCGCGATAGGTCTCGAGCAGCGCATGGGCTTCGGCGGTTTCGCGCGACGCCGCTTCGCCGATCGGCCCTGTCGCCACGCTCGCGCTGGGGGTCGCCATCTGGGCGCGGATCGCGCGCAGCTCGCTCATGATTTCGTGGTGCATGGGACCAACCTCGCCATTGTCCACTTCCGGTGGCATCGACATCGGCAGCTCGCCGACAAAAGCTTCTTCGATACGAAAACGTCTGCGATGAACCGGCATGAGACTTTCCCTGAACTTCAATCCTCATGTTTTAAGCAGACCCGATTTAACACGGAGTTCACGCCGGAACCCGTTATCAAAACCGGTGCCGATGGCCGCATACCAACGGTTAACCATGCGTGCGCTGCGTTCATCGAAAATAAACGCTACCGGGCAAAAGCGCGCGCAATTGACGATGTGGTGAATCGAAACGCCGATTCCGTTTACCAAACCGATGCGGTTTTGATCTTAGTTAGTGGTGTGTAAAGGCGCCGCTCGGGCGTTCCCAAGATTAAACAGTGACGAAACAGTACAGAGTACGTCGATGTCCAACAGAATGTATCTTGCGCTGCTCGCCAGCGCGTCTTTTCTAGACGCCGGATTCAATCAGGCCGTCGCGCAGACCCTCGCTACCAACGCCGCGGCGCTCTCCGAACCCACCGTGATCTATGCCGGTCAGCCTGCGCCGCGTCCCGCAGCGCCGGTGCGGATGGCTTCGGCCGACCAAAACAATATGGGCGGCGGCTTCATCCAGTTTCTGTTCGGCGATGCGCCGCCTCAGGGCGATCGTTATCGGCAGCAGCCCGGCTATCAGCAGCAGCCATCCTACCAGCAGCAATCCTATCCGGCGCAGCGTCCGATGATGCTGCAGGGAGAGCCGCAACAGTCGATGCGCCAACAGGATCCGGGCGAACCCGCGCATCCCGCCTTCGATCCGAAATTCGAGAAGCAACTTGTGGATTATACCGGCAAGGAAGGTGCCGGCACGATCGTCGTCGATACGCCCAACAAATTCCTGTTTCTGGTGCAGGGCAACGGCAAGGCGTTGCGTTACGGCATCGGTGTCGGCCGCCCGGGCTTCACCTGGTCCGGCGTCAAGCAGATCTCCGCCAAGAAGGAATGGCCGGATTGGACGCCACCGGCGGAAATGCTGGCACGCCGTCCCGATCTGCCGCGGCACATGGAAGGCGGTCCGCAAAATCCGCTTGGCGCGCGCGCGATGTATCTGGGTTCGACGCTCTATCGCATCCACGGCTCCAACGAGCCCTGGACCATCGGCACCAACGTCTCGTCCGGCTGTATCCGGATGCGCAATGAAGACGTGATCGACCTCTACGGCCGCGTCAATGTCGGCGCGCGGGTCATCGTGATCTGATCTGCAAGTTTAGAAAGTCACGGTCTGAGAATCAAAACGGCCGCTCGTTCGAGCGGCCGTTTTTTAATGCGTGCAGTGAATTTCGTCAGGCGTAGTCGCTATCGTTATCGCCGCCGAAGTCATCCGAATCGAGATCCATGTCGTCGTGATCCTGAGCCAGATCCTGAGCGCGATCTTGCGCGGCGAGATCGTCGTCCTCGCGGTCCTGAGCCAGATCCTGGGCACGATCTTGCGCGGCGAGATCTTTCGAGCCGATATCGTTGACGCCGGCGTCACGCGCCAGATCGCTGCGGGATTGATCGCTCCACGGGCTCCGGTTGCCGGTGACCGCCGTATCGCCGAAAGCCTGGTGGTTGCCGCCCATCATGCCGCGGAAGCTGTTGAGCAATAGTGATCCACCAACCATGCCAGCCGCCGCCGCAGCCGCGGTGCCGAGAAACGAGCTGCCTCCACCCATTGCGCCCCCGAACGCGCCACCCATCGGACCGCCCATCTGACCTTGGGGTGCGCCATAGGGCTGTCCATACGGGGTCTGGTCATAACGTCCGGGCGACTGTCCCTGCTGCAGGACTTGGCCACTGTTCCAGACCGGACGACCAGGAGGAGTTTGGGGCGGCGGGACGTTCGGCACCGAGCCGCGCGGCGCGTTCTGTCCGAACACCGCATCGCGCATCGAATCCAAGAATCCTCCGCCGGACGGATGCTGGTCGGGTGTGCCAGCGGCCTCCAACTCCTCAATGCGATGGTGGGCCTGTTTCAGCGCTTCGTCCTGTACCAGCACCGTCTGTACCAGCGCGTACGCCGCATTGGGCGCCACGCGCAGGCCTTGCGCGATCGCCGAAGTCGCATCCGGATCGCGCGGCGCGCTCTCCATTTTGGCGAGCCGGCCGAAAAGATCGTCAACCATCTGGCGTTCTTGCGGTGTCATCGATTCTCTCCCTCGCGTTGCAAGCGCGGGCCAGATGTAGGGGCGCTTTGTGTCCCAAGTAGTGTCGTCGCAGATTAAATTTCTGTATGCGACAAAAGCGCGCCGAAGAGAGGCCCCATATCAGCCCAATGTAACTTTATTCGTCGCCAGCAAGCCCGAGAAATGCTCGCCCCCGAGAAAAGCGTATTCGCGCTCGCGCTGGTCGGTGAGCGGGTCCAGGCTGACCAGGACGTCGTCGACCAGTCCGGGGTGACACATGACGACGCCGTTGTCCGGCAGCTGGTCGAGAAATTGTTGCATCAGCGCGCCGAAATCGGCCGGCCGGGAGAAATCATAGGCGCCGGCGAAGCCGGGATTGACGGCGATACCGGCGCGCCCGGCGCGTTGACGAAATTGCGCGCTCAAGACGTCGAGCACCAGCGCCTTGGTTGAGCCGAGCCGCTGCGTCAGCGGTTGACGGCGACCGCACTGGCGTACCCAGGCGCCGGGGGCGGCTTCCTTTACCGCGGTCAGAAAGGCGTCGCGGATTTGCGGAAACAACTGCGCGTGCTGGTGACCATCGACGAAATCAGGCGCGCGGCCGAACAATTTGCTGAAGGCCGCGAGTTGGACCTTCAATTCGGCATGGATGATCTCGGGATCGAGCTTTCGCAGCAGTCCCGCGCGCAGCAGTTTCGCGAAATCGAAAAACATGCCGCCATCGAGCGGCTGAAAATGCATCGTCAGCGGCCGGAACGGTGCCGTCAACGTGACATGCAGGCCGATCGCGCAACGCGGACTATTGGCGGCGGCGGCTTGCAGCGCGCTGACCTCCTCGCGGCCGATTGCCGGGCCGACCACCATCACCGATGTAGCATTGAGGCGGCCGCGTTCGATCAGATCGCGAATGGCCCGATTGACGCCGGGACTGATGCCGTAATCGTCGGCGCACAGCCAGATGCGGCGCATCGGCGTGGCGTCGTTCATTCGGCGGCGGTCCGCTCGCCGGCCCTGCTGTCCTCAACGCGCTTTTCGCTGTGCTCGGCGACGAAATAGATCGGGCGGGCCTTCAGCTCCGAGAGAATCTTGCCGATATATTCGCCGACAATGCCGATCATGATGAGTTGCACGCCGCCGATCGTCATCAGGCCGACCACCAGCGAGGGATAGCCGGGGACTGATTTCCCGCTCATCCAGGTTTCCCAGAGGATCGAAAGCCCAAACAAGAAGGCCGCCGAGGCCAAGAGCACGCCGAGCAGGCTGGCGAACCGCAACGGTGCGACCGAAAACGACGTCAGGCCCTCGATCGACAGCCCGACCAGCCGGCCGGGACTGAACGTGGTGACGCCATGGGCGCGGGCGGCGGGTTCGTAGTCGACGCGGATCTGGCGAAAGCCGATCCAGCTCGCGAGGCCCTTGAAGAAACGATTGCGTTCGGGAAGCTGCTTCAAGGCCGCGGCCGCGCGCGGCGACAGCAGGCGGAAGTCGCCGGCATCTTCGGGAATTTTCTGCCGCGCGCCCCAATTGATCAGTGCGTAGAAGCCGTGCACGGCGAGCCGCCGAAGGAACGATTCATTGTCGCGATTGGCCTTCGCGGTATAGACCACGTCGTAGCCGTCATCGATCCAGTGGCCGACGAGCTTCTCGACCAGATTGGGCGGATGCTGACCATCGCCGTCCATGAACAGGACCGCCCCGCGCCGGGTGTGGTCCAGTCCGGCCATCAGCGCGGCTTCCTTGCCGAAATTGCGCGACAGCGACACTACCTGGACGTCGAGCGCATCGGCGGCGAGCCCGCGTGCGATACTGAGCGTCGCGTCCGCGCTGCCGTCATCGACATAGATCACTTCGCAGGTGAGGCGATAGCGATCACGCAGCGTGTGCGCCAGGGCGCCAAGCCGCTGGTGCAGGGACGCCAGCCCGGCCGCCTCATTATAGACGGGCACGACGATCGACAGGCCCTGCGCCGCAGCCGTGACCGCGGTCGTCGACAGGCTCGAAACATCGGTACCCAGCATCATCGATCAGGTTCCAACCATCCAGAAAACAGCATATGGCAATCGCCAAGAGTTGTCGCCACATGCGTTGTCGCTACGTGGGTTGTCGCCACACGCGTTGTCGCCACGGGGATCGGCCGTAGTCCACCGTCTCATTGCCGCAGGAAGGCCTCAAGCCTGGCGAACAGCGGATTGTCGCGGTCGAGCACGTAATCGAGCGACGCCACCGAAACCGTGTCGGCGCCGTGCGTGCGCAGGAAGCTGCCGAGCGCGTAAAGCTGCGCCGGCGGACAATGCAGCGTGACCATCCCCGACGAGGTCGGACCGCCGAACGGCGACACCACGCCAAAGCGATTATGGGCCTCGGTCAGCAGTGCTGCGGTGCATTCCGCAAAACGGGTGCGGACTTCGCGATATTTGCTGGCGCGGGCACGGGCCGCGATGTGATCGAGAATGACGCGCGCGGTCTCGCGCGCTTCGCTCGACCAGTCGGCCTCACGCGAGGCTACCAGATTGGCCTGGCTGCGCAGGATCACGCCGTCGTCGAGCACTTTGAGGCCATTGGCGGCCAAAGTCGCGCCCGTCGTGGTGATGTCGACGATCATCTCGGCGGTGCCGACCGCGGGCGCGCCTTCGGTGGCGCCGGCGCTTTCGACGATCCGGTAGTCCACCACGCCATGCGACGCAAAGAACGACCGCGTCAGATTGATGTATTTGGTCGCCACGCGCATGCGCCGGTTATGCTGCTCGCGAAAGCCTGTGGTGACGTCGTCGAGATCGGCCATGGTGCGCACATCGATCCAGGCCTGCGGCACCGCGACCACGACATTGGCGCTGCCAAAGCCGAGATTGTCGATCAGCAGCACGCGCTTGTCGGCATCGGGGATGCTTTCGCGCACCAGGTCTTCGCCGGTGACGCCGAGATGCACCATGCCGCGCGCGAGCTGCGAGGCAATTTCGCTGGCCGAGAGATAGGCGATCTCGACATTGTCGAGCCCGCTGATGGTGCCGCGATAGTCGCGGGCGCCGCGCGGCTTTGCCAGCGACAATCCGGCGCGCGTGAAAAAGGCTTCGGCGTTTTCCTGCAGGCGTCCCTTGGAGGGGACGGCGAGGACGAAGGGGGCCGTCATGACGCGCTCCCTTTGGCGGCTGGCTTGTTTGCAGTAGGTTTGCCGATGTTGGCGAGGGTCTCGACCCAGACCGAGAATCCGACCGCCGGAATGGCTGATGGCGAGCCCAGCCGCTTCAGCAGCCCGTCATAGCGGCCGCCCGCGACCAGCGGCTCGACGCCGTTGCCCCTGGCGTGCAGTTCGAATTCGAAGCCGGTGTAGTAATCGATGCCGCGCCCGAACGAGGTCGAGAAACGCGTCTGGCGGGTGTCGACGCCGCGCGCGGCCATGAAGCCGACCCGGCTTTCGAACGCATCGATCGCGTGGGTGATGTTGAGCTTGGTGTCGGCCGCCAATGCGCGCAGTTGCGCGATCGCGTCGTCGGGATCGCCTGCGATGGCGAGGAAGCGCTTGATGGTCGACAGCGCATCGCGCGGCAACGCGCCGCCCTTCAAGGTGGATTGTTCGAGAAAGCGATCGGCGATTTCCGACACCGAGCGGCCGCCGACATTGGTGGTGCCTGCGATCGACATCAGATCGGTCACCAGCGCCAGCGCCGCCTTGCGGTCGGAGCCGGCCAGCGCCGCGAGCACGCCTTCATATTCGTTGCGGCTAGGTCCGGTCGCGAGCGTCAGCCGTTCGATATCCTGCGCCAGGTTGATCTTGCGGTTGAAGTCCTTGATCAGCCGCCGCCGCCATACCGGGTAGAGATCGAGCGCATCGATCAGCGCGATGAACAGCGCGACATCGCCGGTGCGGATTTCGACATCGGTCAGGCCGAACGCACTGGTCGCCTCGAGCGCCAGCGCCAGCATCTCGGCATCGGCCGCGGGACGGTCCTGCCGTCCAAAGGATTCGATGCCGGCCTGCAGGAATTCGCTGGCTTGTCCGCCGCGATAACGGAACACCGGGCCGAGATAGCTGAACCCGGCCGGCTGTCCGGCCTGGCTCGAAGCCAGATAGCCGCGCGCCACCGGAATGGTCAGATCGGGGCGAAGGCACAGTTCTTCGCCGCTGGCGTCGGTGGTCAGATAGAGGCTTTTGCGGATGTCCTCGCCGGAGAGATCGAGAAACGGCTCGGCCGGCTGCAAAATCGCCGGCTCGGCCCTGACGTAGCCGGCCTGCGCAAACGACAATAGCAGCGCGTCCGCCCGTGCGGCGGATCCGGTCGCGCGAGGGGCGGCGGTCTCGGTCATCTCAACGTCCAAATAACCCAAAAAAAGCGGGTTCCCAAACAGGTACCCAAGGATAGGGCGCAGGCCATAGCATGGCCCGGGCCGGGTTTCGACAGGGATCGGCCGCCTTATTAGGAAGTCGCTTAATCAAGTGTCTTAACGCCGGGCGGCGGTCACGCTACCCGCCATCGGTCCAGTCGCCGAGCGCCGCCTGGATCAGCGCCAATGCGGCCACCCCCGCGGTATCGGCGCGCAAAATCCGCGGCCCCAGCGAAAGCCGCAGGGTTTGCGGCTGCCGCAGCAGGATGGCGCGCTCTTCCTCGGCAAAACCACCCTCGGGGCCGATCAGGACATCGATGCCATGGGTCGCCGACCGGCCGGCTTGGAGCGCCTGCAACGGATTGATGACATCGGCGGCCTCGTCGCAGAACACCAGAAGGCGCGTGGCTTCCCGCTGGCTCACATAACGATCGAGCGGAACCGGCTCGGCAACATCAGCAATGCTGAGGATGCCGCATTGTTCGGCCGCCTCGATGACATTGGCCCGCATCCGCTCGCTGTTCACCCGCGAGACCTGGGTAAAACGGGTCAAAACCGGCTGCAGGGATGACGCCCCCATCTCGACCGCTTTCTGCACCATGTAGTCGAGCCGGGCGTGTTTGAGCGGTGCAAACACAAAAGCGAGGTTGGGCAGGCGATCCTGCGGCCGGGTCTGGTCGATGATTTCGAGACTGTCGGGCCGCTTGCGGCCGGCAATGGCAGCCTGCCATTCGCCATCGCGTCCATTGAACACCAGAATGGTGTCGCCCGCGGCCAGGCGCAGCACATTGCCGAGGTAATTGCTCTGGTTGCGCTCAAGCGGGATCGTTTGCCCTGTTACCAAGGGGGCGTCGATGAACAGGCGAGGGGCTCGGAAGTCCAGTTCAGGCATTTTTGACGTCCAATCCGTACCGCCTCTACGCCGCGCTGTCGCCCAATTCGACGGATGTTGTTATGGATAGCTCAAGCCGTCGTAAAGCGCCTTTCATCGAAAACTGCGGACCTTTGGATCCCACCGGAGAAGTCCCTTGATTGTCTGCCGCCTGATCGTGTCGCTGACTTTCGCCGCTGTCGCCCTTCACGCAGGTCAGACTTTCGCGCAGGGCGCTTTTCCTGCACCGCTGCCCGGTCAGGCTGTCGCGCCCGCGAGCAACGCATCGCCAGTGCCGCCGGTGAATTGGATGGCTCCCTCGAACGGCGCCTCGGATGTCTGCGTGGAGGAATTTGCCGCCTTGCGCGAAAAGGCGCAGGACCGCGGCAAGCTGATCGTGGTTGCCCGCGATCGGCATGCGTCATCTGACGAGGCCTGCAGGCTAATTGCCGATTTCGGTGAGTCCGAAGTCGAGATGATCAAATATGTCGAGGCCCATTCGGCGAAATGCGGAATTTCGACGGAGATCGCCAACCGGCTCAGAGCCGAGCACCGACGCACCGAAACGATGCGGGACAAGGTCTGTATGGCGGCGCAACAGGCACAGCGGAAAATACCGACCGGGCCGGTCGGCGACTTCGATGTCATTAGGTAAAGTGGGTCAAAAGCGGATGCGGTGGTAGCGTCAGGGCATATTTGGACGGCGAATAGTCCAATCGGGCGGCCTTTTAGCCCAAAGAATGAGAATTTACGCGATTATTGGCCATTCGGCGCGGCGCAACGCCGCGCTGTTGCCCAATTCCACGGGTTGTTAAGGGCTGGCAGGAATCGTAAAATACCCTATCGGAGTCGCTCTTCTGTCGGGAAGACGCTAGGGGCCATTTGGGCCTTGCCTTGAGGAACAGCTTTGATGATCCGCCGCCTGATTGTGCCGCTCACGCTGGCCGTCGCCACTTTTCATGCCGGCTTGGCCTTTAACAGCCAGGCTTTTGCGCAGGGCGCTTTTCCGGCGCCGCTGCCCGGCCGGGCTGCCGCGCCGGCCAACGATCCGGCGTTTCCGCCGGTGAACGGCGCCGCCCCGGTGACGTCCTTTGGTGCCGGTCCTGCCTCGTTTCCGTCAGGTGGTGCGCCACCTGTCAACGGTGGCGGATTCGGAGGCGCACCGGCTGCGCCGTCGATGAGCGGCACCGAAGCCGACTGCATGAAGGGTTTCATGCCGCTGCGCGAAGAGGCGGAGAAACGCGGCAAGCTGATCAAGGCGGCCAGCGATCGGCACGCCCCGCCGGATGAGGCCTGCAAGCTGATCGGTAATTTCGGCGTGGCCGAAACCAAGATGCTCAAATATGTCGAAACCCATATGACCCAGTGCGGGATTCCGCCGCAGGTGCTGGACCAGTTGAAGAACGGTCACAAGAACAGCGAAAACATGCAGCAGAAGATTTGCGCGGTGGCTCAGCAGGCGGCACAGCAGCCAAAAGGACCGGCTGGTCCGAGCCTGAGCGAAGTGCTGGGTTCCTCGACGGCGCTGCCGGAAGCGAACAATACCAGGAAAGGCAGCACGTTCGACACCTTGAACGGTAACGTGCTCGCGCGATGACCGAACGGCGACGATGAACAGCGTCGCCGCCCCCGTTGCGGATGCGACCGGCAACTGGGTCGATACGCTCGCACCGCGCTGGTCGCGGCCCTATCTGCGGCTCTCCCGTTTCGACCGGCCGATCGGATCGTGGCTGCTGCTGATGCCGTGCTGGTGGTCGGCGGCGCTCGCCGCCGGTGTCGCCCACACGGTCGCCCAACTTCCCCTTATCATCGTGCTGTTCTTCATCGGCGCCTTTGTGATGCGCGGCGCCGGCTGCACCTGGAACGACATCACCGATCGCGATCTCGATGCGCTGGTCGAGCGCACGCGCTCGCGGCCGATACCTGCCGGACAGGTGAGCGTGAAGCGGGCGGCGGTGTTTCTCGTCGTTCAGGCGCTGATCGGATTGGTGGTGCTGCTGCAATTCAACCGCTTTGCGGTCGCGACCGGCATTGCGTCGTTGCTGATCGTCGCGGTTTACCCGTTCATGAAACGGATCACCTGGTGGCCGCAGATCGTACTCGGGCTGGCATTCTCCTGGGGCGCGCTGATGGGATTCGCCGTCACGTTCGGGCGGATCGATGCGACCGCGGTGTTGCTTTATGCCGGTTCGATCTCGTGGGTGATCGGTTATGACACCATCTATGCGCATCAGGACACCGAGGACGATGCGCTGATCGGCGTCAAATCGACCGCGCTGTTGTTCGCCGAACGCACCCATCAGGCGCTGGCGGCGTTTTATGCCCTGGCGGTGGTCTTGATCGGCGCCGCGTTGGTGCTGGCCGATTCCGGTTTGATGGCCTGGGCCGGACTTGGTGTGTTCGCCGTGCATCTGATCTGGCAGATCAGGCGCCTCGACACCAGCGACACGGCTTTGTGCTTGCGGGTTTTCAAATCCAACCGCGATGCGGGATTGTTGCTATTTGCGGGACTACTCGCGGATGCGGTGATGCGGGCGGCTGTTTAAAGCGTTTTCGAGCGAAGTGGATACCGGTTCGCGTGAAGAAACCGCGTCGAACAAAGCTCTGGAATTGCACAGCTACCCGACGGGGCGAGGACGGT
>NZ_JAAVUY010000037.1 GCF_018449695.1 Bradyrhizobium sp. dw_411
AGCGGAGGCCTGGCGTACTTCTCTTCTCGGGAAAATCCTCCAGGGAAAAGAGTTATGAAAGACTTGCTATAAACGTGTCCCTTGTTGCTTCGCTCGCAGGCGTAGCCGGTTTTAGCGCGCCATCGCGAGTCGAGACCGGTCAGGTCGCCGTCGTGATCAGTTCATTCAATAGCGTCGCGAACAATGACATCGGTTACGGTATGATCAGCGTAATCGGCCGGGTCGGATAGGCCTCCGCGCGTTTGGTGCGTGATGTTATGCGCATCAAAGCGAACCTCTGCCGACCACGCCAAATTTATGGGTTACGCCTTAATGCGTCGGGTGCTCGCGCCATTCGCGCGGCGAGGCGCCGAACTTTTGTTTGAAGATGCGGCTGAAATGGGCGAGATCGTTAAAACCCCAGCCAAAGGCGATGTCGCTGATGTGCCGGGCCATGTGAGCGGGGTCCGACAGATCGCGCTTGCATCGCTCCAGGCGTTGCATCTGGACATAACTGCGGAACGAGGTCTGTTCGGAAGCCATCAGATCGCTGGCATAGCGCGGCGAGATTCCAATGGCGGCGGCGGCGCGCGGCACCGACAATTCGGAATCGCGCAGATGGGTCAGGATATAATTCTTGAGGCGATACAGCAGCGCGGACCGGTGAAACGACAGATCCGATGAATGTTGCTGCATCCTGTCGGCGAAGGCCATCGCCACGAGATCGAGCGCCTGATCCAGCAAACGCGTTGCAGTCGCACTATCGATCTCGTCGATTGTTTTGCTCATGCCGAGCAGGAATTCATAAGCCAGCCGCTCAAGCGGTCGTTCGCCGGAAAAAGTGGTCGCGGTCAACGTATCGAATGAGCCGACGCGCTGGTGCAGAAGTTTCCGCGGTATCTGGAAAACCGTTTGCGTGAAGCTGTCGTCGAAGCGCAATTCGTAGGGGCGGGTGGTGTCGTAGATAACGAATTGACCTGATGACATCACAGCTTCGCGGCCGTCCTGAAACACGCCGTTCACGCCGCTGGTTCCCACGGCCACCAGCACAAAATCATCGCTGGCGCGCGAAATTCGGGACGGTGTGCGCAGCACCCGCTGTGCACAGGACTCGACGCGCGTCGATGAGACCGGTCCGATCATCGTCTGCGATACCGATCCCCAGAACCGGTCATCCATATCGGACCGGCAATCCAGTCCGACAAAGGTGTCGCAGACGATGTCCTGCCAAACGGCAAGCCGTCGATCCGGAACTGAAGAACAGGTATCGAGCACGATAGGCACGATGGACCTCCAGAAATCCGTGAGCCGAAGCTCCGGCTCAATCCGGCTTTGCAATTCATTTGCCAAGCGCTGCAAAGGTCAAGGAAATCTTAACGCTGTCGATGCCGCCGAAACGTTAATTTTCGGGGACGCGGTGCCGCTATTTGAGGCGGGAACCGGCCTTGAATTTCATGCTGCGATGCACAATATTTGAAGCCTAGGGATTCGACGCCTCCTCGAGGGCTATCCAAGAGGAGTTTTTGACGTGAGCTACCAAGACGATATCCGGACAGCGCCCGCCAAGGGTATGGTTCGGACCCTGCGCCAGCAGGAGGAATTGCCGCTGTTACGCGACCATCTGTTGCGGCTCGACGCGGAAAGCCGCCGTGATCGCTTTCACGGCTTCCTCGATGACAGCTTCATCGAACGCTACGCCGCGAAGTGTGCCGACGATGGCACTGTCATCATCGCCTATATCCAAGATGGCGTCGTGCGTGGGGCCGCGGAGTTGCATCCACCCGATGAGTCTACCGGCGCGGTGCCGGAGGTCGCTTTCAGCGTGGAGGCGAGCGTGCGGCGCCAGGGCGTCGGCAGCATCCTGTTTCGCAAGCTGATCGCCGAGGCGCGATCGAGAGGTTACCGGTCGTTGCGGGTGACGACGGGCGCACAAAACCGGGCAATGCGCGCGCTTGCCGGCAAGTTCGGCGCGCATCTGACATTCCGCCACGGCGAATCCACCGGCACCATCGATCTGACGCCACAACCGCAGCCGGAACTTGAATCCGTTAGGCCTGAGACAGGAAGGCTTGCGATCGCGACACCGTTCGATGCGGCGCACGCGATGACAAGCCTTAACCGGGCCTATTGGAAGTGGCTGTTACAAATGTATGGCTGGGGACGAACCGCCTGACCCGGCGTCGCTTTGGCGGCAATTCGCTGATTCTGGATCACGCGAATTGCCAGAGCGGGGTGCGGGCGTAGCGTTTTCAACGCCAACGGGTCGCGTGAACGCGCGCCGATGACAGGCTCCGTGGATACTGGTTCGCGTGAAGAAAACGCGTCAAACAAAAGATTAGAGCCGGTTCTGAATCAATCAGAACCGATAAGGCTCTAAGTCCCGGTGCGCTTGTCGTTGCCAAATTTCCGGATCACCCGGCGTTCGACCACAACGGAGCGCTGCGCGCCCTGTTCGCCGGCGATCACGCGGGTCGTGGACCGCGCCGTCAAGCGGTTGGCCCTCTTGACTTCGGCGGTCACGGTTTCGATCGGCAGTCCCATGAGCGAAGCGGCGATTTCAGCCTGTTCGTTCTGATCGTCGGTGATGCCGACTGCTGCAAAAATAGCTTCTTCCAGCGTCGGAGGATCGCGACGAACGCGCCGCGTTCCATATTTGGTATTCCAGTCTTCGCTCATTGGGGCCTCTCGTGTGACGGGGAATACCTAGTTGCCCTCATGTTGCATTGCAATATGAAATTCGTATGGCAAGCCAGCCATGCGTTCACAGATTTAGAGGCCTTCGAGTCTCGTAGCGTCATAAATCTCGAGCGTCGGGCTGGTCGCGACAAGTGGTTGCAGCGCACGGACGAAGTCGCGTGAGGCGGTGACAGCGAAATGCGCCTGCAACGCGGCCCTATCTGCCCACTGTTCGATGAACACCAGCCGCAGCGGATTCTCGCAATCGACGTGCACAGCGTGCGAAATGCAGCCGTTTTCCTTTCGCGAGCGATGCACGTGCTCGAGACTTAATCGGCGGATCTCATCGAAGGAATCTTGTCGCGCCGTCACGCTTCCGGTCACCACGATCATTCCATCCTCCCGTGTGGATCGCCGGTATTTTTAGGGAATTGAATCTCCGGCGCCTGCAAAGTCGATCGGCTGCTGCGGCCAGCGCTTTAGCGCGGCGTGTCCGGCATCGGTCAGGACGTAGATGCCGCGCTCGGCGCGATCGAACCAGCCGTATACATTGTGCTGCAGAATCTTCGCCGCATCGGGCATTTCCGGCTTGAGGTCACGTACCCGCCGTGGCCCCTGCGACAGCGCCGATGCGCAGGCCAGCGCCTGCTGGCGGTAGGCGGTCATGATCGGTGAGCGCGTGCTGCCGCCCATCGCCGGATCGCCCTTGCGCCGCCGGTGCTCGCTGACAAGGCGTGAGCGCTTCTTCGGGTTGCGGCGTGGGCTGGCCGTGGCGGGCTGCACGATCACCTCGACATCGCCGGTATTGGTGACGGCGAGCATGCCAAAGCCGAGCCGGCGGCACAGATTGCGATAGCGTGCGTCGCTCTCGCGTCCCTTGCCGCGCGCGGAGAATTTGGCGGCAAGCCAGACTTCGTCAGCGGCGGCGGCGCGATCGACCGCCTGCAATACCAGTTCGAGATTGAAGGTGAGCTTCAACTCACCGATCACCACAATGGGCGGATCGTCGCCGCTCAGCGCGACCAGATCGCAGCCGCCGACTTCGCCCTTGACCGTGAAGCCGAGCTTTTCGAGGAAGCGTTTGACGGGCAGATAAAGCGCGGTTTCCAAGGGAACTCCGATGCGGCGCCTGCGACTCAGTGTCTGAGTTTAGCCCGGATCGCCATCCGCGCCTTCAGCATGATTCGATCAAGCCGTGCCAGGAGCGGCTAAATCCCGCCGCGGGGGCTGCGGGCGCGAAAATTTACGGCTGTACAGCCTATCCGACAAGCCGATCATAGTCGGCGTGAGATCCGATCCAAAACCAGAGATAAGCATCGTCTATTTCAACGGCGAGAGCGCGATACCGCAAACCGACTCGGACTGACCAATATCGCCCGACCTTTTGAATTGAAGAGATGGGTGGCGCGGGTTGCTTTTGAGCAATGCAAAGTTGGCGTCAGCCAGCCCCTGAATGGAGGGTGGTAATGCCTCATACGCTGCCCAGAATTTTGGTGAAGCGGTGTGTCTCACAAGTCTCGAGATTGCCCTGCGCGATATGCCGCGAGGGCTTCTTCGGCAAAGGCCTCGAGCCTGCCGGCGTTTGCATCGCGCTCGATAGCTGCGTCGAATCGGTCGGCGTCAAACATCTCGAACCAGGCACGAAAGCGGGCCAACTCAGGGGCCGGCAACTGCTCGACGGCTTTTTCGATATCTTCGGCGGTTGTCATTTCCAGAATATAACATCGTAGGAGAATAGGGAAAAGGTGTCCCAGCTGCGGCTTAGGCCCGTCTAAACCCGGCCGCTGACCGGTATCAACGCGCCGGTGACGGCACTGGCGGCATCGCTTGCCAGAAACAGGATCACGTTGGCCAGTTCTTCCGGGCTGACCCATTTCGCGAAATCCGCTTTCGGCATGCTGGCGCGGTTCGCCGCTGTATCGATGGTCGAGGGCAACACGGCATTGACGGTGATGCGGCCCTTCCATTCGGCGGCAAGTGCCTCGGTGAGGCGATGTACGCCCGCTTTTGACGCGGCATAGGCACCCATGCCGGCGCCGGCCTGCAGCGCGCCCATCGCGCCGACATTGACGATCCGCCCGGCAGTGGAAGCGGCGAGGTGAGGCAGCGCCGATCGCGAGGCATTGAGCGCGGTAAGCACGTTGAGCGCATACATGCGCTGCCAGGTCCGGGGATCGCCTTCGGCCACCGCCTCAAATGCAAAGCCGCCGGCGATATTAATCAGCGCATGGATCGCGCCGAAATGCGACGCGATGGCGTCAATGGCTTTTTTGGCCTGGGCTGCATCGGTGAGATCGACGCCGCCGATGTCGATCCGTTGTTCCGTCGCCGCGATCTCGGTCGGTGCGTGATCCACGCCGGCGACCCGCGCCCCCCGCGCCAGCGCCACCTCCGCAACCACCTTGCCAAGCGCGCCCGAAGCGCCGGTGACGATAACAACTTTTCCGTCCATGATTAAGTCTCCGGGGTACAGGCGAGGGGGCTACTATCGCCCCACAATATTCGTTTGCAATGCTGCGGAAGATCACACTCAAGTATAGGCTCATAAGTATCGGCTCACGAGGGATTGATCCCACGGTCCGATATTCGGGAGCTTCAGATGCCTGACCCATCACGGCCCAATCTTCATCCCGAACTCCTCGATTTTGACCATCCACTTCCGCATTTGAGGAGGGCGCTCAAGCGCCAGCGAAAAATCAAGGTCGTCGCTATCGGATCGTCATCGACGGCAGGCGTTGATCGGATTTTGCCGTATCCGCCCAGGCTGGAATTGGTGTTGCGCCAAACATTCCAAGGCCGGATGATCGACGTCCTCAACCGCGGGATCGGAGGGCAGGAGGCCCCCGAAGAGTTGTCGCGTTTTGAGTCCGACGTCATCGCCGAAGCGCCCACGCTTGCGATCTGGCAGGTCGGCACCAACGCGATTTACCGCAACCTGGACTATGACCCCAAGGATGTGACCACGGCGATTGCGGTCGGATTGGATTGGCTGGCCGATCTGCCGATGGATGTGGTGCTAATGGATTTACAGTACACGCGGGCCCTCGTGGGGGCTGACAAGATCGCATCGTCCATAGAGATGGTGTCCAGCATATCGACCATCGGCAGGCGAGCGAACGTCAACGTGTTTCGTCGCTTTGCCTTGATGCAGCGCTGGCTTGATGATGGGTTTGCGCTTCCAGAACTGGACGACGGCGGCCAACTCCATACCAGCGAATGGGCGACTGCGGGCGTGGCCCAGGCTCTTTTCAATTCAATTATCGGCGCGCCGCAGCCAAGGGAGTGTTCGCCCGGGTTTGTCCGGTCTTAATCGCTAAAATTTGCGCGACTTTTGTAAGCGGAATGCAGAACCGTCCGGCTATAACTCGATGGTGTTCGATCCAGGGGCTGGAAAGCATCATGATGAAATATCTGCCTGACCACGGTCTGCCGCTCGTTCAGCTCAAGGAGCAACGGCGGGATTTGGTGGTGGCGCTGCAAAATCGCAACGGGCCGGTCAGCGGTTCGGAGTTGATGCAGATCGCCGCCGTCCAGCAGGCCATCTCGGCCTTCGAAGACGTCATTGCCGACCTCGATGCGGAAATGGAAGCCGCGGCGTAAAGGTTTTCAAGGCCTTCATCGTGCGGCGTATCGCTGGCTGCGGTGCGGTCTGTACAGTCGCGCCTCGCGCAGCTATTCCATGCCCCGTACCCTTCGGATGTGATCCGGCGGGGTGAATACCGCGGGGGCGAAACATGAATGGGTACAGGACCGTCATTATCGGGGCGGCGCTTGTTATTGCGGGCGGTGTAACCGGTTCATCGCCGGCGCTGGCGCAGACCTTCGAGAGCTATCATTGCGCCGATGGCACTAAATTTATCGTCGGCTTTTTCAAATACGATACGCGGGCGCATCTGCAGATCGGCGGCGAGGCGGTGACGCTCAAAAAGCGCGTCGGTCTCTCCGGCTCACGCTATTCCGGCGACGGCGTCACACTGATGATGAGCAAAGCCGGTGTAACGGTCAGGCAGGCCCGGCGGCCGGTCACGGCATGCGAGCTGTCGTAAAGAGCTGAAGGAAATAAAAAGGGCCGAAACTTTTGGTTTCGACCCTTTTGCAGTTCGTATCGCACCGGTGATAACAGGTGCATCGGCATAGCGCCTGCGGCTGGCATCAGCTCTCACGCACCGGCTTGGTGTTGGATTCCTGGATGGCCGCTTCGTGATACCAGCTACCGCCGACGGCCGCTTCGCTGATGCGCGATGGGCTGAGATCGGTGGACGTCCTGGTTTCCTCAAGGCGGCGCCCCCCGAAGGCCGCACGGCCTCCGACAGGGAATTGGTAGATCTTGGCGGACCCGTGATTCAAACTCGTATTCATCTGTATCTCCTGATTGTCGCGACGCGCTTAACTCATGCTGCGCCCGACTCGTTCTCGGCTGGTTACTGAAATCGATATCGTCCCTGCACTCCGCTCGTGCAACCTGATCAAAGAGAAATCATTTGATGTGTAAAATGTAGGCATTTCCGGCTTTGCACGCTGGGAAGCAGATGCTGGCTGGCTAACGCTTAGGCCATCGCAGAGGTTGCGAGGACGGGCCGTTATCTTTGGAATTGTTGCCCGGGATTGGCGCTGCTTTAATCGCGCCGACGGACCGGATCGGCGATTGCCACGGAAACAGGCGTGATTTGGGCTTTTGCGGGGTGGTCGCCGACCCCATGGAGAATGCGAACTGCGCGGCTTTGCCGCACCCACAAATACGTTTAAGAGACCGTCGACCGGCTCGCGGTCGACCCGATCCGCCCATCAGGGCTATCGTACCGCACTGCAGCGATTGGCACTTTAATTGCTTGGTAAGAACCGGCCGATGGTGGCCGGGTACGTGGTGGTGGCCAATAGGCTTCGGTCTCCCATCTTTCGCATCATCAACTCATGAGAGGCTCAATGACAAAGTATAAGCTCGAGTATATCTGGCTCGACGGATACACGCCGACGCCGAATCTGCGCGGCAAAACGCAGATCAAGGAATTTGATGCGTTTCCGACGCTGGAGCAGCTCCCGCTGTGGGGCTTCGATGGAAGTTCGACGCTGCAGGCCGAGGGGCACAGCTCCGATTGCGTGCTGAAGCCGGTCGCGGTTTATCCGGACGGTGCGCGCACCAACGGCGCGCTGGTGATGTGCGAAGTCATGATGCCCGATGGCAAGACCCCGCACGCCACCAACAAGCGCGCTACCATCCTCGACGACGCCGGCGCCTGGTTTGGCTTCGAGCAGGAATATTTCTTCTACAAGGACGGCCGTCCGCTCGGCTTCCCGACCGCCGGCTATCCGGCGCCGCAGGGCCCGTATTACACCGGCGTCGGCTATTCGAACGTCGGTTCGGTCGCCCGCGAGATCGTCGAGAAGCACCTTGATCTGTGCCTCTTCGCCGGCATCAACCATGAAGGCATCAACGCCGAAGTCGCGAAGGGCCAGTGGGAATTCCAGATTTTCGGCAAAGGCTCCAAGAAGGCCGCTGACGAAATGTGGATGGCCCGCTATCTGATGCAGCGGCTGACCGAGAAATACGAAATCGACATCGAATATCACTGCAAGCCGCTCGGCGACACCGACTGGAACGGCTCGGGCATGCACGCCAACTTCTCCACCACCTATATGCGTGAAGTCGGCGGCAAGGAGTATTTCGAGAAGCTGATGAAGGCGTTCGAAACCAACCGCGAAGAACACATCGCGGTGTACGGCCCGGACAACCATCTGCGGCTGACCGGCAAGCACGAAACCGCTTCGATCCATCAGTTCAGCTACGGCATCGCGGACCGCGGCGCGTCGATCCGCGTGCCCCACAGCTTCGCCAATAGCGGCTACAAGGGCTATCTGGAAGATCGCCGCCCGAACTCCCAAGGCGACCCCTACCAGATCGCTTCCCAGATCCTGAAGACGATCGCGTCGGTTCCGACCGCCAAGGCGGCCGCAGCCTAACGCATTCGAAATATAGCCCGGACCCCTTATGGTGTCCGGGCCGTCATCTGATCCGCCAAGGCGAAAGCTTTGGCGGATCAATGCGTTTCAGGGCAGAGCGTTTGAGGGCCCGCATTTAAGGACCCTGGCACCTGTGCTAGAAGCCGCCGCAGATGCAGCGCAGCCTTCGCAGCCGGCCGCGCCAAGGGATTTGCGGATGCAGAACACGGTTCGATTGCTTTCGACGCTTGCCCTGAAGGGCGCGGTCCTCAGCCTCGCGGCGCGATACCAAGCGGAGGCGGGCGCGGGCATCGATGCCGATTTTGCGCCGACGGTGCCGCTGCTGGGGCGCCTGCGCGCCGGCGAAACTGCCGACGTCGTGATCCTGACGCGTGAAGGGCTCGATGGCCTCAGGGCTGAGGGAGCAGTGGTGGCGGAAAGCTGCGTCGATCTCGCGCGCTCTTTCGTCGGCCTCGCGGTCAAGGCCGGTGCTCATCATCCCGATATTGCGACCGAGCCGGCGTTTCGCGCAGCGTTGCTGGCTGCGCGTTCGGTCGCCTATTCGGGCCTCGGCGCCAGCGGCATTTTCTTCGCGCAACTGATCGAGCGGATGGGGATCGCCGCCGAGATCAATGCCCGCGCCTCGATCGTTCGCCAGGGTTTTACCGCGGAACGACTCTTGACCGGTGAGGCTGATCTGGCGGTCCAGCAGATCAGCGAATTGAAACTGGTCGCGGGCATCGAAGTCGTCGGACCGGTCCCGCTGCATCTGCAGAACCCTGCAGTGTTTTCTGCCGGACGGATGGCGGCATCGAAAAACCCTGTTCACGCCGACCGGCTGCTGAAATTCCTCGCGTCGCCGGAAGTAGCGCCGGCGCTACGCGAGTCCGGGCTGGAGCCCTGATTCAGGATCTGCCGATTATTTCGTGCCGAACATCCGATCGCCGGCGTCGCCGAGGCCCGGCAGGATGTAGCCGTGATCGTTCAGCCGCTCGTCGATCGCCGCGGTCCAGATCGGCACATCGGGATGTTCAAGCTGGAACTGCGCAATGCCCTCGGGCGCCGCAAGTAGGCAGACAAAGCGGATATCGCGGGCGCCGCGCGTCTTGAGCAGGGAAGCCGCCGCACAGGCGGAATTGCCGGTCGCGAGCATCGGGTCCATCAGGATCACCGTGCGGTCCGACAGATCATGCGGCGCCTTGAAGAAATACTCCACCGCTTGCAGCGTCTGCGGATCGCGGTAGAGCCCTATATGCGCGACGCGGGCCGATGGCACCAGCGCCAGCATGCCGTCGAGAAAGCCGACACCGGCGCGCAGGATCGGCGCGAAAGTCAGTTTCTTGCCGGCGATCATTGGCGCCTTCATCGGCGTCAAAGGCGTCTCGATCTCGACCATTTCAAGCGGCAAGTCGGCGGTGACTTCATAGCAGAGCAGTGTGCCGATCTCGTTCAGCAGTTCGCGAAAGCCCTTGATCGAGCGGTCGCGTTCGCGCATCAGCGTGAGCTTGTGCTGCACGAGCGGGTGGCTGACGAGATTAACCTTCGCTGACGTCATGAACTCTCCTGGCGGCTTTGGCGCTCTGTCGATGGCACCGCGGGCTCAGGCGGCCCTCCGCTGCACCCCGGCATCATATTGCTTCTGCGCTTTTAGCACCTTGTCGATATGGGTTTCTGCCCATACCCGCAAACTATCCACCGTCGCGGACAATGTCCGCCCCAAAGGCGTGATCGAATATTCGACCGTGACCGGCACGGTGGGGATCGCCTTGCGGCTGACCAGGCCGTCGCGTTCCAGACTTTTGAGGGTCTGCGACAGCATTTTCTGCGAGATGCCCTCGATCAGCCGGCGAAGCCCGTTGAACCGCACCGGTTCGTCGGCCAGCAGCCCCAGGATCAGCACGGCCCATTTATCGGCCACCCGGTCCAGCACCAGCCGCGTCGGACAGGTCGCGGCATAGGCATTCGGGTTGGGGCAGGCGGTCTTCATCGGCAGTCTCCCTGATAGATTTGCTGATAGATTTGAAGGCAATTTCGCGATGGGTTTCTCACGACGGTTTTTCGATCGGTTGCTTGACGGTTTCCCGGAGGTAACCAGCTTACGCAAAGGTGCCTTCTTCACAGCAATATAGCGATCGACTAGTTGGTAGCAAATAGTTACCACCTCGATCCTCCAAAGTGAAATCCCCCGAACTGAAACCAGACGAAATGGAGTACCTGATGAAAATTGCCCTGATCGGCGCCACCGGCAATGCCGGCTCGCGCATCCTCGCCGAACTGTCGCGCCGCGGACATGCCGTGACGGCGATCGCCCGCAATCCGCAGAAAGTCCCGGCGCTGCCGGGCGTGACGCCCGTGAAGGCCGATGCGGATGACGTCGCCGGTCTCGTCACTGCCATCAAGGGCCACGACGCCGTCATCTCCTCGGTGCATTTCACCGCCAGCGATCCGCACAAGCTGATCGCGGCGGTCCGGGAAGCAAAAGCTCCCCGCTATCTCGTGGTCGGCGGCGCCGGCAGTCTTGAAGTGGCGCCCGGCGTGAAGCTGATCGATACCCCGCAATTTCCCGAGATCTATAGAGCCGAAGCCACGGCCGGCGGGGTATTCCTCGATCTGCTGCGTCAGCAATCCGATCTCGACTGGACTTATTTGTCGCCGGCCGCCGTGTTCGTGCCCGGCGAGCGCACCGGCAAATTCCGTCTCGGCCGCGATCAACTGCTGAGCAACGACAAAGGCAGCAACATCTCGTTCGAGGACTACGCGATTGCGCTCGCCGACGAGATCGAAAAGCCGGCTCATTCGCGTCAGCGTTTCACGGTCGGGTACTAAAGCGTTTTCGAGCGAAGTGGATACCGGTTCGCGTGAAGAAAACGCGTCAAAATAAAAACCAGAGCCAGGTTCTGATTCAATCAGAACCGATAAGGCTCTGGAGCACGTATGGATCGGGTCGCCGCACGTCATGCAACAGGCGACCCGATGGCGCGCGTCACAGCGCTCATCGGCGCGACAGCGAATAGACGAGATGACCGGTCCACCAGCCGGCATCGCCGTTGAGGCGCAGTGCCAATAGGCCGATGCCCGCCACCAGGGCACACCAGAACAGCGGCGTCGGGATGGATTTCCGCAGGCCGATCACGCCGAGCAGTCCCAGGAGATCGAGCCCCATGGTCAGCATCTGGTCGGATCGCATCTGATATTCATGCGCCGGCGTCAGTACGCACCAGAGGAAGTTGCCGATCAGCAGGCAGGGCAACAATAAAGAGACCACCGCATTGTGGGTGGTCCCGGGCGTTCGCGTTTGCTGATCGGCCATGCGTGCTCCCCCTGATGGCTAGGCTCACCAGCAGTCGCATCCCGGCGCAATCGCGTTCAAACGGAAGTTGCAAATTTTGGGGTGGGGGTAGGTGGGGTAGGGGCCGTGTCGGCATCCCCACCACCGTCGTCCCTGCGCACGCAGGGACGACACTGAATATGTGCGCCGGCGTTGTCACACCCGGCGCATACTCACCGCGCGTCTTCGTTCGAACCCTGGCTTGCCGGCCTGTGTTGCGTCTGCGCCTGCGACGGGGCCCCGACCTCCTGGCAGGATACCGGATTCCAGGATCCGTCGGGAGCCTGCTGGTAGGCGTGGCAAGGGGATGAGACCGTTGAAGCTGAGGTGTCGTCGGTCTTCTGGGTATTGGAATTCTTCGCCAGCGCGGGCGCCGTCAGTATAGCGAGGGCGGCGATCGAACCCGCGAAGATCAGATGAGCGATCCGCATGTGAGGTTCTCCTTCTCGAACGAATTTTATTTCGAAAAGGATTATGACAATTTTTTGGGCGAGCGGATTTCTTGCGGATTTCTTCTGATTTCCTGCCGGCTTTCATGCGGTGGTCTGGTTAACACTCCGGAAGCTGGTTGGGCGCGTTGGGTAGCGGCGATGTTTCGCAGGACGGAGGCTCGAGGCGCAGCGAGGGTTCGGATTTCAATCGGGTGATCACGCCGGCGCCGGCGATCGGATCCAGCGCATAGAGCATGAAGGGCGTGCTCGCCACAAAGCGGCCCGGCATCGGGCGTCCCTTGAGCCCCATGGCATCGAGCTTGGCCTGATCGATGTTTGCATCCACCACCGGCCCGATTTCGAAATAATGCGATGTCGCATCTTCGATCTGGGCATCGGCCTCGAAACCGGCCGACTCGCCGGCGCGGTGAACGGTGAGCTTGTGGGGTCCCTGCGCGCGATCGGCAATGATGTAGAGGGTGGTGCCCGGAACCAGCGAGCCGATGACTTTGCCGTCGACCCTGACCTCGGCGGTCGCTATGCCGCCCGCGTCCGCGACGGTCCCGGCCTTGCGAAAGAAATAGATTCGCGAGAGCCGCGCGTCGAGGGTCTGATCCTGGGGCTCGAAGGCGGTGGTCTTGGCGCAGGCGCCCAGCAACAGCAGCAACCCGCATGCCATAGCACCCTGATAAAAACGCCGCATTTACCCCTCGGCAAGCATCGATGAACGCTACAGCCGCAGCGGATGGTGGCCGTTCTACAGGGAAGCCCGGTGGGGTGCAATTGGGCAGTTATGCCCCTCCAGGGGCTCACGAATCGGCTGGCAATCCTGTGCTAGAAAGGCCACTGAACCGCGCTGCCGGCACCGACGGCAGATTCGGATTTATCGGGAGTCCGGCCATATGAGTCTATTCGACAAGCCATTCGATTCTACGCGCGAGGCGGCGCTGGTGACCGGTGCGGGAAACGGCATCGGACGCGCGATCGCGCAAGCGCTGGTCGGCGAAGGTGTGCGCACCGTGTTCGCCGATGTGAATCGCGAGACGGTTACGGCGGCGGTCAATACCTCGCCGCGTCCCGAACTGGGCGTGCCCTGGGTCGGCGATCTCTCAAAACGCAGTGCCTGCGATGCGCTGCTGGCGGAGGCGCGTTCTGCCGTCGGACAGATAACGCATTTCGTTCACAGCGCATCGCCGCCGCGGCGCGAGGCCGATCATGCGCTCGCGGTCAGCGACGAGACGTGGGAGGAGATGCGCGCGGTCAATGTCGATGCCGGTTTTCACCTCGCCCGCGAACTCGCGCGACAATTGATCGCCGCGCATCAGCCCGGCTCGTTTCTGTTCCTGACCTCGCTGCACGCCGGCACGCCGCGCAACCTGCCGCATTACGCGACCGCCAAAGCCGCACTCGCGATGCTGGTGAAGGAATTGGCCAAGACGTTCGGCCGCTTTGGAATCCGTGTCAATGCGCTGGTGCCCGGCGCCATCGCCGCCGGAGGCTTCGTCGCCGAGCCGGCTTTGGCGCGACACATCCCGCTCGGCCGTCTCGGCCGCGGCGAAGACCTCGCGCCAATGGCGCTGGCGGTGTTGTCGAACCGGGTGTCGGCCTATGTCACCGGCGCCGCGATCGTGGTCGATGGCGGGTTGTCGCTGACGAACTGGTTCGACCCGCCGGTGTTGGATGATTTTTGAAGGACGGCACAATGCGTAGGGCGCAATAGCCAACCGGTCGCGCGAATGCGCGCCCGATGATAAACTCCGCGTATTGCGCCGACCGGTGCGTAACGGCGGATTACGCTTCGCTAATCCGCCCTACAAAGTTCGTGCCCTGCGGTCAACGCATCGTAGGGCGGGCAAAGCCACCGGGTCGCGCGTAGGGCTATCGCATATGAAGAAAGAGATTGGGCCTGCAGTCTTTGTGCGGCCATCCTTCGAGACGGCCGCCTGCGGCGTCCCCTCAGGATGAGGACTTTCTGTGCGGCTAAATCTTGAACCCTCATGGTGAG
>NZ_JAAVUY010000038.1 GCF_018449695.1 Bradyrhizobium sp. dw_411
TGAGGTCCTGATGGTGAGGAGCGGCCAAGGGCCGCGTCTCGAACCATGAAGCCACAGGAGCGGTGGCGATCAATCGATTCAGAACGACCCTCACGCGTAATGCGTGAGGCGCTTGCCGGGCAACAGATCATAGGGCGAGCGCCAGCCGGGCAGGCGCGCGACCCGGGCGAGCCAGGCGCTCACCGCCGGATGGCTCACGGCGAAATCATATCCGGTCTCGTCGGTCGGAAACGAAAGATAGGCGATCATCGAGAAATCGGCGATGGTCGGCCGGTCACCGATCGCGAACGCATTGTGCTGCAAATGCCGGTCGAGGATTCCCAGGTAATCGTCGATGCGCTTGCGGAAAAAAGTCAGCACTTGCGGGTCTGGCGATTTCAGGAATGTCCGTTGAAACCGGTAGGTCGCCATATAACCGGTCAGCTTGTGATTGTCCCAGAACAGCCAGCGTAATATTTCGAACTTCTCTGCGGCGGTATCGCCGCCGAATCGGCCGTATTGCTCGGCGAGCTTGAGCAGGATCGGCGCGGTCTGGGTCAGGCGCTCGCCATCCACCTCCAGCACCGGGATTTCGCCCATTGGATTGACGCGCTCGCGCCATTCCGGCGTCCGCGTCACGTCACCGCCAAAGTCGGTCCATACCGGTTCGAAGGTCTGGCCGCAGAGGGTGAGCATCAATGCAAGCTTGTAGCTGTTTCCGGATTCCGGAAAATAATGCAGTCTGTAAGTGGGCATCGGCAAATTCCCTGTCGCTCCCTTCAGTATACGCCGCCGGTCACGCCACCACGCCTGCGTTTCGCAACTGCCGGATTGCGGCCTCGTCATAGCCTGTCTCGCGCAGGATTTCGTCGCTGTGCTCGCCGATCGCAGGCGGATGCCGCGGCGGTACTTTTGGGCTGCCGTCGACCCAGATCGGGCTGTTGACGGTCAACATCGTGTCACCCTCGAACGGCACCAGCACGTCGTTGTCGAGCATCTGCCGGTCGGTCGGAATATCGTCGAGGATGCCGACCACGCCAAACACCAGGCCGCTGCCGTCGAGGATCCCGCGCCATTCGGCAAGATCCTTGCCGGCGAAGATTCCGTCGAAGATTTTTATCAGTTCCAGCGAGCGCGCATGGCGGTCGGGTTTGGTGGCGAATCTCGCATCGGCGATCAAATCCTCGCGTCCGAGGCAGCGGGCGAGCGACGGCCATTGCCGGTCTTCATTGAGCAGCGAGAGGATCAGCCAGCGCCCGTCCCTGCATCTGTAGTGGTTGACGACCGCGTTGAGGGCGCGTTCGCGCGGCCGCCGCTCGCCGAATTTCGCACCGCATAATTTCGCCTGCGCCAACACCGAAGCGGCCCACACCCCATTGGCCATCAGGTTCGAGCTGACATGCGATCCCTTGCCGGTGCGTTCGCGCTTGTAGAGCGCGGTCACGATCGCGCCGTAAAACGCCATCGCGCAGGGATGGTCGCCCATGCCCGAAATCGAGCGCGCCGGCGTGGTGTTTTCGTCGGCGCGCACCAGATCCATCAGGCCCGAGCGTGCCCAATAGGCATTGCTGTCGAAGCCGGGCTTGTTGGCTTCCGCACCCTTTTCGCCATAGCCGGTGAACGACGCATAGACCAGCCGCGCGTTGAGCGGGGCCAGTTCGGCATAGGTCATCCCGAGCCGCTCGCGCACCGCGGGCGGAAAATTGGTGATGAACACATCGGCCTCGGCGACGAGGCGATGCAGCACGGCCTGACCCTCCGGTTTGCTGAGGTCGAGCGCGAGACTTCGCTTGTTGCGGGCCTCCAAGAGCCACGCGTAATTATGTGGGCTAACGGGATATCCCGGCAGGTTCGGCAGGTTGCGGTAGGGATCGCCTGTTACGGGCGGTTCGATCTTGATCACCTGCGCGCCGAAATCCGACAGCACGGTCGCGGCCGCGGGAGCGGCGATGAAGCTCGCGCAATCCAGAACCTTGAGGCCTTCGAAAATGCCTTCTTCCATGATGGCGTCGCTCCCGTCTTGTTGCTTTTGTTTCGTGTCGTTTCCGCACCGTGGAATTTATTGTCGCGCCGCGGCAGATTCGCCGGCATTTGACCGATGTTGGCTGGGCGATGCAACGGGAGCTTCTTACCCTCCCCTGGGAGGCTATCGCATATGACTTTCCGCCGCGGTAATCGCCTGGGGCCTCATGGTTCGAGACGCCTCGAAGACGAGGCTCCTCACCATGAGGGTTCAAGATTTAGCCGCACAGAGAGTCCTCATCCTGAGGGGACGCCGTAGGCGGCCGTCTCGAAGGATGGCCGCACAAAGACTGCAGGCCCAATCTCTTTCTTCATAAGCGATAGCCTTACCCTGCAGGGGAGGGTAAGGACCTCCGCGGGAGGATTACTCCCCGTCCGTCATCAGCGCGGCATTTCCGCCGGCGGCTGAAATGTTGATCGTCACCGTCTGCTCGGTCGCAAAGCGCGCGAGATAATGTGGACCGCCGGCCTTGGGCCCGGTGCCGGACAGGCCGTGACCGCCGAAGGGCTGCACGCCGACCACCGCGCCGATCATGTTGCGGTTGACATAGATGTTGCCGGTTTGGAGGCGGTCGGCGATGGCCTCGATGGTATCGTCGATCCGCGAGTGAATGCCCAGCGTCAATCCGTAGCCGGAGCGTTCGATGGCCTGCAGCACGCGTTCGAGATGCTCGGAAGGATAACGCACCACATGCAGCACGGGACCAAAGACTTCCTGCGTCAGTTGGTTGGCGTCGGACAGCTCGAAAATATGCGGCGCGACATATTGGCCGGATGGCGCGACGCCCGCGAAATGGACGCGGGCCTGCTGTTTCATGCGCGCGATATGCGCGTCGAGCCGCTGCTTGGCATCCGCGTCGATCACGGGCCCGATTTGTACAGCGGGATTGCCGGGATCGCCGATGGTAAGTTCACGCGCGGCGCCTGAAATCATCTCGACCATGCGATCCGCAACGTCGTCCTGAACGAACAGCAACCGCAATGCCGAGCAGCGCTGCCCGGCGGAACGAAATGCCGACATCACGACATCGTCGGCGACCTGTTCGGGCAGTGCGGTGGCATCGACGATCATCGCATTGATGCCGCCGGTCTCGGCAATCAGCGGCACGATCGGGCCGTCCTTGGCGGCCAGCGTGCGATTGATCGCGCGGGCGACCTCGGTCGAGCCGGTGAACACGACGCCTGCGATATCGGGATGCGCGGTCAGCGCCGCGCCGATATGGCCGTCGCCGGGCACGAGATGCAATGCTGAAGCGGGCACGCCAGCCTCATGCAGCAACCGGATGGCCTCGGCCGCGATCAGCGGCGTCTGTTCGGCGGGCTTTGCCACCACCGTATTGCCCGCCATCAGCGCGGCGGTGATCTGGCCTGAGAAAATCGCCAGCGGAAAATTCCACGGCGATATCGCGACGAAGACGCCGCGGCCGCGCAGCCGCAGCACATTGCTCTCGCCGGTCGGTCCCGGCATGATTTTGTCCGTACCGAACAGCTCGCGGCCTTGCGCGGCATAATAGCGGCAGAAATCGATGGCCTCGCGCACTTCGGAGAGCGCGTCGTCGAGCGTCTTGCCGCCCTCGCGTTGCAACAGCGCCATAAAACGCGAGGCGCGCTGCTCCAGCAGGTGTGCGGCGCGCTCCAGGATTTGCGCGCGCCTGTCAGCGGGCGTTCGGCTCCAATCCCAAAAACCCGCGCGTGCGGCTGAGATCGCCGCGTCGACGTCTTCAGGCGTCGCATCGACGACGCTTCCGACCGGCGTAGCGCCATCGATCGGGCTCAGGATATTTTGCGCGGCGCCGGCAATGGTCTGGCCATTGACGATGGGCGCCGCCGGGATAGGAGCAGTTTCGGCCGTGATCGCCGCAAGCAACTCACCCAACGCCGCGCGCTCGCCGAATTCGATGCCGCGCGAGTTCAGCCGTTGCGGCTGAAAGAGATCGCGGGGGTTGCGGATATTCGGATGCGAGGCATTTTCAGCCGCACCAATCATATCCGCCGGGCGCCGCAGCAATGTCGCCACCGGCACGGCTTCATCGGCCGCGAGCGCGACAAAGGACGAATTAGCGCCGTTTTCCAGAAGACGCCGCACCAGATAGGCCAGGAGATCGCGGTGGCTGCCGACCGGTGCATAGGTCCGATAGGCGAGATCAGGATAATCGTGACTCAATTGCGCATAGAGTGCGTCGCCCATGCCGTGCAGGCGCTGAAACTCGAAGCCGCCTTCGCCGCCAGCCAGTTCAAGAACGGTCGCGACCGTCAGTGCATTGTGGGTGGCGAATTGCGGAAAGAGTCGCGGCCGCAGCGCCAGCAATTGCCGCGTGCAGGCAATGTAATTGAGATCGGTCATCGCCTTGCGCGTGAATACCGGATAGCCGGCAAGGCCACGCTCCTGCGCACGCTTGATCTCGGTGTCCCAATAGGCGCCTTTCACCAGACGCACCATCATCCGCCGGTCCAGCGCGCGTGCGAGTTCGGCGATATAGCCGATCACGTCACCGGCGCGCTTCTGATAGGCCTGAACAGCCAACCCAAAACCGTCCCAGCCTGTGAGCGACGCGTCACCGAACGCTGCCGTGATCACCTCAAGCGACAGTTCCAGCCGATCGGCTTCTTCGGCATCGACGGTGAAATTCAGATCATATGTCTTGGCCCGGCACGCGAGGTCGACCAGCCGCGGCACCAGTTCGGTCATCACCCGCCGGCGGCCCAGCGCCTCGAACCGCGGATGCAGCGCGGAGAGTTTGACGGAGATGCCGGGCCGGTCGGGCAGCGGGCGGCTGCCGGCGGCGCGGCCGATGGCTTCGATGGCGCTGGCATAGGAATTGAAATAGCGCGTCGCATCGGCGGCGGTCCGGGCGCCTTCGCCGAGCATGTCGAAGGAATAGCGCGCGGCCCGCTTGGCATGCGGTTCCGCGCGCGCGAGCGCGGCTTCGATGGTTTCGCCGAGCACGAAGTGGCTGCCCATCAGCCGCATCGCCTGCCTTGTCGCGGCGCGCACGGCGGGAACGCCGAGGCGCTTGGCGAGCCGGCCGATGGTGCCTTGCGGGGTTTCGCCGGGCTGGATCACGCGCGCCGACATCCCGAGCGCCCATGCCGAGGCATTGACCAGAAACGCGCTGGATTTTGTTTCGTGATGGACGAAGTCGCCTTCGCCGAGCTTGTCTTCGATGAACCGGTCGGCGGTGCGGGCATCGGGCACGCGCAGCAGCGCCTCGGCGAGCACCATCAGCGCGAGGCCCTCCTTGGTAGACAATGCAAATTCGCGCAGCATGTCCTCGACGCCGCCGAGCCGGTCGTCATCGGCGCGAATGGCTGCGATCAGCCGGGTCGCGGTGCGGTCGATCCGCTGGTCTTGTTCCGTCGTGAGGCGCGCCGTCGCGAGCAGCCGGGCCGCGATGACGCCATCATCCGGCGCATAGGGCGCTATGAACTGGGGAATGGAAGCGGGATCGAACGGCATGGCATGCCCTGGCGCATGATTCGAAGCTTACGCTCAGGCGGCGTCCGATTGTATCACCGGCGCAAAAATATTGCGGCTGCGGCGCAGCCGTTGAAGTTTTGATCGTTGAAATAAATCAACAGGGATAAAGCGGCCGAACCAACGCGTTCTGCGCCGGTTCGAATATGCGCAAGAGCGGATCCCACTCTTGCCAGTTTTCTTGCCAATTGAGCTTGTCTTTTTGAGATCTTGTTGGAAGCCCCCACTCCCGGATTGCGTCCGAGAGTGCGCCGCTATCGCTCGCGCATCAAACCTTGAGGTTTTCGGCCGAGGTCTTGCCACGGTTGGCAACTTCTTCGTATTCGACCGTCTGTCCTTCGTTGAGCGAGGAAAGGCCAGCTTTCTCGACCGCCGAAATATGAACAAAAACATCCTTGCCGCCACTTGAGGGCTGGATGAATCCAAAACCCTTGGTCGCGTTGAACCACTTCACAGTACCTTTAGCCATCACGTCGTCTCCGCGGGATCAAAAACAAAAACGAACTCCCCGGTCCCCGCAAACCGGCATGTCCGATGGCGCACGATACGCGGTATGGACCGCGCTTGATAGCGCAAACGACACCCGGATTCCGGCGGAAAACGATCATTATCGCGGCGTATTTGTAGTTTTTGCCCGTTTCGCGATCATTTGTCGCGCTGCGCGCTCGCCTGGCGTTGACCGGCTACCGTTCCGCCAGGCCGGGAAATGCGGGACAAGAGGGCCGGCAAATAGCTCAATTTGAGTCAAAATGGGCAATGGCGAGAGCACCGGAGCCGCGCACATCGCCCGCAACGCGTTTATCGATGATCGCTCGCCAACATGGTGCGATCAGGAACTTCCAGCGACGGTTTTCGAAATACCCGGCCTTGCAGCGCCTGATCCTGCTGCTTGGACCAGGTGATGTAGCGCGCGACGAGCGTCATGATGGCGATGCCGAAACCGGAGACCGAAAGCTGAACCAGCAGCGAGCCGGAACCGGTCACCAGCGCAAGACGGGCGGCAAACGAGAGAAAGACGCCGACGCAGAACACCGAAAGCGATTGCTGGCCGCAGATGATGAGCGGCTGGAAGCTCTGCCATTGCAATCCGCGCCAGTCCCTTGACATAAACCGTGTCACGAAAAATGCGATGACGACGAAGTTCAGCACGCGGTAGGGCGCGAGGTTTTCCTTGTCATTGGGATTGAACGCATCGAACAGCCAGCTTGGGAACATGTTCCCGAATTCAGGAATGCGTCCCGCCATCGTCATCACGAACGCCAGGATCAAATAGGCGATGCCGAAATAGAGCAGCACTGGCGATTTGAGAAACGACCAGTTTTTCCTGCTTCCTTCGAGCGCGCACCAGGCGCCAAACACGAACAGTAATTGCCAGCAAAATGGATTGAAATACCACGTGCCATCGGGATAGGACGCCAGATTCCACCCAAAGTGGCGGGCGGCAAAATACAGCGCGACGGAACCGGCCATGGTGAAGCCCGGCCTGCGCAGCATCAGCCACAACACCACGGGGAAGCATCCCATCAGCAGCACGCAGAGCTGCAGCACGTCGAGGTTCAGCGCCCTGGATTGCAGCAGCAACCCGTGGCCGATGGTCCGGATCGGCTGATCGACCAGGCCGGCGATGTTGAACTGGTAAAACAGGTCAGGCGCGGCATAGCGTGACGCGACATCTCCGATCGTGACGATGTAGATCGCGAACAGCACGATATAGGCGGCATAGAGCTGCCATGCGCGCTTGATCACCCGGGTGACGCCGACGAGGGTGCCGCGCTCCAGCATGATGCCGGCATAGCTCAGAGATACGGTATAGCCGATCACGAAGACGAACGCGTCCGCAGCACCGCTGAATCCGAAATTCCGGATCGTGATCCAGTTCACGAAATTATCGGGAATGTGATCCAGGAAAAGCGACCAGTTCGCAAGTCCAAGAAACAGATCGAATCTCGCATCGCGCACATTGTGCGCGAGATCAGCCTTGATCGTCATGAGCGTTGTTTCGTATTTCGGAAATGTCGTCGGAACTAATTATTCCGGTGTGTCAGTGAGTATGCTTTGGTATCGCTTCATATAGTGCAGGCGGCCCCAGTCCCAATAGACTTTGCGTGAGCCGTGCGTGACCCGCTCATTATCACGTCTAAGCCTTAACACGCGCCGAAGTGCGCAACGCAGCCATGCGCCGAGGTATCGCGGGCTTCATTTATTCCCGAATTCTTGTTCAATCTGATCACTACTTGGTCACGCGATTGCGAAGATGAAAACATCATCATGATGGGCGCCGTCGGAACCATCGGTGTTAGGCTCTGTTGCTGGGCCATCAAGGTTTATCGACGGAGAATAACATGACAAAATTCAAAACGATTGGCGCGGTCTGTCTTGCGGTTTCACTCGCAGCGGCGTCGCCATCGTTCGCAGCCGGCAAGCGGGGCGGTCATCACGGTGGCCACGCCCACTTCGCGCACGGCGGTGGCTATCGCGGCGTTGCGGCAGGCTTGATCGCAGGCTCGGCGTTCCGCGGCGCCTACGGTTACTACGGTGCGCCTCACTACGGCGATTCCTATGGCTACGGCGGCCGCGAAATCTACGACCGCTCCACGAATGAAAATGGAAACTCAAACTAGCCGTTCGATCCGGATCTGGGCGGCAGCTACAAAGCCAGCTCCGGCCACCCATGTTCCCGCATTACGGGCATCATTTCCGGGTTGTTCCTGCATTTTCTCACGATCTGGTCACAGATTGATCACGTGCCTGGGAAGATGAAAACTTCATCATTCCGGGGCTGTCCGGAACCATCGGTCCTGCGTCTCGTTGTTTCCCCATCATTGATTTATGGATGGAGAAATAACATGACCAAGTTCAAAACCATTGGCGCGATCGCCGTTGCCCTTTCACTCGCGGCGGCATCGCCGTCCTTCGCGGGCGGCATGCGTGGCGGTCACGGCGGCGGTGGCCACTTCCATGGCGGCGGCTATCGTGGCGGCGTCGGCCCCGGTGTTGCAGCAGGACTGATCGCAGGCTCCATCATCGGCGGCGCCGCCTACGGTTACTACGGCGCGCCTGACTACGACTACGGCAATTCCTACGGCTATTACAACGACTACAACGGCTACGATAGTTACGACCGCTCGATGAGCCCGGAAGGGAACTCAAACTAAAAGGTTCAGCCTGGACCTAGCCGGTCCCTACAAAGAAAACTCCGGCCACATCCAATGTGGCCGGAGTTTTTTGATTCAAAACCGAGTCGTTTGTCTAAACGTCGCGATCACTCGCAGACATTGAAGGTCCGCAGGCGATAGCCGTAGGGGGTCGGCACGCGACGCGTCACGTAGCATCCGCTGTCGTCATAGCCGCCACCGGCGTAACCGACGCCGAAGCCATGGAAGTGATGAAAGCCGTGGAAGCCGCCGCCCCATCCGCCACCGATCGGATGGGCGGAAGCCGCGGACGGAGCCAGCGCGATGGCGGTGAGGGAAGCGGCGGCAACGAGTGCGAGCGTCAATTTGCGAAACATGATCGTTCTCCTCGAATGTGCGCCGTGAAAGCATCTTCGGCGCGGGGTTGATGGTGCAGGTCTTTGCTTGGTGCAAGGTCTTTGCCTGGTGCAATCTTGCCTAACGACCATCAGTCGCGCCGCTTCCGGGTGTGGTTCGGGACAATTCAATGAATGGCTGTTCAGGTGTGTGCGAGGTCACACAGCGAGGATGTCAGCGGCTTCGTTGCTCATGGGCTTCGTGGCTCATGGTTCGAGACGCGCGAAGACGCGCTCCTCACCATGAGGGGACCTGCGGGTGTTGCCACGATTAGGCCAATGGCACACACCGACGAACCTCAAGTCCTCATCCTG
>NZ_JAAVUY010000039.1 GCF_018449695.1 Bradyrhizobium sp. dw_411
ACTCACTCCCTCATGGTGAGGAGCCGCGAAGCGGCGTCTCGAACCATCAGCCCCTACTCGCCCCCATCGATCTGCCTCCCCATCAACGCGATGGCGCGCTGATAGACGCCCGCGGCGTTCCAGGCTTCGATGGCGGCGAAATTCGGCTCGCCGGGCTGATACCCCGCGCCGGCGCGCCAGCCGTGCGCTTTCAGGAAGTTCGCGGTCGAACTCAGCGCATTGGCAGCGACGTCGAGATTGCCGGTGCCATAGGCCAGGATGTTCTTGGGCATGAATTGGGTCTGGCCGACCTCGCCATGCATCGAGCCGCGCGTCGACGCCGACAATGTGCCGCGATCGATCAGGCGCATCGCGGCGTAAAGCTGGTCGGTGAAGAATTCCGGCCGCCGGCAGTCATAAGCGAGCGTCGCGATCGAGGAGAGCATGTTCTGATTGCCGCGCTGGCTGCCAAAGCCGCTCTCCATGCCCCAGATCGCGATCAGCGGCCCCGGCGGCACGCCGTAGCGCTGCTGGATCGAGGCGAACAGCGCGGCCTGCGATTGCTTCATCTTGCGGCCGCGCGCGACAATCGCCGGCGCGCCCCGCTTGGCGAGAAACTGCTCCAGCGAGAGACTGAAACTGCGCTGGCCGCGGTCGGCAGCGATGGTCGCCGACGCATAATTGGTCTGCATCAGGCCGGCGATGCTGGCCGCGCCCATGCCCTTTGCCCGTGCCTCCTCCGCAAACGCCTGCTTCCAGGCCTCGAAACCGCCCGGCCCGCTGCCGCATTGGGCGGCATTGGCCTGGGTGCCGAGACACACGAGCGCCATGATGGCTGCGAAAGTAATCCTCATTGGCGTCCGGCTCCCGGTCATTTCAACACTCCCTTTCGCAGCGTTCGGATTCGCCAAGGGATAGCAGATGCCGGCGGCCTCGTCGGCAAGATTTCGCACAGCGAACAAATTTGCCGCGGCTTAACTCGCCTCACTACCCATGCTAGGCTCACCCTCACATAAAGAAAAAACGGGAGAGAATTCGATGCCCAAGACTTTTAGGTCCGAGACTTCTAGGTCCAAGACATTGCGCGTGGGTGGTCTTGTCGCCAGCACCATCGCGGCGGCGTTGCTGGTCGCCACCGTACAGCCGGTCTTTGCCGACCCGGCCAAGTCCAAGCCCATCGCGGTGAAGACACCTGACGGACTGACCATCTCGGCGCAGGAATGGGGCAATCCGAATGGCCCGGAAATCCTGTTCATCCACGGTTTCTCGCAAAGTCATCTGTCCTGGATGCGTCAGGCCGACAGCGACCTCGCCAAGGAATTCCGCATCATCACCTACGATCTGCGCGGCCACGGCAATTCCGACAAGCCGCTCGATCCCGCGAGCTACCGGAATTCAAAAGCCTGGGGCGACGAGGTGCAGGCCGTGATCGACGCCGCCGGGCTGAAGCGCCCGGTGCTGGTCGGCTGGTCCTATGCCGGCCGGGTGATTTCGGATTATCTCGCGACCCATGGCGCAGAGAAACTCGCCGGGATCAACTTTGTCGATGCGCCGATCAAGGTCGATCCCGCGCTGATCGGCGACAATCTGAAGAATTTACCGCTGATGGGATCGGAAGATCTCGTCACCAACATCACCGCGACGCGCGCTTTCCTGCACGGCTGTTTCTCCAAACAGCCGACCGCCGATGACTACGAGACCATGCTTGCCTTCAATATGATGGTGCTGCCCAAGGTGCGCGCCGGTCTCAGCGGCCGCCCGCTCGACGCCACCGAGATGATGTCCAAACTGAAACTGCCGGTGCTGGTGACGCACGGCGCCGAGGACCGCAACGCCAAACTCGGCGCCGGCCAGTATACGGCTTCGGTGATTCCCGGCGCCAAGCTCTCGGTCTATGAGGGGATCGGCCATTCCCCGTTCTACGAAGATGCCCCGCGCTTCAACAGCGAACTTGCAAATTTCGTTCGCGCCGCTGCCAAGACGAATTGAGCGGACGGCTGTAGCAGGTAGCCCGCATGAGCGAAGCGACATGCGGGATCGAGAAGGCGAAGGCCCCGGATGTCGCTTCGCTCATCCGGGCTACGGCGGGCGGCGTAGCTTATCCAACGTCATACGCGGAGTTGATCATCAGCCGCGCATTTGCGCGGCCTATGGGCTATTTCCGTTCTGTGGGCCGTGCGATATCCACTGGATATCGCACGGCCCCGCCCACGGAATGGACTGAATATGGCACTTCTCGAACTAGGTCTCGATACTTTCGGTGACGTCACCAACGGCGCCGATGGCGTCCCGCTGGCGCAGGCGCAGGTGCTGCGCGACGTGGTCGAGGAAGCGGTACTCGCCGACAGCCTTGGCATCGACTTCATCGGCGTCGGCGAACACCACCGCGCCGATTTTGCGATTTCGTCTCCCGAGGTGCTGCTGGCGGCGATCGCGTCGCGCACCACCCGCATCCGGCTGGGGTCGGCGGTGACGGTGCTCAGTTCAGACGATCCGATCCGGGTGTTTCAGCGCTTCTCGACCCTCGATGCGGTTTCGAACGGACGTGCCGAGGTTATTCTCGGCCGCGGCTCATTTACGGAATCGTTTCCGCTGTTCGGCTTTGAGCTGCGCGATTATGAGAGGCTGTTCGAGGAGAAGCTCGATCTGTTTGCCGCGCTGCTGACCCAACAGGGCGTGACCTGGAGCGGCACCACGCGTCCGCCGCTGTCCAACCAGCACGTCTTTCCCAAAGTCGAGCATGGCGCGCTGAAAACCTGGATCGGCGTTGGCGGCAGCCCGGAATCGGTGGTGCGTGCCGCGCGGTACGATCTGCCGCTGATGCTCGCGATCATCGGCGGCGACCCGACACGCTTTGCGCCCTATGTCGATCTGTATCACCGGGCCTACGCCCAGATCGGCAAACCAGTGCAGCCGATCGGTGTCCACTCGCCGGGCTACGTCGCCGACACCGACGAGCAGGCGCGCGAAGAACTGTGGCCGGACTACAAGGTGATGCGCGACCGGATCGGCAAGGAGCGCGGGTGGCCACCGATGGAGCGCCGGGAATTCGACCAGGAAGCCAATCTGGGCTCGCTCTATGTCGGCTCGCCCGAGACCGTCGCGCGCAAGATCGCGGCGACCGCCAAGGCGCTGGGTCTTTCACGCTTCGACATGAAGTACAGCGCCGGCGCGCTCAGTCACGACAAGATCATGCGCTGCATTGAGCTCTACGGCCGCAAGGTAATTCCGCTGGTGCGCGAGATGCTGGCCTAAAGGGTAATGGGTGTCATTCCGGGGCGATGCGCAGCATCGAACTGGGGAGCCGTTCCGGCCTTCTAATTTATGAAGATGGAGCTCGCGCCAAGTGCAACGCAGCCTCAACGCCGCCTTCCAGGATCCGCTCCGCCTGGGCAGCGGTGGGCACGGCCCGCGCCAACTGGAGGGTGCCTACCATGAGGCCGAAGATGGCGGTCGCGCGGCGGCCGCTCGCTGCAGAACCGGCGTCAGAAAGCAGTGCTGCGAGAGTCGAAATGTAGCTTCGCAGTTCTTTCTCGTAGTCTTGCCGCGTGGACAGGGGCTGGCGGGAAATTTCGGGGAGCAACGCCGCTGAGGGGCACCCACCTGCCCGGTCTTCGAGGTGAGCGCGGTTCAGGTACCTACGGATCGCGCCCTCAAGATCGAGGCCCTTCCGCTGATCTTCATCGAAGCGATGTTGCTGATCGACGAGCGCGCTCGCCAGCGCCTCGCGAACGAGCGCGTCCTTGGACTCGAAGTGCGGAGAGAATGCCCCTTTGGTCAGGCCGGCTTCGTCCATGATCCCGGCGATCCCGGCGGCGGAGATGCCGTCTCGGCGCAAGCACTTCGACGCCACATCGACGATGTGCCGTCGCGTCGCTGCCTTATGACCTTTCTCGAAACGCATCTTCTCTCCACTCCACCAATAATCCCGTAAGCTTCAGGCGGCAGCTTCGCCAAGCGAAGGAGTCACGCCATTAGATCGCAATCGACTTGGCACCCAAGGACTTGGCACCCAAGGATTTGGCGCCCAAGGACTTGACGCCCAAGACGCGTTCGATCCCGCGGGCAAGGTTCAGAAGCGGACGGTCGCTCCCCAGGGGAGCGTCCAGTTCAAGGCCAATCGGCAGCCCATCGCGAGACGAGCCGACGGGAAGGCTGATACCCGGCAGGCCTACGCTGCTCGCCGACACGGTGTGGTTCGCCAAAGCGAGGTAGCTGACTTCCTGCCCCGCGATATGGACGGTCGACTGCTCCTCGATCAAAGGCGCCGTGCAGGGCGTGGTCGGCTGCAAAATGACCAGCGCCCCATGAGAGACGAACACCGTGTCGAGGCGACGCTGGATTTCCGGCCGGCTCACATTGAGCGCGGTCTGATAGGCCTCTGCCGAGGTAGCACCTGCACCGCCCGGCAATACGATGTGTCCCCACGCCTGCCGAAGTTGGGGCTTAAGCCCCTCGTAAATCGCCTCGAACGTTGTCGGAATGTCATGGCGGCGAAGGAATTCCGAAATTGCGTCCATCGTCTCATGAGCGAAGATGCCCCACGTCGCGGTTTGGATGAGGGCATTGAAATCGTCGCCAAGGTCTACCTCAACGACCTCGGCCCCCGCGTCCTGCAATCGTCGAACCACTTCGCGAAAGCGGGTCTCGACTTCCGAGTCCACCAGATCAAGGAACTGTCGCGGCGCGAAGGCCAGTCGGGCTCCCTTCATGTCGTAGCCGCTGTCGGAGAACTCGGCAGTCTGTTCACCAGTGACGACCTGATCCATTAAAATGCAGTCCTCTACACTTCGGGCGAATGCGCCTGTCGTGTCGAGCGTATGGGAGATCGGGGCAACGCCGTTGCGCGGCCAACGTCCGGTGGTCGGCTTGAATCCCACGACGCCACAGAACGATGCGGGCACCCGAATTGACCCAACGGTGTCACCGCCCAAGGACGCGGGAACGAGGCCAGCGGCCACCGATGCGGCAGAGCCGCTCGAAGAGCCGCCCGACACGCGATCTCTTGCGTGCGGATTCTTTACCTGGCCGAAACGTGCGTTGTGACCGGTCAAACCGTAAGACATCTCGACGAGGTTATTCTTGCCGAAGATCAAGGCGCCCGCCCCCTTAATGGCTCGGACAGCGTCCGCATCTTCGCGCGGCACGAAATGAGCGAGGCTGCCGAGACCCAGGCTGGTAGGCAGCCCTTTCGTCAAATAGCTGTCCTTCACACCGAGCGGCACGCCAAGCAGCGGTGCCGTCGATCCGGCCACACGCGCTTTGTCCGCATCCCTCGCGGCTGCCAGCACAGCGGCCTGATCGATAGTGATGAAGGCGTTGAGGTCGGCAAACAATTGAGCGCGCTGCAGAAGCGCCGTGGTGTAGGCCTCGGACGTGATCTCGCCGTTACGAATCGCTGCAGCGGCGGCTGCGAGCCCGAGAAAGGTAATATCCGAGGTTGCTTGCGATGCGATGTGGCGGGAAGTGGCAACGGTGACGTCCATGAAATCCTCGCGACAATCTGAGATTGCATCACCGCTCCCGCACAGGGACAGATGATATATTAAATTACGATCATCATATAAAATTACGATCGTACTTCAATGGATATTCTCGCGGCGACGCCCTGTCCGCGAACACATAAGCGTGAGGCACTCGGTTTTTCACGCTTCGACATGAGGTACAGCGCCGGCGCGCTGCGTCACGACAAGATCATGCGCTACATTGAGCTCTACGGCCGCAAGGTAATTCCGCTGGTGCGGGAAATGCTGGCTTGAAACTGACTCTCTCCCCGTCATTCCGGGATGGTCCGAAGGACCAGACCTCAGATGCGCAATTGCGCATCGGGGAATCTCGAGATTCTCCAATGTGCAAGAGCACATTGGAGTTCGATGCTTCGCATCGCCCCGGAATGACACCTGTCAAAGTCGCATGGCGCTATCGCGAATCTCGCAGGACAGAAAACCGGCTAAATGCCCCCGTAGAAACACCTGCCGAATCAGTTCCTGACAGCACAGAGCAACGTAACTTCCACGTCATCGGGCCGTGATGCACGCCTACCGTGGCACGAACCCTGCATAGCCCTGCCCGACCGGGTTTTTCTTACCAACGAAGGCACCTATGCTCGTTACTCTCGTCGCCGTTCTCTGCCATGCCCAGCTCTGCATGGAGAAAGTTGTCACCACCAGTGAACAATCAGGAATCACCATGACGGCCTGTCAGGTGAATGGACAAATCGGTATCGCCGAATGGCTCGCCAATGGTCCGTATCATGATTGGACTCTGCAGCGATACAAATGCGTAATGGGAAAATACATTCCCAAGAGCGACGCATAAGGCTCGCTGAGCATTAGAGCCTTATCGGTTCTGATTGAATCAGAACCGGGCTCTAATCTTCTGATTTGATGCGTTTTCTTCACGCGAACCGGTATCCACTTCGCTCGAAAACGCTCCAGTGTCGCGATAGAAGCTAGGCCGCCGACCAGCCGCCATCCATCGGGATCACGGTGCCAGTAATGTCGCGTGCGGCTGGACTGCACAGAAACACGATCATCGCGGCGACATCGGCGAGTTCGACAAAGCGGCCGCTGGGCTGGCGCTCCTTCATGTATTCGCGCACCGCCTCCTCGCGTGACAGCCCCTTGGCCGCGGCCATCGCATCGATCCGGGAATAGATTGCGTCCGTCGGCAACGTGGCCGGACCGACGGCATTGCAGGTGATGCCGGTGCCGGTGGTTTCCAGCGCGACCGTACGCGTCATCCCGAGGATGGCGGTTTTGGTGGTGACGTAATCGACGCGATTGCGCGCGGCGCGATGCGAATAGGGCGAAGAGAGATTGATGATTCGGCCGTAATCGCGCGCACGCATACCCGGCAACGCAAGCTGGATGATCCGCAGCGGCGCCGTCAGGTTGACCGCCAGCGCACGCTGCCAATCGGTCATCGAAAATTCTTCGAGCGGCGCGAAGTGCCGCACCACCGCGTTGTTGACGACCACATCCGGTCCCCCAAACGCGTCGGCGGAAAATTTCATCAACCGCTCCACCGCGCCGAGGTCGGTGAGATCCGCCTGACAATAGACCGCGCCGATGCCGTGGCGGGCCGCCAGCGCCGCCGCCACCGGTGCAATCGCCGCGGCTTCTTCGAGCCCGTGCAGCACGATGCTGAAACCGGCCGCCGCCAGGCCTTCCGCGACGGCCAGACCGAGCCCGCCGCTGGCGCTGGAGCCGGTGATAAGCGCCGATCGAAGCGGTTGCGTCATGGTGTCAAATCCGTTGTCTCGAGATTTTTTTTGGGTGCGTCAAAAACCAGGGAAGTTCCGTGCCACGGTTCGGCGGATGCTGGCAACAGCAACCGTTCCCGGTTCATGCAACCCTGGTTCCCGCGATTCCTGCACAATTGCTGACCATTCGCCGCCCCAACCTCTCCATACCATTGCCTTGCTTTGGTCAAACATGACTGGCCGTTTGGAGCTGGGCAGGGATCATCGAGGGTGCGCAAGTCCGCCGTTCACCCTATACGGGCGACATCGGACCAACCGGGGACCGCCAATGCAATCCGCGCTGACAGTGCATGAAACCGATCCGCACGACATCTTCGTGATCGAGCCTGACGTCGTTCTGGCCGCACGCCCGGACGCTGCACGCCCTGAGGCTCCACGCGCTGACGCGGTACGCGCAGGCGCTCCGCGAACGGACAATACGCCTGTCGATCCCGTGTACGAGGCCTTAAGCCGGCTCGCGCATCAGCGGGCGGATGTTCAACCCAAATTTTCTGCTGTCGCGCCGAGCCCCACGCTCGATACGACGTTTCGCGCCGCGGCGGCCGATCACACCAAGGCTGCAGGCAAGCGATCGGCATTTGGCCGGTTGGTGAGAAACACTTTCGTCGGATTCCTGTTCGCGCTTGTGAGCGCCATGGCCGCCGCGCTCTGGACCCATCACGGCGATGATGCGAAACAGATCATCGCGGCCTGGCTCCCAGCCAAGCAGACGATCGCGGGCTGGCTGCCGCCCTTTGTTCGCGCAGCCCCGTCGCCGGCCGAACCATCGCCGGTCGCCGATCAGCCAAACGTAACGCCGGTACAGACCGCAACCGCAGATCAGGCGAGCGCACCACCGGATCAGGCGTCCGACACTGCCGCGCCAGCATCGGCGGCCAACCCAACTGCCGAATCGGGGCCTTCGACGCAATCGATGGCGCGTGACATCGCCACGATGGGTCAACAGATCGAGCAGCTCAAAGCCAGCATCGAGCAGCTCAAGGCCAGCCAGGCGCAGATGGCACGCGATGTTGCCAAATCGTCTGATCCAGGCCTGCGACCGCGGGTCGCGACGCTGCCGCCAAAGCCAGCCGCGGCGACGGTGCCAGCACCGGTGCGAAAACCGAAGCCGGTCTACCAAGTCTACCAGCCGTCGGCACCCGCAGCGGCTTCCACCTTGCCGCCGCCATCGGCCGCCACCCCTGCCCCGCCGCCGCTATCGCAGCCTGCGCCGCAACCGCAAGCCGCGACTACCGCCGAAGACGGCGGCCCGCTGGTGCGACCGCCATTGCCGCTGCGATGATCTAAGATCGTAGGGTGGGCAAAGGCGCGCTTGCGCCGTGCACACCATAATAAAGCATGATGAATGCAAGACGGTGGGCACGCGGAGCCTGTCATCGGGCGCGCATTCGCGCGACCCC
>NZ_JAAVUY010000004.1 GCF_018449695.1 Bradyrhizobium sp. dw_411
GCCGGCGCGCCCGCTCTTGCTGCCATTCGCAACGGCCAACCCGATCCAATCATTGCTGCGATCGAGCGATATCGCGCTGCGGCGAAGGTTGAGAATGACGCTGAAGCCGATTTCATTCGTCGCGAAAAACTGTTGCTCGACACGGTCGGACAGCGTGAACCGTCAATTGGAGTGTTTAATTTAGCGGGTTCGGCGCAAGGTCCCGCGTATGGCCAACAATGCACGGCATATTCGCACGACCAGATCGATGCTCTCTGTCCACCGGATCGGTTCGGGGAAATGAACCGATCGCACCATGAGTTCTTCGAGGGCTTTGTGAAGCGTCATGAAGAGATCATGGGAGACGCAGAGCGAGTTCGACAGGATGCCTCGGAACCTCGGTTCGATGCGCTTGCAGATCTCGTCGAAACAGTTCCGACAACGATGGCGGGTGTTTTCGCGCTTATCGAATGGCAACGGGATACGATCGACCTCGATGGCCAAGCACTGCACACCCGCCACTATTCGATTTTGTGTGACACGATCGGTGATGCGTTGCGCAGGCTGCGCTCCTGAACCACAGAGACCCCGCCGGTTTTAGCGCCGGCGGGTGTCTTGCCCTGTGGAAAAGCCGCGGACGAATCAGGCCGCTTCATGATCGGCAGACGACGGCGCCGCAAGGGCCGGAGAGTTGATCGTCGCCTTATGACCAGCAACAAAAAACCTAATATTCTGAAATGTTTCTCGCGTTTGTAAGAGCGTCGTTAGATGAGTTCGCGCGAATTCACTGTCTTGAATTAGCCGAAATACGCCAACGAGATAATACTCCAGCACGTCCTTTGAATTTCCGAAGAATACGCCGTCCCGGAAAACGGCACACGCGATCTCGAGGGCGTTGGCGAGATCAGCGAATGCGTGACGCCGCTCCGACTCTCCTGGTGCCGCTAGGAAAGCGTTCCAATTTTGCCGGAAGGTCTCGCTCAGCGCCATCAAAGAAGCGCCAGACCCAGCCTTCCGGGCGAGGGAGAGTTGACGGGCTGCGTACACGATCGCGCAGATTCCGAGTGGCAGCGCAAAAAGGGCCGCCAAACCAGACCAATACTGGATCGTCTCGGCCAGAGGCCAATCCATCATTTCTTCTGTTCAGACGGAGCGGGAGCCGGCGCCGGAGCATCTGCGCCCGAAGTCTGTTGAGCCTGCCCAGATTGAGGCTGTGTATTTAAACGATCCCGGAGATGTGCGGTCGTCTGGTGTCTTTGGACGGGCACTTGTTCGCCCGCAGGTCGCAGATCCGCGAGCTTTTCGCGAAGATGCGAGACAGTCATGTGATCATGGGCGTGCGTCGGATTAGATTTCTTATCAGGCATCGATCATCCTCTAATGCAAGTGTGCGTTGGATTGTGCGTAGATACCGAGATAAAACATAAAACTGAACATTATCAGCGACTTAATTAAATAACTGGCGGAAGGGGTGTCAACCGAAGGGCACTGGAAAAGCTACGGTATTTCCGATTTTCGGGTTTGACCCCACGAACTATCCCACGGCGTGAAAGTATGCCCGTCCCTAAGCAAGTATGAGCGGCCGCACTTGATGGGCGGGCCTTTGCTGATAGTGGCGATGTCGGGAGACCCATTTTTGGGGGTTTAGCTCGGTTGCGGCGCTTGATCCGGGTGCGATATAATCCCCGCGAATTCAGGGTTCAGCCGTAGTGGGACCCGCGATTCACTGGGATGCCGAAGTGGCGTGGCACGCTCACCTGAGGGTCTCCGCGAAGGTCGAAGGAAATCTAATCCTAGGCTCAACCGGAGGAATGAAAGATGAAGGCAACGTCCATAAAAATGCAAACAACCATCCAAAAAATGCGCGCGCGCATTCTAAAAGGCTTCGCAATACTCACGGTTCTGGGGACCCTGTAAGGGGGAGACGTTGCTGCGCCAACTTCTACCGTTAGTGAAGACCGGTACCACATAGCTGGAAGAACCGTTCCCCGCCAGATTAGGCCTCGGCAAAAGCCGGGGCCTTTTCATTTTCAGATAAGTAAGTTGGCAGTCCAGACTGACACGGGGCCGTGAAAAGCCACAGAGATTCTGATTTTCGATTCGCTGTCAATCGCTCGCTGTGATTTGTAATCTAGCGTTCTCGATGACTTCATTTATCGGAACGAGTCCGTTCGTCATCTGTGTATAGCGGGTGTTGTCCACATGGAAAAAATGCGGATTCGGCTGTCATCCACAGGCTAAGCTGATGATTCCATTCTAGGAATCGCATAAAAACTAGGGTTGTGCACAGCCACACGCAACGCTTGCGCGGATTCCGCAAATCAATCACCTAGTAGGGGAGCCAGATGGCGTTCTTGCAAAACACCACCTGGCGCCTGGAGCCGAGTCGAAACTCACTTCCGCAACGCTGAGGGTTTTCTCTCATCTCCAGGCACCCTGTCAACATTTGCGCGATGTCATTTTCGCGCCACGGTGAGGCTTGCCTGATGTTTAAGAAAACTAATTGGACGGCGCGCGCTCGCCGTTTTCTGAATCGTAACTGGAAGTTTTTGATGCAGAGCGGCATCAACATACTCAGCATCCTGCATAAGTAGTTAGTGCTGGAACTGAGCATTCGAATTGACACTCTGCAACTTGGGCGCGAGTATTTCGGCCATTTTGGGGGCTGCGATGTTCACAGCGAAAATTACTGGCGTGATTCCGAAGGGGATGAACATAACGTCTGCCCCGGTCGAAACCCGCGAGTTCGACAACATTACTGCGGCCAAGCAGTGGCTTTTGGGGGAGGCCCTGAGCAATCTTCCAACACCCGTAAGTACGGTTGAGGTCTTTTCAGGGGGCCAATCCATCTGGCGTGAATGGCACTGGAGCCATGACGCCTTGAAGTCCAAGAACGAGCTTTGGTGGGACGCGAAAGACCCAAGCCGTCACGAGCGCGAAGCGGCGCAGGTTGAGCGTAAGCGTCAGGTGGAATCAGGCCAGATACCCTATAGCCAGCTTTCATTGAAAGAGCAGTTCGAGAGAGCCAACCCTCGTTGGCTCGGGCCTTACTTTGCGTGGCTTCCGACCAGCACAATGGACGCCGGGACCATCTGGATGAGCGAATACTGGGTACGCGCGACCCTGGGCGTGAAGTACAAGAGCAAATCGTTCTTTTTCGACAACGATTAGGTGTCTTGGAATGGCGACGTTTATCGGTCTGGCTATACTCTTTTTATTTTCGGGTGGATTCGTCGCCTTCGGATGTGACAGAGGATACGACTACATCGCGAAGGTCCAAGAGAATCCCAACGAAGTGGCGATACGATTAGCGAGGCTTGACCTTATTTCGTACCTGCTCACGAGTGTGCCGCTCATGGGCGGGTTGATGATCATACTAGGCAGGGACCCGGATTTTATCGTTCAGCTCCCGCTGCCAAGCGCCTGGAACGACTACACCACCGGCTCGCTTTGCTTGATCGCATCCATTGGAATTGGTTTAGGTGTCGCCCGCCGACGTTGGACGCTAAAAACGTTGGCCAAGCGGTAAGGTATTGCCCTGCTGCAATCTTGGAGATTGCTCTGTGCATCCCCATCTGAGGTTGAGCGAGAGGGGTTCAAATGATGACAGACCTGACCGACGAAGATATTCGAGTTTTGCAGTATATCGCAGACCGCGGCGACGCCGGTATCACGACCGATCGGGCGCTGCTCCGTTATCGTGCCTTGGCAAAAACTGGTCTGTTGCAACATCGGGCAGTCAGCCTGGACGCCGAGTGGTTCGGGTTGTCGGAGCAGGGCCGCGAAGCGTTAGAGCAGGCGACCGCCGCCACATGACTACGAACGAAACCATCCCGGCAGATCAAACTCCAAACGCCAATCGGCCGCCACTTCACTTTCTTCAAAAATGGGGCGCTATCGCCGCCATGGGAAGCTTCTTCGTTGGCGCCACGATACTGACTCTCACGTACATCAACTTTCAATCGCCTGAAACAAAGCGGCAGGAAGCTATTCTGAGAGAGCTGTCATACGACTTCTTCGCTTCCGAGGGATCGATTCCCCTCAATTCCCAAGACTATCGAGACGCGGCTGCCCCCTACATTAACAGGCGCTTGGCGGAGATGAATGAAACTTGGCGGTTCGATCCTAAAACGGACCGAAGAGTCCCGTTTCGTTGATTGCGACCCACTGAGACGGCCCATAGCGTGAAAAAGACAAATGCGCCGATCAGCACGGCAACGGAAAAAGGTAATAAGGGCGAGGAAAACTTGGCCATGCAGACCAAGAGCACGTTGGCTGTTTTGTCGGCCCCACTTCGGCTGAATTATCTGTCTGGCCTTAAGAACGCCAGTGTGGGCAATTGAGGGAATTTATTCATGGATGATTCCAAAGTTAAGTGGCGACCGATAGCTACCGCGCCGCGGGATTTAGCAGTCGTCCGCTTGCGGCTCGAAAATGGCGTCGGCCCCAATCGCGAACCGATCGAAACTATCGGTTACCATGTTGGTGGCGGAGCGTGGGTTCAATCGCCCAACGGCGGTACGATGCTCCCAACACATTGGGCACCTCTTGAAGACGCATCCGATAGCGAAACCCCGAGCTGATATCTCACTTTCGCGACGGGCGATATTTTAGAAAAAGGCAGAAGAGCTTTTTCTGGCCGCTGATCGGTACATCAAAAATTTATTCATGTTGCAAGCGCAGCACGCTTGCTGGATCATTCACGCGGCCATCTTCCGCTGAATCAATCACACCTATCCCGGATTCTGGTAATAAATGGATCGGCCGACTAAAGCCGGCCATCATGTCATTGTTTGATCTTAGTCTCGTCCTTGAACCCACGCGCCTCGCACGCTTCATTTGCGTGCAGGCCTATCGACACCGCCTCGGCTGAGGGCGTCCACCGATAGCTTGTTGAAGTTATCCAGATCAGCGCGGCGCTTGGGTGCCGAAGTAAAGCGTGATAGACACCTCGATATCACCCTCTAGCGGCTTCCTTTTCCATTGGCTTTTAGCTTCGCACTGGTACTGCTCTTTGAGAGCTTTGCCCTCGGGCGTCATGTAGGTAGTTGAAAAGCCGTTCCGGCAAGTGTTGCGGTAAATATGCTGGGTAGACTTTGGCTCACCCTTAGGTACGATAGTGGCCGCTTCCACTACCTAAGCGTACCATGCCCATATTCCTGCTGACGTATCCCTTTGCCGCGAACACAGCCGAGTCATCACCTATGAGCTGGCTGCAATTTACTGACTCGATGTTTGGTCACCTTGTATGGCCCGCTGTGGTGATCTTTATTATTTTCATGCTGCGACCTCACTTGGGACCGCTTCTTGCTCGTTTAAGCGAATTTGGCTTTGGCGGAGCGACCTTAAAATTTGATCGGTTGCTTTCAAAGGGTAGGGAAATCATCGCCGAAGCTGACGCGCCGGAGGAGACTGAACCAGAACAAAAGCCGACAATTAGAGATGCTGAAAAGGTCTCGTCTCAACAAAGAGAGTTGCAGCGCAAGCTGGAACGAACGAAGCGCACACTCAATCTGTTAAAAGCATGGCGGGTAACTGGCACTCCTGTTCCTCACGCATTCTCCGAAGTCGAAACCGAACTGGAGAAAATTGGCGAGCAATTAAACGTAAAAGCCAGAAATGGGATGCTCGTCAGAATGCTAGTCACTAGGGGGCTGCTTATGCCCGAGTTGCAAGAACTTTACGATACGCTTCGCAAAGGGCGTGACGCCGCTGTGCACGGTGAATTAGATCCGACTATCACGCAATACAAAGAATACACTAATCAAGCGGCCTTCCTCGTTGGCTTTCTCAAGGGGGTGTCGGCGAAGCTAGAAGAGAATAAACCCCGCGGTTAAGCGGGGTAGAAGGTTTCATTGCGGGTCATCAGCTCTCGACGCGGCTTTCTAAGTCCCTTACCGCGCCAGCGTGCCTAACCGCTGCTCTGGGAAGAATCGCACGAAGCTAAGCGAGTTGTTCAGGGGCTCATGGTCGTGCGTAGTTTAGCAATCTCTGCGCGGACTAGTTTCAGGCACTGAATGCAGTGCGTTCCAAGGCCGGTCAATGTGAACATCTGAAATTAATTTCAGTAGATTGGCTTGGCGTGGGTCCGGCAATCGAACGGGCCGTCTTTGCCTGAGCCCTTGATGTTGGCGTTGTAGTACTGGCCCATCGACGACGCATTGAGGAAGGCGTCATAGCTCAAGGCGGGCAGTTCACAGTAGGGGTAGTAGGTGCCTTTGAGCTGTACCACCATGAACTGCTTGGCCTTGTCGTAGCAGGCGCGGTTGATGAAGCTGCTTCTGGTGACATCGGTGCAGGCGAAGGTCTTAAGGTCGAGCGAGCCGTAATACTTCACGTCGATGGTCTCGGCTTCGGCCCAGGTCGCATTGGTGATGATTGAAATGAGAAGTGTGAGAATGCGCAGCATTGAAATTTCCCAAGGCCTCGTGGCTACCAACGGCCAAACCAACCTTTTTTCTGCTCTTCTAGATTTGAGCCGCCATCTGCTTTTTCAATTTGCTGGCGATAGATAATTGGAAATTCGTCATCGTTGTAAAATGGCATATCGACAAGCTCCAGCCCCTGAAAAACTGCAAACTTCAAATGTTGGCCGGTGAGCAACGCGATGAGCTGACGTTGAATTCCTTGTGAAGTCCGGGGCGACATGAGTGCGCCTTTTCCACCATCGACGGATTTTACATCCACGCCCACCGGCATAGAGCGGTCGGCACCCATTGGGACGAGTGAAACACCCAAGTCGAGGCCGTCCACAACCGCGAATGGTGCGAACCTGTACGAAAGGGTCGTTGCCGTGGAGCCTTTTTCGATCTTGCAGGTAAAAATGATGATGGCGACGTGCTGTTTCGTCCGGGAGTCCGTATAGTCCATGCGGCGTTTCATCTCGCCGTCTTCAACCGACCACGCGCTGTAATCCACGCCTACTGCCATGGTGTCCTCCTGCCGGGTACTCAGATTCGCACTAGACACGGGTCGATTGCAAGTCCCGTTTAGGGGTGCTGCAAGTGGCAGCTGGGAAAATCTGAAATTGTTTGACGATCGGGACTGGTCGGCTCACGATTCCAGCGTGCAAACAATCCAAACCAAGAAGCGGGGCGGGCGCCGCGTCGGCAGCGCGGTACTGGCCGGTTTGGAGAACCGACACTACGCGTTCCCGTGCGCCGTTCGACGACTGGCTCATTGATATCCGGCAACGCCAGCGGATTAAACGGCTCGACCTGCAGCGCCGCGTATCGGAGTTGCTGCGAGATAACGGCCAAAGCCCACAAGCGCATCATCTTCGAACATCAGAACTGGTACGCGCGCGACATCCGCTATGTGCCGGCGGGGCAGGAGACCTGGGGGCGCTACCTTCGCCACGGCGGCGGTGTTGGTAATGCAGGTCGGGCATATGGCTGAGTCGTCCGGGACGGGGCCTCGGCATGTTGCGGCTGTGGCTGATGGTCGGAAGTTCCGCTTGCTGGCTGAGGAGCCTTACTCGGCTCAGTGACGGGTGGTTGCAGTTCTGTACGGCGCGTCGATTCACGAATTGTCAGATAGAACGAAACCGCCATGATGGCTGCAGAAGGCCGTGACTGATTTGCCGAAACGGCGTCATCGGCATCCAGTACGGCAAGCGGCCAGTTCGATCTCGCGATGTCACGGCGCCATAAAGCACTGAATTGACAGGGGTAATCTGAATTACCCTTTCATTTAGTATCAGATTGAGGAACCGCTGATACCTCAGCGGAAGGCGGTGCGTCGCTGCGGTTGGCGACTGGCCGTCGCGCTACCGTGCGAGTGCGTTGCGGTTTTTGCCCAGTCCCACACGGTCGAAACAGGGCGTCGCAAGACAGGAGGTCGGCGTGTCAGATCAGGATGCGAAATACTCAGATTTGGTGGAGATCGCCAAATGCAGCGGCGATTTCAAGAAGAATTATGGGGCGGCCGGCGGGGGTCTGCTCATGGCTTGGTTCTCGTGGCTTGCTCACCTTGCCAACCGTCCTCGACCTGTTTTGCGGCTCGGGTGGCTTTTCGCTGGGGCCAGTGCCTACTACGGTGCCTGGAAGCTGTGGTTGTCCTGACCGAAACCTTAGGGTTGCGCAATGGGTTTGCTGGAAGACTGGTTATCCTTCACGGATAGGCTGCTCGCAACGGGAGTCTCCGTCATATCAACCGGGGTGGTTGACCTGGCCGAGGAGAGCCGTGCCGACCCCAAGGTGCTGTGCCTCCTGCTTCTGACCCGCACGATGTCCCACGTCAAAGCGGTGAGGGCACTGGCAAAGGTAGGCAGGACACTGGAAGCCCGCATCCTTGCCCGCAATTGCTTCGAGAACAGCTTCTATGTCGCCCGGCTGGCCAAGGACGGCAACAAGTTCGTCATGGAAATGCTGGAAGACGAGAAGAAGCGCAGGGTGGCACGGGGCCAGCTCCTGTTTGAACACCAGCTCGTCATGGAGGACGAAACGGAATCGAAGTTCCGCCAGTGGATGAAAGACCACAAGGGCTGGGCGAAGGGGGAGACCCTAAGCCCCAAGGGGATCGTCAGAAAAACGTCGATCGAGAAAAGCTACGTCTTCTATTCGGAGCTGTCCGTCGATGCCCATCCGTCAACCGATACGCTTTCCCGCTACCTTCTGCCGGCGGACGAACAGGGCCGTCCCGGAATCGACCTTGAGCCGCCGTTGAACCCGGAGGAACTGGTCGATACGCTGAACCTCAATGCCTGCGCGGTTCTTGGCGTGCTGTTCGGCGTTAATGAGGTGATGGAAGCCGAAGCGTCGCACCTTCTGACCGATCTCGCGAACGAGTATCAGGAGCTGGAGAGGCGCGGCAGGGAACGAACCGACAAGCGAGAGGGCGGCGAACGTGGCGTACAGTGAAGCCTACTTGGGTGAGAGCTTGAATGATCGGGCCAACGATGCTGCGAGAGAAGGTGCGGCCGCATTAAACGCTGTAATGCGGCAAAACGCTGCCCTTGGACGGCTGGCCAGCGGAAACACGTTGATCGGGTTTGGGAATAAGGTGTGTAGGGTCTTCGGCGAGCAATTCGATAGCGCTGCTAAGTTCACCTTCAGCGTGACGGGCGGCAACGCGCCCGAGACCATCAAACCACTGGATTACTTCGCCGGACGGGTAGTGGAAATGCTCTGCCAAAAGCTTGTCGAGTTTGGTCCGCAAACAGGGCTTGACGAAAGGACTTGGGCTCGGGAGCTAAACCTTACCCGCCAATGATCCGTGTGCTCGATCAAGGTTTATCTGAACCCGGGAATTGAATCATGAAGTTGCATGCTGATCGCGTGTATCGCATCAGCAAGATTGTGCGGATCGCCAGCTTGTCGATGAGTGATCGCAGTCTCTTGCAGTGTCTGAACAAAATTTGCAGCATCCAGGGCGCCCCTCTTATCTAGCTCAATCACAAGGGTACGTAGCACCGACAGCATGCCTAGGACTAAACGGTCTCCCGGAATTTTCTGTTCATTTGCCATTTTTGCCGACTCCAGTTTGCGGAAAATAACATCTTCCCTTACGCGTAGGTTTGGGCCTAATTATTTCACTTCGTCTCTCGTTCTTCTTCTTCCCTAAAATAGCACTCTCTGGCATGTATGCCCGATCTGGCTCATTGAAGAGAATTGCAAATTGGGTCACGCTTCGTCGGTGACCACTTTTTTGGGTGACCGTATGGCAAGACTCGCAGGATTTCCGGCAGAGACGTTTTTTGCGATGCAGCGCATCCGCGAAACGGCGCTTGTGAAATTTGATAGCCTTTTCTCACCCGATAGAAACATCTGGACTCTCGAATCGCTTCGACAATTTCACTCGTTGTTCGTCGATCGATTCGACGATGGCCAAGGTAACTTCCTTGAAAAATTCAAAAAGCAACTTGAAGGAGCTAACAATGATATTGTGCAGCTTGCCGCCGAACTTCTCTATGTTCAACAGTTCTTCACAAGTCTCACCGGACCAGACAAAAAACTGGAAAACGTAACGACGATCCTTAGCTGGGGCGCGCATTCGCCGCAAATTCCACGTTGGGCGGTTGAAGGTGTGCAGCACAAAATTGCCGCCGACCAGAGCTTCAATCAGCACCGTCCGTTTCATCTCGCCTGGCTGAGTGAATTCTTAATTCATTGGCAGGAGTTGCAAGCGGTGACGAGAGATAAACTACTTAGCGATCCATTTGGCTTTGCCAAAGATGTGCGCAGCATAGAATTTGAGCGCGGAGCCTTCCAGCCGATGCAGGAGGCGTGGCTGCACATCGCGTTCCCAGAAACGTTCGAAAGCATCTCGTCAAGAAATGATAAGAAACAGATACGTGACGCCTTTTATGACCGCCTTACCAAGGGTCCTTCCGAGAATATTGATGCAGATCTTTTAGAAATTCGCAACAAATTGACAGAGCAAGCAGGAGCGGGATTTCATTTTTACAGATCGCCAATCGTTGAACAATGGAAAGAAGCAAACCTTTATGAGCACGACATTGATTTAATTCGGCAAAGCCGATCTCGTGAGAAATACGCGGATTTTTCTGCGGAGGAAAAAGCAGCACACAAGCGGGTGCACGAGGCACTTCTAAGGCTCGGTCAGGTTGCGCTTGATGAACTCGGTGGGCCCAGAAACTATGTTCTCAAACGCACTTCAGGATTCCATCCCGAGTCTGGAATTCGCGGGGGAAAGCCAAAAGACCTTTGGTTTGGGATCTATCGTAAGGAAAATGAAGACAAATTTCTTGGTAACCCTCAAATCTTTATGATTGTCTCAGGCCGAGGAATCGAATGGGGATTTTCTCCCTTGACGCACCCGGATGATTTTTCAAATCAAGAGATGCGACGGCGTACACGGGAGATTGCCAAGGCCGTACTCGAGCAACTTCCTGTCGCTGGCTCGCTCGAAGCCCAAGAGCTGGCCTCCCAGCTTTCGGAATCAGGCAACTGGCACTTTAGACGAAAACAGCGTCTTGACCCAAAGCAGTCGGAGTTTGCCTCTCTGGCGGATTGGCTTTCGTTTCTGCATACAGATGAGGGCGCAAAGAACGCCGGTGGGGGGATTACTCGATATGCACTGGGCAAAGAAATTGACGGGCTAGAGCTTGTAGAGGAAGTCAAACAAATGACGCAACTCTTCAAACCGCTCATGGAGCGGATAATAGCGGAGTCGCCACCGACCGCCGCCGCATTCAAAGAGCCCGAACCTATTGAATCAGTCAGCCCCGTTGCGCTCACGCCTTTCGGCGAGCTCCTGCGAGCCTTCCTTCAGGAACTTAGCCTTGTACGAGGCGGGCCCTTCCAGAAGACGGATCCTCTCTGGAATGCAATGTCGGCCGTGAAAAATCGACTGGAACAGTTTGAGCCGGTTCAAAGCCGTCCCAATTTTCAGGTAAATATTAGTGTTGGCCAAGGTAACTGGGCGACCGTGCCGTGGATAGCAATCCTGAACACCAACGTTACAAAGTCAACCCAGGAAGGTGTCTATATTGTTTTTCTTATTTCCAAAGAACTGAACCGCATTTTTCTGACTTTGAATCAAGGTACGACGAATCTCGTTCAAGAACTAGGCCAACGCGAGGCACAAAAACAGATGCTTGACGTTGCTAGCAAGACGCGGAGTGTCGTTTCAGAACTCGCATCAGCAGGATTTATTTTAGACAATGAAATTGAATTGGGCGGCGGAGGTTGGCTTGCGAAAAACTATGAGATTGGAACCATAGCGCACATCGATTTTGGGACAGACAACTATCCAAATGATGAACATATGAATGCGTTGCTCGAGGCATTGATCAAAGCCTACGACCGAGCAGTTGACGAAACGCCATCAGAGACTCTTCCGACAAAAGACAGTTCCCTAGAGACGCAAGCAATTGAAGCGGAGGCATACAGGATAGAAGATGCTCTCTCAGAACTGTTCCTGGAGCAGGCACAGCTCGAGCACCTTTTGACGATCTGGGACGCAAAGAAGAATATTATCCTACAGGGAGCGCCTGGCGTCGGTAAAAGCTTCGTAGCTAAACGTCTCGCCTACCTCATACTTGGGCAGAAAGATTCCAGCCGGATCGAAACAGTTCAATTTCACCAGTCTTACAGCTACGAAGACTTCGTTCAAGGATATCGTCCCAATGGAAAAGGGGGCTTCACGCTTCGCGATGGCGTCTTTCACAGATTCTGTGAAAAGGCGAGACTTTCGCCGGGCCGAAAACACGTGTTCATTATAGATGAAATTAATCGAGGCAATCTTTCGAAGATATTGGGCGAGCTCATGCTGCTTGTTGAGCCCGACAAAAGAGGTCCGGCGTGGGCCACGAGTCTGACTTATGCTCAGCCCGACGAGCCGCGATTTTTCGTGCCCAAAAACGTTTACCTGCTGGGTATGATGAATACTGCCGATCGATCACTATCGATGGTTGATTACGCGCTTCGTAGACGGTTCTCGTTTATATCACTTGAGCCGATGTTTGGGAGCAGTAAATTCAGATCGCTCCTTGCCGACAATGGCATCCCTCAGCCGATGATCGATCTTATCGTTTCACGCATGATTGAACTGAATGTGGCGATTGGCGAAGACCGCGCAAATCTCGGACCAGGCTACCGAATAGGACACAGCTTCTTCGTGCCGATTGAAGACTTTGAATATGATTCCGGTTGGTACCGACGTGTAATTGAAACAGAAGTGCACCCACTACTTGAAGAGTACTGGTTCGACGACCCCGATAAAGCTCAGGGCTGGCTTCAAAAGCTTCTTGAAGGCAGCGCGATATGAAGATTCCAATTCGGAATCTTTACTATTTGTTTCTCTATGCCTGGGCTCAATTCCCCGACGGTGCTATGGGGGAAGCTGGAATTGACGAAAGCCCCGATCTTCCAAACCTATTTGCCAAGATGCTCGCGGCGGGGACACGCAGAATGTTGAGGCGGGGTCTCGATCGAGGCTACAAAACATTTACCCACGAAGTAGTCGGTCCGCGCGGTCGTCTTCGCTTGGATCGCATGATCAAAGAGGCAACCCAGCTTCGAGGCACGGCAATCTGCGATCTCGATGAACTGACCCACGATGTTCTGCACAATCAAGTTTTGAAAGCAACACTGGCGAGCCTTGCAATTTGTCAGGACGTTGAAAAGGCAGCAAGGCATGACCTCCGAGCCCTGGGGAAACTCTTTTACGACGTCGAAGACATACGCCTTTCGGCGAGTGATTTCCGTCGGATCGCTGTATCGCGAAATAATCGTCAGTACGTTTTTCTCATGCGACTGTGCGAATTCGTCTACTGGTCTTTAATGCCTGATGAGCGCGGAGCGAGATCGCGATTTCAGCACGTACTCGACGACGAAGTGCGCATGTCGGCTGTTTTTGAGACGTTTCTCAGGAATTTCTTTCAATTTCATCGAACCGAGTATCGCGTCCGCGCCGAATCGCCGACGTGGCACGTCACTGATGCTACCCAAGATGACCTTGCATTGTTGCCACGAATGATCACGGATATCACACTCCGCCAATCAGATCATACGATCATTATCGACGCAAAATATTATAAAACGACATTAGCAAAGGGACTTTACGGGGAGAGAGTAAAATCAGACAACCTTTATCAGCTGATCACCTATCTTCAGCACGAGCGCAATAGTCAAAAGGACAGAGCTCTCTCGGGCATGTTGTTATACCCAGATGTAGGCCGGTCGCTTCACTTAAAATATCGACTGCTCGATATTCCAGTTCTTGTTGCCACAGTTGACTTAGCCCAAGAGTGGCGAGCCATCGAGAAGCAACTGCATGGTCTGTTGGAAGATTGCGCCGCAGCTGCACGCTCGACAAATGGCCAGAAAAGTTCGCCTCCGGGCATTTTATAGCTCGCGTCATGTCGAAGCCCGTGTCTGTTGGAGAAGCACTGAACTGACCCAGCCATCGGGTGGCCTCGGGGTTCAATAGCGCCTCGGCGGGGCTCAGAATGAATTAGCCGGAGCAATCTCTCGCTTCAGGGCCGCAATCCGCTTGGCGGCTTCCTTACTGGTCAGGTTCTCGGCGAACAGCTTGGACTGCTCGGGCTACTGTTACCAGTACGTCTATTGCAAACTTACCGACGTACCGTGGATCAATCTCGCGACTCACCGAATTTGAAAGCAAGATCAATAACCCTCGGCGGAGGGTAGATCCGCCGAGACTGAGCGGGCAGGGGTGTCAACCGAGGAGCGCTGAAAAAGCTACGGTATTTCCGATTTTCGGGTTTGATCCCACGAACTATCCCACGGTGAAAAAGCATGTGGGATGATGCCAGCCTGGGCGAAAGCCAAGGGCGATACGCTGGAGAGCTACAGAGTGTAAGTGCCCCGTATGGTGGGGCTGACCTTTAGAGCGAGGCCCTTGGGCTGCGACCGACGATTCTCCTGCTTTTGCCTTTAACTTGCAAACTATGCCGTTTGCCATGCAGCGGTTTCACAGAGGGTCACCAGGATTTCAGATTTATCGTCAAACTCAAAAGAGCCGGCATTAACGCCGCCTCGGCCGCGCTTTTGCTGGGACGGATGCTGGCCACAATAGAGACCCTTTGTGCGGAGCGGGACCCGCTGAGGAAGGAGCAGGGCGGCCCCGTGAAAGGGAAAGCTTTGGGCGGGAGGTCTTCGTGAGCATTCCCCGATACTTTTCCGACGAGCCGGCTCTGTCGCCGTTCCTCGAAGCCCTGAACGAGGTTCGCCACTTGGCCACTCGGGGAGGATGGTGCTGGCAACATGTCCAGGCCATCACAGTAGCGATCAACGAGTACGCTGAAGCCGCGACAGGAAATCGGGAGTATTTTCTCAATAGCCGCACTCAATTGGTGGTGGTAGGACGGCTGGAGACATTCCGTAGGGCTACATGATGGCCGCCGAGGCACCGCCGCCGAGCGATATCCCAAATGTATTCGGCATGAACGAGCCGCAGCACATGCTGACGAAGCTCTATGTCGAGATACATGACCTTTCCAATTCGCTTTCGGTGTGGACGAAGAGCGAGTCTTTTCCACGGCCGCTGTTCATCGTCTGGAATACCGCGATGACTGCGTGGCACATCACCGACTGGCTGTGGGCGTCAAAGCAGACCACCCGCGACATGCTCTCCAAAAAGTTCGGGTTCGATTACATTGAAGATACGATAAGCGGCCGCGAAAAGGGTCTTTCGAAATTTCAGAACTCCGTTCGCGAAGCTTTTCGAGAGCTGCACGTTTGTCGTGAACTTGCGAACGCCTCAAAGCATATGCGCCTGAAATCAAATGACCCGGACATTCGCGCCGAAGTTGAGTGGCACGAAGCGAAAGAGGCAGTTGGTGAAGTCAAGGTCGGAGACCTCATCATGAACCTGTTTGTATTCGACAAGGGAGAAAAGACCGACGTTCAACTGATACTCATCGAGGCGGCCGGTTACTGGGAAAAACTTCTCAGGGATGAAGGCCTTCTCTCGAAAGACGCTGTGCTGCCGTCGAAGGTTATTCCAGCTAACCAGTGAACATCACCAGACATTCTGAGTGTCCGACAAACCATGCCCGCGCCCTTGCAAGTGGTGCAATTTGCGGAATGCGTGACCCAGCCGTTTTTTGCAGCCCTTCAGTTGCTCTTTTCGGATACGTGACAGGGTTCTTTAGCTGATGACCGGCAAGCAGGTATTCGGCCTTATCATTATTTGGCTAGCCGGAAGTGAAGGCGCTCCGATGGGGCGCCTTTTGTATTTCTGAAAACAGAAATTAGGTCTAGCCCCGTCGGGCAAATCATTGGTCTAACTATTTGATCGCGAAACGGGCACAAACTACAAAAGCGCCGCGTTAATGATCGTTTTTCGCCGGATTACGCGAGCCGTTTTGGCTATCGCCCAATTAGTTAGATGATTATATTTGGCTGTCGGCGTACCCCCATGGGTTCGAGTCCTTACAACATTGGGGTTTGGAACAAAACTGGAACATTTGATCTGCTGTGCTAGCTAAGTTTGGCTAAGCTGCAACATCGGATAACTAAACGCGTTGATGGAAGTAGAAGTTATCGCTGTGTGGCAGGCACTTCTAACGTCCTGGATAGATGTCTAGGACCATTGTTGAGTCACTGAATCAAACCCCTTTATGAGGGCAGGTAAATGGCGAGTATTAAACCACCCAAAAAGGTGGACGATGTTCTGCGCCCGAAATTTGGTAGCATGGCAAGCATCTTGGCTCAATCACCCGCCGTCGCTGATTCATTTGGGCGCTGGCCAGGCTTCGCTTTAATGGTTTTGGCCATGATGGTTATGCTGATTATTGGTCTTGCTGGGGTTGCTGCCTTAGCAAAGGGAATTTCGATTGTCGTTCCTCACTACTCACTGTCGGTGTCATCGTTGTTTTGGGTTTGAGAAACCACCACGTTTCAAAAGCGGGAGCCACTGGCCAAGGTTGAGGTGCGGGTGCGGGAATCGACGCCGTCCGAAAAGCCTGAAGCAGCCGACAGCGCCACGATGCTCAAGTTGTTGCGGCAAAACCCCGGCAAGTCAGAAGCGGAAATCGCCGCTATAATGCAGCAGACGGTTTGACGAAGGGAAAAATGCAAGACGATGTTTTCGTTGAAGGTCTCGCCAGAGCTGAGGAGGTGCGAATTGCCCTCACAGATCGGTTCGAATGGTTCACGCACGACACAGGGTTTTCGCACCTGACTCAGGTTAGAGATAGTGGGCTGCCAACAAGGGAATATGAGCCTTGGGAGATTCCTGTCGATGTAAAGGAGGCTAGAGGCGGTGAGGCAAATTGTCGTATTTTATGCTTTCATCCGCTCGGCGCGAAATTGCGACCACCTAGCAGCAAAGAGCGCCCGCATATTCGGCTTGCAGTTGCGGGCGCGGATTTGCCAAAGCTCGTCGGCCTGGACTGGACATACGAGCAGAAATTAGTGCGATCGAGGAGACGGGCTCGTGCATCTGCGCCGATTGAAGATGTAAGCGTAGAAATAGCTAACGAACTCGGGTCGGTATCGGTCTACGAACCCATTAAGCCAGAGTTGCTTAGAGTGTGGACGATAGGAGCTTCGGATGATCCGGCAGCATGGCCGTGGTTAAACGACACGAAAAATGATGAAATAATGAAGTTTTGAGCAAGCCAAGCGCCGCTGAACTCCACCATCCACTGGGGGGGATTCTGGGAGACTGGGAAGGGTCTGAAGGCTCACGACTGGTTCGTCATCCCCCTGACGCTGCGTGTGCACCGCCTGTATCACTCTTTGGGGCGAGACTCGTGGGAGCGCCGGTTCGGCACCCACCAAGCCCTTTTAAAGCGGTTCTGGGAGGAGGCCGGATTCGTGCCTGGAGATTTCATGACCGTGGGGATGGCGCCGAAGCGGTTGAATGGCTGAAACGAGTATTGGCTAGATTGCTGTAAAATAGGCAAATGCCTACTGAGTATGATGAATTATGTGGCATATGTATTGCATTGCTCTCTGTGAAGGTCATTGAACATGGAATCCCGGCTGACGGCTCTCGGGTTTCCAAACGGAGAGCTGCGTCATGGGCTATCTGTTCACAGATGGATATGAGTCGTGTAGGAGCGGCGACGGTGCGTTGCGCCGCTCTCGAATCTCTGATCCCATACCCTTTGCTGATTCGAAGGTTCTCCAAGATATTAAATGGAGGACCATGTCGTGAGCCCCCCCGAGCTAATCGTTAAGTTCTGGCCGCCCAGCATTACAGCCAAGGGAGTGGTGGCGATTAACGCTATCCGCCGACCGCTGGCCTTTGCGGTGTACGCGCGGCCGGTTGTGGCTATTATTATTGGCCTAGCCCTACTGTTTGAGGGGCACCAATATCTCCCTTGGGCGTTGAGACTGCTTAGGTTCTGGTAGGTAGCGTTTGTGAGTAAAGTAGTGAAATCGCGCGTGTGCGCTGCGTCAGCGGCGATGCCTGGATTCATCAAACCCCAGCTAGCCACCCTGAAGGCCAAAGCTCCCTCTGGAAGCCAGTGGCTCCATGAAATCAAATTCGACGGCTAACGGTACAGGTTCACGTCAACTCAGGTCGGAAGAAGGTCTACACCCGCAACGGCCTGGACTGGACGAAGAGGTTTTCACTCATTGCCGGCGCCCTGGATATTCCTGGTCAGGTCATCATCGACGGGGAAGTTCGTGAAAGACGGCCGGACGAATTTCTCTGAACTCCAGGCTGAACTTTCCAAGGGCCATCAAGATAACCTGATCTATTACGCCTTCGACCTTCTGTGGAGGGACGGGGATCTGCGCAAACTCCCCCAGATCGAACGTAAGCAACGTTCGTCCGATCTGCTTGGTGAAAACGACATCGGCATGCCCATTATCTATTCCGAACACCTGATCGGTGACGGGCAGGAGATGTTTGAGCACGCCGCCAAACAGAACTTTGAAGGAATCGTTTCAAAGCGTGCCGACGCCCCTTACCGATCGGAGCGTAACCAAGGCTGGATAAAAATCAAAACCGTTCAGAAAGGGGAATTCCCGGTCATCGGATTCGTGAAGGACCCAACCGGTGTCGCCGCTCTTTTCCTCGGTAAAAACGAAGGGAAAGACCTCGTCTACATGGGCAAGGTCGGTACCGGCTAGTCCCGAACGGTCTCCAGCAAGATTCGGAAGCAGCTCGATACCGTGGTGAGCCCGAAATCCACACTGACGAAACAGGTCAAAATACCGAAGGCGACGTGGGTTGACCCAGTCTTCGTGGCAGATGTGGAATTCAGGGATATCACGTCGGAAGGGCTCTTAAGGCAGTCCTCTTTCAAAGGACTATCTAAAAAATAGACCCACCGTTTTGATGGTGATTGTTGCGGACCTCGCCTTAGTTGCTAAGTCGGCCTACCGCAACTACTCTTGATCTTGAGCACTTCCTCGTTAGAAATCTGCATTGGTTCAAAGTCGGGTGGAATTTGATGTCGAATCCATTTGTTTCCGCCGTATTGGGCGCGATCGGCACTGCTCTCGGGGCGTGGTTAGTTTCATTGATACCCGGCGTGAGAAAGTGGGTGGCCGGGCAGTTTAAAGAACGGCCGCAGGCATCTATCATTATTCTTAGTGGGCTTATTGCGACCGCGATCTCGATAGTGACACTATATGCCTACGAGAAGCGCCTGATTTTCGCAGGGTCTGCAACGGAGGTTTATCAATGTCCTAGAGCTGGAGACCTTGAGGGTGAGGGCTCTTTTGCTTGGGCATCGTTCGGTTGTGTTGGTCAGGTGTCCTCTCTCCCAGAATGTCAAAACGCTGGGTGGAATATCAAGCAGAACGCTGCAACTTATAAAGCGCATAGCTGCAAGAGGATCGGAGAGCTAAAGTACGATACATCCGACAAGTGAGGGTCGTCTCAAGATTCAAAGCCCCCGAGGGGCTTTGAATCATTCCCTTACTGTTTTCCGCTAGCTTGAGTGAGTGCGCTTAAACTAAAGCCGGGTGCCTTCTTGCTCAAGAGGTGAAGCGATGTTTGAATTTCCCGCCCACCTCCGTTAGCGACAAGGCGGAACGTGATGGCGGCTCCATCAACCCACCGCAGCGGCATTGATAGCGCATGGTGTCGCAAGCGGTCTAGCCGCGGAGCTCCGCCAAAAGAAATGGACTGTTGGGAAGTTGAAGCAAGCCGGTGAAGCGAAGCTGCACGAGCTCAGGCTGCCTGCTTTCGCGATCGATGTTTTGCTGAAAGGACGCGCGGCCTGAGATTCCGTTCAAGAACCTTACAGGAGCCCTCTTCGCCAACCATTTCGCATGCTGCGTCTGCCGTGATCCGAGGAAGAACAGCAAGCTCAGTCCGACGCCAAAACCCTCGTGGGGGTAGCGCTCTTGCAGCCGCCTGTGGTCGTCAACTAGCCGCAATCCGTAAGATCGGTCGTCGGCAGGGGTACATTGTACAGGTCGATGGCTTCGCCGCGGGCGCGGGCGCGGTACTGTTCCTCGGTGTAGAGAATGGTCGATGTAGCGGCCTCGATGTTTGACTGAGGCCACCTAAAATCCATTCTATCTGAGACGAACGCAGCAAACGCCGTGGCGTCGTCTTGCGATGGGATATCTCGCTTGAACCGCAAATCCAAGAATCCAGTGAGTGCCAACCGGTAAAGCGGGGCAGCGTAGATGTAGAGCGACCTTTGGGACGGTCGAACAGCCAGACGTTCCCTTGTCACTGGATTGCCGTGGAGGAAGTCATTCCGGGCTTTGTAGAGTTCGCCGTAAATCCAGCAGGGCAGAATGTCCTTGGTCTGGGTCGTCTTGAACCCATGAGCCTCATAGATCGGCGTACTCAAGGCTGGTAGGCCAAACTCCACGGTTTTGAGGTTGTCATAAACCTTAAAGAAAGCCGATGACTTGGCCGGTGAAAGGATCTCGAACGCACTGACCCAGAGAGAAACCTGTCGGCCGATATCGTACATCGTTACTTCGACGCCGGCAGGCATGAGAGCTGCGAAGTTGGCCATGTTCAAAGACCTGAATAGTGCCACGTCGTCGTGTTCTGGTGTTTCCGTTCGGTAGCACCGCTGCCAACGCGTCAACAGCTCCTTCAGCAGGATTTTATCGATAAAGCCATGGTCAAGGTGTCGGGGCGAAATCCCTGGCGAGGATTGACCACGTAAACGAGTCACTTCGTCCATTCCACTGGTCGCCATGGTCATCGACAGGAGATGTTCGTAATTCTTGTCGAGCATCCATGGGTAAATTGAAAACCAATTGGAATAGTGGATACCCATACCACCGTGCCCGAACCTGAGAGACTTGGCCCAGCTCAGTGGGATTACAGACATTGAAACGCTGTCACGGAATGCGGCCAGAGCTTCCACACCCCGGAAAGCTGGTGGGGCGTCCTTGTGAGCCAGCACAAAGCTTGGGGCCAATGAACGGCCGAACTCGGTCTTGAAACTGCCGATGTAGGTTTGAAAGGCTGGATGGGCCGAGGCAATTTCGCCAATCCTCGGGTCGGCGGTCGAAACCAGCGCCACATCTTCGGATTCAATAGCTTCGGTGAGGGCGATGTTCGGCAGGGTGAACATCGGTATCCAGTCGGCCATCCGAAACTCCGTTGAAAAGCGTGAGACTGCACAGTTTCCCGTTCCCGTTGTAGCGGCGATTACTGTATTCTGGGTCGGGAATATGGCGGGTGACTATGGAAAAAGAGTACTTTGAGAGAGCGCTTAGACAGCGTGTCGTCGCAGCTCGTGGAGAGTGCGCGACCGCGTTGGACGGGATCATGCGACGACACGCTGCCGCGGGCAGGTTGGCCAGTGGGGCGACCCTGAAGGCGTTTACCGACGAAACGGTAGGCGTCTTTAAGGCGTCATACCTCGAAGCCCAGCGTTTCTCGTTTGAACTGGCAGGCTCAAATGAAGAGGTCGATCGGCTTAGCCGGTTTGCCTCGGAGATGATTGATGCCTTCATGGCTGAGGTCACTGAACGGTCTAACAGGACGGGGATTCAAGGGACCGTCGTCCCAAACCAGCTCGGGGTGCTGCGCCGGTTTCTCGAAGACCTGAGGACGGGTCTGACTGACGATTACCAGCACGGCATGCAGGGAAATCAGCGCTTAAAGAAAGACCCCATCGTGAACGTCATCAATAACCAGACCAACAGCCCAGGCGCCATCCAGCAGGTCGGGATAGGAGATAATTTCTCCCAGCAGGCGTTCGCGCAAAACCATCAGGAACTGGTGAACGCTATCGACCGGGCCTTGGCATCTGACGCATTTGCGCAACTCTCGCCTGACAGAAAAGAGGCGTTTAGCGACACGGCCCTAGTCGTGAAGGAAGAGGCGGCGAAGGCGCAACCTGATGTCGGCAAGTTGAAACGGTGGGGAAGACGGCTGGTCGATCTCGGCAAGGATCTCGGGATAAAGGTGGCAACGGCTGAAATCGTGCACCTTCTGGCCAAGATGTTCGGGGCGTAAATGGCCGCTACGTACGATGAACTGCTCGACCTGTCAGAGTTTGATGGCCAATCGCTACTGGCTAAATACATCCACCACGGCGGCGACATCAATAACTTCGCGACAACATGGGAATATGTCTCGTTCACGTATAGCCTCGCGTTCGACGAGCTTGCGCGAAAGGCATATGAACCCGGTCACTGCGTCAGTAACCTGAGCATTCCGCTTTTCTTTCTCGCCCGCCATTCGATCGAGCTGGCGCTCAAGACCGCTATTCTCGAATACGCAGAAACGGACGATACCACGCCCAAGTCGGATGGTCATGACCTTGTTGTTCTGTGGAAGGAACTTTCAGGTTGTATGGAGCGATGGGGATGCCCGGCGACAGATGATTGGGGCGTTATCGTAGCCAAGCAGATAGCCGATATCCAAGAGGTTGACCCAAAGGGGGATCGCTTTCGATACCCGACCGATATCAAGGGCAAACGGTTCGAACTGACCCACGTAGAGCTTGAGGGGCTTGTGAGGGCGCACAACAGCATAACGACGTATCTCGATGCGTGTGCGAATATGCACTCGGATGGCTACCGCGGTTGACGCTTTGGCGAAGTAGACTGCCTCTGTCGAAGAGACCCTAGGCGGGGCTCTCACTGCTTTCACGATGAGCAGGTTGCGACATCAATCCAAAATCTCTAACCTATTCTACAGGGCTGGATTATCTGGCTGAGCCGGATTTGTGCCGCATGAGCGCGTTTGCAGGCAGGCCGACAATGCCTTTATCGAACTCTTTAATCGTCGGGCACAATTCAGTCAGCCGCTGCAATGCGGGTGAGATTCCCGAATAAGCTTAAGCACTTCGAGCCGGGCCAGAGCGGCAATGCCTAGCATCGCGCCCTACCGTGTGACGCAGCGTGGATGATGGTGTCGGTCAAATCGACGAAGCGCCGAATCTAAACGCTAAATCAATGACAGTCGGCGGAAAGTACATCCGCCTAGCAATACGCCGAAGCAGCGACGGGGAATCGCGAATAGTTTTGGACCAAGCCACAGTCGGTTGGTGGTAGTAGGAGGGGAGATATTTGCTACCTGAAGCGATCAGCTATTGCCCAAGCGGGTTTGCTAAACAACCGCATCCTCGAGATCCTGACGTCCGACACGTAGAGCCTGTCCCATCCTTCTACGGGCATTCTGCAAGGCGTCGTAAAAGTCATCAGCCGCCAGGCTTAGACTTTCTGGAGATTGGGCTCGAGCCATGTCCTCCGTGGACCATTCTCGGTTCAATTGTTTCGCCAGCGCAAACACGACGGCACGGCCAACCTTAAGCGTCATCGTACGCTCTGCAAGGTCGTGCGCCATGCGACGCATAATCTCCGGATCCGGGGACGCCGCATATTCCGTCTCTAAAACAGATTTCATTTCATTTACGGATGGGTAGTTCATGTTCACGAACAACTGCCCCGACTCCCGATAGAACTTAGCGGCTTTTCCTTTAATGCCTTTCTCTTCAATCGCAGCATCATCATGTAACGGTATGATTTCGGGGGCCCTCTCGGCATTCAGCGAGACGGTAGCCCGCTTAGCACCGGTGGGAGCAGCGAGGACGTCGTCCTGGATGCCGCGCGGGTTCTTTCCGGATGACGCTCCATTCCCGTCACCCTGTTGATTTCCCCGCACGCCAATCCCTTGATTGCGATCGACAAGTATGTCGCCTTGGAGTGTGACTCGCGGTGTTTCGGAGCGAATACGCAAGGCGTTTAGAAGTTTTTGTAATTCATTACGAATCTCTCCAGCACTTTCGGAATCCGCTGGCGACAGGGAGGAGATGATTTTCAAGAGCCATTCGGGTCGCTTTTCTCTAACCAAGTTGGCAAAATCCTCAGCCTCAACCTGTCTTTGATCATCTTCTTTGTACCGTAAAAACTGTCGATATGCTTCAGGACGCACGGCAAAATCATCCGGCAACTCTATGTGCACGGAGATGTGTTTGGCTCCGAACGCTATCCCAAAAATCGGCGCGTCAAGCGTCCACTGTCGCCCGCGCTTCAAGTCGTACATTTCATTCTTGTGAACAATTGCGCAGGTGCTCACGTCAGTTGTCATAGCCCCGCTTACAGAGGCATTGTGGCTGGTGCTCTTGAGCGGAGGATCATAGAAATAATGGATAGTGATTCCCGTGGAACTCGACACACTTTCGGAGTGACCTAGTTGATAGGCGCGGCTAGGGATGGTTTTGAAAACCCGCGTTCCGTCCAACTTGTGTGCACCAGGTGCAAATCGCACCAACAAGCCCTCGGGAAGTCTGTAGAACCGGTGATAAAGCGTGTCGGCAATCCATTGTTTTTGGACTGACGGATTGCCATCGTATGGATCACGCACGGTATCTTGGTCGGCGCGATTTCCGAAGAGTACTACTTCGGTCCAGTCTCGTGCGAGATCGTAGCTGCCTTCTGATTTGCATGCTTCTGTCACATCGACCACCTCCTCGATGGTGCCAGTTTCCGAAAGCTCCCGCCTGTAGCGACCGTACACGCCATCGCGTTCGCACAAGATGACTTCGCTAACCACTCCTTGTTTACAAGATCGGTATCTAAGGCCGTAGCGATTGGAGGGCAGGGAAGCTACTTTGGCACCCATCCCAAAGTTCTCATCCAGGCCTTTGTCTTTTCCTAGCGATGCAGCCAAGTCACATACGCCGTGCAGTTCTTCACTGGACATACCTGCTCCCGTATTCCAAATGCACAACTTCTGAACGCCCCCGATCTCCTTGACCTTGATCTCGATTACTTTCGATCCATCAACTGTTGACATCGCCGATTCTTCGGCATTCTTGAAAAGCTCTCTGATCATCATCGTTTTTGGGCACCGCTCGATCAGGCTGGCGATCAAGAACGCTTCATCTGCGACGTGCAGCGGGGCAACCTTGGTGGTTTCAAACATGCGATAGGACTTTCAATTGAAGGGAAAATTGAACCTCGCCCTAAACTAGGACGAGGTTCACTGGCATTCTCACTTTTGATGGCGGTTCGGTAATTTTAGGCGCCACCGGATCATGTCTGAAAGGATCGGGAAGATGTCATTGTGCTTTGCGCCGAAACGCATGAGCCCACCCTGGAATGATCCCAGATCGCGGTTCGCATCGCCGGTAATCTCGCCGCCGGCGGGAAGATATGCGGCGAGCCCGGCTAATCCCATGTCACTTCGTTCGGTTTCGCCGAGTTCGTAGTAGCGCCACATTGGATTGTTGTGGCTGAAGTCCAGCGAATTCAATCGCGAAAAGAATGTATCCAAAAGCGTGTCCCCGTTGTCGGGACGACGATTCGAGAAAGCTAGATCAAAGACCACTTTCGCAATTGCTTTCAACACGACCGGTTGAGCGGCGACCGTTTTGAGCTTTGCGCCCGGTTTCCCATAATCTTTGATCCTAAGAATTGAACTCCACATACGCGACACAGTTTCGACGCGCGGCTCAACAATTGCCGGCGTAGCACCAGCGACATTACCTTTGTTGAGAAACGCGGTGGCGTTTACGGCGACGATATCTCGACGAGAAAGGGCGCCGTCGTCATTGTTCCAATCGGTCTGTTCGCTTTCGCAATCCTTCAACTTAAGCTCGTTGATGAGGACATCTTCGATGAACTTGGTAATTGGGTTCGAGCCATCGAATTTGAGCGATAGGGATCGGGTGACCTTCTTTCCGAGATTGTTGAGATCGTGGAACAATTGCCTTTCTTGGTCGATCGAGAGGCCAAGATGCAATTCGACCTGGACCGTCGCGAACGATCGGGCGCATTCGAGTGCTTCCATCCATACGGCCATGTCTTCCGGCGCGACCTTGCCCCTAGCAGTGTAAAGATTATTGCGAGCCGGATAGCTTCCAGTCTTCGTGACAGTTTCAAGGAATTCCCTGGTGATCTGCCCTCCTGCCAAGCGATGCTGGCCATCAATCATCCACCATCGATAGTGCCGGGGCAGGTAGACCTGAAATCCGCGTGTCTCATTGTTGGTGGAGAGAATGCGATCAGCCCGGACGGACGGCTTGTCGGGCTGAATGTCGCGGATGTTCGCGACAAACGGCTGAAGCGAAAAATAGGGCTGTGATCCCAATTGATGCAGCACAGTGCCGAACGTCTCAGGGATTTCTTTGCCTTGGAGGTGCTTCCTGGCCATGGCTGCGTTTACTAGCCCTTTCAGCATGTAAACCGCCAAGCCGCGGGCATGGTTCATGTCCAGCGGCCGCTGAGCAACTTCCCCTTTTTCAGGATCGTTCGCGACCGATGACCATTCGATCAACTTCATCAGCGTCACATCCGCCGCCCACGTCATCCGGCCGAGATTGTAACCCACCAGTACCGTGAACGGCTCTTCGTCAGAGCTTGTGAAGGTCATCATCTCGTCCAGGCTGCCTGAGGTGATTAGCGCCTCATCGACCGCCATCGGCTTCGGCATACCCTGCGTATTTCCAAACATAAGCACCTCCCGCAAATCGGCAAAATTACCGTCCTGGCCTCTATAAATATTATCCCAGGAAGAAGTCAAATCTTTTTTTTCGGCTTCGATAACATTCCTGGGATAAAATATAATTCACCTGGATGATTGTGCTGGCCGGCTTGGCGCTAGTCTTTGGAGCGGAAATAATCGACAAACCAACAACTTAGAGAAGAGCATGCTAAGTTACTCAATTTTACCCCGAGGGTCTGTCACAGCTGAGGGCGAGCCAAAATGACTAAAAGCTATTTTGTCGAATCGGTCTTTGAGAGCCGCAGTGATTGGGCTGCAAATTCATCCTCGGCTTGGGTCTCAGAACGACCCTCGGCGTTGGTAGGGTGTTCGTAGATGGAGGATTGGATGGCCAGACACTTCGGTTTCAAAGCACCATCTGCTGCCGCACCGTCGGGGTCCATAAGTTCTTCCAGCGCTACGCCGGACCTGACTGCCTCGGCGTCTGCATCGAAGAACCATTCTCAGGGCAGTTCTCCAGCGGCAAGGCTCTCTTCCCCACGCTCGGTGCTGCCATCCTCGCCTCCGAGCTGGCGAGGCTCCCATGGTCGGTGATCCGTCTCAGCAAACTGAAAGTCCACGCCACCGGCAAAGGCAACGCCAAGAAGCCCGACATGCAGGCCGCCGCCAAGGCACTTTGGGGAAAGATCTGGGCGACGACGAAGCGGATGCTGCCTGGGCGGGCGCGTATGCGTTAGACTGCGGACTCTTCCACTAACGCCGCAGGTCGGAATGTTCGATATTCGGAATTCAGCCGATTTCTATCGCAAGTGTTTGGACGATTATTCGTCGTTGCTTTTCAACCCGTCCTACGCCGGCTTCGCCATAAACTGCGCTATGTCCTCCTACCATTTGGCTGAATGGATTTGGGGCGACTGGCTCAAGACCGACCATGTCCTGAAGGCTCGGCTGAAGGTGAAGAGTTGCGACGATTTCAAAGGGTGGGTTGAGGCTCAATGCCCATTCTTTAAAACCGTTCAATCGATCGCCAATGGCTCGAAACATTTCAACCGTAACGTTTCAGGAAACACTGCAAAAATGGAAGGCGTTGCGGAGGACGAGGGCTTTGAGCGGGATCACTTGGTCGTACTGACGGACGATAACACCATGCGCAGTATCGAGGATATGATTCAGGTACTGCTCACCTTCTGGCATGATTTCCTTGAAGAACACTCGATCTACAAGGACTTAAAGAGTCCCGACGAGGTGGGAAACGAGTCTTAGCGCGCTTTCAGCATTTCGACTTTGGCTTCCGCCTTGCGTATGTCAGCAGCCTTAATGTAGGTGCTGTCGGCTTGGAAATTCTTCAGCCGGGTCGCGGTGTAATGGTGGCAACGCTCGCGCGTCGCGGTAACCGTGATGCTCCACAGCTTGGCTATCGATCGTGTCGTTTCGCATAACGCGAAGCTGCGCGCGGTCGTTAACAAGATGATTGCGAACATCACCAAGGCGACAATAGGGGAGAAAAAGCGTGCGTTGAAAGCAATTGCCACAAGCTCGGCGAATAATTTTCAGGCGCTGTTCAACGACTTGCTGGTAAACCCGCGGGGATACGATTTCGATCGGGACAAGAAGAGCATCGAGGCGCTTCGTCACCTGCTGACCTCAACGTCGCAACAGTTCCCACTCACGATCGCCAAGCCTGCTGCGGCCAATGGTGCCGAATTGAAGAGGGTGGTTGATGCGGTGACGGCCCAATTCAAGCAACTCGTCGAATACAACGACCTATCGCGGCTGCTGTGGGACGGCTCTACTCCTAAATCGGAGAAGGCCGCACAGCTCTTTTATTTCGGCGTGGCGGACTCGTACTGTAAGGCGAACAACATCGACATCTGGCCGGAAGTCCACTCAGGCGGCGGTCCCGTCGATTTCAAGTTTTCCACCGGGTACAACGGCTCTCCAAGGGGACGGTGGAGCACGGTTACAAAGAGCAGCTCGAAACCTACAAGACTGCCGCCCAGACCGACGAGGGTCTGTTTCTAGTCATCAACGTGGGCCGGATGGGTAGCAAGCTCACGAAAATTAATAAATTGAGGAAGGAACGGATTGAAAAGGGCGAGCGCGCCTCAGACATCGTCGTCGTTGACGCCACGCGGAAACTGTCGGCCAGCAAGCGCACTAAGGGAACTTGATGCGCAAAATCACTCTCGCCAACCTTCATCAAATGCATCAACAGAGAGAGTGATAACGGCATACGGGGAGCGCTCGCCGACCGAGCGACGCAGCGTGGATGACGACGTGGGTCAAATCCACGAATCGTCGAATCTAAACGCAAAATCAACAACCATAGGCGGAGAGTGCATCCGCCTCAGCGTGACCGACTGAGGAATGATCAACATCGCCAGTGCGTTTTTCCTTGTCTATGCTTGCCGGCTACCGTCGGTTGTGGCTGAATGCCGACGGGGGGAATGGTCATGCTTCGGTGCCTTTTGCTTTGTGTTGCGGCGGTTAGCCTTTCCGCTTGCGACCTGACGTCCGGCAATTCATTCGCATCTCCATCAGGGGCTATCGTCAATACGACAAAATGTAACCGCTCATCAGACGCCTGCTTTCAAAAAGCGGCGGCGATATGCGGGGGACCGTATCAGGTTATAGATAGCGACAGCCATCCGGGCGGAGCTTTCACTGACGGAACGGCTGGCCCCGTCGTTTGGTACAACATGACTTATCAATGCGGCCCATCGGATGGCAAAATGCCAGCATTCCCCTTCAGAGTTGGCGGAGGGCCGCCGCCGACTACGGTCAATGCAAACGTGAGCATCCAACAACGCTAGGTGGGGCTGAAACCTCCGACAACGCCGTGAGCGTGTCGTGGCTGCTAGCATCCACTCGGCTCGCGGCGCGATCGAGCCGCATCGAAAAATTGCGCTTAGCGAACGGGCGATTCAATGAATGTTTCCCCAGGGTCGCAGTCGCCTTGGTTCAATTACGTGTTGAATCTCCGCGACACCTTCGCGCGCCCGCGCGTACTGCGGATCATGACCACTTATCACCGCGAATTCTTCATGCCGTTCCATCGTTTGATCTCTCAACAAGTTATTTGCGATGAGACGCGGTCACTCGATTCAAACGCTGCGTTGTGACGCATCGCTGAGTGTTTTCCATGGTTGGATGCTTTCGTTGGTTTCGCCAATTAAGTCTTTGAAATTTCAGCCTCACACCTCACATCACCCTCACATCGCCTCACAAATGTGATGTCACAAATCCTCACATCACATCACACACCCCTTTAGGGGTGTGAGTGTGAGGGGAGTGCGAGAGGAATTGGTGGGGGCGGAATTTTAAGCCGTACTTGGCCATCCATTTCAATTATCTGTTGAGTCAAAGCGTCCTTGATGCGCTTGAAGGGCTGCCATGGATTTTTGGCGTCGGATTTCAGTAGACCAGCCTTGGTCAATTCCTCTTTCCAATAATCGACATGGACAGCGCCGTCCTGGCCATGCGAGGCGATCACACACTTGAGCGCGTCGAGAGCTTGCGTCTGTTTAGGGGTCAATCTGGAATCGGCTGGACGGGCTTCTGTGGCCGTCTGATCGGGCTTGTGGGGCGATAGGATCGAGACCGTAAAAGACCTTTCCGGTATGGTACGCTCTCCCACGACGAAGGCCGGGCGCGTAACCGTAAAGTCTTCCGGCTCGAATGTCGCAAGCTCTCCCACGGGCACGTCGTTGGCCTTGACGATCTCCGCCGTCCCCTTGTTGATATAGACAGCCAAGTCCATATGGGCGCGCTTAGCGCTGTTGCCGCGCTCTTCCTTCTTTCCGTCCTTGCCTGAGTGACCAACCGTTAAGAAGTGATAGTTGCTGCTACTGTACCGATCTCGGATTTTTCCAAGATGCGCGCAGGCATAGGTTTGTGTTGCGGCTAGATTTTCGTCACAGCCCCCCATCGCTTTCGCCCAACTATCGAATACTACCAAGCCAACGGCACACCGATTTTGACGTTCGAATTCAAAAATCGTGTCCGAAACGCTTTCGACACAAGCTGGGTCGCAAAGATTTACGGGGTCAGGGCAGACCGCGATAGGAAGATCATCCGGAAGACTGTCCCGCTTTTTATATGCCTCTAATCGGCGCCGATGTAGGGCCGCACGCTCTGTTGCGAAAATGAGAACCCCGTTCGGTATTTCTTCGTTCGGTTCGGAACCCGGAGCGAATTTGTAACCACGCCAGTCACGTTTGCTCGCAATGTGAATTGCTATATCATCGATAACGGTTGACTTGCCTTGACCGTCTCTGCCGAACCAAGTCGAGTCCTCGTTGAGCGCAATCACGCCTTCAATTAGCCAGTCCTTGGGCTCCTGATTGCCGAAGTCCGCGAAGGTCGCGAAGTTGAGGCTCTTGAATATGACTATTTCATCGTCTTCGTCGTAAGTGATCCCGTGCTCGACGGTGGTCTTAGTAAGCTTGCCGTTTTTGTAAACTTTTCCATCTCGAATGAAATGCATCGTTTAGGGTTTCTGTCGGCACGGACGTGCGGACGGTCATAACCCCCCGATGCGAAACGCTTGACCTTTTGGACCGGTTGCGATATGAAACTAGTTGTCAAGCCAATTCCAATGCAATCAGCCCCGGTCGCGCGCTAACGCGGTCGGGGTTTTTGCGTTTAGGCGGCTTGGGACGTTCCGGCTTCGCGAGCGGCGCGCCAGGTGATGTATGCATCACGGCTTATGCGGCGAGTGCTGCCAAGGGGGTATGTCCGTGGCGCCTTACCTTGTGAATCAAGTTTGTAGAAAAAGCTCCGCGAGATTTTCTCGGCGGCGCAAAACTCGTTGATGGTGAAAGACTCGTCCATGACAGGGCTCCGATTTGAGCGCTCGCCAAGGCAATAAAAAGCCGAGGGCGAGCACAAGATTGATTTGTGCTGTTCGCTCTCGGCGCGGATACTCTGCCCACGTCGTTCGGGGTTTCGCCAGACTGATCCTGCCAGTCCATCCACTACACCATGTGCCCTCACGAACACATCGTTTGCGCAACCAAGTGCGCAATGGCCCCTAGAAACTGTCCCCATGTATACACGCTTTTCGCCAAAAATCTACCAACGAGAAGTTAACGGTGCGCGGCGGGAATTGCAGCTATGCGAGCATCAACGGGAATTTGCGTGGCACTCCGGTGTTTCCTTATTCAGACAGCTACAGTCAGCAGATATTTGCACTCACGCAACGCTGCGATGTAAACAGATATTTGCACTAACGCAGTAGTCGGCCCATTCATTCATAAGAGCGCGCCGCTTCGCGAGCGCCGTTGAGCGGCGATAGGCAACTTCCGTTTCGTCCCCGACAGCATGCGCCAGCGCCATTTCGGCAATCTCGCGCGGAAACGTCGTACAGTCGCCGGCCCAATCTCGGAACGTCGATCGCATGCCGTGCGTCGTGGCCGGAGAGTTAGTGTGGCGCGCAATGCAGTTTGACAACGTGACATCCGACACGGGCCGGAACGGAATTTGAGCCAAGGCTAGGTTCGCTAGCGGCACCTTGTGCTCACGCTCTGCTTTCATGCGAACGGCCGGAATCGTCCAAAGGTCTCCCTTTACCTCGCCGGCCGGGTTCATCGCGTCGGCCTCGTTGAACCGACATGCGGTCAGGATGATCCAGCGAAGCATCCGAGCGGCGTGGCTCGTGTCGCCTGCCAGTGAGCGCCAGAACTGCGGCATTTCTTCATAGGGCAGGGCCGGGTGGTGCTGCACGTCGGACTTACGGCGTCGCGCCAGGAACTGATCCAGATGGCCGCGCCACAGCGCGGGATTTTCGCCAGTTCGTAGACCTTCGGCCTTTGCGCCATTCAAGATCGCTTCAACGCGTCCGCGCACCCGCCGCGCCGTTTCTTTCTTCTCGTTCCATATCGGGTCGAGCACTTTGCGAACGGCTGCGGTATCGACGTCACAGACCCGCAAATGCCCAATGTGCGGATGGGCGTAATCGCGCAAGCTATTTGACCACTGTTGGCGATGCTTATCGTTTTTCCAGCCGGCCTCTTTGCCCGCGATGTACCGCTTTGCATAGGCTTCGAACGTGATCGCCCCCGTGGCGTCGGCCTTGACCTTGGCTCGCTCGGCTATGCGGTGCTCAATGGGATCGACGCTATTCCGCACAAGGGAGCGCGCCGCACTGGCGGCCTCGCGTGCCGCGGCCAAGCCAACGTCCCGCATGGGACCTAGGCCCATGAACCTCTCTTTGCCGGTAACGGGCGATTTGAACCGGAAAACCCAACTCGCGTTTCCGTTCTTATCGACGTCGAGCCGTAGCCCGTCACCGTCAGCCAGTTTGTCGCCAGGCTTGGCATTCTTCACTGCCAATGCGGTTAGAGTTCCCATCGCTAATCCCTCCAAAGTGTCCGCCTAAACCCACGTCCTCACCCACGTCTGAAACGCGGATACGGGTTGACACGCGGAGACATTGAAACATGCGAAACTTAATTTTCGCGTTAAATTTCAATGGTTTGGGTGTCAGGTATGGACGTGTAAAGACACGTATGGATTAGCAGGTGGCGGAAGGGGTGGGATTCGAACCCACGGTACCCTTGCAGGCACGCCGGTTTTCAAGACCGGTGCCTTAAACCACTCGGCCACCCTTCCAAACCAGTAATATCAAGCACTTAACTTAGGGTGCCTGAGAACGCAACCCGAACGACTGTCCCAAGATTGTCCCAAACGCCATTTCAGGTGCCCAGGACCGCGTTGATCGCAGCCGCCGCCTTGCTATCGTCCTTCCTAAACAGGTGCGCGTAGATCCGCAACGTGATGTCCGGCTTACTGTGACCGAGCCGCTTCGAAATGGTGACGATATCCACCCCTAGATCGATCAATTGGCTGGCATGGGTATGGCGCAGGTTGTGGAAACCTACGTCAGGCATCTCGATCTGATCCGCGAAGTCGCTCCATGCTTTGCTGATGCGCTTCTGAGAAGGCAAAGCACCGTCGACCCCAACGAAAAGCAGCATCCCGGGTGCCAGCTTGCCTGCCCCTAATTTGATGCGCAGTTCCAATTGAGCCTTGCGGAAATCGCGCAGCGTATCGACCAGCTGATCGGGCAGGGTGACGTCACGGCGCCCGGCTTTGGTTTTCGGTGCTTTGAATCGGATCCCTTGCGTTTTGGTCTCCTCCAGCGCCTCACGGACCTCGATCACCTTGCGCTCCAGATCGACGCGACCCCATCGCAGCGCGAGGACTTCACCAATGCGCATGCCTGTGAACAGCGAGATCATGGCCGGTACAAATAGGCGGTGAGGGCGCAAGCGCTCGATAAACGCCGGCAGGTCTTTCACGATCACCATTTCTTCGTCACCAACCTTCGGCGGCGACTGCGCGGCAACTACGTTTTTAACGGTGACTTCGTTTCGGACGGCATCGCTGAGAGCTTTGCCAAGGACGCGGTGCGCGTGACCGATCGTTCGGGGTGCAAGGCCGCCTTTGCCGTCCGCTCTGCCACTATTCCGCAATGTGGTGTGCCACTCCTCGATGTCGAGCGGTCGCAGCTTCTGGACAAGCTTCGTGCCCAGGTGCGGGGCGATCTGATTTTCGACAAGCTCGCGATACCTGTCCGCGGTGCGGGCGGTGATTTCGCCGGACGCTTCCCAATGCTCCACACGCGAACGAACGAAATCAGCGACCACGATCTTACTCGGTTCGACGAATTGTCCCTTGTCGGCTGAGCCAAGCAGATCGCGGATCTTCGCTTCTGCTTCTTCCTTCGTGCCGTCGAACATCTGGGTGTGCCGCTTGCCCTTCACCCGGTACCGGATGCGGAATTTGTTCTGCCCGAATTGTTGAAGGCCACCGGTACGACCTGTCCGCTTGCGCTTGGCTCTAGTCATTGCCTTCACCCTTTCGATTGCCGTGGATACGCTCGATTTCCTGCAAGGTTTCTCTGTTGATGGCGCGTACGCGATCGCGAGCTGCGCGATCACGATTTTGCAGCACGTTGTCAGCCAATGCGGTCCCCACGTCGTCAGCGTTATTGAAGGGGACGCTTGCAAGCGGCCTGTCCCGAAACGGTGCCACCTTGACGTCGTCGAACAGGTTGTCGTTGTAATCGGCAGGCCGCCATTTTGAGATTGCGCGTAGCAGCATGCGCCGGAAGGTTCGATGCGCAATGCCGTCGCTGTGCCATTGAGTGCCAAGCTCAAGCTCGACCTCACGTGCTAGCTCGAAGATCAGGTGCGAGAATTCTCTAGTCGGTTCGTCCGCCTCGTCTTCCAGGGCAACGAGATCAAGTCCGCGCTTGATGGCGTCGGTGATGCTCTCATCGCGCTTACGCAGCCGATCATAGGTTTCGCGCGGCAGACGAATTGCCGTCTGCACAGATTCTTTCTCCGGTTTTTTCACAACCCGCGTTCTCCTATTGCCAAGTTATACAAATCAGGAATATGTGTTTATACAATCCGAGTGATTTGGTCAAACAAATTCGGACGTTTATGGATACTGCAAGACGGAGAGCGACGAGCATGTCGAACGCATTAAAAGGAAAAACTGCGGAAAATCAGGCGGTTATTGACCGACTTCGCGACGAATCATGTGAGGTTTTGTCGGTAGAAGAAGCTGGTCGGAAGCTCGGTTTGGGCCGGGCAGCCGCCTATGCACACGCCAAAGCGGGCCATCTGCCGATCATCCGGTTGGGCAACCGCATGCTGGTGCCGAAGGCGGCCTTCGCGAAGCTGTTGGCATCGGCCTGAGGTTTGCAACATGGGTGCACGCCGGCCTGAGCTGACCGAGCCTGTTGTCGTCGATCAGTGGTGGGCCAACCGGCGCCACGACGCGATCGTCTTCACGCTTCAGAGCTATCTCGGTCACAACCTAATCGATCTGCGCAAGCACGCGATGGGGCGCGATGGCGTGCTGAAACCGACGTCAAAGGGCATCACCATCAAGGTGACCAGACTGAGGGACCTGCGCCAGGCAATCGAGAAGGCGATCAAGAAGGCCGAGGAGCTTGGACTTGTCGACGCGGAGGGCGCCGAGTGAACGCCCCGGTCCGATTAGAACCCGAACTTGAGGACCTCACGCAAGAATTCGCGGAGTGCTGCGCCATTCAAGCATGGTTCCTGAACGAAGGCTGGATTTCGAAGCAGCAGGCAGTCGATAACCTGCAGCACCTCGTTGAGAGCCTTAACGTGCCAGTCGAGGACCGAGACGCGGCTCAGGCCATCATGGCCGAGGCCTTCAGACCCCGCGACGAGGCCGAGGAAGAAGACCTGCCTTCGGACTATGCTGCGCAGATCGTTCGGCAGTGGGAATTAGCTGACGCGCGGGATCGATGGCAGCACACCGGTGAACCGCCGCCGGTGCCAGGCACAACACCTTTTGGCAATTCCCGGACGACTGATCGCGTTCCGCAGTCGACGATTGATGCGCTCAAATTCGTCGTCAGTCTCGGTGATGCAGAATATCTCGCCAAGTGGCTGCGGGATCACTCCAACGTCGCGCCGGCGCTCCTCGAGCAAATGCGGGAGGCCGCTTGATGGTATCGCCAGCAAACCTTGCAATGGCTCGACGCGTTTTCGCGGACCTCGGATATACGTCGGCACCTCAGGATGACGGTCCGCCGGATGATGGATATGAGGGGCCGATCGAGCTCCCAGAATCTGCCGACACCGAGCCCCACGACGTGTCGCTGGCCACTGAGACATCGCCGCGCAAGACTTCTGAGGAGAAGTCGAAAACGCTGCACCCTACGGCATTTCGATTGCGCGATCCTGCGACAATCCCGCCGAGGGATTCATTGTACGGCAACCACTACATGCGGGGATACGTTAGCGGCACCGTCGCGCCCGGTGGGTTGGGCAAGTCGAGCCTTGCTTTGCTTGAGGCCACGGCGATGTGCTCGGCGCGCAGTCTCCTTGGCTATCCCGTCAGGCAACCGCTCCGAGTCTGGTATTGGGGCGGAGAGGATCCGGTAGAAGAAACCGAGCGCCGGCTGGGCGCTATTCGCCTCCACTACGACATTCGGGACGAAGAGATCGATGGGCGGCTTTTCTGCGATAGTGGCCGCGACATGTCCATCCGGATCGCCGCGATGGTGCGCCAGCAGGCCGTAGTAGACGACAAGCTCGTCGACGAAATTATCGCAGCTCTCAAGTCGGTCGATGCGGATGTTATGATCGTCGACCCGTTTGTCGCCTCGCACGGTCTGCCCGAGAACGACAACACGGCGACCGACTGGATGATGAAGCGCGGTTGGGTCAGGATCGCGGCCGAGGCCAACGTTGCCGTGGATCTTGTCCACCACGTCAGGAAGAACGGCGGGCAGGGCGACACGACTGTTGAGGACGCCCGCGGCGCCTCGGCCACGCTCGCCGCGCTTCGTTCAGCCCGGGTGCTCAACATCATGTCGCCCGAGGACGCCAGGACGGCCGCGGTTCCGGCTGACGAACGCTGGCGGCATTTCAACGTTCAGGTGGGCAAGGCCAACATGTCGCCCCGAACCGGGAAGCCGAAATGGTATCGGCTGGCTTCAGTCAGCCTCGGCAACGGCACCGAAACGCGGCCGGAGGATTACGTCGGCGTGGTGACCGCGTGGACGATGCCGGGTGCCCTCGATGACGTTCAGGTTGGGGACCTCGTGAAGGTCCAAGAATCCATCCGGGACGGCGCGTGGGGCTCCAGTAGGCAGGCAGGCGATTGGGCCGGCTACGCCATCGGCCAAGCGCTGGACATCAACACCGGCACTGACGACGGCAAGGCGAAGGTCAACAGCATGCTCTCAGCGTGGCTCAAGTCAGGCGCCTTGAGGGAGGAAAGCCGGCACGACCACAAGAAGGGACGGGCCCGCCCGTTCATCGTCGTAGGGGTGCAATCATGACGGTCTCGCACTTTCGCACTTGTGGTGCGAGTGGACTGCGAGAAGTGCAAGAAACACCCTCGCACCCCACCTCTATAGGGGTGTGGGGTGTGGTGGGAGAGTTCGCACTGGGGTGCGTGAACAACCTCATCAGCCTGCATAGCGACGTAACTCCGCAACTGCCTGGCGCTGGCGCTGGATATATGCAGGCACCTCGCCGAGCTAGTAACGCGTTACTTCGAAGCTTGGGACAGCTGCTGGGACACGACAAGCCTTGCGACGATTGCGAAGCGCTGATCCTGCTCGACAATTTTCCTCGCCATCACCGGTCTTCGTATTCGGTGCAGTGCTCCGGGCCGGAGGAAACCTAGAAATGGCGCGATATCTGGGGGATGGGCCGGCAGCAAGGGGGGGCGTACGGGGGGTGGCCGGCGATCCTGGCGCTCTCGGCATAGTCGACATCTCTCGTCTGGTTCGCGCCGTCTCCGAAAATTTTGGGCGGCCGTCTAAAGAAAACCTCGTCAACAAATGACAGCAAAGGTCATCACCTCGATGCCCGGGCTTCTCGACGCCATTCGAGCGCGACGGGATGAACTGAACATCAGCAACGAGACTATCGACGAAATCGCGGGGCTGCCGGCGCGCTACACGAGCAAGCTGCTGTCACCCATACCGGTGCGCGGAATCAGCCACATGTCCCTGACGGCGATCCTGGGGGCGCTGGGTATCGGTTTGGTGGTCGTCGAGGACACCGGCCAGCGGGAGAAGGTGGCGGGCCGCTGGCAGCCGCGCAAGCGCGCTCCCAACCGCAAACTCTCGGGTGCGTTGTTAGAGCCAGCAATCCAGCCGATGTTGTCGTCAACGAACGGAGGTCCCGATGTCCAAACCACTTTTGAGTTTCCGGCCGAAGCCTGAACTTGCCGAGCAGATCAAGGCGGCGGCCTCGGAAGACCGTCGGCCGGTAAGCCAGTTTATCTCCAATCTGATCGAGGATGCGCTGGCTGCACGGCGACCCGGTGATCAAAGGACGGCCGCATGACCGATGTAGCTCAACTCCGCGCGCCGGCGATTGCCGAGAAACTTGAGGCCGCCCGCGCGTTGCTTGCTGCCCACAGCGGCGAAGTGGCACAGACCGTGCTCGACGCGGTCGAGAATGTGCCCGGGGCATTGAAGCGGTTGACCGACCTTCGCACGCGCATTTCGACCGGCGAACTCGCCGTGGCGGAGCTCGAAAAGGCCTATGATCTGGCCGGTCAGATTGACCGGCAGGCCAGCGTCGCCGCGGCGACGAAAATGCGGGGCGAACAGCTTGTCGCGTTCCGCAAGGAATTCGAGGCACGGCAGACGGCGATGGCGGCTGTTCTCAAAGCTGCCGCGGCCATGGCATCTGCATACGGCGAGTATTCGGAAGCAACGTTGCGGGCCGCGGCGGTGATCCCATCGGGCACCACCGTGCCACCGATCGCCATCGGTGGAGAGGGTATGTATGGCGCGGCGTTTGGACCGTGCGAACGGTTGATCCTGGCTGAGCTCTACCGGTTGGCGCCCGAGCGGGCGGACGGGATAGGCCGGTTTGTGTTGCCTTTCGCAAAGCCGCCATCGGAGCGGTTCCGCGGCAATCACCCCGCGATTCCGGCCGGCATCGAAGAATTGCGCGCTGCTGACGCCGCAATCCTCGCCGATGTCTCCCAACAAATCGAGAACCTGAACGAGGCGGCCATGCGCTTCGCGCTCGCCCCTGAACGAAAGGACGCGGCATGAACAAGTTGGCAGGACTGACGAAAGTTGATTGCGCAATCGGCTGCACCGCTGAGGGATGCGTCATAGCCGATGGCCGGCCGCACTGCATGCACCCCTGCAAATCTGGCGTGCCCTTCTCCTTCAAGGAGGATCCCGCGATCCAGAAAATCTATGCCGATGCCTGCACCGTACTGGGCGTCCAGAACAAACATCTGGTGGAGCAATGACCGATCAGGCCCATATCCCCGAGACGGCCGTCGCGGCCAGTGAAAAACTCGCAACCCTGCAGGCGGATAAGGATTGGACCGGCAAACTGCTCGCCGGCGATGCTGCCGTGACGCAGGAATGGAACGGACTGCACGAGCGCGTTCACCGCGGCGACGACGAGGCCAAGGAGGCGAAGTCGCTCGCGGATCGCGTAGCCGCCGCCATGACCGGGGATCAGCGGAGCCTGTCCGATCCGGAAGCCAAGCAGATGAACTCCACCGCTGCGATGCTTCGCGAACTCGGCATCCGCGATGAGGTCGTGACGCAGACGCTATCCGGCCGCGACGTCACCCAGGCCGAATTCGACGCCGTGATGAACTGGCAGACCCGCGTGATGCGATCCGCCGAATTCACCAAGCGATATCTCAGCGGCGATCCGGAGGCCTGTCAAAAGATGACGCTCGCCGCGATCGTGCTTTCCAGCAACATAAAAACCGAACTGAGGAGTTCCTGACATGCGGCTCAAATGTGAATTTCGCCATCTCAAGACCGACGACGAGAAAGAGATCGTTGTCACGCTCAACGGCGCCGAGTGCCAATCGGTCGAAAGCCTGCGCAAGCACAAGGGTACGGAAACGGCCGATCTTCACGCACAAGCCTACGCACTGCGCCATGCCTATGGCGAGATACCGGACGGCTGGCGACACACGAAGCCGCCGACGCTTCTTCCTGTCTCCTGATCATTGGAGAAAACCAGATGTCTATCGGTCCCCCAACCACAAGCGCAACTCACGACGCCACCGGCAACGCGAGCGAAGCCACCAGGCAGGCCGCCGACGCCGCAGCACTTGCGACGTTTAAAGCTGGCGGCACCTCGGCGGCGTATCAAACGACACTGAATGCGAACGCGGCAGCCGACTTTCGCCGGCGCATCGCCAGCGCGGTCGGAAATGGCATTGATCCAGCGGTCTTTCGCCAAGGCCTTTGGGAACTGACGGGAAGCTTCACCTGATGTCCGGCAAGAACGACATTCAAACTCGTCGACGTAAAATTATGAAACACAAACTCAATGCCTTCCTGGGTCTGCTTGCCGCCGGCTTGCTCCTCTACGCCGCGCCTGCGCTTGCCCAGACGCTTCCATACACGCTTCCGGGAAATACTGTCGTCGGGCGCCCCAACATCGGCACGGGCGAGGCAACCGCGATGCAGTTCGATCAGTTCGCATCGAGCCTCCGCGCTTCCGGCTTGCTCGCTGGAGTCTCCGTCGGCGGCAGCGTAGCCGATGGTGATTTCGTATTCTTTGATGGGTCAACGGGCGGGACGATCAAGGACGGCGGTGCGGTTCTTCCAAATAACAGGCTCGCCAACATGCCGGCCGCGACGTTCAAGTGCAATCCGACCAACGCCACCGCGGCCATTCAGGACTGCACGATTCCGGGCCTGATTGCCCGAGGTGCCCCGGATGCCAACAACGACAAAATTCTGATCTACGACAGCGCTGCTGGAATGCTCAAATACGTGACGCCGGGACAGATCGCATCGCCAGCGACGGCTGGCGTATCTTCCTTCAATGGGCAAACCGGCGCCATCAATCTGTATGGCCCGCCCCAAGGCCGCCTGACGCTCACTAGCGGCACGGCAATCCCGATTTCGAGCGTTGCCGGTGCGACAACCCTGTATTATACGCCGGCGGGCGGACAATTCGTGCCGATCTACAATGGCACTCAATTTGTGATGACCGATATCGGCGGCGAGCTCTCGCAGGCTACGACAGACACCACCAAATCGCCATCCGCCGTCGCCCCTTCTCAAGTATACGATATCTTCGTATGGAACGATTCCGGGACCAGCCGGGCGACGCGCGGGCCGGCTTGGTCGGCGGGCACAGGCGGATCGAACACGGTACGAGGCACAGGCGCAGGATCGACTGCGCTCACGCTTCTCAAAGGGTTCTTAGTGAACGCCAATGCGATCACAAACGGCCCTCCTGCCAACCAGGGAACCTATGTCGGAACCGTCATGTCTGACGCTGCGTCGGCGTTGGATATGACGTTCGGCGGATCATCAGCGGGCGGCACGGCGGCCGTTCTCGGCGTCTGGAACGCCTATAATCGCGTGCATGTCACAGCGAAGGTCAACGATAACACGGCCAGTTGGACCTATTCCGGCGGGGGACAGTCGGTCGATGCCAGTACGAATAACCGCGTGAGTTTTGTTTCCGGTCTTCAGACGGATTCCATTATTGCAGACTACTACGTCACGGCGATCACGGCCGCCACTTCAGGCTCATTCTGCTTTGTCGGACCCGCACTCGATTCTGCGGCCACATCCAACAGCCGCTCCGGTACGCAAACTACCGCAGCCGTTGCAATGGATGTGTGGGCAAATGCACACAAGATATATCCTCCGCAAGTTGGGTCTCATTTTGTCCAAGCCACTGAAGCCGCTGACGGGACGCATCCCTGCACGTTCCTCGGCGGAGCGACGCCGCAGGCCCTCGAATTCCAAATGCAGATGTGATGAAAATGCTCTTGAAAATTGTTCTCGCAGTGCTGCTGGCGCTTGCTGCGCCCGTCGCTAACGCCTTTGAAGGGAATGCCCTCTCTGGGCCTGATCCATTTCTCTATACGACGCCGGGGCCGGGCTTTTGCTGCGGCAATTCCGTTTCGTCGAAGACGATGACTTCCCAGATCATCAACACCGGTGTTCGCAATCTCGTCATCGTGCTCGCCGGGCAGAGCAACGTTTGCGACAATCACGGCGCGGCCTATACGCCGACAAATGCCAGCAAGATCGACAACATGTACCCCTATGGTGGGGGGATTTACGCGGCGTCCGATCCTATTTTGGGCACGTCAGCCGACAGCGCGGCGTTGGGGCCGGGCAATTTCGTTCTGCGGCTTGCGGACAACCTGATCACCGCAGGGCTGTTCGATCGGGTCATCATTTTCGCGATCGGTATTGGCGGCACGTCGATCGCCGACTGGGACACCGGGGTTGCTACCGGGCGTTGGCAACCGACCTTCAATCGCCTCAAGGCGAAGGGGATCATGCCGGGGCTAGCAAACACCACGATTGCAATCATCTGGGGGCAGGGCGAACAGGATGCCAGTCTCGGAACGTCTCAAGCTGCATATGCAGCGGGCTTGAACAATGTCATCAACCAGGCGCGCGCTGCGGGCTTCTCGCAAAGCAATGTTCCATTTTTCGTTGCCGAGGAAACGTGGTTCGGCGGCACGACTTCAGCAAATGTGCAGAACGCACAAAGCGCCATCGTCAATCATGCCAGCAATATCTGGGCGGGTCCGAACGCTGACAGTTTGAATAGTTCCAATCGTCAGGATAACACCCATTTCAATCCGACCGGCGCGGCTGCCGTTGCGACGCTTTGGCAGGCCGCGCTGCATGCTTTCGGAGCGCCGTTTTGAGGACCTTCCTACGTGCAGGCGACTGTTTTTTATTGACGAACGACGGCGGTAGCGGCGCCAACAAGACGGTGCAGACAGGCTGCCCCTAACCGGTGCCCTCAGTGAGCATGTCGCCCGGGGACATGCCCTTCGACCCATTTAATGAGAGCCGGAGATCCTGCGACCGACCCTGTCATCAGCCGGTCGCGGGTGTGGAAAAGTCAGTGGCGGTTAGTTAGATACTTTCGTCCAAACCCCCTTGGTGTCCTTCATGTCGCGATGGGTCTCCTTGGAATCCCAATCCATGCATGTGCGCACGTCGCCGAAATCATTGAATGTACAAAGCTCTCGTTCAACGATTTTGCCATCCAGATTCTCTCGAGTAAGTGCAATGGCATCAGTCCCATCGAGCTTGAACATCACCCCCGTGGCACAGGTCCGCTCCTCGGGTTGACAAGATCGAAGCGTTTTCGGGGTGCCACCGTTTTGCTGTCGGGACAATTCGAAAGCCTTATTCGTGAAGTCTTTCCAAGATACAGGCGCGGATGCCTTTGTTGCTTGTTGCAATTGCATCGGTGCGCCCGGTTGCGTTTGTGGGGCAAGAGGCCCTGCTGACGCAACGGGAAGCTGTATCGGCTTTCCGACCATCGTTGTTCCCATCGACTGGAGATCAGCGGGGCTTAGCCAAACCATCTCCGATGGTGGTGTGACGACCATGCGTCCAATAATGGCAGACGGAACACCTAATTCCTTCGCCATTTTGGCCATCGAGACTGTTGCTGCATTGGATTGAACGGTCTCTGCGCCATTCTCGTCCGATGCGCCGTGCACGCCGATCTGCGCTGTATAATTCGCGAACTTTGTTTCACCTGCCGCGAAAACCAAAAAGCAAGCCGACGCGCAGGTGGCACCTTGGCCTACGTTTGTTGCCATTTTCGCAAATCTTACTGCATCGGCTATTTTTGCTCCCTCGAGAAGGTTTCCGCCGGGAGAATTTAGCCGGATTGAGGAAACAAACTTGCCGGCGTCATTAGCGACTTTGATTGCAGCCTTCAGCCCGTCAGAGTCGCCCGGGACTATCTCGCCCGAAATAGAAATTACTATGCGGCCATCCTTCAGTGCCGATGGTTTCATGTCTGCCGCTGATGCTCGATGCGTGCTCAAAAAAGCGATTGTAGCTCCCAAGGAGACGACCCAAAAGCCCCACCTCATAACTCAACTCCCCTCAACAACCCATGGAATATTCACGCAACTGGGGCGCGAGCGCAATGGCAAACGCGCGAAAAGCCGCCCGTGAGGGCTTGGCAATTACATGCAGGGCGCTATCTATGATCCGTCTGGGTAGCTCAAAATCGTAGAGCAGCCGTCCGACAAGCCCTCGGGTACATGATCGAACGGATGATGGCGATGCCCCCAGATGCGCACGGACTTTGGGATTAGGCACGCCGAGGCCCGAAAGGGCCGGGCCGGTCAGGCTATGTCCGGCGCGTTGCGTTTCGGCAACCTAACCCTGCGTTTCGGCCGCGCTGCCTTTTCGGCGTCCTTTTTTCGCTTCTCTTCCTGACGTCGCAGGAGGCGGTCTTCATAAGTAACGCCGCCGATTTGTGACATCAGCCCGACGAGCCGAGCCCTGCCTTTCACGCCAGGGCCCAATCGGGCAGCCTCCAGTTCGCGCATGTGGGCGAGCATTCGTTCGATATCCGTCGCCGCGAATTTCTTGCTCCGCCCCATTCGGAGGTAGAACGGAACACCGGCGGCATCGACAGGATTTTCGGCCAGCCAGTATTCAAGCCAACGCCTTGAAACGCGAAGCTCGTTGGCGGCCTCGTTGATCGTGAGCACGGGCATGGCGGGTGATCGAGTCAGAAAGGGGGGGCGGTTAGACTTCGTCCTTCGGTTTGGATCTTGGCAATCGCCCTCTTGGCTGACGAGGTCGCTTCGTCTTTTCCGTCTGCTTTCGAAGCTTCAGAAGTCCCGCATAGCCGCCGCTCGGGAAAGGTGGCCCTGACCGCCCTAACTGGCGCGGTGAAAAAGCTGGCAACGGCTTTGGTCTGGTCGCCTCCAAAATCGCTTCAACATCCTGTTTCGTCAGCACCATACGGTTGCCGAGAATGCGGCATGCGCCGAGCTGTCGCGCCAGGTTTCGGACGCGCCTTGCAGACCAACCGCAGCGCTTCGCTAGCTCATCTGGCGTTGTAACTTCGGGCAAGTCCACGGCCACGTCAACGAGGGTTCGACGGGATCGGCAGCCCGTTGTGCTTATCCAGCCATGCTTTGACCGCCGGCCAGTACCGCCTCGAACCAAAGAGCGGCTGCTTCCTCGGAAAATTGTACTTGCTCTCAAGCCCCGGCAACATCGATCGCATGATCTTTTCGGGCACACCAATGCGCCGGATCAACTCTGCATCGGTAAGATACAGCTTGTCCTTCTCGCGTTCGAGCGTTTCAGGCACTGGCGCAGTCATGATGCAGTCCTCCGATTGGGGACAGGCGATCATGCTAAGCGGCGCTTGGCGAATCCGAATGCGGCAACTTCCCCGCAATCCACCGGGCGGCGCGCGCAAAAGCCCCCCGTTGAGGGGAATTGCTTTTTTAACCAAATCAGCGGAGCATGGTCAGTGGGTGTAGAAACCCTGACCGAGAATATGGCCGCATTCCCTGCAAGGAATTGCCTTGTCGCCTGCAAGCGACGTGGCGGCGGCTGAACCGTATCTTCCCGAGAGGGAGGATACTCACGGACGCGCTTAGCGGCGCGGCACCGATCGGGCCATCATGGCCGGAGGGCGCCGTTCTGTCCAGCCTCGCAAGGGGTAAAAGCGTCGCACCTGTCTTCTCGGCAGGTTTCTACCCTCCGGCTGCCGGCCCGTTGCCGGTGACGGCTGTAGAAAGCCAAACCGAGAAGTAAAATCCCATGACCATCGAAAGACCCATGTTTCCGCCCCGTGCGGAGTCCGTGGATTCGTTTTCCCATCAACCCGCTACCGGACAACCCGAGAGCGGAAACCGCGCCAGTGACTCTCCCAACCCGTTTGGGGACGTCGACCTCGCGCTGCTGCGGTTTGTCCGATGCCTGATCCGGATCGGCCTGACCCTCGACCAGGTCGGCGCCGTTGTATCCGCCGAATTGGAGCGGGCCGAAGCCCTCGCATCGAAAAGGAGGCCACGCAGGTATTGGATCTCCGGACCGTATCTGGTTTCCGGACCCGCAGAAGTGAGGGCCTGAACCATGTCAAGCAACGTCATCACGTTCCCCGAGGCGACCGGCCTTTTTCCCAAGCGAAAGGCCATCCCGATCAACAACGAGCCGGAGTACGAGGCTCCGATAGAGTCCGATTGGCGATCTCGCGAGTGCGTTCAGCGCGACATCGACGAGCACAAAGCTTCCCGGGACCGTTATGCGAAAGCAGTGGCCTGGGTGGCCGCGGCCGAATCTGAAAATCTCCCGCCAGCCAATATCGAAGCGGCACGGCAGGAGCAGGTACGGCTCTACGGGGAAATGCAGGCCTCGGCGCGCAACTTGTTGATCGTGATGCCAACCGATGCGAAGGCGCTGGTCGACCTGCTGCTGTATCTCGAGAGGAATTTCAGCGTGCTGCCGCAGGAGATCATGCGGGGCGGTGGTGCCGGCGAGTCGCTGGCTTTCTACCTGCTCCGTACCGTGCGGCTCTCACTTCGCCCGATCGCGAGATACGGGAAAGGGAAGCACGGGCCGACGTCATGAAGCGCCGGCAACGGTTGGCCGCGCACGCAAGACGGACGAAGCGATAGACGATATCTATCCCGGGCGCCCACGTACGAACGCTGGCGCCCGGACCCACGCTCGCGGAGGAAATAACATGCGAAATTTGATCGAAGACAGAAGAGTCCTCAAGATGCAATTCGAAGCCTTCGCACACTATGCGAGACATGAGAGCGGAAGGCCCGAATCCGCATATTGTTTCGATGCACTTGCGACCAGCGTTGACGACGTCTCGCCCGAACTGTTGGAGGCTTATGTGGAAATGTTCCAGAAGATCGAACACAGGCCAGTCGGCAGCGCCTTAAAGCAATCGATCCAGCAGGGATTATGGTCGCCCACAGATGCGACAGAATACATGGAGCGCTTCATTGCGTTTGCATCTGGAACAGGGGCGCCTTCCTGAGCGTCGGCGCCGATCGGGCGGAAGCGCAACCGACAGCGGACCACCGCGCATGCGAGGCGGCTGCTGCGATGAATTTAGGAGGGGCCGCCATTCACACTGGCGGCCCTTCTGCGCGCCGTCCCGTGGCCTGACGGCCTTGGGGCGAGCACCAGCGTCATACAGCCGCAGCGTGTATGAGCCTAAAGCATGATAATTATCAGAGGTTGTAAATTATTTATTGGAGGTTTTAAGATGAGTGATCAACATTCTTCTACTCCCTCGAAAAGCTCGTCAGACGGCGCCGGCGCATCGATGCCCGACGCAATGGTCGTCAAACAGGAACAAAAGCTAAGCGCAAACCCAAAACTGCTTGATGGAAACTGTCGATTTATTAACCGGTACAACGGGCGCTGCACAGTCTCAGTGTGGTACACTACCGGTGGTGTGAGCAACGCCACATTGCAAAATCAAGGCGACTATTGGGATCTCCGCGTCAGGGATGGCGATTGCTATTGCTGGGATCATAACGGCGCGTGCAACGCGAATTGCTCGTTACGTTGTTCTCCAGGCGGAACCTACTACGTGGGCTAAGAGACGACCTTCCGAGAGGTAGCTGACATTGACCGGTTTGCACTGTGACCGGGCAGCCATGCCAGTAGACTGAACCAATGAAACCGATGGGCCGCCGGAAAACAAAAGCCGGCGACCCATACGCGCGGAACGATTCTGGGTCGTTGCGGGTGGGAGAAGGGGTTCGGCGGCAAGGGGACGAGCGCAGGCCAAAACTGCATCGCTTATAATTTTAATGGCCTTAATTGTCGATCCGGGAGGGAAGAGTGATAAAACGCGCTCGAGCTTTGACCTTCGTTTTGCTGCTGGGGACTTGCTTGCCGCAAGCTTCGACAGCTCAGTTTTTCAACCAGCCTGCGGTCAATCCGCCCACGATCGTTAATCCGCAATGTGGCCCATGTAGGGATAGATGTGTGGATACTAGGGTGGCTTGCAAAATGAACGTCTGCAGAAGGATGGGGGGACGAGTCGATAACGCCCAAAGCTGCAGTTATGTGAAAAACCAGCGTGGTTTTGTTGATGAGCTTCGATTTTGCGAACAGCAAGAAACAGCCTGTTGGACGACTTGTGGTGATTGCCCTCCATAAGTCCCGTTACAACCTCCGGCGGAGGGGTAGTCCCACGTTGCGTTGCGGCGCTACCGAGCGCGCGCCGCCGTCGGTTCCCGCTTGCCGATCAACCAGGGCCAAGTCAGCCCGCCAATCCCGGACTCACCAGCGGGCTCTCCTAGAGTCGGGGAGGGGCTATCCAGTTTGCGGGCTCAGGTCCGCGCCTTTTTACACCGGCACGCGCACGCTGACGGCATCCGCAAACGCTTGAAAATCTTCAATCGATCCCTCGTGTCGGATGAACGGATACATCTGGCTGGCACCTGACGGTGTGATATCAACAAGCGAGCCGTCTTCGATCTCCACGACGGCATGAGCGGCCACCTCCCAGTAGTACGTCAAAGGGGGGAGCGGGCGAAAAATCACATATCCCGGAACATGCTTGTGGTCAGGTTTGTGATGCACCCACGTCGCAACATTAGAGTGACAATTGGCGGGTCTTGGTCGCCATTCAGTGCCGTCAGCGCCCCGTATAAGTACCGTCCTCGTGACCGGTAGCGTGGCGGCATCAAGTCGAGCAATGATGGCGCGGGCCTTAGCGACGAGATCGTTCTCGATCATCGGGCAATACCTTGTCCCAACCCGTGTCCCAATTGGAGCAATACCGTGCCGGACTTAGCGAGACCGGCCAAGACGGCATACGGCAAAGTCTAAGCGGAAGTCCTTGCGTCAGTGGACTAAGCTAGACGCATATGGACCCCACTGAACAGATGCGGGTGTATTTCAAGACCGGTGCCTTAAACCACTCGGCCACCCTTCCGTTGCTGCGACATCAATCACTTAGGATCAGCAGGGTCAAGAACGAGGTGTGAACAAACGCTCACTTGGCCCCAATTCGGCCCCAGCGGGTCTCACGGCTTGAGAAACCCGGCCGCAAAGGCGGCGATTGCGCTGGTCATTGTCGTCGGCCCCCTTGGTCCGCCGCCGCTTGGCACCCCCGGGAACCAGTATATAGGCCGGAGTTTCTTCAAAATCTCGTTAGGGTGTCGGTCGTCATCAAGTTCATTCCGTGAACTTGATCTTCCCAATTTTATCCTGCGTTCCTATCGCAACCCGAATGGTTTCCCTGGAAGAACGTGCGTGACAACGTCGCTTTTGGTCCAAAGATGCGGGGCCTGGGCAAGGTCGAGCGGTACCGTGCCGCCGATCAATTCCTGAAGCTGGTGGGCCTTTCGGGCTTCGAACGGTTCTACCCGTCGCAGCTCTCCGGCGGGATGCAGCAGCGTGTCGAGATCGCGCGGGTTCTTATCAATCCGCCCCGGGTGCTCTTGATGGACGAACCCTTCAGCGCACTCGATGCGCAGACCCGCAGCATGATGCAGGAGGTTCTGCTCGACATCTGGAGCAAGATTCCGACTACAACCGTATTTGTAACCCACGATATCGACGAGGCGCTGTTTCTTGCCGATCGGATCATCGTGATGAGCGCAAGGCCGGGACGCGTGATCGAAGACATAGTTCTGTCATTCGACAGGCCGCGCCATCCGCAGCTTGTCACCGAAATCGAGTTCGTGCGCCTGAAACGTCATATCCTCGAGCTGTTGCGACGCCCGGATGAGTCATCGTTGCCGCGGCGTCTGGACTGAGACTGCTGCTGGAATTGCCTGCTTCCCGTTACGCGAAATCCTTGCGCAGGGGCGTCGCCTCCGGGTTTACTCGTTATCAAGAAAATGCAGCAGCGCGGCGTTGAAGAGCGCGGGATCCTGCAGGAATGCGAAGTGACTGGTATTGGGCAGGATCAAGAGGCCTGCGTTCGGGATCGTGGCGGCAATATATTCGGTATGCGCGCGCTTGATCGCCTCGTCGTGATCGCCGTCGACCACCAGGACTTGCGCGTGAATCGATTGTAACTGGGCGTCGGTCCAGTTGGGTTCGGTCTCCCACATCCTGGTGATCTGAGCGACGAAGGCATCATAGTCCTTCGGTGTCGCAGATAGCTTGGCGTATTCGCCTTTCGCGCGCTCGATAAATCGCGCAAACACCGGGGCCTTTTCAACACCTTCCTGGACACCTGACGTGATGGTGTTGGCGGCGAATGCAAACACTTTGCCTACCCGCTCCGGATGACGGATGGCGAGATCGAGGCCGAGGATGGCACCATCGCTCCAGCCCACTACATCGGCTTTCGCGATATGTAGCGTGTCGAGCAGCGCGACAACGTCATCGGCCATGAGATCGTAACCGTAAGGGCGGGTGTCACGCGTACTTCGCCCATGGCCGCGGCTGTCCATGACGATCACGGTGTGACGCCGGGCGAGAACCCTGACCTGATGGCCCCAATAGTTCGAATTCGAAAGTCCGCCGTGTAGAAGAACGACCGGGGAACCGTGGCCGATAGTTGCGTAGTAAAGGTTGATGCCGTTGACGTTGGCACGGCCGATATGTTGTCCGGGGACCGGCGCGGGTGTCGGGGGCAGTGTTTGCCAAAGCGGCTCAGCGTGGCCGGCCTGAAGAGGAAGCAGTAGCAGGAATATCAAAAGCAGGATGCGCATCGGCAATTACCTTGATGGATTGCGGGATGGCGATGGCTCGGTACATTCCCAACCAAGCCTCTCATCATGGCTTCGTCAAGTTCTTCATTCGAACGAACCTTCCTAGGTTATGCAGATGGGCCGCGGCTGCGACCATGATCTTTCCGGCGGGAGCTCCGAATGTAATGCGATTGTTGCAAGCTTGCGCAAACAACGCTTGTTTCCTTTCATTGACTGGTAGACGTTTGTTCTTACGATTGATTGGATTGGCGGGCTAACCGCAATGATCAACCTGCCGTTTCAGAACTTGCTTGTCGCGTGGGTACGTGTCGAGTCCAGCAACCTCCATCGCGTAACCCACGCGACACGCCCTTTTTCTACCGCAGTCCAGGATTTGGCAGGAAGTTCGCCGCCGACGCCGCGATGTGTGGTGTTCGAACGATGCTCGCATGGCTCGCGACGCAGACTACATGATGCGCATCGTGGTGGCGGATATGGCGGATATGCAGAGCATTATCTTCATGCTGCGACTTCCGCCGAAGCACCGAGATATGCTTCCACAATGGCCGGCGACCGGGCCAGTTGCTCAGCCGGGCCTTCCAACACGATGCGGCCCCCTTCGAGGACATAGCCGCGCTTGGCAAGAGCCAGCGCTTTGCGTGCATTTTGTTCGACCAACAGCACAGTCAGGCCTTGCTTGTTCAGTTCGTCCAGCAGTGCGAATATCTCCGAGACTATTAGCGGTGCAAGGCCCATGGAGGGCTCGTCCAGCAGCAGTACCCGCGGCCCAGCCATCAGCGCACGGCCGATGGCGAGCATCTGTTGCTCACCGCCGGACAACAGGCCCGCCGGCTGGCGGCGGCGCTCTTTCAGACGGGGAAAGCGATCGTAGATTGCCGCGAGCGTGTCTGCGGAGCCGCCACCCTTGCGACCGTAAGCGCCGACGCGCAGGTTTTCCTCTACGCTGAGCGGCGCAATAACCTGTCGGCCCTCCGGCACAAGGGACAGGCCCGCACGGACGATCTTTTCGGTCGGGCGGCCGCTGATCGGCTCGCCGTCCAGTCGAACCACGCCGCCCAGCGGGCGCAGCAGTCCCGCTAACGTATTGAGCAGGGTGGTCTTGCCAGCGCCATTTGTACCGATGACCGTGACGATTTCACCTGCGCCGACATGCAGCGACACGTCCTTCAATACGGCAGGACCGCCATAGCCCGAGGAAAGGCCGACAACCTCAAGCATCTTCGGCTCCCAGATAGGCTTCAATCACTTTCGGATCGGAGCGCACGGCCTCCGGCTTTCCGGACGCGATTGAATTCCCCTGATTGAGCACATGAATTTCGTCACATACGCCCATCACAAGATCCATATCGTGTTCGACCAGCAGGACGGTGAGGCCACGCTCGGGCAGGCCTGCGATGAGATCTCGCAGGGAAGTCCGTTCGCTATGGGTCATACCGGCGGCCGGTTCATCGAGCAACAGAAGCCGCGGCTCGGACGCAAGTGCGCGGGCGATTTCGATCCGCCGGCGGTCGCCATAAGACAAGCCGCCGGCGAGGGTGTCGGCGTGCTGACCGGCACCGACCTGATCAAGCAGCTTCAGGCCGCAGGCGCGGCGATCGCGTTCTATTCGTCCCAATCGCGGCAGGCGCAGCAAGATGTCCAATGCTCCCGCCGAAGGCGTCCGCAGCGCCAGCGTGACATTCTGCAGGGCTGTCAGGTCCGGAATCAGGCGAATATGCTGGAACGTGCGGGCGATGCCGCGCCGCGCCAGCAGGTTTGCGGGCAACCCTTGCACCGGCGCGCCGTCCAGCAATATAGCGCCGTCAGTCGGCGCGTCGACGCCGCTGATCACATTCATCAGCGTGGTCTTGCCCGAGCCGTTCGGTCCAATGAGACCGATCACCGCACCGCGCGGCAACGAAAAAGAGACATTCGATAATGCCGCGACACCGCCGAAATGTCGCGAGACGCTCCGCAGTTCCAGAAGCGGAGTCACGATGCCGCCCTCCGCCGTGACAATTTCGGCAGGCCAACCAGGCCAGCCGGCAGAAACAGCACGACCGCCAGCATCGTCACGCCGATAAGGATTTCTCGCATCTGGGCCGAGAAGCGCAAAGCCTCCGGCAGGACGACAAGAACACTCGCGCCGATCACGGGGCCGGCCAAGTTCCACACCCCGCCCAATACCGGCGCAATCACGGTATCCACGCTGCGCAGAAACCCAAAATCGCCGGGAGCAATGAACATATTGAGATGCGCCGCCAGTCCGCCACCTAACCCGGCGATGGCACCGGACGCCGTGAACAACGCAAGCTTGAAGCGCGCGACATCGTGGCCTGCGGTGGAGACAGCGAGTTCGTCAGCGGCAATGGCACGCATGCGCTCACCAACAGCCGAATGACGTACCGCCCAGATGAGGTAGATGACCAGCGCAAGCAGCCCCGCAAGCTGCCATGTTTCGGTAAGCTGCGGGATACCGAAGACCCCGAGTGCACCGCCGGTCACCGAATCCCAGTTCAATGCAATGATCCGGACGACTTCCGTAAAAGCCAGTGTCGCCATGGTGAAGTAGTCACCGCGCAGCCGCAGCACCAGCGAGCCGAGGCCAAAAGCCGCGAGAGATGCCGCCACAAGGGCAGCCGTCAGTGCCGGCGCGAAGCTCCAGCCCTGCTGCATGGTAAGCCAGATCGAGAGGTAGGCCCCGATCGCCATCAGCCCACCCGTCGCCAGCGAGAAGAGATTGACGCCGAGCAGGATAAAGCAGCCGAACGCGAGCATGGAATTCAGCAGGCAGAGATCGATGACATTGTGATAGGCATAAAAAAGATCGGTCATGCGCGCGTGGTCTCGCGCGTGGCGAACAAACCGGTCGGCCTGGTCAACAGGATCAGAAGGACGATACCGAACCCAACCGCATCGCGGTAACCCGAACCGACGACGACGACGCTTGCGACTTCGACCAGTCCGAGCAGCACGCCGCCCACAAGTGCGCCCACGATATTGCCAAGGCCTCCGAGGATCAACACTGTCAGGCCCTTGAGCAGGATGCCGTCACCCATGAAGGGTGAAACCGACTGGAACAGGAGCGACCACAATACGCCGGCGCCTCCGGCCAACGCACCGGAAACGAAAAAGGTCATCAGCCGGATTCGATCCACCGGCACGCCAACCAGACGGGCGACATTTTCACTGAATGCCACGGTCCGGATGGCGCGTCCGACATTGGTGTAGCGCAGCAACGCGGCAAGCGCGATCACCATCAAGAGCGCCGCGCCGATGGCGACAATCTGCAGAAGTTGCAGGCGGGCACCCAGCAGTTCCAGTGCGGCGCCCGCAAGCGCATTGTCCGGATAGCGCACGACCTGCGTGCCGAATATTTCCTGCGCGAGCCCGATCAGGATCCGGGCCAGCGCGAGGCCGCCGACCATGCCCATCCAGCGATGCGCACCACGCCGTTGCAACGGCCGGAACACCAGCACCTCGCTCAACACGCCAAGCAAGCCCGCGGCGGTCGCCGCAGCAAGGATGGCCAGAGGCAACGGCAACGCCAGGGTGCGAACGACTTCAAGCCCCACATACGCGCCCCACATGAAGACCGCGCCTTGCGACAGATTGAGCACGTTCATGACGCCGAAGACGAGCGTGAAACCGATGGCAAAAACGGCGTAAATGGCGCCGAGCGAGACGCCATTCACAAGCTGCTGAACAAGCACGTCAGACTCAGCTTGTCGCCGCCGCGACGAAGACTTTGCTCTTGCCGTCGCCGATCAGCACCTTGGGCTGCACCGTTGCGTCGCGATCCGCCGACCAGCCAAAACGCCCGAGCACGCCTTCGAAATCACTGATCGATGCGAGCTTGTCGCGCGTGAGCCGGCTGTTGGTCACATCGTCGGCGCGCCTGATAGCTTCGGCGAGCAGATAGGCCGCATCGTAGCCCTGGGCGGCATAAATGTCCGGCGATGAGCCGTAACGCTTCTGGTAGGCGGCAACGAATGCCTTGCTGCGCGGGCTGTCGTAACCTTCAAACCACGACGCGCCGACGATGATACCGTCGGCGGCCGGGCCCGCCAGATCAAACAATTTGGCCGAGATATTGGCGTTGCAGCCGATGAAAGTGATCTTGTCGTCGAAGCCGAGCTGGCGCGCCTGCCGCAAGATGGCGGCGGCTTCCTCGGCAAGCGTGCCAAGGATGACGGCGTCGGGCTTCTGTTCACGGATTTTGGTGAGTTGCGCGGAGAAATCGACGTCGCCCCGCTGGTAGCTTTCGATGCCGACCTGTTCAAGGCCAAGTTCCGTTACGGCCTTTTTCTGCACATCATGTGCCCCGCGCGTGAGCGCATCGTCGAGCCCGTAAATCAATGCCACCTTTTTGATGCCGCGCTTCTGTACGGCATAGCGCAACACGGTGGGAAATACCTGGTCTTCCGGAATGCTGGTGCGAAAAATAAAGTCACCCATCTTGGTGAGATTCGGCGCCGTATTCGAACTCGCGATCACCGGTATGCCGGCCTGCTGGGCGATCGGATCGGCAGCGAAGGCAGAATTGGACAAGGTCGGTCCGAGAATGGCGACGACCTTGTCCTGGCGAATGAGCCGCTGGAAAATGTTGACGGTCTGGCCGCGATCCGCGCCATCGTCCGCATGGATCGCTTCCAGTTTGATGTCCTTGAGGGTATTCGCAGCATTGATTTCCGCAAAGGCCAGCTCGATCGCCTGCTTTTGCTGGATGCCATAGAGCGCGGCTGATCCGCCCGTCGTGGATTGCACCAGGCCGATCTTCGCGACACGCGTCGTTTGGGCGAACACCGCCGAGCCGGACAAAGCGACGGCGCCACCGATGGTCAACACCGCGCGGCGGGAAAGAGTAACGGAGGCCATATCTAATCCTCTGCAAAGACCTGAATTGTTGTTTGAGAGTCTTTGTGTAGGAGGCGCAAAAGCTGAGTCAAGCAATTGAAATAAAACAAGAGGAAGTTCCAAATAGTCGGCGCGATTGAGAACGATCGAACTGACCAGCGGGAATTTTATGCAAGTTTTGTTCGTCGTATACAAAGCGCGTAGACGCCAAAAATCCTTGTTATCCATGAAGCATAACGCCCTGAACGGCTATTGCATTGTCGATGCACGTTTAGGTGATGCAGGGCAGATGATCCTGGATGTCAAACCAGAATCATTCCGTCAACGCTTCGGCACTTTTAGTGGTGCTTCGGGAATGTTCGTTTCATTTGAAGTCAATACTGGAGAACAACGACGTCGTGTTAGTCCAATCAAGGCAAACTAAATGCGGAGGGTATGCGCTATAGCAAAGCCATGTTTCTGCCAGATGCAGCCAAAGGCTTGGGGATTAATATGCGCAATCCGTCACGACGCGATTTATTGATTGGAACGACGGCGCTGGCCGGCGCCATCATAGCCGGCGAAGGTCCGACATTCGCCGCTGAGCCTTTCGACCTCGTGATCCGGGGCGGTGAAGTCATTGATCCCAGTCAAAACTTACGTGGCATTCGTGACGTCGGCATTCGATATGGTCAGATTGCCGCGGTCGAACCCACGATTGATCCGGCGCGTGCCAAGCGCTCTATCGACGCCAAGGGAAAACTGGTCACGCCCGGTCTGGTCGATCTGCATACGCATATTTATGCGTATGGATCCGCAATTGGCATTCCGCCCGATGAATTGGTGCCATTCTCCGGCACCACCACCTATGTAAGCGCCGGTGATGCCGGGGCTAATAACTTCTCGGCATTCAAGCGGGCCTTGGTGGCGCAATCCCGCAGCCGGGTTTTTGCTTTCGTGAACATCTCCACGATCGGACTGGCCGGCTTCCCGGTCGGCGAGACCGAAAATATCAAATATGCCGATGCCGATGCGACCGCGCGGACCATCGCTGAAAATCAGGATATCGTGCTCGGCGCGAAGGTGCGGGAAACCCTGGCCATCGTCGGCAACAACGGGATCGAGCCGCTCAAGCGCGCCATCGAAGCCGTTGAACTCTCCGGCACCAAGGGCCGGGTAATGTGCCACATCGGAGATGCACCCGGTGATTTGCAGGTCCTGGTCAATACGCTGCGCCCGGGCGATATCCTGACGCACCCCTACAGCAGTCTTGGTAATAACACCGTGCAGAACGGCAAGGTTCTGCCGGCACTGCTGGAAGCAAAAAAGCGCGGGGTACTTATCGACGTCGGGCACGGAGCAGGCAGTTTCAATTTCGATATCGCGGAGGCGGCAATCCAGCAGGGGCTGACCTTTGACACCATTTCCAGCGATGTGCATGTGGTTGCTGCAAACACGCCGAGCCAGCCCTATTTGCCCTGGGTCTTGAGCAAATTTCTGGCGCTGGGCTTCTCGCTCGAGGACGTTATCGCGGCTGCGACCATCAAACCCGCGACGATCATCGGGAAGGTGCCAAAACTCGGCACGCTTCAGATCGGTGCACCCGGCGACGTATCAATTCTTGAGCTTATCGAGGGGCCGGTACAGTTGCTCGACACCTCGAACAATCCGCGTACCGGCAAGGCATATCTCAAGGCAGTGCAAACCGTGCGCGAAGGCGTGCCGTTCGGCCGTCCATATCAATTGCCATTTGCCGCGAACTAATGGTCGTTGCGCGACCGATTGACGGCGGTCGATCTGAGGGCACGCCGGTTTGCGGAATCGTCTCCGTGCCTTCTTCCTGAGCTTTTTGAGGGGGAACGCGGATGTCATTACCACGGTCCGTCATCCGCACGCCGGTTCCATCCGAAGAATGGCCTTCTCTTTGTGATGGGAAAAACGAAATGGACGATTTTTCGCCGAGCGATAGTCTGGCGTTAGTCAATTAGCGAGCGGCGAATGCCGAACGATAAACTCAGGGAAGTGAAACATACGTCCGAACTGCCCGGGCCTGAGCGCGCGCGAGCAACTGCCGCGCGGCCGCGGCGAGAATCTCCCGATCAATCCAGGCAACTTTCGGATCGGACTCGCTTGCAGAGCGGGCTTCGCAAGATCAAGGAACCGCGCAAGATCGAAATAGACGATGTTATCCTTGAGACGTTCACGCTGCCACTAGAGGCAGCGCGGCTCGAAGTCCGCGCCATCATTGGCGATATCTCAAAGCGCGGATACCAGAAAATCGTCGAACGCTGGCGGCAGCTTCCCGATGGGCAGATTCAGTTTACCTTGCGACGTTTGCCAGCCACGGAGTGAAGGATCCAGTTTTTGCGGTGACATAACGATCAATCGTGGAGGCTTGAATGATGCTCGACGTTGCCGAACGCACTATTGCGGAACGCGTCAGAACAATCGTAGTCGACCAACTGATCGTCGATCCTGACGATGTCGTGGACACCGCCAATTTCATTGATGACCTTGGTGCCGACAGCCTGGATATGGTTGAAATGGCGATCAAGTTCGAACGGGAATTTGGTTTCGAGATTACCGACGATGCCGCGGAATTTATTTTGACCGTTGGCGATGCCGTCAAATTTCTGGAAAAACACGCGATCACCTAATGTGCCGTAGACCTATGTCGCGGCCAGCCAGCCGACCGCGTCAGCTCTGCGTGGATCTGCGGCCGAAACGATCTCTTCGACATAGACGCAGATCGTACAGCCAAACATGCGGTGTTCGAATCCGACAGGCCCCACTGAAATCCGCAATGTCACTTCGCGCGCATTGCATAATTTGCAGCGTCGCCGGGTTGGCTGAGCGGCGACATTTCGCGCAGCGAATGCCGAATCGCAGATCATTTCATCACATCAAACGATAGCCGAGCTTGGTTGCCATCGTGACGGTTGCATCAACCGGCCGCCTCAATGTTCGCGCAATTTTTCCGGCGGGGAGGGCTTGTTTGGCCATGCCCTTTAGCCTGAATTTATCGACGGCTGTCCATTCCCGCTCGGCGGGTCGGCGCTTCTTGTCGACAATATGTTGCTTGCTCGATCTCTGTTGCAGCATCACTTGCTAATTTCCTCACTGGCTTTGGTGTTGGACAGGATTCGTCGATTGCCGGATCGCAGCCGCGGTCGCGTGCTGCGGACTGGCAAACGACTTTCCATCCAGGACGTCAAATTCCCTGGTTGCGGAGAAAAACACAAAGCCAAGGCGATCCCTGACGACGAGGCCCGCCGCACCATGGTGAGTCTCTATGATGTAATTATCGGACATATCGGAGCCTATCGGCGTGATTTGAAAACCAACGTCTGTTGGAGAGACCTGTAACGGAGCGACTTTGACTGATTGCTTGAGTGCGATCATGCAATCGAGCCACCGCATACCGGCTGCGTCAAGCAAGTTGAAAAAATAAGAGAATGTCTATCGTTCCCTAAATTTGCGGCCAATAGCCATCACCCGAGTTGAAACAATCGCGTAATAATCTTCTCGATGGTCCGGCCGACGCCGGCGAGAATCGCGAATGGCCGCAGCCAAGCAACGCGCAACGTGTTGACGCTGCCCGGATTGCTTGCGGCGATATCTACCCTAAATCAGGCAATGCTTATGGGGTAAGATGCGGCGCAGTGTTTGGCTGCGGAGCGCCTTCGAGTTCGCTTTCCGAAGGCAATTTTTCGTCGTGAATCGGAAGCGATGTTCCGATCCAGAAGGGATCGTCGGCGTGATCCCTTCGCGGGTTCACCGTATTGGGATGAACGAGGATACTCAGGCCGCCGTGGTTGAGCATCAGCCACGGTACCAATGTTGCGAAATGCTCTTTGGCAAAGGCGACTTGAAACATCGCACCATCGTGAGGGCCGACGCGCACGTCATGCCAACGGCCAAGCTGCACCGGAAAACGTTCACCGATCCAGGTACGCAACTGTTCAGCCGTAGGTCTCGTGGTCGCTGGGTCATAATAGATATGAGCATGATAGCTCGATATTTCAGCGATTGGCCTTGGGATCGTCATAGCCGTTGTTTCGCTCATTGGGATGCTGTCGCCGTTGGATCGATCAAATGAGTGTAGCACAGGAAGACGGTAGACGAAATTATGCCTTCGTCCCGGCGACGGATAGCCTGCGCGCCACATTCCTTTCGTAAAGAACTTGTTCCGGAGAACGGATGCGCCGCCCGGTCGAAGGTTTTGGAATTCAATATCGGCGGCGGGTACGACATTGTTTCGCAAGGCATATTCCAGAGGGTTTGGGGATGAGTGTCGATACAGGGGTGCGTGGACCAGCGCAGTCAGTGAACGATCAAGGTGTCAACGTCGAGTCGCGGTGGCGTCTCGACCGTATTGTTGCGGAGTTGCGGAAGTCGCGCGACGTCCTGCACAATATCAGGCAGGATGGTCCGATCCGCCGGGCGCCGTCGCGTGAAGCGCTGGAAACCATAGTCGACGGACTCGTGGAAGCAATATTTCCGCGGCACTATGGGAGATCCGACCTCGACACCGAGAATATCGATTATTTCGTTGGCAATGCGCTGAATATCGCGCTCAACGGACTTTTTGAACAGGTGCACCGCGGCAGCCTGTTTGTGTCCGATGGGCCGGCGTCCGATCAGGCCTTGCAAGACGCGATCGAGCTGACCCGAACGTTTGCGTCGACGCTGCCGGAAACCCGCGGTGTGCTCGTCAGCGATCTCCGCGCAGCGTTCGTCGGGGATCCCGCCGCGACCAGCTTTCCGGAGATCCTGATCGGCTATCCCGGCATGACCGCTATCATCCATCATCGGATCGCCCATGTTCTGTATCGTCTGGGTGCAAGACTGGTGGCTCGCCTGATCGCCGAGATTGCGCATACCAAAACCGGCATCGACATTCATCCGGGTGCCGACATCGGTCCGAGTTTCTTCATCGATCACGGAACCGGGGTCGTGATCGGCGAGACCACGGTTATTGGCGAACGGGTACGGATCTATCAAGCAGTCACGCTCGGAGCGCGGCATTTCCCAACTGACAATGAGGGAAATATCGTCAAGGGAGCCGCCCGGCATCCTGTCGTCGAAGACGACGTCATCATCTATGCGGGCGCGACCATCCTTGGCCGCATCGTGATCGGGCAGGGATCGACGATTGGCGGGAACGTCTGGCTGACGGAAGACGTGCCTCCGAACAGTTTCGTTACGCAGGCGACAGTCCGTAGCAAGGCTGGTCCGCGATAACAGAGTTCACATGATGGTAAAGTTTCTTCCGGGCTTGCTGCGCTGGAAGGAATTTTCGGCTAACGCGCGAATTATACGATAGCTATCTTATTTTCGACGACCCATTGGCGGAACCACGGATCGGATGCAAATTTATTGGCGTCTTGGCTGTTGTGGATTCGGCTCTCCGTAATTGGGTGGTCGCTACATGCAACCTTTCTGGAAAGACGGGTGAAACATGCCGATATTCGTCATCTGTATCTTGCTTAAAATATTAGAGCGGTCGCCTGCGAGTTCGATTGCGTCGCTGGCGGCAATCCGAAGCGCAACGTACTGATCGTAATTACCAGGTGCGGTCTCGATCGAGAATGAATCGACAGGCGCGGGGGCCGTAAGCGGAGATAGTCAAATTGACGGACCAGTTTCCAAAATTTGCGGCATTGCCATTTGTGGCTATTGACGATGACGTTGTCGTTGGTGCGCCGGTGCGCTGCATTAGCGAAAGCGCTGCGATCGCGTGCGCTCAGCGTCTTTTGACGGTTTTCGGAAATGTAGGATCCGTCGTCCTTCGCAGGTCGGCTGCTTCGAGCGATAAACTGGACGTCATTCAGATATTCGGCGAGGTGCCATGCTCAGATGATTTCGCAAGTACGCTGTTTGAGATCGCGGCAACGGCGCGTCAGGCCAGTCATTGAGATGTGGCGGTTGTTATCGGCTGCGAAGAAGCACTTAAGTTGCTTGTGCATGTCGCGTTGATCAGAAAAGAATTCTTCGATGCGCGCCGTCGTTAAAAACATTCGGTTAAGTACGGACACGATCGAAGAATTACAGACTTAAGATTGCGCGGTTTGGATTCTATAATTGACTGTAGCGGTGGATAGTAGTTACCAGCGGTGCTCAAACAATTTCGAGTGATAACGAGCAACGCCATGCCACGAAGATTATCGATTGAGGCCGGCGCCGGAAATGTCTGGTCGCGTTCGATATTCGCGGTTCTCGCCGCAATCTTGTTTCTTGTGGAGCCCGCCGGCGCCGCAGATCAACCGCCTTATCGATTGGGTTATCTGGTTGACGCGTCGGGTCCGCAGCAGACGACGATCAAGCCGGCTTATGATGCATTCCGGCTTTACGTCGACGAATTGAACAAGAAGGGTGGCGTCAACGGCAGGAAGGTGGAAATCCTCGCTCGGGATACGCAGAGCGATGTGCAGCGATCACTCGACGCGGTTCAAGATCTCGGTCGTCAGGAGGTGATTGGCATTCTCGGCCTCGCCGCGACGAACGCGCATGCCGCTGTGTATGCGTCAGCCAAGAAGCTGGGCATCCCTGTTCTTGCCGGTTACCCGATCAATATTCCAACTGTTCTGCCGCCAGCCAAGGAGGGCGCGTTCGGAGTTGGACTGGAGCTCTCGCTGGCAGGTACCGTCGGCGGCTATCTTGCACGACAGGTTAGTCCGCAGGGCAAAAGTACGATTTGCATTGCCTTTGAGGTGCCTGGCTCGATGCTGTCATGCCAGAAAATCGTAGATACGGCCAAGGCGCACGGCTTCACCCAGGCCGAGACTCTTACCGTCCCGATACAACAGCGGGATTTCCGCGCCGTCGTCGAACGGATCGTCAGGGCGAATCCCGATGTCGTGACCATGTGCCTTGGACAGGCTCACGTTGCGTCGTTGCTGCCCGTGCTTGCTGGTTCCGGATATGGCGGCATCTTCCTGTCAATGGACACCGGTATTGGCGACGATACAGTGCGTGCGGCGACGCCACCCGACTCCAAGCTAACCGTGTACAGCTATGGACGCTACGTCAGTGTCCAGGACGGAAGCAGCCCCACATTGACGGCTCTTCGGGCTGCGCTGAAGGAGGGCGGACTGAATGACCAGACGTCCAGCTATCCCGGCGGATGGGCCCTGGGCCTGGTAATCACCGAAGCCCTGCGCAAATGCGACAGCGGCTGCGCGAAACCGTCAAATTTTGAATCCGCGCTTGAGAAGATCAACGTCGATACCGATGGGCTGACCGGTGTGCCCATCCAGCTCGCCGCCGACGATCATTACGGTCCGAGTGCGTACCGGCTTTATAAATACGACAACAAGGCGCGCACGTTCAGCGCTGTCGGCGATTGGTTGCATATCGGGAGCAACGGCAAGATCAGCGAGTAGACATATGACTGTCTTGCCGTATGCGATCAATACGCTGAGTACGGCTGTTGTTTATGCGCTGTTCGCGCTCGCGATCGTGTTTGCCTATCGGACCAGCCGGATCCTGCTGTTTTGTGTAGGTGAGATCGGAGTGATGTCGGCCTATGTTCTTTCTGCAGTGTTACACTGGACGGGTACCACCGCGGGCGGCATAGTCTTGGCTGTCGCCATGACGCTCCTGTTCGATACGGTGATCGGGATCGTGCTTTTCTTCGTGCTCGGACAAGAGAAGCAGGAAGATCCCTTCACCGGCACAGCAATTACGATTGCGCTCGCCATCTTCTTCGCCGGCTGCATCAGCGTGATCTGGGGCGGACAGGTTGAGCAATTACCCTTTCCGAACGGAACGATATCTGTTGCCGGCGCGTCGATCTCGATTATCAGCGTCATATCCATTGCGGTCGGCGCTATTGTGGCTCTTGCCATTCTTGCGCTGTTCTACAACACGTCCATTGGGATCGAACTGCAGGCGTTGGCGAACAACCGCGAACTCGCCGTCCTTAACGGCATCCCCGTCAACTCCCGCATGTTGACTGTCTGGATTGCGGCTTCAATTGTCAGCGGTCTGGCCGGTGTCTTGTCGGGTGCGATCTCATCCGTATCGGCCGGAGGGACGGCTGTAGGCTTTTCCGGTCTGGTGGCTGCCATCATCGGTGGGCTGACGAGCCCGGGCGGCGCCATTGCCGGCGCCATGCTGTTAGCGGCCGGCGAGAACATCACCAGTCTGTTCCTGGATGTTCGCTACAGCGCGGTCGTTCCTGTCGGCTTGCTCGTGGCGCTATTGGCCCTGCGGCCTTACGGCCTGAGTGCCCGAGTCGAGCGCATTGTACGGACCTAGCATGAGCCTGGAACACGCAACGCGATCGCAGGATTGGCCGCGCAGAGAGCTGTATGGCGTTGCTGCTCTGGTCATTCTTGCCGCGGCTCCGTTTTATCTTGGCGCCTATGCGTTGCACTTGGCGGTGAGCGGCGGTCTGATGGCCGTGGGAGCGATGGCTCTGACGGTGATATCGGGTTCTGCCGGTTTGCCGTCGTTAGGGTCTGCGGCTTTCCTTGCGATCGGAGCGTTTACATCCGGCATTCTGGCTACGCAATTGGGTTTTGGCTTGCTGCCGTCGATGATCGTAAGTGCGGTCCTGGGACTTCTGGCCGGTGTTATCGTCGCGGCGCTGACGCTCCGCGTGTCGGGTCTTTATCTCGCGGTTGGTACCCTGGCGCTGCAAAATGTCGTGCATGTCGTCGCAACGGATCTGGATCTCAAGCTGACCTATGCCGCGGGTTTCATGCTCGAAGATCCCGTCTTGTTTGGTGTCACCATCAACACGCTGGTGCGATGGTGGGTCCTCGTGCTCATTCTCATGGCCCTGACATTTTGCATCTTCCGCTTTCTTTTGCGCAGCCACATCGGTCGAGAATGGAGCTTGCTTCGCGTGCACCCGACGGCTGCCGCGGCGCTTGGCATTTTCGGCGCCGGTAGCCGGGTTCAGGTGTTCGCGCTGACCTCGGCGGTCATCGCAGTTGCCGGCGCATTGGGTGCCTATCATATCGGCAATGTGCAGGCGGACACTTACACGGTCCAGCTCGCTATTATTTATCTAACGGTCGCCGCGCTGGGGGGAGCCGGCAATCTCGTTGGAGCAATCGTGGCGTCGTATATCGTCATTCTGCTCCCGGCCTTCATTTCCGCAGCGATGGGCTTGCTGGCGATCGATGCCACCTCTCGGGCTGCCGGATTGGAGAGCGTTGCGATCGGCATCATCCTGATCTTTGCGTTGCTGCAGGGGCCGCAGCAGATCGCGGGTTGGCTGATGCGATGGAAGGTGACCCATGCCGGGCGCTGACGATAGCTGGCTTTCCCTTCGCGAGGTCAGCATCCTCTATCGCGGCAAGATCGCGGTGGAGCGTTTGTCCCTCGACGTCGCTCAGGGTGAGAGCGTGGCCGTCGCCGGCGGCAACGGGGCCGGCAAGACCTCGCTTCTCAGCGCGATTGCCGGGATCGCGCGCAAAGGACAGCGGATTGAAGGAAGGGCGGTCTTTCGGGGCAGGGACCTGCAATGGGGCGATGTACCTGATCATATCGACGCCGGCATCCGCCTTGTTCCTGAACGGGACAAGGTTTTCAGCCTGCTCACCGTCGCGGAGAATCTTCAGATTGGCATGCGACGGCGCGATCGGAAGACTGTTGCGGCGGCGGATGCCTTCGGCTGGTTCCCGCGCCTCGCAGAGCGTCGAACTACGCTCGCAGGTAATTTGTCCGGCGGAGAACAACAGATGTTGGGGATAGCCATGAGCCTGCTGGCCTCGCCCAGTCTCTTGCTGCTCGACGAACCAACTCTCGGATTGGCGGCGCCGGTGATTGAAAACCTTTGTGACAGCCTGACGAAATTGCGCCGCGATCTCGGCTTGACGATGATCGTCGCGGAATCCGACTCCCAGTGGCTGCCACGGCTTGTCGAGCGCGCGATCGTTATCGATAGAGGCCGGCTCATCGGCAAAGTAGATCGTGTCGACGAGGCCAATCTCGCTGCCGTTCACGATTTGATGCTCGGCGTTGTCGCATCTCAGGGCGTTGGAGAGGTCATCGCGCATGCCCTATAACCAAAGTTCGGCTACCGCGGATAGCCCCGTACTCGAACTGGACAAGGTCAGCCTTGCGTTCGGAGGAGTGAGCGTCCTCAACCGGATTTCCCTGAGCGTGGGCCAATCGGAAGTATTGGCACTGATAGGCCCGAACGGCGCCGGGAAATCCGCGTTATTGAATTGCGTCAGCGGTGTCTACCGGCCGCAGCAGGGGGCGCGCATTGCGCTTGGGGGAATCCGCATCGATCACCTGCCTCCTCACAAGATCGCGCGCGTTGGCGTGCGTCGTACGTTTCAAGGCCTGAATCTGATCCTGGACCGCTCCGTCCTCGATAACATTTTGTTGGGGTGGACACCGCTGTTCAGCCTGAACGTGCTGGGGATGCTCGCAAGACCTCTACGCGCCCGGCGCGAAGAAAGGGAAGCGCGCGAGCGTGCGTCCGAGATCATCGCACTCTGCGGCTTGAAGCATCTGGCAGACCGCCGGTGTGCCGATCTTCCGCTTGGAATCCTGCGCCGGGTCGATCTGGCCCGTGCATTGGTGAGCGATCCGAAGCTATTGCTGCTTGACGAGCCGGCGTCCGGGCTCAGTCATGACGAGCGTCCCATCATAGGTGAGATGGTTCGCCTGGCGCTCAGCCGGAAAGGCCTGTCGGTCCTGTGGATCGAACACGATCTGGATCTCGTGTTTTCCGAAGCACAACGGGCCGTGGTCCTGCATCACGGTGATCTGATCGACGTCGGCGATCCCCGGATATCAGCGGATCGGGCTCGCCTTATCAGCTCTTATAAGGCAGGCCGGAAAGCGGCGGCCCCTGCCATCGCGGCCTGAGCAGCCCCGGCGCTCAGGCGGCGAAAGCGGCTCTGCCTATGGCCTGCCGGCGTCGAGCCAGTCGGCGAGTTGCTTAACGCCTTTCAGGCCAAGCTCGTGGCTGGGATATTCCGCATTTTCGCTCTCGAATGTGCGGATCAGACGCAATGCCGAGGGATTAAGCGCCTTAATCTCCTCGATAAGTTTCTGCGCCTCAGCCTCGAGGTCCGCAGCCTTGACAACCCTGTTGATCAGACCGAGTTCGCGCGCTTCGTGCGCCGGCACGTCGCGTCCGGTCAGGTAAAGTTCGCTGGCGATCTTTGGCGAGATAAAGTGCGGCAGATAGAGGACGACAATCAGCGGCGCCAGGGCGTGCTTGATCTCGTCGAATCCGAATACCGCCGTGTCCGCGGCGATCGAGATGGAGCTGTGTAATGCCACGCCGGTGCCGAAACCCTTTGCGCCGCCCTGGATGAGCGAGATGCTGACGCCCGGAAAGCGTCGCAGCAGATCGTTCGCCCGCAGGATCAGCGACAGATTGTCCCGGCGGCTGATGTCGATTTTTTCCTTCTGGTCGCGGCCCAGCGTGAAGTCGTCGCCTTTAGCATCGATCACCAGACCGATGGCGCCGCGCTCCGTCGCGTCCTGTAACGCCGCGATGTAATCGTTCATCATTTTGTAGGTGAAGCGGTTTGACGTGCCGGGGCTATCGAAGGTGATCCGGGCAATCGATCCGTCATTCTTGTAGACAATCATTCGTAAACTCCAAGGCCTAGATTTTCGCGAAGCGTCTCGCCCGCGATTTCGGTGCGGAAGATTCCGCGTTTCTGGAGCAGCGGGACCACTTCGCTGACCAATTCGCTCAAGCCGTCCGGCAGTACATCGATCATGATGTTGAAACCGTCGGCAGCGCCGGCTTCGTGCCAGTGCGCGATCGTGTCGGCCACCTGTTCGGGAGTGCCGACCACCTGAAGATGGCCGCCGCCGTTGCGATACAGAATTTCACGAACCGTCAGCCGCTCGGAAGTTGCCAGATTAACCGCGGCGGAACGAAATCCCTCGGACGCGCGGAATGACTTGTTGGCCTCGATTAGCTCGACCGGAAGCGGCGCATCGAGTTCGAGTTGCTCCACGCGCACGCCGACGCGCAGCGCAAGTTTGCGCAGCTCGGCATTTCCCGAAAGGCGGTCAAGATCGTCCTTGCGGCGGCGCGCCTCGGCTTCCGTTCCGCCGAGGATGGGGACAATGCCGGGCAGTATCTTGATGCTGTGCGGGTCACGCCGGTAGGTCTGTGCGCGCGTCTTGATGTCGTCCCGAAAAGTCTTCGCGGCCTCAAGCGTGTTGCGTGCGGTGAAAACGACATCGGCGACCCGGGCGGCAAGCTCGCGCCCGGGGCCGGAAGAGCCGGCCTGGAACAGGACCGGCCAGCCTTGCGGCGAGCGCGGAAGTGTGAGGGGACCCCGGACATCAAAGTGACTGCCGTGATGATCGATCGCATGCACGCGGCTGCTATCGGCGAACGTGCCCGTCGTCTTGTTGCCGACCAGCGAACCCGGTTCCCAGCTTCCCCAGAGGCTGCGCACGACATCGACAAATTCCTCTGCCCGGTCGTACCGCGCATCGCCGCGCGGCAAGGCTTCGGAGCCGAAATTCGCCGCGACATCGGGCACGAAAGTGGTGACGATATTCCACCCGGCACGGCCGCGGCTGAGATGGTCGAGCGAAGCAAAACGACGCGCGAGATTATAAGGCTCGTTGTACGTTGTGGAGGCCGTGGCCACCAAGCCGACGTGGCTGGTGGTCGCGGCGAGTGCAGCCAGAACGGTAGCGGGATCCATAGCCCCGAGATTGGGCCGCTCGAAGTTCTCCTCGCTTACCGCCAGCGTGTCGGCGAGAAAGAGCGCATGCAGAAGACCTTTTTCGGCGAGGCGGCCGATCTCCTGGTAGTAGCCGATGTCGGTATAAGCGAATGGATCTGCGTCGCCGTAACGCCATGCGCCCAGATGCATGCCCAGGCCCATGACGGTGGCATTGAGAATCAAATCGCGATTCACGTCTGCGCCACGCGAAGCTTGCGTTGTTCGAGCAGCGGCAACACGTTCCTGGCGAAGAAATCAAGTTCGGGGGCGTAGTCGTAAAACCCGATCTGGATGCCGTCGATGCCGGCGTCGTGTAATTGCTGGATCTGCTCGGCGACATCTTCAGGCGATCCAATGATCTGGATGTGGCCGCCGAGGATGCGATCCGCCGGAACGTGTTTTGCCCAGCCCTTTGCGTCCCCGCCTGAATGGCGTGCGGTGTAACCACGTATCGAGTCGAGGTCGGCATGCTCGACGATCGCGTCGCGGTAGGCCAGGGCTTCGGCGCGCGTCGGCTTGCAGATGATCAGCGGGAAAATGATGACTTTTCCGGTGCGGCCGGTCGCGGCATAGGAGGCGCGGATCGATGCGGTGTGAGCGGGCAGGGCCTTGATTGCATTCTCGAAGATCGCACCCGCCGGACTTGATGTGAACACGATGTCCGAATGGCGTGCAGCATAGTCGAAGCCGACCTTCGAGGCACTGGCCGATACCATGATGGGGCGATCGTAGAGTGGGCGCGGCGATACGTAGGCGCCTTCGAGCTTGTAGAAGCGGCCCTCGAACGTGATATTGTCCTCGCCGGCCCAAAGCTGTTCCATGATGGATGAAAATTCGCCGGCGCGATCGTAGCGGGCATCGTGCTCGATGCGATCCATACCGAACATCAGTGGCTCGGTCGCATCGTAGCCCGTCACAATGTTGAGTCCGAACCGTCCGCCCGAGATGTGGTCCGCTGTGGCGGCGAAACGAGCGAGATGGAGCGGGTGCCAGTTACCGTACAGCACATGCACTGTCGAAATGGTGATGATGCGCGTCGTCACCGGCGCAAGTGCTACGGTCGAGATGAATGGATCGAGGAAATTCTCGCGATAATGCGATTCTCCGCCGAATCCACCCTTCGGAAGCCATTGTTGCAGACCAAACACGAAATCGAATCCGTATTTTTCCGCCGTTAATGTAAGAGCCTTGTTGTATTCGAAATCCCAGCGGGTCGCCCTCGGCAGAGTCGATTGAGAGAATCCACCCGTCTGTGTCGGAAGGAACAGGCCCAGCATCATTGGCTGACGAATGGCACGTGCGAGTGGACTATTCTCGAAAGAGAGCGGGCCGTGGAAAATTGTATCAGCTCGCGGCGACGTTTGAAGCATAAGTCATACCTTGTGCGATGATGCAGAAACAGCTGCGATTATGCGGCTGCAATAGCGTTGACTTGTTGTATGGAGAATATAATCAGACCGTCAAGCTTCGGTGAAGCGCATCACTGTTGCGCTGTGATGCATAGAAAAAAAATGATGCAGAGGATGTTCGGAATGAACGAAGTTCATCGCAAGGCGGACCAGAAAAAGAATGTTGGTCTTTTGGTCCCGCCACTCACTCCTTTTACCGACGATCTGAAGATCGATATCAAGTCGTTGCACGTCGGTGTCGACTACATCGTCGAGCGGGTTCGTCCGACAACCATCATTGCGGCTGGCGTTGAAGCGCAGGAATATCAGTTCCTGTCTTTCGAAGAGCGCAAGACGCTCATCGAGCAAACGATAAAAGCGGTAAATGGACGCATTCCGGTCGCGGTCGGAGTTTCGCATCCTTCCTTCCGGATCGCCGTCGAGCTCGCTCATTTCGCGGAAAAAGCAGGTGCCCAGCAGTTGCAGCTTCTCGCGCCGCAGAAGCCGACCGGTGGCGTGCCGACGACGAAGGAGTTGGTCGCGTATTTCGAATCGATCGGGCGCGAGACCTCGCTGCCGATCATTCTCTATCTCAACGCCGGCCCGGGAGCCGATCTCAGCATTGATGCGACGATCGAGCTCGCCAAGCTCGATTTCATTCACGGCATCAAAGAGAGTTCGCGAGACCTGGCGCGGGTATCACGACTGATTGTCGAGATCGATCATGCCGGTTACGCGCAGTACTTCACCACGATGCAGATGCTGTTGATCACCCTTCAGCTTGGCGGTTCCGGAATTACGTTGCCGCCACCGGCTGCCGAGCTTGCGCGTCACGTTATCAATGCCTATGAGGCCGGCGATCTTGAGAGAGCGACGCAATTGCAGTTGCAGTTTGCGACGTTTCCGGGGAAATGGATGCCGTTCGGCCTAGCCGCCGTCATGAAAGCCGCGTCGAATTTCATCGGCATCCCGGCCGGCGAGCCATATCCTCCCTATGCCCCGGTATCGGGCGACGCGCTTGCTTCATTACATCGTTTTCTGTCAACCACCGACCTGACGCGCAAGGAGCTCCTACGTGCTTAATGTTAAGCGTTTATCGATCGACGAAGCCCGCATCCTTATCGAAGGCTCCATTGTCGCGTCACGTGAGATCAATATTCCCATGTGCATCGCTGTCGTCGATGAATCCGGCTATCTGATCGCCTTCGAGCGGATGGATGGCGGCAAGATCAGCAGCGTCAGCATCGCAATTGACAAGGCATTCACGGCCGCCGCCGCCCGCAACGGAACGCATGTGTACAATCAACTCTGCGTGCCCGGGCAACCCACCTTTGGGATTCACATCACCAACGGCGGGCATTTCAGCGTAATCGGCGGGGGGCTGCCGGTGAAGGTCAGCGGCGAGATCGTAGGCGGCGTCGGAATCAGCGCCGGCACGGCGGTACAAGACGTCGCCGTAGGGGAGCAGGCGCTCAAATATTTCTATGAGAAGACGGGGTACGCTCCCTGATCGAAGCGGTTGCTGCAGATCGAACAAACGAAACCAGGATTGACCCCGCTGCCGATCGCCGCAGCGGGTCGATGGGCCGCCGATGATGAGCTTTGGCTACTCGATCAGTAGCAGCACCTGGCCGTCCTCGATTTTGACAGGAAATGTTTTGATGCTTTCCGTGACCGGCTCCAGGGTCGGCTGTCCATTGGTCACGTCAAATCGGCCCTGATGCAGCGGGCACTCGATTTCATTGCCTTCGAGGTATCCTTCGCAAAGCCGGGCATGGCCGTGGGTGCAGATGTTCGCAGTGGCGTAGACCTCGCCATCAACGCCATACAGCGCGATCTCCTGCTCGCCGACTGTCACCGCAATGGCGTCGCCTTCGCGCACGTCGGTCCGCGCCGCTACCCGCTGCCATTCTCCACTCATAGATACCTCGGAAATGTTGGCGCGCACGGTGCAGCGGCGACGCTTGTATGATCGATTGCTTCAGAGCGGATAGATGATCGAATTCGGGACCAATTCGCTGTCGAAGATGCACAGCCTCGATTTGAACTTGAGTCCTTCGTCCGTCTTGCGGACGACATCGATGTAGCGGCCGACGTTGAAAACCTCGGAGAATTCATCCTGCTTGGTGCGCAGCACGAGGTAGTTCGCCTCCGAACGGATTTCGTTGTCATCGGCCGCAAGGACGCGAGGAGCGGCAACGATATGCCGTTGGTAATAAGGATCGTGATAGAGCGTCTCGCGGATGCCGTAGACGCGGTCCTTGAGCATGCCCTTGCTTTCCAGCCAAATGATGGAAAGCGGCAATTTGCGATCGTAGTTCTCCCTCGGTTGAATGCGATATTCGCATTCTTCAAGAAAGAAATCGGGCCACTTCTCGAAATCGCCCTGATCCAGGCAGGCCGAGTATTCGCTGTAGAGGTTTTGCAGCGCCATATACCCGCTGCTCACGTCGATCATCGTCAGATCTCCATCACTTTTCGCCAATAAGAGAACATGGCCCGGATCGGATTCTCGGTGATCAAATGGTTCACTTCGCCCCAGTCGCGGCCGCCTTGTTCGGCCAATGTGCTGCGGGTCGGTTCCTGCTCATACGATTCCTGACAGAATTCGAGCACTTCGCCGTCATCCGCCGAGACGTAGCCGGCCGGTCCGAACATGTTGGCCTGCCGCAGGCGCCGCAGCGACATGTCGGGATCGTCCTCCTCAAAGCCGAAATGCGTCCAGACGAAATCGAACGAGCCGGGACCGCGCGGCATGATCTGCCGGGTGGACATGCTGTTCGACTGCTGCTGCACGATCAGGTTCGGGAACAACGTCAGCATCACGACGGTCGGTCCGTTCCACCAGGCTTCCGGTTTGACATCGACGATCCGCTTATCGTGCAGGACCATGCCTTCCTTGAAGCTGGCGACGCCTTTGGTCACGCCGCTGTCCGCCTGCTCCTTTTCGCGGGTGGACGCCATCGCCCCGTGACGGCCATGCACGTCCGTGACGAGGCGTGACTTCTGATCGCCGCGGATCAGTCCGAACACCACGAACCATGTATGCAAAAGGCCCACATGATAGGGGTCCTTGATGTTTTCCTGCATCAGCTTCCAGTTGCTGGGCACGCGCTGGCGCGAGTAGCCGATGACCTTGAGCTTGCGGCCGTTAAAGACGCGATCGAAATAGGCCAGGATTTCAGGACCAAGATAGCTCTCGAACGATTCGATGTCGTGATCGAACGACGCGAAGATCACGCCGTTGCGCACGGCCACCTTGAGCTTGTTGAGGGGATGGTCCGCCGGCTTGAAGTCGGCCGGCATGCCGCCACGCACTTCGCCGTCCTTTTTCAGGCCGCGGCGGAACGGCACGCCCTGCAGGTTGCCCTTCAGGTCGTAGGTCCACTGGTGATACGGGCAGAGAAATTCCTTGGTGTTACCGAATTTCTCCCGGCAGAACTGGGCGCCGCGATGGGCGCAGATATTCTCGACGGCAGTTACCGAACCATCGGTGTCCCTGGCGACGACGATAGAGCGCTCACCCACAGACGAGCGCTTGAAATCGCCGGGATTGGGAATTTCGGCTTCAAGGCCGACATAGTTCCAATGCTTGGTGTAGAAAATGCGCTGGAGTTCACGCTGGTAAACTTCCGGGTCGGTGTAGGCCCAGAAAGGTATCCGGCTGGACCCTTCATGGCTCCATACCGGCATTTCGACATCGGCATCTGACTGGATCGGTGATTGCTGTTGCATCGGCGCGCCTCCGCATTTCTTCCCTGATGGATAGAGGTAACGCGACCTCCGTCCCAAAGCGACGAAAGGCGCTGAATGTTCGTTATCACCCGGGATGATCTTGCTTATGTTGCGCTGCAACAATCCGCAAAACACCCATTGAACAAAGCTTAATACGCTATATCCATATAAATACAACGATTCTAGACTGGGGCCTGGACTTCAAGACGACCGATAGTGAAGCTGTGGACCCGGAAAAAATCGACCTCAACCTGCTTCTTGTCTTTTCGCACCTGTTCCGTGAGAAGCGCGTGCGGCGCGTCGCCGACATTCTCGGCATGTCGCAGCCCGGCGTCAGCAACGCACTCAACCGGCTCCGCAGCCTTCTGAACGACGAATTGTTCGTCCGCACCCCCCATGGCATGGAGCCGACATCCTATGCCATGCAACTGGCTGGCCCGATCTCCGAGGCGCTGGAGCAAATCCGAAGCGCGCTCGATGTCGGGAATCCCTTCGATCCTGCGACCAGTAAACGCCGGTTCACGATCGCGATGACCGACATCGGCGAAATCGACTTCCTGCCGAGCATGATGGACGCCGTCGGACGCGTGGCGCCCTCGGTCACGATCAACACGGTGCGCAATAACGCCTTGCATCTGAGGGAGGAAATGGAGAACGGTCAGGTCAATCTGGCCGTCGGGCTTCTTCCGGACCTGCAAACCAACTTCTTCACGCGGCAACTGACCGTCAGTGAATATGTCTGCCTGTTCCGGCGCGGACATCCGCTCGATAAATTGCACATCACGCTCGACGAGTTTGTCGCAGCCTCACATCTCGTCGTGGTGTCGGCAGGAACCGGACACGGGGTAGCTGATGAGGAATTCGAACGGCGCGGCATCGCGCGGGACGTCAAATTGAGAATCCCGCATTTTGCGTCGGTCGGGTATATCCTGCACGAAACCGATCTCATCACGACGGTTCCGCAGCGGCTGGTCAACCGGTGCGCCGGTCCCTTCGACTTGTCGTCCGTACCGGTGCCTTTCGAACTGCCGTCAATCCCCATCAATCTGTTCTGGTCCGCTCGCTATCACCGCGATCCGGCCAATCAATGGCTACGTTCGATGATGGTGGAGACCTTCAACAAGGAGGAGGCCGTTCGACAGAGCGCCGGCCCGCAATCTCCGGCGCTCCTTGCGTCAACTTTAGCGATTCACCGGGGGTAGGGGATGTTGCGTTGCTGGATAGCTATTCAGACGCATCCAGCCGGCAAGCGTCCCGGTATCGGCGCGGGCTTGTTTGAAAGGCAGTGCGAAAGGCACGGCTGAAACTGCTGGATTCCGAAAAGCCCCAGCGAAAGGCGATCGACGTGATACTTTGGTGATTGAGACTGGCGTCGGCCAGGTCGCGGCGGCAGCATGCCAGGCGCCGCTCACGGACGTATTCACCGACGGTGCTGCCTGAGCTTTGCCGAAAGATTTGCTGGAGATGTCCACTGGATATTCCGACGGCCGCGGCGATTTGTTCGACCGATAGAAGCGGATCCCCCAGCATCTGCGATATATAAGCGCATGCGCGCGCAAAGCTCGATGCGGATAGATTGTGGCCGCGCCGACCGGCATTGCCCTCGAAGAAAAATCGCGCAGCCAGCGCAAGGTGATCGAGCGCACGATTGGCAGCGGCGGGCAAAAGAATCGGATCGATCGCAGAGACAAAACGCTCAAGCAGAACGATGTTTTGACGGGCGATCACGGTCAGCGCATCGTCGCCGGACAGCGCCATTCCGGCGACATCGCGGCTCCTTGGCATGATGTCATAGAACAACGGAGCGGGCATTCTGAGAATATTTTGCCGGAACGTCTGCGGGAAAATCACCTCATAGGGGCGGGCGGTATCGAGGAAGCCGATGTCGCCCGGCTTGAGCGTGGCCTGCTGCTCGCTTTGGCGGATCGTGCAGGTGCCTTCTTCCTGAACCATCAGAAGCCAGGTTGGTTCGGTCTGCATACTGATCAATTCGCGGGTGCGACGAACCCGCTGCGGATCGGCTTCGACATGCACCAGGTCGAAGCTCGGCATATGCGCGAGAGGAATTGGCTGGGCGTGGATAGCGCCAGCATAGGGATGCGCATCGCCAAGCGCAGTTGCTTCGACGCCCGCGATGGTGTGGCACACAACTTCACGCCAAAAATCGAGACGCTGCGCCGCAGGCACGCTTGCCGTCGTCAGCAGGCCCGCGATCTTCCCATATTCGGCCAGCAGGGCAGCTTTGCCATGCCGTGTCGTGCCTGGCAGCGAAGTCACGGCGGACCTCGGTGAAATCTGTTTCGACGAGCCGAAATCTAATCATAGGGCATCCGGACTGTCGACGAGAAATCTGAGTTTAAGTCAAATCGTGACTGCAAACTGTCAAGACGCCCTCGCGGGCCGGAGCCAACCTCAAGCCCAGAGATAAGCGCCATTCCCTGGGACCGGCGCTATATCCCGACGAAATTAACGCATCCCCGCACAAGGAGAGATCACATGGCCGCATCGCATGAGATGATCAACGGAGTCCCGAACTACAATCTCTACATTGCCGGTGAGTGGGTGCGCTCGCTGCGCAACGACGCCACGGAAAGCACCAATCCGGCAACGGGCGAGCTTTTCGCGCGGGTCCAGCAGGCGGGCGCAGCCGAAACCGAAAAGGCCATCACAGCGGCTCACAAGTCCTACAAGAGCTGGTTCGAGACGCCGGTTTCGCAGCGGGAATCCATATTCCTGAAGGCGGCCGATGTGCTCGGCGCCAAGGCCCAGGAGATCACCGAGGTCCTGGTTGCCGAGTCCGGATCGGTCTATGGCAAGGCCGGGTTCGAGGTCGGCTATTGCTTTGACCTGTTGCGCACCGCTGCCGCCGAAATGCGCCGCTCGCCCGGCGAGACCATGCCGCTGACCGCGCCCGGGCAATTCGGTTTCACCATTCGCCAGCCGCTCGGCGTGATCGCGGGGATCGCGCCGTTCAATGCACCATTTTTGCTCGCGATGAAAAAAGTGGTGATGGCATTGGCCGCGGGCAACGGATTTGTCCTCAAGCCGTCCGAACTCACGCCCGTCACTGGACTAAAGATCGCGGAAGTGTTCCACGAGGCCGGGCTCCCGCCGGGCTTGCTCAGCGTTATTCCAGGGCCGGCCGCCGAGATCGGCGCGACGATCTTCAAGGATCCCCGCGTGCGCATGATCACGTTTACGGGCTCGACCCACACCGGTCGCATGCTGGCGGTGGAAGCGGCCAAGACGTTGAAGCGCTTCACGCTGGAGATGGGCGGCAAAAGCCCGCTGATCGTATTGGGCGATGCGGATGTTGACTACGCGGTGAAAGCCGCGGCGTTCGGTATCTTTTTCCATCAGGGTCAGGTCTGCATGGCGAATTCGCGCATTCTGGTCGAGGAGCCGATATTCGATGCGTTTTGCGAGCGCTTCGCCGCGGTCGCCAAGAGCCTCAAGGTCGGCGATCCCCGCGAGCCCGATACTGTGATCGGGCCATTGATCCGCGGCACCCAGTGCGCCGTGATCGATGGCCATGTCGAAGACGCCGTCGCCAAGGGCGCGAAACTGATGTGCGGAGCCACCCACAAGGATCAGTATTATTGGCCCACCGTTCTCAGCGGCGTCACGTCCGACATGCGCATCTTCCATGAAGAAAGCTTCGGCCCGGTCACCTCGATCATCAAGGTTCGCGACCACGAAGAGGCGCTGGAGCTCGCCAACGCCACCGACTACGGCCTGTCATCGGGTGTGATCACCAACAACATGCAGAAGGCGCTCGACCTGGCCTTCGGGCTCGAATCCGGCATGGTCCATCTCAACGATTGCACGGTGTCGGACGAACCGCACGTACCCTTTGGTGGCGTCAAGAACAGCGGCTATGGCCGCGAAGGCGGTCGCTTCTCGATGGAAGAGATGACCGAACTCAAATGGATCACCGTGCAGCGGGGCCAGCGTCAGTTTCCGATCTGACGGCGGCTCCTTTGAAGTGACGTGCTTTGTGAAGTGACTTGCCCCGGGGGATGCGACGCCCTCGGGGCTTATACTTCCGGCGATGATCGGGCTACGGACAACGGACCGTCATTCCACGTCGCTTTGTTGTGGCGCAATGCGGGTGGTTGCGAATGTATCTGTCGTCAAGATGATAGCGGCGACGATCGCCAATCCGCCGCCAAGCAGGCAGACGCCGGACCAACCACCCAACGTCCAGGCGAGGCCTCCAGTGAGGGCGCCAATGGCTCCGCCTGAGAAGGTCGCAACCATGTAGACCGTGTTGAGCCGCCCTCGGATCGTGTGGTCAATTCCAAAGATCCTGGTTTGATTGGCGACCTGACCGCTTTGCAACCCGAAGTCCAGCAAGTTGACGGCGACGACCAGGCCGATGATGGAGGCCGCGCCCCATGTTCCCGCAATCGCAAAGCTGAGCGCCGTTGCGCAGAGCGCGGCGGCATTCACGGGTGCGGTTCCGAAGCGGTCTGAAAAGCGCCCTGCGGCGGGCGCGACAAGTGCTCCGGGCGCACCCCACAGCCCAAAAAGCCCCACAGCCGTCGGCCCCAGTGCGAAGGCCGGCGTTTCCAGGTGAAATGCCAGCGTTGCCCAGAACGCGGAGAAGGCTCCGAAGATGCAGAAATTCATCCCCATCGAGACCAAAAGCGATCGGTGACGCAGCAGCGAAGGCAGCGATGCGAGAAGATCCCGATAACGTGTCGGTGCTCTTTCCTTCGCCTCCGGCAGGAAGTGCGGCACGATGAAGAGGAGGATCGTGGTCAGGGCCGCGGCTAAAGCGTATGGCGCGCGCCATGATCCGCTGAACCCCGCCACAGCGCCCGAAATGGTGCGTGAGAGAAGAATGCCCAGCACGAGCCCGATCTGAAGGGCGCCGAGGCTGCGGCCACGATTCTCCGGCGCGACCAAGGTCGGCGCCAATGGCATCAGGATTTGCGGGATCACCGTGACGGTCGCAAAGCATACGCTCGCAACCAGCAGAACCGGGACGTTTGGCGACAATGCCGCCGCGGCGAGGCCAATCGCTGTCACCGCCATCAGCGACCGGACGAGCAACGCGGGCTTTGCCATATCGGCAAGCGGAACAATCAACAGAATGCCGAGCGCATATCCAACCTGGGTCGCAACAGCGACAAGCGAGGCTGCTTTCTCGGCAATGCCGAATTGCTGCGCCATTTGCGCCAGCAGCGGCTGGCACAGATAGATATTCCCGACCATCACGCCGCAAGCGACGGCCAATACCGGAATGGAGCCAGCCCGTACGCCGGGCAGCGTTAACGATCGTTGCATTGTAGTGCTTTCAGGGTTTGGCAGTGTCAGCTCGAAGCGTGCTTTTTGCCAGCCTCATCCAGTGCCGCGAACTCGCCGTCCGACAAGACGATATCCGCCGCAGCGACGTTCTCTTCCAGATGCTTGACCTTTGACGTGCCGGGGATGGGCAACATCACCGGGCTTCGCTTCAACACCCAGGCCAGCGCGATCTGGCTCGGGGCAGCCCCGTGCTTTGCCGCGATCGCATTTAAAAGCGAGCCAGGTTTGGCGAGATCGCCCGCCGCCAAGGGAAACCAGGGGATGAAGCCAATGTGCTGCTGCTCGCAATAGTCGAGAACGTCTTCGCTGCCGCGATCGACGAGGTTGTAACGGTTCTGCACCGTCGCAACCTTGAATATCTGGGAAGCCGACTTGATCTCGGCAATCGATACCTCACTCAAGCCCGCACAGCGAATGAGGCCTTGATCGAGCAGGGAGCGGATAGCGCCGAATTGCTCGCTGCTTGGCACGTTTGGATCGATGCGATGGAGCTGCCACAGGCCGATCTGCTCAACGCCGAGTTGCTTCAGGCTCTTGTGAACCTCAGCGACGAGGTATTCCGGACGTCCATTCGGGACCCAGTTATTTGGCCCGGGCCGCTCAAGGCCGCCCTTTGTTGCCACCAGTAGATTTTTGTAGGGATGCAACGCCTCGTGGATCAGTTTTTCCGAGACGTCGGGACCATAGGAATCCGCGGTATCGATAAAGTTCACGCCAATTTCAGGCAACCGCTTGAGGGTGCGGATCGCTTCCGCGCGATCCCTGGGTTCACCCCAGATTCCGTCACCGGTGATTCGCATCGCACCGAAACCGAGACGATTGACGTCAAATTCATTGCCGATTTTGAAGCTGCCGGACTTACCCGCATCGATCGTGGTCATTGTATTTCCTAATCCCGCCTAACGTTAGCCGATCGCGAAAACCCCTTCCGCGATTGCAGGGACTTCATCCTGCCGTCGAGCGGTCGGGTGGCGGGCAACGAATAGCTTCTCGTGAAGACGCCCTATAGCGCCTCAGGTTAGATAGTTCGATCCTGTGATTGAGACAATGAACTTGTTGTGAGGCGCATTTTTCGCTTATTTCCGTGCCCGCATAAGACTGAGGCAGTTGCCATCCGGTGAGCGCGGCTCCGCGCATTTTGCCACGCGAACTGCCTTCGGCAGCATGTGTTTTGCTCAGAGAATAACCAGCAAAGTCCTCGTTTTCAGGCAATCCACAAAACATCGCCCCATCGATATATGTAATGGTATATAGCGAAGGAAATTATCACGAATTCGCGACTGAACGACCGGCAAGAAGTTCAGAATTTTTAGAAATTACGAAAACTCCCACGTGATCATGCCGCTACTTTTGTTTCCAGGAGTCTCTCATGAATCCCGCTTCGTTCGACGTCATTGACGGTCTGCCGCACTACAAGCTTTTCATCAATGGCGCATGGATAAGGTCGTCACGAAACATTCTGGCGGACGATATCAACCCGGCGACGGGGAAGGTGTTTGCGCGCACGCAACAAGCGGGCGCCGAGGAAGTAGATAAAGCCATCGCGGCTGCCGATGCGGCGGCGGCGACCTGGGGTAAAACCATGGTTGCCGAACGGGAGGTCATACTGCTGCGTACGGTGGACGTCATCGTTCGACGGACGGCCGAAATCCGCGACATGCTGATCGAGGAATGCGGCTCGGTATTTTCCAAGGCATTGTGGGAAATCGAATACGTGCTCGATGCACTGCGCGCTGCCGCGGGCGACGCTCGTCATGTCATGGGCGAGACGATGCCGATGACCATGCCCGGGCAAATTTCGATCTCGCTGCGCAAGCCGCTTGGCGTTATCGCCGGGATCGCGCCGTTCAATTCGCCGTTCCTGCTGTCGATGAAAAAGATCGTCTATGCGCTGGCGGCCGGGAATACCTTCGTACTCAAGCCGTCCGAAGAGACGCCCGTTTCGGGCGCGCTGATTGCCGATATCTTTGAGGAGGCAGGCCTTCCGGCTGGCGTGCTGAACGTTGTCCCGGGCGTACCTGCGGAAGTGGGGGATCGGTTGATCGCGGATCCGCGCGTGAAAATGATCACCTTCACCGGCTCGACCCGCACTGGCCGTCATCTGGCCGCGGAGGCTGGAAAGCATCTCAAGAAATTCACGCTGGAAATGGGCGGCAAGAGCCCCCTGATCGTGTTGAAGGATGCCGATGTCGATTACGCGGTCGATGCCGCCGCTTTCGGGGTCTATCTGCATCAGGGACAGGTCTGCATGGCCAGCTCCAAGGTCATCGTCGAGGAGCCGCTGTTCGACGCTTTCGCCGAGAAATTCAAGATCAAGACCGCCGGCATCAAGGTCGGCGATCCCAGGGATCCTGAAACGGTGATTGGACCGCTGATCCGCGCGCGGCAATGCGGCTTCATCGACGGCCAGCTCAAGGACGCGACCGAGAAGGGCGCCAAAGTCGTGGCAGGCGGTACCCACGAAGGCCAGTTTTATCAACCGACAGTCCTCACCGGCGTCGAACCATCGATGCGCATCTACCACGAGGAGACCTTCGGGCCGGTGGTCTCACTCATTCGGGCGAAGGACGCGGATGATGCGCTTCGCATCGCCAACGACACCGAATACGGGCTTTCCGCCGCCGTGATTACCAACGACATGCAGAAGGCGCTCGATATCTCGATGCGACTGGAATCCGGCATGGTGCACGTCAACGACGCGACGATCTCCGACGAGCCCCATGCACCTTTCGGCGGCACCAAGAACAGCGGTTTCGGCCGCGAGGGTGGGCGCTACTCGCTCGAGGAAATGACCGAGGTCAAATGGGTGACGATCCAGATGGGGAAGCGTCAGTTTCCTTTTTAACGGCCACGCCGAGAGGATTTAAACAGGCGAGGGACCGCTACGGCGGTATCATCTTGTGCGAAACGTTCTTCGCCACCGTGTAACCCTGAAGCCCCTCGGTGCCGCCCTCGCGTCCATAGCCGCTGTCCTTGACGCCGCCAAACGGCGTCTCGGCCAGCGATGCGACGAAATGGTTGATCGAGAGATTTCCGACCTCGACCTCATTGGCGAGACGATCGGCATTGCCAGCCGATCGGGTGAAGGCATAACCGGCGAGGCCATAGGGCAGCGAATTGGCCTTCTCGATCGCCTCGTCCAGGTCGCGCACGGGGTTGACGAGGGCCAGCGGACCGAACGGCTCCTCGCTCATGACGCGCGCATCGTCCGGTACATCGGCAAGAACGGTGAGAGGAAAGAAATAGCCTCGGTTGCCGATCCGGCTGCCGCCGGCAAGCACGCGTGCGCCCTTTGACTTTGCGTCGGCAACGAACGCTTCCATGGCATCGATCCGCCGTGAATTGGCCAAAGGACCCATCTGCATCTTTGGATCGAGACCGTTACCGACCCTGAGCTGAGACGCCTTTTCGGCGAATGAATCGGCAAACTTCTGATAAATCGACTCCTGAACAAAGAACCGCGTTGGCGAAACGCAGACTTGCCCGGCATTGCGTGACTTGCCCGTGACGGAGGCGGTCGCCGTGGTGAGCGGATCGACGTCGTCGCAGACGATGACCGGTGCGTGACCGCCGAGCTCCATGATCACCGGCTTCATATAGCGGCCGGCCATCTCCGCGAGTGATTTCCCGACGGGGATCGAACCGGTGAAGGTAATGAGGCGGATCGATGATTGCGGGATCAGGTAACTAGAGATCTCGGCCGGGTTGCCGAACACCAGATTGAGCACGCCAGGAGGTAACCCGGCATCGTGGAAGGCCCGCACGAGCTGTACCGCGCCCGCCGGGGTTTCTTCCGAGGCCTTGAGAATGATCGAGCAGCCGGAGGACAGCGCCCCCGCTACTTTGCGCGCGGGCGAACTCATCGGGAAATTCCACGGCGAGAACGCGGCCACAGGTCCGATCGGCTGGCGCAGAACTGTATGGCGTATGCCTTCTTCGCTGGGGATGACGCGGCCGTAAAGCCGCAGTCCCTCTGTGGCATCCCATTCGATGATGTCGCAGCCGCGCAGGATCTCGAGCCGGGCTTGTTCGATCGGCTTGCCCTGTTCGAGCGTCATTGCGGTCGCCATGTCGTCCACACGCTGGCGGATGAGACCAGCGGCCTTCAGGATGATTTGCGATCGCTTGGCGGGCGAGGTCTTTCTCCAGATTGCAAATCCCCGTTCAGCCGCAGCCAACGCATCATCGAGATCGCTTTTGGTCGCGGTGGGAACAGTCCCGAGGACGCTTTCGTCCGCGGGATTGATCACCGGCACTCCGCTGGCGCGCTTCCAGCGGCCATCGATATAGAGTTCGATATCGGGGTAATTGGTCATGGTACCCTATGGCGTTGGCGGAGCTAAAACTCCGCTGGGATCAGTTCAAACGCAGATCGCGCATCTCCGGTTCGAACCAGTCGAAGGGGTCGTTGCTTTTGTTGATCATGACGGCCTTGGTGTAAAAGTAATGGTCGAACGACTCCTGACCGAATTCGCGTCCGGTGCCGGAATCCTTGACGCCGCCCCAGGGAGAGGCCGCATCGACCCGATGATGGTCATTGACCCAGATGATGCCGGCTTCGAGGTCTTCGGCGAAACGAAGCGCGCGTGCGACGTTGTTGGTGCGTACCGCCGCGGCCAGGCCATATTGTGAATCATTGGCGATACGGAGCGCGTCTTCCTCGGTGTCAAACGGCATCACGACGGTGAACGGCCCGAACACCTCTTCGCGCGCGATCCGCATATCCGGCGTGACATCGGCGAAAACCGTAGGCTCGACATAAAACCCGCCGCTGCCCTTGAGATGTTCGGGGACGCCGCCGCCGGCGACCAGCCGGGCACCTTCGTCGAGGCCGATTTTCACGAAATCCAGCACCCGCTGACGCTGGCGTTCGGAAACAACCGGCCCCATCTGCGTCGTCTTCGCAAAGGGATCGCCGACCGCAATACCCCGGGCCTTGGCTGCGAGTTTCTCGACGAATTCCTTGTAGATCGTCCGCTGCACCAAATGCCGGGAAGAACAGATGCAGGTCTGTCCGGCGCCGATGAAGGTGCCGAACGCGGCATAGTTCACCGACTGGTCGATGTCGTAATCGTCGAACACGATCACCGGGGCCTTGCCGCCGAGCTCAAGCGTTTGATGGGCAAAATGGCGGGCGGCAGCCGCACCCGCGAGCCGGCCGGACTCCGTGCCGCCGGTCAGCACCAGTTTTTGGACGCCGGGATGACTGGTAAGGGCCTTGCCGGTGGTCGCGCCGAGGCCGGTTATGAGGTTGAACACCCCCGGCGGCAATCCGGCCTCGTTGAAGATTTCCCAGGCCCGTATCGTCGTCAGCGGGGTATATTCCGAAGGCTTTACGACGGTCGTGCAGCCGGACGCGAAGGTCGGCGCGAGATTGCGCGCGGCGATCAACAGGGGATGGTTGAAGGGCGTGATGTTGGCGACGACACCGACCGGGCGGCGCAGGGTATAGCCGAGATAGTTGCCGTCGACGGGAATGACCGCGTCGCGCTTCGATAGCGCCAGACCGGCATTGTAACGGAACAGGTCCGCCACCTTTCCGAGTTGTGCCCTGGTTTCGCGGGTCGGCCGTCCGTTGTTTAGCGTCTCGAGCTCATAAAGCTCATCCAGATGCTTTTCGAGTGCGTCGCCAAGCTTGTAAACCAGCTTCGCGCGGGTGCGCTCCGACATCTTGCGCCACTCTTTGCTTTCGAAGGCGCGTCGGGCGCTGGCAATGGCCGTATCGACGTCAGCCTCATTGGCGTTGACGGAGTGGCCGATGACTTCGCCGTTTCCCGGCGAGATGATCGGAAAGGTCTCGCGCGTGCCCGCGGGCAGTTCCTTGCCGTCGATGAACAGGCCGCGAACCGGCTTGGAGGTCGCGTTCGATACGGCGTTTTTTGGCTCTGGCTTATTCATGTTTATCTCCCTGGCCTTTCTCGCAAATCGCGGCGGCACCGAGTAAACACCCGCGGCCGCATTGAACCCGTCGGCTGGTCTATTATTTATCGTTCGATCACGCTATATTTGTTTGAATATAACGAGTCAAATATTAGGGTCGGACCGGTAGCAAAAGGCCCCGGGGCTCTCGCTTTTGTTACCTCAAGTTACCTCGTTACCTTGCCAAAATGCCGCACCGCGAGGCTCCGGGATTCGGAGATCCCTCGCGAACAAATCGCTCCAACAAACGGGTGAAACAATGTCCGACGTCAAAGGAAAAGTTGTCGCGATCACGGGGGCATCGAGCGGCATCGGCGAAGCGGCCGCTCGTTTGCTGGCCGCGGCGGGAGCGAAGGTCGTTCTCGGCGCGCGGCGGGTTGACAGACTGGAAGCCATTGCCGGCGATATCCGCAAGAACAAGGGGGAGGTCGAGGTTCAGGCGATCGACGTCAGCAAGCGTGAAGACCTGACTCGCTTTGTCCAGAAGGCACAGGACCGGTTCGGCAGGCTTGACGTTCTGGTCAATAACGCCGGCCTGATGCCGCTGTCGCCGCTGGACGACCTCAGGGTCGACGAGTGGGACCGCATGATCGATGTCAACATCAAGGGCGTTCTCTATGGAATAGCCGCGGCGCTGCCGGTGTTTCGAAAGCAGGGCAGCGGTCATTTCATCAACATCTCGTCGGTTGCGGGCCATCGCGTGGCGCCGACCGGTGCGGTCTATTCCGGCACCAAGTTTGCGGTGCGTGCGATTTCCGAGGGCCTGCGGCAGGAGGCCGGCGACAAGATCAGGGTGACGATCATTTCGCCGGGCGCGGTGGAGTCCGAGCTGGCCGAAACCATCACCAATCCTGCCGTAAAAAAGCGTATTGAAGACTATCGCAAGATGGCCATCCCGGCCGACGCAATCGCCGCCGCGATGGTATATGCCATCGGGCAGCCTGATAATGTCGACGTCAGCGAGATACTGATCCGCCCGACCGCACAGCCAAACTAGCAGAGCCCGGGCGACGGGTTCAAGGAGACGAAAATGGACTATGTAAAATTCGGCAGGACCGGTCTTGGCGTGTCGCGCCTATGCATCGGCTGCATGACCTACGGCATCCCGGATCGAGGAGCACACACATGGACGCTCGACGAGGAAAAAAGCCGGCCGCTGATCAAGCAGGCGATCGAACTCGGCATCAATTTCTTTGATACGGCCAACGTCTATTCGGACGGCACATCGGAAGAGATTCTTGGCCGCGCGCTGAAAGATTTCACGCGCCGGGAGGACGTCGTCATCGCAACCAAAGTAAACAGCCGGATGAGGCCGGGCCCGAACGGGGCAGGGCTGTCACGCAAGGCTATCGTCGGCGAATTGGACAACAGCCTGCGCCGTCTCGGGACGGATTTCGTCGATCTCTACCAAATTCATCGATTGGATCGGACGGTCCCGATCGAAGAGACCATGGAAGCGCTTCATGACGTCGTGAAGGCCGGTAAGGTCCGCTATATCGGCGCTTCCAGCATGTATGCCTGGGAGTTTTCCAAGGCGATTTACACGTCGCGGCTGCACGGCTGGACCGAATTCATCAGCATGCAAAATCACATCAATCTACTCAATCGTGAAGAGGAGCGCGAGATGCTCCCGCTTTGCATCGATCAGGGCATCGCTGTGATGCCGTGGAGTCCGCTGGCGCGGGGACGTCTGACCCGGGCATGGGATGAAAGCAGCTCACGTCAGGAGACCGACGAGTTCGGAAAAAAGCTCTACGACCAGTTCCCGGACACCGATCGCCTGATTGTCGATCAGGTCGGCGTCATTGCGAGCGCCAGAGGTGTGCCCCGCGCACAGGTCGCGCTGGCCTGGCTGCTGCAAAAGAAGGGCATGACCTCTCCGATCGTGGGCGCGTCGAAGCCGGATCATTTGAAGGATGCGGTTGCAGCACTCGCGTTGAAACTCACGGCCGAAGAGGTCGCCGCACTGGAGCGGCCTTACGTGCCGCACAGCGTATCGGGCTTTTGATTGGCGAGTACAAGGGATTTGGGACTACGGCTGTAATGCCGGGACGGCGCCATTGGCTTTAAACGGGAGAAACGTTCAACCATGCTTCTTTTTGTGCTGGCCTATCTCGGCGGCGTGCTGACCATCGTTAGCCCCTGTATCCTGCCGGTTATTCCCTTCGTGCTGGCGCGGGCCGATCGTCCGTTCATGCGAAACGGTCTGCCGATGCTGGTCGGCATGGCCTTGGCATTCGCTGTTGTCGCAACTCTGGCATCGGTTGCGGGCGGCTGGGTGGTTTCGGCCAATCAATACGGGCGAATAGCGGCGCTAACGCTGCTGGCGATCTTCGGCGTGACGTTGCTGTTTCCCGAGGTCGCCGACCGGCTGATGCGGCCGCTGGTCGCCGTTGGCGCCCGGTTGTCGCAGTCGGCGGACCAGGCATCGGATGGTTCGATTCTGGCGCCGCTGTTGCTCGGGGTCGCGACGGGCTTTCTGTGGGCCCCCTGCGCCGGACCCGTGTTGGGTCTCATCCTGACTGGCGCGGCGCTTCAGGGGGCCAGCATCAAGACCACGCTGTTGCTGCTGACCTATGCCGCCGGCGCGGCGACGTCGCTAGCTTTGGCGCTCGCTATCGGCGGCCGGGTTTTCGCGGCCATGAAACGCTCGATCGGAGCCGGCGAGTGGATCCGACGCGGTTTGGGCGCGGCGGTGCTTGCGGCGATTGTCGCGATCGCGCTCGGTCTCGACACCGGCTTTCTGACCAACGTATCGGTCGGGAGCACGACGTCCCTCGAGCAAGGCTTGCTCGATAAATTGCGTCCTCGCGAAGCTTCAACGGCAATGACCGGCGGTCCATCGATGATGCGGGCCAAGCCGGATGGACAAAACGAGGACCTGCCGTCCGAGGGCGAGATGCCTTCTCTATCAGGCGCTGTCGAATGGCTGAATTCAGCACCTCTGACAGCCGAAGGTTTGAAGGGGAAGGTCGTCCTGGTGGATTTCTGGACCTATTCCTGCATCAACTGCCTGCGCGCGATCCCTTACGTGCGCGCCTGGGCCGAGAAATACCGGGATCACGGCCTGGTCGTGATCGGCGTGCACGCGCCTGAATTTGCGTTTGAGCGAAACGTCGACAATGTGAAGAAGGCGATCGCGATGCTGGGAATTAAATATCCGGTCGCGATCGACAATGAATACAAGATCTGGCGGGCCTTCGAAAACGAATATTGGCCGGCGCATTATTTCATCGACGCAAAAGGCATGATCCGTCACCACCATTTCGGGGAGGGCGATTACGACGAGTCCGAAGCCATCATCCAGAAGCTGCTGGCGGAGGCCGGCGACAGCCACGTGCCGACCGGCACGGTCGCCGTCAATGCGTCAGGTATCGAGGCGGCTTCGACCCAGGGAGACGTCAAGTCACCCGAGACGTATATCGGCTACAACCGCATCGAACATTTCGTCTCGCCGGGTGGCGTGGTGCAGGACGCAAGCCATGTCTATGCGGCCGGTCCGCCGAGATTGAACGACTGGTCGCTGGCCGGTAACTGGACCGTCGGCAACGAGCGCGCACTGCTGAACGACAAGGATGGCAGCATCATCTATCGCTTCCATGCGCACGATCTGCATCTCGTGCTTGGGCCTGACCCGGACGGCAAACCCGTTCGCTTTGTCGTGACCATCGACGGCAAGCCCCCGGGGGAAGCGCATGGCGTCGATACCGATGCTGACGGGCAGGGCGTGGTGACGGCGCAGCGTCTCTATCAATTGGTGCGCGATCACGGGACGGTCGCGGATCACACCTTCGAAATCCGGTTTCTCGATCCCGGTGTCCAGGCTTACGCCTTTACGTTCGGCTGATTTGCGGGCTGGGCGATTTCACGCAGCCAGCGGGTGAACACACGGTTCGCCCGGGGCGCCAGGCCGCTTGCGAGTTTGGATGTGGCGGCGCGCAATTCCGGAACGGAGATTTTGGCGGCCGCAAGCTCGACGGCGTGGCCGACATACCATTCCTCGAGCTGGCGCGGATCGGCTTCCAGATGAAACTGGAGGGCGAGGGCGCTGCGGCCATAGGCGAAGGCCTGATTTTCATAATGAGCGTTGGATGCCAGTCTTTGGGCGCCCTTGGGCAGGTCGAAGCTATCTCCGTGCCAGTGCAGGACGGTCGCCTCGGTTTCCGCAAGCGGGTTCAGGCAGGACGATATGCCCTCGCTGGTGAGCTTAACCTTGCCCCAGCCGATTTCCTTGACCGGGCCGGCATAGACCCGGCTGCCGAGCGCCCGTGCCATCAACTGGCTGCCCAGGCAGATCCCGAGCGTGGGCAAATCCCGCGACAGCCGATGCTCGATCAGGGCCAGTTCGGATTTGAGGAACGGATAAATGTCGGTCTCGTAGGCGCCGATGGGGCCTCCCAGGATTACCAGCAGATTGGCATTTCGAATTGAATCATGAAGCAGGTCATCGACCGCCGCCTCGCAGAACGAAACATCCCAGCCCTCGCGCTCCATGACGGGTGCCAGCAGGCCCAAATCCTCGAACGCAACATGACGGACGGCGACGGCAGAACGGCGATGCTGGATCATTCGAACGGGCTCGCGCAACGGTGATACACGCGCTTATACGCCAAGTTCATAGGTCATGTGGAAGCTCTTCAACGGGGGTGACCTAGTTCACGTTCACGGTGGGTTTGGCCGCATGTTCGGTCACTAGCGCCTCGCCAAGTTCGCTTTGCAATTCACGTCCCATCGAGAAGCAGACTGTGAATCCGTCGGTCGTGCTCAGCGTCACCATTCCGGTCGCCAAGTCAGACGATTGTTCGATCGCCCAGGACGCAAGCGGATAAGCGTAGCGCAGGCTTTGATCCTTGAACCGTGAACGAAGCGCCCTGGTGATGAGGTCCGGCAGCGTCATGGCAAGCGCCCCAACCTGATTGATCGAGAGGCGGATCGTGGCCGGCTTGCCATCCTTATCGATGAGGCCAAGAAGAATCGCGCTGCCGTCCGGCGCAACGTCACAGGCGGTGAGCGATTGGCTTTCGATGTTCATGAGAGCTCTCGTGTCGTGGTTTCGTTATATCAATACAAATATAACGAAACCCGCAAGTTCGTCCAGTCCGCCACGCGGACCAATGGCACGGATGACCTGGCCGGTTCCTGCGCAGGTCCGGGACAGGCCTCCCGAATTTGGCTGGACGACGGGGCATTGCGGCGCCGTCGTGACGATCATGTATCCGGCGTCGAAATATCCATTGGAATATAACGTTGACGGCCCATTCGGCCGGGAGCACACTCGCAGGCAGGCGTGCTCGCATTAAGTCTGAGACAACGACGCCAGAGGTCCTGAGGACCTCAAACGCGCATGACCGGCCATGTGCAGGCCGGCGTGCCACCGAGGCAACGACCTCGGTAATGACTGCCGGAAATCAACACCACGACGCCCAAATGGCGCACAACAGGGAGAACGTCATGTATCATGAAGCGATCGAGAAAGTTTCCAAACAGGTTCTGATCCGAGAGCGATACGAAAATTTCATCGGCGGCAAATGGGTAGCTCCGCAAGAAGGGCGCTATTTTGATAATCCCAGCCCCGTCACCGGTAAAAGGCTTTGCGCGGTTCCGCGCTCCTCTGCAGCCGATATCGAACTGGCGCTCGACGCGGCTCACAAGGCCAGGGACGCCTGGGGCAAGACCTCGGTCCAGGAGCGCTCCCGCGTCCTCAACAAGATCGCCGACAAGCTCGAAGCCAATCTGGATCTGCTGGCGCTGGTCGAAACCCTCGACAATGGCAAGCCGATCCGCGAGACCACCTATGCCGACATGCCGCTCGTTGTCGACCATTGGCGCTATTTCGCCAGCGTTGTGCGGGCGCAGGAAGGCGGCATCTCGGAGATCGATGCCGAGACCGTCGCCTATCACTATCATGAGCCGCTCGGGGTCGTCGGTCAGATCATTCCCTGGAATTTCCCGATCCTGATGGCGACGTGGAAATTGGCGCCGGCGCTCGCCGCGGGCAATTGCGTGGTGCTCAAGCCCGCCGAGCAGACACCGCTTGGCATCCTCGTGGTGATGGAACTGATCGCCGACCTGCTGCCGCCTGGCGTCGTCAATGTCGTCAACGGATTCGGGGTCGAGGCCGGCAAGCCGCTCGCCCAGAACAAGCGGATTGCCAAGATCGCCTTCACCGGCGAGACCACGACGGGTCGCCTGATCATGCAATACGCCTCGGACAATATCATTCCGGTGACGCTCGAACTCGGCGGCAAGTCGCCGAACATCTTCTTCGCCGACGTCGCCGATGCAGACGATGAATTCTTCGATAAGGCGCTCGAAGGTTTTGCCATGTTCGCGCTTAATCAGGGCGAGGTCTGCACCTGTCCGAGCCGTGCGCTGATTCAGGAATCGGTCTACGACCGCTTCATGGAACGCGCCGTCGCCCGGACCAAGAAGATCAAGCAGGGGCATCCGCTCGACGCGACCACGATGATCGGCGCCCAGGCTTCGAACGACCAGCTTGAGAAGATTCTTTCCTACTTCGACATCGGCAAGCAGGAAGGGGCGAAGGTCCTGACCGGTGGCAAGCGTGCGCAGCTCGGCGGCGAAATCGCCGAAGGCTATTACGTCGAGCCGACGATCTTCGAAGGCAACAACAAGATGCGAGTGTTCCAGGAGGAAATCTTCGGCCCGGTGGTGTCGGTCACGAAGTTCAAGGATGACGACGAGGCGCTCGCCATCGCCAACGACACGCTTTACGGGCTTGGTGCGGGTGTCTGGACCCGCAACGGCAACCGCGCCTACCGCTTCGGCCGGGCCATTCAAGCCGGCCGGGTGTGGACGAACTGCTATCACGCCTATCCGGCCCACGCCGCCTTCGGCGGATACAAGGCATCCGGCATCGGCCGTGAAAACCACAAGATGATGCTCGACCACTACCAGCAAACCAAGAATGTCCTGGTGAGCTACGGCACCAAGGCGCTTGGTTTCTTCTGAGGACCGAAGTAACGGAATAAATTAAAAATAGAACCGTCATTGCGAGCGAAGCGAAGCAATCCATCCTATCGCAAAGAAAGAATGGATTGCTTCGTCGCTTCGCTTCTCGCAATGACGAGAGGAATTTGGTCATGGTCAACCGGGTTGAGATCACGGATAAGGCGGCCGAAGTGGTGGCGCGCCTCAAAGGCCAGCATGGCGCCCTGATGTTCCATCAGTCCGGCGGCTGCTGCGATGGGTCGGCGCCGATGTGTTATCCGGCCGGTGACTTCCGGGTCGGACCGCAGGATGTGCTGCTGGGACAAATTGCCGGCTGCAAATTCTATATCGGTGCCAACCAATTCGATTATTGGAAACATACCCAGCTTATCATCGACGTGGTGCCCGGTCGCGGTTCCGGCTTTTCCGTCGAGGCGCCCGAAGGCGTGCGGTTTTTAACGCGCAGCCGCGTGTTCACCGATGAAGAGGTTGCCGAACTGGAAGCGGCAGGGCCGCCGGCGCGCGCAGCGTGACGATGGTTGGCATGCTGTCGTCTATTTCGATGTTGCCACAACGATCAATCCGATCGCGACGAGCGCGATAGACAACAGGTTTTTCGGAGATACTTTCTCTTTCAGCAACAGGACCCCGATCAGCGCCGCAAACAGCACGCTGCATTCACGAAAAGCGACGACGCTCGCTACTGGATTTCGGCTCAGCGCCCACAGCAATATCGCAAAGGATGAAACGCCAAGAACGCCCGCGGCGATCGTCGTGCCTTTGGCCCCGCGCACTTCCGCCCATATCTGCGGTCCACGAATGGCGCGCGCGACGGCAAAGAAACTCAGGCTGTCGAGAACAATCAGCCACGCAGTGAATGACGACCATCCGGACACGCTTCGTGTTCCCAGGGCGTCAACGACCGAGTATCCCGCGACCATCACGCTCGCGGCGGCCGCTGCCAACAGCGTTCGAACAGGAAGGCTTGAACGTTTCGGCTCAATCGATAGTCCAATGACGCCGCAGACGATCACGGCTATTCCGGCCAACTGCATCGGCTTTGGCAGTTGCGAAAGCAGCAGGTACGACAGAACAGTCGCAAACAAGGGAACCAGACCGCGCGCCAACGGATAGGCCCGGCTCAGTTCGCTTCTATCATAGGCCAGCGCGAGACTGACTTTGTAAGCCGCATGCAAAACAAGCGAAAGCAGCAGGATCGGCCATACTTCGATCGACGGGGCCGGCACCAGGAACAGGAACGGGAAAGTGAGAACCGCGCTCACCAGTCCCATCCCGGCGAGCACCGAAAGGCTGCTTCCCGTCTTGACGATGGCATGCCAGCTTGCGTGAAAAAGACCCGCAAGCAGCATCAGGACGACAGCGGCGGGATCCACGCAATCAATCTTTCCCGGGATGCCATTGGATTGGTGCAAAATAGGGGCGCTGATCCCGCTTGAAGGATTCGCGCGAAATAATCCGGCTGGACGGATTTAACGTGATCGCTTCGCACTCAGCTTGCGTGACGTAGCGCAATCTTGCGATTTCCTCGCCATCGGCCTTCAGGGCTCCGCCGATGACCGATGCCTCGAACGCGATGGTCGTGTAGTAGGTGAGGTCACCGTTCGGGTAGCGGACCAGGAACTCCGGACCGCCAAACACACCGACCAACCTTTCCGGTCTGACGAGCAGGCCGGTTTCTTCAAAGCACTCGCGAACCGCCGCGTCCGCGGGATTCTCATTGGGGTCGATGGCTCCGCCCGGCAAGGTCCATCCGCCGGTCCCGGTGTCTTCTCCCAACAGCAGCCGGCCACTCGAATCGAAAACGGAAATGGATGCGGCGGTGATGGTGAGAAGATCGTGGCCAACCTTGGCTCGGACGGCGGCCAGATGAGACGAAATCGGCATTGAACATTCCTTCGTAGTTTTTTTCTTCGCGTGACGGGCGCGAGTAAAGCTACGTACCCATTTCGGAGACCATCAACCACTGCTGATATGAGCCGGGCGGCTTCGATCCGTCCCGAAATAATGCGAAATGGCGGCAGGGACCTGATCCAGACGACAAACCTTTGGAAATCGGGAGCAATTGCCGCAAAAGCAACGATTGGTTCACCACGCCCACGCTCTCCCCATTTTCGCCGTGTTCGGGCTGCGGTATGTTCATACGTTGATGCGGAAATGGGCTGCATCGGGGACGTATGGCCGCAAAGTGCTCAAGTAGGCACACGGCCGTTGGAATGGTATTTGGGGCGTATGGGGATTCGACGGTCAGATCCGGTTTTCCGGGCGGCGCGCGGCGCTGCAGCCGTGGCGGCATGCCTTTTCCTCGCCAATTGTGCTTCATCAAGCCTTTCCAGCCGGGTCGATCCCAAATATGGCGTTTCCAGCAGTCCCCGGGTCGTCGCCCTTGGTGACCCCGTGCCAAAGGGCGGGGGGACTTACCGCGTCGGCAAACCCTACACCGTCGCCGGACGGGTCTACGTCCCCGAAGAAGACGTCAACTACCGTGAGGAGGGTCTCGCTTCCTGGTACGGCGATGATTTCCACGGGCGACTGACCGCCAATGGCGAGGTGTTCGACATGGGGTCGCTATCCGCGGCCCATCCCACGCTTCCGATGCCGTGTTATGCGCGCGTTACCAATCTCAGCAACGGCAAATCCCTGATCGTCCGTGTCAACGATCGCGGTCCCTATCACGGCAACCGCGTGATGGACGTCTCCAGCCGGGCTGCCGATATGCTCGAATTCAAGGGTAACGGCGTCGCGCGCGTGCGGGTCGAATATGTCGGCCGGGCGCCGCTCGAAGGCTCTGACGACCGCCAGTTGATGGCGACCTTGCGCACCGGCGTGCCGGCTCCGTCGCCTTCATTGGTCCGGGTGGCTTCCGCCCGTCCGTTCATTCCGGAAATGTCCGGATCGTCGCGCCCAATCCGTGGTGAGGTTCCGATGCCGGAGGGGCGGCCCTACAGCCTCGGCAATACCTCGGCGGATCAGTCGTCGCTGTCCGCGACATCCGAGATGTCCGCATCTGCGCGGTCGCGCTCAAGCAGCCGCGTCCTCGAAAACCCGCGCGCGGTGTCATATGAGGATGATGGTCGCTACTCGCCTGACGCCAGGGCGGTCTCGGCCTACGCCCCGGTCGATCCGCGCGGCCCCAGCGAGATTTTGGCCGGACGCGGCCTTTACTAGCGGACCTCGCTGTGGCCTAGCGGCCAACTTCCTTCAGAAACGCAATCAAGGCCACATTGACCTCGGCGGGACATTCCTGCTGAATCCAGTGGCCGGCGCCGTCGATGATGAGCTTTTGCTTGAGGTTCGGCAGAACCCGCTCCATGTCGGCCACACGCTTGCCGCCCATTAGACCGGTGACAACCGCGTCGTTTGAGCCCGCGATGAACAGTGATGGTTGAACGATCCGCGCGCCTTGCCATGGCGCGGTCAATTCCCAGTTGCGATCGATGTTGCGGTACCAATTGAGGCCGCCCCGGAACCCGGTTCTCCGGTAGATCTCGATAAAATAGGAAAGCTCGGCCTCACTGAGCCAACCTGGCAGCGGCGTACTGGCGCTGACGTCACCGAGAAATCCCAGGCCGTCCGCGATGAACAGAGACGCCTCGGGGTCGGAAAATCCGCGCCCCAGCACGGTTCGCATCGTCAGATCGACATCGCGCTCCAATTCGCGTTCCGCGACGCCGGGTGTCTGAAAATATTGCCAATAGAAATTGCGGATACCGATATCGCGTAAATTTTCGAGCGGCCGGCCACGTCCTCGAACAGGCGGCGGCACGCTCAAGCCCGCAACCGCGGTGAACACATCGGGGCGGAACATCGCCGCATGCCAGGCAACCGGCGCGCCCCAATCATGGCCGACAATGATCGCCTGCTTTTCCCCGAGGGCTGCGACCAGCGCAACCATATCGCCGACATTGTCGAAGATGCTGTATGCATCGACCTTGACGGGAGCGCTGGTTCGGCCAAAGCCCCGCATATCCGGAGCGGCAACATGGAAGCCGGCCGCCGCCAACACCGGAATTTGATGCCGCCAGGAATAGGACAATTCCGGCCAGCCATGGCAGAGCAACACCAGCGGGCCTTCGCCCTGTTCGAGCAGAAATATCTCGATCCCATTGGCGGAAATGGTGCGTGAAGATTGCATCGCTTTTCCGCCTTGTTTCCGCGACTTTTTTGAAAAATTTGCAATCCGGTGCGAGATGGATATCTGCCAAACCATAGACGGTTTGGCGGAAAGATCACGGCGACTGGACCGTCCCGCCACCGTGCGTAAAACCTGTGTTGTTCCCGATACTTCCAACTGTTAGAGCATAATCCGGGAACGTGGAAAGCGGTTTTCCGGACACGATCCTGATCTACCCTCTCAAGGCGTACCGATGACTGGCAAAATATCATCCACACGCAAGGACCGGTCCGCGCCCCGGTGGCGCGGCCTGATCGCCGCCGCGGTCGTCATCGCGGTGGGGTGGGGAGGCATGGTCTATGCCGCCAATAACAGCGTGCAGGGCGCCACCAAGAAAGACGAGCTTGGCTTCGATGGCGACGCGCCGACCGCGATCCTGATCGAGGCCTCCAGCGGTAGCGTACTGTTCGAGAAGAATGCCGACGAGTTGAGGGCGCCGTCCAGCATGATGAAGCTGATGACCGCGGAAGTGGTTTTCCATGCCCTCAAGCAGGGCGACATCAAACTGGCCGACGAATACCGGGTCAGCGAGTATGCCTGGCGCAAAGGCGGCGCGCCGGCCGGCGGCTCGACGATGTTTGCCGCCATCCATAGCAAGATTTCCGTGGACGATCTGTTGCACGGCGCGCTGATCCAGAGCGGTAACGATGCCTGTATCGTGCTGGCAGAGGGACTTGCCGGCAACGAAGACAGCTTTGCGCAGATGATGACCAAACGCGCGCGCGAATTGGGGCTGACGCGTTCGACCTTTGCCAATTCCAACGGCCTGCCGAACCCCGGCAACAAGATGACGGTGCGTGAGCTTGCAACCCTTGCGCGCTATGTGATCCAGACCTACCCCGATTTCTACAAGATATTTGGCGAACGCGAATTCACCTGGAACAAGATACGGCAGCCGAACCGCAATCCGCTGCTGACTTCGCTCGACGGCGCCGACGGGCTCAAGACCGGATATACCAAAGAGGGTGGCTACGGCATGGTCGGCTCAGCGGTGCAGAACGGCATCCGCCTGATCGTTGTCATCAATGGTCTCGACGACCCCGAAGATCGTGCTTCCGAGGCAAAGAAAATGCTCGAATGGGGATTTAAGAATTTCGAAGTGCGCACCTTGTTCGCCGCGGATCAGACGGTCGGCTACGCCAAGGTGTTTGGCGGCGAAAGCCGGTCGGTGCAGCTCGCCAGCCATGAGCCGATCAAGGTCATGGTGCAGAAGAACGGCACCGATAAATTGATCGCGCGCGTCGTCTATAATGGGCCGGTCCGTGCCCCCTTCGAGTCCGGCCAGCAGGTCGGTGTCGTTAAGGTCTGGCGCGGCACCAATATCGCCGTGGAGGCGCCGGTCTATACGGCGGAAGCAGTCAGCAAGGGATCGACGATGCGGCGGGCGTTCGATGGCGTGAGCGAACTCGTAATCGGGATGTTTCGCGCGGGCGCCGAGAAACTCTGAACATGGCCGAGGCAGCGGTTAAACGAATTCCCGGGCGCGGACGTTTCATCTCCTTTGAAGGCGGAGAGGGATCCGGCAAATCCACGCAGATCAAGATGCTGAGCGAACGCCTGGATGCCGCAAAACTACGCGCCATTGTCACGCGCGAGCCCGGAGGATCGCCGGGCGCCGAAATTATCCGGCATCTGGTGTTATCGGGCATGGGCAAATTGCTGGGCCCGGATGCGGAAACGCTGTTGTTCGCCGCTGCGCGCGACGACCATGTGCGATCGGTGATCCAGCCGGCCCTGAGCCAGGGAATTTGGGTGCTGTGCGACCGGTTTTCGGATTCGACGCGCGTCTATCAGGGCAGGCTGGGGCAGGTGGCTCCCGCGATCCTCAATGCGATGGAGCGGGTGACCATTGGCGATCTCAAGCCGGACTTGACAATCATCCTGGATATCCCGGTCGAGATCGGCATGCAGCGCGCGGCCGTCCGACGCGGCACCGGCGCACCCGACAGATTCGAATCCGAAGACGTCAAGTTTCATCAGGAATTGCGCGACGCCTATCGCCAGATCGCGGCGGCCGAGCCGCAGCGATGCGTATTGATTGACGCCAATGCCGACGCCGGCACGGTTGCCGCGAGCGTATGGTCCGTCTTGCGCGACCGTTTCTTTACGGCCGACGCCGCCAATTTGGCGAGTTCAGCATGAGCGCCCGTCAGGTCGAGCCCAAGATCAGCGTGGCGCATCCGCGCGAGATATCGGCATTTTTCGGGCATCACGAAGCCGAGACGGCCTTGCTTAACGCTTATCGCAGCGGGCGTATCCCGCATGCGTGGCTGATCGGCGGCGCGCAAGGCATCGGCAAGGCCACGCTGGCTTACCGGATGGCGCGGTTCGTGCTGGCGCACCGCGATCCCCTGGCCGCGGATGTACAACGCGCCGAGAACTTGAACATTGATCCGTCCGATCCGGTTGCACGCCATGTCGCGGCCAATGCCCATGGCGGCCTGCTCACGCTGGAACGGAGCCTCAACGACAAGGGCGTGATGCGCACGGTCATTACGGTCGACGAGACCCGGGAGACGATCTCGTTTTTCGGCTCTACCGCCGCCGTTGAAGGCTGGCGGGTCTGCATTGTCGACACCGTGGATGAACTCAATCCCAATGCTGCCAACGCGCTGCTCAAGATCCTTGAGGAACCGCCGCGACAATCGCTGTTTCTTCTGGTCAGCCATGCGCCCGCGCGAGTGCTGCCGACCATCCTGTCACGATGTCGTAAATTGATGTTGCGGCCACTCGCGACCGCCGATGTGATCCAGGCCGCAGCGCTGGCCGCCAGCATCGAGCGCGACGACCCTGCATTGTCGGAAGCGGCGGAGGCGTCCGAGGGCAGCGTCGCCCGCGCCCTGACGCTATTGGGTGGCGACGCCGTCAAGCTTCACCAGCGGACCGCGGCGCTGCTGGCGACGCTGCCACAGGTCGACCCGCGCGAATTGCATGCGCTGGGCGATGCGCTTGGCGGCAGCGACCGGGTGGCGCTGGCGGCCTTCATCGACAGCGTCGACCGCTGGGTCAGCGAGCGCCTGCGCAGCGATGACGCCAATGCCAATGCGAACCTGCCCCGCCTTGCACGGCTGGCGGAGGTGTGGGAAAAGATCAACCGCGCCGCGCGCGACACCGAAGCCTATAATCTTGAACGAAAACCGCTGGTTTTCTCGGTGTTCGGGCTGCTTGCGGAGGCGATCGGCTGACCGGCCGGATTTACCAGACCGCATCACCGCGCGTTGAAAGATAAAGCGATGAAAGGCCTTCGCAACGATGGCGAATGCAACCAATTTGTCCCGTGAGTCCTACTACATCACGACCGCGATCGCGTACCCCAACGGGGTGCCGCATATCGGCCACGCCTATGAGGCGATAGCGACCGATGCGCTGGCCCGCTTTCAGCGGCTCGACGGCAAGGACGTGTTTTTTCTCACCGGAACCGATGAGCACGGCCTGAAGATGATTCAGACCGCGCAAAGCGAGGGAATGACCCCGCTCGATCTCGCGACCCGCAATGCCGGCCGGTTCAAGGAAATGGACCAGCGCCTGAACGTTTCGTTCGACCGGTTTATCCGCACCTCCGAAGAGCAGCATCATCGTTCGGTCCAGGAAATCTGGAAACGGATGGAGGCCAATGGCGACATTTATCTGTCGAGCTATGCCGGCTGGTATTCGGTGCGCGACGAGGCTTACTACGCCGAAGACGAAACCGTTGTCGGCGAGGACAAGGTGCGGCGCGGACCGCAGGGCACGCCGGTCGAATGGGTCGAGGAAAAGAGCTATTTCTTCAAGCTGTCGGCCTATCAAGACAAGCTTCTGGCGCTTTACCAAAATCAGCCTGATTTCATCGGCCCGGACTCGCGCAAGAACGAAGTCGTGAGCTTTGTCAAAAGCGGTTTGCGGGATCTGTCGATTTCGCGAACCACCTTCGATTGGGGCGTCAAGGTGCCTGGCGTTCCCGAGCACGTGATGTATGTGTGGGTCGACGCGCTGACCAATTACATCACCGGCGTCGGCTTCCCCGACGAAAGCGATGCGAACTGGCGCTACTGGCCGGCCGACGTTCATATCATCGGCAAGGACATCATCCGTTTTCACGCGGTGTACTGGCCGGCCTTCCTGATGTCGGCAGGCATTCCGGTACAAAAGCGCGTCTTCGCCCATGGCTTTCTGTTCAACAGGGGCGAGAAGATGTCGAAATCGGTCGGCAACGTGGTCGATCCGTTCAATCTCGCCGATCAATACGGCGTCGATCAGATGCGCTATTTCTTCCTGCGCGAAGTGCCATTCGGACAGGACGGCAGCTACAACCATGAAGCCATTGTCGCGCGCATCAATGCCGACCTTGCCAACGATCTCGGTAATTTGGCGCAGCGATCGCTGTCGATGATCGCCAAGCAGCTCGAGGGCGTGCTGCCGGAGCCGGGCGCTTTCAGCGACAACGACAAAGCGATCCTGGCGCAGGCCGATGCCATGATCGCCTTGGCGCGAACCGCGATGGCCACCCAGCAAATCCATCAGGCGCTCAACGCCGTCTGGGCTGTCGTGGCCGAGGCCAACCGCTATTTCGCGGGCGAGGCGCCGTGGGCGCTGGCGAAGACCGATCCGCAACGCCAGAAAACGGTACTTTACGTGACCGCCGAAGTGGTTCGCCAGGTCGCCATTCTGGCACAGCCGGTGATGCCCGACTCTTGCGCGAAGATGCTGGACGTTCTCGGCGTTCCCGCCGACCAGCGGGATTTTGCCTGCCTCGGCGGCGGCACCCGTATCAAGCCGGGCACCGCGCTGCCTGTGCCGACGGGAATCTTTCCGCGCTATATTGAGCCGACCGCGACCTGAACGGTTTGAAAACGATGCTCGTCGACAGCCACTGCCATCTCGATTTTCCGGATTTTGCCGACGATCTCGATGGCATCGTGGCGCGCGCGGCGAGCGCCGGGATTGGACGCATCGTCACGATCTCGACGCGGGTAAAGCGCCATGGTGCGCTGCTCGCGATCGCCGAGCGGTTCCCGAACGTGTATTGCTCGGTCGGCACTCATCCGCACCAGGCCGATGAGGAAGACGGGATCCCCGCAGATGAACTGATCGCGCTGACGGATCATCCCAAGGTCGTCGCTCTCGGCGAAGCCGGGCTGGACTATTTCTATCAGCATGGCTCACGCGAAGCGCAGGAGCGCGGCTTTCGGGTGCATATCGCGGCGGCCCGGGCGACGGGTTTGCCGCTGGTTATTCATACCCGCGAAGCTGACGAAGACTGCGCCCGCATCCTGGAAGACGAAATGGCCAAGGGGCCGTTTCGCGCGGTGCTGCATTGTTATACCGGCGGACGCGAGCTCGCGATGAAAGCGATTTCGCTAGGTCTTTCGATTTCATTCACGGGCATTCTGACCTTCAAGAACTCGCAAATCCTGCGCGATCTCGCGGCCGAACTTCCCGCCGATCGCATCATGGTCGAAACCGACGCGCCATTTCTGGCGCCGGGCAAATTCCGCGGCAAGCGCAACGAGCCGTCTTTTGTGGTCGAGGTCGCCAAGGTGCTGGCGGAAACCCGCGGCGTCTCGCTCGAGGAGATTTCGCGCCAGACCACGCAGAATTTCTTTCGTCTGTTCAGCAAGGTGCCGCCGCCGGAAACGACGGCATGACGCTTACGCTCACGATCCTGGGCAGCGGGTCATCGGCGGGCGTACCTCGCCCGGCACTCGGCTGGGGCGCGTGCGATCCCAATAATCCGAAAAACCGCCGCCGCCGCTGCTCGCTGTTGGCCGAGCGCGTGGGAGATCATGGGACCACGCGGATCGTGATCGATACCTCGCCCGATCTGCGCGAGCAGTTGATCGACGCCGATGTCGATCATATCGATGCGGTATTTCTGACCCATGAGCATGCCGATCAGACCCACGGCATCGACGATCTGCGCTCGGTGGTGCTGCATCAGCGCAAGCGCATTCCGCTCTATCTGAACCGCTCGACAGCCGATCATATCCTGTTGCGATTTTCCTACTGCTTCGTCTCACCGCCGGGCAGCGACTATCCGCCGATCCTGGACAATCATTCCATCGAAGCCGGCGAAAGCCGGACCATCGAGGGGAAGGGCGGTCCGGTGACGCTGTCCGCCTTTATTTTGGAGCACGGCAACATTCCAGCACTCGGCTATCGCATCGCCGATGCCGCCTATACGCCAGATGTCAGCGACATCCCGCCGGAGAGCTGGCCATTGCTGGAAAATCTGGAGCTCTGGATCATCGACGGGCTGCGCTACGCCGGGCATCCCAGCCATTTCAGCGTCAACGACGCTCTGGCCTGGATCGAACGCTTCAGGCCGCGCCGCGCTGTCATCACCAACATGCATTCCGATCTGGATTACGAGGTGCTGCGCCAGAGCCTGCCGCCGGACGTTATCCCGGCCTATGACGGCATGCGGCTGACGCTGCAGCGGGCGGGTTAAGCTACCTCAAACCTTGTGCAATTCCAGCGCGGCCGGATGGAACAGATCTTCCGGCGTCAGCAACCGGGCTGACAATCCCTCAGCGTGATGACGCTGCAGAAACCGGTTCAAGACGTGGCGGTTGGGCTCCAGCCCGTAGGACCAGAAATCCTCGCCCATCAGCAAGCGCGCGGCCCGTAATTGCTCCTCAACGAACGGCATCGTCACCTTGGTCGCGGATGTGTCGCCCAATTTTGCTACCGCAATAGCCTTGGAGCGCTCAAACGCTTTGAAGACCGCTACCGGCAGCCAGGGATGCTTGTCAGCCAGCGAGCGGCGGATCCCCAGCGTATGCATGATCGGAAAAAGCCGGGTCCGCTTATACCATTCGGTTGCGGTCTGCTGTGGGTCGGCAAAGAGATAGCCGACATTGGGATGGCCCTGATCGAAGCAGGACGGAGCCCGCGGGCCGATCACGGCATCAATTTCTCCGCTCGCCAGCAGTGCGGAAATGGTGGTGTCCGAACTTGCATTTTCCACCACCACATCGGCCGGCAAATTGAGGCTGATTTTCTCTACGCGGCCCGGGTGCTCGTAAGCGCCGCGAACCCAGGTGATGTCGGCGGGACGGATTCCGTAATCCTCCTCCAAAAACATCCGGGCCCAGATATTCGCCGTGAGCTGATATTCCGGCACGCCGACGCGACGGCCTTTGAGATCGGCCGGCGATTTGATCCGGTCGGTGCGGACGTAGATCGAGGTGTGCCGGAAGGCGCGGGACGGGAACACCGGCACCGCGACATAGGGGCTGGTTCCGGCCGCGGTCTTGACGCTGTAGCTCGACAGCGACAATTCGCAGATGTCGAAATCCGCATGCCTGAAAGCGCGGAAGAAAATCTCCTCCGGATCCAGCAGCATGAATTGCGGATCGACGCCGTCGATCTGTACGAGGCCGTCAACCAGCGGACGCATCCGATCATAGTCGCCGATCGCGACTGAAAGCTGCAGTTTGCTCATTGTTGTTCCATCAGGCTTGCAAGGAGGGATTAGTGGAAGGAGTGGGCGCAGCCGTTAGCGTGCCCGAGGCGCCGGTCGGCGGCAGCAGACCCATGAGTGCGCAGGCAACGGCGCCAATCACCACCGATCCGCCTGCGACCGCGAAGATCGTCGCGACATCCCATTGGGCAGCAACCATTTGGCCGACGACCAGGGGTCCCGTCACCGACCCGAGACGGCCGATCCCGGTAGCCCAGCCGACCCCCGTGGAGCGGATCTCGACCGGGTAGTAGATGGCGGACTGTGCGATCAGTCCTGAACTCGCGCAGCCCAGTAACAGGCCGAACAGTCCCTGCGCCATCATGAGGGAACTGAGCGACGGCGCGGTCCAGCCGACCATTACATAGGCGAGGGCACCGAGCGCGAGGGTCGGGGGCAGCACGCGCAAAACACCGAGACGGCTGAGCAACATCCCCGCGGCTCCCGAACCAAACAATGAGCCGAAATTGTAGAGCGCCAGCGCCAGTGCGGTTTGCTCGGTGGGGATGCCTACGCGCCGCAGTAAAATGGGACTCCAGGACGAGTTCGTGACCAGGATCATGAACGCGAAGAAGAAACTGACCCACAGCAGAAACGTCCCCAGGGCTCGCCCCGACCTGAACAATTCCAATACGGATGCCCGGTGTGCGATTTCCTTGGCGATTTCGAATTGCGTTCCCACAGCGATCGAAACGTCAGGGAAGATACCGCGCAGCGTGCGAGCGATCCGGTCTGCCGGCTTGCCGGCGGTGACCAGGAAGCTCACGGATTCCGGAAGCACTGTCGCCAGGATCACCGACAGCAGGATCGGCAGAACGCCGCCGACGAGGAAAATGGATTGCCACCCGTAGGCCGGGATGATCCACGATCCCAACACGCCGCCAATGACGCCGCCTAGCGGAAAGCCGGCCCACAGCAGACTGACCACGGTAGCCCGGCGCGATTTCGGAACATACTCCGACGCCAGACTGATGAAGCTGGGCATTGCGCCACCCAGCCCTAGTCCGGTCAAAAAGCGGCAAACTAGCAACTGCGTCAGATCGCCGGCATAGGCCGTCGCGAGCGTAAAGACCCCGAAGCCGAAGGTGGCGCCGACAAGAACCTGCTTGCGGCCAACCCGATCGGCCAGAGGTCCAAGCAGAAAGGCGCCCAACGCAAGACCGGCCAGCGCAGCACTGAACACGAATCCGAAGATATGCGGGGCGACGTGCAATTGTGCGATCATCGCGGGCGCCGCCAACCCGATAGATTGCAGATCGAGGCCATCCAGCATGGCCACAAATCCACACAGCCCGATCACAACCCACTGCGCGCGACCGATGGGGTGGCTTTCGATCAATGCCCCCACATCCAAAATGCGTTCCGCCATTTCCTTGTCCCCCCGCGGCTAAGCCGCTATCGTTTTTTTGTTTAGATCACGGCTTTGATTGGATCACTATGCCACCAGATTGGCGATAACCCTTTCAAGTACACGTGCCGCCACATCCGCATCTTCCGGATCGACCCCAGCCAATGCCCTTCGGTTGATGGCGGCCCCGATCGGTAGCAACTCCGTCTCCAACGCCCGTCCGGACCTGGTCAGAAACAGATGGTACTTGCGGCGATCTTCCCCGCGCTGTGTGCGGCGCAGAAATCCTTTGCGTTCCAGCGTCGACAATACCGAGGTCAGCGATGCTTTCCGGACCCGCATCCGATCGGCGAGGGCGACTTGTGTGAGCCCTTCCTGCAGCCACAACATGCGCAGCACCGCCCATTCAGCGGCGCTGACATCATGTGGCACAAGTTGGTCTACCAGCCGCGCCACAAAGGCCCGGTGGGCCTGACGCACCAGAAAGCTGAGGCTGCGATCCGTCAGCGCCGGCGCGGGGCCGGTGTTCCCTGAACGCTGCGCGGGCGCCGCTTTCGTGGCTGTCGATGGCATATACCTCTGTCCCCGGGGTTGATCGCAATTTCTTGCCAAACATCGTATGGCTCCATACTATCTCGCGCAAGAGCAACATTGAGGGGAGCGACGATCCGCCATGACCGATAATGCATCCGAGACGATCGCAGCGGCGACCCGCGAATTGGTCGACGCCAACCACATCCTGTTCGATCAAGGCGTGGTGGATGGGTTCGGCCATGTCAGCGTGCGCCATCCCGTGCGTCCCGCTCACTTTCTGCTCGCCAGAAGTATGGCGCCGGGGCTGGTTACCGAAAAGGACATCCTCGAGTTCGATGCAAACGGAGAAGCAGTCGAGGCCGGCGGACCGACGGCTTATCTGGAGCGCTACATCCACAGCGAGATTTTTCGTAGCCGGCCGGATGTGAACGCGGTCGTGCACAGCCATTCGCCGTCGGTGGTTCCGTTCAGCGTGGTGACCGGCACCAGACTGCGTGCGATCTGTCACATGTGCGGCTTTCTTGGCAGCGATACTCCGGTGTTCGAAATCCGTGATTTTGCCGGGCCGGGCAGCGATCTTCTGATCCGCGACAATAGCTTGGGCTCGGCTTTGGCGAAAAGCCTGGGCGATCGTCCTGCGGTATTGATGCGCGGTCACGGCTCGACTGTCGTCGCAAGCAATGTGCGTCAGGTCGTATTCCGCGCAGTCTACACCGAAGTGGGCGCGCGCCTGCAGTCCGAAGCGATGCGGCTCGGACCCGTGACATATCTGACAGAGGAAGAGGCCGCGGCGACCACAGCGACCAACAATGGGGTCATTGACCGGGCGTACCTGCTTTGGCTGAAGACTGCGCGGAACCGATCGATGGTCGGCTAAAGCTTACTTATGCCGAAATCGCCTTGGCTGAATCGACCTGATTGCGCAGGATGAATTTCTGAATCTTGCCGGTCGAGGTCTTGGGGATCGGGCCGAACACCACGGCTTTCGGCGTCTTGAAGCCGGACATCTGGCTGCGGCAGAACGCGATGATGTCGGCTTCGGTGGCTTGTGCGTTGTCCTTCAATTCGACGAAGGCGCAGGGTACTTCACCCCATTTGCCATCCGGTTTCGCCACCACAGCCGCGAACAATACGGCCGGATGCTTGTAGAGCACATCCTCGACTTCGACCGAGCTGATGTTCTCGCCGCCGGAAATAATGATGTCCTTGGAGCGATCCTTGATGATCACGTAGCCATGTTCATCGAGTACGCCGAGGTCGCCGGTATGAAACCAGCCGCCGGCAAAGGCTTCGCGGGTGGCCTTTTCGTTTTTGAGATAGCCCTTCATCACGATATTGCCGCGGAACATCACCTCGCCGATGGTCTCGCCGTCATGCGGCACTTCCAGCATGGTTTCGGGGTCGATCACGGTGACATCTTCCTGCAACGGATAAGGCACGCCCTGCCGGCGCTTGAGTTGCGCGCGTTGATCGGCGGGCAATTGATCCCAGCCCGGTTGCTCTGCGCAGACCGATGCGGGGCCGTAGACTTCGGTGAGGCCGTAGACATGCGTCAGCTTGATGCCGATGCGCTCGGCGCCTTCGAGCACCGCGACCGGTGGCGCCGCGCCCGCGATCAGGCCGACGACGGGCCGCGCGGCTGATTGCTTCGGTGCATCCGGTGCATTGATCAGCGTGTTGTAGACGATGGGCGCTCCGCACATGTGGGTGACGCCGTGTTTGGGAATCAGCTCAAAGATCTTGCCGGGATCGACCTTGCGCAGGCAGACATTGACACCGGCCGCCGCCGCGATGGTCCACGGAAAACACCAGCCGTTGCAGTGGAACATCGGCAGCGTCCATAAATACACCGGATGCTGGCCGAGATTGCCCGCGAGGATATTGCTGACGGCGTTGAGATAGGCGCCGCGGTGATGGGTGACGACGCCCTTGGGATTACCAGTGGTGCCCGAGGTGTAGCTGAGCGCAATGGCGTTCCATTCATCCTGTGGCAGCCGTGCGGCGAAATTCTCGTCGCCCTGCAACAACGCGTCTTCATATTCGATCTCGCCGATACGCTTGCCGCCAGTGAAAGCTTTGTCGTCGACATCGATGACGAACGGTTTCGGTCCGCTCATCAAAGCGAGGGCTTCGGATATCACGCCGGCAAATTCCGGATCGACCAGGATGATCCTGGCGCCGCCGTGATCGAGCTGGAACGCAATGGAGGTCGCATCCAGCCGGATGTTGAGTGCATTAAGAACGGCGCCGGCCATCGGTACCGCAAAATGCAGTTCGTTCATCGCCGGGATATTCGGCAGCATGGCCGCAACGGTATCGCCATGGCCGATACCTCGGTTGGCGAGGTAAGAAGCAAAGCGTCGGCAACGCGCATAGGTCTGCGACCATGTAAAAACGCGCCCCTCGTAGACCGTGCTGACATGATCGGGGTAGATCGCGGCGGTGCGCACGAGGAAGCTCAGCGGCGTCAAGGCGACGAAATTGGCCGGCGTCTTGTCCAGACCTATATCGTATTGGTTCTGCGCAGCGCTCATGGGCCACCATCCATTTCGCGAGATTAATTTGACAGGAACCCGATCGATATCCACGGAAATATGGCCACGAAAATCAAGCCCACCAGCAGCGCCAGCAGATAGCCCCAGATCGGGCGAATGCCCTCGGCCGGATCGACCCGCCCGATGGCGCAAGCAGCATAATAGCCCACTCCGAACGGCGGGGCGAACAATCCAATGCCCATCGCCAGGATGATGATCATCGCATAATGGACCTCGTGGACGCCGACAGCCTTGGCGATCGGAAACAACAGCGGCCCGAACAGCACGATGGCCGGAATGCCCTCAAGGACGCTGCCCAGGATCGTGAACGCCACGATCGATACCGCGATAAAGGTCGCGGAACCGCCGGGCAGGCCGGTCATCGCGGCGGCCAGCGCGCGTGAAAATCCGGATTGGGTCAATCCCCAGGCCATGCCGGTGGCGGTGCCGATGATCAGCAGGATCGCACCGGACAGGCACGCCGTTTCGATCAGCATCGGCATCAGTCGTCGCCAGTCGAAGCAGCGATAGACCAGAAGACCGATGATGGCCCCATAGACGATCCCGATGGTGGAGACTTCAGTGGCGGTCGCGATCCCCTCGACCACAGCCGCGCGGATCACGAATGGCAGCGCCAGCGCGGGCAGGGCGACGATAAAGGACCTGGCGATTTCGCGGCCCGTGGCACGCGTGACGTGACTAAGGTCCTCGCTGCGATAGCGCCACCACACCAGCGCCGACAGCGTGATGGCGAGCACGACGCCCGGCAACAGGCCGCCGGTAAACAGCGCCGAAATCGAAACGCCGGTGACTGAGCCGATCGTGATCAGGACCAGACTCGGTGGGATGGTCTCGGTCTGGGCGCCGGTCGCGGCGAGCAGGGCGACGAGATCGCCGGACTTGGCGCCGCGCAGCTTCATCTCGGGAAACAATACCGGCGCCACAGCGGCCATGTCGGCGGCCTTTGAGCCGGATATGCCCGAAACCAGATACATCGCGCCGACCAGCACGTAGTGCAGGCCGCCGCGCACATGGCCGAGCAGGCTTGAAAGAAACGCGACCATGGCGCGCGCCATGCCGGTCATCTCGATCAGCAACCCCAGAAACACGAACAGCGGCACTGCCAGCAAAATCAGATGGCTCATGCCCTCGTCCATCCGGCCCACCAGCACGGTCACCGGGGTGCGCGTGGTCAGCGCGAGATAGCCGAAGATCGAAAGCCCGAACCCGAAAGCGATCGGCACGCCGGTGAAAACGCAGAAGCCGGCGACGCCGACAAAGAAGATCACCAAATTGAGATTGCCGAGCGGCTTCAGCCATGGCGCCCCGAGCCAGAAAACCGCAATCAGCAGCGCGACCGAAACTCCCGCACGCAGCACCAGCCCGATATCGCCGACCCGCGCCAGCCGCAGACAGGCAAACAGCGCCATCAGGCAAATGCCGGTCGGCAACGCCGCGGCGCGCCATGAATTGGGTATCTGCAGCGCCGGGGTTGTGATGAAGCTCTCGTCATAGGCGAATTCGTAAGCCGGCCGTGCGATCAGCAGCAAAAACGCGAGCGCAGCGCAAGTCGCCACGACGTCGAGATAGGCGCGCAACGTCGGCCTCGCGCTGGCGACCACGGCCGTCATCCGCATGTGCTCGGAGCGCCGGAACGCCACCGCGGCGCCCAGCATGGCCAACCAAAGGAACAGGATCGACGCCAGTTCGTCCGACCAGATCAGCGGTCGCTGCAGGCCATAGCGTGCCACCACACCCGCGAACAGGATGACGATCTCGGCGACAACCAGCAACGCTGCCGGAATTTCGACCAGCATTCCGAGCCACGCTTCAAGCGTCGCCACGGGCGAACGACGGCGAGGGGACACCACCTCGCCGTTTACCGCTTGCGTCGCTTCGGCATGCGCCATGTCAGTCCCCCGGCCGTGCCCTGAGGTTTTCCGTTACGACAATTTGCCGACGGATTTTTCCAGGATCGACCAGGCCTCTTCGCCGTATTTGCCCTTCCATTCGGAATAGAACCCGGCCGACCGCAGCTTCTCGCGGAATGGCGCGACATCCGGCTGGTTAAAGGTCAAGCCCTTTGCCGCGAGCTCCTGGCGCACGGTTGCATTGAGCTTTTCGGTATCCACGCGAGCCTTGACCGATGCGGCGTTGATGTTCCTGGCCACGATGGTGCGGATATCTTCCGGCAGCGCTTCCCAGGCCCGGCGGTTGGCCAGGAACCAGTAGCCGTCCCACATGTGGTTGGTCAGCGAGCAATATTTCTGCACCTCGTTCAGTTTTGCAGTCGAAATCAACGCCAGTGGATTTTCCTGACCTTCCACGATTTTGGTCTGGAGCGCCGAGTAGACTTCATTGAAATTGATCGAGGCGGGCGCGGCATCGAACGCCTTGAACATCGAGGTCCATAGCGGCGACACCGGCACCCGAATCTTGAAGCCCTTGTAGTCCTCGGGTCCGTTGATCGGCTTGGTCGAGGAGGTGGTTTGGCGAAAGCCGTTGTCCCAGATCTTGTCCATCGCGACCAGATTGGCCTTGGCAATCTGGCCACGCACATAGGCGCCGAGATCGCCGTCCATGGCCTTCCAGACCGTGGGATAATCCGGGAACGCAAATCCCATCCCGTTGATCGACGCGGCCGGCACCAGTGTCGCCAGGATCAGCCCCGATATTGTGAAGAATTCAACGCCGCCCGAGCGCAACTGGCTCAACACGTCGGTGTCGGCGCCGAGTTGATTGTTCGGAAACACCTGAACATCGACGCGGCCATCGGTCTCGGTCTTGATCGCCGCCGACATTTCCTTGGCGCGGATGTTCAACGGGTGCGAGTCCGGCAGATTATTGGCAAATTTGTAGGTAAATTCGGCCTGCTGGGCGCGCGCGACGAACGGCGCGCCGACGCTGCCGATCACCGCCGAGGCGGCGGATGCCTTCAATAGCGTGCGTCGTGAAAAGCTCATTGGTTCGTCTCCCTGAATATTTCTTATATTTTGATCATACGGACCCTGCGCCGCCGGGTCACCAGCCGTCTTTGACCGGCTTATTGCCCGCTTTCGCCCCAAATACCAAGCCTTGTGCGGACGGCTTTTTTGTCGCGGAATTTCGCCCGGAAGCTGCTTGCGGAAGCCCGTCAGTGGCGCCAGAGCACGGCTGGAAATCCGTCCCGGTCGATCTCGCGCCATGCCCGTTTTGATGACCGCCGAACCCGGCTCGATGTGAAGCGCGCCGATGCCGCGATCCGCATCAGACCGCCGCACGTTTGCCGGACGAGTTGCGGTTGGATATCTATAGGACTGGACGCAAGAGATCGGATCATGCTGAGCAAGAACTGCAGGATTTATCTCTAACTATTTGGAATATTTGTATATAAATATATTCCATAATATACCTTATGCGAATATCGTATTTTTAGATCGGCATCTTGGTACAGACCTGTCGTCTCGGTCCCCTCAAGCCATCCTCCCAAGCTGGCTTGAAATACAGAACCGCAGTTGGCCTTTCGGGTTTGGGCGATCCTTCGATCCCGGAGGGTTTGGGCACCGCATCTGGCATCCAACCGAGAGGCTTTGGCTTTTCAGATCGGTACGGGCTGACGCTCCGGTTTTCTTGAAATCCACAACGAACCTGGCACGGTGGGTCGTCGCGCGCTGCCACGTTCGCCGCCCGACTGACGACAGCCGTCGCGCAAAGTTCGCGACAATCCGTAGGGTCAGTCACGACTGTAATTTGGCACCAGTACCATTGCGCAACTTCAAAGAGCCGCGTTGCGCGGTTGATACCTAAGGCGTGCCTCGTTGAGGCATTCGATGCGCGTCGACTGCATATCGACCAGTCAACGCCCTCGCGCCAAGGGGCTGTCTTCCCGGCGTAAATTGTCGTAACGGAAAAGCCTCGATGCACGATCGAGCAATTCTGATGGTTCACGCAAGTGTGTGGCAGCACGTTATATACATATGGCTATATCGCACGAGCTGCTGCGCGCCCAAGCGTCCACCAGTCAAACAATACGGGAGATAAACAAAAATGAGCATTCCCAAGAAAAAGCCTGAGCAGAAGCTTGTCACAAATCTGATTAAACAGTTGCTTTGCGCCAGCGCGTTGGCTGCCGGTACGCTGGGCATAGCCCCGGCTTTCGCGCAGGCGCCGCCCCCACTTGCGGTATCGGAAAAGCCCCAAGTAACCCCGCCGAAGAACGACGCGCTGCTGCGTGCCCTCACCCCTGCTCCGGCGAAGATGCTGCTCAATCCGCCGGAAAGCGACTGGCTGATGTGGCGCCGCACTTACGATACCTGGGGCTTCAGCCCGCTGAAGCAGATCAACACCGACAACGTAAAGAACCTGACGGTCGCCTGGAGCTGGGCGATGACGCCGGGCGCCACCGAGACCACGCCGCTGGTCCATGACGGCGTGATGTTCCTCTATAACTTCCTCGACAAGGTGCAGGCGCTCGACGCTGCCAATGGCGACCTGTTGTGGGAGTACAAGCGCGACATCCCCGCTGAAATCCCGCGCCAGAATGGAAATTTCGCCGCCAAGCGCAACATGGCGATGGTCGACGACAAGCTGATCGTGGCCACTTCAGACGTCCACATCATCGCGCTGGACATGAAAACCGGCAAATTGCTCTGGGATCACCAAACCGAGGACTACAAGAAAGGCTGGCGCTATAGCGGCGGCCCGCTGGTCGCCAACAACGTCATCGTGCAGGGCATGACCGGCTGCGGCAACGCAATGCCCGGCGGCTGCTTCATCACCGGCCACGACATCAACAACGGCAACGAGCTCTGGCGCTTCCACACCGTCGCGCAGCCCGGCGAGCCCGGCGGCGATAGCTGGAACGGCCTGCCGCTGGAGAAGCGTTTCGGCGCCTCGACCTGGAATTCCGGCAGCTACGATCCCGACACCGACACCCTGTTCCTGGGCGTTGGCCAGCCCTACCCCCACATCGCCGAAATTGGCGGACTGCTCCCGAAAAAGGAAGGCGCCAACAACGACGCCCTTTACACCGGCGCCACGCTCGCGCTCGACCCGCATACCGGCAAGCTGAAGTGGTACTACCAGCATTTGCCGAACGACACCTGGGACCTAGACTACGCCTATGAGCGCGTGCTGGTCGACCTTCCCGTCGATGGCAAGGTGCGCAAGGCTCTGGTGACCGTGGGCAAGCTCGGCATCATCGAGGTGCTCGACCGCACTAACGGCCAGTGGCTGTGGGGCAAGGAGACGGTGTACCAGAACGTCATTTCGGCGATCGATCCGAAGACCGGCGCCAAGACGATCAATCAGGCCGCCGTACCACATATCGGCAAGACCACCACCAACTGCCCGGCGGACCCCGGCAGCCGCGGCTGGCCTGCCACTTCCTACAGCCCACGCACGCACATGCTGTATCTGCCGCTGAACGAGTATTGCTCCGACACCACCCCGATTCCGATCGAGGAAGGCAAGACCTACACCGGCGGCAGCCGCGCGATCTTCGCGCGTGGACAGATTCCGAACAGCGACGGCAAGATCGGCCGCGTCGACGGCGTCGATCTGTTCACCCAGAAGGCGGTGTGGTCCGACCGCACGCGCGGGGCACAGACCGGTGCCGCGATCTCGACCGGCGGCGGTCTTGTGTTCGCCGGCGCATTGGATCGCTACTTCCGCGCCTATGATGACAAGACGGGCAAGGTATTGTGGCAGATGCGCACCTCGAACATCGTCAACTCCTTCCCGATCACCTACTCGGTGAAGGGCCGGCAGTATGTCGCTGTCGCGGTGGGTAACGGGTCCAGCCATGCACGTTCGCTGGCCACTTTGACGCCAGAGATCGCGATCCCCGATGGCGGCTCCGCGCTGTTCGTGTTCGCGCTGCCGGAAAACAAAAAGTAAATGATGCAACGACGCTTCTTCCGCCCTTCCCTTCACGGCATCGTCGCCACCACAGCCTTGCTGGTGGCAACGCTCCCCGCACTGGCACAAACCGGCGCAGGGAGTGCGGATGCAGGGTCGCGCATCTACGCAAGCAACTGTGCCGCCTGCCATCAGGCCGGCGGCACAGGCATGGCCGACGCCTTTCCGCCGCTGGCCGGACATTTCCCCGATCTGCTGAAGCCGGCGGACGGGCGCACTTATGTCGGCAAGGTGCTGTTATTCGGCCTGGAGGGCCAGATCAGCGTCAATGGCGGCAACTATGCCGGCACCATGCCGGACTGGCAGGCGTTGAGCGACAGCGACATCGCAGCCGTGCTCAACTACGTCAGCACCGCCTGGGACAATGGCAAATCATTGCCGGCAGGCTTCAAGCCGTTCACGGCAGATGAGATCAAGGCGCTTCGCACGCCGCCGCTGACATCGGCAGCGGTCTATGCGCTGCGGTCAGGTACATTCGGGGGCGGCGCACCGGCGACGGCGAGCGGCGCAAGCGGATCGGTGCCGGTGAGCTTCACCGCAGACCAGGTCACGAGCGGCTCCGACATCTATGCGGACCGCTGCGTCCAATGCCACGGCGACAAGCTTGATAACGGCGAATTCGGCGGTGCGCCGCTGAACGGATCGTATTTCAAGAAGCACTGGGCTGGTGGCTCCGTGGCAGCCTTGGTGGGCTTCATGAAGGCCAAGATGCCTCCAGACCGACCCGGCAGCCTTACCGACCAAAGCTACGCCGAGCTTGCCGCCTTCCTGCTGGATGCGAACGAATATCCCAAGGGCGACAAGGAACTGCCGAGCGATACACCGTCGCAGCAGGCAATGAGCATGAAGCGCGGTCAGTAACCAACCAGTGGTTCTAAACCCTGGTTCTCTGGCGTTCGCTCAATCGTTTGGCGAGCGTTTCCAGGTCTTGCTTGCGGCCGCTTCGGATCAGCTCTGAAAATTCGTCCGGATCAATCGCGGGGGCATCCGGAGCGTCGGGCGAGACCCTCGCCCATCGCTCCCAAAACCGGCGGAGAAGCCGGATAATGCTGCGAACTTCCCTCATCTCACTTGGAGAGCGACGCTGCCTTTCCGGGGATCGGCGCAACCGGAGATCCCGGACCGATCTTCTGCAGATTGCCGGTGATGACGCGGTCGGTTTCGGACAGACCGGTCACGCTGACGGAGTCGCCGTCGGTCGGTCCCAACGACACCAGCTTCTGCTCGGCCTTGCCGTCTGCGCTGACAACGTAGACGTATTTGCCGAGTTGGCTTGAGCCCAGAGCGGTCTGTGGCACCAGCAGCGCGTCGGTCTCGTCGCGGACATGCAGGCGAACGCGGACATATTGGCCCGGCAGCAGCGTAAATTTCGGGTTGGGCACCGTCGCACGCGCGGTGATCGTTCCCGTCCCGCGGTCCACGCCATTATCGATGAAACTGAGTTCGCCCGAATAGCTGTTCGAGGAATCATCCGGCAACGACACCTTGGCGACCACCTTGCGGGTCGTCCGCGCCGTTTGGATGGCGGCAAGATCCCGTTCGCTCGGATTGAACGTCACGTACAACGGATCGAGTTGAACGAGCGTGTTGAGCGTGGTCCCGGCGCCGCCCACGAGGGTGCCGACGGCCGCGCGATTGCGGCCGAGACGGCCGTTAAAAGGTGCTCGAATCTCGGTATAGGCGAGATTGATCTCGGCGCTGTGGACATTGGCGCTGTCCATCGCGACCGATGCTTCGCTTTGGCCGAGCGTGCTGGCGCGCTGGTCGTAATTGTCCCTGGCGAGGAAACCGGTCTTGACCAGTTCGTCGCCACGATTGAAGTTCGACCGTGCATAGCTGAGCGCAGCGACATTGCGTTGCGCCTGCGCCTTGGCCTGATCGAGCGTGGCCCGATAGTCGCGGTCATCGATCTTGTAGAGGAGATCGCCCTCCTTCACATCGGCGCCATCCGTTCCCGGCTGCGACTGGATGTAGCCGGCCACCTTGGCCTGCAGCGAAACCTCGCGAATGGACTCGGTGCGCGCGGAATAGTCGAGATAGACCGGGATGGTCTTCTTGATCACTGCCGTGACCGGCACCGGCATCGCCGGCGGACCTGATGGCGCCGCGGCGGCCGCCGTCTGCGGGCCACGGTTCGAATAGAAGAATGCGCCCGCCCCTACGCCAATGATGACGGCGCTTCCCAACAAAAGTTTCCAAGCTCGCATGATGTTCCCCTGAATTTATTCGGCTGGCACATGTGCCAGCGGCGCATCGCCGCTGGTAGCCGTTGTTTTATGATTCCGTTCCCGGAAGCCTTCGATGACCGCGTAGAAAACGGGTACGAAAAGCAGCGTGAGGATCGTCGCGGCGAGCATGCCGCCAAACACGGTAGTGCCGATCGATTGCCGGCTCGCCGCGCCCGCGCCGTTCGCCACCATCAGCGGGATCACGCCCAGGATGAACGCGAACGCCGTCATCAGGATCGGCCGCAGCCGCAGTCGCGCGGCTTCCATCGCGGCTTCGACGATGCTGAGGCCTTCCTGGCGCCGCCGCTTGGCGAATTCGACGATCAGAATGGCGTTCTTCGCTGACAATCCGATCAGCATCACCAAGCCGATCTGCGAATAGACGTCGGTCTGCAGACCGCGAACGAACAGTGCCAGGAACGCTCCGAACAGCGCCAGCGGCACCGCAAACAGCACCATGAACGGCATGCTCCAGCTTTCGTATTGCGCCGCCAAGATCAGGAAGACGAAAACGATAGCCAGCGTGAACACCACCATGGCGATCGATCCGGCCTTCAACTCCTGATAGGTGATCCCCGTCCATTCGAAGGCGAAATCGCGTGGCAGCGCCACCGCCGCCGCCCGTTCCATCGCAACCACCGCCTGTCCGGAGCTATAGCCCGGCGCGGCGCCGCCATTGATCAGCGCAGACGCGTAATTGTTGTAGTGCGGCACCGTCTCCGGGCCGACGATCGGCTTGAGAAGCCCGAGCGTGCTTAGCGGCACCATGCCGCCGCTGGCGTTGCGCACATAGAGTCGTGAAAGGTCGGTCGCCGATGCGCGGGATGCCGTGTCGGCCTGAAGTGTAACACGAAAAGTTCGCCCGAACAGATTGAAGTCATTCACGTAGAGGGAGCCAAGATAGATCTGCAGCGTGTTGAACACGTCGGGCACGCTGAGCCCGAGCAGCTTGGCCTTAGTGCGATCGAGATCGTATTTGAACTGCGGGGTCGACGTCGAAAACGACGAAAACAGCTGCATCGGGTTCAGCTCGGGCTGCTTGCGCGCTTCGGCGATCAGGGCCTGTGTCGCCTCATTCAGTGCGAAGCTGCCGCGGCCGGTCAGATCCTCGACCTGAAACTCGAAACCGCCCGTAGTGCCAAGACCGGGAATCGACGGCGGGTCGAAACTCAGGACAAAGGCTTCGGGTATCGCGAGCAGTTTATGGCGAACGTCTGCGACAATGCGCGAGGCGTTCTGTTCGGGCGGCCGCTCGTCCCAAGGTTTGAGGATGCCGAATTCGACCGCGGAGTTCGACTGCGCGGCATTGGTCAGGAAGTTGAGCCCGCTGATCGAGCCGACGATGTCGACGCCCGGCGTGGCCTCCAGGATGCCCCTCACCTTTTCGGCGACCGCATCGGTGCGCTCAAGGGCGGCGCCGTCGGGAAGCTGAATCACGACAAAGAAATAGCCCTGATCCTCGACCGGGAGAAAGCTCGACGGAATGCGCTGCGACAGCCAATAGGTCGCGCCGAGCACGGCCAGAAACAACACTAAAACCGCCCACCTCGCCCTGATCAGCAGCCGCACAAAATTGGCGTAGCCATGCGAGAGCCGCTCGAAACCCGCATTGAACCACCGGAACGGCGCGAAATTGCTCGCCGGACGGTGCCGAAGGAAGGCCGCGCTCAAGGCCGGACTTAGCGTCAGCGAATTGAATGCCGAAATTCCGACCGAGATGGCGACGGTCAGTGCGAACTGATTATAGAGGCGCCCAGTGACGCCGGGAATGAAGGCGACCGGCACGAAAACGGCCATCAGCACCGCGGTCGTTGCAATAATAGGACCGGTCACCTCCGCCATCGCGGCCTGGGCGGCGCGAAGCGGCGGCAGACCGTTCTCAAGCTGGCGCTCGACGTTTTCGACCACGACGATGGCATCGTCGACGACCAGCCCGATCGCCAGCACCATGCCAAGCAGACTAAGCATGTTCAGCGAGAAACCCATGACCTGCATCACCGCCAAAGTCGCGATCAGCGACACAGGGATGGCGATGGTCGGAATCAGCGTGGTGCGCCAGTTCTGCAGGAAGATAAAGACGACCAGCACGACCAGGCACAGTGCCTGGGTCAGGGTGATGATCACGTCGCGTTTGGCCGCCGAGACGAAGCGTGTCGTATCGTAATGCAAGGCATATTCGATGCCCTTGGGGAAGCGCTTGGAGAGCTCCTCCATTTTGTCCTTCACATGCTGCTGAAGGTCGAGCGCATTCGAACCCGGCATCTGGAACACGGCGAGCACCACGGTCGGATCCTTGCCGAACACCGCCGTGGAGGAATATTGCAAAGCGCCAAGCTCGATACGCGCGATGTCCCGCATGCGGACGATCGCGCCGCTGGCCGGATCGGAACGCACCACGATGTCGCCGAATTCCTCGGGATCGCTGAGCCGCCCGGTCGCGTTCACCTGCATTTCAAATGGCGTGCCGGCCGGCGCCGGCGATTGCCCGATCTTTCCCGCGGCGACCTGAACGTTCTGTTCGGAGACCGCCTGCTGCACGTCCACCGCGGTCAGCCCTAGCTTGGCGAGCTTGTCAGGATCGAGCCAGATTCGCATCGAATAGCGCCGCTCGCCGAAGATCTGGACGTCGCCCACACCCGGCACGCGCTTCAGGGGATCGACCACCTGGAGATAGGCGTAGTTGCTCAACGCTACGGGGTCGACGGAACGGTCCGGCGACACCAGATTCACGATCAGGACGAAGTTCGGATTCTGTTTCTTGATGATGACGCCGGCCTGATTGACGATCGGCGGCAGCGAGGCCGCAGCCTGCGCCACGCGGTTCTGCACATCGACCGCGGCGATGCTCAGGGGGTAGCCGACGTCGAAGGTCACCGTGATGGTCGAGGAGCCGTCGTTCGAGCTCGAGGATGACATATAGGTCATCCCCTGCACGCCGTTGATCTGCTGCTCCAGCGGCGTGGTGACGGTATCGGCCACGACCTGGGCGCTTGCCCCGGGATACACCGCACTGACGACGACCTGCGGCGGCGTGATATCCGGAAATTGCGAGACCGGCAGCAGGAAGTAACAAATGGCGCCGGCCAGCACCATGATGACGGCAATCGACGACGCGAAGATCGGCCGGTGAATGAAGAAGCTGACCATGGTAGCAGACCGATCTTGATCGTGAATGTGACGGGATTGTTCCATCACCCGGCCTAAACGGAGGATGGTTCCGATTATTATACGGAGGGAGTCTCCGTTTATCAAGGCCGGGAGACCGCATCAATGCGGGAACCGATCTTGACCCTGAATGTCGAGCGATGTTACTGTTCGGTAACATCGACCTTACCGATCGGTAACATCGCGGTCAAGCGGGGCGCACGGTATCGTCCACCGGAGGAAGCAAGTGTGCCCGACGAAGTTGCTTTGATCGCGCCTCCCCGCGCGCGCATCCTCGCCGCGGCTCGCGATCTCTTCCATCGCCACGGACTTCGCGGTGTCGGTGTCGATGCGATCGCCGAGGCTGCCGGCACCAACAAGATGACGCTCTACCGGCATTTCGAATCAAAGGACGAGCTTATCGTCGCTTATCTTCGCGGTGTCGTATCCGAAGCCGACGACATCTGGCGGGACATCGAACGAGAGAATCCCGACGATGCCCAGGCGCAATTGAGGTCCTGGCTCAAGCGGGCAGAGGAATGCATCTCGGTTGATGGCCGTGGCTGTGATCTCGCCAACGCCGCGGTCGAATTGACGGAGGCCGGGCATCCGGCCCGGCGCGTCATCGAGGAAATGAAGACCGACCAGCGCGACCGGCTGGCCAGGCTATGCCGCAGGGCCGGCATTGCCAAATCCGAAGTGCTCGCCGATACCCTCACGCTGCTTCTCGAAGGCGCACGCGTCAGCCGGCAGTCGGCAGGCTGCAACGGTCCCAGCTCCAAATTCATCTCGACGGCGCAGACCGTCATCGATACGTTTAAAACAAAACCGAAGGCGACCGACAAGAAGTCGGCGCATAAGCGCGCCAGTTAAGCTCGGACAAAATAAAAATGGCGCCAACGCGCCGCGACTCTGGGAAGGAACACCGCATGCGTGCAATGCTTATCGCCGCCGGCCTTTGCTCAATGGCGGCCTCGGCCGCAGCGCAGACCCCTCCTCGCCCCGACCCCGGCCCTCTCACTATCGCCAGCCAAGGCAGCTTTTTCATCGGCGGCCGCGAGGTGAAGTCCGATACGCTGTCGACGCTGCCGGCCTACGCTTCGTCCGGCACCATCACCGTCGACCAGATGTATGTGCGCTATCAGGTCCCGGTCGGCACATCAGCGGTTCCCATCACCCTGATCCATGGCTGCTGCCTGACCGGCAAAACCTGGGAAACCACCCCGGACGGCCGCATGGGCTGGGACGAATATTTCGTCCGCCATAGCCATCCGACTTACGTGATCGATCAAGTCTGGCGTGGCCGCTCGGCTGCCGATCCCTCCGCCATCAACGCGGTTCGCAACGGCAAGGCCGCGGTGGATCAGCTACCGACCGTATTTTCCGCCGGCCACGAGGGCGCCTGGGCGATCTTCCGGTTCGGCAAGGAATATCCGCAGACCATGCCCGGCATGCGCTTTCCTCTCGCTGCCCAGGCCGAGTTCTGGAAGCAGATGGTCCCCGACAGCCTGAACAGCCTCCCCACGCCCAATCCGACCGTCCCGGCGCTTTCGGAACTGGCGCAGAAAATCGGCGGTACGGTGCTGATGAGCCATTCGCAATCGGGCATCTATCCGTTTCAAACCGCGGTACTCAGCCGGAAGGGCATCGCCGGGATCGTCTCGATCGAACCCGGCGCATGTCCTTTGCCCACCGACGACATGGCGCCCTATGCCGGCCTGCCGATACTGGTGCTGTTCGGTGATTATGTGGATGAGTTTCCGCGCTGGGCTCCGCGTCTGAAGAACTGCCGCGCCTTCATCGCCGCCGCCAATGCGGCGGGCGGCAAGGCGGAGTTGCTGGTGCTGCCCGACATCGGCATCAAGGGCAATTCGCACATGCTGATGCAGGACGACAACAGCCTCGATATCGCGGACATCTTGCTGGATTGGATCGGCAAGCACGTGGCGGCTTCGGTGCGCTGATCCTGCTGCGTTTTAACGCCCGGTGAAGCGTGGCTTGCGCCGGCCCAGGAAGGCGGCAACGCCCTCCCCGTGATCCTCTGTCATGCTTGCCAGCGCGAATTGATCGACATCCATGTGGCTGGCAAGGTCATCCAGTGCGTAGGCCAGACGGTTGACGGTCAGCTTGGTCATCGCGACCGACAACGGTGGCTGCGCCGCGACTTTTGCCGCCATGATCATCGCGGCATCGAAGGCGGTGCCGGGATCAACCACTTCCTCCACCAGACGCCATTCATGAGCCTCGGCGGCGCTGATGCGCTGATCGGCGAGGATCACCGCCTGCTTGGTTCGCGCCGGTCCTATCAGATGCAACATGCGCGGAATGCTCTGCCAGCTCATGTTCATGCCGAGCCCGATTTCGGGCACCCGCATGTGGGCATCACGGCTCATGACGCGAAAATCCAGCGCGACGGCCAAGGCAACACCGCCGCCGATGCAAAACCCTTCGATGGCGCCGATAGTGATCTGCTCCATCTCCTGCCAGGCGCGCGACAGCCGCGGTCCGAGTTTCAGGTGCCGGCGCAATGAACCGATATCCATGGTTTTGCGCGATTGGCCCTCCGCGTCTTTCAGGTCGAATCCGGCACTGAACGCCTTAGCGCTGCCGGTCAACACCACAACGGACGTGTCGCCGTCGTCCTCAAAGCTGCGCGCTGCATCGGTCAATTGACGCAGTGCTTCCGGCGACAGCGCGTTGATACCGTCGCCGCGGTCAAAGCGAACCACGGCGATGCGGCCTTCCGGACCGAGTCCCTTTTCGATCGATACAAAATCGGTCACCGACACCCTCCCCTTGCCGCTTGCTTCGCCTGCCTGTCAGCGTAGCTGAGACGTCAATGCATTGCGCACAGCCTGGGCGACGGCAACGGCATTTGGCGTATCCGAATGGACACAGATTGAATCGGCGCGCACCGCAACGTCCACTCCATTGATGCTCTTGGTTTTGCCCTCGGCCATCGCGCGCAGGCAGCGCGCCGCAGCCTCTGCGGGATCGACGGCCTGATGTTCACGCGTCACAATCAGGCTGCCGTCATCATTATATTCGAGATCCGCATAATACTCCGCGACGAAGGCATGGCCCCGTGCCGGATAAACGGTCTCGTGTTGCGTGCCGATCATGCCCATCAAGGGCACCTTGAAAATATCCGCGGCATCGCAGATGGCATGCGCCATGGCTTCATTCCGCGCCGCCATGCCGTAGAGCGAACCATGGGGTTTGATGTGGTTGAGCGGCATGCCCTCGGCTTCAAGGAAGCCCTTTAGCGCACCCACCTGATAGATGATGCAGTTGGCCAGTTCGTCGCGCGCCATCTTCATTTCGCGGCGGCCGAATCCCTGCAGATCGGGGAGCGACGGGTGCGCGCCGACCTTGACGCGATGCTGCTTGGCCAGTTGGACCGTCCTGCGCATGTGGTTGAAATCGGAGGCATGGAATCCGCAGGCGACATTGGCGACGGAAATAAGCGGCATCAGCCCCTCGTCGTCGCCGATCCGATAGAGGCCGAATGCCTCGCCCATATCACAATTGATTGTTGTCACCGCGCTGCTCCGGGTCCTGGCCTCAAGGCCGCAGGCTAGCACTCTCGACAGGAACCGAACATTGCGTTTATCTTTGCGGCATGACCGGCCATGACCACGACCATCATCACGATCACGACCATTCGGAACTGTCCGAAACCGAATTGCGGGTCCGTGCGCTCGAAACCATCCTGACCGAAAAAGGCTATGTCGATCCGGCCGCGCTCGACGCCATCATTCAGGCCTATGAAACGAAAATCGGTCCCCATAATGGTGCGCAGGTGGTTGCCAAGGCCTGGTCCGATCCTGCGTTCAAAGCGGCCCTGCTGGCGGATGCCAGCAAGGCCGTCAGCACGCTCGGACACGTCAGCCGGGTTGGCGACCATCTTGTCGCGGTCGAGAACACCCCGCAGCGCCACAACATGGTGGTGTGCACATTGTGCTCCTGCTACCCTTGGGAAATGCTGGGATTGCCGCCGGTTTGGTACAAGGCCGCGCCGTATCGTTCTCGCGCCGTCAAGGATCCGCGTGGCGTGCTTGCCGATTTCGGCGTCAGCCTGCCGAAAGAAACCGAAATTCGGGTATGGGACTCCACCGCCGAAACCCGCTTCCTGGTGCTGCCGATGCGCCCCGCGGGCACCGACGGCTGGAGCGAGCAGCAGCTTGCTGACCTCGTGACGCGGGATTCGATGATCGGGACCGGATTCCCCAAAACGCCGGGCGCGCCATCGTGAACGGCGTGCACGACATGGGCGGGATGGACGGTTTCGGCAAGGTCGAGCCGGAAGCCAACGAGCCGATGTTCCATACGGAATGGGAAGCTCGCGTGCTGGCAATGGTGCGCGCAATGGGCGCCGCCGGCGCCTTCAACATCGATACGTCGCGCTTCTATCGGGAGACGTTGCCGCCTCCGGTTTATCTCAGCAGTTCCTATTACAAGAAATGGTTCCTCGGGCTCGAAGACCTGCTCATCGACAAGGGGTACATCGCCGCCAGGGATGTCGCCGCGGGCCACGCGGTTGAACCGGCAAAGCCGCTCAAGCACGGCAAGTTCACCCTTGATGACATCGAGCGCATCATGGTGCGCGGCCGATTTGGGCGCGCTGCGCCGGCGCCCGCGAAGTTCAAGGCAGGTGATCGCGTGCGCGCCAGGAATATTCACCCGGCGACGCATACCAGGCTGCCACGCTATGTACGCGGCCATGTCGGCGTGGTTGAGCGCGACCACGGCTGCCATGTTTTTCCGGATTCGGCTGCGATGGAAGCCGGCGAAAATCCGCAATGGCTGTACACCGTCGTGTTCGACGGCGCCGAGCTGTGGGGGCCGGACGCCGATCCTACGGTGAAGATATCCATCGAGGCGTTCGAGCCGTATCTGGAGACGGCGTGATGGAAGCCGCCGCGGCTAACGCGACCAAGGCCGTCCCGAGCATCCCCCGCGATACCGATGGACCGGTGTTCCGCGAACCCTGGGAAGCGCATGCCTTTGCAATGGCGCTGGCACTGCATGGGCGCGGCCTGTTCACCTGGAACGAATGGGCGGCCGCGCTCGCCGATGAAATCAAACGCGCGCAAGCCGCCGGCGATCCGGATACGGGCGAGACCTATTACCGGCATTGGCTCGCGACGCTGGAGGGACTGATCGCCGCCAAGGGCGTCGCCTCTCCCGAAACCCAGCATCGCTACCGCGATGCCTGGGACCACGCCGCCGACCGCACCCCGCATGGTTTGCCGATCGAATTGAGGCCGGAGGATTTTGCGGGCTAACCGCTACGCTCCACATATTGCCGCCATCCATTGGCGCGTAACGCGCAGGCCGGGCATTCACCGCAACCGTAGCCCCATTCATGCTGCTCGCCGCGATCCCCAAGATAGCAGGTGTGGGAATATTCCCTGATCAGATCGACCAGCCCGGCCCCACCAAGGTCATGCGCCAGTTGCCATGTATTTGCCTTGTCCAGCCACATCAGCGGCGTGTGCAATTCGAAGGTCCGATCCATCCCGAGATTGAGCGCGGTCTGCAGCGCCCGGATGGTGTCGTCACGGCAATCCGGATAGCCGGAATAATCGGTCTCGCACATGCCACCGATGATGTGCCGGATGCCGCGCCGATAGGCCAACGCCGCCGCAAAGGTGAGAAACAGCAGATTGCGACCGGGCACGAAGGTATTGGGCAGACCGTCTTCCTGCATCGCAATCGCGACATCGCGCGTCAGCGCCGTGTCCGAGATCGTGGCGAGCGTGGCAATCTCAAGGGTGTGGCTATCACCGAGCTTGCCGGCCCAGTCCGCGCGTAACGATTTCATCCCATCAAGCAGACGTTCGCGGCACGCAAGTTCGATAAGGTGACGCTGCCCGTAGTCAAAACCGAGCATTTCGACGCGTTCAAAGCGCTCCAGCGCCCATGCGAGGCAGGTAGCTGAATCCTGCCCGCCGGAAAACAATACCAATGCTGTTTCGGTTGGGAACCGGTCACTCATGGCGGCTGCGATAGCACCCAACGTCCCCCTCGCCAACCGGTGGAAATAGCCTTTGATCGGGCTCGTTTCGCTGGGACGCAGCCGCATCTTGCGGCATACAGGCCTGACACGCTTTACAGGTCTCGGTGCACCATGACGGATTCTTCCCGCGATATTTCACGCCTGCTTGATATCATGGCGCAACTGCGAACCCCGGGCAGCGGCTGCCCCTGGGACCTCGAACAGAATTTCGCAACCATCGCGCCCTACACCATCGAGGAGGCCTATGAGGTCGTCGACGCCATCACGCGCGGCGATCTCGACGACCTGCGAGACGAACTCGGCGACCTCCTGCTGCAGGTGGTGTTTCACTCCCGCATGGCGGAAGAACAGAACGCATTCGCATTCGGTGACGTGGTCGATGCGATCTGCCGCAAAATGATCCGCCGGCATCCGCATGTTTTCGCTGACAAGGACGGACGATTGACGCCGTCCCACGTCAAAGATGTGTGGGAGCGCATCAAGACCGAGGAGAAGGCCGAACGTGCGGCACGCCGACCTCTGGAAGAGCCGACGGAAAACTCCCTGCTATCGGGCGTCAAGGCAGGACAGCCGGCCTTGACCCGCGCGATGGAATTACAGCGCAAGGCTTCAACGGTCGGTTTCGACTGGAACGATTCGCGCGCAGTGCTGCACAAAATTCGCGAAGAAGCCGACGAGATCGAAGCTGCCCTCGACCGCGGCGACGCCGGTGAACTGGCTGACGAGACCGGCGATCTGATGTTCGCCGTGGTCAACCTGGCGCGCCACGCCGGTGCCGATCCGGAATCCGCGCTACGCGGCACCAACGCCAAGTTCGAGCGACGTTTTGGCTACATCGAGCGAACGCTGGCGCAACAAGGACGTTCGCTCGAGAGTGCTTCGCTCGCCGAGATGGATGCGTTGTGGAACGAGGCGAAGCAACACGAGGCACTTTGATCGCTAGCGCACCAGCAAGCGATCACTGATAATTCAAAACGTCGCTTGTTCGCACGCGTCATGCTTTGGATTATTCCCAAGCTGGACAGATTCCATACTGGAGAGATTCAAGTTTCGTCAGCGCGAATAACGTAGAACGCGACTTCCCCACTCGTGTAAGCCGAACCGTGACAGCGGTGTTTAACAGCCGTTTTTCATTGTTCTAATTCCAATGTGGGGCACGGCACATGACGACGCGTTCTGGTTCAATCAGCATTTTTCTGGCGTCAGCCTCAATCGCCGTTCTCTGTCTTTTTTCGATCGAGGCAAACGCGCAGCAAAATTCCGACGGTGGCGCTTCAAGCAAACAGCTTCCGCCGATTACAGTCACTGCGCCGAATACCGGGCGCAACGCTACTGCAGCGTCGAAGCCCAATTCACGAATCGCAAGTTCCCGAGCATCGAAGCGCGCACGGCGTCCGGGCCAAACGGCCGCGGCCGGGGCCAATTCGCGTGGTGGAAAAGGCGGTCAGATCGGCCAGGACCCTCGCGGCCCGATCGACGGTTATGTCGCAGACCGTTCGATGACCGGCACCAAGACCAACACGCGCATCATGGAGACGCCGCAGTCGATTTCGGTAATCGGCGCCGACCAGATCCGCGATCAGAAGCCCGCCAGCGTCGCCGAAGCCTTGCGTTACACGCCGGGTGTCGCAGCGCAATTCTTCGGCGCCGATACGAGAAACGATTGGTTCCAGATTCGCGGCTTCAACGCACAGGACGTTGGACTGTTGATGGATGGTCTGCCGCTTCCCGCGGCTTTCGGTTTTGCCACCTGGAAGCTGCCAATCAACGGCCTTGAGCGTATCGACATTCTGCGCGGGCCGTCTGCCGTGCTTTATGGCGGCGGCTCGCCTGGCGGCTTCGTCAACCTCATCAGCAAGACGCCTCCGAACCAGCCGCTCAATTACGTTGAGACCGGCGTCAACTCGTTCGGCAATGCCTATTTTACCTTCGATTTCGGAGGGCCTGTCGCGATCAAGTCCAGCCAGAGCGACGATCTCTTTTACAAGGCCAAACAGAGCAACGATCTTTATTACCGCATGACCGGCACGGTGAAGAACGGCGGCACGCAAACGGATTTCACCAACGACAACAGCTATTCATTCTCCCCCTCGGTCAGATACCGGCCCGATCTCGACACCAGCCTCACGATCATCGCGCTCGCACAGAAGGATCAAACGCGGGGGCAGGGCTTCCTTCCCTATGTCGGAACGGTCACCAATGCGCCCTTCGGCAAGATCGGCACCTCGCTGTTCGCCAGCGATCCGCGCGACGACTACTTCAAGCGTGAAACGGAAATGCTGGGCTATCAGTTCGAGAAAAGCATCAATGAGAGCGTGACGTTCAGGCAGAATGCACGCATCTCCCACGATGAGGTGGAATTCCAGACGCTGCTCGGCAATGGATACGTCAACGGAAATCCGTCGACCGCGATGCTGTCGCGCTTCAACGATTTCGCCCGCGACAACGCCACCCAAGGTAACATCGATAACCAGCTCGAATACCGTTTCAACACCGGACCGGTGCAGCACACCGCGCTGTTCGGTGTCGACTACAAGCACTACTACCTCGCCGACCTCCAGGCCTTCGACTTCGGAACACCGGCGCTCAATCTGGTCAATCCGGTTTACGGCGTGTTCCAGGGCTTTCCCGGCACCGTTTTCCAGAACCAGAATTTCACGCAGCAACAGACTGGCGTCTATATGCAGGACCAGATCAAGCTCGGCCGACTGACGGTGGTCGCAAGCGGCCGCAACGATTGGGTGAACTTGAACGACAACAACCTGATTGGCGCCAGCCTGTCGCGTGACGATAGCAAATCCACAGGCCGCATCGGGGTCATCTACAATACGCCGATCGGTCTTGCGCCGTACGCGTCCTATGCGACGAGCTTCAATCCGCTGGTCGGCACCAATTTCCAGACCGGCCAACTTTTCCTGCCTGAAACCGGGCAGCAGGGGGAAGTCGGCGTCAAATTCGAACCTGCAGGCTTCAACGGTCACTTCACCGCGGCGCTGTTCGATCTCAAACGGCAAAACGTCCTGACGGCGAACCCGGCGAACATCACGCAGGCGTTCCAGACCGGCGAGGTGACGTCGCGCGGCGTCGAACTTGAGGCGGTCGGGAATGTGACGCCAGAGCTGAAACTCGTCGCCTCCTTTACCGACTTCCGCATCTTCGACAGCAAGGATGTGGTTCCGGCGCTGGTCGGCACGGTGCCGACCAATACGCCGAGCGAGATGGCCTCGGCATGGGCGGACTACACGATCCAGAACGGCCGGCTTGCTGGCTTCGGCTTCGGCGGTGGCGTGCGCTATGTCGGCATTTCCTATGCCGACCAAGCCAACACGCTGGTCGTACCGTCCTTCGTCCTCGGCGACCTGGCGCTGCACTATCAGGTTGCTAACTGGCGATTTGCGCTCAACATTACCAACATCGCCGATCACATCTATGTCGGCGGCTGTAGCTCGGCGACCGCCTGCTTCTACGGAGATCGCCGGCGCGAAACGGCAAGCGTATCGTATAAGTGGTAAGTATTTTGACGTGATTTGAGCTTGAGGGAGGCGCATCATCGTGACGGCGAGGTCGGTGCGATGGTGGTCGATCATCCATCGATGGACAAGCCTTGTCTCGACAATCTTCCTGCTGCTGCTGTGCCTGACCGGGCTGCCGCTGATCTTTCACCACGAGATCGATGAACTGCTCGGCTACGCGCCGAAGCCTGAACCGGTCCAGGCCGGCACACCGAAAGTTTCCGTCGATCGAATAGCCGAGGCCGCCTTGGCCGGTGATCCCGGCAAGCAGTTGCAGTACATCGCCTGGGACAAGGACGAGCCCGGAGCCGTGATCGCCTATACCAACTATGCCGCAAACGGTAAACCTGACGACGCCGTCGTCAGGGCGCTGGATTCTTATTCCGGCAAGTTGCTCGGTCCGGTCGGCACCGGTCCGATGCTGGTGGTGCTCAAGCTTCATACCGACATGTTTGCGGGCCAGCCCGGAAAACTGTTTCTCGGCGGTATGGGCCTCTTGTTCCTGATCGCGATCGTATCAGGCGTCGTGCTTTATTGGCCATTCACGCGACGCCTGCCATTCGGCACAATCCGACAAACCAACTCGCTTCGCATAAAATGGCTCGACTGGCACAATCTGCTCGGGGTGATCACTGTCGTATGGGCGAGCGTGGTCAGCGCCACCGGCGTGATCAACACATGGGCCGAGCCGATGCTCGATCAGTGGCGCACGACCGAACTCGCCAGCATGGTCGCGCCCTACGCCAACAAGCCGCCCGGCTCGCGGATGGCATCGCTCGACAAGATCGTCGAGAACGCCACCAAGGCTGCTCCCGGCATGGAGGTCGCCTTCATCGCGTTTCCGGGAACGCCGTTCAGCAGTTCGCATCATTTCGCCGCTTTTATGCGCGGTGACCAGCCGCTGACATCACGGCTCCTGAAGCCCATTCTACTCGATGGAGAAACCGCGGCTGTCGCAGACACGCGTGACCTGCCGTTCTATTTAAAAGCCCTGTTCATTTCGCAGCCACTTCATTTTGGCGATTATGGTGGAATGCCGCTGAAGATCGTCTGGGTACTGCTCGATGGCTTCACCATTGTCGTCATTGGCAGCGGGCTTTATCTTTATATTGCCCGACGGCGTAAAGGCCGGTCCGTAAAGCCCTACCCAGCGGGTGCACGTGAACTTATTGGATAAACGTATTTCCACGCCGAATTGGCGGACCGTGTACGGCGTGCCGATCGTCGTTGGTCTGTTGTCACTGTCGGGCTTGGCCTCGGCCTTGCTGCTGGACGAGACCGGCCGATATTTTTCATGGATCGCGGTCGGATCGCCGGTATTCCTGGTGGCGTGGCTGCTCACATCGCGTGCGGCACGGCGTCGAAACGGTTGACGACGATATCGCGTTTGGTCGGATCGACGCGCACGGTCATGTCGAAGCGACCGTCGTGAAGCTCTTTGTTGAGCACTTCCGCATTGCGATGCAGCCAGCTGATGCCGGCGCCGTCGGCGGCATCGATCGATAAATCCAGCGTCATCCGCGTTGCCGCCAGCCGATCCTCGATGGCGGCAAGAAGCGCATCGACCCCCTCCCCGGTTTCCGCGGAGACCAGGAAGCACGGGCGCTCCGGCGGGCGACGGGCGGCGATATTTTTCAGATTTTCCCGCTCCTCCGGATCGAAGCGATCGATCTTGTTCCAGATTTCGAGAATCCGCTGTCCGGCGTCCGGGTCGATGCCAAGCTGGCGCAGCACGGTATCGACGTCGCGCTCCTGGGCGTCCGCGTCCTCATGCGAGATATCGCGAACGTGGAGAATGACATCGGCTTCCAGCACCTCCTCCAGCGTCGCACGGAAGGCCGCAACCAGTTGCGTCGGCAGGTTGGAGATGAAGCCGACCGTATCCGACAGCATCGCCTTGCCGCCATGCGGCAGGCTGAGCGCGCGCAGCGTTGGGTCGAGAGTCGCAAACAGCATGTCCGCGGCCTGAACGTCGGCGCGGGTCAGGCGGTTGAACAGCGTCGACTTGCCGGCATTGGTGTAACCGACCAGCGCCACGACGCGGTACGGCACGCGCTGCCGGCCGGCGCGGTGCAGCCGCCGCGTCGCCTGAACCTTCTTGATTTCATTCTCGAGACGCGTGATGCGCTCGCCGATCAGCCGGCGATCCGCCTCAATCTGGGTTTCACCGGGACCGCCCATGAACCCGAAGCCGCCGCGCTGCCGTTCAAGATGGGTCCACGACCGAACCAGGCGGCTGCGCTGATAATTCAGATGCGCCAGTTCGACCTGCAATGAGCCTTCCTTGGTCTTGGCGCGGCGGCCGAAGATTTCCAGGATCAAGCCGGTGCGGTCGAGCACCTTGGTGTTCCATGCCTTCTCCAGATTGCGCTGCTGGATCGGCGACAGCGCGCAATCCATCACCACCAGTTCGATCTCATGCCCGGTGATCAGTCCGACGATTTCATCGACCTTGCCCTTGCCGAGATAGGTCGCAGGCCGGATCTGATTGATCGGAGCGATCAGCGCCTCAGCGATGGTGAGATCGATGGCGCGCGCGAGACCGACGGCCTCCTCGAGCCGCGCCTCGGAATCGCGAATGGCATGCAACTCCGTTTGCGCCTCGGGGTCGCCGCGGCGCATGCGTAAGTAGGGGCCGATGACAATCACCCGCCCGCTGTGTTGGCCCGCTACCGACCGCGGACGGTCGGCTCCCCCTTCAAGATTTCGGGGTTCCAATCAGTTCACTCTCAAGCCGGAGCATCCTCACCGCCTTCGAACAGCTGGATCGGAGCGCCGGGCATGATGGTTGATATCGCATGCTTGTAGACAAGCTGCGAGTGACCGTCGCGCCGCAGCAGCAGGCAGAAATTGTCGAACCAGGTGACAATCCCCTGCAGCTTCACTCCATTGACCAGAAAGATCGTCAGTGGCGTTTTGGTTTTACGAACGTGATTCAGGAAGGTGTCTTGTAGATTTTGTGCGCGGTCTGCCGCCATTGTTTTTGTCCCGCAGTCTTGTTTGCTTCTTTTTATTACCGATCGCGGCCCTCTGTCGGAGCCATCCCCGGTTGCCGGCTTCCCTGAGATCCCCCTCCGGGGAGCGCGGCGGAACGATTAGAGGGCAGGCTTGGTTTTTAGGCAAGCCAGTTCACGCATTACCCCTGCCGAACAGAGGTCACATTCTCCGAAAAACCCGGAAACAGGTGGAATTTCGCGGTCAAGGCATGAAAAAAATCCGGGAATCGGGGTTCAGCCGACCCCCAGCGCCTTCAGCTTGCGATGAAGCGCCGAACGCTCCATGCCGACGAATTCCGCTGTGCGAGAAATGTTGCCGGAAAACCGGCTGATCTGGGCGATCAGGTAATCGCGCTCGAACACCTCCCGCGCCTCGCGCAGCGGCAGGCCCATGATGTGCTCGCCATTGTTGCTGGTCGGCATCGCCGGCACCATCGAGCCCACGTCCTGCGGCAGCATATCGGCGGTGATGATGACTTCCGGGCCACCACCCGCCAGAATCATCACCCGCTCGACATTGTTGCGAAGCTGCCGGACATTTCCCGGCCAGATATGCGACTGCAATACCGCCATCGCATCCTGCCCGATCTGACGTTTCGGCAAGCCCGTCGCGACCGAGATCTGATCCATGAAATAGTCGATCAGCTCCGGAATATCCTCGCGGCGTTCGGACAGCGGCGGGACCCGAATCGGCACCACCGACAACCGGTGATAAAGGTCCTCGCGGAACCGGCCCTCGGCGATTTCCTCTTCCAGGTTGCGCGCCGTCGATGAAATGATGCGCACGTCGACGCTGACCTTGGCGTTTCCCCCTGCCCGCTGGAAGGTCTGGTCGACCAGCACCCGCAGAATCTTGTTCTGGGTTTCGCGCGGCAGGTCGCCGATTTCATCGATAAACAGCGTGCCGCCATGGGCTTCTTCGAGCGCACCGGCCTTGCGCGGGTGCTCGCCGTTGGATTGCTCCACGCCGAACAGCTCGATTTCCATCCGTTCCGGTGTAATCGCCGCGGCGTTGATGACGACGAAAGGTCCCTCCGCACGGCTGGATGAATTGTGCAGCGTGCGCGCGGCCAATTCCTTGCCGGCCCCGGAGGGACCGACGATCAGAATCCGGCTATTGGCCTTGGCGGCCCGGTCGATGGTCTGGCGCAGTTGGTTCATGCAGGCCGAATGGCCGGTCAGCACGCTTGCGGCCGGCGCCAGCTGCTTGAGTTCCTTCACCTCGCGCCGCAAGCGCGACGTCTCCAGCGCCCGCGTCGCCACCAGAATCAACCGGTCGGACTTGAACGGTTTTTCGATGAAATCATAGGCGCCGCGCTTGATCGCCGCGACCGCGGTTTCGATATTGCCGTGACCGGAGATCATCACGACCGGCACGTCGGCGTGATCTCGTTTCACCTGCTCCAGCAACTGCAGCCCGTCGAGTTTGCTGCCCTGCAGCCAGATGTCGAGAAACACCAGATTCGGGCGACGATTGGCGATTTCCGCCATGGCCGAGTCGCTGTCGCGCGCCGTCCGCGTCGTGAAGCCCTCATCGTCAAGGATGCCCGCAACCAGATCGCGAATATCGGCTTCGTCATCGACAATAAGAATATCATTCGCCATGGATCACGCCTGTCTTCTGTCTTTTCAATTGCCTGTTGCGGCTTTGATTTTTACTTGATCATTGGTCGTAGCAGCCGGCTCGATGGTTTCGAATTCCGGCGGTTTTGTTTCGGAAACGGGCTCCTTTGCTTCAATTTTTGGTGCATGGCCCGATACTGCAAACCGCAATCGCATCCAGGCTCCCCGCGCGCCCGGACGAATATCGGCGGCGTCATTGAGTTCGATCTTTCCGCCGTGATCTTCCAGAACCCGGCCGACAATGGCGAGGCCAAGGCCGGTGCCTTTCTCGCGGGTCGTCACATAGGGCTCCAGCAAGCGGGCCCGGCTGACCTTGGGCAGGCCTATGCCGTTATCGATCACATCAATCACAATGTCATCGTTCTCGCGCTCAGCGATGACATCAATACGACCCTTGCCGAGCTCTTCCGGGGGGACGGCCTCAATGGCTTCGGTCGCGTTCTTGATAATATTGGTCAAAGCCTGCGAAATCAGCCGCCGGTCGAATTGCGCGCGCATCGGGTCGGTCTTGATCTCAGCGTCGATATCGATGTCGGGGTGTCCGACCCGCATCAGGAACACGGCTTGACGCACGGTATCGGCGACATCCTCGCCTTCGATTACGGGCTTCGGCATCCGCGCGAAGCGCGAGAATTCGTCGACCATTCGCCTGATATCGTCGACCTGGCGCACGATCGTATCGGTGCATTGCTCGAAGATGGCCTTGTCCTCGGTGATGACCTTGCCGAATTTGCGGCGAATGCGCTCGGCCGATAGCTGGATCGGGGTCAGCGGATTCTTGATCTCATGGGCGATGCGGCGCGCAACGTCCGCCCATGCCGAAGTCCGCTGCGCCGAAACCAGCTCGGTAATGTCATCCAGCGTGATGATGTAGCTGTCCCGGGTCTGGCTGGTCTGCTCGGCGCTGACACGAACCGACAGATTGCGCTCATGGCCGTCGCGCGTGATGGTGATCTGGCCCTGCACCAGCCGCTGAGTCCCTTCTCGCGCGGTTCTCATCATGTCGTCGAGTTCGGGCAGCACGTCCGACAGCGGATGATCGAGCGTCTCTGACTCCGCGTGACCGATCAGCTTTTCGGCCGAGCGATTGAGAATCCCGACGCTGCCGGACGCATCGACGCCGATAATACCGGCGCTTGCCGACGACAATACCGCCTCGATGAAGCGGCGGCGGCTGTCGATCAGATCGCTCGCGCTTACCAATTCGTCGCGCTGGGTGCGCAACTCCTGCGTCATCTTGTTGAAGGTCTCGCCGAGTTGCGCCAGATCGCCCTCCGAGCGGAGCACCGGGACCTGTACATGCAGATCGCCGGTCGAGACGATGCTGGCGGCACTCATCAGCCGCCGGATCGGAGCAACCAGCCAGTTGGCGAAATTCAATCCGATCAGGATCGAAGCCATCAGGATAGTCAGCGCGATCACGGCGAAGATCAGCGCGAAATTGACCTGAAGGCCGAGCCGCCGCGATTCAATTTCGGCGTATTCGGCGACGGTGGCTTCGGTTTGTTTGAGTTGTGCGACGACACGGGGATCGAGTTGGCGCGCGACGTAGAGAAAGGTGTCGCTAAAGGCGCGTAGCCGGATCACGGCCGCGACGTAGTTTTCGTCAGGCAGCACCGCGATCTCAGGCTCATTTTCATTGACGTTGCTGAGGAACTCCGCCGGAGGTGCAGCGAAGGCCAATTGAATGCCGGTTTGCGCGGTCTCCAGGATATTGCGATCCTTGTCGATCAGCATCGCTCCCGGCAGGTTGCGCACTGCCGCATTGGCCGTCAGCAATTCGCGAAAGGATTTGCGGTCCTGGTCGTATAATGGCCGGGCATGGGCGATATCGTTGGCCATGCCCAGGATGTCGCCACGAATGAGCTGTGCGTGTTCCTGCATGTAGGCGCGGGCAATGATCAGCGAGTTCTGAATCACCTCGCGCGTCGGTCCCGAAAACAAACGGTCGAGGCCACGATCGATCGTCACATTGGCGACGACCGCCACCAGCACCGCCGGCAACACAGCGATGATGGAAAACAGACTGACAATCTGGACGTGCAATCGTGCCGCCGCCCGGCCGCGCCGCCGCGCCTGCATCAATTGCCAGACTTCGTGGACGATGATGCCGACCAGCACCAGGATGGTGGCGCCGTTCATCAGCATGAAGGAGACGGCGACTTCGCGCGTCGGCTCAATCCGGGTCAGCCCGGTGAGAACCACGAAGGTGAGGAAGGCCGTCAGCAGCGCCAGAACAACGGCAAACGGCGCTAGCCACCTCCGGAGGGATCCCCCCTTGGATTCAGCGAGCGACGGGTCGAACGGTGCGGCCGAGGTGTCTACGCTGGTCATTCCGGCAAAAGGTGAGCTGAAGTCATGGCCCGTCCACTACCAGCGGACTGATGCATTCATATCACAATGTTGCCAAATTGCGACAAATCCGCGGCGCTGGCCTCGAGCGAAGCGGGTAATCCCCGGCGATCAGCCCTCTTGAACGGCTGTAAGAGGCATTCCAGCCGCCAATGCGCCTAATTGCCACTCCGGTAGACCTGAATGTCCAGGTCGCGAATCTTCTTGCGCAGGGTGTTGCGGTTGAGACCCAGGAGGTCGGCCGCACGGATCTGGTTGCCCCGGGTTGCCGCCAGCGCGGCCGTGAGCAGCGGCACTTCGATTTCCTTGAGGATCCGGTGATAGAGCCCCGGCGGCGGCACGCCGTTGGGAAATCCCGAAAAATGCGAGGACAGATAGGCCTCAACCGCACCGCCGAGATTGTCGATGCCATGCTGGGTGCTGCCACCTGAGGTCACCGCCGGAGGCGCCAGTTCGCCATCGATCACCGAGCCCGTGATCACGTCCTGCGGATACAGCGCCGCCAACCGGCGGGCAAGATTTTCCAGCTCGCGCACATTGCCGGGCCAGCGATGCTGCTTCAGGCGCTCCAGCGCCAGCACGTCGAGCTTCTTGGGCGGCAACCCGTCCTTCTCGGCCAGTGCGAAGAAATGCCGGATCAAATCGGGCAAATCCTCGATTCGTTCGCGCAGCGGCGGCAACCGCAACGGCACGACGTTCAAACGGAAGAACAAGTCTTCCCGGAACAGGCCCTGCTGGATCAGGATGCGCAGATCCTTGTTGCTCGCCGCGACGATGCGCACGTCGGTCTTGATCGGCGTGCGGCCGCCCACGGTGGTATATTCGCCCTGCTGCAGCACCCGCAGCAGGCGGGTCTGCGCTTCCATCGGCATGTCGCCGATTTCGTCGAGAAACAGCGTGCCGCCTTCAGCCTGTTCGAAGCGGCCCGAGGCGCGGGTATTGGCGCCGGTAAATGCACCGCGTTCATGGCCGAACAGTTCGGACTCGATGAGATCGCGCGGGATCGCGGCCATATTGACGGCCACGAAGGGCCCGTTGCGCCGCTTGCCGTAGTCGTGCAGCGCGCGCGCCACAAGCTCCTTGCCGGTACCGGACTCGCCGGAAATCATCACGGTAAGATCGGTCTGCATCAGCCGCGCCAGTACGCGGTAGATTTCCTGCATTGCCGGCGAGCGGCCGACCAGCGGGATCGAATCGAATTCGGACTCGTCGGCGTGGTTGGCGACCCGCTCCTTCGGTTCCGCCAGCGCGCGGCCGACGATCGCGATCAGTTCCTTCAGATCGAACGGCTTGGGCAGATATTCGTAGGCCCCGCGCTCGGAAGCCCGAATCGCCGTCATGAAGGTGTTCTGCGCGCTCATCACAATGACCGGGAGACTAGGCCGCATCTTTTTGATCCGCGGCAACAGGTCGAACGCGTTCTCGTCCGGCATCACGACGTCTGTGATGACCAAATCACCCTCGCCCTGGCTGACCCAGCGCCACAAGGTCGCCGCGTTTCCTGTCAGCCGCACCTCATATCCCGCGCGCGACAGCGCCTGATTGAGAACGGTGCGGATGGCGGTGTCGTCATCGGCGACAAGAATACTACCTGCGGGCATAGCTATTCCTCATCTTGATTCTTGCGAGGCATGCAGTGGCGTCCCCGAAACGTCTTCGCGGTTGCTTTTATCGAACTGTTTCGCGGTACTGAACATCGGCAACAGCACGCGGAAAACGGTCTTCCTCGGCTGGGATTCGCATTCGATAATGCCGCCGTGATCGCCAACGATCTTGGCCACCAGTGCGAGCCCGAGCCCGCTGCCGGTCGGCTTGGTCGTGACGAAAGGATCGAACAGGTTCGGCAACAGGTCCTCCGGCACCCCGGGACCATTATCCTTGACGCAGAATTCAAGCGGCAATGAGACCCGCGATTTCTTGCCCGGCACCGACAGGCGCACCCCCGGACGAAATGCGGTGGTGAGCTGGATTTCCGCATCGCTGCCGAGATCCGCCACAGCTTCCGCGGCGTTCTTCACGAGATTCAAAAATACCTGGATCAACTGGTCCTGATTGGCGAGCACCGGCGGCAATGACGGGTCGTATTCTTCGACGAACCGGATGTTGCGGGCAAAGCCGGACTGGGCAAGCCGTTTGACGTGATCAAGCACGCTGTGAATGTTGACCGGGCCGCGCGCCACCGGACGATCGTCGCCGAACACTTCCATCCGATCGACCAGCGTGACGATGCGATCCGCCTCGTCGCAGATCAGCCGCGTCAGCATGCGGTCTTCCGACGAAGCCGCCTGCTCGAGCAACTGCGCCGCACCGCGGATACCCGACAGCGGATTCTTGATTTCATGCGCCAGCATCGCGGCCAGCGCGATCACCGAGCGCGCAGCGCTGCGATGAGTCAATTGCCGGTCCATCTTGTCGGCGATGGTCCGTTCCTGGAGCATCACGACGATGTGGCCGGGGCGCTCCGTCAACGGCGCGACGTGAAGGTCGACCTGGCGATCGCCGCCCATCCGCGGCGTGCCCAAATCGACCTTGTATTCATTGACGGGTGAACCGCTGGAGCGCACCTGATCGATCAGCGCCAGCAACGGACTTCCGAATGGCACAAGCTCCTTCAACGACTGACGTTGCAGGAATTGCGCGGAAATTTCGAAAAACGATTCCGCGGCCATGTTCGCATCGACGATCTTGCCGTCGGGCGCCACCAGCAGCACGGGATTAGGCAACGCATTCAGGATGAGGTCGCCATCCGATGGCACGGGCCGGCGATGTTCTGCGGCTGATGTCATGCGGCGGCACTCCACGCAAAGTCGTCGAATGCATCTTGAAGCGCGCGATGAACGCCGGCGGGTTCTTCCGATGTCAGAACCTTTTGCTTCCAGCTCTTGAGCGTCATCGCCGGCGCGCGGCTGCACTGCGCGGCAATCTCCAGTGCCCAGCCGAGATGCTTACGCGCGTGACGCAGGCCGACGCGCAATCCGTAGTGGCTGCAAACCTCGTCATAGAGCGCACGGATATATTTGAGCTGTTCTGTCAGCGACGGCGCGGATTCGACGATGCCGGTTTCGATGCGCCGCCCGATCTGACCGGGCAACCACGGCTGACCCTGCGCGCCGCGGCCGACCATGACCGCGTCGGCACCGGACATTTCCAGCGCCGTCACGGCCTTTTCGAATGACGTGATATCGCCGTTGACGACGAGCGGAATAGTGACGGCATCCCTCACCGCGCGCACCGCGCCCCAATCGGCTTCGCCTTTGTAGAACTGGCAACGTGTACGGCCATGCACCGAGATCAATTGCACGCCCGCAGCTTCTGCACGGCGCGCCAATTCCGGCGCGTTGAGAGAACGATCATCCCAGCCGAGCCGCATCTTCAGCGTCACCGGCACTTTCACGGCTGCTATCGTCGCCTCGATCAGTTTCAGCGCGTGATCGAGATCGCGCATCAACGCCGAGCCGGATTGACCGCCGGTCACGTGGCGCGCGGGGCAGCCCATATTGATATCGATGATGTCAGCGCCGGCGGCTTCCGCGATGCGGGCGCCTTCGGCCATCCAATTTGTTTCGCAGCCGGCGAGTTGAACGACATGCGGCCCGATGCCCGTCGCCTCGCATCGCAGCCGCGACATCGGGCGGCCGTTGACGAGATCATTGCTCGCGGTCATCTCGGACACCACGAGTCCCGCGCCAAGGGCTGCGGTCAGGCGTCGAAAGGGTGCATCGGTGACGCCAGACATAGGCGCAAGGAGAACCCGGTTGGCGACCTCAATATCGCCTATTTTCAACGGCTTAAGGCCTGAGGATTCCGGACCGGTCACGGATTTCTCGTTGTTCTGACAACCGCTTCATCGCGGCTGCTAGGATCCATTTTGCGCACAAATCTTGTGCAGTCAAGCGTCATGCCTACACTTTAGACAGTTCTGCCAATCTTGCAAGTGCACTGCAACAAAATATGCTTTTCCCCACAGCTCCCTTGGAATCGTTCTGTTTTCATGGCGCGAGCATGATAAGGGCTGTGCGCAACTGATCGATGTTCCCACCCCTTTGCCCCTAATTGAGTCTGATGCCCAAACCTGAGCGGACTGCAGCCATCCTCGTCGCAGCCGGACGCGGCCTGCGTGCCGGTTCGGGTGGACCGAAGCAATACCGCTCGATCGGCGGGCAGACCGTAATTTTCCGCGCGATGGAGCCGTTCTGCTGTCATCCCGAAGTGTTCGCGGTGCAGCCGGTTCTCAATCCCGATGACGCCGCGGTCTTCAACGAAGCCGTCAGCGCATTGCGCTATCAACCGCCAGCCAATGGCGGCGCGACGCGCCAGGCCTCGGTGCATGCCGGGCTTGAAGCGCTGGCCGGCCAGAAGCCCGATGTCGTTCTCATTCATGATGCAGCACGACCTTTCGTCACGGCCGCGCTGATCTCGCGTGCGATCGATGCGGCTGGCCGCACCGGCGCCGCGGTGCCGGCGATAGCGGTCGCCGACACCATCAAACTGGTCGACGGCAACGGCAACGTCGAAGCCACGCCGGAGCGTGCGCGGCTGCGGATCGCGCAGACACCGCAGGCCTTTCGATTTGACGTCATTCTCGATGCCCATCGCCGCGCCGCGCGCGAGGGTCGCAGCGATTTCACCGACGACGCCGCGCTGGCGGAATGGGCGGGATTGACGGTGGCGACATTTGAAGGCGATCCTGCAAACATGAAACTGACGACCCCGGAAGATTTTGTTCGCGAAGAAGCCCGCCTCGGCGCCATGCTCGGCGATGTCAGGACCGGCACCGGTTATGATGTTCACGCCTTCGGCGACGGAGATCATTTGATGATCTGCGGCATTCGCGTGCCCCACAGCCGCGGCTTTCTCGCGCATTCCGATGGCGATGTCGGCCTCCACGCTCTGGTCGACGCCATCCTCGGCGCGCTGGCGGATGGCGATATCGGCTCGCACTTTCCGCCCAGCGACATCAAGTGGAAGGGCGCCTCCTCCGACCAGTTTCTCAAATATGCCGTCGAGCGCGTCACCGCGCGCAATGGGCGCATCGCGCATCTCGAGGTGACGATGATCTGCGAGCGCCCGAAGATCGGACCGCTGCGCGACACCATGCGCGCGCGCATCGCCGAGATCACCGGGCTCAGCCTGTCGCGGGTCGCCGTCAAAGCGACGACCAGCGAGCGGCTGGGGTTTACCGGCCGCGAGGAAGGCATTGCCGCTACCGCGAGCGCTACCATCCGCCTGCCCTGGAGCGATTAAGATGAGCGGCAGCGACGCCCGCGCTCTATCCCGCTCGCTGCTCGATCTCTGCCGGATGCGCAAGCTGACGATTGCCACGGCAGAGTCCTGCACCGGCGGTCTCGTTGCCGGCGCGCTCACCGATATTCCCGGTTCCTCCGACGTCATCGACCGCGGCTTTGTCACCTATTCCAACGAAGCCAAGCGCATGATGCTCGGCGTGAAGCCTACAACGCTGGCGACCTTCGGCGCGGTCAGCAAGGAAACCGCCACCGCGATGGCGATCGGCGCGCTGGAGAAGGCCGGCGTCGATCTCGCGGTCTCGATTACCGGCATTGCCGGACCCGGCGGCGCCACGCCCGGTAAACCGGTCGGTCTGGTCCATTTCGCCGTTGCGGCGCGCGATGGCCGAATCATGCACCGCGAATGCCGCTTCGGCGCGATTGGCCGCAGCGCGGTGCGCCAGCGCTCGGTGGTCGAGGCCCTGCGCATGCTGACGGAACTGGCGCGCGGGCCGCAGGCGCCGGCCAAGCCGCGCCGTGAAACAACCAGCCGCCTGCGTCCACGCGTCGCGCGAACCTCGCGACGCAGCCCCGTCAAACGGCGGCGTCCGCCGCGGGCGTAATCCCCGCGTTCACGCTCACGCGCCAGCGGGCTTTCCGTAAATGGCATCCGCGCGCTTCTCGAACGCGGCCGCAAAACGCTGAAACGCGGTGTCGAACATCGTCCCCATCAGCATCGCCAGCATCCGGCTCTTGAATTCATACGACAGGAAAAAGCCGACGTCGCAGCCGTCGTCCGGCTTCGGCTCGAATGACCAGCGGTTTTCGAGATTGCTAAACGGCCCCTGCAGATACTCGACCATGATTTTCAGATTGGGACGGTCGAGCGTGACCCTGCTGGTGAAGGCTTCGCGCACCAGCTTGAACGCCACGGTCATGTCGGCGATCACGATCTCGGTGCCATCGGGCTTGGGCGTGCGCTGGCGGATCTTCAGCGATTTGCACAGCGGCACAAACTCAGGATAGCGCTCGACATCGGCGACAAGGTCGAACATCTGGGCCGCGCTGTGGTGAACCCGGCGCTTGCTGGAGAATTTCGGCATCGCTTGCGCTCAGCGGGATTTTGCAGCGCGCGCCGCCTGAAGCTTGGCGAAATCATCCCCGGCGTGATGCGAGGAGCGCGTCAGCGGGCTCGCCGACACCATCAGGAAGCCCTTGGTATAGGCGACCTTCTCATAGCCCTGGAATTCGTCCGGGGTCACATAGCGCATCACGGCGTGATGCTTGCGGGTCGGCTGCAGATATTGCCCGATAGTCAGGAAATCCACATCGGCCGAGCGCAGGTCGTCCATCACCTGCATCACTTCATGACGCTCCTCGCCCAATCCGACCATGATGCCGGATTTGGTGAAGATCGTCGGATCGATTTCCTTGACCCGCTGCAGCAGCCGGATCGAGTGAAAATACCGCGCGCCCGGACGCACGCTCAGATACCGCGACGGCACCGTTTCCAGATTGTGATTGAATACATCGGGTTTGGCCGCCGCGACGATTTCAAGCGCGCCTTCCTTGCGCAGGAAGTCCGGCGTCAGGATCTCGATGGTCGTGGTCGGGCAGCGCTCCCGGATGGCGCGAATGGTCTGGGCAAAATGCTCGGCGCCCCCGTCGGCAAGATCGTCGCGATCGACCGACGTAATGACGATATGGGCGAGCCCGAGCTTGAATGTCGCCTCCGCCACATGTTCCGGTTCCAGCGCATCGAGCGCACCGGGCATGCCGGTCTTGACGTTGCAGAACGCACAGGCGCGGGTGCAGGTATCGCCCATGATCATGAAGGTGGCGTGCTTCTTATCCCAGCACTCGCCGATGTTCGGACAGCCTGCTTCCTCGCACACCGTGACGAGGCCGTTTTCCTTGACGATTTTATGGGTATCGGCATAGCCGCGCGTATTCGGCGCGCGCACCCGGATCCAGTCCGGCTTGGGCGGCGACAGCGCATCCGGCCGGTTCACCTTTTCGGGGTGACGGGGGCGCAGTTGCGTGGCTGAAATGGTATCGACGACGACGACCATGGACTGTCCGTTGTGAGAGCTTTAGCTAGTCCGCTGGACCGGGAATCGCAACCGCTTTGGGGCGTTACCCCAGCCGGGATTATTAGCATATCGGCTTGAATGGCTCAAAACCGCACATCGCCTGAAGAAAAGCTCGGCAAACCGATAAAACGCGCTTTCTTTGCCCGGAGCGTGCATGAGGTCGCACCCGACCTGATCGGGGCGACGATGCTGGTGAACGGCGTCGGCGGCATTATCGTCGAACTCGAGGCCTATCACCACACTGAACCGGCCGCGCACTCCTACAACGGGCCGACCCCTCGCAATATGGTGATGTTCGGCCCGCCCGGCTTTATCTATGTCTACCGCTCCTACGGCATCCATTGGTGCATCAATTTCGTCTGCGAGAAAGAAGGCTCGGCCAGCGCGGTGCTGATCCGCGCCCTGCAGCCAACCCATGGCATCCCGGCGATGCAGCGCCGGCGCGGATTGCAGGACGAGCGATCGCTGTGTTCGGGCCCCGGCAAATTGACGGAAGCGCTTGCGATCACCCACGCGCTTAATGGATTGCCGCTGGATGCTCCGCCGATCGCGCTCTTTGCGCGCCCGCGCAAGGTGGAAGTCGTGACCGGCCTGCGGATCGGTCTCACCAAGGCGGTCGATCTGCCCTGGCGGTATGGGTTGAAGGACTCGAAATTTGTCAGCAAGCGGTTTTGAGGACGTGAGACCACGCACTTGAAACCGTCATTGCGAGCGCCAGCGAAGCAATCCATCGAGCAAAACAAAGAAAAAGTGGATTGCTTCGTCGCTTCGCTCCTCGCAATGACGGCAGATACAGTTCCGCATTCTCGCGGCGCAATTCGCCCGAGTTTTGCTCTGCTCGTTCCGCCCTCTTTAGAGGGCGCAGGGAATGCCGGGCGCCTGGTGCGCCCGCAGCCGCGCGTGTAGTGGGTGGTAGCACGCGCGTTAGTCACCACGGTCACACCGGAAACGCCCGGCATTCCCCGCACAATGGTTTTACGACTTATTTCGTGCTCTCCTCGATGATCGGGCTTTTTTGTCACCGTCGCCCCTGAGAGGCTTGCTTCTCAAGAACTTGACGTCAGCGTCGAGACGTCAGGACCACACGACTTCGCCGTCCGCTTTCGCGCCATTCGTCAAAGGCACAATCTGCGTCCACCGCATCCCGCCTCACGTCCGTGACGATCGCGAAACGCCCCTCTGGGAGGCGGGACGGCGGAATCAATATTCCTGTTTCTACCCCGGCGTCAATTGAAATTCTGAATTTCCGAAATTGACTTTGGGGCGCTTATCGCCGGTTCAGCGTGATGCTGCGCTTTTCAAGATCCTGGATCTTGTCTTCAGGGACGTGCAGTTCCTTCAGGATCTCCGTATTGTGTTCACCCTGATAGGCCGGCCTGCCGGGCCAGGGCAGCTCAGACTGACTGAATATCCAGGGGTTGCCCGGCATCCGCACCGAGCCCCCGCCCCGATCGTCGACTTCCACGATCGCGTTCCATTCCCTGACCCAATCCGACTTCGAGAACTCACCGAGGGTTCGAATGCGGCCTACGGCAAGCCCTGCTTCGCTGACTTGGGCCTGCAACTGCTCGAAGGTGTCGAACGTTGCCAGCCAGGCGCGGACTTCAGCCAGCAGCGAAGCCAGGTTTTCGCGGCGCAGCCGGGCCGTCGCGTAACGCGGATCGGCCAGCAGATCGCTCCGCCGCATCATCGCGCAGTAGCGTGTGAACATCGGCGAATAGATCGGGCTTGAGGCAATCGTCATCTTGGTGCCGTCGGCCATCTCGAAAATATGGGATTCGTTGGCCGACAGCGCGATCGGCTCGCCGTCGGTGTCGATCTCGGACAGCATGGCGCCAGCGCGCTCATTCACCGACAGCATCGTCGCGGCCATCGAGACGTCGACGTGCTGGCCTTCGCCGGTGCGATTGCGGTGCTGCAGGGCTGCGAGCACGGCAATGACGCCCTGCAAGCCCGTATAAACGTCCGCATGGCTGCTGGAGTCACCGCGCGGCTCGGACAGTGCCTCGCCGAAATGATCCTGCACAATGGCGGTCAATCCGGTTTCGGCCTGCACGGTCGGCGCAAAGGCCGGACGATTCCGCCACGAGGTCGATTGCCCAAATCCACTCAGGGACACATAGATGATCCCCGGATTGAACGCCTTGACGTCTTCGTAAGCGAAGCCGAAACGCGCCAGCGTTCCCGGCCGAAAATTTTCGACAATAATGTCTGCGGATTGGCAGAGCTGCCGAACGATCTCCCGCGCTTCGGCAAAGTTCAGATCGAGGCTGAGATTTCGCTTTCCGGCGTTCTGCTGCACGTAATAGAGGCCCATGCCGTTGACATAGGGCAAGCCGAAACGCCCGAGATCGCCGGCCGGCGGCTCGATCTTGGTCACGTCAGCGCCAAGATCGCGCAACGCCTTGGTGCAATGAGGGCCCGCGAGAACTCGGGTGAAATCGACGACACGCAATCCTTCAAGGGGAGCGCCGGACATGATCAATCTCCCTGGAAGATCGCGGTCGCGGGACCGGAGGTGAAGAAAGCGTCAGCCCCGCGCTGCCGGTCATTTGCTTTCCAGATCATGTCGTTGATCTCGACCTGCCGCGCGTCCGCAGATGCGATGCCGCCGCGAGCCTCGAGATTGGCCTGCAGCTTGATGCCCTTGATGACCTGCGTCGGGCCCGCGGCGAGTTGCCGTGCCCAGGTCATCGAGACCGAACCGAGTTCGGATTCCGGCACCACCTGATTGATGATGCCCCAGCGTTCGAAGGCTTCGGGCGTGTGACGGCGGCCGAGCATCGCGATTTCCTTGGCCCGCGCGACCCCCGCCCGCTGCGCGAGGCGCTGCGTGCCCCCGAGCAGTGGCAGAAGACCGACCGCGACTTCGACCTGCCCCAGGAACGCGGTGTCGGCCGCGACGATCATATCGCAGGTCAGCGCGATCTCGAGACCGCCGCCCAGCGCGCCACCGTTGATGGCGGCCAGCGTTGGCACCGGCACGTCCTCGAGATTTTTCAGCATCGATTCAAACTGCTGCTGGCTGGTATGGATTTTTGTGCCCGTGCCCCATGACGCCATCTCGGCGCCGGCGCAGAAATGCCGCATTCCGCTGCGCAGCAGGATCGCGCGGCAACCGCCCGCGACCACGGCCTGGTAGGCGTCAACGAGATCATTGATCAACTGGTCATCGAGCAGATTATGCGGGGGCTTTGCGAGCGTTACGACGCCGACCTTGCCGTCGATTTCGTGCTTAACGGTTGTCATCCTGTTTCTCCCTTTATCGATAGCAGCCGGTGCGCCGCTGGCGGCTTCGTTCCGGACCACAAACGCCTTGCCGCCGCCGTGTTCGGCTTCCAGCGCGTTTCGATATTTGGAATGTCTAACGTCATATGACGCGTGACAACGTCAGGCCATGCCAATTATGATGTCAAAAGCTGCCAAACCGGCGAAAACAGGCGGGACGGACCAGTCAATTTGTGCCATGCAGCAGGGAGGAGCCATGAAGCCGATCAAGCTGGTCACGCCCATTTCGGGCGACCCCGACGCGCCGACGCAGAACCTCGTCGGGCTCGGCGCGCTCGCTGCCGAACTCGCGGCGGAAGGAATCTCCGTCCGCGACCTGTTTGCACGAACCGGCGTCGACGCGGCGCAGCTCGAAGACGCCCGCGCACGCATCTCGCATCGGCAGCGGCTCGCGATCTATCGCAATGCCAAGCGGCTCGCCAAGCGATCCGACATCGCGCTGTTGGCCGGAGCGCGGCAACGCATCAGCGACTACGGCATTTACGGCTACGCGCTGATTTCCAGCCGGACGTTCGGGGATTCGCTGTTGTTTTCGCTCGATCACGTCACCATGGCAGGCCCTGCGGTTCGCCAGATCAGTTTCCGGATCGAAGGCAAGACCGCCATCCTGCGCAGCCATGGCCTCGACACCCTCGGCGACCTCCTGCCATTTGCCGCCGAATTCTGGCGCAGCTCGATGACCGCGATATTCAGCCGCGTGCTGGAATCACCGTTCCCGAGCAAGCGGATGGTGTTTCCCTTCCCGGCGCCGCCGCATTGGCGCAATTACGAGCGGATGTTCAACTGCCCGATCGACTTCGGCGCCGATCGCATGGAGTGGCACTTCGACGCTGAGATCCTCGACATGCCCTGCCCGAACGCCAACCCGATCACAGCACAAATTTGCCAACAGGTCTGCGACGTCGTGTTGACCGAGGGTCCCGGCGAATCCGAACTGATCCGCAGGGTTCGCGCCGCGTGTCTCAACAGCCCGAACCAGTTTCCGGCCGCCGCCAGAATTGCTTCCGAACTCGGTCTTTCCTTGCGCACCTTCCACAGAAGGTTGGCGCAGGAAGGGCTTTCCTATCAGTCCATCGTCGACGGTATGCGCCGGTCGCTGGCGACCGAGCTTCTGGAGAACACCCATATGGGGATCGATATGATCGCCGAACGCATCGGTTTTGCCGACGCGACCAGCTTTCGAAAGGCCTTCAAGAAATGGACGAGCCGCTCGCCCTCCGATTTTCGTCAATCGTAGCGCCGCGGCTAGAGCAATATCGTTGCCCACAACAGCAGCCGCGTCATCAGCAACGCTGACAGCGCGATTAGAAGCGTCACAATCTGTCCATCACGAACCTCATCCGGATCGAGTTCTGGAAGCGAAAGATGTGTGTAGATAAGCGAACCCTGGCAGCTCATCGGCAGCTCCTGAACAACGATTGAACCATTTCACCTGTTTCAGATCTCGGCGGCCGCGATCCTGCCAACGCATGATCCAAAGCCGATGGGGACAAACCCCTGTCGGCTGCATCGGCCGCGGAACGTCACTTCGTCGTCATCCGCAAGGAAGCTGCGCTGCTCCCTGTTTGGCAGGACGACCGGCCGCTCGCCGGCGGTGGTCAGTTCCAGCATGCTTGAGAGTTCGGCGCGCGTGGGTCCGGAAATCGTGCCGGTGCCGATCAGATCGCCCGGCTGCAGGTTGCAGCCGTTGATGGTGTGATGGGCGACCATCTGCGCGGGCGTCCAATAGAGATATTTTGCGTTCGAAGTCAGGATTTCAACGGCGGGTTCGTGCGCGCTGCGCATCTGCGCGCTCGACAGAGAGACCTGAAGATGGACATCGAGCCCACCTTCCGCCTGGTCCGCATCATCGAACAAATAAGGAAGCGGGCGCGGATCGCCTTCAGGCCGTTGCAAGACGGGAACGCGGAACGGCGCCAGCGCGTCCGCGGTAACCACCCAGGGCGAGACTGAAGTGGCAAAACTTTTGCTCAAGAATGGACCGAGCGGGAACATTTCCCAGCGCTGGATGTCGCGCGCCGACCAGTCGTTCAACAGCGAGAAGCCGACGATTTCCTGTGACGCTTGCGCAATCGGGATCGGCTTGCCCTGAGGGTTACCGCCGCCGAGGTAAAAACCCATTTCGAGTTCGAAATCGAGGCGTTCGCAAGCGCCGAAACTCGGGTCGTCCCCGGCCGCGGCCGGCGGACGCTGGCCAAGCGGGCGGCGCACCGCGCCCCGCCCGACCTGAACTGAGGACGCACGCCCATGATAGGCAATCGGTACCCATTTATAATTTTGCGGCAGCGGATTTTCCGGCGTCAGCAACGCGCCAGCCGCGCGCGCATGATAGATGCCGGCATAAAAATCCGTGTAATTCGCCACTTTGGTCGGAAGATGAAACGTGCACTCGTCCATGGGAGCGAGCAGTTCCGACGCGTGCCGCCGGATCTGATTGCCGCGGCTTCCCTGATCGAGCATGTCGGCGGCCGTGCGGCGCAGGTCGCGTAACGCGTCGGCCCCGAGGGAAAACAGACGATTGAGCGAGGCTTCCTGAAGCGCTTCCACGACAGGTGGTGAAAGGCCCGCCTCCGCGCCACTGGCCCTCTTCAGGTCGAACACCTGATCGCCGATCGCCATGCCGATGCGTGGATTGGGATCGGCTTGGGTGCTGAATACGCCAAGCGGCAGGTTCTGGATCGGAAAATCCGTATCCGGGCCGTTGGCGGTTTCAACAAAGCTGCGGCGCGCCGCGTCGTGGGTTTCGTCGAGAGTATGCGTCATGATGCCTCCGATCGCGCGCAGTATGCGGCGTGGTATGCCGCGCTGCGCGCGAGCCTGGTCTTACGAGCCGGCTTTCTTCAGGAAGGTGAGAAGCCTGTTATCGAGCGATTGCGCCACCGCATCGATCTCGGCGCTTTTGAACTGCCCGAACATCGAGGTCGGCCGGTCATATTCCATGGTCGTGCCGCCCTTTTCGTTGGCATAAACCACCACCCGCAGCGGCGCGTAGAGGCCCGCGGCCGGATTGACTTTGGTCATCTCGGACGCGGACAGGATGTTGCCGATGTAATAGGCGATCAACGGACGCCGCTCGCCCCTGAGTGCCAGGAGATCGCCATGCAGCGCCACGTAGTGGATCGCCAGGCCATCCGATCCCGCGATGCGCTCCGCGGCGGCACGCAGGCCCTCGATGTCGTTCTTGGTCAGCATGGCGCGCATGGCGTCATCGAAGCGGCCGAGCTTCTCGATCCGCGCCTTGACCTCCGGATACGGCTTCGCCGTTTTGATGACGATATGTTCGACGGCGAGCGGCGCGGAAGTCACCTCCACGCCTTCATTGGCCGAAACGCCGGAAGAACCGTTGGTTGAAGCAAGCGCCATGAAAATCCCTCCAAGCACCAGATACCGAAGCCACTGAATCCGTTTTATCATTGTATCCCTTTCCTTACTCAAGACGTTGCCTCCGCCATTACCCTGCCCTCTGCCGCGAGCGTTATTCCGATCTCGGACTGAACGAACTGTGCGTCGAATGCCCTGCGTTCGCGGGCGGCGCGCGCACTGCGATCCGTGACCGAGAACAGCCAGATGCAAAGAAACGCGAGCGGCATCGAAAACAGCGCGGGATTTTCGTAAGGGAACAGCGCTGACTTGAAACCGAACACCGCGACCCACACCGTCTTGCTGAATACGACCAGGATAACGGAGCTAAAGAGCCCAGCCAGCGCTCCGGTCACAGCGCCGCGCGTGGTGGTGCCGCGCCAGAAAATCGCCATTGCGAGGACGGGAAAGTTGCAACTGGCGGCGACCGAAAGCGCCAGCCCGGCCATGAACGCCACGTTCTGGTTTTCAAAAGAATAAGCCAGCAGCACCGCGACGATACCGATGCAGACGGCAGCTACCTTCGAGACCCAGACCTCGCGTGCATCCGATCCGCGTCCTTTGGCGATCACCTGGCCGTAGATGTCGTGACCGATCGCGGAGCAGCCGGCGAGCGTCAATCCGGCGACCACAGCCAAAATCGTTGCGAATGCGACGGCGGAAATGAAGCCGAGCAGAACCGGGCCCCCGACCGCATGCGCAAGATGGATCGACGCCATGTTCGGACCACCGATCAGATCGGTGATCTTGTTGAATTGCCCGGAAGCATCGACGCGGAAATAGCTCGAATCCGACATCAGGATCGGCACCGCGCCGAATCCCAGGATGGGAATCACCAAGCTGAAATAGGCCACGCAGCTCGTGGCATAGAACACCGACTTGCGGGCATCCGCGGCGTCCTTCACGGTAAAGAAGCGCATCAGGATGTGCGGTAGACCGCACGTCCCGAACACCAGCGCGAGACCCAACGAAATCGCGGAGACCGGCTCCGCGAACAATCCGCCGGGCGCCAAAATTGCCTCGCCCTTGGGATGAATGCTGCTGGCCGCGGCAAACAGCTTCGCGAAGCTGAAATCGAAACGCCGGAGCACGACGAAGCCCAATAGCGTTCCGCCGCACAACAGCAACGCCGCCTTGGTGATCTGGACCCACGTCGTCGCCTGCATGCCGCCGACAGTGACATAGAGGATCATCAGGATTCCGACGCTACTCACCGCGATCAGATAATTGACGCCGAACAGGAGCTCGATGACCTTACCCGCGCCGATCATCTGCGCGACCAGATAAAACAGCACGACGACAAGGCTTCCGATCGCGGCGACCAGCCTGATCGGCGTGCGTTCCAGCCGGAACGCCGCGGCATCGGCGAACGTATAGCTGCCGAGGTTACGCAGACGCTCCGACATCAGGAACAGAACGATCGGCCAGCCCGTGAGGAAGCCGAGCGCATAGAGAAATCCGTCGAAGCCATTGGCATAGACCAGCGCCGAAATCCCGAGGAATGCTGCCGCCGAAAGAAAATCCCCGGCGATCGCAAGACCGTTCTGCAGCGGCGTGATCGCGTGGCCGGCGGTATAGAAGTCAGCTCTCGATTTGGTGCTACCTGCCGAGCGATAGGTGATGACGAGTGTGGTGAGGACGATCGCCATGAACATCCCGATGGCGATCCAGTCGGTACCGCGACCGGCCGCCGCGGATGCCGCCTGGGCAAACGCCGCGAATGGAAATGCGATGAACAATACAGCCAATAAAACTCTCATTGGCGGAACTCCCGGTTGAGGAGGCTGGCAAGCTCGTCGAAGCGTGAATTGGACCGGTAGACGTAGAAGCCGGTCAGCATCACGACCACCACGCACATGGACATCGCCAGCAAAAGTCCGAGCGGGATCGAGCTGCCTGCGACCGCCACGCCCAGCGCGCTTTTGGCGGTCGAGATCAAGGCGATGAAGCCGAAAAACATGATCAATGTCACGATCGACAGGCTCCAGCGGAGTTTGGCCCGCGCCGAAGCCAGATTCCGGAACCTGGGATCCCTGATGATTTCCTGTGTCCGGTCTCGTGTAAATTGCAGCATGCGATCCTCCTGCGGGGACCGGAGGCGTGCCCGCCCCTCGCTCCCTATGCGTCAATCCTGCCGTGGCGAAATGCTGCCAGTGCAGAACTTCAGGGGACTTTTGCCAGACCCTCAGACGCGCGTTTCCTTGGCCTCGAACATCAAATGTTCAGGCTGGAGTCACAAGGTTCTTTGCTGCCAAAGTGCAGGTCATTTCATGCCATCGAAAAGCAGGCCTGGCGGCGATGCCGGTGCGACAGATTGGCACGACGGGCACATCGCCTGCGCTGTGCATAACGGATGTGTGATGGACATCGGGCAGTGTCCGAATCGTACTAATTTCGGTCGCGGGCCGCCCTTTCTCCGGCGGCGACTGTCATATATGAGAGAATTAGTTAATCTAAAAATCGCAAGCTGAACCTTGATCGACCCAACCGCAGATACGCATTTCAACCGGGGCATGGCATGTTAAATCGAGTTATGACGGCGCAATCCACCGTGGCGATGCGACGGTGGGGGCCTCCCGCCATGGCAACGCTGGCGGCGATCGCCGCACTGACGGCGCTGACATCAGGCGCCGCGGCGAGGCAGGCGCGCCCCGCGCCTCCCACCGAGGCGACCGCGCCGCGCGAGGCCGGCGAGCCGATCATGGCGATCGTGTCGATCAAGAGCCAGCAGGTGATTTTCTACGATTCCGAAGGCTGGATCCTGCGCGCGCCGGTATCGACGGGAACCACGGGCCGCGAGACGCCGGCCGGCGTCTTTGCCCTGCTCGAAAAGGACAAGGACCACCATTCGAGCCTCTATGACGATGCCTGGATGCCGAACATGCAGCGCATCACCTGGAACGGCATCGCGCTGCATGGCGGGCCGCTGCCCGGCTATGCGGCCTCGCACGGCTGCGTGCGGATGCCCTATGGCTTTGCGGAGAAGATGTTCGACAAGACCCGGATCGGAATGCGGGTGATCATCTCGCCGATCGACGCTGCCCCGATCGATTTTTCCGATCCGAAGCTGTTCGCGCCGCAAGCCGAGGCGATCGCCGCGGCTCCGGCGCGGGCCGAGACGCTTGCCCGCGAGTCCGACGAAGCCGTCAAGGCCGCGGACGAAGCGAAGAAAGCCTCCGCGACCGCAGCGCGCACGACGGCAGCGCTGACAGCATCGCTGCGCAAGCTGGAATCGCAGAAGACCCGTGCCGACGCCGAGGCTGCCTACGCCGACAAGGCGCTCGCCGCCGCCAAGACGGACCAGGCGACGGCGCGCGCCCAAGAGCTGAAGCAGAAGGCCGACGCCAAGGCCGCGGAACTCGCGACGCAGCTTGAGGCCGCCAAGGCCGACGCGAAGTCGAAGCCCGACGCGGCTGCTTTGAAGGAAGCCGCCAAAGCGGCCGAGACCAAAAAGGCCGACATCGTGAAGGCGGCGAACGACGCCAAGCTCGCGCTCGAGCCAGTCTCGGTCTACATCAGCCGCGCGACGCAGAAGCTTTACGTGCGGCGCGATACCCACAAGCCGTGGGCTGACGGTGGCGAGGTGTTCGACGCGACCATCGAGGTTCCGGTCACGATCCGCAATCCCGACCAGCCGATCGGTACGCATGTGTTTACGGCGGTGGCGTCCAACGACAAGGGCCTGCGCTGGACCGCGGTCACGATCGACGAAGGCGACAACGCCAAGGACGCGCTCGACCGCATCACCATCCCGCAGGAGATCCTCGATCGCATCGCCCCGACCGCGATGCCACGATCCTCGATCATCATCTCGGACGAGCCGCTGAGCAAGGAGACCAACTATCGCACCGAGTTCGTTGCGGTGTTGAGCAACCAGCCCCAGGGCGGCTTCATCACGCGCAAGCCGACGGTGGTGGCAAGCGATAATGTCCCGGGCGATGACGGCAATTTCTTCGGTTCCTTCTTCCAGCGCAGTTGGGACCCCCAACCTGTCGATCCCAGGACTGTCGATCCGCGTCGGCGCGGCGTCCCCGGTGATCCGCGCCGGAGCGGTGGTCAGTACTATCGTCAGGCGCAACCGCAATCGGGCTGGGGATGGTAGGACGCGGCGCGTAAGCCGCGTGGCTACTCAAGTCATTGGGATCGAGTTCGGCGTGTCGGGCCACGTCGGGTTCGAGGCAGATGCTGCCGGTCAAACCACCATGTTGCGTTCGATAATCTCGCGATAGAACGAGGCGGAAAGTTTTGGCGTGCGGCGCTGGGTGTTGAAGTCGACCCGGTAAAGGCCGAAGCGCTTTTCAAATCCGTCCGCCCATTCAAAATTGTCCATCAGGCTCCACAGGAAGTAACCCAGCACGGGGACGCCCTCTGATGTCGCGCGCTGCAACTGCGTCAGATAGTTGCGCAGATACATGATCCGGTCGAGGTCGTAGACATTGCCGTCGGCGACGGGCTGGTCCGAAGCCGAGGCGCCGTTTTCGGTGATATAGATCGACTTCACATTCCACAGCTTCGCGACCTGACGCGGCGCCCAATACATCGCCTCGGGGCCGATCTTGAGCCAGTCCGATTCCATGTGCGGGAACGACTTGGGAAACGGCAGCAGCGAAAAGCCGGCGGCGTTATCGGCCGCGACGACGTAGTGATGGGGCAGATAGATGTTCAGCCCGACGAAATCGATCGGGGATGAAATGATTTTCAAATCCTCGGCGGTGTAGGTCGGCGCATTCTTGCCGGCATAGGCCAGAAATCCATCGGTGTACTTGCCCTCCAAAATCGCGGTCAGGTAGCCGGCATTGAGTTCGCGTGTGGCGATTTCGGTGGCGCGGATGTTCGCCGGCGTCTCGATCGCCGGTATGCAGACGACGAGGTTTTCGGCCGGGCCAACTTTGGTCCCTGCCCGCCCGTGCGCCCGCACCGCTTGCACCGCAAGACCGTGCCCGAGCGCGACGTTGTGCATGACCTGGTTCAATTCCTGCGGCGGCAGGCTGAGACCCGGCGCGTCGATGCCGGCGCCGTAGCCGGAATAGACCAGCCTCGAGCACTCGTTGATCGTGAAGATGTCCTTCACGCGATCGCTCAGGCGCTCCGCGACATAAGCGGCATAATCCGCGAACGCCTTGGAAGTTTCGCGCGACCTCCATCCGCCGAAGCGGTCCTGCAGCGACTGCGGCAAATCCCAGTGATACAGCGTTGCAAACGGCTCGATGCCATTCGCCAATAATTCATCCAGCAGCCGGTTGTAGAAATCGAGGCCCTTGGGGTTGGGCGCCCCCGTCCCTTCCGGAAAAACCCGTGGCCAGGCGATCGAAAATCGATAGGCCTTCGCGCCCAGCGCCTTGATGAGTTGAACGTCTTCCTTGTAGCGGTGGAAATGATCGTTCGCAACATCTGCCGTGCTGTGATCGCTGATCTTTCCATCGATATGAGCAAAACGATCCCAGATCGACGGACCCCGTCCGTCTTCGTTGACCGCCCCCTCGATCTGATAGGCTGACGTCGCCGTCCCCCACAGAAAATGACCTGGAAAGCTGGAAGGCTGGCCCCGGTTGGACGGCCCGGCTTGCGTGCCCGAAGGGGTCTGACCGGAGGCGGATTTGGTCGATAGTCCGAGAGCCGACCATCCTGCGATTTTGGCAAAATGGCGCCGGGAAAGTCTGTTGAACAACATCACTTTACTTGTTGGGACCGAGACAAATTTGCTATCAGAACACAGTTCAACTATGGCACCCGGCCCTTGATGCAGGTTAATACTGTGCCCCCCGCATTCCGACCAAACTGCGCGGACCGCTCGACCATAATCGACGGGGCTGCCGGAGGACAGAGCCAATCGCCTTGCGCGCGCCGCTGACGCTTCTCATCGTTTGCCTGGGTATGATTGCCGCGGTCTGGTGGTGGCTCGCCGCGCCGGTCACGCTGGCGCGTGCGCCGATCGACCCCGTGGCAAAACTGGAATGCGTCTCCTATGCGCCGTTCCGGGGCAGCCAGACGCCCCTGAATTCGCAATTGATCGTCAGCCCCGAACATATCCAGGAGGATCTCGCCGAACTCGCCAAGGTCACCCAATGTGTCCGCACCTATTCCGTCGATAACGGATTGGAGAAGGTGCCCGAGTTGGCCTCCAAGGTAGGGCTGAAAGTTCTGCTTGGCATCTGGATTGGAAACGGCCGCGCCAAGAACGCACAATTGATCGACACCGCGGTCGCGCTATCCAAGGAATATCCCGACACAGTCAAGGCGATCGTCGTCGGCAACGAAGTGATGTTGCATGGCGACATGAGCGCATCAGACCTTCGGGCGACCATCCGCTCGGTCAAGGCGCGCGTCAGCGTTCCCGTGACTTACGCCGATGTCTGGGAATACTGGCTGCGCTACCGGGAGATCGGCGCCGACGTCGATTTCATCACGGTCCACATCCTGCCCTATTGGGAAAACATCCCGGTCCGCGCCGAAGACGCGGCCGCGCATGTGGTGGCGATCGCCAAGCAGGTCGCGTCGGCCTTTCCCGGTAAGGAAATCCTGATCGGCGAAACCGGCTGGCCAAGCAACGGACGAATGCGGGAAGGCGCTATCGCGTCGCGCACCAACCAGGCCCGTGTCGTCTCGGAGATTCTTGATCTGGCGAAGCACGAAAACTTTCACGTCAACCTGATCGAAGCCTACGATGCATCGTGGAAGCGCGAATGGGAAGGAACGGTCGGCGGCAATTGGGGCCTGTTCGACGGCACCAATCGTGAAGTGAAATATCCGCCCGGTGTCGCTATCCGCAACTACCCGCTCTGGCAGCTACAGATGGCCAGCGGCATGGTGCTGGCCATCCTGATATTTGCCGTGGCGGGGCTGACGTTGCGGCGCAGGCCGTGGATGCCGCCTCTCGCCTCCTGGATCGCGGTCGCGCTATCCGCAACCACGGCCGGAATCCTGCTCGGGATCGCGGCCGACAAGATGTTTTACGAAAGCTACGGTCTTGGCGGCTGGCTCGGCTGGGGCGCGCTGTTGGCGGCCGCAATCGCCTCGCCGCTATTCTGCGCCAACGCCCTGATGGCGGGACGGAGCTTGCCGACCTTTCTGGAACTGATCGGCCCGCGCGAAGATCGGACCATCTCCGTGCCCGCGATGGCGTTGGGTTTCGTGCTGATCCTGACCACGCTGATCGCTGCAAAGACCGCGCTGGGTCTGGTGTTCGATCCGCGCTGGCGCGATTTCCCGTTCGCCAGCCTGACCATGGCGGCGGTACCGTTCTTGACGCTGACACTGCTCAACCGTCCAAAATCAGGCACACGCCCGATCGCCGAGACCGTGTTCGCGGTCCTGTTCGTCGTCATTGCGCTCTATGCGATCTTCAATGAAGGCACCGACAACTGGCAGGCGCTGTGGACATCTGCCGCCTATTTCCTGCTTGGCGCCACCTTCTGGCGCGCGCGGTTTATGGCCGTCGCCGGAACAGCATCGGCTGCTCCTGCTGTTGTTGCGGAGACAAGGGCTTCGACCAGGAAAGAGGAAGAGCTCGATCCGGTCGGGATGCTTTAGAAGTTTTCCTGGTTCGCCCTGATCATTGCGACCGTTCTCGTGGCTTCATGGTTCGAGACGCGCGAAGACGCGCTCCTCACCATGAGGACCGGATTGCAACAATTTCGGACCTCATCCTGAGAGTCTGACTCATAATTCGCAGGACGGCCGCACTTTGGCATTTTTGTCCTGCGGCAGTCGATTTGGCTTCGCTTCTCTTGATTCTAAAATTTCAGAACCACACGCTAATCGATTCTAAAGTTACGCGGGAACCGGTACTTAAAGCCACACACGGTGGCTCCTACGAATTATCAGTCAGGCTCTGAGGAGCATCGCGAAGCGATGCGTCTCGAAGGATGCAGCCGGCACTACGCGGCGTTCTTGAGCCGCTCCAGCGCTTCGAGAATCTTTGCCTTGCGCGCCACCGCGGCCTCACGCTTTTCTTTTTCCTCTTCGACGATTTCTTCCGGCGCGTTGGCGACGAACTTCTCGTTGCCGAGCTTGGCATCGACGCGCTTGATATCGGCGTCGGCTTTGGCGAGTTCCTTGTCGAGCCGCGCCCGCTCCGCGGAAAGATCGATCACGCCCTTGAGCGGCAGGGCCGCGACCTCGCCGCGCACCAGCAGTTGCACCGCGCCTTCCGGGGCCGCATCGGCGAAGGAAATATCGGCAAGCCGCGCCATCCGTTTCACGATGTCGTTCCAGCGTTGCGCCCGTCCCCGGGTTTCGGCGGAGGCCGAGGCCAGCACCAGCGGCGTCAGCGTCGCCGGCGGGATATTCATTTCCGCACGCACCGAGCGGATCGCGGTCACGAGATCGACCACCCAGCCGATCTCGGCCTCGGCGGCGGGATCGCTGAAATCGGCGGCATCGGCAGCCAACAGCACCGGCGGAACCAACAGATCATTGGCGCTGGTGATGGAAGCCGCAACCAGTTGCTCCTCAGATGGCCCGGTCTTGCGCGACCATGGCGCCAGCACCAGCAGACCGTCGCGTGAAGCCGTCACCGCCCAGAGCTCTTCGGTGATGAAGGGCATGAACGGATGCAGAAGTTTGAGGATTTCGTCGCGCGCCCAGGCCACCATTGCCCGGGTTTCCGATTTGGCGGCGCCGTCCTCGCCGAGCAACCCCGGCTTGGCGAGTTCGAGATACCAGTCGCAATAGACGTTCCAGACGAAACGATAGGCCGCATTGGCGGCGTCGTTGAAGCGATGGGATTCGATCGCCTCGGTCACCTCACGCGTGGTGCGCGCGGTCTCGTGCGCGATCCACCGGTTCAGCGTTTCCTTTGCCTGGGTCGGATCGAATCCCGGCGTCAGCGCGCAACCGTTCATCTCGGCGAACCGGCAGGCGTTCCACAGCTTGGTCGCGAAATTGCGATTGGTTTCCACATAATGCGGCGCCAGCTTGATATCATGGCCCTGCGCCGCCGAACGCGCGAGCGCGAACCGCAGCGCATCGGCGCCGTACTCGTCGATGACGCCGAGCGGATCGATGACGTTGCCTTTCGTCTTCGACATCTTCGCGCCCTTCTCGTCGCGAACCAGCCGGTGGATGTAGACCGTCGAAAACGGGATATCCTTCATGAAATGAAGACCCATCATCATCATCCGGGCGACCCAGAAGAAGATGATGTCAAAGCCCGTAACCAGCACGTCGGTCGGGTAATAGCGTTTGACGTCGGTATCGTCGTCGGGCCAGCCCAGCGTCGAGAATGGCCATAACGCCGAGGAAAACCAGGTATCGAGCACGTCTTCGTCGCGCGTGATAAAGCCTTCACGCTTGGCGGGATCGAGCGCCATCTCCCGGCCCTGCTCCGGCGTGATGACTTCCTGCTCGGCGTAATAGCCGAGCGCATTGCCGACCGCCTCATCTTCGGTTTCGGCAACGAACACCTTGCCATCCGGCCCGTACCACGCCGGGATCTGGTGGCCCCACCAGAGCTGACGCGAGATGCACCAGGGCTGGATGTTCTCCATCCATTCGAAATAGGTCTTTTCCCAGTTCTTCGGCACGAACGTCGTCGCACCGCTGCGCACCGCTGCAATGGCCGGCTGCGCCATGGTCTTGGCGTCGACGTACCACTGGTCGGTCAGATAGGGCTCGATCACGACGCCGGAGCGGTCGCCATGCGGCACCATATGGGTGTTGGGCTCGATCCGCTCCAGGAAGCCAAAATCTTCCAGCCGGGTCACGATCAGCTTGCGCGCGGCGAAGCGATCGATGCCGTTCAATTCGTCGGCCAGATGCACCGCGCCTTCCGGCAATCCGCGCAGATAGTCTTCGTTTTCCGAAAGCGCGAGACGGCCCTCCTGATCGAGCACGCTGATCTGCGGCAGGCCATGCCGTTTGCCAACCTCGAAATCATTGAAGTCGTGCGCCGGCGTGATCTTCACCGCGCCCGAGCCTTTTTCGGGATCGGAATATTCATCGGCGACGATCGGAATTCTTCGTCCGACCAGCGGCAGGATCACATGCGTGCCGACCAGTTTCGTGTAGCGTTCATCGTCCGGATGAACCGCGACCGCGCTATCGCCGAGCATCGTCTCCGGCCGCGTGGTGGCGACGACAATGAAGGTCGAGGGATCGTCGGGACTGAAATTCTCGCCTTCCAGCGGATAGCGCAGATACCACAGACTGCCCTTGACCTCGGTCTGCTGCACCTCGAGATCGGAAATCGCCGTCAGCAGCTTCGGATCCCAGTTCACCAGCCGCTTGTCTTTGTAGATCAGCCCCTGGCGATGCAGTTCGACGAATACTTTGACGACCGCGCGCGACAGGCCTTCGTCCATGGTGAAGCGTTCGCGCGACCAGTCGCAGGACGCCCCTAGCCGCTTTAACTGATTGACGATGATTCCGCCGCTTTCGGCCTTCCACTGCCAGACCCGCTCGAGAAACTTGGCCCGCCCCATGTCGCGTCGGCCCGGCTCCTGCCGCTCCATCAATTGGCGCTCGACCACCATCTGGGTCGCAATACCGGCGTGATCGGTGCCGGGCTGCCACAGCACGTCGCGCCCGCGCATCCGTTCGAAGCGGCAAAGAATGTCCTGCAAGGTGTTGTTGAGCGCGTGCCCCATATGCAGCGAACCCGTCACATTGGGCGGCGGAATCACGATCGTAAAAGGCTTCGCCTCGCGCCGCTCCGGGCGCCCGGCCTTGAAGGCGCCGCTGTCCTCCCAGAGCCGGGACATGCGGCCTTCGATATCGGCGGGCTGGTAGTTTTTCTCGATCATGACGGTGCAATCGGGGACGGTAAGAGGGCTAATGCCTGATGGGTTCCGAACTCTTCAGAACCCAAGGCTTTGATGTATTATTTCGGTGTTTTTCCGTGCTGGAAAACGCCCTAGAAAGCCGCCGGGACACGCCAAGTCAACCCGGCAAGTCAGGCCGAAAGGCAAGATAAAGCCCGATGGGGTGGCTGAATCAGGGCGCGGAACCGGGAAGGTCAGCGGCCGCGCGAAACCCGCTCGATTTCCGCCTTGACGATGCGCTCCACCAGCCCGGGCAGATTGTCGTCGAGCCAGGATTTCAACATCGGCCGCAGCATCTCCTTGACCAGATCTTCCAGCGTCCGGGCATTATTGCTCAGCACCGTATGGGCAAGGCTATTGAAGGCCGATTCGACGGCGGACACGGTCGAGTGCGACAGAATCTGCTGCTGCGGCGGAGCCGCGGGAATGTCGAACGGCGATGCATCGAATGCCGGCGTCCGCTGTACCGTCCTGGCCGCGGCAGCTTCGGTAAATTCGAGATCGTCCGCCGGCTCGATCTTGTGGAACGAGGGTTGCGGGGGCGGTTCGGGAGGCGCTACCGCCATCTCGTCGGTCAGTTCGAACACTTCCTCGATTTCCGGGGCGGCTGGCCTGATCTCCGCTTCCGATGTCGCTTCGTCGAGGCCCGCCAGCATCGCGTCGATGTCGTCCTGGCTGTTGCTCGCGGCAGGCGCTGGAGCGGGAGGCGGCGGCGCAGCTTTCGCCACGGCTGCCTGTGCAGCCGGAATCTTTGACGGCGGAATGTCGTTCATCACAGGCGCCTTCGCTGCCGGTGGCGGCGCAGCGGGCTTGGCCGGCGGCGCCGGTGTCGGCGGCTTCTCGGCCGCTGCGGGCTTTGCATCCGCAGGCTTGGCTTCAGCCGGCTTGACTTCAGCCGGCTTGACTTCAGAAGGCTTGGCTTCGTCGTCGGCGATGATGCGACGGATCGATGCCAGAATCTCCTCCATCGAGGGCTCTTGGAGCTTGGCTGGCTGCGTCATCTCCGATTCCACCTCATCAACGCTCTCGTATGCGTTTTACACCAAGCGAGACAGGATTTGCCGGTTCCGGATATGCGGGCTGGGATTTTCATCACACAAGCCCGACTTGTCCCCAGATCAAACGCCGCCCGACGCGTCGTGCGGAATCTGCCCCTGCCCAGGGCAACGAAGCGTCGCGGCTTTAAGGTGCCAAATGGAAGTGCGAATCGCTCTGCTGCCAATGGCAACGGTACGTCATGGCAACAAATGATTGCAAGCAACGGCGTTGACTGCAAGCAAGGCTGTGGCGAGCAAGTCTGTCGCGAGCAAGGCTAGGACTCGCCGCCCGACGCTTCATGAAGCTCACTTCATCAACGCGGGCGGCTCAACAGACGTCAGAGAAGACGTCAGGAATCAGCGGCCGTCAGGTGCGCGAACACCAAACCAGCTATCGCGCACCTGATGATAGTGCACGCTCGGATCATAGACGGTGGTGGCAAGGTTGAGCACCTGCGGTGACAACCGTCCGACCGAATTCAAGACCGCATAGGACGCGACCACGCGATCATGCTGCGCCGTCACCAGAGCGACACGGGCGTTGACCAGCGCCTGCTGGGCGTTGAGCACGTCGAGTGTGGTTCGCTGTCCCGCCTTGGCTTCTTCGCGCACGCCGTTAAGCGCGATCTCCGACGCCGTCACCTGCGACTGAGCCGAGGCCACCTGCGCCCTGCCCGCCACCAATTGGCCCCATGCCGTCACCGTGTTGGCGCGGGTCTGGTCGCGGGTTTGTTCGAGCACCAGACGCTGTTGCGCCAGGGTTTCCTTGGATTGGCGGATCAGCGAGTACTCGGCGCCGCCCTGATAGACCGGGACCGAAAGCTGCGCGATCGCCGAGGCGCCGAAGGAGCGGTAGACCGTCATGGTCTGTTCGTAGGATTGCTGCACCGCCGCCTGCACCGTCACCGTCGGCAACAGCGCGCCTTCGGCGACCTTGACCTGCAGGAAGTTGACGTCGATGCCGAACATCGCCGCCGTCACGCTCGGGTTCTGGACCAGGCTGAGTTCGACAGCACCGGGCAGCGTGCCCGGCAGGAAGCGATCCACCGGCGAGCCCGGCGCCAATGCTTCGGGCTCGTTGCCGATGATGCGGCGGAAGTTCGAGCGTGTGGTCGTCAGGTTTGATTCGGCAGTCAGTTGCTGCGTCTTGCCGGCGGCAAGCTGCGCTTCCGATTGCGCGACGTCGGTGCGCGTCACTTCGCCGACGTTGAAACGATCGCGGGTCTGTTTCAACGTCTGTTCGAGAACGCGGGTATTGCTTTTCTGAACCTCGACGATCGCGGCATCGCGCAGATAGTCCATGTAGATGGTCGCGGCCGAGAGCAACACCGACTGTTCGAGCACGCGCAGAGCTTCGCGCGCGCCGGATACCTGACTTTCCGCGGCACGGGTCTTGTTGCCGGTCTGACCACCGTTGTAGAGCGTCTGGCTGACGTTCAGGCTGGCGCTGCGCGGTGGGTCAACGCCGTGGATCTCGGTCCGGACGAGTTGGGTGGCCGTGCCGCCCTGAGTGGAATTCGTATCGGTGTATTGGGTACCGGCACTGGCCGTGAGGTTGACCTTCGGGCGATAGCCCGACAGCGCCTGCGGCACGTTTTCGTCGGTAGACCTGACACTCGCCCGCTGCGCATTGAGCTGCGGATTGTTTTGATAGGCGCGCACCAGCGCAGCCTCGATAGTGTCGGCCAGAGCCGGCGCCGGACCCGTATACATTAACAGAAGGACCGCAGCCGCAGCTCCGGTAAAAACCTTCACACCATTCATCCCCGGTCATCCATTCATGCAACAGGCCCGACTCAAGCGGCGCTCAAATCAGGGCGATGCGTAGTTCCACGCCAACATCCGTACATACCTTATGCCGCGCGCAAGCGGTAAGGAACCCCTGGAGGTGCAACGCAGTAGGAAAGTCTTAACGTGGGGCATCTCGGCCACACTTTTGATTCGGAAACGGAATTTGGAGGGCCGGCAGGCGCTAAAAAACAAAAGCCGCAGGCCGCTCAAGACCCGGCAAGACCGGAACGGCGGCATCAAACAGCGCCCGGCTCCCGAAATCGTCATGGGAGTGCGTCACAATGGTAGCCCGTTGCGGCTGGGTCATGGCAAAAACCCCGAGCAGGCGGCCCCCCTCCTTGAGCTGCCGGTAGAGCCCTTCCGGCACGATTTCGGTCGCCCCGTTGAGAACGATCACATCATAGGGAGCATTGGCCGAATCACCCTCGGCCGCCGAGGCGGCACGGACCGTCACATTGCCAAGCCCGAGCTCGGCGAAGGCGTCCCTGGCTTTTGCCACCAGCGATGGGTCGCTTTCGGTGGCAGTGACTTTCCCGGCCAGTTTTGCAATCACCGCGGCCGAATAACCGGATGCACAACCGACCACCAGCACATTGTCGGTGTCCTTGATCTCGGCGGTCTGCAGCATTTTCGCCGTCACGACCGGCTTGATCAGGAAGCGTTTCGCCGCTCCGCCCTCGCTGACATCGAGATCGAGATCGAGATAGGCCAGCGCGCGCTGATTCTGGGGAACAAAGGCTTCGCGCGGCACCGCCAGCATCGCATCGATAATCCTGATATCGGTGACGTCGCTGGGACGGACCTGACCATCGACCATTTTCTGACGCGCGGTCGAAAAACCGGACATTGGGAACCCCAGGAGAAAGCGCGGAGAGGCCGCGGGATGGAACGAGAACCGGGCCATCTTTGATACAAGGTTCGCCAAAACGCAACACGGCGGTGGCCCAAGCTTGGGAGCCCGCGACCGGCGTATCCTTCGTCACATGATTGATGTGGATAGCGGCCTATTCGATCGTAACGACGAGGCGCCCGATCAGTCTTGCGACTTCGTCCAGATCCTCGGAATCATGTTCCGCAACGGCTTGCGCCAGCCGAACCAGGCATTCGTCATCACTCAAGGCCGGGATGTCGCTGGGTACGATCGACGGCACAGGCCTGAGGAGAACGGTCTGGGTGTCGGACATGGAATCACCTCTCGTAAAACCGGGGCATGCCTGAACTTCATCGGCAAATCGGTCTTTTTAGCGCTCGGTTCGTGGCGCGAAAGCGTGACCGGATCACGACTTCCGGATCGCCAAAGCCGTCGTAAACCGATGTGACGCCACGACTATCCGGCTTATCTGAATGTCGCCGCGTTCCGGCCTATTTCGTCCTTTGCAACGCCCGGAGGCTTTGTTATACGCTGCCGCGTGCGAACCATCGGTTTGCCTATTCCTCGGTAGCTCAGCGGTAGAGCATTCGACTGTTAATCGAATGGTCGCTGGTTCGAATCCAGCCCGGGGAGCCATTTCGGTACAAAACTGCGAACTTCTGACCGTACAGTTTCCACTCCATGCTTTCCCTCGGATGCTACGAGCGTCTGAAGGAGTTGGAGGGTAGAGCCGCGGATCACGATTCGATCGGATCCCACCTCCGCCCGCCCTACGATCTTTTGGAGGTGGCTCCTGCGGAAGGTTCCATCCTCGCGTCGCAACCCCTCCCTCGCGAGCCGAGCAAAATGGGCCAAGGCCTCGGGGGTGATCTCGGCAGCCCTGGTATCCCTGCCCTCCGCCCGTTCAATATCGGCACGAGCCCCATCCCTGATGCGCTTGAGCTCCGTGATTCTGCCTTTCAGGTTTGGGTCATTCAAATCGGCCAGACCGTTCTCGATCGCCTCGTAAAGGCGTGTCAGCTTTGCATCAGCGTCGCCAGCCTGGCGCTTCAGTTCCGCAATGCGGGTCTTCTCCTTATCCGCATGAGCCTGCCGCATTTGGAACAAACCACCCAAGGCCTTCTGAAGCCGTGTGGGCTCCAGCAGGCGCCGTTCAACGTGGTCAACAATGAGCCCGTCCAATTCCGCCATCGGGATCGTCCGACCCTTACAGCCTGTTCTCCCCTGCCGGGCTGCCGTGCAGCAGGTGTAGTAGCGGTACTCCTTGCCTTTGCCGGAGGTTCGCAGTGTCATCGCACCGCCGCAGTCGGCACAGAAGACGACGCCGCCGAGAAGTGTTGGAGCGTTCACAAATCGTGGTGCCTTTAGCTGGGGCGCTCGCGACTTGAGCATCCCCTGAACTTCCTCGAACTCTGCCGTTTCGATGATTGGTGGGACCAGGACTTCGACAACGTCCGCCGGGTTCTTTTTGACACCCTTCCGCTTTCCGCTGACGTTGAAACGGTGAAGCCCGATGTAGGTTGTTCGGGTGAGCAGTTCGTGGATAGCGCCGACACCCCAACGCCCTCCCGTCTGCGTACGTTGACCACGGTCGTTCAAGTAACCGGCGATCTGCCGGACGCCCATCGGCCCGTCGCCGTCGCCCAGCCGCGCAAGCCGGAAGATCAGGCGAACCGTTTCAACCTGGGTCGGGTCAGGCTCGATCTTTTTCTTTGTCCGGGCGCCGCGCATCTCGACCGCGACCACTTTATAGCCGAAGGGTGGTCGCGAGCCATTCCAGTAGCCTTGGCGTGCGTTCTCCTTCATCGCCCGGAGCGTGTGCTTCGCATTCTCCTTCGACTGGTATTCGTCAAATAGCGCCATGATCTGCCGCATCATCACGCTCATCGGATCGTCCCCCAATTCTTGCGTGATCGACGTCAGCCTGACACCATTTTTGGCCAGCCGGCGTACATAGAATTCGAGCTGAAACTGGTCGCGGAAGAAGCGCGAGAACGAATGAACGATAATGACGTCGAATGGCGACGGCCGCAGAGACGCCTCGTCCATCATTCGTTGGAAAGCGGCCCGCTTGTCGTCAGTTGCCGTTGCACCAGGCTCCACGAATTCTGCGATCACCTCGATGCCACGCGCCGCGCAATAGGCCCGAAGTTGACGACGCTGGTCGGGAATTGAGAGATCTTGCTCGGCTTGGCGGCCCGTCGAGACGCGAAGATAAAGTGCTGCACGTCCCAAGACGGCCGAGGTGGAGGCCGCATTGGCATTCATGCGAGGCCTCCCTTGGAACGATTACTTCTTAAAGCCGAGGATTTCGTCCAATTCGTCGCCGAAGTAGAGTTCGTATAGCTCAAGCTCTTCAACATAGACCGGCACTTCCTCTGGCCAGTCATCGACAATCTGCGGCGCCCATTTTTGCCTTCCCCGGCGCGAAATTCGCTCGCGCGACGGTGGCTCTTCAATCCGTACAGCGCAAAAATCAAAATCGTCGGCTTTACTGTCCTGTGGCGCGAGAAATGGTGTGACCTTTCGGGACATGCCGCCATTCTTGCGCAATATCCTCGATATTCCAAAGCATTACCTCCATATGTTAATGTGGGAGATTGGATAGCCCCGCGCATGGGCGGCGGCCGTCGTGCAGAAAGGACGGCGGCGGCGTAGTGCAAATACGCGCGCTTTTCGGTGCAAACACCGTTTAATGGGGGATGTCGCTGCCTCTAAAGGCACTGGCGAGGTGGGCGGCATCACGCGGCCCTAAGCGGACGGGCGCGCTTGATCCGCTCGCGCTCCTTGGGACTATGCATCGCCTCCCAAAGGTCGCTGCGCCGCTGCACGTTCAGCCAGAAGTCCGGGCTATTACCGAAAACCCGTGCCAAGATGAGAGCCGTCGATGCGGTCACATTCCGACGCCCATTGCACAGCTCATTGACGTGCTTGCGTTGCACGCCCATCGCCTCGGCGAGAGCCGTCTGGGTCAACCCCAAAGGCTGCATAAATTCTTCCACCAAAATCTCACCGACTGTGATCGGCTTGCGCTTTGTCATCAGCATGTTTGCCTCGCCTTACCTGTAGCTATGATCATCCAGATAGACGCCATCTGCCTCACCTCGGCCGCTGTCCCATCGGAAGACCAGCCGCCATTGTTTGTTGACGCGGATCGAATGGAACCCCGCCAGATTGCCGCGCAGCTTTTCAAAGTGGTTGCTTGGCGGCACGCGCAAATCCTGATCGGTCGCGGCGTCGTCAATCATCTGCAGCTTCCGAAAGAGTCGGCTTTCGAGATCGGGCGGGATATTTCGAGAGCGGATATCCTCAACGAAAAAGGCGCGCAGCCATTCGTCCTGAAAGCTCACGATCATACCACAACTCCGCGCGAGTATATGTACCACTCTATGGTACATCGTGCAATAGTTTTGACCTAAAATAGCGACGGACCCTAGGCGAAATGGCGTAGGGAGACGCTCCCCCTAACCGCGATCTGAGAAGCAACCGACGTTGAACTTTCAGCGTCGATCAGTCCCCGACGAAGTCACCCTCCAGCGTCCGCTCTTTTCTAGGGTCAGGGCCGGATCTCCGACGCGGATGCGCTCGCCGAGAAAGTCGATGAAGGCCCGCACACGGGCTGGCAGCGGCCCACCCTGTCCCAGGTAGACCGCGTGGATGTCTTCCCGGTCACCAGGATTGAACTCTTCCAGCACTGGCACGAGCCGCCCCGCCTCGATGTCCTGTCCGATGTGGAACAGCGCCAGCCGCGCGATTCCGATGCCGCCGAGCGTGAGAAGCTTTGCCGCCTCGCCGTCGCTGGCGCGCGCAATTGGCGGTGCGGAAATCGCCTCGGTCCCCTGCCCGCTGCGGAACGGCCAACCGCCGATGGTGCGAAAGAAGGTCCAGCCGATGCCCTTGTGATGCACAAGATCGTCGGGACGCTGCGGCGTGCCGTGCCGCGCGAGATAATCCGGCGAGGCGACGACTGCCATGCGGCTGGTCCCGAGCTTGCGCAGACGCAGGCGGGATTCTCGCAGCGGTCCGACGCGGATGGCGATGTCGGCGCGCTCCTGAAGCAGATCGACGACGGTATCGGAGAGAACAATATCCAGGGTGACTCCCGGATGCTGCTCCAGAAAGGCCGGCACCAGCGGCATCACATGGAGCAGTCCGAACGGGATATTGCTGTTGATCCTGAGGTGCCCCCGAGGTGAAGCGCCGGCGGCTGCCTCGTGCTCCGCTTCATCCATATCTGCCAGCACCCGCACTGCGCGGTCGTAGAAGATCTGCCCTTCCGGCGTGAGCTGGAGTTTGCGCGTCGACCGATTGATCAGCCGAGCATTGAGCCGCATCTCCAGCCGCGACACCAGCTTGCTCACGCCGGACGGTGTGAGCCGAAATTCGCGAGCCGCCGCGGTAAAGCCGCCCAGATCGACCACCCGGACAAAGACCTCCATCTCGGCGGCGCGATTGGTATCAAGGCGAGGCATTGTGAATTCATCTCATAAATCAAGTGAATTGTCGCGCTCTAATTCCTCTTGTTGCGATGCGCCATGTTCGGTCGACCGCCATCACTAGGAAATCCAAACATGCCCGTCGCCGTCCTCGCCCTCACCGCCGGTGCTTTCGGCATCGGCACCACCGAATTCATCATCATGGGCCTGCTGTTGCAGGTCGCTGCCGATATGCACGTCTCGGTCTCGACCGCTGGTCTGCTGATCTCGGGCTATGCGCTTGGGGTGTTCGTCGGCGCCCCGATCCTGACCCTCGCGACACGCCAAATGCCGCGCAAGGCGGTGTTGCTGGCGCTGATGGCGATCTTCACACTCGGCAACGCCGCTTGCGCGTTGGCGCCGGACTACGGAACGCTGATGGCGGCGCGCGTGCTCACCTCACTCGCGCATGGCACGTTCTTCGGCGTCGGATCCGTGGTGGCGACCGGACTCGTGGCGGCGGACAAGCGCGCCTCGGCGATCGCCACCATGTTCGTCGGACTTACGGTCGCCACGCTGCTTGGGGTGCCGTTTGGCGCCTGGTTCGGGTTGCTGTTCGGCTGGCGCACCGCGTTCTGGGCCGTGGCGGCCATCGGCGTGATGGCATTCGTCGTGCTCCTGCTGTTCGTGCCAAATCATGTCGGGCGCGACGAGAAGACCTCGCCGTTACGCGAAGAACTGGCGGTGCTGGCCCGGCCGCAGGTACAACTCGGCCTCGCCATTACGGTGCTCGGCTTTGCCGGCCTGTTCACGATCTTCACTTACATCCAACCGATCCTGACCCGGGTGACCGGCTTTTCCGATGCGGCCGTATCCCCGATCCTGCTGGTGTTTGGCGCTGGCCTGTCGATCGGCAATATCGCCGGCGGGAGATTCGCGGACCGGGGCCTCGCCCGTGCGCTGGTCGGCACAATCGCCAGCCTCGCAATCGTGCTCGCGGTGCTGGCACCCGTGCTCTCGATCAAGATCCCGACCGTGCTGCTGATCGGGCTGCTCGGCGTCGCCGCCTTCGCCACTGTCGCGCCGCTCCAGCTTCGCGTGCTCGAGAAGGCAGGCGCCGCCGGCCAGAACCTCGCCTCCAGCCTCAACATTGCGGCCTTCAACCTCGGCAATGCGCTCGGCGCCTGGGCCGGCGGTCTCACCATCGATCACGGACCCGGTCTCGCCGCGTTGCCGCTGGTCGCAGCGGCGATCACCGCGCTCGGATTGATCCTGGCGCTTTGGAGCCTGCGCCTCGACCAAAAGCTCGTGCCGGCAGTCGGATAAGAGATAGAGGGAGAAGAACCATGGAATTCCGCAATCTCGGCAAATCAGGACTCAAGGTCCCTGTCCTGAGTTTCGGCACCGGCACGTTCGGTGGCCAAGGGCCGCTGTTCTCCGCTTGGGGCAACAGCGGCGTCGAAGAAGCGCGGCGTCTCATCGACATCTGCGTTGAAGCCGGAGCCAACCTGTTTGACAGCGCCGACGTCTACTCCAACGGCGCCGCAGAAGAGGTTCTGGGCGCCGCGATCAAGGGCCGCCGCAACGAAGTGTTGATCTCGACCAAGACCAGTCTGCCGATGGGGGATGGCCCCAGCGATGCGGGCTCGTCGCGTTCGCGCCTGCTGCATGCGGTCGAGGCATCTTTGAAGCGGCTCGGCACCGACCATATCGATCTTCTCCAGCTTCACGCCTTCGATGCTCACACTCCGGTCGACGAAGTGCTCTACACGCTCGACCTCCTCGTGCGCGACGGCAAGGTGCGTTACATCGGCGCGTCCAACTTCTCCGGTTGGCACCTCATGAAATCGCTCGCGATCGCCGAGCGGCACGGCTGGCCCCGCCACGTCGCGCACCAGGTCTATTACTCGCTGGTCGGCCGCGACTACGAGTGGGAGTTGATGCCGCTCGGCCTCGACCAGGGCGTCGGCGGTTTGATCTGGAGTCCGCTCGGTTGGGGCCGCCTCACTGGCAAAATCAGACGTGGCCAGCCATTGCCTGAAAACAGCCGGCTGCACGACACCGCTCAATGGGGACCGCCCGTCGAGGAGGAGAGACTCTATCGGATCGTGGATGCGCTGGACGCGGTGGCTGTCGAAACCGGCAAAAGCGTTCCGCAAATCGCCATCGCGTGGCTGCTCTCGCGGCCGACCGTCGCATCGGTCATCATCGGTGCGCGCAATGAAGCCCAACTTCGCGACAATCTTGGCGCGGTGGGCTGGTTGCTGAGCCCGGAGCAGATTCAACGGCTCGATACCGCCAGTAACGTGATGCCGGCCTATCCCTATTATCCGTATCGCACGCAGGAGGGTTTCAGCCGACTCAACCCGCCGCCGGTTTAGGAAATCGCAGCGGCAACGCCCAGCTTTGAGAGCTGGGAGATTAGGCGCCTCTCAGAACCGCCGCGTGCGTGGACGAATGATGGCGCTGACTCGCCAATTAACTTGTCAATGCGCCTGCCGTCGGCAGAGCGACCATCTTGAACGGATCAATAGCGCTCACGAATCAAGTCGATCAGCGCACGCAGCCCGGCAGGCACATGCCGGCGCCCTGAATAATACAGACACAAACCAGGGAAAGGTGGTGTCCAATCCTCGAGCACGCGCACCAACGCGCCGTTCGCCAGATCGGGGCCGGCGTTCCATTCGCTGAGATAGGCGAGACCGACACCGGCGCGTGCCGCGTCCAGCATCAGGTGCGGTTCGTCGAGGATAAGCGGGCCGTTCACGTCGATCTCAATCTCCTCACCGTGCCGCTCGAACTCCCAATGATAGATGGCGCCGCTCGGCAACCGCATCCGGATGCAGCGATGCTGCAGGAGGTCCGCGGGCGTGTGAGGCTGCTGGTGGCTCTCGAAATAGACCGGGGATCCCACAACTGCGAAACGCAACTTGGGGCCGACCGGCACGGCGATCATGTCCTGCGGCACCAGTTCGGCCAAGCGAAAGCCCGCATCGAAGCCATCGACGACGATATCGATCAGCCGGTTCTCGGTGACGATGTCCACCGTCACGTCGGGATAGCGACGCAGATACTCGAGAATGATCGGCTCCATCATCTGCCGTGCGGCACCCGTCGATGTGTTGAGGCGCAGCGTACCGGCGGGCGTGTCGCGATGGCTCCCCGCCTGTTCCATCGCATCGCGAATCTGGCTGAGCGCTGGGGCCACGCCGGCAACGAATTGCTCTCCAGCTTGCGTGAGAGAAACGCTTCGCGTGGTGCGGTGGAACAACCGCACGCCGAGCTTCGCCTCTAGCGCCGCGACGGCATGGCTGAGCGCCGAACGCGACATGTCGAGCTCGATCGCGGCCGTCCGAAAGCCACGGTGGCGCGCCACCGCCAGCACAGCGTCAAGTTCGACCAGTCCCGATGCCCTCATTGTCCTGATCCTTGCACCAGTTCATGCCGCTTTATACAGCTTATCTGAGCAATTGGCACCGCTATCTCCCGGAGAGTCCACCTTTTGTGCCCCGGGAGTGCCAACATGCACATCATCGACAAGGTCTATATCGACGGCGCGTTCGTCACCCCGCACGGGACGGATTGGTTCGATCTTCACAACCCGGCGACCGCGCGGGTCATCGGCCGGGTTCGGCTCGCCGATGCGGAGGACGCCCGCGTGGCGATCGCGGCCGCAAAGGTGGCTTTCCCCGCCTTCTCCCGCACGAGCAAGATCGAGCGGATCGCCCTGCTCCGCCGCATGCACGACGCCTTAAAGGCGAGACGCGACGATCTGCTGGAGGCGATCATCGAGGAATATGGCGCACCCACGGCGCGAGTGGCGTTCATGGCCGATCATCCGGCGAACGTCCTGCTCGATGCGGCGTGTGTGCTGGAGCAATATGATTTCGTCCGTCGCATCGGCACCGCGGAGGTGGTGATGGAGCCGCTCGGCGTCGCTGGGCTCATTACACCCTGGAACAGCAACGCAGGTTTCATCTGCGGCAAGCTCGCAGCGGCGATCGCCGCAGGCTGCACGGCGGTTATCAAGCCGAGCGAGATGAGCGCGATGCAGACGCAGATCGTAACCGAAGCGCTGCATGACGCAGGTTTGCCAAACGGGGTCTTCAACATCGTCACTGGCCGCGGCGAGGTGGTCGGCGCGGAGATCAGCAGCCACCCGGACGTGGCGAAGATCTCGTTCACCGGCTCGACCGCGGTGGGAAAAGCAATCCTGCGCGCCGGCGCGGAAACGATGAAGAGGGTTACGCTCGAACTCGGCGGCAAGTCGCCGAGCGTCATCCTGGACGACGCAGACTTCACACAGGCGATCCCGCTCGCCGTCGGCGTCGGCTTCGGCAACAGTGGACAAGCCTGTATCGCCGGCACCCGCATTCTCGTGCCCCGGAGCCGCCTGGCGGAATTCGAGGCGCTGGCGAAGGCGGCGGTCGAGAATGTCAGGGTCGGCGATCCCCGCGATCCGACAACCGCGGTCGGTCCGATGGTCAGCCAAAAGCAATGGGACCGCGTACAGCGCTATATTTGCATCGGCATCGAGGAAGGCGCGACGCTGCTCGCCGGCGGCCCCGGAAAGCCGGATGGACTCGCTGGCTGGTTTGTACGGCCGACCCTGTTCACCGACGTACGCAATGACATGACCATCGCGCGCGAGGAGATTTTCGGCCCGGTGCTGTCGATCATCGCCTATGCCGACGAAGCGGAGGCGATCGCCATCGCCAACGACACCGTCTACGGCCTGCAAGCCTACGTGATGTCGACCGATGAGGATCGGGCGCGACGGGTGGCAAGCCGGATCGTCGCCGGCCGCGTGCTGATCAATACCTATGCGCACGAGCCGATGGCGCCTTTTGGCGGATTCAAGCAGTCCGGGATCGGACGCGAATACGGCACATTCGGACTGGAGGCGTTTCTCGAACCCAAATCCCTTCTCGGCCTGCACGCAGCCTAATCGGGAAGGCTGGCAGGTCCGCCGATCGGCATTCACCTATCTATCGCGCCCTCAGTCATAAGCGCTCGCACGTATGGCCTTTGCCAATCGCATTGACATCCCCATCGTCTCGAAGACGGTCGAGGTGCGGGTTTGACGACATCCTGGAACACAAAAAATTCTGGGCGCATGTCACATAGGCAGGCCTTATCTCGTCATGCTGTCGAGTCCAACCGAAGAGGGAGCCTCGACACAACATGGGCGTTGAGAAGACGTTATTGGTGCAGTCAGGGCCAGGGCACGCCCTGCAAACGACGTCATGGGATCATACCGGGCCGAGCTGGCAGAGCCGAGTCATCGTTGGTCTGCTGCGGCTTCTCCCTATCAAGAAGCGGATGGCGTCGGCCACTGCGGTGCAAGAGCATGTGCGCAGATTGGCATTGCGACCAGCCTCCTTCGAACCGACCGGTCTGGGCCGCGGCGTCGAGGTCACCAGGAAGGACGTGGCGGGATGGCCCGTCTACCATACGGCGCCGTCCGGGCGTTCAGACGTTGGCAACATCGTGGTGTTCCTGCACGGCGGCGGATACATCAAGGAGATCGTTCGTGCCCATTGGCGCTTCGTCGGTTATCTGACCCGCAGTGCGCATCGGCGCTTCGGGTTCTGCAGAGCCGCCGCGATATCGCCCTGCTCTTCACCGACATCGTCATGCCCGACATGAACGGTCGGCAACTGGCTGAAGAGGCCTTGAAGCTGCATCCCGGCATGCCCGTCCTATTCACGACGGGATATACGCGGAACGCCATCGTCCACAACGGAGTGCTGGACCCCGGGGTCAACTTCCTTGCCAAGCCCTATACGCTCGATCAGCTGGCGCACAAGATCCGAGAAGTTTTGTCTTAAGCGAGCAGCGCCAGCTCTTGGCGGGCTGTCCGTATGTTGGTCACGCGCATGCTTCCGCGTCTTGACCGGCGCGATGTTCCTCGTTTGTTTCTAACAAGTCCAGCTTGGATTCCCGGGCATCGCAAGCCCGCCCAACCGAGACGCCGCTCCACTCTTAATCGGCCGAGCGAAGCCGCCGCATGGTGAACTCGATGCCGCCGTTCGGCAGTTCGCGCCAGCTCTCGACCTCGGTCATGTAGGCGGCTTTCGGATAGGCAGTCAGGAAGTCGCGCGCCCGCTTGCGCGCTTCGACGCGCGGCAACGCAAAGGTCTCGCGGATGAACCCGTCCTCGGCCGATCTGGCAGGTGATTTCGCTGGGCGGCGGGCGGCCATCCGGTCTGCCAGATCGCGCGGGCGATTGGCCATATAGCGCCTCCCACACAAAAACGACAGGCTGGATATAGGCCTTCCGGGAACGAATCCGAGATGGTGGGCTTGAATCCCGGTTCTGTTGCGTTCCACTGTCCGGAGTACGTTATGGCCCCGCGCGCCAACTGGAAGGGCTTTTTGCGCCTTTCCCTCGTCACCTGCCCGGTCGCGCTGTTTCCGGCCACCTCCGATTCCGAAAAGATCAGCTTCAACCAGATCAACCGGGCGACCGGCCATCGCATCAAATATCTGAAGGTCGATGCCGACAGCGGCGAGGAGGTCGAGTCCTCCGACATCGTCAAGGGCTACAAGGTCGACACCGACACCTACATCGAGGTCTCCAAGGACGACCTGGACAACATCGCGCTGGAATCCACCCGCACCATCGACATCGACCAGTTCGTCCCGAAATCGGAAATCGACGACCTCTATCTGGTGCGGCCCTATTTCATCGTGCCCGACGGCAAGGTCGGTCACGACGCCTATGCCGTGATCCGCGAAACCATCCGAACGCTCGACAAGGTGGCGCTTGCCCGCGTCGTGCTGACCAGTCGCGAACACGTCATCGCATTGGAAGCGCGCGACAACGGCTTAATGGGCATGCTGCTGCGCTACCCTTACGAGGTGCGCGATACAGCGGAATATTTCGACGACATCCAGGAGGTGAAGATCACCAAGGACATGCTGGATCTCGCCAAGCATATCGTGGAGCAGAAATCCGGCCATTTTGATCCCGACAGTTTCGAGGATCACTACGAGGCGGCGCTGACCGAGCTGATCAATCAGAAGCGCAATGGCAAGACCATCGCGGCCAAGCCGCGCCCGCGCGGCGAGAACGTGGTCGACCTGATGGATGCGCTGAAGCGAAGCATCTCCGCCGACACAAAGACGGCGCCTCCGACCACAACAAAGAAGCCCCGCAAAGCGGCATCCGGTCAGAAGGAAATGCTGCTGCCGATCAGCGGCAAGCGAGCGGCGAAGGAGACGAGCAAACGCACCGTAACGTCCACAGCCCCGACTCGTGGACGCAAACGGGCGTGAAGCTTGCACGCACCCACGTCCTGACGACGGCTGAGCTGATCCGGCGCAGACCTATTTCGGAAGGTTGCGGGAGACGGGTTGCCCGAGGACGAATTGCTCACCCCCGCCGAGCAGCATTTGGCCGGGCAGCCGCCCGCGCGACCGCTTCATCATCGACGAGATGTTGCGTTCACTGGCCCCATGTCGCGAACAGGCCGACCGCCGCGGCCGCCATGACGAGGGTGGCGGCCCAACCGACGATCTTCAGGCCTGCATGCAGCTTGAAATCACCCATCGCGGCGCGATGGCTGGACAAATGCATCATCAGCGCCATCACAGGGACCGCTACCACACCGTTGATCACGGCGCTCCAGAACAGCGCCTTGATCGGATCGATCGGGGTGAAGTTCAGCCCTACCCCGATCAGCGTTGCCACAACGATCGTCCCATAGAAGGCTTTCGCCCTGCTGGCCTTGCGCGCCAGCCCGACGTGCCATCCGAAGGTCTCGCCCACGGCGTAAGCCGAGGACCCCGCCAACACCGGAAGCGCCAGCATCCCTGTTCCTATGATCCCAAGCGCGAAGACGACAAACGCGAAGGGACCGGCGATCGGGCGCAGCGCCTCTGCCGCCTGCGCGGAAGTCTGGATGTCGGTGACGCCGTGCGCGTTCAAGGTGGCCGCCGTGGTCAGGATGATGAACAACGCCACAAGGTTGGAAAGACCCATGCCGACGGCGGTATCGATGCGGATTCGGCTGAATTCCGCGGCCGCCTGTTCGGGCGCGCGCACCAGCGGCTTAGCGTCCGCACGTTCCTTGACCTCCTCCACTTCCTCCTCGGCCTGCCAGAAGAAGAGATACGGGCTGATGGTGGTGCCAAGCACGGCGACGACGGCCGTCAGATACGGGCCGTTGAAGGTGATATGAGGGACGACCAGATTGTAGCCGACCGTGCCCCAGGGAATCTGCACGATGAAGGCGACGCCGACATAGGCGAACAGCGACAGGGTCAACCATTTCAGCACGGAAACGTAGCGCGAGTAGCGCGAGAACACTTCCAGCAACACCGAGATTAGGCCGAACAGCGCAACATACAGCAGCGCGGGGCCGCCGATCAAAAGCTTCAGCGCCGCCCCCATCGCCCCCAGATCGGCGCCCAGATTGATCACGTTAGCGATCACCAGCAGGAAGACGATGCCATAGACCACGCCGAGCGGATAGTGCAGCTTCAGGTTTCCGGCAATGCCGCGACCGGTCACCCGGCCGATCCGGGCGCTGATCTCCTGAATGGCGCACATCAAGGGCCAACTGAACAGCATCACCCAGTTCAGGCTGAAGCCAAACTGCGCACCGATTTGGGAATAGGTCGCGATCCCGCTCGGATCATCGTCGGATGCGCCCGTGATCAGGCCCGGACCAAGCACCTGCAGCAGCTTCGGCCGCTCCGGCTGCTTGACGGTATCAGCCGGATCCAGCTCGACAGGGAATTCAGGCGCCGTCATCAGGTCCTCGCATATTTGATCCTTCGCAATACTTGCGCGTGCTTTGATCTTACTATCACCATCTATCTAGCTGCTTTGTTCGACCCAAGATCAGCCGCCGGGTTTTGATCGTTTAGTCAAGCTGATTCACGGACGAATGGTTGCGCCATCACGACGACGGTCGGCGGCATGGTCGGAACCTGTACACTGGTTCGATCGATCCGGAGCCTGACAATCCACGTCTGCTAGAAACGTCCGCGCGATCGGAGACACGAAGATGAGCCAAAGCAATGCCGAAAACTCGCTGCAGCATGAATTGGCGGTCTTCCCCTCTCTGCCTGCCGCGGAACGCGTTTGCCACGCGTTAGTGAAAGCGGGATTTGCTGAGGACGATATAAGCCTCTTCGTCCAGGTCCCCATCAAGGACGTCGCACCGTCGACCGGCGACCCGGCGACCGACGACGCCATCGATGTCGGGGGCGTCGCGGGCGCGGAGATCGGCGGCGCTGCAGGCGGCATCGGAGGATTGTTGGCTGGACTTGGTCTGTTGGCGATACCGGGGGTTGGTCCCATGCTCGCCGTCGGCCCAGTCGCCGCCGCGTTGACCGGCGCCATCACCGGAAGCGCGCTTGGAGGGGTCGCCGGATCTTTGGTGGGCCTCGGCATTTCGGAAACTGACGCCATCGCCGCCGAAAAGCACATGAAAGCCGGACGCGCGGTGGTCATCGTCAGTTGCCGGGACCACCGCGACGAGGCGCGTGACGTGTTGCGCGCGACCGGGGCGATCGATATCGGCAGCCCAACGGCTGCAACAAAGCGCTGATGGCGATCTCCGGCCCAGAGGCAACAGCCTTGGCACCTGCGTTCGGTTTATGGCTTGGATCGAGGAGATAGAACCTGGAGCACGCTATCGACCGGGGGCGGCGTCTCGGCTGTCAACCGTCCCCGGCGATCTTGAATATCGGCAATGGCGCCTATCCGCGACGCGCCATTTTCTCGATGCTCTTGGCGAACAGAGGCGTCTCTTCGGCGTTGTGGGCTTCCAGGTCCTTCACCATGGCGGCTTTTGCCTGCTCGATATCAACCTTGTTTTCCGCCAGAAATTTGTAAAATTCCGGCGTCGCGTGTACGGCGACGCGGTTGAGGAACTCGCAGCGTCCGCCCCCCATGGCCGTCACCTTCAATTCCCATGTAATGCGCGACGTCGTGCGACCGCCTTGCGGAGTGAGAACGTCGCTGATCGAGACGACGCGGCAATGGTCTTTTTTTGAGACGTCTTCATTGTAGTGCGAGATGATGAGATTACCGACCTTTTCCACGTTGATCGAGACACGCTTGCCGGCTGTATCCGTGCTTGCGCCGGCTGCAATGTGTGCCTTGGAGCACCGTTTGTATTCATCGTCGGCGAGCGTGAAAACCCACGTGGTAAGATCCAGGGCCTCGATCGGGGTATTGATCGTGGCCTTGTATTCGGATTCGGCGAGAAGTTCAGACATCGTTCTTGCTCCTTTAGGTTGATTGAAAATTCAGAGGCGATCACTGCTCGGCGGCCGCAGTGAATTCGTCGGCATTCGCAAGGCATCCGCGAATTCGGCGATGATCTGTGCAAGTTCCCGGGGCGACTCCAGCATCGACAGGTGCCCTGTCCCCGGCAACACGTGCAAGACGGCGTGCGGAACACGCGAGAGCAGTTCTGCCTTCAGCAAGTCGACGCTATCGACACGGTCCGCCCCGCCGGCAATGACGAGCGTGGGTGCGGTGATGGCCGTGACTTTGCTTGTGATATCTTCCAGACTCGTCGCCCTCGGCCAGGCCGCCTTCGCCTGCGGCGCACCCCGCAGGCTGTCTGCGATGACCAGTTCCCGGTCGGCGGCGCTGAGCGGCTTCGCCGTCAGCACGTTGTCGATCGTCATCTCGACCGCCTCGCGACCGGCGTAGGCTTTCGCCATCATCTCCCGCGCTTCCGCCGGCATGTTCATCGGCTGCGGCGGCGAGGGCGCGACCAGGACGAGGCCGGCGAGTCCGGGCGGCCGGCGCGAGGCCATCAACTGGGCGACCTTGCCACCCATCGAATGGCCGATGAGTACATAATGCCGCAGGTTCAGTGCTTCGATCACGCCCTCGGCGTCGGCGGCGAGCTCGGTCAGGCCATAGCCGCTTGGGGGCGCCTCGGACTCGCCCCAGCCGCGATGGTCGGTCGCGAAGGTTCGATGGCCCTTCGACAGGATCGCCGTGACATGACTCCAGGTACGCGACGAGCCGCCCCAATAATGCAGAAAGACGAGCGGCGGGTCTCCGCTACCCCGCTCCTCGACATGGATCCGAATTCCGTTCGATGCGACTTGCATGTGGTTTCTCTTCGCCCCCGAAAGCCAGGTTCCATTCCCATCGGCTCGAAGTGAAGGTAGAGCATCTACTGTAGATCGATAATCGCCGCTCTGGTATCATCAGTCGATAATCAGGATATCAGATGGGTCGACTATGGATCGCTTGACCAGCATGGCGGTGTTCGTCGCGGCGGCAGAGGAAGGAAGCCTCAGCGCCGCGGCACGGCGCTTTGGCTTGTCGGTTTCGATGGCCGGAAAGCATGTCTCCGCGATCGAGGCGGACCTGAACATCCGGCTGATGCAACGCACGACCCGTAAGCTGATTCTGACCGACGTGGGCCATGCGTATTATGCGCGCTGCAGGCGAATCCTGGAGGAATACGAGGACGCCAACCGGGAGGCAGGCGACGCTCAACAGTCGATCCGCGGCGTTCTGCGCGTCGCCGCCCCGCTGACCTTCGGCGCCATGCATCTCGGTGATGTGGTGGCCGGCTATCTGGAACAGCACCCCGGCGTCGCCCTGGAAATCATGCTCAACGATCGATACGTCGATCTCCTGGCCGAGGGGATCGACGTGGCCATTCGGATCGGGCGCTTGCTCGATTCCGACCTCGTGGCCCGGCGTCTTGCGCCTTGCCGCATGGTGATCTGCGCATCTCCCAAATTTCTCAAGCGGCATGGCACCTTGAGCAAGGTAGAGGAACTTCGTCGGGCTCCTCGATTGGCTTTCAGTGAAGCCATTTCGTCGGGAGACTGGACGCTCACAGATCCGGACGGCCAAGCTCACTTGATAGACGGTCCGGTCATTGTGGCCGCGAACAACACCCAGATGCTGCTCGCCGCCGCGCTGGCCGGGGCCGGCGTGGCTTACGGTCCCAGTTTTGTGTTCGGCAAATCCATCACTGCGGGTGAGTTGATCGCTCTCTTGCCTGACTACAAAACATCTGACCTCACCATCCAGGCCGTCTATCCGACGAAACGGCATGTCTCGTTGAAACTACGCAGCTTCGTGGATCATCTGGTCACGAGTTTTGGTGGCACCCCTCCCTGGGATTTATCGCCGACTGAGTGATCGACGCCAGCCGGTCAGGTCGGATATTCGCCGGAAGACGAAGCGGCCAAACTTACTGCCGACAAGCGCGTGATACCGGAGAGAGCCCCGCGAAGCGGCAAGCCCACTCGGGCCGCGCGTATCTACAGCGAAATTTCCAGGTGTGATTTTGCCGCCGCATCGTAGATGCGGATCTGAAGCATCGGGAAACGTCGCTTCAGTTCGATCGCGCCGCGATCAGCCCCTTCCTTCGTATCGAACTCGGTCTTGATGCGGCCGTCGACCTCGATGGCAAAACCGGTCTTTGGAAGTTCCGAAGATTGAAGCGACATATTCTCGCGTTCCGGCGGTGTGACTGGATCGGTCTCTGGTACGGCGAGTCTCGTCATTCGAGCAAGTCCAATGAAGTGTAGACAGCCGACGACGGAGCAGAGCCCAGCACTGAGTCGCGCCAGGCAAATTGATCTGATCTCATTTCATGAAATGGCCATCAGCCCCAGCTCGTGAGTCGATCACAGGCCGGAGCAAGTTCGGCCGAACGGTTTATGCCTAGCGGAAATCCCGCGTCTTCACCCTAATCTGGTCGAGATGCCGATAACCCTCCGAAATTCGACGGCATCAGCATGAACATCCACAACCTCGCCTCGCCACATTGGCGGCGCTGGAACGCGAGGATAAACTCCGTCTGCAAGATGCTCGCGCCTGGACTACGGAAATTCGACCTCAATAATAATTTGATGATAGCTGCGATCGGTTTCTGAGCCGATTTGGATGGATCTTGAGCCGAAGATCTGAATGACGTCGTATGCCGTTCCTTTAAAAGGCTTCTCACCCTTGGGCGCATCCCGTCTCATCACCAGCCCGCCCTTTAACTTCCGATAAAAAGCGGGATCGTCCCGGACCACTGAGAGGGAGGGAGTCGTACGAGCAAACTCATTAGCATCCACACTCTTCAGGGCACGGCGAAACGACAGAAGGAGTCCATCAGATAACAACAACCATTCGCGAGTCGCATTGTCGCCATCTCTTCCCACCAGGCAGACGGCTTGATTGGCTTCAACATCGGCCTCGACCAGTAATTCTGCAATATTATTGGCCTTCCGCAATATTATCCTGACACCCGCGCGATAGCGCGTCGGCAACGCGGCCAAAGTCCCGACACGCCCCAGCCGTCCGATGAAAGCTTGCTGCAACTGAAGCGCAAAAGGCGTCCTAAGGCGCCGCACCCGCTCGAGGCCCGCTGCCAACTTGTCGGGAATGTCGTCGATCCTCCAAGTCTCAACAGCGAGCAAATTCCAGTCAACTGAAAGTTTTTGGTCGTCAACGTACATAATGGGGGTGCGAGGCGTGGAGCTTTTCAGCCGAGGCCGTTCATAGGGCTGAACGCTGCCCTTGAGAAGGAGCACCGTATCCACACCGCCGTGCTTCAGATCGCACGCCTGCGAAAGCACGACATAGGCGTGCTGCTCACTGCGCGCCGGCGTTGCACCATCTGCCGGAATTATGACGGGCGATGTGACGAAGACGTCGCCCAATCGCACTGCCTTAGGATCATTGTCGATCGCCGCTTCCGTCTTCGTGCGACTTTGATTGTGGAACAAAGCCCCGTCCATCATCTGATCGGCCTCTTCACTCGGCATGAACTGTGCCGGTGGATAGTCGGCCCAGCTGATTTCGTTCAATGCCTTGCCAGCCGTGATCAGTGCGATATCCCCCTCCAGAATCGAATGGAGATGCAGATCATACAGATCCAGGATATAATCTCCGACCGGCTCCTCTTCAGCCTCAAGTATGAGTGCATTCATATTGGCGTAGTCTGGAAGGTCGAGCGTTCGGATACTGCGCAGAAATTTCTCGTGAGACTCCTTGAGAGCGCGATCCCACGACAGCATGAACGAATTCAGTTTCAGCGAATCCGGGTATGATACCGCGAGTTCGTAAAGTCGCTCTGCCAACAATTCTGAATCGGAAAGCTGATTCTTGCTTACCATGCGAAACTGGCAACCCAGCAGTTCTGCATCATCGCGCACCCTCGGACCTAATTCCTGTAAAAGCGCACTTTCGGAGAGTAAGACGACGGTCGGCGGGTTGGCCCTTCGCTTTTCAATTACGCCCTTAATTCTGGCGATCGCCTGCAGTATGGCTTCTTCGCCTTCGACGTAGCCCAGGAAAAGATCTAGGAAAATGATATCGGCGTTGTCGACATCGTCGTGCCCCTCCCGGCCAAATGTTTTGCACGACAGTCCCAACTCCTGCACGAGGAGGTGCTGTAGAGGGGCGATTCGATCGCGTTTAGCTCTTTGCGTGTCCGAAAATTCTCCGAATAGAGCGGCAGCGGGCGGGACGTCGGCGCGGATGCGCCATGCAGCATCCACAAAAATTGGATCTCGTCTCAGATCCGAGACATCCGAATCGTCGTACTTTTGCTTTCCATACGCCTCGGACAGTTTGTTATCATCGGATTCCTGCAGGTCATCGAAAAATCGATCCCACAACTCGGCCCGTATCTCAGTGGCCGTTGGCATCTCATCGAATGCATCGTCGACGATAGCTGCTAACTTGAATTCACGCTCAGCAAGAAGTTGCTTCACCTGTTCGATCATGATGCCGGCCTCGGGATCTCCAGAATGAATGTATTAAGTCGTCCCCGGTGGATTTTCCGCTCGTCCGAGAGGTAGATCTTTCCCTCGTGATAGGATGCGCATTCTTTCGCGATATAGAGCCCGAGTCCCTGACGGCGGGACTTGCCCTTTGTCGAGAAGAACGCCTTGAATATCTCATCCCTCAGCGACGGTTGCACTCCGGGGCCGTTGTCTGTGTATTCCAACAGATTAGGCAGGTTACCGATCTCTAAAGTTATCTTTGGCTTGTAGTCCTGTTCGTCTAGTCGCCGAAGATCCATCCAATAGAGAGAGTTCTGGATCAGATTTTCGAGAATCTGGACGAACATGCCGCGCACGCCATTGATGAGCACAGACTTGGCGCCCTTTTCCGTGGTAATCTCTATGGACACAGAGTGGCGCTGGAACTGTGTCGTGTGGCCAGCAAATACCTCACGTGCCAGCGCAACGAAATCAAATACTTCCTTACGCTGCCTGCCCGACACGCTGAGCGGATCAAGGACCCGCAACCGTCGGTTCATTGTCTGCATCTCATCTCGGAGAGACTTGAACAATGCGCTTACATCGGGTGATAGCTCTTCGGACGTACCTTGCGAGAGAAGTTTCAGCGTCGTCTCAGTCGACCTCGCCAGTTCGTGCGCGACGATCTCCAACATCAGGCCCACGCCCGCGAGGTGAAGCATTCTGTCCCGCTCGTCTTCGATCTGCTCGGCCCGCTCCTTTGCGGCCGCAAAATATCCCGTCATCTCCTCGATCAGGGACATAAGGTCGCGCAACTTCGGCTTTTCACTTGCGTGACGAGACCCAATCTCTTTGATGGAAGCGGCTGCCCTTGCCTGCAGCGTCTTGACTCTCTTATCGGCTCTGTCGAAATCAATAGCTTCCGGCTGATGCCGCTCAGCAACCTCGTCAAGAAAATTACCCAGCCGCTCCGTAATAATGTAATGGAGCAGTTCGACGAAGACTTCTTTCTCGTCGCAATCCTTCAGCCCTTCGCGACTTGTCTGATCGATTAAATTTGGATTGGCCGTGCGCGATATGGACACGCGCCCAATGAACTGCGATTTATTCAGCTTGTATCCTTGAGAAGCAAGCGCCTTGCGGTCCAACTCAAGCCAATCATTGTCTTCATCGCCATATGGAAAGACTCGATAACCGTTCCGGAAAAGCATGATGCCGGACCACTGCCGCTGCAGTTCCTGAACTCGCTTGCGATCCCCGATCGAGTCGACCTTGGTAAGCAGCCGCCGATTGTACCAATAGAACTCGAACGAAAACGGCCCGACGCTTTTCAAAGCGGATTTTGGCAGGTCTTCTGCCAATGCACGTAAGTCGACGCGGTCGAAGTGCAATCGGCGCTCTTCGGGAGGATTGCCTTTGCCAAGGTCACCGCACCACAGTTCGACGTCGAGCTGGGGCTTTCCTGCAACGATTGTGTATTCGCCGGAAACCTTCGCATGCGCCAACTCAAAGATCGCGCGGTCTAGCCGTGGAACATCGACACGCGCCCCGTTGAACTTGATCAGCAGGCGAAACCGCCGCTTTGAACGGGAAAATGGATCCGACAAGCGCGCTAGTTCGGTCGCGCAGACGTCAACGATACGCTTGGGGGACCAATTAGAAGCGATTCCCTGGATACGGATCGTCGTCCCGCTGTCTTCGGGATTTTGCTTTTTTAGGCCATAAGTCGGTTTGATTTCGATGTCGCCAATCATCTTCTCAAGATTGTCGAAGTCTGACCAGTCAACGTGAAGCAGATTCTGACGACGATCGTCGACCGTCGCCGTTGTCACCGTCAGCACGGTGCCGAGCCGCATGGCCGACAAACGTCCGACCCCTTTTTCTCCGAGATATTGCGCTTCGCCACTCTTTGTACTTAGGGTGGCATCAAGCGACCGGCGTCGCGACGGCGTGCCTATGACGAGAAATGATTGGAGCAAATCGTCCTGCGACATCCCGCAGCCGCTGTCCCTGAATTCAATCCAATTGGCTTTGTCGTATGCTGTCTTGAGCCGTTGCTGAAAATCGTCCGTCGACCGCGCGGCATCGATCGCAGCGATGATTTCGGTCTGCGACTCCGCCGACGAGATCTCCGAGATTTCGGATTTAGTCGCAGCCTTGAGATCGGCAAAGTCGGACGCTAATTCCTCTCGCGATCGATCTGTTCGGGATCCAATCTCTTCGGCTCGCGCGAGAGCATCGATGTAGGCGCCGTGCTTCAGCGCAATATTGAACTCAATTTCGACGCCGCTCTTCGACCGGGCGTCGATCGCATTCTTCACCAACTCGTAGATAGCCACGGCGTCGGAGCTGATAAGCTCCGCGCCAAGCTCCAACACCGTCCTTGCGGCAACTTTGAACGACAACGAAAGCCCGATCGCTTTTAAAATGAAACCTTACGTTAAAGTGAACAAATTAAGCAACCGTCACGCTCTGGTTCGTCCTCGGTTGCCAAGCCGCCCAGGGTTTCTGCGAGAGGCCGGTTCTTGCGGTTTTTGCGTTTCCGCTCCTCCACAGCTTCCCTGTTTGCCTTGATTGCCGCAATCCGCTCCGGGCGCTCCAGCTCGGTGAGAGACTCGGACTGACACCACGTAAACTTCACGCCCCGGTCGGCACTCTCCTTTTCATAGGATTTTGCTTGCTCGAAAAGGTCAGGGTGCGTTTCCTTCAATCTGACCCATTCAATTTTTTGCTGGTAGAAGCAGAAGAAGCACCCGGATCGGCTTCGCCCCCAATCCATATAGGTCGGGAGGCCAAGACCGGACTCGTCCAGAATGCGAAGGATATCCGCCCGGACAAGGCCATCCTCCTTGAACGGATAGACCGCAGTTATGTTGGCTTTGGTCGAGATGTAGCCGATGCGAGGCTCATCGGCACGCAGACCGACATAGTTTATTACGGGATCTTCGCCGACGTATTTTTCGAACGGCTTGAGTTTCAGCATTCTTGTGCACCAGCGGCGGTGGTTCGACGGAAGGACGCCCCCGTACACTCTCAGCCAATGATCGAAACTATCGGTCGGAGAGGTCTTTGCGATCGGCTTTCCGAGAATGGCCTCCAGCCGCGCTAGATAAGCGTAGGTCTCCGGCAACTCCTTATCCGTATCGTGGAAAATGTACTCCATGTCCGGAACGCGGTCCCGCATATAGATCGCAAGAGCCGCGCTGTCCTTGCCACCGGACAAACTGAGGATGTGACGAACCGCCTTCATAAAACTTCTCAAATCTATTCTGTGAGTTTATCCACGGTCTGACTTATAGCGAAGGGTTACACTGGTCCCTCAACCTTGTAGTTCATTCTTCGACTCGGATGGTTCGTGCGCCTCCGGGTCCGTACCACCGAGGCTCTCCCAAAGAAGGCGGTAGAGAATTGCCAACCGATCCGCGCGCGATCCTTCCAGAACCGAATTGATTTTCGAAATCGCTCGCCCCATCCGCTCTTCCTCTTCTGGGGTGGTTTCAATTACTCGCGCGACCTCTCGTCCGTCTGCTAGCGTTATTCCAATTCTTACGGCCGTCTTTGCCGGCTCGGGACCGCTTGCAAATGCCGTAGCTTCGACGCGCAGGAAAGTTTCGCCTAACAGCGCAATGTCGGTTTGCCATGTCGATAAATCTGCCGCAGTCCATTTCGCGGGCGGCTTACTGACCACCACGCTTGCAAGAGACTCGATCCAGGCATCAGGCGTAAGGCCCGGATCTCGCAGACGAAGGGAAAACGTCCGGATGCGAGTTTCTCGTACGGCAAGCGACACCCGAGCGGCTCGATAGGCCAACTTTGCTCGGTCAAAGTTACCCTCGCCGGCCGAGAGGTGGCGGCCGACGTCGCTGGCAATCGCCACCAGCAGGGCCGGATAGGTATCGCGAAGCGTGTCTGTAGCGGACCTTAGCGTCGAGACGAATGCCTCTATTTCCTTGGTATCGCGCTTACCGTCCGGATCGAACGGCTTGATCCCGCACGCTTCGGGAAGTTGATGGAAGATCAGGCGCGACGGATCCTGGCCGGTCAGGAGGCAGTCGCGCACCTTTATGGCGACGCCATCGATTTGCGATGATCGTCGCGTGAAGTCCGGCAGTTGGGCCGCAAATGTGCACAGAGGCCCCACAACATCGAGCAGATCCGAATTCCGACTCTGCGGCTTTGAAGCAGAGAAACAGTCGAGCAGTCTCCGAAACACCTCCGCCCGAACCCCCACGACGCGACAGAGCTGGCATTCGAATGCTTCTGGTTGCTTGGTCAACCGGAGGAAGTCAGACGGCCCGAACTTATGCAGAAAAGTCCCGTTCTCATATACGGCAATCTCGTGAGACCTCGTGCTCAGTACGATGGCGAGCAAGAGCGGTGATACACCGTCGCGCACTCCAAAGGGTTGTGCGCGCAGTTCAGCAAAGAGCCTGTCAACGCCAATTCTTCCACCTTTTGCTGACTCGAGGACGTTCATGATCTTTGAAATGGCCGGACGAAGCCGCAGCGGGTCCCGGTCATCTGGCGGCTCATCGATAAAGAAGCGGCCTTTCTCCTCCCTATGAATATGCCCCGTCGACAGTACCGACAAGTACATCGACTTCTCCGGCGGAGCGCGGTCCTCATCTATTCCCAGCATTCTTCTGTCGGCGAAAAGAAAAATGCCTTCAATGAGGCGCATCCGCGCCGCAGCGGCGGCCGTGCTGAGAGCGTTCCTATTGAGCAGCTCGTTCATCACAATCGGCGCCTTCGTGTAAAGGTCGTCGCAGACCAACGAAATTACGCCGGCCAGTTGTCGGCCTCGAGACACATCGACTGGATCGCCCGCTCTCCAGAGCTTGGCTTCTGACGCTAGCACGGAGCGCAGACCGATCGCGGCCTCAAGATTGGCTGCAAGGCGGTTTGACGAATTCCGAACCTGACGTTCCGCCACCGTGAGGGTGCCCGTCGTGCTGCCGCCGTTGCCGGCATCGTGGCCTACAGTCACAGCTCCGGTTGCGTTCAGACTTGTCCCCTGGCCTGCGATAGACGCTGTTCCGGTGCCGCCGTTCCAGCCAACTTCGAGGCCGGTGAGAGAAGCCTGGCCGCCGCTGCCCATATTCAGATTGCCAGTCGCACCGGCATTGTAGCCTAGAACCAGAGTCGTGCCCCTGAACGCGCCGCCAGTGGTGATATTCACCGTACCAGCGCCGGTGGTGCCGGCTCCGCCAAGACCACCAAAACCCGCCAGCGTCTCACCTGCCGTCTGCGTGACGATCGCATTATTTGCAATATTCAACGTGCCTGTGCCGGCCTGTTCGCCGAGCGTGAAGTTGTTCCCGATTGTGAAGCCCGACCCTTGGCCGGTGACGGTAACCGTTCCCGTTCCCCCCTGACCGACCTGGCCGACGCCTCCAAAACTCGCAACGCCGCCGTTGGAAATCGTCAAGCTGTTCGCGCCGGACGAACTGAAGCCTACGACCAGGTTGCCGCTGGCGGTCAAGCTCGAACCAGCGCCGTCGATCGTGCCGGTGCCGAGCGCACCGCCGTCGCCGATCGAGACATTTACCGCCGTAACTGTGCCGCCGGAGAGGATATTGAGCGTCCCGGTCGCACCGGAGATCTGCGCGACATAGATGCTGTTTCCAACGTTGTTGATCTTGCCGCCGTTGGAAACGGTCAGGGTGCCGACGGTGGTGGTGCCGGGTGCGGTGCCGCCGGCCACGACAATATCCGATCCGGAGTTCCAGGTTGAGCCGGCGCCATCGACAGTGAGCTTGCCTGTGCCGCCGGTCGTCACCCCATCATTGTAACCGATCAAGGTCGCCTGCGTGAAATTGGTCGAGGTGTTCAAGGTGCCACCCGCCGAGACCAGGACCGTGCCCGAAGAACCCGTTCCATAGCCGAGAGCCAGGGCGCCTGTATTATTTGCGCCAACTGTCCAGACCGATCCGGCCCCGGTGACGGTCACCGATCCAGTGCCGCCGGCACCAGTGGTGCCGCCGGTATAGCCGATAAAGGCGTTGCCTTGGTTCGAGAAAGTCCCGCCGGCGGAGACCGTGATCGAGCCGCTGGCGCCAGTTCCCGACCCTACGGCGAGGTTACCCCCCACGCCGATGACCCAGCTCGAACCCGTCCCCGCAATAGTGACGGCGCCCGTGCCGCCGGCCGGAACGCCCGCGGCTTCGCTATTGGAGCCGATCGTGTTGAGGGCAGCGGTCGTCAGGGTACCGCCATTGGTGATGTTTATTGTGCCCGTGCCGCCGTTGAAGCCTTCTCGGATCGCCGCGGTCGGATCCGCCACCGACCCACCGTTGATATTGAGGGTGCCGGTGCCGCTGGTCGAACCGACCGTAAGGAGCCCTCCCGTCATATTCAGAAGGCCGCCGGTCCCTGCACCGGTGCCAATGGAAAGCGTACCTACGGCGCCGGAACCGAAGCCGACGCGAACGCCGACATTGCTCGCGTTCCAGGTCGAGCCCGTGCCGGAAACGACCATCGTGCCGGTACCCGACGTCGCGGTGGAGATGCCGCCCGTCACGCTGGCGGGTGCGATACCAATGGTGCTGTTGAGTGCCGTCGAAAGCGTTCCTCCCGCGACGACATCCAGTTCGCCCCCGCCAAGAACCTGAAGTCCTCCGGCGGTCGCGGTGCCACCAGCGCCGATCGTCACAATGCCAGGTGTTTGAATGAGCGTCGGACTGTCGGTCGCCGCAGGCAGCCGGTGCGTCGCGGTGTTGTCGGTCCAGTCGGCCGCCGTGAACCAGCTGGCATTGGTGCCGCTCGGAGCGGTCCACGTCACGGTCTGCGCCCTGGCTTCGCCCGTGAAAGAAAGCGCAATCAGCGGCACCGCGCCCAGCAGCGCGGTGCGCGCTACCGATCCGCGCAGCAGGTGGCGCTGCCGGTAGAAAACGGAATTTTGCCTGGAGTTTTTCGGCGCGTTCGCTTCGTACATGGTCCGCTCTTTTCTTTTCGAATTCCGCCCGGCGACGCCGGAGATTTTTAAAACGATCGGCCCGTCACGAGCCGCACGACTGCATTCGCTGTCGCGCATGCGACGGCGTTTCGGCTGCCTTTGAGCCAGCCGTTATTGTTGTGCTTGCGATCTCTTGCTGTTCGGTCGGAAGCTCTCAGCCGCCTCTTCACTCAGCACAGGTGTGTCAGGTTTGCCGACCTGCGACGACAAAGCGTCGCCACCGACCGTCCCTAAGCACTACCGACTCTCACTTTTTCCGCGGCGCCCTGTGCGCCAAACACCCTTTCCGGCACAAAGCCGTCCTCTCAACAGGAGCGCGCGACCGCGGCAAGATCGTCCGATCGAATCCCCTCACCCGAGAAGACGATTGGAGCCGTCCGAGACTGAATCAAAAAAATTTATCAGGTTGGAATTTTAATGAATCCCGGGCTGCCGCCTCCCGGAGAGTGGCACGCGCTGGAGAGAGCAAATGTCTTTTGTCAGTGATGCAAAGCCACCTGTTGCACCGATAAATCCCGCCGCCTGAGCCGGGACGTGGTCACGTCCTGTTTCTCGACCAGGGGACAGAAGCGCTCTCATAGGTCGAGCGATGATCGGCCCGGCTTTGTCAGGCAGTTCAGAGGCTAAAGCAGCCGACACAGACAAAGACGAGTTAATGCCGCCGAGCGGCAATGAGCCTCTCCGCCCCCTGTTCGTGACGGACCAATATATTTTGACGTGCCTTCCGCGCTGGCGTGAATCCGCAACCGGGAAACACCTCCAGCACCCGACCAGTCGGACCCAGGCAATGAGGTCCGCAGGCACGAAACGATATCGGCCTGCATTAACGTCATCGGTGCAAGCGGATGGTGCTCGCGAGGATGGAATGAAACTGGTGCGGCGCCATGCCGCTGCGGCCCGGTTCGAACCTCACCAATGTCCTGTTGCCGCCCAAGAACGCCAGCGCGGCATTTCTGGAGGCAGGCGAGCGGCTCGGACGCGCTTTCGTCGCCGCGGGATTGCCCGAGCAGTGACGCGGCGGTGCCGTGCGCTAAGCCAATCGCGGATTAGTTAAGCGCACGCAACCTCTCTCTCATCGCCGCATTTTCGAGATAGACAACGCCGTCGCTTCGGACCGAGCTATTGATGAACTCAGCGACAAAGGCGCGCCCGATATCATCCTGCTCAATGGTGCCGAAAGATCCCGGAATCAGACGCCCCAACCAGGCTACATAGCCCGGCGTGTGCGCATTGCCTGCGATAATTCCCAGACGGAAAATCGCAAGGCGCTGGAAGCCTATCTCTCTAACCGCGTCTTCTTTCAACCCCATCACCCGCACATAGCGGATCCTGCTTTTCGCAGTGCTTCCCACTGCCGAGAGCAGGGAAAACTGTGTGATACCTCCGGCCTGACAACCGCGGGCAAAGCCACCGACCACGCCAATCTCGAGGGCCTTTAATTCCGCCTCGCTCCACTGCATGCTGCCTTTACCGACGCCAACGCAGGATGCCCCATAGACGGGATCGCCTTGCGCGACCATGTCCTGCGCAAGCTTGGTTACTTCCGCCGAAAACTGAGTAGCTGCCGTATCCAGAATCACCTGCCGCACACGGGAATCAGCGGTCAGGGAGATCGCCTTGCGATTGACCATCACGACTTCGGCGCAGGCCGGCCCCGAAGCCAGCGCGCGCACCACCGCGGCTCCCACCTGCCCCGTGCCACCGATAATCAAGACACGAAATGCCATTTGAGGCCTTTTGCCGAGGAGCCCCCAAGAGGCCCCGCACCTGAGAAGCAAGCGCTAATGTTTAGCGAGGCTAGAACCAGCTCGGGTTTGGATATGGATTTACCTTGAAAGGCGAAGTCCCACCCGGTGCATACATCGGGTCGCGCGCACAGGCGGCGCTTCCGCGATTGTCATAACTTCCAGAGCCCCGGAAAGCGTTGAAGGACTGGTAATCGTACACGGGGCTGTAAGGGTTTCCCGGCTGGATCGTCGCGCAATATGTGCTGATGGTTTGCTGCGGGGGTTGGCCCAAATCTTGTTGCCTCAAGTCTTGTTGCTGCTGGGCAATTGCAGGCGTTGCCATCACGGCAAGAACCAAAGCGATCCTGAATTCTCTCGATATCATCCAACTGCTCCCTTGGTCCCGGAACGGCACAAACAGGATTCGCTTTTAAGACATGTCCCTTGTTTTTTAAAAGGCATTTGGGGGAAGCACGGAAAATTGTGATCGCGGTTGAACCACTCCAGACTCCAGGGAACCTGCGGGCTACTCACCGCCTTGGGGCGCGGACATGAGCCCGCGCGCCCTCGTCTCTACCGCCTGAGCGGCAGCGCCGGTGTCATGATCGGCACGGCGCCGCAGCGGTATGTGTCGTCTTCGCCAATATGGCGAAGCCCGTAACGTCAATCGTTCGATTTCGGTCCGCCATGATAGCGGTGCGCATTGCTCTCGGCCGTCTGCGTCGCCATTGCCGGATAGAAAGCATCGAAGGCAGATCGCCCTTGCTGATCCGAATGGCCGGTCGCTGCGGACCAATCCCGGGTGACGGGTCCGGCCGCTTGCGCAGTCGCAAGTCCTGAAATCGCAACCAGCATCGTTATCGATGCCGCGAGGGTAAGGTTTTTCATCGTCATGGCTCTGTTTCCTTATACTGTGTCGTCATCCCCTTGGCAGGGAGATGCGGATCGGGGCATAGGAATGCGAGCCTGGATCACCCATCCAGTTATAAACGCGACATAGGAACCGGGTCGTCAGTTGCGCTGGCGCCCTCGCCGCGCGTTATGTCTCCGCGCCTCGAAAACGCGGCACATTTAGGCAAAAGCCCTGTTGAAATATTGAAAAACCTGTGTTTCCGTCGTTGCTTGTCTGCGTCGTCACGCCAAGAATCGCAGCCGTGATATTCTGCGCCCTGCAACCCGGCCCATAGGAAAACGGTGATCATGAACCCGCGGTTGGCATCGATGGCAGCTTTGTGCCGAGAGGGCGCCATGCCTGCTTTGGTTCTCGCGTGGATTGCTGCGTTTGGTTCTGCAGGAATCGACCACACCAGCGCTGCACCCATCGTTGCGCGCGTCGCACCGCTTCTCACCGCCGACGCCAGATTCGCCGACAAAGCCCCGCCAATCGTGTCGACCGCCACAAGCGTCGTCCCTGCCAGCATATCCGTCACTGAAGTTCCTGCTGTCGCCCCTTCACCCGTTCTTGCACCCGTCCTTGCACCCGCCCCCACGGAGCCGGACCCGATCGTTACCGCCGCGCTGACGGATCCGGCGGAAGTGCTGCGCCCCGAAACGCCGGCAGATCCAATCTTCCAAACTGGCAAAGCGACCGATGAGTCCGGCAATTCCGGGGCGGCTGTCGAGTCGGCCAAAACTCCCGATGACTGCTCTGATAGCTGCATCGACAGTTACCTTTGGACGCTTTACGAGCGCACGCCGAAGGAAGACAGCGTCAAAGAGCACGAGCAGCGACAGGTGACCGTCAAGAAGAAGGGCAAAATGGTAACGGTCACCAGGACCGTTACAAAAATTGCCGATGAAGACTTCGCCTGGAAGGACTTCAAGGCCGCCGAGAACGCCGGCATGCCGGTGCCGGACTATGTCATCGGAGGCATGGATCGGGAATTCAAGCTGAAGCTGTTTCATCTGCTTCGCGCCGCGGATGACGCCGGCCTGTCACCCGGCATCACCAGCGCATTCCGCGATGATTACCGTCAGTCGATTGCAAGCGGCCTCAAGGCGGCCAACGACAGGTCCTATCATGGCGGCAGCTCCCGTGGCGGCTATGGCCACGGCATCGCGGCCGATATCGTTGGCGTCAACGGTGCGACACGCGCCGAACGTCTGGCCTCGAGCCAGACCCTCTGGAAATGGGTCGACACGCACGAGAAAGAGTTCGGGATCGGACGGCCTTATCTCAACAGAGATCCCCCGCATGTCGCGTCGATCGACGGCAAGGAATACGCCGATCACCATCCCCGGATGAGGGTTCGACAGGCGAGATCAGCAGCGAAGCCAGACAAGGGCCTCGCTTCACGGGACGATCATGCCACGGCGAAACGCGTGAGAACGGCACGATCCTCGTAGCCGCGAACGATCCCACTCCGATCCGCTTTTATCCGCCTGATTTGTTGATCTTCTTCACTTTGGCATCGGTCGCTTCAATCGACGCCGCCAACTCCAGGATCGCTTTCGCCAAGAGGTCAGCGGCTTCCTTGGGATCCTGCGACCGTTCGGCCCGAAGCGCATAATTTTTGGCTGAAGACAGTGACATCGGCATCCTCCCCTGCGGAAAATCCGCGGGGTGAGACGACGGGTTTTCTTGCGCATTGTCCAGCGTCGAAGCGCGAGTCTGCCCTGCTCGAATCGGCGTCAGATCAACTTCACTTGACAAGAGTAGCCAGCGGGATCGCGGGGGTGTCTCAGCGGCAACGATGGCACGCCAATTGCTTGATCCCTGACAGCACCGAGGAGCTCATTTTGGTTGATTTTCCGCCTTTGAATAAAATCTCACGCCGTAGCGCTCTGGCTTTGCCCCTTGGCTTAGCCGCATCGACGATCTCCAACAATTTCGTCAAGGCCGATGAGCCGGTGCGCGGTGGCACGATGGTCATGATCGTGCAGCCCGAACCCTCGACGCTTGCCCATTACGCCGTGACTGCCGGCAATATCCCGCCAATCGCCACGCAGATCTATGAAGGTCTTGTGACCTACGACTGGGATCAGAATCCGCAACCCAATCTTGCAAAATCCTGGGAGATCGCGCCCGACGGAAAGTCCATCACCTTCAAGTTGCGAGAAGACGTTTTCTTTCACAACGGCGCATCTTTCACGAGCGCCGACGTTCAATTCTCCTTCATGGAAATTTTGAAGAAATATCACCCCTTCGCGCCGCTTCTGCTTGCCGAACTGACCGGCGTAGACACGCCGGACGCCACGACGGCGATTCTGCGTCTCGCCAATCCCGCGCCGTATCTCATGAAGGCGCTGGCAGGACGCGATCTGCCGATCATGTGCAAATCGGTTTTCGAGGGCACGCAAATCCTGCAGAATCCGTCGGCCAACAAGCCCATCGGCACAGGGCCATTCAAATTCGGGCAATGGGACCGCGGACAGTTCGTGCGGCTCGATCGCAACGAAAAATATTGGAAGCCGGGACTGCCCTATCTCGATCATATCATTGCGCGTTTCATCCCCGATGCCGCGACGCGCTCTGCCGCACTGGAGACCGGCGAAGCGCATTTCGCCGGCTATAGCGCCGTCAACTACGCCGATCTCGCGCGGATGAAGACCAACCCGATCCTCGATACGACGATGAAAGGCTATGAGATGACGCCCGCCTTGAGCGTGCTCGAACTCAACGCCAAGCATCCGCCGCTCGACAAGAAAGAAGTGCGCCAGGCAATCGCCTATGCGATCGATCGCAAGGTTATCTTGCGCGATGTCATGTATGGTTACGGCCAGCCGGCCACAGGCCCGCTCAGCAAGCTCTTCAAGACCGTTGGATTCTATACGGACGATGTGCGCAATTACGACGTTCCCGATCGTCTCGATATTGCCAACAAGCTGCTCGACGGCGCCGGCCTGCCGCGCGGCGCGAACGGCATGCGCTTCGGCATTCACCTAGAAGTCAATTCATTTGGCGAGCAATGGCTGCGTCAGGCCGAATATTTGAAACAGGCGCTGGCGATCGTCGGGATCGATCTGACGCTGCGCTCGGAAGACACCGCGACGTGGTTGCGGCGCGTCTATACGAATTACGATTACGACATTAACGAGCCCTTCCTCAGTCAGGGCGTCGATCCGGTCTATGGTCTCAACAAGCAATATCTCACGTCGCAGATCCGCAAGGGCGTGACGTTCGTCAACGACAGTTTTTATTCCAATCCGGAATTCGACAATATTCTTAACGAAGCCATGCGCGAGCAGGACCATGACAAGCGCGCCGCGTTGTACAAAAAGGCGCAGCAGATTCTCGCCGAGGATTGCCCGCTTGTCTGGCTCATCGACGTGCAATACGTCTCGGTCTTCAATCGAAAGCTTCACGATCACACCACCGGGCCGCTCGGTACGCAGCAGGCTTTCGAACGGGCCTGGCTGGAAAAGTAAACCGTGCGATTGGCCCGCTATATCGGATACCGGCTCGTCACTGCGCTGCCGGTGATCTTCGGCATTATTGTGCTCAACTTCCTGCTGATCCATCTGGCACCGGGCGACGCTGCGTCCGTGCTGGCGGGCGAAAGCGGTGCGGCGACGCCAGAATATATGGAAGAACTTCGCCATAAATTCGGCCTCGACCAATCGCTCGGCATGCAGTTCCTGACCTATGTCTCGAACATGGCGCATTTCAACCTCGGCTATTCCTACCGCAACGATGCCGATGTCTCTGGCCTGATTCTCGAACGGCTCGGACCAACAAGCCTCCTGATGTTGACGGCCTTTGGCACCGCTTTGGCGCTCGGCATCATCCTCGGTCTGCTTGCCGCGACAGGGCGCAATTCCTGGCGCGACAACATCATTTCGGTGATCAGCCTCGTCGCCTACGCGACGCCCGGATTCTGGCTTGGGCTCATGATGATCGTGATCTTTTCGATCGGCCTCGGCTGGCTGCCGACAAGCGGGTTCGATACGGTCGGCAGCGGCCACCAGGGTTGGGCGGAGGTTTGGGACATCGGTCGCCATCTGGTGATGCCCGCGGTTTCGCTCGCGCTGTTTTACCTGGCGCTTTATGCGCGCCTCATGCGCGCGTCCATTCTGGAACAAACCGGCATGGATTACGTGACGACGGCGCGCGCCAAGGGCCAGACGGAACGCCGCATCATAACAGGTCACGTCCTGCGCAACGCGCTGTTGCCCGTCGTGACGCTTGCCGGTGTTCAGGCCGGCAATCTGATCGGGGGCTCCATCGTCGTGGAAACCGTATTCGGCTGGCCGGGCATCGGCACGCTTGCCTTCAACGCGCTACAGTCGCGCGACCTCAATTTGCTTCTCGCGATCTTCTTCATTTCGGCCTGTCTGGTCGTGATCATCAACCTGGCCGTCGATGTGATCTATGTCCTGCTCGACCCGCGCATGGAAATTTAACATGAAAGCGGGCTTTACGCGCTTCGCACGCAACCGGATGGCGCTGTTCGGCGCAGCCGTGCTGCTGTGCCTTCTCCTGCTCGTCCTATTCACGCCTGTCATCTACCCGGATAACCCGTTCAAGCTTGCCGGCCCTGCCTTGCAGCCGCCGGGCGGACGCTTTCTGCTCGGAACCGACACGCTCGGCCGCGACATCGCGGCGGAAATCGCTTACGGCGCGCGCACCTCGCTCATCATCGGGGTCGGCGCGACCTTCGTTGCGATTGTCCTCGGCGCGGTGGCCGGAGGTGTGGCCGGGTATTACCGCGGGGCGACCGAGACCGTGCTGATGCGCATAACGGAATTCTTCCAAACTATCCCGGCTTTCATTTTTGCCTTGTTGATCGTCGCGATTCTCTCACCCTCGGTGTCCAGCGAGATCATCGCAATCGCCGCAGTCTCCTGGCCAAGCATTGCACGGCTCGTGCGCGGAGAATTCGTCTCGCTCGGCGGCCGCGAATTCGTGCAGGCCAGCGCCAGTCTCGGTGCGAGCGATGCGCGTATCATCTTCCATCACATGTTGCCCAACTGCGCCTCTTCCATCATCGCAGTCGGTTCGCTGCTGATAGGCACCGCGATTCTGCTCGAAGCCGGATTGGCGTTTCTGGGCCTCGGCGATCCCAATGTCATGAGCTGGGGATTGATCATCAGCGCGGGACGCGCGGTCCTGCGCTCCGCCTGGTGGATCTGCACTTTTCCGGGCATCGCGATCCTGCTCACGGTACTCGGCATCAATCTCGTCGGCGACGGACTCAACGAAGCCCTCAATCCAAGGCTGCGTGAGCGATGAGCGAGACCGTTCTCGAACTTGAAAAGCTCACGATCGCTTTGCCGCCCGGCGCCGACCGGGCCAACGCGGTGAGCGATGTCGATCTGGTGTTGCGCGCGGGCAAAGTGACATGCCTGATCGGCGAGAGTGGATCGGGTAAATCGCTCGTCGCGCGTTCCATCCTTGGCCTGCTGCCCCGCCCGCATGTGCGCGTCGGAAGCGGTCGCATCCTGTTCGAAGGTCAGGATCTCGCCGTCGCTCCGCAAAACAACATGCGCGTGATTCGCGGCGCGAAAATCGGCATGATCTTCCAGGAGCCGATGACCGCGCTGAACCCGTTGCACACGATCGGCCGCCAACTCGACGAAGTGCTGCGCATCCATACGCAGCTAGGAAAAACCGCACGCCGCGCCCGCGTACTCGAATTGATCGACAGCGTTCATCTGCCGGAACCCGGCCGCATCATCCGCTCATATCCCCACCAATTAAGCGGCGGCCAGCGCCAGCGCGCGATGATCGCGATGGCCTTGCTGCTCAGTCCGCGCCTGTTGATAGCCGACGAGCCAACGACGGCACTCGACGTGACGACCCAGGCGCAAATCCTCTATTTGATCCGCGAGCTGCAGCGCGAGCACCGTACATCCGTTCTCTTCATTACACATGATTTCGGCGTCGTAGCTGACATTGCCGATGAGGTCGCGGTGTTGCAGCGTGGCACTTTGGTCGAACGCGGCACGGCCGCCGCGGTACTCGGCGCGCCGGGCCATCCTTATACCAGAGCCTTGATCGCCGCGATGCCGAAGCTCGTGCCGCCGCCGGCGCGGCCTGCGAACGTGCAACCTTTCATCGTCGAGGCGCGCGATATCGCCAAAACCTACGGCACACGAAGCATGTTCGGCGGCCGTGTCACGCCTGCTCTCGCCGGCGTGACGATTGAACTGCGCCGCGGTGAAACGCTCGGAGTCGTCGGAGAAAGCGGTTCGGGCAAGAGCACTTTGGCCCGCGCCGTCACACGGCTGCTGCCGATCGACAGCGGCGAAATTCTGCTCGACGGCGCGGATATCGCCCAGCTCTCGCGGCGCCAGCTCCGCCCGATCCGCAAACGCGTGCAAATGGTGTTTCAGGATCCCTACGCCTCGCTCGATCCGCGCCAACGCATCATCGACATTATCGCGGAAGGCCCCGTCATTCACGGCACCCTGCCCGCCAAGGCCCGAGAGGAAGCGCAAACGCTGCTTGGTCTCGTCGGTCTCGATCCCTCCGCCGCCCAGCGTTTTCCCCACGAATTCAGCGGCGGCCAGCGCCAGCGGATCGGCATTGCCCGCGCGCTTGCGCTGCATCCTGAAGTGCTGATCGCGGACGAGCCGGTCTCGGCGCTCGACGTGTCGGTGCAAGCGCAGATACTGGCCCTTCTCGCTGATATCAAGGCGAGGCTGCATCTCAGCATGCTCTTTGTGACTCATGATTTGCGCGTCGCGCTCCAGGTCTGCGACCGCATCGCCGTGATGAAACATGGCGAGGTCGTCGAGGTCGCGCCGACCAACGATATCTTTTTTAATCCGCAACACGCCTATACCAAGGCCTTGTTCATGGCCGTGCCTGGCGGCACCTGGCAAGACCGGCAAGACTGGAAAGCGCCACCGGAGCGTATCGGGAGAAAGCCATGAGCTGGAACAATGAAACGGGCAGCTTTGCACTCGGCGATTTTGCCGTGGAAAAAGGTGGCGTTATCCGTGAGGCCCGGCTCACCTGGCAGCGCTTTGGCACGCTGAACGACAAGCGCGACAATCTCATTCTCTATCCCAGCAGCTATTCCGCGCGTCTCGCCGATATGTCCTGGCTGATCGGGCCGCAGGGCATTCTCGATCCCACGCGCTGGTGCATCATCGCCGTGGGCATGTTCTCAAATGGAGAATCGTCTGGCGCGGCGGAGACTCCCGATTATCCCGCGCTCGTCACCGTCGCCGACAATGTGCGGGCGCAACACCGTCTCGTCACGGAGATGTGCGGCGTGGACAGGCTCGCCGCCGTTTATGGATTTTCGATGGGCGGCATGCAGGCCTATCATTGGGCGGCGCTCTACCCCGAAATGGTGAAGCGCGCTTTCGTCGTCTGCGGCAGCGCCCGGACAGCCGATCACAACAAGGTTTTCCTGTCCGGCCTGTTACGCACGCTCGAAGCCGCGCCCGAGCATACCGGCAATGGCCGCTTTTCGAGCGAGCCGCTGCTGGCGCTCAAGGCCTTCGGCCATATTTATGCCGGCTGGGGCCTGAGCCAGGATTTCTACCGTGCCGGCCTCTATAAAAGTGCGCTTGGCGCGCCCGATCTCGAAACCTTCGTCCGCATCAATTGGGCCGAACGGTTCTCGCAATGCCGCGCGGCGAACCTCTATGCGCAGGCCCTCGCTTGGTTTCACGGCGATATCAGCGACAACACGCTTTACGACGGCGATCTCACGCACGCGCTTCGGTCCATCAAGGCGCAAATGCTGCTGATGCCGAGCGAGACCGACCTCTATTTTCGCGTTGCCGATAATGCAGCCGAACTCCACCATCTTGCACGCGGGGCCCTGCGGCCGATCCCGAGCGTCTGGGGTCATCGGGCTGGCAATCCGAGCGCCAATCCAACAGATGCCGCCTTTCTCAAGGCGGGGGTCTCGGATTTGCTGTTGAAGTAAAGCCCGGCTCCTGGACAAGTAGTGAAACGCACGGCCGCTTAACGCAGCCTGTGTCGGCTTTGCTCCGGACCGCCGACGTCTCCGCGACGTCGCAGCAGACACGCGAAAGAATATTCGCCGAATGTGATTTGCCTCACCTTCCGCCGCAGCCGGCCGGCCTAGAATTCATTGCAAGGGGCAAGAAATCAGTAACCACATCGATTGTGATGGCCTGATCGTTACAATTTGAGTGATCCATTCAACCCCGAAACAAAGGACTTCTGAGACCTTGCGCGCTCGAACACGGGAGAGCGTGATGAGCGAAGCTGAATTCGACAGGTTGCTGGACGCCGTGCGAACCGCTGTCGCGCCCGTGCCGCGGGAGGATTCCCTGAGCTACCCACGGTTCGATCCGCCACCGCCCGCCAACGACAACCAGGTGGCTTGGCCGCTGATTCCGTTTCCCGAAGGCTGGTGCGCCTCCTGCTGATGCTGCGATGACTTCCGGCGGTACCGGCCGGAAGCCGATTTTCATCTCGAAGCGTTGATCAGCACGATTTAGCTTGCAGCGGTACCCTGTTCCGCCGACCATTCGAGTGCGCCGGCAAGCCACGGCAGAGGCTACCCGGCAAGTTGCCCGCCGGGGTCAAGCGTTGCGAAGCCCTGAAAAAGGCCGGCAATCTCCGATTTGGCGCTATCCCGGCAAGAAGCCCCCAGCAGATCCAAAAATGACCGCCGCAGCCGGGTAAGTGCGGCGGCCAAGTTTGGAGGAGAACGCTCTGTCGAAAGGCCCGCGATCGGCCCCCTCTGCAGGGCAAAATCTCCATGCATGTTTCGGGCCGCGCACCGCAATGAAAGCCGCGCCAGCCCATGCTCTTTGGGAGTCGGGAATCGCGCCGCCGCGGCTTCGTAAATGCCCGCGCGCGCAGCTAAAGTAAATTCGTCAAAATAAGACACAAGCAGTTGATAATATTAATGGAGGCCACGACCAGAATTGAACTGGTGTACACGGTTTTGCAGACCGTTGCGTAACCACTCCGCCACGTGGCCCCATGGGGCGGGATCAATACAGAGCCTCAACTAGTTAGGCAACCGTGCTGGTCCCGCACACCAAAAGTTATGAAACCCTGATTTCGCCTGCGTTTCTGAACCGCGCAGGCCCGCCAAGTTCCGGCCACCCACAATAGCATCCAGCAGCGCGGCATCTGCCTCATCATCAGGCATGTTTGCGGCGACGGTAGTCGCGTTTCGGCCTCGGCTTGGGCGCGAGTTCCGGCAGCGTGGTTTGCGCCTCACGATATCTGGCCAGCATTCGCTCAAAACTCTCGTTCAGTGTCGCGGTGATATCCGGTCGCTTTTCCAGACTACCGAGCAGCATCGCCGCCGCCTCGATGGTGGACAGGCCGTCGCGGCGAGGTTCGCGGCGTAATTGCCCATAACGCGACGGACGCGCCGGGCCGAGAATTACGCGCTGGCACTTCAACATCCACGCATTGCGCCACCACAGCGCCTTGGCCTGGCTCCAGGTGCCGTCGAGCAGCACGATACCTTCGATGTCTTTCAGGATGGCGCGCTGATTATCCTCGATCTCGCCCTTGCGGTTGATGGCAACGATATCGCGGTCAGTCTCGAGATCGGCGACCTTGGCGGAACCGAGATAGAGCACCGCCCAGCGCGAGGGATCGTGGACGGGCCGGCCCAGCGCCTTGGAAAGGCTTGGCCACGACAATCCGATCTTGAGCACGGCATTGGCGAAATGCAGAGCGGTCAACCGCGCAGTACCGAGCGCCCTGTCCTGCTCCTGTGGATGCTGCAGAATCAGCAGCGCGACGCGGTTCTCGATTGGCGTGATGCTGTCGCAAATGCACAGCGGCAACGGCTTATGGCAGTGCAGACAGTCCGGGATCGCTTCCGCGATGCCGGTGTCAGGCTCGGATTGTTTTGACATGCGTCCGCTATACGCTGGGCGGCGGCGTGCTTCAACAACTCAAGGCCGATTCGGGCGCATTTCGCGGACGCCTGGGGGGGGCGAATCCGGGTCGCGCGCAACCAATTCTTGCTGAAACTTCAAGAACAAGCCCCCGTATCTTGTTAATCAACCAGTGGGGGACGGAATGCGGGTAGCGGTTATCGGAACGGGAATCGCCGGCAATGCGGCCGCCTGGACCTTGTCGAAGCGTTATCCGGTAACGGTCTATGATCGCGAACTCAGACCCGGCGGCCACAGCCACACCGTCACCATCGACTATGACGGCACGCCGCTGGCGGTCGATATCGGCTTCATCGTCTACAACGAACTGAACTATCCCGATCTGACGGCATTGTTCGAGCATCTCGATGTCGAGACCGTGGAAAGTTGCATGAGTTTTGCGGTTTCAGCCGACGCCGGTCGCTTCGAGTGGAAGGGCGGCGGCGCCAATTGGGGCGAAACCGCCAGCGGTCTGTTCGCGCAGCCCCGAAACCTGTTGTCGCCGTCCTATCTGTGGATGCTGCGCGACATCCTCACCTTCAATACCCAAAGCGTCCAGGACTACGCCGCCGGCCGGCTGGCCGGGCTTACGCTTGGAGAGTATTTTAGCCGTAACCACTTCGCGCCGAGGCTATTGACCGATTATCTTGCGCCGATGGGTGCGGCGATCTGGTCGGCGCCGGCCCATGAAATGCTGGATTTTCCGGCTGAGAATTTTGTCGCATTCTTCAACAATCACCGCCTGCTGCAATATGATCGCCCGATCTGGCGCACCGTCAAAGGCGGCAGCCGGCGCTACGTCGAAAAAATGACGGCGGCGTTTCGCGATCAGCTTCGTCTGGGCTGCGCCGTGACCTCAATCGAGCGCACGCCGCATGGCGTCGTCGTCCATGACAGCCACGGCAAAAGCGACAGCTACGATCATGTGGTGATCGCGGCACACAGCGACCAGACATTGTCCCTGCTGTCCGACGCTGACAGCCGGGAGCGCTCGATACTCGGTGCGATCGGCTACGCGCCCAATACCGTCTATCTGCATCGCGATCCCAGATTGATGCCGAAACGTCAGCGCGCCTGGGCGTCGTGGAATTTCCTGCGCTGGCGGCGCGAGGGAACGACCGTGAACGACGTCGCCGTGACCTATTGGATGAACCCGCTGCAGGGCATTGAAGACGACAAGCCGCTGTTCGTCAGCCTCAACCCGCCCTTCGCGCCGGACCCGGCGCTGACCTTCGGCAAATATATGTGCGAACATCCGCAATATAACGCGGCGGCGTTCGCCGCCCAGCAGCGATTGGGCGAGATTCAGGGCCGCCGCCACACCTGGTTTTGCGGCGCCTGGACCGGATATGGTTTTCATGAGGACGGCTTGCAGTCCGGTCTTGCCGTCGCAGAGGCGTTGGGCGCGGCGGTGCCCTGGCGCGGACCCCTGCCCGAACTCGCGCAAGCCGCGGAGTAGCAATGCCCGATCGAGTCACCAGGGCCGTAGCAGGTAAGGCCGGAACCAACGCTGCGGCGCTTTACTTCGGCGAGGTGATGCATGCGCGCTTGAAGCCGGTGGGACATCGTTTCAGTTATCGCGTGATGAGCTTGCTGATAGATCTCGACCGGCTCAGGGATGCCGACCGCCAATCCCCGTTGTTCGGCGTCAACCGGACCGCGCTCTATAGTTTCAACGAGGCCGATCATGGCGAGCGCAACGGATCGAGCCTGCGCGCCTATGCGCAGCGCTGCGCGGCGGAGCGTGGCATCGATCTGACCGGCGGGCGCGTGCTGCTGCTGTGCTATCCCCGCCTGCTGGGCTACGCCTTCAATCCGCTGTCGGTCTATTTCTGCTACCGCGCGGACGGCAGCCTTGCCCTGCTCATCTATGAAGTGCGCAACACCTTCGGCGATATCCATAGCTACGCCCTGGCCGTGAAACCGGATGAGGTCAGCGATGCCGGCGTCCGGCAACAGCAGGACAAGCTGTTTTACGTCTCGCCCTTCATCGAAATGGCGATGCACTATCATTTCCGGGTGTCACCGCCGGCCGATGACGTCAAACTGCGCATCCTTGAGACCGACCGCGAGGGCCCGCTGCTCGCCGCGACCTTCCATGGCCGCCGCCACGCTTTGACCACGGCGGCGCTGCTGCGCGCGTTCTTCTCGCTGCCGCTCGTGACCTTCAAGATCGTCGCGGCGATCCATTGGGAAGCGTTGCGGCTCTGGCTCAAGGGCGCACGTCTGGTGCCGCGAGCCGATACCGCACCTGCGAAAGCTGCCTCCAATACCAGCTTGGCGATTGACCGACGTGCTGATTATACTCGGAGGCAGAACCACCTCATCCCGTGAGTTCGCGAATGTCTGCGCCGATTTGCATAACACCCGACAATATCGACCGGGCGCTGCCCGATCTGCCCCGCCTGGTTCGACTGGCCATCGGCTTCGGTTCACGGCTGCGGCGCGGAACGCTTGATGTCACCCTCCCCGACGGCCGGACGGTACGGCTCGGCGGCGTGGAGCCCGGGCCGTCTGCTGCGATGACGCTTTCCAATTATGGCTTTGCGTCGCGGCTCCTCAACAGCGGCGATATCGGCATCGCCGAGGCCTATCTGCACGGCGAATGGGACACCCCGGACCTGACGCAGTTTCTCTATCTCTTCTGCGTCAATCACGATCTCATTCAGGCGATGCTGAACGACAAGCCGCTGATGCGCTTCCTCCAGATCGTCCGGCACTGGTTCAACCGCAACACCAAGCGGCAGGCGCGCCGGAACATCTACGCGCATTACGACATCGGCAACGCGTTTTATTCGGCGTGGCTCGATCCGAGCATGACCTATTCTTCCGGGCTGTTCGAGGAAGACACGCCGGATTTGACCGCGGCGCAAACCAACAAATACCGCAGGCTTGCTGAAGCGATCGACCTGAAGCCCGGCCAGAAACTTCTGGAGATCGGATGCGGATGGGGCGGCTTTGCCGAATTCGCCGCCAAAACCTTCGGCGCCAAGGTGGTCGGGTTGACCATCAGCAAGGAACAGCGGGATTTTGCACAGAAGCGGATCAGCGACGCCGGCCTGAACGAAAAGGTCGAAATCCGCCTGCAGGATTATCGCGACGAGCGCGACCGGTATGATCGCATCGCTTCGATCGAAATGATCGAGGCGGTTGGGGAACAGTTCTGGCCGAAATATTTCTCGCAGTTGCGTGACCGGCTTTTGCCTGGTGGCTTCGCCGGCATTCAGGCCATTACCATCCAGGACAACTTGTTCCAGACCTATCGGCGCGAAGTCGACTTCATCCAGCGCTACGTTTTTCCAGGCGGAATGCTGCCCTCGCCGCAGATCCTCAAGTCGCTCGGCGAGCGATTTGGTGTTCCTGTTATCCGGGAGCGCATTTTTGGGCAAGATTATGCCAAGACACTGGCGATCTGGCGAAGTAATTTCCGCGCCGCATGGCCGAACCTGATGCCCTCGGGTTTCGACGATCGGTTCCGGCGGCTATGGGAATACTACCTCGCCTACTGCGAAGCCGGATTCCTGTCGGGAAATATCGACGTTCGCCAGGTGGTGTTCGCGAAATCGAGTTAACCGCGCTTCGCCGCGCTCATCCCACCTCGCCCTCGGCTTGTGCCCCCCGCGGGGGTCCACTAGGGTCGCTCAGAGATTGAGCAACAACTGGCATTTCCGCAGATGACCATCAACAACGACGTCGTTGAAGCGATCGGCAATACGCCGCTGATCAAGCTGAAGCGGGCTTCCGAAGCGACCGGCTGCACCATTCTTGGCAAGGCGGAGTTCATGAACCCCGGCCAGTCCGTCAAGGATCGCGCCGCGCTGTTCATCATCCGCGATGCGATCAAGCGCGGCAAATTATGGCCGGGCGGCGCCGTGGTCGAAGGCACCGCGGGGAATACCGGCATCGGTCTCGCGCTGGTCGCCAACGCGTTGGGTTACCGCACCGTGATCGTGATTCCGAACACGCAGAGCCAGGAAAAGAAGGACATGCTGCGGCTGTGCGGCGCGCAATTGATCGAAGTGCCCGCGGTGCCCTATTCCAATCCGAACAATTACGTAAAACTGTCGGGTCGCCTCGCCGAACAACTGGCGAAGACCGAGTCCAACGGCGCGATCTGGGCCAATCAGTTCGACAATGTCGCCAACCGTCAGGCGCATATTGAAACGACGGCGCCGGAAATCTGGGAACAGACCGGCGGCAAGGTCGACGGTTTCGTGGCATCGGTCGGCTCAGGCGGCACGCTTGCCGGGGTCTCGATTGGCCTGAAGAAAATGAATCCCAAAATTCGCGTCGTGCTCGCCGATCCCATGGGCTCGGCGCTGTACAATTATTACAAGCACGGCGTGCTCAAATCGGAGGGCTCCTCGATCACCGAAGGCATCGGTCAGGGCCGCGTGACCGCCAACCTCGAGGGCGCGGTTATCGATGATGCCTACCAGATCAGCGATGACGAAGCTGTCCCGATCATCTTCGACCTGCTCGAACATGAGGGGCTTTGCCTGGGCGGTTCGACCGGCATCAACATCGCCGGCGCCATTCGCTTGGCCAAAGACCTTGGACCGGGCCACACCATCGTGACCGTGCTGTGCGACTACGGCACCCGCTACCAGTCAAAGCTGTTCAATCCTGAGTTCATGCGCTCCAAGAACCTGCCGGTGCCGGACTGGCTGGAGCAGCGCAGCACGATCAATGTGCCGTTTGAGAAGGTGTGATCCGGCACAGCCGTCCTAGAAGGCACGCCTGCCGAATCCCGCCCCTGCCCCGCGCGCGAGGCGCACGGCAGCGACCGAAGCCGCGCCACTATTCTGCGAAGCAGTTTCCGGCATTCTCGGCGGCGTCGCGTCAAACGTCGGCTCTTCATCGTCACCGCTCGGCCAGAACAACAGGGCCAGAAATAACGCCGCGTTGAACAAAAGGCCGACGATCGTCCCCTGATGCTCCGGCCCGAGCGACCACGCCGGGATCTTGCCCGCGATGAGTTTATCGACGACGACGATCGCGATCCACATCGGAATGACGCAGACGGGGTCCCACCCGATATCCCTGATGCGCATCGACTGCAACGTGAAGCTCATCCCGGCAAAGAACGCAATGGCGATGAGCGTGGGCCAACCCATCAAGTCCGCGGGCGAAATCGGTTGTCCCGGACGATAGGCATGGCCGGCAATAACGAAACAAACGACGGTCATCAGAACGGCGAGACCGATCGTGGCCAGGAAATAATGCAGCCGGCCGAGACGCGCATTGAAACCGAACAGGAAGCCCAGCATGGATAGCTCCTTTTCGAGCTAGCCTTGCATGACTTGCTTTCGGAGCGATGAACGGCTGCCGATGCAAATCCGGCTATGGTTTCCAACGACCTTCCGGGATGATTAAAGCCAGCGCCAATGCCGGCTTGAACGGCCCTGATGCCTGCTCAGCGCAATATCTGGCTAAGGAACAGCTTGGTCCGTGCGTGCTGCGGATTGGCGAAGAAGTTTTCAGGCGTGTTGGCCTCGATGATCTGGCCTGCATCCATGAAGACGATACGGTCAGCGACTTCGCGCGCAAATCCCATTTCGTGGGTGACGACGAGCATGGTCATGCCCTCATTGGCGAGATCGACCATGGTATCCAGCACTTCCTTGACCATTTCGGGATCCAGCGCCGAGGTCGGCTCGTCGAACAGCATGACCTTCGGATTCATGGTCAAAGCACGGGCGATCGCGACGCGCTGTTGCTGACCGCCGGACATCTGGCCCGGATATTTGTTCGCCTGCTGCGGAATCTTGACGCGCTCGAGATATTTCATTGCCGCCGCCTCGGCGTCCTTCTTCGGAATATTGCGCACCCAGATCGGCGCCAGCGTGCAGTTCTCCAGCACGGTCAGATGCGGAAACAGATTAAAGCTCTGGAACACCATGCCGACCTCGCGCCGGACGTCGTCGACGCGGCGCAAATTCGGTCCAAGTTCGATGCCGTCGACAACGATCCGGCCTTCCTGAAATTCCTCCAGCGCGTTGATGCAGCGGATCAGCGTCGATTTGCCCGAACCCGAAGGACCGCAGATCACGATGCGCTCCCCCTTCGTCACATCGAGATCGATGTCGCGCAGCACATGAAAATCGCCGTACCATTTGTTGAGGCCGGAAATGCCGACGATCGGGTTCTCGGTCATGGTCATCTACTCAATTTTGCCGGTGCGCGTTCAGCCGGTGCTCGACGAACTGCGAATAGCGGGACATCGCAAAACAGAAAGCGAAATAAATCATTCCGGTGAAGGCGAAGCCCGTAAACAGCGTCGTCGGCGTCGCCCAGACCGGATCGGCGAACGACGCCCGCAACTGCCCGAGCAGATCGAACAGCGCGACAATCGAGACCAGGGAGGTGTCCTTGAACAGGCCGATGAAGCTGTTGACGAGACCGGGAATGACGTGCCGCAAGGCTTGCGGCATCACGATCAGCGACGTCGTCTTCCCCCAGGACAGACCGAGCGCGGCCGCCGCCTCGCCCTGCCCGCGCGGAATTGCCAGCAAACCGCCTCGGATCACTTCGGCATTATAGGCGCCGGAAAACAATGCGACGCCGATCAGAACCCGCATCAGCCCGTCGATCGTGAAACCCGCTGGAACGAACAGCGGCAGCATGTAGGTTGCGAAAAACAGCACGGTTATCAGCGGGACGCCGCGCCATAATTCGATGAACGCGATCGAGAAAACCCGGATCAATGGAATCGTCGAGCGACGCCCCAACGCCAACGCGATTCCGATCGGCATCGAGCTGACGATGCCGGTGACCGACACCACCAGCGTGATCAGAAGCCCGCCCCACACTCTGGTGTCGACAACAGGCAATCCGCCACGGTCCAGCCCCATCACCGCGATCACGATGCCGGTGCCGGCAAAAATCAAAAGACTGACGATCAGCGATCGCCATCCGGTGCGAACGCCGCCGTTCAACACAAACACCGAAATCGAAGCAATGGCCGCGGTGACGGCGAAATCGGTCCATACCGGACGACTGGACGCCTGGATTTGGTCGCGAAGCCAGATCAGCGGCCAGACAACATAGGAAACGGCGATGCTGAACAGCATGATCAGCTTGCCGAGCGCTTGCAGCAGCGGCCCAACCAGCGCCGTCGTCTCGCCCACACTTGCGACCTTGCGCCCAGCCTCGCCGATGCTGTCCACGAATCCCGACAACAGGCTGGCGGTCCAGCTGATACCGAAGCCGGCCAACCCACCGCCATGCAGCAGGAAGAACGCAACGATGGGAAACGCCACAAAAAACAGTCCGGCGTTGAGACTTTTGGCCGGCAGTCGCGGAATCAACAGCGGTAACAGCAAGAGCGCGGCCAGCAGGAACGTCAGATTGACCCGCCAGCGTTCGGGTTCGGGGTAGAAGCCGTAGATGAATTGGGAGAACTTCGCCTGCACATAAGGCCAGCAGGCGCCAACCACATGTCCGGCGTTCTGCGCCAGACACGCATTGCGGTCGGTGCCGTGCCAGACCGCATCGACCAGCAGGAATTTGATCGCGGGAATAACAGTGAGCCACAGCAACATAACACTCACAAGCGTGAGCAGGATGTTGGTCGGCGAATTGAACAGGCGCGTGCGGAGGAATCCAACAAAACCCGTGGTCTTGATTGGCGCGGCGCGCGGCGGGACCAATTCCCCGCGCACAAAGGAGGAGGCCGCAACATCACTCATGCACCCAAGCTCCGGCCGATCCGCCATCCGTAGAAACTCATGATCGCGCTGGTCACTAGCGAAATCAGCAGATACACGCCCATGGTGATCGCGATGATTTCAATGGCCTGCCCGGTCTGGCTCAACGTCGTTCCCGCAAACACCGAAAACAGATCGGGATAACCGATCGCGACCGCCAGCGACGAGTTCTTGGTGAGGTTCAGATATTGGTTGGTCAGCGGCGGCAGAATAACGCGCAGCGCCTGCGGCACCACGATCAGCCGCAAGGTCGTACCGCGACTGAGGCCGAGCGAAGACCCTGCTTCCAACTGCCCCTTATGGACCGACAGGATACCGGCACGCACGATCTCGGCAATGAAGGCCGCGGTATAGATCGACAGCGCCAGCGTCAGTGCCACGAATTCGGGAATGACACGTGAGCCGCCGGAAAAATTGAAACCCTTGAGTTCGGGCATTTCAAACGTGACAGGCGCCCCGAACGCCAGCGAAGCGAGTAACGGCAGGCCGATCAGCAGGCCCAATGCATATGGCCATACCCGGATCAGCCGGCCACTCTCGAACAGTTGACGGCGCGCATAATAGCGCAGCCCCCACGTCACCACGATCGCGATCAGGATCGCGAGCGCGAACGACTCCAGACCGGCAGCGCCGATCGGCTTTGGAATGACCAGGCCACGATTACTGAGAAAGAAACTACCGAATAAAGAGATGCTCTGCCGCGGGTTCGGCAACACGCCGAGCACGGCGAGGTACCAGAACAGGATCTGGAACAGCAGCGGCAGGTTGCGCACCAATTCCACATAGCCGCCCGAGATGCGCGCAACCAGCCAGTTCGGCGACAGCCGGCCGAGCCCGACGATAAATCCGATCAAGGTGGCGAAGAAGATGCCGATGATCGCGACCAGCAACGTGTTGAGCAGGCCGACAAAGAAGACGCGGGTATAGGTATCGGACTGGGTATATGAGATCAGGCTCTGGCTGACGTCAAAACCCGCGGTGTTCGACAGGAATCCGAAGCCCGAGGTGATCCGCTGCGTTTCCAGATTGGTGCGGGCATTGGCCACGATTTCGTAGCCGATCCAGACCAGCACCGCGACGAATATAATCTGGAGGGCAAACCCGCCCCACCCGGCGTGGCCACCGAGCGCGCGCCGCAATTTGACGGCCAGTTGCAGCGGTGGCGCGCGGGGCTCGATGCTCATCGCTGCCGGGGCTTTCGCTGCGCGTGCTTTAATCAGCGGATCGGCGGCGCGTATTGAATTCCGCCCTTGTTCCAGAGCTGGTTGAGGCCGCGGGCAATCCCGAGTTTTGAGCCGGCGCCGACGTTACGATCGAAAGCTTCACCGTAATTGCCGACCGCCTTGACGATCCGTATCACCCAATCCTTGGTCAGGCCGAGCTGTTCGCCGAGATTGCCGTCGGTGCCGAAGGCCCGCTTCAGCTCGGGCTTGTCCGACTTGGCCATCTCGTCGACGTTCTTCTGGGTCACGCCGAGTTCCTCGGCATCGACCATCGCAAACAGCACCCATTTCACCAGATCGAACCATTGATCGTCGCCATGGCGAACCATCGGGCCGAGCGGTTCCTTCGAGATCACTTCGGGAAGCACCGCATGATCGGCCGGATTGGCCAATTTCAAACGTTCGGCATAGAGCCCTGAAACGTCGGTCGTGTAGACGTCGCAACGGCCGGATTCATAAGCCTTGACGGTCTCGTCGGCGCTCGCAAACGCGATCACCTCATACTTCATGTTGTTGCCCTTGAAGTAGTCGGCAAGATTCTGCTCGGTGGTCGTGCCGGTTTGCACGCACACCGAGGCGCTGTTCAATTCCAGAGCGGAATTGACCTTGAGAGACTTCTTCACGAGAAACCCCTGACCGTCGTAATAGGTCACGCCGGTAAAGTTGGCGCCGAGCGAGGTATCGCGGGAGAGCGTCCAGGTCGTATTGCGCGACAGGACATCGATTTCGCCGGATTGAAGTGCGGTAAAACGATCCTTGGCCGACAACGGGACGAATTTCACCTTGGTCGGATCGTTGAAAATGGCGGCCGCCACCGCGCGGCAGATATCGACATCGAGGCCGGTCCAGTTACCCTTGTCGTCCGGGGACGAGAAGCCCGGCAAGCCCTGGCTTACGCCGCAGGAGACCATGCCGCGGTCCTTGACGGTCTTGAGCGTTTGCGCCGTAGCAGCCTGGGTCGAAAGGCCGGCGGCAAGGGCAAGGGTGAAGACCAGCGGTACGCGTTTCATGGCAAAGCCTTTCAAGGGTCGTCCGGGCAAGGGTCGGTCCGGGAATGGTGGCATATCATCGCCTGAGCTGACGGGCCAACCCGACAATCCGACCGGTATCAACGCCATCCTGAAGTGCCAGTTTGACGCGCTGTCCGGTCAAGCAATGGATCGACGGCCGCGGCAAGCCCCTCAACGTGCGGCGACGGAATAACTGCCGTGCATCACAGAACGACTGGCGAGCCGGGTCAAGGGGTTGACGCGCGTCTTCCCTGTCCTGTTATTAACGGACCCAGCCGGAATCCACCGCTTCACTGGGCTTTCAAGTCACATCGCGGCTGGTCAATAAATATTTTGGCGGCAAACACATGAATTCTCCAGGCGACGAGGGGGCGACCAGGCCGCTCAAGGCGGAAACGGCGCTGGTGACCGCGGGTCGCGACACCAAGGCCCAAAAGGGATTCGTTAATCCGCCGGTGGTCCATGGTTCCACCGTGCTTTATCCCACCGCTGAGGATCTGCACGCCCATCGTGGCGAATTCCGCTATGCCCGCTATGGAACGCCGACCACCAAAGCGTTTGAGCAGACCTTGATGGCACTCGAGGGCCCAGCCTGCGCGGGCGTTGGCATTGCGCCGTCGGGACTGGCGGCGATCACCACGACGCTGCTTGCGGTGCTCAAGGCCGGCGACCACGTTCTGGTCTGCGACAATGTGTACCGTCCCACGCGCAATTTCTGTAACGGGCTGTTGGCCGGCTACGGCGTCGAGACCACCTATTTCGATTCCATGATCGGCGCCGGCATCGATGCCCTGTTCAAACCCAACACCAAAGCAGTGCTGGTCGAAGCGCCGGGATCGCAAACCTTCGAGATGCCGGATATTCCCGCCATCGCAGCCGTCGCACATGCGCGCGGCGCGCTCGTGATCGACGACAACACATGGGCGACGCCGCTGTTTCACCGCTCGCTCGATCTGGGTGTCGATATCAGCATCCAGGCCGCGACCAAATATATCGGCGGACATTCCGACATCATGTTCGGAACCATCTCCGCGAACGCCCGGGCCTGGCCTGATGTGATCGAGACGATCCGGCAGCTCGGCATTTGTGCGGGCCCGGACGACGTATTCCTTGCGATACGCGGCCTGCGCACGCTCGCGGTGCGGCTCGCCCAGCATCACAGATCGGGGCTGGAAATGGCGCGATGGCTGGCCGCGCGGCCCGAGGTCATCGAGGTGTTGCATCCGGCGCTGGAAAGCCATCCCGGCCATGCGATCTGGAAACGCGATTTTACCGGCGCCTCCGGCCTGTTCAGCATCATTCTGAAGCCGGCGCCGGAGAAGTCGGTCGATGCGCTGCTCGATGCCGTAAAGTTGTTCGGCATGGGCTATTCCTGGGGTGGCTTCGAGAGCCTGATCATTCCATTTGACTGTGCGTCGTATCGTACGGCCTCCAAATGGGCGCCGGGCGGTCCGGCGCTTCGGCTCCATATCGGGCTGGAGAATGTCGAAGATCTCAAAGCCGATCTGGCGCGCGGGTTTGAGGCCTTCAACGCCGCGTAAAAACGTTGTGCAAAATAACTGGAACAATCGGCAACTGACGGCCTCGTCAGGTGTCTGGAGCTTAAAGCAATGACCGACGCATCCGACTACACGCCCCCCAAAATCTGGAGCTGGAACAAGGAGAGCGGCGGCAAGTTCGCGAGCATCAACCGCCCGATCGCAGGCCCAACGCATGAGAAGGAATTGCCAGTCGGACGCCATCCGCTGCAACTTTATTCGCTGGCCACGCCGAACGGCGTGAAGGCCACTGTAATGCTGGAAGAGCTGCTGGCGCTTGGTTTCAGCGGCGCGGAATACGACGCGTGGCTGATCAAGATCGACGGCAATCAATTCGGCAGCGGCTTCGTGGCCGTGAACCCGAACTCCAAGATACCCGCGTTGATGGACCGCAGCGGACCGAAGCCGGTCCGGGTCTTCGAATCCGGCGCGATCCTGATGCATCTCGCCGAGAAATTCGGTGTGCTGTTGCCAACCGATTCGAGGCGCGCCGAATGCCTGTCGTGGCTGTTCTGGCAGATGGGCAGTGCGCCCTATCTCGGGGGCGGCTTCGGCCATTTCTATGCCTATGCGCCGACCAAGATCGAATATGCGATCGACCGGTTCGCCATGGAAGTGAAGCGCCAGCTCGACGTGCTCGACCGGCGCCTGGCGGAAAGCACGTATCTGGCGGGTGATGAATACACCATCGCCGATATCGCGGTATGGCCCTGGTATGGCGGCCTGGCAAAGGGCGTGCTCTACGAAGCCGGCGAATTTTTGCAGGTGCAGGACTACAAGAACCTGCAGCGCTGGGCCGATGCTGTCGCGCAACGTCCGGCGGTGCGCCGAGGACGCATGGTCAACCGGACCTGGGGCGATCCCGCCAGCCAGTTGCACGAACGCCACGACGCCAGCGACTTTGAAACCAAGACTCAGGACAAGCTCGCCCCGGCGACGTGAGTCGCAGGCTTTTTCCAGGATAGTTTAGAGAAGCCGCTTGCGAATAGCGTCTTCCACAGCCGCGAGTTCGCAATTGGCTTTGTAGAGCTGGTTTTCGGCCGCCTGCGCGCGGAACTCTGCCGCTACAGTGCGTTCATCCGCTTCCGTGATGCGCGCTTCAGCCTGTTGCAGCGCGCGGGTTACGTCCCGAATCCTGTTGTTTAGTTCGCTGATGATTTCCCGGCGTGCGCGCTCCGACGAATCGCGCTGCATCTCGGCCTGCTGCAATTTCTCGGTGAGGCTCTTGTACATCGATTGCGCGCGGGCTTCGGTTTCACGCGCGTGGGTTTCCATATCGCCAAAGATGTCGGCGGCCTGCTGTACAAGATTGAGTGCTGACGTGCCGTACTCCCTGGAAGTGGACGGCGGAAAGCTGACGATTTTTTCGCTTTCGACTGGCGCTTCGACAGGCGATGATTTGTAGCGATAGTCCCACATGTCCTCGCGGAGCTGCTGATTTGCGCGGAACGCCATGATGTGACCCTTGTCTGAAATGCTTGCGTAAAAGCTAGCTCAAACATGGTAAAGGTGCGGTTAATTGGAGCGCTTTCAGCCCCCTTCCCCCACCAGCACGAACGGCGCCCAGGCCGTGGGATCGGCATTGTGTGCGGAAGACCGGTCGGCGATCAGCGCCTGAATCGAACGCCGCAAGGCTTCGGCCCGGCCGATTCCGGGATTTTTGCGCAGCCCGGCGAAAGCACCGGTCGTCAGCTTGACGGCGGCCGAGGATTCCACCGGCCAATACGATACCAGGAGCGAGCGCGCGCCGGCATAGAAGAATGCGCGCGCAAGACCTGAAAGACCTTCCGCGCCGGGCTTGTCGCCCGCCGCTGTGTTGCAGGCTGAAAGCACCGCCCAATCCGCATCGAGATTGAGTTTGGCAATGCGGCTCGCAGTGAGCAGGCCGTCGTCCTCGGCGGTCGGCTTGTCCGGCAGGCTGAGCACCAATGCAGGCTCACTCAAGCCGCTGACTTCGCCAGCCACCAGGCCATGGGTTGCGAAGTCGATAACCCGATACTGCTCCAGCGGCGTCGCCCTGACGAGCGTGACGGTGGCCGCGGCACCGAGCTTCACGTCGTCGTCGGTGGCGCCGAGATCGCGCGCCACGGCGCGCAGCTCATCGGCGGTGTCAGGTAACGCGGGTAGCCCGGTTCGCAACTGCTCGATATCGACGACCGAGCCGCGGTAGTAGCTCTCGTAGGGCTGCACGCCGCGCGCCGCGGCCCGTTTGCTCTCGCCACCGGAACGCCGCAATTGCGGATCGCCGAAGCCAATAAATGGCTTGGTCGCACGCGACGTCCTGGCGAAGACCCGCAACGCGCGCAGGCTCGCCACCGACGGCAATACAGTCGTCGCCTTGTCGTTGAGCAGCCACGCCGCCAGGCGATAGCGATCCTCCGGCGCAACCTTCGGATCCGGCTTTTTGGTCACCAGGACATGAAACGGCAGACTGGTCAGCGCTCCCGTCGGCACCACCAGCAGTTTTGGCTTGTTCGCGATCGCGCTTTCGACCGGCCCGATCAGCGCCGAATACAGATCGAACGAGGCGTCGAGATCGAACGGTTTTGGGGCGGCATCCGGCGCGGGATCGAACAGGCCAAGGCGCAATTTACTGACCTGATCGCTAATGGCTTTATTCCCCAGGGGAATTTGCTGCCAGACATTGGTCTCGCGGGTGACGGCGAAGACGTAGCTTTTGTCGCTCAAACTGAAGAACGAGACCAGTGCCTCGTCCGGCTTGAGCAACGCCTGGGTCTGCGCGATCGTTAGCGGTGCGGGGCTGGATAATTCGGCATAGGCGGGAAATTCGCGTGCGATCCGCGCCGACGTTTCCTCGAAAGACTGACGCGCCCGCACGCTTTCGGCGCGAAGGCTCGTAATCAAGGCGTCGTTGCGCTTGCCATCGGGCGCGCCAAGCTCGGTAGTGATGCGCTTTTCAAGGCTGTCGAGTGAGGCCTTGAGGTCCTGTTGCCGGCGCACCACCGACGCAATCGCATCGTTGCCGGCGCCGAACCGCGCCGCCATTTGAGACAGAGCGGCTCCCGCCTGTGTCTCGCGGGCGCGCTGCGCGGCGCCGAAGGCTTCGTTCTTTGCGGCGTCATCCGGTTTACCATCCGCGACGCGCCAGACCGCTTCGATCAATGAGGAATCGAGGTCCGTGAAGCGTTTGAACTGTGCATCATTCCGGCCATCGGCCTCCATCGCAACGGAAGCACGCCGCAGCAGTGCCAATGCCGCAGGCCATTTGTTTTCGTGGCCGTCAACATCGGCAAGGTTGACCGTGGCCGCAATCGTATCGTGGTGACGGGCGCCCAATTTAGCCTGCGCGATCGCCAGCGCGCGCTCAAGTCGCGCCCGCGCATCGGCGTAATTTCCGGTCATGGTTTCGAGAACGCCTACGCTACGAAGATCGTTCACGAGATGCGGATGTTCCGGCCCCAGCGCGCGCTCGTCGATTTTCAACTCGCGCTCGAGATATTGCGCCGCCTCTTCGAAGCGCCCCTCGTCCTTCAATATTCGTCCCATGGCGCCGATGGCCAGCGAACTTGCGCCGCTGTTCTCGCCAAATTTTTTCTCCATGATGCGCAGCGCCCGCTCGTAAAGCGGCAGCGCTTCATCTCTTCTACCCAAATCAGCATAGCTGTTGGCGAGGTTGTTTAGGCTGCGGCCGACATCCGGGCTCTCAGGACCGAGCGCCTTTTCGTAGATCGCCAGAACACGTTGTTGAAGACCGGCGGCTTCCTGGATGCGCCCCTGCGCGGCATAAACGTTGGCGAGATTATTCAAGCCTATTGCCGTTATCGTAGTATTGGGTCCGAATCTTTTTTCATAAATGGCGAGGGTTCGCTTGTAGAGATCCTCGGCCTCGGTCAACCGCGACTCCTGCTCCAGGACGGTCGCAAGATTCCCCATGGTCGCCGCGACATTGTGGTGATCCTCGCCGAGCGAAGCGCGCGCGGCGACGAGCGAGCGCCCGAACGCCTTCTCCGCCTCGGAAAAACGCCCTGCGTCTTTGTAGAGATTGCCGAGATCATTCAGAGCTTTTTGATAACTGGGCGCACCCTGAACGCTGCCGCCGTAGGTTTGCTCCAGCAATTTCAGACTTTGGCTGAGCATTCGCTCGCCGTCGTCGAACCGGCCTTCCAGGCCGTAGACATCGCCGAGATTGTCCATCGATTCTGCGACTTCCAAGGGAGCCGCAAGCGGTGACTTTTGCTGGGCCATCAGCGCACGCTCGAAATAGCGCTCGGCATCCTTGTAGTTCTCCTGATCCCGCGCGAGATCGCCGAGCGCCGAAAGAACTCCGCTCACTCGCGCGTCATCAGGACCGAACGCCCGGGTTCCAATCGCCAGCGCACGTTCAGCCGCCGCTGATGCTTCGGCCCGGCGTTCCAGCCTCGCCAACGCCGCAGTTAATATGTTGGATGATCGCAGCGTCGACGCCGCATCGTTGTTTTTGAGCTTGACCGCCAGGGCCGCATTCAGCTTGTCGACCGCTTCCGGATACCGGCCGAGATTGTACAGGAACATGCCCTGATTGTGCAGGACGCCCGCATAATTCATATTGCTGGTGCCCTGCTGCCGACGCACCAGCGCCTCGAGCTTTTGCGCCAGCGCCAGCCCTTCAGCATTATGCCCGGTCTCGCCCGCCTCTTTCATTTGCGCGGCAAGCGTGTCGATGGCGTTGCCGCGCTGAGCCCACGCGCTTTGACAGGCAAAGGACGCAGCAATCACGAAAATGATCGCCATGATCGCGCGAGCGCATTGCATGCCCTGCTCCGCCACAAGCTTGTTTGGTCAAACCGACCGCGGAACAGCCTATCACAAAACGGGCAAGCGGTTCGTGAGGCGCGTCACGCTCGGTTATCGGCCGATACCTGCCGGCTGTTGATGATGATGAAATACATATTGCGCAGATAGACCACGAGCCCAAGCGCCTGCCCCGCAATAAATACCGGGTCTCGGCGGTACAGCGCATAGACCAGCAGCAGCGCGCCGCCCCCGATCGAGAAAAACCAGAACGCCACCGGTATCACGCTCTTGCGGGCGCGTTCCGACGCGATCCACTGCACCAGGAAGCGCATGGTGAAAAATCCCTGCGCCACAAAGCCAAGAATGACCCAGCCGTCGAATTTGATGACGAAGACATCGTGAAAGTAGCTGGCAAGGTTGTTCAATAATTCAGTCATGGCGTCACCTCGGTCGCGATAGGCGTCGGCTTCTTGCGTCGGATCAGCCACCACACCCCGGCAAGATCCATGATTCCGATCCAGAGCCGGTCGAAGAAGCCGTAATTGGACACACCCGAGTGACGTGGCCGGTCGGTCACGTCGACATAGGCGATTCCGTATCCTTCGCGGCGCATCAGCGCCGGCAAAAACCGATGCAGGCCGTCGAAATACGGCATCGCCAGGAACACATCACGCCGGAAGGCCTTCAGGCCGCAGCCGGTGTCCCTTGTACCATCGCGCAGGATGGCGTTGCGCACGCCATTGGCGATGCGCGACTGGATTTTCTTGAAGCCGGTATCCTTGCGTCCGACACGCTGACCTGCGGCAAGCCCAACGCGCTCACCGCCCCGTTCGATCGCCGAAATCAAATCGGGCAGGAACGCCGGATTGTTTTGCCCGTCGCCGTCGAGCGTGGCCACGATGCTGCCGCGCGCGGCACGGACTCCGCTGCGCACCGCCGCCGACTGACCCGTCGATATCTCGTGGCGGATCTGGCGCAGATTGCCACGCTGCTTCATGATTTCGATCAGCCGTTCAGGTGTCGCATCGGTCGAGCCGTCGTTGACGTAGATGATTTCATAGGCCCATCGGCCGTCGAGCGCCGCGACGATCTCGGCAATCAGCGGGGCTACGTTGTCGGCCTCGTTGCGCACGGGAACAACGATGGAAACGGCCACGGCGGGATCGGAAGGCAGCAAATCAGGGCTCATGGTTTGAGTTGGCCGGCACCGGGAACTTCGTATCCGGCCGCACTGATGTCGCTTCTTATGGGGCCGGGAGGACGCGGGCAACCCTTTTGAGGGACCCGGCTAATGCCTTGAAAGCGGGACAATTTCTCCCCCGCCGCCGATGGCAAAGCCGAGCCGGCGTGCGGCGAACCAGTATCGCACGGCCATGGCGCCGACCACGCCGATCACGGCACCGGCGACGACGTCGCTCGGATGGTGCGCCAGCAGCACCAGACGCGTTAATAAAATCACGATGGCATAAGCAAACATCACGACCCGTGTCCGTGGCCAGACGGCGCTAACCGCAAAGGCCAAGGCAAACGCCGTGATCGAATGCGCGGACGGCAAACTGAAATGGGCTTCGGTCCCATTGAAAGGCACGAAATTGAAGGCATTCGCCTTGCCCCCCACGAACGGCCGGCCACGCCCCACAACCCATTTGATGACTTCGCTCGCGAGCACGGGGATCAGCACCGCCAGAAACAAATATTCGAATTGCGTTCCCAGGCCGAGCCAACGTGAACGCAAATTCTCCCGCGATCGCGGCACAACAAGGGCTACGATCAGCAGCGCCAACAGCAGCGCTGTAAGCACATATTCGTCCTTGGCGAAGTCGGTCAGAATGCGCGCGGGCCACAAGCTTGCGGTGCCGCGCGGCGGCATCAGGCCGATCTCCCACGCATCGACGAAAACCATCAATCCAGCGACGGCCACGGCGCCAATACCGAGCAGCCACGCAATCTGCCGCCGTGTCCTGGCCGCCGCCTCGGCGCGCAGCGGCGACGATGGCGGACGCACCAGCCCGTTGAACGAGCGCCGCATCACGCCAAACACCTGCACGAAATAGGGCGAGGCTTCGTCGAGGCCGGATGGAGCAGGCATGTTATTCCGTGCCTTCGGAGCGGAAGATCGCGATGGAAATCGCCCTGCCCTGCGAAATATTATAGCCGTCAACCCGGGCGGCCACATCGTAGCGTAACCCGATGGCTTCGGCGCGCTGCGCAAAGCCTCGCTCCGAACGCGCTTCCACCAGCGCAAACCGGCAGCTGCCCTGCCCTAAGAAATCCGCCGCACCCGAGCCATCCGTCAGCAATGTCGAGGTGCCCGTCATAAAAACCAGGCTCGGTTCGTGAAAACCCGCCGCGGCCGCTTTCGGCCCGACGCAGACGACATTGCGCAGCGCCCGCGCCACCTCGGCGCTGGGGAATAACGGCGTCAATGCCGGCAGCACAACGCCATAGACAGCGAACGCCAGAAACATCGCGGAGACCACCGCGGTCAGCAGCGACCGTTCGGCGCGATTATCGTCATAGAGCCACCACGCAAACAGTCCGAAAATAAGCGCCGCCGCCACGAACGGCCACGCCAGAAACACCGGCTGGCGCGTCAGTGTGACCGCGCCGACCACTGCGATAACGGACGTCACGGCCGGAATGACGAACCACCACGCCGCACCGCGCATCAGCCAGGACCGCGACAACACCCGGCGCTCCAATGCGCCAATGGTCAGGATCGCGATCGCCGGATAGAGCGGCAGCACGTAATGCGGCAGTTTGGTCAGCACCAGTTCGAACACGATCCACGACGGAATGAGCCAGGCCAGCAGGAATTGCGCGCCGGGCTCGCGCCTCGCCCGCCAGACAGCGGGCGCCGCCATGCCCGCCAGCGGCGCGCCTGGCCAGAACGTGATCCAGAACAGCAGCAAGTAGATTCCCGGCGGCGCGCCATGAGATTCCTGCGCCCCCAGCTTGCTCAGCATGTCGCCGCCAATGGAGTCTGAAAAGAACGCGTCGCCGGCGCGCCAGAAAATGGCGATGAACCAGGGCAGCACCAGCACCAGCATCCACATCAGACCCCAGACCGGACGCAGACGCCAAAGCCATGCGGCGGAACGATCGAGGATCGCCAGGGTGACGATTGTCAGCCCCACGAACATCAGGATCAGCGGGCCTTTGAGCAGCACGCCGCCCGCAAGTGCAGTCCAGAAGATCACCGGCCCGCTCCACGGCGGATGCGCGGGGTCCTCTCCGCGCTGCCAGGACAGATAGACCCGCGCTATCGCCCCCATCGCCGCGACGACGGTCAGCAGCAGCATCGCATCGGTCTTCGCCAGCCGCGCCTCGACGCCCAGCAGGACCGAGCTGCACATGATCAGCGCGGCCAATATCGCGCCGCGCCGCGTGACAAAAGCGAGCGCCGTCCAGTAGGTCAGCAGTACCGCGCCGATGGCGCCGATCAGGGATGGCACCCGATAGAGCCAGACCCGAACCTGCGCCCGCGGCAGCCCGAGCGCCGAAGCGGTTTCGACCGCGGCCGCCTGCATCCAGTAGATGCCGACCGGTTTCTTGTAGCGAACCTCGTCCTGGAACCGGATATCGACGAAATCGCCGCTTTCGACCATTTGCTTGGTCGCCTGTGCGAACCGCGCTTCATCGCGATCGATCGGCGGAATGTTGAAAAACCCGGGCAGGAACAGCAAAAACCCGCACACGGCCAAAAACGCGACCGCCCTGACATGACTGGCCGTCACAAAATCGATCACCGCGACGAACCGATTGCCCGGATTTACCCGGTTTTTCGGCTCTCTCGGTGCTCCAAATCGGGGGCGGGCATAGGTCTCGGCCATCGGTTTCGCATACGCCGAAACCACTATCGGGACAACCGCTTAGCGCATCGCTATTGAATTCTTACGACAACTGTGTCCGCGGCGCCCATGGCGTCGATCACGGTCAATCGGGTGAAGCCCGGACCGGGCGGATCGACCAGCCGCTGGCGGCGGCTGTCGATTTCCCCGGCCGACACCCCGTTTACCAGCACGGTCATTGGCAGCACGCCGCCGGCGACCTTCACCGGCATCGCGGAAAATGACGTGCCGCCCGGGCCCGCGGCGTCGATCCGCGAACCGTTCAGCGGAAACTGGATATGCGGCGCCTGCTCGCCACCGGTCCGGACCAGCTCTCCCACCGGCCGAAACCGCCGCAGCGGCAACGGCAGTTTGGCGTTGCTCGCCACCAAGGTCCCTTTCGGAGGTTTCGGCAGCGACGCCGGCAGTTTGCCGGTACGGGCAAAGGCATCGAACAGGATCGGCGCCGCAGCGGTGCGACCGACAATTCCCGGCGCGGGCGCGCCATCCGGCCGTCCGACCCAGACCCCGATGGTGATGCGGCCATCGAAACCGACCGACCAGGCATCGCGGTAGCCGTAGCTGGTGCCGGTCTTGAAGGCGATCCGATTGTGCACGCCATTCTCCGGCGGCGGCGTACCCAGCAGCACATTTCCGACCTGCCACGCCGACACGGGATCCATTAGACGCAGGGGTTCACGCGCGTCATCGTTCGCCCTCATGATCTCACGCAGCGGGCGGGTACTGCCAAGCCGCGCCAACCCGCCATAGAGTTGCACCAGATCCTGTAAGGTGATGCCGACGCCGCCTAATCCCATCGCGAGGCCCGGCGTCTCGTCCTTGGGCAACACCAGATTGGCCCCGGCCTGCTTCAGCCGGGACGACAGGCGGCTGGCACCGACGCGATCCAACAGCGCTATGGCCGGGACATTCAGGGACATCTGCAGCGCCTTACGCACCGGCACCGTGCCCTGAAAGGTCATGTCGAAATTTTCCGGCGCATAAGAGCCGAAGCGGATCGGCCGGTCATCGATCAGACTTTCGGGATGAACGAAACCATCCTCAAACGCCATGCCATAGATGAACGGCTTTAGCGTCGATCCGGGCGAGCGTATGGCACGGGTCATATCGACCTGCCCGGCGCGACGGTCGTCGAAATAATCCGGCGAGCCGACTCGCGCCAGCACGTCGCCGCTTTCATTGTCGACCGCGATGATCGCCACGGAAATAGTCGGGCCCAAAGTAATCGCGCGGTCATGCGCCAAAGCTTCGAGATTCCGCTGCAGGCCTGAATCCAGCGTCAACTTGATCAACGGTGTATCTTTTACGATGCTGATGGCCTGATCGGCCGAATGCGGGGCCAGAATGGGCATCGGCTTGCGTAACCGCGGCACCGGCACGGCCTTGGCCTGCGTCGCGTCTTCCGCCGATACCTGGCCGTCTTCGACCATGCGGTCGAGCACGCGGTCGCGCGCCGCATGTGCGATTTCGGGATGCCGATCCGCACGCCGGTTTTCCGGCGACTGCGGCAGCGCTACCAATAGCGCGGCTTCCGCCAGCGACAGGCGCTTCGGCTCCTTGCCGAAATAGGCGATCGAGGCGGCGCGAATGCCTTCGAGATTGCCGCCATACGGCGCCAGCGCCAGATACAGATCGAGGATCTGGTCCTTTGTCATCCGCCGTTCGATTTCGAGCGCGCGGACCATCTGGCGCAGCTTGGCGGTGACCGATCGTTCCCGCCGCGGCTCCAACAGCCGCGCCAGTTGCATCGTGATCGTGGAGCCGCCGGAGACGATATGACCACGGGTGACAAGTTGAAACGCGGCGCGGCCAAGCGCCAACGGATCGACGCCGGCATGAGACCGGAAGCGTCGGTCCTCGTAAGCCAGCAACAGCTTGAGATAACCCGGATCGACATTGGTCTTCGCATCGACCGGCAACCGCCAGCGGCCGTCGGCCATCGCATAGGCGCGGAGCAGCTTGCCGTTACGATCAACAATTGTCGTGGAGACCTGACGCGCCTGCTGCAGCGGAAGAGGTCCAAGCGAAATGACCCACGCAGCGAATGCGCCGACCAGTATAAGGCTTGCTGCGGCAGAGACCGCCGCTGCAAGCTTGATCCGTCGCCAGCGGCGTTCAGCCGGCGTTATGATCGCGGCTGAACTCATTTCGCCGAACGCACCTCAACGGAGCCGGTGCCGGAGCGGCCGTAGCGCGAGGGGTTATACATGTCCTCGACATAGGCCTGCGGCAGCACGTATTTGCCGGGGGAGACCGCACGCACGACATAGGCGACCGTAAACACCGCCTTGCTGTCGCTGGCGCGATCGACGGCCGCGGTGAAGCGATCATCTCGGAACTCGGTATTTTCAGGCTCCTGACCGTCCTCGATCCAGTCGAGCGTGCCGGTGTCACCTGACGAGACCAGATGCGGATTGTCGATCTCGAGCCCAGCCGGGAGATAATCCGACACCATGATGTGACCGTATTCCGGCTTCGCCTCGGTGATCTTGAGCACCACTGCAAAGCGGTCGTTCTGCTTGGCTTTCGACACATCGGCCGGCTTGCCGTCGAGCGTAAAGTAATTGCGCTCGATCTTGAAGCCGTTCGATGCCGCGGGCTCCGGGGTAACCGGCGCGCCGCTCACGGAAACCACCGCCTGCACCGGCGCATCGCCGGTGTTGGTGATCTTGATCGGCTTGCCCGCCATCTGGGCGGCTTTGTAGCTGCGATAGAGCGCAGTCTTGACCGGTGCGCCATCGATATCGAGCGCCATGGTTTCCTTCGACAGCGCGCGCGACGCCAGCACCAGCCAGGCATTTTCCTGCGTGGATGTGTAAGGCGTCAGCCCGCGCGCCACTTCGACCCGCGCGACCGCCTGGGTCAGCGTCGCCCGCGGCGCATTGCCTTCGCTGGCCAGCGACACCAGTGCCGCGGCGTCGCGCAAGGCGCTGCCGTAATCGACCCGGCCGAACTCCAGCACTGGTTTGGGCGCCAGGCTGTCGAGGGCCGCGGCATAGACCCGCTCCGCCCTGCCCTTGTCGCCGACCAGCGCCAGCGCGGCTGCCAATTGCGACTTCGCAATCGGGGTCGCCAGATTGCTCAGTTTGGTATCGGCGAGATAACGCAGATCGCCGATCGGCGCGGTGCCGTTGCGGGCGAGCACGTAGAGCCCATAAGCGAGATTACGCCCACCATCCTTTTCCGGCTCGTTCGCGTTGACGACGGAATTACGAATGCGATCGAGCGCGCTTTTGAACAGCACGTCCGGGACGACAAACCCCTTTTCGCGGGCGCGGGTCAGGAAATCCGTCACGTATGCATCGAGCCAGGCGTCGTCGCCGCCGGCCGACCACAGCCCGAACGATCCGTTCGAGCCTTGCCGCGCCAACAGCCGATCGATGGCGTCCCGGATGCGCTGATCGACCTCGGTATCCATCGCCAAGTGTGCGCCAGCCGCCAGATCGTTGACGTACAATAGCGGCATCGCGCGGCTGGTGATCTGCTCCGAACAGCCATGGGGATAGCGATCCAGCGCTTTGAGGATGGTGGCGGCATCGAGCGCCGTCGACAGGCCGACCGACAGCGAGACGCCGCCGGTGCCCTGCACCAGATCCGAGAACATGTCTGACGTCAGCGTCAGACTCTCACCCTTGGCCAGCGTCCGAATCGAGCGGCGCGCCAGGATTTGCGTCGCCGGCTTGACGTCGAGCGCATAATGCCGCGCCAGGGTCAGGCCATCAGGCCCTTTGATGTCGACGTCGAACTGCGCATTTCCGGCATAACTCGCATCGAGCGCCAGCGACATTGAGGTTCGTTGCTTGGCGGCGAGTTTTACCGTCGTCGACGGACTGCCGGATACTTTCACCGGGCCCGAAGCCTTGACGTTGACGGTGTAGTCGCCGGGCGCGCCCTCGACATTGTCGAGGTCAAAACTCATGGTGCCATGATCGCCGTTGAGCAGGAAGCGCGGCAAGGTTGCCGTCAGCACCACGGGATCGCGCACCGTTACATCAGTGGTGGCGCGGCCGAGCTTGGTCGAGGTCCAGGCAACCGCCATCACGCGGGCGGTGCCGGCGAATTCCGGAATATCGAAGCTGATTTCGGCGGTGCCGTCGGCGGCTACCGTGACGATTCCGGAATAAAGCGCCAGCGGCTTCTGCGTCGGCGGGCTGCCCTGTAGTTCCGCACCAGCGCCGTCGCCGCCGGTTCTGAGCCGGCCACGGGTGCCCTGCATACCGTCGATCAATTGGCCATAGATGTCGCGGATTTCCGAGGTCATGCGGCGCTGGCCGAGGTAATAATCGTCCGGCGCCGGCGGCTTGTAATTGGTCAGATTGAGAATGCCGACATCGACAGCCGCAACCACGATCTTTGCATCTTCGCCGGGGTTCAACCCGCCGAGCTTCACTGGAATCTTCAGCATGGTGTTCGGGCGCACCAAGGCCGGCGGCGTCAGCTTGACCTCGATGGTGCGGGCCTTCTTGTCGATCCCGAACCATTTCAGCCCGATGGCCCGGCCCGGCATTCTTTGCGCCGCAGCGTCGAGCGGACGGCGCAGCGTCGCCACCACATAGGCGCCGGTGCCCCAATCCTTGCCGACCGGAATTTTGACCTGCGCGGTGCCTTCCTTGACGTCTGACGATTGCGTGGTCAGTAGCCGGTCGCCGAGCACATTGATGGTCAGCTTGCCGGCGGTGCGGGCATTGACCGACACCACCATGGTGTCGCCGGACTGGTACTCGGGCTTGTCGACCGAGGTTTCCAAAAGGTCTGGCGTATCGGCGCTGCCGTCGGAATACCAGCCGACATCGAACTGGACTGACGTTAGCGGCCCGTCGGCGTCGGCCGTTTTGACATCGAGGCGATAGCGGCCAGGCTGCGGCGACAGGGTGATACGCGATGGCTTGTCGGCGGCAATGGTCAGATCGCCATCGGCGATGCGGGTGGTCGATTTGACCGGTTCATATTCCCAGGACGAACTCTGGCGATACCACTGATAGCGCGACTCCATCTTCAGCAGCTCGTAGCGCAAGCCGTCGCGCGCCAGCGATTTGCCGTCGGGGGCCGCGAACACCACATCGAACGCGGCCTTGTCGCCTTCCGCGACGCTCTTGTCGCCGAACAGCGGCTTGACGCCAATCATCGCGCTGGCCGGGGCGACCGGCAGCACCAGTTTGCGCTCGACGGCGCGACCGCCGGCTTCCGCCATGCGGATGAATATCTGGGCTTCCTGCGGACGGGTCGAGGATGGCGGCTTGGCAAGACTGACCGGGAACGTGGCGACGCCATTGGCGTCGGCTTCCGGCAGGTTCTCGATCGGGGTGCGTTCGTTGCTGGCGGTTTCCTCGTCGGCTACGCCGAACTGGTAGCCGGCATAGCCGGGCCGTTCCGACGCCGGGGCCACCAGCATGTCGCCCTCAAGCTGCAGTCCAGAGGCCGGCGCGCCGTAGAGGAAATGACCATCTACTTTAAGTTCTACAGGAAGATCAGCCTTAATCTGTTTATCTTTGGAAGATATATCAAATTCGATCCGTTCAGGGATGTAATCCTCGACCATGAAGGTGGTTTCGCCGACCGCCGAAGCCTTGGGATCGGTGAACGCCCGCACCCGCCAGGTCCCGGTCGGAACCGCCGAATTGAGTGCAACCGCGAGGCTCCGCCCGCCCGCGCCTTGATCCGGCAAGACGGCGCGGCGGAATTCGACCCCGTCGGGGCGCTCGATCACCAGGGTCAGCGGCCCGCCGGTCACGGCATTGCCTTGGCCGTCGCGCACCAGCGCGGTCAGGTACACCGTCTCGTTGGAGCGGTAGACGCCGCGCTCGGCATAAACAAACGCATCGGCGCCCGCGGGCACGGTGCGGCCGGACACGCCGCGATCGCTGAGATCGAAGGCATTGGATTTCAGGCTCAGGAAGGCGTAGTCGGCCTTCTCGCTGGTCACGGTCAGAAGCGCCGGCGAAAGACCGCCCTCGCCGCGCGCCAGCCCCGCCTCGAACAACACGTGGCCTGACTCGTCGGTCTTGCGGGTCGCCAGGATCTCGTTGTTGCGCGCGACCAGCCGTACTTCGGCTTTTGCGACCGCCTCGGTTGACGCCAGCGAATTGACGAAGACATGAATGCCGTCATTGCCGGAAAATGCCGCGAGACCCATGTCCGAGACGATGAACCACTGCGTCGCCAGCGAATTGTCGTCGTCGCTGCCCGGCCCCTTGGCTGCAGCGGTCATCACATAGACGCCGGGCTGCAGATCGCCGAGCGCCTGATCGACCGGAAACGCGGTCGTGACGTCCTGATTGAGCGTGGTCGCGGTCGCGAGTTCCCCCGACCAGACCTTGACGCCGCGCTCGTCACCCAAGCTCGAGAGCTGGTATTTGCTGAGGCTCTGCTGGAAATCGCTGTCGATCACGGTGTTGATCAGATTGCGGTCGCCGATCCTGAACACATCGACCGTCACTGAGGGCGTATTGACACTGACCAGCGGAATGCCGCGCTGGCCGGTGCGCGGCAGCACATAGGCGCGGCCGGTGAAGCGCACGAACGGCTTGCGGTCGCGCACATAGATGTTGAATTCGGCCGATTTCGGCAGGGTTTCCTTTACGGTGGACGGCAATCCGGCGCGCAGATTGATGTTGTAGCGCTCGCCGTGCTTCAGGCCATCGACGCAGAGCTGCTTGCCTTCCGACGATAGGGCCGGCTTGTCGCTGCCCGCCAGCGCCAGGAACGGCGCGAAATCAGTTCGCTTGGCGAGGTCTTCGGAGAACTGGAAACAGGTCCGCGGCGATGCGGAATCGGAATCAACCGTATAATCCAGCAGCCGAAAACCATGCTCGTCGCGCATTTTCTCGTATTGGCCGCGCACGTCGGCGACCTCGCGCAGGTCCAGCGAGAGCCGCAACGCATCGAGCGACGGGCGCCACAGTTTGCGGTCGGACAGCGAGCGGCCGAGCACGGCAAGCGCATCGGCCTCCTCGCCGGCATTGGCGGCGCGCTGATAGGCGATATAGGCCGCGGTCGAGGCGCGCTCCAGGAGGAAGGTCAGTTCGGAGCTGTTGGCGGAGCGGATCAGAAAGATAGTGCGGGCCAGCCGCAGCCAATTGGCACTGTCCTCAGGCGTGGTGGCCGCGATCTGCCCCAGGATTTGCAGGCCAGTGCGGAAGTCGCCGCGTTTGAACGCGGCGTCGGCGTCGGTCCGCAAATTGGCGCCGGATTTGCTGACCGGCCCCGCCTCGCTCTTGATCTGGGCCTCCAGCTTGATCGCCGAATCGGCCAGATCGTCGCGCTTGAACGCCTTGTCCGCCGCCTGCGCTGTGACGAGGCCGAACGCCAGCGTGGCGCACAATGTCACGGCGCGAACCAAACCAATCATGATGGAACTCCCTGACGCGGACGAACGCCGCGTGTCGAATAAAAGTGCGCTAAAAGGTGACGGACTCGTGGCCGCGGAACGGGGTAGCGAAAAGGTCGCATGCGACATGACGGTGACAGCGTTCGCGGTGACAGCATTGGCGGTGACAGGCCCATGCCACCGGCCGGCGGTCGGCCGTGGCACACATCATTGCGGTGCGGCGGACCCCGATGCAACGGTCCACCGTCTCGCTTGGTCGCGGTATCCCGGAAAATGGTTCGGATGGGCTTGGCGCGGATGCGGATTTTTCATATTGGCAGTGCTATGAAGGCCGGGTTTTCGGAAAGCTGGTTTCCGGGAGGCTTGGCCTTCGGAAGATCGGCCTCTTGGGAGGCTCGGGTTTCAGAAGTTACGGTCCCATAGCTCAACTGGATAGAGTAACGGATTTCTACTCCGTGGGTTGCAGGTTCGAATCCTGCTGGGATCGCCATAGATCGATCAAAAAGGCGCAATCTATAAGGGTTTCTCAAACATCAAAGATTTCATCTAAGTGTTTTTTCTCGACACAGATTGGTACAGAAGGCCAAAAAATCCCAAAGTGAGTCACAAAGTCCCTCTCGTTCCAACGAACGTACATGCGTCATGGATCATTCTATAACCTGTTATAAACACGGCTATTTTTCATTTCTCTCTGCAAATTGGCCCAATGAAACGGATTGAATGGCGAGGAAACAAACTGAACGTCGTGACTGCTCAGCATGCGGTTCAAAGGCCGCAAATTCTTGGCCGCCCGTTCGCCCTAAACGGAGGCGCGGACCTCATTGTTTGGTTCGATCAGCACAGAGGCGGAAGAGGCTATCCAGGCGACACCAAACAAGTATCGAAGGGAGACCTTCGTAATATTCGTAAACTCTGCAAATTGACATCATCGAATGGAGTCGACTCTCAAAGCTTTTATCACGGGGTGGACGACATGACGTCGCTGCTCTCCGAATATCAGCAAAATTTGAGACGCCTTGCTGATCGGTAATCTCAACGGGCTCGCCACTTCCGCTTCGAGCGAGTTACCGACAATTTCACTTGGTACGAGCCAGTCGGAGTAAAATTTGACGCAGCACCTTCCGTCCAAGCGATCCCACGACATTCGGAGGAAGAATGGAGAACCATCGGTCTATCAGCGCTCGATTAAAGCGCACGCGGGTAATGCTTGGTTTTTCACAGGCAAGGTGGTGCCGGTTAGTCGGCATCACTCCGAGCGCGTGGAATAATTATGAAAGGGGCGCCAATAGAATATCGCTTGACCAAGCGCTAAAGATCTGCAGAGCGACAGGGATTTCGCTTGATTGGATTTATCGCGGTCTGAGGGCGGGAATGCCTTACGAACTAGCTTGCGAACTGCTGAAAGCCGACAAGGCTTAGAAAAGGGATGCGGAGGGAGGACCCACAAAGAAAATCACAAAGATGGAGACGAACACCTTCTAACAATTTGATATCACTACACGAAATTGTAAGAAGCTAAAATCTTTCTACTCCGTGGGTTGCAGGTTCGAATCCTGCTGGGATCGCCACTTCATTTTCCGCCTCAATATTTCGATAGGGTTTACACTTTGGCTCCCGGGGTCAATTCGGATTTCCGAAATGAGCCTGCGTAAGTGGGACGTTGGCCGGGATGACGATTAGACGGAGATTCGATGACACGGAAGAAACGGCGACGGAGTTTCACGTTGGCTCTCGCGTTTTGTCTGGCGGTCGCGTGGCTCGGTTCCGCGATCGCCCAGACGGCCTCTCCTGCTGATTTGATTTCGAACTATCGCGTCAAAAATGGCGAAGGGCGAGTGACTGCAGATCCTGTCCTCAACCGGATCGCGCTGCAACAAGCCAACGCCATGGCAGCAAGGGACTTGCTCGATCACGCAGCACTTGCGCCGTTGAGTTCGCGCGTGGCGGGGGTGCCTTCAGGCGGAGCCCGCCGGATCGCGGAAAACCTCGCAGGCGCCTACGCCGATTTTCCCAGAACGCTCGATCAATGGATCGAATCGCCGGGACATCGAAGCAACCTCTTGATGCACGACGGGTTGCGGGTTGGTGTCGCCAGCGCGAAAAGCCCGAAAACGGGACGGACCTATTGGGCGATGGAGATCGCCGGCGACTACGAAACCACCAGGAAACCGGGGACAAAGAACAAACCCGGCGCTCAGGAAGAATGCTCCTTACAGATGGGGAGCATCTGCCTCAATTGAGGTACCGCAGCAGCCTTCCGTGGCTTGCACTCGCTGCCACCGACTGGTCCGCAATACACGAACGATACACGGTGGTTTCAGTTTTTGTTCCAAGAAGCGCTCTCCGATTTCGTGTTCCGACGAAACCGTTTCTGGGTTAGGCCGCAGAGGCTCAGACCGATGCGCGGCCGTTCAATTTTTGATCAGCGCTCTGGCATCGGGAATGACGGGGCCTGTCAGTTAGGGTTGACCGGTTAGCTTAACGCACGTCTTCAATTGTCAGACACGGGCGACAGGTTATCGTGAACAAGTCACCCGCCCGATCATATTGCATTGGACGGTTTGTGGCTTTGGATCACGCCCAGATGTCATCCGCTGGTGAAATCTTGCATGGATTTTATCTTGTCGTTTTAGCGATTGCCATCATCGTGGCGATGGCCGGTTGGGTCTATGCATTAGGATGGGTCGCGTTGAAGGTCATCGAATTCATCTAGCTGGGCGAAGAGGCCCCCGGCCCGCCTTCGTCAAACGACACCCGCATTAGTGGGCGAGCTACGCCCGCACGCCATAGACCAATTCATCTTGCCAAAGCAGAAAGGTCAGCACCACGAGGCTTGGCGTCCAGGATAACATCATTCCCAACAGAATTGCTTGTAAGGTCGTCATGGCGTTCTCCCCTCAGCTCATCTTAGCTAGGTAAGCGCTTTGGACCACCGTTGGTTGCTCGCGAAGTTCCCCGCTCCGCGCAACACAGGATGATTACTTCTGCATATCGCGGCGCACAAAAGCCGCTCCATCAAAGTCAGCGGCGCCGACCTGTGAACTCGCGCCGGCTTATCTTGGCCCGCTTGTCGGACAGCAGCAGAAAGCCCGCCGGGGTTGAGACGGCGGGCTTCCAGTTATTATCTCGCGGTATGAGTTACGATATCCGCGATGCCTTACCGATATCGCGAACCCGTTGAGAACCGGTTACCATCTCAGCGGGCTGGGCTGTGCGACGGAAGCCAGACTGGAGGCTGGTGCTGTGGTGAGCGGAGCACCACCAACCGAGATGGATCCCTCAGGCTTCATTTGCCGAGCCAGCCGTTTGTGCCCAATTCCGGACAGCCGGGCGCGAGCGCGCACCTTCGGAATGGACGATGTCATCTCCGACTTCATTGCGCTTTGCAGCGAGTCGACTTTCGCAATCAGCGTCGCGAGCTGAGCAGATATCGCCTTCACGTCGGACCGCTCGTCCGTCAGGCTCGATCTCAGGGTATCAAGCTTAATTGCACCCTCCTGCAGCAAAGCGGTGTTTTGCTGCAATGAGGATTCATTCTGCTGCAGCAGCGCGTTGTTTTGTTGCAACCAGAAACCATCGTCCTGCAGCGAGGTGGCGTTGTTCTGATGGGTTGACTGAATATCGTTCAAGGCTGCAACAACCGTATTCGGGATTGGCTGTGAAGCTCCCTCACGCGGAAGCAATCCGGCCACCAACCCGGGGACATTCGGCCAGACGAAATCGGAAGGCGACAGCGTATAGACCGCGGCAGTCGCATTTACACCCAAGGCGAATACGGACAGCGCCAAAATCGATTTTCGGCTGGATTTATTGCTCTGCGATTCCGGTGTCTTGATCACCTGAATTGACCTCAAATGAATGAATATAAAAGCCTTAAGACCAAGGTAGATTATGAACTGATCAGATTAATTCCCGGTTAGCGCCTCAGCCCCTTACGTGAGCCGATGTCCGCGACCGAGCTTGGCCCCAACAGCCGTTACGGCTGAGCCGCGTAATATCTCGCGACCTGATCGATCTCTTCGCCCGTCATCTGGCGTGCGATGTTGCGCATTTGCTGGCTGATGTCGTTGTGGCGGCTGCCGGACGCAAATGCTTCGAGCTGGGCCTTGATATAGACGGCGGACTGGCCGCCGAGCCAGGGGCTTCCGGCCTTGGTGTCGATATCGCCATGACAAGCGCCACAAGGGGGGATATTGCGCATCGGCGCTCCCGTCACGACAATCCGCGGCGCGGCCAATTCAGCATCGATCTTGTTCGACGGCACCCTTGGCAAATAAGCGTAGTAGGCGGCGATATCGAGCATATCCTGATTGCTCATGGTGGCCGCGAACGGACTCATCACCACGTTGACCCGCGCTCCGGCCTTGAAGTCGTTTAGTTCCTTGTACGTCACGGCGGCGAATTGACCGGCGAGATTGGGCGAGTTGGCATCGCTGACGCCTTCTGGCCCGTGGCAGATCGCACATCGCTGCGCCAGCGTCGCGCCTCGCCCGATCGATACTTGATCCGGATGTGTCAGCATCTCCGACGTCAATACGACGCTGGACGTCTTGAAGTCGGGCTGTTGGACGCTGGACTGTGGCGCGGCACGCGGCACGCCGGCCGCGCTGCAGATGGCGTCCCAGATGCCGCTGATTTTCAGGTCGGGCTGAGCCAACGGCAACCAGATCAGGCCGGCCAGGAACGACAGCACGGCGATCCCCCCGGTAATGCCGACGGCAGCGCCGAACCAGGGATTGCGCAAGGTGAACAGCTTCTGCTCACTCATCGGCTGGCTCCGACATAAATCGCGGGCACATTGGTTTGCTTCAGCACCAGAAGCTGGGCGATCGGATAGCCGTAATTCACCACCGTGAGGCCGACCATCAGCGTCAGCCATAATCCAAAACTGTTCAGCGCCACCGGTATCCGCGCGGGCATATGGATCGGCACGCTGAAGCGATAAGCGCCGGCATCACTGCGTTCGGCTCGCTGGCCCCGGATCAGTACGACGAAAAACAAAACGCCCGACGTCAGCAAGATCAAACCTCCGACGGCCGACATCCCCACCGAAAAGGTCTGCGGCGAAATCGCCGGATTGGCGTAATCGTAGAACGCCATGCGGCGTGGCATGCCGAGAATGCCGACATAGTGCCATGGGAACGTCGTCACGATCATGCCGATGAACCACAGCCAGAGCTGCGTGCGCATCAGGCCGAAATGGTCCATCGCCCGGCCGGTCAGATGCGGCCATAGATCATAAGCGATCGCGAAATACATGATCACGATCGCGCCGCCGAAGATCAGATGGAAATGCCCGGTGATCCACTGGGTGTTATGGATGGTGGCATCGAGCTGATAGCTCATGTTGATGATGCCGCCGGCGCCGCCGAAGCCGAGCATGACCAGCGACAGCGCGGTCGCGAGCATGATCGGGTTTTGCCAGGGCAGCGCCCTCACCCACCCGAACGCGCCGCGGCCGCCGCGCAGGCGGCTGGCGATCTCGGCGGAGGCGCAGATGGTGAATATCGTCAGCAAGGTCGGCAGCGTGACCAGGCCGGTGAACACCGAATGCATGAACTTGAATCCGGCGCCGACTTGCGGATCCGCAAACAGATGATGCACGCCGATCGGCATCGCCACCACCACGAACAGGATAAAGGAAATCCGCGCCATCGCGTCGCTGTAGAGCCGCCCGCCGATCGCGCGTGGGAAGATCGTGTAATAGGCGATGTAGGTCGGGATCAGCCAGAAATAGACAATCGCATGCAGCGTCCAGGAGAAGAACACGCGGGCAAGCCCGGCATCGATGGTCGATCTAAGGCCAAGCGCCACCGGCAGGATCAGGAAGATGATTTCGAGCGCGGCGCCGACCGCGGTCCAGCCCCAGAGATAGGAGCCCGCGACATTGGCGAACATCGCCAGCGGCACCGGCCGGTCGGGGTTGTCTCGCTTCCAGATCATGAGATTGATCGACATCAGCGCGACCCATATCCAGGAGCCGACCACGACCATCACGACGCCGATATAATAAAAAGGATTGCCGACCATCGGCGGATAGAACGTGTAGAGCACCGAGGCGAGCCCCAGCGAGACCGGGATCATCGCCACCACAGCGCCGACCGCGACCAGCGCAAAACCGGCCCAGGCCCAGCGTACCCCAACCAGCGGCTTTTCAAGGGTCGCTTCGGTGATGGCGTACCCAAATCCCATCGCGATCAGGGTCGGAAACACATAACCCATCGCCGAGCCATGCGCGGTGACCGAGCGATAATAGAATTCCGGATTGAAATGCCAGGCGTTGAACGGACTGCGGACGAACATCTGCCAGGCGCCCAATATCAACGCCAGGCCGAACACCGCAAAGGCGAGCCAGAAATGCGCCAGGATCAGCCGCTTGTTAATCAACACAGCTCAGCCTCCGTCGCGACGCCATCATCCTGAGGAAGGCGGTCTTGTCGACCACCTTGACCTTGGCCCACATTCCCTGATGCCCGATCCCGCAAAATTCCTGGCAGGGCATCGCGTGTTCGCCGGGGGCTTTGAACCGGACCGGCAACTCCGAGACGTATCCCGGCACCAGCATGGTGTTGATGTTGGTGCCTTCGATCAGCAGCCCATGCACGGCATCGGCACTGGTGGCACGCAGCGTCACCGGCGTCTCCGACGGCACCACGATGCATTGCGGCGTGAAGGAATATTGCTGGCCGATCGCGCGCACCGTCACAGAGCCGTCCGCCTCCATTGCGCTGCCGAGATTGCTTTCGATGAATTCGCCGGTGAGATGCAGCGTTTTGGGATCGGCGGTCTCGACATGGCCTTGCGGCATCGTCGCATGATCGATGCCGATGAAGATCGCCATGCCCACGAGCACGCCGACGACCACGATCGACAAGGTCGCCCATCTGCGTTCGATGCGAGCCGCGACGGCTTCGCCAAGGTGGGAATCGCTCTCGGTTGTCATGATCAAGCGCTCCGCGGCAGGAACACCAACAGATAGAACGCAAACCAAAGCGCGATCACGACCGCGGTGGCTATTCCGGCGACGACGATGGCGCCGGATGGACCCGAGCGGACAATGGCGGCGACGCGCTCCTCTTCGGTACCCAGCGTGGTCGCCTGCGGTGGAGGTGAAATGATCATGGCATGCCTCAGTTCAGCGTCGCCGAGCGCAGTTCATTGGCCTGCCGCGCCGAAACCGGTTCGCCGCGATTGCCCCAGGACGTCCGGATGTAGGTCACGACGGCGGCGACCTCGTCGTCGGATAGCCGCTGCGCAAAGGGCGGCATGCCGTACGGCCGCGGATTTCCGGCCGTGCCCGGCGGATAGCCGCCATTGAGCACCATCCGGATCGCATTGACGGCGGACACCATCTGGATCGATGGGTTGCCGGCCAGCGGCGGATAATGCGGCGGCATGCCGACCCCTGTCGCGCCATGGCAGCCGCCGCATTCCCGATCGTAGATCGACTTGCCGAACGACAGCAGCAGGCTGCTTTCCGCCGACGGCAGCGACGCTGCCGGCTTTTCCGGGGACGTGCCCTGCGCGAGGCTCTTGAGGTACACCGCCATCGCGCGGGTATCGTCGTCGTTGAGATATTGCAGGCTGTTATAGACCACTTCCGCCATCGGTCCGTAGACCGCGCCGCGGGTCGACACGCCGGTACGCAGCAGGTCGGAAATTTCCTCGATGCTCCAGTCGCCGAGGCCCGCTTCCTTGTTCGAGGTCAGGGACGGCGCGTACCAGTTCTGCATCGGAATCAGCCCGCCTTCGAAGGCCTGCGATTCCGAACTGCCGCCAAGCGCGTTGATCGCGGTGTGGCACATCCCGCAATGGCCGAGGCCCTCGACCAGGTAGGCGCCGCGATTCCAGTCGGCCGATTTGGTCGGGTCGGGCTTGTATTCGCCCTCCCGGAAGAACAGCGTGCGCCAGCCGATGATCAGCGAGCGGTTATTGTAGGGAAATCGCAGATCGTGCGGACGATTGGCCTGCCTGACGGGGGGGATCGAACGCAGATAGGCGAAGATCGCGTCGCTGTCTTCGCGCGTTACCTTTGTGTAGGAGGCAAACGGCATCGCCGGATAAAGCAACCCGCCGTCCGGAAAGCGTCCATTATGCATCGTCGTGAAAAATTGATCCGACGTCCAGGTACCGATCCCGGTTTGCGGATCGGGCGTAATGTTCGACGTATAGATCGTGCCGAACGGCGTTTCCATCGGCAGACCACCGGCAAAGATCTTGCCTTCTCGCGCGGTATGACAGGCGATGCAGTCGCCGGCCCGCGCGAGATATTCGCCCTTGGCTATCAAGGCAGGATTCGCTATCGGGGCCGGGACCGGTTTCGGCGGTTGCTGTGCGATCGCACCCGTTGTGCCGATCGTCATGGACGACACTGCCAGCACCGATAACAATTTCTTCAAGGCTCGCGGCATTCTCACGGCCCCCTCAATGCGGTTCACTGCCGCACGCAAGCGGCATCGGAAGACTTCCACGCGGCGCAAAGGAAGGATCGGCCGGCGCCGGTCGCGACGCAAGATAGGCTGCTACCGCCTTCACATCGTCTTCCGTCAAAAGACTGGCAACGATCTGCATGCAATCGGGCGCCAAAGCGGTTCGCGTGCCATAGCGCCAACCGCCGAGCTGGGCACTGATGTAGCTGGCGCGCAGGCCCAACAGGCCCGGAATCGCCGGCTCCATGCCGGTGAAGCCGGGATTGTGACATCCCGAACAAGCCGGGATGCCATGCTGCGGATCGCCGTTCTTCACCAGCGTTTCGCCACGTGCCAGGACTTCAGCGCTGACGGTTGGAATGGCAGGCGCCGCAAAAGGAGGCCGCAACGAGGCGAAATAAGTCGCGATCTCCTGGAGATAGGCGTCAGGGAGAAATTCGAGCAGATAGTTCATCGGCGGGTATCTGCGCCGCCCGTCGCGGAAGGCTATCAATTGGTTGTAGAGATAACCGGCCGGCTTTCCCGCCAGTCGCGGGAAATAGACGTCGCTGGTGCCCTCGCCTTGCGCGCCATGACATCCGGCGCATGCAAGGACGCGGGCGGCCATGGTGTCAGGCGCGCGCTCCGTGCTCTGCGCGCATGCCGGTCCAGGCATGGACAGCAAAAGTATCAGGCAAGTAGCGATCGGCAGGATACGTCGTGTTGGCACCGCTCACCCCATCTCGACCGACGACGCTGGATTTTTTGCATATCGGACGAACGGACGCAACGCGTTATTCCTTGCCACGCGTCATCTGCGATTTGCATTGCGCCGTCAGTAGAGAAAAATCATCGGCAGGAAAGCGAGAAAAATAACATCAAGATTTCAATATCTCGCGCGGTTCTTGTTTCAGTCTTCGCGAGGCTGTCCCGCCCTGCATCATAACCCGCCCTTCGACAAGCCTGCGACAAGCGGATGCACCGGGCGAAGCGGCACCGTGGTTCAGACCCCAGAAGTGCGCAGCCGCACAGTGGGCACCATTCCCCTTCTGCCTAACGACCGTGATGCCAAGATGCCTTGATGCAATCAATTCTGGCGCGGGCGGCCCTGAATTGGCTCACCTACAGATCGGCGGCCTGTCTTTGTGATCTCGATCCCAACTTCTCACCGGATCAATAGTCCTTGACGCGCTAGTTCTGATCGGCGCCGATCTTTGAACCCGGTGCGACCTGCATGTTTGGCGGAGTGCCGCCCTGGGGATTGGCCGCCGAAGCGCCGCCGCTACCCGTGGTCAGCGGACCTTTAGGGTCCGGCGACTGAGTTTGCCCTTTGTTATCGTCAGACGATGCAGGTTCACCCTTGATGGGCTGTGAGGCGCTCAACCGATCCAGGTTAGGCTCAGTCTGAGCACACGCCATCGGGGCGTAAGCGCAGATGCATAGCGTGGCGAGTAGAAGACGCATGTGAGATCATCCGTGAGGTTGATCTCTTCCAACCCACCGTGCGGGCATTGGTTCCGCGCGAGCCACGCGCCGTCGCGCGCGCAAGCCACCTGTCGCTGACGCGTTCACATCACTATGGCACTACGCAGCGTCGTAACCAATGACCGCCTTGATCTCGAGATACTCCTCGAAGCCGAAGATGCCGCATTCCCGGCCGTTTCCGGATTGCTTGTAGCCGCCGAACGGAGCTTCGACGTCTTGCGCTTTGCCGTGCGGCGCATTGTTCAGATAAATGCGCCCTGCCCGCAGTCGCGCGCCGACGCGGCGCGCTTTGGCGATATCGCCGGACCAGACATAACCCGCCAACCCGTAGACGGTGCCGTTGGCGATTTCGACCGCGTCGTCCTCGTCCTTGTAGGACATCATCACCAGGATCGGCCCGAAGATTTCCTGCTGAGCCAGCGTCATCGTCGGCGTCACATGCGCGAAGATGGTTGGGCGTACGTAATAGCCGCGATTCAGTCCCGCAGGTCGGCCCGCTCCGCCGGCAACCACGGTCGCCTTTTCCGCGATCCCGGTCTCGATCAATTTCTGCACGCGCTCGAACTGCGTCTTGCTGATCAGGGGACCGAGCTGGCTTTTGTCGTCATAGGGCGAGCCGACAATGAAGGCGTCCGCCGTCTTCCGGGCGATATCGATGGCTTCGTCCATCTGGTCCTGATGAACCAGCATGCGCGTCGGCGCCTGACAGGACTGTCCCGAATTGGTGAAGCTGCGCATCACGCCGGCGGGAACCGCTTTCGAAAGATCGACGTCCGGCAACAGGATGTTGGCGGACTTTCCGCCCAATTCCTGGGACACGCGCTTCACAGATGCTGCCGCGGTCTGAGCCACGAGAATGCCGGCGCGGGTGGAGCCGGTAAAGGACACCAGATCGATATCCGGATGCGATGCGATGGCGTGGCCGACCGTCGGCCCGTCGCCATTGACCAGATTGAACACGCCTTTCGGCAGGCCGGCGTCGTGCAACACTTCCGCCAGGATGATCGAGCTCAACGGCGCCATTTCGCTGGGCTTGACCACCACGGTGCAGCCGGCCGCCAGAGCCGGCGCCAGCTTGGACGCGACCTGATTGACCGGCCAGTTCCAGGGCGTGATGAGGCCACACACGCCGATCGGCTCGCGTACGATGCGGGTGCCGCCCATCATATGTTCGAACTCATAGGCCTCAAGCACGCGGCAGGCTTCTTCAAAATGGTCGAGCGCGGTCTGAACCTGGACCTTTTTGGAAAACCAGAGCGGCGATCCCATCTCCTCGGTAATGGCGCGCGCGATGTCGTCGAACCGCTCTTTGTAAGAAGCGATGATCTTGCGCAGGAATACGAGGCGCTCCTGCTTGCTGGTCTGCGAATACGTTGGGAATGCCTTGCGGGCGGCAATGACAGCGCGATCGACATCCTCTGCCGATCCGAGACTGATCGCACCGATCGTCTCCTCGGTCGCCGGATTCACGAGATCGAACAATTTCGGCACAACCGGGGAGACCCAGACACCGTCGATGTAGAACCTGGCGTTGTTGTTGTTCTTGCTCATAGGTTCTCCCATGTAACCATCCTCCCGCCGCACTGGTGCGGGGTTGCACTATTTGCGAGCTTCGCTGGATTTGACACTGAATATAACGTGAGTGGCCAATTCAGAAGTCTAATGGCCGATTGAAATTTCATCATTTGCGCAGCCGTTGTTTTGGGGGGGAATTTCCGGACCCCTTGCCGGCCGGTCGAGACTGCGTCGCAGATATTGCGCTTTTGTTCAGGCTTGCGTTCCAATAGCCTCACATTTTCGGGGGGATTTCATGAGAAGGATTTTATTGGCGATGACGTTAGCTGTCTCGGCCTCGTTGGCCCATGCTGGCCCGAAGGAAGACGCCTACCAGGTCGTCGAGAAATGGGGCAAAGCGTTCACGGCCTCGGACGTCGATGCCATCGTCAGGTTATACGCCCCGGATGCGCTGATGATCGGCACGTTAGGCAAGGTCGTCCTGACGAAACCGGAGGAAATCCGCAAATACTTCGAGATTGCCCTGAACAACAACAAGCCGCGCTCCGCTTCTTTGAACAGCTCAGAAGCGCTTGTTATCGATGACTCCACCGTCATCATTAGCGGGTTCGACACCGTCACCGGTGTGAAGGACGGACAATCGGTGATCGGTCTGGGCCGCGTCACTTTCGTGGTCGCCAGGCGCGGTTCGGATTGGCTGATAGTCCATCTGCATCGTTCGCCGCTGCCGGCAACATAGGCGCATTATCGGCGTCCGCGCCCGTCGCGTCAGATCAGCGATCGAACCTCAAAATCTCGTCGAATTCCGAGGGCGCATATCGGCGGCCAGCGGAATCGGCGATGTGAACTTTCCATCCGGTTTTAAATAGCCCGCGCGCTTTGGCGACCGTCAGGGTCGGGCTGTCCTGCTGGATCTCATTGGTCTCGCCGTTCTTTGATGCATGCACCGTGAAGGCGGCTAGCTTGGGTGCGCTCGGCCCGTCTTCCCTGATCGTAACGCTATCGAAGATTTCCTTAGGACTTGGTCGCAGTATCCTCAGTTCCGCCTCGCCGAAATTGTCCGGCAAGATCGGAACCCTCATTTCTTTGGGCTTGAACCACGCCACGCCACCCTCCCCACGCAACTCTTTTGTTTATTAAAACGGGGACCAGCGCGGTTCGCAAGGAAAAAGGCCTCTTCTCAGAGTCGCGGAATGCTGCAGCGCGACGAAAGCTACACCACCTTGACGTTGTACGGATTGCGCGCGGGATCGAGCCAGAACGAGTCACTCTCGTATTTGCGGATCAGTTCGGGCGGCAGCAGGCTTCGCCGCTCGTTGGTGTGGATGCTGCGGCCGACCCTGTGAAGTCCGGGTGTGCCGATGCGGCGGTCGAATTCCTCGGCGTCGAATTCGATGTTGTTGAAGTCGTGCTTGAAGGGCTTCTCGCCGATAAATTCGTATACCGCCGCGATCGCCTGCTCCGGGTTCGTGGTCAGCGTCTCGTAGGTCAGTGCGAGCAGGCAGCTGGTTTGTTCGCCGAGAAATGCCTCGCGCAGCGCATTCCAGGCAAAGCCGACCATGCCGTTGGCGCCTGCCAGTCCTTCCACGCGCGAAAACACTGTTCCGCCCGGCTCGAAATTGAAAATGCCTGACGGTTGCAAATTGTTCTTGCGGATCAGCCGCTCGACGGAATCGAGCACCCAGGGCACCCGGCGGACGCAGCAGATCACCTTGGCGGCCGGGAAAAGATCCGTCAGCAGCGGCAGACGCGAACACCAGACCCGGTTGGTGTCGAACACGACATCGCCCTTCGGCATCTCGGCGTAGAAGGTGGAGAAGATGTTCTTCAGCATCGCCCGGCGCTGCGCATCGGTGATGAAGATCGCGGTCTCGTTGCTCATGCTCATGCTGCGAAGCATGGCATCGGTCAGCGAGCCCACCGGCCCTGTCATGTTGGCATGAAACCTCGGGTTCTGGCGCAGAATGGCCGACAACAAGGTCGATCCGGCGCGCGGAAGCCCGGAGATAAAATGGATATTTGCCTTCATAGTCGCCTGGGATTCCTGTTGAGCGGGCCGATTATCGGCCATTTCGATGACCGGCGGGTTAAGTCGACGCCGCCTGTCTCATTCATGATTAATGCAGGTGCACGCCGCTCGTGAAAAACGCATGCAGGTGCTGCGGCGTCGTGCCCGCGATCGTCCCGTAGTCGTGAGCCGGGTCGAACGTTGCGTGGCTCTGGTCTTCGTGCACCGGGAGTTGCGCCCATTGCGCCGCCGGCGGGTTGATGAAATGGCTGAGGTCGAACGTATCGCGGCCGAAATCGGAACCGCCGGGACCCTGCGCACCCAAGCCCGGCCGGAATACGAAATTGTGGCCCGGCTCGGCCGGAGCATCGCTTGCGGCGGGTGCATTTGGCGCAGCCGATGCGGGCGGATCGAAGATCAGCGTGCCGCCATTGCCGTCGGAGGCGAACTTGAACGAGCTGTTGAAATTGCTGAAGGTCAATTCCGCGGTGTTGATGCCGTCGGTCACCGTGAGCACCCCGCCCGCGTAGCTCTCGTGGAAATTGGCCGACGTTTCGTTGATCCCGGCGAGATCGATCACATCGGAATGCGCGGCGTCCGCCTGGGTGCCGGTGAAGCCCGCGATGGTAGCGGCGAAGCTTCCGGGGGCGTCAAGCTTGAGCTCGCCGGTGCCGCCCGCGAAGGTGACGGTGGCGCCGCCGGCGACAGAGCCGCCGAACTCCAGCGTCACACCGGCATTGATCTGGAAGTTTCCGCTTCCCGTGACGGCGCTCGCAAAATCCAGCGCGGGACCGCCAGCGTCGGAAGCGATCACATTGCCGGACATCACGATACCGGCAGCAGAAGAGACGGTCCCGTCGCCCTCGAAAGTCACACCATGGCCAATCGAGATCGCCTCCGCGGATTGCAGGGCGCCACCGTCGAGATCGAAGATGCCGGCGGCAAGCGTCAGCCCGCCGCTCACCATCAGGATGCCCTTGTCGTCGATGGTGGCATGGGCGTCGTTGATCGTGAGATTGTAGGCCTGCGCTAGTTCGCCCTGCGCGACCGAGATCGTGTAAGGGGCGCTCGCGCCGGACGCGATGGTCACGTCGTTGGCCGCGGTCGGGACGGCGGAAGTCCAGTCCACCAATGTGTTCCAGTCTCCGCCGCCCGTGCTGGCCCAGGCGACCGAACTACTGGTGATGGTCGTGACGCCGTTCGTGATGTCGAAATGCAGATCCGAGTTGAGATTGGCGCCGGGGTTGGTGAAATCGATGATCACCGTCTCATTCGCGCCGGACGTGAAGTTCGTACCGGTCAGCGTCAGCAGGCCGTTATTATAGCTTTCACCGGTCTCCACGAAATTGTCGAGCACGATAGCGTTGGGCAGCAGGCCATTGCCGGCTTCGAGTTGAAGCGTCACATGATCCGGCTGCGTCAACGTGATCGCACCGAAACCTGCCCCGTGCACACTCGTCACATCCAGCGTGCCGTTCTCGAGCAGGATGCCGCCGGTGAAAGTGTTGTTGCCGGACAGGATCAGCGTGCCCGGCCCGCTGACGACAAGCGCGCCCGCGCCGATCTCGCCCGTATGGTCGTTCGAGCCGGTCATGTCCGCGATGGCATCGGAGATCGTGACGGTCTGCCCCGTTTGCGGCGCGAAGGTGATGGTCTCATTGCCTTGCAGGAAGATGCCGCTGCCCAACCCCGAGCCGTCATTGCCGAAACTGAAATACGTGTCGCCACCGGCGACGCTGTTGTTATACGCGGCCCCGCTTCCAGCGAAGGTCAGCGATCCGCCCTGCTGCACAAAGATCGCGCCGCCGGCGCCGAGACCGCCGCCGCCGACACCGCTGTAACCGCCGCCGCTGATGCCGTTGCCCGCGCCAAAACCCGCGTTGCCGCCAGTCCCGTAATTGCCGGCTCCGCCGCCACCGCCAAAGCCACCAGCGCCACCGCCATACCTGCCAGCGCCACCCCCGCCGCCGAAGCCCCCGGTTCCGCCGATGCTGTAGCCGGCGTGATAGAAAGCGCCGAGGACGCCGCCGCCGCCACCACCGCCGCCAAAGCCTCCTGCTCCGCCTGCGCCGGTGGACGTATTCCCGGCGGTACCGCCAATGCCGCCGCCATAGCCGGGGCCACCGAATCCATCCACGCCGAAAACGCGGGGGGCGTTGGAGTAGAAGCCGACACTCTGGCCGCCGCCGCCGCCATTGGCCCCGCCCTGATAGACATGGTAGGTGCCGCCGGTTTGACCGCCGCCCGAAGCTGCCCCGACGACGATGCCGGCGCCGGCCGCTGTACCGGTGCCGTCCGGCGTGGATGAACTCCCGGACTGGAAACCGCTGGCGCCGGATGCGTGAATGCCAACACCGCCGCCACCGAGGAACCCGCCCGCACCGCCAAGGCCGCCGCCGCCGCCCAGCACCGCAATGCCGTAGTTGGAGAAGGTGACACCCGCATGGCCACCGACGGCCTGATCATGGGTAAAAGTGACACCCGACAGCGTGACAGCGCCGGCCGACGCGATGAAGAGGCCGCCGCCGAGACCGGCGCCGCCACCGCCCCCGGAATCAGTGCTGCCGCCCTGAGTCAGGGCATTTTCGATCTCGAGGTTGTTGATCGTAACATCGCCGGAATAGACGAACAGGCCCGGCTCGCCGTTGGCGTTGAGTATCGTGTTTTCGCCGTTGATGGTGAGCGAGGCGCCCTGCGCGAGATTGAACGCGGGAAGTTGGTCGGTGAGCTTCAGATCGTTGGCGATGTCGAACGTGTAATGCGCTCCCGCCTGCGCATATGCGCCGGAAACATCGATCTGTGCGATGGCTTTCGCAAGATCGGCCGCCGAGGTGATGACCCAGGTGTCCGGCGTCGGCGTGACAGTAACGCCTACCGCTGCCGATGGCTGGCTCGGAACTCCCTGAACCGTCTCGACGGCCGTGATATTATGCGTGCCGCCGCTGAGCGACTCGAACGAACTATAGATGTCAAACTGACCGTTGCCACCGACCGTGCCGGTGCCGATCGCCGTGGTGTAGTTGCCGTCGGCATAGAGCGTGATCGTGCTTCCGGCATCGCCGGCGCCCTTTACCTCGACGCGGCCGACCGGATCGGCGACCGACACGACCGAACTGATGTCGGCCGCCTCTCCCGCGACGCTCGCGTCGAAGGTGGCTGCCGGGCTGGTGAGATTCAAAGCGGTATCGGTTTCCGTCACCGTGACGTGCTGGATACCCCCGCCGAGGAGCTGCGAGTTCGCGTTCGAGATCACGTCGAAATGGCCGGTGCTGTCGACGGTGCCGCTGCCGATCACGGCGTTTCCGATACTCAGCGTAACCACATCGCCAGCCTGACCGCTGCCGGTCAATTCGATGCTCCCGTGATTGGTGCCGATGCCATTCTGCTGGATGTTGGTAACCGCCGCGGGATCTAAAGTCGCAGAGAAGCCGGCCGACGGAGCACTGATATCGTGGCCAGCGGTCTCGGTCGCCGTCAGCGTGTGCAGTCCATCGGCGGGCAGCGACGCGGTCGTCGTAATTTGGAACACGTCACCAGTGCCCACGGTCCCGGTGCCGATCACGGTCGAGCCGCCATCAGCGTAAAGCGTGATGACGTCGCCGATCTGATGCCCGGTGCCGGTAACGACGAAGTCGGCATTGGCATAAGGCTGCGCTACGCCCGCAGCCCCTGTGACCGATGTGATCGTCGGTGCGTCCGGATTGACATCAAATTGCACGGCGGCGGAAAGCGTGCTTGTCAGGTGGAGCGCGGTGTTGGTTTCGCTCGCGGTGATCGTGTGGGTGCCGGCGAAAACAACATCGTCAGTGAAGTCGAACTGGCCAGTAGAATCGACCACGATGGAGCCGAGAGCGGTCCTCGAGCCATCGACGAAGAAATTAACGGTCTCTCCGGCCTCACCCGTTCCCGTGATCTCGATCGCCTGGGGTCCGGTGGCAACGACGGATGATATTCCCGGCGTGTCCGGCAATACGGTTACGTTGAAAGCGGCGGAGATCGGGCTCGGCAGACCGCTCGCGTCGGTGACAACAGCCGTCAGCGAATGGACGCCGTCCGCGAGGTCAACCGTCGTGGCGGTGAAACTGGTACCGCTGACGGTACCCGTGCCGACCACATTGCCGTTCTCGTAGAGCGTGATGGTGCCGTTCGGAACCGACGTGCCGTTGGTATGGCCTTGAAGCACGGCCGTGCCGCCATTGACGGGCTGTCCGACGACAGAAGTGATCGTAGGCGCCAGCGGGTCGACATCGACCGTGAAGGCGGTCGATTGCGCGCTCGTGTAGTTGACCGACTGAACGACGTCGGTCGCCGTCGCTGTCAGCGAATACTCGCCGTGGCTCAAGGGTACGGTCGTGGCGATATTGAAGTTGCCGTTGGCATCGGCGGTACCCGAGCCGATCAGGGTGCCACCGTTGAAGATGTTGACCGTGAGACCTGCCTCGGCGGTTCCCGTTACATGGAACGAAGCGTTGTCGAGCGGTTGTGCGACCACGCCCGTGATGGTCGGGGTCTGCGGGTCGACATCGAACGACAAGACATTCGACGGCAGGCTCACAACCTGAGCGCCGTCGGTGTCGGTCGCTGTGAGGGTATAGTGCCCCTCGGCCAGGTTCGGCGTGGCAAAACTGTAGTTTCCGCTGCCGCTGGTTGAGGTGGTGTATGTCGCGGTGAAGCCGCCCGGACCACTGAGATTCAGCGTGATGGTCTGGCTGGCCTCGCCGCTTCCCGTCACCTGGACGCCGGCGTTGTCGACCAGGAGAGTTTGTCCGGACGCCAAAGCGAGCGACGGCGTCGTGGGCAGTACATCGACTATGAACGACGTGGTTTGCGGCGGGCCATTACCCGTTTGTGTCGTGGTGAAGGTGTATTGGCCGTCAGCGAGTGCCGACGTGGTGAAGCTGAAGTGGCCGATGTTGTTGGGCGTGGCCGTGCCGACCTGCACGCCATCGATGAGGATATCGATGGTGCTGCCCGGTACCCCGCCCACACCATTCAACGTGACCGTGCCGCCATTCTGCGGCTGGCCCGCGACGGTGCTGACGAGCGCCGCCGTTTCGGTGACCGCGACACCGCCATTATAGGACGTGACGGTGAACTGGACGCTCGAGAAATCAAAGCCCGGGGTGAGTTGAAACACGGCTTTGTCCGGGCCGTCGGTGACCGTAAGAACATTGTTGGCGCCAAGCGTCGCGGTCGCGTTGGCGGCGAAGCCCGCTAAATCGATCGTGTTGCCCGGAAGGAAGCCGAGGATGGTGTTGGGGACGATATGGTTGCTCGGGATGAAGGCCGCATCGACGATGAGGGTCGCCTGCGCACCTTGCTCGAAGACGATCGGTCCGCTACCGGCCGCACCCGCGACGGCGAGTTCGACCGTGCCCTGACCGGAAAGCTGCACGCCGCCATTCACGGTATTGGCGACGTCGAGCGTCAGCTCGCCCGTGCCGGAGACGCCGATGAAGCCGTTGCCTTGCAGGCTTGTCGTTGTCGTCAACGTATACGCCGCCGAGCCGGAGACCGTCAGTGAATCGTTCGTCAGAGGGCCATTAAGTGTCAGCGTGCTGCCGCCGTCGATGTCGATGGTCGTAGCACTCACCGCGCCAAGCACGACATTGCCGGATCCGGCGATATGGATAGTGCTGGCCTGATCGCCGGCGATGGCATCCGAGAATGTCAGCGTCTTGCCTGGATCAGGCGCCAGCGTGACGTTGTCCGAACCTGCGAACAGACCGGCACCGAGGCCTTGTCCGTTACCGCCGTTCTGCGCACCGGCGATGGCCGCGCCGCCGCTGCCGCCCTGAACGTAATTTCCGGAAACGGTCTCGCCGCCGGCAATGGTCAGCGACCCGCCGGGGGCGACAAAGATGCCGCCACCTAGTCCGGCACCGCCGCCGCCGCCGCCACCTATATTTGCCGACGAGAAACCACCATAGCCGGCACCGTAACCCGCGGCACCTCCGCCATAATGGCTTGTTCCGTGTCTTCCCAGGTAACGGAAGCCATAGGCACCCCCGCCGCCGCCGCCGAAGCCACCGTTTTGGCCGCCGTAGTCGACGCTGCCAGCACCACCCGATTGATACCCCTCGCCGTCAACCACCCCGCCACCGCCGCGATAGGCGAATCTGGTGTAGCCCCCGAAGCCGTTGCCGCCGTTGCCGCCGATGGCGCCGTCATGGGTGACGGTTACATTTGTGATCGTGGCCGAGGCGCCGCTGCCGATAAAGAACGCGCCGCCGGCACCGAGACCACCGCCGCCACCGCCACCACCTCCGCCATAAAATTGGCTTCGGGTCGCGAAGCCGCCATTTTGACCGCGTTCGACCAGATGTTGCATCGTCAGGTCGGAGAACAACGCATTGCCCGACCGGAGATAAAATCCGCCGTAGGAATTGCCACCGTCGATCGTGTGGCCGTTGCCTTCGAACGTCAGGGTATCGCCTGCCCCAAGGGCGATGACCGGCAGGTTGGCCGTCAACGTCGGATCGCCGGTCAGGTCGATGACGTAGTTGGTATTTGTGGAGGCAAAAAAGCCTCCGTTATCGATCGCCTGAAGCACGCTCGCCAGGTCGGCCTGCGACGCAACGCTGAACGTCGGCTGCGTATTGGCCGTCAGGACAGTGCTGCCACCCGCGACTGGTGTCGAATAGGTGATCGTACCGGTCGGGCTGGTCGCGCCGTCGTAAAGATGGCCGTTGGTATTGATCGTCAACGTATCGCCGGCCGCGAGGTTGAAAGCCGGCAGATTGGCCGTCATCGGCACATCGCCGGTCAGGTTGATGACGTAGTTGGTGTTGACGCTCGAGAACAGATCGCCGGCGTTGATGGCCGACGCCACTTTCGTCAGATCAGTTACGGAGCCGACGTCAAAGGTCGGCACAGCAGTGCCGCTCAGGACCGTGCTGCCGCCCGGGCCTGTCGCCGCAAAGATGAAACTGCCGGTAGAGCTGGTCGCCCCATCGAAAAGATGGCCGCCCGTATCGATTGTCAGGGTATCGCCGGCCGCGAGCTTGAAGGTCGCCGGATTGAGCGCAAGCGGCACGTCACTGGTCAGGTTGATGACGTAGTTCGTGTTGATGCTCGAGAGGAGACCGCCGGAGTCGATGGCGGAGGACACGTTCGCCAGATCGGTTGCGGAGGCGACGTCGAACGTCGGCTCGGCTCCCCCTGTCAGCACGGTGCTGCCGCCCGGACCGGTCGCAGCAAAAATGAAGTCGGTGCCAGCGGCGTTGGTGGCGCCGTCAAAAAGATGGCCGTGGGTGTGGATCGTTAGCGTCGAACCGCTGGCCAGCGTGACCGGCGGAAGGCCTGCGGTATCAACAACGTCAGCGGTCAGGTCGATAACGTAATTCGTGTCGATACTCGAAAGCGGATTGCCGATATCGAGGGCGGTAACCGCGTTCGCCAGATCGCTTGCGGACGCAACGCTGAAGATCGGCTCCGCACCGCCGGTCAGGACGGTGCTGCCGCCCGGCCCGGTCGCCGCAAAGGTGAAATCAGCGCCGGCGCCGTTGGTCGCGCCGTCAAACAGATGGCCGTTGGTATCGACCGTCAGCGTGTTGCCGGCAGCCAGCGAGATCGCCGGCACTCCGCCGCCCGCCGCCACATCGGCGGTGAGATTGATGACATAATCGATGCCGCCAACCTGCCCGATCGCGTCGGTATCGATGGCATAGACCACTGCGGCAAGGTCCGAGATCGATCCGAGATTGTAGGTGGGATCGATGGTCAGGGTTCCCGAACCGGTGTCTATAATGGTCTGGGTGCCGAAGAAGGCGCCGGACAGCGTGACGTTGCCCGCGCCGGAAATGTTGATGGTCTCGCTTCCGGAATCGAATCCGCCGGAAAGAACGACATCGCCCGGCCCCGAAATATTGATCGTTCCGCCGGGACCGCCAATCGAGTTGGCCACGGTGAGTGCCTCGCCGGCCGGCGGGGCGAAATTGACAGTGCCGCCGTTGAGCCAGAAGGCCGCCCCCGCGCTCGCAGAATCCCCTGAGAGCGAGCCGGCGCCGAACGTCAAAGAAGCGCCGGACGCAACAGCGATCGCACCGCCGACGCCCCCTGGCGCCTGGTTGTCGCTGAAGATGACATCGGACAAGGTAGCGGACGTGCCCGCGGCCATGTTCAATCCGCTGCCATTGCCATTCGTTTGCGAGAAGGTCAGGTCGCTGAGGCTCAGATTACCGGATTGCAGATTGAAAGCAGCGTAGGCGGGAGCATTGTTCAACACGCCGCTGATAGTGTGACCGTTGCCGACAATGGACAACGTGTCGCCATTGGCCAAGTGGATGTTAGGCAAATTCCCTGAAAGCGCGATGGCGCCGGTCAGGTCGATCTCATAGCTGGTATTGGCGAGTGAATCGGCACCGCCGATGTTGATCTCGGTGATGAGCGCGGCAAGTTGCGCAGCCGTGCTGGCTGTGAATCCCGCGATGTGGCCCAGCCGCACGTCGGTGCCACCGGCGCCATCGGAGACAATGACAGGGGCATCCGACGCCAGATCTTGCGACGGATCAAAATGCAGCGTGCCGAGCGTCGTACCGCCCGAGGTCAGCGCATAGCTGTTGTTGCCGAGCGATTGGATACCGGTCGCAGCGATCCCGGCCAGGTCGATGATATCGCCGTCCGCGATGCCGAAGATCGTCGCGGTAGGAACGCCGCTGCCGATTTTCAGCATCGTCTCAGGCTGAGTGAAAGTTATCGTGCCGGTCCCGGTAACCGCGCCGCCGATGACGGCGGTCGTCGTACCAAGCTCGATGTTGCCATTGTCGGTGACTGCTTTGATGCTGCCACCGGCAAGATCGAGCGTGGTGCCCGCATTAACGGTCGTGCCGCCGGTATAGGTATTCGCCGCGGTGAAGGTGACGGTCCCGCCGCCGATGACAACCGATCCGCTATTGCCGTTGCCGCCGTCGGCAATGACACCGGAAATCGTCTCAGACTGGCCCGTAGATGCCAACAGCGTGAGGCTGTGGTTACCCTCGATGAAAATGCCAAAGCCCGGCGTATTGGCAATCGACAGGTTCTCGATGGTGACGCCAGCAGAATTGTCGATGAAGCCATTGTTGCCGCCGTCGAGGCTGAAGTCCGCCCCGTCAACGAGCAGCGTACTGCCGCTACCAAGGTTGATCGTGGCAAGCTGGCCAGAGAGCGACGACAGCGAGAAGCCGCCGGTGAAGGTGATCGTGTAGGATGCGCCCAGGGAAAAATCCGCGCCCCCCTGGCTGATGCCGGCAAGCGCCGCAGCGAGATCGGTCGCCGAGGCAACCGAGAACGCGGTCTGAATCATATCGATCAGGGTCCCGCCATGACCGTCCGACAACACGCCGAGTTGCAGATTGGTCTGGGTAGGATCGAAGTCCAGCGTGCCGACGGTCGTACCGCCGGAGTTCCTCAACGTCAGGATATTGTTGGCGCCGAGAGAGGCGCTGGTCGCCGCGATGCTGCGCAGGTCGATGATGTCGCCGCTGCCAAATCCCGTGATCGTCTTGGAAATCCCGCCGCTCACGACGAGCGCGGTTGCGGCTACACCGCTGCCGAAATTGAGTGTGCCGGTGCCGGACATCGAGGCAAAGGTAGAGGTGCCCCCGTTATCGAGCGCGATCACACCATTACCGTCAACACCGCCGATGAAGGCACTCGCGGCATTGACATTCAGGGTGCCGCTGTCGTGGATGATTTGGTTGAACGTCGTCCCGGCGTTGACGTTGATCGTGCCGTTGTCGGTCAGTGCATTCGCGATGGTACTTCCGACATTCAGATTCAGCGTGCCATTGACGGTGATCGCCCCCGCCCCGACATTTCCGCCGCTGTCGATGTCAAGCGTCGCGCCGGAATCGACGACCGTGGTTCCGGTGTAAGAGTTGACGCTGGAGAAATGCACCACGCCGGCGCCGCCGACTTCGATATTGCCGACGCCGGCATTGGCGCCAGTGCCGCCGCTGCCGCTCTGGTCGGTGATACCGTTCGCAACCGTCAGCGTATCGCCAGCCGCCGGCGCGAGGATGATGGTCTCGTTGCCCTGTATGAAAATGCCGGAGCCGAACCCCGCGCCGCTTTGACCGCCGGAAACGCCTGCACCGCCGGAAACGCCATTGCCCGACAGCGAGCCGCCGGCGATTGTCAGCGATCCGCCCTGCTCGACAAAAACGCCACCGCCAGCGCCGAGGCCACCGCCGCCGCCGGCATAGATGCCAGCGCCGCCATGGCCGGCGCCGAAGCCGCCCGCACCGCCGGCGTGATTGCTTCCACTGCGGCCGCCGCCGCCGCCGAACCCACCAGCCCCGCCGGTCGCACCATTGTTGTTGCTGCCGAGCCCCGCACCGCCGCCGCCGCCGCCGAAGCCGCCGTTACCTCCGCCCGTGTAGTTGGTGTAAGCGTTGTATGCAAAACTCTCCCCCCCGCCACCGCCGCCGCCAAAACTGCCGTTCTGGGCCGTCGTGGAGTTGCGGAAGTAGGCCGGAGGGCCCTGATGTGAGCCCACATTACCGTTGATATATTCGACGAAATAACCGCGGTATCGAACGGTGTAATTGCCTCTTGTCGAAAAGCCACCCGAGCCGAGGCGATTGACGGAACCGACGGCGGGAATATTCGCATGGCTGCCCGTCGCCGTATTTCCGTAGCCACTGTGCCCCGGTACGGTCAGACCGACAGTCCCGCCGTTACCGCCTCCTTTGACGTACGCGAAGTCGGTTGGGCCATAGATCTCGGTACCCGTATGCGTCCACACACCATTGACGGAGCTGTAGAACGGGAAAATATAGGCTTTTGAAAGCTTCGTCTGGTAGGTGGAGCCTTGACCGGACGATCCCATACCGCCGCCACCGCCGCCCACAACGGCTCCGCTGTTGTAGCTAGCGGTGCCGCCGCCATTGCCACCTATCGCGCGGTCGCCAATAAAATTCACATTGCTGATCGAGACGGCCGCCGCCGAGCCGACGAACAAGCCGCCGCCTAACCCGGCGCCGCCACCGCCGCCGCCGGTACCACCAGTGCCACCCTGCGCCAGCGTGTGTTCGATATTGAGGTTGTCGATCGCGACAGAGCCGGCAAACACGAACAGGCCGCGATACTGGTTGGCGCCGTCGAGATCGAAACCATTGCCGTTGATGACGAGCGACGAACCGTTGGCAAGATCGAGGGCCGGAAGATTGGAGTTCAGCGTAATGGTCTGGGTGAAATTGATCTGGAATAACGGGGCGCTGCTTTGGCTGCCGCCCACGCTCATGGCGTTGATCGCGTTGATCAGCTGAGTTTCGTTCGCAACGTTGAAGATGACCGGCGAGAGGACCGAAATATTTCCGCTGCTAAGACTGGTCGAGCCGCCATTCGGATTGCTGATTTGGGCGACGACATCGATCGTACCGCCGGCGTCGCTGGACTGCACCGCGTAGGTCGCGCCGGTGCCGACCAGGTGGGAGACGCCATTCTCGACGCTGAACCATTGATAGGTGACGCCGAAGGCGCCGGCGCCTTCGGAGGCCGTCAGCACGTCCGCCGGTCGCGCCGTGCTGGGACCCGAGAGATCGTTGCTGGTGATCGTGGGCGATGTGATCGCGATGAAGTTGTCTTTCGCGACGCTCGTGCTGGTCTGCCCGTCGCTGTCCTGCTCGGTGACGGTCGCGGTCAGTGTGTAGTAGCCGTTGGTTGGCGCCGTGAAAGTCAGCCCCCCGTAGCTCCAGCCGGTGATGTCGAGCGAGCCGTTGGTTACCGTGCCGTGATCGCCGGCACCGTCCGTCAGGGTGACGCCGTTGGGCGCACCGGTGATGATCACGGACTCGATTGAATTGTGCGAACCATCGCCGTTCGCGCCGCCTTCGCTGGAATCGGTGACAGCGAGCCCGACCGAAGCGGCCGTGCCCGCGTGACCTCTTCCCGAAGCGTTGTTGAACGATACTCCCGGCGACAGCGGATCGACCGTGATGGCTTCGCTCGTCTCCGCGGAATAAGAGAAACCATGGCTATCGGTCGCGGTCACCAGCGCCGACAGCGTGAAATTGGTGTCGTTGGGTGGCGTGACCGTCAGCGACGTAAGAGTCCAGGCATGGACATCGACGGATGTTTCACCGACCTGCGCTGTGAAAGTATGACCGTTTCCGTCGCTCAGAACCGCGCCGACCGGGATGCCCGAGATCATGTAAGACGAGAGCGTCGCGCCGCCGGTGAGATTCTCGTTGAAGCTAAAAGAGATCGGCGAACCTTCGGTGCCGACAGCCGGCGTCGTGCCGGCGCTGATATGCACAAGCTGCGTCGCGACCTTGAGGTCGGTGCCGCCATTGTTGTCGCTCTTGAAGGCAAAGATATCGCCGGAGGGAAGGCCGCCGGAGATGGTGAAGTCGACCTGCGCGCCGTTCAGGAACAGATGAGTGCCGTCCCAGATCGCGTTGGTGACGGTCACGCCCTTGAGATCGATGATGTCGTCGGTATCGATCCCGGAGAGCGCCATATTGAACCGGGCGCCGGCCTCGATATCGAGCGCCCCCGCGCCGGAGAAGGTCAGCGTATCCGTCGGGTCGAACGTGTCACCGCCCCCGATATCGACGATGCCCGCGTCGGTGATCTTGACGCCGGTCAGCGTCGAATTATCGATATCGAGCGTGCCGTCCGGACCGACGGTGAGATTGCCGCCGGTGATCTTGGTGCCGCTTTCCAGCTCCAGCGTCGCAGCGCCGGGATCGACGACGATGTTGCCGTGATTGACGACGTTGACGCCGCTGAGAATATTGAGCGACGGATCGATCTGCAGCGCACCATCGGCATCGATGGTCAGCGTGCCACCGGTCATGGTGGTGCCATCGTCCAGGGTCAGCGTCGACGTGCCGGACTTGCCGATCTCGATACCATCGGCAGCGGCCTTGGCCGTCACCGTGACACCGTGGAAGGTCGCACCCACGGTGCTGTCGACATCGACAATGCCGGTATCGCCGGTCGCGCCGAGGGCGAGCGTGCCGCCGGTGATCGTGGTGCCATCCTTGAGCAACAGTATCGCGTTGCCGGTCTGCCCCACTTTGATGCTGTCAGTGGAGGCCTTGGCCACGACCGCAACGCCATCCAGCGTCACGGCGGAGGCGCCTTCGACATCGACCGTGCCGGTGCTGTGAACCGCGCCAATCGCGAGTGTGCCGCCCTTTATCGCCGTGCCACCATTCAGTAGCAGTGTCGACGTGCCGGTTTGCCCGACCTCGATATTGTCGGTCACAGCATGAGCCGTGACAACGACGCCATCGAGCGTTGCGCCGGACGCGCTTTCGATATCCAGCGTGCCGGTATGGCCGGCGGCTCCAATCAGGAGCGTACCGTCGGTGATCGAGGCACCATTCTTCAGCGACAGCGTCGCGGTGCTGGTCTGTCCGACTTCAATCTTGCCAGTCGCTTGAGCCGACACGGCGATGCCGTCGAATGTTGCACCGGGGCCGGTTGCGCCCCGCTCGACATCGAGTGTCGAACCGGATTTGATCTTGACTTGGCCCGAGCCGGAAAGGGTCGCGCCATCGTCGAGTGTGAGAATAGCGGCGGCAGTATCGCCAATGTCGAGCGAGCCATTATCGACGACGGCAAGACCGTCGAACGTCGCGCCGCGATGAGCGCTGCCGGTCCCCCGTTCGACGTCCAGCGTCGAGCCGGATTCGATGGTCAACTTGCCGTTGCCGTCGATGGTGGTGCCGTCGTCTAGCGTCAGAACGGTAGCAATGTTGTTCTCAACATCCAGCGCGCCATCGACGGTGACGAGTACGCCGTCCAACGTCGCGCTCTTCAACACATCGAGTGTCGAGCCGTGGTTGATGCTCAGCGTGCCACTGCCACCACCGGTGATGTCGGTACCGCCGGAGATCGTAAGGACAGCGCCGGAATGATCGCCGCCGACGTCGATCGCGCCATTGTCGATGACATCAAGGCCGCCGAGAACCGCGCCGAAATCAGGCCCCGTGCTGCCCTTCTCGACATCGAGCGTCGCGCCGCGATCGACCGTCAGCTTGCCGCTGCCGGTGATGGTGGCGCCGTCATCGAGCGTCAGGGTGGCGTTGTTGCTGACTTCGAGCGAGCCGTCGTCGGTCACGGCGACGCCGTCGAGCGTCGCGCCGTGATGACGGTTGCTGCCGCGCTCGACGTCGAGCTTTGAGCCGGCTTCGATGGTCAGCGAACCCGGACCCGAGATGATCGTGTCATCGTCAAGTGTAAGGATGGCCCCGGTCGCTGTAGAGCCGATATCGATAGCGCCCTTGTCCATGACGCTGACGCCGTCAAGGACCGCCCCGCGCGAACCGCCGAAATTGCTGCCACGCTCGACATCCAGCGTGCCGGCGCCGTTCACCGTCAACTGGCCGCCGGCGATCGCCGTGCCGTCGTCGACAACCAATGTCGCCGGGTCGGTGCGGTCGATGATAATGCCGCCGTCATTCTCGACATCGACGCCGTCGAGATAAACGGTCTTCTCGATGTGCAGCGTGGCGTGGGCCTCGACCACCATGTCGCCGCCGGCGACGGTCAAATTCTCCAGCGTATCGGTGTTGAAGACGTCGATGACGTTCTGGTTCCTGATCAGGCCGCCGTCCACGGTGGCGGAGACCAGATCGAGTTCGCCATGACGCAGGACCGAGATCGTGCCGGAACTGTCGATGGCGCCGGTCAGTTCGAGCTTGGTGCCGCCATCGACATCAACCAGCGTGCCCGACGTGATGGTCAGGTCCTTGAACGTGCTGGTGCCCTGCACGGTCTGGATCAGACCACCCGAGGCCGTCGTCAGTTTGCCGCCGACGATATGGGACTGGTCGAAATCGACGGTGGAGTCGCGCCCGGAAGCTGAAATCAGGCCATTCGTGTTGTCGACATGGCTGTCCTCGAAGGTGACTTCGCCACCGCCCGAAGCCGCGATCTCGCCGTTATTATCGATGTTGGCCTTGTCGAAAATGACGCTGCCGCCAAGCTCGGCCTCGATCTGCCCGGAATTTTCGACATGGCCGCGGTCAAAACGCACTTGCGAACCGCGGCCATTGGCTTCGATAGTGCCATGACGGTCATTGTCGACGTGGGACCTGGTGAACCTGACTTCGCCCTGTTGCGTGGCGTCGATGAGGCCGGAATTGTCGACGTGATCGCGACCGAAACTGACTTCGGAGCCTCGGCCGTCAGCTTCGATGATGCCGTGAGAATCGTTTACGATAAACGATTTATCAAAATCGATCTCGCCGCCGCGATCCGCTTCAATGCGTCCGGAATTGGCGACGTGATCGTGCCTGAACTGAACCTGCGAACCACGGCCATTCGCTTCAACCGTGCCGCCACGATCATTGTCGATATGCGACCGATCGAACACCACCTCGCCGCTGCGATCAGCCTCGATACGCCCGAAGTTGTCGACGTGATCGCGATCGAACGCGACCGTTGAGCCCTTGCCGTCGGCCGCGATCGTGGCGTGCCGGTCGTTATCGACATGCGAGTTATCGAACGCGACCTCGCCGCTACGGTCCGCCTCGATGCGTCCGGCGTTAAAGACCTGGTCGCGGTCGAAGTCGACATCGGAGCCGCGGCCATCGGCTTCGATCTCACCGCCACGCCCGTTGTAAATCCAGGATTTTGCGAGTTCGAGCGAGCCGCCCCAGACAGCGCCGATCCATCCCCAATTGCCGACGGCGTCGCGCTCGAACCTGACCTTTGAGCCCTTTCCGTCCGCCTCGATGGCGCCATCGCGATCATTGAGGACAAGCGACGTATCAAATTCAACTTCGCCGCGGTTGTCGGCCTGGATCAGACCGGCATTACCGACCAAGTCGTATTTGAACGCGATGCTTGAACCCCGGCCGTTAGCCTCGATGATTCCGTCGCGCTCGTTGACGACAACCGACGTATCAAATTCAACTTCGCCGCGGTTGTCAGCCTTGATGAGACCGGCGTTACCGACCAAGTCGTATTGGAACTCGACGTTCGAGCCGCGTCCATCCGCCTCGACGGTGCCACCGCGATCATTGAGGACAAGCGACTCATCAACCGCTATTTGTCCATGATGATCCGCCTCGATCAGACCGGAATTATCGACATCGTCGTGGTCGAATGCGACCTTCGAACCCCGGCCATCCGCTTCGATTGTACCGTGACGAGCATTGTCGATATGCGAACGATCAAACGTTACTTCGCCGCGATCCTCGGCCTCGATCAGACCGCTATTGTCGACGCGGTCGTGCTCGAACCGAACCTGTGAGCCGCGGCCATCCGCCTCGATCGTGCCGTTCTTTTTATTATCTATATGCGACCGGTCGAAGGTCACCTCGCCGCCGCGCTCGGCGGTGATCTCGCCGGAATTCTCGACACGGCTGCGTTCGAAGCTGACCTCGGAGCCCCGTCCCGTCGCGCTGATCGAACCGTCGCCCTCGTTCCTGACCCGGTCGCGATCGAATTCGACGGCGCCCTCGCGCCGCGCGGTGATCGCGCCGTCATTTTTAACGGTGCTGTGCGCGATATCGACCAGCGAGCTCCTGCCGGCAGCGACGATCCTGCCGGTGTCCTCGTTGGTGACATCGGTGAAGTCGAGCGAAACCGTACCGCGATGGCGCGCGGCAATATCGCCGAAATTGTCGACGCTGAGTTTATTGCCGGATGTACCGGCGATATCGACTTGGGCATTCTTGCCCCGCGCAACGATCTTGCCGGTATCCTCGTTGATGACATCGGCCTCGATCAGGACTTCGCTGGAGGCATGCGCGATGACGGTGCCGGAATTATCCAGATCGCTTTCGATCTTCAGTTCGCCGCCGCCGGTCGCCTCGAACAGCCCGGCGTTAACGATGGTGTGGGCGCCGGTGGCGATCACGAGCGTCTGACGCTTGAGGTCGGCGTCGACCGTGCCCTGCGCGTCGTTCCTGAATGCCAGCGCGCCGTCGCCCTCGCCGATTGCGCCCGCCCCCGCAATCGTATTGTCGCGGTTCTCAAGGCTTACCGTCGCAAAGCCTGCACCCGGCAGGCCGTCGATGATGTCTTGCGCAGGCGACAGGCCCTTCTTGCCGGGGATGGTTTGTCCGCCGTCCAGGATGATATCGCCGCCGCCCGACAGGATCGCCTGGGGCTGATTGAAGTCGAGTTCTGTCGCGTTGCCGATCGAGGCCAGTTCGATGGTCCCGGCATTGTCGATATCGAACGGGCTTGCCAGCGTCAGCGAGCTGTCGTCATTGATCAGGATCTTGCCGGCGTTGACGATGGTCGGCTGCGCCGTGTTGCGCGTGCCGTTGGTCGTATCGATCCTGTTACCGGTCCCTGCGACCGTCTCGATCTCGCCTCCGGCCTGAACCGACACAAAGCCTTCCAGGATGGTGGCGTCCGCAAGCAGTATCTCTGAGTTAGCACCGGCCAAAACCAGTCCGTCGGCGATCTGGCCGGCGCCATTGACGCCCGAATTGACAATCGTCGAATCCTGGATCGTCAGCCTGCCGCCTGAGATCGCCTCGATGGTGCCGGTATTGAAGCCGTTGTTGTCGATGACGACAGACGATCCGGAGCCGATGGCCTCGACCGAACCGAAATTGAACAGCCGGTCCTCGATCTGGAGCTGGCCGGTCAGCGTCGCCTCCAGCACGCCGAAATTCTGGATTGCGTTGCCGGTGTTGATGATCAAAAGCCCGCTGTCGCCGGCCACAACCGGCGTGGCATCGACGCTCGCCTTGTTGATGAAGGTGAGCCGGCCGTCGCCGCCGCCGATATTGCCGCTGCCCTCGATCAGGTTATCGGCATTGACGAGACTGGCTGCGAAATCGCCAAGGATGAAATTGCCGGCGGTCGGGCCCAGCATCTCGATGGCGCCGCCGCCGGTCAACGTGATCGCGCCATGGATCACCAGCGCCGGATCGCTGCCCGACGAATTGATCGCAATGGTGCCGGCATTGGTGAGGCCGCCGACCGTGAGCGAGCCCTGGGCCATATTGAGCGTGGCGCCGAAATCGACGCTCAGGCTGCCGATGAAATAATTGGCGCCATAGGTCGATTTGCCGCTCTGGATGATGACGGTGTCGATCTCTGAGGTGGGCGCAAAGCCCAGGTTCCAGTCCTGCGGCGTGAGGTCCCAGCCGCCAAAACCGTTCCAGATGAAGATGTTGGTATGGCCAAAGCCCTGTTGGCCATTCGGCTGGGGGAGATTGCCGATAAAGGACGGACCGCCCGCATTGGGGTCGAAGCCGAAGCTCGGGCCGAGCGCGTTGAGGTTGACCGGCTGGGGAAACAGCGACGGATCAATCGAGCTGCCGCTGCCGTGAACGCCGAGCGCGCTCGTCAACGGATTGGTCTCGTCCAGCCCGCGGATCAGGTCCCGCGACAGGCCGTCGGTGAACTCCCGCGAATGGTCCAGCGGCATCGAGATCAGATTGCCGTCCTGATCGAGGTACCAGACCAGATTGGGATCGCCGATATTGCCGACGACGCTGTCATTGACCAAGAGATCGTAGAGGCCGTGGCTGTCGCTGCCGTGCTCGTTCACCACCGCAAAGGAAAAGGTGACATGGCCGAGTTTTGACGAAATCGCCGAGATCTCGTCCGAGGAAAGCTCATGGGCCCAGCCGGTAGTGCCCTCATGAACGTTCATAAAGGCGACCGGGGTCGCGATCTTCATGTCGCCGCCATGCGCGGCCTTGCCGGCGAGGAAGGCGAAGGTGCCCTCCAGCAAGGTGAACAGCGCGTGGTTCGCATCGGAATTGGCGTCGAACGAATATGCGTTGAGCACCATATGGGTATTGGCGACCAGATTGAGCGCGGTGCCGTCCGACAGCGAAATCGAGACCGACGATCCGCCGCCGGTCTGGATCACGTCGTTCTTGTAAACCGCGTCGCCCGCATGCAGCGTCACCAGCACCCCATTGCGCTGCACGCTGACGTCGCCGACGATCTTGTCGACATGGCCGATCGCATACGGGCCGGCGTGATGCGCCGCATCGTTCGCCGTATTGGCCGGCTGCGCTTCCGCATGCTGGTCCGCCAGCTGCGCGACGCTGTCGCCGGGCAGCCGTTCACCGTTCGGCGCCATCAGCGCGGCCGGATGAGCGCTCGCGAAATAGCCGGGGATGACGAGATGCTGGCCGTCATGGCCGTGCAGATGCAGGTCCGTGCCCGCACGTTGAAACGTCGCGGTCTGGAGCAATTCGGCGTCGGCAATATTGACGATGTCGGGGTGCGATGAATCGGGTTCAACTACGGTAGCAGCAGTTCCGTATCCGTCCCTTGCAAACTCGTAAGTCATTCCGATTCCTAAGCCTTACTCCTCTCCCGTCCGCCTACGATCTCAGCATCCCCACTGAATCGGTTCCCGCCGGAACCGGGTTCTGGACCATGCGACATTTCATCAAATGCGGCAAGATTACCGTAAATGAATGGTAAATAAGCGACCGTGAGACGTCCTCAAATTGCAGGCGGAAGAGGAACAATTTTAAATCGTTTAATATGCGAATCCTCTTTTCCGCCGGAAATATCCCAATCGGCAGCGGCAGGCTCTGTGCTTTTTTGGGTGTCGCGGCGAACTTCCGGTCCATTTGACCGATGATTGGCCAGTATCCGCAGTATCAAGCCCGCAAAAGCGTCGACATGCGCAATTTCGGCCGGGAAATATCGCGAAATGGAAACCCGGTGTGCAACGATTGCCCCTGACGCGCTGGCCTTGCCGTTCAACACCGGCTGCGTCTATTTAGCGTTCGACTTTTGGGGAGCCCGAACGGATGCGCAATCTGGCTATTTTGGCAGCTTTCGCCTTGGCCGGTTGCGCCATGGGCGGCTTCAACGCGGAACGCAACAACTTTAAAGGGAAACCCTTAAGCGCCGTCACCACAAGTCTCGGCCCGCCGCAAATGCAGGAGACCTTCGGGGGACAAAAATCCTACACTTGGAGCGTGGGCCAGCCGCCCATTCTGTGCCACATCAGGGTCATCATGGCCGGCGATGTCGTCGATACCTATGAGACGTCAGGCGAGCCCAGCGCTTGCCACGCCTATGAGAGTCGCCAAATCGTCCGCGGCGACGAAACGATAGCCCGGTGATTTTCTGACACCCAAGGTTTTCCGACGCGCAGGAAAAGCGCCAGACGGGAACAATTGGCACGGCGCTCCGTTAGGTGCCCGGGATTGAATGTCAATTTCAACTGGTCGGCTTGCCGATTTCCTCTCCAGATTATTGGGGCGCACAACAATCAGATGAAACATGTCAGCAACAGCCGCCGGCTTTTTCCAACGCTGGTCGTCCCGTGCGTGGCCGCAATCACGCTCGGTGGATGCTTCGAGGGCCCCAAGGGAGACAAGGGCGATCCCGGAGCGGCGGGAGCGGCCGGCCCGCCAGGCGAACCCGGCAAGACCGGCCCGGCGGGAATAGCCGGTAAAGACGGCAGGGATGGCGCACCGGGACCCGCCGGTCCGGGGAGCCCGCTATACGCCAAAACTGTCGACGCCAATGCTTGCGGTTCGATCGGCTGCACGTCCGAATGCGAGGCTGGTGAGATCATCGCGTCGGTCATGTGTTTGTCGAGCGACGGGACGACCTTGCAACCCGGCATACATGCGGGCGGCGTCTGGACCGCATCCTGTCCGGCGCCGTCAAGCCGGATGATCCTGCTTTGCACCAAGAAATAATCCGCCAATCGTCGATCAGACGCCCTGTTTTTGGTGGCTTCCCGGAGCCCGTGGCTGTACACCGCTCTCGATCGTGAGACGCGTATTTCAGGGGCCGCGGCGAATGCGAAGCCCACCGTCTCCCAACCCAAAATGAAAGCGACAAGGCCCGCCCAATGAGTGGATTCAAGGAACCTGGCTTCGCAGACCGGCAGAAGGCGGCGCAGGAAGCCAGGAAAAACATCCTGAACAAGTTTCGCAGCCAGCCCGGTCCTGACGATCCTGCTGTCAAACAGCGCCAGGCCGAGCGCGAGGCGCTGGCCGCCGAACGCGCCAAGGCCAAGCTGGCACGCGAGGCCGCCAAGGCCGAACAGAAGCGGCTTGAGGAAGAGGCCGCAGCCGAAGCCGCAGCCAAGCTCGCGCGGGAAAAGGAAGAAGCCGCAGCCGCGGAATTGGCGCTTGAGGCCGAACGCAAGGCGGCGCGTGACGCCCGCTATGCCGCCCGCAAAAAACGAAAATAGCTGACGGTTTCCGGCCGCAGGTCATCCGATACATCACAGGCTCGCCGTTCTCTCGGCGAGCCTGTGAGATGAAATCCGGTGATTACTTCGACATGCTGTCTTTCTTCATCATCATGCCGTCCCCCTTTTTCATCATGCCATCGTCTTTTTTCATAGCATCGTCTTTCTTCATGGCGTCCTTGGACATCGAGTCCTTCTTCATGCCGTCGTCCTTCTTCATGGCGTCCTGGGCAAAGGCAACAGGCGCAAGCGCCAGGCTGAGCGAAAGAGCAGCGGCCGAAATTCCGAGCGCGAAGCGGGTGCTGATGGTCATTGGTGGGTCATCCCTTTGAAACTGGTTTCGAACGCGACACATGCCGCACTGTTAACGACGATCCAGCTATCGTGACTGTTACGGTGGTATTGGAAAAAAATTTCTGCATAACAGGCATTTGAAGTGCGGGATGGGGTTCATGACGAATGCCTCGTAAAATTCGTGTTAACGCGAATTTCGTTGCGAGTGTGCATCGCAGCAATTCGGAACCTTATCGAACTATCAGACTAGAGCTAATCAAGACCAATACGGGCTAGGATGCCCCATCAACATCGGCCCAAGATCCGATCAAAGACAAAGTTGCCCCGGGGAGAGTATCATGTTCACACGCCGCCACGTCCTCGCATCAGCGCTCGCCGCGCCTGCCATCCTGCGTTTCGGGACTGGAACGGCGAAGGCCGCGACAACCCTGAAAATATCGCACCAGTTTCCCGGTGGCTCGATCGACAAGGGCGATTTCCGCGATCGTCTATGCCGCATGTTCGCCGCTGAGGTCGCCAAGCGCAGCGGCGGCGATCTGGTCGCTGAAATCTACCCGAACTCTTCGCTGATCAAGACCAACGCGCAATTCTCGGCGATGCGCAAAGGTGCGCTGGATATCAGCCTGTATCCCCTTCCCTACGCCGGCGGCGAGATGCCGGAGGCTAATATCGGCTTGATGCCAGGTCTGGTCTCAACCTATGAGCAGGGCCTGAGCTGGAAGACCAAGCCGGTCGGCAAGGCGCTGTCGGATCTGCTCGCCGACAAGGGCATCATCCTGCTGAGCTGGGTCTGGCAGGCCGGCGGCGTCGCCAGCCGCTCGCGGCCGATCGTCGCCCCGGAAGACGCCAAGGGGCTCAAGGTTCGCGGCGGATCGCGCGAAATGGACATGGTGCTGCAGACCGCGGGCGCGGCCGTGCTGTCGGTGCCGTCAAACGATCTCTACGCGGCAATGCAGACCGGCGCCTGCGATGCGGGCATCACGTCCTCCACCAGCCTGATTTCCTTCCGGCTCGAGGAAGTCTCGAAATCGCTGACGTCAGGCGCGGGCGCATCGTACTGGTTCATGCTGGAACCGCTGATGATGTCGAAGTCGATTTTCGATGGCCTGCCGAAAAATCAGCAGGACATCATTCTGGCCGTCGGCACCGAATTGGAAGCCTTTGGCAGGAAGGGCGCACAGGCCGACGATGCTGAAGTCGCCAGCGTCTATGAAAAAGCCGGCGCCAAGGTCAGCGCGCTCGATGCGGCGACCGTCGGCAAATGGCGCGACATCGCCCGCGACACCGCGTGGAAAGACTACAGCGCGAAAACCGCCAACGCGGCCAATCTGCTGAAACTCGCGTCCGATATCTCAGCATGATGCATGGTCCGCTTCCGGATCAAAACGATCGGTCGATCGTAACGACGGACAATACGTTCGTCGCGGCGATCGAGCGCGGGCTTGCCGTGTGCAACAACATCATTGTCGTCCTTGCCGCAATCGCGATGATCGCGGCTTGCGCCATCCTCAGCTACAGCGTTGTGGGGCGCGCGCTGTTTCACAGCCCTAACTATTGGCAGGATGAGGCGGCGGTATTTCTGCTGGTTGGCGCGACATTCATGACGTCGGCCTATGTGCAGCAACAGCGCGGTCACATCGGCATCGAAGCCTTCGTCGGATTGCTGTCGCCGACGGTCAATCGTGTGAGGCTGTGGCTGGTCGATCTGGTCAGCTTGCTGTTTTGCGCATTCTTTGCCTGGAAATCCTGGACACTCGCGCATGAGGCATGGGTCGACGGTCAGGTGTCGAACTCGATGTGGTCACCGCCCCTGGCAATTCCCTACGTCCTGATGGCGATGGGCATGACGCTTTTGTGCGTGCAGATCCTGTTGCAGATCATCCTTCCCCTCACCGGAACGGCGCGCCGATGACCGTCCTTGGCATCGGCATCAGCTACGGGATCGCAACACTGGTCGCGATGTTTTCGGGCATGCCGATCGCGTTTGCGCTCGGCGCCGTCGCCGTGGTGTTCATGGGCATCTATATGCCCGCGGCATCGCTCGATACCGTGACCCAGAACGTCTATGAGGAAATGTCCTCGATCACGCTGTTGTCGATTCCGCTCTTCATCCTCAAGGGCGCGGCGATCGGCAAATCCCGCGCCGGTCAGGATCTCTATTCGGCGCTGCATGCCTGGCTGCATCGCGTACCCGGCGGCCTCGGTGTCGCCAACGTGTTCGCCTGCGCGCTGTTTGCGGCGATGGCGGGATCCTCGCCCGCCACCTGCTCGGCGATCGGCTCGGCCGGCATCCCGGAAATGCGCAAGCGCGGCTATTCCGGCGGCTTCGCGGCCGGAATTATCGCCGCCGGCGGCACGCTCGGTATTCTGTTGCCGCCTTCGATCACCATGATCCTGTTCGCGGTCGCGGCGGAAAAATCGCTGGGCCGCCTATTCCTGGCCGGTATCGGTCCCGGCCTGTTGCTGGTTTCGCTGTTCGGCGCCTACGCGGTGATCCGTTTTCGTAAAGAGTATGCCGCCGCCAGCGCGGTCTACGCCCAGAGCGGTGTAACCTCGGCCATCCTGACCCGCGACGATTTTACCATGGCCGAGCGCTTCAACGTGCTGCCGCGGGTGCTGCCCTTTGTGCTGTTGCTGACGGGCGTGATGATCGCGCTGTATGGCGGTTATGCGACGCCTTCGGAAACTGCAGGGTTAGGCGGGCTCCTCGCGCTGGTGCTGATCGCGCTGATCTACAGCGTGTGGCGGCCGAGCGACCTCGCGCCGATCCTCAAATCGACCATCCGCGAATCCACCATGCTGATGATGATCATCGGCATGTCGCTATTGTACTCCTACGTGATGAGCTACCTGCATATCTCGCAATCGGTCGCGGAATCGATCGTCGCCATGCACCTGCCGCGCTGGGAATTGCTGGCAGCGATCCTGGTGATGGTCGTGATGCTCGGTTTCTTTTTGCCGCCGGTGTCGATCATCCTGATGACCGCGCCGATCATCCTGCCGCCGCTGCGGGCGGCGAACTTCGACATCATCTGGTTCGGCATCGTGATGACCATCGTGATGGAGATGGGTCTCATTCACCCGCCGGTAGGGTTGAACATTTTCGTCATTCGCAACGTCGCGCCGGATATTCCGCTCAGCGAAGTGATCTGGGGCACGCTGCCCTTCGTGCTGCTGATGATGGCGGCCGTCGTAATCCTGTGCTTCCTGCCGGAGATATCGACCTATCTGCCCAATCTGGTGATGGGACCGGACGGCGGGCGCTAGACCCTGCGGTGGTTATTTGGCCGCCCGCGCCTTCGCATTGATCGCCGCGGCTACCCGGCTCACCGGTAGCCGACCGATCAGGTGGCTGACCTCGTTGGTGGCCGCCACCAGCTTGGTCATATCGACCCCGGTCGCGATGCCCATGCCTTCCAGCATGTAGACCACGTCCTCGGTCGCGACATTGCCGGTCGCGCCGGGCGCATAGGGGCAGCCGCCAAGGCCGCCGGCGGCGGAATCGATTACCCGCGCGCCCTCCTCCATCCCCGCATAGAGATTGGCCAGCGCCTGACCGTAGGTGTCGTGAAAATGCATCGCGAGATCGGCCATGGGCACGACACCCGCCACCGCGCGCAGCAATTGCCGGGCCTTGACCGGCGTGCCGACGCCGATGGTGTCGCCAAGCGAGACCTCGTAGCAGCCGAGCCGCCACAGCACCTGCGCGACCTCGACCACCGCCTGCAGCTTCACCTCGCCGTCATAGGGGCAACCCAGCACGCAGGAAATATAGCCGCGCACCTTGATGCCGTCCGCCTTGGCACGGGCCACCACCGGTTTGAAACGCTCGATCGATTCCGCGACCGAGCAATTGATATTGGCACGCGAAAAACCCTCTGAGGCCGACGCAAACACGGCGATAACCTTGGCGCCAGCCTCGCGCGCGGCCTCGTAGCCTTTCTCGTTCGGAACCAGCACGTGGAATTCGCTGTCCGGATGATGGTTGACACCGCGCAGCACCTGGTCAGAACCGACCATCTGCGGGATGGCCTTCGGCGACACGAACGCGCCAACCTCGACGGTATGCAGCCCCGCGCCGACCAGCGCCTCGATAAACGCAATACGCCCGGCGACGCTGACGGGGGTCTTCTCGTTTTGAAGGCCGTCGCGCGGCCCAACCTCGACGATGCGTATCTGGTCGCTCATATCGATCTTAACCGGCTTCCGGTTCGATTTCGGCGAGTTCGACGCCTTCCTGCACGATATCGCCGACCTTGCATTTAATCACCTTCAGCACGCCTGCAAACGGCGCGCGCAGGGTCTGCTCCATCTTCATGACTTCCAGCGTCAGGATCGGCGCACCCTTTTCTAGTTTGGCGCCGATCTCGGCCAGCAATGCGACCACGGTGCCCGGCAGCGGGGCGACGATCTTGTCTTCGCCGACCAGCTCCTCGTCGTCGCCGCCGAAGGGATCGACCCAATGCAGGTCGAAGCGGCCATTGCGGGTTCGCAGATATAATTCGTGGCCTTCGATATCAGCGACGATACGGGATTTCAGACCATCGAGCGTCAGATCGAAACCGTCCGCGCTCGGGGACGAAGTGAAGGCAAATTCGCGCTCGCCGATCGACAATTTCGCCGGGCCTTGGCCGTAGTGCAGATGAGCTTCTTGCTCGGCGTCCTGCCCGTGGCGGAACACAAACCGCCGCTGGCGCCGGCCCACCGGCATCCAGCCGGCTGTGCGCCATGGCGACGAAGCCTCCGTCTGCGTCACCTCCGCTTCTTCGATCAGGATAGCCGCCACGGCCGCGCAAAGTTCGAGATCGCCGGCCGCTGCGGCCGGCGGCGTCAATACCTTCAGTTCACGCTCGATGAATCCGGTATCGATGGCGTTGGCGCGGACGTCCGGGTGCGTCACCAAGGCCGACAGAAACGGAATATTGGTGACCACGCCGCGCACATCGGTGTCTTCAAGACCGCGATTGAGCCGATCGATCGCAGCATCGCGGGTCGGCGCCCACGCGATCACCTTCGCCAGCATCGCGTCGTAGTTCGGCGAGACCATATCGCCCTGGCGATATCCGGCATCGATCCGTAGGCCATTCGACGGTTCCGGAGTGTGCCAGGTCCTGATCCGGCCGACCGATGGCATGAAGTTCTTGTGCGGATTTTCCGCATAGACCCGAGCCTCGACGGCATGACCGTTGAGCGTGATCTGGTCTTGCGTTCGCGGCAGCTTTTCACCGGATGCTACGCGCAACTGCCATTCCACGAGATCGATGCCGGTGATCAATTCGGTCACGGGGTGCTCGACCTGCAGCCGCGTATTCATCTCGATGAAGAAAACATCCTTGCCGTTGGAGACGAATTCGATGGTGCCGGCCCCGACATAACTGACCGCGGCCGCCGCCTTGCGCGCGGCGGCGCATACCGCCTCGCGCTGCGCCTCGTTGAGCGTCGGCGACGGGGCTTCCTCGATCACCTTCTGATGCCGCCGCTGCAGCGTGCATTCGCGCTCAAACAGCGACAACAGATTGCCGTGACTGTCGCCGATCACCTGCACTTCGATGTGGCGCGGATTTTCCACGTATTTTTCAATCAGCATGCGGTCGTCACCGAAGGCCGCCTTGGCCTCGCGCTTGGCGCTGACCAGCGCGGCGGCAAGTTCGTCCGCTGAACGCACAATCCGCATGCCGCGGCCGCCGCCGCCGGCCGAAGCCTTGACCAGAACCGGAAAGCCAATCTGATCGGCCGCCTTTGCCAGCGTCGCGTCGTCCTGGGCTTCGCCGTGATAGCCCGGCACCAGCGGCACGCCGGCCTTCTCCATCAGCATCTTGGAGCCGGATTTCGACCCCATTGCCCGGATCATGCCGGCGGTCGGGCCGACGAAGATCAATCCGGCCTCAAAACAGGCCTGCGCGAATTCGGCGCTCTCGGAGAGAAACCCATAGCCGGGATGCACGGCTTCCGCGCCGCTCTGCCGCGCAGCTTCGATCACGCGCGCGATATTGAGATAACTGTCGCGTGCCCGCGCCGGCCCGAGCAGGACGGCTTCATCGGCCATCGCGACATGCATCGCGTCGCGGTCGGCCTCCGAATAAACAGCGACCGTGCGCAGCCCCATCGTCTTTGCAGTGCGGATGACGCGACAGGCAATCTCGCCGCGATTGGCGATCAGCAGCGTGCGAAACGGCCTGAAATGAGCGGTGCGATCCATCATTACATCCGGAACAGGCCAAAACGCGTCGGCTCGATCGGCGCGTTGGCAGAGGCCGAAAGACCGAGCCCGAGCACCAGCCTGGTATCGGCGGGATCGATCACGCCATCGTCCCAGAGTCTGGCGGTGGCATAATAAGGGCTGCCCTGGGTTTCGAACTGCGCGCGCGTCGGTGCGCGAAACGCATTCTCCTCTTCGGTCGACCAGGTGCCGCCCTTGGCCTCGATATTGTCGCGCCGCAATTGGCTCAGCACCATTGCCGCCTGCTCGCCGCCCATCACCGAAATCCGGGCATTCGGCCACATCCAGAGGAAGCGCGGGCTGTAGGCGCGGCCGCACATTCCGTAATTGCCGGCACCGTAGGAGCCGCCGATCACCACGGTGAATTTCGGCACCGCGGCAGTCGCGACCGCCGTCACCAGCTTGGCTCCGTCGCGCGCGATGCCGCCGGCCTCATATTTCTTGCCGACCATGAAGCCCGTAATGTTCTGCAGGAACACAAGGGGGATATTGCGCTGACAGCACAGCTCGATGAAATGCGCGCCTTTCAGCGAACTCTCGCTGAACAGGATGCCGTTATTGGCGATGATGCCGACCGGGTATCCCCAGATATGCGCGAAGCCGCAGATCAGGGTCTGGCCGTACAGCTTCTTGAATTCGTCGAATTCCGACCCGTCGACCAAGCGCGCGATGATGTCGTGCACATCGAACGGTTTGCGTCCATCAGCAGAGACCACGCCATAGATTTCTTCGGGCGCGAACAAAGGCTCGCGCGGGTCGCGCATATTCAAGACGGCGCGTTGCGGCGGTTTCAATGTGGCAATGATACGCCGCGCAATTCCGATCGCGTGAGCGTCATTCTGCGCATAATGATCGGTGACCCCCGATTGTCTGGAATGCACGTCGGCGCCGCCCAGTTCTTCGGCAGTAACAACCTCGCCGGTCGCTGCCTTCACCAGCGGCGGCCCGCCGAGAAAAATCGTACCCTGATTGCGCACGATAATGCTTTCGTCCGACATCGCCGGGACATAGGCGCCGCCTGCCGTGCAGGAGCCCATCACGATCGCAATCTGCGGAATACCCAGCGCCGACATCTGCGCCTGATTGTAGAAGATCCGACCGAAATGCCGTTCGTCAGGAAAAATCTCGTCCTGTTGCGGCAGAAATGCGCCGCCTGAATCGACCATATAAACGCAGGGCAGATTGTTCTGCCGCGCGATATCCTGCGCGCGAAGATGCTTCTTCACCGTCATCGGATAATAAGTGCCGCCTTTGATGGTCGCGTCGTTGGCGACGATCATGCATTCGCGGCCGGATATCCGCCCCACCCCGGTGATGATGCTCGCGGAATGCACGTCACCGCCATAAAGGCCAAAGGCCGCCAGCGGCGACAATTCGAGGAACGCAGTCCCCGGATCGATCAGGAGATCGACGCGCTGACGCGCCAGCATCTTGCCGCGGGAAGTATGCCGGGCACGAGAGGCTGCGCCGCCGCCGCCGGCGACCTGATCGAGCTTCTCCCGGAGTTCTGCGACCAGCGTCCGCATGGCCTCGGCATTACGGGCAAAATCAGACGAGGCGGGGTTGGTGCTTGACTGGAGCGGCATGGCCTTCAGCGGTTCTATGGTGCGCCGCAATCGGCGCATCCGGCTTGCGCCATGGTGTCATTGCGCCGCTGGCTTAGGCAACCCAGAACTTTCAAGCCCCGCGGGAAGCCAGGACATTCCCTGCGCCTGACTACCTCAGCCCCATAACGGGTCGAACGTTCAATGCGTCCGAGGTTCAATGGGTCTGAGGTTTAATGGGTCCAGGGTTCGCCGCGCCGGAATGCAAAATTGTCGGCGTAGGCGACCTGCCGGTGGGCCGGCTGCTTCGGTTCGATGACCTGATAGGGGATGCCCTCGCGTTCGCAATACGCCACAGCCTCTTCCTTGGTCTCGAAGCGAAGGGTGAGCTGCTGCTTCATGTCGCCAGAACTGGTCCAGCCCATCAGTGGCTCGATGGCCCGCGGTTGCTCGGGCTCGTAGTCGAGCTGCCATTCCCTGGTTTTGGCGGTCCCTGATTGCATCGCGTTTTTGGCGGGCTTAAAGATGCGTGCGGTCATGGATGGTCGGACCCCCCTTAGAAGTGCGGCATGGAAGCGCGTGGCAGAAACAGCCGTGATAGTATAAAAACACCCTATCACGAGTTCGATCGATGATTCCCGGCTTTATGTTACATTTTCCGGTCTGGTATAGTCACAATGCCGAGCGGTGACAATCTTGCCCGGTCGCGTGGCGGATACCCTGCCCGGCTGCTTGATCCTCTCCTACGCATCACTTCGAAACGGCGCCCATGAAAATCAACGCTACCCTGCCGGAAAAAGGACGCGATCTGCGGCTCGATCTGTTCCGTGGGGTCGCCAACTGGGCGATCTTCCTGGATCATATTCCCGACAATGTCGTGAACTGGATCACCACCCGGAATTACGGTTTCAGCGACGCCGCCGATCTCTTCGTTTTTATTTCGGGATATACCGCCTCGTTCGTCTATGCCCGGATGATGATCGACCGCGGTTTCATCGTCGGCGCGACCCGCCTGACCAAGCGGGTCTGGCAGCTGTACGTCGCGCATATCATCCTGTTCGTGATTTATATCGTTTCAATCGGATATGTCGCACAGCGCTTCAGCGATCCGGAGATCATCAGCGAGTTCAACGTCGCCGGTCTGGTTGACAGCGCGGTCGAAACGCTGCGGCAGGGATTGCTGCTGAAATTCAAGCCGGTCAATCTGGACGTGCTGCCGCTCTACATCGTGCTGATGGGTCTTTTCCCGCCGGTGTTGTGGATGATGCTGCGGCAACCCGGGGCAACGATGCTGGCTTCGATTGCGCTGTGGCTCGCGTCCCGGCAGTTCGGCTGGAATCTGCCGGCCTATCCCGGCGGTTCCTGGTACTTCAACCCGTACTGCTGGCAGGTTCTGTTTGTATTCGGCTCGTGGTGCGCGCTGGGCGGGGCAAGGAAGTCCCGCTTGATCGTCGACGCGCCCGCCACCCTCTACATTTGCATCGCCTATCTCCTTTTTGCGATGCTGATGACCATGGCGGGCAAGTTTCCGGATTTCGGCGCGATGTTCCCGCACTGGCTTGTTGAAATCTTCAATCCCAACGACAAGACCAATCTGGCGCCCTATCGCTTCATTCACTTTGTGACGATTGTGATCATAGTGATCCGGTTTGTGCCCAAGGACTGGCCCGGCCTCGAATGGAAGATTTTCGACCCCGTCATCGTCTGCGGTCAGCAATCGCTCGCGGTATTCTGCGTCGGCGTCTTCCTGTCCTTTGTCGGACATTTTGAACTGATGATGAGCTCCGGTTCGCTGTTCGCGCAGATCTTCGTCAGCGTGACCGGCATCGCGCTCATGACCATCGTCGCCTACTACATTTCCTGGTCGAAGCGGCAGGACAAGCCGTTGAAGGCGCCGGCGCCCAAGCCGGCCTGATGCTCCAAGACCGGAAAGTGCAAGTCGTGCGTTAGGGCCGCGGCTTGTTGGGCACCATTCTGCCCTTCGACGAAAAGCCACCCCATTCGGCGGACCAGCCGATACCATCCTCGCGCCGCGTCCCCTGCAGCGCGAACGGAGCGCCTTGCGGGTCCTGGCATCGGACAATCCAGCTGCCGCCGAGAAGTTCAAGCGGGCCTGTAAATATCCGTCCGCCGGCGCGCCTCACGCGCTCCGCGGCTTCGTCGATATCGCCGACATTGAAATAATAAAGCCAGAACGGAACCGGCTCCGTTATGGGTTTGGTAAGCATACCGCCGATCGTCGGCCCGTCGATGGCAAACGGCTGATAAGGATCCGCAGTGTTGATTTCGAAATCCACTTTCTGCCAGCCGAAAAGCTCGACATAGAAAGCCAGCGCCTTCTCCCAATTGGTCGCGTGCAGCTCATGCCAGCCTACGTGCCCTGCTTTGCCCGGCGCGACAGGCTTCGTTTGAACAGGCTTCAGCCCTTCGACCAATGCAAAATTCGCCGTTTGCGGATCCGCGACAATCGCGATGCGGCCGATGTTGCTGTCAGTCGGTGGAACATACACGGCGCCGCCACGGCGTTTGATTTGGCCGGCGGTGGCCTCGATGTCCTTGACGGCGACATATCCTGCCCATCTTGGCGTCGCACCTCTGCGTTGCGCGACTTCCGGCAATTCGGTCACTCCGGCGACCGGAGTCGTTCCAGCGGCCAACAAAGTATACGCAAAATCGGGCGTCGGAGCGTCCTGTGTGCCCCAGCCCACGACATCAGCGTAAAACACTTTGGCGGCGGCCACGTCGGTCGTGATCAGCTCGTACCAGACGAAACGCCCATGATGATCGTTCATGTCGTTTCCCGGTTCGAGTTTGCAACCGGGTGAAGCTCATCGCGATGCAACATTGAACCGGGCGGCCTTTTTCTGCGACGTATCATAGGCGGTCGAAATACCTCTGCTGAATAACGGTGTGACGGTCAAATAACTTTCACTCGTTGAGGTTGCCGCCGACTACCTGGTGACTTGAACAACGACGGTATAGTTGGCGCAATCGTCGTTGATTAATACAGGTTCATGAACATGAACAAGATGAACTCCATGCGCTACATCGCAATCACGACCATGTTCAATCCGCAAGCGCAAGCAGCCTTGCATGGTGGCTTTGCTCAGCGTATTAATACGGTGCTGGACTCGAAACTTTTTTTACAGGTATGGAGGAACTATGCCACGGCAGAAGCAAGCTTCGAAGCGTAAGCATATGAAGATCGCGGCACCCGCACTTGGCGCCGCTGGGTTGACTTTATCGCTGGTGGGCGGTGCATCCGCCGCTGTCGTGCCGGGAGCAGAAGTGCAACCGACACCGAACTACACTCCGAATCATCAGGTCACTCTCGGTGAAGAAGAAATCGCCGATGTGAGCCTGGCTACCTTCTACGTGTTCGACAAGGAAGGCACTGCGGCTGTTAAGGACGGCGTCCAGCTGGCCCGCGGTTGCGGTGGTTGTCGTGGTTGCGGCGGTCGTGGTTGCCGCGGTTGCCGTGGTTGCGGCGGCAGAGGCTGCGGCGGTTGCGGCGGTTGCGGTTGCGGCTGTCTCTCCTGGGGCGGTTGCCGTATTTGCTAAGCACGACACTCCGACTTACTTGATAAACGCAAGTGGTCATGGCCGGGTTCGATCACGTCGACCCGGCCAATCCATGTCTAGACCAATTTATGTCTGGACCAATTTATGTCTTGGCCAATGTATGTCTCGGCCAATTCATGTTTAGACTGCGACACGTTCCTCACGCCCGCGTGGGAGAGATTGCAAATATCAGCCGCAACTATTGGCTGAACGATTCTACGACTTTTCGAAAATTCCGGCGTGCGCGCTGGACTGCAAGAATTCCGGCGGCCGGAGAACATGGCCGCGGCGATCCGGAGTGTTAAGCAAGATGCATGTGCTGACGTTATGACAGGTGATCGCAAGACCCCTTCCAAAAAGAAATCCACGCGGCGCACCAGCAAAAACGCTCTGCAATTCGCGCCTAATTTCACCATCTATACGATGCTTCCGGATGTCGTTTGCCTCTATTCCGAGGACCGGAAATTTTTCCTTCACGGCGAACTGTATTGCGCGCTCGTATCCGCCATCGGAAAGGGCGGAAAGAGTTCTCAAGAACTCGTTCGCGAGTTGTCGCGGAATTTTCCCGCCGACAAGATCAACGAAGCCATCAACCGGTTGATCGAGCGCCGCTATGTCATTCAAGCATCGGGATCCTCTTTAGGCGCGGTGGACGGCTATTGGGCGAGCCTGGGAATACCGCGTGAAATCGCGGAAAAAAATCTCGCTTCGATGCGGGTGCGCATTCAGTCCATCGATGTGCAGGGAGCAGCCAAGCTCGGCGCTGCCCTCACCGCGATGGGCGTCCGCGTGGTCGCGCGTTCCGCCGACCTGACCGTGGTGCTGGTGAATGATTACCTCGAATGGGGTCTCGCCGAATTAAATCTGAAGAATGTATCTGACGGGACGCCATGGCTGCTAGTCCAGCCCTCCGGCGCCTTCCCGCTGGTGGGGCCCGTGTTCATCCCCGGCGAGACGGCTTGCTGGACGTGCCTGTTCGATCGCATGATCCGCAACCGCGAAGTTAAAGGGTTTCTCGAGCGCGGCGGCGCACGCGCCATTACCGTCTCGCCGTTGGCTCGCAATACCCTGGGACACAGTGGCATCCAGCTTGCCGCCGTGGAAATCGCCAAAGCCATCGCCACCGGCTTTCGCACCGAATTGCGCAATCACATCGTCAGCCTCGATCTGCTGGGCTCAACGGTGGCGAAGCATTATGTGGCGCACCGCCCGCAATGTCCGACCTGCGGCAGCAAGAAGCTGCGCGACCCCAGGCGCGCCCCGGCGCCGATCGAACTCAGCGCCGGCACCAAACTGGTGATGACCAGCGGCGGATACCGCAGTGTCACATCGCGAGCCACGGTGGAACGATTCCGCAAGCATGTGAGCCCGCTGACCGGCGTGGTTACCCGGCTGGAGCGGATGGAATCTCATTTGCCGATGAATACCAGCTTTTATGCCGCGCATAATTTCTCTGCCCCGGCCCAGAACGTCAACGAGCTCAGGTCAGGACTAAGCGGCGGCAGCTTCGGCAAAGGCAGCACTGCCGAGCAAGGCGAAGCCAGCGCGCTGATGGAGGCGCTCGAACGCTATACCGGCGTCTATCAAGGTGACGAGATCCGGTTGCTGCGGCGGTTCAGCGATTTTCCGCCCGGCGACGCTATCCTTCCTAACGAGGTCCTGCTCTATAGCGACTCGCAATCGGAGTCGGACCAGAACCCGCCCAGCAACGATCCCAACAATATTCCGTTGGACCCCACCCGGTTTGATCCGTCGGCCAAGATGGAATGGTCGCCGGTCTGGTCGCTGCGCGACCACCGTTTCAAATATCTTCCGACCAGTACCTTGTATTTTTTCTACCGGGGCCCCTACCCCTATGCCGCGGATTCCAATGGCTGCGCCGCTGGCAATACACGCGAAGAAGCTATCGTGCAGGGCTTCCTCGAATTGGTGGAGCGGGATGCCTATGCGATCTGGTGGTACAACCGGCTTCGGATGCCGGAAGTCGATCTCAACCAGTTTGACGATGCCTACATCACCGATCTGAAAAGCCAGCTTGGGGCCGCCGGACGCAAGCTCTGGGTGCTCGATGTCACCAGCGACCTGGGCGTTCCCACCTATGTTGCGATTCTGCACTGGATGCAGGACGGAAAGGAAAACATCGAATTCGGTTCCGGTGCGCATTTTGATCCACGCATCTCCATGCTGCGGGCGCTGACCGAGCTCAATCAATTCCTGTCCATCGGCCTGATGGGCGGCGGCTCCGGCGAAAAATCGAGCCTCGACGGCGAGACGCCGTTGCGGCTGGAGGACCATCCCTTCCTGCTGCCAAACGGCAAGCCGTCGGTCACGTCAGATGCAGGCTCGAAGGTCGCGCTCGACAACACACGCGATCAGGTGCTCGCCTGCGTCGATATCGCGGGGCGTGCTGGCCTGGATTTCCTCGTTCTCGATCAGACGCGGCCTGATATCGAAACGCCGGTCGTCAGAGTGATTGTGCCAGGCTTGCGGCATTTCTACATCCGCTTCGCGCCAGGCCGGCTTTATGACGTTCCGGTAAAACTCGGATATCTGGATCAGCCACTGACGGAAGACGAATTCACTCAGTTCCTTCCCCACACCTAAGGGGCAACCGGATGCGCGCTCCCGGAAAAAAGAAAGGACGGCAGGTCAAACTGCCGCCCATTTCGGCCCGGCTGATCGGTTACGTCACGCTCGAAGCGCAGACTGACGGCACCGTCGCCGCCTATTTTGACGGCTACGCCGTCGGTTTGGGAAAATTCAGCCATGAAGCGGCGGCGCGCGCGCAGGGACTAAGCACAGGCCTGCCATTTGGCTCATTCCCGCCGGACGGGAACAGCGTCGACAAGGAAATCCATCTGTTGGTCCAGCGCCTGGCTCGGCGCGGTCTGCTGGAATATCGCCTTGGCGATGCGGATGACGACAAGGACCGGGTCGTCGTCGAACCGCAGGTTGCCGACTACTGGCCGCAAATGCCGGCGCTTGACGACGCCGATGTGATCGTCCTGTCGCGATTTGCCTATCTGCGACGACGCGGCAACGAGATGGTTCTGGAATCGCCCCGCGCCGGGGCGCTGTTTCGCATTTGCGATCCGCAGATTGCGACCGCTCTCGCGATGCTGTCGACGCCGCGCCAGATCAAGCAATTCCGGCGGCAGGACGGTTTTCCGGGCGCCGAACTTCTCGGCTTGCTGATGGATTGCCAGATCGTTTTCAAGATCGGCGCAGACGGCGGTGACGGCCTGCGACCGTCTGAAGGCGGCGACGCGCTTGTCCTTTGGGACTTTCACGATCTGCTGTTTCACACCCACAGCACGGCCGGCCGGCAGGCCAATCCGCTCGGCGGGCTCTATCCCTATGCGGACACGATACCTGCACCACCGGCGGTACGCCCCCCTTGGCCCGGCAAGAAGATCGATCTGGCCAAGCTTACTGCGACACCTTCGGACACCACTTCATGGGTCGCCAGGCTCTTGCGTGCACGCCATTCGACGCGCGACTTCGACGATCAGCAACCGATCACGCTGACTGAGCTTGCGCAGTTTCTCGACGGCGCCGCGCGCGTGCAGTCGAAATGGAAAGGCCGGATCGACGACGACGGCGGCGGTCCCGAGGTTTCCTACGCCACGCGTCCCTATCCTTCCGGCGGCAGCGCTTACGAGCTCGAACTTTATCTGTCTGTCGCCAATTGCGAAGGACTTGCGCGTGGGTTCTACCACTACGACGCCGACCGGCATGCGCTGGCGCCGATCGGCGCCGGCACACCGGCGCTCGACGCGCAACTGGCCGCGGCTGAATTTGCGCTGGATGCACCCGGCGTGCCCCAGATCTTGATCACGATTGCGGCGCGCTTCGACCGGACGGCCTGGAAATACAGTTCAATCGCCTACTCGCTGGTCCTGAAAGATGCCGGGGTGCTGATCCAGACGCTCTATTTGATGGCGACGGATATGGGGCTCGGCGGGTGCGCGATCGGCAGCATCGATATCGACCTGTTTGCGAAGATGACGGGACTTGAATTCCACATCGAGGGTCCGGTCGGACAATTCGCGCTCGGCCGCGGCCGGAAAATGGAATCTCAGGACTGATGCCTCCGTTTTGACGGGCCATCCGAAGCTTTTACGGCCGCAACGTCTTCGATTTTAAACCTGCTGGCGGAACGCCTCTCAAAGGACGATGTCCGGCGGCGCCGCCGGCATGGAACACCGACAAACCGATTGACAGATTATAATACAATCCTATTACCTTTGGTCTGAAACTGCGGCCTGCAAGACCGGCTCTCCCATAGAGCCCCAATAAATCAAAGGAGGATGACGCCATGGCAATCGAGATCGAGGCCAAGGGAAAAGGCGTTTCGGTCGTTACCCTGGCGGGTCATGACGCTGGTAATTTCCTGTATACGCAGGATTTGCTCGATCTCGCGGCGGTTCTTACGACCGCGGCCTCCGACAAGGATTTGCGGGCGCTTGTCATCACCGGCCGGAACAACACTTTTTGCGGCGGCCGCGTCGGCGCCAAGGGGCTGACGCGCGCCTCCGAGGTCGCCGAGGATCTCGGCGCTATTCTAAAGGTCAATAACGCGATGAACGCGCTGAGCGTTCCCGTGATCATCGCGGCCGAAGGCGAGGCTTTCGGATTTGGCTTTGGAATGACCGCACAGTCTGATTACGCGGTCGCCGCCGAGAATACCGTGTTCTCGCTGCCGGAAATGTCCCACGGCATACCGCCGTTGATCGTCTTCACCTATCTGTTCCGGTTTGTACCCTACAAGCGGGCGTTTGAACTTGCCGTTACCAGCCGGAACATCTCCGCAAAGGAAGCGATGGATGCCGGTATCCTGACCGAACTCGTCGCGCCAGGCACCGCTCTGAAGCGCGCGCTCGAGGTCGCTGACATGATGGCGGCTTTCAATCCGAAGGCGATGGGTCTCTTGCGAAAATTCGGGCGTGAAGTCGCAGACGTACACTCCACATCGAAAAGCGAACATGCGGTTGCTTTAATGAGCGTCATGCTGGCTGAGCGGAATTCCGCGCACTGAGCGAGACGCGCACTGCCTTCGAAGCAGCGCTTAGACTAACGGTTTGGACGGACGGACAAGACCGATGCATGTTTTGGTGACCGGAGGAGCTGGATTTCTTGGCGGCTACGTCATGGCGGCGCTGGCCAGGCAGGGCCACCAGGCGTTCGCCTACGACATCGTGCCGCCCAACGCGGAGATGCTGGCGGTTTCGCCTGACATCGCGTCCCGGCTTCGGCGAGGGCAGATCGGCGATATCGCGCGGCTTTTCGACGTCTGCCGCAGCGAGAAAATCGAAGCGATCATTCATACCGCGGGGATCGTCGGACTTGAAACATCGCTGAGAGAGCCGATCGCGACCTACCAGACCAACGTCATGGGACAGGTCAATGTCTGCGAGGTCGCCCGGCAGTTGCAGATGCGGCGCGTCGTGTTCGTGTCGAGCAATGCCGCCTATCACAAAGGCTCCGGCGGGAGCCTGGTCGAAACCGATCCGGCGTTTTCGATCCGTGACGGCAATCCCGCCGGACATTACGGCACCTCCAAGATGGCGGCCGAAGCGGTCGGGCTTGCTTATGCGAGCTTCCAAGACCTCGATTTTCTCAGCGTGCGCGTTACCGCGATTTACGGCTTCGGCATGAGCAGCCCGATGTATATCAAGCCAATGGTCGAGAATGCGGTGCTGGGCAAGCCAACGCGTTTTGCGACGGGTGGACGGATGAAGCGCGACTACACCCACGTGCTCGATTGCAGCGATGGCCTTATCGCAGCCTTGCAGGCGCCGCGATGGACCGCCGGCGAGCAGCGGGTCATCAATGTCGCGTCCGGCAGCGCGCGAACCGCCGCCGAGGTTGCCACGACCGTGCGCAATACAATTCCGGAGGCCGATATCGAGATCGGCGATGCCCTGACGCCGCTCGAAGAACAGAACGTCAAGATGCGGGCTTCGCTCGATATCGCCGCTGCCAAGCGCCTTCTGAACTGGTCGCCGAAATGGCCGCTTGAAGCCGGCATCGCCGAATATGCAGAAGCGTTCCGGCGCTACACGTCCCTTTCCTGAGCGAGCACAGCCCAAGAGATACCTATGTCAGACCTTCCGAATTACGAAGTCTACGCCATCCGCTACGCCACAAGGGCGTCGAAACGATCCGACAATTTCGTCGGCGGCGATCCGCATGATGGCCCGATGCCGCTGGATTATTTTGTCTGGGCTGCCATCGGTCCCGACCGCAGCTATGTCATCGACACCGGATTCACCGCCGAGATCGCCGCCAAGCGAAAACGCGACTATCTGCGTTGCCCGATTGAATCGCTGAAGTTGATCGGCCTCGATCCCGGCAAGATCACCGACGTTATCCTGACCCACCTGCACTACGATCACGTCGGCAATTTCGACAAGCTTCCGGCCGCGAATTTTCATCTGCAGGAAACCGAGCTGCATTACGCGGTCGGCCGCTACATGCGCTACAAGAAATTGCAGCACTCCTACGAGATCGAAGACGTCGTCGGCATGGTTCGCGCCAACTATGCCGGCCGGGTCAACTTCTACGACGGCATGGCCGAACTTTCGCCGGGGATTACCATTCATCCGGCGCCGGGCCATTCAGCAGGTCTGCAGTTCGTGCGCGTGCATACCAAGCGCGGATGGGTGGTTCTGGCCTCCGATGTCACGCATTTTTACGAGAACATGGACGCCTACAAGCCGTATGTGACGGCCTTCCATATCGGCAACATGCTTGAGGGCTTTGACAAGCTTCGCGCCGCGGCCCCCTCGCCCCAGCACATCATTCCCGGCCACGACCCGCTCGTGATGCAGCGCTACAAGGCGCCTCGCCCCGATCTGGACGGCATCGTGGTGCGCCTCGATGAGCCGCCCAGTGCCTGACGATATTGTGGATACCGATCGACCAGAGAGGTTGTTGCCATGACTGTCGAATCGCTTCGCGTGGTTCGTTCGCTCGTATCGCTCAAGAAGCAGGTTGTTGAATCCCTGCGCACCGCCATTTTCGATCGGCGCTTTTCACCGGGAGACCGGCTGGTCGAACGCGAATTGTGCGAAATGCTGGATGTGAGCCGCACCCTGCTGCGCGAAGCGCTCAGCCAGCTCGAAGCCGAGGGCGTCGTCCAGATCATCCCGCATCGCGGCCCGATCGTCGCGGTCTACACCGCCGAAGACGCCAAATCGATCTATGAAGTGCGCGCGGCGCTGGAGGAAATGGCCGGGCGCTGCTTCGTCGAACGCGCAACCGAGCAGGAATGCAAGGCGCTCGAAACCGCTTTTGCCGAAATGAAACGCAGTTGCACCAGCAAGCTCGGCGCCGATCACCTGACCGTCAAGACCAAGTTCTACGCGGCATTGACCACGGGCGCGCATAATCCCGTGCTGGTCGAAATGCTCAGGCTCATTCACGGACGCGTCTCGATGCTGCGCGCGACAACGCTGGCGCAGCCGGGCCGCCTTGCCGCCAGCCTCGCCGAACTCGGCAACATTGTGAAGACGATCAAGGCGCGCGATGCGGAAGCAGCCGCACGGGCTTGCCGCCTTCATGTCGAAAATGCCGGCGTCATTGCCATCAATATCCTCGCCGAGGATACGGCGGCGCCCGAAGCCAAATCGCCTCAGGCGAAACGTCGCCGACCGGCCTGATATCAAATCACCTTTCGTGAGCAGATGAGTTCAACATGACACAAGTTTTGACGCAGCAATCCGGCGTTCACTCCATCCGAACGGGACAACGCGGCGCACCACTGGTGGTACTGATCCACGCCGTCGGCGTCGATCTGACCTATTGGGGCGACCAGATCGAGATGCTGCAGGCATCCTACGACGTCGTGGCCTACGATCTGCCGGGACACGGCGGATCGGCCAAACCCGCCAAGGGTTTTGGCTTTGCGGACGCCGTCGCCACCCTGACCCAGGTGATCACGAATGCGGCGGCCGGACCGGCGCACATCATCGGACTATCGGTCGGCGGGATGATCGCGCAAAATTTCGCGCTCGCCCGGCCGGATCTGGTGCGCTCGCTTGTGCTGGTCGACACCATCTCGACCTTTCCAGATGCCGTTCGAACAGCGCTGCAGGATCGCGCCAGACTGACGCGAACCGAAGGCATGGGCGCCATCCTGAAGCAGACGATCGAGCGCTGGTTCACCGCGGATTTCATCAAGCGCCGCCCGGACGTGATCGATCGCACCACCAAGACGTTGCTGGCCGACGATCCCGAGATTCATGCCGGCATGTGGGAAATGATCGCGACGCTCGACACCGCGCCGCGGCTGGCCAGCCTCAACAAGCCAACGCTCGTCGTGGTCGGCGAGCACGATCCAACCACGCCGGTGGCCGCCGCCCGCGCGATTGCCGAGCGCATTCCCGGCGCAGTTCTGCACATCCTGCCGGATGCGTCGCACATGGCGCCGCTCGAAAAGCCGTCGCAGGTGAACGACATCTTGCAAGGTTTTCTGGCTGCCCATTGAGCACGGCCGGACATTGTAACGGGAGAGCGTGATGAGAATAGGCTTTGCAGGACTGGGCGCGATGGGCGGCCCAATGGCCGGTCATCTGCTGGATGCCGGCCATAAGCTCCTGGTGCTGACCCGGCGGCGTGAATCCGCCGCTGCCGCGATCGCCAAAGGCGCCGTCTGGGCTGAAACCGCAAAGGCCCTGGCCGCCGGTTCGGAGATGGTTTTCACAGTGCTGCCCGGTCCCGCCGAGATCGAGGCCATCATGGCGGGCGAAGATGGCCTGCGCGCCGGGTTTTCAGCCGGCACGCCCTATATCGATCTATCGACCAATTCCCCGGCGCTGGTCCGCAAGCTCTCGGCCGACCTGGCGGGCATCGGCGTGCCCATGCTCGATGCGCCGGTCAGCGGCGGCCCCAAGGGCGCAGCCTCGCGAAAGCTCGCGATCTGGGTCGGCGGTGAACGCGCGACCTATGACGCCTGCAAACCGATCCTCGATCTGCTCGGCGACCAGGTGCGCTATCTCGGGGCGAGCGGCAGCGCTTCGGTCGCCAAGCTCGTGCACAATTGCGCCAATTACGGCATTCAGATGGTTCTGGCTGAAGCCTTCACGATGGGAGTCAAGGCCGGGGTCGATCCCGCCGCCCTGTTCGGCGCGATACGGCAAGGGTCGCTCGGCCGCCAGCGCGCCGTCGATCGCATGACCGATCAGTTTCTGCCGCATGAGTTCGACAATCCCGCTTTTGCGCTGGAACTGGCCCACAAGGACGTCTCGCTGGCTACGGCCCTCGGCCGCGAAAACGATGTGCCGATGCGCTTTGCCAATATGACGCTCGCCGAGATGACGGAAGCCCTCAACAAGGGCTGGGGAAAAAGAGATTCCCGCGTTGCGATGCTGATCCAGGAGGAACGCGCCGGTCTCGATATCCGGGTTCCCCGCAGCGTGCTGCAGGACATTCTCAAGAACGAGCCGCTCTGACCTGCGCGGATCGCAGGCGGTTCGAACTTGACAAAAATCAGTCATAGGATTGTCTGACAATCATATAAAAGACGGCGGCAAACGGAGGAAGCAATGAAACAGTTCTCGACGGTTTTGGCGGCCGGCCTGGTGACGCTGACCGCAGCCAGCGCAGCGATGGCGGAAGACGCGGCACTGGAAAAAAAGAGTATCGCGATCGCGGTCGGTGGTTCCATCAGCCAGATGAACAAGGTCGGCTACGCCATTGCGCTCGCGCGCAAATATTTCGAGCAGGAAGGGCTGACGGTTGATTCAACCGCTTTCGCCTCGGGAACCGCGGGGCTGCAAAGCCTGGTGGCTGGCGGCGCCGATGTGGCGGAAGGCGCCTACGAGCACACGCTTCGCATGCAGGCAAAGGGCGTCAATCTCACTTGCCTCGTCGCCTATGGCCGCTATCCCGCCAACGTCCTGGTGGTGCGGAAATCGATGACCGACAAGATCAAGACCGTGGCCGATCTGAAAGGCAAGAAGATCGGTATCTCGGCGCCGGGGTCTTCCACACAGAACTTTGTCGCCGGCCTGATGGAACGCGCTGGCGTGTCCTGGAAAGAGGCCAGCTATGTCTCGATCGGCACCGGCCCGAGCGCGGTTGCCGCGATGAAAACCGGCGGCGAACTCGATGCGCTGGTGAATCTCGATCCGGCGATCAATGCCTTGGTGGACGGTGGAGATGCGGTCGTCCTTTCCGACAGCCGGACGGAGGAAGGCACCAAAGCCGCTTTCGGTGGCGACTATCTTGCCGACTGCCTGTTTGCCAAGACCGAATTCTACAAGGCCAATCCCAATACGTCGCAGGCCATTGTCAACGCGATGGTTCACGCGATGCAGTGGCTGAAAACCGCCTCGATCGACGACATCATCAAGTCGCTGCCTCCCGCCTATTACAAGAGCGACGAAAAGCTCTACCGGGAGTCCCTGGAGAAGAACATTTCCGCTTTCCAGTGGGATGGCTTCATCACGCCGGAAGCCTCCAAGAACGTGCTGGATTCCATTGCGGTTCTCGAACCAGCGCTGCGGCAGACCAAAATCGATTTCAGCATCACCTACGACAACAAGCTGATCGAAACCGCGCTGAAGAAATACCACTCACCGGTATCGCAGTGATCCCGGTGCAGACCAACTCATCCATTTACCTGATGGACATCAAATGATTGCCTCCCTGAAGAGAGCCGATAACCTTGCCACGATGGCTCCGGCCGCCAGGAAGGCCGAGGCCGCATTGACCTTCGATCACGTGACGGTCCGCTTCGACGACTACACGGCCGTCGCGGATGCCTCGATCACGGTCGGCGACGGCGAATTCGTATCGATCGTCGGCCCGACCGGCTGCGGCAAATCAACCCTGCTCAACGTCGCCGCCGGCCTTCTCGAGCCGACCGCGGGCGACATCAGCGTCTATGGCAAGTCGCTCGAAGGCCTCAATCGCCAGGCCGGCTACCTGTTTCAGGCGGATGCGCTGATGCCGTGGCGAACCGCCCTCAGCAACGTGACCGCCGGTCTCGAATATCGACGGATGGCGCCGAAAGACGCCGAGGAACTCGGCCGCAAATGGCTCGCGCGTGTCGGCCTGAACGGCCATCACGAGCGTTTTCCTCATCAGTTGTCAGGCGGCATGCGCAAGCGCGTCGCACTCGCGCAGACGCTGATCATGGACCCCAAGATCATCCTGATGGATGAGCCATTCAGCGCGCTCGACGTCCAGACGCGGGTCTTGATGGAAAACGAATTGCTGGCGCTTTGGATGGCAGACAAGAAATCGGTGATGTTCATCACCCACGATCTTGAGGAGGCGATCTCGCTGTCCGACCGCGTGATCATCCTCTCCGCTGGTCCGGGAACGCATCCGATCGCCGAATTCGTGATCGACCTGCCGCGTCCGCGCGACGTCTCCGAAGTGCGGATGACGCCGCGCTTTGTCGAGCTGCACCACCATATCTGGGAAACCATGCGAGAAGAGGTCTTGAAGGCTTATGAGCGAAATCAGCACAAGCTTGCCGACTAGCGCGGTCGCGACGCCCCGTCGCCGTCCCGTCAAGAAAGCCGGATTACCGAGCCGCGGCACCATGGTAGCGCTGCAGATCGCGCTATTGTTCGCAGCGTTCGCGACGTGGTTTGCACTGGTCAAGCTCAAGATCCTGCCGGTGTTCTTTTTCGGCGATCCGGTGCTAGTCTTGCAGCAGATCGTCGACTGGGTGGTGACCGGCGAGGTCTTTGTCCATCTCGCGACAACGCTGATTGAAACGATTCTGGGCTTCCTGATCGGCATTGCCTTCGGCGTCGCGGGCGGCGTGTGGCTTGGCCTGTCTCCCCTCACCGCTGCCCTGCTCGATCCCTACATCAAGGCGTTCAACGCGATGCCGCGGGTCGTGCTCGGCCCGATCTTCATCGTCTGGTTCGGACTTGGCATCACCTCCAAGGTGGTGCTTGGCGTCACCCTGGTGTTCTTCGTGGTGTTCTTCAACGTGTTCCAGGGTGTGCGCGAAGTCAGCCCGGTCGTGCTCGCCAATGCGCGGATGCTCGGCGCCAATCGCAGCCAGTTGCTGCGGACGGTCTATATCCCCTCGGCCATGAGCTGGGTGTTTTCGAGCCTGCACATGTCGGTCGGCATGGCGTTTGTCGGCGCGGTGATCGGCGAATATCTCGGCTCGTCGCGTGGGATCGGCTACCTGATCCTGCAGGCGGAATCGACCTTCGACGTCAACGCGGTGTTCGCCGGCATTCTGGTGCTGACGGTGTTCGCACTTCTGCTCGATACCTCGGTCACCCTGGTCGAACGGCGCCTGATCGTGGGCCGTCCGACCTGAAGCGGCGCCTCACGGAAGAGCCAAGAGCGCGCTGGCGATCGCCAATGTCACCAGCGCCGACAGCGCGAGCGACCAGTGCACGCCGATCAGGCTGCCCAACAGGCCGACGGAAAGGCCACTGAAAGCGCGCAGGCCAAGGCTCGACATGTTGAACAGGCCGATGACCCGGCCACGCATGTCGAGCGGCGCATTCAACTGCACCAGGCTCTGCGCCATCGCATTAAAGGACAGTTCCAGGAATCCCGCGGCAAACAGGAAGCCGAGCGCGAGAATGTAGCTGTTGGCCAGCGAGAAGATCGCCAGCGCGGCACACCACAATATCGCGAGCACGATCGCGGTACGCGGGCGCGGCGGCAGCAATCGCCCGCCTTCGAGCACAATGCCCGCCAGCAATCCGCCGCCAGCGTCGGCGGCCAGCAGCATGCTGTAGGATATGCCGGGGTCGCCATGGCCGAGATCGCTGGCAAAACCCGGCATCTGCGAGCTATAGGCATTGCCGACAAAGAAGGACGCTGCGCCGGCCAATAGCGTCATCGAGACGATGACGGAATGATTTTTGATGTCGCGTATCGTCTGCACGATGTCGGCAAGTCCGCGGACGGCACGGCGCGGTCCGGGCTTGCCCGAGCGAAAGCGCGGACCATAGGGCGCGTTCACAAGCCACAACACCAGCGGCAGGTAAAATAGCGTGTTGAGCATGATTCCGAGCGCCGGTCCGAATGCGAGCAGGATGGCGGCGCCGACCGCGGGGCCAACCAGCACCGCAAGATAACGCGCCATCGCATTGAGGCGCACCGCGCTTTCCAGATCCTGCGGGCCGACGATATCATAGAGCAGCATCTGGTTCGGCGTCTGCCACAGCACGCCCGCGCAGCCGTGAATGACCAGGATCACCATGGCCTGCCACATCTGCAGGGTATCGGTGATGAAGAAATAGCCCCAGCTCAGCGATGCGATAATGAAGAGCGCCATGCCGATCTGGATGATCCGGCGCGGGTCGAACCGATCGGCCAGCGCGCCAGAGGCGACCGAGAACAGCAGGAACGGCAGCCAATGCGACACGACCGCGAAACCGCCCAGCGCCGGTGAGTGAAATTTCTGAAACACCACCCAGTAGCTGATGACGTGCTCGACATTGTCGGCCATCATCGCAAGCACGAATGTCGTGAACTGGGCGCGGAAACCCGCGTGACGCATCGCCGCAAAGGAGCGCTTCGCGGGCGGCGGTGCGCTGACGGGAGCAGTTTTCGTATCAGTCATGAAGGACCATCAGAGGCTGCGCGGTGTGAGGGTCACATCCGCAGCTTGATGCATTTGGATATGTTCGGACAGATTCCCAATGTGGGCGATCTTATCGTTCACCCCACCGCCATGTCGATGGCGGATCAAGGGCTTGCATGCATGGCACGCATTCCGTTCACGCCGCTGGACTGAGCTGCATCCGCTTGATTTCCCCGACCACCACCAGATAGCTGAACACCGCCACCAGGGCATTGGCGCCGACGAACACCAGCGCGCCATTGAAGGAGCCGGTGCCCTGAATGATGTAGCCGATGATAATCGGCGTCGTGATCGATGAAATGTTTCCAAACATATTGAACAGCCCGCCGCTCAGGCCGGCGATTTCCCTCGGGCAAGTGTCCGAGATCACGGCCCATCCAAGCGCTCCGATACCTTTGCCAAAGAACGCGAACGCGATGATCACGACGACAAGCCACTGCGCGTCCACATAGTTGCAGATCACCATGCTGGTCGACAGCAGCATTCCCGCCACGATCGGCGTCTTGCGCGCCACCGTCAGCGACCACCCTCGTCGCAGGATAAAATCCGAAATCACGCCCCCGAGCACGCCGCCCAGAAAGCCGCAGATCGCCGGTATCGAAGCCACCATGCCCGCATTGAGGATCGACATGCCGCGCTGCTGGACCAGATAGACCGGAAACCAGGTGATGAAGAAGAACGTCAGGGTGTTGATGCAATACTGACCCAGGTAGATGCCGAGCATCATTCGGTTGCTGACGAGCTGGCGCAGATAATCCCATTTAAACGGTTGCTGCATACCCCGATTTGGCGCGGCTTCCTGCCCCTTCGCGGCATCCATATTGACCAAGGCACCGCCGCGCTCGATGTAGTCGAGCTCGGCACGGCCGATCCGCGGATGCTGATTGGGCGCGTAAATCACCCAAAGCCAGATGACGGAAACCAGAACACCAATCAGGCCCATGAAATAGAAAACGTAGGGCCATCCGAGCGAGACCGTGATCCAGCCCATGATCGGCGCGAACAACACGGTCGCGAAATATTGCGCCGAGTTGAAAATCGCCGACGCGGTGCCGCGCTCATTGGCCGGAAACCACGCCGCTACAATACGCGCGTTGGCTGGAAAGGAAGGCGATTCAGCAAAGCCTACCAGGAACCGCAGAGCAAACAACGCATAGACGGCCGATGTCGCGGCGAACAGACCAACCGCCCCCTGCAGCAGCGTGAAGAGCGACCATGTAAAAATGCTGACGAAGTAAACCGACTTCGATCCAAACCGATCCAGCAGCCAGCCGCCCGGAATTTGTCCGATCACGTAGGACCAGCCGAAGGCAGAGAAGACGAATCCCATCTGCACGGCGCTCAGCCCGAGATCCCTGGACAGAACCGGCCCCGCGATCGCAATCGTGGCACGATCGGCGTAATTGACGATGGTCACGGCAAACAACATTGCAACGATGGAGAAGCGCACCCGCCCGATGGCCGTCACGGGGTCGCTGACCGCGGCGGTCATTACGGATGTTCCCTTCCCAGGTCGATTTTGCCGCAGAATCGCGATGCGCTAGAGATGCTGGCTATTGAGATAATGTTTTACGACCCGCAGTTCCCGGACCTGCGGGGCGGCCCAGAATACGGCCCGCGAAGTTCCGGATCCGCACACATGGTTACCTTAACGTTTCTCTGCGGTCGGATACACCAGCGATTGGTCCTCCAGCTCGTCCGTGGGAAGCTTGTGCACACCTGCCATTGTGTGCAGTTCCAGCAAGGATGGCATGGCGGCAGTCGCAGCAGACAATTCGACCGCCGCGGTTCGGGAGCGCAGTACGAACCCAGCTCCAATCACGGCAACGAGTACGATTGCGGAAACCACTAGGCGTTTCATGGCAAACCTCCGGCTTCGAGTCTTGAATTTGTCGGTGTACCTCTGAGAAGGTTCGAAATTTAAGCGCCATCAACAAAAGGCATTATCACTGACCAAATCACCGACTCAGGACGTCTTGCAGCTCAACGCGTATTCTTAGTCTTGCAACCATGCAGAACTAGTTTCGTGCGCTGGATTCGGCAAACGCGACCGAAACAGGCTCCTGCGCAAAATTGATCAGAATAGTAGCGGCTCCGCCAGCAATAATGCCTGCGATCAGGCATGCGAGGATGAATGCGCGCATCGTACTTTCTCCTGAAAAGGCCAATCGGACAGATATTCAAGACGACAGGGCAAATCCCTCTGTTTCGATATCCACGAACGTTCGCCCCAACAACCCTACGCTAGCGTAAAAGTCGGCCGATTGAGCGTTCTCCAGATCAACAAAAAAACGTCTGATCCAGGGAGCGAGATGTTTTTTAAAGAACTCGCGATCCGCACCCGCCGGACTGACAATATCTCCGCGGATAAGTCCAGCCATGACTTCGCAAACAATGGCCACGTGATCCTCGGGCTCCGAATTTCCTGCCGTGCTCTCGACGCCGAGTTGCTGAAGGGTTTCGCGCAACCGTCCGAGCGGCCGGCCGTAGAGCGACCCCGTCAAATAGTGCGATGCGTAAGGCAACAGCGGGCTCTTCCCCAGCCCGGCAAATAAGCCGAAATACTCCCGGGCTGCGCTTTCCTCATTTGTCCTGCCGGCGGCCTGCCCGAGCGCTGTATGCGCTGACCCAAGCGGGCTTGCGTCGCCACGCAGCAACGCCAGCCGCCCGATCATCTGGATATCGGGGCTGCGGGACAGCAAGACCGAAAGCAGCGCATATTCCTGCGCACGCGCATGATCGATCTCATCGACAGCGCGCTCCGAGGAAATATGCGATGTGGTTTCCTGCATCTGCTCCATCATCAATCCCTGACCTGTAAATCCGCCGGTGCGGGTGGCAGCCGCCCCGATCGAACTCAGCGCGGTAACGCGCCGCCGTGTGAACGATGGCTTCGTGAGGAACCAGCTTCCTCAGCAACGCCATCGTCCCGGGTTGCCGTGTTTTCATCGCTGTCATCAGGCAAACTGCTCATCTCATCTGCCGCCGACAATCTCTCAGACATTCGCTGGTCAGGGGTGGATATCTCAAGATGAGCCGCAGACGGCGGCCCATTCTCCACGGGAGCCGGAATTTCCGGAATCATGTCGGCGAACTTATCCCGATCGCCCATCGCGCGCGCCAGGAGTTTAGGCAAATTATCCGTCTCCAGCATCGGGCCGAAGCCGGGCATCGCGGTCGGGTCGTTAAAATCCCATTGATTCTCAGCGATTCCAATAAAGTCGCGAATGGCCGGATCGCTTGCCCAGGCCTGGCGCAGCGCCGCGCGCGTCAATGCGGCAGGCACACGGCTTTGCAAAAACCCGCGAATGTCGGTATCGCCGGTAATTGTCGCGATCGATGGCAGGCTGGCCGGATCAAAGGGGTCATCGACCACCTCGCCCTCTTGGCGCGGGGGCGGCGTTTCCGCGACAACCGAAGCAGCCGAGTCGAGCTGTATACCGTCGGGATCGGCTTCAGGTTCGATGCCGGAAGCGCGCTTCAGACGCGCCCAGCGCGAGACGAAATTTTCGGGCGCGGTCATTTATCGCCTGCCCTTTTCGTCTTCGCGTCGGGCCAACCCAGCCTCTGCTGGTTGCCGCCGGCGCTTGACGAAGGGCCGCTCGACGTGGTGTTCCCTGAGGAATTGAACGATGGCTTCCACGACTTCGGAGGGCATGGCCACCGCTTCAACCAGATAGCTGCCGGCATCGGTGAACGCCTCGCCTTCGGCCGGATCGGCCGTCACAGCGAGAATATCATACGGCTGTTCCGAAGCCGCAGGCTGCAAAGCCACCCACAGTGTCGGCGCGCCCGATGCAAGATTGTCGCGGTAGTTTGTCGTCTCGGTCCGGTGCAATTCGATCACCGCCTGTCCCGCATAGAACAAGGAGGTCTCGGATTCCGTATCGAGCGGCGTCCAGGGCGCCGCCGACGGATTCCCGACAAACACCGAGACCGGCCGCCACAAAAAATCGACCCACATGCTCCGCGCCTTGCGGCGCTCGACCACGACACCCACCGTGATACGTGCAAGAGCTGTCGACCTCAATTAACCGCCTCCGCCTGCCGGATGGGCAGGCCCGTTACGAGGTTTTGCGGCTTTAGACGCAATATATCGTCGGCGTTCACCGCGGCCAGGAGATAGACCGGATCCCCCCTGACTTTCTCGATCATATCCGCTGGTTCCTGGAAAGTCAGCCGGAACAGGCCAACCAATTTCGCACGCGTTGCGTCATCGAGATCGTTGCCGTTCCAGATGGCGTCGCCGATCCGCGTAGCCTCGGAATCGAGACCTACATACCAGGACCATGACGTGTTGTGCAGTTCCAGCAGGGGTTCGATCACGACATCGATTGCGAGCAAGTGCGATATCCAGCGCGCGATGACGTCGCCGAGGGCGGCCACTCCACGCTGACCAGCGGTCATATCGAGCGCCATGTCGAAACGGTCGCTACGCTGCCAGTAACTGCCCGCGGTCGCATCGCTGAGCACGTCGATTTCGGTGGTCGACGGTAGCCCCAAAAGAGCCTCCAGCGGCGATCGGGGCGGCCGGCCAAGCAACGACTCGGTTTCTTCGTCGATCGCGACGATCGAAGCTTCCTGCATCGCCAGTCTCTGCGGACGAAAGAACATTTCCGCGGCCCGCAGGACGAACGCATCCGTACAATCATCCAGCGCGTTTCGCAGAATCGCCTGGATCAGGTGCCCCATAAAAGCGTGTGGAAATTTAATGTTATGCCTGACGATATCGAGATAGGCCGCTTCCAGCGTGCGATGCTTCACCAGATGATCGCGCCAGCCGATCATGACCTGCCAGTTCTCACGCGCGTCGGCGTCCGCTATCCCGGCGATTTGCGACACCCCGACCGATCGCCTCGGATCTCCCAACAATACATGGTGCAATTGGCGTTCCGCAGGACACGCCTCCGGCGGCGGCACAATTTCGGGACGCGCCAGATAGGCTTTCAGGAATTCGTCGGTGACCAGCAAATTGCCCGCCATATCGCGGTCAAGCAAATGATGACCACAAGACAGCCAGAAGTCGCGCGACGGATTCAATGAAGCGCCTCCTTGCCCAGCTTGGCGAGATCGAGATGCTCGCCCGGAACATCATCTTCGCCGACCACTTCGAGAAACTCGAACGCACGACTATGCCCTGCTCCTTCGCGGGGACGCAACGTGCGGAACGTTTCGCGGATGGCTCCGCTTTCGTGGCTTCGGGTTACGGCGACGAGGACACCCGGCGGGTGGTCGCAAAGAGAGGCCGCAAAGCCGATCTCCTCCTCGGCAGCGATGCGAGCCGTGGCAAGATCAGGCGCACCGAAGCGTTGCACAAGTTGCACCGCGAGCAACTCGACAACCAAACAACGATCCTGTTCATTCGCTTCGACGATCTGCGCCAACGTTGAGCGGCCCAGCGAATCCAGCCCCAAAAAACCGGCGCGGAAGGCGGTACGCGCTTTACCCCGCAAGTTCATCACGTCGGTGTGAGCGAACGCGAACGCGCCCGACACGGCCCATTCACCGGGCTCCGCGGGTGTCTCAAAAACGAACGAATCCGACCCATCAAGCCTGATAGTCCGCAATAGCTTCACTGGCTCGCCCTTCTAGCAATCGGATAAAATCATATACTTTTCCGGAAGCCTGGGCCAGCGTGGGCGAACGCCCTGAGCTTCAGCTATAAGTGATTGTGAGAGTAATGGCCGATTTGACCGGACATCTTCTGATTTGTTCGTGTGACGACACGATGCCGCTCGACTCCGCCGCGATCCACCGAGGTTGCCGCGGCGAGCCGACAACCGCGACCCAGCTTTGCCGAGCCGAACTTGGCCGCTTTCGGGCCATCGCGGCGGCGGATACGCCGCTTACGGTGGGCTGCACGCAGGAAGCTCCCTTGTTCTCCGAAATCGCGATGGAGGTTGGACGAGCAAGCCCGGTTAAATTCGCCAATATTCGCGAAGCTGCCGGATGGTCCAGCGAGGCGGCCCTGACGGGGCCGAAGATGGCGGCCCTGCTGGCGGCCGCAACCGAGCCTGTGCTTCCCGTGCCGTCCATCAGCCTGGAAAGCGACGGCATCATCCTGATCTGCGGGCGCGACGAAACCGCTGTCGAAGCGGGCAACCTGCTCAAGGATCATCTCGACGTCACCGTGCTGATTGAACCGCCGGCAACCATCGCACCGGCGAGGGTCACCGAATTTCCGGTGGCCAAAGGAAAGGTACGAAATGCCAAGGGCCATCTCGGCGCATTCGAAGTCGCGATCGATGACTTCGCGGAGGCGATGCCGTCTTCGCGCGGCGTGTTGGCATTCGGAGCATCACGCCACGATGCGAAGTCGAACTGCGCTATCATTCTGGATCTAACCGGCGGACCGGCGCTCTTCCCAGCCGCCGACTTGCGCGATGGCTATTTGCGCGCTGATCCCAGGGATCCCGCCGCAATGTTGCGGGCGGTTTTGCGGGCGCGCGACCTCGTCGGCACCTTCGAGAAGCCACGATACATCACTTACGACACCAGTCTGTGTGCCCATTCACGCTCGCAGATCGTCGGCTGCACGCGCTGCCTCGACCTTTGTCCGACGGCCGCCATTATGCCTGCCGGCGACCATGTGACCATCGATGCAAACATCTGTGCGGGCTGTGGGCAATGCGCAGCCGCTTGCCCGACCGGCGCAGCCTCCTACGCACTGCCTTCTGAAGACGCACTGATGCGGAAGCTGCGCGCGATGCTGATTGCCTATCGCGAAGCCGGGGGGCAACAGCCGATTGTCCTGCTGCACGACGATCCCCATGGCGCACCGCTGATCGATGCATTGGCACGGTTTGGCGATGGATTACCGGCCCATGTTCTGCCGCTCGCGCTCAATGAAATGACGCAGCTCGGGCTGGAAAGCATCGCCGCCGCCTTTGCCTATGGCGCTTCCGCGATGCGTTTCCTGCTGCGGGCACGTCCGCTTCACGACGTTTCCGGCCTGCTGCGGACGATCGCGCTGGCCGATCCGATCCTTACAGGACTTGGCTTCGGTCCCGGCCGGATTGATACGATCGAAACCGACGATCCGGATCTTTTACTGGAGGCACTCCGCGCGATCCCGTCGATGCCACCGGCGCCACGTCCAGCGAGTTTCCGGCCCCAAGGGGGAAAAAAAGGCGTATTGCGCTTTGCGTTGACCGAGCTGCATCGCGCGGCGCCTGATCCGGTCGGAATCATTGCACTCCCTGAAGGCGCCCCGTTCGGAGCCGTCGAAATCGACGCGGAAGGCTGTACCTTATGTTTATCCTGCGTATCGGCATGCCCGACCGGCGCGTTGCGTGACGACCCCGAACGTCCGATGCTGCGCTTTGTCGAGGATGCCTGTGTGCAATGCGGCCTGTGCAATGCAACCTGCCCCGAGAATGTCGTTACACTCAAGCCTCAGATCGATTTCGACGCGGCAAGGGCCCCTGCCCGCGTCCTGAAGGAAGAGGAACCGTTCTGTTGCATCCGTTGCAGCAAGCCGTTCGGCGTCAAGAGCACGATCGAGCGGGTGATAGCGAAGCTCGAGGGCAAGCACTGGATGTATACGGAATCCCGGCGGATCGACGTCATCAAGATGTGCGATGATTGCCGCGTCGCCGTCGCAGCAGAACAAAGCCTGGATCCATACGGCGCACAAAACCCGACGATGCGAACCACGGACGATTATCTCCGCGAGCGCGAAGCGCAGAGAAGCCGCGATCAGGACACCAATTAATCCGATCGCTTCAGGGCGATCGGATCATCGACGCACGCTGATCAGCCCGGCACGACTGGAAATTTGTCCTTGTGCAAAGCGGCCAAAGTCTGCGCATCCAGCTTCAAATGCGCCTGCACCAGTTCGGGAGGCGTCAGCGCCAGCCACTGGTTCAGCGAGACGTCGGCATAATAGCTGCTCTTGAAGACTTCCAGAAACCGGAGTGGCGTCGTACCGGTATTCTCGACGTAATGGCCCATCGCGAACGGCACGTAACCAACGTCACCAGCCATAAAGTCGAAAGTGCGCGCCTGACCTGACGCGGCGAACACACCCATCCGCGCCTGACCTTCGATGTAGTATTGCCACTCATCCGTGTTGGGGTGCCAGTGCATCTCGCGCATGCCGCCCGGCTGCACCTCAACCAGCGCCGCCGAGATCGTCTTTGACGCCGGAAATACGCTGGTATCCGTGATCCGCACAGTGCCGCTTTTGGTCTTGATCGGTTGCTGCGCCAGCATCCGGTGGCTGAATGTCTCGGAAACCGGAGTTGCCCCGGCAATCTTGTCGGAGGCCAGCGTTCCAGGTACGGGGGCCGCGAAAATATAGAGTTCGCTGGGATCGGGGACCTTGCTGAAAGACGCGCCGGGCACGCCGAAATTCTTGGACAGCACGTCGTTCGGCGTGTGCTTGAACCAGTCGCTCAACAGGAAGGTATTGTCCTCGTCGAATTCGCCGTCATCGAAAACCAGCAGGAACTCGCACCCATCCGGATTAAGACCCTGGATCGAATGCGGAACGCCCGAGGGAAAATACCAGAGGTCGCCGACGCCTACGTCATCGACGAAGTTTTGACCTTGGGAATCGATCGCCGTGATGCGGGCGGTGCCGTACAGCATATAGGCCCATTCGGCCGCCTTGTGCCAATGCAGCTCGCGAACGCCGCCGGCATTCAGGCGCATGTTCACCCCGGCGATCCCCTTGGAAATACCGAGTTCCCGAACCGTGACCTGACGGGTCCAGCCACCGGATTCCTGCCGCACATGGGAATCCGAGAACGAGAAACGCAAATTGGGAAGCGTGCCGTGATCGGTCGCGGGCGGAACCAACAGGTCGGGATTCTGCCGATCCCTGGCGAGGTTGCGTGGACCGGGGTCGGTACCGCCGTGTCCGGGACGTTGCGGCTGAGGCAAAGTTTCGCCGGTTTGCGCTACTGCCGCTGTCGCGGCCGTCAACAATCCGCCAGCGGCAGCTGCCGCCAATACTGTACGTCGCGTTGGTTCATCCATTTTAGACTCCTGTAAGTATCGATCGCGGATCCCCCAAAGCCGCGCGCATTGAAATGTTGATGCAACGTATTGAAGTTCCTATTCCGCAGGCGTCGCCGAAGCGTGCGTCTGCCGGTCTTCGTTGGCGAGCTTTCGGGCAAGCCAGAGGTCGTGATGCTCTTTGGCCCAGTTGAGATCGACCTCGCCGCTGCCCATGGCTTCGAACGCGCCTTCCATTCCGAGCGTGCCGATGTAGATGTGACCGAGTATCAGGGCGACGAACAACACGGCGACAACCGCATGCACGCCCTGGGCGATCTGCATGTCGGCGATGTTCGTTCCATAAAACGGAAACAGCAGCACAAAGCCCGACACCGAGACCGAAATGCCGGCCAAAAGCGAAAGCCAGTAGACGGCCTTCTCGCCGGGGTTGAAGCGGCTCGCCGGAGCATGCTTGCCCTTGATGAAGCCTCCGCCCTGCTTAATCCAATCAAGATCGACTTTCTCCGGAATGTTGTCCCGAAAGAAGATCACGATAATGAGCAAAAGCCCCGCCACGAACGAGAAGCTGGTGAAGTTGTGGACGTACTTCGCGATTTGCGAAATGTCCGAGAAGGCTTCCGGCCCGATCACCGGCAAGAGCACAATTTTTCCAAAGGTGATGTTGAGGCCAGTCAGACCGAGAATGACAAAGGACACGGCGGTCAGCCAATGCGAGACCCGTTCAAAAGCCTTGAAACGGGTAATCTTCTGACCGGAACGTCCTGCCGTGATCCGAAGCCGCCCCATCACCAGATAGGCTAACCCAAGCGTCCCGATCGTTCCGAGGATTATAGCGGCGCCGCCCCAATGCAACAGCACCTCGTGGAAGTAGTCCCACGTCCGCCCGGCAGGCTGGATCAGCACGGCGGCTTTGACGTCGGGGATATCGATCCGCCCTTCGGCACGAGGAACCTGCTTCAGGAGGTCGCGCTCGCTGGTCCCGCTTGCCGTTGGATTGGGTGCGCCGTCGGGCCCGAGCTTCTGCGCAACTGCCGGCACAGCCAACATCAACCCAAGCAGAAGAACAATCACGGTCGCAAGGCGAATGCGTACAAGAAATGTCATGACCGCCATCCTCCTCCCGAGTTACGAGCTTCCACCAAATCTTTTCCGAGGCCTTGACCGTTCAAATCTCGATGTCCTGGTGATAGGCCGTCATCCAGCCCCACGCTCCCGAGCCATAGCCGCGCTTGAGCACCCGCTCCTTGTAGATCTGGGCGATGACGTCGCCATCGCCGGCCAGCAGCGATTTGGTCGAACACATCTCGGCGCATAGCGGCAGCTTACCCATGCCGAACCGATCCGAGCCGTACTTCTCGTACTCGGCAGCGCTCCCCGGGGCTTCCGCCCCGCCGCCGCCGGCGCAATAGGTGCACTTGTCCATCTTGCCGCGCGAGCCGAAATTTCCGACTTTCGGATACTGCGGCGCGCCGAAGGGACAGGCATAAAAGCAATAGCCACAGCCGATGCATAGATCCTTGGAATGCAGCACGATGCCGTCTTCAGTCGGATAAATGCAGCTCACCGGGCAGACCGCGGCGCATGGCGCATCGGTACAATGCATGCAGGCCATCGACACCGAACGTTCGCCTGGCTTGCCGTCATTGATCGTAACGACGCGCCGGCGGTTGATGCCCCACGGCACTTCGTTTTCGTTCTTGCACGCGGTGACGCAAGCGTTGCAGTCGATGCAGCGATCCGCGTCGCAAAGGAATTTCATGCGCGCCATTGGTCTTACCTTTTCACGCCGCCCGGATCTGACAAAGCGTAGCTTTTGGCTCTTGCATGCCGGTCGCGGGATCATAACCGTATGTCGTGATCGTGTTCACGCTCTCACCGAGCACGAAAGGATCGGCGCCTTTCGGATATTTGGCGCGCAGATCGGCGCCTTCGTACCAGCCGGCGAAGTGATAAGGCATCCATGCAACGCCCCTGCCGACCCTCTCGGTTACCAAGGCCTTCATGCGGGCCCTTGAACTGTTTTCCGCCCCGGTCACCCAGACCCACCCGCCGTCCTTGATGCCGCGTTCGCCTGCATCCGCTGGATTGATCTCGATGAACATGTGCTGCTTCAACTCAGCGAGCCACTTGTTGGAGCGTGTTTCTTCGCCGCCACCTTCATATTCGACGAGCCTGCCCGAGCTCAGGATCAACGGGAATTGCTTCACGATCCCCCTGTCGACAGCGGTTTTCTGAACGCTGAACCCGATATTGGGCACGCGGAACTGCCTTGCATCCGGCAAGGTCGGATAATCGGCGACGAGATCCGGCCGGGGGGTATAGATAGGCTCGCGATGAACTGGAACCGGATCGGGCAGGTTCCAGGCAATCATACGCGCCTTGGCGTTGCCGTAGGGCGAACAGCCATGCTCGATCGACACCCGCTGGATGCCGCCGGAAAGATCGAGCGACCAGGATACCGCGTCGGGATTGGCGGGATTCACGCGCTGAATGATTTCCATTTCCTGCGCCGTCAGATCCTTGTCCCAGCCGAGCTTCTTGAGCACAGCCAAGGTGAACTCCGGATATCCATCCTTTATTTCGGAGCCGACCGAATAAGACCCCTCGGCCAGGAGGTTGTCGTGCTCCTCCTTTTCGACCTCTTGTCCGTTCTCCATCACCTTGCGTTTGACCACACGCTCGACGCCAAACCGGGCGCGGAAGGTGCCGCCGCCCTCTTTGATCGACAGATTGGTGTTGTAAAGAAGAGGCGTACCGGGGTGCTTGAACTCCGGCGTTCCCCAACACGGCCAAGGCAAACCGTAATAGTCGCCGCCCACTTCCGGGTCGTCCTTCGGAGCCCGCATGGTGACCAGATCGAACTTGGCCTGGTTCTTCATGTGAGCCTTGAGCCGTTCGGGCGATTGCCCGCAATAGCCTGTCGACCAGCCGCCGCGATTGATCTCGCGCAGGATATCTTCCGCCAACGGCGTATTATTTTCGACCTTGATGTTCTTGAACATCTTGTCCGCGAAGCCGAACTTGCGGGCAAACCGATACATCGTCTCGTAGTCGTTTTTCGATTCGAACACCGGCTCGACGATCTTCTCACCCCATTGCAGCGAGCGGTTCGAGGCGGTGCGCGAACCATCCATCTCGAAGCTCGTGCAGGCGGGCAAAAGATACGTACCGTCCTTGCGCTCGGACAGCACGGACCATGCCGTCGGATAGGGATCGCAGACTACCAGCAGTTCGAGTTTCTCGATGCCGCGGACCGCTTCCGGCATCCTCGTGATGGTATTGACGCCATGCCCCATGATGAACATCGCCTGCACCGGCTCGGGCTGGCTGATCTGTTCTTTCGGCAGCAAGGTCGCGTCGAACCAGCGCGTGCTGGGAATACCCGGCGTTTCCATCAGCTTCTTGCTGGGGAAGCGTGAACTCATCCATTCGTAGTCAACTTCCCACACCCGGCACCAATGCCGCCAGGCTTCCTCGGCCAAACCGTAATAGAGCGGCAGCGACGTCACATCGAGGCCAAGGTCGGTAGCGCCCTGCACGTTGGTATGGCCACGGAAAATGTTGGCGCCGCCTCCGGCATGTCCCACATTGCCAGTGGCGAGCAGCAAAATGCAGCTGGCACGGACGTTTGCCGTGCCGGTCGTGAATTGAGTCTGCCCCATCGCCCAGATCAGCGTAGCCGGTTTTTCCTTCGCGAAGATTTCGGCGATGTGCCTGACCTGCGCCTCGGGCAGACCCGTAACGCGTTCGACTTCCTTTGGCGTCCACTTCGCCACTTGCTTGCGGACTTCATCGACGCCGTAGACGCGCTGGTTCAGAAATTCCTTATCCTCCCAGCCGTTTTCAAAGATATGCCAGAGCATCCCGTAGATCGTGGCGATATGGGTGCCAGGCCGCACACGGACATATTCGGTTGCGTGTGCTGCGGTCCGCGTCATCCTGGGATCGACGACGATCATGTTGGCGCGATTGAGCTCTTTGCCCTCAAGAATATGCTGAAGCGAGACCGGATGCGCCTCCGCCGGATTACCACCCATCACGAGAATGGTCTTGGAATTACGGATATCGTTGTAGCTGTTCGTCATCGCGCCATAGCCCCAGGTATTGGCTACGCCGGTGACCGTGGTGGAATGGCAGATACGCGCCTGATGATCGGAATTATTGGTGCCCCAGAAGGCGGCGAGCTTGCGATTGAGATAGGCGGCTTCGTTGGTAAACTTGGCTGAACCCAGCCAGTAAACCGAATCCGGTCCTGACTTCTGACGAATGTCGAGCAGTTTGTCGCCGATCTCGTCCACTGCCTGGTCCCAGGAAATGCGGACCCACTGCCCGTTCACGAGCTTCACGGGATAACGCAAGCGGCGCTGGCTCAGCACGTCGTCGCGAACCGCTGCGCCCTTGCAGCAATGCGATCCTCGATTGATCGGACTTTCGTAGTCCGGTTCCTGGCCAATCCAGACGCCGTTTGCGACTTCGGCGATCACCGAGCAACCGACAGAACAGTGCGTACAGATATTCTTGCGCGTGGTAACGGCTGCGCCGACAGGCGGCGGTGCGCCGGCTTCCGCTTTGCGCACCCCGCCGAGCGGTAGATTGCCCAGCGCCGCCAACGCCCCGGCGGCGACTCCGGAGCGCTTCAGAAAGGCACGGCGATCCCAACCATCGCGGCCACGGTCATCGCCGGATTCAATCGTCTTCTTGCCAGCGAATTTTGCGCGGCTTCGACGACGTTCCGATGTCTTGATCAGCACAGACGTCTCCCTCAGCGGGCCGGATAAGAGTTGACGCGGTAAAAATTTCGAACCTCGGCGGAATTCGCCTGATATCGCGCCTTGCGCTTATCCTTGAGATCGACTGGTTTGGCGGCCGCCGGCTCGGCCGTGACGGCCTCCGCGACCGCGGCGCCAGCGCCTGCCAGTGCAAGACCAAGCAGATCGCGGCGGCGAACAATCGCCTTGGGGCGGTCCTTCATAAAGGTCGCTCTCCTCGGTACAAGCCGCCACTCCCATCGGAAAGGCAGATCGGCCACGATTATCGTTGCAGTCCGGGCATATCACGCAGGCGACACATCATCAACCGCGCTAACGTTCACCTTCCTTACACATTGGTGTTAGTTGCTTTTTGGTCAAAACCCATCCAGCGGTCCCGGCATTTGGCTCAGGATCGGTTGGCCGGATCGAGAGGCCCGCACGTTAAAGGCGAGCCGCCTGCCTCATAAAGTCATCTGCAGGCTGAGCATGTAGGTTCGTGGCATGCCGAGATACGCGGTGTTCGCACCGGGGCTTCCCACGATGTTGCCGTCTGCAATCGACGAATAATAAAACACGTTGCCGACGTTAAGCACCTGAAAACGTCCCGTTACCGTGTGCCCGTAGAAAGTCCTTGTGGCGCGAACCCCGAGATCGAACGTTGCATAGGACGGCGCATACGAATTGTTCAAATTGGTTGCCGCGCGTTCGCCCTCCGCATGAACGCCACCTGTCAGTGCGAAGCCCTGCAGGAACAGTGGGTGGTAGTCGAGAGCAAGATCGGCTTTGAACAGCGGGACACCTACGACCAGTTTATTATTGGTCGAAGCGACTCCGGTATCCTGCAGCCTTGCATCGATGTAGCTGATGCCGCCGAACGCCGACAAATCCGGCGTAATTTCCCCCTGTAGAAAAAGCTCGGCGCCGTTATTGCGTTGCGTGCCGACTACCTCGAAAATGTTCGTGATAGCGTCGGTTGAAGCAAGCGGGCGCGTCATGTGGAACAAAGCGAAGGTCGCGAGCAGCGTGGGCGTGGCGGCGTATTTGACGCCGACCTCGTATTCCTGGTCTTTATACGGCGCGAGAAACTGATTGACATTGGCGGTCCCGGCCGGCGCCTGCTCGCCCTGTTCGATGCTGTTAGCCCATGTCGCATAAGTCGTAATTTTCGAGAAAGGCTTGTAAATCAGGCTGACGGTCGGGCTAACGACGCCATCGGCAGAATTGTCGCTGGTGAGAACGCCAGTGCTTGAAAAGCTCTGTGAATGCAGGAAAGACGTGCTGACAACGCTTTGCACGGCCCACTGGTCGTTGAAATGGAACGTGTCCCCCGTGATGATCGTTTGGTTGGAAAGCGTCGCGGATTTAAACTGGCCACCGTTGTTCGGAATTGGCTGCGTCGGCAGTACAGCCGGATCGGCCAGATTTGAGGCGCCAAGCGTTGTGGCAATGGAATTTACATAGGAATACTGACCGTTGAAGAAACCATTTGTGCCGATCGTCACTTCATTTCTGAAGCCGAAGACATCAAACTTTCCGTTCAACGATGCCGTGTTGCTGGCGATGGTGAAGTGTGGCACGGCAGTGAAGTTCTTGGTGACCGTGTAATTGCCGTTGTTGTCGGTCAGCGTGTTTGTGATGCCGAACAGGTTACGCACGGCATCCTGATAGAGGCCGCCAATCTCGAAATTCCAGTCGTTGTTGAATTCGTGCTTGAGCTTGACGAGACCCGTGTTGGTAACGAGATCCGTGCCCGCGCCGGGTTGCCCGTAACCGACCCTGGTCGGATCGACGGCGGCCGGCAGCACGGGAAATTTTGGCGAGCCGAAATAGACGATGCTGCCCGGCAGGCCGGTGGTGTTGGTTTCGTAATGGCTCAGGTTCGTTTCGATGACCGTGCGATCACCCACGTAGAAATCAAGGGCGCCGCTCGCCAGCGTGCGATTGGATGAGCTTTGCGGCACATAGCTCTCGCCCTCGCCATGAACGACATTGAACCGATAGCCAACCTTTCCGTCAGGGGTACGTCCGCCGGCATCGAGACTTTCGGTGAATACCGAAGTTGAATCGAAGCCTTGCGTGTAACTCGTATAAGGCGTGTCCGTCGGCCGCTTCAGGACATAGTTGAAAACGCCGGCCGGAGTGGCAGGACCGTAGAGCGATCCGGCAAGTCCGTTCAGCACCTGGATGCTGGCAAGATTTTCGGCCGGAATGGCGGTGGTCCCGATAATATTAAGACCGTCAAGCCGTGTCGCTTGTACGATGCTGCCTTGGAAACCGCGTGACTGCGGACGGGAGACTTCAAAGCCCTGCTGGTTCCTGATCTCGACCGAAGGAAGGTACCGAAGCGCATCGGTGACCGTCTTTATTTGCAGATTTTGCATCAGGTCTTGAGGGATAGCCGTTACCGAGAACGGCGTGTCGAGCAGTTTCCGATTTCCGAGGGGCCCCAGGCTGACGGCGTCGGTATTATATTGGGGGTTGGTCGCGACGTTATGGACACTGCCCGCCCCACCCTGTCCGGGCACACCGGCGGCCGGCGGCGGCGGAACCGATCGACGCGCCGTTCGCTTCTTTTTCTTTGACGCATTGTTTTGCTGAGGAGCCGATTGCGCTTGCTGACCCGTCCGTGGTTTCGGGCTCTCAACTGTGACCGACGGAATTTCTTGCTGAGCGTAGGCAACGTCAACCGTCTCAGAAGCCACACTCGCCAGCAAAATGCCGGCTGCCGCTGCGTACTTCATCTCTTTAGCCCCCGCACAATTTTCTCTATAGGATCGATAGAGCATGAACAGGAAGAGACATACCGTTATATAGATGTTGCCATATCGATTTATTCAGAAGCTGCCTTTTACGCAACAGAAGCCACCGGGGAAAATCTACCCCAAGTTTAAAACTGTCGAGAAATCACACGGTGCGATTGCAATATTGCATCGAAAATCTGGAGGCCCTGATGCCGCGCACCGTCTACGGCTTAATTATCGCCCTTCTGGCCGTCTCGACGCCGGCAAGCGCGGACACATTGAAGGTAATGGGTGCGGGCAGCTTGCGGGCGGCGATGACGGATCTCCTGCATCGGTTCCCGGTGGGAGCGGACACCGTCGAGACGCCCGAGTTTGGCGCCTCGGGTTTAATGCGCCAGAAAATCGAAAATGGCGCAGCCGTCGATGTCTTTGCTTCGGCAGACATGGAGCAACCGCATCAGCTTGCGGCGGGTCATCCCGAGCGCCTCGTCATCCTGTTTGCGCGCAACAGCCTGTGCGCGCTCGCGCGCCCGAACCTGGGCCTCAATGAGGCCAATTTTCTCGATCGGCTGCTCGACCCGGCGGTGCGGATAGCCACATCAACGCCAGGTTCGGATCCCTTGGGAACATATAGCTGGCAGGTGTTCGCGCGGGCGGATGCGCTCAAACCGGGTGCGCGCGCGACGCTGGAAGCAAAGGCAAAGAAACTGGTTGGCGGCGGCGAGAAAACGCCTCCTCTGGTGCCGGGCAAGGGCGCCGTCGAAGGCATTTTTCTCTCCGACCAGGCGGACGTCATGTTGATTTATTGTAGCGCAGTTCAGGCGATACAACGTGAGATGCCCTCTCTGACGTCCATCAAATTGCCTGCAACGCTTACCGTTGAGCCGGCGGATGGATTGATCATCCTCGATAGCAAGCCGGTCGCGTTACGCTTCGTTGCTTTCGTGATGTCGGAGGAAGGTCAGGCCACTCTACGAAGCCACGGCTTCGAGCCGGTAGCGTCGGTCACGCCAGATCACCCCTGAGACGCAAACCCGCGCAAGGTCCATCGTCTGCCGGCCCGTCTCGCTGCGGTCACTCCGCTGCAGTTCGAATTTCTGCGCGCTCCGCACGAACCGCGCAGAATTTAAACTCGGGGATCTTTCCAAACGGGTCGAGCGCCGGATTGGTCAAAAGGTTCGCTGCGGCCTCGGCGTAGCAGAACGGCATGAAGACCATGTTCTCCGGCACGTCGCGATCGCTGCGGACCTTCAATTCGACCGCGCCACGGCGCGTTTCCAGCCGGATGAAATCGCCGGGCCACACATTCAGTCGCCGCATATCCTTGGGCGACATGAAAGCGACCGCCTCCGGCTCGATCTGGTCGAGCACGTGCGACCGCCGGGTCATGGAACCCGTGTGCCAGTGTTCCAGCACGCGACCGGTTGAGAGCACCATCGGATATTCGTCGTCGGGCAGTTCGTCCGGAGGAATGACCTTGGCCGGCACGATCTTGCCGCGGCCGCTCTCGGTCGGGAAACCGGTGGTGAAGATGATCTCGTTGCCCGGCTTGTCCGGACCGTCCACGGGATACGTCACGGCGCCCTCGCGCACCAGCCGCTCCCACGTGATGTTCTTGAGCGACGGCATCAATTCCGCCATCTCGGTGAAGACTTCGCCCGGGCCGGCATAGTTCCAGGGCAATCCCATACGCTTGCCGATCTCCTGGATGATCCAGAGATCCTGCCGGGCTTCGCCGGGCGGCTTGACCACTTCGCGCGCCAACTGCACGCGGCGATCGGTGTTGGTAAAGGAGCCGGATTTTTCCGCGAACGCCGACGCCGGCAGAATGACGTCAGCGTGGAAGGCGGTCTCGGTCACGAACAAGTCCTGCACCACGAGATGGTCCAGCATGGCGAGCGCCCCGCGCGCGTGCTGCAGATCCGGATCCGACATCGCCGGGTTCTCGCCCTCGACATACATGCCGTTTATCTGGCCCGCGTGGATCGCATTCATGATCTCGACGACGGTAAGCCCGCGCACGGGATCAAGTTCTTGCCCCCAATTCTCCTCGAAGGCACTCCGCAGGTCATTGCGGCCGACCGGCTGATAATCCGGAAGAAACATCGGAATCAATCCGGCGTCGGAAGCGCCCTGCACATTGTTCTGGCCGCGCAACGGGTGCAGGCCGGTACCCGGACGTCCGATCTGCCCCGTTATCAGCGCCAACGCGATCAGGCAGCGCGCATTGTCGGTGCCGTGCACATGCTGGCTGATGCCCATACCCCAGAAGATGATGGAGGATTTGGCGCGTGCATACATCCGCGCCACTTCGCGCAGGGTTTCGGCGGGAATACCGCAGATCGGCGACATCCTCTCCGGCGTGAACTCGGTGATCTTCGCCTTGAGGTCGTCGTAGCCTTCCGTGTAACCGGCAATGTACTGCTCGTCGGTCAGGCCTTCGGTAATGATCGTGTTGATCATCGCGTTGAGCATGGCAACGTCACTGCCGGGCTTGAACTGCAAATGCTTGGTGGCGTGGCGCGACAACGTCTGCCGGCGCGGATCCATCACGATCAGCTTGGCGCCGCGCTTGACCGCGTTCTTGATAAAGGTCGCGGCGACCGGATGGTTCACCGTAGGATTGGCGCCGATCACCCAAATGACCTCGGCATCTGCAGCCGCGGCGAATGGTGCCGAGACCGCGCCCGAGCTGACGCCTTCGAACAAGGCCGCGACCGACGACGCGTGGCAAAGCCGCGTGCAGTGGTCGACATTGTTGGAACCGAAGCCGGTGCGGACGAGTTTCTGGAACAGATAGGCTTCCTCATTCGATCCCTTGGCGGAGCCGAAGCCGGCCAGAGCTTTCGGGCCTTTCTCGTCACGGATTTTGACGAGACCCTTGGCTGCGATGTCGAGCGCCTCTTCCCACGAGGCCTCGCGGAAATGCGTGAACGGGTTGGCCGGATCGACCTGGTCGTTGGAATCCTTTTTCGCGTTCGGCAGCCGCACCAGCGGCTTGGTCAGGCGATGCGGGTGATGGATGTAGTCGAAGCCAAAACGCCCCTTGACGCAGAGCCGGTTGTGATTAGCCGGACCGTCGCGACCCTCGGCATAGATCACCTTTTCGTCCTTGACCTCATAAGTGACTTGGCAGCCGACGCCGCAGAACGGGCATAGCGAGTCGACCTTCCGGTCCGCATAGGTGACGCGGGTCTGGTTCTCGTCGAGCATCACCGAGGGCATCAGCGCACCGGTCGGACAGGCCTGCACGCACTCGCCGCAAGCCACGCAGGTCGATTCCCCCATCGGATCGTCGAAATCGAACACGATCTTGGAATCGTGACTGCGATAGGCCATGCCGATCACGTCGTTGACCTGCACTTCGCGGCAGGCGCGCACGCACAGGCCGCATTGGATGCAGGCATCGAGATTGACGCGCATCGCCGGATGGCTGGCGTCGCCCTGCCAACGTTCGGCTGCCGGGAAGCGGCTTTCAGTCACCTCGATCCTTTCCGCCCAGTGCCAGAATTTTGAATCCGGATCGTGGGAAGTCTCGCGCGCCGGTTGATCGGCGACCAACAGTTCCATCACCATCTTCTGCGCCGCAACCGCCCGCGTGCTTTCGGTCTTCACCTTCATGCCGACGCTCGGCGTGCGCTTGCATGACGCCGCCAGCACGCGCTCGCCCTCGATCTCAACCATGCAGGCGCGGCAATTGCCGTCCGGCCGGTAGTCCGGCGCGGGCGAATAACACAGATGCGGAATCTCGCGGCCTTGCCGTTTCGCAACCTGCCAGATGGTTTCGCCGACACGGGCCTCGACTTGATGACCGTCAAGCTCGAACTTGATCATCTGAGGTCCGCCGCCCTTGCCTCCAACCGTCCCGGTTGGTTCGGTATGCGTGACTGCTACCCGGCCATCCGGCACATTCTTGCCCCCGGCCGCGCCTTTGGCGTCGTGACCGTAACCTTGCGGCGTCGGAGCGATTTTGTCGGTGCTCATGCTAAGACCTCGTACGGAATATCGGGAAAGCTCTGCGTAGCAATGCAGGTTGTCAGACCGCGAACTCCTCCGGAAAGTATTTAATCACAGTCGTCAGTGGATTGGAGGCCGCCTGGCCGAGCCCGCAGATCGACGCATCCCGCATAGCCTGGCTCAATTCGTCGAGCAGTTCACGGTTCCACACCGGCCGTTCCATCAGAAGCGCCGCCTTCTGGGTGCCGACGCGGCAGGGTGTGCACTGGCCACAGCTTTCATCCTCGAAGAACCGCATCAGGTTCAGCGCGGCACTCTTCACGCTGTCATGTTCGGACAGGATGACGACCGCCGCGGAACCAATGAAGCAGCCGTATTTCTCCAACGTACCGAAATCGAGCGGGATGTTGTCCATCGCGGCCGGCAGGATACCGCCGGAGGCGCCGCCCGGCAGATAGGCATGGAACGTATGCCCATCGGCCATGCCGCCGCAGAACTCATCGATCAGTTCACGCACGGTGATGCCCGCAGGCGCCAGTTTCATCCCGGGATTCTTGACACGGCCAGAGACCGAATAGCTGCGCAGGCCGTGACGGTCGTTACGGCCGTGGCTCTTCCACCAATCCCCACCCTTCTCGACGATGTCGCGCACCCACCACAGCGTCTCGATATTGTTGATCAGGGTCGGCAGGCCGAACAGACCGACCTGGAACGGATAAGGCGGCTTATGCCGAGGCAGGCCACGTTTGCCTTCCAAACTTTCCAGCAGCGAGGATTCCTCGCCGCAGATATAGGCGCCGGCGCCACGCCGCATATGCAGCACGGGTCCTCCGGGCGGCAGCTTCGCAATCTCGCGCTCGAGAATTTCCCGCGAAGCCGGATATTCATCCCGGAGATAGATGTACACGTCGGTCGCTTCGACTACATGCGCGCCGATCAGCATGCCCTCGATAAAGCGGTGTGGATCGGTTTCGAGATAATGGCGGTCCTTGAACGTACCGGGCTCGCCCTCGTCGCCATTGATCGCCATCAGCCGCGGGCCAGGCTCGCCCAGCACCGAGCGCCATTTGCGTCCGGTCGGAAAACCCGCGCCGCCGAGACCGCGTAAACTCGCGTCGTCGAGCGATTTCAGCAAATCTTCCTTTGGAAGAGCGCCGGAGCGCAGGCGCGCCAGCAATTGATACCCGCCATCAGCGACATACGCATCCAAATCGACATAATCTGGCAGATGCGCATGGGTATCGCCGCCCTTCGCCGCCGCAAGCACATTGGCGACCGTTGCATGATCGACGAAGTGATGGCCGACCTCGGCAGCCGGCGCGGTATCGCAACGGCCGACGCAGGGCGCGCGAACCACGCGAATGCCGGGACCGGCCGTGTTCTGCAATTCCTGCAGCAGCTTCTCCGCGCCCAGCATCGCGCATGTCAGGGAATCGCAAACGCGGATGGTCAGCGGCGCAATGTCCGGTTCACCTTCTTTCACGACATCGAAATGCGCGTAAAAGGTCGCGGTCTCGAACACTTCGGCAAAAGCAAGCTTCATCTCATCGGCCAACGCCGCAAGATGGGCCGCGGAAATCTGATGATATCTGTCCTGGATCAGATGCAGATGCTCGATCAGAAGGTCGCGCCGCCGCGGCCTGTCACCGAGCAGAAGTTCGATCTCATGCCCGGCGGCCGGATCGATCTGGCGGCCTTTGGGGGTGGACTTGGCCCGCCGCCGTCCCTCGCCCGGATGATCGAACGAACGGACCTCTTGGACATCATGACTCATCGCGATCTCGATTCTGACATTGCGCGAATTCTAATGCTTGGCATACCAAATGCCAAGCAAAAACAATCTGATAGTTCGGGGACTTATCGAAATCTGTAGCGGCGAGACCCCCGTGCCCGCCCGATCATTCGGACAGATGACGCTTGCGATGTCGATCATCAAAAGGTCGGATCAACCGACCGGTCAGACCAGACTGGCATAAGCGAGAAACCCAACCGCCTGGCCAGGTTCCACCCGCTCAATGCCTTCGCCAAGTTCGACTAATCCATCGGTGTCCACAAGCGACGAGAGCAGTCCTGCGCCTTCCCGGGGAAATTTGACCGCTTCGAGCACGCCATCCTCACCCCTGCGCAGATTGACCCGCACATATTCGCGGCGGGCGATCTTCTTTTTGTAGGCGAAGGCAGCGCGCACCGGCATTGGAACAAGATGCTGTTGCACGGCCCCCGCCAGCGCCAGCACCGTCGGCCGCACCACATGCACGAAGGTGACAAAACTCGCGACCGGGTTGCCCGGCAATCCGATGAACGGTGTGCCGTCGACAATTCCCATGGCGACCGGACGTCCGGGTTTGATCGCCATCCGCCACAGCACCAGGCTGCCAACGCTTTCGACGGCAGCCTTGACGTGATCCTCTTCGCCGGTCGAAACGCCCCCGGTGGTCAGGACCAGATCATGTGTTCCCGCCACCTTCTTGACGCCGTCGGCAAGCGCGGCGCTGTTGTCGCTGACAATGCCGAGATCGCTGACCTCGCAACCAAGCCGCTTCAGCATTGCCATCAGCATGAACCGGTTGGAATCGAACAATTGTGAAGCCGCGCGTGGCCTGCCGGGCGATACCAGTTCGTTGCCGGTCGAAAATACCGCGACGCGAATTCGCCGGCGCACATCCAGTTGCGCAAGGCCGAACGCTGCCGCCAGCGCCACATCCTGTGGCCGCAAACGAAGGCCGGCTGCGAGAGCCGACGTACCGGCAGGAATGTCTTCGCCCGCGGGACGCACATTGGCGCCCGGCCTGAGGCCGGCCGGAAGAACGACCCTGCCTTCCGCATCGAGGCGCACATCCTCCTGCATGAAGACCGTATCGGCGCCATCCGGCATCGGCGCGCCGGTAAAAATCCGCACTGTATGGCCTGGCTTGATCGCGTCGCCTGATGACGCGCCGGCCTGTACCCGGCCTGTCACCGGAAATGCCATTTCCTTATCCTGCGGAACATCGCCGCCGCGCACGGCATAGCCATCGACTGCGGAATTGGTGAAAGGCGGCAGCGGCAATGGCGCCGAAATGGCGTTTGCGAGAATGCGTCCATCGGCATCTCCCAAGGACACGGTTTCGATGTCCCGTACTGCCGTCACCCGCGCACTGATGATTGCCACGGCTTCATCGACCGACATCATCGGCCCGCCAAAGGCAAAGCAATCGTCAGACAGTTGCGCCATCGTGGTTCTCAGGTTTCCGGCAAGCTCTGCGCCAATACGTCTTCGATATCGATGGCCGACGCAATATCATGCCGGCAATCCCCCTGATATCATCGAGATGGCGACCGGTAGCGGTGTTTCAAGCTTCCACTGGCCGAAATCCCGCCTGCGCCAGTGCCGCGCGACTTTCATCCGACGCCAGTGCTGCGAGAAATGCCTGCACCGCCGGACGCTGCTTGCGAGCCGCCACTAACGCAAAATCATAATGCTCTTCCGCCAGCGGAATGAAGCCAAGCCCGGCGGCGTGTGCGACAGGTGCAATGGTCATGCCCCAGTCGGCACGATTCTGCGCCACCGCTGCGGCGACCGCATTATGCGAACGCGGCTGGTTCCAGTAACCGTCCGGCCGCGCGGAGCCGAGCATGCGGTCGATCAAAATCCGCGTCCCCGCCCCCTGGTTGCGGTTGACCATGATGCAGGCTGGATCGGCAAGTGCCGCTCGCACAGCATCCTGCGCAGTTAGGCCCTGGAAGCGCGTATCCCCAGGGCGAAACACGATACCTTGCATCCGTCGCCAGCCCGGCACCAGTTCAAGACCGTCAACCAGAAACGGCGTATTGTAACTTTCGCTCGCCTCGTCAAACAGATGGATCGGCGCAAGGTCGCATTCGCCACGCCGCGCCGCAGCAAGGCCGCCGAGACTGCCGATTGAAATCGAACGCACCAACAGGCCAGAACGCGCCAGTGGCGCGGTGACCAAATCGAGACCCGTACAATGGCTACCGACGATGACGAGATCGGGAACGCGCACATGCGGCGTGAATAACGTTACCTCGGTTTCGGTACCCGCCGGCATCTGATCGGCCAGCGCCTCTATCTTCAAGAAACCGTCGGCTTGGGCAAATGAAGTGATTGCGCCAGACCCCTTGCCGGAAGGGTACGCGATCAAGTCATCAGCGCCTTCAACCAGCGACACCATGACAAATTCTGTGCGGCCCATTTCCGATGCGATGCGCACCGGGACCTTGGCCGTGACCTTTGCATCGGAGCGAGGTGGCAAGCCAGCCATCCGGCGTAGCACCGGTACGATCATGTCGTGAAAAGTGAACATCGCTGATGTCGGGAAACCCGGCAAAATCACAACCGGTTTTCCGTCGCAGACCGCAAGGCAAAGCGGCTTGCCTGGCTTCAACGCAACGCCGTGCGCAATAATGCCGGGTTTACCGAGCCGCGCGATGATGCGGTGCGACACATCACCCGTACCTTTCGAAGTGCCCCCTGACAGCACCAGCATATCGCAGTCATCAAGCGCTTTGCGCATGATGGATTCGAGTTCATGCTCAACATCGGGAATGGCGCCGAAAAAGATCGGCTCGCCTCCGTTCTCGCGAATGGCCGCGGTAACGATAGCGCCGTTGGTATCGTAGATCGCTGCGGGGCGTAACTTTAGCCCCGGCTGCACCAACTCGTCTCCCGTGGAGATCACTGCGATGCGTGGACGGCGTGCGACAGAAACTTCGGCAATGCCGCAGGCGGCGAGCATGCCGATCTCACGCGAACCGATCACGGTTCCGGCGCGCAGCAGCGTCTCGCCGCGCGCGATGTCTGAGCCGGCATAGGACACGAACTGTCCGGGCGATGCGGCCCGGCGGATCTCGATCACGCGCTCCCCGGCGGGCTGAGTGTGCTCGACCATCACGATAGCATCTGCGCCACGCGGCACCGGTCCCCCGGTCGCAATCGAGGTCGCCGTCCCCGGCGCGACGGGCAGCATCGGCGCGGTGCCGCATGCGATGATTTCGTCGTTGAGTACAAAGCGAACCGGTGTCGACTCCCCTGCCAACGCCAGATCGGCGGAACGCACCGCGAAACCATCGACATTTGAACGATCGAATGGGGGGACATCGATGGGCGCGACGACATCGTCGGCCAAGGCTTGACCAAGCGCATCGGACAGCGGTCGCCGCTCGCTTGCAATAGCGCGTGGAAACAGCGCGGCTTCAAAGCGTGCCAGCGCATCCTCGCGCGACAGGATCGTCAGGAACTGATCCTGCTCGAAGCTGTCGCCTCTCTTCTGCATCGGAGTTTCGGTCATGCTGAAAGCACTCTTGGTCAGCCCCTTAGCATATGGGCGTCGACCGGCGTTCCCGCCGCGAACCCTTCACTGCTGCCGGGCACGGCCAGCCACGCATCGGCGCGCACGATATGCGCGAGCGAAAGATCCCCAATTGCCAGCGGCATCCAGGCGCCCTCGCTTTCCCTGAGTAAAGCGATATCCGCAATTCCGACGCCGGACGATATCTTGCGCGCCAGCGGTAGCGTCTTCGTGCGCTGCAGGTGTCCCGATAGCCGATCCAGCACCGGCAGCACCAGCGTCCACCACGCCGCCAGCGCCTGATCCGGCGCACCGGCCAAAGCGATAACGGGAGTATCATCGATGGTGCAGAGGGCAGTCGTGCGACCCGGCTGCAACGCGACCCCATGAGCGATCAGCCGGCCGTTTCTCGTCAGCGCCTCGACTGTCGCGTCGGTATGCCCGACGCCGGTGCCGCCAACGGTGACAATTAAATCGCATCTCTCGCCAGTAAGCGCCTTCGCGACGGACGAAGCATCGCGCCCGTTGGCCTGAGAACAGATAACATCGGCTCCCGCCGTGCGAGCGCTTTCCGCGATCAATTGAGCTGTTACCGTATGCCCGGCCACCGCCGGAATATTGATCAGCCGCAGGCGCGGACGGCGAAGCGCGAGCTTCCCCAGCCCGGTCGCACGTGCCAGCATCAAATCGAGCGCGCGAAGCCGACGCCCGGCAGCGATGGTCAGGCCTCCTTCACCGATATCAGAGCCGGCGCGACGGACGCCCTGCCCCGGCAAGGCCTCGCCCAAAACCTGAAACATCGAACCTGAAAGTTCAACCAAGGCGGAATCGACGACACAATCCGATCCATTTGGCATGCGATCGCCGGCTTCAATCCATACCGGAGGTCCCGTCAGCGGGAACGGCGAGTAGGACGATGCCCCGACGAGATCGCGGGCGCAAAGTGCCCAGCCATCCGTAACGGCAAAGTCGTTTACAGGGATCGGGCCGAGTAGCGATACTCCCGCAGAGACAGAGCCTAACGTCTCCGCGATCGGCAGCTCCCTTGGGGCGACAGGTTCCAATCCATCCAGCAGCGCAGTCAGCGCCTCGTCGAGTGGAATTAGCGATCCCGTCAGACGCTGCCCCGCCGTCATTTGCGATAATCCTCCGCGATTTCCGGGCGGCTGGCGGAACAGCACAAGAACCGCGTGTCAGCGTCAGGGCAAAATGTCAGGATCGCAGCGAGAAGAATCAAGGGGTTAGTTGGTCGGGGCAGCTGGATTCGAACCAACGACCTGCAGTACCCAAAACTGCCGCGCTACCAGGCTGCGCTATACCCCGATCATTTGGGAAGGGTCGTCGATACACGCTTAAAGCGCCGCCAGCAAGGCTGGCTGGCGCCGGTTTACCGGCCATTGAACAGCGGATGGGCGACCCGGTCGCCGGGCGCGATCCCGTATTTTTGCGCCGTGCCCGCGATCACCTCCAGCACCCCCTTCGCCATCCCCCTTGAGGAGATGATCTTGGTGGACATCGGCTCGGTATTCTCGGCAATTCGCAGGATCCGGCCGTCGGCCCGGATGAAGATCATGTCGAGGGAGATGTAGGTGTTCTTCATCCACATCGACACTTCCTGTTCCGGTGTGAAATCGAACAGCATGCCTTTCCCATCGGCCAGTTCCTTGCGGTACATCAGCCCGGTGGTTTTCTCCTCCTCGGTGGTCGCCATCTCGACCGAGAAAACCTGCACGCCGGATTTGGTCACGATCTCAAGCGGCTGAATGCTCGCTGCCTGTACGCCTGATACGGTGAAGGCGACAAGCGCACCGGCCAAGGCGATCGATATCCAGACCCACACACGCCCACGATTCCAACCAACCACGCGATTAAACTTCATCAGACAACACTCACCCTGGCCGCAGATTCCATAACGCGCGCATTCTAGCGCAAATCAATCGATCCGATCTGCGTAAATTTGACGGAATGCACGCGGGCTGACCGTAGCCTAGGGATCGTGGCAAATACCAGACCGCAGGCAGACTTCAGCCAGCCGAATTTATTTCTGGTCGGAAATGCGAGGCAGTCGCCCGATCAGTGCGACGACAATCCGGGCGAGCCGGCTTCGGGCTGAATCTCGGCGGCCATCATGCCCTTGGAGCCGGGCCCGAACCGCACCAGCACATATTGGCCAGGACGAAGCTCGGTCATGCCATAGCGGCGCAAGGTTTCCATGTGCACGAAAATATCCGGCGTGCCCTCCCCGCAGGTCAGGAAGCCGAATCCGCGCAGCCGGTTGAACCATTTGACCTGCGCCCGCTCCAGCCCGCTGGTCGGCGTGACGCTGACATGGGTCCGCGGCGGCAGCATCTGGGCGGGATGGATCGCGGTCGACTCGTCCATCGATAGAATGCGGAAGGCCTGATAGCCCTTCTGACGCTGGACGCATTCGCAGACCAGCCGCGCGCCCTCATAGGCGGTTTGATAGCCGTCGCGCCGCAACACCGTGACGTGCAGCAGGACATCCGGCCAGCCATTATCGGGAACGATGAACCCGTAGCCCTTTGATGCATCGAACCATTTGATCACACCGGAGATTTCGACAAGGTTCGCAGCGGCCTCACCGAGACCCGTCAGGGCGTCGATGGCCGGATCGCGTCCGACGCCACCTGCAAATTCGCCTGGCCCAAGCCGGTTGGATGATGCTCCGCCAGATAGCGGCCCCCCGAGCTTTTTGGACTCAAAACCGTCCGACCCCATGACCCCGGACCCCACACAATGATTTACGCGCCGTCATCTAAAGCGACGGTGCCTGTCGCGCTCATCGATGACAATTCATGATGACGCCGCGCGAATCTCTTGAATCAAAAGATAACACTCCCGGTTGCCGCGCATAGATAAAAAACGAATCTGCCTGAATCTATGAACAGGCTTGCGCGTCAGCGAATCAATTGGGCATCAGTTGCCCACGAACGGACCAAGGGTTTCCCCGATATCAAATCTGATCACCAGATCAGCCATATCGTCCTGTTCGGTCGGCTCATTGTTGATGATGACGAGTTGTGCGCCGCTGTTTTTGGCCAGTTGCGGAAAACCGGCGGCGGGCCACACCACCAGCGAGGAACCGATCGCGATAAAGAGATCGCAGGCTTGCGACAGTTCCGCGGCGCGGCGCATCTCGTCTTCCGGCATCGCTTGTCCGAATGAGATGGTCGCGGTCTTCACCGGTTCGTCGCAGATCGTGCAATCGGGCGCACCGGATGCCTCGAAGCGGGCTTTGACCCAAGGCAGATCATAGGCCTGCCCGCAACCGATACAGCGCGCGTAAGTAGTATTGCCGTGAAGTTCCACAACGTGATCGGCCGCGAAGCCCGAGACCTGATGCAGATTGTCGATGTTCTGGGTGATGACCGCCGGAATTTTGCCGACCTTGTACAGCGATGCGAGCGCGCGGTGGCCGCGTCCGGGCTTTGCGGCGGCGAAGGTCGCCTCCATCGCAAAGCGGCGTCGCCATGCCTCATCGCGCGCCTCGACGCTGGCGACAAATTCATCAAACGGAATCGGCCGGTTGCGGGTCCACAATCCGCCCGGCGAGCGGAAATCGGGAATGCCGCACTCGGTCGAGATGCCCGCGCCGGTAAAGGGAACGATGATTGTAGCCTCGGCGATCATGTCGCCGAGCCGCTCTACACCACTGCGAAGATCTGAAGCAATCACGAAGGACAATCCGAAAATCAGGTCATGCCGATTATAGCATGACCGGTCGGATTGCCACGCACCGTCGGCTTTAAGCTGCCTTTGAAACCGGTTCTTTGGCAGTCGGCTCCTTGGCGAGCGATTCCTTGGCGAGCGGTTCTTTGGCGATCGGTTCATCGGCCTTTTTAGGCTTTAGAACCGGCGCAATGGCGGCGGATTTCTTCGCCGGCCGGTCATATTGCGCCAGCTTTTCAAGTTCCGCTTCGAGTTCGGCGCGTCGCGCCGCGACTTTTTCCATCAACTTGTCGGTCGCGTTGTCGCGCAACGCAGCGACTTCCTCGATGCTCAGGGAATCCAGATCGATTTTTGCCATGCAAGCCTCCTGCTCCCTTGTCGCTACCGGGAAGGTGCTGGCGCCGCAAGAAAGCCGCCGGTCTTATCCACCGCGCGATGTAATTTCTCCACCACGATATCGCCCGGGCCTGCGCAGGAATCACAATCCTGCAACGACATGTCCCAATTCACGCCTCAATCTCACACGCCAATACGCACGAGAGACGAGTCAAGAAACTCGACTTAACAAAACAGGATGGGCATGACCGAAACAACCAGGGACCGCCTTGCTCGCGAGCGGGAAGAAATCGCAGCACGCATCGCAAATTTCAAAGCCACGCAGCAAAAATTCCAGCGCGAGCGCGAAGAATATTACACCGCGACACTGGAGAACGCGCGGCTATCCGAACATGGGCGTCACACGCTGGAACAGATTCCGTTCTGGTCGTAGACGGTGGCGGCATAATCATCAGCGTCCCCCCGACCTGGTGCGCAATTGTGCACGGGGGCCGGGACCACACCTGTTGTGTGTAGTGCGCGATCAATTCGAATTTCAAACAGCCACCTAAGCCGTCATTGCCGGGCTGGACCCTGCAATCCATCCTCTTCAAAAAAACTTCTCACAGAGATCGATGGGTGCCCGGATCAAGTCCGGGCATGACGAGTGAGTGATCGCGGCGCCAAGCGCCCGAGTTTTGCTGAAACGTCCCGCCCTCTCTCCAGAGGGCGCAGGGAATGCCGGGCGCCTGGTGCGCCCGCAGCCGCGCGCGTATTGGTAGTTAGCACGCGCGTTAGTCACCACGGTCACACCGGAAACGCCCGGCATTCCCCGCGCAATGGTTTACGGCTTACTTCGCGCTCTCCCCGGCGATCGGGCTCTTTTGTCACCGTCATCAGCGAATTGAATCCGCCAACTTGACACCAGCGTCGAGGCGTCAGGACCACACGACTTCGCCGTCCGCTTCACACGCCGTTCGTCAAAGGCGCATCCGCGTCCACCGCATCCCGCCTCACGTCCGTGACGATCGCGAAACGCCCCTCTGGGAGGCGGGACGGCGGAATCAATATTCCTGTTTCTACCTCGCCGTCAAATTAAATTCGGAAATTCCGAAATTAATCACGACTCCCGGCACGGGAAACCAAAAAGCAGCCCGGAAGCGTCGCCTCCGGGCTCGTTCGATTTATCAGTAACCGCGCCAGTAGCGGTGCCGCCAATACGGCCCGCTGCCGTAATATCCGCCGTAGTAGGCATACGGCCCGCCTCCATAATATCTCGGCCCGTAATACCCGTAATAGCGGGGGCCGTAATACCGGGGATATCCGTAATAGCCGTAGCGCGGTCCATATGGCCCATAATAGCCGTAGGCGCCGTAAGCTCCGGCCGTGATCGCGCCGGCGGCCAGGCCAAACGCCAATCCCGGACCCCACCCCCAACCGCGCGCCTGTGCCGGTGCCGGTGCGGTGGTCACAGCAACCGAGGCGACCGTCGCCAACACCGCCAATACTTTCTTCATCTGCACCTCCTGTCGCAAATGTGTTCAAGGCAACGCAAAAGAGGCTTTTTGGTTGCAGGAGCAATCCGGATTTTTGAATCCCGATTTCGCATCAGCGAACAGCCCCGGACAACAGCGGGGCCAAGCGACTGAACAATGAAGCTGATCAAAACGGGCGGGGAAAACAACCCGGCAGGCTGCCGCGTTCAGGATGATCATCCCGACGGCAGGCTTGAACGAGATACTGCAGCAGACGCTGCCTTAATGAAGGTTTGTGCTTATGGGGGATATTTCAACCGCCATCCGCGCAGCCCTGAACGTACTTGTATCCCGGGAAATCCCGCCTATTTGGGATTCACTAGACGGTCGAGCCTTCCAGGGCTCCTGTCGCAAAGGCCCTGCTGACACCCCTCGGCAGGGCCTTTCGCTTTTCCGCAGAGCCCTTTCAGCGGGCATCGCGGACGCTATCGCTTTTTCTTTTTTCCAAAAATATCGTTCCAGTTATCCTTGTAGGCTTGGGTCACAGGCTTCTGACCTTCGCCCATACCTTGTTTCTTCGGTGCCGCGTCCGGCTTGCTTTCACTCGTGGGAGCAGTGCCCGGCTTGGTTTCAGCAGGCTTGGTTTCAACACCCTTAGCTTCGACACCCTTGGCTTCGACAGCCTTGGTTTCGGGGATTGGCTTTTTAGGCGCAGCGTCCCGGGATTTCTTACCGTCTGACATTTTTCCTCAATGTTATGGCTTCTCGCCGCGATAGTAGCTCTGGGCGTATATCACCAATGAGCGCGGCCTGGCGGTAGGTCGTCAGCCCCCATAAATACTTTGGTGATTAAACCATCACCATCCGGCTACCCGGCACGCGTTCCTTTGCAGGCTGCTCGCGTTTCAGCCGATCCCGATCCGCACACATATTGCCGATGTTGGCCAGCATCCGGGCCAACGGGGCTTCGGCCGGCAGTGAATTGATGCCAGCCTTTTGCAACGTAAGTATCTCCCTGCCTGCGCTGGCGAGAAACCTGCACGCGCATGCGTTCGATTTCGCTTCGAAGGAAGTTGATATCTGGCATGGATTCGGTCCCGGACGTCCTGCCTGGTACTGGCCGAAATAGCCAGTCGCAACCCAAAACAGGCCAGTAACGAAAACACCGCCCGGCGGAATATAATCGCAGGGCGGCGTTTGGTTAGTCACCGGATTCCTCAAATCCCCCGGTCCCGTGTATGTATACAATAGGGACGCCAAAGTTCAATTAATAGGCAAAGGGGATCTTGGGGAACGGTTAACCGGATGCCAAGTTATCCAGCGGTGCCGCCCCCCACGGCACATTCCAACCCGGACGGCCTCAGCGCTTACCAGGCCGGTACCTCCTGCCTCAACAAAACAAAATAAGAACATTAAGCAACCCCCTGCGAATAGTGTCCGCCTGGTGGAACACCCCAGGGCCGAGATGCTTGGCCTCAACTCGCTTGGGGCGGGCCGGAGAAATTTTATGAATGCATGGAGCGAATATTTACGAGAACAGGCGGTGATTGCAGATCGCTACGCCAAGACGATGACGACCGCAGAGACGATCAAGGAGTTCCTCGATATCGCGGAGAGCTTTCGGCGCGACGCCGACGCTGAAGACGCCAATCCGACTTACGAACATTAGAGCATGATCTTTTTTGGAAAAGCGGTCCCCATCTTTTCCGGATCATGCCGTCGCCTACACAAGGCCGCCCAGGGAACCAAACCGGCGCCAGCGCATTGAATGAGGGAACGTCAGGCGACGCTCACCCCAAAGGAAAACCCTGTCCTCCCCCGGCAGGGTTTTTCTCTGAGGGGTCTCGCTTTTCTTTGACGCGTTTTCTTCACGCGAACCGGTCTCCACTTCGCTTGAAAACGCACTGATGGAGTCGGTCATGGACGAAGGTTTCCCGCAACACACGGTTGGCTTCATGCGCCGCAAGCGCGAGAAGGAACAGCAGAACGACCGCAGCGAGTCCTCACAATCCTGAACGCAAGGCCGGTGCCCGAAGCGGTTGGCTCGGTGCCGCGCCGTTCACGCAAGAGATTGTTAAGACCTGGCGAGCGCTGATTTGATCGACTCCGATTCGTTCTTTGGGAACGAAATGGAGTCAGATCGAGAACGAAATCATTGTTGTGAAATCATCGTTGCAAAATCGTCGTTGGATGACGCAGCTCTCAGGCGTGCAGTTTGGGCAAGGACGGGCCAAACGCCCCGCTCCTGCCCCCTGCCTGAATGCTTTGGTCTGACCGTTTGATGGAGCTACGTGTTTTCGGAATACCCCCTGAAATCCACCGTGTGAAACCAAACTGTGGCTCGCCCGTAGCTCGTCCTGGAGAAATGGAGCCCGAAACGATGTATCTGCCCACCCCTGTCGAACAACTCGCGATTCAGGCCAGATTGAATTTCATGCTGGGGCCCCGGGAATACGACAGATTATTCATCGACTTTGTCTGCGGCGAGATCCGCGGCCTGTCGGCCCACGTCTTTGCCCGGAGCGAATACAATGCCAACGAGATTGCCCTGCTCTATGGGGCCCACGTTGCCATCGCGATCGAAAGCATCGTCAAGCGCCCGATCCGCTCGGTGAAAGTGCAACCGAGAAATTTTTCCAATTCGCAGACGTGATGGAATGGTGCGCGATTGTTGATCCGGGACCCACCCGGCAACCGGCACTCAATAGATCAACCCGGAATGCAGGATGATGCGGGAGCTGACTTTGGCGAACGCAATGCAGAACATCAGGGTGATGAAGTATTTGTACATGGCAAGTCTCCTTTCGCCGTTTGTACAATCAACCCAATCCCGGGGAATGTGAGTTACCTCACGCTGGACGCTGTCGCCGATATCTGGCCCAACCACCGAACAGAGCAGCCATTCAGGAACGAAGACGCTGTGCGGCGCTTTAGAGGGCCATGCAATGGATCGAAGCCATCATTAATATTTCAGCGCTCGCCGGGTTCATCGGCGTGGCGAATCTCGGCTCACGCTGGTGCTTCAGGAGCGCAGCCCGTTAGATTGATAGTGCGCCCAATTCATATATACGAAGGCCGCCCGACTATCTTTCCAGCACAAGAGACCCACGTTGAAACGACTTGCCTTCGGCCTTCTCATTCTGTCCTCTCCCGCACTCGCCGTCGACGACAGGTTTCTTGCGAGCCTGAGCCGGCTCGATCCTGAAACCAGGCTTGAGCAGGTTTGCGATTTAGAAGCGATGAACCGGATAGGCAGGGCTGACCGCGCGAAGTCCGATGTGATTTCTCATCCCATCCACAACGGGAATATGTTGACCGCGAGCGGTGGAGCGTTCCGTCAGAAAGGCAAATGGTACCAGTTTTCTTTTGTCTGCAAGGCGACCCCCGACCATCTCAAAGTTCTTTCGTTCAGCTACAAGGCGGGAGAATTAATCCCCGAACAAAAATGGTCGTCTTACGGGTTATGGCGCTAGCCTGCGCTCCAATAGCCTTGTTTTTACGCTGGCGCGCTCATATCTCAACCTCATGGAATTGACCCTCATTCAGGATTACGCAATCCAGGCGCGCGTGGCGGCAGTCATCGGCGCCAGCGTGTTTGACCGCGTCTTTGCCGGCGTCAGATTTGCCGAGACAGATGGGCCTCTGCTTTACGTCTACGCCAAGGACGAGAGCGCCGCAGCGGAGATTGAGGACGACTTCTCTTCACTGATTGCAGATATCGCCAGCCGGTTGTTAAAGCGCGAGATCGAGTTGGTCGTTGTGCTGCCCAAAGTTCTTCAGTGAGCGAACCACGCACATTGTTCTCCCTCTGACTCTATTCTGTTCTCAAAGAACGAATCGGAGTCGGACAAACCAGCGCCGACAAAATCTTAACAATGTATTTTGAAGCGTGACATCGAGATAGCTGCTGTTCCGCCAAAAGTGCTTCAATGAAACAGGGACAGCCAAACGGCTACTGCCAGAACAGCCGTTAGCACACCGAAATAGCAAACAATCTCTGGATTTACGACAATCTCGCCATTTGGAAGTCGTTCATACGTCCCGTTTACGGCGGCTTTCTTCGGGACAATGCGTCCCCATGAGCAAACGTATAGAATCGCTGCGCCGATGGCCCAACCGACGGTGTAAAGCAGCAACTGAAATACAAGCTCTGCAAGTAACTCCATCACTTGAATAGATCAGAATTCAGCCAGCAGTTTTCAAGTCGCGTTTTACGGTGCAGGATTCCCCAATATCCGAGAAATAGAGAGGCGTTGGCCGACACACACCGGCTGCCCTTCGCCGCATTTTACTGCTATTGAATGCGCCGAACCACCCAGACCGGATTCAATCCGCAAAACCTCTCAAAGGGAGTCCCGACCATGCGTTATCTCCACACCATGCTGCGCGTGCGCAATCTCGATGCTGCGCTGAAATTCTACCAGGACGCGCTGGGACTGAAGGAAGTCCGCCGCACCGACAACGACAAGGCCAAATTCACGCTGGTGTTCCTGTGCGCCGCCGAGGATGTCGAATTGCTCAAGCGTTTGCCCGCCAATCGCGGCGCGCCGCTGGTCGAACTCACTTACAATTGGGACGAGGAAAAATACGGCGAGGATCGTTATTTCGGCCACCTCGCCTACGAGGTCGACGATATCTACGCGACCTGCGCGCATCTGATGAAGCTTGGCATCACCATCAACCGTCCGCCGCGCGATGGACAGATGGCGTTTGTCCGCTCGCCCGATCTGCACTCGATCGAGCTCCTGCAAAGGGGCGACGCGAAAGCGCCGGCCGAACCGTGGACGTCGATGCCGAACGTCGGACACTGGTAAGACGATTCCCGGGACACTTATAAATCCTGCGCGCGGCCGCGTTTTACGTGGCCCGCACGGGAACCTCGCATCGGCCCGCGCGTTCTTGAATCATCGAGATTTCAAGGAGACTGTGATGGGACGAGGAATTTTGCTCTGGCTTTTGGGCGTGCCGATACCGGTGATCATTTTGTTGTGGTTGTTCTTCGGCCGCTGATTTCAGGCTGACGGCATACTCGCGCAGATAGGCCTGCATAATAAGGCTCCGTCATCGACGGGGCCTTATTTTTAAGGTGCCGGAGCCTTTATTTTGAAAGGGCCGCATTGCAACGCGACATGGCACGACAGCGATACGACACGCGCTTTTTTTTGAAAACTCCGGTATGACGCCTGCGTCAGGTGTGGGTTAAATGGCCCGCGTAAAATTGCCGGGAGCGAAATACCGTGTCGAACAACAATCAGGGTCAACTCAAGATCTGGGGCCGGGCCAATTCGGTCAATGTCCAAAAAGTGCTGTGGTGCCTGCGCGAACTCGATCTGCCCTATGAGCGCATCGATGCCGGCATGGCGTTCGGCCGCAACCGCGATGCGGATTATCTCGCGATGAATCCGAACGGACGCGTGCCGACGCTGGTGGATGGCGATTTCGTGTTGTGGGAATCCAATTCGATGATGCGCTATCTCGCCCTCGCCTACAAGCCGCAATCGCCGCTTTATCCGCAATCGCCGAAGGCGCGCGCCGGCGTCGATCGCTGGCTGGACTGGACGCTGTCGACGCTGCAGCCGGTCGATCGTCCGGTGTTCTGGGCGCTGGTGCGAACCCCGGTCGAGCAGCGCGACATGGTCGCGATTCAGAAAGACGCCGACGCCGAAGCGGCGCAATGGGTCATCGTCGATGCCTACCTGGCAACACGCCGCTTCATCGAGGGCGACGAGTTCACGCTGGCCGATATCGCGATCGGCGCCTATGCGCGGCGCTGGTTCGGCGTCGAGGGCGTTACCAAACCGCGGTTCAAACACCTCGACCGCTGGTTCGCGCAATTCGCCAGCCGGCCGGGATTCGCGCAATTCGTCGCGCCGCCGATGTCGTGAGGTTTGACGTGGCCTCATGGTTCAAGACGCGCGAAGACGCGCTCCTCACCATGAGGGTCTGAGTCCTCATCCTGAGGAGCATCGCGAAAGCGATGCGTCTCGAAGGATGGATGCGCCATTAAACTGGAAAATGCGTTACCTGACGAACTTCACGCCGAACGATTTTCCGCGGCGCCAGACCACTTCGCAAGCACGGCCGGTGCGGGCGTCGCGCGAGAAGGCGAGCCGCAGCTTGCCGGTGAGCACCGAGGCATCGTCGAGCGTGATCTTCGCACCGGAGTTCGACAAATCCTGCACCACGCATTGGCGCGCCGCAAAGCCGCCATCGAGGGTGACCCACCCCGGCTGGTGCAGCGATCTGCGCGCTTCGCGCTTCTTGTTGTTCAGGGCGGCCATGGCGTTTCCGGTAAACAATGCTCAGGGTACAGCCCTACCCCGTTAGGCTTAAAAAGCCGTTGCAAAACCTGCTCGAATTGACCGCATCTCCCGGATCGAGGCCCGTTCATATTGCGGGGAAAACCAGCTTCCGGGCGGCTTGCCCGGCCGCGCAAACGCCACTATACGTTCGCCCGCTGGCTCAAGGATCAATTCGCCCGATCCGGGTCCGGCACGGCGCCACCGCGGCCTCAACGCGTTGATTTGCCGATACTATTTGCCTTGAATGCCGTGCGAAACGGCGGCGCCATGACCGGTCGGTCTTCCGACTCGATCCTGGCGATCCAACGTTTTCGCTCCCTTCGTCTATCGGTTAGGACGCCACCCTTTCACGGTGGAGAGAGCGGTTCGATTCCGCTAGGGAGCGCCACCACCATCGCTCAGCCCTAATAACTGCCGCGCGGAGCGATCCAGCCTCACCCATGCCAGTGCGAGTGGCGGATGACGCTGCAGAAATTCCCGCGTTTGAAATGTGAGTCTTTATCGGCGAGCACGTCGGCCTTGACGTTGCCAAAGGTCGTCTCCGGCTTGTGCTTGATGCCGTCGTAGAACGCCTGGATGATGTCTTCCTTGAAGTGCGGCGTTCGCGGAAAAGCCTTCACGACTGCCTCACGCTCGGCGTCGGAATATTCGCGATAGGTCAGGCCCAGCACATCCATCTCGACGCCGGCCGTCACCAGCGCGACCACCGGGTGCATGTGTTTGGGAATGCCGGGCGTCGTGTGCAGCGCGATCGCCGTCCAGACCGTATCGATATCGGCTTGCGTGATGCCTTGCCGCTTGAGGAAATCCCGTGCGGCGTTGGCGCCGTCCACCTCGAAGCGTTCGTCTGCGCTGCTGTGCGCTTTGGTCAGGCCCATGTCGTGGAACATGGCGCCCGTATAAAGCAGTTCCGGGTCGAACTTCAGGCCGCGGCGTTCGCCGGCCAGCGCGCCGAACAGATAGACCCGGCTCGAATGGTTGAACAGCAGTTCGGTTTCGGTGTCGCGAACGATTTCGGTCACTTCGCGAGCCAGTCTGCTGTCGGGGATCTTGATGGCATGAGTTGCAATGGTCATTGGGTGAACCTCCGTTTTTGGCCCTCCCCACTCTAGAAATCCCGGGTAATGTCCTATATAGTCGCGATACGACGAATATGGACATTTGACCCGGTTATGAGACACGCATCCATTCCCAAGACATCTGCTCCCAAGAAAATCGGCATCCTGGCTCTGCCGGGCGTGCAGATGCTCGACGTCGCGGGCCCACTCGATGTCTTTGCCGAGGCCAATGTGCAGTCGGGCAGCAACGCCTATGCGCCCTGCGTGATTTCGACGGTCGAGGGCCCAATCGTCAGTTCATCCGGTTTGCGAATTCTTCCCGACATCGTTCTCGGTACTCACACACTTTCTGCCTTCGACACGCTGCTGGTGGCAGGCGCGCCGCATCTTGGCAAAATCCCGGCCGATCCGGCGCTGCTCGACTGGCTGCGCCGGCATGCGCCGAAAAGCCGCCGCTTCGGCTCGGTCTGCAGCGGCGCCATGTTGCTGGCGGCGACCGGATTGCTCGATGGGCGGCGCATCACCACGCATTGGGCGATGGCCGAACAACTCGCCCACTTGTTTCCGGAGGTCCTGATCGAGATCGATGCGCTTCACGTCCGCGACGATCAGATCCGCACCGCCGCGGGCGTCACAGCCGGGCTCGATCTGGCGCTTGCGCTGGTCGAGGAGGATCTCGGCCGCGAGATCGCCAAGAAGATCGCGTCGCAACTGGTGATGTTTTTCAAACGCCCCGGCGGCCAACTCCAGTTCAGCCGGCGTGGCGAGACCAATCCCGTCGGCCGGTCGGCGCTTCAGGAAATCCAGCGTTGGGTGGCCGCACATCCGGCCGAAGACACCAGCCTGGCCGCGCTGGCCGGCCGCGCCGGCCTCAGCCCGCGTCATTTCGCGCGACTGTTCCGGCAGGAAATCGGCATGACGCCGGCCGCGTGGGTGGAAACGGTGCGGATCGACGCCGCGCGCCGCATGCTCGAGGGCGGCGAGCGACCCAAGCAGGCGGCGGCCGCTTGCGGTTTTGTTGACATCGATACGTTCCGCCGCGCCTTCCAGCGCCAAGTCGGTGTCACGCCTGCGGAGTATCGACGCCGCTACGAATTGGCGGACGCCGCGTGATTTTGTCGCCCTTGCTGCGAAAGGGCGCGATCACCGCAGCATCAAGATTCTTTTAGGTGCCAAGCCCGGAACCTGCTGGTATTGCGTGACTTGCGTTACCGAAACACAGGGAGGAACGCATGACGAAATTGAAACTCTTGGTTGGGACCGCCGTCGTCTTTTCGATGCTGGCAGGACCTGCAATGGCCCGTCGCTACACATCCTCCCGTCCGGTCCAGAGCGTCTATTGTGCGACCCGGGAAATGGGCAATCCCCACAGCCAATACTGCGATTATCAGGCCTGGAGCCAATGGCGGAGGTTTGGCAGTTGGGACTCCAGGCTCGACAATGCCTGCCTGGCCAACCCGGCTTACATTCCCGGCGAATGCGGCCGCGATGCGCAGGGCAATGTGCTGTTTCCGCGGAATGTGTACTGAAGGGCATGACCTGATAGAACGGGTCCATGCCTGACCATCGCTTGCAGGCCGACGGCGCACGGGTCCTGGCTGATCTCAATGCGCTGCGCGGCATCGGCACCTACAAGACCGGTGTTCACAAACCGACCTTCTCCGAGCCGCATCTGCGCTCGCTGGAATGGCTGGCGCAGCGCCTGCCCGATGCCGGGCTCACGGCCGAGATCGACGGCATCGGCAATGTGCTGGGCACAAGCGCAAAACCCGGCCGCAAATTGCTGGCCGGCTCGCACCTCGAAAGCCAGAATTTTGCCGGCTGGCTCGATGGCCCGCTCGGCGTGATCTATGCGCTCGAAGCCGCGCGCGTTCTCAATCCCGATCCCGGCATCGACGGCGCCGTTGAAGTCGCATCCTGGTGCGACGAGGAAGGCCATTTCGGAAGTTTTCTCGGCAGCCGGTCCTATATCGGCAATGTCAGCGAAGCCGATATCGACGCGGCGCGCGACCGCAGCAGCGGCCGGACGATGCGCGATGCGCTGCGTGACGCTGGCCTCGCCGGCCGGCCGCGCATCACCGCCGATGCCAAGCGGCATATCGGATATCTCGAGGCCCATATCGAACAAGGCCAGCGGCTGGAGAGCAGCGGGCTTGCGATCGGTATCGTGACTTCCATCGTCGGCATCTGGCAATACCGCATCACATTCACCGGCGAGCAAAATCACGCCGGCACGACTCGGATGGATGTACGCAAAGACGCCGGCCTGGCGCTGGCGCGGTTTTGCGTCGATATCGATGAGCGCTTTCCCGCCGTTAGCGGACCGCGCACCGTATGGACCACCGGACGCATCACGCTCGATCCCGGCGCGCCGAGCATCATTCCCGGCCACGCGGAAATGCTGTTCCAGATGCGCGACGACGATCCCGCTGTCATTGCCCGGCTGGAGGATCTGCTGCAAAGCATAGCCGCCCAGGTCAGCGCACAGGGCCGCTGCAATGTCGCGATCGAGCGCATTCGCACCGGCGCCCCCGCCTTGATGGACGCCGGCTTCCAGCAAGCGATTGAAGCGGCGAGCCGCGCATTGGCCGGTGGAAGGTCCGAGCGCATGCCGAGCGGCGCCGGCCATGACGCCCAGGTTCTCGCCACCATCATGCCGGCCGGCATGCTGTTCGTCCCGTCGATCGGCGGCATCAGCCATCACTGGAGCGAGAATACTGATGATGCCGATATCGTCACGGGGGCGCAGGTGTTCGTGGACACATGCCGGCGCCTGCTGACGGCATAAGCGTCGCCCTTGAGCGCCCGCGTCCAACCTCAGTCACTTCGGCAGTTCAAGCCGGCAATTCGCCTGACTGTTTTAATGCCGCGGCCGGTTTGGCGAGATCGTTCGCCAATTGCCTGAGCACCGCCGGATCACGGCTCGACAGCAGCCTGGCAAATTCATCCAACTCGAAGGGAAGATCAGAGAAGCCGGGAGCCGGCTGGCGCCATGCCCATTTGCGTCGAATCCATATGCGTAAACGGCGTAACATTGTCGACCCCGCCATTTTGCAATCACCTGCTGGAAGCCTTGCAGGAATGATTGGCTAGAATGATTGGAACGTCATCGACGTCAAACGGTTCCGGAGCGCCGGCATCAGGCCAGAAATTTTAGAATTGCATCGTCACTTCGGCGCCGCGGCCTGACCGGATTGGATATAGGGACCGGTCTGGATTCGACGAAGCACCGTCGCAACGTCTTCTTCGAAGGGGACGAGATGCTCCCGGCCGAACAGGATCGCCGATCCCGTGCCCTGCCCCGGCTGAACCATCAGGATTTGATCGAGGTTCACCAGAACCTCTCGTGCGGGTGGGCCCGGACGTTTGAGTGCGATGAAGGTAGCCATTTTATTGCCCCCGGTTCGGCGCGCCTGAAATCCGCTGACGCCGGGAACCTAGGCCATGTCCGTTGAAAAGGGCAACGGAATCCGTCGCGGCCTCGCCGGGAGGGGTGCGGCCTATCGCGCCGGCTCTATGACGTTGCAGTTGGTGCGTCCCGACATCAGGCAATCCTGCATCTTGCTGGCTGCGGTCAGCTCGTGCGCCAGCCACAGCCCCACCACCAACAGCACAACCGCAATCAGCAGTCCCGCCATCGCCGGGCCGCGATTTTCCTGTTGTTCGGGTTCACTCATCGCAGGGGCACCTTTGCAAGTCTTTATATTTGAGGAGTTTCTTGGTTGATCTGTCACTCACCGCATTTGTCGGAACGATACAGGAGTCCGTTCAGCGCCGTCCCCAGGGAACGGGCGCCCATACGCGTTCGTGAAGGTAATACCACGCAATTTTGGTGATGATCTCCATACCGGCAATTGAGCTGGCGATCGCGACCTTGCCGGTGAAAAACCAGCTGATCGCAAACGTATCGAGCGTTCCCAATGTTCGCCAACTGACGGCCTTGAGGATCGATCGCGTATGCGTCTCTGCTCCATGGAATAAAACCACCCGGCGCGCCTCCCTGGCTTTTCTTTGACACAACCTATCATGCGTCGCGCAGCGCCATGCCGCGCACCGGTAAATCCCGCTTTGCAGAATCGTCCGTGGACACGAATAGCGATTGAGGGCAATTTGGCTGGAGGAATCGATTAAACGCCTCGATTTAACTAAATAATCGTAACCTGCGTGGGATACGCAGACGTTCGTGATTGGTTTCATCTGTTATCGACGAGGTTGAAATGAAAATCTTTGCCGTGCTGGTTGCGGTTTGCGCATTGTCTTCGCCCGCTCTCGCCCAGAACTGCAGGGGGACGCCTGATGTCGATGGCCGGCTGGCCTGCCACGACAACTACGCACCCGCCGAGAAATCGACGTTGCCAAAACCCTCGTCGCCGGCGCCGGCAAGGGCGTCCGCGGGGAAGCCCGACCCCAATGCTTACATCGATGAAATCAGCGCCGAAGACGCGCGGATGCAGGCGCAGTTGAAGAACATCTGCCGGGGTTGCTGAACGGAAGTTCGACGGCGAAAACGCGCGCCGGCTGACTTGATCCTGCGGCGGCGGGCCGCTCAGCCAAAAACGAAAGCCAATCCGGAAAGTGGCGAATAAGCCACATTTGTCCCCGAATGCGCGGTTTTTGTGCCAAACTTCATCTCGGGGACGAGAAAACGGCGTAATCGCCCCAGATGTGTGGCGCCGGTGCCCGGTCCTCCAGACGTGGTCGTATGCGTTCGCTAGATGTTTATCCTTGAATCCCTTCCGACCGTGATCGGCACCGCCGCGGTGGCGCCTGCATTGCTGATCCTGTGGCTGGTGGTCGCCGCCGACGAGCGGCCCGGACCGCCCGCCAAAGTATGGACCGCCTTTGTGTTCGGCGCCGCCAGCATCTCGCTGTTGGGAATTCTGCGCGCGCCTTTCCTGTCGCTGCTCACGGCTCCCGAAAACCCATGGCTCGCGCAGGCGATGCATTCGCTGTTCGGCGTCGCCCTCCCCGAGGAAACCGTCAAGATCCTGGTCATCGTCGCGGTTTCGGCGCGGCGCAGCCGCTTCGCCGACCCGATGGACACCGTGGTCTATGGCGCGGCCGCCGGCCTCGGTTTTGCGGCTTACGAAAACCTCGCTTATCTCGTGCAGCATGCCGAGATGTGGCAATCGCTGGCGGCGTTGCGCAGCGTTCTGACCGTGCCATTCCACGGCGCGCTCGGCGTCATCGCCGGCGCGTACCTCGCAATCGCGCGATCCGGCAATGCCCTCGGCGCCCACCGGTATCACCGTGACCGGGCACGCTTCGTGAGCGGAATCTTGATCGTGTTGGCGCCCGTCGCACTCCATGCCGGTTTCGATTTCCCGCTGCTGGTGCTGCAGAAGAATCCGGACCTAGAATCGTCGACCCGTTTCATATTGGGGGCCGCCAGCGTCCTGATCGGATTCAGTTCGATCGGCTTTGCAATACGGCTGGTGCGGCGGCTCGGCCGTCACCACGCGCCGCGCACCGACGTCGCGCGCGAGCGGCTCAGCCAGTTGCGCCGGATGTGGGCGATGTTGGTGGTGGGCGGCGGCGCGGGGTTTGCCGGCGTGGCTTTCGTGCTGTCGTCGATCCATCGCTGGCTCCTCAATCCGGATCGCAACATGGCGATGGTGCTGATTCCGGTCGGACTGGTCTCGATCCTGGTCGGCATCGCGCTGCTGGTGGTCACCACCACGATCTATTTCCTCGGCCGAGACCGGATGCGCACGACTGCACAGGGCTTTTCATCCGCGCCCAATCGCGGTTGAGCCTTGTTGAATCTTGCTGTGTCTTGTCGATTCCTAAGATCAAAAGGCTCTGCGCAAGCCCGCCGCAGAAGTCGTTGATTTTACTCAACCCGCGTTCGAAACATATTTGCCCACACAGCGTTTGCGCACGCTATATAGAAGCCATCGCAGCGCCGCACCGGGAGCATCGCCATGACCCTTCCCCAAGACACACCGCAAGGCATTCCTCACGACATCACCGCCCTGCAAGCCAAAATGAGTGCGGCGGTTCGCGCGCATTGGAAGGCCTTCCTGATCGAGGGCATTTTGCTGGCGGTGCTGGGACTGGCCGCGATGATCGTGCCGCCGCTGGCGAGTCTCGCGGTCACGATTTTTCTTGGCTGGATGTTTCTGGTCAGCGGCATCGGCGGGCTCATACTGACATTCTGGGCCCGGCAGATGCCGGGCTTCTGGTGGTCGCTGATTTCAGCCGTGCTGGCCATTGGCGCCGGCATCATCCTGCTGGCGCAGCCGGTGCAGGGCACGCTGACCCTGACGATCGTGGTCGGTGCTTATTTTCTCGCCGAGGGCGTCGCCACCATCATGTATGCGCTGGAACATCGCCGCGAATTGTCGGAGCGATGGTCCTGGCTTCTGGTCGGCGGGCTGATGGATATCCTGATCGCGGGCATCATCATCGCGGGATTGCCGGGGTCGGCGCTCTGGGCGGTCGGTCTGCTGGTCGGCATCAACATGCTGTTTGGCGGCGCGACCCTGATCGGCATGGCGCTCGCCGCACGCAAGAGCTGATCCAGGACGTCAGCCGGCAAGTTCGGGCGTAGCTGACTGACAACTGTGTTCGCGCGGCAACCAAAAGCCCTTGGTCAGGCCGAAGATCGCCGGGATAACGATAAGCGTCAGCAGCGTCGAGGAGATCATGCCGCCGATCATCGGCACGGCGATGCGCTGCATGATCTCGGAGCCCGTGCCGGTGCTCCACATGATCGGCAGCAGGCCCGCCATGATGGCAACGACGGTCATCATCTTGGGCCGCACACGCTCGACAGCCCCCGCCATGATAGCGTCGTACAAGTCGCCGCGCGTCAGAGCCCTGCCCTCGAGTTCCCGGCGGGCCTTGATCTCTGCGAGAGCCTGATTCAGATAGATCAGCATCACGACGCCTGTCTCGGCTGCGACACCGGCCAGCGCGATGAAGCCGACGGCGACGGCGACGGATAGGTTGAAGCCGAGCCACCACATCAGCCAGAGGCCGCCGACCAGCGCGAACGGCAACGACAGCATCACGATCATGGTTTCCGTGATCGAACGGAAGTTCAGGTACAGCAGCAGGAAGATGATCAACAGTGTTACCGGCACGACGATCTTCAACCGTGCCGTCGCACGCTCGAGATATTCGTACTGGCCGCTCCACATCACGTAGTAGCCGGGCGGAAACCGAACGCTGGCCTGTACCGCGCGCTGCGCGTCTGCAACGTAGCCGCCAAGATCCCGGTCGCGGATGTCGACATAGATGTAGGTCGCCAACTGGCCGTTTTCGGTACGGATCGAGGACGGTCCCCTCGCCGGCGTTACCTTGGCCACTTCGCCCAGCGGAACAGCGCCGCCGGCGGGCATCGGCACCAGAACATCGTTGGCGATGGACTGCGGGTTATCCCTGAGATCGCGCGGATAGCGCATGTTCACGCTGAACCGCTGCCGGCCCTCAACTGTCGTGGTCACCGTCTGGCCGCCGAGCGCAGTCGCGATGACGTCCTGTACGTCCTGGATCATGATGCCGTAACGCGCCAACGCCTCGCGGTCGGGTGTCACGTCCAAATAGTAGCCGCCGATGCCGCGCTCGGCATAGGCCGATGAGGTGCCGGGAACGGCCTTGAGGACCTGCTCGATCTGCTTGGCGAGCTTGTCCATTTCGATCAGATCCGTGCCGATCACCTTGACACCGACCGGTGTCCGGATGCCGGTCGACAACATGTCGATCCGGGCCTTGATGGGCATGGTCCAGGCGTTCGAAACACCGGGAAACTGCAGCGCCTTATCCATCTCCGCAACCAGCCCGTCGACGGTCAGGCCGGAGCGCCACTGCTCCTTCGGCTTCAGGTTGACCACCGTCTCGAACATCTCGGATGGCGCCGGATCGGTCGCGGTCTCGGCACGGCCGGCCTTGCCGTACACCGACGCCACCTCCGGAAACGACCGGATGATCTTGTCCTGCGTCTGTATCAGTTCGCCGGCCTTGGTCATGGAGATGCCAGGCAGCGTCGTCGGCATGTAAAGCAGCGTGCCCTCATTGAGGCTCGGCATGAACTCGGTGCCGAGTTGACTCGCCGGCCAAACGGTGACCGCGAGCACGGCGACAGCGAGGATCACGACCAGCGTCTTGGCGCGCATCACGGCCTTGATCACCGGCCGGTAGATCCAGATCAGCAAACGGTTGATCGGATTGCGGTGCTCGGGAACGATCCGTCCACGAACGAAGATGACCATCAGCGCCGGCACCAGCGTCACCGATAACAATGCGGCGGCGGCCATCGAGAACGTCTTGGTGAACGCCAACGGGCTGAACAGCCGGCCCTCCTGCGACTCCAGCGTGAAGATCGGCATAAAGGACACGGTGATGACGAGCAGGCTGAAGAAAAGCGCCGGCCCCACTTCCGAAGCCGCCTGGATGAGGATGTCGATGCGGGATCTGTCCGGCTCCGCGCGTTCGAGATGCTTGTGGGCGTTCTCGATCATCACGATCGCCGCATCGATCATCGCCCCGATCGCGATGGCGATCCCACCCAGGCTCATGATGTTCGAGCCGAGGCCGAGCACCTTCATTGCGCCGAATGCCATCAGAATCCCGACCGGCAGCATCAGGATCGCCACCAATGCGCTGCGCAAATGCAGCAAGAACACGATACAGACCAGCGCGACGACGACGCTTTCCTCGAACAGCGTATGCTTGAGGGTATCGATGGCCGCGTAGATCAGGTTGGAGCGGTCATAGACCGGGACGATCTCGACCGATTTCGGCAGGCTCGATGCAATCTCCTTGAAGCGCTTCTTGACGTTTTCGATGACGTCGAGCGCGTTGACGCCAAAGCGCTGCAGCACGATTCCGCTCGCGACCTCGCCCTCTCCGTTCAGTTCTGTGATGCCCCGCCGCTCGTCGGGACCAAGCTCGACACGCGCCACGTCACGCAACAGCACCGGTGTGCCGTTGTTGGTCTTCAGCACGATGTTGCCGAGGTCGTTGATGCTTTTCAGATACCCTTTGCCGCGGATGACGTATTCGAACTCCGAGAGCTCGACCGTGCGACCGCCGACATCGGCGTTGCTGGCGCGAATAGCATCCCGCATCTTCGCCATGGTGATGCCGAGATCCCGCATCCGTTGCGGATCGAGGATCACATTGTACTGCTTGACGAAGCCCCCGACGCTCGCCACTTCCGCGACGCCTTCGGCCTTGGCCAGCGCGAATTTAAGATTCCAGTCCTGGATGGTGCGCGTGTCGGCAAGGTTCAGTTCCCTCGACATCACCGCGTACTGGTAGACCCAGCCGACGCCCGTCGCATCGGGGCCGATGGTCGGCGTCACGCCCGCCGGCAACCGCGAGGCGGCGCCGTTGAGGAATTCGAGCACCCTCGATCGCGCCCAGTAGATATCGGTGCCGTCCTCGAAGATGACGTAGACGAACGAAACGCCGAAGAACGAGAAGCCGCGGACGACCTTCGATTTCGGCACCGTCAGCATCGCCGTCGTCAGCGGATACGTGACCTGGTCCTCGATCACCTGCGGCGCCTGTCCCGGATATTCCGTGTAGACGATGACTTGCGTGTCCGAGAGATCCGGAATCGCGTCCAGCGGCAAATGGACCAGCGCATAGATGCCGGCCGCAGCGGCGAAGCCGGCGCCGAACAGCACCAGCACCAAGTTGCGAGCCGACCAGGCGATGAGGCGCGCGATCATGGCTGGGCCCCCTCGGAGAAGCCTTTCAGCGCGGCCTTCAGGTTGCTTTCCGCATCAATCAGGAAGTTGGCGGAAACCACCACCGGTTCGCCCTCGGCGACGCCCTTGCGGACCTCGACATAACCGTCGCCTCGCTGGCCCAGTTTGACATCGCGAGGTTCGAAGCGGCCCTGGCCCTTGTCGACAAAGACGGCCTGCCTGCTGCCGGAATCCATGACCGCGCTCTGCGGAATGGACAAGACAGGGTCACCATTGCCGGTGTCTATTTCCGCGTCGACATACATGTCGTGAAGCAGCACCAGGTCGGGATTGGGCAAATCCACGCGAACACGCGCCGTCCGTGTCTCCTTGTTGATCTCCGGATAGATCGCCTCAATCTTCCCCGAGAATTCACGCCCGGGAAAGCTGCGAGCCTTCACGGTGGCCGTTTGACCGATAGCAATGGCGCCGAGATCGCGTTCCGCGACGTCGATCAGCGCCCAGACCGCCGAATGATCGGCGATCCTGAACATCACGCCGCCCGGCTGAACGCGCATTCCTTCGATCGCGTTGCGCTCCAGAACGACACCGTCACGCGGCGCGGTCCACTCGATGGAGGTCAGCACGTTCCGGTTTTTCTCGATGGCAGCAATCGCCGCCTCCGGCACATCCAGGTTCATCAGTCGCTGCCGCGATCCCCGGCCGTATGATGTATCTGCGCTGATTGCCTTGGAGGTGATGGTGGCGAGATACTCGGCAGCCGCGGAAGACACCGCAGGGATGTAGACTTCCATCAGGAGCTGACCCTTGACGACGTGCGCCCCCGTCGTGACGTCGGCGACCTTCAGAACGAAACTTTCGGACCTCATGGAGATGACGGAGATCCGCCGTTCGTCGAGCGCAATGGTTCCCGGCGCACGGATGATGGTACGGATCACGCGTTTGGCCGCAGGCTCGGATTTCGCACCGGTACGCTGGATCTTGCCCGGCGACAGTTTCACCGAACCGTCGTCGGTATCGTCGCCTTCGTAGACGGCGATGTAGTCCATTCCCATGGAGTCCTTCTTCGGCGTCGGCGACGTGTCCGGAAGACCCATGGGATTGCGGTAGTATTTGATCTTGCGCTCGGCGCCGCCGGCGGATGTCGTCGGCATTGTTTCCGGAGCCTGCTCGTCGAAACTCACGTCGGCGCTGGCAGGAACCGCGCGGTAGTCGCGGCCGTCAGGGGTCTTCCTCGGCGTGAGCGAGTAGAGGGGCGCGCCGTCCGGGTCCTGAAAATAGATCGGCGCACGGATTTCCTCGGCCGCGGCGGGGCCGGCCATCGCGATGACCGAGGCTGGCGGCCGACGCGCGCCAGCGACGAATCCGATGCCTGCCGCCGCGATCAACGCGGCGGCAGCGCTTGCGATCATGACGCGGCTCATTTCTGTGCCGTGATGACGAGCTTGTTTTCGACGGTACCGGTCTCGCCCTGAACCTTGGCGCCGAGCGAAAGCTGCCAGCGACCGGCCATCCCAAAGGTTGCCTTGAACCTGTAAGTGCCGGGCTCGGCGCCCGGTACCGGGACGATCCTGGTGGCCATCTCCTGCATGCCCTCTGGCGCCATGTCCAAACGGGTCGCGAAGATCACGGCATCCGGTACCGGTTTGCCCGTTCTGGTGTCCGTGAGCCGGACCGTGATGACCTTGTCGGGGCCGGCCTGCACGGTCTGGTCGACGAGTTCAAACTTGTAGTCTTTGATATCAGCGAAAGCGGAAGAGCTTGCGCCACCGATAGCGGCAGCGATCAGCGCCGCCCTGACGGCGCGCGTGTAGGTGAACGTCTTCATGGTTATTTCCTCGATAATCCTGGGAACGGCCGCAAAGCGGCGTGCGTCGTCCGTGCGCTAAGGGCGTACGAACGCAACCGGCGCCGAGGCGCCAGTCAGACCAGGTTTCGAGGAGGTTGGTCGGGAGGCGGACGATTCAGCCCGACGGCGGGGGCATCATTGAGAACCAGATGCACCGTTCGGACGGGATGGCGCAGCGGCATGGCTGCTGTCGCCGATGGGCCCGCCTGAACCGTCTTCAGGACGCACATCGCGACGAGCGGACAATCCTGGCAACCCTTGTTTTTTTCACTGTCCGGGCAGCACGGCATATCCGTGGACATCGACATGTCCATAGACATCGACATATCCGTCATACCGCTCATCGATGACTGAGCCGCCGCCGGAGTGACCAACGGGGCCGCAGCCAGAGCGACGGTCACGAAGACCGCGAGAGCCAGATTGAGCAATCGTCGAAAATCCATAGCTTAACATCCCACGGCCCGGGGGACTTTGGAAGACGGCCGACTTCACATCTTCGCTAAAATCCCCAAAGGAATGGCGCCCGCCGCGCGAAACGGCCGATCTAAATCGCCAAATAGCGGACTATGTTTTCCTGGAAAGATAGGCTGCAAGCATGCGCCGGGCATCGGCCCGGCGCTCGGCCCGCCATTTGGGCTTTGACAGGTCATGGCCGAATTCGTTCGACAAGGTATGAACATTGGTCAGGTGAAACTGGCTGAGCGCGGCAATCATGATGTAGAGGCGAAGCGGGTCGATATCGGCGGTCAGTTTTCCTTCCGCGACGCCCCGCGACAGCAGCCGTTCCGTCATCGATAACACCGGAGACGACATCTCGTGAATGCGCGGCGACTTCTTCATGTTGCGCGCCTTCATCAGATTTTCTGCCCGCAGCAGGCTGACGAGATGATCGTTGCGCTCGAAATGGCCGTTCATGAAATCGAATAGCTGAAGCAGTCCTTCCAGCGGATCGAGATGTTCGACGTCGAGCGTGAGCTCTTCGGCACGCAATGCCGCCAAGGCATTTTCCAGAGTAGCGATATAGAGCGCCGATTTGCTGCCGAATTGCTCGTACAGCATCCGCGGATTGGTCCCGGCCTTACGGACGATACGGCTGATGCGTCCACCGGCCAGACCATGGGTGACGAACTCCGCCGTGGCGGCCCGCAAGATTTCTTCACGGTTCTGTTCCGCCGAGCGGCGCGGCCGGCGCTGGGTGGACGTTCGACGCTTGCCCGTTGCAGCGTCGGGTGCGGAATCCCGATACGTCATGCCTGCACTTTGGAAGTAGCGACCTTTGCCCAGGGACTTCCGATCTCGAGCAACGCGCGATCATGCCCTGAAGAGCCGACAATGGACAGGCCGACCGGACATCCGTCCACCTCTCCGACCGGGACGCTGATCTGCGGCAATCCAGTGTGGCCCGCAATCGACGTAATCGTGAGCGCTCGCTGGTAGAAGTCGGAATATTCCGATGATGGCGCGTCCTTGCGCAGCGCCACGCGGGGTGTGGTCGGGATCACCAGCCCGACGCCATCACCGAGCATCGCGCGAACGCGGGCGGCAAGCGATGCGCGAACCGGGGTCCAGCGCGCGATTTCGGCCGGCGTGATCGTCGAGGCCTCAGCAAAACGCGCCGCGATCGCTTTGCCGAACCGGGGCTTCGCTGAGCTTATCCACGGCCCCAGCGACTGCCAGATCCCCGCGCATTGAACCACGCGGTAGCACTCCAGCCATTCTTCCGGCGCACCATCAAACAATGTGATCTCGTCGGAAATTCCGATCGCCGCGCAGCGCGAACGCAGCAACGCAGAAACCTCCGGATCGGCCAACGCGAACGCGTCGCCTACCAGCCGTAGCGTGCGGATCGGAGCTACATCGGCCTTCGGCAACAGTGCGTCGCCGGCAAGACTGAGTGTCCTGATGTCGCGCGCGAACCAGCCGACGGTGTCATAAGAGGGCGAGAACGGAATGACGCCTTCGACGGACACCGCGCCATGGGTCGGCCGGAAGCCGAACACGCCGACAAAACTTGAGGGCACGCGAACCGAACCGCCGGTGTCGGTACCCAAGGCAAAATCGACCAGCCCGGCGGCGACCGCAACGCCCGACCCGCTCGACGATCCCCCGGGAATCCGGTCAGGGCATGCCGGATTGATCGGTGTGCCGTAATGCGCGTTGGCGCCTTCGAGGCCGAACGCCAGTTCGTCCGTAGCGGTTTTCCCGTTCAGCGTCGCACCCGCCGCGAGCAACGCGGCAACTGACGGCGCCGATGTTGCCGCCGGTTCGTGTGCGTTCAACCAATCTGGATTGCCGCCGCCGGTTCGCGTCCCCGCCACATCGATCAGATCCTTGACGGCGAAGGTCAGTCCGCTCAGCGGTCCTGCCGCGGTTGGCTCAACAACAAGCCGCGGCCCCGGCACAAACGCACCGAAGTCATCGGCAATTTCTGCGATCGGTGTCGGCGCGCTGGTCAACTCAGGCTCCCGCGCGTTTGCCGAGCGACGCGATCACCGCACTGGAATCGGTGACAAAGCCGAAACACTTTTTAACGTTCCAGATGGTCGCTTCGGTACAGAAGGCGGGCGATGTCGTGGCGCAGCAGTCCTCGACCAGGATACAGCCATAGCCGAGGAAATTGGCGTCGGTGAGCGAATGCAGCACGCATTGATCGGTGTTGACGCCCGCAAACAGGATCGAGCGCACACCGAGGTTGCGCAGGATGCTGTCCAAAGGCGTATCCCAGAAACCGCTGATACGATATTTGTCGACCTTGATGTCTTCCGGCGCCTGCGCGAGTTCGTCCACTACGGCCGCCGCCCATGAATCCTTTTCCAGCACGCGTGCGCCATTGTGCGGCAAGGGATCGCCGAGCCCCACGCCGATGCCGTGGGGCTTGTAAAGATGGATCTGGTTCGGCGGCATGTTGGCCAGATCAGGCCGATTGCCCCAATTCACCCAGATCACCGGCACGCCCGCCTCGCGTAGCGCGGGCAGCAACCGTTGCAGCGGCTCGATCGGCTTGCGGTCCGGCCGAAAGTCGGCGCCGAGATGATCGACCCATCCGCCCGGCGCACAGAAATCGTTCTGCATGTCGATCACGATCACCGCGGTGCGCAACAGATCGACCGTCACGTTTTGCGGTGCGCAGGCAATCGTGACCGGAACCGGTACAGGCGCCGGCCGCGCCATATCGACTTCGCGTTCGCTTGCCCACCAAGCGAACTGACGGCCGAGTCCAAGTTGACTGCCGGTTGAAACCTCTACCCGCTTCTCAACTGCGTTCATGTCTGCCTCCCTCATCCGGCAAGGCACTGTCTTGTTGCCATGCCGCGCAGCACTCGATGCGCTTCGCGTGCTTGGTTGCAAGTTCGTTGCCAAAAAAATTCGAGAGGAAATTCAGTCTCTCTCGCTGCACCGGGCGCGCGCATGCCTAGGAATCCGACAGATCAAACGCGATCCTGGATAAAAAGTAAGCACTTATTTGTTTCGCACGTCCTTTTTGGTGCTCAGGAGCAATAAAATCAAATACTTAACTCCTTGGCACGGCGCTTGCTGATATTCCGGCGCGAACCAATTCTCCTTCCAAAAACCATCTCATGCGGGGGTTTCCATGACGTCACGCCGCCTGCTCCTGAAGGGAGCGCTGCTCACCGGTGCGTTTGCATATTTCACGATATGCGCGCCCATCGCCAACGCCGCCGACGCGCTCAAAGTCGGCATTCTGATTCCGGGATCGAAGTCCGACAAGGGCTGGATGGAGTCGTCCTACGATGGCTTGACCGCCGCACAGAAAAAATACGGCGACAAGATCCAGGTCCAGATGATCGAGAACATCAACTACGCCGACATGGACCAGGCACTGACGAATCTCGCCGGCAAGAACGATCTGGTGATCGGCGTCGGTGGCCAGACCCAGGCGTCGGTGTACAAGATCGCGAAGCGTTTCCCGAAAGTCCACTTCTCGATCGTCGGCGGTAATGAGGGCGAAAGCGCGCCCAACGTCGCCGGATACGACGTCAAGCAGGCCGAGATCGCCTATGTCGCGGGCGTCGCGGCGGCGATGCTGTCGAAGAACGGTGCCATCAGCTATGTCGGCGGTCTCGAAATCCCCTCGATCGTCAATGCCGGCAAGGAATTCGGCAAGGGCGCGAAGTCCGTCAACGCCAATATCAAGTACTTCGAAAACTACACCGGCGATTTCGATGACGTTGCCAAGGCCAAGGAAGCGACGCTCGCCGCAATCGCCCAGGGCGCCGACATCCACTATCACATCCTGAATCTCGGCCTGCGCGGCATGGAACAGGCCGCCAAGGAAAAAGGCACCCACATCATCGGCAGCTATACCGATCGTTGTGGCAGCGATCCGCTCTATGTCGCCTACTCCATCACCGGCACCGGCTATCAGGTACAGTATGCGATCGACGAAGCGGTCAAGGGCACGTGGAAAGCCGGTTACAAGGAGTTCGGCCTGAAGATGGGTCCGGAAGCCTCCGGTATGGTGATCTGCGGCGGAACCCCCGAGCAAAAAGCCAAGCTCGATGCCGTCATGAAGGATATCATGTCCGGCAAGATCACCGTGCTCAAGGGCTGAAGTCGCAAGCCGGAATATCAAGCGATGAATATGGCGTCCGCACCGGCGGAGATCGTGGCCGAACCGCTTCTGTCGCTCTCGGCGATCACGAAGCGGTTCGGCAACTTCACGGCCTTGTCGGACGTCTCGCTGGATATACGCCCCGGCGAAATTCACTGCATTCTCGGCGAGAACGGCGCCGGGAAATCCACTCTGTGCAATCTCATCTTCGGCGTCCACCGGCCGGATGGCGGCAGCATGCGCTATCGCGGCGCGAGCTTTCAACCGTCGGGCCCGGCGGATTCACTCGCTCAGGGCATCGCGATGGTGCACCAGCATTTCAGCCTGGTGCCCGACATGAGCGTGGTCGATAACGTTCTGCTCGGACGGCAGCGCGGTCTTCTCAACCGCGCCGAATGCGCCCGGCAACTCGAGAAGCTTGCCGTCGATTACGGCCTGCCGCTAGACCCCTTTGCCAAGATCGAGGATTTGTCGGTCGGTGAGCGGCAGCGCGTCGAAATCGTCAAATGCCTGATCCGCGATCCCTCGCTGTTCGTGCTGGACGAGCCGACAGCAGTGCTGCTGCCCGACGAGATCGCAGCACTGTTGGACGTCTGCCATCGCGTCGCTTCCAGCGGACGCGCGGTCGTGCTGGTGACGCACAAGCTTGCCGAAATCAAGAAAATCGCGGACCGGGTCACGGTGCTGCGCGGCGGACGTGTGGTCGCGACCTCGGACAAACCCGCAGCCGAGATCGACGCGCTGGTCCGCGCCATGATCCAGGGCAATGTCGATACGCTGGATCAGTCGGCCGCCTCCATCCTTGGCCTCGAGCCGGTCAAACACATCGGCCACGGTACAGAAAACGACAACACTCCCAAGACAAAGGTCGAGGCGCTGCAGATCGATGGCCTCACCGTCAGGGATTATCAGGGCGTCACGCGGCTCGATAATTTCACGCTGACGGTGGACCGGGGCGAGATCGTCGGCGTCGCCGGCGTTGAAGGCAATGGGCAGAGCGAACTCACCGCGGTGCTCGCGGGCATGATGACGCCGTCGGAGGGCAAGATTTATCTCGGCGACATCAACCTTACAGCAAAATCGCCGAAGGAAATCACCGCCGCCGGGGTCGGAATCGTCCCGGAAGACCGCCACGCCGTCGGCTGCGTGACCGGAATGAGTCTGGCCGAAAATATCTATCTCAACCGGCTCGATGAATTCACGCGCTTCGGCTTTCTCCAACGCTCGGCGCTGGAACGCGAAGCGGCCGCGCTGATGCAGCGGTTCGACGTTCGCGCCCGCGGACCCGGCGCGCTGTTTTCCAGCCTGTCCGGCGGCAATCAGCAGAAGGCCGTGCTGGCGCGGGAAATCACCCTGCCCAACCTGACTTGCCTCGTCGCGGCCCAGCCGACGCGAGGGCTCGACGTCGGCGCGGTCGCCGCAGTCTATAGCCACATCCGCGCCGCCTGCGAACGCGGTGTGGCCATTCTTCTGGTTTCCTCCGAACTCGACGAATTGCTCACGGTGGCAGATCGTATCGTCGTGCTTTACCGGGGCCGGATCATGGGATCTTGTGTGGCCGATCCTGATCGGCGCGAAGCGATCGGCGCGATGATGGCGGGGCAGCCGCAATGACGACAACAGATCAACAACCCTCGTCGGCGGCCAAACTCACATCCAAGTTCGGTTTCGCCGCGCGACCCGCGTTGCTGGTGCCGGTGCTGGCGGTGGCGTTTGCCGCCCTCGTTGGCCTCGCTTTGATCGCTGCGATCGGCGTATCGGTGCCGAATGCGCTCGCGGCCTTTATCGACGGCACGCTCGGTTCGCCCTATGCCATCGCAGCCTCGATCAACCGCAGCACGGTGTTCGCGCTGGTCGGGTTTGGCTTTGTGCTCGCCAACCGCGCCAACCTGACCAATGTAGGCGGCGAAGGACAGATCGCGGTCGGCGGCATCGCGGCGACGGCGGTGGCGCTTTACGGCCATGTCGATGGCTTGCCGCTTGGGCTCGCGTTCATCTTGCCGATGCTGGCCGCAATCATCGCCGGCGCGCTGTGGGGCGCGCTCGCGGCTGTGCTCAAGGTCAAATCCGGGACCAACGAGGTGATCAGCACCTTGCTGCTGTCGTTCATCGGAGTCTGGCTGCTCTATTGGTGCGTGCAATCCCCGGCCCTTTTGCGCAAGCCGATGACGAGTTCGGCGACTCTTCCAGAGTCGCTCGAAATTCCCGACGAGACCAAGCTTCCGTTGTTGACCGGCGATTATTCCTTTCCGCTGCACATCGGACTTCCGCTCACCATTATCCTTGCGATTGTCGTCGCCGTGCTGCTGTCGAAGACCGTGCTCGGCTTGCGGCTTCGTGCCGTCGGCCTCAATCCGGTGGCCTCGAACAGGGCTGGCATTTCCTACACGCGAACGGTGATCTTCGCGCTCGCGATGGCGGGGGCGCTGGGAGGTCTCGCCGGCGCGCTGATGCTGCAGGGCGAGCAATACACGCTGAAAGACGGCTTCTCATCGGGATACGGGTTTGACGGTCTCGTCGCCGGGCTGTTGTCGCGCGGTTCGGTTACCGGCGTCATCGCGGCCTCCTTGCTGTTCGGATTCATGCGCTCCGGCGGCATCAATATGGAAATGGTGGCCGCTGTCCCGACCGCGCTGGTCGTGGTCATTCAGGGGCTGATCGTGATCACGCTGGCAGGTGCAACGCTGTTCATCGAACGATGGGAGCGGAAATGACCTGGGAGCTCTTCGCCGTCTTCCTCGGCTCGTCCATTCGCCTCGCGACGCCGCTATTGCTCGCCGGAATCGGCGAGATGGTGAGCGAGCGTGCCGGCGTCCTCAACATGAGCATTGAGGGCATGATGCTCACGGCGGCATTCGCCGCGGCGGTGGGATCATGGGCGACCGGCGATCCGATGCTTGGCCTCCTGATCGGTATTATCGCGGTTCAGCCCATCGCGCTGCTGCAGGCTGTGCTGAGCAACACGCTGCGCGCCAACCAGATCGTTTCGGGGATCGGCATCAACATCCTGGTATTGGGGGCGACCACGCTGGCCTATCGCGAGATTTTCGGCGCGCGCTCCCGCGCTGAAATTCCAGGCCTCGCCAAGATCAAGCCGCCTCTGCTGGGAGACATTCCGGTGATCGGTTCTGCCGTGTTCGAACAGGTATGGCTGCTCTATGCAGGCATCGCGCTGATCGTGGCAACCGCGCTGGTGCTGCGCTACACGTCAATCGGCATCGCCATCCAGGCCGCGGGCGCCGAACCCAAGGCCGTCGATAAATCAGGTCTTTCCGTGACCCGTATTCGCTACGGCTGCGTCCTGTTCGCCGGGTTCATGGCCTCGCTGTCCGGCGCTTTTCTGTCGATCGGCGACATCCATACGTTTACCGAGGGCATGACCAGGGGCGCCGGGTATCTCGCCATCGCCTCGGTAATCTTCGGTAAATGGAGAATCGGCGGCACTGTGTTCGCGTCGCTGCTGTTCGGCGCAGCAACGGCCCTGCAATTCCAATTGCCGGCGCTCGGGATTGCCGTTCCGAACGCCTTACTGATTATGCTGCCCTACCTGCTGGCGCTGCTGGCGGTCGGCGGGCTGGTCGGCCGTCAACTCGCGCCCGCAACCCTGGGCGAACCGTACCGCCGGTAGTCATTCGCATCAGAGCCTTATCGGTTCTGATTGAATCAGAACCGGGCTCTGAACTTTCGTTTTGACGCGTTTTCTTCACGCGAACCGGTATCCACTTCGCTCGAAAACGCTCTGGTGGACCGGCCCGCTCAGCAGCCGCGGCAGATGCTTTTGATCGACTTGTCGAGCGCGGCATCCTCGCGATTGGCCGCACTGTTCGGGTCGCTGAGGTTTTTCTCGTTCGGCACCTGATCGGCGCGCGGCTGGCGGTGTCCGACCGGCGCCGGTAAGGGACCGCCCTGTCTCGACGATGCCCCGTTGGGCTGGTTTCCGGTCTGCGCGATCGCCGCAGGGCTGGCCGCCAGGGCCAGCAGTGTCATCGTCATCAACAATTTTCGCATCTTGCTTCTCCCGTCGCAGAGAAATGCATCTCATCCGATCATCCGTCAATGATGCCTTCGCGGCAATCAAGATTTCGGCGGATAAAGGTGCACGTCACCACAATAATCGACGACACGATAGCGGGTTTCCGCGTCATGATCACCTTCCTGGGAGAAAGAATTTGCCTGAAAGGAAGAATCTGTCCGGGAAAAAGAATTCAAATTTGAAGAAGAATCATCCCTCGACAGGTAATTCGGGCCGACCGGCGCCTTGCCATGGCCACCGGGGATATCGATCACGTAATCCGGCTGACACAATCCGGACACGCTTCCCCGCAATTCCCGCATCACTTGCTGGCCGTGCTCCAGCGTCGTTCGCAGATGCGAAGTGCCGGGCGCGAGATCGCCGTGGTGCAGATAATAAGGTTTGATCCGGCATTCGACCAAGCCGCGCATCAGCGCTTCCAGCGTCGCGGCATCATCATTGACGCCGCGCAGCAGCACCGACTGGCTCACCATCGGAATCCCGGCATCAATCATGGCGGCGCAGGCCGCGCGGGCCTTGGCCGTCAATTCCCTGACATGATTGGCATGCAACGCGACCCACGTGGTCGCACCGTCGATCTTCAGTGCCGATACCATCTCACGCGTGATCCGCGCGGGGTCGGCGACTGGCACACGCGTATGAATCCGGATGATCCTGACATGATCGATCGCAGCCAGATCCGTCATCACCTCGGCGAGCCGGCGCGGCGACAGCATCAGGGGGTCGCCACCGGTCAGGATGACCTCCCAGATTTCCTTATGGGCGCGGATATAATCGAGCGCGCCGTCGTAAGCCGGCTGCGGCAACGCGTTCGCCTTGCCCGGCCCGACCATTTCGCGCCGGAAACAAAACCGGCAATACACCGCGCAGACATGCACCAGCTTGAACAGCACCCGGTCGGGATAGCGATGCACGATGCCGGCGACCGGCGAATGCACGTGATCGCCGATCGGATCGGCGCTCTCGCCGTCGCGGCTGATCAATTCCGCGGCGCTCGGAATGAATTGCCGCGCGATCGGATCGTCGGGGTCCTCAGTATCGATCAGCGCCGCCATGTCGGCCGTGACGGCGACCGCGTAGCGCGCCGCAACTCTTTCCAGATCGGGCAGATCGGCGGCAGGCGCCAGGCCGCGCGCGACCAGATCGCTTGGCGTGCGCAGCGTTGCAGCCGAGGCGAGATTGATTTTGCTCATGCGTCACCCGCCGGCGGCGTCCATACCACCTGATCGATTTTCAACGCACCGCTCGCCAGCATCACCAGCCGATCGAATCCGAGCGCGACGCCGCTGGCGGCCGGCATCTGGCCGACCGCATCGAGAAAATCCTCGTCGAGTGGATAGCGCTCGCCGTAACGTCTTTGTTTTTCGTCCATCGCCTGCGTGAAGCGGCGGCGCTGCTCCGGTGCGTCGGTCAATTCGCCAAATCCGTTGGCGAGTTCGACGCCGCAGGCATAAATCTCGAAGCGCTCGGCAACGCGCGGATCGGACGCCTTGGCGCGCGCCAGCGCCGCTTCGGGAACCGGATATTCAAACAGCACGGTCAGACGTCCCTGCCCCAGATTGGGCTCGATATGCTCGACCAGCACCTTGCTGAAGATATCGGACCAGGTGTCATCGTCCGATATCCGAATTTTTTGTTTCGCCGCATCGGCCAGACGCGCGCGATCGCCCTCGCCGTCCCTGATGGTCGCGAGCAGGTCGATGCCGGCAAAGCGTTCGAACGCCGCCGCCACCGTCAACAGCTCCGGCTCGGCGAAGGGATCGGCGATCCGTCCGCGAAACGAAAATTGTCCGATGCCGGTCGCCTGCGCCGCATGGGCTATAATTACGACGCAATCGGCCATCACGGCGCCGTAGGTCGCCTCCGCGCGGTACCATTCCAGCATGGTGAATTCCGGCAGGTGCAAAGTGCCGCGCTCGCGGTCGCGAAACACCCGCGCGAACTCAAAGATCTTCGGCTCGCCGGCGGCCAGCAATTTCTTGCAGGCGAATTCCGGCGAGGTGCGCAAATAGCGTGTCACGCGGGTGCCGTCCGGACCGGCCAGCTCGGTCCGCGGTGCATGCAGATGGGTCTCATTGCCCGGCGAAACCTGCAGAATCGCGGTCTCGACTTCGGTAAAGCCCTGTTCGTCGAACCAGGCGCGCACCGCCTTGCCGATAGCGTTCCGCGCCAGCAAGAACGGCCTGGAATCGGCATGCCGCGAGGCCGACCACCACGGCGAAACCGGATCGTTTTCGGCGGTCAACGAAACACCCCATAAATGGCCGGTTTTAAGGGAGACCAGGCAGGTATTTGCCGCAAATCGTGCCGTATCCTTACAGCGGCAGCACTAGCTTCCACCGGCAAAATCAGTATGTTGCAGCCCGAAACCGCCTCTGAGGCCTCGGGACGCCCTTGTCCGGACGGGTCCCGGGCCAGAATATCAGGAAACACAGCTTTGAAAGTCATCGCCAGTTCTATTCGCAAGGGCAACGTCATTGAGCAAGACGGCAAGCTTTACGTGGTTCTGACCGCCGAGAACATCCACCCCGGCAAGGGAACCCCGGTCAGCCAGATCGAAATGCGCCGAATCAGCGACGGCGTGAAGATCTCCGAGCGCTACAAGACCACCGACCAGGTCGAGAAAGCGACGATCGAGGACCAGAATTTCAACTACCTCTACAAAGACGCCGACGGCTTCCACTTCATGAACAATGACAATTACGATCAGGTCCAGGTGCCCGAGGACATCATCGGCTCGGCCGCGCCCTATCTGCAGGAAAACATGACGGTCAAGCTGTCGCTGCACGGCCTCGTGCCGGTCGCGATCCAGATGCCGCAACGCGCGACCCTGGAAGTGGTGGAAACCGAACCGGTCACCAAGGGCCAGACTGCGTCGTCGTCGTACAAGCCGGCGATCCTGTCCAACGGCGTTCGCACCAACGTGCCGCCGCATGTCGGCACGGGAACGCGGATCGTGGTGATGACCGAAGACGGCTCTTACGTCGAACGCGCCAAGGACTAGGAAGCGCGCATCGGCGCCGGGGGGCGGATCATTGGTTACGAGAGTTGCCCGGTTCGTTCCGCGTGTGCTGGCAGCTTTCCTCCTGTTTCTGGCCGGCACGGCAGCTTCGACCGCCGACGAATTCCGCACCCCGGCCATCACGGCCGTCCGCGCCGAATGGCAAAGCGCGCTCGATCAACTCCGTGTGGAGATTGGCGCCCAGCCCGCGGTCATCCCGTGGTTCATTTTTACGGGCTGGCGCCGGCTGCCGGCCTACGATCCGCGCGCGACACCGGCGCTGGTGCAACTCAATGCTGTGACCTCGCCATTCTTCACCGGGATCGGACGCAGCCCGGTTCCGGTGCTTTTGCCATTCGATACCGCAGCGTTTCTCAATGCCCAATTGAACGGCGCGCCCGCAAGCCTTTCGCTGGCGCGCTATCAGGCCGACTTTCGTCCCGCCGATCTGTTTGACGCCGGCCCGGCCGGCTACGACGCGATGTTTTCGCTCGAGCCCGGTGCCGGCGACGGCATGCCGCTGCGGGCCTTCGCCAAACCCGTCGAAGTGCAGATCACCGGATCGATACTCCTTTACGACATCAGCGATCCCTTCGCCGGCAAGGGCGAGCCGGTCAAATCATTGGCCGCGCAATATCCCGACCTGCGCCGTTTCATCCGGGAGGGATATGTTCGCTACGCCTTTACACGCTTCGGCGTGCCTTATGTCGTCTCGATCCAATGCCTCGACAGCGTGCCCCGCGCGCAGCACCTCGCCTGTCGCGAAGCCTATCCCGTCGCCGAGCGTTTCCTGAAAGCGCTGCACGTCGCCGGCGGCCTGCCGTCGCGGCCGCGCGTGGATATGCCCTCCGAGATCGTCGAGCGGCCACCGACGGCTTCGCCCGATTTCACCTATCGCCCGGCCGGCGACATCATCGTCAACAGCGGCTCGCGCAAGCAAGGCGGCCGCGCCGACTTCACGGCCTATGCGCAAATTCGCTTTCCGCTAGAAAAGGCGCCGGCCTATGCCCATTCGCAATCGTTCGGCAATCGCCGATCCGACAAACCCGATGAGCTGACCGGCAGCAACACCAGCTATCCCTGGCAGGACAATTTTTGCGAGGCCCGCAGTTTCGGCGTCGGACAATGCGCCAGCGGATTCGGCCATCAGGGCCAGGATATCAGGCCCTCGCCGTGTCCGCTTCACAACACCGAATGCGAGACCAATCAGCAGGGCATCGTCGCGGTCCGCGACGGCGTGTTGCTCCGCTCGCTGAAACAGCAGGCGGCGACGCTGCTGGTCAATTCCCGCAACGAACACGTCCGCTTTCGCTATATGCACATGAACCCGGCGAGCATGGACGCCGATGGCGTTCTGAACGGGCGTCATGTCTGGGAGAGCGAGAAGATCGGCCTGGTGTCGAACTATCTCGACCACCCCAACGGCACCACCCGCCATCTGCATTTCGACACGCAGGTGTTCACGCGCGACGGCTGGCTCTGGGTCAATCCCTACGTCACGCTGGTCTCGGCCTATGAACGCCTGATCCACGGACGCGGACGCGAGATCGGCCCCGAACCCACGCCACCGCCCGCCGTAGCGCACGCGCTGCCGCCCGAAGTGAGCCATCCCGACCCGCAGGAAGGCAGCGAGAACTAGGCTGCGACTCTTTAGCGCGCGGCTAAACGCGAACCGACCGCATTGCCGCTGCCCTCAAGCCGCCCTGGCAAAACAGTTAAATTTTACCGGCAGCAAAATATGCGGCGAAGGGCTTTCCTGCAGTCATTGTCGCGTTTGAATGATAAATGTAATCTCGGCGCCGGGTCCTTGACTGTCGAACAAGATTTGCAGGGAACAAGAACATGGGAATCTACCCTCGACCCACACGTAACATTACCGCTAGCTGTTTCGCGCTGCTCTGCGCAGCCTCATTCGCCGGCACCGCGTCAGCGGGCGAGAAGCCGCCGGTCATTCCCGACGCGCCGTCGGCGCTGACGACGCCATCGCGGGTTGCGGCGACCATTGAATTTGGATTGCCGTCGATCGCATCTGCGGTCGAGCGCGACGTTCCAAGACGGCTTGCCACCATCGACGAGCGCATCGGCTGCGTGAACAAGCGCGTGTTCGTGTTCAGGATCAAAGCCAATTGCGATGTCGACGGTTTTGTCGATCGCGGAGCAATGTCGCTGTATGGTCGTGGCGATCATATCGTCGGATCGATTCCTATATTTGGCAGCATCGAAGGCCAGGGCGCCAACCGCTTCACGTCGCGTATCCACGGCGACGCCGAGGGCCGGGCCATGGTCGAGGTCGAATCCCGACCGAAACTAACCAAGGACTGGTCGATCGACCTGAACTTCAGCGACTCCTTCCACTGGACCGAACCGCCGGTTCTCCGTGTTCTTGGCCGCGAGATTTCGCTGACCAAATACGCTGAGCCCAGCATCCGAAAACAGCTCGGCCGGATCCGGGCACACGCGCAGGAAGCCGCGCGCCGGCTCGATTTGCACGACAAAGCCGCAAAAGCCTGGGAGCAGGCGTTCCAGCCGGTGCCAATTTCGCAGGATCCTCCGGTCTGGCTGCAGATCGTTCCGGCCAACGCGGCGTTCGCGGGCGTCCATGCCAACGCCAAAGACCTTTCCGGTTCGCTCGAATTGACCGGCACGGCTCAAACCCTGATCGGCCAGGCGCCTTCTGCGGTAACGCCGACGCCGCTGCCGACGCTGGGCAACGACATCAGCCAGCCCGGCACGTTCGACATCCTGCTTCCGGTGCGCGTCAATTATGACGCCTTGCGTGACAAGATCATGCAGGCGGTGGCGTCCAGCAAAGCGGGGCCGATCATCAAGGAAATGCAGATCTATCCGTCGTCCGGCAAGCTGGTGATCGGCGTTCGCGCCGCCGGTCCTGACACCACCGATCCGGCCGCCGGCGAATGGCTCTATCTGTCCGGCGCGCTGAATGTCGATTCCGCTCAGCAATCGATCAAGATATCCAATCTGGCGGGCGACAGTTCGCTGCCTGAAGGATCCGTGGCGGCGCAATTGCAGAACCAATTGCTCGACCAGTTGAAGGACATCCCCGACATCGGCTACGGCCTCGCCTATCAAAACCTGCTCAACGCGGCCAATGAACGCTTGAACCGGCCGCTGAAGAACGGCTTCCGCATGGAAGGGCAGCTCACCACCGCCAAACTCGACAGCATCCAGCTTCTTGCCGATGGCGTCGGCATCGCGCTGCGCGTCAGCGGCGATCTCAAAATTCTCTACGGAATGTAAGCCATGCCAGTCGCACTCAGACTCCTCTTTGGTGTCTTGTGTGTACTCGCCGCCATGGATACGGCGAACGCGCAGAGCGAGTTTTATCGCGCGTCACTGTCCGAGGCGGCGGGCGCGCCTGGTACGCTGGTTCGGCAAGAAGTGATCGATGGCGCGCCACTGGGCGCCACCACTTATCGCGTGCTCTACCGCTCAACCGGGTTGGACAATAAACCGATCCTGGTGTCGGGCGTCGTGCTCGTGCCGCCGGGCGATCCACCGCCGGGCGGCCGGCCGATCGTGGCCTGGGCGCATCCGACATCGGGCGTGGTGCCGCGCTGCGCGCCGTCGTTGGCGATCTTTTTGTTCGAGCAGATCCAGGGGCTGCGCTCGTTCGTGCGCGACGGCTACGTGGTTGCGGCAACCGACTATCCCGGCCTCGGCACCCCCGGACCGCATCCTTATCTCGTCGGCTTCAGCGAGGCGCGCGCCGTGATCGATTCCGTGCGTGTCGCCGCCACCCTGCCTGGCGCCGGTGGCGGCAAAAAATTCGTGACCTGGGGCCATTCGCAGGGCGGCCATGCCGCGTTGTTTACCGGCATCATCGCGAAGAGCTACGCGCCGGAACTGGACTTACTGGGCATCGCCGCGGCCGCTCCGGCCACCGATCTGACCACGCTGATGAACGAAGACATCGATTCCGTCGGCGGCAAGAACATCACCGCGATGACGCTGTGGTCCTGGCAGCGGGTATTCGATGCCAGGATGGACAGAGTGGTCGACCCGCGCGCGATGCCTGCGATCAATCAATTGGCCGAGGAATGCATCGAGGGACCGTTCGATCTCAGGCGGCGCCAGCTCACCGAGCAACCGCTGGAGCAATATTTTCTGACCACCAAGCATCCGTCCGATCTCGAACCCTGGCATACGCTGCTGGCGCAGAACTCACCCGGCGCATTGCCGCCCGAAATTCCGGTGTTTCTCGCGCAGGGCACCGACGACGTCATCATTCATCCCGATGTGACCAAGGCCTACGCGGCGACACTGTGCAAGGCCGGCAGCCACGTGCAGCTTCTATCGATGCCGAACATCGGTCACGGCCGGGCGGCTCAGGCCAGCACCCAGGCGATGCTCGAATGGACCAGCGACCGATTCGGCGGAAAGCCTGCTCTCGACGATTGTTCGCGCTAAAAGTTACGCCGCCGCACCAGCTGCATTTGCCCGCACCGGCGGCGACCAGCGATAGGCCACGCCGAACCTGTTCCAGACGTTGATCGACGTGATCGCGGACGTCAGATACGTCAACTCCTGCTCGGAAAATTCCGCCCTCGCCTGCGCATAAACTTCGTCGCTAACGCCTTGCGTCAGCAACGTCAGCGCTTCGGTCCAGGCCAGCGCCGCGCGCTCGCGTGATGAAAACAGCGGCGTCTCGCGCCAGACCACGACGAGGTTGAGCTTGTCGACGGGGATGCCGAGGCCTTCGGCCTGCAGGATGTGGAATTGCACGCAGAAAGCGCAGCCGTTGATCTGCGAGGCGCGCAGCTTGATCAGCTCAAGCAATGCCTTCTCGATGCCGGCCTTCGCCGCGGCCTGACCGAGTGCCGCGACAATATCGTAGGCGTCTGGCGCCAGGGCTTTAAAATCTTTCATCTCGCTTCGAGCATGTGACATTTTAATTGCCTCATGATACATTATCAGTGTTCTGATAAATTATAAGAGTACTTATATTATGCGCAAGATCGAAGCCGCTGCAAAATTGCGTCCGTCGCAAAAAATGCAAAGCCGGAAAAAAGCGCCAAAAAAACGAAAAAAGTCGTCTGCTAAAAAAAGCGCTCGAAACAGAAAATCCGCTCAAAATCCTGACATCGCCGGCATGCGCCCGCCGCTGCCCGGCCACGGCAAGCGTGGCGAAAAAGGCCACCTCGCCTATCTCCTGCGCCAAGCCCAGGCCGCCACCCGGCTGACCCTAGACCGGGCGCTGGACGACCTCGGCGTCACCCCGCCGCAATTCGCCGTGCTGACGATGCTCCGGGCCTATCCGGGCCTGTCGGGAGCGGATTTGGCCCGGGTGGCGCTGCTGACCCCGCAGACCGTCGGGGTGATCATCCGCAATCTGGAGCGCGACGGGGCGATCCGGAAAACGCCGCACCCGGTACACGGCCGGGTGCTGCAATGGAGCCTGACCCGCCGCGGCGGAACCCTGCTCGACAAAAGCCGGCAGCGCGTGGTCGCGCTGGAACGGCGGTTGGTGGCAGGGCTCGGCGCAAAAGCCCAGGTCACGATCCGGCGCTGGTTGTCCAAAATTGCCGCAGACCTGCAGCAGGATGGCTGACGCCTGCGGTAGACTGTGCCGATGAGACAGCTTGATTCCCTGCACGCTCCGACCCGTCGCGCGCTGTTGCGATCGGGCCTTCACGCCAGCCTTGGTGCGAGTGCCCTGCTCGCTCATCCCGTCGCGGCGTTCGCGGCGCCAGCCGGCTTTGATCACTGGCGCGATCGCTTCCGCGCGAAAGCGCTGGCGAAGGGCGTTTCCGAGGCGACTTATACGCGCGTGATGGGCCGCATCGAGCCTGATATGTCCGTGTTCAAGCAGATGCAGCGGCAGCCGGAATTCAACGAGGAAATCTGGCAATACATCAATCGTCGGGTTTCGGACTGGCGCATCATCGCCGGCAAGCAGGCGTTGCGGAAAAACGAAGCGCTGTTCGCACGGCTCGAACGGGATTTCGGCGTCGAGCGCGGCACGCTGCTGGCGCTATGGGGCGTCGAATCCGCGTTCGGCGACCCACAGGTGCAGGAAAACCATATGCGGCCGGTGTTTCCGTCGCTGGCGGCGCTGGCCTGGAACGAGCCGCGCCGCCGCGCCTATTGGGAAACCGAGTTGATCAACGCGCTGAAGATCGTCGATCGCGGCTGGAGCACCCCTGCCGAGATGCGCGGCTCCTGGGCCGGCGCGATGGGACATACCCAATGGATGCCGGAAGTCTGGCTCAATGTCGGGATGGACTATGACGGCGACGGCCGCGTATCGCCATTCGGCAAGCCCGACGATGCGCTCGGCTCGACCGCGCGCTTCCTGATCAACCGCGGCAAATATCACCGCGGCGAGCATTGGGGTTGCGAGGTCCGTGCATCCGGTGAATCCCGCGGCAGCCGGACCTATGCGGCCTGGGCCGGCGCGGGTGTGCAGCGCGCCGACGGCCAGCCATTCACGCAACCGGATGCGAGCGCGCAGATGTGGGTGCCGGTGCCGGGCGGCCCGGCGTTTCTGCTGGGCCCGAATTTCTATGCGGTGCGCAGCTACAATCCCTCAATGAATTACGCGCTCGCGATCTGCCATCTGGGCGACCGCATCCTGGGCGCGCCGCCGTTCCTTCAACCGTTCCCCGGCTCGGAGCGCGCTCTGACGCTGGCCGAAGTGCAGGAAATGCAGACTCGCCTCACCCGCGCGGGTTTCGATACCGGTGGCACCGACGGCCGCGTCGGCAACGACACCATGCAGGCGGTGAAGGACTATCAGAACAGCGTGGGATTGCAGCCCGCGGACGGATATGGCGGATTGCAGGTGCTGGCAAGGTTGAGGCAGGGTGGCTAATCCCAAACCGTTTTTCCGGGATGCGCCACTTGCCGCAGACCTCAGATGTGCGATTGCACATCGGGGAATCTCGAGCTTATTACCTCTAGATTCCGGGTTCGAGGCTACGCCTCGCCCCGGAATGACTGGAGTTACCTGATCATCACCGGCCCTTGATCCGGCACGGCCACATCCAGCACGCGCAGTTGCACGCGCTCGGTGCCCTGCCAGCGGTCTACCGCGAGCGATCCCGCGACATGCAGCGGCTGGCCGCGATGCTGGGTCAGGGCGTTGCCGAGTTTTTGCCCGACGGCGCGGAACGCGATGCCGTTGACGATCGCGCCGTCGCCGGATTTGAACCGTACCCGCACATGGGCCTGCCCGACTTCGTCGGCATAGACCAGTTGATGCGACGGCAGCGCCACCACCGGTTCGGGATTGCCGCTGCCGAAGGGACCTGCGCGATTGAGCGTAGCGGCGAGTTCGGTTGTCACCCCGCGCGCGCTGACCGCGCCATCGATGAAGAGCTCGTTGACATGACGCGCCTGCGCCACGTCATGCGCGAGCGCGGTTTCCATCGCCGCGCGAAACTCCGCCAGTTTTTCCTTGCGCAGCGTGACGCCGGCCGCCATCGCGTGACCGCCGCCCTTCATCAGCAAACCATCCGATACCGCCTGGCGCACCGCCTTGCCGAGATCGACGCCCGAGATCGAGCGGCCGGAACCCGTACCGATGCCGCCGGGCTCCAGCGCAATCGCAAACGCCGGCCGCGAGAATTTTTCCTTCAGCCGCGACGCCACGAGGCCGACCACGCCGGGATGCCAGCCTTCCGACGCCGTCACGATCACCGATCCCTTGTCTTCCAACCCAAGCGACGCCAGCGCCTCGGCTTCCGCCTGCGCCTCCGCCATCTGTTCGATCACGCGGCGTTCGGTGTTGAGACGATCGAGCTCGGCGGCGATCCGCGCGGCCTCGGAGACATCGCCTTCCAGCAGCAGCCGCACGCCGAGATCGGCGCGGCCAATCCGGCCGCCGGCATTGATGCGCGGCCCCAGCATGAAGCCGAGATGCCAGGCCTCTGGCGGGCCGTTGAGCCGCGACACATCCATCAGCGCGGTGAGACCGACCTGATCGCGACGCCGCATCGCGATCAGGCCTTTTGCAACGAAAGCGCGATTGAGCCCGATCAAGGGCGCGACATCGGCAACGGTCCCGAGCGCCACATAATGCAGCATGCCCAGCAGATCCGGCTCCGGCCTTTCGCTGGTCCAGAATCCGCGCGCGCGCAATTCGCGATTGACCGCCACTAAAGTGACCAGCACGAGACCGACCGCGGCGAGATGGCCAAGCCCCGAGAGATCATCCGGCCGGTTCGGATTCACCAGCGCGTCGACCTCGGGCAATTGATCGCCGGTCTGATGGTGATCGATCACGACCACCGACATCCCCAGCCGCCGCGCTTCCGCGAGCGGCTCAAAGCTGGTGGTGCCGCAATCCACCGTCACCAGCAGCGTGGCCCCCTTGCCCGCCAGCGTGCGGATGGCCTCGCTATTGGGGCCATAGCCTTCGAAGATACGGTCGGGAATGTGTATCAGCGGATCGAGCCCGCAATGGCGCAGGTGCCAGGCCAGCAGCGCCGACGACGTCGCGCCGTCGACATCGTAATCGCCGAAGATCGCGACTTTCTCGTTGCGGGCCGCCGCGTCCGCGATGCGCTTGGCGGCGGCTTCCATCTGGGTCACGGTGTAGGGATCGGGCATCAATTTGCGGATGGTCGGATCGAGAAAATCCTCCACCGCATCGATCTCGACGTCACGCCCCGCGATCACCCGTGCCAGCATTTCCGGCAGATGATAACGCTGCGCGATTGCCTGCGCCCGCGCTGCACCGCGCGCATGAAGCCGGTCGCGCCACAGCTTTCCGGTCACGGAATGCGCGACGCCCAGAAAGGCCGGCGGGGCTTCGACAGGCAATGCGGAGGCAGGAAGCGTCATGATGGGTTCAGATAAGCACGAAGCGCGGTTTCGACAAAGGCGGCGGCGTGCCCACAACATTCGCCAGTGTGCAAGCGGTGCGTTGCCAAGCTGCCAAGGCGCGTGATTCTCGAATCACCCTCCAAGAGCAGTTTGATTCTCCTGGTCCCATCCGGCGTGCATCCCACGGCAAATTTCGCCAAAAAAGCAGCCAAATGCCGAAACAAGATGCAGTCCTGGCGACATATAACAAACCCGGAACCCAAGGAAATTAAACGCGCGTTAGAATAAATCGGCGACAAACGAAGAGTTTTCGGTGCGCGCTTTTTCGAACAGGTGAAAAAGCCGCAACGTAGAGAAAGTCCGCCGATGTCCACAGCGCTTGATCGCAATCACAGCCGAGCGAAATCGATCGCGAATGAACCGATCGATCCGGCGAGCGCAGAGGATGAATCCGACATCTCCGGACTGATCGCGCGCCTGACCGCCGAGGTTAATCAGATCGCCTGCGAGAAGACCAAATCGATCCAGCACATCACCAACCAGATGAAGATGCTGGCGCTGAACGCGCTGATCGAAAGTTCACGCGCCGGAGCGCAGGGTGCTGGTTTCGCGGTGGTCGCGCAGGAAGTACGCAGTGTCGGCCAGCAGGTCGAGGCGATCGCGCGCGAGCTTGAAACCCAGTTGACGAAGCGAACCGGAAACCTCATGAGTTCGATCGAGCGGATGACCGAGCGATCGCGCGGCGAGCGCATGATCGACCTGTCGCTGAACGCCGTCGAACTGATCGACCGAAACCTCTATGAGCGAACCTGCGATGTGCGCTGGTGGGCAACCGATTCCGCCGTCGTTGATTGCGCCACGGGTCCGGACGCAGCCAACGTCGCGCACGTATCGGAGCGGTTGGCCGTGATCCTCGGCGCCTATACCGTTTATCTGGATCTGTGGCTCTGCGACCTCGACGGCAATGTGCTGGCCAATGGGCGGCCGGACCGCTTTCATGTTGTCGGGCAGAACATCGCCACGACAAAGTGGTTTCGCGAAGCACGCGGCCTGCGCTCTGGTGACGACTACGTCGCTGGTGACGTCGAGCGCCAGGCGTTGCTCGGCAATGCCCAGGTCGCTACCTATTGCGCGAGTGTCCGCGCGGGAGGCAAGGCCCAAGGCCAGCCGATTGGCGTGCTTGCTATTCATTTCGATTGGGAACCTCAGGCCCATGCCATCGTTCAGGGCGTGCGCGTGGGCGCGGCCGACAAGGCACGTGTGCTGTTGGTCGATTCGAATCTCCGGGTGATCGCCGCGTCCGACGGTCAGGGCCTGCTCACCGAACGGGTGCCGCTTTCACTGGAGGGACGGCGCAGCGGCTTCTATCACGACCGGTCGGGAGCGCTGGTAGCGTTCCACGCCACGCCCGGCTATGAGACCTACAAGGGACTAGGGTGGTTTGGTGTCATGCTTGCAGCGGCTGGATAGCGGCTAGCGAGTAGCCCGCATGAGCGCAGCGACATGCGGGGCTGGTCGACCGAGACCCGGATCTCGCTGCGCTCATCCGGGCTACATTCCAGACCACACCTTTAACACCCCATCCTGTCGGCAACCCCGCCAAAATCCTTGGCGACGATATCCCAATCGCCCTTGGCCTCGAAATCGTATTTCTGCAGCGGGCCGTACTCGGTGGGACGCGCGACGAAGGCGGTCTTCAGTCCGAGCTTCTGGGCGGCCTTGAGATCATGATTATGCGCGGCGACCATCATGACCTGTTCCGGCGGCAGGCACAGCAGGCGCGCGGCGCCGAGATAGGTTTCGGAATCGGGCTTGTAGTGCTCGAACAGTTCCGCCGACATCACGAGGTCCCACGGCAGGCCTGCGAATTTCGCCATGTTGGTCAGGAGCGCGACATTGCCGTTCGACAACGGGCTGATGATGTATTTTGTCTTCAGCCGCGTCAGCCCGGCGACGCTGTCCGGCCAGGCATGAAGCCGGTGCCAGCCCATGGTAAGGTAATGCAGATCCGCGTCGGTCAATCCCGTAATGCCGAGCTGCGCGACCAGCTTTTCCAGGGATTGCCGGTGCAGCGTGTCGAGGATCACGTAACCGCGCTCGGGATGCTTGCGCACCTCGTCCATCGAGGCGGCATAGACCGCGCGCCAGCCGTCTACCAGCGCGATCCAGTCGGCCTTGATGCCGCGCGTGTCAGACCATTTCGTAAAGTCGTTGATCAGGCTGGTGCGCCAGTCGACCACCGTGCCGAAGACATCGAACACCAGGGCTTTCACGGCGGAGATATCGGACATGGTCGCTCCCGGGTTTCTTGTTTTTCTTATCTGTCATTCCGGGATGGTGCGTTAGCACCAGACCCGGAATCTCGAGATTCCGGGTCTGGTCCTTCGGACCATCCCGGAATGACGGCGCTTCTTCCTCAATCCAAATGAAACTTCTCGAGCTGACGGTGCTCGGCCTTGATGTAGCGCACAGTGCCGGTCACCGAGCGCATCACCACGGTCTCGGTCTGGATCACATCCTTGCGGAACTTGACGCCTGAGAGCAGCGAGCCGTCGGTGACGCCGGTCGCGGCAAACAGGCAGTCGCCCTTGGCCATGTCTTCGATGCCGTAGATCATGCGCGGATCGGTGACGCCCATCTTGGCGGCGCGCTCGCGCGTCTCTTCGGTGTCGAGGATCAGCCGGCATTGCATCTGACCGCCGATGCAACGCAGCGCCACCGCCGCCAGCACGCCTTCGGGCGCGCCGCCGGTGCCGATATACATATCGACGCCGGTGTTATCGGGATCGGCACAGTGGATCACGCCCGCGACGTCGCCGTCGGTGATGAGGCGAACCGCGGCTCCCGTCGAGCGCACGCCGTTGATGATGTCGGAGTGGCGCGGGCGATCGAGCACCAGCACCGTGATCGCCGAGGCATCGACGCCCCTGGCTTTGGCGAGCCGGCGGACGTTGTCGGCCGGCGAGGCATCGAGTTCGACGACGCCCTTGGCGTAACCCGGGCCGACCGCGATCTTCTGCATGTAGACGTCAGGCGCGTGCAACAGCGTGCCGCCATCGGCCATCGCCATGGTCGCGATCGAGCCCGGCATGTTCTTGGCGCACAATGTGGTGCCTTCGAGCGGATCGACAGCGATATCGACGCGCGGGCCGGCATTGATGCCGACCTTCTCGCCGATGAACAGCATCGGCGCTTCATCGCGTTCGCCCTCGCCGATCACCACGGTGCCTTCGATCGGCAGCTTGTTGAGTTCGCGGCGCATCGCGTCAACAGCGGCCTGGTCGGCGGCCTTCTCGTTGCCATGGCCACGAAGCCTCGCCGCGGAGACCGCCGCGCGTTCCGTGACCCGCACGATCTCGAGCGTAAGCACGCGCTCCAGCAAGAGCTGCGGCGGTACGGAAATATGGGTCGACATCAGCGAACTCCTTTTAAGACTTCAGTGCGGATCTTTCGGCCCGCATATAATCGTTTCTCGCGTCGTTCGTTCAGACCAACGGATCATAATCCGATTAGATGAAATCGGATTATGATCCCATCTCTTTATTTGCGCATGATCTCGTCGGAAAACCGGTTCCCACTTTTCCGGATCATGCGCTAGTTTTTCTCGATCCGTATCACCTGCGGCCGGCCGCTGATCACCTTGTCGCGCTGAACCGCCTGCAGCGCGCGATGGACCGCGTCTTCGCTGGTCGCATAAGTGATCAGGATGACCGGCACCGGCGCAGCTTTCCCCGTTGCGCCGCTGGCGTCAACGCCATCGGGATGGCGCTGCACGATCGATTCAATGGAAATTTTCTGCTCGGCGAGCCGGGTGGCGATGGTTGCGGCAGTTCCAGCCAAATCCCGCGCCATCAGGCGCATGTAATAGCCACCTTCGTGGCGCTCCATCGGCGCCTTTTTGGTCGCGCGCAACCGCGCCTCGGGGCGTCCGAACGGCAGCGCGCGAATACCGCGCGCGACATCGGCGATGTCGGCGACCACGGCCGAGGCCGTCGCCGCACCACCGGCGCCCGGACCGACCAGCGTGATCGGCGAGATGCCCGCCCCATCGATCGTTACTGCGTTGGTGACGCCCATCACCTGCGCGATCGAGGAGGATTTCGGCACCATGGTCGGATGCACGCGCTGCTCGATGCCTTTGGCGGTTCGCACCGCGACCCCGAGCAGCTTGACGCGAAACCCCAGTTCCTCCGCCGCGCGCAAATCTTCCGGCGCGATCGAGGAAATACCTTCGACATAAACAGCGCTCTGCGCAATTTTGGTCCCAAACGCGAGGCTGGCCAGGATGGCGAGTTTCTGCGCGGTGTCGTGGCCATCGACATCGAAGGACGGATTGGCCTCGGCATAGCCTAAGCGCTGCGCGTCCTTCAGGCATTCGGCGAACGACAAACCCTCCTGCTCCATCCGGGTCAGGATGTAATTGCAGGTGCCGTTGAGGATGCCATAGACGCGGTTGATTTCGGTGCCGGCCAGACCCTCGCGCAGGGTCTTGATGACGGGAATCGCGGCGCCGACAGCGGCTTCGAAATTCAACGCGCCGCCGTGCTTTTCGGCTGACTTCGCCAGCCGCAGGCCATGTTTGGCGATCAGCGCCTTGTTGGCCGTCACCACCGATTTGCCGGATTTCAGCGCCGCGTCGATCGCCGACAATGCGGGGTCGCCCGCCCCGCCCATCAATTCGACAAAGCAATCGATGCCGGGATCGCTAGCTAATTCCAGCGCATCCTTGGCCCAGGTAACGCCGCGCAGATCGACGCTACGTTTCTTCGCCTTGGAGCGCGCCGTCACCGCGACCACCCGCACGCCGCGGCCGCAGCGCGCCGACAGAATGCGGCCCTGCTGCTCAATGAGGCGAACGACTTCGGCGCCAACAGTGCCGAGCCCCGCGATACCCACTTTCAGGGGTGCGACCATGACGTGAAAAACCTGCAAGAAAACTTGGAGCCGAACTTAGAACCAGGCATGACCCAGCGGGATCATGCCTAGCGCCGGTTGGCGAGAGGAACCACGTTGTGCAACGTTTCGATGCCGCTTTCAAGGAAGCGGCGCACGCCGCGGGCGGCCTGGCGAATACGTTGCTCGTTTTCCACCATCGCGATGCGCACATAGCCCTCGCCGTGCTCGCCGAAGGCGACCCCGGGCGAGACCACGACGCCGGATTTCTCTACCATCAGGGTCGCGAACTGCATGCTGCCGACGCCACGAAACGCCTCAGGCAATGGCGCCCATGCGAACATCGAGGCATCCGGCGGTGGAATATCCCAGCCGGCCCGGCCAAAGGATTCCACCAGCGCATCGCGCCGCTTGCGATAGGTGTCGCGCATCTCGCGAATGCAATCGTCCGGACCGTTCAGCGCTGCGGTCGCCGCGACTTGAATCGGCGTGAAGGCGCCGTAATCGAGATAGGATTTCACCCGCGCCAGTGCGGCGATGATCCGCTCATTGCCGACGGCAAATCCCATGCGCCAGCCGGCCATCGAAAACGTCTTCGACATCGAGGTGAATTCCACTGTCACATCGATCGCGCCGGGCACCTGCAACACCGAGGGCGGCGGATTGTTGTCGTCGAAATAGACTTCCGCGTAAGCCAGATCGGACAGAATGAAAATCTCGTGCTTCTTCGCGAAGGCCACCAGATCCCGGTAGAAATCCAGGCTCGCAACATAGGCGGTCGGATTTGAGGGATAACAGACCACGAGCGCGAGCGGCTTTGGGATCGAATGGACGATCGCGCGCTCGACCGCCTCGAAGAATTGCGGCGTTGGTTCAGACGGCACCGAGCGGATCACACCGCCCGCCATCAGGAATCCGAAGGCGTGGATCGGATAGCTCGGGTTCGGACACAGGATCACGTCGCCGGGCGCGGTGATCGCCTGCGCTACATTGGCAAAACCCTCTTTTGAGCCCAGCGTCGCAACGATCTGGGTTTCCGGATTGAGCTTCACGCCAAAGCGCCGCTCGTAATAAGCCGCTTGCGCCTTGCGCAGGCCGGTGATGCCGCGCGACGCCGAGTAACGGTCGGTCCGCGGCTTGCCCAGCGTTTCCTTCAGCTTTTCGATGACATGGGCCGGGGTCGGCAGGTCCGGATTGCCCATGCCGAGGTCGATGATGTCGGCCCCGGCATTGCGTGCGGCCGCCTTGGCGCGGTTGACCTGCTCGAATACGTAAGGCGGCAGACGGCGAATGCGGTAGAAATCTTCCATGGGACCATGCTCCGGCAACCAATCAGTACAGAATCGCCAACAGGCTTTGCAACGAATGCGAATTCGTCCTTGTCCAGAAATCGATCTAAATCAAAGATTTAGGGCGAATTCAGGCGCAAAACCGCGTCTTTACCGTGATTTGCGGTTGAATTGGGTTCTTTTACCACGGACGCCCGATCGCGCCAGCCGCAAGATAGCTTGATACGAGCCTTGCGGTTACTTGCCGGTCGAGTCTTTGGCGGATGTAGCCGAAGCCTGACGGTCCCGGGCGGCCACCAATTCGTTCTGGATCTTGGCCCGCTGGGCCGGGTCCATTGCGGTTTCGTCGCGATCCGGCGGAAGCTGGTTAACCGGCAGATAGGCGCCGGCTTCCTTTGGACGTGCCGGTGCATCCGCCGGCGTGCCGACCAACGGCAGATCGGCGATCGACGTCGAGCAGCCGCCAAGGGCCAGCGCTGATATCAGCAGCGCCCCCCAGGCCAAAGCCCGCTTTTTTCGACCAATCGACATGCGTCCGGAAGTCCCCACTTCACCGACGTGAATTTTTCAGTTGTTAACTTCTACCACCGCTGCTGCTTGTTTGATCAATTGCTGCAGCGCCCAAATCCTGGGTGCCAGTCCCAAGTCCCAACCCGAAATCCACCCTCCTCCAAAACCCTTAAAGTCCAAACAAGAAATCGCAGCGTTGGGGCCTCAATATGACAGAACCAAGATAGTTTGTCGCGGTGCAACACGCCAGATGGGTGGCTTGACATCAACACCATCAACGCCGATCTGCGCGGTGACGAACCTGAAATGAACCTATAGTGTCAGGCAATGGCTGACGTCACGACTGAAACCCAGAGCACAAAAAAATTCGAACCCGAAGCGTTCGCGATGAATCTCGCGCGCGCGATGGAGAGCAGCGGACAGGCGCTCGCGGCCTATCTCAAGCCGCGCGAGAACGGCGAAGCGCGGGACAAGCCGCCGAGCGAAATCGGCGAGGTCATCAAGACGTTCAGCGCGGTCGCCGAATTCTGGCTCTCGGACGAAACGCGCGCGGCCGATCTGCAGTCGAAGCTAGCCAAGGCCTATATCGACCTGTGGGGCTCAGCCGTGCGCCGCATGGCCGGTGAAGACGCCAAGCCCGCGATCTCACCCTCGCCGCGCGATAAACGTTTCGCCGATCCCGAATGGAAGTCGAACCAGTTTTTCGATTTCGTGCTGCAGCTTTATCTGCTGACCACGCAGTGGGCGCAGGACCTCGTGCGCAATGCCGAGGGGCTCGATCCGCACACCCGCAAGAAAGCCGAGTTCTACGTCCAGCAGATCACCAACGCGCTGGCGCCGTCGAACTTCGTGCTGACCAATCCGGAAGTGCTACGCGAAACCCTGGCGTCCAACGGCGGCAACCTCGTTCGCGGCATGAAGATGCTGGCGGAAGACATCGAAGCGGGCCACGGCACGCTGCGCATTCGCCAGTCCGATCCATCCAACCTCGTGGTCGGCGTCAACATGGCGACGACCCCGGGCAAGGTGGTGTTCCAGAACGAGCTGATGCAGCTCATTCAGTACGCGCCCGCGACGGAAAGCGTGCTGCGCACGCCGCTCCTGATCGTGCCGCCCTGGATCAATAAATTCTACATCCTCGATCTCAAGCCGGAAAAATCTTTCATCAAATGGTGTGTCGATCAGGGCCTCACGGTATTCGTGATCTCCTGGGTCAACCCGGACAAGAGCCTCGGCAACAAGACCTTCGAGGATTACATGAAGGAAGGCCCACTGGCCGCGATGGACGCGATCGAGCGGGCCACCGGCGAGATGAAGGTCCACACCATCGGCTATTGCGTCGGCGGCACCCTGCTCGCCTCGACGCTGGCGTGGCTTGCGGAAAAGCGCCGCGTGCGTGTGACCTCGGCGACGTTCATGGCGGCGCAGGTCGATTTCACCCATGCCGGCGATCTCTTGGTGTTCGTCGATGAAGACCAGATTTCCGCACTTGAGCGCGACATGCAGGCGGCCGGCGTTCTCGAAGGCAGCAAGATGGCGATGGCCTTCAACATGCTGCGCTCGAACGATCTGATCTGGTCTTATGTGGTCAGCAATTACCTGAAGGGAAAGCCGCCCTCCGCCTTCGACCTGCTGCACTGGAATTCGGATGCGACGCGGATGCCGGCGGCGAACCATTCGTATTACTTACGCAACTGCTATCTGGAGAACCGGCTATCCGCCGGCACCATGGTGCTGGACAACACGCTGCTCGACCTGTCGAAGGTCAAGGTGCCGGTCTACAATCTGGCAACCCGCGAGGATCACATCGCGCCGGCCGATTCCGTGCTCTACGGCTCGCAGTTTTTCGGCGGCCCGGTGAAATATGTGCTGTCCGGATCCGGCCATATTGCCGGCGTGGTCAATCCTCCTGCGTCGGGCAAATACCAGTTCTGGACCAACGACAATATCAAGGACGTCACGTTGACGGACTGGCTCAAGGGCGCGCAGGAGCACAAGGGATCGTGGTGGCCCGACTGGCGCCAATGGCTTGCCAGCATCGACGCGGAGGAAATGCCCGCGCGCGCCGTCGGCGCCGCCGCGCTGCCGCCGATCGAGGATGCGCCTGGCAGCTACGTCCGGGTCCGCGCATAGCGCAGCGCCAAATGTTTGAATATAACAGGCCGTCCCGCCGGGACGGGACCTGTAACCTGGATTGAGGGGAAACCTATGACGCGCGAATTGTTCTGGCTGACGCTGACGGTCATTCTGACGGGAATTTTGTGGATCCCCTACACGCTCAATCGCTGTCAGGTTCGCGGCCTCGGCGGCGCGATGGCCAATCCATCCCGCAACGACAAGCCCCTCGCGGAATGGGCCACGCGCCTGATGTTCGCGCATGACAACGCGATCGAGAACCTCATCTTGTTCGCGCCGCTGGTGCTGATCCTCAACGCGATCGACTACTCGACCCAATGGACCGTGCTGGCGTGCGCGGTGTATTTCTGGGCTCGCCTCGCGCATCTGATCGTCTACACGATGGGCCTGCCGGTGTTCCGCACGCTGGCGTTCGTCGTCGGATTCCTGGCGCAGGCCGTGCTCGCGCTGGCGATTTTCAAGATTGTCTGAAGCCATCGAGTCGGCGCAAAGCGCCGCCCGATGAAGGCTCTACGAAGCAATCCAGCGTCACATAAAACTGGATTGCTTCGTCGCTTTGCTTCTCGCAATGACGGCTTGGGTTGCTGTTCGGTTGCTAACCGGCAAACCCCAACATCAGCCGCATGTTCTGGATCGCGGCGCCGGAGGCGCCCTTCCCCAGATTGTCGAGCCGCGCGACCAAAACCGCCTGCGGATATTTGGGGTTCGCAAAGACATACAGCTCAAGCTTGTTGGTCTCGTTGAGCGCCTCGGGCTCGATGCGTCCGCTCTTGATCGCGGCATCATCAAGCGGCATCACCGAGACATAGGGGCTGCCGGCATAGCGCTTCGCGAGCGCTGCATGGAGCGCCGCGGCGTCCGGCTTGCCCGGAAGCGTGTCGAGATGCAGCGGCACGGACACCAGCATGCCCTGCCGGAAATCGCCGACCGACGGCACAAAGATCGGCCGCCGGCTAAGCCCCGAATAGAGCTGCGTCTCCGGCAAATGCTTATGCTCGAAGCCGAGGCCATAGAGCTCAAACGCCGGTGCGGTGCCACCTTCGAAACTTTCGATCATGGATTTACCGCCGCCGGAATAACCGCTGACCGCATTGATGGTGATGGGATAATCTTTCGGCACGATCCCGGCATCCACCAGCGGCCTCAACAGCGCCACCCCGCCGGTCGGATAGCAGCCGGGATTTGAGACTTTTCGGGCCGCACGGATCTTGTCGGCCTGATCTGGCGCCAGTTCCGGAAAACCATAGGTCCAGTCGGGCGCGACGCGAAACGCCGACGAGGCGTCCAGCACCTTGGGCGCCGCCACGCCCATGCTGTCGATCAGCGCAACGGTTTCGCGCGCGGCATCATCCGGCAGGCAGAGGATGACGAGATCCACCTCCTCCATCAGCGCCAGCTTGGCCTTCGCATCCTTGCGCTTGTCATCAGGGATGGTTTTGAGCGCGACATCGCTTTGCGCGTCCAGCCGCTCGCGAATGCCGAGGCCCGTCGTTCCCGCGGCTCCATCCACGAACACAGTGGGTTGCCGCGAAACGCCTGACGTCAGGGGCTTCCCTTGCGGTTGCTTGGTGTCGATGACAGTCATGACGTGCTCCTTCCATCCGCGGCCACGCTAGCAGGCGTAGATGACATGTAATCCAACTGCGGCCGCAGCGCGACCATCTGCTTTCCAATGGTCTGCGCGGCGACGTCCGGCTGCTGCGTCAACGCATTCGCCACGGCGACGTGATCGACGTCGGATTTGTGCTGGTTGAGCTTGAAACTGCCCTCGATCTCCTCGACCGTCATTACCAGGCCGACGATCGCCTGTTTCATCGCGGCCAATCGCCCCGCCGTCATCTTCGATGACATCCACGGCGGTTTCGGCGCCAGCCAGTTTTCGAATTTGGCGCTGAGCACGTCGAGGTGCGGCCCGAGTTCGCTGTCCGATAATCTGCGCACCGTGCCGGTCAAATGCACTGCCTGATACAGCCAGGTCGGCACCTGATCCGGCGACACGTACCAGTCCGCCGACACATAGGCATCCGCCCCCGTCACCGCCATCAGCCAGGACGAGGTTCCGTCCGCTAGTTTCACCAGCGGATTGTGACGTGCGACGTGGAACGCCATTTGCGGCGTGCCGTCATCGGCAAACGCCAGGTAAAACGGCAGCGATGAGGCGATCGGCCGACTGCCATCCCACGCGCAGACCGTGCCAAATCCGCGCGCTTGCGCGAACGCGAGGCTGGCGGCGCGATCGGACTTGAACATCGGAGGCGTATACATTTCAAACTCCTGCTTGACGTAGGAGCCACCAGATCAAATCGCGCTGCTTGGTAAGGAAATTGCCGCGGACTGGATCCGGCGGCAGGGGCGACAATCTTAAACGCAGACGTCCGCCCATACCGCGAGAATGCGGCGGCGGCGGGCGGCGGAGATGGTCACGGCGTTGATCATGGGCGCGGCTATAAGGCCGCGCCCGGTTTTCGTCAAGATAAACGCAGGCCCATCAAAGACTGGTATTCCATGGCGCCGGCACCACGCGGTAGCCGTCGCCGTCCTTGACCACGTTGCCGATGCCCGGGAACGGATAGTGGAAGCCCTGCACCTGCAGCTTTTCGGCGACGATCATGTCGTAGACCCGCCGGCGGGTCTTTTCCGCGATATCCCCGTCCTGATCGAAGAACGCGTGCCAGCCCGGATTGGCCGCGAACAGATAGGGGTTGTTGGTGACATCCGACTGGATGAACACTTTGCCCGAACCCGATGACAACACATAGGAAGTGTGGCCCGGCGTATGGCCGACGGTCTCAACCGCGAGCAGGCCCGGTGCGACTTCCTTGCCCCATTCATAGGGCGTGACCTTCTTCTTAAGCGCCGCCTCGAAGATGTTGCGGTTGTTCTTGAACAGACCCTTCATCCGGTCGTTCGATGCGCGGCTCATCTCGCCGTCATCCATCCAGAACTTCCACTCGGTCGCCGGCACCAGAATTTCGGCGTTGGGAAATGCAGGCGTGCCGTCAGCATTCAGCAAACCGTTCACGTGATCGCCGTGGAAATGCGAGATCACCACGGTATCGACTGCCTTGGGATCGAATCCTGCGGCCGCCATGTTGGCGGGGAACTGGCCAACCGCTCCCTTGCTCGACTTGAACGCCTCCGGACCATTGCCGGTATCGAGCACCACGAGCTTCGAGCCGGTATTGATCACCAGCGGCGCGAAATAGATCGTGACCTTGTCTTTCGGCTGAAACGCCTTGTCGAGGGCGGCGTTGATCTCGTCCTTTTTCGCGTTCGGCACGAAGGAGTCGGCGAGCGGAAACGTGTTGGCGCCATCGGAAACCGCAGTCACCTGGATGTCGCCGACCTTGTAGCGATAGAAGCTCGGCGCCTGCTTGTCGGCGAGCGGCACAGCGGCGGCGTGGGCGGGGATGTTTGCCAATAGCGGCGCGGCAGCGATCCCGGCGGCTCCAGCCAATGCGTCACGGCGTGTCAGATCCATGTGATGTCCTCCCTTTTGAGACGATGAGTTCGGCAGGTTTTCCGTTCTCGGCATTTTTCACGACAAGTCTTAGCAACGTTTTGCCCGCCGGGCGATGACGGCGAGGCGAAAGCCGGCAACGACATTCAGAAGCGCTAACCCCTCTTCCGCCGCCCTATTCCGATGCTAGATCGTGCGCCATAGCCATTCGGCGATTTGGCCGATCACATCGCCGAACAGCAGAAGGGCGGCCGACCAGATCAACGCCGACACCCAATTGGCGATTTGAAAGCGCCAATACGGCATCTCGAATATGCCGGCCGCGAGCGGCACCGAGGCCCGCAGCGGACCGAAAAACCGTCCGATGAAAATGCTGGGCGAGCCCCATTTTTTCACGAACGCTTCGCCGCGCGGCAGGATGTCGGGATAGCGCGACAGCGGCCACATCTGCGCGACCTGTTCCTTGTATTTGAAGCCGAACCAGTAGGAGACCCAGTCGCCAAGCGCCGCACCGATACCGCCGGCAATCCAGACCGACCAGAAGCTGATACCGCTGGCGCCGATCAATGCACCGATGGCGACCAGCGCGCCCCAGGCCGGGATCAGGAGCGAGATGAAGGCGAGCGATTCACCGAAAGCCAGCAGCAGAACGATCGGTGCCGCCCATGCCTGATGGTCGCGCACAAAATCGGCCAGCGCGCGCGCGAAATCTTCCATGTCGTGAACGCCCTCTCCCGGGAACCGGCCTGTTCGAGGCGCGGAACTTTTCTGCAGCTTCAATGCCCCGGAGCAGGTAAGCCAGCCCTTCCCATCACATCAAGTCACAAAGGTGGGGACAAGGCGCCGGTGTGCGCCGGGCGCCAACCGTCACTATCTAAGCCTATCCGTGGCATAGTCACGGGAACTGATTCGCGCCATCGAAAGCGCATACAACACATGAAAAAACATGCCTAAATCATTGAAATCGAATACTAAAGCCAAAGCCAACGACCTGTTCGGGTCTGAGCCCAAAGCCCGCGCGCCGCTCAAGGTGGCGTCGCGCGCCGCCAGCGCAGAGGCCGGCTACACCGCAGCCGACATCGAGGTGCTGGAAGGCCTCGAGCCGGTTCGCCGCCGTCCGGGCATGTATATCGGCGGCACCGACGAGAAGGCGCTGCATCATCTGTTCGCCGAAGTGATCGACAATTCGATGGACGAGGCGCTGGCCGGCCATGCCGATTTCATCGAGGTCGAACTCGGTGCGGACGGATTCCTGACCATCACCGACAACGGCCGCGGCATCCCGGTCGATCCGCATCCGAAATTTCCGAAGAAGTCCGCGCTCGAAGTCATCATGTGCACGCTGCACTCCGGCGGCAAATTCGACTCGAAAGTGTATGAGACCTCGGGCGGCCTGCACGGCGTCGGCGTGTCCGTGGTGAATGCGCTCTCCTCGCGCCTCGAGGTCGAGGTCGCCCGCAGCCAGAAGCTCTATCGCATGACGTTCGAGCGCGGCCATCCCAAGGGCAAGCTCGAAGACCTCGGCAAGATCAACAACCGCCGCGGCACGACGATCCGCTTCAAGCCGGACACCGACATTTTCGGTGCCAAGGCCACTTTCAAGCCGCAGCGCCTGTTCAAGATGGCGCGCTCCAAGGCCTATCTGTTCGGCGGCGTCGAGATCCGCTGGCGCTGCGACCCCGCGCTGCTCAAGGGCATCGAGGACGTCCCTGCGGAAGCCAAGTTCCATTTCGTTGGCGGGTTGAAAGATTATCTCGGCGCGGCGGTTCATGCCGACACCCTGGTGCATCCGGATATCTTCGCCGGCAAATCCGGCCGCAACGGCGCCCACGGCGCCTGCGAATGGGCGGTGGCATGGACCGCGGATGCCGACGGATTCCTGTCCTCCTATTGCAACACCGTGCCCACGCCGGATGGCGGCACCCACGAATCGGGCATGCGCAGCGCGCTGCTGCGCGGCCTTAAGGATCACGCCGAGCGCGTCGGCCAGGGCAAGCGAGCCGCCTCTATCACCTCCGAAGACGTGATGGTCGGTGCCGCCGTGATGCTGTCGGTCTTCGTGCGTGAGCCGGAATTCCAGGGCCAGACCAAGGACCGCCTCGCCACCGCCGAAGCGCAGCGCATCGTCGAACAGGCCATCAAGGATCCGTTCGATCACTGGCTGTCCGGCAATCCCCTCCAAGCCAACAAGCTGCTGGAATTCGTGGTCGAGCGCGCCGATGAGCGGCTACGCCGCCGCGCCGAAAAGGAAATCTCCCGCAAGACCGCGGTGAAGAAACTGCGCCTGCCCGGCAAGCTCTCCGACTGCACCAACACGGCCTCGGAAGGCTCTGAACTGTTCATCGTCGAGGGCGACTCGGCCGGCGGCAGCGCCAAGCAGGCGCGCGACCGCAAGACCCAGGCGATCCTTCCCTTGCGCGGCAAGATCCTCAATGTCGCCTCCGCCACCAAGGACAAGCTCACCGCCAACGCCCAGCTCGCCGACCTGATGCAGGCGATCGGCTGCGGCACCGGCGCGCATTATCGGGAAGAGGATTTGCGTTACGCCCGCATCATCATCATGACCGATGCCGATGTCGACGGCGCGCACATCGCCTCGCTGCTGATCACCTTCTTCTACCGGCAGATGCCGCGGCTGATCGATGAAGGCCATCTCTATCTCGCTGTACCGCCGCTGTACCGGCTGACCCACGGCAGCAAGACGGTCTACGCCCGCGACGAGGCGCACCGGGACGCGCTCCTGAAGAGCGAGTTCAATGCCAACGCCAAGGTCGACGTCGGCCGCTTCAAAGGCCTCGGCGAAATGATGCCGGCGCAATTGAAGGAAACCACGATGGATCCGGCCAAGCGCACCATGCTGCGCGTCGTGCTGTTGGCCGACGACCGCGAGGGCACCGCCGATTCGGTCGAGCGCCTGATGGGCACCAAGGCCGAGGCGCGGTTTGCCTTCATTTCCGACAAGGCGGAATTCGCCAATGAGGACCTGCTGGACGTCTAGCGGGTCCCTATCGGACACCCAGGGGTATCTGAGGGCCGTTTCGCCCTCCAAACAGGCCAATTTGTCGCAATTTACCGGCTTTTTGGATGAATTTCCTCAGGTCGTTTTCCGGCGGGTGTGCCTGCGCTGCAACAGCATTTTGGACCAAACCAGCTATAACTGTTCGTGAGCTTCGAGTGCATCTGCACTTATTCGCTCGGTCGGGTACCGGGCAGTCACTGAGGATTTAGACATGAAGAAATTGGTACTGGCTCTGACCGCGGTCGCAGCGTTCTCCGGATCGGCTCTCGCAGCCGACCTTCCGGCTCGGACCTACACCAAGGCGCCGGTGATTGTGCAGACACCGAGCTGGACTGGCTTCTATATCTTCGGCGGCGGCGGCGGCGGCGTCTGGGATGCTGATACCAGCGTGATCAATACCACGACCGGAGCGACGGTTGTGGGCGGTCAGCGCCTCGGCGGCGATGGCTGGTTCGGCACCGTGGGTGCTGGCTATGACTGGCAGTTCAACAACGCTTGGGTATTGGGCATCCTGGCAGACGGCCAGTTTGGTAGCCTCAAGGGCTCGATCCCCGGAGTCGCCACAGGCGCTGGTGCGCTTACTGGCACCGTGAAGCTTCAGGACACATGGGCTGCCGGCGCACGCCTCGGCTACCTCGTAGCTCCGAACGTATTGTCGTATGTCAACGCCGGCTACACCCAGTCCTATTGGTCGGGTTCGACGCTTTCTTCGGTTCTCACCGGAACAGCTCTTGATACGACGTCTTCTTTCCATCGGAATGGCTGGTTTGTTGGCGGTGGTGTCGAAAACAACCTGAATATCTTCGGTTTCTCGGCTCCCGGCTGGTTCATGAAGACCGAATATCGCGCCGCCTACTTCGATCGCGCGAACCTGGTGGAAACCAATATTGCGACCGGCCTTCCGACGGCTGCAACCGTACAGTTCAAGCCCTTCGTCGAGACCATCAGCACCTCGCTGGTCTATCGCTTCAACTGGACCGGTCCGGTCGTTGCCAAGTATTGATTTGAGCTAATTGCTCTAAGAAAAAGCCCCGGCATCGCCCGGGGCTTTTTTGTGCCTTCAGTAAGCCTCGCCGGCGCGCGAACTGGCGTGTCATCCCTGCCCTTGCAAGACATCGGCATGCGCGCCAATCTCGCTTCGGTTGTGCGATCGCCACGCGGCCAGCGCGCTCCTCAAGGAAGCCCCATGCGCGCCCCGCTCTTGATCCTCGGCCTGGTCGCGCTTGCTATTGGCCTGTTGTGGATCGGCCAGGGCACCGGCGTGATCAAATGGCCGGAATCGAGTTTCATGATCAGTCAGACGCAGTGGGCCGGATATGGCGCTGCGCTGGCCGTCCTGGGATCGATTCTGATCTGGCAGAGCAGGCGCTAAAACGGCGTCGGATACGTCATTGTCGTCATGGCCGGGCTTGTCCCGGCCATCCACGTCTTTAAACACGAGCGACAAGAAGGACGTGGATGCCCGGGACAAGCCCGGGCATGACAGAGAGGAAATTACCAATGACATCAAAACCATTCGATCTCCGCGGCAAGGTGGCCATCGTCACCGGCGGCAATGGCGGAATTGGCTTCGGCATGGCGCGCGGGCTGGCGGAAGCCGGCGCCGGCATCGCAATTGTCGGACGCAACGAGGCGAAGTCGGCAGCCGCCGCCGCGGACCTCTCCAAGCTCGGTGTCAGGGCGATATCCGTTGTCGCCGATGTCACCGACACATCGGCGGTCACAGCGATGGTTGAACGCACGGTACGCGAACTCGGCCGGATCGACATTCTCGTCAACAATGCCGGCATCAATATACGAAAACCGCCCCACGCGTTGTCGCTCGAGGAATGGGACAGCGTGATCAAGACCAACCTCACCAGCGCCTTCCTGTGCTCGCAGGCGGCCTACCCCGCGATGAAAGCCGCCGGCGCTGGCAAGGTGATCAATATCGGCTCGATGATGTCGATCTTCGGCGCCAGTTTCGCGCCGGCCTATGCCGCAAGCAAAGGTGGCATCGTGCAGTTCACCCGCTCCTGCGCGGTCGCCTGGGCACCCGACAATATCCAGGTCAATGCGGTGCTGCCGGGCTGGATCGACACAGAGCTTACCCAGCGCGCCCGCGACCAGATCGACGGCCTGCACGACAAGGTGCTGGCCCGTACGCCCGCGGCGCGGTGGGGCGATATCTCTGACTTCGCGGGGATTGCGGTGTTTCTGAGCTCGGCTGCTTCAGACTTCGTCACCGGCACCGCGATCCCGGTCGATGGCGGTTTTTCGGTGATGGGCTGACTTCAGCCAGCCGACGACGGCGACCGCACGTGCTCGGGCCGCACGCCGATCGCTATGAATCTCGCGGTGATGCCCTGCAGCCACGGCACCGCGTTCACGATCCGCGCAAAGAACGGAGCCTTTAGCGGTTGACCGCCCGGCTTGAGCGCAGCGCTGATGATGTTGTTCTGAACCATGATTTGCATTGCCTGCGTCATCCGCATCGGAAACTCCCGCCGGCGGCGCACCGCATCCAGTTCTTCTTCGGACGGGCTGCCGCTGACGAGTTTCGCCGCGAGCAGATTAGCCGTTGCGACCGCGTCCTGAACCGCGAGATTGACGCCGACGCCGCCGACCGGCGACATCGCATGCGCGGCGTCGCCGATGCAGAGCAGCCCCGGTCGCGTCCACCGTTTCAATCGGTTGATCGCCACCGTCAGCAGCTTTACATCGTCCCACGTCTTTACGTCCGACATGCCCGATTTGAGGATCGGCGCCATGCCGGTCACATCGGCGCGGAAGGCGTCGAGGCCGCGGGCCTTGACCGCATCATATTGGCCCTTGGCGATGACGTAGGCGCATTGCCAGTAATCGCCGCGGTCGAATGTCACCATCATCTTGCCGCTATCGACCCGCGCGAACAGGCTTTCGTTCTCATCGGGATGCCTGCCGGCCCGAAACCACAGCACGTCCATCGGGGCGCCGATTTCATCGACCTCGAGCCTGGCGCATTGGCGCACCACCGAATGCCGCCCGTCGCATCCGATGGTCAGGTCCGCGCGAATCTCGACCGGCCCCTCCGGCGTATCGGCCTTCACGCCGACAACCCTGTCGCCCGACCAGATGAGGTCGGTCGCGTCGGCTTTCATCATGACCTTGAGCGAGGTGAACCGCTTGCCGTATTCGCGCAGGAAATTGAGAAAATCCCATTGCGGCATGAAGGCGATGAAAGGGTATTTGGCGTCGGTACGGCTGATGTCGGCGATGCGAACCGAGGTGTCGCCGAACTTGCCGTCCATTTTTTGCAATTGCTGGTGCGGAAGCTTCAGGAAAGCGTCGATCAGCCCCAACTCGTCCATCACCTGCAGCGTCGAGGGGTGCACGGTGTCGCCGCGAAAATCCCGGAAGAAGTCTTCGTGCTTTTCCAGCACGACGGTTTCGACCCCGGCGCGCCCCAACAGATATCCCAGCATCATGCCGGCGGGACCACCGCCGACGATGCAGCAGCGTGTCGTGAGGGTGCGTTGGTTTGGCCGCTCCGAAGAAGTACCCGCGTCCATGATCTGATCCGTGTGGTTAGCGCCGGAAACTCTTGATCTCCGATACGCTGCCGTCGCGGTAAGTCAACTCCACCGACACGAATTGGGTCGACGGCGCCAGCTTCAGATAAGGCTGCGCGTCGGACGGAATGGCGCTGGGATCCCTGGTATTGCAGGAAGGCATTTTCAGCACCCGGTCCGGCACCGCGCTATCGACGCCGATGCGTACTTCACGGATCGCACAGCGGTATGACATCAGATGCGTGTAATAGACCAGAAGCCCATTGAACTCGCGGAACGACAACCAGCTTGTCGCGGTCATATCGAGGATTTTCCGCTGGTCGTGGATCAGCGCCGCTTCGGGGTCGAACTTGATCGGAAACGGTCCCTGCAATTCACCCGAGGTGTCGATGTAGCGCACCTGGATCGTCGCCGCGGGCGCGTCGGCGGCCAGTTCGATCGAGGGATTAGGGATGCGCTTGCGGGTGCGCGGATCGAGCGAGTCCAGGAAACCGGTCTCGCGGAAGTCGCCGCTGTCGCCCATTCGCCAGGAAATCCCGAGCGTCGGATCCATGATCGAAAACACCACGGTCCAGCCGCCATTGTGGCGAGAGAACATCGCGATCGGCGCGTTGACGGAGTCTTCCTTCGGCAGGCGCGGCACCGACACCGGCGGCAGTGCGGCGACCTTCTGCGGCGGTTCGACGGCTTTTGCAACCGCGGGCTCGCTCTTGGCGATGCCGTTGAGAAAGACGTCATCGACCATCTGGTCGAAATAAACCGGAATTTGCTTGTGTTTGACGCCCTCCGCCATTTCGCTGACCAGCCGGCGGGTGCGTTGCGCGACCTGAACGAGGTTCTCGCCGGGCTGTAGCAATTCCTTGGCGAAAGTGCGCGTGAACACCGAATTGGGATTGTCGTCGGTATTCGACAGCCGATCGAGCGCGGTCTGACGTGGCCCGGCTGAAAACACCGAGAATACGCCTTCCGGCAACTGGGTCATCGGCGCCAGACCACCGCCGCCGGCAACGGCACGGGTTCCGCTGCGTTCGAACGGGTTGTTGCGACAGGCGTCGAACACCAGGATCGCGGTGCGTACCTTTTTGTTCTGCATCCGCTCGATGATGCGGTCGGCGAGCACCGAGGCATCCCGCACCAGTTCTTCCTGCCCCTCGCTGGCCGCGGGCACATCTGTCGGCAGCAGGAAATTCTGCCCGGCGATCTCAAAGCCGTGGCCGGCGTAGAAAAAGAACGCGGTGTCGCCGGGCTCGACGGCGGCGTCGAACGCCAAAAGGGTCTGGCTGAATGCCTGACGGGTCTGGTTTTCGGCAACCATCACGGAAAAGCCGAGTTGCTTGAGCGTGTCGCCCATGGTGCGGGCGTCATTGACCGCCTTCTGCAGCTTGGGAACGTTCTTGTAGTCGTTGTTGCCGATGACCAGCGCGACCCGCTTTTCAGCCTGCGCGGGAGCTGACAGCGCCAGCAAGGGAGCGACAAGGCTGCATACCAATATGGCTCGCAACGACAGCCAGCTTTTCATCCGTTTTTCTTTCCCGCCTTTGCACGATTTGCCCGTGCGAGCCACCTACTGCCATAGTCGGCACAGGTTCCCCGCCGGTTCAATTGCGGCCGGTCAGAGAAATTACCGCGTATTTCCGATCATTGCGAGCGTTAGCGCCGCGCCGCGAAAGGTGGATTGATTCGCTGCCGAGCCCGTCATCGGACGCGCCTTCACGCAACCGTTGGCTTGCTTGCACGTACACGTCGTGCTTGCCGCCGGCAATGATAGTCAAATCGCCGGGAGAGCGGTCGATCCGGCTTGCCCCGGAACCATCGCCTGCACAGCAACAGCTCGCTGGGCTCGTCTTTCATTTTCGAAACGCCAATAGAGCAAGCCAAACCACAGCAACAAGGCCAGGAAGGCAAAAGGAACATGGGCGTCCACGGCGAGAGGCTGTGCGGAGGGCAATACCAGTAATGCAGTCAGCGAGACCAATTCAATCTCGTCCCACCCGTCGCGCCAGCCACGTGCGAGCAGCGGAATAATGGACAGCATCAGCAGTGGCGTGTCGTATGACAACGAGTACGGCGTTGTAAGCAACGCCCCCGCGGCCAGCAGCCCCCATCGAAGATCAAGCCTCCCATCCTCTTTTCCCAACTCCCGATTGTTTGCCTTGCCGCGCCAGAAGACCCGGATGATCGCCGCTACAACCGCAACGCTCACGGCCGCTTGCACAAATCCCGCGAGAACAGCCGGCATACCGACTGCCTGCAACGACACGTAGGGACCGAGCGCCAGCGGCCGTACCCCCTCGTAGCCACTGCCGATAAAATGGCCGAACAACACGCTCATACGTAGGTAATCGGTCCAGATCGCGGCTCCCAGCCATATCGTCGAGAGGACAACCATAGAGAAGATGGTCGTCACTGCAGCCGCGACAGCGCGCCACTGACCGGACGCGATTAGCGCGAAGGGCAGCAACAGCCCCAACTGTGGTTTGATTGCCAAAAGACCCATGCAAATGCCCGCGAGCACGGGACGCGTTGGCGAGAAATACGCGGCCCCCAGAACGAACACGGTCACGAGTGTACCGGTTTGTCCGCAAAACAAATTAGCGCCGACAAAGGGCAAAGAGAACGCGACAAGCACGGCGTAGGCCAGCGCTCGTGACCAGCTCTTCTCAGGATTGGCTTCAAGGCCGAGGCCGGAGCGTTTCGCCAACAAAACGATCAAGGCAAAATAGAACGCCAGCGGAATGAGTGACCAAGCCAGCACCGCCTGGTTGTATGTCGCATCGCCCAACGGCCATAAACCAAACAGGGTGAATGGTGGATACACAAACCACGGAAGCCGGGTGGAGGCTGTCCTGCTGGACAAGATGTTCTGCCACGCGTCCGGATCATAGATGGCGGCGATATCGCCGTGCCGCACGCGTTGAGCAGCATTCCAAAAACTAATAAAATCACCGCCGAAGTACGCCCCCGACAGTTGGTGCAAAAGATTGAAGCCGGCCTGCGTCGCAAAGCACGCCGCCAGAATTAGCAGCAGCAATGGTTTCTGCGACGGGCTCATCCTGGCATCGGCAGGTGCGTTAAGGAAAAGATGCACTGCGTTCAATCCGCATGATCGAGCCGAGGCCCGTGTGCAATGACAGATGCAATCTCAGCCATTGCGATTTTGCTAAAGAACGATTTTGGCTGCCGGGGAGGTTAAAGATTACTTGCTGCAAGCTGGGACCGGGAATGACGGAGAGAGCGCGGAACACCCCCTTTGAATCTACCGCCGCTTGGTCAAGCCGGGCTGTTTTCCTTCCTTTACGCGGAAGGCAGCCGAAGTTCGGGCGCACCTGAAAAAGGGCCCTCAGGCCCCGATTCATGCAAAAACATTAAGCTTTTTCAATGCTTCCCGCACCTGCTCCATTGACTTTGGCCAATTCGCCCCTATGTTCCGCCTTGACGCGGCCCGGTATCGAAACGCGATATCTTGATTAAGCCGCCTGTCTGCGTATCCGAAAATCCCGAGCAAATCTGCGTGCCGTTCCGGGGTTGAGCGCGACAGTCATTTCCGGGATTCCAAGCGGCGGTATCTACCAGAGGCTCAATGTCCTTTTCTCATCTCGGCTTGTCCGACAAGGTGCTCGCCGCCGTCGCGGCCACCGGTTACACCACCCCCACCCCCATTCAGGAACAGGCGATTCCCCATGTTCTGGCGCGCCGGGACGTTCTCGGGATCGCCCAGACCGGCACCGGCAAGACCGCTGCCTTCGTCCTTCCGATGCTCACCATGCTGGAAAAGGGCCGCGCCCGCGCCCGGATGCCCCGCACCCTGATCCTTGAACCGACGCGCGAACTCGCCGCCCAGGTAAAGGAAAATTTCGATAAATACGGCGTCGGCCAGAAACTCAATGTCGCGCTTCTGATCGGTGGCGTTTCGTTCGGCGACCAGGACACCAAATTGACCCGCGGCGTCGACGTACTGATCGCGACCCCCGGCCGGCTGCTCGACCATACCGAGCGCGGCGGACTGCTCCTCACCGGCGTCGAATTGCTTGTGATCGACGAAGCCGACCGCATGCTGGATATGGGTTTCATTCCCGATATCGAGCGGGTCTGCAAGATGATCCCCTTCACCCGGCAGACGCTGTTCTTTACCGCGACGATGCCCCCCGAAATCCGTCGCATCACCGAAGCCTTCCTGCACAATCCAGAGAAGGTCGAAGTTTCCCGGCCTGCAACCACCGCGGTCGGCGTATCCCAGTTCCAGGTCAGCGTGGGCCGCGAACCGCACGAGAAGCGCGAAGTACTGCGGGGCCTGCTGCGCGACGCCAAGGACCTCAACAACGCCATCATCTTCTGCAACCGCAAGCGCGAAGTGGCGCTGTTGTACAAATCGCTGCAAAAGCACGGCTTCAGCGTCGGCGCCCTGCATGGCGACATGGATCAATCGGCGCGCACCGCCGCACTCGATCAATTCCGCAAGGGTGAAATTCCGCTGCTGGTCGCTTCCGATGTCGCTGCGCGCGGCCTCGACATTCCCGCCGTCAGCCACGTCTTCAATTTCGATGTTCCGCATCACGCCGACGATTACGTACATCGCATCGGCCGCACCGGTCGCGCCGGCCGCGCCGGCACCGCGATCTCGATCGTGACCCCGCTCGATCAAAAGTCGATGGTCGCGATCGAAAAACTGATCGGACAGAGCATTCCCCGCGCCGAAGGCAGCACCGAATCGCAACCGGTTGAACGCGCGACAATTTCCACCAGCGGCGAGCCGCAGGCGCGCGAAGGGGCAAAAGAGCACACGCGAGAAGGCGCTCGCGAGGGGGCAAGAGAAGGTGGGCGCGAAGGCTCACGCGGCGGCCGCAAGCCACGCCGCGACCGCGAACCCCGGCATTCCGGCGGTGGCCGCCATTCCGGCCAGCAGCCGCAGGCCCCGGCGGCGGCATTCACACCGCCATCGCCGCCTCCGGCTTCCCGCACGCCCTCGATCGGCCGGGCTCCTGCGCCGCAAACTTCGCAGGACTCGTCTTCAGAACCGGCCGACCATTCACATCTTCCAGCGTTTCTGTTGCGACCGGTTCGTGCGCGCGTCTAAACGCGCGCATTTCGCAAGTGCGAACCCGACGGGAACCTGTTTACCGGTCGTTCACTAACCTCCGTTAGCTTTGCGCCATAATTTATTGATTGGTGCGGGAAGCGAACGACGCTGTCCGCTGTTTGGGGACGGGATCAAAGTGCTCGACGAACATGAACGCACGATGGCCTTCGCCGAACTTGCGCTCGGGCAGATCAGGTCCTTGCGGCAAACCGCAGTCCCCCGCAATTATGAAATCTGGTACGTTTACGCTACCGGATACAATTCAGCCCTCAACAAGATCATCAACGAGACCCTGGCGCGCAACGGCAAGCTGACCGAGGCCGATCTCGAGCAGATCTACGAGACCTATCTTTCCCACATCAAGACCACCGACCGTATCGACAAGGTCGGCTCGCGCGTGATCGGCGAAATTGACGACGTCATGAAGCTGATCAGCGAAGCGCTTGGCATGTCCGCCAGCTACGACGCCAGCCTGTCCGGTGCGAACAAAAAGCTGGAGAGCGTGCAGAACCGCGAACAGCTCAAGAAAATCGTGGAATCGCTGGTGAAATCCACCCGCGAGATGCAGGATACCAATAAGGCGCTGGAAGAACGGCTGACGCTGTCGAAATCCGAGATCAGCAATCTCCAGCAGAGCCTGGAAGCAATCAGGGCCGAAAGCCTGACCGATCCGCTGACCGGTCTCGGCAACCGCAAATATTTCGACCGTTCAATCGAAACCGCCGTTCATACCGCCTTGGCGAATGGCGAGCCGCTTTCGCTGCTGATGTTCGATATCGACCACTTCAAGTCATTCAACGATTCCTATGGCCACCTCACCGGCGACCAGGTGCTGCGGCTGGTGGGCCTCTCGCTGAAACAGACCATCAAGGGCCAGGACATCACCGCCCGCTACGGCGGCGAGGAATTCGCGGTAGTGCTGCCCAATACCGCGCTGCGCCAGGCGCTCACGGTCGCCGACCATATTCGCCGTGCCGTGATGTCGAAGGAATTGAAGAAGAAATCCACCGGCGAAATTCTCGGCCGCGTCACCATTTCCGTCGGCGTGTCGATGCTCAAGCCGGATGACGATACCGACTCGCTGATCGAGCGCGCCGACGCCTGCCTCTACGCCGCCAAGCGCAACGGCCGTAACCGTGTCATCTGCGAAGCCGACCCGGAATACGTCGCCGACAGCCGCAGCCAGGTCGCCTGAAGTTTTTTATCTGAATTCGTAACTCGCGACAGCCTCATGGTGAGGAGCGCATCTTGCGCGTCTCGAACCATGCGGCTGCGATCGGTGCACGTTGCCATCCTTCGAGACGCGCGAAGGCGCGCTCCTCAGGATGAGGACCTTCTCTTCTGAGCCTTCTTCACTTTTCCCGGTGCCTTCTTCACGATTGGCTTCTTGGCTACCTGTTTCCTGGCCGCCGGCTTTTTGCCCGCTGTCTTCTTCGCACCCTTACGCGCCTTCGGCTTGCGCAACGCCGCGCGCTGGGCGGCCGACAGCGCCGCCCTCGCCCATCCCGTCATTTCCTCGGGATCGTCGTAGAGCCGCTCCGGCAATTGCCAATAGGAATTGACAGTGACGGTCTTTGCTCGGGTTTGATATTGAAACGGCTTTGAACCTTCCGCCTCGAATTGCGGAATGGTGTGTTCGTCGGCACGCAGATAAAGACCGCCGCGGAGCGCCAGCGCGAAATTGGTACCGTCTGCAGAAATGCCGAAACCGGAAAACATCCGGCGGATAGCCACCGGCCCGAAACCCGCAAACAAATCGATCAGAAAGTCGCGGTCCATGGCGTCATGCTCGACGCGGTGGCTAGATCTTGGCGGCGGTCAGTTGCACCGATTCGCCGCAGCCACAGGCGCTGACCTGGTTCGGATTGTTGAAGATGAACTGCGACTGCATCTTGTCGGCCTTGTAGTCCATCTCGGTGCCGAGAAGAAACAGCACCGCCTTGGGATCAACCAGGATCTTGACGCCCTTGTCCTCGACGATCTCGTCAGTCGGACGGATATCGTGGGCATATTCCACCGTGTAGGACTGTCCGGCGCAGCCGCCGTTCTTGATCCCGACCCGCAAGCCGACGATCTCGGAATCGGCGCGCCTGGTCAGTTCGGTGATGCGCAGCGCCGCCGCTTCGGTCAGTTTCATGACCTGCGGACGGGGCCGTGGCTTCGGCTTGGCGGCGGGCGTGGGTGAAGCGGGTGTCATGTCAGTCATGTGTTTAGTCCTGACGGCAATTCAAGGCGGGGTGTTCGTCCGAAGAAGTTAAACACGCAAAGCTAAACGCGATTCGATTGCACCTTCACCACATATTGAGGACAAGGCGGGCCTCGTCGGTCATTCGATCGGGGGTCCAGGCCGGATCCCAGACCAGATTGACGTTGACCACGCCGACGCCGGGGACGCTGGCAACCGCATTCTCAACCATCGTTGGCAATTCGCCGGCCGCGGGACAATTGGGCGTCGTCAGCGTCATCATGACGTCGACGGTGCGATCGTCCTTGATGTCGACCTTGTAGATCAGGCCGAGTTCATAGATATCGGCCGGAATTTCCGGATCGAACACGGTCTTCAGCGCGGCGACGATCTCGCCACCCAGCCGCTCGGTCTCCTCCGGCGGCAACGCCGAATTGGTTTCCATGTTGCTGGTTTTGACCTCGAGGTTTTTGGCTTCGAGATTCTTGACTTCAACAGTGTCGGTCATGCGAACAATTCCCGCGCCTTGATCAGCGCCTGTGCCAGATGGTCGACTTCTTCACGGGTATTATACATTCCGAATGAGGCGCGGCACGTCGCCGTCACATTGAAACGCTCTAAAAGCGGCATCACGCAATGGGTGCCGGCGCGCACCGCGATCCCCTGCCGATCGATCACGGTCGCGACATCATGGGGATGCGCGCCCTTCATCTCGAACGAGATCACCGGTCCCTTGCCCTGCGCGGTGCCGATCAGGCGCAGCGAATTGATTTCGCGCAGGCGCTCCTGCGCGTAGGCCAGAAGATCGTGCTCATGCGCGGCGATGCGCTCCTTGCCGATCGAATTGACGTAATCGATTGCGGCCCCCAAGCCCACCGACTCGACGATCGCCGGCGTTCCCGCCTCGAATTTGTGCGGCGGATCGCCGTAGGTGACCCAATCCCTGGCGACTTCGCGGATCATCTCGCCACCACCATTGTAGGGCCGCATCGCGACCAGATGCTCATGCTTGGCATGGAGCACGCCGATGCCGGTCGGGCCGTAAAGTTTGTGGCCGGTGAAGACGTAGAAATCGCAGTCGATATCCTGCACGTCGATCGCCATGTGGACCGCGGCCTGGCTGCCATCGACCAGCACCGGGATGCCCCGCGCATGCGCCAGCTTCACTACTTCCTTGACCGGCACCACGGTGCCGAGCGCATTCGACATCTGCGTGATCGCGACCAGCTTGGTGCGCTCAGTCAACAGCTTCTCGAACTCGTCGATCAGGAAATTGCCTTCGTCATCCACCGGCGCCCATTTGATCACGGCGCCCTGACGCTCCCTGAGGAAATGCCAGGGCACGATGTTCGAATGGTGCTCCATGATCGAGAGCACGATCTCGTCGCCGGCCTTGATGTTCGGCGCGCCCCATGACGACGCCACGAGGTTGATCGATTCGGTGGCGTTGCGGGTGAAGATGATCTCTTCATTGCGCTTGGCATTGAGAAATTTCGCGACCTTCTCGCGGCCGCCTTCGTAGGCTTCAGTCGCCGCATTGGCGAGGTAATGCAGCCCGCGATGCACGTTGGCGTATTCGCTTTTGTAAGCCTCGGTCATGCGGTCGAGCACCGCATTGGGCTTCTGCGCCGACGCGGCGTTGTCGAGATAGACCAGCGGCTTGCCGTAGATCTTGAGCGCTAAGGCAGGAAAGTCTTCCCGCACCCGCGCTACATCATAGGAACCGTTCGAGACTGCCGGATGCATGATCAACTCCGTGCCGCCAGCCAGCGCTCGGCGGCCGATATCGCCAGTTCCCGCAAGCTGTCACTGGCGATCTGTTCGATGGCCTCGCCGACGAATGCCTGGATCAGCAGCGCCTGGGCTTCCTTTTCGGAAAGGCCGCGTGCGCGCAGATAAAACAGCAGGCCCTCATCAAGCGCGCCAGTGGTGGCGCCGTGGCCGCAGGTCACGTCGTCGGCAAAAATCTCAAGTTCCGGCTTGTTGTCGGCTTCCGCCTCGTCGGACAGCAGCAGCGCCCGCGTCATCATCTTGGCGTCGGTCTTCTGCGCCTTCGGACGCACGATGATGCGGCCCTGAAACACCGAATGGCCGCGGTCATCGATCACGGCGCGGAAAATCTCGCGGCTCGCGCAGTTCGGGACGGCGTGATCCAGAAACAGCGTGGTGTCGGCGTGCTGGCGGCCATTGAGCAGATTGACGCCATTGGTCTCGACCTGCGAGCCCTCGCCCGCGAATGCGATCACCGCCTGATAACGGCTGACGCTGGCGCCACTGGTCATGCCGAACGTATTGAAATGAGCGTGGGCACCGAGCGACACCACCGCGGACGAAATGTTGAAAGCCTCGCGGCTGTCTTCGACCAGACGCACATGGTCCAGCCGAGCGTTGTCGCCGATCGAAACCACCAGCGAGTCATGCACCTGATAGGTCTTCGCGCCCTCGGCCGCGATATAGCTCTCGACCAGAGTTGCGCCGGCAGACTTGCCGAGGCGCAGCAAGGAGCGGGTGAACATCGCCGCAGGCACGGCACCGCTGGCGATATGAACAATATGGATCGGCTGCGAGAGCACAGTGCCATCCGCGACCTCGATCACCAGACCGTCGGTCATCATCGCGCTGTTGAGCGCGACCATGGCATCGGACGTATCCGGCGCGAATAGCTGCGCTTGCGGCGCATCGCCGGCTTCCATCGTTTTGCGCAGCGTGCGGATGCCGAGCCCTTTTTCGAGGCCGGCCACGTCGGACAAATCGGGCGCAAACGCGCCGTCGACCAACACCAGCCGGCGCACGCCCTCGATCGCATGGGGTTTTAAGGCTCTGCCCGCGCGCGTCAGCGCCGCAGCGTCGGGCGTCGCCGCCAGCGGCAGCACGTCGCGCATCAGCACGCGCAAATCAGTGTATTTCCAGTCCTCGACCCGGCGGTTGGGCAGGCCCGCGCGCTGATAGGCATCGAACGCCTGACGGCGCGCGTCGGCAATCGCGCCCGCGCCGGGCAGCCGATCGCCCGCGACGGCGAGTAGATCGCTCAGCGCGCGCCCGGTTTCGTTTTTGGCTAGTACAAGGTTCATCATCAAATCCGATTGGACGCTCACGCCGCGTCTTCGAACTGCGCGTAGCCGGACGCCTCAAGCTCCAGCGCCAGTTCCTTGCCGCCGCTTTTGACCACCCGGCCCTTCGACATCACGTGCACCACGTCAGGCACGATGTAATTCAACAGCCGCTGATAATGCGTGATCACGACCATCGCCCGCTCCGGCGAACGCAGTGCATTGACGCCGTCGGCGGCGACCCGCAACGCGTCGATGTCGAGGCCGGAATCCATTTCATCCAGGATGCAGAGGCTCGGCTCGAACAGCGCCATCTGCAGCACTTCGTTGCGCTTCTTTTCGCCGCCGGAGAAGCCGACATTGACGCCACGGCGCAGCATGTCCTGCGGAATGTTCAGCCGCGCCGCCACTTCGCGGACCTTCTTGAGAAAATCCGGCGTCGAGAATTCGCTCTCGCCACGCGCCTTGCGCTGGGCGTTCAGCGCGGTGCGCAGGAACGTCATGGTGGCGACACCGGGAATTTCGACCGGATACTGGAACGCAAGAAATACGCCCTTGGACGAGCGCTGGTCCGGCGACATCTCCAGAAGATTCTCGCCCTTGAACAGGATTTCACCGCCGGTGACCTCATAGCCCGGCTTGCCGGCGATGACGTGGCTCAACGTCGACTTGCCGGAGCCGTTCGGTCCCATGATGGCGTGCACTTCGCCCTTGTTCACGGTGAGCGAAAGCCCGTGGAGAATTTCACGCTCCTCGACACGAACCTGCAGATTTTTGACTTCGAGCAATGCCATCACATTCTTCCGTTTTCTTCCTTGTCCTGAGGAGCGCCAAGGCGCGTCTCGAAGGACCGGAGAGTTATCCAACCGATCCCTCAAGCGAGATCGAAATCAGTTTCTGCGCCTCGACCGCGAATTCCATCGGCAGTTGCTGCAGCACGTCTTTGACAAACCCGTTGACCACAAGGCCGACGGCTTCTTCCTGGCTGAGCCCGCGCTGGATGCAATAGAACAGCACGTCCTCGGAAATCTTCGACGTGGTCGCTTCGTGCTCGAACAGCGCGGAGGAATTCTTGGCCTCGATATAGGGCACGGTATGTGCGCCGCACCGATCGCCGATCAGAAGCGAATCGCAGGCGGTGAAATTGCGCGCGCCGGTCGCCTTGCGGTGCGCGGTGACGAGGCCGCGATAGGTGTTCTGCGAGACACCGGCCGCGATGCCCTTGGAGATGATCCGGCTCGTCGTGTTCTTGCCCAGATGAATCATCTTGGTGCCAGAATCGACCTGCTGGTGGCCGTTCGAAATCGCAATCGAATAGAATTCACCGCGCGAATTGTCGCCGCGCAAGATGCAGCTCGGATATTTCCAGGTGATAGCCGAACCGGTCTCGACCTGGGTCCAGGAAATCTTCGAATTGTTGCCGCGGCAATCGCCACGCTTGGTGACGAAATTGTAGATGCCGCCCTTGCCCTCGGAGTTGCCGGGGTACCAGTTCTGCACCGTCGAATATTTGATCTCGGCATCGTCAAGCGTGACCAGTTCGACCACGGCGGCGTGCAACTGGTTTTCATCGCGCTGCGGCGCAGTGCAGCCTTCGAGATAGCTGACGTAAGCGCCCTTGTCGGCGATGATCAGCGTGCGCTCGAACTGGCCGGTGTTGCGCTCGTTGATGCGGAAGTAAGTGGACAGCTCCATCGGGCAACGCACGCCCGGCGGCACATAGACGAACGAACCGTCGGAAAACACCGCCGAATTCAGCGTGGCAAAATAATTGTCCGAGGTCGGCACCACAGTGCCGAGATACTTCTTCACCAGTTCGGGATGCTCGCGGATTGCTTCCGAGATCGGCATGAAGATCACGCCGGCCTGCTTCAGCTCCTTCTGGAAGGTGGTCGCCACCGAAACCGAATCGAAGACGGCATCGACCGCGATCTTGCGCTCGCCTTCCGGGCGCACCACGCCTTCGAGCATCTCGACTTCGCGCAGGGGAATGCCCAGCTTCTCATAAGTTTTGAGAATCTCCGGATCGACCTCGTCCAACGAGGCCAGCTCCTTCTTCTTCGGCGCCGAATAGTAATAGAGATCCTGGTAGTCGATCTTCGGATAGTTGACTCGCGCCCATTTCGGCTCGGTCATGGTCAGCCAGCGGCGATACGCCTCGAGGCGCCATTCCAGCATCCAGGCCGGCTCGTTCTTTTTCGCGGAAATAAACCGGACGGTGTCTTCCGAAAGGCCCTTGGGAGCCTTGTCGGATTCGATAACCGTCTCAAACCCATATCGGTACTGATCGACGTCGATCCGCCTGACGCGATCGACCGTCTCTTGTACAGCAGCCATTCTTTTATTCTCCGCTCGCGGTTTCAAGGACCGCGGTGGACCAATTCCGCAATACTATTACGATGTTTCACGGACGAAATCACCTGCTTAGAACCGTTCAAGCTGTGTTTCGTCAAACCTTAAGTAAGGTACCTTCGAGCTTTCGCCAAGCCTCAAGGCACCGATCGACGTCCGCTTCCGACGTGGACCAGCCCAGACTGAGCCGCACCGCTCCCTGGGCCAGTTCCGGGCCGAATCCCATGGCTTCCAGCACGTGGGAGGGCTGGACCTTACCCGACGAGCAGGCGGAGCCTGAGGAAACCGCGACCCCTGCGAGGTCAAACCCGATCACGGCGGTCTCCGCCTTGAGGCCGGGAACCGTAAACAGCGTGGTATTAGGCAACCGTGGGGTATCGTCGGCGAATATGATCATTTCAGGCGTGTCGCGCAGGCCATTTTCGAGCCGATTTTGCAGGTTTTCGAGCCGAATGGCGCCGCTATCGAGGCCAGCCATGGCGGCCTGGACCGCAGCTCCGAACCCCGCAATTCCCGCGACATTCTCGGTCCCCGCCCGGCGGCCCAACTCCTGACCACCGCCACGTAACAGCGGCTCAAACCCAAGCACCCCCTCTGCCAAGACCACGGCACCGACGCCTTTGGGGCCGCCGATCTTGTGCGCCGACAGCGTCACCAGATCGGCACCCATGGCATTGATATCGAAAGATATTTTTCCGAACGCCTGGATCGCATCGATATGTAGCAAGCCGCCGGCGGCATGGACGATCTCGCTGGCTTCCGCGACCGGCTGCAGTGCGCCCGTCTCGTTATTGGCAAACATCAGCGACACCAGCGCTGGCGGGCTGTTGTCGAGCACCGCGCGCAGACGGCTAAGATCCACCAGACCGGAACGCGTCACGCCGACGATCTCGATCGCCTCGGGCGCAAACCGGCCACCCACGAGAACCGAGGCATGCTCGATGGCCGAGACCACCAGACGTTCAGCAGATGGATGAGAGCCGCGCCGAAGCCCCGGTGTCAGCGCCAGCGCGTTGGCCTCGGTCCCACCCGACGTAAAAACGACATTGCGTGGCAGCGCTCCCACTGCGCTGGCGACCCTCGCCCGGGCTTCTTCCACCAGTTTCCGGGCCTGACGCCCCTCGGCATGGACCGATGAGGGATTTCCAGCCAAATCCCATGCCGCAGCCATCGCGTCGCGCGCTTGCGGGCGCAGCGGCGTGGTCGCATTCCAGTCGAGATAGACGCGGTCGGGCATAGGTGTACTATGATACCTCAAAAGGACGCGCTGGGGTGGATGAGCCACCTCCGTCCTTATGCCAAGTGGCGACCCCGGCGTCTGCAGGCAATCGGCTGGCTAACGCTTTGAACGCGTTGTGCGATGTTCATGAAGCTTGCTTTTTGCCCCTCGCCTCATGCTAGAACGCGGCCTCAAGTTCACCAGCGCCGCTTGCTCAAGCCTGACGACGCCTGATCCGCCCCTTTCTCCTTGCCGAGGCTTCGTCTGCGAACCCGGCGCAAAGCGGTTGATTTGCCAAGCGATCAATCAAGGGATCCTGATGCCTGAAGTTATTTTCACCGGCCCCGCAGGCCGCCTCGAAGGCCGTTATCATCCGGCGAAGCAGAAGAATGCGCCGATTGCGATGGTGCTGCATCCGCATCCGCAGTTTCACGGCACGATGAATCATCAGATCATCTACCAGTGCTACTACGCGTTCGCGCATCGCGGATTTTCCGTGCTGCGTTTCAATTTCCGTGGCGTCGGCCGCAGCCAGGGCTCGTTCGATCACGGCACCGGCGAACTCTCCGATGCGGCGTCGGCGCTCGACTGGGCGCAGACTATCAATCCGGAAGCGCGCGCCTGCTGGGTTGCCGGCTTCTCGTTCGGCGCCTGGATCGGCATGCAGTTGTTGATGCGCCGGCCCGAGGTCGAAGGCTTCATTTCGATCGCGCCGCCCGCCAATCTCTATGACTTCTCGTTCCTGGCGCCCTGCCCGTCCTCCGGCCTGATCGTGCACGGCGAAAAGGATGCGGTGGTGCCGCCCAAGGACGTCAACACGCTGGTTGAGAAGCTCAAGACCCAAAAAGGCATCGTGATCGATCAGCAGGTCATCCCCGGCGCCAATCATTTCTTCGACGGCAAACTGCAGCCGCTGATGGAAAGCGTGACCGGTTATCTCGACATGCGGCTCGCCAACGTTCGCTAGGAGCTGATCGGCGATGGGCTCGTTCGTGGCTCTGCTGCGCGCGGTCAATGTCGGCGGCACCGGCAAGCTGCCGATGAGCGAGCTAAAGGAAATGTGCGAGACGCTCGGGTTCGAATCCGTTCGAACCTACATCGCCAGCGGCAATGTCGTCTTCACCAGCCGCAAATCCGAAGCCGCGATCAAATCGGCGCTGGAGAAGCGACTGGCGACCTACGCCGGCAAGCCGGTCGGCGTGCTCGTACGCAGCGCCGCCGAGATGGCGCAGGTGCTGGCCGATAATCCGTTTCCGAAAGCCCCGCCAAATCGCACCATGGCGGTGTTTCTCGATCACGCCCCACCGGCGGACACGATGGCTGGAGTCCACGGCCGCAAGGATGAACAAATCAAGTTGGGACGCCGCGAAATCTATATCCACTACGGCGAAGGCATGGCCCAGTCTAAGCTGGTCGTCGCTGCGGCCAAGACAGGAACCGCGCGCAACATGAACACGGTTGCGAAGCTTGCGGAGATGGCGGCGGAGTCCTGAAGGCCGCACCGATTACGGCCGCGCGATGATACCGCCGGTCATCGGGATCGGCACGCCGGTGGTTGCGGGATAGCTGAGGGGCAAGCCCTTCAGGCCCCGCGCGGCGAGGAAACCAAACGCCTGCGCTTCGATGGCGTCGGTTGACCAGCCCAGCGCGTCGGCGGCTTCGACGGTAGCCGGCGCCAGCCGCTCGCGCAGCATCCGCAGCATGGTCAGATTGCGCGCCCCGCCGCCGGCAACGACCCAACTCCGCGGGACCTTGGGCAATAGCGGTACGATCCGTGCGATCGCCGCGGCCGTAAAGCCCGTCAGGGTCGCTGCCCCATCGGCCGGCGACATGTCGGGCAGCACCAGGGAGGCGAAGTCGTTACGGTCCAGCGATTTCGGCGGCGGCAGCGCAAAGAAGGGCTGCGCCAGCGCCCGGGCGATCCAGGCCTCATTGGCATTGCCCTGGGCCGCGAGGCGGCCCTCATTATCGAACGCCTGGCCAGTCACGCCGCGGCGCATGAAATCGTCGAGCAACGCATTGCCGGGCCCGGTATCGCAGGCGATCAGCGTGTCGGGGCCATCGATATAGGTGATGTTGGAAACGCCGCCGATATTGAGCACCACCATCGGCCCCTCGCGCTCCAGCGACTGGGCGAGCGCGCGATGATAGACCGGCACAAAGGGCGCGCCCTGCCCGCCGGCCGCGACATCGGCGGCCCGGAAATCATGCATGACCGGGATGTGGATCGCCTTGGCGAGCGCGGGCGCGTCACCGATCTGCACGGTCATTTTCTGCGCCGGCCGGTGCAGCACGGTCTGGCCGTGAAAGCCGACAATATCGATCTCCTCGCACGGAATACGGTGCTGGGCGGTGAAGGTCGCGACCGCTTCGGCATGCGCCAGGGTCACGGCGCGTTCGGCCTCACGCAGGATGCCGGGCCGTGCATCGCGCTGCGGCAGGTTCACCGCCTCGGTCAGGGCCTGAAGCAGCAGGCTGCGCTCTTTGTGGGTATAGGGACGGTATCCGGAAGGACCGAACGCCTTGACACGCCGGCCGTCAGTTTCAATCAAGGCGACATCGACCCCGTCGAGCGAGGTACCGCTCATCAGACCGATTGCCGTCAACATCATCGCCGTCGTGCCTTCTAGGTGTCCGCCCTTGATGCCCTGCCCTTGACGCCCAGCTTGTGCCAAACCCGCACATCTTATAATGCCACAACGCGCCGGACAGCGGCAGCCTATTCCGCAGGGTTTCGCAACTCGTTACAAATAACGTGAAATAAGAATGATCAGAGTCGCACAGAAATGACCGCTTTCAAATCTGATTTTCTCAATGTGCTGCAGAGTCGCGGCTTTATTCATCAGATTTCGGACCCGGACTCGCTGGATGCGCTGGCGGCCCGCGGCGAACTCACGGCCTATATCGGTTTCGACTGCACCGCCCCCTCGCTCCATGTCGGTTCCATGGTGCAGATCATGTGCCTGTACTGGCTGCAGCAGACCGGCAACAAGCCGATCGCCCTGATGGGCGGTGGAACCACCCGGGTGGGCGATCCCTCCGGCAAGGACGAGACGCGGAAAATCCTCTCGATCGAGGACATCGAGCGCAACAAGGACGGCATCAAGCAGGTATTCTCCAAGTTCCTCACATTCGGTGACGGCAAGCACGATGCCGTCATGCCCGACAATGCGGAGTGGCTGACCAAGCTCAACTGGATCGAGATGCTGCGCGATATCGGCCGGCATTTCTCGGTCAACCGCATGCTGGCGATGGACTCGGTTAAGCTGCGGCTCGAGCGCGACCAGGAGATGAGCTTCATCGAATTCAACTACATGATCCTGCAGGCCTATGATTTCGCCGTGCTCAACCAGCGCTACGATTGCCGCCTGCAGATGGGCGGCTCCGATCAATGGGGCAATATCGTCAACGGCATCGATCTCGGCCGCCGCATGGGCACGCCGCAACTGCATGCGCTGACGACGCCGCTGATCACGACATCGTCGGGCGAGAAGATGGGCAAGACCGCAAGCGGCGCGGTCTGGCTCAACGCCGATATGAAGAGCCCCTACGAATACTGGCAGTTCTGGCGCAATACCGACGATGCCGACGTCGAGCGCTTCCTCAAGCTGTTCACGACGCTGCCGCTGACCGAAGTCGAGCGGCTGGCAGCCTTGCAGGGCGCGGAAATCAACGAAGCCAAGAAGGCGCTGGCGGATGCCGCGACCGCGCTGCTGCACGGCCCCGAAGCGGCGCGCCTCGCGGCCGAGACCGCGCGGCAAACATTTGAGGAAGGCAGGGTCGCGGAGAACCTGCCGAGCATCGACATTTCACGCGGCGAACTGGAAGCCGGCATTGGCGTGTTGGCGTCGTTCGTCAAAGCGGGCCTGGTCGCGTCGAATGGCGAGGCCCGGCGCCAGATCAAGGGCGGCGGCCTGCGCGTCAACGACGCTTCGGTTACCGACGAGAAAATGACGCTGACACCCTCCGACCTCACCGCCGAGGGCGTCATCAAGCTGTCGATGGGCAAAAAGCGCCACGTCCTGCTCAAGCCTGCATAGGCGCATTCGCTTTTGACACTTGCCCGGAGCCACCGAAACGCGCTCCTTGCTGGCAATGGATGAGAAAACACCAACCGGGGAAACCGTAACAAAGCCGCTGAAACTAGCGCGCGTGGCGCTCAACGTACTTGCACTGTGTTTCGCGCTATCAGTGCTCGGCCGTGGCCTCGGCGAAAGTTTCACGGTCTTTCTGAAACCGATCTCGGAGAATTTCGGCTGGGACCGCGCACAGGTCGTCTCGGTCTATTCGCTCTCGGCGCTGGCGGGCGGTTTGGCGTCCCCCCTCATCGGCCGGCTGTTCGACTATTCCGGACCCCGTAGCGTCTATTCACTCGGACTGCTGCTGCTAGGCGGCGCATTCCTGTTCGCCGGTCATGCGGAGCATCTCTGGCAGTTCCAATTGAGCCTCGGGCTCTGCGTCGGCGTCGGCATCGCCTTTATCGGCAACGTTCCGAATTCCATCCTGCTCGGCCGCTGGTTCGGCCCGCGGCTGCCGACCGCGATGGCCATCGTTTATTCCGCAACCGGCGCCGGCGTGTTGATCCTGCTGCCCGCCTCGCAGGTGCTGATCGACCATCTGGGCTGGCGCGGCGCCTATCAGGTTTTTGGCTGGGGGGCATTGGCGTTGCTTTTGCCGCTATTGCTATTGCCGTGGCGGCTGTTCTCCAGCGGATCGCCGCAAATCGCCAAGCGCGCCGCCGAAGATTTCATCGACGAAGGCTGGACCCTGCTGAGCGCGATGCGGCATCACGCGTTCTGGGCGCTGTTCTCGACCTTCTTCTTCACCGCGATCGGCATGTACGCGATTTCACCGCAGGTCGTGGCCTATCTGATCGACGTCGGCTTCCCGCCATTGCAGTCCGCGACCGCCTGGGGCTTCAGCGGCGTCGTGCTGCTGTTCGGCATGCTCGGCATTAGCTGGCTCGACGGCATCATCGGCCGCCGGCCATCGGTGCTGTTCAGTTACGCGTTGTCGATCGTCGGGATTTTCCTGCTCTGGCTGCTGCAATGGTATCCGAACATCTGGGTCCTCACGGGCTTTGTGGTCTGCTTTGGCAGCATGATCGGATCGCGCGGCCCGCTGTTGACGGCAACCGCGATGAAGATCTTTCGCGGCGAGCGGGTCGGTACGATCTACGGCACCATTTCGATCGGCAGCGGGTTGGGATCGGCGTTCGGCTCCTGGAGCGGCGGACTGATCCACGACTGGAGCCACAGTTATAATCCGCTGATCGCGTTCGCGCTGGTCGCCGTGCTGCTGGGAATGATCCCGTTTCTGGTGGTGCCGGCGCTGCGGCGTTAGCGAGGGCCTGGACCGAGCGTTCAATTATTGCCGGTCGACGGAAACTCGATCGGATTGTTTTGCTTGCCGGTGTTGAACTCCATGATCTTTCTGGAGACGCCGGGGAATATCGCCGAGATCGGATTAACGCGAAGCACCGGCTGGCCGAGCGTGCCCACGACTTCGTAGGTGATGCCGAACAGCCCTTCATTGCTGCCGCCGCCCAGGAACAGTCCGAAAAACGGAATCTGGCCGACCATGTTGTTCAACCCGTACAGCGGAATGAACGTGCCGCTCATGCGCAACTGGCTTTGGGAATCGATAACGCCCTCGATGGTGCCGCCGATCGTCAGCCCCTTCACGACGCCCTCGCGGATCGTGAGCTGACCGTTTTGGCGGGTGAATTCTGCGCGCAGCCGCGAGAAGGAAACGCCGCCTTGGGGGCCGGGCTGGCCACCCGCAGCCAACCGGTCGAGCGCCGCCTCGCCCTTGATGTTGAAATCGCGAACGCTGATCAGGCCTTCTCGCGCGCTGGGTTCGACGGTCGGCGGATCCATTGCCAATTGAAGCTGCCCGCCGACCAGTTTCGAGTACGTATCGACGAAGCGGAAGAAGGCGCCGGCGTCGTTGGTCTCGAGGTAAATCACGTCGCGTCCCTGCGTCCGGCCGCGCAGATCTCCTGTCAGCAGCGTATCGCGCCCAAGCTTGCCGCTGAGCGCAAAGTTTTTGATGACACCACCACGCCGGGATAATTTGGCATCGACGCCGCGCAGCGCTTCGCCGAAATAACCCGCGACCGCACCGAGCTTGATGTCCAGATCGAAATCGACATTCTTGGTTTTGGCTTTGGGATCGGTTTCCTTGCCCGAAATCGCCGATTTGAGGAAACTGCGGCCGTCGAACACGTCGCCGCGCATGGTCACCTTGAGAACGCCATCGGGACCGCGATCGGCCCGCAGCGAGGTCTTGTCGCCTTCGGACGGCGCATAGACCGGGAAGTTCACGCCGATCAACTCGCCGTTCTGATCGACTTCCACCGATCCCTTGATCGACACACCGCCACCATCGACGACGATGTTTTCAAGGCGGGTGGATTGCGGGGTCTGGACGACGTTGAAGGCGGCATGGCTCGACTTGCCCGGCAACTTGACCCAGCCCGGCAGGATGTTGTCGAGCTTTAACTGGGTCAGGTCGGCGTCGAAGGCAAGACGGCTGGCATCGCCGATCTTGCCGACCAGCTTGATCGGAATGGAGCCGCTGACCGCCGGCCCAAGATCGAATCCGAGACGGGCGCGGCTCGCGTCATCGAGCGTCGCCTGCAATTTGATATCGGCATCGCCTTCGTTCGGCTTGCGATAGTCCAGCGAGGCCGGCTGCCCGTTGATCTTCACGTCGCCCTTGACCTGATAGCCGGCATTGTTGGCGACGATCTTCAGCGCGTTGGATTCGAGCTTTTGATTCATGACGATGCGGTCGGCGGCAAATCCACCGAGGTCGGCGGTGACGGTATAGGTCGTGTCGGCCTTGGTCAGTTCGCGCTTGATCGGCAGGCCAAGGTTGACCACTGCGGAAATCGTTCCCTTGCTTGCGTTGGGATCGATCAGGGTGCCGGAAATATCGCTAAGCTTGTCGGAGGCGAGAATTTCCGCCACCCCCGGTACCGGGCCGTCGATCCGGAATTTAACCCGCGCCGGCGACGGCTTTGGCGCCATGTCCGGCACCTCGAACACAAAATCCGAAATGTTGAGTTTGCGGCCCGCAGGCGTATCGGCCGCCGCCTGCCCGATCGTCACGGCGGCGGTGCGGCCCGTTACATGGACTTTCAAATCGGCATCGCGCACCAGCGGCAAATCGTCCACCGGCCGCAACGTTACGCCGCTGGCGACGATATTGACCGCAAGGCCGTCGTCGGGAATCGGCGGGCCTTTGCGCGACAGGTTCTTAACCGGCGAATTGACGCCGATTTCGATGCGCTGAAGCGATCCGCGTTCGACCCGTCCAATCACCCATTCGCGGACTTCCGGGACGACGATGGTCGGCCATATCCGCTTAAGGGCGGAAGTCGACATCGGCGTTCCCGCCAAACCAAGCTGCAGACGGGCTTCCCCCGCATAATCGACGCTACCGCTTCCGGCGACGCCGACGTCGCCGTTGCTGATGTCAGCCTGCGTCAGCAGCACCCGCTTCTTGTCGGTGTCGAAACGCAGGTTGATCGCGATGCGGTTGAAGATCAGCGGCGGCTCGTTATCGAAGCCGGCCAATATGATGGTGCCGCCGCTGAAACCTAACTGCCAATCGGTGACACTGTCATTGGGCGGCTCAAGATGCGCCAATAGCGTGATCTTGTTCGGACCGGAAGTAATCTTGAAGGGCGCCACCAGCACGCGCCGCCCGGCGTCCCACTCCAGGCTGACTTCGGTCGAATCGATCGCCATTGGATAATCCGGCGTATCGGTGTCGATGATGGTTCCGGGGCCTGAGGAAACTTTGCCGCGGAAATAGGTCGGCAGGCCGTCGCGACCCAGTTCGCCCTTGAGTTCACCAGAGAGCACCAGATCCGCGTTGTAGGTCAGTTCCTTCACCCGCAGCGCCAGCAGGATATTTGCCGCCGAGACCTTATCGGCCCGAATATCGACCGATCGCACACCGTTCGACGGTGGCCCGACCGTAACGCGCAGCGACCAGGCATTACTGCCCTCTTCGCCGACGCTCAGCGCCACCCCACCGCCGCTCGGGCGGCGCAAGCTAAGTGTGATGTTCTGGAAAGTCCGTTTGTTGCCGCGCTGCTGATCGTCGACGATCAGATTGCCGTTCTTCAAGCCGATTTCGTTGAGATTCTGTCCGTCCAATCCGGTCAGGCTCAGGCTGTCGAGCCAGTCGAGGCCCGCCAATAACCCGCTTTGCGTCGTGTCCGGTGTTGCGGCGGAGGACGGTGCCCCGGGGGAAACGGGAGAAGAAGGGGACGGAGTTGCGGATGGCGCGCCTTGGCGGGGGAATGTGGGGGGAATCCCAGCCTCTTTCTTCGAGGCGACGCCGGTTGCGAGCGGCCGTGCATTGTCCCCGGTCGAGACGGTCACATAACCGTCCGGCGTGATGCGTACGGAAAGTTCCGCGTCCACCAGATTAAGACTCTCGGCGCGAAGCCGCCCCATCAACAGCGCCGAACCGGAAAGCCTTACCTCGGCTTTCGGGGCGCTTGCCACGATGGCATGGTCGCGATCCCTGACAATGATGTCGCGGATGCGCACCGCGATTCGAATCTTTCCGGCCCGCTCGATCTGCGTGCCGCCGACCTCGACGGTATTGCCGTTGCCGATATTTTCCGCAATGGCCTGGGCCAGCCATGGCGTCGCCATTTCGAGATTGATCGGACCGGCGCCAAGCCGCCACCACAACGCGCCGAAACATCCCGCGAAAATCACCAGCAAGGCGGCGATGACGATGCCGAGACGTTTTACCCAGCGCTCACCGGCGAGCCAGCGGCGAACCGCCTCAACGCGATCGTTGAACCGGTGAAAGCGGGAGGTCGGCTTCGACAACAGCCGGCGTGCGCGACGGCCCGCCGCCTCGTCGTGTTCCTGATCCCAATCGGCATCATCCCACTGCGAGAGCTGGACGTCAGCACGCGGATTTGACCCCTGGGGCGACGTATTCCTTGCCATTGCCTCTCGGTGCTGGCGTTGATTATCACATTGATCGCCACCAAGGGCTCGCCCGTCGACACGCAACGAGCGCTCCCGTGTCGGCATGCTGCAATCCTCACCTACTAGCGTTGCTCGTCATCCGCCCCAAGGAGCCTTAACGAGCGGATGGGTGATGCGTCGAATTCCTTGTAAGTAGACTGCGAGGCTATCAGACTCGCCCGGCAGTCTGCTCGATTCCAGCTTGCCTCAATACCCTAATGATTGATCCGCGGAAAGCGACGAAAGGAAGGCGTATGTCCAAGAAAACGCGCAAGAAATCCTCCAAACCCTCCACCGGCAAGGCGATCCGCGCCCAATCGGCGACCTCGGCGAAAAAGGCACCTTTGAAAACCCGCAAGGCAAGTGCGACAAAGTCGAGCACGAACATAAAAAGCAGACAAACCGGCAAAGCGACTGCAAAAGCATCGCATAAGGCCCCGTCAAAAAAGTTAAAATCACCGGGCCCCGCCAAATCAGCGCCCCGGGCTACCTCCACACCGAAGACGCCCGCCGCAAAGCCCCCAATGGCCAAGCCTGCTGTGACCAAAACCGCTGTGACCAAGCCCGCTGCCGAAAAGCCTTCCGTTGCAACTCTGCCGTTGAAAAAGCCATCAGACGAAACGGCCGCTCCTCGGCCGGCCCCTCCCGCCGCCGCATCCGGTCCCTCATCCGGTCCTTTGGCTGAGGGGTCGAAGGCCCCGGCTTTCAGCCTGCCTCGTGATGGCGGCAGCACCGTCTCCCTTGGGGACTATGCCGGCAAGAAACTGGTGCTGTTTTTCTATCCGCGCGCGGACACGCCGGGCTGCACCAAGGAGGCCATCGACTTCACGCGACTGGCTGGCGCCTTCGCCGAGGCGCAGACGGCCGTGCTCGGCGTTTCGGCAGATCCTTTAAAGGCCCAGGAAGCCTTTCGAAACAAACACGAGCTTGCCACCCCTCTTGTCTCTGATGAGCAACATGAGATGTTGGAGGCCTACGGTGCCTGGGGCGAAAAATCCATGTATGGCAGGACCTTCCTGGGCGTTCTTCGCACAACAGTTCTGATCGGAAAAGACGGCCGCATCATCCGGATCTGGCGCCATGTGAAGGTCGATGGCCATGCCGATGAGGTGCTTGCAGCGGCCCAGGCCGGTTAGTTCCCGGTGTGCTTTGGAGGGATCTATTTGCTAAAAATTAACCATGACGAGGTCAAATCACTCTCGTAAATTTAGCCGTACGGAACTCCTCTCCGACCGGCGCGGGAGTGCCGATGTCGTACCGTTCCGGTCATCATAGCGAGTATCCTCAGCACCATCCGCATGACCACGGCAGGCCATTGGCCCGCCGTCCGGTCGCTACCAGCCACGCGGCCGTGGCTACCGCCCAGCAGGCGCAGGATGGCTACACCCTGGTCCACGCCGGCAAACAGGTCCGGTTTGGACCGGTGGTGTTCTGGATCGTGATCGGCACGGTAACGGCGCTCGGCATGTGGTCGGCCGCGACTGCAACTTATTTTGCGTTCCGTGACGACGTTCTGACCCGGTTGATCGCGCGCCAGGCGGAAATGCAATACGCCTACGAAGACCGCATCGCCGAACTGCGTGCCAAGGTGGACCGCACCACCAGCCGCCAGTTGCTGGATCAGGAACAATTCGACCAGAAGCTCGAACAGGTCATGCGTCGCCAGACCACACTGGAATCGCGCGCCACGGCGTTGGGCGCGCTGCCGGACGTGCAGGTCACCGGATCGATCAAGCCATCGTCGCGCGGAACGGCTGCAACGGATGCGCCTCCTTCAGGCACACCGAAACCCTCCCCGATCAGCGATACCGTGATTTTCGTCGCCCCCCCGGATCGCGAAGCGAGACTTGAGTCGCGGGCGCCGCTGAACGCCAATCCACAGCCGAATAAATTCGCCAAGATCCAGGGCGTCGATAATGTGATTGTCCGCCTGCAGACCTCGCTCGATCAGGTCGAGGGCCGCCAGCTCGCGGCGCTGAGCTCGGTGGAAGACAGCATGGAATCGCGGGTGCGCCGGATGCGCGGCGTGTTCAGCGATCTCGGCCTCGACATGACGCAACTGGAAGCCGCCACCCCGCGCGCGGGCATGGGCGGCCCCTATGTTCCCGTCAAGCTCGCTTCCGATGCCGGCCCGTTCGAGCGCCAGCTCTACCGAATCAACATCACCCGTTCCCAGGTGGAGCGCCTCAACCGGACGCTCGCGCTGGTGCCCTATCGAAAGCCCGTGATCGGCGAAGTCGAATTCACCTCCGGCTTCGGCGTGCGCAGCGATCCATTTCTCGGCCGCCCGGCGATGCACACCGGCCTCGATTTCCGCGCCGCGATGGGCGATCCCGTCCGCGCCACCGCGAATGGAAAAGTCGCATCATCGGGATGGGCGGGCGGCTATGGCCGCATGGTGGAAATCGATCATGGCAACGGTCTGTCGACCCGCTACGGCCACCTGTCGGAGATCGGTGTAAAGGTAGGTGACATCATCAAGATCGGACAGGTGATCGGCGCCGTCGGCTCAACCGGCCGGTCGACCGGGCCGCATCTGCATTACGAAACCCGGATCGATGGCGAAGCGGTTGATCCGCAAAAATTCCTGCGCGCCGGCGTGCGGCTGAGCGCGGGCTGATAGTACGCCTGTTAGGTTGCGGTGCCTTTCGGCCGCGACACGATCTCGATCATTTTGCCTTCATCGTCATCGGGCGCATAAGCCTTTGCCCGTTCATAGGCCTGCACCGCGGCGCTTCCTACCAGCGGCGTGTCGCGCAGCAGGCTCTCGGCCAGTGCGACGGCATAGGCAGCATCCTTGTGCCGCAGCGCTGACGTGAAGGTGGCACCGGAGAAATTGCGGGCGACCATGCGCCGGGAGTGGCGCAACACCTGAGGGCTCGCGGCAACGCCGGTTTCGATCGACTCCAATACCAGGTTCATGTCGAGCCCGGCCTGTTCGGCGATCGCCAATCCCTCAGCAATCCCCGCGATCTGGATCGCGCCCATCAGATTATTGATCAGCTTGTAAACCGTGCCGGTGCCGATGGCGCCGAAATGCCGGATCGTGGTGCTGAGCGGCACCAGATAGATCCGCGCGGCTTCGAGATCCGCGGGCTCCGCGCCGACCAGCAGCGTCAATTTTCCGCTGGCCGCGGCGTCCGGCAAACCCGTCACCGGACTGTCGATGTAGACGAGACCGCGTCCGCGCAGCTCGCGACCGATATCGAGTGCATGACGGTACGACACGGTGGAACATTCGATCGCCAGCGCACCGGCCTTGGCCGTCGCTGCCGCGCCATCGCTGCCGAGCCACACCGAACGCGACGCCTCGTCGTCAGCGACCATGGTCACGATCGCATCGGCGCCCTCGGCCGCATCTGCCGGCGACGCCGCCCAGCGCGCGCCCCGCGCGATCAGGTCGGCTGCCTTCGCCTGGCTGCGATTCCAGACCGCAAGCGTAAAACCCGCGTCGAGATAGCGGCCGGCCATGCCGTGGCCCATGCGCCCGAGACCGATGAAGGCGACATGAGGCACGGTCTATTCTCCTGAGTTAATCCACATCCTCAACCGCGCCGGGCGATGCGCCGAAGGCGCGTTGCGCCAGCGTCGCCGCCATGAATTCGTCGAGGTCGCCATCGAGCACCCCTGATGTATCCGAGGTTTGCACGCCGGTGCGCAGATCCTTCACCATCTGGTAGGGCTGCAGTACATACGAACGAATCTGGTGGCCCCAGCCGATATCGGTCTTGGCGGCCTGGTCGGCGGCGGCCTGCTCTTCGCGCTTCTTCAATTCGATTTCGTAGAGCCGCGCGCGCAGCATGTCCCACGCCTGCGCTTTGTTTTTGTGTTGCGAACGCCCGGCCTGACAGACCACCGCAACCCCGGTCGGAATGTGGGTGAGCCTGACGGCGGATTCGGTCTTGTTGACGTGCTGACCGCCGGCGCCGCCCGAGCGCATGGTGTCGGTGCGCACGTCGGATTCCTTGATGTCGATCTTGATGCTGTCGTCGACGACCGGGAAGATCGCGACGCTGGAGAATGATGTGTGCCGGCGCGCATTGGAATCGAACGGCGATATCCGCACCAGCCGGTGCACGCCCGCTTCGGTCTTCAGCCAGCCATAGGCGTTGTGCCCGCTGATCTGGATGGTGGCGGATTTGATGCCGGCTTCTTCGCCTTGCGTCTCTTCCAGATATTCGATCTTGAATCCGTGCTTCTCGGCCCAGCGCGTATACATGCGCAGCAGCATCGAGGCCCAGTCCTGGCTTTCGGTGCCACCGGCGCCGGCGTGAACTTCAAGATAGGAGTCGAAACGATCGGCCTCGCCGCCCAGCAACGCTTCGAGTTCGCGGCGCGCGACTTCTTTTTTCAAAGCCTTGAGCGCGGCTTCGGCCTCGGCCACCACGCCTTCATCGTTCTCGGCTTCGCCGAGTTCGATCATGCCGATATTATCTTCAAGTTCGCGCTCGACCTTCCCGATGCCACCGAGCGCGTCCTCCAGCGAGGTTCGCTCCTGCATCAGCTTCTGCGCTTTTTGCGGGTCGTTCCAGAGATTGGGGTCTTCGGAGAGCTTGTTCAGCTCTGCGAGGCGTGCCGTGGATGCATCGACGTCAAAGATGCCTCCTCAGCAGCCCGACTGACTGCTTGATCTCTTCAACGAGGCGTTCGACTTCAGCGCGCATGGGGTCTCTGATCTGCGGCGCAAGCCGCGAAGATGGAAATTGTCAGACGGGATGTAGCGGCGGGCGCCGCAAAGCGCAACCAGGGCCCGCGTCGCTAATAAAGCCCACCGGTACCCGAGCGCATGATGCTGCGGTCGGCATCCGGCGAGACCGTGAGCGAGCGGCCGTCGGCATCGGCAACTCCGATGACCGAGTAATTATCCGGCGGCGCCGTACCCGGCTTGAAGGCTTCGAGAATCGTCCGACCGCCCTCACCCGGACCAACACGCATGCCGCTCTTGGCATCGACACGGATCAGCTTGATTCCGGCCGGGACCTTGAACGGGATGGCGGGCTTGTCGGCCAGCGCGAGTTTCAGGAAGTCGCGTGCGATCGGGGCGGCCAGATGGCCACCGGTCGCGGCATTGCCCCGGCCGAGCGGACGCGGCTTGTCGAAGCCGAGATAGATGCCGACCACGATGTCAGGCGAGAAACCGATGAACCAGGCGTCCTTTGCCTCGTTGGTGGTGCCGGTCTTGCCGGCGATCGGCTTGCCGACTTCCTTCACCGCGATGGCGGTGCCGCCCTGCACCACGCCCTCCATCATCGAGGTGATCTGGTAGGCAGTCATCGTATCCAACACCTGCTCGCGGCGATCGATCAGTTGCGGCTCGGGCTGGTTCTTCCAGCCGCCGGGGGCATCGCAGCCACGGCATTCACGCGCGTCGTGCTTGAAAATGGTGTGACCGTAACGATCCTGGATGCGATCGATCAGGGTCGGCTTCACGCGGCGGCCGCCATTGGCGAACATCGAATAGGCCGTGACCATCCGCATGACCGTGGTTTCACCGGCGCCGAGCGCATAGGAGAGATAGTTCGGCAATTCGTCATAGACACCGAAGCGCCTTGCATATTCGCCGATCAGGGGCATACCGATGTCCTGCGCCAGCCGCACCGTCACCGTATTCAGCGACAACCGTAGCGCGTTGCGCAGTGTCGTCGGCCCATTATACTTGCCGGACGAGAAGTTCTCCGGACGCCAGACGCCCGTGCCCTGCCCCTGATCGATTTCGATCGGCGCGTCGACCACGACGGTCGACGGCGTATAGCCATTGTCCAGCGCGGAGGAATAGACGATCGGCTTGAACGACGAACCCGGCTGCCGATAGGCTTGGGTCGCGCGGTTGAACTGGCTCTGGTCGAACGAGAAGCCGCCGACCATCGCCAGCACGCGACCGGTCCAGGGGTCCATCACGACCATCGCGCCGGATACTTCCGGCAACTGACGCAACCGGTATTGACCTTCAACTGGATTGCCGTCCTTGAACAGCGGGTCCGCATAGATGATGTCGCCCGGCGACACCACTTGCGACAGCGACGTCGGCGTCTTGCCTTTGGCGGGCCCCGCGGTGGGTTTGGCCCATCTGACGCCCTCCAGCGTGATGATGCCGGTCTGGCGTTCCTTGCTGACCGCACCACCCAATTCGCGGGCCGGCTGAAAGCCGATCCGGGCCGATTGATCGCTGGTCTCCAGCACGACGGCCATCCGCCACGGCGCAACGTCCGACAGCGATTTGACGTCGGCGAGTTTCACGCCCCAGTCGCCGGATATATCGAGCTTGCTGCTGGCGCCGCGCCAGCCCTGCGCCTCGTCGTAATTGACCATGCCGGCGGCCATGGTCTTGCGCGCCATCACCTGAATTTTCGGGTCGAGCGTGGCGCGGACCGACAGGCCTCCTTCGTAAAGTTTCTTTTCGCCGTAGCGCTCGAAGATGTCGCGGCGAACTTCCTCGGCGAAATATTCGCCGGCGAAAATATGCGCGCCGTTGGAGCGGTTGGTGACGGCGAGCGGATCCTTGCGGGCCTTGTCGGCATCGGCCTGCTTGATCCAGCCGTTTTCCAGCAAACGATCGACCACGTAATTGCGCCGCTCGATCGCGCGGTCGCGGTTGCGCACCGGATGCAGCGCCGCCGGCGCTTTCGGCAACGCCGCGAGATAAGAGGCTTCCGCGACAGTGAGTTCGTTCACTGATTTGTCGAAATAGACCAGCGATGCCGCGGCAACACCGTAGGCGCCGAGACCGAGATAGATTTCGTTCAGATACAGTTCGAGGATTTTGTCCTTGGAATAGGCACGCTCGATCCGCATCGCCAGCAAGGCTTCCTTGATCTTGCGGGTGAACGACACTTCGTTGGTCAACAGGAAGTTCTTGGCGACCTGCTGGGTGATGGTGGAGGCGCCCTGCGGACGGCGGTTGGAGCCGAAGTTCTGGGCATAGAGAACGGCGGCGCGCGCCATGCCGGAAAAGTCGATACCGCCATGCTCGTAGAAATTCTTGTCCTCGGCCGCGAGGAAGGCGTTGATGACGAGTTTTGGAACCGCCTGGATCGGCAAATACAGCCGGCGCTCCTTGGAATATTCGCCGAGCAGTGCGCCGTCTGCCGCGTGAACACGCGTCATGACCGGCGGCTCATAATCCTGCAACTGCGAATAATCCGGCAAATCCTTGGAGAAATGCCAGATCGCGCCAGCCACGGCGGCGACGCCGACCAGAAACACAACGGTTCCGGCCGCGAACAAGAAACCCAAGAACCGCACCAGTAAGCGCATTATCGATTGTCCGTTCCAGCCCACGCGCCGCAAATGTTGGCGCTTTCCTCAGTGCGAATTCCGGCGCGGAACAATGGCCCATTCCGCTCGGCCGAATAATACATTGCCCGGGAGGTCCTTGTGATCGATTCCGACGCCCCCGCGGAAGTTTTTTTATAGTGCCGCCGCTGTGGCCAAACTAGGGCTTCCAGCATCGCGGCTCCCCTTTTCAATTGGTCAATTGGCCGCCCCGGCGGTTGCGAGACGCTTGGCAAAGAAGGCATCGATGGCCTGCGCCACCGATCCGACGGTACGGGAACGCCAGTTCTCCGACACCAGATGTTCGAGATCGTCCTTGTTCGAGACGTAGCCGAGTTCGATCAGCACCGAGGGAACGTCGGGGGCCTTGAGCACCCTGAACCCGGCGGATTTGAGCGGGTGCTTGTGCATTCGCGTAGTCGTCTTCATCTCGCCCATCAAGAGGCGGGCGAACCGGTTTGAGAACGTGCGGGTTTCGCGCTGTGCCAGATCGATCAGAATGTCGGCGACGTCGGTCGGCTCTTCGGTCAGGTTAACGCCGCCGATGGCATCGGCCTTGTTTTCGGCCTCGGCCAGCCGTTCGGCCTCGGCGTCGGAGGCACGGTCGGACAGCGTATAAATCGTGGCGCCCTGGGCATCGCCCTCGCGGCGCGGCAAGGCATCGGCATGTATTGAGACGAACAATGCGGCCGATTGCGTGCGCGCAATCTTGACCCGGTCGTCGAGCGGAATGAACGTATCGTCGGTACGGGTCATGACGATGCGATATTTGCCTGACTTTTCGATGCGATCGCGTAACGCCAAGCCAAATCCCAGTACCAGGTTCTTTTCGTATTCGTTGCCGGACGCCGTGCCATTATCGATGCCGCCATGGCCGGGATCGATAATGATCACAGGCCGCAAATCCGGCGGCGCCACGGATTTAGGGGCCGCCTCCACTTTCGCCTCTATCGCGGAAGGCACAGCCTCCTTGCCGGCAGCGATTGCCGGCCGCAATTCCGGCCGGCTGTCGGGGGCAAGCGACTGAACGAAGGTGGTGCGATCCACTTCTTCCAGTTCCAGCACCAGCCGGGGCGGCTGGCCATTGGCCGCCTCAAGCATGGTGGAGCTGGCGATTCGCGCCGGACCGCTCAGATCGAACACGATCCGCGAGCCCCCGGGCATCACCAGGCCATAGCGAAATGCCTTGATCAGTCCGCGCCCGGCGACGCCGGTGCCGGCGGGAAGCTGAAAGTTGACCTGGGGAATATCGAGGACCACGCGGTACGGATCGGCCAGCGGAAAAGCCCGAAACGGGATCGCCTTGTCGAGGTCGAGAATGAAGCGGGTCTGCTTGCCGTCGCCGGCCAGCCGGGCGTCCGAAGCGACGGGAAGGCTCGGCGCCACAGCCGGTTTTGTGGAGGGGTCATCGGTTGCGACGCCCACGGCGCCGCTCATGGCCCCCTGGGAATACAGCAATGCTGCGGCGCACAACAGCGCGCAGCTCAGCAAAACATAATGATTTGCGCGGCTCGCCAACGAATCTGTGCCTCCGAGCAGCCCTCTTACCGCAATAGAACCACAGGGTTAACTCCTGCTTAAGGCTGCCGCGGCGAATAAGGCCGAGTGTTGCCCCCCGGCGACGCTTCCCTTGCGCGGGGCGGTCAATCCACGTATGTACAAGGGGCTGACGGCTAAAACTCCCGGTTGTGTCGCGTTCAGCCTCCCGGTGCAGCGCCGGAACCTTCGAAAGTAAGAGGTTCCAGCGTCTTTCCGATCCTCTCCACAGCCAGCGCAGCGCGCGGCTGACAAGGAGGGGCGGTTTCGAGCCCGAGCGGCGTCCGGTCCCAGGTTACCATCTTGTTCCAGGGACGGCTTTAGACACGGCATAACCGATTATCGGGCCGCATGGCCCCGATATGCGATGGCCGGCGGGCGCTTTGGCGCCATGCCGGGCTTTCAGCGACCGACAAGGCGGCGCCTTTTGCCGCCAACGTGTTCAGACGGGCCGACGCTTGATGCGCCAGACTGTGTTGCCGACGATGATCCAAGGAACCGCGCCGACGCGGAGCGAAAGCTCTGCGCGTCGCGTTGCTCCGCCCGGATCCCGTTCGGCTCGGCGCCCCGGGTTGCGTTTTGGCCTTCCCCTCACCCCCGAATCAGGTGGACCGTCGCGTCACCCGGCCGCGCCATACGCGCGCACCGACATACGCGCCCGCCGCCGTCAAGAGTCCCAAAATGCCCAACAAAATGTTGATCGACGCCACCCACCCGGAAGAGACCCGGGTCGTTGTGGTCCGCGGCAATCGAGTCGAAGAGTTTGATTTCGAGACCGCCCAGCGCAAACAACTGCGCGGCAATATCTACCTCGCCAAGGTCACGCGCGTAGAACCATCGCTTCAGGCCGCCTTCATCGAGTATGGCGGCAACCGTCACGGCTTCCTCGCCTTCAGCGAAATTCATCCGGACTATTATCAAATTCCGGTCGCCGATCGTCAGGCCCTGATCGAGGCGGACGAGCGCGCCCATCGCGAAGCCGAGGAAGAAAGCGAAAACCGCTCCAGCCGTCACCGCCGTCCGCGCCACCGCAATTCGCGCCGCCGCGGCAGTGGCGAAAGGGTCCAGAGCGAGATCGTCGAGAACGCCGCCCTCGATCCGTCGCAGGCCGCTCAACCGTTCGAGCATGCCGAAGGCGTGCACACCGACGACGGCCACGCTCACGATTCCCTGGAATCCGGTCATCACCACGCCGATGCCGGGCATCACGATCATGAGCATCATCATGATGGTGAAGATTTGCACGATCATGATCATGACGACGCTCACGAGCATGACCACGCGCATGACGAGCACGATCATGCCCACCCGCACGAGACACCTGCCGTTGCGGCCTCGCCCGATATGCCGGTTTCGGTGGCGATCGAGACTGCGGCACCGGCAAGCCCGGAAATCCATGAAGAACATGCTCATGATGAACAGGGGCATGAAGACCATAGCCATGACGAGCGCTCCCACGACGAGCAGGCGCGCGAAAACGCCGCCCATGCCGACGATGCTGTTCATGCCGAACACGGCGAGCACGCCGATGAACATCACGCCGCGCCGTCTCACGACGAACATGCTGCCGCCCATGATCATGAACATCACGGCCATGAACATCATGGCGACGAGCATCATGACGATGAAGATGATGGCGACGAAGCCGAGGAAGAAGTCGTTGAATCCGTCGGCGGCGACGACGTCATGGAAGAAGTACCCGAGCGCGCCTTCCGTCCGCGCCGTCAGTACAAGATTCAGGAAGTCATCAAGCGCCGCCAGGTGATGCTGGTACAGGTGGTCAAGGAAGAACGCGGCAACAAGGGCGCGGCGCTGACGACCTATCTGTCGCTGGCCGGCCGTTACGCCGTGTTGATGCCGAACACCGCGCGCGGTGGCGGCATCAGCCGCAAGATCACCTCCGCGCAGGATCGCTCGAGGCTGAAGGAAGTGGTGCAGGATCTCGACGTGCCCGAGGGCATGGGGATCATCCTGCGCACCGCCGGCGCCTCGCGCACCAAGCCCGAGATCAAGCGCGACTTCGAATACCTGATCCGCATGTGGGAAACCGTGCGCGACATGACGCTGAAATCGCAGGCGCCGACCCTCGTCTACGAAGAAGGCTCGCTGATCAAGCGGTCGCTGCGCGATCTCTACAACAAGGAAATCGACGAAATCCAGGTCGCCGGCGAAGCCGGTTATCAGGAAGCCCGCGACTTCATGAAGATGCTGATGCCCTCCAACGTGCGCGCTGTGAGGCAGTATCGCGACGGCCAGCCGCTGTTCTCGCGGATGGGGGTCGAGAGCCAGCTCGACGCGATGTTCTCGCCGACCGTGCAATTGCGCTCCGGCGGCTACATCGTGATCAACCAGACCGAAGCGCTGGTTTCGATCGACGTCAATTCCGGACGCTCGACCCGAGAGCATCACATCGAGGATACCGCGCTCAAGACCAATCTCGAAGCCGCCGAGGAAGTCGCACGCCAACTGCGCCTGCGTGACCTCGCCGGGCTGATCGTGATCGATTTCATCGACATGGACGAGAAGCGCAACAACCGCTCGGTCGAACGCAAGCTCAGCGATTGCCTGCGGCAGGACCGCGCGCGAATCCAGGTCGGGCGCATCTCGCATTTCGGCCTGCTCGAAATGTCGCGCCAGCGCATCCGCGCCAGCGTGCTGGAGAGCTCGACGGAGCCCTGCCCGCAATGCGGCGGCAGCGGGCATGTCCGCTCGGTGTCGTCGGTAGCGTTGCAACTGCTGCGCGGCCTTGAAGAGATCTTGATGAAGGGCGCGACCCACAATCTCGTGGTGCGCACCCGGACCGATGTCGCGCTCTACGTCCTCAATCACAAGCGTGGCCATCTGCGCGATCTCGAAAGCAGCTTCAAGGTCACGCTGAGCGTGATCGCCGATCCGACCGTGAGCGGCCAGCAGTCGTTCATCATCGATCGCGGCGAACAGGTTCATACGCTGGAAGCCGCCAAGGCGTTGCTGGCAGCGCAGGTCGCGGCCTTCCCGCCGCAGACCGAGGAATTGTTCGATGAGGACGATCCGTTTGACGTGGAATCCGAAGCGGAAATTGAAACCGACGAGACCGAAGGTCTCGCCGGCGACCAACCTGTCAGCGAAGCCAGGGACGGCGAACCCGATGCGGATGGCCACAAGCGCAAGCGGCGCCGTCGCCGCCGCGGCCGTTCCGGCGAGGCCCGCGAAGGCGGTCCCGCGCGGGAAGATAACGGCGCGGCGCACAGCATCGCGCCTGACGCGGTCGCAGATACCGGAGCCGATGAAGGCGAATCCGACGAGGACGAATCCGAGGAACAGCCCGGCGTCGCGCGCACCGATCAGGCCGCAGGCGGCGAGCGGCGGCCCCGCCGTCGTGGACGTCGCGGCGGACGCCGCCGGCGTGGCGGGCCGGAAGATGGTCTCGCCGGATCGATTGCGGACGAGCTCGGACCGACGCCCGCTTCGGAAGCCATCAGCGCGGTTGCCGATTTCGATGGTTATTCCCCACCTGCGGAGCCGGCCCTGCCGGTGGTGCAACCTGAATCGATCGCTCCCCGGTCTGAACCGCAGCCCACCGCGGATCATGCTCCCCAGGAAACCAGCGCTGCTGTCCACGAGGAAGCCACTCAGGAGGCCGAGCGTGCTGCCGCGCGACGGCGTTCGACGGTGCGGGAAAAGGTCAGCTTCATGACCAGTGCCCAGCCCGAAGCTCCGGCACCCGTGACACAGAGCGCGCCCGAACCGGCGGCAAGTCCGGCTCCGGCCGAACCCGACGCTCAGCCCGCTGAAACCCAGCCCCGCCGCGCGGGATGGTGGTCGCGACGTTTTGGTAACGGCGAATAAGCCCATCTAAATCCACGAAATAAAAAACCGCATCCACGAAATAAAAAACCGCCCGGCAAAACCGGGCGGTTTTTGTTTGGCTTGAGATGCTTGCGCTACGCGCCGTTGGTACGAGCCGCCGGCTTCGGCGCCTCTTCCTTCAGCTTCTCCAGCGCATCGGGCATCATGCGTCCGAACATCGAACTCAGCATCGCCGTCGGAATGAGACCGCCGCTGTTTTCCTGGCCTTGCGCACCGGACATCAGGAATTGCGGAACCAGCGGCTGGTTGATCTTGGTCAACGCATCGGCGAAGCGGGAGAAGTTCTGTTCGGCCAGGCGATATTCGGGGCCACCATACGCGTCGACCGAAAGCTTGGTCGCCTGCGCATTCGCCGCACCGATCGCCAGCGCCCGGTCGGCCTCGCCTTTACCTTCAAGCCGCGACCGCTCGCCCGCCGCAGCCGCCGTCACCTTGACGGTTTCGGCATCCTTCTGCGCCCGTGCCAATGCCGCGGCGCCCTCGTTTTCGTGCACCTTGACCTGGATCAGCGACTGGGTGAGCGCGACCTGCGCCGCCGCGGTGGCCTTGGCTTCGTTCAAGGTCCGCTCCTGCACGGCCGCCTTCTCCTGCTCCTGATAGGTCGTCACCTGCTCGCGCGCGACCTGGCGCGAACGCAACTGGAACAGGATGTCCTCGATGGTCCGATCGCCCGCGGCGGCGCGCGGCGTTCCGATCAGCACTTCCTGCAATTCGAGCGAATAGGCCTCGAAACGTGCTTTCATCTCGTTGCCGGACTCTTCCTGAATCGCGGCCCGGTTCTGCAGCAATTCGATCAGCGTCATCTTCTGCGCAATATTCTTGAAGAAGGCGCTGACCATCGGGTCGAGTGTCTGTTCGACCAGTTTCTTCACATCGCCAAAGCGCTGAATGATCATCGGCGCTTTTTTATAGTCGATATGCATCACGACGGAGAGCGGCAGCGTGGGCTCGAACGCATCCTTGGTGATCAGCGAGATCTCCGAAAGATTCTCGTCGAGTTTCAGCGCGCCGACTTCACCACGCACCCATTTGAGGATGAAGTTGACGGTCGGAATGATCTCGATCTTGCCGGCGTAGGTGTTGAAGGCGTATTTGCCCGGCAACATCGGATCCCGCCAGACGCCACGACTGCCGTTCATCACGAGTTCGCCATGGCGATATTGCTCGCCGGAAACGTCTGCGGTCCTCGGTCCGGTATAGAAGATAACCACGCCGACATTGCCGACCGGGATCACAGTCTTTGGAACCGCCTCGACCGTCGCGAACAAGCGGTTGATGTACCAGGTGCCTTCGACCACGACCTGCAACTGGCGGCCGCGAAAGCCGCCCGCCTCCAGGAATCGCTCCGGCTCCTGAAAATTGTTGTGAAACGTTGCGGCGTTACGCAGGTCGGTTCCAACCTCCGGCGCAATGATTTCACCCGGCGGCAGCGAGGGGCCGTCATGAACCGTGACGATGCCGACCAGATCCTGACCGACCGCCAGCACGACTGGGACGAAACCGTCGCGATCCGCGATCGTCTGCTTCATGTTGTCGAGAACGCCCTGCTCCAGTTGGCTGAGGGCGTGGCCGTAAACGCGTTCATCGGTGATGATTGCAAATTGCGTGGTGTTGATCGCATAGGTTCCTTCGCGCAGAATCTTGCGCTGCGGACCCTTCTGGCCGCCGCCGACCAGAAACCGGCGCACATCCTGAAAGTCGGATTTGTCCTCGGTGTCGTTGGCGGCGAGCACCTGGGAAGCCCCGAGTGAAGCGCCGTCGCGCGCGAACACATAGGCGATCTTGCCCTGCCCGACCGTGACGAGGTCGGAAGTGTGGATTCGATAGGTGAACGGAAAAAACAGGTGGATACCACCGCGCAGGATCTCGGGCTCGAAACCAGCCTCGCCATGCAGTGCGATGAAGCCGGATTTGATCGATCCCCTTGGCGCCCACATTTTCTCGACGATCCCGACCTGATTGTTCGAGATGTAGCGAAAGATATTGGACACGCGCAGCAAAACAAGAATCACGACGACAGCCCCGGCCCAGATGCCGGGGATAACGAGATTATTGATGTCCACGATAGGCCTCCTGAGTGCCCGCACCGGGCGACCGCCTCGGCGGGGTGCGACATCTAGTTAGTCGCGGGCACGCCACCAGAGGTTCGCTCCGGCGTGCACCTTCGACTTTAGGATATCGCGCCCGCCGCTTAGGCTTAAGGAGGGTTTAACCGAGTTTTATGACACAACCGCTGCTTCTATCCCGTCGTAACAGCCGTCTCCAGATCCGACGTATCGACGGTCTTGTTGAGGTTGGCGTGCAGCAACTCGTGATCGAGTTCGCCTTCCCACCACGACACGAACACCGTGGCGATGCCGTTGCCGGTGATGTTGGTCAGTGCGCGAACCTCGCTCATGAACTTGTCCACCGAGAACACGATCGCCATGCCCGGCACCAGCGCCGGATTGACGACCGAGAGCGTCGCCGCCAGCGTGATGAAGCCCGCGCCGGTAACACCGCTGGCGCCCTTTGAGGTCAGCATCGCGACCACCAGGATGGTCAGTTGCTGGCTGAAGCTGAGATCGACGCCAAGCGCCTGCGCGATGAACAGCGTCGCCAGCGTCATGTAGATATTGGTGCCATCGAGGTTGAACGAATAACCGGTGGGCACCACGAGGCCGACCACCGATTTCGAACAGCCGAGCCGCTCGAGCTTCTCCATCAATTGCGGAAGCGCGCTCTCGGATGAACTGGTGCCGAGCACGACCAGCAGTTCATCCTTGATATAGGAGATGAACTTGAAAATGTTAAACCCGATCACGCGCGCAATCAGGCCCAGCACGACGACAACGAAAAGTCCCGCCGTTGCATAGAACAAGGCGATCAATCCAAGCAGATTGCCGAGCGCGGCCGGCCCGAATTTCCCGATCGTGTAGGCCATCGCGCCAAAGGCGCCGACCGGCGCCGCCTTCATGACGATGCCGATCACGCCGAACACCGCATGCGAGGTGTCGTCGATAATATCGCGCAGCCGGTGGCCGCGTTCGCCGAGCGCCATCAGCGCAAAGCCGAACAGGATGGCGAACAGCAGCACCTGAAGGATATCGCCTCGCGCCAGCGCGCCCACCACGCTGTCAGGAATGATGTTGAGAACGAAATCGACCGATTTCTGCGCTTCCGCCTGCTTGACGTAAGTGGCGACCGCCGCCGCGTCGGGCTTCGCGGCCAGTCCGTGGCCGACCTGGATGAGATTGCCCATCAACAGGCCGAGGATCAACGCAAAGGACGAGACAATTTCAAAATAAACCAGCGCCTTGACGCCGACGCGGCCGACCTTGCGGGCGTCCTGAATATGCGCAATGCCTGACACGACCGTGCAAAAGATGATCGGCGCGATCACCATCTTGATCAGCTTGATGAAGCCGTCGCCGAGCGCCTTGATCCAGTCATTGGTCGCGAAGTTCGGCCACAGCCAGCCGACCAGAACGCCGATCACAATCGCAATCAACACCTGAAGATAAAGGATTTTGTACCAGGGTTTGGCGGCGCGAGCCGGCGCCTCGGTTGCGATCGTTGCCGCCATCAGTCTCACTCCCCCTCAACGTCGTGTCACCCTGCCCGTCGCCCCCGGCGCGGACCGCCTTGTTATCCAATACAGCCAAAAGCAATTAGATCAGCGGAGTCAATGGCGCCGGCTCATTTTCCGGTGATCGCACCCGCGACAGATCGCGTCATCCAAGCCATTGCGCGATGCGCGTCACGGCTTCGTGCATTTCCTCAGCCGAGCGCGCGTAGGAGAACCGGATGAACTGGTGGCCGTGGATGGGATCGAAGTCGATGCCGGGGGTCGCCGCGACGCGTGCGCGTTCCAGCATCTCACCGGCGAATTTGAAACTGTCGGAGGTGAATTTCGAAACATCGGCGTAAAGGTAAAACGCGCCGTCGGCGGGCAGGAATTTGGTGAGACCAGCGCGCGGCAAGCCTTCGATCAGAATGCGGCGGTTCTCCAGATAACCGCGCTTGATCGCTTCCATCTCCTCGCGGCCCTCGAACGCCGCCTCGGCGGCAATCTGCGACAGCGTCGGGACCGAAATGGAGAGGTTTTGCTGCAGCCGCTCGATCGGACGCACCAAGTGCTCCGGCACCACCATCCAGCCGACCCGCCAGCCGGTCATGCAGAAATATTTCGAGAACGAATTGATCACAAGCGCGTGGGGCGACAACTCCGCCGCCGTGACTGCCGGGAATGCGTAGTCGAGGCCGTGATAGATTTCGTCCGAAATGAACCGAATGCCGGCACTTTCTGCCGCCGAAATCAGGCTGGTCAATGCCTCACGGGACATCATCGTGCCAGTGGGATTGGCGGGGCTTCCGACCAGCACCCCCTTCAGCGGCGTCTTGCGATGGGCCGCGAGCAAGGCTTCGCCGGTCAGGGCATGCCGGGTGTCGCTGGAGGTCTCGATCAGCACCGGCTCGCAGCCCAGTGCTGTGAGAATATGGCGATAGGGCGGATAGCCGGGCACGGTGACCGCCACCCGGTCGCCGGGCTCGAACATGGCCAGAAAGCCCAGGATGAATGCCCCGGATGAGCCCGTGGTCACGACGATCCGTTCGGCATCCACATCGCAGTCATAGGCCTCGCGGTAGTGGCGGGCGATACGCCGGCGCAGCGTTGGGGTTCCCAATGCCGACGTATAGTCGATCCGGCTGCTGTCGAGCGCAGCATGCGCGGCCATGATCGCCGCTTTGGGCGCCGAGGCCGCCGGCTGTCCCACTTCCATGTGGATGACATGGCCGCCGGCCGCTTCAATGCGTGCGGCAGCCGCCATCACATCCATCACCATGAACGGCGGAACATCGCTTCGCCCCGATGCCCCCAACAGGCCTTTTGCACGGTCTCTCAGTGTCGCTTCAGGCATCGATATCTGCTATTTGAGCTGGTGCCCCAGACTAGCCGCATTCCGCGGTTTGGTAGGGCATATCGCGTATCCGCCCTGCCGCCAATCATTAAAGACCGCTCGATGACGTTTCGCCCAGCGCTGCGCCAGAAACCATCCAAGTTTGCCACCGTCACTACCGCGATCGCGCTAGCTTTGGCGCCGTTTTCGGCGTTTGCACAAGAGAAAGAAAAAGGTCCGGCGCTGCTGCGCGATACTGAGACCGAGCAATTGCTGCGCGACTATACGCGTCCGGTCCTGCGCGTCGCGGGCCTCGAGAAGCAGAATATCCAGGTGACGATCATCAATGATCCCGCCTTTAACGCCTTCGTCGCCGACGGCCACCGCATTTTCGTGAATCACGGCGCGTTGATGCAATCGGAAACGCCCAATCAGATCATCGGAGTGCTGGCGCATGAGACCGGGCATCTCGCCGGCGGTCATCTCGCCAAATTGCACGAACAGGTCGCAGCCGCGCAAACACAGATGGTTATCGCGATGCTGCTGGGCGCCGGTGCGCTCGCGGCGGGTGCCAAAGGCAACGGCAATACCGGTCTGGCCAATGCCGGCGCCGCCACGCTCTCCGCGCCGCAGGAAGTGATCCGCCGCAGCCTGCTCTCCTATGTGCGCGGACAAGAAGAAAACGCCGACCGCGCCGGCGTGAAATTTCTGACCGCGACCGGTCAATCCGCCAAGGGCATGTACGAGACCTTCAAGCGATTCACCAACGACAGCCTGTTCGCCGCCCATGGCTCCGACCCATACGTGCAGTCGCATCCAATGCCTGCCGAACGCGTCGCGGCGCTCGAGGAAATCGCGCATTCCAGCCCCTATTGGGACAAGAAGGACGATACGGCCCTGCAACTGCGCCACGACATGATGCGCGCCAAGATCTCGGGCTTCATGGAACGGCAGGACACGGTCTATCGGCGCTATCCGCTGTCGAACACCACCCTGCCCTCACGGTATGCGCACGCGATCTCCACCTATCTGCACGGCGATCTGCAGAACGCCCTCACCCAGATCGACGGACTGATCCAGGTGCAGCCCAATAACCCGTATTTTTATGAATTGCGCGGCCAGGCGCTGCTCGAAGGCGGCAAGCCCGCGGAGGCGATTGCGCCCCTGCGCAAGGCCGTGCAGCTCTCGAATAACGCGCCGCTCATCGAGATGTTACTTGGGCAAGCACTGGTGGCGTCCGATAATAGGGCCTACGCTGACGAAGCGATCGGGATTCTGCGGGCCGCCGTGGCGCGCGAGAGCGAAGCGCCGCTGGGCTTTTCGCAGCTCGCGATGGCCTACGGCCGAAAGGGGGATCTGGCGGAGGCCGATCTGGCATCGGCACAGGCGGCCTATCTGCGCGGCGACAACAAGACCGCGCGCGATCTTGCTTCCCGCGCGAAAACCCGTTTCGCCGTCGGCACCCCCGGATGGGTCAAGGCCGACGACATCATCTCCTCGAAGCCACCCAAGAATAATTGAACCCGAGAATAACCGAACCAGATATACGCAACGAGAAATAAACTGGCCTGACCTACAAGGTTTTCGAAAACCGGTTTTCACAAGAACTTGCCCTCACGAACATGCCTGAGGACTAACTCAAGAGGATTTGCCGATGCCTCCGTTCCGCCTGCTCGCTTCCGCTCTGCCCGCATTGTTCGCGCTCGCTCTGTGCGTCACACCTCCGGCGGCATCGGCGGAAACCTTCTCCGACGGCCAGCGCGGCGAGATCGAGAGCATCATCAAGAATTATCTGGTCAGCCATCCCGAGGTGCTGGAAGAGGCGATGGCCGAACTCAACAAGCGCCAGGCCGCCGCGGAAACCGAGAAGCACGAAGCCAGCGTCGCCACGAACGCGGATACGATCTTCAATTCGCCGCGCGGTGTCACGCTCGGCAACAAGGACGGCGACGTCACCTTCGTCGAGTTCTTCGATTACAATTGCGGCTACTGCAAGCGCGCGATGGCCGACATGCTCGATCTGATGAAAACGGACCCGAAGCTGAAAGTGGTGCTGAAGGAATTCCCGGTGCTGAGCGAAGGTTCGATCGAAGCCGCCAAGGTTGCGGTTGCCGTGCGCATGCAGGATCCCGGCGGCAAGAAGTATCTTGATTTCCACCAGAAGCTGCTCGGCGGCCGTGGCCCTGCGGACAAGGCGCGTGCGATGGCGGCGGCCAAAGACGCCGGCCTCGATACCGCGAAGATCGAAAAGGATCTGGCAGGTCCGGAAGTGCGCGCCACCATCGAAGAAAACTTCAAGCTCGCCGAAGCCATGGGCATGAACGGCACGCCGAGCTATGTGATCGGCAAGCAGGTCGTGATCGGCGCGATCGGTCTTGACGGCCTCAAGGAGAAGATCAGCGCCGCCCGCTGCGGCAAGGCGACGTGCTGAGTTTCACCTTCTGGGATAAAAGATAGAAGATTCGAAACGATTGAAGATTTCGATTCGACGGAAAAAGGGCCGGCTGCTTTGCCGGCCCTTTTGTTTTGGCGAATAGCATCACGCGTGGTGGTTCATCGCGCATTCATAAAACAAACCCGATGGAACCGCCGAAGCCCGGGAACATCGCGCATCTCCTGTCGTTGGTCGGGCGGGCAAACGCAAACTCGTGAGGAGATATTTTGATGTTGAATCGTTTGATGATCACGGCGGCCACCGCAGCGCTGATCGCTGGAACCGGTTTCGCCAACGCACAGGGAATGAATCGCGAAGCACCGTCGGCCGGCGCAGGCATGCAGCAGAGCGCGCCTTCACCGGATCGCGGCTCGCCGGCCGCAACCCCGATGAATCGCGACAGCGCGCAGGATCAGGGCATGAAGTCGACCCAGTCCGACGAAAAGATGCAGCCCAAAGGCGGCAAGAACCAGCAGACACAGGGCGACATGAAGGCCGGGCCCAAAGGCGACAACAAGGGCGAGAAGTCCGCGCAGGACACCAATACGAACAACAACATGAAGGGCGACAAGCCGAACGCCATGAGTTCGCAAAAGGCCGAAGACCGCAACGGCAGCATGAAGGCGGATTCGAAGGGCGCGGACAGCAAGTCGCAGACCGTTGGCCAGGCCGGCGCCGGCGCCAAGCTCTCCGGCGAGCAGCGCACCAAGATCACCACCGTGATCCGGAACCAGCATGTGGCTCCGGTGACCAATGTGAACTTCTCGATCTCGGTCGGCACCCGCGTTCCCCGCGATGTCGCCTTCCACCCGCTTCCGGCGGAGATCGTGACGATTTATCCGGATTGGCGCGGATATCAATTCATCCTCGTCAACGACCAGATCGTGGTGGTCGATCCGCAGTCGTTCGAGATCATCGCGGTCATCGACGCCTGATAGCCGTTAAGCACGATCTGCGGGCGGGCCGACGGGCCCGCCCCTTTTCACTCGCCAGGTCAGTTCCCCGTTCGCCGCACGCCGCGGTTAGCTGCATCCTTTAACCTTGGTTAACGAGTAGTTTCCGTAGGTTCCATGCGGGTTTTTATCAAGCGGATGAGGCATTTGAGAGTTATCCCCAAGGGCCTAAAGGCTTCCCCTAAGGCTGGTTGTTACCTATAACCCCGCCACCTACACCCATTGCCGGGATTTGGATGGCCAACACGCCTGCCGACAAGACAGCCGCCGGAACGATTTACGTTCTCAACGGACCCAACCTTAATCTGTTGGGAACCCGCGAGCCGGAAACCTATGGTCACGCCACGCTCGCTGACGTCGAGAAACTGTGCGCCGAGACGGCGGCGCAATTCGGCTTCAAGGCCGATTGCCGGCAGTCCAACCGCGAAGGCGAGTTGATCGACATCATCCATGAGGCGCATGCCAAAAAAGCCGTCGGGATCATCATCAATGCCGGGGGCTATTCGCACACCTCGATCGCCCTGCATGACGCCTTGGTGGCGGTGAAAATTCCGACAGTCGAAGTACACGTCAGCAACATCCACGCGCGCGAGAGTTTCCGCCATCACTCCTTCACCGCCCAGGCCGCCTTCGCCACGCTGGCCGGTTTCGGCATCGACGGTTACAGGCTCGCGATTACGGGTCTTGCCGCCAAGATTCTTGCCAACAAGCTTGGCGTCAAGGCAAAAGCCTGACGTATCCGCCCATCACGCAGAAAGTTCCGGATCAAGATCATGGCGCGCCAGCCTGACGATAAAACAGCCGCAAAATTCACCAGCAGCGACAGTGCGCTTATTCGCGAACTCGCCCTTCTGCTGGATGAGACCAGCCTGACCGAAATCGAGATCGAGCGCGCCGGCTTGCGGCTGCGGGTTGCCCGCAATGTCAGCATTGCCGCCTCGATGCCGGCGAATTTCCAGCCCGCCGCCGCCTCCGCGCCGGCCGCCGCAGCACCCGCCGTTGTGGCCGATGTCGCCAAGCATCCGGGTGCGGTGCCCTCACCGATGGTCGGCACGGCCTATCTGGCCTCCGAGCCCGGCGCCAAGCCCTTCATCGAAGTCGGCAGCAAGGTGGCGGTCGGACAGACGCTTTTGATCATCGAAGCGATGAAGACGATGAACCAGATCCCCTCCACGCGCGCGGGCACCGTGACGCAAATTCTCGTCGAGGACGGCCAGCCGGTCGAATTCGGCGAACCGCTGGTGATTGTTGAGTAGAGGCGAATAGCGAGTGGCGACTAGTTCATTTTTACCATTCGCCGCTTAGGGACAACATGTTCGACAAAATCCTCATAGCCAACCGCGGCGAAATCGCACTGCGCATTCTGCGCGCGTGCAAGGAACTTGGTATCGCCACGGTGGCTGTGCATTCCACCGCCGACGCCGACGCCATGCATGTGCGGCTCGCCGACGAGAGCGTGTGCATCGGGCCGCCGCCGTCCAAGGACAGCTATCTCAACGTCCCCGCACTGCTGGCTGCCTGCGAGATCACCGGCGCGGATGCGGTGCATCCCGGTTACGGATTTCTGTCGGAAAACGCCCGCTTTGCCGAAATCCTCGCCGATCACAATCTGCATTTCATCGGGCCCAAGGCTGAACACATCCGCCTGATGGGCGACAAGATCGAGGCCAAGAAGACCGCTAAGCGGCTCGGCATTCCCGTGGTGCCCGGCTCCGACGGCGGTGTCGGCCCCGAAGACGATGCGATGGCGATCGCGGAACAGATCGGCTTTCCGGTGCTGGTGAAAGCCGCTTCGGGAGGCGGCGGCCGCGGCATGAAAGTCGCGCAGACCGCCGGCGATTTGATGCTGGCGCTCTCGACCGCGGCCAATGAAGCCAAATCCGCTTTCGGCGATGCTTCGGTCTATCTCGAGAAATATCTGCAGAAGCCGCGCCACATCGAAATCCAGGTGCTCGGCGACGGCCGCGGCGGCGCTATCCATCTCGGCGAGCGCGATTGCTCGCTGCAGCGGCGCCATCAGAAGGTTTGGGAAGAAGGTCCCTCACCCGCTCTCGATGCCGCCGCGCGCGCCAGGATCGGCGCGACGGTCGCCAAGGCGATGCAGGAGATGAAATATCTCGGCGTCGGCACCGTGGAATTTCTGTACGAAGACGGCGAATTCTATTTCATCGAAATGAATACCCGCATTCAGGTCGAACATCCCGTGACCGAGATGATCACCGGTATCGACCTTGTGCTGGAGCAGATCCGCATCGCCGCCGGCGGCGACCTGCCGGTGACGCAGGATGAAGTCGTTATCAACGGCCATGCCATCGAATGCCGCGTCAACGCTGAAAACCCCGTGACCTTCCGGCCCTCGCCCGGCAAGATTCTGCAATACCATCCGCCCGGCGGCCTCGGCGTGCGGATCGATTCCGCCGTCTATCAGGGCTACGTGATCCCGCCCTATTATGACTCGCTGGTCGGCAAGCTGATCGTGCACGGCAAGACCCGCGGCGAATGCCTGATGCGGCTGCGCCGCGCGCTGGACGAAATGGTGGTCGAAGGCATCGAGACCACACTGCCGCTGTTTCGGGCGCTAGTCCGGGAACCCGACATCATCGACGGCGACTACCACATCCACTGGCTCGAACAATATCTGGCCGGCAAGCCGGCCGGTTAATGGCCGTCCCAAAAACGACGAAGGCGCCGGGACATTAATGGGAACCAATCGCCCGGACAGGCGTTTACGGCATCAGAAACCTCTCCCTCCCGGGAGACTGCTGGAATTTCGCTATCTCATGACGAGCGTGTTGTGACGCCTGAAGCCATGCGCAGGCGCGCGATTGGGCAAGTCCTGCTGCTCGCAGCGGGCCTTGTCGTGCTGACCGTCATCAGCGCCGGGTCCGTCTACCTCGTCAATCAATCGCGCGAGGATGCCAGATGGGTGCTCCACACCGTCGAAGTCGAAAACCAGATATCGCTGACGCAGTTGCAGTTGCGCCGGGCCGAAAGTGCACAAAGCAGCTATATCTCGACATTGCTGCCGGATTTTCTGACCGATTTTGAGAACGCAGCGTCCCAGCTGACACCCGACCTGATGCAATTGCGCCGGTTGACGAGCGATAACCCTGTACAAGGTCGCGTCATCGACGAGATAATTCAGCTCAGCACTCAGCGTATCGAGGAATTCCGCAAAACCATCGCGCTTGCGCGGGAAGAGCATGCGGATGACGCCGCCCGGATTGTCCGCGAAGGCACCGGCCGCGAGGCGATGAGCCACATCGACGATCTGGCCAACCAGATGCGCGCCGAAGAAGATCGCTTGTTCGCCCTGCGAACGGCGAGCGCCGACCGCAGCCAATCGCTGGCGGCTTCGATGACAGGCGTGGGTTCAGGTCTGGTGGTGCTGTTGGCGGGCATTTCCATTTTTCTGGTGCGGCGATCCACCCGCGCGCGCGACGCCGCCGAAGAGCAGTTGCGCGACAACAATCTCAATCTGGAGGCCACGGTTGACGCGCGCACCGCCGACCTTCGCGAGGCCAACGACGAGATCCAGCGTTTCGCCTATATCGTCAGCCACGATCTGCGCTCGCCACTGGTGAACATCATGGGTTTCACCAGCGAACTCGAAGAATTGCGCGGCGACATTTTCAAGCGGATCGCCACCCTCGGCCGCGCGACCGCAGGAGCCGGCGGCGAGATCGAGCCAGCCCTCGAAGGCGAAGACAAGCAGCTATCGGAGGATTTTACCGAAGCGCTGGGCTTCATCAAATCGTCGATCGCCAAGATGGATCGGCTGATCACAGCCATCCTCAATCTCACCCGGGAGGGGCGGCGCGAATTCGAACCGGTGCGGATCGAAACCCGCGAACTGATCGAAAGCATCGTCTCGACCATGGCGCACCAGGCCTCAGAGGCCCAGGCCGAAATTCGCATCGCGCCGTTGCCGGATCTCATCAGCGACCGCCTCGCGCTGGAGCAGATTTTCTCCAATTTGATCGACAATGCACTTAAATATCTCAAGCCCGGGGTTCCCGGCGATATCTCCATCCGAGGCCGGACCAAGCTGGGCTTTGCGATCTTCGAAATCGCCGACAATGGCCGCGGTATTGATCCCAAGGACCATCAGCGCATTTTCGACCTGTTCCGCCGCGCCGGCGAACAGGACAGACCTGGACAGGGCATCGGGCTGGCGCACGTTCGTGCATTAGTGAGACGACTTGGTGGAACCATGTCGGTATCGTCGGAACTTCACAGTGGCAGCACCTTCACAATAACACTACCTTTGGCTTGGACAGCCAGTAACCGGAACCGAGATACATGAGCAAACCCGTCACCATTATCATGATCGAAGACGACGAGGGACACGCCCGTCTCATCGAGCGCAACATTCGCCGTTCCGGCATCAACAACGACATCATGCCGTTCACCAACGGTACAGCCGCGGTCAACTACCTTTTCGGCAGCGATGGCACCGGGGGCGAGCACAAGGGCACGGCGCTATTAATCCTGCTGGATTTGAATCTACCCGACATGACCGGCACCGACATCCTGCGGCGGGTCAAGGAAAACAAATATCTCAAATGCGCGCCGGTTGTGGTGCTCACCACGACCGACGATTCCCAGGAAATCAAACGCTGCTACGAGCTCGGCTGCAACGTCTACATCACCAAGCCGGTAAACTACGAAAGCTTCGCCAACGCTATTCGTCAACTCGGGCTTTTCTTCTCCGTCATTCAGGTTCCGCGATCCGCCACATGAACGCTGCGACGCCGACGCTGCTTTATATCGATGACGACCAGGCGCTTGCCCGGCTGGTTGACCGCGGCCTGACGCGGCTCGGCTTCACGGTCGTGCATGCCGCAAGCGGCAAGCATGGACTGGAGCGGCTGCAGCAAGGCGGTATCGACGTCGTCGCGCTCGATCAGTACATGCCCGGTCTCGATGGCCTCGAAACCCTTGAGCGTATCCTGGCGATTCCGAATGCGCCCCCGGTGGTGTTCGTCACCGCCTCGCAGGACTCCAACGTTGCCGTCACGGCCTTGAAGGCTGGCGCCGCCGATTATCTGACAAAGGACATCCAGGGCGACTTCATCCCCCTGCTGCAGGTCGCCATCAATGGGGCGTTGCGGCAGGCCAGCATCCAGAAGGCCCGCGACGACGCCGAGGCCGAGGTCCATGCCTCGCGCGACCGCTATGCCGCGCTCGCCGCCGAACGCGAAATGTTGTTGCGCGAAGTCAACCATCGCGTTGGCAACAGTCTTCAGATCATCGCCTCACTGCTGCATTTGCAGGCCAATTCAAGCACCGACGACGACGTCAAGGCGGCGCTGACCAATGCGATGGGCCGGGTGGCCGCGGTGGCCCAAGTTCATCGCCGGCTTTACACCTCGCACGATCTCAAAAGCGTATTGCTGAACCAGTATCTCGACGCGTTGCTGGAGGATCTGCGAAGGTCCGCCGAAGGCAACCGGATGTCGCGGCTGACCTTGAAGTCCGAACCGATCGAGATCGATCCCGACCGCGCGGTCGCGATCGGCATCATCGTCAACGAGCTGGTGATGAACGCAGTGAAATATGCCTATCCCGACGGTGCAGGTCCGATTCACGTCGACCTGCGCGCGCAGGATGAGCATCTGTTGCTGTCGATTGCCGACGACGGCGTCGGCCTCAACGTCAAAACCGACCCGCGTTCCACCGGCATGGGACAGCGTATCGTCACGGCGATGGCGTCCAAGCTCGAGGCCAGCGTCGAGCGCGACCCTGGTCATGCCGGCACAAGGATCATACTGCGGTTCCGGCGCGCCAATGCCCCCGCGACGCCAAAGCCTGCGGCCGCCACCGCCAGCTAGCCGCAGCCGCCTTCCGCCTGCTATCCTGCGCTCATGACCTCGCGCGAATCCGCCTCGTCCGATATCACGCCTGAAGTGCTGCTGCGCGCCTATGCCTGCGGCATCTTCCCGATGGCCGAGAGCGCCGACGATCCTACCTTGTTCTGGGTCGAGCCGGAAATGCGCGGCGTGATTCCGCTCGACGGCTTTCGCGTCGCCTCGCGTCTGGCGCGCACGGTGCGTTCCGACGCCTTCACCGTGACCGTCAATACCGCCTTCAAGGCTGTGATTGCCGGCTGTGCCGCGCCACAGCCGGGCCGCGACGACACCTGGATCAACAAGCGCATCCGCGATCTCTATATCGGACTGCACGAACTCGGGCATTGCCACAGCGTCGAGGTCTGGGAAAATGATGACCTGGTCGGCGGGCTCTATGGCGTCAGCCTCGGCCGAGCTTTCTTCGGCGAGAGCATGTTTCACCGCGCCCGTGACGCCTCGAAAGTCGCGCTGGTGCATCTGGTGGCGCGGATGATCGCAGGCGGCTTCGCACTGCTCGACACGCAATATGTGACCGAACATCTGCGCAGCTTCGGCGCGGTCGAGATTCCGCGGCGGCGCTATACTGCCCTGCTCGAAAAGGCGATCCGGGGCGAGGCTGATTTTCTGAAATTGCCGGTTGATCACCCCATCAGCGGCGAGCGCGCGCTGGCGATCATCGCAGATCGGGAATAGTCGCGAACGCCGCGGCGCACGGTGCCGCGTCCTGTCATCAGCCCAGAAGTATTACTGCCTGAAAATTCCGAACAGGCCGCCGGGTTGCTGCGGCGGGGGTTGCGGCTGAGGCGGCGGCAGCGGTTGGGGCTGCTGCTGGAATTGCGGCGGCGGTGGCGGACGCTGCGCCTGCTGCTTCGGCGGGGCCGGCGGACGTTTCGGGGCCACCGGAGCCGGCGCGGGTTTCGGCGGATCGGGCTGCACGCTGACAACGGTGGCGTCAGGCGCTTTACAGTCGGTCAGCCAGATATCGTAAATCGGATGCTCGACACCGTGCAGGCCGGGACTGGCCGCATACATCCAGCCCGAAAAAATCCGCTTCACCTCGCCCTGCAGCGTGATCTCGTCGACCTCGACAAACGCGTCGGTGTTGGCGGCCTCCGTCGCCGGGCGCGTATAGCAGGCGTCGGTTTTCACACGCAGCGCGCCGAACTGAACGGTCTCGCCGACATCCTCGTCGAAATTGATGATGCGCCCGGTGATCTTGTCCAACCCCGAAAAGCTCGCCTTCTTGTTGACGATCTTCTGCGCTGGCGGCTCGGAAACCACCTCGTCGCCGGGCTGCAGCGTCGCCGGCGTCTGCGGCACGTTTTTAGGCTGCTGACGCTGTCCCGGCGCGCCAGGCGGCGGATTGGCGACTGGTGGCGCGACCGCGACGCCCTGATTGGGCTGCGGAGGGGCTATCGCTACGCCGGGCGGCGTGTTCTGCGGGACGACGGTGGTACCCGGCGGCGGCGCCAGCGGCTGCGACTGCACGCTTCCCGGCGCCGGTACACCCTGCCCCGGCGGCAACGGACGGTTGGGGGTCGGCAGCAGGCGGCCTTGCGGCAGTTCCGGCACTTCCTCTTCGTCGTCGAGCTGCTGTTGCTGCTGCTGATTGCCGCGCGGAATGCTGCCGGGCGGGCGCGGCGCCGGATCGGAAAAAATATTGCCGATCTGCGCATGCGCCGGGGGCGCAAACGAGATGGTCGCGGCGGCCACCAGGGCCGCAAATCCGATCAAGGCAATGGTTCGAAACATCTCGCGGCTTTAAAAAAGCGAATCGGGCTCACGACATTGTACAGGCTATCGCCGCTCGCAGGGCTTCCGGTTAACATGCCGAATACGGCGGGGAAAGGGCGGGTGCCCATCCGCTTCGTCACTGGTCAGCCCGCGTCACAAATGAAATAATCTCGCCATAAAGGCCCGTGCGCGACGCGCCGGAACCCAAAAATCCGGAATAACCGGACTACCCCTGAGGAAACGCTGGGCATGCCCGATCGCATTCGTCTCGACGGCAGGGTTGCCGTCGTCACCGGCGCCGCTGGCGTCATTGGCATCGCGACCATGCAGCTTCTGGCCAAGCGTGGTGCGCATATTGTCGCAGTCGACCGCAAGCCAAGGGAACTGCAGGCTGCCATCAGGGATTTGCCGGGATCGGCGAGGCCTCTCGCAATCACTGCCGACGTAACCCGTGAAGAGGAAGTCGCCGAATATGTCCGCGCCGCCGTCGATACATTCGGCACCATCGACGTGTTTTACAATAACGCCGGTATCGAGGGCGATATCGCACCGATAACCCGATATTCGCTCGAAACCTTTCGCCGGGTGCTCGACGTCAACGTGGTCCGCGTCTTCCTGGGGCTTAAGCATGTGCTGCCGGTGATGCTCAAACGAAACAAAGGCAGCATCATCAACACCGCCTCGATCGCCGGCCTGATCGGCTCTCCCGATATCGCAGCCTACAGTGCCAGCAAACATGCGGTGATCGGCCTGACCAAGAGCGCCGCGCTGGAATGCAGCCAGACCGGCGTGCGCGTGAATTGCGTTTGCCCCGGGCTCATCGACAGCCGCATGCTGAGCGCGATCATCGACGGCCGCAATCCTGGCAACGCAACTGTTCCCACCGATAAAGTTGCGGAACGGATTCCCGCGCGCCGGCTCGGACAAGCCTCGGAAGTCGCTTCCATCGTCGCGTTCCTCGCTTCTGACGAAGCTAGTTACGTCTCGGGATCGGCCTATACCGTCGATGGCGGGCGTACTGCTGCCTAGAACAGGAAACTCATTATGCCCGTCACCCTCGATCCCGATGCCGCCTTCGTGTTCAAGGCATTTCAGGAAGCCGGCCGGCCAGCTTACGAGACGCTATCGCCGAAAGAGGCGCGCGAATTTTATTTGCAGGCCCGGCTCGTCACCAATCCCGAGCCGCCCGCGCTCAAATCAGTTGAGCCGCTCGCGATCCCCTCCCCCGCCGGGCCGATCCCTGCGCGCATCTACACGCCGTTGAAACTTCGCAGCTCCAACGGTCTGGCGCCCTGCCTGGTATTTTTTCACGGTGGCGGTTGGGTGATCGGCGATCTCGACACCCACGACGTGGTGTGTCGAAAACTGGCCGACGAAGGCCAGCTGATCGTTATATCAGTCGATTATCGCCTCGCGCCCGAGCACAAATTCCCGGCCGCCGTCGATGACGCGATCGCGGCGACCAAATGGATCGCCGGCCACGCCAGCGATCTCGGCATCGACGCAACGCGGCTTCTGGTCGGCGGCGACAGCGCCGGCGGCAACCTCGCCGCGGTGGTCGCGCTATCGGCGCGTGACGGTGACGGTCCCGCGATCTCGGGTCAGGTGCTGATCTATCCGGCGACGGATTTTGCGATGACGCAGCCCTCGCATCGCGAGCCCGAGACCAGCATCCTTCTCACCCATTCCGTGATCAGGTGGTTTCGCGATCATTATCTGAACGGCATCTCCGATATCGGCGATTGGCGCGCGTCACCGGCCCGCGCCAGGACATTCGCCGGATTACCGCCAGCCTATGTGCTGACCGCGGGCGCCGACCCCTTGCGCGACGAAGGCGATGACTATGCGCGACGCCTGAAGGAAGCCGGCGTCGCCGTAAACTGGCGGACCTTCCCCGGCCAATTCCACGGCTTCTTCACCATGGGCAAGCTGTTGCAGCAGGCCAATGTCGCCGCCACCGAAATCGGCGCGTGGTTGAGAGCGCTGAATTAGATCACCATCAAAACGGAAACAGACCGCAACGAGACGTTACTTTATACCGTGCACCGATTGCCACATGGTCACGTTCCGCCCTCCCTTCCCGCAGCATATCCTTCGAAAGCCACATGCCCGTCATTTTACAAAAGGCCGGAGCCATTCCGGTGCAAGTCCTGCGCTGGCTCGGCGCTCAGGGCACCCGCGCGGTAGCAGCCCTGGTGTTCATCGGCGTTGCGCTGCCCCCGCTTGGTGAACTGCTCAGACCTTACGTCACGGAGGCGATCTTTGTTCTGCTGTGCATATCGTTCATGCGCGTGGATGTCGCAGCGTTGCGGGCGCAACTGCGGCGGCCGGGAATCGTTCTTGCCGCAACGCTGTGGACCACATTCGGCGTGCCCTTGATTGCGGGCCTGGGCTCACTTGCGACCGGATTCGATGTCCGTTCGCCGGATCTGTTTCTGGCGTTGATGCTGCAAGCGGTGGCGGCGCCGATGATGGCGGCGCCGGCGCTGGCGGCCCTGATGGGACTGGATTCAACGCTGGTGCTGATCACGCTGGTCACCAGCATATCGCTGATTCCGATTTCGGCGCCGCTGTTCGCCTATGTGTTCTTCGGCGCCGCGCTGACGCTTTCGCCGCTCGGGCTCGGCTTAAAACTGTTCGCGATTGTCGCCGGCTCGCTGGTCATCGCCGCCGTGATACGCTGGAGCGTCGGCGCCGCTGCCATCCAACGGCACAAGGGCCCGATCGACGGACTCAATATCATCACCCTGTTCGTGTTTGTCAGCGCCGTGATGGGGACTGTGGCCGGCAGCTTTTGGGCTGATCCGATCTGGGTGATCGAAGTCACGGCCTTCGCCTTCGCGGTGTTCTTCGCGCTGCTCGGTGTTACCGTGCTGATTTTCCGCAAATGCGGTCACGAACGCGCGTTCGCGCTCGGCTTGATGGTTTCACAGCGCAACATGGGACTGATGCTGGCCGCCACCAACGGCGTGCTGCCGGGGACGACGTGGCTTTATTTCGCGCTCAGCCAATTCCCGGTTTACCTGACACCACTCCTGCTCAAGCCGATCGTGGCGCGACTTAGACCGATACAGCCGGCTGAAACTATCCCGCCCGCGCCGCGCGACGCAGCGATTGCGGGGGCTGACCGAAGGCGCGAATAAAAGCACGCCGCATCCGTTCCGGATCGCGAAAACCGGTGACTTGCGCAACGCGCTCGATCGCCTCGCCGGACGATTGCACCCGTTGCCGCGCCACCTCGATCCGCAGGCGCTCGACCGCCTTTGAGGGCGTCGTGCCGGTCTCCGCGATGAAAGCGCGCGTGAAATGCCGCGAACTCATGCCGGCCCGCTCGGCGAGATCCTCCACCGTCAGCGGCGCATCGAGATGTTCGCGCGCCCAGGTGAGCAACGGGCCGAAGCGGCCGTTCGGCGTCTTCAATTCCAGCAGCGATGAAAATTGCGACTGGCCGCCGCTGCGGCGATGGTAGAGCACGAGCTGGCGTGCGGTTTCCTGCGCGATCTCCTCGCCGAAATCCTCCGCCGCCATCGCCAGCGCGAGATCAATGCCGGCGCTGATGCCGGCTGAACTCCAGATATTGCCGTCGCGGACGAAAATCTGGTCAGCCTCCAGTTTCACTTTCGGATAGGTGGCAATGAAATGCCGGGTGCGCCGCCAATGCGTGGTGGCGCGACGGCCGTCCAACAGCCCGGCTTCGGCGAGCACGTAAGCACCGGAACAGACGCTGGCGACGCGGCCGCCGCGCCCGGCAATTCCCCGCACAAAGGCCAGCGTCTTCTCGCACTGCGCCGCCGCGCGCACGCCCTCGCCTCCCGCGATAATCAGCGTGCTGATCGCGCCCGATGGTTTGAGGCCGCGTGCGAAAATCTCAACGCCCGACGAACTGCGCACCGGTCCCGGCACCGCTGCCACAACCTTGATTGACGAGGTTTTGCCGGCAAAGCGGCCCGCAATCTCGAACACCGAGATCGGGCCGGCAGCATCCAACAACTGGAAATCGGGATAGACAAGCACGCCGATCATGTTCGCGACGATGTCCCAAATTGAGGGAAATAAGGCATTCATGACAATAGCCTGATGTGGCAGGATAGCAAGCTCCAGGAGGTTCTCTTCATGCCGGCACCGCTTCAGATCGGACTTCTCGTCTTTCCGAAAGTGACCCAGCTCGACCTGACCGGGCCGCTGCAGGTATTTGCGAGCGTGCCGGGCGCGCAGGTGCATCTGATCTGGAAACGCATCGAACCGGTTCCGAGCGATAGCGTGCTCACGCTGACGCCGACCGTCAGCTTTGCGGATTGCCCGCAGCTCGACGTGATCTGCGTACCCGGCGGCGCCGGCACCGACGATATGGTCAATGACGAGGAGATGCTGGCATTCCTGCGCCGGCAGGCGGGCGGCGCGAAATATATCACCTCGGTGTGTACGGGATCGCTGGTGCTGGGCGCCGCCGGCTTGCTCAAGGGATATCGCGCAACCACGCATTGGACCGCGATGGATTATCTCGCGCCCTATGGCGCGACGCCGACGAGGACGCGTGTATGCGTCGACCGTAACCGCGTCAGCGGCGGTGGTGTCACCGCGGGGATCGATTTCGCACTCACGCTGGTGTCGATCCTCGTCGACCGGCAGACGGCCGAAGCCATTCAGTTGCGGCTCGAATATAATCCGGCGCCGCCGTTCAATGCCGGTTCGCCCGACACCGCGCCGCCGGAAATTCTTGCGCGCGCGAAAGAGCGGCTTGCATCCAGCCAGCAACGGCGCGGTGAGGCGAACCGCCGGGCCGCGGCGCGGCTGGCGTGATCACAAGAAAAAGGCCGCCCGGTTTCCCGAACGGCCTTTCCTGTCCTATGGCAGCTCCACATTGACGGGCGATTTCAGGAACTCTGCGCCGAGGGCCTATCTCCCAGCCGTAACCTGATCGGCAGCCGCTGCATATCGGGGCAGTCGCGAACTGTTGCCCGAACCGACGCGATGGTTTCCCACCTCCATAAGATGACGTCATTAAGCCGTCATGTCGGGGCGGACTCAAGAACGCGTTGCCGGATGTCCCCGCTGTTCACAGGGCGGAACGACAAGGAGCTTCAGTTGCTGCCCGGGGTCCACGGCTGATAGTCGCCGGTCGCCTTGGGGCGTCGGCCGCTGGCGAGCGTCGAGCCGGAAGGCCGGTAGGCGGCGGGCGTGCCCGTCAGATTGGGCTGATGCGGCTTCTGCCATTCGCGCGGCGTATAGCTCTCTTCGGTCGGCGCGACATCGACGGTGTGATGCAGCCAGCCGTGCCAGGACGGCGGCACGCGGGTCGCCTCGGCATAACCATTATAGACCACCCAGCGCCGCTCGAAGCCGAGCGTCGGATCGATCTTGCGGCCCTTGGTGCGGTAATAGCGATTGCCCTGCTCGTCTTCGCCGACCAGCTCGCCGAACCGCCAGGTCCACAATTGCGTGCCGAAGGTCTGGCCGCTCCACCATGTGAAGACTTTGAGAAAAAACAGTTTCATGGGGCCCGGCCGGTTCGAGAAGTGCGTCGAAGCCCTGATGCCATTGACCGGCCGAATTGTCCAGTTTTGTTCGGTCACAAGCCCGTTCGATCGACGATATACGCCACCCAAATCACACGAAATCGACGCAATCCGTTCATACCGCGTACAGTTGGGCTCGGACAATCTCCTCCCACGCATTGAGATGCGGTTTGGGCTTGTCACCCTCCCCCGGGGGTTCGACACCCCCTGAGGATGGAGCCGAACATGATTGGTTTTAAAATTTTGAGCGCGGTTGCTATTTTGACCCTCGTCGTCGCGGCGCCCGCCGCAAGCTTTGCCGCACCTCACGGTCGAGGCGGCGGCGGTGGCGGAGGCGGCGGTGCCCGCGCAGGTGCTGGTTTCCATGGCGGTGGCGGCGGTGGAGGCTTCCGCGCCGGTGGCGGCGGGGCCGCCTTCCGCGGCGGCGTACCGGGCGCGCGTTTCAGCGGCGTCGGCCCCGGTTTTCGTGGCGGCTATCATCGTCGCGGCGGCGTCTTCATCCCGGGCTCGGTGGTCGGCGCGGTCGGCTTCTACGACGACGGCTATTACAGCGACGGCTATTACGACGACGCCCCTGTCGCGGTGGGCCCGGCTCCCTTCCAAGCCGTTCCCGTCCAGGGCGACGACGGTAGCGTCGCCTACTGCATGCAGACCTATCGCTCCTACGACCCGCGATCGGGAACCTATCTCGGTTATGACGGCCTCCGGCATCCCTGCCCCTAAACTCCTGCCCGGACCCCGTAACGGGAGGCGCTATTTGGCGGCCGATTTGGCTTCCAGCGCCTTTTCCAGATGCTCGTGGGCATTCTTGTAATTGGGTGCGAGTTCGATGGCGCGGCGATATTCCGCGATCGCGTCATCGGTCTTGCCGTCGGTGGATAGAGCGACGCCCAGACCATCGTGGGCCGTTGCGTTCCTGGAATCGAGATCGAGCGCGAGATGATATTCCGCGATGGCGTCGTCGGTCTTGTGCTGATGATACAAAGCGGAGCCCAATTCGACGTGGGTGTACGCGTATTTCGGATCGAGCGCGATCGCGTGATGGAATTCCCTGACCGCGTCGTCGAGTTTGCCCTGGCGGGCGAACGAACGGCCAAGATTGTAATGCGGTAGTGCGGCGTGCCGGTCGAGCTCGATCGCCCGGTTCAATTGCGCAATGGCGTCGTCCTGACTGCCGTCCGGCAGCGCCTTCTCGCCCAATACCAAACCCAGATTATTATAGGCCACCGCCGATCTCGGATTGATGCTGATGACGCGCCGGAATTGCGTAATGGCCTCGTCGTATCTGTTTTGACGCCGCAACACGAGACCGAGATTGTTGTGCGGCGTTGTATTGCTCCAGTTCAGGCTGATCGCCTTTCGCTGCATCGTTTCCGCTTCGGCAAATTTGCCGTGATCGGAAGCGTAACGTCCCTTCAGGATATACGCCCATTGCACGCTGACGTCGCTTTGCCGGGGATCGGCGATGATGTCCTCGGCCCTCTCCACGGCCTCGTCCGGATGAATGTGATACAAGGCCATCGCGCCGATATGGGGCTTTATTTTCCACGTGACCGCGGGCGCCGCCTTGGTCAGGAGATCGTCGGGATTCTCTGAATCAAATCCGCTGCTGTAAACCTCCCGGCCATCCACTCGCAGCCGCAGCGCCAGTCTGTCGTGCGAAATGAGTTCGCCGGATATCCTGTGCCCCGTGCCGTAATGCAGGACGCTGCGCATCGACGACACCAGCGCGTTGAGCGACAGGTCAATTTTCGGAACCACGAAATCCGGCAACTCATCGCTCGGCGCGATGTCCAGCTCTTCCATCAGCGAGGCCACCTTGTTGTCACTGGCGTAATGCTGGATGGCATCGAGCAGCCGATGGCTCGCCACTTCGGGTGTGTAGCCGTTGTCGGACAGCGCCTTCGGCACCGAGATCGGTTCGATCGTGACGACGTCTCGCGCGAGTTCCTCCACCACGAGAACGCCGATCACGATAAAGATGATGACCCAGCTCAGCGCGATCACATTGCCGAACGTAGCCGCCCGCGCGACCCATCCGGCCGCGGCCTGAAAATTTGTCTTTAATTTAAGCCAAACGGCAATGATTGAATTCACGGCTCAACCTTCCCAGTTGTTCCGCATAATGCCCACAACCCTATCATTTTGCGCGCGGCCGCGGTAGCGGCGGCCGGTCAATTCGGCGCGTGGTTCTGTCGCAGTGGGGCGCTTTGCCGAATTCCGCTCACGTCATTCCGGGATGGTGCGAAGCACCAGACCCGGAATCTCGAGATTCCGGGCTCGATGCTTTGCATCGCCCCGGAATGACGTCGCTTGAATTTCCACACACACCACAGCATTCCCGCGACGCATCCGCCCGAGTTTTGCTCTTCTCGTTCCGCCCTCGCTTCAGAGGGCGCAGGGAATGCCGGGCGCCTGGTGCGCCCGCAGCCGCGCGTGTATTGGGTGGTAGCACGCGCGTTAGTCACCACGGTCACACCGGAAACGCCCGGCATTCCCCGCGCAATGGTTTTACGACTTATTTCGTACTCTCCCCGGTGATCGGGCTTTTTTGTCACCGTCGTCCGCGCAGTCTTCTGCGCGAGACTTGACACCAGCGTCGAGGCGTCAGGACCACACGACTTCGCCGTCCGCTGTCGCACCATTCGTCAAAGGCGCAACCTGCGTCCATTGCATCCCGCATCAACGTTCGTGACGACCGCGAAGCGCCCCTCTTGTGAGGCGGGATGCGCATGGGTTTAGACTGATTTGCGATTTCGGAAAATCGGAATATTTTTATGGAGAGAACTGGACATTTGATTTGTGAATATGCGTATTGATTTGCCCGTCGGGTAGAACGCTCTCCCCTCGTCGTCCCTGCGCACGCAGGGACCCATAACCACAGGACGTTGTGTTGTGCGAAAGTCCTCGAACAGCGTCCTTCAACGATAGGCCACGGCGTATGGGTCCCTGCGTGCGCAGGGACGACACCTGTTATGTGGCGCCGCTGCCAATTCTGTCATTGCGAGCGAAGCGAAGCAATCCATAGCACAACACACGCCACACTATGGATTGCTTCGTCGCTTTCGCTCCTCGCAATGACGAGAACCGCGAGCGTAAGTGAAGCCTCTACGACTTCGTCGCCAGCGCAACACCCGCCAGCGTGAACACCAGGGCCGCGACCTGGCCGGGGCCGAGGGGTTCGTGCAGCGCCAGCGCCGAGGTCATCACGCCGATCACGGGCACCGCCATGGTGCCGATCGCGGCGACCGAGGCCGGCAGGCGCGCCAGTGCTGCGAACCAGGCGACATAGGCGACGCAGAACTGGATCACGGTCGAATAGAACAGCAACAGCCAGCCGGTCTGCGTGAGCTCGTTCCAGTGCGGCGTATCGATCAGGAAGCCAACGATCAGGACCGGAAAACAGCCGATCCCGATCTGCCAGGCGGCGGCCGGGATCGGCGGCAATGGCAGCGGCAGCTTTTTCGCCAGCACAGTTCCGAGCGCAAACGCCATCGCGCCGACCAGCGCCATGATGATCCCCGGCAGTTTCGTGACGCTGGCGGTGAGACCGTTGCCGCCCATGATCGCCGCAAGACCTGCAAACGCCATCACCAGCGCCAGCGTGCGCAATACAGTGGGCCGCTCGCCGAGCACCGGCCACGCCAGCAGCGATGCCCATACCGGCATCGTATAGGCGATCAGCGCGGCTTCGCTGGCGGGCAGCCAGAGCAGCGCCAGTCCCATCAGCACCATCCAGCCCATTACATTGAGCACTGCCGCCAGCACCAGGCGCGGCCAAAGATCCGGGCGCACTTTCAGGCTCTGCCCCCGCGTCAGCGCCAGGATCGCCAGCAGGCTCGCGCCGATCACGCCGGTCACGCCGCGCAGGGTCATCGGCGGCAATTCGCCGATCAGATATTTGGTGGCCGGCCAATTGAAGCCCCAGCCGACCGAGGTGATCGCGAGGAATATCAGGCCAGCGGGCGCGATGCGCGCTTTGGCGCCCGGCTGAGTTTGCAGTGTCATGAAATGGCGACCCGGTGGAATCGGCGCCACCCTGCCGGTTATATCAGCCCAATACCATCGGCCGGCGGGCATGCCTGCTTATTGAAAAGGCCTGCCGCTGGAAACCAACATGAGTTCGGGAATCCCCGATTCGGCGTGCGCCGTTACGATTCGTGCACCCACAGCGCGAGCCCCAATCCACCGCGAGAAACTTTCTCCGTAGCTTCACGTGAGTCTTGGCGAGGCAAGTCCTCGGCCACAATAAATAGTTGCCCTGTGAACAGCGGGGCGAAGCCCGGAAAGGCACCCCCAAGTCACTTTTTTTCGCTTGGGAATCCCTGAGGACTCACTGATACTTGCGGGCAAGACAGGCGCGGGTCGCCCCCTGTTATTCTCCCTTTTCCACCATATTTAGTATTTGATTCAGGAACTCGTACTAATCCTTGACGGGCGCGATGGAGTCGTCCTAGTTTTGATCCTGTTCGGCGCGAGTGTGTTTGGGTCCCGCTGATCGCTCCCTGAAGGGTTCCAAGAATGACCACTCCGCCAGCCGGTTGAGGCTGCGGGTACGGGCTTTTTTGTCCGTAAATTCGGGGATTTCGGAGCGGCAAAAACGAGCCAAAACGGCTCAGGTGGCGTTGAGAGTAATGGTCTGATGGAAACGGGGCGTTCCGGTCAGACCATGCGGCGGCAAGACCATGTGCAGGCAATCGCCTGTACCGGTCTGGCGGCCAGAGAAACAGGGCCGGGTCAACCGGTAGAGCGTGCGAAGTACCCGGACCATTTTGGTCCGGAAAATTCGCTCAAGGAATAACATCCGGCCGCGCGGCAGCGGTCCGGTCAGAGAGAACGGGGCAAGACCAATGCGAATCGAACGGCGCAACACGACTCAAGGCCAGTCACCCTACGCAGGAATTGATTTCAGATTAACGACATCTGAAATCCGTAATCCTGACGGCTCGGTGGTGTTCCGCCTGGAAAACGTCGAGGTGCCGGAATTCTGGTCGCAGGTCGCCTCCGACGTGCTGGCCCAGAAGTATTTCCGCAAGGCCGGCGTCGCTGCGCGCCTCAAGAAGGTCGAGGAAGAAACCGTGCCGTCATGGCTGTGGCGCTCGGTGCCCGACACTGCGGCGCTGGCCGATCTGCCGGAGGCTGAGCGCTATGTCAGCGAACTCTCGTCCAAGCAGGTGTTCGACCGCCTCGCCGGCTGCTGGACCTATTGGGGCTGGAAGGGCAAGTATTTCTCGTCGGAAGAAGACGCCAGCGCGTTTTATGACGAACTGCGCTTCATGCTGGCCAAGCAGATGGTCGCGCCGAATTCGCCGCAATGGTTCAACACCGGCTTGCATTGGGCTTACGGCGTCGATGGACCCGGCCAGGGCCATTATTATGTCGATCCCTTCACCGGCAAGCTGACCAAATCGAAATCGTCCTACGAGCATCCGCAGCCGCACGCCTGCTTCATCCAGGGCGTCAATGACGACCTCGTCAACGAGGGCGGCATCATGGACCTGTGGGTGCGTGAAGCGCGTCTGTTCAAATACGGCTCCGGCACCGGCTCCAACTTCTCGCGGCTGCGCGGCGAAGGCGAACGTCTCTCCGGCGGCGGCCGCTCCAGCGGCCTGATGAGCTTCCTCAAGATCGGCGACCGCGCCGCGGGCGCGATCAAGTCCGGCGGCACCACCCGCCGCGCGGCCAAGATGGTCGTGGTCGATGCCGATCATCCTGACATCGAGACCTATATCGACTGGAAGGTAAAGGAAGAGCAGAAGGTCGCCGCCCTCGTGACCGGCTCCAAGCTCAACCAGCGCCACCTCAAGGCGGTGCTGAAAGCCTGCGTCAATTGCGAAGGTTCGGGCGACGACTGCTTCGATCCCGAAAAGAACCCGGCGCTGCGCCGTGAGATCAAGCTCGCTCGTCGCGCGATGGTCGCCGACGGCATGATCAAGCGCGTGATCCAGTTCGCCAAGCAAGGCTACAAGGAGATCGATTTCCCGATCTACGACACCGACTGGGATTCGGAGGCTTACCTCACGGTGGCCGGCCAGAACTCGAACAACTCGGTCTCGCTGAAGGACGATTTCCTGCGCGCGGTTGAGACCGACGGCGACTGGAACCTGATCGGCCGCACCAACAAGAAAGTGACAAAGACTCTCAAGGCGCGCGATCTCTGGGAAAAAATCGGTCACGCCGCCTGGGCCTCGGCCGATCCCGGCCTGCACTTCAACACCACCATGAACGACTGGCACACCTGCAAGGCATCGGGCGATATCCGCGCGTCCAATCCGTGCTCGGAGTACATGTTCCTGGACGACACCGCCTGCAATCTGGCGTCGGCCAATCTGATCACCTTCTACAACACAACGACAAAACAGTTCGACGTCAGTGCCTATGAGCATCTGTGCCGGCTGTGGACCGTCGTGCTGGAAATTTCGGTGATGATGGCGCAATTCCCCTCCCGAGCGATCGCGGAACTGTCTTATGAGTTTCGCACGCTGGGTCTGGGCTTCGCCAACATCGGCGGTCTCCTGATGACCATGGGTCTGTCGTATGACTCCAAGGAAGGCCGCGCGCTGTGCGGCGCGCTGACCGCCGTGATGACCGGCATCAGCTATGCCACCTCGGCCGAGATGGCCAAGGAGTTAGGCCCCTTCCCCGGCTACAAGAAGAACGCCGCGCATATGCTGCGGGTGATCCGCAACCACCGCCGCGCCGCGCACAGTGAAAGCCGTGGCTATGAGGCGCTGGCCGTCAATCCGGTGCCGCTCGACTCCGCCTCCTGCAAGCAGCAGGACATTGTCACCCACGCCCGCGCCGCCTGGGATCTCGCGCTTGAACTCGGCGAACTCCATGGCTTCCGCAACGCGCAGACCACCGTGGTGGCGCCGACCGGCACCATTGGTCTTGTGATGGATTGCGACACCACCGGCATCGAGCCTGATTTCGCGCTGGTGAAATTCAAGAAGCTCGCCGGTGGCGGCTATTGGAAGATCATCAACCGCGCCGTGCCCGAGGCGCTGCGCACGCTCGGCTATCGCGAAAGCGAGATCGCCGAGATCGAAGCCTATGCCGTCGGCCATGGCTCGCTCTCCAATGCGCCGGCGATCAACGTGTCTACCTTGAAAGCAAAAGGCTTCACCGACGAAGCCCTGGCCAAGGTGGAAGCGGCGCTGCCCACCGCGTTCGACATCAAATTCGCCTTCAACAAATGGACCTTTGGCGAAGACTTCCTGCGCGATACACTGAAGATCGAGCCGGAAGCCATTGCGGCGGCGAATTTCGACCTGCTCGCCGCGATCGGGTTCACCAAGCGCGAGATCGAGGCCGCCAACGTGCACATCTGCGGCGCGATGACGGTGGAAGGCGCGCCGCATCTGAAAGCCGAGCATTACAGCGTGTTCGATTGCGCCAACCCCTGCGGCAAGATCGGCAAGCGCTATCTCTCGGTGGAAAGCCACATCCGCATGATGGCGGCGTCGCAGCCGTTCATCTCCGGTGCGATTTCCAAGACCATCAACATGCCGAACGACGCCACGGTGGAAGACTGCAAATCCGCTTATCTTCTCTCCTGGAAGCTCGCGCTCAAAGCCAATGCACTCTATCGCGACGGCTCGAAGCTCTCGCAGCCGCTGAACTCGCAACTGATCAGCGACGAGGACGAGGAAGAGGATGCGGTCGAGGCGTTCTACGACAAGCCGATGGCGGCGCGCACCGCGCAGCTTTCGGAAAAGGTCGTGGAGCGGCTGGTCGAGCGCATTGTCGTGATGCGCGAGCGCGAGAAGATGCCGGATCGCCGCAAGGGCTATACCCAGAAAGCCGTGGTCGGCGGACACAAGGTTTATCTGCGCACCGGCGAATATGATGACGGCCGGATTGGCGAGATCTTCATCGACATGCACAAGGAAGGCGCGGCGCTGCGCTCCTTCATCAACAACTTCGCGATCGCCGTCTCGCTCGGCCTGCAATACGGCGTGCCGCTGGAGGAATATGTCGACGCCTTCACCTTCACCCGCTTCGAGCCCGCGGGCCCGGTGCAGGGCAACGACTCGATCAAGTACGCGACCTCGATCCTCGACTATGTGTTCCGCGAACTCGCGGTCAGCTACATGAGCCGGTTCGATCTGGCGCATGTCGATCCCACCGAGTCGAATTTCGACGCGCTCGGCAAGGGCGTCGAGGAAGGCAAGTCGCCCGATCCCGCGCATTCCACCCGCTATGTCTCGAAAGGCCTGACCCGCTCGCGCACCGACAATCTCGTCGTCATGCGCAGCGAGCCGCAGCCGGAAGCCCGCGCCTCCGGCAACGTCACCGCGCTGGCCTCGCACGCCCCGACCGGGCGCACCGCCGACACCATCGAAGGCGCGGTCGCGCTGAAGCAGGAAGCCCAGCACGATCTGTCACCGACAGAAAAGCTGGAAGCACTGCAATGGAGCAAGGCCGGTGCAGCCGCCGCGGCAGTGCCCTCAAAGGCTGAGCGCCGCGCGGAAGCCAAGGCCAAGGGCTACGAAGGCGAGATGTGCGGCGAATGCGGACACTTCTCGCTGGTGCGCAATGGGACCTGCATGAAGTGCGATACGTGCGGCAGCACGACGGGGTGTTCGTAAAACACTCAGGCTGTCATGGCCGGGCGCCTGTCCCCGACTAGATCGGGGATGACCCGGCCGTCCATCAGATAGAAAGGGCGGCCGAGAGGCCGCCTTTTTGTTTCGTCGTCACATGTGACTTCGCCTTTCTTCTGGCTGAGCGCGCATTTTTCAACGTCGAAAACGGCTAAAAAAATAAGATTTTTTCCTGAATTCTCCCAATAATTCAGTAGCTTGTTGATCAAAAAAGAATTGCATTGACTACTAAATACGAATCACGATTGCGGACCATCCGCAAGTATGGTTAATTTTTAACTCTTATTCCCAAGTTCATTTGTGCTGAGGTGTTCCATGCGTACCAGCCAATCTCGGAAAGCGTCGCGCCAAATCAAAAATCGGTCAGTTAGTTTAAACGTGACGACAAGCGGTCTTGAGATCCAGATCGAGGACCTCAAAAGTCTGATCAAGCATCCCCCGTCTACTTCTAAGATTATTGAATTTTCACCAGCTCTCGCTGAGCACATCCTTACGAATTTCTCGCGCGACAACCGCCCCACAAAACCTGCGAAGATCAAAAGGTATGCACAGGATATCGTCGATGGGCGATGGGGACTTACCGGTGACACTATCAAGTTTGGCTCTAACGGAGTTCTGCGAGATGGACAAAATCGTCTCGCTGCCTGCGTGCGAGCAGGACGTTCAATTCGGTCTCACGTTGTGTTTGGGATCGATCCCGATCTCTTCACTCGTATGGATATCGGAAAAAATAGAACTCCTGCCGACGTGTTCTCAATAGCCGGAATCCCTTACGCAAGCCACGTCGCAGGTGCGGTTCGCTGGCTCGTAATTCTAACAGGTCCAAATCCCGGCGACCGTGGTGCCCAATTCTCAAACGAAGAGTTGCTTCAAGCTTACAGGGAAAAGTTTGATGCAGACAAACTCGAACATTCCATCCAGTGCGCCCTCGCTGTTCGAAAAAGCACGAGGCATCCAGTCGCTCCTTTGGCCGCTCTGCACTACATTTTCGCAGAAAAAAATCGTGAGAAAGCTGACGGCTTCTATGAAGAATGGGTGATGGATCGCACTAAACGCGCTCGTGCACCCACCCGGTACCTTCAGAGAAGACTCGTTGAAGTTGCTCGTCAAAGCAATCAACGGCTTCACGAAAACGTACGTAACGCGCTAATTATCAAGGCATGGAACGCATATGTAGCCGGCCGCGCTTTAACGAAAGCGGAAATGCAACACGCGCCGGGGGACAAAATGCCAAAGATTTCCGGCTAAATCGGATACCGATTTAAATACCAACGCCGGAGCGCGAACTCCGGCGTTGGCACCCGCGAAGTCCCAGCTAAGGTACTTGCGGGGATGTCCGGAAAGCGAGACCCGCCTCCCTGACTGACATCGGGAAAATAGCGGTTATCACTCTTGGCGTCCAGCGGAGCCTTAGCATCACAACCGGCCCTCGGCCGGAAAGGTACTGCTATGGCTAATCATGAAATTAAGTGCATCAACAAGACTGATCGCCTTAACCCCCATGAGCGTATTCAAAATGTTGGGGGAGTTCGCGCTTCGGGTTCTACCTTCAAAATCACTCAACCGGCTTGTATCGCTGAAATTGAGCGAGGCGAGCAGTTCTTCGTGCACCGGGCAGGAAAAACTGTGAGGGTGATCGTCGCCACCCACAACGGCAATAAGTACATCAAGACCGAAGCAGACGGAGTTCAGCCAGACAATCTCCTGGCGCTGCCTGAGTGCCCTTAAAACTATTGAACTTCACAACCGAAGAGCGGCTGAAAAGCCGCTCTTTCCAGCTTCTGCGACCATCTTATAGAGCAGATGAGCGTCAGCGTGATCCGCCACTAATCGGCGCAATACGCTTCGCTATTGCGCCCTACCAGCCTTGAGCAAACGCGATAGTGTGATCGCCCCCACCATTGCGGCCGCAGTCCGGGCTCGCTATGGACGCCCCTCACTTCACCGTCACGACGGCATCAAAAAGAACACTTCATGGCTTCTTCCTTTACGCGCAACGCCGTTGTGCTCGGACTGCTGTCGGCGGTCGGTCCGTTCGCAATCGACATGTATCTACCGGCGCTGCCGGCGATCGCAGCCGATCTGCATGCCACCACGTCCGCGACGCAGATGACGCTGATCGCGTTCTTTGTCTCGTTCGGCCTGTGCCAGATCGTCTACGGGCCGCTGTCCGATATCTATGGCCGCAAGCTGCCGCTGTATGGCGGGCTGGCGCTGTTCATCCTGGGCGCGATCGGCTGCGCGCTGTCGCCCAATGTTGCCTGGCTGATCGGGTTTCGTTTCCTGCAGGGCATTGGTGCCGCGATGGGCGTGATCCCGCGCGCGATCATTCGCGACCTCCATACCGGCGCCGAAGCGACCCGGTTGATGTCGCTTGTGATGCTGGTGTTCTCGGTATCGCCGATCCTGGCGCCCCTGACCGGCAGCGCGCTGATCGTGCCGTTCGGCTGGCGCGCGGTGTTTCTCGCGGTCGGTGTCGCTGCGCTGATCGCATTGCTGCTGGTGATTTTCCTGCTGCCGGAGACGCGCCCGGCCCATGAGCGCATCGCGGGCAGTGTGCGCAGCATCTTCGGCAGTTTCGGCGAATTGCTGCGCGACTGGCATTTCCTCGGGCTGACCTTCATCGGCGGATTCGGCATTGCCAGTTTCTTCGCGTTCCTGTCGACGTCGTCCTTTGTCTACATCGGCCATTACGGCCTGACGCCGACGCAATACAGCATGGCGTTCTCGATCAACGCCATCGGCTTCATCGGCGCCTCGCAACTGGCGGGTTTCTTCGGCGGCCGCTTTGGCATGGGCCGGATGGTGATGGCGGCGGTGTCGGCCTATGCGTCGTTCGCCGTGTTGTTGCTGGCGCTGACGCTGGCGGGCCTCGACAGTCTGCGCGTGCTGATTCCGCTGTTGTTCGTGTCGTTCGCGTTTCTCGGGCTGGTGATACCCTCGACCATGGTGCTGTCGCTGGAAAATCACGGCCGCATCGCGGGCATTGCCTCGGCGCTCGGCGGCACGCTGCAGATGGTCGCAGGCGCCATCATCACCGGCATCGCCGGGCTGTTCTTCGACGGCACCTCGCTGCCGATGGTTGCGACAGTCGCCGCGGCGGCCGTAGCCGCGTTCGTGCTGAGCCTCGTCACGATGCGCAAGAGGGAGCTGAAGCCGGTTCGCCATTCGTAGAGCGGATTAGCGTCAGCTCGGTTACGTCGTTTCCTTCACCATCCAGGCGAGATATTTTTCCAAACCGCCCTCCACCGGCAGGCACAGAATTTCCGGCGTGTCGTAGGGATGGATCTTCACGATCGCCGCTTCGAGCGCCTTATATTTATCCTTGGTCGTCTTCAGATAAATCAACTGCTCGTCGCCGTTTTCGATTTTTCCGTCCCACCAGTAATGACTTGATATCGGTTGGATCTGGACGCAGGCGGCGAGACGGGCTTGCAGGACGGTCGTCGCGATTTTCTCGGCGTGCGCCTTGTCGGGCGCCGTGGTCATGACCACGCAGGCGTTGATGTCGGCCATTTCATCGCTCCGTCAGCTCGGATAACACGTAGCCCGCATGAGCGCAGCGATATGCGGGATCGATAGACCGAAGACCCCGGATGTCGCTTCGCTCATCCGGGCTACGTACCTTCCGGATATCCCAAAATCGTCTTCAACAATCTTGGAAACCGCGCATTGATATCCGCCACGCGCACGACGTTGCGGTGTTCGACGCCTTGTTTGGAGGTCTGGATCAGGCCGGCTTCGCGCAGCACGCGAAAGTGATGCGACAGCGTTGATTTGGCCATGCCGGGGCACGGCATCGCCTCGGTGCAGGACATACAATCGTTGCTTTGCTCAAGTAGGCTCTTGACGATGCGCAGCCGCATCGGATCGGCCAGCGCTGCCAGCACGCCCGCCAATGTGATGTCTTCGCGCGAGGGGTGAACGAATTGCACCATGCACAAAGATATAGCGCTGCCCTTGAACCGGTTCAATAGTTCACTATTACTGAACTATTGAACAATGCGCTGCGGCGCGACAGGAGAGCCAAATGACCAAGAGACTTGCAGGCAAAGTGGCGCTGGTAACCGGCGCATCCAAGGGGATCGGCGCCGAAATCGCGGTTCGCCTCGCCGCAGAAGGGGCCGCGGTGGCCGTCAACTACAGTTCCAGCAAGGAAGGCGCCGACAAGGTGGTGGCCGCGATCACCGGCAAGGGCGGCAAGGCCGTCGCCGTGCACGGCAACCTCTCCCAGGCCGGCCAGGCGCAAAAGGTCGTCGCCGACACCGTCAAGGCGCTGGGCGCGATCGACATCCTCGTCAACAATGCCGGCCTTTACGAATTCGCGCCGCTGGACGGCATCACCGCCGAGCACTTTCACAAGCATTTCGATCTCAACGTGCTCGGGCTGCTCCTGGTGTCACAGGAAGCCGCGCGGCATTTCAATCCGGCCGGCGGCAGCATCATCAACATCTCCTCCGGCGTTTCGACTATCGCGCCGCCGAACACCGCAGTCTATACCGCGACCAAGGCCGCGGTCGACGCGATCTCCTCGGTGCTTGCCAAGGAACTGGCGCCGCGCAAGATCCGCGTCAACACCGTCAATCCCGGCATGATCGCGACCGAAGGCGTGATCTCCGCGGGCTTCGCCGAGGGCGACATGCGCAAGTGGATCGAGTCGGTCACGCCGCTCGCGCGGATCGGCAAGGTCGAGGAGATCGCCGCGGCAGTGGCCTTCTTCGCGTCCGACGATGCATCCTACGTGACCGGCGAAACGCTGCATGTGACGGGTGGCTTGCACTAAGCGATGACGATTTTGTCACGGCCGGGATTTGTCCCGGCCGTGATGAGGTGCGCAGTTGAAAAGTAGCCCGCATGAGCGCAGCAATATGCGGGACCGGCCCCCGGATATCGCTCCGCTCATCCGGGCTACTCTCGATCTCCTGGCATCAATTCTGATAGCACCAGATGATATCGCAGCTTTTGGTATCGCTCGCTGCAGGCCTGGGGCCGCCATGCTGCTGCGTTGTACGCGCGGGCTTGCGGCCATGACGCGCGGCATCGGCCGTCTCGATCGTCAGGGCAGCCATCAGCACGACAGCGAGAACGGTCAAAACGCTTCGACGCATGTGAGTCTCCGCTGAGAGCGCAGCGCTGAAAGACAATCATGCTGTTGCGCTGCACATATTGTCCCTGCCCGCCCGCTTCAAGTCAGCCTTGAAAATCCGGTCGAGAACAAACATGATCCGCGCCGGACGCGCCTGCTCAAAGACAGGCCGTGGAGGAGATTCCCGATGTTGCAACGTGCCCTCCCGGTCACGCACCCACCCATGCTGCCTGGCCGGACGCTTCGTGCGCGCAAGCGTTTTGGCGCGCGTGCGCTGTATCGGGCATTTGCCGTTCGCGCGCGGCTGATGTTGCGGCGGCTGGGCGACTTCTTTGCCGCAGGCGGTCCACTATCGTAGAAACGCGGAACTAACTTTCTGGCGCTATCCTTGCTCCCATTCGGATTTTAACGCGCGATTAACTCTAAGCGTTTGGCGTTTTGGTTGGAGCATAGGGATGTTCAGATTTGGCACCGTGATGGTGGCGGCAATGCTGATCGCTGCGGGCGCAGCACACGCCCATGAGGAGGCTCCGGCGCCGCCGCCCAAGAAGGAAACGCCGGCCGTTCCGATCAAATTCGCCGAGACCAAACGCGGCACCGTGCTGGCCAATACTAGCGGCATGACGCTGTATTATTTCGACCGCGACGACAGCGGCACCAAATCGACCTGCAACGGCAAATGCACCGAGAAATGGATTCCGCTTGCCGCCTCCGACGAGTCCAAGCCGCAGGGCGATTTCACAGTGATCACCCGTAGCGACAAGAGCAAGATGTGGGCCTACCGCAATCGCCCGCTCTACACGTCTTACGAAGACAAGGCCGCCGGCGACGTCAACGGCTTCGATCCCGCCAATCTCTGGCACATCGCCCGGCCGGTGAACTGAGGCTGGCGTCATTGACTTCATCCTTCGAGACGGCGCTTCGCGC
>NZ_JAAVUY010000040.1 GCF_018449695.1 Bradyrhizobium sp. dw_411
GCGGACACGGACCGGTCGAGGGGATGATAGACTTCCCCCACCCGCCACGCTTCGCGTGTCGACCTCCCCCGCAAGCGGGAGAGGTGGAATCCAATCACTCGAACCGAATGCGAATGCCATCGAGCGCGATCCCGCTCGGCGTTGCGGTCCAGACCTCGCCCGGCGCGACTGGCATGGCTTTTGTCAGCGTGCCCGTGCTGATGATCTCGGTAGGCCCGAGCGGCGGATTGACGGGATCGGCAGCCAATTGTCCCACCAGATGATGCAGCGCCGACAGCGGCCCGTCGAGCACGTTGCCGGCGTGGCCGCGGTCGATCAATTGGCCGTTGCAGCTCAGATCGATCTCGAAGCTCGACAGCGTTCGCAGCCACTCGCTGGCTTGCGGCGCGAACGGCTGGCGCGGCCCGATCAATAGCGCGCCGTAAACGCCATTCGCCGCGATTGTGTCGGCGGCAGTGAATTTCCAGCCGGGAAAGATCGACTGCACGATCTCGAAGCCGAGCGCGACCCAGGCGATGCAGGAGGACAGCGCATGCTCGTCCATATCGGCCGAAGGCGTAGAGCCCAGGCCGAAGATGATTTCGGGTTCGATGCGCGGCTCGGAGAAGGGGCGCAGCGCCAGCGCGTCCGTTTCCGCGAGATGCCTGGCGGTTTCGTCGAAGATATAACCCCAGATCGGCTGGTAGACGCCGTATTGCTCCCAGATGGTGCGATTGGTGAATCCGATCTTGCGCCCGGCCACTTTCGAGCCGCGTGCCTGATAGATTTTCCGCACGCGCGGCGTCACGCGATAGGCGTCATCGATGGCGAGACCTTCCGGACGCGAGGAGAACGGCGAAATCTGCCGTGTGTTGATGAGCGCTTCGGCGGCTTCAGCCGCGATCGCGTCAAGGGAAGCGCTGTTCCGGTCCATGGTTCGACCTCACCGCAATATGTGCCGGGGCAGCCACAGCGACACCTCGGGAATGTAGGTGACGACCATCAGCACCAGGAACATCACGCCGTAGAAAGGCCAGATCTTGCGCATCACCTGCTCGATGGTGACCTTGCCGACCGCGCAGCCGACGAACAGGATCGATCCGACCGGCGGATGACACAGGCCGATGCCGAGGTTGAGCATCATGATCATCCCGAAATGCACGGGATCGACGCCGAAATTCTGCATCACCGGCAGCAAAATCGGCGTTCCGATCAGGATCGACGGCGCCATATCGATCAGCGTGCCGAGTATCAGCAGCAGGATGTTGATCAGGAACAGGATGACGTATTTGTTGTCGGAGATCGACAGGAAGAACGCCGTCATCTTGGCCGGCATCTGCGTCAGCGCCATGATGTAGCCGACGCTCGAGGCGCAGGCGATCAGCGTCAGCACCATCGCGACCGTCCGTAGTGTCCGGTGCAGCAGCACCGGCAAATCGCGCCAGCGATAATCGCGGTAGATGAACATCGTGACGAAGAACGCCCAGATGCAGGCCACGGCGCCGGCTTCGATCGCGGTGAAGATGCCGCCCAGAATGCCGCCGAGAATGATGACGAGCGTCACCAGTCCCCAGGCCGCATCGATCGTGATCTTGACCGCGTCCTTGGCAGGCACAGTCTGGCCGCGGGGATGCCCGTCGCGATAGGCAAAGACCAGGCACAGGATGATCAGCGAGAAGCCGAGCAACAGGCCGGGCAGCACGCCGGCCATGAACAGCGCGCTGATCGAGATCGTGCCGCCGGTCGCCAGCGAATACAGCACCGCGTTATGGCTCGGCGGCACCAGCAGCGCCTGAACCGACGAGGTGATGGTGAGGTTGGTCGCGAACACGCGGGGATAGCCGGCTTTTTCCATCTGCGGGATCATCACCGATCCGATCGCAGAGGTGTCGGCGACGGCGGAGCCGGAAATGCCGCTGAGAAAAGTGGTCGCCAGCACATTGACGACGGAAAGTCCGCCGCGCACGCGGGTGAATCCCACCAGCACGTCGGCGAAGGCGACCAGCCGTCGCGCCATGCCGCCTTCCGCCATGATCGCACCCGCCAGCACGAAAAACGGAATCGTCAGCATCGCCACTTTACTGACGCCATCGGATATTTTCAGCATCACCGCTTCGAGGGGAATGCCGATCGACCACGCGCCCACGATCGCCGCCATCGCCAGCGAATAGGCGATTGGCATGCCGATCAGAAAGCAGATCAGCATGGTTGCGAGCAGAATGAAGATATCCATGGCGGTCCCTTTCCCCGATCAGTCGAACGACACGGTGTCATGCGAGTGAGGGATCGGATCGGGCGGGGCGCCCAGGAAAATTCGCTCGATGATGAACAGCAGGAGACAGATGCCGCCGATCGGGATCGGCAGATAAGTCACGCCGACCGACAGGAACGGGAAATCGGCAATCGTGTTGTGCCAGGTCACTTCGACCAGTTGCGCGCCCCAGATGATCATGAACAGCGCGATCAGCGCCATCAACAACTGCACCAGCAGATTGAGCAGGCCGTGATATTGGGCCGGCAATTTGTCGGCGAAGTAGGACACGTTCATATGCAGGTTCAGCCGATAGGCTGCGGCGGCGCCGATGAAGGTCAGCACGATGGTCAGGAGAACCGCGAGCGGCTCGGGCCACGACGCTGCGCTGTTGAGCACATAACGCGTAAACACCGCCCAGGGGATCACGGCTGAAATCAACACCAGCGCGGTACAGCCGACGATGACGCATAGAAGATAGAGGCCATCCATTGCGCGGCGAAACGATGCAGCCATTCCCGGATTCCTGGTTGCCAGACCAAATGCGAGGGGGCGTGCAGCGCGGGCTGCACGCGAAAGCGTCGATGAAACTAGATCGCCCGGATGCGGTCGATCATGCCCTGGTATTTCGGGCCGTACTTTTCCCACACCGGCTTGACCGCATTCTGGAACGGCGTCTTGTCGGCGATCTGGACGATCTGGCTGCCGGCGGCCTTGGCCTTTTCCATCGCCTGGCCTTCGTACTTGTTCCAGAGCACGCGCTCTTCCGCCTGCGCCTCGCGGGCAAATTTCTTGATCAGGGCCTGATCGTCGGCGGAGAGCCCGGTCCAGGCTCGCTTCGAGAACGCCAGCACCTCGGGAATGACGAGATGCTCGGTCAGCGACAGATATTTCGCCGACGTGTAGTGATTGCTGAAGACATAGCTCGGCATATTGTTCTCGGCGCCATCGATCACGCCGGTCTGCAACGCGCTGAACACTTGGTCGTAGCCCATCGCAACGCCGTTGCCGCCGAGCGAATTCATCATGTCGATGAAGATCGGGTTGCCGATGACGCGGAATTTCAGGCCCTTGATGTCGGCGAGCGAATTTACGGGGTGCTTGGTATTGTAGAAGCTGCGCGCGCCGGAATTCATCCAGCACAGCGCGACCAGTCCGGCATTGGCATTGGCGGTGATCTTGTCGAGCAGTTCCTGGCCGATCGGGCCGTCCATGAACTTGTCGGCATGCGCCATGTTGCTGAACAGGAAGGGCATGTTGACGACGTTGATATCGTCAACGATCGGACCCATCGCTCCGGCGCTGACGCGCAGCATCTGGATCGCGCCGATCTGCGTCTGTTCGATGGTTTCCTTTTCGCCGCCGAGTTGCATCGAGGGAAACATCTGGACCGAGAGCCGGCCTTCGGTCGCGGCTTCGAGCTTCTTGCCCAGATTCTCGGTCGCCACCACGGTGGGGTAGCCGACCGGCTGAACGTCGGATGCTTTCAAAACCTGTTTTGCCTGCGCGGATGAAACCGGCAGCAGGCCGCTCGCCAGACCAGCCGTTCCTAACCCGACGCCCAACTTCATGAAATCGCGACGCTTCATCGCGGTCCTCCCCGGTATTGATGAGCGGTCAGTTTCTGACCCGGTTTTTATTGGGAGAGTATTCTCCGCAAGCAAGCTTAGTTCACAAACAACTTGGTTCACAAGCGCAGTTCAGGTCCTAAGCGAGTGGCCGATGCGACGAACGTCGATACAGCCATTGCCCGCCTGCCGATAGCGTGGCAAACTTGTACGATGACCCGACAAGATACGTCAAGCCATCCCGCCGACGCGGCACGGCATTCCCGCAACAAGCTGCTGCGGCCGCTTGGCTCGCCTAAAAGTCTGAGCGCCGAGGTGGTCGACCGGCTGGCCGAGCAGATCATGTCCGGCAAGCTGCCCGCCGGTGCCAAATTGCCCTCGGAGCAGGAAATGATGCGGGGCATGGGCGTCAGCCGCACGGTGGTCCGCGAGGCGGTCTCGGCGCTGCGCGCCCGCGGCCTCGTCGTAACCCGGCAAGGGGCAGGCGCATTCGTCGATCGCGATACCGGCCGTCAGCCTTATGTGATCGATCCCGACGGTCTGGGCTCGCTGGACAGTGTGCTCGATATTCTGGAGCTGCGCATGGCGGTGGAATCCGAGGCCGCCGCGATTGCTAGCGAACGTGCCAGCACGGCTCAAATCAAGGCCATCAAGGAGGCGCAGCGCGTTTTCGTCCGCGCGATTTCAAGCGGCGAGCGCGGCATCAAGGAAGACTTCGCGTTCCATCAGTCGATCGCGCTGGCGACGCAGAACAATCGCTTCGCGGAATTTCTCGAATTCCTCGGGCGGCTGATCATTCCACGCCAGAGCATCCGCTCGTTCGAAGGCAGCCCCGACAGCCTTCGCAAATATCTCGGTCAGATCGAGAAAGAGCACGAGGCGATCTCGCAGGCGATCGCCGCCCGCCTGCCGAAAAAAGCCCGGGAGGCGATGCGCGGGCATCTATTGAAGAGCAGAGAGCGCTACAGGGAGCTGACGTCGAAGAAGGCGGGCGGGTAGGGTAGTCCGGCTTGGTCTGGTGCGCCCCCTATCCTGCGT
>NZ_JAAVUY010000041.1 GCF_018449695.1 Bradyrhizobium sp. dw_411
GGTTCGCAGGTGCGCGCAGCAAAGGAGATGATGGCCCAGTGTACCAACACCACGGCGATGATAGCGCTGCCGCATCGTCAACGATCACGCACCACTCAAGGCATTCGCTCGCCGGTTTGCGATCGAACGACAACTGCCGGAACTGGGTGGGCAATGCAAGCGAGCAAGGGGCTGCACCGAGGATATCGACGGACCGCGACCACTCGGTGCAGCTCGATTTTTTCACGCCGGCGTCGGCGATGTGTCCGCTAACAGAGAGGCGATCAACGCATCCGGAGCTTTGAACCGCCCGCGCCGCAGCTCCGGCGGAATGACCGCTTCAACCGCCTCCAGCTTTTCGGAGGGATCCATCCGCAGGTAGACCTCCGTCGTGCGGATATCGGCGTGCCCCAGCCAAAGCGCCACCTTTCGAATGTCGTGCGTGGCCTGCAACATGATCACCGCGCAACTGTGCCTCAGCTGATGAGGCGATATCGAACGGTCGCGCAACGACGGACACGTCTCGGCCGCCGCTTGAGCATGCTTCGCCAGCACATATTCGAAGCCGGCTCGCGTCATCGGCGCTCCCTCGGCATTGACGAAGAGCTCGGGCACACGAATGGATCCCCGCAGCGTCAGCCACGCCCGCAGATCGGCCGCGGCTTCTTTCCAGAGTGGAAGACATCGCTCCTTGCGCCCCTTGCCCAAGACCATAAGGTTCGGCGGACTCTGCAGAGATAAATTAGCCATCATGGCTCCCACCAGCTCTGAGACGCGTAGTCCGGCCGCGAAGCAAAGATGCATCATCGCCCGATCGCGTACGCCCAGACGTGTCGTGAGGTCCGGCGCATTCAGGATCGCGCGCACCTCCACCATGACCAGGTGACGGATAAGCTTCTGATCATGGCGCTTGACGGGGATGGCGTGGATCTGACCGATCTGCTCCAGAGCCGAAGGTACCTGGTATTCGACGTAGCGCATGAACGTCTTGATCGCGGCAAGGCGCAGATTGCGGGTGGCGACACCATTGCCACGCTCGCGCTCGATGTGACCAAGAAAGTCCAGGATCAAAGGCGCGTCCAGCTGTTCGATAAGAAGCTGCGACGGTCTTGTCCCGATGCGCTTAGCCGCGAAGGCAAACAAGAGCCGGAAGCTGTAGGCATAGGCTTCGCAGCTATGCGAGCTATAGCCCCGCTGTCGGGGCATGTAGTCGCGTAGGAAGCCGGTGATCAGAGGAGCAAGGAGGGTCATATGGGCTCCCCCATGATCAACGTTTCGGCCGCGGCGGCGATGTCGATCATCAACTCCGGTGTCGCCTGTAGATACCAGTAAGTGTGCTTGATATCGACGTGGCCCAGATAGGTCGCCAGCGCGACGAAGTGTCGGGCGACCGCGTCGCGCTCGGTATTGCATTGCTCCAGAACATGCGTCGCGAAGCTATGGCGAAGGTCATGAATGCGCGGCCGCCGGACCCGCTCCGGAGCAATATTCGCAAACCCCAGGACACGGCGGAATGTATAGTTCACCGTGCTGGAGGCGAGTCTCTTGCCCTTCGCCGAGGGGAACAGGTGATCGTCCGATCCCGCGACAAGGCGGCGCCTGTCGAGATAGCAGGCGAGAGCCTCCACCACGGTCGGGTGCAACGGCACCAGCCGGCTTTTGCCGAACTTGGTGTCGCGGATATGCAAGACACCGTCGGCCAGTACGTCGTCGAACCGAAGGTCGAGCGCCTCGGATACGCGCAGCCCCGTGGCGGCGATCAATCCGAACAGCATCACATAGAGCTGCTGACGTAAGGGGTTGGGTTTTTGCCGGCGGAGTTGGCCGGCGCCCTCAAGGATCCGAGTCAATTCATCCGGCGTGTAGATATAGGGAACAGGCCGCGATGCGCGTTCGGCAAAGAGAATGACCGGCACCTCATGAGCGGTATTCTCGGCCCGCAAAAAGCGCGCGAACCGCACCACGTCACCGAGGCGGCGATGCCGGGTGCACCGAGTTGGCGCGATCTTCGCCCATTCCAGCGCTGTGGCGGCGCTGACATAACTCTCGCCCTTTTCCGTCGCAAAGCGCGCAAAGGATTGAAGGTGTCGCGACGGCTTTCGGAGCTTGAAGCCAAGAGTCCGGCGAAGCTCGATGTAACGTTCCGCGTCGTCGCTCAGCATGGCAGCCTCCCGATCCAGGGCTGCGCGATCTCCGACAAGAGGGCGAAGTCCACCTTGGCGTAGTGCATCGTCATTGCCGGCGATCGGTGACGCAGGACCGCGCCGACGCCTGTCAAACTGACGCCATGCCGAAGCATCGTCGTGGCTGCGGAGTGGCGCAGCACATGAGCTCCTTGATGGGCACTTTTGATCCCGGCTCGGAGCAGCGTGCGACGCACGATGCATTTGATGGCGATGCGGGTCAGCGGTCGAACCGGGGCGGCTTCGGTGATGAACACGCGAGGTGTCGACAACCGTGGCCTGACCCGCTCGATGTAGGCAATCATCGCATCGCCGACCTCTTGCGTCAGCGGAAGCCACTCCTCACGTCTGGATTTGCCGGCGACGGTAATGCGCCCATTCCGCCAGTCGACGTCGGCCAATTTCAGGTTGGCCACTTCACTGGCCCGCAGCCCAAGACGAGCAAGGAGCAAGATAATAGCCTTGTCGCGCAACCGGCCTTCGCCCTCGCAAGCGGCGATGGTGCGGTCGATATCATCGGCACCAAGGAACCTCGGGGTCGATGCCAATTGCCAGTTGGCGAAGCCGGGAACGGCGTAATCCCGTCCTACCGGGCATCGTCCGGTCGCCACCAGGAATCGCAGGAACGCGCGCGTCGCAACTGCAATCGATTGGGCTCGCCCACGGCTGTGCGGCCTGGCCCGTTCAAGGACAAAGGCCCGGATTGCATGGGCGGTAAAGGCTGCCGGGTTGTCGCCGAGCGCTTCGAGAAGATCGACCAGGGTCGACTGATAGGTATCGAGCGTCGAGTTGGCGACACCCCGTTGGTCACGCATCCAGCGCCGGAATGCCGCAAGCAGTGGCCAGATCTCTGTCGGCAATGGCGGTGGTGCCGATCTGGGAAGGGTTTCTCGATCTTGAAGATAGCGGATGAACAGCTGACCTGCGCCGGCGTATGCGCGGATGCTCTTCTTCCCTTTGAAGACCGCCGCGGACGCAGTGAGCCCGTTCAAAGCATCGTCAAGCGTAAAACTTGCCGCATGCATCCAGTTGGTCCAGCCTGCGAGTAGCCGCACCTTCTCTTCAATGGTGCTCGGCGTGTATCCATGGTCTTGAAGCCAGTTCTTGAAGCCATCGACGTACGGTTTTGCAAAGTGCAGCCGACTCTCTACGCTGTTCCAATGCCTGCGTTTCTGCTTCAGCATGATTGCCTCCTTTATTTGCTTGGAGGCCATAGCATGAGGTGTCTCACGTCCTGCGGATCGCGGGATACCGAGACAAATTCGTCTGTCCACAGAAGATCGGTGCCATTTTGGATTCAGTGCGCATCTCGCTCAGTGTTCCCTCGGTCGCTTCCGAGCACGCTTCGCGATTGCCCCGGGCACGCATGCGGCCGGACCTTCTCGTTCGCTCGGGTGCCGGATGGGTGCGCTTGTGCCTCGCAGAGCGGTCTGGTGCCGGTGACATGTCGTCATCGCCGCGGCGGTGCTCTGAGCCGGCATCTCCTTCATGCTGTCCAGCCTGCGAACA
>NZ_JAAVUY010000042.1 GCF_018449695.1 Bradyrhizobium sp. dw_411
CAGCCGGCTCGATCTCGTGATCACAGTAGACACCAGCGTGGCGCATCTTGCTGGCGCGCTGGGCCGGCCGACCTGGATCCTGCTGCCCTATCTGCCCGACTGGCGCTGGTTGCTCGATCGCGATGACAGCCCGTGGTATCCGACCGTCCGCCTGTTCAGGCAGGATGCGACGCGCGATTATGGCAGCGTCGCCGCGCGGGTGCGGAGCGAGCTGGACGCGATGATTTCCGCGAGGAAGTCCATTTGATTGCCGGCAAACAACAAGTCGGGAGCCGGTAACGCCTCAATGCGCAAATTCTGAAAGCTCCGATGACCCGCCGCGACCATGGACCAGCCCCCGAAAAGCCTCCGAACCCCGACGATCCCGGTGGTACCGAAAACCTTGATGCGTTGTGCGAGGCCGGCCTGCACCATATGCAAGCGGGACGATATCTCGACGCACAAATCTGCTGCGAGCGGGTTCTCGCCATCGACAATTCACATGCCGACACCCTGCATTTGATGGGTCTGCTGTCCCATCAAGCCGGGCAACATGATCTTGCCCTGGCGTGGATGGCCCGCGCCATTCAGAACGATCCCAAGCCGCAATACCTTGGCAATTTGGGCACCATGCTTCTGCGCCAGGAACGCTACGAAGATGCGCTCAAGGCTTTTGACAAAGCCATACAGCTCAAGCCTGAAGACACCGAGTTGTGGAAGCATCTCGGTAATACTCTCCTGAGGCTCAATCGTCCGGACGACGCGCTGCTGACCTTTCAGCACGTGCTCAAGCTCAATCCGCATCACCGCGATGCGGCATATAAAAGCGGGCATCTGCTCTATAACCTGAAGCGGTTCGAAGAGGCATTGAAGCACTTCGACTTGTGCAACGAACTACAGCCCAACAACGCACTGTTTTTGCAGACGCGCGCGGAATTGTTGCTCAGCTTGAAGCGGCTGGAGGAAGGCTTGGTCGACATCAAAGCCGCCCACGCACTCAATCCGGCGAGCGCCGAAATCTGCAATCTTGTCGGCGTATTTCTCGCGGGGCTGGGAAGAGATGACGAGGCGTTGCCGTGGTACGACCGGTCACTCAACCTGCAGCCCAGCGCCACGGACCCGTTGAATAACAAGGCGTCTGCGCTCGGTCATCAGCACCGGTTCGCCGAATGTCTTGAGCTTTACGACAGGGTCAGGACGATCGATCCGAATAATATGAGCGCCGTCCTTTACGCGTCGCATGTGCATCTGTTGACCGGTAATTTCGATGCGGGTTGGGCGGGGCGAGAGGCCCGCTGGGCCATTACTGGTCTGCCGATCGACCGTTTCGGATTGTCCCAGCCAGCGTGGCTCGGAAGAGAGCTGATCGACGGCAAGACGTTCCTCGTTTTTGAAGACGAGGGAGCGGGCGACACCATTCAATTTTTACGTTACGTGCCGCTGCTCATCGCCCGCGGCGCCCGCGTCATTCTATCGGTTACCGATCCCCTACGTCCCTTGTTGGCGGGCATGGCTGGCATCGCGCAATGCGTTTCAAGATCATTGAAGCCGCTGCCGGCGTTCGATCTGCATTGCCCGATCACCTCCCTGCCGCTCGCCTTTGCGACGCGCCTCGATACCATTCCTTCCGGGTTGGGTTATCTGCCGCAGCCGGAACAAGCGCGCCAGCAGATGTGGGAGACTCGGCTTTCCGAACGCCTTGGCAACGACAGCAGACTGCGGGTAGGTCTTGTCTGGTCCGGCAATCCGATCCACGTGAATGATCATAACCGGTCGATGCCCCTGCGGATGCTTTTGAATCTTCTCGGCGCCGATGCCGCCTTCGTCAGTCTTCAAAAGAATCCGAAACCCGACGATGCGGCCGCGTTGCAACAGGCCGGGATCATCGACCTGACGGCGCAACTCACCGATTTCGCCGAAACCGCCGCGCTGGT
>NZ_JAAVUY010000043.1 GCF_018449695.1 Bradyrhizobium sp. dw_411
AGCGCCAAAAAGGCCTGACAGCATGCGCAGTGGAATCGACCGGTTATGATCATTGACGTGGCTCGGATTGCCGGACCAGACAAGACCGACCCGCAGTCTGCTGTCGTTGCCAAGACGTTCGGAAAGCCGGGCCTCCCACATCTGCTGGCGCGCTTGTTCCGGCTGCGGCAAATAACCCAACCCGGAAGGAATGGTATCGAGGCGCGTCTCGAAGGCGAGCGGCAGCGAGGTGATCGGACAATGCAGATCGAACGCCGGCAGCGGCTTGACCGATCTTGAAACGCATTGCGCGATGCCAGGCATGCCCGCCAACAAGGGACGTAGGGGATCGGTAACCGATAGAATGACGCGGGCGCCGCGGGCCGTCAGCATCGGCACGTAACGGGCAAACTGAATGGTGTCGCCCGCTCCCTCGTCTTCAAAAACCAGGAACGTCTTGCCGTCGATCGGTTCTCTTCCGAGCCACGCTGGCTGGGACAATCCGAAACCGTCGATCGGCAGACCAGTGATGGCCCAGCGGGCTTCTCGCTCAGCCCAACCCGCTTCGAAATTTCCGGTCACAAGATGCACGAGCGACGCTTGAAAGACGGCTTTCATATTGTTCGGATCGTGCGTCCTGATCCTGTCGCAAAGCTCAAGACATTCGGCGAACCGGTGGAGATGATTAAGTGCAAACGCCCTGTTGCTCAACGCTTCAATAAAGCCAGGCTGCAGATCGAGTGACCGGTCGTACCACGGCAGCGCCTCTTCATCTCTTCCCAGCCCCGCGAGGAATACGCCGACACGGTTGCAGATTTCGGCGCTGGCCGGATTGAGCGCGTGGGCGGCTTTGATGTCGACCAAGCCTTCCTCCAGCCGCTTCAAGCAGAGCAGCGATTCAGCGCGCATCTGCAAAGTCAGTGCGTGGCTGGGCTGTAGTTCGTCGCATAAATCGAAGTGCTTCAATGCCTCTTCGAACCGCTTCAGGTTGTAGAGGAGTTGCCCGCTTTTATATGCCGCATCGCGGTGACGCGGATTGAGCTTGAGTACGTGCTGAAAGGTCAGCAGCGCGTCGTCCGGGCGACCGAGCCTCAGGAGAGTATTACCGAGATGCTCCCACAACTCGGCGTCTTCAGGCTTGAGCTGTATGGCTTTGTCAAAAGCTTTGAGCGCATCCTCGTAGCGTTCCTGGCGCAGAAGCATCGTGCCCAAATTGCCAAGGTATTGCGGCTTGGGATCGTTCTGAATGGCGCGGGTCATCCACGCCAGGGCAAGATCATGTTGCCCGGCTTGATGGGACAGCAGACCCATCAAATGCAGGGTGTCGGCATGTGAATTGTTGATGGCGAGAACGCGCTCGCAGCAGATGTGTGCGTCGAGATATCGTCCCGCTTGCATATGGTGCAGGCCGGCCTCGCACAACGCATCAAGATTTTCGGTGCCGCGGGGGATCGGAGGCTTTTCGGGGGCTGGCCCATGGCCGCGGCGGGTCATTGGAGCTTTCATGACATCCAGTTCGCTCCGCACCCGCGCGACGACGCTGCCGTAATCGCGTGTCGCATCCTGCCTGAACAGGCGGGCGGTCGGATACCACGGGCTGTCATCGCGACCCAGCAGCCAGCGCCAGTCGGGCAAATAGGGCAGCATTATCCAGATCGGCCGG
>NZ_JAAVUY010000044.1 GCF_018449695.1 Bradyrhizobium sp. dw_411
AATATGGACTTTATCCGCTCCAGAAGCTCGGAAGGGTCAGTTTTCGCCGTACCTTTTCCGGCGGCCGTGGTGGAGCGGGATGGTGAGGGTGCCGCGAGGGCTGCTTATGCGGCGATTGCCGCCCATCGGCGCATATTGAACGCGATCGTAGCGAACAGCACCTGTGCGGTTGCCTTGATTAGACCGACGTAACGAATGCGCGTCAGACGCATTCGACATTTGAGAGTGGCGAAGGTGGTCTCCACCGCCGCCCGTCGTCGTGCAATGAGGCGATTGTAGCGCTTGAGCCTGGCGGGCAACTCCGGGTGATGTTTGTTGGGACGTCGCGCGATGCGGGGCTTTTTGCCTTCCGCTTTCAGCCGTGCTCGCCGGGCATGGGTGTCATAGGCTGCATCGGCCCACACCACCGTCTCATCGCCGCGGATCAAATCGTCGGCCGGCGTGGTATCGTTGACATTGGCAGGCGTGGTCAGCACCGCGCGGATCAAGCCGGACCCTTCATCGACACCGACATGCGCCTTGTAGCCGAAGGTCGAACCGCTCTTGCCTTGCCGCTTGGCAAACCCGGCATCGGGATCGTTTGACGGCCGATCTTCCTTCGGGGGCGCCGACACGGCCTGGATCAACGTCGCGTCCAGCATCGTGCCGCGCTTGAGGATGAGGCCAGCGTTCTCAAGCTGACGGTCCAGTTCGGCAAACAGCTTTGCCATGAGGTTTTGCTCGACCAACTGGTTCCGGAAGCGATTGAGAACCGTGTGATCGGGGGTAGCATCTTCCAGACTCAGGCCGGCAAAGCGCTTGAACGATAGCCGATCTCCCAGCGCGTCCTCCAGCTCGCGGTCCGAAAGACCATAAAGCGACTGTAACAGCAGCGCGCGGAACAGCACCAGCACCGGATAACCGGGGCGACCGGGTCCCCCCTCATCCCGCAAATGAGCCAGCAGCTTCTCGAACCGATACCATTTGACCAGGCCCGCCAGCCGATCCAATCCGGCATTGCTGCCGGCCCCCTTCGGCAACAGCGCTTCCATAAAGCTCGGCTGTCCCGTCTGTTTCACCGCCATCGCGATCTCCCGAGGTTTGTCCTAGGGAATCACAATTGGCGGATTTCGCAACAGGCCC
>NZ_JAAVUY010000045.1 GCF_018449695.1 Bradyrhizobium sp. dw_411
TTTCCGGCGGCCAGGAGATGTTGATAAAAGGCTTTGAGAGGCGGGTTATGCCGGCTGGCAACGAGGGCAGCCATGAAGCTGGCCGCCCGCACAGTGCTGCGACCACCGCCGATCATGCTCTTGCCGCGCCAGCGTCCTGACTGGCGCGTGTAGGGTGCCAGTCCTGCCAAGCTTGCGATCTCACGCCGGTCGAGCGTCCCCAATTCCGGCAAGTTGGCCAGCAAGGTGCGGGCGAGCGTCTTGCCGATGCCGGGTACCGAGGCTAGCAGGTCTTCCTTGGCGCGCCACACTGGGGAGCCGCGAACCAATGTATCGATGTCTTGATCGATCGTGTTCAACTCCTTTTCGAGTACGGCTATATGGCGGACCAGACTTTTGCGCACGCGAACGTTGGTGGCCCGCTTCTCGCGATGGCGCTCGGCAACCATCATCTCGATGATCTGCCGCCGCCGACCAACCAATTCGGCAAGCAGGCGCGACGCCTCATCGGGAAGGGTTCGCGGTGCCGGACGCACCGCTTCGGCGAAGTGGGCGATGACGCCGGCATCGATCGGATCGGTCTTCGCGCGTTTGCCGACGGCCTGCGCGAAGTGACGGATCTGGGCCGGGTTCACCACCGCCAGCGGTAGTTCCGCGCCGGCGATCGCGGCGGCCACGATCGTCTCAAAGCCGCCGGTTGCCTCCACGGCGACCAGCGTCGGCGAGATTGCCCGCAACCGCTCGACAAGCTGCTCCAACCCTTTGCCGTCGCGACTGACCGCGAACGCCTCGTCGCCTGGACGCACGTGCACGTCAAGGCGATCCTTCGAGACGTCGATGCCGACAAATAAATGCTCCATCCTATCCCTCCCTTGTGCAACCGGGCTCGCTCTGCGGCCCCCGCGACTGTTCGGGTTCGATGGAACGGCGGACGAAGCCCCAGGCTGAGGATCGGGCTTATGCGCCCTAGGATGAGTCGGTCTCTCGTCCGCCACCGCACGAGGCATCTTACCTCGAACAGCGGTTCTTGAGTTACAAGGATGAGG
>NZ_JAAVUY010000046.1 GCF_018449695.1 Bradyrhizobium sp. dw_411
AGAGCCTGACTGAAAAAGGTGAGTGATCCCCGTGAGGGTGTGATTCCATCGGATTTGCAAAGATTCGAAGGAGGTCACGATGCCCTGGACTGAGATCACTCGGGAGCAATATCGGCGGGACAAGCTGCGTTATGCAAGCGATATGACCGATGGTGAATGGGCGCTGATCCAGCGCCTTTTGCCGCGGGCCAACAAGCATGGCCGGCCGCGTAAGACCGATTTGCGGAGTGTTGTAGAGGCGGTTCTCTATATTTTATCGACGGGTTGTCAGTGGCGAGCATTGCCGCGGGAGTTCCCACCCTATTCGACGGTGCAGGGCTACTTTTATGCTTGGCGCGATACGGGGCGGTGGCAGAGGATCGTTAGGGTTCTGGTCTGGCGTGCGCGAAAAAAGCTCGGACGCACTCCAAAGCCGACAGCCGCGGTGATCGACAGCCAAAGTGCACCGACCACCCAGGCTGGCGGGCCCCGCGGCTACGACGCGGGGAAGCGCATCTACGGCCGCAAGCGACATATTGTAACCGATACCAATGGCCTGCTTCTCGGAGTGCATGTTCATCCGGCCAACGTCCAAGACTGCCATGGCGCGGTGCCGCTGCTGAAGAAGGTGCGGATGCAATTCCCTCACTTGGGTCACGTCTTTGCCGACCGGATCTATCGTGGGAAACAACTACTCGACGCGCTCTCGGACTGCGGTGCATGGACCATCGAGATCGTCGAGCGCCCCCAAGGCGTCAAAGGCTTCCAGCTTCTGCCGCGACGATGGGTCGTTGAACGAACATTCGCCTGGTTTGGCAGATGCCGACGTCTCGCCAAAGACTTCGAGGCTGCCGCGAACACCGAAGTCGCCTGGCTACTCGTTGCCCATATCAGGCTCCTGACCCGCAGACTTGCCGTCAAAAATGGCGTCTAACCAGATTTATGAGTCAGACTCT
>NZ_JAAVUY010000047.1 GCF_018449695.1 Bradyrhizobium sp. dw_411
GGCGGGGCTGAGGTCTGCGCCTTCAGCGTGCGATGCATGCGCTCGTGCCGGCCGTTCTCCTGCGGCGAGGCGGGATGAATGAAGTGTGGTGCAATGCCAAGCTTCAGCCACCAGACCGACAGCCTGGTGAGACCGCCGGCGCCGCGCGAGCCGAACGGCGAGCCATTGTCGCAGCGGATCGCAGCGGGCAAGCCGTACTCGCGAAATGCCCGCTCAAAACAGGGCCGAACGCCCTCGATGGTGGGATCGACGATCCGCAGTTCGATCAGGAAGCGGCTGTGACTATCGGCCACCGTCAGTGGATCGATCCGCCGTTGGTCCCGGGTACGGAACCAACCCTTGAAGTCGGTGCTCCATTCGTCGTTGGCAGCTGTCACCGGCGTGCAGGGCCGCCGCTGGTCGAGTGGGCGACGGCGCCGCTTTACCGGCGTGACCAAGCCTGCGCGCTTAAGAATGCTCCCGATCGTCGAAGCGGCAGGCCAGGCGATCTCGGGAGCCTCGCGATCCAGCACCGCGAGAAGCTTGCGCGGCCCCAGATACGGAAAGCGCCGCCGCGCCGCGATCACCTTCTCGGCAATCGCTCCATCCGTGGTCTGCCAACACTGCAAGGGCGCATGCGAGCGGTCCTGAAACCACGCCGGATCTCCGCTCGCCTTGCGCTTGCGCCACTCATAAAACGTGTCTCGGCCAACCCCGTAGCGCCGGCAAAGCTCCGATACGCTCCAGTTCCCGCTCTCATGCTCCAGAAGCATCCGAACACGCTCTTCCATCCGACCGGTCTCTCTAAATGGCATCGGAGGGCCCTCCCTACGATGCATTCTGAAACCTGTCGGGGATCATCCCGGTCTAATCTGTCGGCAATCTAGCCGGTCTGTACC
>NZ_JAAVUY010000048.1 GCF_018449695.1 Bradyrhizobium sp. dw_411
TAGGACGGATCGACATTCAGGATTCCCAATCGGTTTAATCGCTGATTCATAGAGTTCCGTGATTCGACACGGAGCAGATGATGGCGGCGAAGCGATATGAACTGACTGAGGCGCAATGGTCGAGGATCTCGGCACTGCTGCCGGGAAAAGCTGGCGACCCGGGACGCAGGGCTGCGGATAATCGTCTGTTCGTCAACGGATGTTTGTGGATTTTGCGGTCGGGCGCACATTGGTGCGACCTGCCGGAGCGGTACGGCAAGTGGAAAACGGTGCATCGGCGCTTTAGCCGCTGGTGCCATGCTGGCGTTTGGGAACGCGTGTTCGCCGCGCTGACCGCCGATCGCGACAACCAGTATCTGATGATCGACAGCACCATCGTTCGCGCCCACCAGCAGGCCGCAAGCGGAAAAGGGGGGCCAAAGATCAGGCGCTGGGGCGCTCCCGAGGCGGACTGACCACCAAGATCCACATGCTGGCTGATGCGCTCGGCCGTCCGCTCCGCTTCATCGTCACGGCCGGACAGGTTGGCGATATCACCCAGGCGCCCGCGCTGCTCGACGGCCAAAGCGGCGATGCCGTGCTCGCCGACAAGGCCTATGACAGCAACGCTTTGCGCGCGATCATCGCCGATATGGGTGCAACGGCGGTAATCCCGTCAAACCGCACCCGCAGAATCATCATTCCGCACGACGCCGACGCCTACAAACAGCGCAACCGCATCGAGCGCTGCTTCTGCCAGCTCAAACACTTCCGGCGCTTCGCTACCCGTTATGACAGGCGAACCGCGAACTTTACCGGTTTCATCCATCTCGCGGCCGCCATGATCTGGATGCAATGAATGTCGATCGGTCCTAG
>NZ_JAAVUY010000005.1 GCF_018449695.1 Bradyrhizobium sp. dw_411
GCCGATAGACCCCCCACCCCCGACCCCTCCCCGCCACGCGCTGACGCGCACGGAGGGAGGGGAGAAGAGCGAATTCAAATTTTCAAATAGCATTCCGCATTCTCGCGGCGTATTCCGCCCGAGTTATTGCAAAAATCTTCCGCCCCTGAGGGCGTGGGGAATGCCGGGTGCTCGATGCACCCGCAGCCGCGCGTGGTGTGGGTGGTAGCACGCGCGTTAGTCACCACGAGCACACCGGAGAACCCGGCATTCCCGCACGCGATGGTGTTAACGGTTTCCTTCGCGCTCTCCCCGGTGATCGGGCTCTTTTGTCACCGTCGCCTCGCGCAGTCTCCTGCGCGGGACTTGACACCAGCGTCGAGGCGTCAGGACCACACGACTTCGCCGTCCGCTTTTGCGCCATTCGTCAAAGGCACATCTGCGTCCATCGCATCCCGCCCCGCGTTCGTGACGATCGCGATACGCCCCTCGAGTGGGACGAGACGGCAGCGGATATACAACTGATTTGGGTGCGGCGAAAAGCATTATTTCTGAAATTCAGAAATTATTTTCCGCCATCGTGTCGAGCTCGAACAGACTGCACGATCAACCCGGTGGCTGCAGTTCTTTGCTGCGCAGCCATCCTTCAAGGTTTTTTGATGCGCTCGCGCCCTCTGCGCCCCGCGGGGCGTCGCGATGGCGAAGGAACCGGCGGATAGTTTCCGAAGCGGAGCACGAATTCCAACGTTCGTGCGATAATATCTAACGCGCGCATCATACGACCACCTCGTCTGTCCACACTTTGAAACTAACCAGCGTATTCGGTCCGAACGTCTGGGTGATCGGAACATCGGAGGCGTCGCGTCCCTGGGCGATCAGGATGCGGCCAATTCGCGGAACGTTGTTGCGCGGATCGAACGTATGCCAGCGGCCGCCGATATAGGCTTCGAACCAGCCGGCAAAGTCGCCCGGCCCGTACGGCGGCAACGTTCCCATGTCGCCGAGATAACCGGTGCAATAGCGCGCCGGAATGTTCATGCAGCGGCAGAACGCGATGGCCAGATGCGCATAGTCGCGACACACGCCCTTGCCTTCTTCATAGGCCTCCCACGCCGTCTTGGTCGCGCGCGCGTGTTCGTAACCGAAGGCGATGTGATGGTGAACAAAATCGCAGATCGCCTGCACCCGCGCCCAGCCTGGCTGAGTGTTCTCGAACAGCCGCCACGCGATATCCGACAAGCGGTCGGTTTCGCAGTAGCGGCTGCCCAATAGATACACCAGCGTGTCGGCCGGCAGGTCTTCGATCGCGTGTTGGGTAGCCCCGGCAAACACCGGATCAGGCAGGCCGCTGTCGCGAACCATGCCATCGGCCGCCAGCCGGAACTGACCGGCCGGCGCGACGATGCGGCTGCACCAATTGCCGAACATGTCGCGGTAGGGCGTGATCGGGACCGAAGGACTGGTGGTCAGATAATCGGGGACGATGATGTCGGAGGCGCGCGTGAAATGCGTGCCCAGCACCATGATCATCGGCGTCGGTTGTGGGAACTCATAATGCATTTCGAATCCGACGCGAATCTTCATTCGAAATACCTTCCTGAAATGTATTCTGCAGATGGTTACGAAACCGGCGAATACAAGCGGCACGCAGCCAATTGGCCGCATTCTCCGAGAAAACGATGGCTAATCGTCCCGAATGCGCGCAGCGTATGCGGATGCACGAACACGCCAGCCATCCGGAGCGCGCAAACGCCGCGCCCACGATATGACCACGCGCTCGCGGCGCGAAACGGTTCACTTCAAGCACCCGTTCCGGATCAAGGGCATCGATCGCCTGTTGCCGTCGGGCGCTTATGAAGTCGTCACCGACGAAGAGATGATCGAAGGCCTGTCGTTCGCCTCGTATCGCCGCGTCGCCACCATGATCATGGTTCCGGCGGCGCCGCCGCGCGGCTCGACCATGGAGATGATTTCGATCGGCTCGGTCGATCTGGCCGATGCCCAGCGCATCGACGCATGCACGGAAAATCCATCATGAATGACAAGCCGCTCGATCTCGACAAGCATCGCGGCATGGCCGCGCAGAAGGCCACGGACATCAGGCGCATTCTGGCGGAGGTCGAGAACAACGCGCGTACCCTGCGCGACCGGCAGGAAGTGCTGGAAAGCCAGCTTCGCAGCGTCCCCGCAGCATCATGGCCGGAAGCCGCCGCCAAGGCGCGTTACGTGCTGAATTTGTATGCCGCTGGATTGGGTGCGGCCGATACGCAGCACCGCGATCTGGTCGAGGCGGTGCTGGCGGATTTTGCGCGGTTATCCGGCGAGAACTGAATTCATCATTCCGGGGCGATGCGAAGCATCGAGCCCGGAATCTCGAGATTCCGGGTCTGGTCCTTCGGACCATCCCGGAATGACGGTGATCATCCCGGAATGACGGCGATAGAGTTCTACACTCCCGTAACACTACCCACCGATCCCTCATGGTGAGGAGGCGCTCTTGCGCCGTCTCGAACCATCAGGCCACAGTCCATCTTCATCCTTAGAGACGCGACCAATGGGCGGCTCCCTGGGGATGAGGAGTTGTGGTCTATTCGGAGACATCCCCCCTTGAGCTTCCTCTTCGTCCTCGCGGTGGGTCTGCTCGCCGGCACCATCAGCGGCATTGTCGGCACCGGCTCGTCGATCATGCTGATGCCGGTGCTGGTCTATCAATACGGGCCGAAGCAGGCGGTGCCGATCATGGCGATCGCGGCTGTCATGGCCAATTTGTCACGGATTCTCGCCTGGTGGCGCGAGGTCGACTGGCGCGCCTGCGCGGCCTATTCGATCCCCGGCATACCCACCGCCGCCCTTGGCGCCCGCACCCTGCTGGCGCTGCCGTCGCACGCGGTGGACATTTCAATCGGGCTGTTTCTGATCGCGATGGTGCCGGCGCGGCACTGGCTCGCCAGGCACGACTTAAAGTTCTCGCTGTGGCATCTGGCGATCGGCGGCGCCATCATCGGCTACATCACCGGCATCGTGGTCTCGACCGGCCCGTTGAGCGTGCCGCTGTTTCTGTTTTACGGCCTCACCAGGGGCGCGTTCCTCGCCACCGAAGCCGCCAGCTCGCTCGGACTTTACATGAGCAAATCGATCGTGTTTCAGCGCTTCGGCGCGCTGACCCCAGACGTCGCGCTGCAGGGCCTGATCACCGGCTCCTCGCTGATGGCCGGCGCCTTCATCGCCAAGCGATTTGTGCTGAAGCTAGATCCGGACGTGTTTCGGCTGGTGATGGACGGGATTATGTTGGTGGCGGGGGTGGCGATGGTGTGGAATGCGTTTGTGGCAAGTTAGCAATCGGAACGACCAACAGGAATTGAAGATCATCCAGAACGCTCAGGGGGGTCAAATCCCCCCTAAAACGGTACTGGCCGAAATAGGCTGCTCGCAGATTCAAAACGGGCCACTTGCGACGGTTATTAACCCGCCCTTAACCATAAATCCTCGCAAGATACGCTATGGGTAACAAGCGCATCCATGTCGCGCGGTTGGATCAACTGGCAGACCGCAGGCGATTGTCTGCGGAAGCCGCAACGCTGGCCGAAGCATATGGGCCGAACGCCTACTCGGATTATCTTCTCAACCACGGTTGCCGTCCCAACCGCAAAACAGCGGCAACGATTGGGCGTTTGATTGGGGTTCGCGTTAAAGCCGCTGACGGCACCATGCAACCGCCAAGAAGCAAAGCGGATAAATTGGCGCGGGCTGAATTGCACCGAAAATGGGATCACATCGCACGCCTGCGAAGCGCGCTGGCTCAATTAGCCCTAAACGAGGACGCGCCCGAATCGATCATTGATAGCATTGTTTCTGCAGATCGGGCCGAAATTAGCAAGAATTTAGAAAAAGCGGTAAAATGGCTGATTCGGCTCTCTGACTACTGGCAGTGTCATGGCACGGAAGAAAGACCCCAAGCTACGCACAGTAATTCGCGGCGTATATTCCGACCTGCGAATATCCGCGCCGCCAACGATTCCTGAGATTGTTGCGGCAGTCTCAAGCCGATATCCAAAATTGGTCGAGAAAGAGAAAGAGCGTTTGTTCAACGAAACAATCGCTTCTTGGGCGCGAAAAATACTCTCCTCCGATTCAGACAGTCTGAGATCATCGCAACTGATTCTTCCGATGGATCTGACTTCCGTGGCTTTGCCGGTTTGTATTCCTGTTCGGCCTAAAGAGGGCGAGACGATTTACAAGGAAACTTCTGAGGCATCATATGCCGATCTCGACGCAGAGATCGTGTTCCTTGAAAAACGCACGAGAGAAAGCCGACATTTATCGGGGCTAAAAGCAGTGCGAGAATTTCTCGCGCCGCACATGGCTGAGAAACATCGGAACGAGCCGATTGGGCCAACGCTAGCTAAATTGGCCAAGAAGCAAGCGGATGAGCACAAGAAAAGGGCTTAATCTAACTTTCCTTTCTGAATTAGCGTGAACTTTCGCCGCCGGTCCGTGGGGTCTCAGTTGGCATACCGGGGGGCAACGGCAAGTGCGGCGTCCACAAGTTGCCTAATGCTTCAAGTGCGGTCGACAACGCACAGCGCCTTCGCTGGCGTCGTGTGCAGCGCTTTATGGGTGTGGCACAGATTGTAGTGCGCAACTTATAGCGTGACCGCCGCAACGTGGTTGTCTAACTTCTTGCTAAAGCCGCTCGTCAAGCGAGTGAACCGGCACGATGCCATGCTCAGGTTCTTCCGTTCAACGTAGCTGGTCGAAATGTATTGCTCGGCGCGAAGCTACTCAGGCAATGAAAGAGGCCGCCAACTCAGCGGCCTTTCCTAAGGTTTTGCGGCTGTTTGACCGACAAACTGTCCCTTGTAACCCGCATCAGCAGTGCCCAGCGTCTGCTCAAAAATGAGTTGGCAAATTCGCATTCCTGGTTTCAATAGAATTGGAAGATGCCCGTGATTTACGATCTCCAATCTTATTTGTCCGGGAAAGCCGGCATGGATCGTAGGGGCAGTAATGTGAACGCCTAGGCCAAGCCTTGCGAGAGAGCTTTTGCCTTCAACGCGAGCAGCAATTCTAGAATCTATAGGAAGTTCGACGTATTCGGCACTCCATCCCAGCACGAGCACTTTCGGAACCAGTTCATACCCGCCAGAAATGTTCTCAGTTTTAGTGAGTTCCGCTAAAACTTCCTCAGTGTTGAATGCAGGATTCGTGGGATCAATGACTTTTTTTATTGATGAATTGCCGACCGCGAAGACGTTGAGCACCGGATCAAGGGTGAGATCTACACTCGTAGAGCTATACGCAATGGCCTGAGGCAGCGGATCGATAATGACCTGCTTCCTAGATAGTGCAATTTGGATTTCACGATCAGTTAAGATCACGCTCGTTTACGCTCTTCTGGTTGAATTAACTGGTCGTCGGGAACCCATACCCTCCAAGCGCCTGTTTGCGTCTCTCGCGGCAACTCGACAAGGGTAGTTTTATCTTGATGCCCGAGGGGCCAGCCGACCGCGATAAAACCGTCGTCAATTGAGCGTCGCGAAATGACTAGCCGCTGCGGACCTTCGTTGGTTTTGATGCCGACGACCGCTTCGTTCGGATGAAGACCGTTTCCAACAATTTCAATTTTAAGGCGCATCATGGTCATTCTCCCGTTTTTTGCTCCACGCGCAAGTTCCGAATCATGCGCAACCGCTAGCTTCTTCGTAATTCGTTAACGATGTTGGCGGTCTAGGAGACATTAGAACATACAGAGAACAAAAATCAAATTAGTAAATCAGACCACTGCGTTTTTCAAAACAAGCCATGTCGGAATAGGCCAGTATCCATAAAATTAAAGGAACAAAATAGGAACTTTTTATAATTCCGTGCTATATCGCTGTCACCCCACCACAGCGATTCACCCCCTCCATGGCCAAATCCACCCTCTCCTTTGTCTGCCAGAACTGCGGCGCGGCGTATAATCGCTGGCAGGGCAAGTGCGAGTCCTGCGGCGAGTGGAATACGCTGGCTGAGGAGGACACGACCGGCGCAACCTCGATGCCGGTGTCGATCCGCTCAAAACGCCGGGGACGGCTGTTCACGCTGGAAAGCCTGACCGGCAAGAGCAACGACGCACCTCGCCTGCCCTCTGGCATGGCCGAACTCGATCGTGTGACCGGCGGCGGGTTTGTGCGCGGCTCGGTGCTTTTGGTCGGCGGCGATCCCGGCATCGGCAAATCGACCTTGCTGACACAGGCCACCAGCCTGATGGCGCGGGCCGGGCATCGCGCGGTCTATATCTCCGGCGAAGAGGCTGTCGCCCAAGTGCGGCTGCGCGCCGAGCGGCTCGGCCTCGCCGATGCGCCGGTGCAACTGGCCGCGGAGACCTCGGTCGAGGACATTGTCTCGACGCTGTCCGAAGGCCCGGTGCCGCGGCTGATTGTCATTGATTCAATCCAGACCATGTGGACCGACACGGTAGAATCCGCGCCGGGCACCGTCACGCAAGTGCGCGCCTCGGCACAGGCGCTGATACGCTTTGCCAAGAAATCCGGTGCCGCGATCATCCTGGTCGGCCATGTCACCAAAGACGGCCAGATTGCCGGGCCTCGAGTCGTCGAGCACATGGTCGATGCGGTGCTGTCGTTCGAGGGCGAAGGCTCGCAGCAGTTCCGCATCCTGCGCGCGATCAAGAACCGTTTTGGGCCCACCGACGAAATCGGCGTGTTCGAGATGACCGGGCTTGGCTTGCGCGAAGTCTCCAATCCGTCGGAACTGTTTTTGTCGGACCGCGACCTCGGCAGCCCCGGCACGGCGGTTTTCGCAGGGATCGAAGGCACCCGGCCGGTGCTCGTGGAATTGCAGGCGCTGGTGGCGCCGACCACGCTTGGCACGCCGCGTCGCGCCGTCGTGGGCTGGGACCCGAGCCGGCTGTCGATGGTGCTGGCGGTGCTGGAGGCCCATTGCGGGGTCAAACTGTCGGGCTACGACGTCTATCTCAATGTCGCCGGAGGCCTGCGCATCCAGGAACCCGCGGCAGATTTAGCCGCCGCCGCCGCTTTGGTGTCGTCGCTGGTGAATGCGCCTTTGCCCACGGATGCGGTGTATTTCGGTGAAATCTCGCTTTCCGGCGCGGTACGGCCGGTGGCGCAGACCTCGGCCCGGCTCAAGGAAGCCGCCAAGCTCGGCTTCGGCCGCGCGGTGCTGCCCGAATCGGCCCGGGGCGACAGCGGCGGCGATGCGGGCCTGGTGCTCAATACCGTCGGCGGATTGACCAGCCTGGTCGCGGATATCGCCGCGCGGGGGTCGCCCAGGAACAGGGACAGCAACAAGGAGGCCCATCGCGACAACGCAACAGTGGAGAAAAATGCCACACCTGCGAGATTCCGGCGTCAGGAGGGCTAGCCGGACGTGACCTTGCGCGCCCTCGCCGCTATACAACCCGCGCGCGGGACCGGATGACGCGATTTCCGGCCTTGCGGGACACACACTATCCCCGTCACTTTAAGGCGGCACCGACAGCCCGATTCGCGGTTTTCGATTCGCGATTTTTGAACTTTTGATGCGGACCTGACCAGCCGATGCCGATAACGATCCTCGATCTCGTCCTGCTCGCCGTGATGCTGATCTCCGGCCTGCTCGCGATGGTGCGCGGCTTCATGCGCGAGATCCTGTCGATCGCGGCATGGGGCACCGCTGCGCTGGTCACGCTGTATGCTTTCTCAAAACTGCTGCCGACCGCGAAGACTTATTTCAATAACGACACGGTCGCGAGCATCGTCGTGGTCGCCGGCGTGTTCATCGGCACCCTGATCGTGGTGTCGATCATCACGGTGCGGATCTCCGACATGATCCTGGATTCGCGGATCGGGGCGCTCGATCGCACCTTGGGCTTCCTGTTCGGACTGGCCCGCGGCCTGCTGATCGTGGTGGTGGCCTTCCTGTTCTTTAGCTGGCTGGTTCCCGACAAGCAGCGACCGGATTGGGTCACAGGGGCCAAGTCCCGGGTGGTGCTGCAGGGAACCGGAGATTGGCTGATGTCGCTCTTGCCGGATGACCCCGAGAACACCATCTTGAAGAGATTCAAGAAGAACAAGCCAGAAGACGAACAAACTGACACCGATCCGGCGGCGCCGGCATCGGGTGATGGCTACAGTAAACCTGCCCGCGACAGCCTCAAAAAGCTGATTGAGAAACCCGCGGCCAAGTGATGCCAGGCCAAAAGAGAGGCGCGATGGACTGCAGACAGAGCCCTTCCGATGATGCCGCCGCGCAATACGACCTAGGCCTGGATCATCCCAATCCAAGCATCGACCGCCAAGAACTTTACCTCACCGACGACGATCTGGACGGCGACACGCTGCGCGAAGAGTGCGGCGTGTTCGGCATTTTCGGCCACCCCGAAGCCGCCGCCATCACCGCGCTCGGGCTGCATGCTCTGCAGCACCGCGGCCAGGAAGCCGCCGGCATCGTCTCCTTCGACGGCGCGCGGTTTCATTCCGAACGGCGTCTTGGTCTGGTCGGCGACACGTTCTCCCGCCGCGAAGTAATCGAACGGCTGCCCGGCGCCCACGCTGTCGGCCATGTGCGTTATTCCACGACCGGCGAGACCATCCTGCGCAACGTGCAGCCGCTGTTCGCCGAACTCAACGCCGGCGGCTTTGCGGTCGGCCATAACGGCAATCTCACCAACGGACTGACGCTGCGCCGCGAACTGGTGCGCGGCGGCGCGATGATGCAATCCACCACCGATACCGAAGTGATCCTGCATCTGGTGGCGCAATCCAAGCGCAGCCATTTCATCGACCGCTTCATCGAGGCGCTGCGCGCGATCGAGGGCGCCTATTCGCTGGTGTCGATGACCAACAAGAAGCTGATCGGCGCCCGCGATCCCCTCGGCATTCGCCCGCTGGTGCTGGGCGAACTCGACGGTTGCCCGATCCTGGCCTCGGAAACCTGCGCGCTCGATATCATCGGCGCCAAATATGTCCGCGACGTCGAGCCCGGCGAGATCATCGTGTTCGACGAGCGCGGCGCGCAGAGCCACAAGCCGTTTCCGCCGAAGCCGCCGCGGCCCTGCATCTTCGAATACATCTATTTCTCGCGGCCGGATTCGATCGTCGGCGGCCGTTCCGTGTACGAAGTCCGCAAGGCGTTCGGCGCGCAGCTCGCGCGCGAAAGTCACGTAGATATTGATGTGGTGGTGCCCGTGCCGGATTCCGGCGTGCCGGCCGCGCTCGGCTATAGCAGGGAGAGCGGCGTGCCGTTCGAACTCGGCATCATCCGCAACCATTATGTCGGCCGCACCTTCATTCAGCCGACCCAGAGCGTGCGCGAACTCGGCGTGCGCATGAAGCATTCGGCCAACCGCGCCGCGATCGAAGGCAAGCGCATCATCCTGATCGACGATTCACTGGTGCGCGGCACCACATCGAAAAAGATCGTCCGCATGATGCGCGACGCCGGCGCCAAGGAAGTCCACTTCCGCCTCGCCTCGCCGCCGATCGTCCATCCCGATTATTACGGCATCGACCTGCCCGACCGCGGAGGCCTATTGGCCGCGACGCATAATCTCGAAGAGATGCGCGAGCTGATCGGCGCCGACACGCTGGCGTTTCTGACGGTCGACGGCATGTACCGCGCGATGGGCGAGCCCGGCCGCGATCCCGCCAATCCGAAATTCTCGGATCACTGTTTCACCGGCGCCTATCCGACGCATCTGACCGACCATTCCCTGGTCGAACCGCAGCCGCGCCAATTGTCGTTACTGGCGGAGGCGAGCTAGTAACACCCACGGCGTCGTCCCGGCTTGAGCCGGGACCCATACGCCGCGGCTGTCATTGTTCTGAACACCGCTAGACACAAACAGCTTCCCGCATCATAACCGCCGCAGCGTATGGGTCCCGGCGTTCGCCGGGACGACGACTGAGATTACTTCCATGACCCTTCCCCTGACCTCCCGCATCGCTCTCGTGACCGGCGCCTCGCGCGGTATCGGCTATGCCACCGCGCGCGCGCTGGCCAAGGCCGGCGCGCATGTAATCGCGGTGGCGCGCACCCAGGGCGGTCTCGAAGAGCTCGATGACGAAATCCGCAAGGACGGCGGCGCGGCCACGCTGGTGCCGCTCAATCTCACGGATTTTGACGGCATCGCCCGGCTTGGCGCGGCGCTGCATGAACGACACGGCAAACTCGATATTCTCGTCGGCAATGCCGGTGTCGCCGGTCCCTCCTCGCCGCTTGGCCACATCGAAGTGAAGCCATGGGACGATGTGATGGCGATCAACGTCACCGCGAACTTTCAATTGATCCGCTGCATGGAGCCGTTGCTCAAACAATCCGACGCCGGCCGCGCGGTGTTCGTCACGTCGGCGGCGTCGAACAAGGCACTGGCCTATCTCGGCCCCTATTCGGCCTCCAAGGCCGCGCTGGAAGCGCTGGTGCGGGTATGGGCCAACGAGACCGCGTCGTCACAGATGCGCGTCAACCTGTTCAGCCCCGGCCCGATCCGCACCCGCATGCGCGCCACGGTATTTCCCGGCGAAGACCCGATGACGCTGGATACGCCCGATCAGGCCGCCGAATTCATCGTGCCGATGTGCCTGCCGTCGTGGACCGAGACCGGCAAATTCTACGACTACAAGACGCGCAGCTTGTTGAGTTTCCGCGCGCCGGCGTAGTTGCGCGAAAGCCTCCCCTACCGCAATTGACTCCCGCTGATCGGCGCTATTCACTCTTGGCCAATCGGAAAAATCCGAGCCGAGAAACTGCGGGAGAACGCCATGACGCCGATCCGAAGCCGCGGCCTGTTGCCGCGCGCCGTTGCCGCCCTTGCCCTGTTCGCCACCATCTGGATCGTCGCCGTCGCTCTGAGCCCGCGCACCGCGCAGGCCAGCGAAATTCCCAGCTTCGCGGTGGACGCAGCATGGCCAAAACCGCTGCCGAACAACTGGATCCTCGGCCAGGTCGGCGGCATCACCGTCGATGCGCAGGGACATATCTGGATGATCCACCGCCCGCGCTCGCTGACCGATGACGAAAAGGGCGCGGTACTCACGCCGCCGCGCTCGAAATGCTGCGTGCCCGCGCCGCCGGTGCTGGAGTTCGACACTGACGGCAATCTGTTGCGCGCCTGGGGCGGTCCCGGCGAAGGCTATGAATGGGTCGGCCGCGAGCACGGCATCGAAGTCGACGACAAGGGCTTTGTGTGGATCGGCGGCAATGCCGACAACGACAATGCGATTTTGAAATTCACCCTCGACGGCAAGTTCGTGATGCAGATCGGCAAGATCGCGCCGAGCAAAGGCAGCAACGACACCACCCAACTCGGCAAGCCCGCCGAAACCGCGATCGACAAGGACGCCAACGAAATCTACGTCGCCGACGGCTATGGCAACCGCCGCGTCATCGTGTTCGACGCGACCACCGGCGCCTACAAGCGTCACTGGGGTGCCTACGGCAACCCGCCGAACGATGACAAGCAGGCCGCCTACGATCCGAAGGCGCCGGTGTCGCAGCAGTTCGGCAATCCCGTGCATTGCGTGAAGATCGCCAATGACGGGCTGGTCTATGTCTGCGACCGCATCAACGACCGCATCCAGGTGTTCCGGAAGGACGGCAGCTTCGTGAAGGAATGGTTCTACGAAAAGAACACGCTCGGCGCCGGCGCGGTGTGGGACATCGCGATCTGGCCCGATCCGAAGCAGACCTATCTGCTCAGCGCCGATGGCGAGAACAATGAAATCCGGGTCCTGAACCGTCAGGACGGAACTGTTGTCGGCAGCTTCGGACATAACGGCCGCAACGCCGGACAATTCCACTGGGTCCACGCGATCGCGGCCGATGCCAAAGGCAACGTCTACACGGCCGAGGTCGATACCGGAAAGCGCATCCAGAAATTCAAGCTGATATCGGATGCGCTAAGGTAGGAATCTCCACGCGATGAGAACAACTGAACGGCGTTTAGGGTTCAAGCGGTTCTCATCGCCCCTAATTTTCATCTAATGAAAAATGCTCGACGTGCGTGAAAATTGATTTGCCCGGCGCGCTGGATGCGCCTCTAATTGGCTTGTCAAACACAAGCACCGGGGGCGACGTTCATGATTTCCAAAGGCGTGGATGAGCTGCGCAGCGTCATGCCTGCGCGCCCGCCAATCGGGCGCGATAACGGTGGCGGGATACAGGCTCTCGATCGGGCCTTTCTTATTTTGGACATTATAGCGGATGCCGGCGGCGAGGCGAAACTCACCGAGATCAGCGCGATCGCCGGGTTGAATGTTTCGACCTGTCATCACCTGATTTCGACGCTGTACAATTGGGGTTACGTTGCGCGAGGCGTCGACAGCAAGACCTACGTGCTGGGCCCCCGCATCCTGCATCTCAGCGCGGCCTGCCTGCGTCAGGTCGATCTTCCCCGGCGTGCCCAGCATTACGTCGACCGGCTGAACGATCAGACCCGGGAAACGATTCAACTATCGATCATGCAGGACACCAGCCTCGTAAATGTCCTGCGCCGTGAGGCACGGCAGCCCGTCCGCGTCGATGGCGGTCTCGGCGGAAAATTAAACGCCGCGCATGCAACCGCGACCGGCAAGGCAATCCTGGCCTGGCTGCCGCCGATCGAATTGTCCCGCATCATTGCCCACCAGGGGCTGCCGGGCTTTACGCCAAATACGATCACGGACTTCGACGAGTTGACCGAAGAGCTTCGGCTGACGCGACGACGAGGCTTTGCAATCGACCGCGAAGAGTTTCACTCCGGCGTCGTCTGCGTCGGCGCAGCAATTCGCGATCATGCCGGCGCGGTGGTCGGGTCTATCGGCGTGGCGATGCCGTTGTTTCGGGCCTCGGCCGAATATCTCGACCAGGTCAAAGAGCAGCTGATCGCGGCGGTCGATGAACTATCGATCGAACTCGGCGCGCCGGGCGCCATTCTCTGTGGAACAAAAAAAGTAACATCGGAATAGAAATACCAGAATAGACCCGCCATCGGGCGTCACAGTTTGCTTTCCCTTTCGCACCCTATGTCACCCGGTGTATGGTCGGCAGCAGCCAAGACTGGCCGCCCGCCGCGCTAACCCACGGCGCTGAGGATGTGGTTCGCTACGGCTTCGGGCTGCGCCAGCATTGCGACATGACTGGCGTTGGCGTGCGCAACAGTGGCGTTCATCCGGGTTGCCATCCGTTCCTGATTAACGCGCGGAATGGCCCTGTCCAAATCGCCGACGAGGTACCAGGACGGTTTGGTCTTCCAGGCGGCTTCGGTCACGACGCCGCCAAAAGCGCCGCCGTTGATCGGCCCCTGCGTGATCAGCAACATCGTCTTCTCCCCGTCGGTTAGATCCTGAGCGAAGACTTCGAAGATACCGGCCTTGCTCAATTTGAGAAAACCTTCTGCATCGGGGCGAATTTCCGGGTTTAATGGCGCCGATTCAAATTGGGCGAACAGCGAGCCCGCGGATTCTCCAGCGTCCGGCGCGAAGCCATCGACATAGACCAGCGATGCGACCTTCTTGTGGTTACCAGCCTCGGTCACAACCGAGCCGCCATAGCTGTGCCCGACCAGAACAACGGGACCATCTTCCAGATCAAGGGCGCGGCGCACGGTCGCCACATCCGCTACGTAGGAATTGAGCGGCAACTGTACCGCAGTTACCTTCAACCCCCCGGCAACCAGTAATGGGATCACTTTCGACCAGCTCGAGGCATCGGCCCAGGCGCCATGGACCAGCACGACATTCGATATTTTGCTCATTGGTTTGCTCCTTGATTCAACCCGCCGGGATGACGAGCCTGGTTTGGGTTGTCTTTCGTAGCCTTGCGTTCTGCTGGGATTGCAGGACGACCGCATTACGCCGGCCCCTGCGGCAGGTACCGCAGGCCGTGACAGGTTTCAGCGACAGGAAACGTTGTCCGAATGGCGATCAGGCCGCGCCGATCTTCTCCCGATAGGGCGGGTAGTCGGTGTATCCGCGGGCATCGAAAGTATAGAACGTGTCACGGTCGTAACGGCTGAGCGGCAAACCCCGCTCGATGCGGAACGGAAGATCCGGATTGGAGACAAAGTAACGGCCGAAGCTGACCAGGTCTGCGTCCCCCGATTTGATAATGGCTTCCGCACTGTCCGGCTCAAAGCCGCCGGCCGCGATGATTTTGCCCTTGAAGATCTTTCGGAATTGATGCGCGGCGACGGGCCCCTCACCTTCCGCGGTCACGACGCTGCCTTTCACCCGCGGTTCGATCACGTGCAGATAGGCCAGCCCGAACTCGTTCAATTGAAGCGCGACATGGGAAAACAGCGCTTGTGGGTTGCTGTCGGACATTCCATTCCAGGTGCCGCTGGGCCCAATGCGGACGGCGACGCGATCACGGCCCCAGACCGACACCAACGCATCGACAATCTCCAGCAGAAAGCGCGAGCGGTTCTGGATGGATCCGCCGTATGAATCGGTGCGCTTGTTGCTTCCATCCTGCAGGAACTGATCCGGCAGATAGCCATTGGCCGCATGCAGTTCGACCCCGTCGAAACCGGCGGCCATCGCGCGCCGTGCGGCGTTACGATAGTCTTCGACAATCGCCTTGATCTCCGGAATTTCGAGCGCGCGATGAGGCGATGGCCGGATCCAGCCGCTGGGCGTCGATGCGACGTGCGACGCATCCTGCCAATAGGCAGGATTGACGGACGCCGAAACCGGCGCCACGCCACCTGTCATCTCGACATGCGACGAGCGCCCGGTATGCCAAAGCTGCGAGATCATGTGGCCACCCTTGGCATTGACCGCGGCCGTTATCTTCTTCCATCCTTCGACCTGCTGATCCGAATAGAGGCCGGGTGCTCCCAGCCACCCGCGAGCCGAAACAGAGATCGTCGTGGCCTCGGAGATAATGAGACCGCCGCTCGACGCGCGTTGCGTATAATATTCCCGCATGAGGTCCCCCGGGACGTCCCCAGGTTGCTCGGATCGTGAACGCGTCAGGGGCGCCATGACCACGCGGTGAGAAAACGCCATCTGGCCGACATTTATCGATGAAAATAGCATGGACATCATCAGCTCCTGTTACGCAGTGCCGTCTGACGGCAGCATTCTTCGTGCAAACAATGCCGGAACGCATTTCGGTACGCGCACGCCGTGGCTAAGTGAATGTAAGAGAGTCGAAGTCGAGCGAGACCAGCAGCGGCTCGGGTATCTTCTGCATATTCGTCGTAAGCGTAGATGCTGCGAGTGGTCGAGATTGGAAGCCCGCGACCAACGAGGCCGCACCCTAGGCTGACGGCTCGGCCAGCGGATTGCAAAAAACCAGCCTAAATGGCATTTTCTGTTCGCAACGATCATGGGCGCGCGATCAACATCGGGCATGCGCGCTTCCGTACGTGCCGGTCGACATGCGCTGTCATAAAATCAGAAAGTGGAGTCAGGAATGGCAAGGCTCGTTGCAAGACTAGGTGCAAGGCCTAGGTGAAAGTGTCAGAGCGCGAGCCTTCGGCGCCACCTGCCGGGGCTATGTTTCTCCTGGCGTGCAAATACACGGGAGAAGTGACTCTGATCGACGAAGCCGCAGGCCAGCGCGATTTCAGACAGCTCCATGCTGGTTTGCGACAGCAGTCTGCGGGCGTGTTCAATTCGCTGGCGTGTGAGCCATTGGTGCGGCGCCAGCCCCGTCGTCTCCTTGAAGGCGCGGGCAAAGTGACTGCTGGACAGATCGCATTCCTGCGCCAGCGCACTGATCGTGTGATTGGCTCCGGGATCAGCCTCAACCGCCTCGGCGACCCGCCGCATCTGCCACGGCGCCAGCCCCCCATAATTGCTGCGGCCTTCCGGCACATCGCCATAGGTATGTACAACGTGGGCATGGAACGCCAACGCCATATACTCGACAAACATCGGCTGCGTCTCGCCAGCCATGCTGGCCAACATGGTCAGGGCCATCCCGTACATGATCGGGTCGTGCGCGCCGGAGGCCGGCGCACGCAGGCCGGCTACCCGTCGCAGGCCCCGTCCGTAGGCCAGCGAGTCCAGCGCAGAGCGCGGCATATAGAACCGCATCATGTCGAACGCGCAGTGCATCTCGACCCGCGGATTCTCCGTCAGGTCAAACAGAAATGTATCTCCGGGCGTTGTTGGCGGCCGCGATCCGTGGCCGCGATTTGTCGACACTCCCCATTTTTGCACCGGTTTGAGCATCACCTGGAATGCGAACGACCCCTCGGGTGGAACCGGTCCCACCAGACCATGTCCCTCATTGTCGCATTGCAGTCGGGTGAACGCGATCGGGTTATCCGAAAGAGAAGGAGCGGCCAGAGTGGGCGCGCGGTCCAATCGAAACCGTCCGCTCATGATGGTGTCGATCGATGCGGCATCCACGGGCAAAAGACCCTCCCGGGGCCTGTTTGCTACCGCGCGCGATGAGCAGAAGTAGCCCGGGCGAACGCCAGGAGGTGACAGCGTATCGGCGCGCTCCTTGTTACCCATCAATTGTGCCTCTTGTCCGGCTCGGTTGCGTATCGCGATCGCACTTGGACGGCGAGCTGGGCTTGGCCCCGGCGTATAGACCGACAGAGAGTGTACAACGGGTTGTCCGCTGGGGATACTCTCTCGCATCCGCATCGAAATGCCGCATGCAGCCTCTCGATCGGACCCGCATCGCTCAGTACGAGAAGGCGTCATGATGCCTTCGAATGAAATCCTCGACCGAGGCCGCCTTGCGTCCGGTCACGTCAACGAAACTACTGAACAGTTTCTCCTCGCCTCTGTTGGTGCCGGCTGTATAGGCCGCGTAGTTTTCATAAGCGCTTTGCATGTAGGCGGTGTCGGCTCCGGCCGCGAGCGCGGCAGCAAGAAATTCGTTTGGAGGCCGCGCTTCATAGGCAAAGGGTTGTCCGATAACCCGCGTCAGAATCTCGGCGATCTCAGCATAGGACCTCACGTCGGAGCCGAGCCGGTAGGTCTTCTCGGCATGCTCTTCGGGTTTCGACAGGCTTTCAACCGCGACGGCGGCAATATCTTCGCCGTCAATCCAGGTAAGGCGGGCATTCGCAACATAGTGGCGGATCACGCCGTTGACGATCACCCTGACGCCGCCATAGCCGAGCAGGTTCTGCATGAAGATCTCGGGACGCAAATGCGTGAACGAGAAGCCGGACCACTCGATGTAGCGCTCGATGAACTGGTGCCAGAGCCAATGCTCGACGGGCGTGTCATCATCCCCGGGAGCGCCGAGATGGACGATATGCTCGACATCCGCTCGCCTGGCCGCGTTTAGAAAATCCCGGTTTTGCCTGAACATCCGGATCGTGTAGCCCGTCATCAGGAACACGCGATCGACGCCCTCAAGCGCCGGAGCCAACGTCTCGGGACGGTCGAAATCGAGCAGCACCGCCGGGAAGCCAAGCGTTTCAGCCTTTTCGGCCGAGCGAACCGCTCCAACCACATCGAGATTGGGATTTGCGGCGGCCAGCCGAAGGACCGCGGAGCCGATTTGGCCCGTTGCTCCCGTAATCATGGCTCTGGGTTTGGTCACGACGGGAGGATGAGCCCAACGGACCAGCGCGGGATTGTTAAATCTCGCGGAGTTTGGGAGATTCTTATCAGGAGATTTTGTGGTGCGTCCGGCCGGTCAGCCGCAATTCCACGCCGCCCCGATCGGCGTCCGCGTCCAGCACGGACCAAAGCTGCCGCCATTGTAACGACCGCCATTGATGCCGGGCTGGCCGAAATAGTAGCGGTTGCCATCATATCCGTAATAAGCGGGCACCGGATCGATATACCAGGGGCGCCGGTTCTGGCGCGCCAACCGCCGCGTCCCATCTTTTTGGGCGTAAAGCGGCAGGCTGTTGTTCAGCGGCTGCTGATAGCCCGGCAGGAAGCCGTAGCCGTGCCAAAGCGGCCGCTTATGGATTGGCGCAGCCGGTGCTACGACCGGCAGCAGCGACAGAACGACGGCAATGGATAGACACATAAAGCGCGACATGGGGCCATCGTAAACTGTCGGCCGCGGGAAGGCCATTCAAATCCGAGTGCGCGATGATCCGGTCAGGCCCTGGCCGCTTTGGCACGTTTCACATCATCCTGCAAACCAAAGGCATTCGCGGCGTTGGTCGAAACCATGGCATGAATATCGTCATCGCCATAACCGAGATCGATGCAGAGCTTCACACCGCGCCTGAACCCCTCGAGCGGACTGAATATTCCGACCTGGCCTAGATCGGAACATAGGATCGTCTGGGAAAGGCCCGCCGCGTCGATGTATTTCTTGAGGCTCTCGCCGTCGGAGACCTTGAACTTCGATCCTTCGAGAAACATGCAGAGGGAGTGCTCCACGAAGGCGCCCATTGCGGCGATGCCGCGAACGTCGTTGAAGCTGGCGCCGACGATTTCCTCTGGATGGGTCAGCACCATTCGCTTCACGCCACGTTTTTGAGCTTCCTCGAACACGCGCCAGGTCTCGCTGATATGGATGTGACCGCTGGCCAGCGCCAAATCATTCCTGGCAATAACGTCGAGCACCTCCTTGACGTCGTCCCTCACCTGCTTGTTCGCATCCAGGACAGGAACGGCCGACGCCGGGCGAATCTTCTGTGTTGAAGCCGGATGAACCCAGCCCGACGTCTTTTCCCATTTTAGATGGTTCTCGGCGGCGAGCGTCGGCATGAACACGATCTTGCCGCCCATCGCGGCGGTGTGTTCGACCGCATAGGGATTGAAGCCGCCGATGACATTGTTGAGAACGATGCTCGAATAGACCTTTGTTTGCAGTTCGGGGTAATGACGCGCAATGAGGGCAGCCGTCATGACCCCGCTGTAGTCATGATCCTTGGTGATGACGGCCGCGAAGCCGGCTTTCGACGCCTGCTGCGCCAGTTCAAGATGATCGATTCCACGCGGCGCGATCGAGGGGCCGGAGTGAACATGAGGATCAATTGCGCCCACGAGAATGGCGTCGATCCGGGCTTCGATGTCGCTGGCATTCAAGGTGGTCATGGTCATCTCTTTCGCGCGAGGAAAACTTAGGACCGCGCCCAGGCTGCGGGCCCGGTACTGGCGATCAGGGCTTCAGAATCGATAGACACCGAAGTGACGGGCTTGCCGGCGGCTTCCACGACGCGTGCGCACCAGGCATCGAGATAGGCTTTGCGTTCCGCGTCAGCGACCCTCGGCGCGGCGTACGAGACGAATGGCTCCTCGACGTCGTAACCCATATATTCGAGCGCGAGCCGGCGGACCGGCCATAGCACCTGATCGATGTTTCCATAGACATCCTCGGGCCTGAATCGCTCCGGTGTGCCGCCTGTCGTCACCGACATCATCGCGCGCCGTCCCTTGAAGAGCCCCGACGTGAATCGCCGCCCGTCTACATAGGCGATACCGTAGGCCAGCACGCGCTCCAGCCATCCCTTGAGGATCGCCGGGGGCGCGCCCCACCAGAGCGGAAACTGCAGGACAAGAAGATCGGCCGATAGAAGGCGTGCCTGCTCGCGCTGGAGGTCCGGCGCAAAGGAGTGGCTGGTCGCAGCATGCGCCTGTTCGCTCTGGTAATGAAAGCGGCTGGAATCAGCGACCTGCAAAAAATCATGCCGACCGGCCACCGGATCAAAATGGTCGGCATAGAGATCCGAGACTGTTACCTCGTGCCCGGCGTCGCGCAACGCTGTCGCTGCGGCCTTGGTCAGCGCCGCGTTGAACGACTGCGGTTCCGGATGGGCGTGGACAATCAGCACCCTCACGCGGCGGCACCCTGCGGCATCGGATAGTCGGCTTCATTGAGCACGAACCCTGGTTTGCTGGAGAAATCGCGGCGTGGCGGCCCGAAGATATCGACAAGCCAGGTCACGCCCTCGCCGAGATCCTGCGTGGTATGAATCAGGCCCGCAGGAATAACCAGGATCGAGGGGCTCGCATCATACGTGGCGTGTTCATCTTCCATCCACGCCGACATGTCGGGACCCCAGGGGTAACGAAGGTGGTGACGGAACGCGCCCTTCAATCCAAGCGACATCTGCTCGAAATCATCATGCGAATGCGGGCTCAGCCGCGAGGGCTCGCGACGCCTGGTCCAGGGCTCGAAGATGTTGATCATCAGATTGGTCGAACGAAACAGCCGCATCTTGAGCGGACCCGGATCCGGACTGACGACATCGGCGAGCCTGTAGGTACGGAGCTTGAATCCGCCCACGGGATCGGGCCATGGAACGATCGGAGCAACTTCCGGCGCGCCATCGGCATAGGTCGCAGCGTTCCCTGCGTCAGCGACGAGATCGCTTGCCTGCTTTGTGAAGATGCGGACCACAAGGCCGGGCTGACGCATGGTAATGCGGCTCGGTCCGGGTGGAACGATCGAGAGCGTCTCGGCGCCCGCCGCGCCGCGATCCCCGCCCGCTTCGATCGTCGCCGAACCGGTCACGACAAATGTCATGTACTCGTCGGCCTGATCCGACCGCGACAGGACCGCGCCTTCCGCAGCCTCGCTCACCACCGTGACGAAATTCGCGGCACGGGTGATCCAGTGCCTGGTGCCATCGGCGTCGGTTTTTTGCGGGGCTTCCGCGAAATGGCGTGCATGCGTGGCCTTGCGTCGTGCGATCGTCATGATCTGTTCCTTAACTGAACGTCGTTTCCTTGAAAGTTTTGGGAATTCGGAAAGATTTTCGCTTGCCGGCTCAGGGCATACCAACCGCATGACGTTCCGGCATCACCGGGACCTGTTCGGCCTCGTCGATTGACGCGTTACGCGGCAACAGATGGACGAGCAATGCACCGACAATCATCGCGGCCGACATTACATAGAAACCGAAGTCCAGACGCCCCGTCGCCTCTTTTGCCAACCCCAACACGTAAGGCGCGACATATCCGCCCAAATTGCCGATGGTCGCCATCAGGGCAATGCCACCCGCCGCAGCCGCACCGGTTAGAAGCGTGCTGGGGAGAACCCAGAGAACGGTGATCGACGCCAGGGCTCCGGCCAGCGCCAGCGACAGGCTGGCGAGCGCCAATGCGGGGACGCCGGTCAGCGTGGCACCGCCAATGAGGCCCAACGCACCGATTGTGGCGCAGATAACAATATGCCAGCGGCGTTCGCGCGTGCGGTCGGAGCTTCGGCCCACCACGACCATCGCAACGCAGGCGACGGCAAACGGAATGCAGGTGACAAGACCATTCAGAAACACGTCCTGCACGCCCAGATCCTTGACGATCTGAGGCAACCAAAAAGAGATTCCGTAGATACCACCGAGCAGCGTGAAGTTGCTAACAGCCAGAATCCACACCTTCGGGCTCGCCAGCGCGTCGACGAGCCGGTGCCCATGACCCATCGCACGATGAGCGGCTTCTTCGGCCTGCAGCGCCGGCACGATCACATTGCGCTCCTTTGCCGTCAGCCATGCCGCGTCCTTCGGACCGTTGCTGAGATAGAAGTAAGTAACAATGCCGGCGATGATCGCAGGCGCGCCTTCAAGCAGGAACAGCCATTGCCATCCCGAGAAGCCCGATACGCCCGACATGGATTTCATGATGAAACCGCTCAATGGGCCTCCGATGAAGCCGGCAATCGGTATGCCGATGAAAAACAGCGCGCAGACCTGAGACCGCAGTTTCGATGGAAACCAGTATGTGAGGTACAAAACGATACCGGGGTAAAATCCGGCTTCTGCAATGCCGAGCAGAAAACGCAACGTCAGAAATTGCGCCGGCGTTGTCACGAACATGAAGGAAACGGAAATGATCCCCCACACGACAAGAATTCGCGCGATCCAGAAACGCGCGCCAAACCGCTGCAGCAGCAGATTACTCGGTATCTCACAGGCGGCGTATCCGATGAAGAATATCCCGGCGCCCAACCCGAAGACGGCATCCGACAATCCGATGTCGGCGCTCATCTGAAGCTTGGCGAAGCCGACGTTCACCCGATCGAGAAAGGAGATGATGTAGAGAATGAGCAGAAACGGAATGAGCCGCCATGCGACCCGATTATAGGTTGCTGCTTCGTCATTCGAATTGAACGACGCATGCGAGAAAAAATTGGCCATCCCTGCTCTCCCTGACTGCAAAGGCGAAATTTCGCGATGACGGCCGTTGGCGTGGGCCTGTTGTTATTGCGGCTGTTCGCAGCCAATCGGGAGAATAAAGCACCGGATTGATTGTTCTCGACAGCGATACGCCGTTCCATATATTGAGAGAAACATACCGTCAACGGCCAATAAAGGTGTATTAATACCTTTTAAGAGATTTTATATCTGATATGCTGTATTGCAGTAGCGAACGCTGGAGATAACACATGCAAGAAGATCGATCGGACGGCGGCGTACGCTCGGTCCAGCTCGCGCTCGACGTGTTGGAGACACTGGCCTTCGCCAATGAGGAGCTCGGCGTCACCCAGCTTGCCCAACGCCTCAAGCTGACCAAAGGCTCGGTGCATCGTCACCTGCTCACCTTGGTCGAGCGCGGTTACCTCGTGCAAAACCCGACCACGACGCGATACGCCCTTGGCCCCCGAAGCCGCTTGCTGGCGCACCATGCGCCGGACACCGATCTCATTCAGCTTGCAGCAGGCCCGATGCGCGAGCTTCGCGATCAACTCGGCCATTCCGTCGTGCTCTCCGAATCAACGCCGCGCGGCGCGCTGGTTCTCAGCATGGTGCCCGGTTCCGCCGCTATCGAGATTGGCGTTCGATCAGGCAGCGAGCTGCCGTTCCATTCCTCCGCACAAGGCAAAATTCTGCTGGCGTTCGCGCCACGCCCGCAACAACTGCGCATTCTTGCCAGGCCGCTGCAATCCTTCACACCGCATACCGTGGTCGATCCAAAGCCGCTCGAGGACGAGCTGCTGCGCGTTGCCCAACTCGGCTTCGCAACCGCGCCCGAACAGGCGATGCTCGGTATCAATGCGGTAGCGGCACCGATCTTTGATGACCAGGACTCCTGTGCCGGCGCGCTCGCTTTGGTGGGCTCGATCCAGTTCCTGCCTGTAGAGCCGGATGCGAACAGTATTTCCGCTTTGAAGGCCGCAGCCGGACAAATCTCGCGATTGCTTGGTCACGGCCGTGTCGGCGGTCCCGACACGGCTCGATCTGCGCGGCAAAGAACGGCTTGATCGGAAGGCTTCGTGCCCTCTAAATATCCAATGAAATGATTCATTCGGTTGAATCGAAGTCGTGCTCGGTCGCATTCAGCATCGCGGCAATCGTGCGCAGACCGGTGTCGAGTTGATCCATGGCGGGAGCCGCCAGCGCCAGCCTGACGGCGTTTGGCGCGTGGCCGGGCGAAACGGCGAAAGTTGTCGAGGGCGTCAACGCAATATCGCGTCTGGCCGCGGCCGCGACGAAGGTCTGCGAGCGCCAATGCGCCGGCAGCGTCAGCCACAGATGGTAGCATTTTTCGTTGGCCTGGATTTCGAAGCCTGAAAGACGCTCAGCCGCCAGCTTCTGACGGGCGCGCGCGTCGAGGCGTTTCAATCTGGCAAGCTCGGCAACGGTACCATCCTCAATGACACGCTGCGCGGCCGCAAACGCAAATCCGGATGCGGTCCACCCTCCGGAGCGCACCGAGGCCATCACGCTTTCGCGGAGCCGCGGCGGCGGCACGATGAAGCCCAGCGACAGACCCGGCGCGGCCTTCTTGGAGAGACTGTCGATCACGATGCAGGAGTCCGGTGCGAGCGCGGCAAGCGGCGGCTCATTGTCGAGAAAGCCGTAGACATTGTCCTCGATGACCGGAAGCTTGAGCTTCTCGGCGACGCGCAGGATATCGGCCCGGCGCGCCGCGTTCATCGTCATTCCCAATGGATTCTGAATCACCGGCTGAATGTAGATGGCCGAAAGATGGGCCTCGCGGTGCGCCTTTTGCACCGAGTCAGGCCGCACCCCGTTTTCGTCCATCGCCAACGGCACCAGCGAAATACCGAGCCGCGCGGCGATGCCCTTGATAAAGGGGTAGGTCAAGGACTCCACGCCGCAGCGGCCGCCGGTGGCCACGACCGCGGCAAGCGCCGCCGCAATGCTCTGCCGGCCATTGCCGGTGAATACGAGTTGTTCGGGCGCTGGCGACCACGCCCCCTGCGACAGGTAGGCGGCCGACGCGCGTCGAACCGCCGGCGTTCCGATACTGGTCGCCTGTCGCAATGCCACATCCAGCGCCGCGGGTTTATCGAGGCCGTCGAGACTCCTGGCGATGAGCGCCGTCTGGTCGGGCAGGATCGGGTAGTTGAACTCGAAGTCGATCCGGATGCCGCGCGGCTCACCCGGCGCAGCGACCCCGCGCTTGGCGTCGCCCGAGATAAAAGTGCCCCTGCCTACTTCTCCGACGACAAGGCCGCGTCGCAATAGCTCGGCATAGACGCGGCTCGCCGTAGAGGCGGCAATCTTGCGCTCATACGCGAAGTCGCGCTGGGGAGGCAGGCGATCGCCCGGCTTGAGCGTACCGTCAGCGATGTCCCCGGCGATGGCGTCGGCCAGCTTCAGATATTCCGACTTTGACATTATCCCGACCTGGATTCCGGCATGGATTCCGACTTGGACCTTTATTGCACCGAGATCAATGTTTTGATTGCACCGACATTTGTATCGGAACATTATATCCGCATCAACCTGATTGTACCGGGGAATGCGAAGCTTTCCTCCATCGGCGCCAGCCCGCTCAAGGAGCGATTGCGCCGACAGCGTCGCATTGCCCGGAGCAACCAATCGGGAGCAACCGATGGAGACCGGAAATGGCCGTCTTGCAGCTTCTCAGCAACTGGCTGGATGGGTTCGCGAACTATCTCGTCCGCCGCGCCGCGATTATGAGCCTGCACGAGCTCGATGACCGCGCGCTGCGGGATATCGGCCTTCACCGCACCCAGATCGATGCGGCCGTCCGCGGGTTCATCCGCCTCCCCCGGCCAAACCCGGATGGGATGACAACCTCCCCGGGCGGTGTCGGTGCTTCGATATCTTCATGGCGACAGGCATGAAGCGCGAGCACTGGAGGATGACTCGGATTTTATCGACCGGGTTTTTGTAGAAGCAGAGAAAGGACAACACCAATGCACTCGACTTATTTTGAAGCCGCCATGGCGTTCCTGGGCCTTGCATCCATCGTGATCGGCTCGCTCGCCGACCGCCTTGCGGAGTATGTGCTCAGAGAGCCCCAGGCAACATCAACCGGACGTCCGCGCACCCGCAATCAGCCGCGCCCGTTCGGCGCGTAGACGTTGCGCAAATCCAGGGGATCGTGGGCGTGACGGTCGAAATTCAGGCTCTCTTCGACATCCGACAGATGCTTGCGCATCAGGCTGACCGCCGGCGCCACGCGATGAGCTTCCAATAGCTTGATGAAGGCGCCGTGGTCGTCGTGCCAGCAACTCATGGTGCTCTGGTTTTCGTACAGGCTCACCACCAGCGACGTGCGCGCAACCAATTGCCGGACCAACCCCGCGAGAATCTCGTTCTTGGCGAGTTCGCCCAGCAGAATATGAAATTGCCCGGATGAGCGGATCGCCTCGCGCAGGCGTCCGTGCATGCGGTGCGCGGTCTCCTCCTCGACATTGCGCCGCAACGGACCCAGCGCCTCGCGCGTGGCATCCGTCGCGACAATCCGGGTGATCTCGCATTCGATCACCTTGCGCGCTTCAAAGATGGTGCGCGCCTCCGCAACATCGGGTGCTGCGACAAAGGCGCCGCGATTGGCGTGCAGCGTGACGAGGCGGTCATACGACAGCCGGTTCAGGACCTGGGCGATTTGCCGGCGCCCGACATTGAAGATTTCGCAGAGCGTCAGCTCGTTGAGCTTGGTCCCCGGCGGCAGCCGCTGATCGACAATCGACGCGAATATATGGTCGTAGACCTGGTCGAGACCGTCGGCCTTGGGCCGGTTGAAGGCATTGCTCAATCCTACCAATTTCGGCACGGCGGAAGATTTCCTAAGCATCATGCCGGAATAGTGTGCGCAAGATTGTGCGCAATCAAGACCACATATTGAGCAATAAGGATAAATTTATGCCGCACAATATGGCATGGCCTTTGCACCATCTTCAGCGTCAACAAGGGAAGGTGTCATGGCGAACAAGTCAGGTGTTATCAGCGTCGCGTCCCGGTCACGGCGTCTTTTACTTGGCGCGCTGACGCTCAGCCTGCTCGCGGCGATTGCTCCGGCCCGCGCCGAAGAAGCGGTGAAAGTATCGCTCAATGCGCCGTTCGACGGTTCCAACGCGGCATTCTTCCTCGCCGAGGAACGCGGCTATTACGCCGCCGAAGGCATCAAGCCGACGTTCGATCCATCAGGAGGATCCGGCGAGGCCGTGACCCGCATCGGCAGCGGCACCTACGAATTCGGCTTCGGCGACGTCAACGTCTTGCTCGACTTCAATGCCAAGAATCCCGCCAACGCCGGCCGCGCCGTCTACATGCTGTACTATCGTTCACCGCTGTCGATCGGGAGTTTCGCCAAGGCTGGCATTTCAAAGCCGTCCGATCTGGTCGACAAGAAGATCGGCGGATCGCTCGGCGACGGCGCCTACAAGCTGTTCCCGGCCTACGCCGCGGTCACCGGTATCAAGGCCGATTCGATCAAATGGTCCTATGGCGACCTTCGCCTGCGCGAATCCATGCTGCTCAAGGGCGACGTCGACGGCATTCTCGGCTTCGACTCGACGATGTATTTCAACCTGGTGCGTCAGGGCATCAAGCCCGAGGACATCAAGTTCCTGTACTACTCCGACGCCGGCATGGATATTTACGGCAACGCCATTCTGGCCTCGAAGAAAATCCTCACCGAGCAGCCTGGAGTCGTGAAGGGTTTCGTCAAGGCAACGGCTAAAGGCTGGCAGGATGCGATCAAGGACCCGAAGGCCGCCATCGCTGCGGTCAAGAAACGATCCAGCCTGGTGAACGAAGCCATCGAGCTCGAAAAACTTGAATGGCTGATCAAGAACCAATTGGTCACGGCGGAATCGAAGGCCGATGGTCTCGGCGGCGTGCGCGCTGAGCGGTTCGGCAAATCGGTCGCCACGGTCGCCGAAGCGTTTCAATTGCCGAACGTCAAGCCTGAGGATGTGTTCGATCCGGCCTATCTGCCGGACGCCGCGATCCGCCAACTGCCCTGATCGCCGACGTGAGACCCTTTGTCGAAATCTCCGACGTCAGCCTGACCTATCCGGGCGCGGGTGCGAACGCGACGCTCGCGCTCGAGCACGCCACGCTGTCGATCGAAAAGGGTGAGTTCGTCGCCGTCGTCGGTCCTTCGGGCTGCGGAAAATCGACCCTGCTCAAGCTGGTTTCCGGTCTGCATCTGCCGACGCGTGGCGGCGTCATCGTCGCCAACCGGGAGGTCGCCGCGCCGATCAGCATCGTCGGGATGGCGTTCCAGAATCCGGTCATGCTGCCGTGGCGCACCACGCTCGATAATATCCTGCTGCCGCTCGAAATCGTCGAGCCCCATGCCGGCCGCTTTCGCGCCAACCGCAAAAGCTACGTTGAAAAAGCCCTGGCGCTGCTCAAGGCGGTCGGCCTCGAGGGTTTCGGCGACCGCTACCCCTGGCAGTTGTCCGGCGGCATGCAGCAACGCGCGTCGTTGTGCCGGGCGCTGATCCACGAGCCGGCTTTACTGTTGCTCGACGAGCCGTTCGGCGCGCTCGATGCCTTCACCCGCGAGGAGTTATGGGCTGTTCTGCGCGACCTCTGGGCGGCGCAGCGCTTCACCGTGATCCTGGTGACGCATGACCTGACCGAAGCGGTCTATCTCGCCGACAAGGTCCACGTCTGCTCGAAACGGCCGGGCCGTATCGTGACCACTCGTAACGTCGATCTGCCGCATCCGCGCGACAAATACGCGCCGGAATTCGTCGCACTGGTCCGCGAGCTCCACGACGGCATCGCCGAGGTGCGGGCATCATGAACGAAAAGCTTGAATCCGCGATGCCATGGTTATTCGTCGCCGGCCTGTTGCTGGTCTGGCAACTCGCCTGCGTCGGATTTGGCATCCCGAACTTCATTCTGCCGCGGCCGAGTGTGGTCGCGCAGGCCTTCGTGACGCAGTTCAGCGCGATCATGGAGAATTCGTGGGATACGCTGGTGCGTACCGTCACCGGCTTCGTTCTCGCGGTGGTGCTCGGCGCCCTGCTCGGCATCGCCATCGGCTCGTCGCGGCTGATCTATCGCGGGCTTTATCCGGTGCTGATCGGCTTCAACAGCGTGCCGAAAGTTGCGGTCGTGCCGGTGTTTGTCATCTGGTTCGGCACCGGCACCGTGCCCGCCATCCTCACCGCCTTCCTCGTGTCGTTCTTTCCGATTGCGGTCAATGTCGCGACGGGGCTTGCGACCGTCGAGCCGGAATTGCTCGACGTGCTGCGCTCGCTGGGCGCGCGCAAGCGGCAAATCCTGATCAAAGTGGGACTGCCGCGATCCCTGCCCTATTTCTTTGCCTCGCTGAAGATCGCGATCACGCTTGCCTTCGTCGGCACCATCATCTCCGAGACCGTCGCCAGCAGCAGCGGCATTGGCTATTTGATGATGGCAGCGACCGCCAATTTCGACACGCCTTTGGTATTTGCCGGCCTGTTCGTGATCGCGGCATTGGGCATCATCATGTACGCAATCTTCGCCGTCGTCGAACAGCGCATGACTTTCTGGGCGAAACGCGGCGACGGATTAATGACGGGATGACATCATGAGCACCTTCGATCTCGTTATCTCCGGCGGCACGGTCGCAACGGCCGGCGGCGTCACGCGCTGCGATGTCGGTATCACCGGCGGCCGCATCGTCGCGCTGGCTGAACGCCTGACCGGCGGCGAACGCACGATAGATGCCACGCACCGGCTGGTGCTGCCCGGCGGCATCGACGCGCATTGCCACCTCGATCAGCCACGCGCCAAGGGATTGGCGTCGGGCGGCGCGATCATGGCGGATGGTTTTGAGACCGGCTCACGTTCGGCTGCGTTCGGCGGCACCACCACGATCATCCCCTTCGCCGTGCAGCACCGCGGCCAGTCGCTGCGCGCGGCCGTCGCCGATTATCACCAGCGTGCCACCGGCAATTCCTATCTCGACTACGCCTTTCATATGGTCGTCTCCGACCCGACCGCGGCGGTGCTGGGCCAGGAACTGCCGGCACTCGTGAAGGCCGGTTATACTTCGCTCAAGGTCTACATGACCTATGAGGCGATGGTGCTGTCCGACCGGCAGATTCTCGACGTGCTGGCGACGGCTCGCGATCTCGGCGCGCTTGTCATGATCCACGCCGAGAACTTCGAATGCCTGACCTGGTTGACCGAGCGACTGGAAGCCGCCGGCAAGACCGAACCGAAATATCACGCCACGTCCCGGCCGATGGCGGTCGAGCGGGAAGCGACACATCGGGCGATCACGCTGGCCGAGATTGCCGATGTGCCGATCCTGATTGTGCATGTGTCGGGACGCGAGGCCGCCGACGAAATCCGCCGCGCCAAGGCGCGCGGCCTCAATATTCGCGCCGAAACTTGCCCGCAATACCTGCTGCTGACCGAGGCCGATCTCGACTTGCCGGATTTCGAGGGGGCCAAATGCATGTGCTCGCCGCCGCCGCGCGACAAGGCCAGTCAGGCGGTGCTGTGGCAGGGGCTGAAGGACGGCCTGTTCGACATCTTGTCGTCGGACCACGCTCCCTATCGCTTCGACGCCGGCGGCAAGAAGCTGCATGGCATGAAGGCTTCCTTCCGCAAGGTCGCCAACGGGCTGCCGGGGCTGGAAACCCGCGCGCCGATTTTGTTTTCCGAAGGCGTGGTGGCCGGCCGCTTCGATATCGAGCGTTTTGTCGCGCTCAATTCTGCAAATGCCGCGAAGATCTATGGCATTTATCCGCGCAAGGGCACCATTGCCGTCGGCGCCGATGCCGACATCGCGATCTGGGACCCCGAAAAGAAGGTTGTGATCCGCAATGCGGACCTGCATCATAATGTCGACTACACGCCATTCGAAGGCATGACAGTGCAAGGCTGGCCAATCACGGTGTTATCGCGCGGCGACGCCATCTGCGATGGCGGCGTGCTGCATGGCGTGAAGGGCCGAGGACAATTCCTGGAGTGCGGCCCGCCCGAACCGGTGACGCCCCCTAAAGGAGGCCTCGCATGGACCTAGGGCTCGCCGGCAAGCGTGCATTGGTGCTCGGCGGCAATCGCGGCATCGGCCTCGGCATCGCCAGGGTGCTCGCTGACGAAGGCGCCGACGTCCTGATCGCCGCGCGCGATATGGAGCGGTTGGCGGCGGCGGCGACCGAACTGCGCGCAACGGCGCGGGGCAAGATCGCCAGTGCCGAAATCGATCTGCAGCAATCCGCCGGGCTTGCCGGCTTTGCCGAAGAGATCACGAAGTCCTTCGGTCCGATCGACATCCTGATCAACAATACCGGCGGGCCACCCTATGGCGGCGCCAGCAACCGGCCGCTGAATGAATGGCGTGACAGCTTCGACGAAATGGTGGTGAGCATCATTGCGCTGACCGACGCACTATTGCCCGGGATGCGCGCACGGCGCTGGGGCCGTATCGTCACGGTGATTTCGTCGGGTGTCATGCAGCCGATCCCGATCCTCGCCATTTCCAACAGCCTGCGCGCCGCGGTCGTCGGCTGGTCGAAGACGTTGTCGAGCGAGGTGGCGGCCGACGGCGTCACTGTCAACATTCTGGTGCCCGGCCGCATCGATACCGAACGGGTCCGTCTGACCGACACGGCGGTTGCGGAGAAAGAAGGCCTTCCGATCGACAAAATTCAGGCGCGATCTTTCGCGGCCATACCGCTGGGACGCTACGGCTCGACGGCAGAAATGGGCGCGGCGGCGGCTTTTATCTGCAGCACCCAGGCCAGCTACATGACCGGGACAATGGTCCGCATCGATGGCGGCATCGTGCGATCATGGTAAGCGCGCAGGCCTCCTCGCATGAATTGCGGCTCGCCGCGCGGCGGCGTGATTTCTCCGGAATCACCGCCGGACATGCGCCGGGCTATGTGCAGGCCAATCTCGTGATCCTTCCGGCGCAGGACGCCGCCGATTTCGTCGCGTTCTGTCATGCCAATGCGCAGGCCTGCCCGGTGCTGGCCGTCGGCGAACCCGGCGACTGGCATCTGCCGACGCTCGGATATGACATCGACGTGCGAACCGATCTGCCGAAATATTGGGTCTACCGGGCCGGCGAGCCTACCGAAGGCACAACCGATATTTCCAGACTCTGGCGAGACGATCATGTCGCGGTCGCGATCGGGTGCTGGTTTTCCATGGAGGATGCGCTGGCGCGCGCCAATGTGCGGATGCGCCACATCGAACGAGGCATCCAGGGGTCGCTGTTCCGCACCACGCGCGACACCGTCGCGGTCGGCCGCTTCGGCGGGCAACTTGTGGTTTCGATGCGGCCTTTTGCGGCGCGCGATGTCACGACAGTCAAGAACATCACCAGCCGCTTTAGCCGCGTTCACGGCGGCCCGCTGCATATCGGCGATCCCGAGACACTCGGCATTGCCGACATCGCACGACCAGACTTCGGCGAATTGCTGCTGCCGTTGCCCGGTGAAGTCGCGATGTATTGGGGCTGCGGCCTGACCGCGCTCGCAGCGCTGGAGCGATCGGGCATTTCGCATTTCATTACCCACGCCGCCGGGGCCATGCTGGTCACGGATGTGAGAAACGATGAACTCCAGGATTAAGAAGATTAGGGTGTTCTGATGAATTTGACGCGCAGCGCCATTCGACTGACCGATAACGGAGCCCGGGTCCTGCTCGATGCAGCTATCGAGCACGCCCGGGCGATGGGCGTGCCCCAATGCATCTCGATCGTCGACGAGGGCTGCAACCTCGTCGCCTTCATCCGGATGGACGGCGCGCGAATTCTGAGCATTCCCTCATCGCAACGCAAGGCCATGACCGCCGCGACCACGGGCAAGCCGACCGGCGGGATCGATCCAGCTATCGAACTCAAACTGGCCATCGCCACCGACGGTGACATGGTCAATCTGCGCGGTGGACTCCCTATCATCGTCGAGGGACAAGTGATCGGCGGTATCGGCGTCGGCTCCGGGCATGGCGACCAGGATCATGAGGTGGCTAATGCCGCGCTGGCGAAATTTGCGGGCGCGCTCACATTCTGATCCGTTGAAACCCATTGGAGCCTCAAAGCTCGCTCAAAACGCCCATTTTCCGCCGGCACAACTTGTCTCCCATCGGCAACAGCGCGGCCTCAATCGTCAACCAGTGTCGCCCAGTCCAAGCCGAGTGACGTCCAGACCAAGCCGATTTTGGTGGACGTACTAAAAAGGGCCTCAGATTCGAGTGAGGACCGCATGAACAGATTTGCTATAGCGATTTTAGTTGCATCATTTGGCGCCACTTCGGCGCTCGCGGCCGATCTGCCGGTGCGGACCTATACCAAGGCGCCTGTCTATGTGGATCCCGGCTACAATTGGACCGGCTTCTATATCGGTCTCAATGGCGGCTATAGCTGGGGCAATGCATCGAACACGATCGTCACGACCGTGCCGCTGGCCTCAGCTTCGCAGCACATGGATGGCTGGGTATTTGGCGGTCAGGCCGGTTACAACTGGCAGTTCAACCGGAGCTGGGTGTTCGGCCTCGAGGGTGACATCGACGCGACCGGGCAGGACGGCACCGGGTTGTTCGGGCCAAGCACGACGGCAGTAACGGTTGTTCCGCCGATCGTCGGCGCCCTTGCTCTTCCGACAAGGACAACGACGACAACGGCGACGGGCTCCCTTGAGGAGAAGCTGTCGTGGCTGGCAACTTTCCGCGGCAGGATTGGTGTGCTGCCGAGCGATCGCGTGTTGCTGTATGTGACAGGCGGTCTGGCCGTCGGTGAGGTCAAGACGACCGCCGGTGCGACAACGACCACCACCACGGCGCTGAGCTTTGGTACACCGCCCGGCCCCACTTCCGTGTCCTCGCTTGCCGCTTCCAGTTCCACGCAGGCCGGCTGGACCATCGGCGCCGGTGTGGAAGGCGCGATCGGCGGCAACTGGACCGCCAAGCTCGAATACCTCTATGTGGATCTCGGCACTGTCAACAACACGTTCGCCGGCACGGCCCCCTTCGCGCCTGTTACCGCCAGTGCGCACGTCACGGACAATATCCTGCGCGCCGGCGTGAATTACCGCTTCGGCGCCCCCGTCGTCGCGAAATATTGAGAGCTGAATGCAAATCCGGGATCGGCGCTATTGCCGTCCCTTGTCACCGCGTTTTATCCCTGAACCGGGTCTCGCAACGACGCGACTAAGCTGTGCTGGAAGCAACAGCGCATCAGGGGTTGACGGAATGCCAGACGACGAAATGAAGAGACTTCGGATATCAACCGAAGCCTTTCATGAAGATGGTGGCGTTGAGGCGTTCCGTGAAATTTTCGGCCGCCAGATTCTTGGTATCGAGATCGATCCGCTCGAAGGACATCCGCTCGATATCAATTTGACACTGCGGGCGATCCCGGGCTTCGCCATGGCTGCGGGATCCGTGTCGCCCACGCGTAACCAGCACACGACAGCCCTTGTCGACAATGACGATGTCGTCCTTGTCGTGATGCAGAGCGGAACGGGCGAAGTGAACCAGTATGGCCGCATTGCCATGGTCACCGAAGGCGAAGCCGTTCTCACCGCCAATGGCACAGAGGCCACCTTTACCGGGCACACCCCGACGCGAGTGATCAATTTCCGGCTCAGCCGGAATCTGCTGACGCCCTATATCAGCGATCTCGACGCGCTGGTGGCGCGGCCGATCCCGAAGGACAATCGCGTGCTGCAGCTCCTGGTCGGCTATGCGACCATGCTCAACAATCAGGCCGAACTTGCGACGCCGGAACTCCGTCACATGGTCGCCACGCATATGCACGGCCTGGCGACCCTGTTGCTGGGAGGCGCTGGCGACCTTGAACTGCCGGAGCAAGGCTTGCGGGCCGCGCGGCTAAAGGCGGTCAAGGATCATATTCTCGCGAAGGTCGCACAACACGATCTGTCACTTGGCGATGTCGCGCGAAGCCAGCAAATCTCCGAGAGTTATATCCGCCAGTTGCTGGCGGAAACCGGGACCACGTTCACGGATTTCGTTCTCGGCAGCCGTTTGGCGCGCGCGCATCGCATGCTGCTCGATCCCCACTACGCCGACCGCAGCATCAGCGCGCTCGCCTATGAAGCCGGATTCGGCGATCTGTCGTATTTCAATCGTACGTTCCGCCGCCGCTATGGCGCGACGCCGTCGGATATTCGACGGACCGGGCAACGCCCGAAGGGCGGATAATTTCCGTCGCCACAGGCGAATCAAGCCGGCGATTTTCGTGTCGCCAGTGTGCGCGCGGCGATCGCGAGCGCCAGCATCAATAGCGTCGAGGCCAGCAGGAACGGTGCGCCCGGCAATTTCATCGGTGCCTGGCCGCCGATGAAGTATGCGAAGATCAGCGTAAACAGAAACGGTCCCACAAGTTGCGCCACGCTTTGCACGCTGGTGGTCGCACCCTGCAACTGTCCTTGCTGATCCCCGGCCACCAGTTGCGTCATCAGCGCCTGGCTCGCCGCACCCGCAAGGCCCCACAGCGCCATCACGGGAATGCCTAGCCAGAACAATGGCCCCGTCGGCGCCACACCGAAAATCAGAAAGCCTGCGGCGCCGCTGCCCAATCCCAGCAGCAGCGCGCGGCGCTCGCCGATGCGCCGCACGATCGGACCGATGCCGGCGCCCTGCACCACCATCGCGCAGATGCCGACCAGAGCCAGCGTCAGGCCGACGATTTTGGTGTCCCAGCCATACCGATAGCTCGCGTAGAGCACGAAGGTCGAGGGCAGCACGACATGCGCCAACTGCGCGAAGAAATTCGTGATCGACAATCCAGCGAGAACCCGATCGCTACGCAACAGATGCAGCGCGCCGAGCGGATTGGCGCTCTTCCAGCGGAACGGTGAGCGGCGATCTCGCGGCAGCGATTCCGGCAAGATCAGCAATCCATACAGCGTGTTGGCGAAGCTCAAGCCGGCAGCGACCCAGAATGGCAGCCGCGGATCCGCATTGCCAAGCAGACCGCCGATCGCGGGTCCGACAATAAATCCCGCGCCGAACGCCGCGCCCACCTTGCCGAACACCGCCGCACGCCGTTCCGGCGGCGTGATGTCGGCAATGTAGGCGAACGCGGTGGAGACACTGGCCGAGGTAATGCCCGAGATCACCCGGCCGATGAACAGCCAGATCAGCGACGGCGCCAGCGCCATCAGGACATAATCCAGCGCAAGCCCGAAATTCGACAGCAGCACCACCGGCCGCCGGCCGAAACGGTCCGACAGGCCGCCGAGAATCGGCGAGAAGATAAACTGCATCGCCGCCCAGGCGGTGCCGAACAGGCCGAAGATCCGCGCGGCGCTCGCGGTGTCATTATCGACAAAACTTTCGACGAGCTTGGGCAGGATCGGCATGATCAGGCCGAGCGCGAACATATCGAGCAGGATGGTGACGAAGATGAACGCTACCGCCGCATTGTGTACCGGCGGCGCACCGACATCGGCGCGCGCCTGTTCGCTCACGACGGCCTCTTGCGCTTATGCGCAAACGGATTGGCCTTCTCCCGCAGCGAAATTCGCACCGGCGTGCCCGGAAGCTCGAAAAACTCGCGCAGGGAATTGACGAGATAGCGCAGATAGGATTGCGGCACAGCATCCGCGCGCGAGCAAAACAGAATGAAGCTCGGCGGCCGCGCCTTGGCCTGGGTGATGTAATTCAACTTCAATCGACGGCCTGAAACCGCCGGCGGCGGATTATTATCAACGGCCTGCTCGAACCAGCGATTAAGCGATGCGGTCGGCACCCGCCGGTTCCACACCGCATAGGCTTCCTGGATCGCGGTCATCAGCCGGTCAATGCCCTCGCCCATCAGCCCGGACACCGCGACGATCGGCATGCCCTTGACCTGCGGCAACAGATGGTCTGCGTCGGTGCGCAGCGCCGAGAGCAGGCTGGTCTGGCGTCCCATCAAATCCCATTTGTTGACTGCGATCACCAGCGCGCGGCCCTCGCGCTCGATCAAATCGGCAATCCGCAAATCCTGTTCCTCGAACTTGTTCTGCGCATCCATCATCAGCACGACGACCTCGGCGAAGCGCACCGCGCGCAGCGCATCCGCCACCGAGAGTTTTTCCAGCTTTTCCTCGATCCGCGAGCGGCGCCGCAGGCCCGCGGTATCGAACACGCGGAAATCCCGGCCCTGCCAGGTGATTTCGACGGAGATGGAATCGCGGGTGGTGCCGGCCTCGGCGCTGGTCAACAGCCGCTCCTCGCCGAGCAGATGGTTGATCAGCGTGGACTTGCCGGCATTGGGGCGGCCGACGATCGCGACCCGAATTGGCCGCTTGGAGATATCTTCATCGGGATCGATGACGTCGTCATCGTCGAACTCTTCCAACTCCTCGGCCGGTTCCGGCATCAAGCCGCGCAACGCGTCGTAGAGATCGCTGAGGCCCTCGCCATGTTCGGCCGAAATCTGGATGGGATCGCCGAGCCCCAGCGCGTAGGATTCCATCGCGCCGGCATCGCCCTGTTTGCCTTCGCTTTTGTTGGCAACCAAAATCACCGGCTTGTTGGCGCGGCGCGCGAAATCGGCGAAGGCGCGGTCGTTCGGCGTCAGGCCGGCGCGCGCGTCGACCACAAACATCAGCGCGTCGGCGAGTGCGATCGCGGTTTCGGTCTGCTCCTGCATCCGCGCGGTCAGCGAGCCCTTGGCGCCCTCGTCGAGACCGGCGGTATCGATGATCGTGAATTCGAGATCGCCAAGGCGCGCCGCGCCTTCGCGGCGATCGCGCGTGACGCCGGGTTCGTCATCGACCAGCGCGAGCTTCTGCCCGACCAGCCGATTGAACAGCGTCGATTTTCCGACATTGGGCCGGCCGATAATGGCAATCGTGAAGGGCATAAAAGATCCATGCGCGCAGAATGTTCTTTACAACGCGCGGGTCAAAGAGACGAGAGGCTGAAATTAACGCGTGAAGGTACCGCCTGGCAGTGGCGCGGGGAACGGCGCGGCGGATTGTTGCGTCGGCTGCGCAGGCTGCCCGGCGGGGGCAGATTGCGCGGTCGGCTGATCAGGCGGCGGCGCGGTGGTGCGCTGGCGGACGATTTTCTTGGGTTTCGGTGCGGGCGGTGCGGCTGCGGCCGCATCTTCCTCGGTCCCGCCAGCGGGGGCTGCGGCGGGGTCCGCTGCCGTATCAGCAGCCGGCGGTTTCTTGGCTTTGGCGCCGCGCTTGGGCTTTTCCGGCGGCTGTTGTGGCGGCGGCGCAGCGGCCGCGGCGGCGTTCTGCTGATCGATCTCCTGCTGCGACGCGCCCTTGTAGAGGCTCTTCGGCACGCCCTGTTCCAGGCCCGGCACGCCCTCGGGGAATACCGGCTTGCGTTCGCCCGCCAGCTTTTTCTTGGTGTCGAGGAAATCCAGCATATCGCTTGGATCGAAGCTGGAGATGCCACCGCCAGAGCAGCCGGCCAGCGCGCCTGTGAGCGCGATGAGGACAGCAGCAGCGATCAGACGTTGCGAGCGGCGCATGGTCGACTTCTCATTCAACTCGTTGTTCGCCGTCAGCTCTTCGCGACCGGCGGAAGCAAGGCCTGCAGCGCTTCGGCGCGCGAACGCAGGCCCGACGGCGTCTCGCCGTCATTGGCAATCAAATCCAGCCATTTGCGCGCCGCCGCATTGTCGTTGGCGCGCCAGGCCGACAGCGCCAGCAATTCCCGTGCGCTATGGCGAAAGGTCGCCGTCGGCGTCGTCGAAGCCTCAAGGCGCTGGAGCATGGTGGGATAGGTCGCGGTTTCCAGCAGCAAACCGCCGGCGCGAACCTTGGCCAGATCCTGCTCTACCGCGCCGATGCTGCGATCGACCGAAATATCGTCGTACATCTTGACCGCCGCCTGCGGATCCCGGCTGCCGACTTCAGCCGCTTCGCGCAGCCGCGCCAGCATGCGGTAGCCCGCGGGCGCTGTTGCCGCCAGCTTGCCGAACGCCGCTTCGGCCTCGGCGTGCTTGGCCTGGTCGGCGAGTTCGACAGCGGCGTCGAAAGCCTTGCCGGTCTCGACCGCCTTCTGCATTTGCAGATATTCATAGCCGCGCCAGCCGCCGACCGCAGCCACGATCAGCAGCGCGCCGGCGACGATAAAGATCGAATACCGGTCCCAGATCTGCTTGAGCTGGTCGCGGCGGACGTCCTCGTCTACTTCATCAAATAATTCAGACACTTAAAGATATCCCGTCCCCGATAGGCCGCCCCAAAACAAGGCTTTGCCCCAAACCTGATCCCCGCGTGGCGGCGGCGATACCCTAGCGATATGGCGCTGGCAAGGCAAAGCCGGGCCTATCAAAGCGTTAACGATCGGCCGGCCCCCCGGAACCGGTTCCAGCCGTCGCCTGCCCCCGCCCTCGCGGCCCCTCTCTATCGGCTTTTCAGCCCTTGGCCTTCATCCCGTAGACATGTTCCGGCCCCGGGAAAGCCCGCGAGCGCACGTCGGTCGCATAACCCTCGATCGCGGCCTCGATCATCGGGCCGAGATTGCCGTAGCGGCGGACGAATTTCGGCGCCCGCGGTGACAGCCCCAGCATATCCTCGAGCACCAGGACCTGACCATCGCAGGCGGCGCTGGCGCCGATGCCGATGGTGGGAATGTCGATGGTCTCGGTGATCTTGCGGGCGAGCGGTTCGGCGATCGCCTCGACCACCACCGAGAACGCACCGGCCTGCGCGACCGCGCGCGCGTCGTTCTCGATCGGCTCCCAACTGCCCTCCTCGCGGCCCTGGGCGCGAAACGAGCCGAGCGTGTTGATCGACTGCGGCGTCAGACCGATGTGACCCATCACGGGAATGCCGCGATCGCTGAGAAACGCGATGGTCTCCGCCATCCGCTCGCCGCCTTCGAGCTTCACCGCGCCGCAAAGGGTTTCCTTCAGGATCCGTACCGCCGAGTGAAACGCCTGCTCCTTGGAGGCTTCATAGGACCCGAAGGGCATGTCGACCACGACCAGCGCCTGCTGCGAGCCGCGCATCACGGCATGGCCCTGCAGGATCATCATATCGAGCGTTACCGGCACCGTGGTCTCGAAGCCGTGCATGACGTTGCCCAGGGAATCGCCGACCAGAATCACGTCGCAATAGCGATCGACCAGGGCCGCGGTATGCGCGTGATACGAGGTCAGCATTACGATCGGCTCGGCATTCTTGCGGGCGCGGATGTCAGGCGCGGTCTTGCGCTTGATCGTGGACTGAACTGACATGTTTAAGCTCCTACGACGGGAACGCCGATCACGACGGGATGAAACGCAAAGGCCAGCGCCAGATAGGCGATCAACCCGACGACCACCGCAATCATGTCGTTGCCGGGACCTCCGACCGGAATGGAAGGCGCACCGGTGTCGGCCCGGTGCTTGAGCGAGATCCGGTCGAATACCGCCCAGCCCAGGAACGAGCCGAACAGGATGATCGACCCGAGATCGCCATTGGCGAGCAGATGCGCCGCCGCCCACAACTTGATCCCCGCGAGCATCGGATGCTTCAGCGTGCTGTAGATACGCCCGCGAATGAAGGCTGCCACCACCAGAATCACGGCCGGCAGCATCAGCGCCACGGTGATGTGCTTGAGCGCCTTCGGCGGATACCAGACGTCGATCCAGCCGAACTTGCGATAATGGGCAAAGCCCCAGATGATCAGCGCGAGGCCCGCCAGCGACACCAGGGCATAGAAGATCTTGTAGCCGCCCTCGCCCATCGCCGCGACCACGCGCGCGCGCCGATCGCGCTGCGCCGGCAGCGTGTGGATGCCGAGAAACAGCACCAGGCCCAGGATCATCACGAGCAGTCCCAAGATGTCCTCCATTGCAGGGCCGACTTTGGAGGGATCGGGTACCACTTTAGGGGCGCGGACTGCAATGCGCCAAAAGCACAGATCAGTCCTGTCCGCCTGGCGCCTTATCCACTTCGCTTGAAACCGCCCTAATCGGCAAACGCCTTGCCGGCGGCGGAGAGAACATTGTCATTAGGCTGCCTGGCGCAATAGTCGGACAGCGCCTTGGTCTTCTCGGTGAAGTTCGCCGGGTCGAGGACGGAGGAATTTTTCTGGTGTCCGAAATAGCCGCTCAACCAGAACAGGAATGGACCGCGATCGGATGCCGGGGTTCTCTGCCAGAACTGCTCACAGCTCATCGTCGAAAAGTCTACCGCCTGCACCGCCGGCGTTGCCGCTGATGCCCCCTCGCAGGTGACGAGCATGGCGGCGCAGCAAAGTGCGATCACGAACTTCATGGCATTTCTCTCCCGTTGCCCGGTTTTGTCCGGAGACGCGGAAATTTGCGCCGTTTCGCTCATCCTAGCGCGACGACCCGGCGTTGCAAGTCGGGTCGTTGCTATCGAGCGACGGATTGGGATTGGGATGAAGTTCACAAGGCAATATCGAGATCCTCCGATGTGTATCGCACATCGGGTTTCTCGTATTATCGGGTCTCGCCTTTGGTCGGCGTTGCTTCGGGCGTCTGCGTTCCGCCAGACTTCGGGACCACCGTATTCTTCAAATTGGTATCGGCCATATCGGGCTTGTACTCGCCAACCGTGGAATCAGTCGTGATTGCCTTACACTCGAGCGAATAGATCAACTCGCCTTTCGCAGTTTGGCCGATCGGGGGACAGCTCTTAAGCGCCGCGGGGTCTGCACCCTTGTTTTGAGCGAAGGCGGAAGTGGACAGCAGCAATAACGCGGCAGCTAATTTGTACATTATGTCCTCCCGGGAATTTGATTATATCAAATCACAACAACCGCAGACGCGGCTGGTTCCCCGGGAAACGGTTTCTACAGAGCTTCCCGCGGGTTTCACGGCGTCGCGGACTTCTTGTCCAGCTCGCGGTTATCGACGTAGCGGATCGCGATCGGGCGGCCGGCGAGTGCGCCGCCGAGGCTGTCGGTGAATTTCAGTGGCACGCAGGCGTCGAGCGAGGCGTTGATCGCCTTGAGATAGGTATTGCGCACATCCATCGGCGCGCCCGCGGTGGCAAAGGTGATGCGCGGGGGGCCGATCATGTTGCCGGAACGCTTGAAGCTGAAGCGTACCGTCATCTGCATGCCCTCCTTCGCGGAGTCAGCCTGCGGCGGTGTCCAGCAGGAGCGCAATTGCGCAAACAGGTCGCCGATGCTGTCGAGATCGTGGTCGGGCTTCTGATATTTAGGCGCGTCATCCTGAGAGGGCACGGTCTGGATCGTAAGCTGCAGGTTCTCGCCGTAGGGATAATCAATGTCGGGAATACACGGCCCGTGATTGAAAACGCTGCAGAAGGTCGGCGTGCACGGCCGCCCATCCAGCACGCTGCAGGGCGAATGCGAAAACGGGACCGGATTGATTTGATGGCGATGCCGCGCGCTGGCGTTTCCCGCGATCAATGCAGCGATGACGATGAGACCGAACCCGATGCGACGCAGCATGATACGAGCCCTCGGTGGCGATACGACCTAGCTTGTAAAGTGAGGCGATCAGCGGCTGGTATCAAGCCCGGCAGCGTTCACATCCGCGCGCGTTCACGCCTTCTTCTTCACGTCCTTGACGCTGGAAAACACGATGCCTTCGGCGCGTTCCTTGGTGTAGCCGAGATAGAATTCGTTCTTGGCCAGAAACACCGGATCGCCGTCGACGTCGTCAGCGACGCCGGAGCTGTTAGCCGCCACGAACGTATCGAGCTTCTTGCGATCATCGGACGAAATCCAGCGCGCCAGTTGAAATTCCGAAACCTCGAATTCCACCGGCAGCGAATATTCGGCGTCGAGCCGCGCCTTGAGCACGTCAAGCTGCAATGGGCCGACCACGCCGACCAGCGCCGGCGCGCCGTCGCGCGGGCGGAACACCTGCACCACGCCCTCTTCCGACATCTGCTGCAGGGCTTCCTTGAGCTTCTTGGCTTTCATCGCGTCGGTGAGCCGCACCCGGCGCACGATTTCCGGCGCGAAGCTCGGCACGCCCACAAAAGTGAGGTCCTCGCCTTCGGTCAGGGTGTCGCCGATCCGCAGCGTGCCGTGATTGGGAATGCCAACGACATCACCGGCAAAGGCTTCATCGGCCAGCGCACGATCCTGTGCGAAAAAGAACTGCGGACTCGACAGCGACATGTTCTTGCCGGTGCGCACCAGCTTGGCCTTCATGCCGCGGGTGAGCTTGCCCGAGCACAGCCGCGCAAAGGCGATGCGGTCGCGGTGGTTCGGATCCATATTGGCCTGGATCTTGAAGACGAAGGCGCTCATGCGCGGCTCCGATGCTTCGACCTTGCGCAGATTGCTGTCCTGCGCGCGCGGCGGCGGCGCATAACGGCCGAGCCCTTCGAGCAGATCGCCGACGCCGAAATTACGCAGCGCGCTGCCGAAATAGACCGGTGTCAGATGGCCCTCGCGAAACGCGTCGAGTTCGAACGGCTTGCACGCTTCCGAAACCAGCGCCAGCTCTTCCTTGATCGCGCCGACATCGAGATTGGCGTTGCGGCCGGCGAGATCGGCGATGTCGATCTGTTGCGCCGCGCCGGTCTTGGCGCCGCCGCCTTCGAGCAGGCGCACGCCGCCGGTGGCGATATCGTAGGTGCCGAGGAAATCGCGGCCGCGGCCGACCGGCCAGGTCATCGGCGTGGTGTCGAGCGCCAGCGTCTTTTCGATCTCGTCCAGCAGATCGAACGTGTCGCGGCTCTCGCGGTCCATCTTGTTGATGAAGGTGATGATGGGAATGTCGCGCAGACGACAAACCTCGAACAGCTTGCGGGTCCGCGCCTCGATGCCCTTGGCGGCGTCGATCACCATGACCGCGGAGTCGACCGCCGTCAGCGTGCGATAGGTGTCCTCGGAAAAGTCTTCGTGGCCCGGCGTGTCCAGAAGGTTGAACACCTGACCTTCGAATTCGAATGTCATGACCGAGGTCACGACCGAAATGCCGCGCTCGCGCTCGATCTTCATCCAGTCGGAACGGGTATTGCGGCGCTCGCCCTTGGCCTTGACCTGCCCGGCCAGATTGATGGCGCCACCAAACAGCAGCAGCTTTTCGGTCAGCGTGGTCTTGCCGGCGTCAGGATGCGAGATGATCGCAAAGGTCCGGCGCCGCGCGACTTCAGCGGCGAGCGGCGAGCGGGACGGCGATTCGGTCGATAGTGCGAGGTCGGACATCAGTGAGGCCATGGCAGGGAAACCGGGCCGGATCAAGGAGGATCGGCGCAACTTCATATAAGAATTGCCAAGCCAAACTCCAATCGAGGGGATGTCCGGCTAGTGCAGCAACAGCACCGCCCAATAGGCCAGCGCCGCGACGCCGGCCGAGGCCGGGATCGTGATCACCCAGGCATAGACGATCGAACTGGCGACGTTCCAGCGTACCGCCGAGACCCGCCGCGCGGCGCCGACGCCGACGATCGCGCCGGTGATGGTATGCGTGGTCGAGACGGGAACCCCGAGCCAGGTCGCGATGAACAGCGTCGCGGCGCCGCCAGTCTCGGCGCAAAATCCCTGCATCGGCGTCAGTTTGGTGATCCGCAGGCCCATGGTGCGGACAATGCGCCAGCCGCCCATCAGCGTGCCCATCGCCATCGCGGCCTGGCAGGCCAGCACTACCCAAAACGGCACGAAAAAATGTTCGCCGAGCTGGCCCTGCGAGAACAGCAGCACCGCGATGATGCCCATGGTCTTTTGCGCATCGTTGCCGCCATGCCCCAGCGAATACAGCGAGGCCGAGGCGAATTGCAGGATGCGAAAGGCACGGTCGACCGCGAAAGGTGTCGAGCGCGCCGAGGCCCAGGACACGATCGCAACCAGCACCAGCGCGAAAAGAAATCCGACCAATGGCGACAGCACGATCGCGAGCAGCGTCTTGGTCAGTCCACTCCAGACCGCCGCCGACAACCCGGCCTTGGCCATGCCGCCCCCGACCAGTCCCCCGATCAAGGCGTGCGAGCTGGAGGATGGAATGCCCAGCGCCCAGGTAATCAGGTTCCAGACGATGGCGCCGATCAAAGCGGCGAAGATCACCTGCACATCGATGATGGCGGGGTCGATGATCCCGGTGCCGATGGTCTGCGCAACGTTGAGGCCGAACACCAGAAAGGCGACGAAATTGAAGAACGCCGCCCACAGTACCGCATATTGCGGCCGCAACACCCTCGTCGAGACGATGGTCGCGATCGAATTGGCGGCGTCATGCAATCCGTTGAGGAAGTCGAACAATAGCGCGACCGCTATCAATCCGACCAGAACGGGAAGACCAAGCGTGGCATCCACTGCGCAGCCCTGCCCTATACCTGTTCGATGACGATGCTATTGATCTCGTTCGCGACGTCGTCGAACCGGTCGGCGACCTTCTCCAGATGATCGTAGATTTCCGCGCCAACGATGAAATCCATCGCATTGGCGTCGCGGTGCTTGAGGAATAGCTCCTTGAGGCCGATGTCGTGGAGATCGTCGACCCGGCCCTCCAGCTTGGTCAGTTCCTCGGTAATCGCGGTCAGCATCGCGACATTGTTGCCGATCGATTGCAGCAGAGGCAGCGCGCGGCCGACCAGATTGGCACATTCGACCAAGAGCGTTCCGATTTCGCGCATCGGCGGCTCAAAGGTCCGCACCTCGAACAGGATGACCGCCTTGGCGGTTTGCTGCATCTGGTCGATGGCGTCATCCATCGACGTGATCAGGTTCTTGATGTCGACGCGGTCGAACGGCGTAATAAAAGTCCGGCGCACCGCGGTCAGCACTTCGCGGGTGACGTTGTCGGCATCGTTCTCGAATTGGTTGACGCGCTGACAGAATATCGGTGTTTCATCGCCGCCGCGCAGCATGCCCTGCAGCGCCAGCGCCCCCTGCACCACCGTCTGGGAGTGCCGGGCGAACAGCTCGAAAAACCGCTCTTCCCTGGGCAAAAAATAACGAAACCAGCGCAGCATTTGTTAGGTCCATATCGCGGAAAAGACTGGCTAAAAGCCATCTGTCATAAAACTGTCATAGAGCATTTTTCGGGAAAGCGCGTGGGGCGCGGTCAGGGGGACCGGTTCATCCACTGCTTTGTGGAGGCAGGAACGGCTCTGGATTTCGTCCGTTCCAGAGCGTAATCGGCGCGTATTCGGCTTCTAAAGCGAGCGCCGGAAATAATGCGCGATTTCGCCGATCACGCCGCGACGGAACGTCAGCACGCAGACCACGAAGATCACGCCCTGGATCACCGTCACCCACTGGCCGAATCCAGCCAGATATTGCTGCATGGCGATGATCACAAAAGCGCCGACCACAGGTCCAAACACCGTGCCCAGACCGCCGACCAGCGTCATCAGCACGATTTCACCGGACATTGTCCAGTACACGTCGGTCAGTGAGGCGTTCTGCGCGACGAACACCTTCAACGAGCCGGCAAATCCCGCCAGTGTTCCCGACAGGATATAGGCGAGCAGCTTGTACTGGTCGGTCTTGTAGCCGAGCGAGATCGCCCGCTGCTCGTTTTCCCGGATCGATTTCAACACCTCGCCGAACGGCGAGTTGATGGTACGAAAGATGATCAGGAACCCGAGCAGGAAGCCCGCGACGATGACGTAATACAGCACTGTGGACTTGGCGAGGTTGAAGACCCCGAACAGATAGCCCTGCGGGACGCCCTGGATGCCGTCTTCGCCATGGGTGAACGGCGTCTGCACATAGATGAAAAACAAGAGCTGCGACAGCGCCAGCGTGATCATCGCGAAATAGATGCCCTGACGGCGGACCGCGACCAGCCCGGTGACGATGCCAAGCCCGGCGGCCGCCGCAGTGCCCACGAGAATGCCGAGCTCAGGCGTCAGACCCCAGACCTTCAGCGCATGTGCGGTGACATAGCCCGCGGTACCGAGAAACATCGCGTGACCGAACGACAGCAATCCGCCGTAGCCGATCAACAGGTTGAAGGCGCAGGCGAGCAGCGCAAAACACAGCGCCTGCATCACGAAGAACGGATAGAGCCCGGTGAACGGCACGATCAGCAACAACGCGGTCATGACGCCGAACGCGATCATCTCGTCGCGGATGGTGCGCCCGGTTACCGGCAGGGTATCGTCGGTCAAAGCTGTCATGTCAGGTCGTCCGTCCCGTCAGTCCCGAAGGCTTCACCAGCAGCACCAGCACCATCAGCACGAATACCACGGTGTTGGAGGCCTCCGGATAAAAGTATTTGGTCAGTCCCTCGATCACGCCGAGCGCAAATCCGGTAATGATCGATCCCATGATCGAGCCCATGCCGCCGATCACGACCACCGCGAACACGACGATGATCAGGTCGGCGCCCATCAGCGGGCGCACCTGGTTGATCGGCGCCGACAATACCCCGGCCAGCGCCGCAAGCCCGACGCCGAGCCCATAGGTCAGCGTGATCATGCGCGGCACGTTGATGCCGAAGGCCCGCACCAGTGTCGGATTTTCGGTGGCGGCGCGCAGATTGGCGCCTAATCTCGTTCGCTCGATCAGGTACCAGGTGAGCAGGCACACGATCAACGAGAAGATCACGACCCAGCCGCGGTAGATCGGCAGGAACATGAAGCCGAGATTCATGCCGCCCTTGAGTTCATCGGGAATGGCGTAAGGCAGGCCCGAGGAGCCGAAATAATTCTGAAACACGCCCTGGATGATCAGCGCCAATCCGAAGGTCAGCAACAGCCCGTAGAGATGATCTAGGCCGGACAGCCATTTCAGCATGGTCCGCTCCAGGATCATGCCGAAAATGCCGACCACAATGGGCGCGACGATCAGCGCGGGCCAGTATCCGATCCCGGCGATGTTGAGCAGGAAGTAGGCGCAGAACGCCCCCATCATATAGAGCGCGCCGTGCGCGAAATTAATGATGTTGAGCATCCCGAAGATCACGGCGAGCCCAAGACTGAGCAGCGCGTAGAACGAACCGTTGATCAATCCCACCAGGAGCTGTGCGTAGAGAGCTTGCATATCGATCGATCTTTCGCGCTCAATCCCGTTGTCACGCAGATTAAAACCCGCCGGCGCAAGGCCGGCGGGTCGCGGTTACTTCTTCAGCAGCGGACAAGTGCTTTTGTCCAGCGGCGTGAAGGCTTCCTCGGTTGGGATGGTGGCAACCAGCTTGTAATAATCCCAGGGCATCTTGGATTCCGAGGGTTTCTTGACCTCGAACAAATAGGCCGGATGGATTTTGCGGCCGTTCGGCTGAATGCTGCCCTTGCCGAACAACTGATCGTCGGTCGGCAATTCCTTCATCTTGGCGACAATCTTGGCGCCATCGTGCGGATTGCCGCCGAGCGCTTCAAGCGCCTTGAAGTAATGCAGCAGGCTTGAATAGACCCCGGCATGCACCATGGTCGGCATGCCCTTGTTCTTCATGCGCTCCTGAAAACGCTTCGCGAACGCTCGGCTCTGATCGTTCGCATCCCAGTAGAACGTTTCCGTGAAGCTAAGTCCCTGCGCGGTGGCGAGACCGAGCGAATGAACGTCGGTAATGAACAGCAGCAACGCAGCAAGTTTCTGGCCGCCGCTGACAATGCCGAACTCAGCCGCCTGCTTGATGCTGTTGGTGGTGTCGCCGCCGGCATTCGCCAAGCCGATAACCTTGGCTTTCGACGCCTGTGCCTGCAACAGGAACGACGAAAAATCCGCGGTGTTGAGCGGATGCTTGACGCCGCCAAGTATTTTGCCGCCGGCCGCCTGCACGGCGCTGGTGGTATCGCGTTCGAGCGCAGCTCCGAAGGCGTAATCCGCCGTCAGAAAGAACCAGGAATCACCGCCGCCCTTGGCCAGCGCCGAACCCGTGCCGTGCGCCAGGGTATAAGTATCGTAGGTCCAGTGAATGGTATTCGGCGTGCACTGCGCATTGGTCAAATCCGAGGTGCCCGCGCCGGAGTCGAGAAATACCCCGTTCTTTTCCTTCACCAGATTGCTCACCGCCAGCGCGACACCGGAATTGGGAACGTCAACGATGACGTCGACCTTGTCGACGTCGAACCACTGGCGCGCGACGTTTACACCGATGTCGGGCTTGTTCTGATGGTCGCCGGAGATGATGTCGATCTTCCAGCCCTTCGCAACCATGCCGGAATCCTCGACCGCCATCTGGGCCGCCAGCGTCGAGCCGGGGCCGCCGAGATCGGCGTAGAGGCCGGATTGATCGGACAGTGCGCCGATCTTGATGGTCTTGTCCTGTGCGAAGGCAGTATTTGCAGCCGCGAAGCTCAGCGCGGTGCCGAGCAATAATGCGGCAATTCTGGTTTTCATATCGGTTCCCTCTGTTATTCCTTCCGGCTGTCAGACGCCGAGATAGGTATGCAGTTTGTCCATATTGGCTTGTAGCTCCGCATTGGCGAAGCCGTCGATGATCTTGCCGTGTTCGACGATGTAGTAGCGGTCCGCCACGGTCGCGGCGAACCGGAAATTCTGCTCAACCAGAAGGATGGTGAAACCTTCTTTCTTGAGGCGCGCAATGGTGTGGCCGATCTGCTGGATGATGACAGGTGCGAGACCTTCGGTCGGCTCGTCCAGCATCAGGAACCGCGCGCCGGTGCGCAGGATTCGCCCGATCGCCAGCATCTGCTGCTCGCCGCCGGACAATTTGGTGCCCTGGCTGTTCAGCCGCTCCTTGAGGTTGGGAAACAGTTCGAAGATCTGATCCAGCGACAGGCCGCCTGGGCGCACCACCGGCGGCAACAGCAGGTTTTCGCGAACGTCGAGACTGGCGAAAATCCCTCGCTCCTCCGGACAGAACGCGATACCCAACCGCGCGATCTTGTCCGACGAAGCGCGGATGATATCCTGGCCGTCGAAACGGATCGCGCCGGTGCGCTTGCCGATGATCCCCATCACCGATTTCAGCGTCGTGGTCTTGCCGGCGCCGTTGCGTCCCAGCAAAGTGACGACTTCGCCGGCATTCACATCGAAATTGATGCCATGCAGGATGTGGGATTCGCCGTACCACGCTTCGAGATTCTTGACCGACAGCACCGGCGCGCCGGATGCCGACATGGAATTTGTCGTGGCGGCACTGGCCGTTTTCAAATCAACCATGCCCGGCCCCCAGATAGGCTTCCTTGACGCGCTCGTCCTTGGTCAGGTCGGCATAATTGCCTTCCGCCAGCACATGACCGCGCGTCAGCACGGTGATGATGTCGGAAAGGTTCGCCACCACGCTCAGATTATGTTCGACCATCAGGATGGTGTATTTCGCCGAGATGCGCTTGATCAGCGCGGCGATCTTGTCGATGTCTTCATGCCCCATGCCGGCCATCGGCTCATCGAGCAGCATCATTTCCGGGTCGAGCGCCAGCGTGGTTGCAATTTCGAGCGCGCGTTTGCGACCGTAAGGCATCTCGACCGCGGGCGTCTTGGCAAATTCGCTGAGACCGACATCGTCGAGCAGTTCATGCGCGCGATTGTTGAAGCGGTCGAGCACCGTTTTGGAACGCCAGAAGTCGAAGGAGTGCCCGTGCTGGCGCTGCAGCGCGACCCGCACATTCTCAAGCGCGGTCAGATGCGGAAATACCGCTGAAATCTGGAACGAGCGCACCAGGCCGAGACGCGCGACATCTGCCGGCGCCAGCGCCGTGATATCCTGCCCCTTGTAAAGAATGCGGCCCGCTGACGGCTTCAGGAACTTGGTCAGAAGATTGAAGCAGGTGGTCTTGCCTGCCCCGTTCGGACCGATCAATGCATGAATACTGCCGCGGCGGACCCGAAGATCGACGTCGCGAACGGCAAAAAAACCCGCGAATTCCTTGGTCAATCCGTGGGTTTCGAGAATGAACTCATCGGCCAATCAAATTTCCCCCATCCGCCATCACCGCGACGCCCCATCGCGGGTGGCTGATTTTTTCTAACCGGCAGGTTCTCCCCGACGTCTTGGAATTCGTCGTGGACCGGCCGCCTCCGGGGCGGAATATGCCGTCAACGGCCCTCCTTGCGCAAGGTGGAAAGCTGGGCAACTCAGGCGCCGGTATCGGCCCGGTTTCGGCCTTTAGTCGAATAGCGCATGTGATCAGGAAGGAACGTTCGGCCGGTCCCGCCAGGCGCTTGTCGAAAGGCCGGTCACATCATCCCGAAAGCAGCCATTAACGCTGTTTGGATGCAATTTCAGGCCTTCATTAAAAATTTGCCCGGGCCGTCGATGGTTGGTTGTTTATGCCGAAATCGAATTGCAACCCTGGAATTTGCGACTTTGGAATTTGAAAGCGCCAACGCGACGATCGTTAAATCGATCAAACAGCGTGATCTCCTGAACACGTGGCTGCGACTATATGCCCGCGAGCAATTGTTGCCGCAGGTCGCGGAATACGAACCGTCACGAATCGAGGAAGAACTTCCGGACATGGTGTTTTTCACCGTCCAGAAAACGCAGCCGCCGCGTCTGATCATCCAGAGCGACGGCTCGCGGATGTCGAGCGCCTACGGCCACACCGGCAAGGGCAAACGTCTCGAGGAATATCTCGGCTCCAGATTGGAGCCGCTGGTGATGCCGGTCTATTACGAGTGCCTGAGACGCGCCCTTCCCGTCTATACGATCTCCAACGTCGACGACAGCTATGGACGCGTGGTGGCCTATGAGCGCCTGCTGCTGCCGTTCTCGGACCGCGGCAATGTCACGCATGTCATCGCGTCGCTGAAAACCATCTCTGAAGACGGCAATTTCGAGATCAGGAATTTGATGCGGGGCAATGACAGCCTGCCAACCGCAAAGCTGCGGGCCGTGATCGATCGCGATCTGTTTCACCGCCCACCCGGCCGCATCGCCGTCGGTGACGTGATCGAATTCAGCGACGAGCCTTTCGACAGCATCGTCGAATTGATCTAGCTGAACCGATCTAGCTCTTGGCCCGCCGGGCACCTGACGGCGCGACTTCCTTGGCATAAATCTCCGGCTTGAATCCAACCAGCAATTTGCCGCCGAGATCGAGCACCGGCCGCTTGATCATCGAGGGCTGTGCCAGCATCAGCGCGAGCGCCTTGCGTTCGTTCAAGCCTTCCTTGTCGCTATCGGGCAGTTTGCGAAAGGTGGTGCCCGCACGGTTGAGCAGGGTTTCCCAGCCGAGTTCATCGCTCCACTGCTTGAGCTTGTCCTTGGCGATGCCCTCGGTCTTGTAGTCATGAAAGACGTAAGCCACGCCGTGGCTGTCCAGCCAAGTGCGGGCTTTCTTCATGGTGTCGCAGTTCTTGATGCCGTAGATGGTGACGGGCACGGTGGTCTCCCCTTCCGCAATTGTCCTTTTATTCTACACGGAGCGGCCACCGCGCAAGGTACCTGTGCCCATGGTCGCTGTGGATGAGTACGAACCCGTCCACTGTCCAGCAGATCAGCTCGATCGGCTGCTCTTCCACCTCGCGCTCGGCGTATAAAAGCGTGACAGGCGGATTGAAATCCCGCTTCACCAGATGCTTCAGTCCGTTTCTCGCCAGTTGCACGCCAAGCGCTTGCCGAAGCAGTTTCAGCCGGCCCAATCCGTCGCCGCCAAGCAGGACGAAGGGATGATGGCCCGGACTGCCGCGGAAGCTCGCGGTGCGGTCGAACGAAACCTCGAACGGCGGCATGCATATGTTGCGCGCAGCCTCATTCGTCTTCCCGATGATGTAGTCGCGCGCATCGCTTTCATCTTCATTGAGAAAAAATAGCGTCACGTGCAGTCGATTCATCGCGGTGAGATTGCCCTCGAAGTGACGTGCGCGTTTGATTGCCTTGGCCACGCCATAGATGCGTTTCGCTGGTCCGGCGTCTGGAACTAACGCGAGAAAGATCGACATGACCCGCCACTGACAAGGGCCCGCTGACGGGCGGGTAATCTTATCAGAACAAAACAGGAACAAACAAGGATGTAAAGTTCATACCGATCCGAATTTGCAAATCCGGAAGCTTACAGGTCCCCTCACGGCCGCGGCGGAATCTCCAGTCCCCGTTGCACCGCGGGCCGCGCCAGGCCCCGTTCCAGCCAGGACCCGACCTGCTTGAACGTATCGAACCCGACAAGCTCGCCCGCGCCGTAGAAGCCGTTCAGGTTGCGGACCCACCCTAATGAGGCAATGTCGGCGATGGTGTAGTCGTCGCCCATGATCCATGGCCGCCCGGTCAGGCGCGTGTCCAGCACGCCGAGCAGGCGTTTCGATTCATTGACGTAGCGCTCCAGCGGGCGCTTGTCGGCGATCTCCTTGCCGGCAAATTTATGGAAGAAGCCGACCTGACCGAACATCGGCCCGATCGACGACATCTGGAAATACACCCACTGGATGGTCTGATAACGCAGCGCCGGATCGCTTGGCAGAAGCTTTCCGGTCTTCTCGGCGAGGTATTGCAGGATCGCACCGGACTCGAACAAGCCGAGCGGCGCGCCACCGGGTCCGTTGGGATCGATGATGGCCGGGATCTTGCCGTTCGGGTTGAGCGACAAATACTCCGGCGTGAAGGTCTCATTCTTGAGGATATTGATCGTGTGCGGCTCATACGGCAACCCGATCTCCTCCAGCATGATCGAGACTTTGACGCCGTTCGGCGTCGGCAGCGAGTAGAGCTGGAGGCGGTCGGGATGTTGCGCCGGCCAGCGCTTGGTGATCGGAAACTCGGACAGGTCTGACATTCATAATGCTCGCTGAAATGATTGTTTTTGTTTGCGCAGTGATCAGGCCTTTTATCTTCGCCAAGGCAAGTCTTGAAAAGCGAGACCATTTCCCAAGTTGAAAAGGGCCTTGATCAACAGAATTTGAACAGGCAAACTTAACAGTTTTACTTGTAAGTTTGACTGTCGATCCCTACAAAGGGATTTATGACCGATGATCCTGTCTCGCCTGAACCCGTGGTTGCCGAACTTTCGCTCGCCATCGGGCAGCTAGTCCGCCGGCTGCGGACGGAAGCGAACCCGAATGAACTGACCTGGTCGCAGCTTGCGGTCCTCGCCCGGCTCGACAGGACGGGCCCCATGACGACGGCGGATCTCGCCCGCGCGGAATTCGTGAAGCCGCAATCGATGGGCACCACGCTGGCCGATCTCGAGCAAGCCAAACTGGTCCAGCGCAAGCCTCATCCAACCGACGGACGCCAAATCCTGTTTGAACTGACACTCCACGGGACCGAGGCGCGGCGACAGCGCACGCTCGCCAAACGGGAATGGCTGCTGGCCGCGATGACAAAACTAGACCCGGCTGAACAACGAACGCTGGTCGCGGCTGCCGCGCTGATCAAGCGGCTGGCGGAATCCTGATGGCGCCCTCCGCCACCGATATCGTTCAGCCGCCGCAGCACACCAACGCACCGCCGTTCAATCATACGAAAGCGAGCCTCGTGACCGTTTCCCTCATTGACCCAAAGACCGCGCTTGTTGTGATCGACCTGCAACAAGGCATCGTCTCGTTGCCAACGGTGCACCCGATCGGCGATGTCATCAAAAACGCCAGCGCCCTCGCCGATGCATTCCGCCGCCGCGGCCTGCCCGTCGTGCTTGTCAATGTCGATGGCGGCGCGCCGGGCCGCACCGAACAGCCGCGCCGGAGCACACCATTCCCCGCCGGATGGACTGACCTCATTCCCGAGATCAACCGGCAGCCGGGCGACATCGTCGTGACCAAACGGACGTGGGGCGCGTTCGCGAGCACGGACCTCGAACACCAACTGAAGGCCCTCGATGTTACGCAGGTGGTGATCGCCGGCGTGGCCACCGCGACCGGCGTCGAATCGACCGCACGCCAGGCTTACGAGCAGGGTTTCAACGTCACCCTCGCGATCGACGCCATGACCGATCTGCGCCCCGCGGCGCACGACTACAGCATCGCACATGTTTTCCCGCGGCTGGGCGAAACCGGCACGACGAAACAGATCATCGACCTTCTCGATCATGGGAGTGCCGGACAATGACGTGGCTTCACGATCTGTCCTATTTCTTCGGTGGCGCCTTTCTCACCAACGCCATTCCACATTTTGTCAGCGGCGTGATGGGACGGCCGTTTCAAAGCCCGTTTGCGAATCCGCCCGGCGAAGGCTTGTCGTCGTCATCAGTCAATGTGCTCTGGGGTTCGTTCAACCTCGTCATCAGCTACCTTCTGATCAGTCGCGTCGGAGAATTTGACGCGCGATCGACCGAGCATGTGACGGCGTTGGGGCTGGGCATTGTTGTCCTGGCGCTGATCACGGCGCGCCTCTTTGGGCGCTTTCACGGCGGCAACGCTCCCGACCAATCGAGGGAGGCTAGGTGAAACGCACATTCCGCTCGCTGCGCGGTTTCAATTATCGGGTGTGGGCCGGCGGCGCGCTGGTTTCCAATGTGGGAACCTGGATGCAGCGTATCGCCCAGGGCTGGCTGGTCCTCACCCAATTGACCGATAACAACGCGACCGCAATGGGCGTATTGATGGCGCTGCAGTTTGGGCCGCATCTGCTGATGCTGCCCCTCACCGGTTTTGCGGCGGATCATTTCAACCGGCGAAGGCTTCTGATCGGCACACAGGCGGCGATGGGCATCTTGGCCTTCGGACTTGGCATTCTCACCATCACCGGGCTCGTTCAATTGTGGCATGTCTACATGTTTGCGTTTGCGCTCGGCTGCGTCACGGCCTTCGACTCGCCGGCGCGCCACACCTTTGTCGCCGAACTGGTCGGGGAAGCCGACCTGTCGAACGCCGTGGCGTTGAATTCCACATCGTTCAACGCCGCGCGGATGATCGGTCCGGCCATCGCGGGCACCCTGATCGCATCGGTCGGTTCGGGCTGGGTATTCCTGATCAACGCTGCTTCCTTTGTCGCGGTGCTCTGTTCGCTGGCGTTGCTTCGCGTCAACGAGCTTCATGTCCAGGACCGGGCGATACGAACGCGCGGCAGTTTGGTCGAAGGCTTTCGCTACGTCTGGAAACGTCCGGATCTCAAGGCCATTGTGCTGATGCTGTTCCTGATCGGAACGTTCGGACTCAACTTCCAGATTTTCATCTCGACCATGTCGGTCAAGGTGTTTCATGCCGGCGCGAGCCAATATGGACTTCTGACCTCGGTGATGGCGGTCGGGACCATCGTTGGTGCGCTGCTCGCGGCCGGGCGGGAGAAACCTCACTTCACGCTTCTGATGGTCGGTTGCGCCATCTTCGGACTTGGCTGCACGCTGGCCGCGCTGGCGCCCAACGCCTGGCTGTTCGGCATGGCACTCGTGATGATCGGCGTATCGGCCCTGACGTTCTCCAACTCGACCAACAGCCTGATGCAGCTCTCCACCGAGCCCGCCATGCGCGGACGCGTGATGGCGATACGGCTTGCGATCGCACTCGGCTGCACCCCGATCGGTGCGCCGATCGTCGGCTGGATCGCCGACCGTTTTGGACCGCGCTGGTCGCTCGGCGTTGGCGCGGCCGCCGGTTTTGCCGCCGCGATCGTCGGCCTGCATTACCTGCGCAAGTACCGTCACCTCAGGATGAGCTTCGACGCCGGGCGTCTTCACATCAGCGTCGACGACGAGCCTGCGATCGAAGCCTATCAATCTAGCCAGCACGCCCGGGCCTAAGGACATGTTAGCAAGGATGAACGGACACTGGGTCGCACTCCGATCCCGTTTGCATTCAGCCCGAGCGATCGCGATGGATCACTAGCTGCCGGCCGCCGTCACGCGATCTTGCCCCGCAAGCCATCGGCGAGCGCGGAAAGCGCGTTGGCAATTTGTCTCGCGGTTTCCGGCGGTGGCAGCGGCATTTTGAGGCTTTGCGTGCCGCTCACCGGATCGCGCTCGATCCACGGATGCGCCGGAGCGTTGGGATCGTTGGCGGCCGCCAGAGCGCCGATAAACTGCGCGCCGATGTGCGCCAAGGCCTGCCACGGATCGGAACCATCGACCGGCACGACCGCCGGCGTTCCAGCGGCGGCGTTCACTTCCGCGCTTATGTCTTCCAAGGATCCGGCGTCATTGGTGGTGACGATATTCCTTACTTCCTCAGCCGGTGCCACGGCCTCGCCCACTCCGATACGCCCGGTGACGTTTTCGACGTCCTTCATAAAGCGGTTGAGACGCGAGCCACCAAGCGAAACCTCCCCGCTGCCGCCGTCGAGGATTCCTGCCGATAAGGAGCGCTTGAACGCCAGCACCGAAAGCATGCCTTCCTCTATGGTGCCTTTCGCCACGAAATTGATGACCTGCACCGGCCGCTTCTGGCCCATGCGATGGATGCGCGCGATGCGCTGTTCGAGAATCGCCGGGTTCCACGGCAAATCCATGTTCACCAGCGTCGAAGCGTGCTGCAGATTTAGCCCCGTGCTACCAGCATCGGTGGAAAGAAACACGCGGCAGGTGGGGTCGTCCCGAAACCGCTCAACCAGCGCCGGACGTTTTTCAGAAGGCAACCCGCCGTGGAAGCTGACATAGCCCAGGCCGCGCGCTTCGAGGCGTCGGATAACGATGTCATGGGTCCGCATCCATTGCGAAAATACCACCGCTTTGGCCTCCGGCTCGGCGAACAATTCGTCGAACAGCGCCGCCAACTCGTCGGCTTTGACCCCGTGGTCGGTTTCCTGGTCCAGCAGATAGGTGCTGTTGCATGACATCCTCATGTTCTGCAGGGCAATCATCAGCCTCCGCTGATCCTTGTCCGACAAAAACTTGGTCTTGCGCCAGCGCTGGACGATTTTCGCCACCTCATCGGCGTTTTCCTGGTGATAACGCATTTGCATCTCGGTCATCGGCACGAGAAGGTTCTGGTCGGTCCGGTTGGGCAGTTGCCGCAGCACCTCGGATTTGCGCCGGCGGATCATGACCGGCGCCAGTGTTTGGCCGATCTTCTCCAGCCCGGTATAGCCAGTGACTCGCCCGGCTTCGTCCTTGACCTGATGTTCGTGTAGCAGTTTCCAGGTCGGCCCCAGCCGATGCTGATCGACAAACTGGACGATGGAGACCAGTTCTTCCAGCTTGTTTTCCAGAGGCGTGCCGGTAAGCACTATCGCATAGGAGCTATCGATGCGTTTCAAGGCGCGCGCAGCGATGGTATTCCAGTTTTTCACCCGTTGCGCTTCATCGACAATCACCAGTTCCGGCGCCCAAGCTGCGATCAGATCGAGGTCGGGCTGGATTTTTTCGTAGTTTGTGATCTTGCAGAAGTCGTCCAGGGCGTAGTCCTTCTGCCGCCGCGGCCGGCCACCGTTGATGACGCGCGCCGCATTTTCACCTTGTCGCCCCGAGAAACGCGTAATCTCGCTTTGCCACTGGTATTTGAGCGAGGTCGGGCAGATCACCAGCACTTTCGAGACGCCAAAATTCCGTGCCAGTATTTCTGCCGCGGCAATTGCCTGTATGGTCTTGCCCAGTCCCATATCATCGCCGATCAGCGCCCGGCCGATCCGCACCGCGAACAGCGCGCCCTCGGCCTGATAGGGATAGAGCGGCGCCTTCAGAAGCGCCTGCAGCTTGCGATCGGCAGCGCCGCGTGGAAACAATTGCGCAAGCTTCGCGGCCCGACGGTCCGCATCCCGCCTTCCCGCGACGAAATCAAGGGCATCGTCATAGGCGCGCATTTCATGACCGGACTTCGACGCGATCGTCATAAAACGTTCCAACTCGCCGAAGCGCTCATCGGGTAGCATCCCGTTATGCTCAGCGTCGAATAAACCGGCGGCAGCCTCCCTCAGCGCTGGTGGGCAATCCGTTCCGGCGCGAAAATGCACTCGGCGTTTGCCGTCGTTGCGCAAATACAGCTCGGAAAACGCAGGCTGATAGCCGCGCACAAAGGCCGCGCTGGCGCCGCGCTTTTTCTCCAGACGGCCAAGCGTGAATTCGATGTGCTTGCAGGTATCCAATTCGCTGGTCGCATAATCCGGGCATGAACAGAAATTGCCACCCGGCCCCAAGCCTCGAATCACTACGCGATAACTGGATTTCGAAACCGGATTGCTGACTCGAAATTCAGAGAAAAACGGTTCGCTGGTTAGATTTTCAAGCCCGAAATCCTGCTCGCGGCCAAACTGGCGGCGCAAGCCGCGTTGCCAGTCCACGGGCGATAGATCGGCCGGCGCATGGATGCGCGAAAGCTTAGCTTCCTGGTTCGGCTTGGCCGCGGCATTCAGATTTCGGCGCCTGGATTTCATCGAAGTTCATTCCGTACAAAAAGCACAATCATCCAACTGGATTTTAAGATACCAGTGGAAATTCCACAAAGCGGTTAGCGATTATGACGGGGCAAAGCGATTTAACCGCAGGATTTCGAAGACGCTCGCCGCGCCCTGCTCTCATTTACCTCGCGCATGCGCATGAACCGGCGAGAGGGATGCAACAAGGCATAGCGCGGCGGATGCCGGCAGTGGTTTGGAAAATCGGTTCATGGAAACAAACTCCTTGATCGCCTGAATGCCCCTACCCGCCCTTGCCATCATCGAGACTGACCACCACAGCCGCGTTGGCAATGATGATGGCATCGCCGCCGGTCTCGGCCGGAACTTCCAGCCCGCCTTTGACCGCGGTCACGGTCACCGTGCCGTAAGGTAATTCTTTCGCCACCGCCGCGGTATCGACTGAGCCCGGATCCGGCACGCCGATCGTGACATCGACGAACATGTCGTTGGCGGTCTTGCCGACCATCCGAAAGAACCCGACGCTGGAATGGCGGATCGCGTCCGAGACCGCCCGCCTCGCCGCCTTGGTGGCATCGCGGCCGTGAACATCAACGCCCATGCCCATTTCGGTGAAACAACGCACACGTGCCATCGGAGTCCTGCTTTCGTTGGATCAAAGAACTCATCACTGGATATTTGTGTCGTGCAGATCAAGTCAATTCACATGGCCCGCCGCAGCGTCAGCGCCCGGATGATCCCGAACGCAAACCATCCATCAAGATATCGATCAGCCGCAGCGTGCGCGTTTCCCAGCCCGGACTGGTCGAGACACCCATCGCAAAGCTTCCCAACGCCTGAACCAGATCGAACGGCTCGACATCGGGCCGGATGTCACCGGCTGCGATCGCTCTCTCGACCAGATCGGCGATGGCGCCCTTCATGAGATCGATGGAGGATTCATAAAGCGCGGATGTGCCGCCGGCCATCGACGCCAGCGCCGGCGCGATCACCTTCTTGGTGGCGATGTAATCCACGAACAATCGCAGCCATTCGTGCAGGGCATCTCCGGCCGGACGCGTATCGAGCAGGCGCTTGGCGGCGTCGGCGAGTTGCGTGACCTCGCGGCGATAGACCGCCGCGATGATGTCGTCGCGCGTCGGGAAATGCCGATAGAGCGTGCCGATGCCCACTTCGGCGCGACGGGCGATCTCTTCCAGGCTGACGTTCGGGCCGACCTCGGCGAACGCCAGCTTGGCGACATCGATCAGCCGTTCCCGGTTACGCAAGGCATCCGCGCGCGGCTTACGCCCTTCAGCCTCCGCCTTCATGCGCGTCCACCCTCCAGAGATCGCCCCCTTGATAAACGGAGGACCCCTCCGTATATAATCGGAGCCATCCTCCGCTTATATAGCTGGCTGATGGAGCCGCCGCAATCGCGGCGGGTGCGCAATCTTGAAAGGATTTCATCATGCCCGGACCCTATGGCGCCACCTCTACCACGGACGACGTTCTCAAAGGCATTGATCTCAGCGGCAAACGTATCCTGGTCACCGGCGTCTCGGCCGGTCTCGGGGTCGAAACCGCCCGCACACTGGCCGCCCATGGCGCGCAGGTGGTCGGCGCCGCGCGCGATCTCAACAAGGCGTTCGCCGCAACCGAACAGGTCCGCGCCGGTGCCGCTCCCAAAGGCGGACTTGAGCTGGTCGAACTCGACCTCGCCTCGCTGGCGAGCGTGCGCGCCTGCGCCGATGCGCTGCTCAAAGTCGGCAAGCCTTTCGATCTCGTGATCGCCAATGCCGGCGTGATGGCTTGCCCCAAGGGCACCACCAGCGACGGATTCGAAACCCAGTTCGGCACCAACCATCTCGGCCATTTTGTCTTCGTCAACCGCATCGCCTCGTTGTTCAAGCCGGGCTCTCGTCTCGTGAATCTGTCTTCCGCCGGTCACCGGTTCTCCGATGTCGATCTGGAAGATCCCAACTTCGAACGCACGCCTTACGAAGAATTCCTCGCCTATGGCCGCTCCAAGACCGCCAACATCCTGTTCGCGGTCGAATTCGACCGCCGCCACAAAGACCGCGGCGTGCGCGCGACCGCCGTGCATCCCGGTGGCATCCAGACCGAACTCGGCCGCCACATGTCGCCGCAGGCGATGCAGGCGCTGGTCGATCAACTCAATGCCGCCAATGCGAAAAACGGCCAGCCCGCTTTCGAGTGGAAGAGCATCCCGCAGGGCGCGGCGACGTCCGTGTGGGCCGGTGCGGTTGCCGCGGCCGAAGATGTCGGCGGCCGTTACTGCGAGGATTGCCACGTCGCCGAGATCGTCGAAGGCGGTGACGCGCTCAGCATCCGCGGCGGTGTGCGCCGCTATGCACTCGATCCCGAACACGCCAAGGCGCTGTGGGCCAAGAGCGAGGCAATGGTCAACGAACGGTTCTAACTCCAATACGGCGCCCGTCACGATCGGCGGGCGCCGCTTCTGCGCGGTCATGTTCACGCCCACGCCGTGACCTCTTCCAGCTTGGCCAAAAACTGCTGCCAGCCGAACCTGGCGCCCTGATAGGCCTGTTCCTGATCCGGCCGGAAGCCCGATTGCTCCATGCGCAGATGAGTCCCCTTCCCCGTCGGCGTGAGTGTCCAGGTGACAACACTTTCGAGACCATAGGCGGCCCAGGTGTAGGACAGCGTCTTGTTCGGCTCGATCGCCATGACCTGACAATCGACCGCACCCCAATCCGCCGTAAACTTGAAACGGTGATCGACGACCGGCTTGAAGTCGCCCTTCATCAGCCACTCCTCGATCAGATGCGGCTGCGTCAGCGCGCGCCAGATTTTTTCCGGCGGATGCGGCATCTCACGCTCGATGATGACGGAGCGGCTTTCGGTCTCAACAGTGCTCATGGCTAACTCCCTTGTGGATCGCGCTTCACGCGCGGTTTGATTTTCAGCTTTTGGATTTCTTCGACACGTTCAGCGCGACCGCGGCGCGAATGAGCGCCTTCAGCGCTTTCTCATCGATCTTGCCGCCTTCGGGGATATCGATCGCGCGCCGCATGTTGCCTTCGAGGCTGGAATTGAACAGGCGCGACGGATCGTCCAATGAGGCGCCTTTCGCAAACGTCAGCTTCACCACGCTCTTGTAGGTCTCGCCGGTGCAGATGATCCCGGCATGCTCCCACACCGGAACGCCGCGCCACTTCCACTCCTCGATCACCTCGGGATCTGCCTGCTTGATGATCGCGCGAACCCGCGCCAGCATTTCGCCGCGCCAATCGCCGAGCTCTTTTATTCTGCCGTCGATCAGCGCAGAGGGAGAACCGCCTGCTTTGGCGACCTGCTTTGCAACGGCCGGTTTGACAGCAGTCTTCTTGATGACCTTCGCCGTCGACGCCTTTTTCGCAGGCTTGCTCATTGGTCCATCCTTTTGAGGAGATCTTCGAGACGATCGAACCGGCTTTGCCAGAACCCCGCCATCTGGCTGGTCCAGTCAATCAGCGGCGCCAGGGTGCCGAGCTGCGCGCTGTAATGCGTCTGTCGTCCTTCATGGCGATCGCGCACCAGCCCGGCCTGCTTCAACAGCCCGAGATGTTTCGAGACCGCCGGTTGAGAAACCCCTGCTTGCGCCGTCAGCGCGCCCACCGTCTGCTCGCCGTCGCGACACAGCCGCTCGAAGATCGCCCGCCGCGTCGGATCGGCGAGTGTGCGGAAAAGGATATCGTGGGGCTGCGGCATCAATTTATAACTCGCTGGCTATGGATTATGTATAATCTTCGAGTTATATAAGTCAATATGGCATCCTCCTCGATAAAAATATAACCAAAGAGCTATGATCGTAGGGTGGGCAAAGCGTAAGCGTGCCCACCATTCGTATTGCGCGGCTTGAATGGTGGGCACGGCGCAAGCGCGCCTTTGCCCACCCTACGGATTGCCGCAGAGACAGCGCGCGATGCCGCTCCACACGTAGTCGTCATACCCGCGAAAAGCGCGTATCCAGTACGCTGCGGCTTCTCGGTTCTATAATTGATGTCTCTGGAATACTGGATCACCCGCTTTCGCGCGTGACGACGACTGAGGAATTTCCCACACCTTCGCCTTCTCGCGGCGCAATCCGCCCGAGGTTTGGCCTGCTCGTCCCGCCCTCCAAACAGAGGGCGCAGGGAATGCCGGGCGCCTGGTGCGCCCGCCGCCGCGCGTGCGATGGTAGAAAGCAAGAGCACACGCGTTAGTCAGGTCACACCGAAAACGTCCGGCATTCCCCGCGCAATGGTTTTACGGCTTATTTCGCGCTCTCCCCGGCGATCGGGCTTTTTTGTCACCGTCGCCAGCGAATTGAATCCGCCAACTTGACGCCAGCGTCGAGGCGTCAGGACCACACGACTTCGCCGTCCGCATCAGCGCCATTCGTCAAAGGCACCAACAGCGTCCACCGCATCCCGCACCAACGTCCGTGACGACCGCGAAGCGCCCCTCTTGCGGGACGGGATGGCGCATTTTTACATTTGATTTTAGCAACGGCTAAAGCGGAATATTTTTTCGCAATTTCCGCAAACATACTGGACTTTGGTCTGCCGGACGTGCGCTTGATTTGCCCGTCGGGTAGTTTGCGTTATGCTTCGACGTCATTTCAGCAGGTGATGAGGGGTCGCCATGGTCGAGCTGAAATTCGAGACGAACATTCGTGCAAGCGCGGAGCGCGTTTTTTCGCTGCTGGCTGATCTGCGCGACTACGACCGCTGGCTTCCAGCATCGCCGGCATTCCGCGGAACGGTCCGGATCTCGGAAGGGCCGATCGCGGTCGGCACGACCTATGTCGAGCCGGGACCTTTCGGCACGCGGCATGGCGTTGTCATGGCCATGGATCGGCCGACGCGTCTGGCGTTCGAGCAGCCGATGACATTGAAACCCCGGGCGCTGGGCGTGATCGGCATCAAGCTCCAGCACATGCTGACGCCTGATGGCGCCTCCGTTCATCTGCTGCGGACGCTGGAGCTTTCGCCCCGGGGGCCTGTGAAGTTATTCATGCCGTTACTGGTGGGAATGTTCCGCATCGAGAACGAGAGAATGCTGCGGACGCTCAAGCGTTATGCCGAAGCAAACCCGGACTGAGTGTCATCCCTCACCTCATTCCTACGGGCTCACGCGCCTGCGCGCTATTCACCGCCCCGCTTCAACAGCACGACGTTTCTCCAGAAGCGTTGCAAGCTTTCGAGGCCGCCGGCCGTGGAGCTCCACGTCGTGGTGTCGCAGATCAACAGGCGGCCACCGAATACACCGGGCTTCGACTGCAGCAAGGCGTCGAAGTCGCGGCGTCCGCCGGCCGTAAATGGATGCGGCGGGGCATTGGGATCGATTGGCTGGCGGGCCAGCACATCGAGCTTTGCCGCACTATCGCCGAGCCGCTCGAAATGCGGCAGATGCGGATGAAGATTGAAGGTCGCAACACCTTCCAGCAGCCCTGCCCGGTCGAACTCGGCGGCAACTTCAAGCGGCGCCGGCAAGCCATCCGGCAGTTTGGCCGGATGTAGGCCGAACCGGTTCCTGACATGCAGGCCGAGCCCCTTCAGAAGCGAAAGGCCGAAATCGCCGAAGGCCTGCCGTGCCGGGATGGCCGCATCGCCGTGATGATGGAATTCGAGTTCCCGCCGCGCCAATCGTTCGTTCTCGGGCAACTCGTCGGCGCTGCCGATGTCATGGTGCGGGCAGATGAAAAGCGTGTGGTCGGGGTCTTCAAGAAACGACCTGACAGCAGCGATCTCGGCGTCGCTGGCCTGCTGCGCAGTCCGGTGCGAGTCAAAGCTGATGACGACGAGCGTGTCGACGCCGGCAAGAAAATCGCCATCGAGCGCGCACAGTCCGGCATCGGTCCTGCGTTCGGCATGACGAACGGGATTGCCGGTCCATGAACCTGCCAGATCGGCGAACTCCTTGAAATTCGCTAGCTGGATGTTGTCGAGAAAACCGCCGACGCCCTGATCGAACTTCGCGGGATCGGCGAATTGCTCGAACCGCGGCCAGAACGTCCGGCGCAATTCGAACAAGGCCGGAAACCGATCCTCCAGAATGCCGAGCGGGGCTGCGACCTCATCCGGACGGCTCCAGGCGAAATACAACGCGACTTGCCGACCAGCCATCATTATCGCCCCGTTCGAAAAGACATCGCATCACGCCGAGCACGATCGGCTGCTGCCGATGGTTATAGCACGTAGGGCGGATGAGCGAAGCGCAACCCGCCGACATCGGGCCGCGCGTTGCGCGGACCCGGCGGGCTAATCCACCCTGCGAGCCAGACTCCTCCCGCCGCAAATTAATTCAAGCAGCCATGTCGGCGCGGACCCAGCTCATTCGTCTTGGAGATAGCCGCTCAAGACGCAAGGCGGCAAGATGCCTACCAAGACACCGCAATGCCCCCTAAGGAGCACTGATGTCCCCGAAATCCTCCGCGCCCGAACCGAAAATCCTGTTGTCCGGCCTGATGTTCGGCGAGTCGCCGCGTTGGCGGGAGGGTCGGTTCTGGGTTTCCGACTGGGCCGCGCACGAGATCATCGCGATCGATCCGGATGGCCGGCACGGGGTCGTGGTGCGCGAGCCGTCCATTCCCCTGTGCATGGACTTCCTGCCGGATGGCCGCATGCTCGTCATGAGCGGCCGGCGCGTGCTGCGCCGGGAAGGCGGCGGCGCGCTGGTGGTCCACGCCGATCTGAATCATCTTTCGCACCTGGGCTGGAACGAGATCGTGGTGGACGGCCGCGGCAACGCCTATGTCAACAATGTCGGTTTCGACATGATGGCCGGCGCCGCTTTCGCACCCGGCACCATCGCCCTCGTTTTGCCCGATGGGAGCGCCCGTCAGGTCGCCGGCGGCGTCGCCTTCCCCAACGGCATGGCGGTAACGCCGGGCGTGGGCTGGCCATAACTTCGATCGCGCCGGTGGTTGGTTGCGTCGAGCCAGAAAGACTGGTTGTGAAAACGGGATCAATTGCAGGATGGAGGTCACCTATGACAAGAGTACGCGTGGCAGGATTTTCCCTTTCCCTCGATGGTTTCGGCGCCGGGCCGGAGCAGAGTCTTGCCGATCCGCTCGGCAAGCGTGGCAAGGAATTGCATCAATGGGCATTCGGCACGCGGAACTTTCAGGCCATGTTCGGCAAGGAAGGCGGCTCGACCGGCGTCGATAACGACTACGCCACGCGCAGCATGAGCGGCTTCGGCGCCTTCATTCTCGGGCGCAACATGTTCGGCCCCATTCGCGGAGACTGGCCGGACGATTCCTGGAAAGGCTGGTGGGGTGACAACCCGCCATACCATGCGCCAACCTTCATCCTTACGCACCATGCTCGCGATCCCATCGTCATGGAAGGAGGAACGACCTTCCACTTCATCACCGAGGGCATCGAAGCCGCACTTGAAAAAGCCAAGGCGGCGGCCGGCCAGCAGGACGTGAAGATCGGCGGCGGCGTCAGCACGGTGCGGCAGTATCTGCACGCCGGACTGGTGGATGAACTGCATTTTGCAATCGCGCCGGTCGTGCTTGGGCGTGGCGAGGCGATGTTCTGGAACATAGACCTGCCCGGCCTCGGCTTTCGCGTGACCGAACGTGCCGCGACCGAATTCGCGACGCATATCGTCCTTGGCAAAGGCGCCGGTTGATGCAAATCGCGGCGCGTTGAGGTGGATGCCGCGCGGGACCCGGCTCGGCGTCAGTGGATCGTTTCGCCGCGCTCGAGCATCGCGACGAATTCGACGATCTTGCGCGCCCTTGTCTCGGCTTTTTTGACGGCGCCGATACGATACAGAATCGCAAAGCGGTTTCTGCTGTTCAGCGTCGCAAAGAATGCGGAAGCCTTCCGGCTTTTATTCAACGCCTTTTGAAGGTCATCGGGAACTTCGGCGGTTTTGGCCGGCGCGTAGGCGCTGTCCCACCGGCCATCCGCCTTCGCGGCTTCGATTTGCGCCAGCCCCGCGGGGCGCATCCGGCCTTCCTCAATCAGTTCCAGCGCGCGCTTGCGGTTGAGCGCCGACCACTTGCTGCGCGGTTTGCGCGGCGTGAAGCGGACGAGCCAATGCGTGTCGTCGTATGTGTCGATCTGGCCGTCGATCCATCCGTGACAGAGTGCGACATCGATCGCCTCGGCCTTCGTCAGCGTGGTGCTCGTCGACGTTTTCCTGGCGAACTTGATCCAAAGGCCCGCCGCATCGCCGGGTTGTTTGGCGAGCCAGGTTTTGAACTCCCCGGCAGTGGTAAAGCGAAGTATCGACAGATCCGATCGCGTCTCTGGCATCGCACGTTTTCCAGCGTCGTATTTTCCGGCCGGGACATCGCCAAATTCAGGCATTTTTAACTAACATCCGGGAGGGTTGCGTCAATGAAATCCGCGATGCGCGGAGGGTCTGTTGACAACGATTTCCACGACATCGGTCAGCGTCTCGCTGGCTCAACTGATTTCCGTCATTGGAACCCCGGCTCCGGCAGCCGCGGCAACCAATGCCGCCGCCCCGTCCACCACCGCATCAAGCGGAGCGGCCGTCTTCGTCACCTTCTCCGATCAGGCAAAGGCCGCGGCCGCCACCAAGGCGGAGTCCGACCAGGTCGCCGCCGACACCTTGCAAGCCTATGTCGAGGCACACCGCACCAACAACACCGGCGCCGCAACATCCACGACCGATACGGCCAGCACCGGAACGCCTGACGCGCAGCCGACAGCGGGTTCGAAGGTCGAGGCCATCGTGGCGCAGATCAAGGCGCTCGCCGATGCCAACGAGCCGCCGCCGTTCCAGGCGTTCACGCCGACCAAAAGCCTGTCCAACAGCGTGACCTTCGACGGCTACACTTTGTCGCTTCAGACCAATGCCAGCACGCAATTTTACGGCGTTTCGCTCGATGGCAACGGCACCGCGATATTCGACAAGCATTTCGGGCCGAGTGACCAGGCCGGTGGCGGCAGCGGCGCGCCTGCCGGTGTCGCGATCGGCACCGCGATGGTCGACAACAACGAGGCCGAAGAAGCCATCACGATCACGCAGAACACCGCCACCGCGAGCAGCGCTTCGATCTCCTCGTCCTCATCAGGCTCTATTTCTACAAGCGCGGTGAGCGCGCAATCTTCGCAGATCACGTTCCTGGTCAATTACGCGACCGGCCAGATCAGCGTTGCGCAATCCGCAGCATCGGTGTCGGCACAAGCGACCCGTATCAACCAGCCGGGATCGGCGCTCTCGACGTTCGCATAGCGCTGACGCCGGCGGGAGCGACGCGGAAAGCCCGCGCGCGCGGCTGGTTACATGTTCCGCTTCGGATTAGCCGGCTGCTGCTGGATTTCAACGCGGCTCGGCTCCCAGACTTTCGGTTTAGGTTTTGCTGCGGCCTGCGGCGCGGCGGCGGATGGAGCCGCAGCCGGATGTGCGGCGGCTTGAGTTGCATTGGCCGGGATCGCGGCGGCGGCGCTGGCATCGATCGGCTGCGCGGTGGACGTCGGCTGATCCAGCCGGCCGGCGCGCACGATCACGGCCACGACCCTCTGCGCCTCGACATCATAGCTGCATTCGTAGCTGACCCGGACCCAGCCCTTCTCCGGACTCATGAAGCGAACGGAATCGCCGCGGTAGCGGACGATGGCATCGGCGGGCGATGACGGATCGGCCTGCTGAAAGATGCCGGGCGTCGGACGCGCGATCCAGTCGAAATCGCTGGGAGACTTCAACTCAATCTGCGGTGCGCAGGCTTCGCTGGCCCTTCCCGCATTGGAACGCACGCAATTGACATCGCAGCGTGGCGGCGCAGCGGCACCGACCGCCGCGCCCGATGAAACCCCGCTCGACGTCGCAACCGGCGGGGACGCCTGCTGCGCATACGCCACGCCGCAGCCCAGCACACCCACTGCAACATTCGCAGCAAGAGCAAAAACGCGAACCGCTTTGGAAAAAGTCATCGTCCGATATCCATCACATCTACCGACCGTTCTTATAACCGGCGCGATGAGCGCGGCAATGCCCGCGCCAGCGCCGCATGCATTTCATCGCCCGATTGATGCGTTTGCGCGACAGTCGACGCCATCATCAGACGAAACGGACAGTTCGATCGTCGCCCGATCGTCGTTTGCGAGATTGATTGTCACATGGCCGACATAAATCTCCTTGCCGGCTTCCACGGCAAACGGATTGGCCTGATTGACGTTCGAAGATCCCGATACTCCCGACTTGATGATCGAGAACCGGAACCGGCCGGACAAAGCCACCGAACTGGAAACGACCCCGGTCAGTTGCACGGTCCCTTCGGTTTTGCTCTCGCGGATCTCGCAACGGAGGGGGCCGGATGAGGCGTGGGCAAGTACTGTCATGTCATGATCCTGCGCGAGCGCGCGGTCCTCATTGGCGGACACACAAGCGGCAGCCAAAAACGCCGCAGACACGGCCATCCCGTTGGCAAGGAGACGCCGGCTTTTTCTCTCAGATCCGAAAAGCATAGCGGGTCTCTCACCGTTCTTCTCACACTCAATCGAAACCTTGATCGTAAACGGCCAAAGCCAATGCTGGGTTACCCCGGCATCGGCTCCAGCGTTCGATCGATGTCAAGGAAGGGGCGCTCGAGGCGCCCCTTCCAATATCGTTTGCACCAATCAGTGCTTCAAGCCAATTAGTGCTTCAAGCCTTGAACGATGCTGACCGTGTTGCCGGCGCCGTTCTGGAAGTAAGTGGCGCTGTTGAAGTTGCCATACTGTCCAACGGTCGCAGTGTTGCTGCCGCCGGTTTGCGTGCCGTTCACGATGTTGCTGTTGCCAACCTGCGTGACCGTAGCACTTGCCAGCAAGAAGCCGTTCTGGGTGGAGTTGATGAGGTTGTTGTTGCCCATCTGCACCGTGATCAGCGTGTCGCTGGCGGTTGCCTGAGTGTTGTTCAGGGTGTTGCCATTGCCAATCTGGGTGAAGCTCAGGCTGTCGTTGGCAGCACTCTGGGTGTTGTTGATGGTGTTGCCATTGCCGGTCTGGGCGCCATTGGTCGGAAGGCTGACGCCCGGAAACAGAACGAACTGCGGACCGCCGGCATAGTCGTTTGTGCCGTTCTGGGCGTTGACGACAATGTTGCTGTTACCGGTCTGGGCGACGTTGAACGAAACGTTCGAACCGCCGATCAGGCTCTGCTTCGAGTTCACATTGTTCAGCGAACCGGCCTGGGTCACAGTGAGGCTGTCGAAGCTGCCTTCCTGAAGCGAGAACACAGTGCCGTTGTTCGATGCACCAGCGCTGGTACCCTGCGTGATGCTGACGCTGTTGTTGCTGTTGTTGACCGAGGTGATCTGGGTGTTGACCGCGAGGTTGGCGTTACCGACCTGCGAGATCGAGGCGATTTGAACGTCACCCGACTGGAAGTTCGAGATCGTGTTGCCGTTGCCGGTCTGGTTGCTGTTCTGCAACGAGTTCGACGAGCCGGCCTGGCTGTTGGTCACGCCGTTGTTCGCACCGCTCTGGTTCAAAGCGAAGTTGTTGGATGCACCGCTCTGCGTCGACGTCATCATGTTGTTGTCGCCGGACTGGCCGACGATGGCGGACTGCGCCGAACCGGTCTGACCGAGGGTCATGTTGTTACCCGTGCCGCCGCCCTGCGTGTAAAGCACGCGATGGCCGTCGAACGGATTGGTGCCCGTATTGGTCTGGGTCACGTTGAGGGTGTTGAACGAACCGCCCTGCGAACCCGACGATACGTTGGATTCACCGACCTGGCTGATGGTGGTGGTGCTGCTGGTCGCGGTCTGGGTGCTGCTGACCGAGTTGGCCGCACCGTTCTGGGTGATCGCCGCAACCGTGTTGGTGCCGCCGTTCTGGGTGGCGATGGCGAGGTTGCCGAGGCCGTTATTCTGGGTCTGTTTGATGGTGATGTTGTCGCTCGCCGAGGCGCCGTCCTGGGTGGCGTGCGCTTCGTTGGCGTCGTTGGTTTGCGTGACAGCGATCGTGTTGGTCGCGCCGCCCTGGCTGATGCCGAAGATGTTGTGGTTGCCGTTCTGCGTCAGCGTCGTGGTGCTGTTGCTGGCACTCTGGTCGATCGCGCTGATCGGGGTGTTCGGCGTGAACTGCAGCGATTTATTCTGATTGAATACGCCATTCTTTTTGCCGGTCTGCGACAGCGTCACGGTGCTGGCGACACCGGACTGCGTCACGTTGGCGACGTTGCCCGAACCGGACTGAACCAGCGAGCCCGGCGCCGGATTGTTCGGCGTTGCGCCCTGGAATGTGTTGTTGGTGCCCGACTGGGTCACGTTGAGCTGTTCATTGTTGCCGGCCTGAACCAGCGAGTTGCTGATCGAGGGAACCGCCGTCGGGCTGTTGCTGGAGGTGCCGGCAATGTTGCCGTCGCCGGTCTGGTTGATGGTGACCTGGCCGTTGCTGCCGGTCTGATTGATGTTGGTCTGGTTGAGGTCGCCTGCATAGGCCGACGTAACTGCCAACGCGGCAATGACGCTCACCGAGGCGAGTAAAAACTGCTTTTTCATCGAGTGACTCCGTTATCGGGCGGGCATTCTGCCCGGGCCCACGCGAGCGCAACCGTCAGGCCAGCCCCGACACATCGTTAACGCTCGGTTAACACTCAATCATGCTGAAATATAAATCGCAATGTAAGGAAGGTCTAACGATAGCGATTACTTTAAAATTTAATATAGATGAAATAATTCGACAAATTTACTGTCAGAGATACGTAATAAAACTGTTTTATATTTGGAGAAACGGCGCCGGCTAGGTCAGCCTTCCGACTTCTTCGGCGCGTTGAACGATTGAACCGGCGTCACGGCGTCCAGCAACCGATAGTTTTCCAGCAGCGCGCGGCCGCTGTTTGGATCGGAGAAACTCCAGAGCCCCTTCAAGGCGCCCTGCATCACCGTGGCATACACACCGAGATCGATCGCCTGGCGCACGGCAAGCTGCGTCGGCTCCGTCCGCGTGATGCCGGCTTCGGTCTGCAGCAGCTTGTTGAGCGAGACGAACTGATAGACGTTCGCCTGAATGGCAATCGAGTAAACCGTCTTCGTGGTCGTGATGCTGGTGAGGATTTCACCGGTCTGAACCGAGACGACGCGCATCGCGACGGTCACGGAATCCTGACGGTACTGAACATTGCCGCCGATGTTCAGATAGTTCGCGCCCGCGCCGCCGGTGACGACGTTACCGTCGAAACCGATGATGCCGCCTTCCAGAAGCAGCCCCGCGAAACGCATCGGCGGCAATGGCCGGGCCGACTCCGCCTCGAATTCGGCGCGCGTCGCGCGGACAAGCTGACGCTCCTGCAAGAGATCGTTCAGCCCCGTGCGCTCGTCCACCGTGAACCAGCGTCCGTGGCCCGCGCGTTGCAGCGAATCGACTACAAAGCCGGTGGCGCCTTGGGTGACGGCGCGCGAAAACACCGCGACGTTGTCGTTCGGTTCGTTCTTGCCGGTCAGATCGGGGAATTGATAGACGGCGATATCGAGCTTGCGCTTCGGCCGCGGCAAGCCTTCAAGATCGAGCGCGGTCGGCGAAGCCGGAGTGAGGATCGGCGCTTCCTCAAGCAGTTCGCGACCATTTTTTTGCGGAAAGCAGCCCGCCAGCGACAGAGCGGCCGACAACAGCGCCAAACGCACGAAATTTTTCGACATCACCCTACTCAGTTCAAGAATTCATCCACGCATCAACTACGGTCCGGCCGGGACCGTGACGTTGGTGATGGTCTGACCATCGTTGATGCTGACATTGATGTTGCTGCCGACACGCTGAAACGTGATCGTGGTTCCCTCAAAGGAAAATGTACCGTTCTGCGCGGCATTTTCCCCGAAGATGGCCGTGGTGATTTTATTGGCGAGCGACGAGTAGAGCTGGCTCGTCAATTGTTGCGCGAAGATCTGTCCAGGCGTCAGCGCCGCACCGGCACCCGTCCCGGCGGAGGGCGTCGTGGGCTGATGCTGATTTTGCGCCTGGGCATTGTTGAAAAGATAAGCGCCGTTCAACGGATTGCCGCCGAACGTCGGATTGGTTGGCGTGTAAACGATGGTGCCGGCCTGCACCGGGCTCAGCATCGCGACAAGCACAGTAACAAGCACAGCACATGTGATCGCAACCCGGCTCACGGGGCACCCCTTCGTCGCAAGGAAATCAAAGGCCGACACGCTTTTCATTTTCGCCCGAACTGCTGGACGGAAACAGGAACCGCCGTTCCGACGACCTTGAGCTGATAGCTCAGGCCGGAGCCAACCTGAAGGTTACTGATATTGTTGCCATTGCCTTCAACGCTGATCGACGTCGAATTGGAATTGCCGATCTGCGACGTCGTCAGCGTATTCTGGACGCCGCTTGCCGACAGAACCGACGAATTCTGCGATCCAAACTGGTACTGCGTCGTGACGTTGGAAGTGCCGTTTAGCGTCGCGCTCGCTGTATTCCCCTGCCCGATCTGCGTGACGGTCGAGGACAGATTGGCAACCGGAGCCGCATTTGGCTGCGGAACCACCTGATTTCCCGTCAGGATATATTTGGACAAGTCGGTAAAGGAGCTCGGCGCCGGCCCGTTTTGCTGCTGCGCATGAACGCACGCACCGGCCAAGCCAAACACGCACACCAACGCGGCGTCAAAAGCATTTAACGAACGCGCACGCCCGATTTTCACGATGTAGATCCCCAATTTCAAAAAGGGACTAACACATGTCGTACAACAGTTTTGCGACAGCGTTTTCTTGCGATCGATCGTCGTGATTGTTCAGGAAACTAAAGTATCAGCATAGAATAATGCGACGCGCAGTTCGACAAGCACAGATCATAGGGGGGTAGCCAACGGGTCGTGCGAATGCGCACCCGATGATAAACTCCGCGTCATCCGCCATCGCAACACGAGCCGATGAAAGGATGTGGTGGATTACGCCTTCGGCTAATCCACCCTACGAGGTATTAGCTGGTATGATGCGAATATAGATCATGCCCATCCGTTCCATCATCCGCTATCCCGACCCTCGCCTCGCGCTCCCCGCGCAGCCCGTGACCGCGTTTGACGGCGCGCTGCGCGATCTCGCCCGTGACTTGCTCGAGACGATGCACGCCGCGTCCGGTATCGGCATCACCGCGTCTCATATCGGCATCTCGCAGCGGGTTGTGGTGCTGGACCTCGATCCCGTCGATGGCGTGCGGACCTACATTAACCCGGAGATTATCTGGGCATCGCCTGACATGATCCTGCATCAGGAAGGCAGCGTCTCGATGCCCGGCGTCAACGACGAGATCAGCCGCCACGCGCGCGTCCGGATCAGCTATCAGGACATCACGGCAACCTGCAGACTGAAGAATCGGAAGGCCTGCGCGCGGTCTGCCATCAGCATGAGATCGATCAGCTCAACGGCCTGTTCTGGATCAAGCGGTTATCGCGCCTGAAACGCGAGCGGCTGATCAAGCGATTTGAGAAGATGTCGCGGGGTTGAAAGTACCCCGTCGTCGAGACCTTCCCTATGTAGATCGGCGTTGCAAAATGAAATAGGCTCACGGCCAACCAAGAAACAAAATAGGAAGCGCCATGCCGCTGTCAATCTGCAAAGCTATTGGCCTGTTGGCCTTCGTGCTGCTGCTGCCCCCCGCCAACGCCCAATCGCCGGAATCGGTACCAGATACAATTGAAGGCCATCTGGCCGCGGGTAAAAATCTCGCCGGCGGACGTGACAACACACCTGATTTCTATGGCCTGGTGACGGCGATCTGCGTCGCGCCACAGCGCGGCGCGCCGGCGCCCGACGCCCCTGCCCCGCGCGAGGAACCCAATCGCAGGGCGGCTTATATGGCGCCGAAGAAAGCTTTCGACGACGTCTGCTGGATGGGGACCGAAGGCGTCTCCGCGTGGCTGCTGACGTCGAGCGAAGGCTACATTCTCTACGATACGTCGAACGTCTATGACGCCGAGGATGTGCTGGTCGGCGGCATGAAGAAGCTGGGCCTCGATCCGGCGAAAGTGAAATACGTGATCGTCTCGCACGGCCACCGCGGTGAATCCGGCGGGGCCTATCTTTTCCAGTCGCGCTACGGCGCGCATATCGTGACGGCGGATTGGGACCTGATCGAAGGCTCGGTTTATGGATACCCGACCGGCAAACCGAAGCGCGACGTCGTCGCCACCGACGGAATGAAGATCACATTGGGCGATCGCACGGTGACGCTGTATTTGACGCCCGGGCATACGCCGGGAACGATATCCGGTATCTTCCAGGTCCATGATCACGGCAAGCCGCTGACGGTGGTTTATTCAGGCGGAACGGAATTCAACTTCCCCAACGACGTCGCGCATTTCGATCAATATCTGGCGTCGGAACGAAAGCTCGCCGCGCTGGCCATCAAGGCCGGCGCGACCATCATCATCAACAACCAATCCCAGTTCAACGGCGCCGCCGACAAGCTGCGGATATTGGCCGACCGGCAAGCCAGCGAACGCCACCCGCTCGACGTCGGCGCGCAAGCGGTGGCACGCTATTTCAGGATCGAGGACGAATGCGCCCAGGCGCAACGGTTGAAGGTGATTGCGCAAGGCGGGCATTGATAGCGGCCCGGTGCATTGGAGTGACCACAAGTGAAAGAGTGTTCGCGTCAAAAGCGACCACCGTTCACACGGTGGGGACGGTCCCGCCGTCGATTAGGTATTCGGTGCCGGTGATGGCCGCGGCGCGGTCAGAGGCCAGGAAGGCAATCAGGTTAGCTACCTCTTCCGGCTTGCACGGTCGGCCGAGCGGGATGCCGCCGAGCGAGTTCATGATGATTTGCTTGCCGCCCTCATAGTCGATACCGGCATCCTTCGCGAGCCGCTCGGCCAGCCGGATCGAGGCCTCAGTCTCGATCCAGCCGGGGGAGACCCGCACCACGCGCACGCCCTTCGGCGAGACTTCCTTGGCCAAGCTCTTGCTGTAGGTCGAAAGCGCTGCCTTAGCAGCCGCGTAGGCGGTTGTCGCTTCCGGAAGAGGCAGACGGCTTTGGATGGACGTGACGTGTATGACAACGCCGGTTCCTCGCGCCACCATAGCCGGAACAAGTATGCGATCGAGCCGAACCGCGGGGAACAGGTTGAGGTCGAGTTCCTTCCGCCATTCCGCGTCATCGAGCGCAGCAAAACCGCCGGCAGGAGCGACCGAGCCACCAAGAACATGGACCAGGATGTCTAGGCCGCCCAATCGTTCGCGAACGGCACCGACCAAATCAGCGCAACCCGCCTCTGTTGTCAGGTCGGCAGCCACGAAATCTTCTTTCGCCTCAGTATCAGGCCGGGCGCGTGCTGTCGTCACAACGCGGGCGCCGAGTTCGCGGAACAACACCACAGTCGCAGCTCCCGCGCCTCGAGTGCCGGAAGTGATCAGTGCGCGCTTGCCCGTTAAATCAAGAAAGTTCTTCATCACCCGATCTCCAGATTAGAGATCTTGTCGCCGGATAGAGTGAAGGCGAAATCGATTGTCGCTGGACTATTGGGAAATTGGCCACTCACGCGGCAACGGACGGTGATGCGGGTGCCGTCACGTGTCACTTCAATCGGTTCGGCAATGTACTGGTACTTCGCCTTGGCGGCCAGCCACCAGTCGCGAATCTGGTCATGTCCGGAATGAACGACGCCTTCGTCGGTGACCTTGGCGTTTGCCGCAAAGTTGCTCGTCAAAGCTGAAGCGTCCATGCGGCGGTCGGCCGCGAAGTAAATCTCGATTGCGGGAGGGAGTTTCATTTTGTCCTTTCATTTTTGCTCGTCCGAGCTCGACCGTTCGAATATCGGCATGGACATAGGTTCTGATTAGAGGGACAATTCGGCATGCGAAGATGAATGGATCGGGACAATGATTCGAACTGGACTCCCCGAGCTGAATGCTGTCATTGCCGTCGCACGGTACGGATCGTTCCGCGCAGCGGCGATCGATCTTGGCATGTCCACCACCGCCTTTAGCCATTCAATTGCCAAGCTCGAGGCCGGGCTGGGCGTACGCCTTTTCAACCGCACTACACGAAGCGTTTCTCTGACCGACGCTGGCCGTACATTCGTCGAACGGGTCGGACCAGCACTTGCTGAAATTCACGACGCAATGGAGGTTGTACGATCGCAGCAAGAAAAGCCGTCTGGTGTCCTGCGCATCAACGTCGCCCTACCTGCGGCACAAGAAATCCTGTCGCCATTGGTGCTTGAGTTTCTGCGCCGGTACCCAGACGTGGAGATCGATCTCGTGACCGAGGGAAGGCTGATCGATATCGTCGCTTCAGGCTTCGATCTGGGAGTGAGGGTTTACGATTTGGTGCCTGGTGACATGATTGCGGTCCCCCTTGGCCGCCCGCAACGCTACGCCGTAGTTGGATCGCCAAGTTATTTTGCGAACCGCAAAAATCCGCGCACACCTGCTGATCTTCTATCGCATTCCTGTGTTCGTGTCCGCTTGCCGAATGGCGCGCACTACAGGTGGCAGTTCGAGAAGAATGCGGAGAGCCTGCAGATCGACGTGCGTGGTCCGATCATGCTCGATGATGGCGGTCTCGCGCGGACGGTCGCACTTGAGGGGCTGGGGTTGATCTTCATCCACGAGTATTCTGTTTTGACCGACATCGCCGATGGCCGACTTGTCCGCGTGCTGGAAGACTGGACGCCACCTTTCCCGGGTCTTTGCCTTTACTATCCGGGCCGTCGAAATCAGTCTGCTGCAGTGCGAGCGTTGGTCGCCCTGGCAAAGGAATTGGCAGCCCAACGAGATTGAACGGCGCATTCAAAGCGGTGACGGGACCCTGCGGCGATGCAGCCGTCACTCATTTGCGCTGCGCCGTGTCATAGAAAAATGTCTCGGTGGCAATCTTCTCACCTCGCCAGGTTTGCCAGGCGACCTCTTCCTGCTGCAATTTTCTGCCATCCTTGAAAACGAAGGAGAAGCGCCAGCGGATGGCGACCTGATCACCCGCAACTGTCGGACCACCAAGCAACTCGGTGACAACGGACTCGCTGCGTTCCAACATCGCAGCCTCCTGCTTCATCAGCGCTTCCCGGCCGCCCTCGCGACGCGGAGCCTGGTTTTCCTGCATCCACGCGTCCTCGTGATACCAGTCGCGGATCGCGCCGACATGATCGCCCGAAATCACCTGGGCAACGAAAGCTTCGAGGGTGGTTTTGGTGGGCATGATCGGGTGCTCCAACTCGGGATGCCGGTTTTCAGGCTTACGGCGGGTTAACGCAAGCCTGCAAAGGGATGCGGGGATCATGCCTTCGGTTGATCGACCCTGCGAACCAAGCGTGTAATCCGTAGGGCGGGTTAGCGAAAGCGTAACCCGCCATCACGGCGCGGCTTGATGAGAAGATATGGTGGATTACGCCTTCGGCTAATCCATCCGGCGACCTGTCGGGCGTCAGTCGCCCGATATGGACAGCCCCGCGAGAAGCGGAGCGTACGCGGCGAGCCTGCGGGATACGAACTCCGTGAAGAGCCGCACGCGCTTCGTCTTGCGTGTCTCCCCCTGTGTGAGAAGCCAAAGCGTTCCGTACATGTGCAGGTCGGTGCCCGGCACCCTCACCAGCAGGGGGTCGGCATCGCCAACGAAACACGGCAGTGTCGTCATCCCGATCCCTTGCCTTACTGCAACGATCTGCGCCTCGGCGTCCGTGGTCCTGAATGGAACCCCCGTGGTGCGAACCTCACCCTCGCTGGCCCAATCCGGAATTCCATGAATGCTTATGACGATCCACCGGATGGGATCAGGCACACCGGCTCTCCACGCGGCTAGTCGATCGCGGGACATGTAGACGCCGCCGAACAGCTCCGGTCCCTTCAGGCCGTGAAGATTGAGCGGCAGAGTTTTGCGGTCGTAAACGACTCGGATCGCGACATCGGCCTCTCGGTTGGTCAGATTTGCCAGCTCGCCGAACGACAAGACTTCCATCTCGATGTCCGGATGCAGACGCGCGAAATCGGCGAAGTCCGGCATGAGCAGGTGGGTTGCGAGGGGCGGTGCCAACGTCACCCGCAGAAGCCCGCGCACGCCCTGGTCGCGCCCGAATACGCGCGTCTCCAGCAGGTGCGACGACGTTTTCATCTGCTCCGCAAACCCGAGGATCTCCTCGCCCGCAGCGGTCAGGCGGTAGCCCGAAGGCAGCTTCTCGAACGTGCGCACCCCGAGGCGATCCTCGAGCTGGGCGATGCGTCGTAGCACCGTCGAGTGGTTCACCCCGAGGTGCTCGGCGGCAGCACGCACCGAGCCCCCGCGCGCGACGGCAAGAAAATAGCGAACGTCATCCCAGTCGATCATGGTGCAATCCGGCACCGCTCCGGTGCGCCTTCCAAACCCCTATCTAGCACATCGAACGGCAATAAAGGCTGAGATCATAGCCCATGCCGCCCAGCGCGGCCCGATTTCAAACGGCGAACCCCGATGGTAACGGCCGACATCAATGGTCCAGCCGGATGGATTTCGCACCACCGCTGTGCACGCTTTCGCACTCAACGCCTGACGCCGCGCCCCTATTTCAGGGTCTCGGGGCCCTTCCCCGGACGACCAAAGGCAACGCTTGGAAGGAGAATGTCATGGGAAAACTAGACGGTAAGATTGCAGTCATCACGGGCGGATCGAGCGGCATGGCGCTGGCGAGCGCCAGGCGGTTCGTTGAAGAAGGCGCCTATGTCTTCATCACGGGCCGCAGGCAGGAGGTACTCGACGAGGCCGTCAAGCTGATTGGCCGGAACGTGACCGGCGTGCGCGGCGACGCGGCCAATCTCGGCGACCTCGACCGTCTGTTCGACACGGTCAAGCGGGAAAAGGGCAGGATCGACATCCTGTACGCGAGCGCTGGTACTGGTGAAGCCGTCCCACTGGGCGAGATTACCGAGCAGCATTTCGACGCGACGTTCGGCCTGAACACGCGAGGTACGCTGTTCACCGTGCAAAAGGCGCTGCCGCTGTTCAACGATGGCGGATCGATCTTCATGACCGGCTCCGTTGCTTCGCTGAAGGGTTTTCCCGGTTACAGCGTGTATGCGGCGAGCAAGGCGGCGCTGCACGCATTCGCACGCGGGTGGCTCAACGAGCTGAAGGGCCGGAATATTCGGGTGAACGTGCTGCACCCGGGGCCGATCGCCACACCAATGCAGGACCAGGTTCTCACCCCTGAGGCAAAGCAGATGTTCGAGTCCCTGATCCCGCGGGGCACGATGGGGCGTCCCGAGGAAATTGCGGCGGTCGCGCTGTTTCTCGCTTCAGACGATTCGAGCTTCGTGAATGGGCTGGAGTTGTCCGTCGACGGCGGTTTCTCGGCCATCTGAAATCGCGCCGTTGAAGGCCGGGGAATCAATATCAACACGGATTGGAGAAATATGATGAGCTACGCGATTGTAGGATTCGGTAAGATAGGCCAGGCCCTCGCCCACGCCTTCGCCCGTAAAAACATCGACGTGACCGTCGCGAGCCGCCGGCCGCCTGAGGCGTTGACGCCACAGGCTCGAGCGATTGGACCCACGGTCGTCGCCAAGTCGCTGCGGGATGCACTCGAGGCCGACACAATCATCTTGGCGGTCCCATTCGCTGAACATCGCGAAATTGCGAAGGCCCTGCCAAACTGGAGAGGCAAGATAATCATCGACGCGATGAACGCGTTAGTCCCCGCTGGGGAGCTGGACGGTCTGCCGTCCTCCGCCTTTGTCGCCAAGGCATTCACCGGCGCCAAGCTCGTGAAAGCGTTCAATCATCTGGTTGCGGCCAAGCTGGCTGCCGATCCGATCGTCGAAGGCGGGCACCGCGTCGTCTTTCTGTCGAGTGACGAGGAGGACGCGACCGCTGCCGTGGCGGCCTTGGCCAAACAACTCGGGTTTGCACCCGTCAAGCTGGGAAAGCTCAACGAGGGTGGCGCGCTGGTACATGCACGCGACCGGGTCTGGGGCCCGCTTATCTTCCAGGATTTGTTCAAAAAGGAGCAGTAATCGATCTATGACCGTGGATCGACGCCAGGAACTGGTCGCGCGCGCTAACTTCTTCGAGCAGCGCGCGACCGAATATTTGAAACGCGTAACCCGCCATGAAAAATACGCCTCGAAGAAAGCATGTGGTGGATTACGCCTTCGGCACCTATCGACCTCAGTCGCGACTTTAGTTGAGCGGATTTCGCGTTCGGCTCCCAAGCCATCCCATCTTCAATAGCTAGTACGACTTGATGAACCCAGAAACAATTGATCCTGAGCTTGTCGCTGCGGCACATCGTTCTTCAGCTTCAGCGCCATGATCTCGGACCATGTTGCTCATGGGATCGTCACCGAGCTCCGGGTGATCGAGACCAGCCGGACACCGGCCTTGCCCGGCACCCTCAACTCCCGCCGACCGCGCCTCCGCGATCTTCGGAAGTCCGCGCGGTCTGTCCTCTCAGAGTGGTATATTCGCGCGCGCGGTGGCGCTCCAGGTCTTGAAGTCGGCGCCAATGCCGCCATAGTCGCCGCCAACCGACAAGGTTCCGCCTTTTGCCACCGGTATCGAAACGCCGGCGGAGGCGCGCGCCGACCAACTATCGCCAAAGCCCGCGGCTGCCGAGCCGGCAATCGCGGCGCTGTTCGAGGTGAAATATCGCTCCTCATAGAGGCCGACATAGGGCACGACGACAAAGGACGATTGCACCAGCGGCGGCAGCAACACCCGACTACCAAGCGACACGCGGCCCGCGGAAAAATTGAAGGTACCATGCGCCGTGCCAAGTGAGTCGGTATAGGATGATTGATGCTCGGTCAGCACGAAGACTGTCGCCGTCGGCTCCAGCACGAATTGCTGAATGCGGTAGCTGCCGGTCAGGCCGGTCGAGAACAGCCAGCGCGAGCCGGTGAAGCTACCCGACGCGGTACCGGCCGAGTCGTCGTAAGCCTCGCCGGTCCAACCGATCATCCCGGTCCAGCGCAATGCCGGGGTGATCGCCCAGCCGGCATAAGTGCCGATCGTGCCACCATTGCCCCTGAGACGTCCCTGAAGCGCGGCGAAATCGTAATTGAAATTCTCATAGCCACCGAACGCGCCGACCACGACATCGGGCTTGATCTTGTAACCGATGCCCGCGGTGGCGTTGACCTGGGTGCCGTTCAACCCGCCGCCTGAGGATTGATTGAAGCCCGAGCCTGCGAGATCGCCCCACACACTCCACGGCCCCCACACATATTGCACCTTGCCCGGCGCTTTCGTCACCAGCACGCCATCGCCGATCTTGGCGAAAGCTTCATTGGCGCGGCGCGCGGTCGCGGAGGGCGAATCTTCGGGGGCGTAGTTCGACCGGGAAGAGTTCGACGAACTCGATGATGACGAGGCAGGGGCTACGACCGCCAAACCGTACCCGGTACTGGATGATGGGACAAATGAATATCCCTTACTCACTGCTGCAGTGTACAAGCCCTTAAACAAATTTATGGCAGCTATCTTTTGAGCAGCCGATAAATTTGGATAACCCAATACGTCACCGTGGGGGGCCACTAGTCCATTTGCTGCTTGATAGTTCGCAAGATACGCGATGTTTGAAATTTCAGGTGGAATTGCCGCTCCGGCACCCCCTTGTGCAATCATTGTATAAATAAAGGTAGGAGTACTACCTGCACAATTAGCAACGCTACACTTAAAGGACGTCAAAAAGTTTGTAATCAGCGTGATGAAAGCGTCTTCACTCAGCGGTTGCGGGCCGGCTGGCGCACTCGAGAAAGTAATCGTGGTATTGTTATTGGTCGCCGTGGTGGTCGACGTCAGTTGCGTGTTGGTGGCATCGTCGACTGCGCTTTGGAGCGTCTGACCGGAAAAGGTCGCGACCACCGTGGACCCCTGCGTCTGCACCGAGCTGAGATTTGAACTGCTGCTACCGCTGCTACTCCCGCCCACCGTTACTGTTGTTGTGCCGTTAGAAGTAAAGAAGTTCGCGTCACCACCGTATGCAGCGGTGATCGTATGGGACCCGACGGCAAGCGCCGAGGTTTGAAAGGTCACCACCGTTTGGAACGAATTTGACGTGGCGCCGAAGGTGGCGCTGCCCAACGCGCTACCATTATCCTTTATTGTGACGGTGCCAGTCGGTGATGTGAAGCCGATTGGGGAATCGCTGCAACTAACATTACTCGGGCTGCAGAGCACCGTGATGGTGAACGTGATGGTATGTCCGGCGCTGCTGGAACTGGGAGCGCCCGTAATGGTCGTCGTGGTGGTGAGCGACGCTGCATTGGCCTTGCCCGCTACGCTAAATAACCCCGCCAACAGAATAACACACGCAACCACCCTCGAGGCGGCGCCCATGCGCGCCGCCCGCGAAATACTTCGCGACATTTTGAACCCACCCCACGCAAACGCTCAACGCGCCGCTTCAGCCAACATCGTCGCTACCAAGGCACCAACGATTCCCGGCTCGGAGTATCCAACACGGGTTCCAGATGCGTCAAGAAAGAAACACAGCCTGATCAGCACTTGTCACCAACGTAAAATCGAAACCGAGACGAAGCCTGCATGCTTGCGAAGGCGCCGCATAACTTTTTCGAAGAAAGCTTATCCCGAGCCGACGCCGCCGATCAGCGCGACATCTCGTTGAGATGACAGTCGTCGAATCAGAGTCCGCACGATTTGGAAATCTGAAAATCGTCCGGTCGCGTCCAATGACGCGAGAGTTCCTCCGGGCACAACAAAGGAAAAAAGTCGCGGTGTGTGCCATGATCGCTCCGCGTGTCCCCTACTCCCACTCAATCGTCCCCGGCGGCTTGCTCGTGATGTCATAGACCACGCGGTTGACGCCCTTGACTTCGTTGATGATGCGGGTCGCGGTTTCGCCCAAAAACTTCATCTCGAAGGAATAGAAGTCGGCGGTCATGCCGTCGGTCGAGGTCACCGCGCGCAGGCCCACGACGTATTCATAGGTGCGGCCGTCGCCCATCACGCCGACGGTTTTGACGGGCAATAGAACCGCAAAGGCCTGCCAGATCTTGTCGTAGAGACCGGCCTTTCGAATTTGATCGATATAGACGGCGTCGGCGTTGCGCAGGATTTCGAGTTTTTCCGGCGTGATATCGCCGGGACAGCGGATCGCGAGGCCCGGGCCCGGGAACGGATGGCGGCCGACGAAAATATCCGGCAGGCCGAGTTCGCGGCCGAGCACGCGCACTTCATCCTTGAACAGTTCGCGCAGCGGCTCGACCAGCTTCATGTTCATGCGCGCGGGCAGCCCGCCGACATTATGGTGCGACTTGATCGTCACCGAGGGGCCGCCGGTGAACGACACGCTCTCGATCACATCGGGATAAAGCGTGCCCTGCGCCAGAAACTCTGCGCCGCCGATTTTCTTTGCTTCGGCGTCGAACACATCGATGAACAGGCGGCCGATGGTCTTGCGCTTTTGTTCGGGATCGGTGACCCCGGCGAGTTCGCCGAGAAACTGTTTTGCAGCATCCACATGCACCAGCGGAATATTGTAATGGTTGCGGAACATATCGACGACGGTCTTGCCTTCGTCCTTGCGCAGCAGCCCGTGATCGACAAACACGCAGGTGAGCTGATCGCCGATCGCTTCGTGGATCAATACCGCGGCGACCGCGGAATCGACGCCGCCTGAGAGCCCACAGATCACCCTGCCCTTGCCGACCTGGGCGCGGATTTTCTCGATCGCTTCCTCGCGAAACGCACGCATGGTCCAGTCGCCGGTGAGGCCCGCGACCTTGCGCACGAAATTGCGGATCAGCCTCGCGCCATCCGGCGTGTGCACCACTTCGGGGTGGAACATCAGGCCGTAATAGCCGCGCGTCTCGTCCTGGATGACGGCGAACGGCGCATTCGGCGAGGTGCCGGCGACGACAAAACCCGGCGGCATCTTCGTGATGCGGTCGCCATGGCTCATCCAGACCGGATGCTTTTCGCCCATGCCCCAGGTAGAATCGAACAACCGGCTCTCGGCCTTGACCTCGACGTCGGCGCGGCCGAATTCGCGATGGTGCCCGCCCTCGACATGGCCGCCGAGCTGGGCCGCCATGGTCATCTGGCCGTAGCAGATGCCGAGCACCGGAACTCCTGAATCGAAGATCGCCTGCGGCGCGCGCGGCGAGCCTTCCTCGTGCACCGATTCCGGGCCGCCGGAGAGGATCACGGCTTTCGGTTTCATCTGCGCGAAGGCCGCTTCGGCTTTCTGGAACGGCACGATTTCGGAATAGACGCCCTCTTCGCGCACCCGGCGCGCGATCAGTTGCGTCACCTGACTGCCGAAATCGACAATCAGAATCTTGTCATGCGCCGAGGCCACTGATGGCGCCGACTCGCTGGCTGGCTGTGCTGCTGTCATGGGAAGGAATTACGCGACCGGGGGTGGGGTCGCAACCCCCGGAAAGGCCGATGAGACAGGCTTATTGGGGATATGCCTCCGTCATTCCGGGATGGTCCGAAGGACCAGACCCGGAATCTCGAGATTCCGGGCTCGATGCTTCGCATCGCCCCGGAATGACGTGGTTAGAGTTCAACCCGCCCGCTTCATCACCGACACGAAAAACCCGTCGGTTCCGGTCCGGCGCGGGGTCATCAGGAGGCCCTCCGGCGACTGGATTGTCGCATCCGCAAAGTCGTCGGCCTTGTCCCACAGCACGGACATGGTCTGCGACGGGGGGATGACCGAAAAGTCGGGATAGCGGCCGACAAAGTTGCGGATCTGGTCGTTATTCTCCGGCGGCAATACTGAACAAGTAATGTAGGCGATCCGGCCGCCGGGTTTGACCAGCGCCGCGGCGCGGTCCAGCACCGTGACCTGGTCCTTGAGCCGGACTTCGAGCGCGCCGGGGCGCATCCGCCATTTGGCGTCGGGATTGCGCCGCCAGGTGCCGGTCCCCGTGCAGGGCGCGTCGATCAGCACCAGATCGGCGGACGAATGAATATCGCTCAGCGTGTCATCGGGGCCCTTCGGGGTGCGCACGTCGCAATTATGCACGCCGGCGCGCGACAGCCGCTCGTAGATCGGCGCAAGCTGGCGCTTGTCGTGATCGGTCGCGATCAGCCGGCCCTTGCCCTGCATCATCGCCGCCAGCGCCAGCGTCTTGCCGCCGGCCCCGGCACAGAGATCGATAACCTGCTCGCCGGGTTTGGCGGCGGATAACAGCGCCGCCAGTTGCGAGCCTTCGTCCTGAACTTCAATAGCGCCCTTGATAAAGTCTTCCTCGGCATGGATGCCGGGGTTGCGGGCATCGGCGCCGAGATCGATGCGCAAGCCTATCGGCGACCACGGCGTCAGCGTGGTGCCCAGATGCGCGGTCGATGCCGCGATCTTCTCGCGCTTGGCTTTCAGCGTATTGACGCGCAGGTCGAGCGGCGCCCGGCTTGCCATCGCGGTCGCCTCGGCGACCCGGTCCTCGCCGAACACCTGCGCCAGGGTCGCATCGAGCCATTCCGGGTAGTCACCGGCAACATGAGCGGGCGCCGCGTCGAGTGAACGCGAGGTGAGTGCCGAGCGCTCGCCGTCGCTGAGCGGCGCCGGCGCGAAACGGCTGCCGTCGCATAGCGCCGCGATCGCCTCAGTGTCGAGCCCGCGCTCAAGCTTCAGCATGCCCAGCATGCGCGCACGCGGCGTGTCCTCGTCCATGATCCAGGCGCTGGAGGCGCGCCGGCGCAGCACGTCCCAGATCAGGCCTGAGATCGCGGCGCGGTCGCCCGAGCCGGCATAGCGATGCGCGGTGCCCCACTCCTTCAGCGCCTTGGCGGCCGGGACGCGTTGGGCGTCGATGGTGTCGATCAGTTCGATGGCCGCCGAAAGGCGCGCTGCGGGAGTCATTTAGAGCTTTCAGTTCGAGAAGAGCGAGAAGCGATCCGAGCGTTTAGATCAACAGCATGATCCGGAGCGCGAAATAGAGCCACATCGCCAGCAGCACCAATACGCCCGCGAACCACGCCAGCGAGCGCTGGTTGAGATCGTTGGAGGTCACAAAAATCCCGGCATGGATAAAGCGCGTCACCACGAACACCCAGGACAATAGCACGATGATCAAATCGGCATGCCGCAACGGCAGCGCGATGGCGATCAGAATGTAAAACAAAACAGGCAGTTCGAACTGGTTCCTGAAGCAATTGCCGATCTGCATGGCGCGGGTTGGCCAGTTCGGCTGCCCCATCACGATATCCCTGACCTTGGTTTGGCCACCGACCAGCGCGCTGCGGCGGGCGCCGGCCATGCCCAACAGCAACGCAAAGGTGAGCCCGATCAGGACGAAGACCGGCAGCAGAACCATTGGAACCGACATCGAAATCTCCCCGGATTGAGCGCGAACCCCCGCTATAGCGACCGCGCCCTCATGTGACAATAAAACAGCCCGTTTCCGCGTCCTCATTCCGCAAAACCGGTAACCACTTTTGCGGAATACGCACTGCCCGTTGAACCCTGATCACCGCTGCGGTGACCAACTCGCAGCGGTTTCAGCCATTTCGGGCTCGAACCGGTCCAGACGTTCACAAGCTGCCTGCAATGAACCTTCCATCATCTCCCGTCCTGAAAGGCGCAGCCGAAATCGCCGGTCTGCCCGGCGCGTCCATGAGTTCGCTGCTGCGGACGGTCGCCGACAGCCTCGGGCTGTTCCCGGACGACAGTTCATTCGGCCTCTTGATGTCGGGTCTCGCCGGCGTCGCGGCGGCGCTCTCGGTCGCGATCCTTTTGACGGTGTATTTCCGGACCGGCTATCGGAGCCTGCGCGATATCGTCCGGCATGGCCTCGCCGCCGCGCTGGCGCTCGGGCTTCTGGCCTTTGTTGTCTATGACATGCGGCATGCCGCGCTGGCCTATCTCGGCATCAACCCGACAAAGCCTGCGGTCGAGTTTGAAATCCGGCTGCCGAAGGCCGCCGCAACCACGCTCGCCGACAGCCAGATTGAGCTGCATACCGACAGGAACCAGGAACTGGCGCAGATCCAGGGCGCGATGGCCGACGGAGACGGCCGCAGCGTGCTGAAGGGATCGGTCGCGCTGGAATATCGCACTACCGACCGCATCGTGATCCTGGATGTGCCCGGCCAGGTTCAGTGCCAGTTCAAGCTGCGGCTGGCGGCCGACCCCAGCCACTCCGACGAATTCGGGCCATGGCATCTGGCCGATCGCGTCGCCCTGCCCGGTAAAGGCGAAGAGAGCCGCACCGAGCAGAACGACGCCTTTGCGATCCGATACCGCGTGCTCTGAGCATCCCCCAAGGTTGCCATCATGTTTCAGACCGGGCCTCGCTTCGGCGAGCCCGATGAGAGGCTGCAGCGAGAGGTCCAGCACGCTGCAGCCTCTCGAGCCCATTGCGGCATCAGGAAAACCCGGCTCAGCCGCACCATTTCACGATTTCGACTTGCGCCGAATGTATGATCGTGTGGGGAGGAATTGCGCATGTCCGAATTTCGCCTGACCCAGATTTCAGACACCCATCTGGCCCGCCGCCTGCCGACATTGACCGCCAACTTCGACCGGGTGCGCCAATATATCGACGCGAAGCGGCCCGATCTTGTCATCAATTCCGGCGACCTCGCCTTTGACGGGCCAACCAGCCGCGCCGATCTCGAATTCGCCAAAACGCTGCACGACGCACTTGCGGTTCCCTGCCGCTATCTGCCCGGCAATCACGACATCGGCGATAATCCGACGGCGGTGGGCGCGGTACCGTCGCAACCGGCCACCGAAACGCACCGCCAGACTTTTCTGGATATTTTCGGCGAAGACCGCTGGAGTTTCGATGCGGCCGGCTGGCGTTTTATCGGCCTCAATTCGCTGATCATGAACACGGGTCTCGCCAGCGAGACCGAGCAATTCGACTGGCTCGCGTCGCAGCTCGCGCACGCCAGCGGCAAACCGGTGGCGCTGTTCCTGCATAAGCCGCTTTATCTGAATGCGCCCGACGATCCGGAGCTTGTGGCGACATCGTTCCGCTATGTTCCGATGCAGGCACGGACCCAACTCGTGGAAATGCTGCGCACGGCCGATCTCCGGCTGATCGCCAGCGGCCATGTTCATCAGCGCCGGGATTTTACGTATGCACACATCCGCCACGTCTGGTCGCCTTCGGCGGGTTTTGTCATTTCGGATGCAAGACAGGAAGTGATCGGGATCAAAGAGACCGGACTGGTGGAGTATCGTTTCCAGCCCGACAGTTTTGAAGTCCGTCACGTCAGAGCTCCCGGCCAGATCGATATCGATCTGGATTCGCTGCTGAAGCCTGGCCGGTAGTACCGTCTCAGGCTTGATCTCTCTATTGGCATCTCTCTTGGCGTCTTCCCCGCGATTCAACTAGGCTCTCCGCGGCGGTCAGCACCGCCGATGAAAAGAGGTACTGAATGGTACCCAACAAGCGGGAGTGAACTTATGCGCCTGAAAGATCGCGTCGCCATCGTCGTTGGTGCCGGCCAAAGCCCCGGCGAAGGCATCGGCAACGGCCGCGCCACCGCCCTCACCTTCGCGCGCGAAGGCGCCAACGTGCTATGCGTGGATCACAATCTTGCATCGGCACAGGAGACCGTGGACCTGATCAGCGCCAAAGGCGGCGCGGCGGTCGCGTTCAAAGCCGACGTTACCCGGGAGGCCGAGCTCAAGGCGATGGTCGCCGACGCGCACGCGCGCTGGGGCCGCGTTGATATCCTGCACAACAATGTCGGCGTCAGTCTCGCAGGCGGCGATGCGCAGTTGCTGGATATCACCGAAGAAGCGCTTGATCGTTGTGTCGCGGTCAACCTCAAGAGCTGCATGTTCGCCAGCCGGCATGTAATCCCGATCATGCGCCGGCAGATGAGCGGCGCGATCATCAATATCTCCTCGATGGCCGCGATCACCACCTATCCCTATGTCGCCTACAAGGCCACTAAAGCGGCGATGATCGCCTTCACGGAACAACTGGCTTACGAAAATGCGGAATACGGTATCCGCGCCAATGTGATCCTGCCTGGACTGATGAACACGCCGATGGCGGTCGATACCCGCGCCCGCGCCTTCAAGAAAAGCCGCGCCGAGGTCGAAGCCGATCGCGATGCGAAGGTGCCGCTGCGCCGGAAAATGGGCACCGGCTGGGACGTCGCCAACGCCGCGCTGTTTCTAGCGTCGGATGAAGCGAGTTTTGTTACCGGCGTGACGCTGCCGGTGGACGGCGGCGCGAGCGTGCGGCGGGGGTAATCAAAGCGTTTTCGAGCCAACGGGTCGCGCGAATGCGCGCCCGATGACAGGCTCCGTGGGTACCGGTTCGCGTACAGAAAACGCGGCAAACAAAAGCGCTTTAAGCCGCCCGTGGCGGCCCGACGGCCAAACGCAGGACGCTCATCACGCTGCCGAGCGCGGCAAAGCCGGCGCCGAGCGCCAGCGCCACGGTGGCCCCATCATGGCCGGCGAGCGTGAAGCACAACGCGGCCAGCGCCGCGCCGGTGGTTTGCCCGGTCAGGCGCGCGGTCGCGACGATGCCGCTAGCACTGCCGCTGCGGTCCGGCGGCGCGCTCGACATCAGCGTGCGCAGGTTCGGTGTCTGAAAGAAGCCGAAACCGCATCCGCACAGCGCCATCCGCCAGACGATATTGATAACGCTTGGCGAGGGAGGGAGCGTCGCCAGCAGCACCATCCCCACGCACAGCAGCGCCAATCCGAGGCTGCCGAGAATTCCGGCGGGATAGCGGTCGGACAGCCGCCCGCCGATCGGCGCCATGATGGCGACCACCAGCGGCCACGGCGTCATGAAGAAACCGGTCTCGACCTGGGTCCGCAGCAGCACGTCCTCGAAATAAAACGGCAACGACACGAACGCCAGTCCCTGAACGGAGAACGAGCAGACGGAGGTCGCGGCGGAAAGCGCAAACAACGGACGGCGAAACAGATCGATCGGCAGCATCGGCGCCGGATGATCCGCCTGCCGTCGCATCAACAGCGCCCCCAGCACGATCGCACCGGCAAGCTCAGCCGCCACCAGACCCAGGGATGAACGATGCGCGGCGCTGCCGATACCGATGATGAAAAGGCTGAGACAGCCCGAGGCCAAGACGGCGCCGAGAAAATCAAAGGCATGCTCGGCGCGCGGCGGACGCGGCAAGGTTTTCAGGCCGATAAAAATTGCGATCAGGCCGAAGGGAATATTCACTGCGAACAGCCAGGGCCATGTCCCGATCGACAAAATCCCTGAAGCAATCGTCGGTCCGAGTGTCATCGCCGTCCCAACGACCATTGCGTTTTGACCGAAGCCACGGCCGAGGATGCGAACGGGATAGACGAAACGGATCAACGCCGAATTCACCGCCATGATCCCGCTCGCGCCCAGTCCCTGCAGCGCCCGCGCAACCAGCAGGCTTTCCAGTGACCACGCGCAGGCGCATCCCAGCGACGCCAGCGTGAACAGCACGAGACCGCCGATATAGATACGCTCATGGCCAATGATTTCGCCGAGTGCGCCGAGCGGCAGCAATGTCGCGACCAGCGCGATCTGATAGACGTTGACCACCCAGACCGCGTCGGCTGGGCTAACATGGAGATTAGCAGCTATGGCGGGCAAGGCGACATTGGCGATCGCGGTATCCAGCGAGGCCATCGCGACCGCCACGAAGATCGCAGCCACGGCCCATTGCCGCCGCTCCGGGGGCAACCCGTCCATCACGGGCGGTGATGCCTGCTTCACCGCCGTTGCCTCCACTGACATTCCTCAAAACTCTCCGGATCGCCGACGCCAGCCGCCGTCAACGGGGATGTACTATGGATGGGCAGCCGTCCACAGTCACCCTGTTGCATGATGCGTATGCGAAGCGACGAGGATTGAACCCGTTCAGCCTACGTCCGGGCCGACGCGCACGAGTTGCTTGCCGAAATTAGCGCCCTTCAGAAGCCCCATGAACGCTGCCGGCGCGCTGTCGAGCCCCTCGGTGACGCATTCACGATGCTTGATCTTGCCCTCGCGTACCCACTCCGACATGTCCTGCAGGAAATCCGCATGGCGTGCGGCGAAATCGCTGACGATAAAGCCCCGGATGGTCAAACGTTTGGTCAGCACCGAGCGCATCATCGTTGCAGCCCATTTCGGCGTGGTGGCTTCCGTATCGTTGTAATGCGCGATCAAGCCACACACCGGCACGCGCGCAAACGCATTGAGCAGCGGAAACACTGCCTCGAACACCGCACCGCCGACATTCTCGAAATAGACGTCGATGCCATCAGGGCAGGCTTCCCTCAGCTTCGCGGCCAAATCTGGATCGCGATGATCGAGGCAGTCGTCAAAGCCAAGCTCCCGCTTGACGTAGTCGCATTTGTCCGGACCACCGGCGATGCCGATGGCGCGCGCGCCCTTGATCCGCGCAATCTGGCCGACCGCCGAGCCGACCGCGCCGGAGGCCGCAGCCACGACGACAGTTTCACCGGCTTGCGGCTTGCCGATATCGAGCAGCCCGGTGTAGGCGGTCATGCCGGGCATGCCGAGCACACCCACCGCGGTCGAGATCGGACCGAGTTTCGGATCGACCTTGCGCAGATCCTTGCCGTTGGACAGCGCATGCGTTTGCCAGCCCGCGCGTGACACCACGATGTCGCCTTTCGCAAAGCCCGGATTGTTCGAGGCGATTATCTCGCCCACCGTGCCGCCCTCCATCACCCCACCGATCGGCACCGGCGTCGCATAGGACGGCGCATCGCTCATCCGCCCGCGCATATAGGGATCGAGCGACAGCCAGATCGTGCGCAGCAGGACTTGGCCCTCGCCGGGCAACGGCGGCGCATATTCCTCGATGCGGAAATCGGACGCCTTGGGCTCGCCAATGGGGCGAGAGACCAGAACGACGCGCTTTGCGGATTGGGACATGAGGTTTGCTCCGTTTTCCTCGTCATTGCGAGGAGCGAAGCGATGAAGCAATCCATCGTTGTGAAGGAAGGAAGTTGGATTGCTTCGCTGCGCTCGCAATGACGACCGTGAACCCTACGCCGTGATCTTCGCCAGCGCAGCGTCGAACGACGCTGCCGCGCTCGGCAGGTCCTTGAACGCCAATCCGCCATCGGCGGATTGCTTTTGCGCTGCGGTGGCGGTCGGGCGAATTTCGGCGACGGGTTTTCCGCCGTCGAGCATCGCCAGCGGCGCGATCACCTGGAATTCATGGGCCTCGATCGGCTGGTCCTTCAGGAGAAAGACGCTGAGCGAAACGATGTCTTTGCCGCGCCGGTAGGAGATGTAGCGATCGACCGCGACCGACCCGTCGCGCTGCATGCCGCCGAGCTTGGCGTAGCCCTTGGCATCCAGCAGCTTGTGGGCCTTGAAACCCTTCACGCCCACTGAGTTCGCTTTCGCGGTCTCTTCCGACAAATCATACTTCGCGGCCATTTCCTTGCCGACTTCGGCGAGTTGCCCGGACACGTCGTGTTCGAATTCCTTCAGCTCCGTGCGCGGCTTTGAGGCCTTGCGCGGCTTGGCGGCATCGCGCTTTTCCATCTCGGCCTTGCACTGCGCGATCACGCCCTCGACGGATTTCCGCTCCGCGTTGACCAGCAGGTTTTTCAGATCCTGATCCGAAAGCGCCGCAATCCTGTCGTCCGACCAATCGACCATGATGACCAACTTCTTTTCTAAAAGTGATGAGATGAATCTTGCAAAAACGGCTGCACGCGCGCGCGCAAAACCTAAGGCGACGCGGCAGCGCCGAACAGGACACTACCGCGTTTCCCCTGACCTGTGGGGCTCAATTTGAGCCCGCAGGCTTAACTCCCGCCGGGATAATTCGGGGCTTCGCGGGTGATGGTGACGTCGTGGACGTGGCTTTCGCGCAGGCCCGCGCCGGTGATGCGCACGAACTGCGCCTTCTCATGGAATTCAGCCATGTTCCGCGCGCCGACATATCCCATTGCCGCGCGAAGGCCGCCGGCGAGCTGATGCATGACGTTGCCGACCGGGCCCTTATAGGGCACCTGGCCCTCGATGCCCTCCGGCACCAGCTTGAGCGTATCCTTGATGTCCTGCTGGAAGTAACGATCGGCGGATCCGCGCGCCATCGCTCCCACCGAACCCATGCCACGATAGGCCTTGTAGGAACGGCCCTGCCACAGGAACACTTCGCCCGGCGTCTCGTCGGTGCCGGCCAGGAGCGAGCCGACCATGACGATATCGGCGCCGGCGGCGAGCGCCTTGGCGAGGTCGCCGGAATATTTGATGCCGCCATCGGCGATCACAGGCACGTTGGCTTTCTTGGCGGCTTCGACCGCGTCCATGATCGCGGTCAGTTGCGGCACGCCGACGCCGGCGACAATCCGCGTGGTGCAGATCGAGCCCGGTCCGATGCCGACCTTGATCGAGTCCGCGCCGGCATCGATCAGCGCCTGCGCGCCCTCTTGCGTCGCGATATTGCCGGCGATGACCTGCACCGCGTTGGAAAGCCGCTTGATGCGGTTGACGGCCTCGAGCACCCGCGAGGAATGGCCGTGCGCGGTGTCCACCACGATCACATCGACGCCGGCGTCGATCAGCCGCTCCGTGCGCTCATAGCCGCCCTCGCCGACCGTGGTCGCCGCGGCGACCCGCAACCGTCCTTGCGCATCCTTGCAGGCCAGCGGATGCGCGACCGCCTTCTCCATGTCCTTGACGGTGATCAGTCCGACGCAGCGGTATTGGTCGTCGACCACCAGCAGTTTCTCGATGCGGTGCTTGTGCAGCATCCGCTTCGCCTCGTCCTGGCTGACGCCTTCGCGCACCGTGACGAGATTTTCGTGCGTCATCAGTTCGGAAATCTTCTGGCGCGGATCGGTCGCAAACCGCACATCGCGGTTGGTGAGAATGCCGACCAGCTTGCCCGGGACGCCCTTGCTGGCGCCGGTGACAACAGGGATGCCGGAGAAGCCGTGATCCTTCATCAGCGCCATCGCATCCGACAGCATCGCGTCGGGGCCGATGGTCAAGGGATTGACGACCATGCCGGATTCGAACTTCTTGACTTGGCGCACTTGGGCGGCCTGGCCATCGACATCGAAATTACGGTGGATAACGCCGATGCCGCCGGACTGCGCCATCGCGATCGCCATGCGCGCTTCGGTGACGGTGTCCATCGCCGAGGCGATGATTGGAATGTTGAGGGGAATGGCCCGCGTCAGGTGCGTACGGATATCGGCCTCCGAAGGCAGAATATCCGACAGGCTGGGCTTCAGAAGCACATCGTCGAACGTATAGGCTTCGCGTATTCTCTGATGTCCCTGCTCGGCAGCCATTACCAACTCCATTCAGCGGCACATTCGCCGCGATAAGACCTCGGGATGAGCGGATACGCCGGCGGCGCCATTGGCGTCACCGTCGAATCAGAGCCCATCGGTAGGGTTGGCGGTGGTCGATAGCACGCCACCATGACGAATCAAAGGGGCCGCAGCCCCGAATCTCGCTTCACTGCGGATAACGTCATGGGAAGCATATTTAGGAGCCGAGGGGGTGGTTCGCCACCCCCTGAGGATCGCGGGCGCGGCGCTGCCGCAGTCCCGCAGATGTAAGCTTAGTTCGGTCCCTGAGCGGTCCGCACATTCGGCCCTGTGGGCGTAATGCAGCGCCGGGCGGCTTCAATCTCGCCCTCGGTCGCGCCCTTGCTGCGCGCCCACGCCTCAGCGGCCGACGCGCTGTACTTGGCGACATAATAACGAACGACGGAGCATGAAGCCCGATGAAAAATGCCGCCGGACTCACCGGCAGATGCCTCCGGAGAAAATCCAAAAACCAGCGCGACAGCAAAAAGCCAACGTAATCCCATTCCGGGTTGTTCCTTCCTAGAATTGATGGGGTAGCCTAACGGCTATGGCCGCGTGGTCTCACAGCGACGTGAGTGAGGCAACCTCATCTCAAGCGGAGGAGCCATGCATGCCGCGGTCCGTTAAGGTTGTTGCGTAACCAAAAGCGAATTGTGATGCGAATGGGGCAAGCATCATCTCGCAAAGCATTGAAATCGTTTGTCGCGCACTTTTTGGCCATTTTTCACGGTTCCGCAATGGCCTATGCGCATTGGGAATGTTACAGCGCAACCGCCGAATATTTTCCCCTCATTTCCGAATCCTGATGAACAAAGAACGCCTGATTCCGCTGATCGTGGCCACTGCCCTGTTCATGGAGAACATGGATTCGACCGTGATTGCGACCTCGTTGCCAGCGATCGCGGCCGATATCGGCACCAGCGCGCTGACGCTGAAGCTCGCGATCACGTCGTATCTGTTGGCGCTGGCGGTGTTCATTCCGGCAAGCGGCTGGACCGCGGATCGCTTCGGCGCGCGCACGGTGTTCTCGCTTGCAATCGCTGTGTTCATGATCGGCTCGATCGGCTGCGCGTTGTCGAGTTCGGTCACCGACTTCGTTATCGCGCGCACGCTGCAAGGCATCGGCGGCGCCATGATGACGCCGGTCGGACGGCTGGTGCTGGTACGCTCGATCGACAAGAGCGCGCTGGTGAACGCGATGGCCTGGGTCACGGTCCCCGCGCTGGTCGGACCGGTGATCGGGCCTCCGCTCGGCGGCTTCATCACCACCTATCTGTCGTGGCACTGGATATTCCTGATCAATCTTCCGATCGGCCTGCTCGGCATTTTCATGGCGCTGCGCTACATCGATCCGGTCCGCAGCGAAAATCCCGAGCGGTTCGATCTGTACGGGCTGGTGCTGGCCGGAATCGGGCTTGGCGGCATCGCGTTCGGCCTGTCGATCGCGGGCCTCAACCTCGTGCCATGGACCATCGTGATCGCGCTGATCGTGATCGGCACGATTTCGATGACGCTTTATGTGATGTACGCCAGACGAACCGCCTCGCCGGTGCTGGATTTCTCGCTGTTAAACTTGCCGACCATGCGCGCCTCCATCATCGGCGGCTTCATGTTCCGCCTCGGCATCGGCTCGCTGCCGTTTCTGCTGCCGTTGTTGATGCAGATCGGGTTCGGCCTGTCACCGCTGCGCTCGGGGCTTGTGACCTTTGCCTCGGCGGTCGGGGCGATGGGCATGAAGACGCTGGCCGCGCGCATCATCAAGACGTTCGGCTTTCGCAACATCATGGTGATCAACGCGGTCGTGAGTTCGATCTTCCTTGCCGCCTGCGCGCTGTTCACGATCTCGACGCCGCTATTGCTGATCATGATTCTCCTGGTGGTCGGCGGCTTCTTCCGCTCATTGCAATTCACCGCGATCAACACGCTGGCCTACGCCGAAGTCGAGCCGGCGCAGATGAGCCGCGCCACCACATTGGTCAGCGTCAACCAGCAGCTCGCGGTGTCGGCCGGCGTTGCGGTCGGCGCGTTCTCGGTGGAATCCACTTTGTTATGGCAGCATGCGAGCCAGCTCAGCGCGGGCGATTTCGCGCCGGCCTTCATCGTGGTGTCGATCATCTCGACCGCTTCGGCGTACTTCTTCTACAAGATGCCGCCCGATGCCGGCCATCAGGTCTCCGGCCGCGGCGTGATCGTCATCCCTAGCCCGGAACGCGATGCCGAGCCGGAAGAAACCGCCGCGACCGAGACGGCGAATGCGAGGGATCAGCGGCTGGGGTAGATTTCACCCCGTCATTGCGAGGAGCGCAGCGACGAAGCAATCCATTCTTTCTTGCTTCGCGATTATGGATTGCTTCGCTTCGCTCGCAATGACGAACTCCTATACTGCCGCCTTCCCCTGCCCCCGAAATCCCATCGCCAGCACGTAGCGCTCGGACGAGTCCTTGCGGCTCGAAGCCGGCTTGACGTGTTTGACGGTGGCGAAATCGCGCTTGAGCTGCGTCATCAATTCGGCATCGGCGCCGCTTTGAAATACCTTGGCCACGAACGTGCCGCCGGGATTGAGCACGTCGGCGGCAAAGGCTGCAGCACCTTCCACCAGACCCAAAATGCGCAGTTGATCGGTCTTGCGGTGGCCCGTGGTATTGGCGGCCATGTCCGACAATACCACGTCGGCGCGGCCGCCCATCATGGCCAGCAATTTATCCGGCGCATCGTCGGCGAGAAAATCGAGCTGCGCAAAGCTGACGCCGGCGATATCAGGCATTTCCAACAAATCGATCGCGATCACCTTGCCCCTTCCGTCGGCCGCGCCGACGCGTTTGGCCGCGATCTGGCTCCAGCCGCCGGGGGCTGCGCCAAGATCGACCACCGTGATGCCGGATTTCAGGAAGCGGTGCTTGTCGTCGATCTCGATCAGCTTGTAGGCCGCGCGCGAGCGATAGCCGTCCCGCTTGGCCTGCGCCACATAGGGATCGTTGAGCTGCCGCTCCAGCCAGAGCTTTGACGAATGCTTCAGCCTGCCGCCGCTCCTGACGGTGACGTGCAATCGCCCGGTGGTATCTTTCGCCATGTCGATTTCAATCGTGCTTTTTTTTGTGCCCGATGGTTCGAGACGCGCGGCGTTGCCGCGCTCCTCACCATGAGGGATTGGTGGACCTCATCCTGAGGAGCTTCGCGAAGCGATGCGTCTCGAAGGATGAAGCCACAAGGCTCTAGCACACCCCGGCCCGTCGCGCCTAACGGCTTGCGCTGAGCACGCCGTCCTCGCGCATCATCTCGACCAGCATGCCCTCGCGCAGGCCGCGGTCGGCGACGCGCAGGCGCGGCAGCGGGAACGCGTTGCGGATCGCATCGAGAATGGCGCAGCCCGCCAGCACCAGATCGGCGCGCTCGACGCTGATGCAATGATTGGCGGCGCGTTCCTGATAGGTCATGCCAAGCAGCCGCGCGATGGTCGCGGTCACCTCCGCATTGTTCATCCACACCCCATCGATCCGGCGGCGATCGTAGCGCGCCAGATTGAGATGGACCCCGGCCAGCGTGGTCACGGTGCCGGAAGTGCCGAGCAGGTGCATATCGCCGAGGTCATCGCCATGTTCGGCCGCAAACGGCGCGACATGTTTGGCTACTTCCTGCACCATCCGGGCATAGGATTCCGGCGTGACGTCGCGGCCGCCGAAACGCTCGGCCAGCGTGACGACGCCAAGCGGGATCGACATCCAGGCTTTGATGCGCGGTGTCGCATCCTGCTCGGCCGGATCGCGCGCGATGCGAACCAGTTCGGACGATCCGCCGCCGATATCAAAGAGGATGGCGCCCCGCCCCTTGGGATCGAGCAGCGGCGAGCAGCCGATCACGGCCAATGCAGCCTCGGTCTCGCGGTCGATCACTTCGAGATTGATGCCGGTCTCGGCCGCGACCCGATCCCGGAAGCCGTCGGCGTTCGACGCGGCACGGCAGGCTTCGGTCGCGATCAGCCGCAACCGTGTCGCGTTCCTGGACTTGATCTTGTCGCGGCAGATACTCAGCGCAGCGACGGCGCGTTCGATCGCGGCCTCGCTGATATAGCCGGTCGCAGAGATGCCCTCACCCAGCCGGATGATCCGGGAGAACGAATCAACCACACGGAATCCATCATCGGTCGGACAGGCGATCAGCAGCCGGCAATTGTTGGTCCCGAGGTCGAGTGCGGCGTAAACGCCGGAACCCGGAACCAGCCTGGCCTCTCCATCGTCACCAGCCGCAACCGGCGCTATCGGGCTTTCGCGCGACGAAAGGCCGTCGCGAAGCCGCGTGTCATCATTCATCAAATGTCTTTCCCGGGCCGATCAGGGCCGGCGAGGAGCTTCGTTTCGGCGAAACTCTAGCAGCGCCGAGGGGCGGCGCAACAACCCATCACATGGCACCATGCCCAATCAGCCGTTGTCGTTGGCATATGGGTGCATTATCTGGGTAAGACACTGCTAAATAGCGAAAAAAAGCTCATTTCAGGTTCTTTCAATGCAAGATCAAATCTCCGCGTCCTCGCTCGAAAACGCTATTGCACTGCAAAAATATGGCGTTGGGCAGCCGGTTCGCCGCACCGAAGATGACACGCTGGTGCGCGGCAAGGGCAAATATACCGACGACTTCAATCTGCCGGGACAGGCCTATGCCTGGATCGTCCGTTCCAGCCATGCCCACGGCATCATCCGCAAGATCGACACCACGGACGCGAAGGCGATGCCCGGCGTGCTCGGCGTGTGGACCGGCGCCGACCTCGCCCATTACGAGCCCTTTACCTGCGGCCTGCCGTTGAAGAACCGCGACGGCTCGCCGCTGCTGCAAACCAACCGCATGCCGCTGATGACCGACAAGGTGCGCTATGTCGGCGATGCCGTGGCTTTCGTCGTTGCCGAAACGTTGGCGCAGGCGCGCGATGCCGGTGAAGCTGTTGTGCTTGATATCGAGCCATTGCCGGCCGTCACCAGCGCCGAAGACGCAACAAAGCCCGGCGCGCCGCAGCTCTACGATCACATCCCCAACAATGTGGCGCTGGACTATCACTATGGCGACGCCGCCAAGATCGATGCCGCCTTCGCGGCAGCCGCCCACGTGACAAAGCTCGACATCGTCAACACCCGCGTCGCCGTGGTGTCGATGGAGCCCCGCGCCGCTCTCGCTTCCTACGACAAGGCGAGCGAGCGTTTCACGATTCAGGTTCCGACCCAGGGCGTCGCCGGCAACCGGGTCAACCTCGCCAAAAACATGAAGCTGCCGAACGAGAAAGTTCGGATCCTGACCGCGAATGTCGGCGGATCCTTCGGCATGAAGAACGTCAACTACCCCGAATACATGTGCATCCTGTATGCGACAAAGGAATTGGGCAAACCGGTCAAGTGGACCGATGAGCGATCCATCAGTTTTCTGTCCGACAGCCAGGGCCGCGCGCAAGACATTCATGCCGAACTAGCGCTCGACGCCGATGGCAAATTCCTCGCCGTCAAGCTTTCGGGTTACGGCAATCTCGGGGCCTATATCACCGGTGTCGCACCGGGGCCGCTATCACTCAATACCGGCAAGAACCTCGCCAGCGTCTACAAGACGCCGTTGCTGAGCGTCGATATCAAATGCGTCGTGACCAACACCACCCATATGGGCGCCTATCGCGGCGCGGGCCGTCCCGAGGCCAATTACTACATGGAGCGGCTGATCGACCGTGCCGCCGATGAGATGGGCATCAACCGGCTGACTTTGCGCAAGCGCAACTTCATCAAGCCGGCGCAGATCCCGTTCGCGGCGGCGTCGGGCGTCACCTATGACAGCGGTGATTTCCAGGGCGTGTTCGACAAGGCGTTGGCGATCTCCGACCACGCCGGTTTCGCCAAACGCAAAAAGGAGAGCCGCAAGCAGGGCAAGCTGCGCGGCATCGCGGTCGGCTCCTATCTCGAAGTCACCGCACCGCCCAGCGGCGAACTCGGCAAGATCGTGTTCGAGGCTGACGGTTCGGTGAAACTGATCACCGGCACGCTCGATTACGGCCAGGGCCATGCGGTCTCGTTCGCACAGGTATTGTGCGCGCAGCTCGGCGTGCCCTTCGAACAGGTCAAGCTCGAACAGGGCGATAGCGATATCGTGCGCTTCGGCAACGGCACCGGCGGCTCCCGCTCGATCACCGCGACGGGAACAGCGATCGTCGAATCCTCCGCGATGGTGATCGCCAAGGGCAAGCAGGCCGCCGCGCATCTGATGGAGGCGTCGGAAGGCGATATCGAATTCGCCAACGGCCGCTTCACGATCGCCGGCACCGACCGCAGCATCGATATCATGGAACTATCGCAGCGCCTGCGCGAAGGCACGATGCCGGAAGGCGTGCCGTCCTCGCTCGATGTCGATCACAACACCAAAGATACGCCTTCGACCTTCCCCAACGGCTGCCATGTTTCGGAAGTCGAGATCGATCCCGAAACCGGCGTCATCCAGGTCGTGCGCTACACCGGCGTCAACGATTTCGGCACCATCGTCAATCCGATGATCGTCGCGGGCCAGTTGCATGGCGGTGTCGCACAGGGCATCGGACAGGTGCTGATGGAAGAAGTCAGCTACGACGAGAGCGGCCAGCCCATCACAGGCTCGTTCATGGATTACGCCTTGCCCCGCGCTGGCGACATTCCGTTCATGACCGTCGGCGACCATCCCTCGCCCGCCAAATCCAATCCGCTGGGCACCAAGGGCTGCGGCGAAGCCGGCTGCGCCGGCAGCCTCGCCACACTGGTCAACGCGGTGATCGACGCATTGTCGGAATACGGCATCACCGAGATCGACATGCCGCTAACGCCGGAACGGGTCTGGCGCGCGATCCAGGATGCGAAGACGAAGGCGGCGTGAGGGCGCGTTGTTACGCAACACCCCCACTCGTCATACGCGGGCTTGACCCGCGTATCCATCAAGCTTCGCAAGAGTCTTCCCGAGGGATGGATTGCCGGGTCACCTAGCGCGAAGACGCGCTTCGCGCTTTTGCCCGGCAATGACGAAGGTTGAGTTTCCGCGCCTACGCCGCCGCCTGCTCGCGCGGCTGGTAGATCGCGATGTGCTGGCAATGCGCCAGCGCCGTGCGGCCGTTGGCGACCAGGAGCGCGTCGAGTTCGACGAAACGGTGGCCCTTCTTTTCATAATTGCCGGTGACCTTGGCTCGCGCGGTCAATTCGTCACCGCTCGCGCCCGCGGCCAGAAGTTGCATCCGGCTGCCGGCGTGAATCCACGGCCCGAGAATGGCGTTGTCGACCAGCACCTTGTTCATCACCCGCTGCAGCAGACCGGGATGAACCAGCCCTTCGCGCGCGTAAATCGCATCGGTCTCACGGACATCGGTCAGATATTCGCTCGCGTCCTCGCCAGCCCAGACCCGCGGGATCGTTCCCAGCCACTTGCCGGGTTCGTAGGATGTGATGCTCACCGGCTTGCGCTCGGCCACCGCGGCGGTCTCGCTGTAATCCGCGATCGAAAACGACGGCGCGGATGCCGGCAACAGCGCGCTGCCGGTCGCGCAGAGTTCGCCGCGGCTTTCGACCTCGATCGACAACACGCCGTCGCTCTCGGTGGCTGTCACATCGGTGATCTCGCCGTCATAAACCGGCTTAACGAAACGCGCCTCGATCAGCCCGCGCTCCAGAAAGGCGCGGCCCCATCTGGCCACCGGCAAGTGCAGCATATAGGCCATGACATCGACGCCGGGCACCAGGCCGCCGCTGAACCCGAACCGCTTGGCGACGGTGTCGTCATGCATCTTGTTCTCGGACAATTTGGCGGTGTTGTAGGCCTGTACACGGTAGGCCTCTAGCCGGTCGGTCATCCCCATACTTCCCTTATTTCGGCTATTTTCCGTCGATAATCGTACGCGAACAAAAGACCGTGGCAAGCATGTTCCGGCCGCTGTTTTGCTCGCAATTTGGGCTGCGATAGAGTACCACGCGCCTCATGGGAGCGCGGTAGCGTTTCCCGGCCAAATCCCCAACCGATGACGCCAGCCTTGAACACCACCCGCATCTATGTCGACGCCGACGCCTGTCCGGTCAAAGACGAAATCTACCGCGTCGCCGCCCGCCACGGCCTGCCCGTCAGCGTGGTCGCCGGTCAGTTCATCCGGGTGCCGCAGGATCCGATGATCGAGCGCATTGCCGCCGGCTCTGGCATGGATGCCGCCGACGACTGGATCGCCGAACGCGCCGGCCGGGGCGATATCGTCGTCACCTCCGACATCCCGCTGGCGAGCCGTTGCGTGAAGGCCGGCGCCGAGGTGATCGCGCCGAACGGCAAGCCGTTCACCGAAGCGTCCATCGGCATGACGCTGGCGGTCCGCAACCTGATGACCGATTTACGTTCGTCAGGTGAAGTCACCGGCGGTCCCAGATCTTTTGCACCCCGCGACCGCTCGACATTTCTGTCGGCGCTCGACCAGACCATTCGCCGCCTCCAGCGCCAGCGCGCTGACGCGCCGGCGCAAAAACAGAATTGAATCGAAAAAGCATGGCGCCTCCGCTCATCCAGTTGAAAGACATCAAGCTGACCTTCGGCGGCACGCCGCTGTTGTCGGGCGTCGAATTGTCCGTGTCCACCGCCGAACGCGTGTGCCTGATCGGCCGCAACGGTTCCGGCAAATCAACACTATTGAAGATCGCGGCCGGCCTGGTCGACCCCGACAGCGGGAGCCGCTTTGTGCAGCCGGGCGCGACCGTGCGTTATCTACCGCAGGAGCCGGATTTCACCGGCCACGAAACCACGCTGTCCTACGTCGAAGCCGGCCTCGGGCCCGGCGACGATCACTACCAGGCGCGCTATATTCTGGAGCAACTCGGGCTGCACGGCGATGAAGACCCCGCGCATGTGTCCGGCGGTGAAGCCCGCCGTGCCGCGCTGGCGCGGGTGCTGGCGCCCTCGCCTGACATCCTGCTGCTGGACGAGCCCACCAACCATCTCGATCTCACCACGATCGAATGGCTGGAAGGCGAACTGGCGAGCCGCCGCAGCGCGCTTGTGATCATCAGCCATGACCGCCGCTTCCTCTCAAATCTGTCGCGCTCGACGGCGTGGCTCGATCGCGGCCAGATCAAGCAGATCGACCGCGGCTTCAGCGCGTTCGAGTCCTGGCGCGACGAGGTGCTGGCGGAAGAGGAGCGCGACCAGCACAAGCTCGACCGCAAGATCGTCAATGAAGAGCACTGGCTGCGCTACGGCGTTTCCGGACGCCGCAAGCGCAACGTCAAGCGGCTCGGCAATCTCTATGCGCTGCGCGAGCAGCGGCGCGATTATCGCGGCGCCGCCGGCAATGCCAATCTTGCGGCTGCGGAAGCCGATAAATCCGGCAAGCTGATCATCGAAGCCAAGGGCATTGGCCGGACCTATGGCGAGCGCAAGATCGTCGATGACTTCTCGATCCGCGTGCAGCGCGGCGACCGTATCGGCATTGTCGGCCCCAACGGCGCCGGCAAGACCACGCTGATCGAGATGCTGACCGGCGCCAATCCGCCGGACAGCGGCACCATCCGGTTCGGCGCCAATATCGAAATGGCGACGCTCGACCAGCACCGCGAAAGCCTCGACCCGAAGACGACGCTGGCCGACGCGCTGACCGGCGGCGGCAGCGACAACATGATGGTCGGCGGCAAGCCGAAGCATGTGGTCAGCTACATGAAGGACTTCCTGTTCGCGCAGGAGCAGATGCGCACGCCGCTGGAGGTGCTCTCCGGCGGCGAACGCGGCCGTCTGATGCTGGCGCGCGCGCTGGCCAAACCCTCCAACCTCCTGGTGCTGGACGAACCCACCAACGACCTCGATCTCGAAACCCTCGACGTGCTCGAGGAAATGCTCGGCGATTATGAAGGCACCGTGATCCTGATCAGCCATGACCGCGACTTCCTCGACCGCGTGGTGACCTCGGTGATCGCGCCGGAAGGCAACGGCCGCTGGGTCGAATATGCCGGTGGCTATACCGACATGCTCAAGCAGCGCGGCGCCGATCTCAAGCGCGACGCGGTGAAGGCTGCCGCCGAAACTACAAAGGCCAACAAAGGTAATGCGGCTTCGGGCAGCACCGCCAAGCGACGGCTGACGTTCAACGAAAAGCACGCGCTGGACACCCTGCCCAAGACGATGGCCAAACTGCAGGCCGAGATCGCCAAGCAGCAGCGCCATCTTGACGATCCTAACCTCTACAAGAAGGATCGTAAGAAATTCGATACGGCCTCCGCCGCGCTCTCGACCGCGCAGAAGGAACTCGAGGCCGCCGAAGAAAAATGGCTGGAGCTTGAGGTGCTGCGCGAAGAGATTGAACAGGCTTGAGATCGCACGTACTTTTCTCCCGTCATTGCGAGGAGCGTAGACCGTAGGATGGGTGGAGCGAAGCGATACCCATCGCGACACAAGAGATTTGATGGGTTTCGCTTCGCTCTACCCATCCTACGAAAAATAACTGAAGGGTCTTGCCGATGACCACCCCCCTCGCCGCCAAGATCGCCCGCGAATACGGCACGCCCGTCGCCGTAATCGACATGGACCGCGTCGAGCGCAATATCGCGCGCGTGCAGGCTACCTGCGAGGCGGCCGGGGTCGCCAACCGGCCGCACATCAAGACTCACAAGAGCCCGATGCTCGCAAAACTGCAGATCGCCGCCGGCGCCAAAGGCATCACCTGCCAGAAACTCGGCGAGGCCGAGGTGATGGCGGCGGCTGGCATCGACAATATCCTGATCAGCTACAATCTGATCGGCGACGAGAAAATGGCCCGGCTCGGCGCGCTCCAAGCCAAGGCACACATGACGGTCGCGGCTGACAATTCGGTTGTCATCGCGGGCCTGCCTCAAGCCGCGGCGGCTTCCGGCCGTCCGCTGTCGGTGGTGGTCGAATGCGACACCGGCCGCAAGCGCGCCGGGGTCGAAACGCCCGCTGAGGCCATCGCGCTGGCGCGCGAGATCGCCGCCTCGAAGGGGCTCGTATTCGCCGGCTTCATGCTCTACCCGACCGAGACCGGCTGGACCGAGGCGCAACGCTTTTACGACGAGGCGCTGGCCGGCGTTCGAGCACACGGCCTTGATGCGACGATGGTCTCTACGGGTGGTTCGCCGAACCTGAAGAACGTCGGCAAGCTCAAGGGAGCGACCGAGCATCGGCCGGGCACCTACATCTACAACGACCGGATGCAAGTCGGCGCCGGCGTCGCAAGCTGGGATGATTGCGCGCTGAATATCTATTCCACCGTCGTGAGCCGCGCAGGCCCTGATCGCGGCATTCTCGATGCCGGCTCCAAAACCCTGACCGCCGACACCGGCAGCGGGCTCGACGGCTACGGGCTGATCTTGGAGCACCCCGAAGCGAAAATCGCGCGCTTTGCCGAGGAGCACGGCTTTCTCGATCTGACGCGCAGCAACACCCGTCCCAATGTCGGCGACGTCGTACGGATCGTACCCAATCACGTTTGCGTCGTCGTCAACATGATGGACGAAGTCGTGATGGTGCGCGGCGAGGAGATTGTCGGGGTGTTGTCGGTGGCGGCGCGGGGGAAGTTGAGATAGACAGTCCCACCGTCATTGCGAGCAAAGCGAAGCAATCCATCCCTCAACAAGCAAGCTGGATTGCTTCGTCGCTAACGCTCCTCGCAATGACGAGACTCAATTTCACCGGCTTCGCTTCTCCAACCACTTCACCGCACCCCGCCCCGCCGCAGCCCCCGTCGCGAACGACGCCTGCAACAGATAGCCACCCGTCGGCGCTTCCCAATCGAGCATCTCGCCGGCCGCGAACACGCCGGGCAAGCGGCGAATCATGAAATCCGCATCGAGTTCATCAAAGGAAATGCCACCCGCGGTCGAAATCGCCCGCGCGATCGGCGCGATGCCGTTGAGTTCGACCGGCACCGCGTTGATCAATCCCGCTAGGCTTGTGGCCGAGAGCGACGGCAGCGAAACACCTGACGCGATCGCCGCCTCTTGAAGCAGGCCGATCCCAACCGGCGAAAGATGCGCAGTTTTGCGCAGCCAGTTGGAAAAGGATTGCTTGCCGCGCGGGGTCGACAAACGCGCCACCAGATCGCCGGTTTCGAGATCGGGCCGCAACGCGACGTGGAGCGTCGCTTTTCCCGAACGGATGATCGCTTCACGCAACTCCGCCGACAGCGCATAAATCCCGCCGCCCTCTATCCCGTTACGCGTGATCATGGCTTCGCCGCGCAGCTTGTGCGGGCCAAACGACAGTGCGATCCCTTTGAGCGGCTGGCCCTCGAAGCGGTTGCGGAAGATCTCGGACCAGGCGACGATGAAGCCGCTATTGGCCGGTCGTAGCGGCGAGATCGCCACGCTCTTGGCCGTGAGCGTATCGACCCAACCGCCGTCGGACCCGAGCCGCGACCAGCTCGCGCCGCCGAGCGCGAGTATAGTTGCCCCCGCCTCGACAATGCGCGGGCCATCAGATGTCGTGAACACCAGCCGTCCGTCCTTGTCCCAGCCGGTCCAGCGACGGCGCAGCTCGAATTGCACGCCGAGCGCATCAAGCCGTCGCAACCATGCCCGCAATAGGGGCGACGCCTTGAAGGCTTGCGGGAAAACCCGGCCGCTGGAACCGACAAAAGTCGGCTGCCCCAATGCCTCGCTCCATTCGCGCAAGCTATCAGGCGGAAACGCCGTGATCACGGGAGCGAGTTTTGGCTGAGCTTGACCGTAGCGTTTGAGGAAGTCCGGTAGTGGTTCGCTGTGCGTGAGATTAAGCCCGCCACGCCCCGCCATCAGAAACTTGCGGCCAGCGGACGGCATCGCGTCGTAGACGGTGACCGCGGCGCCACCTTGCGCGGCGACTTCAGCCGCCATCAGCCCCGCCGGGCCGGCGCCGAGGATGGCAATGTTCGCTTGTGAACTCTTCACGGGGGGCAAGTCTCATTTCCTCTCAGCGTCGAAGGCCCTCATCCTTAGGAGCGGCTTCGCCGCGTCTCGAAGGATGGCAACAAGCTCCCATGGTTCGAGACGCGCGAAGACGCGCTCCTCACCATGAGGTCATCACCAGGCCCGTCTCGCTCCTACAACTTCACGCCCGCCCTTGCCGCCGCCTGCGCCACATACTTCTGGGTCTGCTGGAACGCCCCCTCCAGCGCCTTGGCGGTCGACATGTCGCTGATCTCGGCGAAATGCGCTGCGATCGCGTCAGGCGTCCAGTCGGCCTCGGCGAGGTTGATGCCTTCGGTTTCCAGTATCTTGATCACTGCGAACGAGCCCGCGCCGGCGCCCATGATGGTACGGGTCGGAGCATCTTCGCCCAAAAGATAGAGCACCGCCGGCGTGATCGATTCCGGTTTCATCAGCGCCAGCGCCTGCGGTGGCAGCAGTTCTTCCGTCATCCGGGTTGCCGCGGTCGGCGAGATCGTATTGACACGGATGTTGTTCTTGCGGCCCTCCTCGGCCAGCACATTCATCAGGCCGATCATGCCGGACTTGGCCGCGCCGTAATTGGCCTGGCCGAAATTGCCGTAGAGACCCGACGATGAGGTGGTGACGACGATGCGGCCGTAATTGCGCGCGCGCATGCCATCCCACACCGCCTTGCAGCAGTAGAACGTGCCGGTGAGATGGACGTCCAACACCTTGGCGAAATCGGCGACCTCCATTTTGGCAAACGACTTGTCGCGCAGGATGCCGGCATTGGCGCAGAGCAGATCGACGCTGCCCCAGTCTTTGGTGGCGCGATCCACCATCGCCGTGACCTGCTCGAAATTGGAAACATCGGCGCCATCGGCCATCGCAACGCCGCCGGCCTTCTTGATTTCCTCGACCACGCTTTCGGCCGGGGTCAACGAGCCGCCGGTGCCGTCGCGGGCGCCGCCGAAATCATTGACCACAACCTTGGCGCCGCGTGCCGCCAGCCCCAGCGCATGCGCCCGCCCCAGACCATTGCCCGCGCCGGTGACGATGGCGACGTGTCCGTCAAACCTGATTGTCATGATTACAATTCCCGGATTTTGTTGTCTCGTCATGCCCGGACTTGATCCGGGCATCCATCAAAAGAAAAATGGATGATGGATTATTTTTGATCAGTGATGGATTGCCGGGTCAAGCCCGGCAATGACGAATGACTTTTAGGAAAAATAAATCAAGCCGATCCAGTCGGCCACCAGCGCGGGCTTTTCCTCGCCCTCGATTTCCACGGTGACATTGGTGCGTGACTGCAGCTCGCTGGGCTTGCGCAACTTGGCTTCCATCAGGGTGAACCGTCCGCGCACGCGCCGACCGGCGCGCACCGGCGAGATGAAGCGCAGTTTATCGAAACCGTAATTGACCCCCATGGTCGTGCCTTCGATGACCGGCATCACCTCATAGGACATGATGCTCATCAGCGACATCGTCAGAAACCCGTGCGCGATCGTCGAGCCGAACGCGGTTTCGCGTTTGGCTCGCTCGGGATCGACATGGATGAATTGATGATCCTCGATCACATCGGCATAGACGTTGATCCGCTCCTGATCGACCATATGCCATGACGACACTCCGACCTCATGGCCGACCATGGCCTGATAAGCCTCAAGCGAGATCGGCGGCTTCTTCCAGACTTCATTCATGCACTAGCTCTCCGCCGATCCGGCTGATCTTATTTTCTGCAATTCCGGGAAATCCTCTTCGCGATGTTCCTGCCCGCGCAGTGCATCGTCGCGATTATTGTCGTGCTCGAGACGCCGCAATTGTACGCGGCGGATTTTTCCGGAAATCGTCTTCGGCAATTCCGTCACCAGTTCGATCCGCCGGATGCGCTTGAACGGCGCCAACCGGACGTGCAAATGCCTGAAGATCGACAACGCGGTTTCCGGCGAACGCTCCGCGCCCGCCACCAGCAGTACATAGGCCTTGGGGATCGCCAACCGGATCGGGTCGGGACTGGGAACCACCGCGGCCTCGGCGACCCACTCGTGTTCGAGCAGGATGCTTTCCAATTCAAATGGGCTGATGCGATAGTCCGATGATTTGAAGACGTCATCGGAACGGCCGACAAACGTCAGATACCCCTCGTCGTCGGCGAATACCACGTCGCCGCTGCGATAGAGATCGCCGTCGGCGCCGCTCAGGCTGCCGTCGTCGCCCTGATAGCCCTGCATCAGGCCCGCGGGCCGCGCATCGCCCAGCACCAGGCTGACCTCGCCCTCCCTGGTTGGCTGCCCGTCGCTGTCGGTGATCCGCACGCGGTATCCGGGCAGCGGACGGCCCATCGAGCCGATCTTCACTTTCTGGCCAGGCGAATTTCCCGCCAGCGCCGTGGTTTCGGTCTGGCCATAGCCGTCGCGGATCGTCAGCCCCCACGCCGTGCGAACCTGATCGATCACTTCAGGATTGAGCGGCTCACCGGCGCCGCAGACCTCGCGCAGCGATACTTTGAACGTCGCGAGCTTCTCCTGGATGAACAGCCGCCATACCGTCGGCGGCGCGCACAGCGTGGTGACGCCACATCGGCCGATGGTCGCGAGCAATCCCTTGGCGTCGAAGCGCGGCTGATTGACCACGAATACCGTGGCGCCGGCATTCCACGGCGCGAAAAAGCAGCTCCAGGCATGCTTGGCCCAGCCCGGCGAGGAAATGTTCAGATGGACATCGCCCGGCTGCAACCCGAGCCAGTACATTGTCGACAATCCACCGACGGGATAGCTGCGCTGGCTGTGCCGCACCAGTTTTGGTTTTGCTGTCGTGCCCGACGTGAAATACAGCAGCATGGGATCTTCCGCCCCGGTCGGACCATCCGGCGTAAAGGCTTCCGGAAATTCCGCGGCCTGCTCATAGGCCAGCCAGCCCCCAGGCTTCGACGATGCATTGACAACGATACGGACGAGATCGTCGCCACCGAGCCCGGCCAATTTGGCGATCTGATCCTGTGCCGCCACGACAACCCTGGCGCGGCCGCGATCGAGCCGGTCGTACAGCTCATCCGGCGTCAACAGCGTGGTCGCGGGGATCACCACCACCCCGAGCTTCATCGCCGCCAGCATGGTTTCCCACAATGGAATGACGTTGCCGAGCAATAACAGCAGATGATCGCCGCGCTTCAGTCCCTGCGCGCGCAGAAAATTCGCGACCTGATTGGACCGGCTGGACAATGCTGCAAAAGACAATTTTGTCTCGCGGTTGCCGCCGGCATCGACAATCCAGAGCGCCGGACGATCCCTGCTGTCGGCGTTGCGCGCCAGTTCCGCGTCGAACCAGTCCAGCGCCCAGTTGAACGGGACGGGATCGGGCCAACGGAAGTCCGCGACAGCCTTGTCGTAATCCGTCCGATGCCGGAGCAGGAATTCGCGCGCTTCCTGGAAACTTGTCATCGGCGTTGGTTATTTCCCCGCGAGGTCACGGACATGCTGGATGATCCCGGAGAAATCGACGCCGCCATGTCCGGCTGCGTCGAATGCCTTGTAGATTTCCTGCGCATGCTTACCGAGTGGCGTTGCCGCGCCGGCGGCCTTGGCCGCGTCCTGCGCCAGCGTGAGATCCTTCACCATCAGCGCTGACGCAAAGCCCGGCTTGTATTCGTTGTTGGCCGGCGATGTCGGCACCGGGCCCGGCACCGGGCAATAGGTCGTCAGCGACCAGCATTGCCCTGATGAAGTCGAGGCCACATCAAAAAGGGCCTGATGCGACAGCCCCAATTTTTCGGCAAGCGTAAAGGCCTCGCTGACCGCGATCATGGAAATGCCGAGGATCATGTTGTTGCAAATCTTGGCCGCCTGCCCCGCGCCGGCGCCGCCGCAATGCACGATCTTCTTGCCCATGTTTTCCAACACCGGCTTCGCCGCCGCAAACGCCTTTGCCTCGCCGCCCGCCATGAAGGTCAGCGTCGCGCCCTTGGCGCCGCCGGTACCGCCGGACACCGGCGCATCGACCGACGCAATATTATGTTTCGCGGCCAGACCATGCGCCTGCACCGCGCTTTCGACATCGATGGTCGAGCAATCGATGATCAGCGCGCCTTTTGTCATGGCGGGCAAGATCTCGTTCCAGACCGACAGCACATGCTTGCCCGCCGGCAACATGGTGATGACGACATCATTGCCCTTGACGGCGGCCACCGAACTATCAGCTATCCCGGCTCCGTCGGCCTGCGCCTGATTGCGCGCGGCGCCGGCCAGATCGAACGCGACCACCTTGTGGCCGGCCCTGACCAGATTGGCCGCCATCGGGCCACCCATATTGCCGAGACCGATGAATGCGATGTTGGCCATCTCTAACTTCCTCCGCTCAGGCGTTTCTGTTTTGTTGTTTATTCAAATACGAGTTCGTCGGCGCCGACCGTCGCGAGATAAGGCGCCAGCATCGCAGGTGTCACATCCTCAATCCGCGGCGGCGACCAGCGGGGATTGCGATCCTTGTCGATCACGGCCGCGCGCACGCCCTCGCGAAAATCGTCGCTCCGGAACACTTCCAATGCGGCACGATATTCCCGCACCAGGCATTGTTCCAGCGAAGACGATGAGCGCGCCAGCCGCAACAGTTTCAGGGTCACAACCATGCCGCGGGGCGATTTCTCGTTCAGCGTTTTCAGCGTCGCCAGCGCCAGTTCCGAACCGTCGCGCTGCAAAGATGCGAAGATATCTTCCATCCGGTCGCCGGCGAACCAGCCGTCGATCCTCGCCTGCATCGCGGCGACGGGACCTAAAGTCTCGCTGGTCGAAAAGCCCTTGATGAGCGTTCCCACCTCTCCTGAGGTTGTGCCGGGTTGGATTTTGGTGAGAACTTCGCGCAAGGCCGGAAGCCGGCTTGAAGGCACAACGGCGTCGGCGAATTTGGCGTAGATCGCATCCGGGCCATTCATGGTCTGGCCGGTCAATCCGAAATAAGTCCCGACCTCGCCGGGCGAGCGCGACAATAGCCAGGTGCCGCCGACATCCGGAAAGAAGCCGAGACCGACTTCGGGCATCGCCAACTTTGTCCGCTCGGTGACGACGCGGTGCGCGCTGTGCGCGGACAGGCCGACGCCGCCGCCCATCACCAGCCCGTCCATGAACGCGACATAGGGTTTGGGATATTTCGCGATGCGCGCATTCACGATGTATTCCTGGCGCCAGAACATCTTGCCAAGATCGCCACCGGCGCGCGAGCTCTCATAAAGGCCGCGAATATCGCCACCGGCGCATAGACCGCGCTCACCCGCTCCTTCCAGCACCACCACCGCGATCGCAGGATCGGATTCAAATTGATCCAGCGCCGCGTCGATGCTGATGGACATTTCCAGCGTCAGCGCGTTGAGCGCCTTCGGCCGGTTCAGCCTGATGATGCCGGCCGACCCTTCGCGCCGGACGATCAGATCGCCTTCGGTGTCCACGACCGCGGCCGGCGCCGTCATCGAGCGCCCTCGATCAGCTTGCGCGACACAATCAGCCGCATGATTTCGTTGGTGCCTTCGAGGATCTGGTGCACGCGCAGATCGCGCACGATCTTTTCGATGCCGTATTCGCTGAGATAGCCGTAACCGCCATGCAATTGCAGCGCCTGGTTGGCGACCTCAAAACCCACATCGGTGCCGAAGCGCTTGGCCATCGCGCATAACATTGTCGCGTCGGCATCCTTGCGATCGAGCGCCGCCGCGGCACGCCACACAAAGGTGCGCGCCGCCTCGAGTTCCGTCGCCATGTCGGCCAGCCGGAACTGCAGCGCCTGGAATTCGTCGAGGCGCTTACCAAACGCCTTGCGCTCTCTCATATAGGCCAGCGACTTGTCGAGCGCGGATTGCGCGCCGCCGAGCGAACAGGCCGCGATGTTGATGCGGCCGCCGTCGAGCCCGGCCATCGCAATCTTAAAGCCGATACCCTCGTCGCCGAGCCGGTTTGCGACCGGCACGCGCGCATTCTCGAAGATCACCGCGCGGGTCGGCTGCGCGTTCCAGCCCATCTTGCGCTCGTTGGCGCCGAGCGAAAGCCCCGGCGTATCGCCCTCGATTACCAATGTCGAGATACCGCCCGGCCCGTTATCGCCGGTGCGAACCATTACGACATAAATGTCGCCGCCACCCGCGCCGGAAATGAACTGCTTCTGACCGTTGAGGACATAATGGTCGCCGTCACGCACCGCGCGGGTGCGCAGCGCCGCGGCGTCCGAACCAGAGCCCGGTTCGGTCAGGCAGTAGCTCGCCAGCAATTCCATGGTGCAGAGCTTTGGCAACCATTTCTGGCGCTGCGCCTCGCTGCCGAAGGCGTCGATCATCCACGCCGACATGTTGTGGATCGAGATGAACGCCGACACCGTCGGGCAGCCCTGCGCCAGCGCCTCGAAGATCAGCGCCGCATCGAACCGCGTCAGCGCGGAGCCGCCGACATCGTCGCGGATATAGACCCCGCCGATGCCGAGCTTGGCCGCTTCGCGCATCACATCGACCGGAAAATGCTTTTCCTCATCCCAGCGTATCGCATGCGGCGCGATTTTTTCCGCCGCGAAATCCCGCGCCATATCGCGAACAGCAATCTGGTCCTCGTTGAGAGCGAATTGCATCAAAAAGCCGCCAATGGATCAATCACTATCCTCCGTCATTGCGAGGAGCGAAGCGACGAAGCAATCCATCGAACGGCATTAAGGATGGGTTGCTTCGCTGCGCTCGCAATGACGGCTCTAAGCCTGCGCTAATTGACGAGCGTCAATTCATCGTCGGAATCGAGAACTCCGCGCCTTCCTTGACGCCGGACGGCCAGCGCGCCGTCACGGTCTTGGTCTTGGTGTAGAAGCGGATCGAATCCGGACCATGCTGGTTGAGATCGCCGAAGCCGGACTTCTTCCAGCCACCGAAGGTGTAATAGGCGATCGGCACCGGGATCGGCACGTTGATGCCGACCATGCCGACATTGACCTTGGCGGCAAAATCGCGCGCGGCGTCGCCGTCGCGGGTGAAGATCGCAACGCCGTTGCCGTAGTCATGATCCGACGGCAGCGCCAGCGCTTCCTTGTAGTCGTTGGCGCGCACCACCGAGAGCACGGGACCAAAAATCTCTTCCTTGTAAATCCGCATGTCCTTGGTGACGTTGTCGAACAGACAACCGCCCATGTAAAAACCCTTTTCATAGCCCTGCATCTTGAAGCCGCGGCCATCGACCGCGAGCTTGGCGCCTTCCTTGATGCCGATCTCGACATAATCCTTGACGCGCTCGAGCGCAGCCTTGGTCACCAGCGGACCGTAATCCGCCGAGGGATCGATTGAGGTGCCGATCTTCAAGCTCTCGACGCGCGGGATCAGTTTTTCCATCAGGCGGTCGGCGGTGGTCTTGCCCACGGGCACCGCGACGGAGATCGCCATGCAGCGCTCGCCAGCCGAACCGTAACCCGCGCCGATCAGCGCATCGACGGTCTGGTCCATGTCGGCGTCCGGCATCACGATGGCGTGGTTCTTGGCGCCGCCGAAGCACTGCGCACGCTTGCCGGTGGCGGCCGCACGTTCATAGATATATTGCGCGATCGGCGAGGAGCCGACAAAGCCCACGGCGCTGATATCGGGATCGTCGAGGATGGCGTCGACCGCCTCCTTGTCGCCATTGACGACATTGAGGATGCCCGGCGGCAGCCCCGCTTCGATCATGAGCGCCGCCAGCGCCATCGGCACACCGGGATCGCGCTCCGATGGCTTGAGAATGAAGGCATTGCCGCAGGCAATCGCGGGCGCACACTTCCACAGCGGGATCATCGCCGGGAAATTGAACGGCGTGATGCCAGCGACGACGCCCAGGGGTTGCCGCATCGAATAGATGTCGATGCCGGGGCCGGCGCCCTCGGTGTATTCGCCCTTCATCAGGTGCGGAATGCCGCAGGCGAATTCCACCACTTCGAGGCCGCGCTGGATATCGCCGCGAGCATCGGGAACGGTCTTGCCGTGTTCGCGCGCCAGCAACTCGGCCAGCTTGTCGTAATCGCGCTGCGCCAGTTCGAGGAACTTCATCATCACACGGGCGCGGCGTTGCGGGTTGGTCGCGCCCCACTCCGGCTGCGCCGCCTTGGCGTTCTCGACCGCGGCGCGCAATTCGGCCTTGGAGGCCAGCGCGACCTGCGCCTGAACGTCGCCGGTCATCGGCTCAAACACGTCCGCAAACTTGCCGGATGTGCCCTTGACCTCGCGGCCGCCGATAAAATGTCCGATTGTACGCATTCGTTCCTCCAAGAGCTCTGCACGTGCCGATTTGAGCGGCATCTTGCAGTCTTTACAGCGTTTGGAAAGGTTTTTCAGCGCGCGGCGGATTTGCGAAAATGCGGCCTTTGCGGCGTTTCCGGCGCTCTACGACCAACGTCGAATGCGGTGGGTCCGCGCGCCGAGTATTGTGGCGCCTATGAGGCGGTCTTTTTGGTCTTCTTTGCGATGACCTTGGGCGTTGCCTTCTTCGCAGCCTTTGCCGGCGACGCCGTCCCACCCAGCACGGCAGCACGCCCGGCGCTAAGGATCTCGTCGGAAAACTCTCCGCTGCCGGCGATGCGCGACAGCACCAGCGTGCCCATCATGGTCGCCAGCGTCGCCATCGCCTGCTTTCGCGCAGCTTTGGGTGTTGCGCCCGGGAGCTGCTCGGCGAGCATGTCGATCATCTGCTCGAGCTTGGCCGCAAACGCCCTGCGGGTTTTCGGGCTCTCGCGCGCGATTTCCGAGCCCAGCGACGGGACCGCGCAGCCATGGCCAGGATCGTCGCGATGAACCGTCGTCAAATAGGAATTGACGATGGTGGCAAGGCGCTTGTCCGGCGGGGTCTGCTCGGCCAGCTTGCGCCAGCGCTCGGTCGAGCGGTCCATCGCATGCGCAAAGGCCTCGATCACAAGCGCTTCCCTGGAATCGAAATGCGCGTAGAAGCCGCCATGGGTCAGACCGGCTTCCTTCATCAGATCGGCGACGCCGATGCCATGCGCGCCCTTCTCGCGAAGCCTGACCGAAGCCTTCTTCACGATCCGCGCGTGGGTCTCGAGCTTGTGTTCCCTGGAATATCGCATCGGCGGTCCCATAAGATGTTTGAGGTCATATAATCACATCCGCCGCCGCGGAAAGTTGTTTTTTTATTGTATTTATGCGTGTCCCTGCCCCGGGGATTCGCATTTTCCAGCGGCCTTGACAAGGCTGTGGTTTGATCCGGGAAGTGGTACAATCCCTTGCAACTCAACCAATCGATGGCGAGCCACCCGATGCAGATGCTCAACCCGTTTTGCGGCGTCGACCGCGACCCGCGCGGCGTCGTCCGCCTGACGATCTGCAACGCCGGCTCGCTCAATATCCTGGGATCGGCTGCGATCAACGGCGTGCGCGAAGGACTTCAATCGCTCGCGGCCGATCGGGATATCCGCGTACTTGTACTCGCCGGCCAGAGCGAAAAGAGCATGATCGGCGGCGCCGACATCAAGGAAATGGTACAGCTCGATCAGGCCTCCGCCGAGACCTTCATCACCGGCTTGCGCGATCTCTGCGAAGCCGTGCGCGCCTTTCCCGGGCCTGTTATCGCCCGGATGCCCGGCTGGTGCCTCGGCGGCGGACTTGAAGTGGCCGCCGCCTGCGACTTCCGGGTCGCGGCGCATGACGCCAGGTTTGGCATGCCCGAAGTCAGGGTCGGCATCCCCAGCGTGATCCACGCCGCATTATTGCCGCGGCTGATCGGTGCCGGCCGTGCCCGCTGGCTGTTGATGACAGCCGAGAATATCGACGCTCCCACCGCCCTCGCCTGGGGACTGGTTGACGTGGTCGCGCCGCCCAACGGTCTCGACGCTGCGGTCGAAAGGACCGCGGCGATGCTGCTGGAATGCGCGCCGCAAGCGCTGCGCGCCCAGAAAGACCTGATCCGGCAATGGGAAGAATTGCCGCTGAAGGAATCCGTCGATCTCAGCATCGGCGTGTTCGGGCGATCGTTCCTGACCGGCGAGCCGCAGCGACTGATGCAGGGTTTTATCGACCGAAAACGGTAGTGGGCAAGGCCGTCAGACCCGCGCCGTCAGTTCATCCATGCCATGACAATTTCTCAGGCCTGCCGCATTGCAAATTTTGCATTGCATCATATGATGATTGTCATGCAAAAGACGCGCTGCAGCGCGTGACATTGAGGAGATTCCGTCATGGCCACATCTTCCGATCCGGTCGTCATCGTTTCCGCCGCCCGCACGCCGCTGGGCAAATTTCTGGGCGATCTCTCGCCCTTCAGCGCCCACAAGCTTGGCTCCCATGTGATCTCGGCCGCGGTCGAACGAGCCAAACTCGCGCCGGAGCGGATCGAAGAGGTGTTCATGGGTTGCGTGCTGCCGGCCGGACAGGGTCAGGCGCCGGCGCGGCAGGCGGCACGCGGCGCCAAACTGCCGGATGCCACGGGCGCCACTACCATCAACAAGGTTTGCGGCTCGGGGATGAAGGCGACCATGCTGGCGCACGACATCATCAACGCCGGTTCGGCCGGGATCGTGGTGTCCGGCGGCATGGAAAGCATGACCAACGCGCCCTATCTGCTGGCCAAGGCGCGCGGCGGTTACCGCGCCGGTCATGACCGGATCATCGATCACATGTTCCTCGACGGCCTCGAAGATGCTTACGAGGCCGGCCGCTCGATGGGCGATTTCGGCGAAGCCACCGCGGAGGCCTATCAGTTCACCCGCGCCGATCAGGACGCCTACGCGATGGAGACGCTGACCCGCGCCCGCAAGGCGGTCGAGGGCGGCGCGTTCAAGGCCGAGATCGTGCCGATCACGATTGCGGAAAAGGCCGGCCCGCGCACGATCGGCAATGACGAGATTCCGCTGAAGGTCGATCCCGCGAAAATTCCGGGCTTGAAGCCGGCATTCCGCCCCAACGGCACCATCACGCCCGCCGCCTCTTCCGCAAACGCCGACGGCGCTGCTGCGCTGATCCTGGCAAAGCGATCCCTCACCGACCGCGACGGCCTGCCCGCGCTGGCCGAGATCAGGGGGCATGCGACCCACAGCCAGGAACCGCAATGGTTCACGACCGCGCCGATCCCGGCGATCCGTAAAGTACTCGACAAGGTCGGCTGGAGCGTCGGCGATGTCGATCTGTTCGAGATCAACGAGGCGTTCGCGGTGGTCGCGATGGCCGCGCAGCGCGATCTCGGAATCCCCCGCGAGAAGCTTAACATCTATGGCGGCGCCTGCGCGCTCGGCCACCCCATCGGCGCGACCGGCGCCCGCCTGATCGTGACGCTGCTGCATGCTCTCGAAGCCCATAATCTGAAACGCGGCGTCGCCGCACTCTGCATCGGCGGCGGCGAAGCCACCGCGATCGCGATCGAACGCATTATGCACTGACGTTACGGCTCTGTCCGAAAACGAGGGAAGTTCGGCATTTATGTCGCCCGGTTCCTGAACTAGGATGTGCATCCGGCACATCCCGCAAACCTTCCCTTCCAGATAACTTTTCAGAGGCTAAATGATCTCGAACTGGCTGTCGGCCGCCCTCGCCCGTCGCAATATCCATTACGGCTGGGTGATGGTCGGCGTGACCTTTCTCACCGCGCTGATCAGCGCCGGGGCGGTCGGTGCGCCCGGCGTCTTCATCGTGCCGCTGCAAAAGGAATTTGGCTGGACCACCGCGCAGATTTCCTCGGCGCTTTCCATTCGTTTCATCCTGTTCGGGCTGATGGCGCCGTTCGCCGCGGCGCTGATGAACCGGTACGGCCTGCGCAATGTCACGCTGGCCGCGCTGTTGACGGTGGTGTCGGCGTTGCTGCTTTCGCTCGGGATGACAGAGATCTGGCAATTGATGCTGTTGTGGGGCGTCGTGGTCGGCATCGGCACCGGAATGACAGCGTTGGTGCTGGGCGCGACGGTTGCGGCGCGCTGGTTCGGAGCACGACGTGGGCTTGTCATCGGAATTCTGACCGCCAGTGCTGCAACCGGACAACTAGTTTTCCTGCCGCTGCTGGCGAGCCTGACCGACCGAATGGGATGGCGAGTTGCCTTGGGGCTGATGTGCGGACTGCTCGGCATCGCCGCGTTCGCGGTACTGATGGTGATGCGTGATCGTCCTGGAGATGTCGGCCTGCGGCCTTTCGGCGACGACGGCACGCAACCGCTGCCATTGCCGGCCCCCAACAACGCGCCGATCATGGCAGCCGCGCTCGGCACGCTGCGCGATGCGGCCAAGACCCGGGTGTTCTGGATCCTGTTCGCCACGTTCTTTGTCTGCGGCGCCAGCACCAACGGCCTGGTGCAGGTGCATCTCATACCGATGTGCCTCGATTTCGGTATTCCGCAGGTTCAGGCCGCGAGCCTGCTCGCCGCGATGGGTATCTTCGATCTCTTCGGCACCATCGGATCGGGCTGGCTGTCGGACCGCTATGACAACCGCTGGCTGCTGTTCTGGTATTATGGCCTGCGCGGCCTGTCGCTGCTGTTCCTGCCGTTCAGCAATTTCTCGTTCTACGGCCTGTCGCTGTTTGCGATGTTCTATGGCCTCGACTGGATCGCTACGGTACCACCGACCGTGCGCCTCACCGCGCAACGATTCGGGCCGGAACGCGCCAATCTGGTGTTCGGCTGGATCTTCGCCGGTCATCAACTCGGCGCCGGTGTCGCCGCGTTCGGTGCGGGTCTGTCGCGCACGGTGCTGTTGAGTTATTTGCCGGCATTCTTCGCCGCCGGCGCGCTGTGCATCATCGCGGCGACGCTGACGCTGGCGATCTCGCGGCCGCCGAAGCCGGTGGTTCCCAAACCGGCGGTGGCGTAAAGACACCCCTCATCCTGATCAGGATGAGGACGGAGCGAAGTTCGCGCGAACTCATGGTTCGAGATGCGCCAACGGATCCGCGCGAAGCGCGGCCCTTACGGCCTGATCTTCATATTCGTTGCCGGACCCGGCGTGCGGATCGGTTCGGCCAGCCGGGCGAATTCGCACAACAAAGAGCGAGTCTTGCGCGGGTCGATGATCTCCTCGACCCAGAATTTTTCGGCCGAGCGAAACGGCGAGCGCAGCTTGCTGAGGCGATCCTCGATCTCCTGCAGCTTGGCCTTCGGGTCTTCGGCCGCATCGATCTCAGCACGGTAAGCCGCTTCGATGCCGCCCTCGAGCGGCAGCGAGCCCCAATAGGCCGACGGCCACGCATAGCGCAGCGAGAATCGGTCCGCCGGCTGATGCACGACGCCGGCGACGCCAAAGGAATTGCGCACGATGATAGTGCACCAGGGCACGGTGCTCTGGTTGACTGCGGCCATCGCTCGCACGCCATGGCGGATCGTCGCCGCCTTCTCCGCATCGAGCCCGATCATGAAGCCGGGGCAATCCATCAGATAGACTACCGGCAGATGGAAGGTCTCGGCGAAGTCGACCCAACGCACCACCTTCTGGCAGGCTTCCGCCGTCCATGATCCGCCGTAGTGAAACGAGTCACTGGCGAGCAGCAGCACGGCGCGGCCTTCCAGCCGCGCCAATCCCGCGATGATCGAGCGGCCGAAATTGGCGCCCACCTCAAAGAACGAGCCCTTGTCGACCACTGCCTCGATGATCGGGCGCATCTTGTAGACCTGACGGCGATTGCGCGGCACCGCTGTCATCAGCGACTCCTCCGCGCGTTCAGGATCGTCGTTGCTGGGAACGGTTGGCGGCAACTCATAGACCGACGACGGCAGATAGGACAGGAAACGGCGCGCGCAGGCGAACGCTTCCTCCTCAGTTTCGACGGCATGATCGATCGCGCCGGCACGGGTCTGGATATCCGCGCCGCCAAGCTCCTGCTTGGTCAGATCCTGGCCGAGGCGTTTCACCACCGGCGGACCCGCGACGAACATCGCCGAACTCTTGGTCATGACAGAATAATGGCTCGCCGCCAGTCGCGCGGCCCCGAGACCCGCCACCGAACCGAGGCCGAGACCAACCACCGGCACACGGGCCAAATTCCCAGTCGTGTAGGCGTACCAGCGCGTGCCGCCGATCCCGCCCGGCAGATTGGCAGCACCTTTGGTTTCGATGGTTTTCACCGAGCCGCCGCCGCCGGAGCCTTCGATCACACGGATGATCGGCAACCGAAAGTCATGCGCCATTTCCTCGGCCATCAACGGCTTGGCCCAGATCGAGGCATCGGCCGATCCGCCGCGCACCGTGAAATCGTCACCGACCACGACCACCGGCCGCCCGGCGATCTTGCCGCGCCCGAAGACGCAATTCGCCGGGGTCAGTTGGGTGAGTTCGTTATTCTCGTTATATTCGGCAATCCCGGAAATCGCGCCGATCTCGTGGAAGCTTGTGTGATCGACCAGTTTGTCGATGCGCTCGCGAACCGTAAGCCGGCCCTGGTCATGCTGCCGCTTGACCTTGTCAACGCCTCCCATCTCGCGCGCGAAGGCTTCGCGCCGAGCGAGGTCGTCGAGTTCCGGCTTCCAGTTCATTCGCATCCTCCGACTTGATGTTCTTATTATTGTTGGGCGTTGATACCGGCAGCGCCTTCCTGTCCATCCGGCCGCTGAAGATATCTCCGTCGGCACCCTCCAGCAGACTGCCGACCGCGGCGCCAAGCTCCAGCAATTTCGGCGCGACTTCGCTGTGCAACCGCTTCTCGTCATACATCGCCGACAACAGACCGATCGTGGTCACCACGAAGGTTTGATATTGCGGCGACCACAGCGGCACCGCGAGACCGTTGATATGCGGGCTCCACAGGCCGCAGGCGACGACATAGCCGTGCTCGCGCAAGAACTGGCGGTTGGCCGCGATACGCGGCCGCAGCATTTTGGCGCTGTCGGGACTTTCACGGTCCATTTCAGCCAGCAGCGCGTCGCCGACATCTTCGTCGAGCGCAGCCGTGTAGGCATGACCTGCCGCCGTGCTCGCCATCGCGATGCGGCTGCCGGTGCTTTCATGCAGACCGAGCGCGCTGGCTGAGCGGGCGAACTCGAGATAGACCAGATGAAATCGATCCGGGATGACGAACCCGACGGTGCCGGGCAATTGTTCGGCGACCTCCTGCAACCGCAGCCGGATCAAATTGCGCAGTTGCAGCCCGCGCATCATCGAGGTGCTCATCGCGACCGCGCTTGGCCCGATCCGGTATTTTTGGTCACGCGGGAGATAGACCAGTTGGCCCATCCGGGTCAGCGTATGGGTCAGGCGCGAGACCGTCGATCGCGGCAATCCGCAACGGTTGGAAATGTCGAGATTGCCAAGCCGCGTCTCGTGGCCCTCGAAGCAACGCAACACATCGAAGGCGCGCGACACCACCTGAATGACATCGCCCTCGCCTGCAAGATCGCTGGCAAGCATCCCCTGTTTACTGAGCCGCTCCGAGCGTCGTCCCATGAAGCACCTTTTATTTCGCTATGCGGAATTAAATTCCACTTGATGATCAGGCTACCTCAGGCAATCCTTAGTCACAACTGGAAGCCGGGGCGCCCGCCCCTCGATATCCGCTGTTATGCGACCGCGCGTGGCAGCAATTCCGGAGCGCGGAATGCCTGACATCAAGATCGTGACCGAAGTCGCGGGCCGTGTTTGCGCGCTTCCCCTTGAGGTCGGAGCCAGCGTCAGTGAGGGCGACGATGTCGCCTTTGTCGAAGCCATGAAGATGGAAATCCCCGTCGCCGCTCCGGCAACGGGCAAACTCAAATCCATCCTCGTGAAGCTGGATGATGTGATCGCCGAGGGACAGATCGTCGCCATCATCGCGGCTTGAGCGCGTTTTTCCCGCACCGCCTGCCATATAATGCACCACCGGACAGGTTTCGGCGCGCGCCAAGGCGACGTAAAGTCGGCGTGAAATCATACGCGTGACAGGAAGTGACATGAATAGTTTGCGCCCGGCGCCCCACCACAAGGCCGAAGACTGGGCCTCCGCCAAGGTGCCGCTGCTGCGGTTCCTCAACGCCTGCCACTCGGATTTCGCTGCGGAGAACGGCGGCAATGTGGCGAGCTATATCCCCGAACTCGGCAAGGCCGATCCCGCTCATTTCGGCATCAGCCTCGCGACCCTAGACGGCCATGTTTACGAGGTCGGAGATACCAAAATTCCGTTCACGATCCAGTCGATGTCGAAGCCGTTCGTGTTCGCGCTGGCGCTGGATACGCTGGGCGCGGCGCAGGTCGAGAGTGAGATCGGCGTCGAGCCATCGGGCGATCCCTTCAATTCGATCCGGCTCAATGCCGACAATCATCCCTTCAATCCCATGGTCAATGCCGGCGCGATTGCTTGCTCCGGCCTCATTCATCGGGCCAAAGGCGACGGCGCACTCGAATATATCCGCCAGGCGCTCGGCCGGTTTGCCGGGCGCGAGCTTGGCGTCGATGAAGCGGTCTATGCCTCGGAAAGCGCGACCGGCGACCGCAACCGCGCGATCGGCTATCTCCTGCGCAATTCCACCGTCATCAAGGACGATGTCAGCGCGGTGCTGGAAGTCTATTTCCGTCAGTGCTCAATTCTCGTGACGGCGCGCGACATCGCGATCATGGCGGCAACTTTGGCCAATCGCGGCGTCAATCCCGTGACCGGCGAGCAGGTGCTGACCCCCTACGCGATCTCGCGCACGCTTTCGGTGATGACGAGCTCCGGCATGTATGATTACGCCGGCGAATGGATCTATCGCGTCGGCATTCCCGCCAAGAGCGGCGTCGGCGGCGGCATCCTGGCGGCGTTGCCGGCGCGGCTCGGGCTCGGCAGCTATTCCCCCAGGCTCGACAGCCACGGCAACAGCGTGCGCGGCATCAAGGTCTGCGAGGCGCTGTCGCTGCATTACGACCTGCATATGCTCAACCGCAGCGACGATGCCCGCAACAGCATCATCGCCGACTACAACATCGGAAAAAGCGCCTCGCGGCGCAGCCGTCGGCCCCATGAGCAGAAAATCCTAGCGGCTCATCATCACGATGTCCGCATCATCGAACTGGTGGGCACACTGACCTTCGCCAATGTCGATTACGTCTCGCGCCAGCTTGCAGGCCGGCCGCGCCCGCAATTCATCATTTTCGACCTGCGCCGGGTCGCCGCGATCACCCGCGCCGGCGCCCGGCTGCTGGCGGAAGGCATTCGCGAACTGGCCGTGTTCAACGTCACGGTCGTGATCTCCGGCATCAAGCGTTCGACGACGGAATGGGAACCGCTTGGCGAATGGGTCAAGGGTATCTCGAATTTGCGCAACTGGCAGTCGCTCGACGATGCCATCGAATGGGCCGAGGACCAGATCGTTTACCGCCACGGCGGCACGATCGATTCCACCGAAATTACCGAATTATCCGAGCAGGCTTTGCTGGCCGGATTGACGGCAGATGAATTGACACACCTCGCCTCGCTCGGCACGGTGCGAACCTATCAACCGGGACAGCGGATCATCACCGCTGGGGAACCCGCGACCTCATTGTTCTTCCTCAGGAGCGGCGTGGTTCACGTCAAACTTCCCGATGGCATCCGGCTCGCGACCATCACCGCAGGCATGGCATTCGGAGAAATGGGGCTGTTCGAAACCCATCGCTCCGCCGACGTGCTGGCCGACAACGCCGTCACCGCGCTTGAAATCCCGTTGCGCGACTTTCAGCGCTTTCGCGAGGAGCACCCGCGCATCGGTGAGCGCATCATGCGCAATCTCGCGCAACTGCTTGCCAACCGCCTGATCGCGGCCAATGCCCGAGTGAATTTGCTGACGACGAACTGACGATCTGAGCGTCCAATCCTGGCACTCTACCCGACCACCTGCTCCACGGGCTGCATGTCGATCGCGAACGTCTCCAGGAATTTCGACGTCATGATGTAGAAGCCGACCGCGAGTTGCAATTCGACCAGTGCCGCCGGCGTCAGCCTGGCCGCGATGGCGTTGAAGGTGGCATCGGTTGGGCGGCGCATCGCCACGATCTCGTCGGTGAGGGCGAGCGCCGCGCGCTGCAGTTCATTAAAGCAGGTCGCGGACTTCCAGTTTTCCAGCGCCGCGTTTTGTTCGTCAGTCACGCCGACATTCTTGCCGATGCGCTTGTGCGCGACAACTTCATAGGGCGCCTCGCACAGGATGCCGGTCCGCGAGATTGCAAGTTCCCGCACCACCGGATCCAGTTCGCCGCGGTGGCGGATCGCGCCGCCAAGGCGGCAATACTGCTCGAAATAAGCAGGCGAATGCGCCATCATTCGAAAGATATTGGCGTTGCGGTTCTTGCCCAGGATCTCGCGGGTACGTTCATTCGATTTCGAAGTATCGCAATAATCGATACGGGCCATAATTCACCTTGGGTTTTCTCGGGATTTTGCGGCCTGCTTTATGGAGTGGCAGGTTCTGTCAGAAAGAGTATCCAGCTCATGAAGCCGGATCAACAGCTCGCGCCGGCTCGATCATGCCGCGTACCGGAAAATCGCTTTCAAAATTCCATCCCTCGCGCATAAACCGGCTGCAGCTGAGCCAAAATGCCGCCGCATTGCTGTTCGACCTTGAGACGGTCGATATTCGCTGAGTGGGGACTCATTAGAGCGAATACTCGTCGTATGGGGTGTTCCGAGTAACAACAGATCGGTCGTCGGGTCTTCGCAGGCCACGATGAATCGCGCCCAGGTTTAGGGAGAGAACGGCATGAAGGAAGCCACCAAGAGGGCGGCCTCGGAAGCGCTCGCGCAGACGCTGGCGGTGACGGCTATGCTCGTCATCGCCGGCGTTCTGTTTTATTCGCGATGAAACCCGCGCCAGCTTTCAGACGCGGATCTATCCCTGAAACACCACGGCATCCACCACCACGCAACCTTTACCGACACTGTCGAGCAGCACCGGGTTAAGATCGAGGCTCATCACCCTCGCCGCGGGATCGAGCATCAACTCGCCGATCTTCACCACGGCATCGCAGAGCGCATCGACATCCATCGGCGGCTCGCCGCGCACGCCCGCGAACAGCGGCGCAATCTTCAGTTTGCCGAGGGCCTCGCGGGCATCGTCTTTGGAAAACGGCGGCAGCAGAAGTGTCGTATCGCGGAAAATCTCGACATATTTTCCGCCATCGCCGACCGCCACGACAGGGCCGAACACGGGATCGCGATGCGCCCCGATCATGATTTCGCGCCGGCCGCCGGCCATCGCCGCAATGATGACGCCGTCGAACCGTGCGCCATGCTTGCGGATGATCTCCTCCATCTGCGCCCACACCTCACCGGCCTCCTCGCGGGTCCTGACGCCGAGTTTCACCAAGCCAAGCTCCGACTTGTGCGCGATATCGGCCGAACATCCCTTGACCACAATCGGCCCGCCGATGGTCTCGAACGCTGCGATGGCCTCGGCGCGCGAACGGCACAACCGGTGCGGCACCACGGGAATGCCCCGCGCGGCCAGCAGTGCGAGGCTGTCGGCTTCGTTCAGCATGATCGACGTCGACGAAACCGGAATGCTGGGCTGATTTACCTTGGCGCGGGCCGCCTTGCGCGCGCGGGTGCGCGCCATCAATTCGCGATGCGCCAGGAACTGGTGCAGTGCCGTGACCGCTTCTGTCTCGGTCGGAAACACGGAGGAGCCTTCCGCCGCGAACTGCGCGGCGACGCTGTGTTGGGTCGCGGCGATCACCAGCGGTTTTCCGGTCTGCTTGCCGAACGCCGCAGCATCCCGCGCGAAGGCTTCGACGTCATAACCCGGACCTGCGACGGGGACGCCGATCAGGAACGCGTCGGCCGCGGGATCTTCCGCAATCACCGGCAGGATATCGCCGAACAGCCGGCTGTTGGACAGCAAGGCCGCGGTCAGGTCGATCGGATTGGTCGTGGTTGCAAAACTCGGCAGGATGCCTTTCAGCTTCTTGTCGGTTTCATCCGCCAGCTTCGCCATGGGCATGCCGACGGCGGTCGCCGCGTCCGCCGTCATGACGCAGACCGCTCCGGAATTGCTGATCGCGACTAGCCGCCGGCCCCTGGGCTTCCAACCCTTGAGATAAAGCTCGGTCGCCTCGACCAGCCCGCGCATGTCAGGCGCGCGCCAGATGCCGTGATGCTCAAAGAACGCATCGACCACGCGGTCTTCATTAGCGAGCGCGCCGGTGTGCGACTGCGCCGCCGCCCGCCCGGCCTCGGAGCGGCCGGACTTTAATGCGATGATCGGCAGGTCACGGTCGAGCGCCACGGCCGCGAGTTCTTCCAGATATTTCTTCTCGGGGATGCTCTCGAGATATAGCAGCAACAGTTTTACTTCGGGATCCTCGGCGACCGCGACCGCGAGTTCGCCGACCGTGATATCGGCATCATTGCCGGTGGCGTGGGTGTGGCGGACGCCGATGCCGCGCTGGCGCAAGAACCCGACCGGCACGGTCGAGAGCGCACCGCTCTGGCTGAGCATCGCGACATGCCCTTCGGCCCGGTCCATGTCCATGAACATGGTCGAAAAGCTTGCAATCGCGCCGGTGCCGAAATTCGCCAGCCCTTGCGAATTCGGGCCGACGATGCGCATGCCTGCCTTGTGGGCGGCCTCGACCATCCGCCGCTCCTTCGCTTTGCCCGCGACGGCATCGACTTCACCGAAGCCCGAGGCCATTACGACGGCGACCTTGACGCCATGCGCGGCGCAATCTTCCACCACGCCGATGGCGTTGTCGCCGGCAACCGCGACGATCACCATCTCAGGCGCTTCCGGCAGATCGTTGAGGCTCTTGTAGCATTTGTAGCCTTGCACTTCCGGCCGCGACGGATTGATCGGGAAAATCCTGCCCTTGAATCCGAACTTGTCGAGGTAATGCACCGGACGGCCGCCAACCTTGTTGGGATTTTCCGATGCGCCGATGATCGCGATGGAGCGTGGGTCAAGCGCGGCCTTGAGACGGCTCATGATGTTATCCTTGTAAAGGTCTCAGCTAATACGATTTCGGCAGGCCCAGCACCTTCTCGGCGATGAAGCTGAGAATGAGCTGCGGGCTGATCGGTGCGATGCGGGGGATCAGGGATTCGCGCAGGTAACGCTCGACGTGAAACTCCTTGGCGTAGCCGAAGCCGCCATGCGTCATGACCGCCTGCTCGCAGGCCTGAAAACCGGCCTCGCCCGCGAGATATTTGGCGGTATTGGCCGCCGGCCCGCACGGCAGCCCCTGATCATATTGCCAGCCCGCCGACAACGTCATCAGCCAGGCGGCTTCGAGCTCCATCCAGTTCTTCGCAAGAGGATGCTGGATCGCCTGGTTCTGACCGATCGAACGGTTGAACACATTGCGGGTTTTCGCATAGGCGGCGGCGCGCGACAACGCCAGCCTGCCTAGCCCAACCGCTTCCGCCGCGATCAGAATACGCTCGGGGTTCATGCCGTGCAGAATATATTCGAAGCCGCGGCCTTCCTCACCGAGGCGATCCTCGATCGGAATTTCAAAATTCTCGATGAACAATTCGTTGGAATCGACGGCCTTGCGGCCCATCTTCTCGATTTCATGCACGGCGATGCGGCTGCGATCGAAATTGGTATAGAACAGGCTGAGGCCGTGGGTCGGGCTTTTGACTTCTTCCAGCGGCGTGGTCCGTGCCAGTAACAAAATCTTTTCCGCGACCTGCGCGGTGGAGATCCAGACCTTCTGGCCATTGACGATATATTTGTCGCCGCTGCGAACCGCGCGGGTCTTAAGCTGCGTGGTGTTAAGGCCGGTGTTGGGCTCGGTGACGGCGAAGCACGCCTTCTCCTGGCCCGAGATGATCGGCGGCAGCATCCGCTTGCATTGTTCTTCGTTGCCGAACACCACCACGGGGTTGAGCCCGAACACATTCATGTGCACGGCGGAAGCGCCTGACATGCCGGCGCCGGATTCCGAAATCGTCCGCATCATGATCGCGGCATCGGTAATGCCCAGGCCCGAGCCGCCATAGGCCTCGGGAATGCAGATGCCGAGCCAGCCGGCATCCGCCATCGCCTTGTGGAAGTCGGCCGGGAAACCGCCCTCCTTGTCCTTTTTCAGCCAATAGGCATCGTCGAACCGCGCGCAGATTTTCGCGACCGCATCGCGGATCGATTCCTGGTTGGCTGTGAGCGCGAAATCCATTTGTTTTAATCCGTCGCTGCCGTGGTGACGCCGTCGCGCACCAAGGCGGCAATCTCGTCGGCGGAAAATCCGGCCTCGTGCAAAACCTCGGCGCCGTGCTCGTTCAGCCGCGGCGCAAGCCGCAAGCACTCCACCGGCGTATCCGACCACGCGGCGGATACTTTCATGCTGCGGATCGGGCCTTCGCTGGGGTGATTGACCACCGGGAAGAAGCCGGTCGCGACCAGATGCGGATCCTCCAAAATACTTTCGAGATCGTGCATCGGCATGACCGGTACATCCGCTTTGGCGAGCAGCTCAGCCCACTCGGCGGTGGTGCGGGTTTCGAAGATGCGCGCGAGTTCGGCATAGACCGTGTTGATGTTGGTGGCGCGGCCGGCGAAGGTCGAGAAGGTCGGATCGCGGCGCAGATCGTCACGGCCAGTCGCCTTGAAGAAGTTCTCCCACTGCTTGTCGTTATAGACGATCACGCAGATATAGCCGTCGGAGGTTTTGTAGGGCCGCCGGTCGCGCGACAGATGCCGGGCGTAGCCGCCTTTGTCGAGCGGCGGTTCGTAGGTCAGGCCGCCCATGTGATCGCCCATCACGAAGCTCGCCATGGTCTCGAACATCGGAATATCGACACGCTGCCCGCGCCCGGTGCGGTCGCGATGCACAAGACTTGCGCAGATCGCGCCGACGGCGGTGAGCCCAACGATACGATCGACCAGCGCGTTCGGCACGTAGCGCGGAACGCCGTCATTGGTCTGCGCCATCAGCGCCGGCAAAGCAGTCGCGCCCTGGATCAGATCGTCATAGGCGGGCTTGGCCGCATAAGGCCCGTCCTGGCCGAAGCCGAACACGCCGGCATAGACCAGGCGCGGATTGATCTTCGAGACCACGTCGTAGCCGAGTTGCAGCCGCGCCATCGCCTGCGGGCGTATATTGTAGACCAGCACATCGGCGGACGCGATCAGCCGCAGCACGGCGTCACGGCCCGCCGGCTTTTTGAGATCGAGAACAATACCGCGCTTGCTGCGGTTGGTGTTGAGAAACACCGGCCCCATGCCGGCATGGCGGGTCGGCCCGATCAGCCGCGTCACGTCACCATCGGGGGTTTCGACCTTGATGACGTCAGCGCCGTAATCGCCGAGCATCTGGGTCGCATAGGGCCCCATCAGCACCGTCGTCATGTCGATGACCTTGACGCCCTCCAGTGGTCCCATGGTTAGTTTGCTCCCGGCGACGGCGCTGTATGGTTTGCGCCATTTTTCTGAGGTCTAGTAAAGGCAGGCCACCCGCAAGATCAAGGCCGGCAGGCGTATGGGCGTATGCGTGGGGGGCTTCGTAGGGTGGGCAAAGCGAAGCGTGCCCACCATAGTACATCGACATAGATGGTGGGCACGGCGCAAGTGCGCCTTTGCCCACCCTACGCCTCCTTCCCCATCATTACCCGCAGTTCCGTCTTCAGCACCTTGCCGTAATTGTTCTTCGGCAGCGCGTCGAGATAGACATAGCGCTTGGGCCGCTTGAAGCGCGCGATCGAGGCGAGGCAGTGCGCGTCAAGGCCAGCATCGTCGGCCGCGGCGCCCTGTTCCAGCACCACGCAGGCGACGACGATTTCGCCCCAATCCGGATGCGGCACGCCGATCGCCGACACCTCGCGCACATCGGGATGCGTCAGCAGCGCCTCCTCTACCTCTCGCGGGTAGATATTGGTGCCGCCGGAAATGATCACGTCCTTGGAGCGATCCGACAGCGTCAGGAATCCGTCTTGATCCAGCCGTCCGACATCGCCGGTCCGCAGCCAGCCGTCCTTGAGAGTCTCGGCATTGGCCTTCGGGTTGTTCCAATAACCGAGCATCACCGCCGAGCCCTTGGCCTCGACTTCGCCGGTCTCGCCCGCCGGCAACGGCGTTCCATCCGCGCCTGTGATGCGAACCGACATTACGCTCTGCGCTGGCCCGACCGAGGCAAGCCGCTCGAGATAACGCGGATGGTCAGTGCGCGCATGCCATTCGCGGCTGAGCGAGGTGATCGTCATCGGCGATTCACCCTGGCCATAGATCTGCACAAAGCGCTGGCCCATGGTGGCGATTGCGTCCCTGATATCGGCGAGATACATCGGCCCGCCGCCATAGATGATGGTGCGAAGCCCCTCGCCATTCTCGCCGCGACGCTTGGCGACATCGACCAGCCGCCGCACCATCGTGGGCGCGGCAAACATCACGACATTGTCGAGCTGCCTTCCGAGGTTGAGCACCTCATCGGGATCGAAGCCGCCGGATTCCGGAATCACATGCCGTCCGCCCATGCGGACATGTGGGAAATGATAGAGACCCGCGCCGTGCGATATCGGCGCCGCATACAGCGACGCATCGTTCGGCGTGGCGTAGTCGACATCGGCAAGATAACAAAGCGTCATCGCCACCAGATTGCCATGGCTCAGCATCACCCCCTTGGGACGGCCTGTCGTGCCGGACGTATAGAACAGCCAGGCGAGATCGCTTTCCTCGCGCGGCAACGGCATGGGCGTGCCCTCGCCTTCGCGCATCGCGCGATAGGCTTCGCTGTCCATCGACAGTGTTTTCATCCCCTCGGGCAGATCGTCCCTCGCCTCAGCCAAGGCCTCGATCGTGTCGTCGGACAGAAACGTCAGCTTCGCGCCGGCATCGGCGCAGATCCACGCGGCCTCGCGTCCATGAAGCTTGGCATTGATCGGGATCGCCACGGCGCCGATCCACCAGATCCCGTAAAGGCATTCGAGATATTGCGTGCAATTGCTCGCGAACAGGCCGATGCGGTCGCCGGGCGTGATGTAGCAGTCGCGCGCCAATGCCGTACCGATCGCCGCGGCCCGCCGCGCAAAGGTCGCGTAGTCGGCGTCGAGATCGAAACCGGTCAGCAGCGCTGGCGCATCGGGACGAAGCCGCGCCGATGCCGCCAGCCATTCGGCGACGTTCATCGCTCAGGCCCTCGGCAATTCGCGCCGCTTATTTCGCGGGCTCCAGCAGCGTGACGTAATTGGCCACCGCCGCGCCGCCCATGTTGAAGATGCCGCCAAGCTTGGCATTCTTGATTTGCATGCCCTCGGGCGCTTGCCCGACCAATTGCATCGCGCTCATCACATGCATGGAGACACCGGTGGCGCCGATCGGATGGCCCTTGGCCTTCAATCCGCCGGACGGATTGATCGGCAGCTTGCCGTCCTTCTGGGTCCAGCCTTCCTTGATGGCGCGAGCGCCCTGCCCGCGCGGCGTCAATCCCATCGCTTCATATTCGATCAATTCGGCGACGGTGAAGCAGTCATGGGTTTCGACGAACGACAAATCGGAAAGCTCGACGCCCGCGGACTGTAGCGCGCGCTGCCACGCCACGGTGCAGCCCTCGAATTGCAGGATATCGCGCTTCGACATCGGCAGGAAATCCTGGGCATGCGCGGTCGCGCGGATGTTGACGGCCTTGCCCATGGTCTTGGCTGTCTCGGAATCCGTCAGCACCAGCGCCGCCGCGCCGTCCGAGACCAGCGAGCAATCGGTACGCTTCAAGGGACCCGCCACGAACGGGTTCTTTTCGCTTTCGGAACGGCAGAATTCGTACCCGAAATCCTTGCGCATCTGGGCATAGGGATTGGCGACGCCGTTCTTGTGGTTCTTGGCCGCGATCATCGCCAGCGCATCGGACTGGTCGCCGTATTTCTGGAAATACGCCTGCGCGATCTTGCCGAACACACCGGCGAACCCGCCGGGGGTATCGCCATCCTCGGGCAGATAGGATGCGCGCAGCAGGTTGCGGCCGATCTCGGGTCCGGGCGTGCGCGTCATCTGCTCGACGCCGACCACCAGCACGATCTTTGCCGCACCTGAGGCAATCGCCCGCACGCCCTGATGAACAGCGGCCGAGCCGGTGGCGCAGGCATTTTCCACGCGCGTCGCCGGCTTGAACCGCAGCGCCGGATCGGCCTGCAGCACCAAGGCGGCTGTAAAATCCTGCGGCGAGAAGCCGGCGTTGAAATGCCCGAGCACAATCTCATCGACATCGCCGGCCGAAATCCCGGCATCCGCCAGCGCATCGGTCGCCACCCGAACCACGAGGCTCTCGACGGTTTCGGTATCGAACTTGCCAAACGGCGTATGAGCCCATCCGACGATGCTGGCGGTCATGGCACACTCCTTTAGAAAAATACCAACGGATCAAGCGACGAAGTTACCACCCAATTCGTCCTCGATGTGAATCCGGATGATGTCGTCGAAAGTCTTCTCGGCGGTAGTGAAGCCGAGCGACACCGCCCGTTTGACTTCGAAATTGCGCGGCCAGCCTTCGACAATGCCCATGATAAACGGGTCCGGCTCACGCTTGATCCGCGCGACCACCCTGTCGCCGGCGACTCGCTTCAACGCGGCGATCTGCTCACCGACCGTAGCCGACAATCCGGGCATGGAAAGGTTACGGCGCGGACCTGCCGTTGCGGTGTCCATGGTCGCAGCATGAATCAGGAAGCCGACCGCCGAGCGCGGCGAGGCATGCCAGTGGCGAACATCTTCCGGCACCGGCAGGATCGCTTCCTTGCCGGACAGCGGTTCGCGCAGGATGTTGGAGAAGAACCCCGACGCCGCCTTGTTGGGCAGGCCGGGACGAATGCAGATCGTCGGCAGGCGGATGCCGATGCCGTCCATGAAGCCACGACGGGAATAATCCGCCAGCAGCAACTCGCCGATCGTCTTCTGGGTGCCGTAGCAGGACAATGGCGTCTGGAAGAATTCGTCGCCGATCGCATCCGGATATGGCGCGCCGAATACGGCAATCGACGAGGTGAAGACGACCCGGGGCTTATAGCCGCCACCGATCGCCCGGATCGCATCGAACAGCATCCGCGTGCCGTCGAGATTGATACGATAGCCCTTGTCGAAATCGAGTTCGGCTTCGCCGGAGACGATCGCCGCCAGATGGAAAATCACGTCGGGCTTATCAGCGACCAGTTTTTCCGCCGCACCCGGCACCGCGAAATCGCAGGTCACGGTATCGACCGGAAATCCCGCCTTGTCGGGCTTGGCAGGCGCGACCACGTCCTGCAACGTCATGCGGGTGATATCTCGTTTGCCGAGACGCCCGTCGCGCACCAGCCGCTCGGTCAATTTGCGGCCAACCATGCCGGCGCCGCCCAAAACCAGAATATGCAAGACCCAACTCCTTGTTGTTTTTTATTCAGCCTGCGGGGCCTGCGCGCTTACTCTTTCACGGCTCCGGTCATCGCCGACACGTAGTGCTCGACAAAGAACGCGTAGAGGATGACCAGCGGCAGCGAGCCGACCAGCGCGCCCGCCATCAGCGAACCCCATTTGTAGATATCGCCATCGACGAACTCGTTCACGATCGCGACCGGAACGGTCTTGTTCGGCGTCGATTGCAGGAAAGTGAGCGCGTAGATGAATTCGTTCCAGCACAGCGTGAAGGAAAAGATGAAGGCCGAGATCATGCCTGGGATCGCCAGCGGGACGATGATCTTGGTCAGGATCTGCCAGCGCGACGCGCCGTCGATCAGCGCGCATTCCTCAAGCTCATAGGGAATGGTCTTGAAATATCCCATCAACAGCCAGGTCGAGAACGGAATCAGCAGCGTCGGATAAACCAAAATCAGCGACAGCGGCGAATCGAACAGCCCGTAGGCCTGGATCACCGAGGCCAGCGGAATGAACAGGATCGACGGCGGCACCAGGTAAGCAAAGAAGATCAATACGCCGACCGCGTCTGCGCCCTTGAATCGCAGGCGCACGATGGCATAGGCCGCGAGCACGCTGGCGATGATCGACAACGTCGTGGCGCCCACCGCCACATACATCGTGTTCCACAGCCAGCGCGGATACTGGGTTTCGAACAGCAGCTTGCTGATGTGCTTGAAGGTCGGATGGATCACCCAGAACGGGTTGTACTTGTTCATGTCGATCAGCTGTTCGTCGGGTTTGATCGACGTCAGCGCCATCCAGTAGAACGGAAACAATAGTACGATCAGGATCACGAACAGCGGGATATAGAGCGTCACCACACGGCGCGGCAACGACTCCAGATAGCTCATGCCGTCGCTTTCATCGCTCTGGCTGGTGACTTTTGACGGCAGGACGGAATCAGTCATTGTTCGATCCTTGCTGCCATTTACGGCGCTGCATGCCGAACCAGGAAATCGCGATCGCCGCCATCAGGAACGGGATCATGGCGGTGGCAATCGCCGCACCCTCGCCGAGCCGGCCGCTGATGATGCCGCGCTGATAGCTCAAGGTGGCCATCAGATGCGTGGCATTGACCGGACCACCGCGCGTCAGGGCCCAGATCAACTGGAAATCCGTGAACGTGAACAGCACCGAGAAAGTCATGACCACGGCGATGATCGGGGTCAGCAAGGGATAGGTAATGTACCGAAAGCGCTGCCAGTTGGTGGCGCCGTCGAGCACCGCGGCTTCATAGAGAGAAGGCGATACCGTCTGCAGTCCGGCCAAGAGCGTGATCGCGACAAAGGGAACGCCGCGCCAGATATTGGCGAAAATCACGCTGCCGCGCGCCAGATTGGAATCGCCGAGAAAGTTGATGTTGTGGTCGATCAGGCCGAGTTTGATCAGCGACCACGAGATGATCGAGAACTGGGAATCATAAATCCACCAGAACGCGATGGCCGACAGCACGGTCGGCACGATGAATGGGATCAGCACGATCGAGCGGATCATCGCCTTGAACGGCATATGCCGGTTCAACAGCAGCGCGAGATAGAGACCGATCGCGAATTTGATGGCGCTGGCGACAATCGTATAGAGCAGCGTGTTGAACACCGAGAGCCAGAAGATCGCGTCGTCCCACAGCCATTCGTAATTCTCAAGCCCGATGAAAACACCACCGCGGCCGATCCGCTCATCGGTAAAGCTCATCCAGACGCCGAGCCCGAGCGGATAGGCCAGAAACAAGATGAGAAATGCCGCCGCCGGCAACATGAACCACAACGCCACCCAGTTGCGGTTGGTCCGCAGCCGCGACCATAGCGAGCGCGTGTCGACCGCGGCCGCCTGCGCCGGCATCGATGTCTGAAGGGTACTCATCTCGCTCCAATTCCAAACCTGAAGACGACGCCCGGCCTTATCTTAAAGCCGAGCGTCGCTCAGATATCCAGCAGAAATAAGCCGGCGCGGAACCCCGCGCCGGCCGTCTTGTTTACCGGAAGATGCGCTTGGCGGAACGTTCCGCCGAAGCCATCGCCGTCTTCACATCTTCTCGACCGGTGCAGTAGTTCGCGAACATGTCGACCAGCACGAAGTCGGCAATCGCGGCCGCTGCGTTCTCACCCATCTGGCCGACACCCGCCGGTGTGTTCGCCAGCGTGGCGACTTCGCGGTACGGCGTATTCTTGGGGTCGGCGGTCCAGATCGGGTTTTTGGTGTAGTCGTTCAGGAACGGCGAGAGATAGCCCTGCGCCGCCTCGATCCACGGATTGTATTGCTCCGGCTCGAGCAGGAAGGCGGTGAACGCCTTGCAGGCCTGCGGATATTTGGTGAAGGTGAACACCAGGATCGGGAAGCTCAGATTGAGCTCCCGGGTTTTGCCATCAACGCCGGCCGGCAGATGGGCATGGTTCATGTCCTCGGCGATTTGCGGATTTTCCTTCCGCGCCGTGACATAGATCGAAATGCCGTTGACGGTCAGATAAAGCTGACCCGCCAGGAACGCCTTGTTGTTGGAACTGTCGTTCCAGGACGCGGTGCCCGGAATGAAGTTGTCATACAGTCCCTTGACGTAGTCGAGCGCCTTGGCGGTTTCCGGCGAGTTGATGACAACCTTGTTGCTCTTGTCGATCAGATTGCCGCCATGGGCCCACAACGCCCAATGCAGCCAGCCATTGGCATCGCCCGAGGCATGACCGAGCGCCATGCCGGCGGGGGTACCGTTCTTGTTCATGCCCTTGATCAGATCGGCGAAACCGCCGAGGTCCTTCGGGAATTCCTTATGGCCAGCTTTTTCAGCCGCGGCGACACGGTAATTCACCAGGCTTCCGGTGGCCGCAACGGGAATACCGATCCACTTGCCATCCGCCTTGCCATAGGCCTCGCCCGAGGGCGCCCAGCCACCGCATTTCTTGCCGAGATAATCGGCCACGTCGGTCATATCCACGCACTTGCTCGGGAACAGGAACGGCAGGGAGTACAGACCCCAGACCAGATCGAGGCCCTGCCCGGTGTTGGCCGCGACCGACGCCTTGGGCTGGATATCGTCATAGGATTCATTGGAAACGTTGATGGCCACGCCGGTCGCCTTCTGGAAGGCATCGACGATCTTCATGAACGCAACGTCCTCGGCTTCGACGAAGCGCTTCCAGCGCAGCAGATTGATCTTGGCGCCCGGTTCCGGCTTCCACGGTGCGGCCTGCGCCCAGGCCTTGGCGAGGCCCAGCAATTGTTCGCTCGACATGGTCGCCGCAGCCGCGAGCAAAGTGCCGCCGCCCTTCAGCAAAGACCGCCGATCCGGAGTAAAGCTATTCATCGTACGTGTTCTCCCCTGTTTTACTGGTTCTTCTTCGACCAATTGTTTTTCGATAAATTACAGCCGCTTGCCGGTCGCGTCGTCGAACAGATGCACGAGCGACGGATCCGGTTTCAGCCGGACCTTGTCGCCCGGCTTGAATTGATGACGTTCGCGGAATACCGCAACGACCTGCTGTCCGCCCAGCTTGGCAAACACCTGGGTCTCCGATCCCGTCGGCTCCACCACGACAATCTCGGCTTCCGCGCCGTCGTCCGCGATGGTGAAATGCTCGGGCCGAACCCCATAGACCGCCGGCCGGCCGTCGGAATTGGCCGGCGCCGACTTGAGCGGCAGTTTCACGCCATTGGGGCCCTCGAAACCGGCGCTGCCGTTGATCCTGACATTACCTTTAAGGAAATTCATCGCCGGCGAGCCGATGAAACTCGCGACGAACTGGTTGTCCGGCCGATCATAGAGTTCCAGCGGTGAGCCGATCTGCTCGACGATGCCGTCATGCATCACCACGATCTTGTCGGCCATGGTCATGGCTTCGATCTGGTCATGCGTCACATAGACCGTGGTGGTCTTGAGGCGCTGGTGCAACTCCTTGATTTCGGTGCGCATCGCGACCCGCAGCTTGGCGTCGAGGTTCGACAAAGGCTCGTCAAACAGAAACACCTGCGGATCGCGCACAATGGCGCGTCCCATCGCGACGCGCTGGCGCTGTCCGCCGGACAATTGCCGGGGATAGCGATCGAGCAGCGGCGTCAGGTCCAGGATTTCCGCGGCCCGCTTGACGCCCTTGTTGATCTCGTCGGCGCTGGCACCGCGCAGTTTGAGCGAAAACGCCATATTGTCGGCGACCGTCATATGCGGATAGAGCGCATAATTCTGGAAAACCATGGCAATGTCGCGCTCTTTGGGCTGGACATTGTTGACGACGCGGTCGCCGATCGAAATGGTCCCGGACGTGATGTTTTCGAGCCCGGCGAGCATCCGCAGCAAGGTCGATTTGCCGCAGCCGGAGGGGCCGACCAGCACCACAAAGGCGCCGTCCTCGATCGGAATCGACACGCCGTGCAAGACTTCAAAGCCGCCAAACGATTTTCGCACGTCGCGGATTTGCACTGACGACATAAAAACCCTCCCGAATACGCTCTTGGCCCGCGGCGAATGCCGCGGTCTTGCTTGATTTGACTGGGGTCTTACCAGACTTTTTCGGCGATGTCGTTGGATCAAAGTCGTAGTCGATCGCCCCGTGCGCGAACGTTGCGAAGCGCGCGGTGACATGCGAACATTGGATGCCCATACGAAATGACGCACAAAAATAAGGCGTGTGCGCTGCGGGAGAACCCATGAACAAGCCGCTTGCCGGTGTCAGCCGGCGCAAACTCCGTTCCAGCGAATGGTTTAATAACCCCCACAACCCCGGAATGACCGCGCTCTACCTCGAGCGGTACCTCAATTACGGCCTGACCCGGCACGAATTGCAATCCGGCAAGCCGATTATCGGAATCGCGCAGACCGGCAACGACCTGTCGCCGTGCAACCGCCATCACCTTGAATTGGCGCACCGGGTCCGTGAGGGAATCCGCGCCGCCGGCGGCATCGCGATGGAATTTCCGATGCATCCGATCCAGGAGACCGGCAAGCGCCCGACCGCGGCGCTCGATCGTAACCTCGCCTACCTCGGATTGGTCGAAATCCTGTTCGGCTATCCCCTCGATGGCGTGGTCCTGACCACGGGCTGCGACAAAACGACCCCAGCCTGCCTGATGGCCGCGGCTACCGTGAATTTGCCGGCGATCGTGCTGTCGGGCGGGCCGATGCTGAACGGCTGGCATAATGGCGAGCGCACCGGCTCCGGCACCGTGGTCTGGAAAGCCCGCGAGCAGATGGCCGCCGGCGAGATCGACTATGAGGAGTTCATGAATATCGTGGCCTCGTCGGCGCCGTCGGTGGGCCATTGCAACACCATGGGCACGGCATCGACGATGAATTCGCTGGCCGAAGCGCTCGGCATGTCGCTGCCAGGCTGTGCCGCGATCCCCGCGCCCTATCGCGAGCGCGGCCAGATCGCCTACGAGACCGGCACACGCATCGTCGGGATGGTGTGGGAAGATCTGAAACCATCCGACATCCTGACGCGCAAGGCGTTTGAAAACTGCATCGTCGTCAATTCGGCGATCGGCGGCTCGACCAATGCGCCGATCCATATCAATGCGCTCGCCCGCCATATCGGCGTGGAGCTCTCGATCGACGATTGGCAGAAGCACGGCCACGAGATTCCGCTGCTGGTCAACATGCAGCCGGCCGGATTCTATCTCGGCGAGGAATATCATCGCGCCGGCGGCGTGCCCTCGGTGGTGCGCGAACTGATGGAGCACAAGCGCATCCATGAGGACGCCTTGACCGTCAATGGTCACAACATGGGCGACAACTGCCGCAATGCGCCAAAACCCGACGGTGACGTGATCCGCAGTTACGACAAGCCGCTGGTCAAGGACGCCGGCTTCCTGGTGCTGCGCGGCAATCTGTTCGATTCCGCGATCATGAAGACCAGCGTGATCTCCAAGGAATTCCGCGACCGCTATCTGATCAACCCCAAGGATCTCAACGCCTTCGAAGGCCGTGCCATCGTGTTCGAGGGACCGGAGGATTATCACCACCGGATCGACGATGCTTCGCTCAACATTGACGAGCATTGCATCCTGTTTGTGCGCGGCACCGGGCCGATCGGTTATCCCGGCGGCGCCGAGGTCGTGAACATGCAGCCGCCCGCCGCCCTCATCAAGCGCGGCATCCTGTCCCTGCCCTGCATCGGCGATGGCCGCCAGTCCGGCACGTCGGGTTCACCGTCGATCCTGAATGCAACGCCGGAAGCCGCCGCCAATGGCGGGCTCGCCATCCTAAAGACCGGCGACATGGTTCGCATCGATCTCAACAAGGGCAGCGCCAACATCCTGATCTCCGACGATGAGTTGAAACGCCGTCATGCGGACTTGAAAGCCAAGGGCGGTTTCCCCTACCCGGCCAACCAGACGCCGTGGCAGGAACTCTATCGCTCCACCGTCGGCCAGCAGGCCACCGGCGCCTGCATGGAGCTGGCGACGCGTTATCACGACATCGCCGGCAAGGTCGGCGTGGCGCGGGATAATCACTGACGCAAACCGTTGCCGTCATTGTAACAATCGTCATTGCGAGCGAAGCGAAGCAATCCACACTTTACGCCAAAGAATGGATTGCTTCGTCGCTTCGCTCCTCGCAATGACGAAAAATTTCAAACAAATTGAATAAGGGAGAGCAACAATGTCAGACCGCCTGAAAGGCAAACGCGCATTCGTCACGGCCGGCGCAGCCGGTATCGGGCGCGCCTCGGCCATCGCCTTTGCGCGCGAGGGCGCCACGGTGTTTGCGACCGACATCGATGAAAAGGGCCTGGCGCAACTCGCCAAGGACGGCGTGGCGGAAGTGGCAAAGCTCGATGTGCGCGACAGCGCGGCGGTCGCGGCAATGGCAAAGCGCGTCGGCAAGGTCGACATCCTGCTCAACGCGGCGGGTTTCGTGCACAACGGTACCGTTCTCGACTGTTCCGACGACGACTGGGATTTTTCGTTCGATCTCAACGTCAAATCGATGCACCGGACCATCCGGTCTTTCCTGCCGAGCATGCTCGAAGGCGGTGGCGGCTCGATCGTCAACATCTCGTCGGCGGCCGGCGTGTTCAAGGCTGCGCCCAATCGCTACGTTTACAGCGCAACCAAGGCCGCCGTCGCGGCGCTGACCCGCGCGGTCGCGACCGACTTCATCACCAAGGGCATTCGTTGTAATTGCATCTGCCCCGGCACCATCGAAACGCCGTCGATGCTCAACCGCGCCGCTGCCGCGGGTCCGGGCGGGCGCGAGATGTTCGTCAGCCGCCAGCCGATGGGACGGCTCGGCACCGCCGACGAGATCGCCTCGCTCGCGCTCTATCTCGCCAGTGACGAAAGCGCGTTCACCACGGGCGTCGCGCATATCATCGATGGCGGCTGGACGCTTTAAATAAGGGAACATCATCATGAACAAGATCGATCTGAACGGCCGCTGCGCCGTCGTTACCGGCGGCGCGCAGGGTTTTGGACGCGCGATCACCGAACGTTTTGTCGCGTCAGGCGCGAAGGTCGCAATATGGGATCACGACCAGCCCCTCGCCGAAAAGACCGCCAGGGAAATCGGCGCCGGCGTCACCGCCTTCAAGGTCGACGTGACGGATCTCGCTGCCGTCGAGAAAACCCGGGACGCGACGCTAGCTGCCTTCGGCAAGATCGACATACTCGTCAACAATGCCGGCATCGCCGGGATCAACAAGACGGTGTGGGAAACTGACCTCGATGAATGGCGCAAGGTGCTGCGCATCAATCTCGACGGACCCTTCATCTGCTGCAAGGCGATCGTGCCGACGATGGTCAAACAGAAATACGGCCGTATCGTCAACATCGCCTCGATCGCCGGCAAGGAAGGCAATCCCAACGCGGCGCATTATTCCGCCTCGAAGGCCGGCCTGATCGCGCTGACCAAATCGCTGGGCAAGGAACTGGCCGCCTACGATATCGCCGTCAACGCCGTCACCCCCGCCGCGGCGAAGACCGCGATCTTCGACCAACTGACGCAGCAGCATATCGACTTCATGCTGTCGAAGATTCCAAAAGGACGTTTCGTGCTGGTGGAAGAACTCGCGGCGATGGCGGCTTGGCTGGCCTCGGAAGACTGCGCCTTCTCTACCGGCGCGGTGTTCGATATTTCCGGCGGCCGCGCGACGTATTAGAGCTTGGAGCGTTTTCCAAAATTAGAGATTCCGTTCCGATTAAATCGGAACGGAATCTCTGGAGACGTCTGACAGCGAGAGCACCATGATCAGGGAAGGCGGATGCCTGTGTGGTGCGGTCCGGATCAAGGCCCGGGGCGAGCCGATCAATGTCCGCGTCTGTCACTGCCGCAAGTGCCAGAAGGCGATGGGCTCGCCGTTCTTTGCCCGCGCGCTGTTTCCCCAGGATGCCTTGACGGTTGAGGGCGAGAGCGCCGCTATCCCTCTTCTCCGGCCACCGACAGAGTGTTTTGCAAGACCTGCGGCACCCGCCTGATGTCCTGGCGAACCAACGGCACGGCGGCCGGCGTCGCGCTGGCGACATTCGACGACCGCAACGCGTTCGCACCCACCGAACACATCTGGGTCAGCGAAAAAATACATTGGGTAAAACTCGACGACGGACTACCACAATATCCGGAACAGGTGCCCTAGCTCGGCCCAACCGGTCAGGATGATCCGTGAACACCACCCTTTATGACGTCTCGGTCTGGGTAATACCGCTCGTGATCGCCATCACCTTTCACGAGGCCGCCCATGGCTTTGTCGCGCATCATTTCGGCGACAACACCGCCTGGGACCAGGGCCGGGTCAGCTTCAACCCGCTGCGGCACATCGATCCGTTCGGCACCCTGATCATGCCGGCCATCCTGCTGCTGTCGCACTCGCCGTTTCTGTTCGGCTACGCCAAGCCGGTGCCGGTCAATTTCCGCGCCCTGAACAATCCGCGACTGGACATGGTCTGCGTGGCGCTGGCCGGGCCGGCCACCAATATCGCCCTGGCGCTGATCGCGGCGGCGGCGTTTCACCTGCTGACCTATGTGCCCGAAAACGCAGCCCAGTGGGTGGCCGACAATCTCAAAAACGCCCTTGTCATCAACGTCATCCTTGCGATCTTCAACATGATGCCGATTCCGCCGCTGGACGGCGGACGGGTCGCGGTCGGCCTCTTGCCCCGCGTGCTGGCGGCGCCGCTGGCCCGGCTGGAGCCCTACGGGATGCTGATCCTGATCGGCATTCTGATCCTGCTTCCGCTGGCGGGTTCGCAGTTCGGTCTAAATCTTGATGTTATTTCGGCGATACTGCGCACAACCACCGGCTATGTGATTCAGTGTATCCTCGTCGTAACCGGTAACAGCTAGACTCTCTCGCCAACCTGAGCCCCAAACAATTCCAACCCGCCGGAAAGAGCAGAGGCCGTCTTGATCAAAGCTGCGGACATGATGATCGCGCGACGTGCCGATACCAGGGCTCGCGCCGATTTTGCGACCTGGAAGATGATGGCGAAGCTCAATGGCGCCTCGTCCCTGCCCGCCGAGGCCCAGACCTTCCTGGTCAGCTACAGGGAATTGCTCAAGGCCATGACGGAACCGCAGGCCAGCGACGCCACCATCAATTTGATCTACCGAAGCTATTACGCCGAGATGGGGGGCGTCGGCGAAGCGCCTGACGTCAAGGCTCAACCGGTCGGTCAGGTGACGGACAACGTCACCGCCTTCAAGCGCCCGCCGCCGCCGCGGCCCAAAAAGGCCACCGGTCCGGACGGCAAGTCCCGGCTACCCGTCGCGCTGATCTTTGCCTGCCTCGTTGTCGTGTACACCGGCTTTCGATATCTGCTGCGGTGACAGTTTGACGGCAGCCGCAATTTTACACGGCGCGGCGGCATCCGTTCTAACGAGCCGTCATTTCGGCTTTTCGAAAATCACATCCATATCGAAGTTGAACGTATCCTCAGTCAATTCCATCGGCGGCTCCGGCACCGGGTCGGAACGGCGGACCATTGAAACCGCCGCCTGATCAAACGCCGCATCGCCCGACGACCCCACGACATTGACGGATACGACGTTGCCACGGCGGTTGAGCACAAGATTGACCTTTACCTTGGTCTCCTTGCTCCTGTTCTCCGGATAGCGCTGATGCAGCTTGATAAAGGCGCTGATCTTCTGGCCCCATTTCGCGGTGAGCAGCTGTTTGTCCTTGCCGATGCCGATGTTCGGCGCTCTTGCCTTGTCGGCCTCGGGGGCGTTCTCGTCGAGCGTCTTTCTTGAAGACGCTTCCTGGGCAGGCGTTTCTTCCGAAGCCTGAGTCTGCACGGCGGCGACCTTGGGGTCGTCTTCCTTGGGCTTCTTCGATTCGTTCAGTGTGACGATACGGTCGGGGTCCTCGGCCTCCACCGGACGATCCTTCGGCAGGTCCACCTCCTTGACCTCGGCCTGCTGCTCGGGAACCTCCGGCGTCGCCTGCATTTGATCCGCATCAGGTCCCGGCGGCAGTTCGTCATCGGGAACCTTCGGCGAAGCCATCTCGACGGCAAACTCGGCCCCACTCGCACCCAGACCATCAAGCCCGTCCTCGTCGGCGCGCAGATGCGCGACCGCGAGCGCCGCTCCGCCAAGGTGAAGCGCGAGCGCCGCCACGGCCGCGAGAATCCACAGCCGCCGGGATGGCTTTTGTTCGAGATCAGGGTCGGTCATCGCTCCGCCGTCAGGGCTTCGCAGTTTCAGTTGTCGGGGCGGTCGCGGCAGCACCCGGAGCGCCCTCAAGCGCGACCAGTTTGATCTTCGAATAGCCCCCATCGCGCAGGAGCTCCATCACGCCCATCAACTCGCCATAGGGTACCGAGCGATCGGCGCGCAGGAAGACGTAGCGATCCCTGTTCATATCAGCCAGGGCATCGAGCGAGTGAATCAAGTCGGTCCGCCTCACCAGATTTTCTCCAATCGCGAGCGTCAGATCCGGCTTGATGCTGACATAGGTCGGCTTGTCCGGCTTTTTCTGCGGGGTCGCGCTTGAGGTCGGCAGATCTATCGGGAGATCGACCGTCGATAACGGCGCCGCCACCATGAAGATGATCAGGAGAACGAGGATGACGTCGATGAACGGCGTGACGTTGATCTCGTGCGATTCCGAAAAATCGTCGTCGTCATCCGTATCTGTGATCGAAAAAGCCACCGCCTACTCCGCTGCGCGCGAATGCGCCCCGCTGGCAGAACTGACATGGGTGCGATCGAGATCGCGCGACAGCAAGCGCCCCGCGGCACCCGACGAGCGGCTGACGAGTTCGAGATAGCCTTTCGTGACCCGCGTGAAGTGATTGTAGATGATCACGGCCGGAATCGCCGCGACCAGGCCGAAGGCCGTGGCCAGCAACGCTTCGGCGATGCCCGGCGCGACGACGGCCAGATTGGTGGTCTGCGACTTCGAGATGCCGATAAAGCTGTTCATGATGCCCCACACGGTGCCGAACAGTCCGACGAACGGCGATGTCGCGCCGATGGTTGCCAACAGGCCCATGCCGAGCCGGATCCGGCGAGATTCGGCGCGCACGATCTCCGCGAAACTCGACGCCGCCCGTTCCTTGATGCCGCTATCGCTGGAAATTCCAGCCGACAGCCGCGCCTCGCGCATCGCCGCCGCCAGCAACGCCGACAACACGCTGTCCTTGGCGCCGAGCGCGAATTGCGCTTCCGCCAGCGACCGTGAATCGCCGATCTTGTTAAGCGCCGCACGGAGCTTGCTTTGGACAAGCGACAGTTCGATCATTTTGGCGATGAAGACGGTCCACGTCACCAGCGAGGCGAAAGCGAGCCCGATCATGACGGCTTTGACCAGAATGTCAGCCGACATGAACATTGACCACGGCGACAATTCGCGCGGCACGATCGCCGTCGCTTTCGGCGATCGGCTGTCATCGGCAGGTGTTGCGGTTGCGTTGGTGGCCGCTGGCGGCGTGGGTTGAACCGCGGCCGGGGGAGCCGGTGCGGGCTGAGACACGACGGGCTGAGATACTGCGGGCTGCGACACCGCGGGAGCCTGCGGCGCTGTCGGCGCGGCCTTCTGCTGCGCGAATGAAGGTTGCGTCAGCGACAGCACCACCAACGCGAACAGCACGCGATAGATCGTTCGAAAATGTGAGATGTTCATACTTCGGCCCAGCAGCACTAAGAGATTGCGACAGATACCGGTCAATTTGACGATGTCAGCGTCATCTCGCCCCGCACACACACTCCACCAGACTCTGAATTGCGGTATCGAGATCGAAAGTCAGGCCGCGGATGCAAGCTTGCCGTATCATGCCCCGCCGTTGGAAAAAAGGCGCGACGGCTCACGCAGTGCCTGTTCGAAACGATTCTAATCTTCAGTTTGAAACCATTCTAAAACACGGCGTAAGTGTTCACGGTTACGTTACGAAATGGCGGTTCAAACCGAACGATTCAGACGTCATCAGACTCGGCAATCATCGCAGCGGCGGAATTCAAAACCGCACGCGGTACCTTCGCAGGTGCACTCAGGAAGTGATGATTTCCGGCGGAGCGGATTACTTGGCCGCGACCGTACCAGGGGACTCGGCAAAGCCTTTGATCCGATCCTTGATGTCCTGGAGTGTTTCGAGGCTGGTTTCGAGCGCCGTCACCGAAACATCCTGCAATACGTCGGTCGCAATGGATTCGCGCAGGCTGTCGAGATCGTCGGCAAGCTGGCGGCCTGCCGTCGTGAGAAACAGGCGGTTGGCCCGGCGATCCCGGGGGTCGTGCCGGCGCTCGACCAGGCCGTGTTCGACCAAACGATCGAGCAGGCGCACCAGCGAAATCGGTTGCAATTCGAGCACATCCGCCAGGTCGACCTGCGACAGCCCCTCCTGCTCACGCAGGCGGAACAGGACGATCCACTGCGCTCGGGTGGTGCCCCGACCCTTGGCGCGATGATCGATGTAGTTGCGCAGCAGCCGCGAGCTTTCGATAAGTTGTGTAATTAACTGCTTTTTCAGGTCCAGTGACATGGATTGGGCGGTTCCCAAACGTTTCAAAATGTTTAGTATTTTTCCGATGATAGTGTGTTTACACATTAAGTGCACGCATATTATATCTGGGTGACTATGAACCTTTTTGAAGACCCGGTACTCTAAATTTTTGAACTAGCAGGGCTGAACGGGCTGACATGAAAAAGTCACGGACGACAACTTGGGTTTTGGTGCTCCTGGTCGCGGGCGCAGCGGGCTATTACGGCTGGCAGCGCTATCAGGGCGAGGACCGGGCTGCGGCAGCCGCCAACGCGCAAAAGGCTGCGGCCCGTGTTGCTGTCCGTGTAGCCGTCGCGCCGGTCCAGAAATCCGACTTTCCGGTCTATTTGACCGGGCTAGGAACCGTGCAGGGCTTTAACACCGTTGTCGTGCGCACGCGCGTCGATGGCCAGATCGATAAAATCGCTTTCAAGGAAGGCCAGGAGGTCAACCAGGGCGACCTGCTCGCTGAAATCGATCCCCGGCCATATCAGGCCACGCTGGATCAGGCCAAAGCCAAGAAAGAACAGGACGAGGCCAATCTGGCCAACGCCAATCTGGATTTGCAGCGCTACACCAAGCTCGGCGAATTCGCGACCCGGCAGCAGCTCGATACCCAGCGCTCGACCGTTCAACAGTTGACGGCACAGATCGCTGCCGACACCGCGGCCATTTCCAACGCCCAGACCCAACTCGACTATACCGCCGTCAAGGCGCCGATCTCGGGCGTCGTCGGCCTGCGCCAGGTCGATATCGGCAACATCGTCAATGCGGCGACCCAGACCGGGATTGTAACGATCGCCCAGATCGAGCCGATTTCCGTGATTTTCACCGCGCCGGAAGATCAATTACCCTATATAAACGAGGCACAGGCGATTCAGCCGCTCAAGACCATCGCGATTACAACGGATGGCAAGAAGCCCCTCGCAGAAGGAAAACTGGCGGTGGTCAACAATCAGGTCGACTCCACCAGTGGAACCATTCGCCTCAAAGCCGTGTTCGATAACAAGAACCACGCATTATGGCCTGGCCAGTCCGTCTCGACGCGGCTTTTGGTGCAGACGCTAAAGGGCGCCACCGTGGTTCCCGACGAGGCGATCCAGCACGGCACCGAAGGCCTCTACGCGTTTATCGTGAACCAGGACAACAAGGCTGAGTTGCGCAAGGTCAAGGTCAGCCAGTCGATCGACGGACGCTCGGTGGTCGATACCGGTCTATCGCCCGGCGAGAAGGTCATCACGGCGGGCCAATACAAAGTGCAGGCTGGCACGCTCGTCAGCACTGCTGTGGCCAGCTCGGATCCGGCGCAACCCAAGGTACGACAAGAATGAGCCACGCTCCGACAGGAACGACGGGAACCGGCGAAGGCATTTCAGCGCCGTTTATTCGCTATCCTATCGGCACGTCGCTGATGATGGCCGGCATTCTGTTTGTCGGCCTCGTGGCCTATCCGCTGCTGCCGGTCGCGCCGCTGCCGCAGGTCGACTTCCCCACCATCCAGATCACCGCAACGTTGCCGGGCGCGAGCCCTGAAACCATGGCATCGTCGGTCGCGCAGCCGCTGGAGCGGCAATTCGCGCAGATTCCGGGCATCGCCCAGATGACCTCGACGAGCTACCTCGGGACGGCCTCCGTCACGATCCAGTTCGACCTCAACCGCAGTATCGACGGCGCCGCCAACGACGTCCAGGGCGGCATCAACGCCGCCAGCGGTCAGTTGCCCAAGAACCTCCCCTCGCCCCCGACCTATCGCAAGGTCAATCCGGCGGATTCGCCGATCCTGCTGTTGTCGGCGACGTCAGACACGCTGCCATTGACGACCGTCAGCGACGCCGTCGATGCTCAGCTTGCGCAACAGATCAGCCAGATTTCCGGCGTGGCGCAGGTCACGATCGGCGGCCAGCAAAAACCGTCGATCCGCGTTCAGGTCGATCCCGCCAAACTGGTCGCCAAAGGCCTGTCGCTGGAAGACGTCCGCGCCTCGATCAACATCACCACGACCGACAGTCCGAAGGGCAACATCGACGGCGAGACCCGCGCCTATACGATCTACGCCAATGACCAGATGCTGGATCCGAAAGAATGGAACGACGTCATCATTGCCTATCGCAATGGCGGCCCGTTGCGGATTCGCGACATCGGTCAGGCGATCATGGGGCCGGAGGACGCCAAGCAAGCGGCCTGGGCTGGCGGCAAGCGGGGCGTGTTCCTGGTGGTCTACAAACAGCCGGGCGCCAACGTCATCGACACCGTCGACAAGATCAAGTCGCTGCTGCCGAGGCTGGTGGCGGCGATCCCGCCCGCGATCCAGATCGCGGTCATCAGCGATCGTACCCAGACCATCCGCGCCGCCGTCGAGGACGTCCAGTTCACGCTGCTTTTGACCATCGCGCTCGTCGTCATGGTGATCTTCATCTTCCTGCGAAGTTTCTGGGCAACGGTGATTCCGACCGTGACCGTGCCGCTCGCCCTGCTCGGCGCCTGCGCACTGATGTGGGTATTCGGCTACACGCTCGATAACCTGTCCCTGATGGCTTTGACCATCGCGGTGGGCTTCGTGGTCGACGACGCCATCGTGATGCTGGAAAACATCACGCGCTATATCGAAGAAGGCGAGAAGCCGATGGCGGCCGCCTTCAAGGGCGCCAGCGAAATCGGTTTCACCATCGTCTCGATCAGTATTTCGCTGGTCGCGGTGCTGATCCCGCTCTTGCTGATGGGCGGCATCATCGGACGCCTGTTCCGCGAATTCGCCGTCACGCTGACCATGACCATTTTCGTGTCGATGGTGGTGTCGCTGACGCTGACGCCGATGATGGCATCCCGCTTCCTGCGCGCGCACAACGAAAACCAGCAGCACGGCAAGCTCTATCAGTGGAGCGAGCGCGGTTTTGACGCGATGCTGCACGCCTATGAGAGCGGTCTCGACCTTGCCATGCGCTGGCGGTTGACGACGCTCGTGATCTTCTTCGCGACGCTGGGATTGTCGGTCTATCTGTTCGTCATCATTCCGAAGGGCTTCTTCCCTCAACAGGACGTCGGCCTGATCACCGCCACGTCCGAAGCGGCGCAGGACATCTCCTTTGCAGAAATGAAGCGGCGGCAGGAGGCTCTTGGTGCAATCGCCATGGCCGATCCCGCCGTCGACTCGGTGGCGATGGCGATCGGCGGCAACGGCCGCGCCGGTAACAACGGCAGCGTGTTCATGCAGTTGAAACCGCGCAATGAACGCGACGTCTCCGCCCAGCAGATCATCTCGCGCCTGCGTCCGCAGCTCGAAAAGGTCCAGGGCGCCCGCCTGTTCATGCAGGCCGCGCAGGACGTGCGGCTCGGCGGCCGGCCGACTCGAACGCAATTCGAGTTCACGCTGCAGGATGCCAATCTCGACGAACTCAACGAGTGGGCGCCGAAGATTCTGGCCAAGATGAAAACGCTGCCGGAGTTGCGCGACGTTGCCACCGACCAGCAGACGGAAGGCACCACGCTTCAGCTGAAGATCAACCGCGACACCGCCTCGCGCTATGGAATTCAGCCGCAACTGATCGACGACACGCTGTATGACGCGTTCGGACAGCGCCAGGTCACGCAATATTTCACGCAGCTCAACAGCTACCACGTGATCCTGGAGATCCTGCCGGAGCTGCAGGGCAACATCGACACGCTCAACAAACTCTACATCAAGTCGCCACTAACAGGCGAACAGGTGCCGCTAGCGACATTCGCGACCTGGACCAACGTGCCGGTGCGCTCGCTCTCGATCAGCCATCAGGGCCAGTTTCCGGCGATCACGATCAGCTTCAACCTCGCGCAGAACGCGGCACTTGGGCAAGCGACCGACTCCGTGCAACGGGCGATGGCCGAACTCGGTACGCCCGCCACGCTCAACTCAAGCTTCCAGGGTACCGCGCAGGCGTTCCAGCAGTCGCTCGGCACTGTGCCACTGCTGATCATGGCGGCGCTGGTGGTCGTGTATCTGATCCTCGGCATTCTCTATGAAAGCTACATTCACCCGCTGACGATTCTGTCGACGCTTCCCTCCGCTGGCGTCGGCGCGCTCGCGATCCTGATGGCGTTTGGATACGACTTCAGCCTGATCGCGTTGATCGGCATCATCCTCCTGATCGGCATCGTCAAGAAGAACGGCATCATGATGGTCGACTTCGCGATCTCTGCCGAGCGCGACGAGCATCTGTCGCCGGAACAATCGATCCGAAAGGCCGCCATCCTGCGGTTTCGTCCGATCATGATGACGACGATGGCGGCGATGCTCGGCGGCGTGCCGCTGATGCTGGGGACCGGCACCGGATCGGAAATTCGCCAGCCGCTCGGCTACGCCATGGTTGGCGGTCTCATCGTCAGCCAGGCGCTCACGCTGTTCACGACGCCCGTGATTTATCTTTATCTCGACAGGCTTTCGAACGCGTTTGCGGGCTGGGGACGCTCGAAGAATGACGAGGGTGACGACATCGCCGAGCACAGCGCGGTCAAGGAAGCCGCCGAGTGACTTGACTTTAATTGCTGGCCACCGCATCGGGATGCATTGATCCCGGAGGCTGGCCAGTGAAAATATCTTTTAAATTTGTAGTCCTCGTGGCTCTTCTGGCCTTTGGTCCGATCGACCACAGCTTCGCCCAGGCTCCCAAATCGAGGAGCACGGCGCAGAGCGCGCCGGTGCCTGCAACGCCGCCAGCCGTTGCCGGGACGGCGTCTGCGACTCCCCCTGCCGCCCCCGGCTGGGCCGTGCGCTGCTCCAGCGTCAGCCGCGACGCTCCGCTCGAATGCGCGATCGAACAAAGCGCCGTTCTCACCAAGACCGGACAACTGATCGTGCTGATCAATATCCGCGTGCCCGGCGACACCCACACGCCGGTGGCGCTGGTGCAATTGCCGCTCGGGCTCAATCTGCCGGTCGGCGTGAAAATCCAGGTGGATGACGGCAAGGCGGTCGATCTGCAGATCCAGACCTGCGAAAATCGTGGCTGCTACACCAGCACGGTGATTGCGCCCGATCTGCTGGCCGCTCTCAAGTCGGGAAAGCAGTTGAAGGTGTCGTTCCAGGACATGGCCAAGGAAACCATCGCCATTCCAATTCCGCTGGCTGATTTCGCCGCCGCTTACGACAAGATAAAATAATCGAACGGCATCGCGCCGCGGCCATCCGCCGGCGGACGTCGTGGGATTAGCCGGTGCCGAGATAGACCTTCTGCACCTGCGGATCGTGTGCGAGATCGGCCGCGGTGCCCGACAGCACGCTTTTGCCGACTTGCAGGACGGTCGCGAAATCCGAAACCTCGAGCGCGAGTTCGATGGATTGTTCGGCCAGCAGGATCGTCAGCCCTTCCTTGTGCAGCCGGCCGAAGGTCTCGTACATCGACTCGACCACCGCAGGCGCCAGACCCAGCGACGGCTCATCCAGCATCAGAAGCTTGGGGTCGCTCATCAAGGCGCGTCCGACCGCCAGCATCTGACGTTCGCCGCCGGACATGGTACCGGCACGCTGACTGCGGCGCTCCGCCAGTTTCGGGAAGATCTCGTAGACGCGATCGAGCAGCGCCGCCGCGCGCGCCTTGTCGCGCAACGGAGTCGCGCCGAGCCGCAGATTGTTCTCGACGCTCTGTTGCACAAACAGCCGCCAGCCTTCCGGCGACAAGGCCAGACCCTGGCGCACGATCGCAAACGCGCTCTGACCGCCGATCTGCTGCCCGCGAAACCCGATCGATCCGGCATGAACCGGGATCAGGCCGGCGATCGCGTTGAGCACGGTGGTTTTGCCGCCACCGTTGGAGCCGAGCAGCGCCACCACGCTGCCCTCAGGCACCTCCAGCGACACATCGGAGACCCCGATCAGGTCGCCATATCGAACCTCCAGATGCTCGATCTTGAGCAAGGGCGCGGTCATGTCGCGGGCCCACCCATCAGCTCGATCGGGGTATGCGCCGCGGCGGCCTTGGCCGCGCGCTTGCCGAGATAGGCTTCGATGACGGCGGGGTTGCCCGTGACGTCACGCGGACTGCCCTGCGCGATCTCCCGGCCCTGGTGAAACACCACGACGCGGGTCGCCAGCGACATGATCACCTCCATAATGTGCTCGACGATCACAAGCGTGATGCCGGAACGATGGATGTCACGCACGAGATCGATCGCAAGTTGCACTTCGCGCTGGGTGAGGCCTGCCATGGCTTCATCGAGCAGCAATACCTTGGGCTCGGTCGCCAGCGCGCGGGCGATTTCGAGCCGCTTGCGGCCCGGTGTACCCAGCGAGCGCGCCGGCGCATCCGCCAGCCGGCTCATCCCGACGCGCTCCAGCACGGCGCGCGCCCGCGCTTCGGCTTCGGAGCGATGCGGCGTGCGCAGAAACGCGCCGATCATCACGTTCTCCAGCACAGACATGCTCTCGAATGTCTGCGGCACCTGGAAGGTGCGCGCGAGGCCGAGTTGTGCGCGGGCTTCGGGCGTCAGTGCCGTGATGTCATGGCCGTCGAACAGGACCGTGCCGGATGTCGACAGCAGGTCACCGGTCAGGCAGTTGAAGAAGGTGGATTTGCCGGCGCCGTTCGGGCCGATCAGGCCGAGAATATCGCCCTGCGCCAGCTTCACCGAGGCGGCGTCGACAGCCTTGAAACTGCCAAAGGCTTTAGTGACGTCACGCGCTTCCAGGAGACAGCCGTCAGGGGGCATGCGCGGCTCCCCTCGCCTCGGCACTCGGCAGCTTGCTGCGTCGCTTCGCGATCATCCGCTTCACCAGCATCAAGATGCCGCCGGGCTGGAACCGCGCGATCAGCACGATGATCGCGCCGTAGAGCACAAACGTCAGCCCGGCGCCCTTGCCGCCCAAAAGATTGTTGGAAATCTCTTCCAGTGGCACCAGGATCGCCGCACCTACCAATGGACCGAACAGCAGGCCGGCCCCGCCGAGCGCCGCCATGATCAGCATCTTCACCGAGATCAGGATGCCAAGTCCGGACTCGGGATCGACGAAGCCGAACATCATCGCATAGAGCGCGCCGGCGACGCTGGTGAGACCGGCGCTGAGCATGAAAGCATAGAGCTTGGTACGGCTGGCGGGCGCGCCCAGCGAGCGCGCGGCGCGTTCGGAGTCTCGGATCGCGCGGAGATAAAATCCCATCCGACTGTTGGCGATCCACCAGGTGATCCCGAGCGTCAACGCCAGAACCGCGAGGAACAGATAATAATACGGCAGTGCCGAGATGAAGGAGAGATCGAAGACGTTGCGTGGCACGGTCGGCCCGCTCAGCCCGACCGCGGCGCCGAGATATCCAGTGTTGGTGACGATCAGCCGGACCAGCTCGGCCACCGCGATGGTGGCCATGCTGAAATAATGGCCCGACAGCCGCAACGTCGGTACGCCGATGATGGCCGAAATCGCCACGCTGATAACGATGCCGACGGGAATGCCAACCAGCGGCGACAGGGCGAAATGCGCGTAAGCGCCCATCGCGGCATAGGCGCCGCAGCCAAAGAACACGACGTGTCCGACCGACACCTGGCCGGCATAACCGCCGACGATGTTCCAGGCCGAGGCCGCGATCGCATAGAGCAGCACCAGCGCGCCGAGCCGCTGCTGGAATGGCGTCGAGAACAACAGGGGATAGGCGACGACCAGCGCCAGCACCACCGAGAGCCACAACAGGCGTCGCATCAGGATTTGCCCATCAAGCCTTGCGGCCGGAACCAGAGGAAACCGAGGAACAGCGAATACACCACCATGTCCTTGTACACGGGCCCGATCAGGTATCCCGACAAGGACTCGATGACACCGATCAACAGCCCCGCCACCAGCGCGCCGGGCACGCTGCCGAAACCACCCAGCGACACCGTCACAAAGGCGACAATGCCGAGCGTCTCGCCGACAGTCGGCACGATATAGAAGAACGTCGCGATCAGCGCGCCCGCCAGACCCGTGGCGCCTGCGGCAATCGCCCAGGCGATGGCCTGCATGGTATCGGGCCGGATCCCCATCAACTGCGCCGCCGTGGAATCTTCCGCGACCGCCAGCATCTTCGATCCCAATGATGTACGCGTCAGCAACAGATGCAGGCCGAGCGTCACCAGCAAGGCGACCGCGCCGGCCAGCAGTCGCGATGCCTGGATGCGCAAGCCCGCGACCTCAAAAGTGCCGCCGACCAGATTTTCAGGCAGCGACAGGAAGTTGGCGCCAAACCACCAGAACACCGAATAGCGCAGCAATAGCGCGAGCCCGAAGGTGCCGAGAATCTGGGCCAGCATCGGCCCCTTCATGATGTCGCGGATCAGCCCGAAATAGACGACGACGCCAAGCGTCGCCAGTACCAGCGCGGCCAGCGGCGCACCCGCCCAGGGACCCGCGCCGAACAGCGTCCACACCACGAACGCCACATACATGCCGAGCATTACAAAGTCGCCATGCGCGAAATTGACGATGTTCATCATGCCCCAGACCAGCGTGAGGCCGGAGGAGAACAACGCGTAGACGGCACCCAATAGAAGGCCGCCGACAATCACCTGAACAAGAATGGAGGACATGCCGGCGGGAGATCTTGCGGGTTAAGTCTCTGAGATGACGATGCGATGGATCGAATGAAGCAAGTGCAATTCAAGTAAGGCAAGTCAACTAAAGCAGGTGGCGGCGGGACCCCTGCCCGCCGCCCAACTCTCACCAGCCTTTATAAGGCAGGACCGGCGTTTTCTCGGCATTGGCTTTCGGCCAGACCGCGACATAATTTTCACCGTCTTGCAGTTGAATGACGAGGCCCGAGGCCAGTACGTTCTGACCCTTCTCATCGAACTTGATGCCCTTGTAACCCATCATCAACTGATCGGGCTTCAGATCGGTGGCCTTCAAGGCCGCCTGGATCTTGGCGGGATCGGTCGAACCCGCACGATCGATCGCCCCACACAGCACGAAGAACGCCTGCATCTGACGCCCCGCGGTATCGTCCATCTCGTCGCCACTCTTCTTTTTATACATTTCAGCGATCAGCGCGGTCGGTGATCCCGGAGGGCCGACGCTCCACGACGAACGGTTGAGGACTCCTTGCGAAATCTTGCCGACCGACTTGATGAAGGACGGATCGGAATAACCGGAATCGTCGGCGATGATCATAGGAGGCTTGTAGTCGAGTGCTTGCATCGTCTTCGCATACAGGATCGCGTCGGACGCATAGGCGATCATGATCACGACGTCGGGCTTCTTCTCCTTGAGCTGCAGTATCTGGCTCTGCACGTCGGTCGCGTTGACGGCATAGGCGATATCGAGTGCGATGCTCTGGCCGTTGTCTTTGAATACGCTGGTGATCACGCTCGAGACTGACGTGCCGTATTCCGTGTTGTCATGGACCAGCGCGACGCTATCGGTCTTGACGCCGGCGGCCTTCATGTCCTTGAGGAACTCATAATAGATCTTGGCGAAATCCGCCGCCACCGGCGTGACCCGGAAGAACCATTTGAAACCGCGCTCGGTGAGGTTGGCTGCGACCGACTCGCCGTTGACGAACGGAATTCCGTATTTCTCGGCGATCGCGCTTGCCGTCAGTGTGATGCCGGATTGATAAGAGCCGGTGAGCGCCACCACCTTCTCTTCCGTGATCAGCCGCAAGGCCTGGTTCTGTCCGGTCGCGGGGCTACCCTGGTTGTCGGCGAACACTACCTCGACCTTGGCGCCGCCGAGGCCCGCGAGACCGGCGTTCTTGGCCAGCGGAAAATTGCCGAATTCCGGATGGGGATTGTTGATGATATCCATCGCGACTTCGATCGCGGCCTTGGCATGAACGCCCGCGCTGGCCGCGTTGCCGCTCAACGGATAGACCGCGCCGATCTTGACGGTCTTTTCCTGCGCGAAGGCATGCCCCGCCAGCATCACGGAAATCGAGGCGGCGCACAGCAGCCCGATGATATGCTTAAATCTCATACTGATGATCTCCTGGAAGTCCCACCCGATGCCAGGCTCTGAGGCCGGGATGCCCGAGGCGTTGCCGCCAGTGGATTCCCTTGTTTTGGCCTGTTCAACATTGCACGCCGGATTGGCAGGGGCAAGTTTGCGGGGTCGCTTGCGCGCTCTTGTCGCGAGACTTCAGCCGGCGGGTGCCGCGGCGGCCATATCCGACTTGACGCCAACATAGACGGTGTTGCTCGCGTCGTGCTCACCCCGCCAATTGTCGAAGGTCACGACATGCGCCGCCGACGTCGCGAAGGTACCTGCCATCACATGCTCGAACGCGGAATCCGGCGGGTCGTTCGACCACAGCGCGAAAACGCCGCCGGGATTGAGATGCGAAGCGAGCCGCGCCAGTCCTTCCGGTTCGTAAAGTGCGGCATGGCGCGGATGCAGTAGATTTCGCGGCGAATGATCGATATCCACCAGCACCGCATCGAAGCGGCGCCCCGGCATGCCGGGATCAAAACCGGCGGTCGAATGCGACAGCGCGAAGAAATCGCCATGAACCAGGCGGCATCGCCGATCCTTCGTGAGTTGCTCGCCGAGCGGAAGCAATCCCTGCTCGTGCCATTCGATCACCTCAGCCAGCGCATCGATCACGATCAGTGAGTTCACCCGCGGATTTTCGAGCGCCGCCAACGCGGTGTAACCGAGCCCGAGGCCGCCGACGACGACATCGACATTGGTGCGCAGAAGGGCTGCGAGGCCAAGCCGCGCGAGTTCTACCTCGGCGACGGTGAACAGGCTCGACATCAGGAATTCGTCGCCGAGCTTGATTTCATAAATGTCGATACCGGAAGACGGCGACTTTCGGCGCCGCAGGCTAAGCACGCCCATCGGGGTCGGGCGAAAATCCAGCTCTTCGAAATTCACGCTCATGCCTGACCGCCCTGCCCGCGACTGACCCCGTCGCCCATGGCCACGGACCGCCGTAGCTTCCCCACCAGAGCAGCATCGTCCCGTGCTTGCCAAGCCCGGATTGAACGGACGGAACGGCATTCGCTTAGACGGGATTTTACGGCGCTCCGCCACGCCGTCTCATAGGCCGACAAGCCATTGAATTTGTTTGGTAATAGTTAGATGCCGTAACGGCAGCCTATCGATTTCTGAGGCACACCGACATAGCCGAGGGTGGTTTTGCAGACCATTCCCGTTTCAATCCGGCTATTGCCGGGAACTACCGAAGCGTTTGCAAAACCGTTTATTGATCGGAAGACAGCTAAGACGCGAGCCCTTCCATGATCTGGTTCGTATCGGTCACGAAACCAAAACAGAACTTGACGTTCCAAAGCGTTGCCTCGCGGCAAAAGTCGGGCGATGTCGTTCCACAGCAATCTTCCACGAGCACACAATTGTAGCCGAGGAAATGCGCGTCGGTCAGCGAGTGCAATACGCATTGATCGGTGTTGACGCCGCTAAAGAACAGCGTCTTCACATCGAGGTTCTTGAGAATGCTGTCGAGTGGCGTGTCCCAAAAACCGCTGATGCGATATTTGTCGACCTTGATATCTTCCGGAAGCTGTTCCAGCTCGTCGACGACCGCAGCCGACCAGCTATCCTTCTCGAGCAAATGCGCGCCATTGCCCGGCAGCTCGCCACCGATGCCGATGCCGTTGCCGTCGCGATTGAAAACATACAGCGTGGTCGGCGGCAGGTTCTTGCGATCCGCACGGTTGCCCCAGTTCAGCCAAATGATCGGAACGCCGGTCGCGCGAAGTGCGGGAAGCAGGCGCTGCAGCGGCTTGATCGGCGCGCGTTCCGGACTGAGGTCGGCACCAAGCCAATCGACCCAGCCTCCCGGCGCGCAGAAATCGTTCTGCATGTCGACCACGATCATGGCCGAGCGCTTGAGATCGATCGTGATCGTCTGCGGTTCCGCGGCGATCGTCGCCAAGACCGGCGTCGCGGGCGGCATCGAGAGATCGACATGCGTGGGGCTCACTTTCCACGTGTAAGCGCCATCGCCAATCTGCGCCATGCCCGCATCATCTTTGGTCGTTGCCATGGACATTGATTTCGCTGCCATCTCGCTTCTCCCTGAATGCTGCAAAGGCGCTGTTTCAGGGGTCATCTAAGCAAGGCATGTGCCAAGCAGCACAGACCGGCCTCACCCGCGTTCGATCGGCATCTGGCGGCGGCCACCGATCCGGCCGCTCTCGCATTCGATCCGGCAGAATTCGACAAAGGTCTCGGCCGCGAGGCTGAGCGCTTTGGCGCGGGGCCAAGCGATACCGGCATTCAAGGTTGGGATGTCCGCCGCAACCTCGCGAACCTCGATCCGGTCTCCTTCGAGCGACCATGGCCGATACATCATGTCGGACAGGATCGTGACTCCGTTACGGGACGCGATCAAACCTCGCACGGCCTCAACCGACTCGGTTCGCACGACGATGTTGGGTTCAAGCCTGTGCGCACTCCAGTAGGAATGAGTCGAGCTTTCCGCGTCGTCGATCAGAAGCTGGATGTAGGGCTGCCGGGCCACGTCCTCCAACGTGATGATTTCGGCGTCAACCAGCGGATGCTTGGGTGGCAGCCAGAGCCGACGCATCGAGCGGACCAGGGTGTGACTGACCAAATTGGCGTGCTCGGACAGGTTCGACACCAGCATCAGCCCAAGTTCATATTTTCCGGAAACAAGACCGGCTTCGATCCCGCTGCGTTTCACTTCCTGGATCGATACTTCGATGGCGGGGAAACGCTGATGAAAGCGGGCGAGCAAGGGCGCCAGAAAATATCCGCTGATCGTGATGGTAACGGCGAGCTGGATACGACCCGAAATATCGTTGATCGGCCCCGTCATGGCGTAACCGGCGCTCTCGACGGCAGAAAGAATGTTCCTGCAATGCGCGAGCAGACGGTGGCCTTCATAGGTAAGCGTCAGTCCGCGCGGATGGCGCTCGAACAGTTTTATTCCAGACACGGCGGCGAGTTCCCCGATCGCCTCGGTCACTGCGGATGGTGAAATGCCGACCATGGAAGCGGCGGTGCTGATCTTCCCGGTCTCAGCCACCGCGACGAAATAGCGAATTTGACGGAACGTGACAGAAGCCATGAACCGATGGGGTCCATGGAGCGATTGAAGATCATACGTGCTGCCCGCCTCCAGCCTATTCATGAAGCATATTTCTGCACCGCTGCATCATTCTTAGCCGACGATCGCTCGGAATTTCCGAGATCATAGATCGTAAAACGCAAGTTTACAAACACATAGCCTCAGCTTCACTCTCGCGCCACGCCATCAGCAAAGCAGCCGCTTTTTCATTAGCGAATGAATACAACCAATGATCGCAGAGGAACGAGAATGACGCACCAATTCGAAAATGCAGCATGCGGCAGGGTCGCTCGCGCCTTTGCTGTCGCACTCGTTTTCATCGCCGGCCTCGCGGGCAGCAATATCAAGGCGAGCGCCGTGGAAATGTCTCCGGCCGCGAAAGCCGTCGTCGATTACGACAAGTCCTTCACGACGCCGAAGAAGAAATACCGGATCGCCTATCTCACCGAATGCGTGGACAATCCCTATTGTCTGGCGCGCCTTGAAGGCCTCAAGGACGCGGCAAAGAAATACGGTTTCGAATTCAAGATATTCGATGCGAATTTCAGCCCGGCGACCCAGGCGAAGGTCGTCGAGAATGCGGTGACGGAAGGCTTCGAAGGCTATCTGTTCGGGCCAGCCGCGGCGCAGCCGGGATGTGGTCTCTACAACCGCTTGCTAAAGCCCACCGGCAAACCGGTGGTGTCGATCGATATCGCGATGTGCGGCGATCCGGATTATACGCCCGGGCTTGCCGCCACGCTCACGATGCAGGGCCCCTATCATTTCGACAACATGATGGATCACGCCTTCGCCACCTGCAAAGGAAACTGTGAGGTCGCAGCGGTTGGCGGCTTTGTCGGCTCCGATCTGTTCACCTATTGGGAAAACGCGATCAAGAAGGCCGCGGCCAAATATCCCAACGTCAAGGTGGTCGTCGATGAGCCCGCCAATTTCGATCCGCGCATCGCGCTGAAAAAAATTCAGGACGCGCTGCTGGCGCATCCGAACATCAATATCGTCATCTCGTCCTGGGACGATATGTCACGCGGCGTGGAGCAGGCCGTCGTGGCCGCCGGCAAGACACCGGGCAAGGACGTCAACATCTTCTCCGGCGGCGCTACCAAGGTCGGCGTCGACAAGGTCAAGTCCGGCAAATGGGCCTCCACGATGGCGTACCTTCCCTACCAGGAGGCCTATTACGGCGCCGCCGCGCTGATGATGGCGCTGGACGGCAAGCCGATCAACGCCCACATCGACGAGGCCCTGCTCCCCGAGATCGTCAACTCGACCGGCACCGTCTTCATCGGTCAAGACAACGTCGACAAATACAAGCCGGTTTACTGAGCTGGATGAACACTCGTGCGTGCGGGCCCATCTATCCCGCACGCCGGAGGGAGCAAGGAGATTGGTGAGCGAGCAAGTCATCGGGAGCGGAACCGCAGCGCCCCGGAACATACCGATACGCAAGCGTGATTCCAATTCGACCGTCGCGATCCGCGTCCGCAATGTGTCGAAATCGTTTCCGGGCGTGCAGGCACTGCGCGGGATCAATTTTGAGCTTCTGAGCGGAGAAGTTCACGGGCTTGTCGGCGCCAATGGCGCAGGTAAATCGACTTTTATCCGGATGCTGTCGGGGGCAAGCGTGCCCGACACCGGCGAGATCGAGGTGCAGGGCTCGCCGCTGTTGTTCGACGATCCCCGGTTGCAGAGCGGCGCCGGGATCGCCGCCATCTATCAGGAACTGACGATCATCCCGGAGATGTCGGTTCTTTCCAACGCTTTTCTCGGCAAGGTTCCGAGCCGATTTTTCGTCACCGACAAACGGCGGATGGAGCGCCGCTTTGCCGAACTGTCGGAATGGATGGGCCTGAAGATCCCGCCGCATGCGAATGCGGGCTCGCTGTCGGTGGCCAATCAGCAGATGATCGAGATCCTGCGAGCTGTACAGACCGATCAGAACGTACTGATCATGGACGAGCCGACGGCGCCGCTCGGGCCTTACGAGCGCGCGAGGCTCTACGAACTGATCGGTCGCCTCAAGGAAAGCGGCGTGGCGATCATCTTTATTTCGCACGATCTCGATGAGGTCCTGCAATTAAGCGACCGGGTCTCCGTGATGCGGGAAGGCCTGCTGGTCGAAACCCGGACCGCGGCGAACTGGACCAAGGACACGCTGGTTCAGGCCATGCTTGGCGATGTCCAGATCGTCCCGGGCAGCAAGCGGACCCATGCGTCGGACCAGGAACTGTTGCATGTTAGCAATCTTGCCCTGCCCGGCCGCGTGTCGGGCCTGTCATTCGGACTTCATGAAGGTGAGATTCTGGGCATCGCGGGCCTGGTCGGCGCCGGACGCACCGAGGTGCTGCGCTGTATCGCCGGAGCTGAACCTTCAGCACAGGGATCGATGCGCTTTGTGGGCGTGGACTGCCCCTGGCCACGAACCATTCGCGAGGCGATCGGACGCGGCATCGTTCTCGCCCCGGAGGACCGTAAACGCCAGGGCCTGGTTCTCTCGCGCTCGTCCTTGTCCAATCTGATGCTGGCCGATCTTCCCGCCGTGGCCGTCGGGCCCGTCATCGATCGGAGCAAGACGCGCGAGCGCGGCACGGCCCTCGCCCGGCAACTCGGATTCAATCCCGAGCGGCTTGATGCCGAAGCGCTCAATCTGTCGGGAGGAAACCAGCAAAAGCTCGTGCTTGGAAAATGGCTCAACCGGAAGCCCAGGATCCTGCTGCTTGACGAACCGACAAGGGGCATCGACCTCGGCGCCAAGCAGGAAATCTTTCAGGCCATCCGCCGGCTCAGCGATCAGGGTATGGGGGTTATTCTGGTCTCGTCCGATCTCGAAGAAGTGGTCGAGCATTCCGACCGCGTCCTTGTGATGGCGCGCGGTCGCCAGATCGACATTCTCGATGGCCACGATGCCACGGTTGAACGAATACTGAATTTGATCTTCGCGGTCGAAAGCCGCGCTAGCGACGCGGGAGTTAGTTGATGAGCGACGCGGACATCCTTGCCTCAGCCCCGGCTCGGCAGACCGCCAATTGGCGCGCGCAACTGCCGACGTTGATCAGGGTCTATGGCATCATTCTCACGCTGGTTTTGTTGCTGGCCGTGGTCACGATCGGCAACCCGGCGTTCATTTCGCAACAAAACGTCTTCAACATGGCGTCGCAATGGGCCCCCGCGGGGATCATGGCTGTCGGCATGACCTTCGTGATTCTCACGGGCGGATTCGATCTGTCGGTCGCGTCAGCCTATTCGCTGTGTGCGGTCGTTGCGGCCTATGTCGGACAAAATCACGCACCGTCGGTCTCATTCGCAGCCGCGATCGCGGTCGGTCTGGTGTTCGGGCTCGCAAACGGCATCCTGGTGGCTGTGGTTCGCATCAATCCTTTCATTACGACGGTCGGCAGCGGCTTCATCATCAACGGCGTGGCGCTGGTGTTGACCCAGAACGCGGCGTTTCTGGTCAACAATGACGATTTCGGGATTCTCGGGGCAGGTCGCTGGCACGGAATCCCCTATTCCGGGATGTTGCTCGTGATCTTCCTGGTTTTCTTCGGTTTCGTTCTCGCCCGAACCATCTATGGCGAAGCCATCTATGCGGTGGGCGGAAATTATGAAGCTAGCCGCTTGTCCGGCATACGGGTCAGGGCGGTGGTCGCCAGTGCCTATGTGCTGATGGGCGGCTGCGTCGGTCTTGCTGGCTGTATTGCGGCATCGCAGCTCAGCTCGGCGCAAGCCAATCTCGATCCCGGGATTATCTTCGATGTGTTGACGATCGTTGTCGTTGGCGGGACTTCACTCTCGGGCGGCTCGGGCGCGATGTGGCGAACCGCCGTTGGCCTCGGGATCATTGCGACCATCTCAAACGGCTTCGTGCTGCTCGACATCAGCCCGTACTACCAGTCGATCATTAAGGGTTCGATCATCGTTGCGGCGCTCGCGCTCGACACCGGCCTGACCCGCCTGGTGCGGGCCAAATGAACTGAACCAGATAGTCTGCGGGCCACTGTCTTCTTCTCACTAACGATCGGAGTTCGAAATGAGTTTCACGTTGGAAGAAACCTCCATCCGCGAAATTCACGCGGCCTATCTTTCCGGGCAACTGACCTGCGTTCAGCTGGTGCAAGCCTATCTGGACCGCATATCCGCCTACGACCAGAGCGGTCCGGCGTTGAATGCTTTTGTGAAACTCAATCCGGCCGCACTCGAAGAGGCCGCCGCCCTGGATACGAAATTTGCTACAACGAGAGCGCTGAGCGGTCCGCTGCATGGCATTCCCGTAGCCGTCAAGGATCAGGCCGAGACCAAGGGTATCGAGACGCGCTTCGGCTGCGTGGGTCTTTCAGGCTACATTCCTGAAAAGGACGCCACCATCGTCGCCAAGATGAAAGCGGCGGGCGCGATCATCCTGGGCAAGACGGCGCTGCCGGATTTCGCGACATCGTGGTTCGGTTATTCCTCCGTCAACGGTGAAACCAAGAACCCCTATGATCTCGATCGCGATCCCGGCGGCTCCAGTGCCGGCACCGGCGCTGCCATCGCAGCGAATCTGGCGACGGTTGGCATTGGCGAGGACACCGGCGGATCGATCCGATTGCCGTCCAGCTTCAATAATCTTGTCGGCGTGCGCGTCACGCCAGGTCTTATCAGCCGGGCCGGGCTATCGCCGCTGGTGGTTTTCCAGGATACCGCCGGGCCGATGGGCCGAACGGTAACCGATACCGCGATCCTGCTCGATACGCTGGTCGGTTACGATCCGCAGGATCCCTACACGACTGCCTTCGTGATCGCCGACCACAAGGGCAGCTATACCCAAAACCTGAACCCGGATGGATTGAAAGGCGCCCGGATCGGCGTGCTCAAGGAGGCGTTCGGCAGCGACGAAGATCCGGATTGTGCACAAGTCAACAAAGTGGTTCGCGCCGCCATCGCGCAGATCAAATCCGCCGGAGCCGAGATCGTCGAGGTCAGCCTGCCCAATTTGATGGACTTCGTTGTCGAAACCTCGCTCTACATCACGCACTCGCGGCACGACATCAACAAGTTCCTGTCGTCGCGCCCGTCATTGCCCTATTCGTCGATCGACGCGATCTACAAGGACGGGAAGTATCATAAAAATCTCGACCTGATCGACGACATCATGACCGGCCCTGCCCATCCCGAGGAGGATCCGGCCTACTATCGCAAGCTGGCGGCCAGGGACGCTTTCCAGCGCGCCGTCGTCAAGATCATGGCTGACAATCGGTTGGACTCGATTTGCTTCCCGCCCTGCCAGGTGCTGCCGCCGACGCGCGAAGAGCTTCGCAACGGCCGCTGGCCGGTCTTGGGATTTCCGACCAACACGCTGATCGCGGCGCAAACCTGGTTGCCATCGATCTGCCTGCCCGCCGGCTTCACGACCGCGGGCGTGCCGGTGGGGATCGAGATGGTGGTATTGCCCTATCACGAGCCCGATCTGTTCAAGGTCGGCTATGCCTTTGAACAGGCAACCCGCTATCGCCGGCCGCCGCCGAGCACGCCCGCCCTTTGACTTCACGGAACGGGCTGAGGCGGCAGATGATCAGAACGACACCTTGTCCGGCTTGGATACCCACGCCTCGTAGATCGCCCTCGCCTCGCCGGCCAGTTCCCGGTTTTGCACCATCGGAATGATCTGGCGGCTGTTGAGCGGACGGGCGAGTTCTTCGTAGAACGGCTCATCGCCAAGGCCGATGTCGCGCGAGTCGTCCATGGATAGAGCGTAATAAGCGCGATCCACGCGTGCCCACAGCATGCTGGACATGCACATGCAGCACGGCGCGCCGTTGGTATAAAGCTCGCATCCGGAGAGGTTGAAGGTTTTGAGCTTGGCGCTGGCGCGACGAACGGCCAGCAGTTCGGCGTGCGCGGTCGGATCGTTGCTGGAAAGAACCTCGTTGTGGGCTTCGCCGACAATCTCGCCATCTTTGACGATGACCGAGCCGAACGGGCCACCATGACCGGTGTCCATGCCGCGCTGCGCGAGTACAAGCACCCGCCGCATATATTTGGTTTCATACATCCCTTGTCTCCTTCGAAAAGTCCTGTCCGGCTTTAACCTCCGAGAAACGCCCGCTTGACCTCCTCGGTGTCGCGCAAGGCCGCTGCGGTGCCGGCCAGCACGATCTTGCCTACTTCGAGCACGTAGGCGCGATCGCAGCAGGCCAGCGCCTTGCCGACATTCTGTTCTGCCAGCAGCACCGAGGTGCCATCCTTCACGATCCCCCTGATCCCGGCCAGCACTTCGTCCGCCAGTTTGGGCGACAATCCCAGTGACGGCTCGTCAAGCAGCAACAGGCGCGGCTGACCCATCAACGCGCGACCGATCGCCAGCATCTGCTGCTGACCACCGGATAGCTGCCACCCCAAGGCTTCCTGCCGTGTGGCCAGTTGCGGGAACAGGCTGAAGGCGCGGTCGACGCGGCGCGCGCGCTCGGCCTTGCCGGCAAAGACCGCGACTTCGAGATTTTCGCGCACCGTCAGCCCCGGAAACACCCGCCGGCCCTCCGGTGAATAACCGACACCCAGGCGAATCCGCTGTTCGGTTCGCAGCCCCGTGACGTCGCGATCCAGAAAGCGTAGCGCTCCACTCTTCGGGCGCAGGAAACCAACGATGGACTTGAACAAGGTGGATTTGCCGGCGCCATTCGCACCGATCAGCGCCACCGCCTCGCCGCTGCCCACCGAAAGCGTGGCGTCCTTGAGCGCAAACACAGGCCCGTACCACACGCAAAGCTTGTCGATCTCGAGTAGCCCGCTCATGGCGCACCCGCCGCGATCGGGATGGGTTCGGACGCGCCCAATCCCAGGTAAGCCTCGATCACCGCCGGATCGCGCCGCACGGCATCGGGCAATCCGGCGGCGATGACCTTGCCGCGATCGAGGCAGATCAGGCGCTCGGCCAGCGCCGCAAGAAATACCAGGTTGTGTTCGACCACAACTACGGTGATTCCGTCAGCGGCAAACGTCTTGATCCGCTCGGCGAGATCGAGTTGCTCCTGTTCATTGAGACCGGCGGCTGGCTCATCCAGCAGAACCAGCGCCGGTCCGGTCGCGATGGCGCGAGCAACTTCCACACGCCGACGCGTGCCGTAGGGCAAACCTCCGCAAGGCTCCATCACGACACTCGTAATACCCAGCCGCTCGGCTGCCGCCATGGCGATACGGCGCGCCCGCTCGAGCAGGCGATCGTGGCCGACTGTCGAGATCGCCTTTAACAGCCCCGCGCCATCGATCCCGGCGCGCGCCAGCGCGATGTTATCGAGCGCGCTGAGATCATCGACCAAGTGGATATGCTGGAACGTCCGCGCGATGCCGCGTCGCGAAATGAGGTGGGCCGGCGCCCCGGTGATGTCCCGACCGCGAAAAGTCACCTGCCCCTGGTCGCACACATAAAGGCCTGAGATGACGTTGAGCAGCGTCGTCTTTCCCGAACCGTTGGGTCCGATCAGGCCGACAATCTCGCCGTCCCGCAAAGTGAAGCTGACGCCATCAAGCGCCCGCACCCCACCAAACGCCAGCGTCACGTTCTCCGCTGCGAGAATATGATCGTAATGGCCCGCAGGCGCGGCCTGCGGCGCCTGCTCCGAGACCGATGGCGGCTTTGGGCCAGGCGAGCGCCCGAAAAGCATCGCGCGTAGCCGCTCGATTGCACCGACAAGACCATAAGGCGCGAGGATAAGAACCGATAACGCCGCGAGCCCGTAGGCGATCATGTAATAGTTCTCGAGGACGCGAAACCATTCACGTAAGTGGACGATCAGGATTGCTCCCAGAATCGCGCCGGCAATACGCGTGCGGCCGCCAATTACGGTCATGGTGAGACACGTCACCATTAAAGCGAGATCGAGATTTTCGGGCGATACGACATGAATCACATGCGCCATCAGCGCGCCCGCGGCGCCGCCATAGGCGGCACTGAGAATGAAAGCGGCGAATCGCAGATGGGCGATATTGAGCCCCAGCGCCGACGCCGCGACCCGATCCTCGCGCATCAGATGGAAGGCCTGACCGTAAAGCCCCCGTGTCACCTGATAGGAAATCAGGCAACCAACAATGACCAGCCCCCACACGAAATACAAAACCGATCGCCGGTCCGACAAAACGAGGCCGGCAAGATCGATCGATGGAATACCGGGCAGACCGTTGGTGCCGCCAGTGATGTCGCTCCACTGGATGGCGAGCAATAACACCACAAGCCCGATGCCCAGCGTCGCCAGCGAAAAATAATGCTCTTCAAGTTTGAGCACGGGCACGCCGACGACGACGGCGAGCAGCACCGGCCCCGCGATCGACAACGGGAAAGTCACCAGGAACCCCGCTCCGAAATGCGTCGCGACAATGCCGGTGATGTACCCGCCGATTCCAAAGAAAGTCGCCTGCGCCAGCGACACCGCGCCGGCGTGACCGAACACGAACTGGAAGCCGAGCACCAGCAGCGCATAGATTCCGCACAGCGTCAGAATCCGCATATCATATGGATTGGCAAAAAACAGCGCGTCGGCCGCAAGCGCCGCAGTTGCGAGCACAAGCGGGAGCCGAATGCCGGATAGAAACCAGGACAGCAAAACCGACATCTCCCGTCTGGTCAGGCGCGGCGCTGAACGCGTTCGCCGAAGATACCTTGCGGGCGAACAACGAAGATCAGGAGAAGCGTGACGTAGAGCAAACCTGTCGCCGCCGCATAGGATACATAGGCCGACACCACGACCTGGAACAGCGAGATGATCATGGCACCGATCACAGCGCCTGCGATGCTGCCCCAGCCGCCGATGACGACGGCGATATAGGCATAGACGCTGAGCGGAATTCCACCGGTCGGATAGACAAAAAACTGGTTGGCCAGCAGCGCGCCGGCGATGCCCGCCAACGCGGTGCCAAGGCCGAAGGTCGCCGCGATCAGCGCGAAAGCCGGAATGCCGACGGCCTGCGCCATCTGACGATCTTCAGCCGTCGCGCGCAGCCGGCGTCCGATCTGGGTGCGGGTGAACAGCAGATACTGCGAAGCAATCAGGATCGCAGCCACCACCATCGTGCCGATAGCCTGGACGCTGATCTCGATCTCGCCGAAATGAGCGACACCGCTTTTCAGGAGCGGCGGGGCCGCATGCGCCTGCGGACCGAACAGCACCACAAATGCGTTTTGCAGGATGATGCCGCACAACAACGTACTGATGAACACGGTCGACGGCGGCCGGTTGATCAGGGGAAAATACGCGAGCAGCGCCAGCGCGACGCCAAGCACGAACATGATGACAGCGACAAGCGGCAGGAAGTACACAGCCGGAATTTGCGCCAGCGAACCGAGGCCGACGGCGGCGTAGCCGCCGGCCATCACCAGATCACCATGGGCGAAATTAACCGCGCCGGTCGCATTGACGATGAAGACAAAGCCAAGTGCGACCAGCGCATAGGCTGCGCCGAGAGCCAAACCGTTGATTACGAGTTGAAGGAATGTAATCACGGCCGGGCCGGTAGCGGGCTCACTTCAACACCATGTCCGGGCCGGCGTAGTGCTCGACGACCTTGGGAATGCGGCTGGTGCCGTCCCAGCAGACGATTTCGGCGTCGTGGGAAAGATCACCCTTGCCGTTGGACTTGTAGGTCATGGCGACGCCTTCATAGGTCTCCTTTTGCAAGGCCGCACGCAGATCCTCAGGCGTTTTGGCGCCCTTGGCGATCAGCGTCAGCGCCATCATCACGCCGTCATACTGGCCGAGCGCAAGACCGTCGGGCTCCAGCCCGAACCGCGTCTTGTAAGCGTCGGCCCATTCCTTGATCTTGGGCGTGGCGCGGGTCTCGGGCGCCGACGGCGTTTCGGCGCAAACATCCTTGAGTTCGGCAGGTTCGAACAGCGCGGTCGCGGTGGGTTCGACGATCGACGAACTGTTGATGATCGGCAACGTAATCCCCGCCGCCTTGGCCTGCTTGACGATCAACGCCATCGGCGCGGCCACCGAATGCACGACGATGGCGTCGGCGCCCGATGCCTTCACCTTGGCGAGCAGCGGCGACATGTCCTTGGTGTCCGGCGCGATCGATGAGTCCTCGTAGACCGGCTTGACGCCGAGCTTGGTGAAGTCCTCCTTGAGCAAAGCAAAGCCGCCCTGCCCGTACGCGGTCGTGTCGCTGATGAGCGCGATCTTGGTCTTCTTCAACTTTTCGACCACGTAACGCGCATGCGCTACCTTGATCTCGCGGTCATTGGGCAGGAAACGGAAGATATAGGGATTATCGCTCTCGGTGATCTTGGCCAGACCAGAAATCGTGAGCAGCGGAACCTTGTATTCCGCCGCGACCGGCATCATCGCCACCATCTCCGTGCCGAACACCGAAACCGCAGCCGCGATCGGCTTACCGTTGCTCAGCGCCTTGTCGAGCGCGGTAGCGGCGCCTGTCGCCGAAGTGCCCGTATCGAAGACCGGATAGTCGATCGTCTTGCCGCCGGGCGCGTGCTCCAGCGCCATCACGGCGCCATTTCGCTGGCTGCCGCCTTCGACCGACAGAAAGCCCGTAATCGGCATGACGATCGGGAGATAAGCATCGGCGGACCTTGCAAGCCCGGACGATAGCGCAACCAGACTCAGGCCAAGCATTACGGCCGAACCGTATCGCCACTGCCGCCCGTCACGCCATGAAGTCGAAAGCGCAGAATTTTTCATGAGTACCATTCCTCTGGTTGGACGCAGCTTTCCGGCACTCAACTGCGAATAAAAAAGATTTCTTCCTAGGAATACTGGCGTGGGGCATTTTACCTGTCAAGGACAAAAGCTCGGCGATGGCTCAACCGCGGCTTGCTCAGGACTCGTGCGGCAATCCCAGCCGGTGGACGTGATAGGGTTCGCACGCCAGGTTGTGACAAAAATGGCCAACGATCGATTGCAGGTCTTTTGCGAATGACCGCATCGGCGCGTTGGCCGTGAACAGCCGCTCCGCAGCAGCGGTGGCGTCGCGCCGGAGCTTCTTTTCATCGATCGTCGTCAGCCGGCCATGATCGAGCACCATGCGGCCGCCGATCATGACACTATCGACCGCGCCACCGTTTTCGGTGAACACGATCTGCGTGATCATGTCATGGCACGGCACGTAGTTGATGTGGCCGAGATCGAGGAACACGATGTCGGCCTTGAAACCAGGCGCGATCTCGCCAACCTTGCCGCCGAGACCCATGGCGCGGGCGCTTCCGACGGTCGCCATATGCAGGACTTCGTCGGGACCCAGCCACTGCTCGAAATCCGGCGTCTGCACCCGCGAAATCAACGCGGCCAACCGTGTCGATTCGAACATGTTGAGCTGGTCGGAACTGTTGGTCGCATCGGTCGCGATGCCGACATTGATACCGCGATCCAGTGCCGGACGCAGATGCGCCAGTCCTGACCCGAACCGCATATTGCTCACCGGGGCGTGCACGATCGAGGCGCCATTGTCCGACAGGCGTCCGAGATCGTCACGGTCGAGCCAGATCGCATGCGCCGCGGAAAAATGCGGACCGAGCATGCCGAGCTGATCCAGATGCGCCGTCAGCGTGCGGCCATATTTGCGCAAACCAATGATCGCCTGCGATTTTGTCTCGGCAAGATGGGTTTGCAGAGGCAGCTCATAGTCACGGGCGAGATCGCGACAGCGAACCAGGAATTCGTCACTGCAATGCAAAGGAATGGTCGGCGCGATCGCGGGCCGGATTAGTTCCCGGTCGAACGGCCAGTCCTGATAGATCGCTTCGAGCGCATCGGCGCTCGCCTGATATGGTGCGAGCTGGAACGCAATCACCTGCGCCCGCAACGGCTCGGGAATGTTGTCGATCAGATCCGGATAGGCCTGATACAAAGTCTTGTCGGCAAGCATTGGCGCGATCACGGCGCGGATGCCGGCGTCCTGATAGGCCTTTCCCAACGCCGCCAGACCATCGCGGCTCGGCAAGGGAAACTCAAAGAACAGGTCATAACAGGTCGTACAGCCTTTGCGGATCATCTCGACCGCCGCCACCAGACCGTTAAGATACTTGTCCTCAAGAGTGCGATGGCCGGTCATCCCCGGCATTGCGTTGAGAAACAGTTCGAGCGGCCAGCGGTCGCCGACCATTCCCTTGGCGAGGGTTCCGTGGCCATGAACGTGCGCATTGACGAGACCGGGCATCATCGCGCGATCCGAAGCGTCAACGATGCGTGCATCCGGAGGCGCATCCATCCCGGCAGGGCCGATCGACAGGATATTGTCACCCTCGATCAGGATATCTGCCGGAGCAGCCTCGCGCCGGCGAATATCCACGAGGCGGCCGTTCCGGATGATGGTGAAATGGTCCGCCATGGATGAGAATCACCGCGTCATTGAAAATGGGTCGCGGTCCATTCCAACAGACCGCGATCGCAGCCGCGCGGAGCGATCAGCGATAATCCGACCGGACAATCGTCGAGGGTCCCCACAGGCAGATTGATTTGCGGCAGCCGCGCCAGCCCTGCAACGGCCAACAGCGCAAAGGCGCGCGCCCGAAAGGCCTCAAGCTCTTCCGGCGCCGTTTTCAGCTTTGGCGCAATACCGGGCGCGGTCGGCAGGCAAAGCAGGCAATCGCCGCTGAGCAATTGCGCCATATGCTGCGCGACAATTTCGCGCTTCGGCTTCGCCGTCGCCACGTCATTCGGATCGATGGTTCTCGTCCACTGGAACCGCTCACGAATGCCCGGCCCGAACACAGGTTTATGTCGATCGATCCAATCGGAGTGAAACTCCCGGATCTCGTCACCCTGCAGAATACGAAACAGCGCAGACCATTCCGAGGGATCGCCGGTGTAGACGTTGACGTCGCGTATGGTCGGAAAGGCGGCCTTTACCCGGTCGATCCCCTGTTGCAGCGCGCGCACGATCGTCGGATCGACCGCGGCAAAAGCATCCGCTGCGATCAACAATGATTTCGGCGCCCACGGCGCCGACGGCGGCAGCAAGACATCGCCGACCTGCAGCATCAATTCTGACGTTCGCGTAAACCAGCCGACCGTATCGAAACTCGCCGCCAGAGGAACGATCCCGTCCGCCGGGATCAAGCCATGGCTGGTTCGGATGCCGTAGATGCCGCCATAGCTGGCGGGCAGACGCACCGAGCCGCCGCAATCCGTTCCCAGCGAGAAATCCACCAGGCCGCCCGAGACTGCCGCAGCCGAGCCGCTGGAAGAGCCGCCGGGAATGCGACCCGGCGCTTTCGGATTGGTCGGCGTGCCGTAATGCATGTTTTCGCCATTGAGGCTGTAGGCGAGTTCGTCGGTATGAGTCTTGCCGACCATGCGTGCGCCGGCGTCAAGCAGCCGCTGCACACTCGACGCGGTTCGTTCGGCCGCCGGATGCGTTTCAAGCCAAACCGGATTGCCGTTACCGGTGCGATATCCCGCGATATCGTAGACGTCCTTTACCGCCATGGTGAGCCCGGCGAGCGCGCCTGCGCCGCTGCCATCAAGCGCGACGTGGGTATGACGCGTGAAGGCGCTGAGGGAATCGTTGGGGATCATTGTGGCCTGTGCAGTTTGGCGGGCTGACGCGAGACCGTCTGGCGGCCGCGCTTGAAGGCGTAGAGTACCGGCGTCAATTCCGCGACCGCCATCTCCGGCTCGGTCGCATCCAGTACGATCAGATCGGCGGATTTGCCGACCGCCGTGCCGTAGTCCTTGAGACGCATCAGATGGGCCGGCCGTTTCGTGACCATGTCGAAGCAGGCCTTCATATCGGACTGCTTACCGACCTGGCAGATGTTGGCGTACAAATTGGCCATGCGGAGCGGTGAGCAGTCGCCGAACGGCGTAAACGGATTGAGGATATTGTTGCTCGACAGCGTGCAATTGACGCCATGATGCAGCAGCTTGTGCGCTGGCACGACACCGCGGGGGGCATTGTGGTCATGCGTATGATTGCGGCCCATCAGAAACAGGTCGGTGGACGGCAGCACCGTCAGCGTCACGCCGGCATCCGCGAGCCGCCTGGCGGTCGCCTCGAAGGCCGGCATTGAAAGGCTGGTCGCCCGGGTGACGTGGCCGATCGCGACGCGGCCGCCATATTTATGCTCGTCGGTGCGCCGGCAAACATGTTCGAGATCCATGTTGTCGGCGGTCGGACCGAAATCCAGATGCATGTCGATGTCGATATCGAACTCTCGCGCCATCTCGAACACGCGATCGATCTGCCCGGGCGGATTGCTGTCGGTATAGGGCGCACCGCCGACCACGCGGCATCCACGCTTGAGCGCCTCCATCATCAATTCATCGGTGCCGGGATTGTTGAGCAGGCCCTCTTGCGGAAAGACGCAGATATCGAGGTCGATGGCCCAGGCATATTCCTTGATCAACGGCATGACGCCTTCGAGGCTGCGCAGCCCGACGCCCGGATCCACTTCGAGATGCGTGCGCATATGGGTCGTACCCTGGAGAATGGCTTTTTCCAGCGTGCGCCTCGCACGGGCATTCACATCTTCCGGCGTAAAAGCCAGTTTGGCCTTGGCGGCCTCTGCGATCGCCTCTTCCAGATCGCCGCGATCCGACTTGCAGCGATCGAGAATGCAGGACTTGTCGAGATGAATATGGGTTTCGATAAATCCGGCAGAGACCAGCCGGCCGCCGAGATCGATGGTCTCGCCTTCGGCGGAAAGCGCAGGAGACAAGGCGGCGATCTTGCCCTTGTCGATGCCGATATCGGTGAGGCTATCCTCCGCACCGACGAGGCGCGCATTTCTGAGAATGAGATCCATGGGCCTCTTACCCTGTTGATTGTTTTCCGACGGAAGCTGGCCAGCCGATCCGCGGGTGAGCGTCGAAACAGACCCGAGCAAACCCGTGTGCTGCTTCACCGCGCCGTTTAACGGCACCGGCATGCGCCGGCCGAACGACAATGCCCTGATCAGCGAAGCCCGCGGATGATCAGAAAAATTTTCCTAGTTGTCAATTGAATATCCTGAGAAGAAAGAAGCGTTCACCCGGGGAACACTGGATTGGCTGCATCACCATGCATTGTCTGCGTCTGGACCGCAGAAATTGCAGTCAGCGCGCAACCGACGATGGCTAACGCCGCGGATAGATAATGATCGATAGATATTCCATCGGCGCCTTGATCAGTTCTTCCGGACCGTGGCGCGCCGCCGCGTCGAAAAACAGCGCATCGCCGGGTTCAAGCAGATAGGTCCGGTCGGCGTGACGATATCGCACCTTGCCCGACAGCATGTAGATGAACTCGACACCGACATGGCGGAAATTGGTATAGGGAAGCGCATCCTGCTTGAGCGTGATCAGAAAGGGCTCGACGCCGATGTCGCCGGCAAGGGAATGGCCGAGCAGATCGTAGAGATGCCCGGCCTTGGTGCCCCGCCGCTCGATGCGCACCCCCTGCCCGGCTTTCACAAAAGAGCAATCGCGCCGTTCATCCGATTCGGCGAACAGGCTGCTGATCGAAACGTTGAGCGCTTTCGCGAGCGCCCCGATCGTCGACAGCGACGGCGAAATCGACCCATTCTCGATTTTGGACAGCATGCCGGCCGAGATGCCGGCCGCAGTACCGAGCTCCGCGACGGTCAGATCAAGGCCCTTGCGCAGCCGGCGCACTTCGGTGCCGATCTCTTCCTCGACACTTCTCGCCCGCAAATCCGCCGGCGCCAGCGAGCCCGTCAGCAAATCCTCCGCACCGCGCTTGGCGCCTCGCGCCGGTTTTGCCGGTTTCGAATCCCGGTTTGCTTTCTTCGCCCCTCGGCTAACCATCCCTGCCCCTTTTGGGTCCCGCGCCAGTTCCAGTCTACATCCTTACAGCGCTTTTGGCCGGTACGGAAACGACTGGGTGCATACGATGTATGTTGGCAGGGAAATTACGCGGCCCGCAAGACGACCTATCCTCCCGGGCACCGCTGCTCGATCAGCAATCCAGCGTCGTCTGGCGTTCCCAATCGGTGAGATGGCTGGCGAAGCTGTTCCATTCCTCGTGCTTCAGTTTCAGATAGGAAGGCACCAACTCGCCCAGGGCGCCTTTCAACACGTCGGACGCCTCCAGCGCGCGAAGCGCATCCAGCAGGTTCAAGGGGAGCTTCTTCTTGACCTCAACGGTATGACCTTCCGTATACATGTTGATGTCGAGCCGCTTGCCCGGATCCCGCTTGTTCGCGATGCCATCGAGCCCGGCCGCCAGAACCACCGCCGGCATCAGATACGGATTCGCGGCGCCATCTGCCAACCGAAGCTCGAAACGATCTCCCTCGGGCACACGGATCATGTGCGTACGGTTATTGCCGGTCCAGGTGACGGAATTTGGCGACCATGTCGCGCCCGACATGGTTCGCGGCGCATTGATTCGCTTGTAGCTGTTGACCGTGGGATTAAGTACCGCGGCGAGTGCGTCGGCTGAATGCATCAGGCCTCCGATAAAGCCCAACGCGACGGGAGAAAGGCCCTGCTCGCTCTTGCCATCCGCAAATGCATTGTCGGCTCCCTTCCACATCGAGACGTGCATGTGGCAACCGTTTCCGGTCAAATTCGTAAACGGCTTGGGCATGAAAGTCGCGCGCAGGCCATGCTTCTCGGCAATCGCTTTCGTCATGTATTTGAAGAAGGAGTGGCGATCCGCGGTGATCAGCGCGTTGTCGTAATGCCAATTCATCTCGAACTGGCCGTTGGCATCCTCGTGATCGTTCTGGTAAGGGCGCCAGCCCAATTCACCCATCGCGTCGCAGATTTCCGTGATGACATCGTATCGGCGCATCAACGCTTGCTGGTCGTAGCACGGCTTCACCTGGGTGTCGGCGTGATCGGCAATCGAAGTCCCGTCCGGCGAGATCAGGAAAAATTCGCACTCCACGCCGGTTTTCATTTCCAGGCCGTCAGCCTCAGCTTTCTTCAACTGTGCCTTCAGCACATTGCGCGGCGCATGCGCGACGGGCTTGCCGTTCATGAAGAGGTCGGCCGCGAGCCAGCCCACTTCGCGCTTCCAGGGAAGCTGGACCAGGCTCTCCGGATCGGGAACCGCAAACAGGTCGGGATCGGCGGGCGTCATGTCCAGCCACGTCGCGAAGCCCGCAAAACCGGCACCGTTTTTCGACATTTCGCCGATCGCCGATGCCGGGACCAGCTTCGCCCGCTGATTGCCGAACAGGTCGGTGTAGGAGATCAGGAAATATTTGATTGCGCGCTCTTTGGCCGTCTCAACGAGGTCATGTGCCATTTCGTTATGCCCAAATGCTGCCGGTTATCATGTCAATTGCTTCAACTACGCCGAGGGAAGCATCTCCCATTCGACTAAAACGATGTACCCGGGTGACCCGGAATCCAGTCCGTCCCCGCGAGCGGCACGCGCGCCATCGCAGCCGCCTCGATCGTCAGCGCCACAAGATCCTCCGGCTCCAGATTGTGGACGTGGCTCTTGCCGCAGGCGCGCGCGATCGTCTGTGCTTCCAGCGTCAACACGGACAGATAGTTCGCCAGACGATGGCCCGCCTTGACCGGATCCAGACGCGAGGCCAACTCGGGATCTTGCGTCGTTATGCCCGCAGGGTCCCGGCCATCCTGCCAGTCGTCATAGGCGCCCGCCGTGGTGCCGAGCTTCCGGTACTCGTCTTCGAGGGCCGGATTATTATCGCCGAGTGCGATAAGCGCCGCGGTGCCGATCGCAACGGCGTCCGCTCCCAGCGCGAGCGCCTTGGCGACATCAGCGCCGGTGCGAATGCCGCCCGATACAATCAATTGAACCTTGCGGTGCAGACCCAGATCCTGAAGCGCCTGCACGGCCTGCCGGATGCAGGCCAGTGTCGGAATGCCGACATTTTCAATGAACACTTCCTGGGTCGCTGCGGTGCCCCCCTGCATGCCGTCGACCACGACCACATCGGCGCCGGCCTTTGCAGCCAATGCGGTGTCGTAATACGGCCGCGACGCGCCGATCTTCACATAGATGGGTTTCTCCCAATCCGTGATTTCGCGAAGCTCGCCGATCTTGATCTCCAGATCGTCCGGGCCGGTCCAATCCGGATGCCGGCAAGCCGAACGCTGATCGATGCCTTCCGGCAGGTCGCGCATTGCCGCCACGCGCGCGCTGATCTTCTGGCCGAGCAACATGCCGCCACCGCCCGGCTTGGCGCCCTGCCCGACGACAACCTCGATGGCGTCGGCCTTGCGCAGATCGTCCGGATTCATCCCATAGCGAGAGGGAAGATATTGGTAGACGAGCGTTTTGGAGTGACCGCGCTCCTCGACTGTCATGCCGCCGTCGCCGGTTGTCGTCGACGTACCGACGGCGCTGGCGCCGCGGCCCAACGCCTCTTTGGCGGGGCCGGACAATGCACCGAAACTCATGCCCGCGATCGTCACCGGCGTCCTGAGCGTGATCGGTTTGCTGGCGAACCGGGCCCCCAGCACGACTTCGGTGCCGCACTTCTCGCGATAACCCTCCAGCGGATACCGCGACATCGAGGCGCCGAGAAACAGCAGGTCATCGAAATGCGGCAACGCACGTTTGGCGCCGCCGCCGCGGATGTCATAAATGCCCGTCGCTGCGGCGCGCTGGATTTGCGCGATCGTGTAGGGATCGAAGGTCGCGGAAAATCGCGGAGGCGTTCGCGGGGTGGTCGGCGGGCTCTCGCTCATGCTCTCTCCGATCAATACGCGTTGTCGACGTGAAAATGATAAAGCCGCCGCGCCGACCCAAACAATCGGAAGGAGTCGGCGGGAACGTCCACGCCCGCGCGGTCCAGCAGACCCGCAAGGATGGCGCGCTCTTCGCTGCCGAGCGGCTTCTCCTCGCAATCGGCGCCAAGGCTCTTGACCTCGCCGCGCACAAACAGCCTCGCTTCGTAGATCGAGTCACCCAGTGCCTCGCCGGCATCGCCGAGCACGACCAGATTGCCGGTCTGAGCCATGAAGGCGCTCATCGGGCCGATTGATCCCTTCACCACGATATCGATCCCCTTCATCGATATGCCGCAACGGGCCGATGCATTGCCTTCGATGATCAGGAGTCCGCCCCGGCCGGTGGCGCCCGCAGCCTGGCTGGCATCGCCGGCAAGCCGGACCACGCCTGACATCATGTTTTCGGCGAGGCCGACGCCGGCGTTACCGCTGATCGTGATCTGGGCGTCCTTGTTCATGCCCGCGCAATAATAGCCGACATGGCCTTCGATCATGACCTCGATCGGGGCATCGATGCCGACGGCAATCGAATGCTGGCCTGCCGGATTCTGCACCGTCCAATGGGTTTCGTTGGTGTTTCGCGGCAGTTGATGAAGCGCCTTGTTGAGTTCACGGACCCGCGAAACGGCGAGATCGACAACCGGCATCAGCGATGCTCCCAGGCGTAGACCTTGGCCGGTTCCGGCTCGAAGATACGCGCCTTTTCAATTCCCGGCAGGACCGCGAGCGCCCGGTACTCGGTGCCAAATGCCACGTAACGATCGGTCTCGGCCATCACGGCAGGCTTGCATGAGATGGGATCGCGCAGCACGGCAAAACCATTCTCGGTGCCGACGACGAACGTATAGAAACCGTCAAGCGTATCGAGACTGGCTTCAAGCGCCCTTTCTAGGCTGTCGCCGTTTCTCATGCGCCATGTCACGAATCCGGCGGCAACTTCTGTGTCGTTGTCGGTCGCGAATGTCAGACCTTCGCGTTCAAGGTTACGCCTGACGCTGCGGTGATTTGACAGCGATCCGTTATGAACGAGACACTGATCGGCGCCGGTCGAAAACGGATGGGCGCCCGCCGTCGTCACGGCGGATTCGGTCGCCATCCGCGTATGGCCGACGCCATGCGTTCCCGCCATGCCCGGCAGATTGAAGCGCTTGATAACATCGGCCGGCAAGCCGACTTCCTTGTACAATTCGATCCGGTGCCCTGCACCGATCACCGCAAGGTCGGGCCTATGCGTGGAAAGCCATTCGCGGACTTTTCCAGTCACTTCATCAGGAAAGGACAGCACTGCATGGGTATCACGCAACGTCAGGCCGACGGAAACACCCAGCGCTTCAGAGATATCCCGGGAAAGGCTGGCCAAATTCGAGCCGCGCACTGTGAGCTTGAAATGATCCGCGGCGCCCTCGCCATAAACAGCAAAACCGGCACTGTCGGGGCCACGATCCGTCATCACCTGAAGCATTTGGCCGAGCATATTGCCCAGTTGGGGCTGGAGATCACGCTCCTTCAGAAACAACCCGACGATTCCACACACATGAAGCTCCTGTTTTGGACCCCATGGATTTGTAGACAGCCGCCCCGGTCATTGTCAATCAGAGGAAATATTGTTTCCCTTCACGAAATGAATTGGGGGCATGCAAACGAGTTTTGGCGCGTACGATGAAATCCGAGCGCTAAACGAACGACTTAAATGCGGGCTGATCCGCCATGCCGGACGAGACCGACGCCGAGCGCGGTGCAGGTTGTCGTCAACCAGTGCCAGAAGCTATCAGCGTAACTGCGGAACAACGCTACCTCGAAGGTGGGGGCATCGTCGATCCGCCATATCGAAACACCGATATGCGAAATCGTGGTCACCGCTGCGGAACCCGGCCCGAACACAGACGGATCGAAATCGATGAACGCCCCGCGCGACAAAACCTCGCGGGCGGCCTCTCCCGTGATCCGAAGCACGGCATAAGCACTTGTCTGGTCCGCCACCGAAGCCAATCCCGCCAGCGACGCCGCCAGCTTGGAGGCCCTCTGGGGACCGGCCTTCTCGAACACCGCAAGCCAAACGCCGGGCCCAACACCGATGAACGCCTCAACGCCGTTCGAAACGCGCTGGGGTCCTGAAGGAAGCACAATTCCGAATGCGTCGTGGATGCGCGCCGCCAGAGCGGCGTTATCGCCCCGCGACATCACCGTGGCCATTGCGGATTCCAGGCGCTCATCGACTTTAAGCGTGTTCGCGCCACTCACCGGCGGGAGATCCCGCAGATGCAACTCGAAGGCTCCCCGCGGAATAATTATCTCAGCCACGAACGCGCACTCCTTCGGGGTCCACAAAGACCGGGCTGCAAATCTCGATTTCGACATCACCGTTCCGGACCGGGTCGTAGGCCCGAAGACGCTCGCCAATCCTTCCCTGGCCGCCGCTTACCAGACCAAGGCCGATCCAGGACCCCATCATTGGCGAGAAGGCGACCGAGGTGACGTAGCCGAGATCGTTGTCGGCCCGGTTCTCACTGGATAGCGGCAGAATATGAGCACCACCGCGAAGCCGCTCGGAACGCGCGGCCGGGCGCAAGCCCACCAGCGATGGCCGCATGGGATCGGTAAGCGCCGGACGGACCGCCAGCACGCGCCCGACGTAATCCTTCTTCTGCGACATCATCCGTCCAAAGCCGAGATCGGTGGCCGTGGTCTGACCGCTAAGCTCGTTGCCGGCCGGGTGTCCCTTTTCGATCCGGAGCACGCCAAGCGCTTCGGTACCGTAAGCGACCACGCCGAGATCGCGTCCTTCACGCATCAGGATGCGAACCAGCGCGTCGCCGTACCGCGCGGGAACGGCGACTTCAAACGCAAGCTCGCCCGAGAATGACAGACGGAAGATTCGCGCCGGCACGCCCATCCAGGTGACTGCGATGGCCGACATGTATGGAAACGCGTCATTCGAAAGGTCCAGATCGGGGAAAACCTTTTGCAGCAACAGCCGCGAATTCGGTCCGGCGACCGCGAATTGCGCCCATTGTTCCGTGACGGAGACCGCCTGCACGTTGAGCTCAGGCCAAAGGACCTGCCTGCAATAGTCGACATGCTGCATGATTTTGACGGCATTGGCCGTCGTGGTGGTCATGAAGTAATGGTCGTCCGCCAGCCGGGTCGTGGTGCCGTCGTCGAGAACGAAGCCGTCTTCGCGCAACATCACGCCATACCGCGCCTTCCCGACCGCAAGCGTCGAGAACATGTTGATGTAGAGGCGATCGAGGAAAATGCCGGCGTCGGGACCGTGGATATCGATTTTGCCCAGGGTTGAAACATCACAGACACCCACCGAGGCACGCACTGCGGTGGCTTCGCGTGTGACGCTATCCAGCCAATCCTGATCGGAAGGAATGGCAAACCATTGGGCACGCTTCCACGGTCCGCTATCGACAAAAACCGCGCCGTTTTCGGCGGCCCAATCATGGCTGGCGGTGCGACGCTCGGGGCGAAAATTCATCTCGCGATGATGGCCGGCAAAGGCGCCGATCGCGACCGGGAGAAACGGCGGCCTCGAAAGAATGGTGCCGGTTTCCGCGAGCGTTTTGCCGAGATGACGGGCCAACAGCGCCTGACCGTTGACCTGACCCAGCCTTCCCTGATCGGTCGCCATCCCCAACGTCGTGTATCTTTTCAAGTGCTCGACCGACCTGAATCCTTCCTGCGCGGCCAGCCCAATATCTGCGTCGGTCACGTCGTGCTGGAAATCGACGAATACTTTTTGTTTGGCGCCCTCGACATGCCACAGCGGCATACTCCCGGTCGCGTCTTCGCTGCACGGCGGAATTTTCGTGGGCGGCGGTGAAAAACCCAAATCGGCAGCAGCGGCTGCACCGGCGCGGTGACCGTCGTCCAATGCTTCCGCCAAGGAAAAGCGCCCCGCGGCCGAGCCCGCCAATGTCATGCCGGCCGGCGGGTTGGCGAGCACGAAAGCGTGGATCGCGTCAGACCAGACCGGCCGACTGCCGAGATTGCAGCCAATGCCCATGACGGGATTCCACCCGCCGGATATTGCGAGTACATCCGCGGTCAACTCAAAAATCTTGCCGTCGGCGCTTCGCAGCTTCAGGCTTCGAAGCCTCCGGCCACCGGAAGCATCGACGACAACGGCGTTTTCGAAGACACGTATGCCCGCGGATGCAGCGAAGCGCGCCGCACCTTTTGGCGCAGAGGCGCGGGCGTCGATGATGGCTGTGATGTTGGCACCGCAGCCCGTCAGATCCCTCGCCGCCGCCCATCCGCTGTCCGTCGTCGTGTAGATAACGATCTCGTTGCCCGGCAAGGCTGCAAAACGGGTCGCGTAGGCGCGGACCGCCGCTGCCATCATGATCCCCGGCAGATCATTGCCCCCGAACGGCAGCGGCCGCTCGATCGCGCCGGTCGCGAGAATGGTGCGTTTGGCGCAAATCTTCCAAAGCCGCTGGCGCGGCACGCCCGGTTTCGGTTCAGCGAGATGATCCGCGATCCGCTCCACCGCGCCGAAGGTACCGCCATCATACGCACCGAACACGGTCGCCCGCCTGAGCATCGAGACGTTGGGCATCGCCGTCAGGATGCCCTCGATCCTTCGCACCCAATCCACCGCGGGTGCCCCGTCGATGTCCTGATCTTCGCAAAGCAGACGCCCCCCGAGAAGCCAGTCGTCTTCGACGAGGATCACGCGCGCCTTCGCCTGCGACGCGGCAAGCGCCGCGCTCAGGCCGGCAGGCCCCGAGCCGACAACAAGGACATCGCAGAAGGCATGAGCCTTGTCGTAGATATCAGGATCAGGCTGCGTGCTCGCTTTGCCGAGACCAGCCGCGCGGCGGATCAGCGGCTCGTAGACTTTCTCCCAGAACGATGCGGGCCACATGAACGTCTTGTAGTAAAATCCCGCCGTGAACATCGGCGAAAGCAGGTTATTGAGCGACATCAGATCAAAACCGAGTGTCGGCCAGCGGTTCTGACTCTCGGCGACGAGGCCCTCGAACAACTGGACGGACGTCGCGCGCGTGTTGGGCTCCGACCGCGCGCCTGTCCTCAGCGTCACCAGCGCATTGGGCTCCTCGCTGCCGGCGGTGAGGATGCCGCGAGGGCGATGGTATTTGAACGATCGGCCGACCAGGCGAACCCCGTTCGCGACCAGCGCCGATGCCAGCGTGTCGCCCTCGTATCCCGCAAGCTTTTTACCGTCGAAGACAAAGTTCAATGGCTTACCGCGATCGATCAGTCCTCCCGACTCGAGGCGGTTCATGGCGCGCTCCCCTTTGCCAGCATAGCGGCGGATATCACGTGGGTGCGGGTATTGCGCTTCACGATGAGCCAGTTCCGGCAGCCCTGCCCGTGATACCAATGCTCGGAGATTTCGCCGGCCGGGTTGCTGCGCATGTACACATAGTCGACGAATGCTGCTTCACCTGCGTCCGCAGCCGGCCGCACGGGCGACGCGTCGCCGCAATAGGTGAATTCAGCGCCGTCTCGCTCACCGCAATAGGGACAGGGTATTCTCATCGCGCCTCTAATGCAGGTTGGGTTGGGCGCCCTGGCCCTTCTCGTCGATGACGCGACCGGTGGCGAACCTGTCGAGCCGGAACGAAGCGGCTACGGGATGAGGCTCGTCCCGTGCGAGCAGATGAGCGAAACACCAGCCACTGGCCGGCGTCGCCTTGAATCCGCCGTAGCACCAGCCGGCGTTCAGATATAAGCCGTCGATCGGAGAACGGTCGATGATCGGTGAGCCATCCATGGACATGTCCATGATGCCGCCCCAGGATCTGAGCATCCGTACCCGGCCGATCATCGGCATCAAGGCCATGCCGCCCTCGCAGACATCCTCGACCACCGGCAAGTTTCCGCGCTGGGCATAGCTGTTGTAGCCGTCGATATCTCCGCCAAACACAAGGCCGCCTTTGTCGGATTGACTCACATAGAAATGGCCGGCGCCGAAGGTGATGACACCAGGCAACAGCGGCTTGAGCGCTTCCGTCACGAACGCCTGTAATACATGGCTTTCGATCGGAAGCCGCAGGCCCGCCATTTCAGCGACCTGGGAGCTGTGTCCGGCCACCGCCATGCCGATTTTCCCGCCCATGATCTTGCCGCGCGTGGTTTCAACCCCGATCATCCGGCCTTCCGGACTTCGGACAAAACCGGTCACCTCGCAATTCTGAACGATGTCGACGCCAAGATTGGAAGCCGCGCGCGCGTAGCCCCATACCACGGCATCGTGCCGCGCCGTGCCACCGCGGCGCTGCAAAAGGCCGCCTTGAATAGGAAATCGGGCAGCGTCAAAATTCAGGAACGGCGCCATGCTCCTGACCGCATCACGGTCGACCAGCTCGGCATCGACGCCGTGCAGCCGCATCGCATTCCCGCGTCGCGCATAGGCGTCACGCTGGGCGTCGCCATGATATAGATTAAGCACACCGCGCTGGCTGACCATCGCATTGTAATTGAGGTCCTGCTCCAGGCCCTCCCAAAGCTTCATCGACCATTCGTAGAATTGGGTATTTCCGTCCAGCCCGTAATTGGATCTGATGATCGTGGTGTTGCGTCCGGCGTTTCCGCCGCCAATCCAGCCACGTTCCAGGACGGCGACCTTTTTGACGCCGTGGATTTTCGCAAGATAGTAAGCGGTAGCCAGTCCGTGGCCCCCGCCTCCAACGATGATCACATCATAAGGCCCGTTCGGCGCAGCATCCCGCCACGCCGGGTGCCAATGGCGGTGCTTTGTGAGAGCGCCACGCGCCAAGGCGAAGATAGAATATCGCATACGGTCCGGTCCGAGCCCTTGATCCGCCGTATCATGGCGGCTAGTTGAATAAAGACATGACGAAAAGCGACATCATTTTGCCGATTAACGACAGGCGAAATCCAAACCGGAATCGCCCGATCCGGATCGGCTTCCTGTTGATCGACGGATTTGCGCTAATGTCCTACGCGTCCGTCGTCGAAGCTTTTCGCGCCGCCAATATCCTGTCAGGCCGCGCTCTCTACGAATGGAAGCATATCTCGATCCGGGAAGCGTTCGTCAGCGCATCGAATGGTGCGAAAATCCGGGCAGATGCACAAATCGGCGACACCCTTGCGCTCGATCTTTTGTTGGTATGCGCGGCAGGAAATCCGGCGCTGTTTCGCGACAAGCGCACGTTCGCCCGGCTTCGCTATCTGGCTTCAAGGGGGATGCGGATCGGCGGCGTCTCGGGTGGCCCCTATATTCTGGCGCGCGCCGGTCTGCTCGACGGCTATCGGTGCACGATCCATTGGGAGCATCGGCCGGCCTTTACCGAGGCCTTTCCGCACCTCGACGTCCAGCACGGGTTGTACGTCATCGATCGGGATCGCCTGACTTGCGCCGGCGGCATCGCAGGGCTCGATCTGGCCACGGCGTTGATCACCGAAGACCATGGCCGTCATCTCGCAACCATGGTGAGCGACTGGTACCTGCAGACCCAGCTTCGCGAGGCGCACGCAACCCAACGCGTATCGCTTCGCGAACGCTACAAGACAACCAATGAGAAGGTCCTGACCACGCTGGCCGCGATGGAGGCCAATCTCGAGGAGCCGCTCAGCCGGTCGGCGCTGGCTGACCGCAACCAGGTTTCGGTAAGGCAGCTCGAAAGGCTGTTCCGTTCCAATCTTCAGCAGACGATCGGCGCGATCTATATGGGCCTTCGGCTGACCCGAGCGGCAAATTTATTGAAGGAAACGAGCGTACCGCTTGCCGAGGTGGCTCTGGCGAGCGGGTTTACGAACCCCAGCCATTTCTCGAGGGCTTTCAGAAATTGGCACGGCCGACCGCCGATATCGTTGCGCAGCGCAATACCGCGACGGCGGAAATAGCCGCAGATCAGATGCGGCTTGCGATTTTCTGTAGGCGGCTGCACTGTTGCGCATCCGGCAACACGCCCCCGCTAAAATTGATCTTGTCGCGCGTCAGACTGGCCCTCAACTTGCAGGCAAGCACGTAGCGCACTAGGCGCTCGAAAGGATCCGGCGCAGATCGATGCGATTAACGAGGCTCCTCAATATCGCTCTACAATGGATGGCAGCGCTGATGCTGCTGGCGATCGTCCTGATCGTGCTGACCAACGTGTTCTTTCGGTATTTTCTCCATATCGGATTGGGCTGGACGGAAGAAGCCGCCCGCTTCCTGCTGATTGCGATGACATTTGTCGCCGCCGCCGTGGCTGTGAAGGAATGGGGGCATTTCCAGCTACTCATTGCTTCAAAGTGGATACCGGAGAGGCAACACCGCTTCGTGCAACTGTTCGCTGTGCTCGTCGTGCTGGCGATGTCCGCGATTTTGGTGCGCTACGGCATTGCGATTACCCGCGTCAGTTGGTTCCAGACATCGCCCACGATGGAATGGAGCATGGGCTACCTTTACTCGATCGTGCCGGTATCCGGGGCTCTGATGTTCGTTTTCGCGCTCGAACATTTTTTCGACGTGCTGCGCGGCGGATCGCTGCCTCGACAAGGTACAGCGCATGATCCACATGCTCCGGCCGCAAGCCAGAATGAACAGGGGTCCGATCAATGGCTGTGATCATCATGGCCATGACTTTTGTCGTGATGCTGCTGCTGACCGCGCCCGTGGCGTTTGCAATCGGTGTATCCGCGACCATCGGCCTTCTGATCGCCGACGCCGCGCCGCTGCTGATCGTGCCGCAGCGAATCTTCGCAGGTGCGGATTCCTTCGTGCTGCTGGCGATCCCGCTGTTCATCCTAGCCGGCGCGCTGATGGAGACCGGCGGCATCTCCGTGCGGTTGGTGGAACTGGCCCGCGTGCTGGTAGGCCATATTCGCGGCGGGCTCGGCATGGCCGTCGTGGTCGCCGAAATGTTCTTCTCCGGCATATCGGGCTCGACAGTCGCCGATGTTTCAGCGATCGGCGCGCTGATGGTGCCTTCGTTGATCCGGATCGGCTTTAAGCCCGACCGCGCGGTGGCGATCGTCTCTGCGTCGTCGGCGATGGGCATTCTGATTCCGCCCTGTCTGATCATGGTGATCATCGCGCAGATTGCCGGTATTTCTGTTGGCGCCCTGTTTCTGGCGGGCTTCGTGCCGGCGGCCGTACTCGCGCTTGCGCTGATGATCCTGATTTACGTCCAGGCCCGCCGCGACGGAATCGGCGGCGAGCCCCGGGCGACGTGGTCGCAGGTCGGCAAGGCGCTTCTGCGCGCGCTGATTCCCTTGATGATGCCGGTGATCGTTTTCGGCGCGATCCTTGGCGGTATCGCAGACCCTACCGAGGCCGCGGTGTTGGCAGTGGCCTATGCATTTGTCGTCGGCGTCTTCGTCTACAAGGAGATTCGCTGGAGCCAATTGCCGAAGATTTTCATCGACAGCGCGATCACCAGCGGAATCGTCATCTTCATGGTTGGCGCGGCATCGAGCTTTTCCTGGATCCTTGCCTATGAGCAGGTCCCGGGCCGGCTCGCGCAACTGATGCTGGCGGTTTCATCCTCGCCGATGGTTTTCTACATCCTGAGCATCACGGTCTTTACGTTGCTCGCAGCCGTGCTCGAAGGCCTACCCGCGATCATCATCTGTCTGCCGATTTTCCTGCCGATCGCGATCAAGTTCCAGATCGATCCGCTGCATTATTCCATCATTGTTGTTGCGGCGACCGGCCTTGGCCTTTTCCTGCCGCCGATCGGTATCGGACTTTACATCGCAAGCTCGTTCGCAAATCTCAGCGCGGACAAAACCTTCCGCGCCATGCTTCCCTACACGGCCGTGCTCGCATTCGGGATCGTCATCCTGATGATGTTCCCCTGGCTCACGCTCGTCGTTCCCCGCCTGGTTTTTGGCTAATTATTGTGACGGAGAATCTATCGATGAACACGCGGAATCCATTCTTACCTAGCCGGCGTATGTTTCTGGGTGCGTCGGTTGCATGTGCAGCTTCGCTATTCAACTCAGGCAGAAGCGCCCTCGCTCAGGCGCCGGCGATCATCAAGCTGCCGAAAAAAATCACCTTAAAGGTCGCAACCATCACGGCCGAAACGTTTCCCTATGTCGATGGTTTCAAATTCTGGAAGAACGCGATCGAAAGCCGCACCGGCGGCGATGTCGATGTCCAGATCTTTCACACCGCGCAACTCGGAGACGAGCGCACGATCAACGAGGGTATTCTTGCCGGCGCCATCCATGCCGGCGTCGGCGCAGGTGCCTGGGCCGGCTTTGTGCCCGCCTATAACGTGGTCGAGCTTCCTTTTCTCATTCGCGACGTGAAGCATATGTACGCTCTCGCGGACGGAGCCTTGGGCAGCAAAATCGGCGAGCAGGCCGAGGCCAGGGGATTCAAGGTGCTGGCCTATTACAGCACCGGCGACCAGCATTTCCAGACCCGCAAGGTACCGATCAAAAGCCTCGCGGATTTCAAGGGATTGAAAATGCGCGTTATCCAGAACCGCGCGCTGATCGACGGTTTTCGCGCCCTTGGCGCCGTCCCCACCCCTCTTCCCTACCCCGACATTTACACGGCCCTTCAGCAAGGCACCGTGGACGGCACCGCCAATGATCCCCTGACGGTGGCACTTGCGAAGTTTTACGAAGTCGCAAAATTCTTTACGTTGTCGAGCTACGCGGTCGAACCGCGGCCGCTGATCATGGGGAAGGCCTTTTACGAGGGCCTGCCCGCGGACTTTCAGAAGGTGCTATCTGACACTGCAAAGGAATCGGCGGTTCACGAACGCAAGGCCTTCGAGGACCGCAGCGCCGGCGCAATGGAAGATGCCAAGAAGAACGGCATGACCTTCATTGAACTGACCGACCGCGACAAGTGGGTCGATTTGGTTCGCCCGATATGGGACGAATTCGGCAAGGCCACGCCGGGCGCCGCAGAACTTATCAAGATCATCCAGACCTCCTGAGCCTCTTCGACACTGTGACACGCTCGCCGTGGCACATAACCTTTGATGGACAGCATGACAGACCTGAATTCACTCTCCGCCGGGAGCTATCACTTCATCCCCGGCGTTTTTCAGTATTCCGCCGGTGTACGTGCCGATGATGGCTTCGAGATCGTCCGCGCGCGGTTTCGCAAGATGTTGCCGATGTCGGAGGCATTTGCCGCGATCGAAGCTCATCTTCGGGCCCGCAATCGTCTGCCAGCCGCGTTCTGTGCCTGCGAATTGCGATCGCCGGCGCCCTTTACCGAAGAAGGTTTCAAGAGCTTCAACAAGGAATATGTCGGCTGGCTGCAGCGTTGGGACCTGATCAAGCACGGCGTCAATCCGGTCGCACGGACCAATGTGTGCCCTCAGGTCGCGCCGCCCAAGGCTGTCGGCATCTATGCGTTTTCATACACGATGCCGAAGACGTCATCCGCACCGGGCGGTTTCGTCGTTGCGGGCAGCGGCGAAGCGCCGGAGGGCAAGAGCAATTATCGCGATCATGCCATCCGGTTGGGTGATCGCTCGGCCGATGGTCTCGCCGAAAAGGCGCGCTGGGTGCTTGGCGAAATGGAGCGGCGGATGAAGGCGCTCGGCGCGACATGGAGCGACAGCACCGGTACGCACCTCTACACGATTTACGACATTCACCCGCTGATCGAGCGCGAAATCGCCGCGCGAGGCGCGTCGCAAATGGGCCTGAGCTGGCACTTCGCACGGCCGCCGGTCGAGGATCTCGACTACGAGATGGATGTGCGCGGCGTGTCATCCGAAATCGTGATCTAGATTTCGCACAAGCCGGAGCGAGGATCGGATGCCAAAAAAAGTAATATATACTGATCGCCTGATGCGTCCGATCGCGCATTTCTCGCATGCCTCGCGCATCGGAAACCTGGTGCACGTCGGTGCGACCGCCGGGGTCTATCCTGATCTCCGGCTCGCGGGTGACAGTCCCGGGCGGATCGACGTCGGCGCGCAGACCCGCAAGATGTTCGATAATCTTGACACCGCGCTTGGTTTGATCGACGCGACATTGTCGGATGTCGTGCGGATCAAAACCTATGTCGCGTTCCCGCGCGATATCGCAACTTATCTTCCAATCTATGAACAACGGTTTTCCTCAATTCGGCCCGCGCACACCGTGATCGGCTCATGGGATTTTCCGCTTCCACAGGCGGCGATCGAGCTCGACGCTGTCGCCGTAACAGGCGGCGGAAACAGATCGATCGATGCCGCGAGCATGCATTCACGTGTCGGCAGCGCCATGGCCGGCGTGCTCGCAGATGGATTCCATTACGCCACCGCGCTTCCGATTGACGGTGAAGGACAAACCGTCGCGCAAGGTTGCCGCATACAGACCGCTGCCGCGCTCCGGAACTTGCGCACGATGCTGGCCGCTGCCGAACTGGATCCGCACGAAGTCTGCAATATTCACCTGACGCTGCGTGACATTCGCGAGCATGCCGAGGTCTGTTCGATGCTGGAAGAGTTTTTTGGCGGAAAATTACCGACCTGCACAATTGTCGGCGCTCCGTTGGAGCGGCCGGACTTCTCGGTTTCGATTGAATCGATTGCGATCAAGGGCGGCGGCGAATGTATCAGCACCCCCCTCGCGCCATCGCGGCCTGGACACCCGGCCCCGGCGATGCTTGCCGGCGACGTTTTGTTTCTGAGCGGGCAGACCGGGCTTAAAGAAGAACAGGATTATCCCGACGTCAGGATGCAAACCGACACGGCTTGGGCACGCCTGCATGGCTTGATCGAGGCTGCGGGCTTTGACAGCGATAGCATGATCCGAACCAACAACGTGCTGACGGATTGGCGCGATTACGCCGGCTTCAACGCAGGCTATGGCGGCAATATGCGCGAGCCCTTTGTTCCGCGCGCCACCGTGCTGGGCTACCTCGACTTGCCAAGCGCTCGCGTTCAGATCGAAGGCATCGCCCACCGCCATGGGGCTGACGCCACCATATTGCAGGTGCCTCCGCCCGCAGGATGACAGAGAGGCTGTAGTGCGTGCTCAACTTTAAACGATCCACGGCTGTCGGGGGCAGGTATCATGAAGCGATTGCAAGACAAGGTGGCCTTGATCACGGGCGGATCCCGAGGCATCGGAGGCGGAATTGTACGCGCGTTCCTTGGTGAGGGCGCGACCGTTGCATTCTCCGGAACCAGCAGCGCTACCGTCGCGCGGGCTTCGCAGGCAAGGAGCCACCGCGTCGGTTCCGACAATGGCGAGTTCATAGGTGATGCCGGGAAACCTGTGATGAAACGATGCGATCGTCCGGTTCAGCAGATATGCCACCAGGCCTTCCGTCGACATGATCCGGATGTGCCCGCGCCGAAGACCACGCAGCGAGTCGATCTCGCCCCGCACACGCTCGATATCGGTCAGGAAGCTTCGCGAGAAACGCGCCAGTACTTCGGCGGCCTTGGTCGGCGCCACCCCGCGCGGCAGCCGTTCGAACAGCGGCACGCCGACCATCTGCTCGAGCCGCAGTATCTGTCTGCTGACCGCAGAGGGGGCGACATTCAGGGTAGCGGACGCCTGCCGGATCGACTTCAGCCGATAAACCTCCCTGAAATAACGGAGGAGAGACGATTCCAAATTCATGCACGTCGCCCCTGCAGGCAACATTTTCGCGGGAACTGCGCCGATTAAGCATCCAATATCTGGTCGAGATTGGTCTTTGGGGGCATGAGCGAAAACACCCGACGGCGCCGGGATATGCTTCCGACGTTGGTTACGTTTCAATCCGGGTCCGCCCTATTTGATATCGCCCAGCCGAACGAATTTGTCCTTGATTTCAAAGTGGACCGGAATGACCTTCTCTTTGTAGAGCATGTCGATCACGTTCTGCTCGGAGCGCAGGTCTGTTTCATCTACGTCCCTCTCGTTGCGGAAGATCAGCTTTCTAACGACGGGCAGAGACGCCTCCGGGACCCCCACATATTTTGCCAGCAGCGGACGATACTGATCGAAGTTGGCCTGGATCTTGTCGGTGATCTCGCGCAGCACGAGCATTATTTTCCTGGCCGTTTCCGGCCTCTCCTTGATGAATTTCGTGGTCATCACGGCGCCGCCGCCAAACCAGGGACTGGTGATATATTTCGCGCCGACATTTGTTACGACGGCGCGAACATCGCCGGAGGCAATGCCCATCGATCCCATCGGCTCGATCGTGATCAGAGCATCCACGGTACCGGATATGACGGCGGGCAGTTGAACATTGAGCGCGAGCTCGGCGAGAACAACATCCTTATCCGGATCGATGCCTGCGTTGCGCAGAATGTACTTGGTATTGGTGCGCCACTGAATTCCGGGCATATGCCCGATCTTCTTTCCCTTCAGATCGGAAATCGCCTTGATCGGGCTGTCCGGCTTCACCAGCAGCGAGCTGTTGACATAATCGGTATCGGCAACGCCGCCCGAGAAACCAAAGAGCTTCAGCGTGCCCGGGTTTTGCGCCTCGGCCGCCAATGCGATGCCCGGCGCTGTTCCGTACGGACCGACCTCAACCTGATTGCTCAGGAATCCGTCGACAAGAGTCGTCGGCGACGTGAACTTCCGGTCGACCACTTCGATGCCGACTTTTTCGAACGCTTTCTCCTCCAGGGCTACGAAATAGGGTAGCGCGTCGGTTGCCGGCAGCCACCCCATCACGACCTTCTCGGCAGCCACCGCGGGGCCCACCCAGGCCGCCTGCCCGAGAACGCAAAGAGCGAATGCCAAACGGCCTCCGCGGCGCATCGAAAATACGTTAAGACGCCTGCGCATTGTTATCCTCCTATAGAAGACGTTTCAGCATTTCAGGGCGATAGAGCCGAAGAGACGATCCTGACGGCTTGACGGGAATTACGGGGTTGCCTAGGCAACGTTCGTCAGCAAAGGTTGCAGTATGAAGTCGCAAAAACCGGGGTCTCCCAAGACCAAGCGCATTCCGATGGGCGAGCCGCAAGGCGCGCTTGGCAACGCCATTCGTACCCATCGCAAGCAGAAGAACATGACGCTGCTCGATCTTGCCAAGCGAGCAGGATTTTCGATCAGCTATCTCAGTCAGATCGAGCGAAATCTGCTGACGCCGTCGATCGAAACACTTCGCCGCCTGGCGGAATCGCTCGGTATTCCGGCGGGACAATTGATGCTGAAAGATGCGCGTCAGCCCAATTCGCCGGTAGCCGTCGTACGCCGATCGGAGCGAAAGCAACTCGCGTTTCCCGGCTCCAACATCCATTATGAACTGTTGACGCCGGACATGCGCCGTCGCGCGTCGCTGTTGTGGGTCGAAGCGCCGCCCGGCTCGGAGAGCGGCCCGCTGTTTTCCCATGAAGGAGAAGATGGCGTCGTCGTGCTCAAGGGCGCCATCGAGGTTGAGGTTGGCGGCGTATGGCACCGCCTTGACGCCGGCGACAGCATCTACTTCAACGCCGGCATCCCCCATCGCTGGCGAAACAGCGGCAACGTGATCGCCGAAGCCGTATGGCTGAGTACTCCGCCCTCGTTCTGATACCCTGCCCGCATGGCTTGAACGCAACGGGAATGCTCGTGCAGGCCAATGCGGTTGCGTCGCGGAGGAAATTGCCATCAGCCACTCCCCGATGCAGCGCCGGCAGAATCGTGACGAGCGACTTCGCGGCTGAATACTTCGAGACAACGGCTTTTGATGGCAACGAATTCCGGGCTTGTCAGCGACTTGGCGTCTCGTGGCCAGGGAACGTCGACCGGCACTGTATCGGCGATGCGGGTCGGCCGGCGTGTCAACATCAGCACGCGGTTCGCCAGTTGGACCGCCTCCTCGAGGTCGTGCGACACGAGGATCATTGTATTCCGGCGTTTCAGGAAAACGTGCTGCAGCCGTTCACGCATGAACAGCGTCATCTCATAGTCGAGTGCTGAAAACGGCTCATCGAGAAACAGCACTTCAGGGTCGGTAATCAGCGCCCGCAAGATGGAGACCATCTGCTGTTGCCCACCGGATAGTTCATACGGGTAGCGGTTCAGGTCAATCTTTATATTAAATTCTGCAAGCAACGCCTCGACGCGCAGTGACTGCGTTTTCTTGTCGAGGCCCAGGATCTTGAGCGGATATTGGATATTGCTGATCGCGCGCATCCATGGAAACAACGCCTCCCGGTAGTTCTGGAAGACATATGAGAGGCGGGTCTGCGCTATTGTCTTGCCATCGTAGAGCACGGTGCCGAAATCGATCGGAATGATCCCGGAGATAAGATTGATGAAGGTGCTCTTGCCGCAACCGTTCGGCCCGAAGATGGAAACGAATTCGCCTTCCTGCAGATCGAGATTGAAATCGCGATAGACATCGGAATCGCCGAACTGCTTGGTCAGGCCGCGAATTTCGATCTTTCCGCGGCGAAGCGACTGCTGATCCGATATCCGCGTACCCGGGTCGGACATTTCAACGTCCCGCCCAGTGCACGAAATACCTTTCGATCAGCAGGAACGCGTAGTTCAGGCAATAACCGAGCGCCCCGGACAATATCAGCGAGCCGTACATGTCTTTCAGATTATACGACATCTGATCGTCCATGATCCGGTGCCCCATGCCGTCCATGCCGCCGATAAACATTTCGGCGACAACAATGACGACCAGCGACAGCGAAACGCCGGCACGCAGACCAACGAAGGTTTGCGGCAGCGTCTCAAGGAAGATCACTTCGGCAAAGATGCGGATTCGTCCCGCCCCCATCGAACGTGCGGCGAGAATGCGCGTCTTGCGCGCGTTGAGTACGCCGTAGGCCACGTTGAAGACGATAATCAAAAGCGCGGAGAATGCCGCAAGGGCCACCTTGCCCTCATCCCCGAGACCAAAAACCAGCATGAACAACGGAAACATTGCTGTCGCCGGAGTCGAGCGGCAGAAATCGATCAGAAATTCCGCACCGCGATAAAGCCGCTCGTTGGCACCGATCACGATTCCGATTGGCACGCCAATTCCGGCTGCGATCGCGAAAGACCACAGAACGCGGCCAAGCGTCTGCGTCAGATCGTAAACCATCGTTCCCTGTGTCAGTGCGATCCAGGTCGTGGCAAAGGTCGCACCGGGTGGCGGAATCAAGCGGGTGTTGAGCAAACCCAGCGCACCCGCAGCATACCAGATAAAAATCACAAGGACCGGACCGGCCGCCACCTGCAGGAATCGGTCAAAAGCCGGACGCTTGAACCACGGCAGCACCGCCTTGGTTGGCGGGATTGTCACGCTCTCACGCGAGATCGGCGGCGCTTGTTCGCCGGAGCCGGTCGTCTGCGTGGGAGACAGCCCTGTCATTGCGTTTGAGTTATCCCTTTATGCATTGACGACCGCGTTTTCGAGGGCGCCGACTCCCTCCAGTTCGACCCGGACTACGTCTCCGGCCTTCAAGAAGATTTCGCGAAACCCTCCGACACCAAACGGTGTGCCGGTCGCGATGACATCGCCGGCACGCAACGTCGCGTGGGCGGAGATGAATTCGATCAACTGCCAGGTGTCGAAGACCATCAGTCCGGTGTTCGCGTCCTGCATGACCCGGTCATTGAGCGTGGTCTTGATATGCAGCTTATGCAAGTCTTGGATGGCCCGCATGCTGGTCAAGTTTGGTCCAATCGGTGACGACTGATCAAGCGCCTTGGAGCAGAACCAATCAACGATGCGGTTTTTCCCCAGATCAACCCATTGCAAGTCCCGTGCCGTGGTATCGTTGACGATCGTCACTGCGGCAACATGCGCCGGGGCATCGGCACGCGATACGTTGCGCGCATCCTTTCCAATCATCACTGCCATCTCGCCCTCATAATCGAGCTTGGACGAAACGGGCGGCATGATAATTGGCTGATCCGGACCGACCAGCGCCGGATAGGGTTTAAAGAAAATAACCGGTGTCTTGGGAACGCCAAGTCCCGCTTCTTCCGCGTGCTGCCGATAATTCGCACCGACCGCGAAAATCATTCGCCCAGTATCGATCGGCGGACCGAACGACACATCTTTGTGGTTCAGGATTTTCGCGCCCGGCAATTGCATACCGGGATCCCAACCGCCGGCATTGTCCTGCAGGAAAGTGGCGACGGTCGGATAGCGATCGCTGATGTCGGCGACAGCATCACCGCTTGCCAGTCCGGTTCGAAATTCCTCTCGACTGCCTTTTTCCCTGAACCGGACGAGTACCGTGCTCATGGCCGCCCCCGTCAGGTCAGTGTTGGAAGTGCAAAGCTGTAAGGCGCACCGTCCAGTCCGACCTGGACGTCGGTAAGGCCGCCGCAGTTCTGGCAAATCAAATGGCGCAGCTTGAAGCGTCCCCGATCATAGGCTTCGCCGCGCACGGGTCCTGCGGACGAAGGATGCGTCTCGACAAGCCCGAGATGATCCAGGAGGTTCTCGTCGGTGCTGCAATGACGGTGACCGCAATTTCCGCAGCTCACCGACTGTTTGCCGGCATCGATAACGAGCGCGTCGGCGATTTCGGTACGAGCCGTGCCGCGATAGGACCACTTCAGCTCGCCTGCCGCAGGCTTCTTGGCAGATGCTTTACGACTGGTCCTGATCTGCTCGCGCTTGATCTTGGTCCCACCATGATCAGCCTTGCCGTCGGACGCCAGCGCCACGCCGTAAACATTTGCGCACACATCGTGCGAGACTGCGCCGCGCGCCACGTCGGTCGCAACACTTTCCGGGTCACGCAGCAGAGGATCGCCATAGCCGCCGCCGCCCTGCCAGCTATGATACCAGACATCGCCGGCCAGAATTGGGCTTCGAACGTGCTTGCAAATCAGCCATTCCAGTTCGCCATCGACGGTCTTGAGACGGTCGGGTAACGCCTTGCCGCCGTCGATGCGCTCCTTGATGTCGGTCTTCACGACCCGCGCAATCGAGATCGCCGAACCTGGAAGGCCACCGGCGATGCCGATTGCGTTTGGCATTTCAGCGCCGGTCCCGGCGAACAGGCCCTCTAGTTGGCCCGTCGGCGCGTCGTAGATCGTATAGGCCAGTTCACCCGAACGCCCGCCACGGAACTTGCCGGGCCCCCCGGAATCCTGCAGATGACGACGGAACAGGTAAAGCACGGGGTATTCGGCTTCCTGATCCTCGATGTTCGGCATGTTCGGCGTCGTGTTGAACACGATTCCGGCGGTATCCACCCCGTCATGCTCGGAACAGGCCCCACCCCCACCACCGAAATGGCTCATCTCGGTGGCGGCAAACTGGAAGCCATGCTGGCTGGTGCCGGCGAAAATCGGCGCCATCGACGTTCCCGACCAGACCGCCATCGCCTCGCGCTTGTAATCCTTGCTGGCGAGAAGCATTTGCGACAGGCAACGCCATGTCGCATCGACGGTCACGATCACAGCGGAGATCGTCGCCATCGCACAGGGCGCCGGATACGCACAATTGTTGACCGTGCCGACGTCGCTGATGATGTCCATGCAGTCGCGGACGCCGCGATTCCAGGGAATATCCCAGCAAAGATTGATATAGGTCGCGGTCAGGCACGCTGCCTGCAGTCCCGCATAGGTACAATTGATCAGCCCGCGCGCATTGGGGCTTGTGCCGGTGAAATTGAATTCCAGCCGGCTACCCTTTTTCGTCATCGTACAGATGATTTTGTAGATTTCGGGGTTGTGGCCGTCGTGATCGATATATTGCACTTCGCGCCACTGCCCGTCCGGCAACTCCGCCAGCCGCGCTTCGAGCTTCTCGCGCGAATGCGTGATGCACTGCTGCATTGCTGCCTGCACCGTATCCTCGCCCCAGCGCTCAAACAATTCGAGCACACGGCGACGGCCGCTATTGAGCGAAGCGATCTGCCCTTTGACGTCAAGCGCGACCAGGGGGTCGCGAACCTGGTTGCGAATCCACCGCAGAACGTCTTCGCGCACAACACCGCGCGAGGCGATCTTGACGGGCGGCATCCGCAGGCCTTCCTGATGGGTATCGACGGCCTTGATCGAGAAGCCGCCGGGATCCATGCCGCCATTGTCGAGCTGATGCCCGGAGGCGCCAACCCATGCAACCAACGTTCCCTTCCAGAAGATCGGGGCGACGGTTGCGATGTCGGGATGATGGATGGCGCCAAGATACGGATCGTTGCAGATGAAGATATCGCCGTCTTCGATGACCTCGCCGGGACCGAGCGATTTCATCGTACTGTCGACGATGAGCGGCAGCACATTGCCCTGGGTGACGATGTAAGGCCCGACCGAGACCAGCGATCCGTCCGCCAGCATCACCGCTGCCGCGGCGTCGTTACCCGTAATCAGGACGTTGGAGCCGGAGCAGCGCATATACTGGATGCCCATCTCCTCGCTGATCGTCATCAGGCGGTGATTGAGAACCTCAAACGTAACGGGATCGATGGAGCGGGTCTGGACTGGGTTCAGCACGTTGCGAGACCTTTCAATGACCTGACACGATGCGTGTATTGCCGAATTCGTCAATGCGGGCCTTGTGCCCGGTGTGCAGAACGATGGTCGTGCCGGGATGCTCGATCATGGCAGGACCGGAAACCGTCGCGCCGGCCGGCAAACCGGCGCCGTCATAAATCGGGGTATCGACCATCGCGTCGACGACCGGGCAATAAGCCTGACGCCGCAGCCGTGGCGCCGTGGAGCTTCCGCCGGTCTGCCTGGCCGCCGACGGCTTCTGGACGATGCCGATCGCATCGACGCCGTAATCCACCATTTCAATACCGGCATCCTTGAGCGCCGATCCCGGCCCGAACAAGCGCTCATATTCCGCCTCGAACGCCACGGCGATTTCGTCCACGCGCGCAACCGAATCCAGCCTGCCCGGAACGCGCACTCTGACGGTGTGCACCTGCCGGCGATAGCGTGCCTCCACCCATCGCTCGAAACGGCGGTCGGCTGGCGCAACATCGGCATCGAGCAGCAGCTTGTCGCCACTCGTTTCCATCGGCGTGTAGAGACTCTCGAGCTTCGCCGGCTCGACCGGCAACGTCAGCGGGTCCGAGTAGCGCAGGCTGAAACGAACATCCGACTGCGCGCTGCCATAGGCCGAATGCACCGAGGCGTTGAACGGTATGATGATTTCCGACATTCCGAGATCGGCACCATAGGACGCGGCATGAACCGGTCCGGAGCCGCCATAGGCCATCAGGGCGAACGCGCGCGGATCATGGCCGCGCTGCAATGTCGTCTTGCGGATAAGGTCGGCCATCTGCGAATCGACCACCCGGCGGATACCAGCCGCCGCGGCAATGACATCGCCGTTAAACAGCGGCACCGCGATGTGCTTGTGGATCGCCGCTGAAGCGGCATCGACGTCCAGCTTCATCCGGCCGCCGAGGAATTTGTCCGCCGACAGATGGCCAAGAACGAGATCGGCATCCGTCACCGTCGGCCGGTCGCTGCCGAAGCCATAACAGGCTGGACCTGGATCGGATGAAGCGCTCATTGGACCGATACGAAGGCGACCATTGTCCACCCAGGCGATTGAACCGCCGCCGGCGCCGATCGACACCACGTCGATCATCGGCAGCCGGAGCTGATACTGGTTGAGAATGGTTTCCTTCGAATAGGTCCACTTGCCGCCTTCGATGATCGCCACCTTGAATGTCGTTCCGCCCACGTCGGTCGCGATGACATTCGGCACGCCGAGCTGATTGGCAAGATACGCGCTGCCGACCACGCCTGCCGCCGGACCGGATTCCACCGTGAAGATCGGAATGGTCTGCGCCGGGGTCGCCAGGCCGCCATTCGCCTGAGCGATCAGCGGTTTGCACTTCAGACCGTTCTGGCCAAGCGTGGAAACCATTCCTTCCAGATAGCTTTCGATCACTGGCCCGACATAGGCGTTGAACAAGGTCGTGGCACTACGCTCATACTCGCCGAGCACCGGGGCCACTTCGCTCGAAATCGTTACATAGACGCCGGGCATTTCCTCCCTGAGGATTTCCCGCGCACGTTTTTCATGGGCATCGCTCTTGTGCGAAAACAGGAAGGCGACCGCGACCGCCTGATAGCCCTGCGCCTTGATCTTCCTGGCGATGTCGCGCATTTCTTTTTCATCGAGCCTGGTGATGCCGCGGCCTGCATAGTCCATGCGCTCGGTCACCTCGAAAATGTCCCGCTCGTCGGCGAGCAATCTGGGCTTTTCGGTTGCGCGATAATGATAGCGTTCAAATACGCTCAGGCCGGCGACGCGACCCGTTGCGCGCATAATCGTGAGGGTATCGCCGAAGCCGCGTGTGGTAACGACCGCCGTCTTGGCGCCGGCGAAGGCGAAGATCGCGTTGCTCGACTGCGTGGTGGCATGAACGAAGCGATGCGCCTCACCGAGCAGTTTCTGGAGCGGCATGTCCATGTCATCCGCTGCCTGCTCGAGGCCGGTCATAACGCCCTTGCGCAAATCGCCCGGAGTTGTGAGCGCCTTGCCGACGACCGTTCGCCCCTTTGCTTCGTCAAACACCACGACGTCCGTGAAAGTGCCGCCGATATCGACCGAGAGCGTGTACATGGCGCGACCTCATAATTTCAGTGAAATTACTGAAATACATAGTTGTGTTCCCGTCAAGCGATTTATCCCGGCATAGGCGAAATCCCCACATGGCTTTAGCAACGCGTTCTCGTCAAAGCCGAAATTCGGTTTTCAGCTATATTTGCGAGCTAATCACGCGTCTTATATTCCGCCTGCCGACGCCCCAGTCAGCGCGCTGGATTTGACAGGGAGCGCGCGCTCTTCTAGATTTTTACTGAAATGACTGAAACATCTCCCAGGTCCTCTGCCCTGATACCCATCAATCTGATGGTGTTTGCCGGCGCTTTTAATTGGCCGGTCTGGGTGGCACAGGACCGCGGCCTGTTTGCCCGCAATGGTCTGACAATCAATGTAACCGAGACGCCCGGCTCCGTCGTTCAGTGGACCAGCCTCGCTGAGGGAGGGTCCGATCTCGTCATCACCTTGATGGACAACGTGATTGCCTATCGAGAGGGCCAGGGTGAGGCACCGGTCACGGTTCCCGATGCGATCGCTGTCATGGCTTCAGATGCGTTGCTGATGCCTGCGCTGGTGACGCAGCCTGACGTCAAATCCTACGAGGATCTTCGGGGAAAGGCGCTGTCCGTTGACGCGGCGATTACCGGGCTTGCGCTTATCTTATATGCCCTTCTCGAAAAAGGCGGCTTGAAATCAGGCGACTATCAACTCGTCCGAACCGGGGGCGTGCTTGCGCGCTTCGAGGGACTGAAACGGCAGGAGTTTGCCGGCGCCCTGTTCAACACCCCGTTCTCAAACCAGTTGCAGGAACTTGGATATCGCTCGCTGGATACGGCGGCGAGCGTGATGCAACGGTATCAAGGCCATGTCGTCGCAACCCGTGCCGGCTGGGCGCAAAAAAATAGCCACGCATTGCAGGGTTTTCTGCGCGCCTTGTCGGATGCGATCGATTGGCTTTACGACCCGGCCAATCGCACCGACGCTTTTGCGATCTTCCGCGACCATATGCCGGCAAATGACGACAAGGCAGCCGGTATCGCCTATTCCGTTCTATTCGATCCGCAGACCGGCTTTGCCAAAAAAGGTGCGATCAACATCGACGGCATTACAAAAGTGCTGGAATTGCGCTCGAAGTTCGGACAACCGCCAAAGCCGCTTGGCGTGCCAGGCCGCTATTTCGATCTGAGTTATCTTGAAGCCGCGCTTAAAGACTAACGGTGAACCAGTCGAATGCGCAGCGCGCTCTGAGGTTCATCGCGGGTGGATACCCGATGACAAACGGTGACGATCCGATCGAACAGTGAGGGTGTTTCATGAGCCAAAACTACAAGCCCATTCGACTAGCCGCCGTTCAATATTCGCCGGCGTTTCTCGATCTTAAAGGCTCCATCGAAAAAGCCGCAGCGCTCATCGCCGAAGCCGGTCGAAACGGCGCGGACCTCGTGGCCTTTCCCGAGGGCTTCATCCCGACGCACCCGCTCTGGTATCACTTTCACCCGGCGAGCAGCCCGGAAGCCCAGGCTTTCTCCAGGCGTCTCGCGCAGAACAGCCTTGTCATACCCAGTCCGGAATTTGACGCTCTGTGCAAGGCGGTCAAGGACGCCGGCGTATTCACTGTCATGGGGTGCTGCGAACTTGAGTCCGGCCGGCTTGGAACGCTCTACAACACGCTTTTATTTATCGACGCCAACGGCGTCCTGGTCGGCCGCCACCGAAAACTCGTACCGACATTGGGCGAACGGCTGGTGCACTGCCCTGGCGACGCGGAGGGCTTGCGCGCATATCCCACGCATGCAGGATTTAAAGTTTCCGGACTGATGTGCGGCGAGAATTCCAATGCCCTCGCCACCTATGCGCTCGATGCCCAAGGCACCAACGTCCATGTGGCTTCCTGGCCGTCTCATTTTCAGCTCGGTGCGGATCTTTCAAATATCGTCCAGATGGTAAGCCGGGCGCTCGCCTACCAAATGAAGGCATTTGTCATCAACGCAGTGAGTACCATCAACGAGGAGATGCTCAAGCAGCTTCCCGTGACCGAGTTGCATCGCACTTATATGGCAAAGCAAGGCCGCGGTTCGTCGATCGTCGGGCCGTCCGGCGATTTTCTGGCCGAGCCGATGGGAAGCGAGGAAGGGATCCTGTACGCCAATGTATCGCTCTCAGACCTGGTATCCCCGAAAGTGGTTCAAGACTTTGCCGGACACTATAATCGGTTTGACCTTCTGAGCCTGTCTTTAACGCGTAGCGTGCCACGCGCCATCAACATTGCTGAAAAGCGGCTCGATTCTCAGACGAAGGTCGGGCTGCCTCAAACGAAAGAACCGTCAAAAGAAATCAACATAGCATCCAATCGGGGGGCTTCCTCGTCTCAGGCTTGAGTGCTCTTCACCCCCCTCCTCTGGATCAATCGCGTGCGGGCGTTCGTCAGGGCTTCGCCGCATCGGCGGATGGCACGTCTTGACCGAAGATCTCCGCGGCAATCCGATTGGTCTCGATCGCGGCCGGAATGCCGCAATACATCGCAACCAGCAGTAGGACGTCCTGCACCTGCGCCCTCGTGCATCCGTTCGCCAGGGCGCCTTTCGCGTGCACCGCAAATTCAGCGGGTTTGCTGCTGGCCGCGGTTATCCCGAGCATGACGAGACTGCGAACACTGTCGGACAGTCCGGTTCTCTCCCAGACGTCACCATAAACATAGGCGTTGATGACGTTTTGAAGCGGAGCCCCGAATTCGCCTGATACAGCCATCCGCTTCTCGACATCGGCTTCGCCAAACATCTTTTTGCGCCGCCGCAGACCGCGCGCGTATAAATCCTTGGTATCCGCCATAGCCGCCTCATTGCTTGAGATGCTGAATTTATATGGATAAATTTATAACGACTCAACCGTCAAATTGGCGGTATTATAGGTCGTATCTTGCTTTCCGTTCTTATTTGTCCGTATAAATGGATTAAAGTTCCGGGGGGATGGATATGTCACTGAAGCTGAGCATTCTCGCTGGCCTGTTGCTGCTCGGATGGACGATTCCGCAAGGAGTCGCGGCAAGCAACGATTATCCCAATCGGCAGATCAAGATCGTGGTGCCGTTCCCTGCCGGCGCCGGCCCGGATCAAGTGGCGCGCATGTTGGGTCAACATCTGCAAAACGCCTTTGGCCAGACCGTGCTGATCGAGAACCGCGCGGGAGCGCTCGGCAGCATCGGGGCGGCGGAGGTCGCGCGCAGCGCCCCCGACGGTTACACCCTGCTGATGGGCACCAATACGACCCACGCGGGTAATGTCGCGATGCTCAAAAACCTTCCCTACGATCCGGCGAAGGATTTCACCCCCGTCATCAGGACCGTCACCACCGCGATGGTGCTGTTGGTCAAGCCGGACTTCCCGGCCAAGAACGTTACCGAGCTTCTCGATTATGCGAAGATGCATCCGAATCTGACCGCCGGCTACGGCTCGGGTGCGTCGCAGATATCCGTCGGGCAATTGCAATCGCGCGGCGGCCTCTCGGTGATCGCGGCTTCCTACCGTGGCGTGCCACAGGCGGTTACCGACGTGATGACCGGAGCGATCAATCTCACATTTGCCGATCTGTCGCTGGCTGTGCCGCAGATGCAAGGCGGCACGCTTCGCGGCATCGGTGTGACCTCGTCGAAGCGAAGCGAACTGGTCCCCGCTTTGCCCGCGTTGGCCGAGGTCATCCCCGGCTTCGAGGCGACGATCTGGTACGGACTGCTCGCACCCGCGAATACCCCCGGCGCCATCGTCGACAAGTTACATGCGGAGAGCGAAAAGTTCCTGTCGATGCCGGCAACAAAGGAAAAGCTCGCCAATGTCGGCGTTATCGTTTCGACGATGCCGCCGAAGGAATTTGGCACTTTCATTCAAAGCGAGATCATCCGTTGGACAGCCGATGCCAAGGCTGCCGGCATCGAGCCCCAATAGTTCGGACTGGAACACCGTTACGCCCATGACAGTTCATGCGACCATTGGAATAATCGGGCTCGGCTTTATGGGAGTTTCGCTGTCTGCGCGACTGCTCGCTGCCGGAAATGCCGTGATCGGGTTCGATATCGACACCGATCGTTGCAAGGCACTGAAAGCCAGAGGTGGCGAGTTGGCCTCCTCCGCTGCGGAGCTTGCCACTCAATGCCCGACAATCATTATGGCTGTTTATAGCGCCAGCCAGGTTGAAGCCCTGCTTGCGGAACTGGCACGAAACAAAAAGCCGGCGCGAAGCGTCATCATCTGTACGACCACATGTACACCGGACGAAGTCATACGAATCGCCAAACAGGCTGACGACGCCGGCCTGGCCTTCGTCGAGGCACCCATATCCGGCACCAGCGAAGAGGTGCGGAACGGCTCCGCAGTGGCGCTGGTCGCGGGCTCGCAAGAGACCATCGAGACCGTCGGCGCCCTGCTTGATATTATCAGTCCGCAACGCGTGAACGTCGGCAAAATCGGCAACGCCAGCCGAACCAAATTTGCGATCAATCTGATCCTGCAAAGCAACAGGGCGGCATTGGCCGAGGGTATCGTCTTCGCGGAGAGCCTGGGGCTCGACCCTGCGGTGTTTCTGGCTACCGCACGAAAGTCCGCCGCCTATTCCCGTGTCATGGACACCAAGGCAAACAAGATGCTGAAGCGCGATTTCACACCCGAGTCACATATTTCGCAGACTTTGAAGGACGCCGAACTGATTCTCGGGGAAGCCGAGCGCAGAAATCTTTCACTCCCCATGACATCAACCCAGGCCGCCCTGCTGCGCATGGCCATCGCGCTGCAGGGGCCGGACAACGACAGTGCCGCTGTCATCGAAGCTCTCCGGCCGCCCCAGGCCCGAGTCGAGGTTCCCACATGATCAATTGCGCCATCGTTGGATTGGGCCGCTGGGGCCGGAATCTCGTCGGGGCCGCGCACAGCCAGACTCGCCTGAAAATGGTTCGAGCCGTCGAGACCGATCTCGACCACGCCCGAGGGTTTTGTGCCGAGCATCATCTCGACCTGACCGACAGTCTTCAAGACGTCCTTGGCGATCGCGCGATCGAAGCCGTTCTGCTGGCGACGCCGCATTCCCTGCACATGGATCAGGTGATTGTCTCGGCCACTGCCGGCAAGCAGATATTCTGCGAAAAGCCGCTCGCACTGCATCGCGATCACGCCGCACGCATGTTCGGCGCCTGCCGCGACGCGGGCGTGGTTCTTGCAGTTGGGCACAATCGCCGGTTCTGGCCGTCGATGCAGGCGCTGCGAAAGATCGTCGCCAGCGGTGAACTCGGGACGATCCTTCACGTTGAGGGCCACAACAGTAACGAACACTCCGAGAAGATCACCGAGGGGTGGCGGCTGTCTCCCGAGGAGTCCCCCGGCGGCGGGCTGACCGGCGCCGGGCTGCACGTGCTCGATGCCTTTGTCAGCCTGCTGGGTCCTGTCCGCCAGGTTTACGCGCGCTTCAATTCGCGCGATCCCGGTCCGCCGCCGCGGGATTCTTCTGTGCTCGTAATCGATTTTGCCAATGGCGTGACCGGTACCCTCGCAACCGTGAGAGCAACTCCGTTGTACTGGCGGGTTCACGTGTTCGGCACCAAGGGATCGGCGGAAGTGCTTGGTGAAAACACGCTGGTGCTGCGAACGTCCGGCAGCGAGCCAAAGAATGTAATCTATCCACCCATTGATGTACTAGCCGCCGAACTGGACGCTTTCGCGGATGCGGTCGAGCGCAAACGTCCTTTCCCCGCGCCGGAAATAGAAGTGCTGGCCACGCTGTCGGCTTTCGAGGCTGCGCTGGAATCGATGCAGTCGGGACAACCGGTGGCCTGCGATGTCAGATAAACCCAGAGAGCGGAAGCTGTCGCGCTATCGCGACATCGCGACCAGGCTGCAAAAAGAAATCCGGCTTGGCAAATATCCGGTCGGGGATTTACTGCCGACCGAAACCGAATTAATGGCGCATTATTCGACCAGCCGTCAGACCGTTCGCGAGGCACTTCGGATCTTGATGGATCAAGGTCTGATAGTTCGGCGCGTCGGGCTCGGCTCGGTAATCATCGCAACCGAGCCTCCCGTGCTGTTCACCCATAGCGTCAAATCGCTCAGTGAGTGGCTCAGATATTCCAATGAAACCTATCGTGACGTGGTCAGGAGCGGCGAGATCGTCGCAGATCGCGATCTTGCCGCGTTGTTGAAATGCGAGCCCGGCAAGCAATGGTTTCTGATCGAGTCCATCCGCCGCGTCGACCAATTTGCGGCTCCTCTCGGATGGACCGAGATCTACGTGTTGCGGAAATTCGCCGGTGTGGTGAAGCGTAGCGACCACGGCCGCGCGCCCGTACATGAACAGATCGCCAAGATGTTCGGCCAGACCACCGAATATGCACAAATGGAAATCTTCGTGCGAAAAATGCCAGCCGCGTTCGCGAAGGCGTTACAAGTTGAAGCTGGCTCTCCCGCCCTGACCGTCGTGCGCCGATATTATGGCCTGAAGGAAGAGCTGTTCGAAGTGACTGTCACCACGCATCCCGAAGGCCGCTACACGTATTCGATGGATATGCAGCGCTCGCTTCGTCCCCGCGTCTAGAGCGTTTTCGAGCGAAGTGGATACCGGTTCGCGTGAAGAAAACGCGTCAAAACAAAAGACTAGAGCCCGGTTCTGATTCAATCAGAACCGATAAGGCTCTAGTATCGCAGCCCGAAGCGCGATACCGGGACCGAACGCGCCTCTACAGACACTTCTTTCGCTTTCAACGCTATATCCAGTTCATTACATTTAACTCAATATCGCTCGATGGTGGTCCTGAATGGGCGGACCAGCTCAACAGAAGCAATGAGGCGACCAGGACGGCGCCATAAAGCGCAACGACGGCTAGTGTTTCGAGTTCAATCCGTGATCGAGAGACACTCGGAAACGCTCTCGTGAAAGAAGTCATTTACGATCTCCGAATCCGGCGATGAGACCATCAATACCGGATCAATCACTCGGAGAATGTGAACCAGGTCACTTCATTCCAGAAAATCTGCACCAACGCAGACTTTGTCACGATCACGCGTGGCCTGGGTCATTACCAGACATCAACCTGCCTTCAGAAAACGTCAGCTACTGGTTCGGCGGTGCAAGATCAGGGGCCCTCTCGTCAACGTCGCATTGGAAATTGCCCAAGTACCGCGTTGCTATGGTGGGCCATCACCCGGCGCAGACTTTTGGCTGGCCCGCCGGTCGTTTCGCCTGGGAAAGTAAACGGCAAACTCAAGCTCCATTGGCTCAGGAAACGAAACCCCCAGGGATAATTTGTCAGGTTGGGATCCAGGGTGAGTGTCGGATCCGACTTTGGCACGAATGGCGGAGAGCTCTGGACGGTCCCCTTGACCGGCTGGAACGTCGCCTTACTCAAATTAAAATTCAAAATTGAATAGACGAAGCTTCCGTCGGTCGCGACTCCGACCAAGGGTTGCTCGAGCTTGTTTCTGATAGCAGCGATTTTTTCATTCGTTCCGGGCTGAGAGAGCTTTCCGGGAATACCGCAGCGCTCAAACCACGCACTGATGGATCCGAGGGGACAGCGCACATCGAAAGAGTCCCCGTCAGCCCGGATCATGGCGAGCTGTTTGTTAAAGCCGTACAGATTCCGACCCACAGTCACGGGGACCTGAGAATCCAGCAAGATGTGTGGCATGAAGCTGAATGGAACATCGCTCAGGGTGGGCCTGCCGGTATGTGCTACATCCGGAATCAGCTGGGCAATTTCAAAATATTTGCCGCCGCCGAAGGGCAATATTCCCGGCCGAACATTGCGTTGTCGTCCGAAGATCAAGACCACTTCATGCATTTTCGGCTCGGATGCCTTCGGCTTCGACCTGGACCTTGAATCCGGCGTCGTGGTCGTCGGCGTTCTCGGCACATACAATTCGAGGCCATCGGGAAGCTGCGCCTCGACGAAGTCAGCCGGCAAGGACGTCAGAACGCAAAATGCCTCGATGTCACCCACGCCGCCAACGGCGTGGCTGCTTATCTTGCGGAAGAAATCCAGTGCGGGGAGCAATGCCGTGGGTAAACCAGGGTCCCCGAAATCTGTGGCGTTCGGCATGTCAATATGTACTCCTGCGATTGCGCTGGCCGCGGCGCGTCCCGCCATGACAGCTGCTTCAATACAACCTGCGTTAATTCCAGTCCGAACCCAGTCACCTGCGAGGTAGAGATTGTCTACCCCCGATTCATCGGCTCGCATCCGCTCGTAAACGCTGCCAGGTACCGACAGCACGTATCGATCGGACGGATTGATATTTGCTCGCACGTATTGCGCGTCTAACCGGTATCGTCCGTCGCGCGCTTTACGATCAAAAAATAACTCCCATCGTATCGCTCCCTTTGAATCAACGATATTAGGCCACAGAACAGGAAGGCTTTCCTTGATCCATTTGAGAGTCAGATCTTTCGCGCGTTTCTGCTCCTTTTCAGGATATTTCGGGTCAGTGTATGGAGCCGGCACCGGCTTGTCATCCGGGAAACCGCCGCAAAAATAGGCCAGGCCCTTGGGGGGATCGTAAGGCGACCAGTTTTCCTCCGGCAGCATCAGGCTCAAATCACCCCAACTATCGAGGGGTTTTGCAAACCCGGTCAGAACAGTCCCTGGAGCGTTCGGACCAAGGTCCTGCGTAGGAACCGTGGTCCATGCCTGAAAGGCCATGGTCGCCGTGGTCTTGACGGCGTCGACCATGCTTTTCCAATTCGGCAGCCGATCGACGAGATCCTCGCAGATCGTGGCGAAAGCTCCCAGACTGATACCCAAAACGACGACGTCAAAATCCTTGCCGAGCTTGAGCGATGGATGGTCGACACCTTTCCAATCCGACCATGCGGACTCCAGATCGACGTCGCGGAGTTGGCGTCGTTCCTTCAGCAATTCAAGATTTGGACGCGACGGCCAGGTCGGCAGACTGTTTCCATGACCATCCGTAACCGCGATCAAAGGCTTGTAGGGCGGGTTCAAAACAGTGGCTTGCGTTGTCGTGCGAATGGTTTCAATCGATCCACCGTCCGCGGATAATTCGATACGGTCAATCCGGGTAAAGAAGTTGAATTTCACCTTCCGTTTCTCAAGCACTTCGAACAGCGGCGCGAAAATCAGTTCCCCCATTGTCGCGCGCAGGAGATAGAAAAACGAACCTCGATAACCGAAAACCAATTTCAGGAGAATGCGCGTCCCGGTCCCCGCCCCGACCTGTCTGTTACCTTTGACAAATCCGAACACATAGTCGTAGCAGCCTCGCACCAAGGCTGAATTGAGGCTGTCCTCGGAACAGCCATTGGCGGCCATCCACTCCGACCACTCAAGATGATCGATACAATCAAATCCGAGCCATAAGACTTCATCCTTCAACATGCCAAGGGCAATTGAAAGCGCGACCTCGCAGAGTATAAAAGCGTGCCGCGCTTCGTCGTTTTTTGCGAGGTGGTTTTGCGCGGCAAGGTTACTTTTCAAATGTCCCCGCGAGGCATCGATCAGAAATTTAAGATGCGCAACGTGTTCCGAACTAACCTCACCTGGATCTGACGATAGTGCTTCAATTCTGGCCGCCGCGGCCTTGAGAGGACCGGCCGTCACCTCTTGGTCGGTCAGCCAGGTTGGGCTGCCAGTCGGCCACGTCGCGGCAAGATCGAAAGACTTCGTTCCCTCTGAGGAATTTCTGATCAGGGACTGAAGATAGTCCACCGTCGAGAACGACTGATCGTTCGGCGAGCCGGGTAAACCGTCGTGCGGCTCCAGATGGAACGGCCACGGTTCCCAGCGGCCCCTGGATGCCGGCTCCATCAGGACGCAACTGTTGATGCCCTCGAACGCGTTTACGCGTGACCCGAACGGAGGCTCCAATCCCAGCTCTTTCATCGCCGCATAGACGCGATCTACCAGCTGAAAGGCGTTGTCATAAAATCCGGTCCAGACATGCAATCCGTGTTCTTCAGCGCGGTAACCGGCATCTGGGTTGCGACCGACGGCGCCTTTGCCGCCCAACCGCCATCCAATCGTGTGGACGGTGATATCGAACAACTCTCCTTCGGGATCCAGTTCGGTCAGCTCAAATGCCGCACTGAGTGCGGCGACGCCACCTCCCAAAATCGCTACTTTTTTCCGGGGCATCTCTCTACCCACCTATGTCCTGCAGTTCGGAGAAGGCGTATCGCCGCAACAGGTCACACGGACCCAGATATTCCCGGGGCGCGTGCAGGAACGTTTCACCGGGAATCGTTTTGTCCTCCCCCGTGATGGCTCGAGCCGCCTGCATTCCCGACATGACCGCGGCTTCCACACATTCGGTGTTGAAGCCGGTATCGATCCAGGCTCCGGCAAGATACAGATTATCGAAACCCGACTGATCGGTCTTCAAGCGCCAGGCGCTACTGCCGGCCGACGTCGCGACGCAGCAATCCGAAGGATTGATGTTCGCACGGACGATTTGCGCGGACAGTCTATCCTGCCCTTTCAGAGCGGCCGGTGCATAAAGTACTTTCCAGCTAAATTTCGGCCAGAAAGCCTTGGCTTTGGTTGTCAGCCAGTTGACGGTGAGGGAAATCGCTTGCTGCTGAGCCTTTTTCTGGACGCCGGACTGTGTCCGCGGCGCTTGATAAAGCTGCGAAGGAAAAACATCGCAGAGATATTGAAGGGACTTGGCGGGTGCTCGCCCGATGGGAATCTCGCCCACGAGGAGCTGATCCATATCGGCCCAGATATCGAGCGGCTCGGGTCCGGACACCAGAGCAGGCTTCGGCGCGGTCCAACCGAGTTCAGCCAGCTTTACGTTGGTCCATAATTGAACGGATATGCTGGGTACCAGTTGCAATTTCTGCGTCATCGACTTGAACCGTGGGTTTGACGTGAGTAGCTCGCTGCACGGACCGCCGGAGCCGAATTCCTTGAAGGCACCGAGCGGTACCGCGAGCACGACATCGTCGAAATCCCGGATGTGCTCGATCTGAACCGTCTCGACCTTTTCGTTGCACCAGTGCGACTCAAGGTCGACCTTTCTCTTTTCCAAAATCTTCCCGTTCTCGATCAGGTTCCAGTTCGGCGCTGATCCCCAGCCGGTCAGACCGCCCGACATCTGGAGTGGGTCATATTTCTCATTCGGATTCCTTAACCGAACCTGCCGATCGAAACGAAGCGACTCGATGGTGACGCCATCCGACGCAACTTGAACACCTGCCAATTTGTGAAAGAACTGAAACTTTACGCCCCGCGCCTCCAGGACTTCGAAGAGTGGCGCGATGACGACTTCACCGGCTCCGGCCTGAAGTTCCCACGCCAAGGCGCCTCTATAGGTGCCAAGCATGCGCAGCACGACTTGTACCGCCGTTCCCGCGCCGTAGCTCGCATTGGCGATCTTTCCATCCGGATACTGAAACATCGTATCGTAAAGCGCTTTGATGATTGGCGAGTGCGCGGCGACGGAAGGCGTAGCGCCGTGGCGGACAAGCCAATGCCGAAAATCCTCCCCGTCGATCTCACTGATCGCACGCTGCCCCAGGAGAATGTCTTCCACGACTCCTGTAAAAAATGCGGCGCCCAGTTCCAGTGTTTCGGCCAGCAATTTGCCGTCGAGGTTCCCTGCATGATCAACATTGTTGACCGCGGACGATATGTCCCTCATGGCTTTGGTCACGACGCCGATGTCATCGGAATCAAGCCATGTGCGGTCTTCGTCGATACCCGCCAGCCAATCGGCGGTAATGCCGAGATATCGTCCAGCCGTCATTTCCTCCGATATTAACGCCGCGCTATCAAATCGCCTGCGGTTTCGATGCAGCATCCCAAGTGTTTTGCGATCGATCGTTACCCTGGGCTCAATCGACTTCAGGCGTTTGCTGACGCGCAGCGTATTTTCATAAAGGCCGGCCAGCAAGTTGAGGCAATTATACAGACAACTCAGAAGACTTAGATCGACATCTCCGTGGCCGGGCTCTCCGTCCGTCGGCGGAAATGTGATATCGATCGGATCTGGCACGCGCCCGTCGCTATTTCCGATCGGTGTAAATTCCTGGGCCCGGATCGCTTTATCGATCGTCCTGATTCTTTGTCCTTTACGTGGCATCCATTCATCGTAGACTTCACGCAGGAGACCAAACGCGTTCTCGTAAAATCCGAACCAGATATGCAGTCCGTGCTCGATGTTTCGGCCACGGTCGTCGCGTCCGCTGGCAAGTTTTCCACCCGCGCGCCAGCCCAATTGATAGATTGTCACATCGTAGGCATCCCGCACCTCGGGGCGCGTGAGTTCAAAAGCCGCAGTGAGCCCCGCGATACCGCCGCCACAGATCACGATCTTTCGTCTGGTCACGCCAAGGCTCCAAAATTCGGGCTACCGTTGCAGTCTCTGCGTTCGCTTCAATTGTGCCGGGCCGCCGGCGGCACCAGCATGCGTAAAAATTTCGGCGGCCTTGCCGAGATAAACCTGGCGATTTGGATCATCGCCGTTGCAGCTTTTTCCGATCTCGTAAATCGCGCCGGCTTGCTCCCGGGGCATCTGCAGGATTCCCGCTGCGGCGGCCGCGCGCTCCCATTGGCTGCGTGCCGCGACCGTCTGGCCGGCGACCGCTGAAGCCCGGCCTTGCATGAACAGCGCGTAAGGGCGGCATATGGGAGAAGTCCGGGCCAGCCGCGACAACTGTTTGCACGCAAGCTTGGCACGGCTTTCGAGATCGGCCGGGACAGAACCCGACGCATGTTCGCAACAACCCAAAAAGACATCGGCTATTCCAGCCACCCCGAACACATAGCCACCCCAAACCACGTCGCATTCCCGCAAAACAGCGAGCCCGCGTTCCGCCAGTTCCAAGGCGCGGTCGTTCTCCCCACGCTGAAAAAAAGCGGCAGCCGCGACGCCGAGACAGAGCAGCTGATCGGTGCGAATGAGCTTTGCGCCCGCGAGGGCTTTCAACCCGTTCAAATGCGCCGTGGAAGCCTGCCTCACGATCGTGTCGATGAGAACGCGGGAGGACAAGGTCCATGCACGCACCTGCGCGGGCCAGTCGTCGGACATTTCCGAAAGCAGTTTCCCGACACGCGCGTCGGCCCGCGTAATATCGCCTCGCAAGATCGCAATGAAGATCGCCATCGTTTCACTGTTGTGAGCCCGCTTGCGATCCCCCAACCGCTCGTACAGTCGCTTCGCTTCTTCGGCATGCTGTTCGGCTTCATCCCATTCGCCGAGGCCATAGGAGAGAACGCCGAGAACCAGCCGGACACGGGCCATCTCGGGAAGCGAACCGTAATCGTCCGCCAATCGTTGTGCGCGTTTTCCGTATGAACGCGCGACCTTGACCACACCCGACATCGCCATTCCCAGCGCCAGCGCGCTGTAGCCGCGAATGGTTTCCGGCACCGCGCCGCACTGTTCCGCCAGATTCAGCGATGCCAATGTGCCGTTGAGGACGGCGAGAGAATCGTTCTGAAAGAAATATTGCTCCGACAGATACTCATAGATGTGGGACACGCGCTGGACGTCGGCTTGCCGGTCCTGAGCCGGCCGCCCGGTTCTCCAAGGCAAGACCGCCGAAGCGAGCTGGACCGACCCATTATACATCAGGGCACCGATCTTCTGCGCCTTGTTGCCGGGAAGGCGCCAACCCAATAGCTGCATCGCGCGGGAATAATGTTCTGCGGAGTTCTCGTAGTCGGACAGTTCGTGATATGCATCGCCCAGGATCACTTCCCAGGCGGACCGGCGGCCGTTGTCGATCGGAAGTTTTTCACGCTGCGCCAGATCGAACATCTTTCGCGCATACTGGATTGCTTCACGGTTTGCATAATTGTTGCGCGACTGCTGCGCCGCGAGCTCGAGATATTTCAGCGCTGATACAGGCACATTTCCGAGCTCCCAATGACGCGCGAGGCGCGCATAATGAGGCGGTAACTCATTCGAATAATGCCGTTCGATAAACGCCGCGATGCGTTCGTGAAGCGTCCTGCGTTGCGCGAACGACAGCAGGTTGTAGGCGACCTCCATTGTGATCGAATGCTGAAATACAAAAGATAACGGACGCGTCTCAATGACAGGCTGCAGGAAATCGTGATCTACCAGCCGCCGGATGCAAGCCTCCTTGGAGGCCACCGCCAGTTCCGGGACGATGCTCTCCAGCATCTCAATCGTGAAGGAATCGCCGACCGCACTGGCGGCCTTCAGGAGTTGCTGATCATCGGCGGACAAAACATCAATCCGGCTTACAATGGCCCGCTCCACGCTGGTGGGCAGCGTAATCGCAGTGCTTTGCTCGTCGAATGAACAGACCCCGCGCGAGACATGGATCCGGCCGGTGTCGCGGAGCGCCAAAACAAGCTCCCCGCAGAAAAATGGATTGCCGCTTGCGAGATTATAAACGAAGCGGACAAGGGAGTCAGGAATCTCGTTCGCCTTGAGCCGCTGCTTGATGATCAGCGTGACTTCGTCGCGGGACAATCTGTTGAGACGAATCTGAAGTGAAGGAGCAAGGTCTTCCCGAAAATTGTCATCTGCAATTTTTGGCAACTGCGTCCGTTGGCTTACGACCAGCAGAAATTCCGGAAGACGCCGGGCGACGGCTGCCAGCAGATCCATCGAGGATCCGTCAAACCAGTGGACATCTTCAAGCACCATTATCCGGAATTGCGATTTTCGCAGCAGGAAAACCACCAGTTCTTCAATCGCAGTAGCGCGCGCAGCACCGATAATCTGCCGGGTGAATTCGGTTTGCGGAAATCCAAGCGCAATGATTTCATCGAGCAGGGGCAGCCAGTTCAAAAGCGCGGGCTCACCGGATAATAATTCTGACACGTCCGCCCGGACCGAGGCCGCATCGCTCCCGGCCTCCAGTTTGAGAAGCTGCCGCAAGATCGGCCGCCAGCCGAAATAGGGCGTCGACTTCTCGATTGCGGTCGCGCTTCCCAACAGCACGGCGTGGCCGCTTGCGTCGACGGTCGAAACGAAATGTTCCAGCAGCCTGGACTTTCCGATGCCGGCTTCACCCGACACCAGCGCAAACCGGCCACTGCCTGCTGAAATGTCATCGCGGCAGCGCTGGAGGATTGCCTGCTCACTTTCGCGATTGATCATGCGGCTTGTCGAATGACGGTGCGGGTCTTCGGTTGTCACGGTCGGGCTGAAGGCAAGCATCGATGCCTCGGCGCCCTTGAGGTGAATGTGCGGCAGCAAGTTGAACGCGATGCCCCGGCCTACCGCCTGCGCGGTCAGGGCATCGCATGCGATCTCTTCTTGCGCCGCTTCCGCGAGATGAGCCGCCACATTCATCGCCTGTCCGAACACGCCGAATGTCCGGGACCGGACTCCGCCATAATTGCTGCAAAACAGCCGGCCGGTAGAAATGCCGACCGAGATTGGAATGCCTTTGGCAGCGAGTTGCCGTTGCATCCGGAGCGAAGCCTCGACGGCCCGCAGCGGATCGTCCTCATGGGCAAAGGGGGTCAAGCCGAAAATGAGGGTCAGCGTCATCCCCTTGTCATCCATCTGAATCTGATGGATCGAACCCTCGAGCCGCTCCGATACCTGTTGAGCGTCGAAGATGAAGCTTTGAATTTTCGTCAGGAACCCAGGGTTGAATTCCAGTTCCGGGAGAGCCACCCGCGCTACCGTAAGCGCTCGAAATTCACCGACCCACGCATCGGCATCGAACAACCGCTGTTCTGTACCAGCAAACAACAGCTTTGGCTCAAACGCACTCTCGGTTTGCTGCTGGTCCTGCAAACGATCCGGCGTGCGCATCCGAACCAGACGCGCTCCATAGGGTACGGTTTCCGTGTCGGCCGACGACGACAGCAGTGTCGCCGCGTTTGAACAGAGCACCACGTCGCCGATTTCGGCGCCTCGATAGGCTGCACCAATACTGTAAAACGGATCACCTACAGCAACGTAGTGCCAGGTATCGCGCCAGCCCCCCAGCTTGCAGAAAAACACATTCCCCGCCTCGATCGCGATACGCTGGCTGATTCCGCCACCATCGCGCCATGCCGCCAATGCGTCGCGTAAAGCAAGCCCGCATCTGGCGGCGCGTTCGGTGGCCGTAGCAAGATCATGATCGTCCCAAACCGCGAGGATGGCGTCTCCCGCGAAGGCGACGATGTCGCCGTCATACCGGCTGATGACGTCGGTCAGGATGGCGAAGCAATTATTGATAAAATTAGTAAGACCCTCCGCGCCATCACCGAACGCCGCATCGGTCCGCGCGGTAAAGCCGGCGATATCGACGAGCAGCACCGCGGAACCGCGTGCATCTGCGGATGGGCCTGCCGATTGACCTTCAGAACGCAAACAGGCCTCCACCCATTTTGGGGTGTAGGCTGCTTGGTCTCTCGCGATGGCTCCGGCAGGCATCGGACCGCGCTCGCATCACTGGAAAGGCGGATGGAACCCTTTCCTGAGAGGAAAATCAATCAAGTATCGGTCTTACGGGCTTCCCGCTGGCTCTGGCCGGGGGTCAAAGGCGGCGGTCAACCCGCGGAGGTTGAGCAAGCGCGAGCGTCGACGTCTCGCGGATCGACGGCGATTTCGGTCAAATTTCCATTTCTCCGATTTTAAAATAAGGCGTCCAAGGAGGATGTCTGGCTCAGGGCATTTCCGTTCAACGTCTGGCGCCACGGGGCGACGAGAAGTCGCACCCCAAACCAAATTCCAGTGAGCGGCTTCACATTCCAACTGTCGAAGCGCGGTTACCCTCGCTCCCAGGAGGTGACAAAATGAATTATGCAGTCAAAGCGCCCCATTTGATCAAACCGCGCGGCCGTAGCCGGTTCTATCAGACCCTGTCAGCCAATGATGTGGACAGGCTTTCGGCATTCTATCTCAGCTTGGATTTCGACAGTCGACGTCGTCGTTTTGGCGGAGGACAGTCCGACGACGCGATCGTCGCGTATTGCCGGACAGCCAATTGGCAGCGGTCAATCATCATCGCGCGAGGCAGCAATCACCTCCTGGACGCGGTCCTGGAAATTCATCCACTATCCGATAGCTGGGATCGCGCCGAAATAACTTTGACCTGCCCGCTTGAGTGTGATCGCTCTTTTATTTTCGCGGAGCTGTTTCAACTGGCGGCTCTGACGGCCGGTGAACGTGGATGCACGCAATTCGTGATGTGTATCAATGACGGCTGCTATGAACCCATCGACATCTTCGGCGATGCCGGTCGGAAATCCTTTGACGGCGAAGACCTGCATTTTGACATTCGTGATTATACAATCGAAACTGGTGTCGGCCGGTGATGGACCAGAAATTCGAATTGCAAATGCGCTGAGTTCAGCGATCGGGACGCATGTCACGCCAGGACGCCCAGCGCTGCATGCGCTTCGAGGATCAGATGAAGGCTGGCCCGACGGGCAGAAACGGCTCCGTCTCGCCAACAAGAGCAAGGACTAGACCGCGAACGCCGACGCGGCTATACGAACCCCACCAACCGGTCGATTTGAAAGAATTCGGGTCCCGGATTGGAAAATTTCCGAAAAAAAGTGCTGTTATATCAGGCACTTCGGTGGGGAATGGTGTAACGGTAGCACAACAGACTCTGACTCTGTTTGTCTAGGTTCGAATCCTAGTTCCCCAGCCAAAACATTAAACTCAACAATTTCAACAACTTAAAAACGTTCTTTTACCTAAAATAACGGCACAGTCCTAACAGTCCGCTGTGTCTTGCGGCGCGATCGCGGTTTTAAGCCGAACATGGCTCCATGCCTGAAACATGTCACGACGGGACCTCACCGATCAGAGGACCTTGGTGAAATAGTAGCGGCGAATTCCACCACCCAAAGTCTTGTTGCTGGCATCCATGGCAACCTCCTCGCGGAGGAGCGAGTATCCGGCATTTCGATACAGCGTCAGAGCTTCTCGCTGCAATTCAGAAGTGCTCAGATCCATTCTCGGCCGGTTGCGGCGCCGGCATTCTTGTTCCGCGAAATTCAGCATTCTTTGGGCAATCCCGCGGCGTCGAAAATCAGGGGCGACGTACATCCGGCGCAGCTCCATGGCACCCTCGCCCGACGACTCAAGCCCGAACATGCCAACGATCTTCTGGCCATCGACCGCCACCCAAAAGTCGCCCTTCCGCTCCGAATAATATTCAGAGATCCTGTCGATTTCCTCCGCCAAGGAACGGGCGATATAGATTTCGAACGCGCCCTTCATAGTTGCAGGTGCCAAAAGACGGTTCACCCGAACGAATAGCTCTCGCACGGCGGCGGCATCGTCAATTACAAATTCGCGAATGTGCATCGGCCCCTATAAGTTCTAATCACGCGGACGCGTACCTCGCTTCCCAGGCCTTGAGTGCCTTCAGCGCTTCGCCATCTTCAAGGCGTACACTTTTGACAAGTCTGCTTTGCGCTGGTTTTGCCAAATCGTCTTGGATGAAAACGTCGCTGAATCCGAAACGCGCGCCCTCTTCTCCGGCAATTGAGTAATATGCAGTTCTCACCTTTGTCCAATATACCGCGGCCATGCACATCGGGCACGGCTCAAGGGCCGATGAATCGGACCCTGCGTCATTGAGCATTCGGATTAATACCTTTGCTCAATAACGCGTGCCATCTTTGCGGGTGAACTGCCACTTTCCGCCGGCTCCCATCACGGCCTGAATATCGTCTGCGGGATAGACAACCTTATCGCCTGCGGATCGGTCGCCTACTTCCAGGATAACGACAGCGCTCCTGGTGGCATTGACGAGATGATGAGCGGTCCCGGCCGCCGGAAAGCCCGCACACATGCCAGGTCGAAGCTGGACGTGACCTTGATCCGTGAAAAGTGTCGGCTCGCCCTCAAGCACGTAGATGAATTCATCCTGTCGCGAATGAGCGTGATGAAGCGCCGACACCGTTCCGGGCGGAAGCTCGGTGAGATTAACGCCGAAATTCTTGAGGCCGAACAGATCGCCCAACGGTCGCTTGATCCGGCCCGCTATCCGCGACGCAAACGGCTCCGGATAATTTGACGAACGATTGCGCGGCGGCGCCGACGCGGCTTCAAAAGCGTTCCTGACGAAACAACTCTCGCCGATCGAGGTCCCGTCAAATTCGCGCGGCGGAATGCCAGCTAGCGTCTCCGAGATTTCTACCATGCATTTCGTCCATTGGTTTGCGCTTGCGCACCCTATCGGCGGGCCCGATAATCAGGGAATGGCATTTATGTGATGCATCTCATCAGGGTTTAAAATGAGTGTTCCCGCTCTCGATCCCGATCTTCTCCAGGCGTTTGTGGCCGTAGCCGATCACCGGTCCTTCACCCGTGCAGCCGCGATGCTCAACCGCACGCAGTCCGCCGTCAGCATGCAGATCAAGAGGCTTGAAGATCGAATCGGAGTCGAACTTTTTCTTCGCACCAAAGCTCAGGTGGACCTGACACCCTCGGGCGAAGGCTTGCTCGGCTATGCAAAGAGAATTCTGGCTTTGAATGAGGAAGCAATCGGATATTTGCGCGAGCACAAGATTGAAGGGTTGGTTCGCCTCGGGGTGATGGACGATTACGGAAGCCAGGTGTTGCCGCCTCTGCTGTCAAACATCGTCAGCAACTATCCCGGCATTCACGTCGAAATGGCAACCGGCCTGACAGCGCATATGCTTCCCCGCCTGGGAGAGTCTTTCGATCTTGTCATCGCGATGCATCCCGTTGGAGCCGGAGGCGGCGAGTTTCTACGGCGTGAGCAGGCGGTCTGGGCCTCTAGCGCACACCATTCCGTGGAAAAGGCGGAGACTCTCCAGGTCGCTCTTTATCCGCAGGGCTGCCTATTGAGAAAATGGGCTATGGAAGCACTCGACCGCGAGCGACGGCCATGGCGATTAGCCTTCGTTAGCCAAAGCCTGGCTGCAGTCGAATCAATCGCCGGCCAAGGTCTTGCATTGACAGTCGTCAAATCCAGTACTTTCCCGAAAAAGCTCCGCGCTCTCACGGAACACGATGGAATGCCAGTGTTGCCGGCCGCAGATATTTGTTTGCACCGAGCGCCAAATCTGTCGCGCGTGGCGTCTCTTCTCGCTGATCAACTTGTTCTGGGCATGGAACAACCACCGCTAAGTTTGGTGAGTTGAATAGCTGCGTAAAGTGGACTTGTCGCTTGGTAGAGGTATTCAAGGATCGAACGAGCACCGGCATTTCCGTGACGGTGCCGAAACCTAGGGAAGCGCCAGTCTCGACACCGCGTCTGCATGGATTCCTGTCACAGCCATGCTCAGGCTAAAACGGATAAACGGATCGACTCAACGAAGCAAACTTGTTGGTCAGTCTTCCATTCGGATCCCAGACGCTACAGCTTTTTTGCGATGAGCTTCGGTGCAGGGGAACTGGTCGCAATCCAAATGCCGCTGAGAACGGTCACGATGCCGGCAACGAGGTTAAGGCTTATCGGCTCTTTGAGAAGGAACGCTCCAACGAGGGATGCGGAAATCGGATTGACGGTGACGGAGATCGCAACAAGCGTCGGCGTGGTCCGCACCAAAGCAAAGGCCCACAAATAGAAGGTCAGAGCGCTTCCGATAGCACCTAGATAGACGGCTGCGATCCACTGCGGTGGACCGAATCCGGCAACCGGCGCGAGACTGCCGCGAAGATACGAGATGAGGATCAGGCAGACGGCACCGATACCCATTGCCATAATGGTGAACGTGATGGCGCCGGAACGACGGATCAATGGCTTGGACCAGATACTGTAAAGGGCCATACAAAATGCGGCGCCGAGCATCAGGAGATCGCCTCGCCAGGCGCCCGGCGGGGCCGAAGCCAGTCCGGAGACCAGGGCGATCGCCACGCCAACCATCGCGATCAGAACACCCGTCGTCTTGCGCGCCGTTAACTTCTCGCTACCAAGAGCTGCGCCGACGACCATCGTCATGAGCGGAAGCGTCGAAAGCGCCAGGGCGCCACGTGCCGCGGTTGTAAAGATCAGCGAAGCGTTGAATAGGGCAGGAAACACGGCGAAGAACAAAAGGCCCAGCCCGGCCACGCCAAGCCAGTCGGGACGCGCCGGCCAGCGTTCACCTTGCAATAGCGCAATCGACAGCAGGAAAATAAAGCCTAGTCCGAACCGAAAAGTACCAATGGCAAACGGATCGATGGCGTCGACGAGATAGCGCGTCGCGCCGATTGAAGTGCCCCCAAGGGCACTGGAAAGAACGGCCGCCAATATTCCAGCGATTTCACCCATTGATTTCCCTTTTGCCTTCCGGTGACGATATCGGCCATCCGGCTTCGGGGAAGCCAATTAAGTTGATGCATGAAATAATGAATGGTGATCAGGGCAGACGACGACGTCCTGCTATGGAGGCGGAAGGCCCCGAAAACCCCGCCAGCCAGGCCAATGCACGCATCGGCTTGGGCCACGGGGCTCTCAGCGAAGGACTTCGATCGAGCGGTCGGGCACTATCGTCACATTGTTCAACAGGTTAAGCTTCGCCGGGATCATCAGTCACGCGCGGTCAAGGAAATTGGCCGATTTGTATGGTGTGAAAAATGTCCGATTCCTCAAGGCTCACGGTGCGTGAGCTATCGCTACTGCCGGGGATGTCCGATGCCACTTCGTCTTCCGCCCTTGTCGTCTCTTCGCTTTTTTGAAGCTGCTGGTAGGCTTCAAAGCTTCAAGCTTGCCGCAGCGGAGCTGAACGTAACGCCTAGCGCGGTCAGTCACGGAATTGTCGGGCTTGAGCTGGCGCTCGGGGTCGAACTGTTCATTCGCGAACCGCGCAAGCTTTCGCTGACTCCGGCCGGTGCCGATTATTTGCCTTACGTTTCCGAGGCATTTTCCCTGATTGCGGTCGGGATGGAGCGCCTGCCCAGTAACCGTGCAAATCGAAAAATCGCCGTGAGTTGCGCTCCCACTCTGGCCTCGCGATGGCTACTGCCACGCTTGCAAGGCTTCAAAGACCGATGGCCGAACATCAGCGTCACCGTTGATACATCGCGCCGACAGGTCGGGTTTCCGGTTGACGGTTTCGATTTTGCTATCCGAATGAGCCGCGCGCCGGTCGCCGGCCTGGCGTGGACCAAATTGTTCGGCGAGCAGTTGGTTCCGGTGTGCAGCCCGGCCTACCGGGACTCGTTGACCGACGCAGACGGGAACATTAATTTTCGACACGCAACGCTCATACACGTCATCCCTGCCAGCGAGGATTGGGAGGCTTGGTTCGACAAGAGCGGAATCGACAGGTTTGAGACTGCGGGAGATTTAAGATTCGACACGATTCAGCTCGCCTTCGAGGCCGCCACCATGGGAATGGGCGTCGCCTTGGGAAGGCGGCCGCTCGTTGATAGCGACCTCGATGCGAACAGGCTGGTCGAAGTCGGCTCGACGATCACGGCCGAAACGGCTTACTGGGTGGTGAATTCGGAGGGCGCGGATCATCGCCCTGACCTCCGGGAATTCAAACGCTGGCTGCTCGGTGAAGGTCAAAGCTTACGGGAGAGCGCACGGGTCGCAGCCTGACGTTCTCCTTCATTAAATTGAAGTTGAACGCAGCTCACTTGTCGTTGAAGCTTTCTCTTTTGCCTGTTCGGCCGCCTGTCGTCACTGTGTCGGGCGGAGAGCCCGAACCATGTCGATTACACATCGAAGATACTTTTCATTTTCCTTAAGTAGTACAGCCCTCGTCGTCATGGCGGGAGCGCTTATCATGAGCGCCGCGTTGGGCATCCGGCAAACCTTTGGTTTATTTATCAACCCATTCTCGTTCGACCACGGCATGCCGGTAACGCTGATCGCGTTCGCCATCGCGCTGCACAATCTCGTTTGGGGAATCGCGCAACCCTTCGCGGGAGCGGCGGCAGATCGTTACGGCTGTGCACGCGTCGTCGCATTTGGCGCGATGACATTTGCTGCGGGCCTGACTATTTCCGCGATTGTCCCGTCGGGGGCCGCGCTCATTGTGGGTATCGGTGTGCTGGTCGGAATCGGCATCAGTTGCACCAGCTTCGGCGTCGTGATGGCTGCAGTCGGCCGGTCAGCCTCGGTCGAAACCCGAAGCATGGCAATGGGACTGGCCAGCGCAGGCGGTTCGTTCGGACAAGTGCTCCTCGTTCCCTTGGCACAATTTGTAACGGAAACGTCGGGAGTATCGGCGTCGCTTCTGGTGCTTGCACTCCTGATGCTGGCGACGGCACCTTTTGGGATACTGCTCGACCGGAGGGGAGCTGCCACCGAGCCGCGCCCGCACTTGGCGGCAGCCCCACTCCGTGAAGTGTTGGCCCAGGCAATTCGACATCCAGGTTACGGGCTTCTCACGATCGGCTTCTTCGCCTGCGGCTTCCAACTGGCCTTCATCGCAACTCATCTGCCCGGATACCTGATCCTCTGCCATATGCCGCTCGGCCTCGGCGCGACGGCGTTGGCTCTCATCGGCCTCTTCAACATTGCGGGAAGCTGGTGCTGCGGCTGGCTTGGCGGGAGGTTTCGTCAGCAATACGTCCTCGGCTGGCTCTATCTGGTCAGGAGCGTGGCGATAGGGATTTTCTTTCTACTGCCGAAAACGGAAACGTCGGTCATTGTGTTCGCGAGCGTCATGGGATTGGCGTGGCTGGGAGCGGTCCCGCTGACAAGCGGTTTTGTCGCGAGGGTGTTCGGCACACGCCATCTTGGAGCGCTGTTCGGCGTTTGCTTTCTCAGCCACCAAGTTGGCTCGTTCCTGGGAGCATGGCTCGGCGGCTTTGTTTTTGACCTTACCGGCTCTTATTCCCTGATTTGGGGAGCAACGGTTTTTGCCGGACTGCTGGCAGCGGTGCTGCATTTCCTGATTAAAGATACAGCCGCGAGCAATCCTGTCCCGGTGGATATGGCTTTGGCATGACGTCGCATGGTTGCTTCGTTCGACCGTGAATACGCCCGTTACAAGCGCTCAGAAGCTGGAGCGATCAAATGCCCCGGCCACGCGGTGGAAACCTTGCCGAACTTCAGCCAGTCGAGCGGAATGTGCCATAGCTTCTGTTCCAATCGGCTGTTGAAGAAATCGAAATGACCAATAGCTGCCTCGCTAATCGATTCCGGTGAAATTCTCAGGTGTGACCTGGCACTGCTGCTGAAATAGTTCAGCAAGCGTTCGACCGCCGGAACTGTCCCAAACTCGTCATCTGTCATGCTCACGGCCAGAATCGGCGCCGTAACCTCGGAGAACTGATCCACGAGAACGCGCTTATCTGCATATCGGGCCGAAGCGCGGCCGCGCCACGTATCTTCAAAGCGCGCGCGGCTGAAGATCCAGTCGCGCACGACCCCTCCGGGCGTATCTTCCAGCCATCCGAGCTTCTTGCCGGGAAAGTAACCGAACAACAGCGTAAGCAATGGCATCGCGACGTGCCATTTTGCGATCAAACGCAATTTCTTATGAGCCGCGTAGTCGCCTCGATAAGCGTACTGGGCGCCCATCGTGAATATCCGCTGTACGAGATGGTTGGAAGGAGCAAGACCGAGGACAAAACCACCGATACTGTGTGCCACCACATGGATCGGTTGATCCGCAAACGAGCTTGCCGTGTGAAGCAAGACGGCTTCGAAATCCAGTGCTCCCCAATCGAGCCAGCAGGCGTCGAAATTGCGCAGCATCGAGGGTCGCGACTCTCCGATACCGCGATAGTCGTAAGCGACGACATCAAACCCGTTCTGAAAGAGAAAATTGGCGAACCGAAAATAGTAGCGGCAGCGAACCGATGTCGCCGGATTGATGATCACAACTGGTCTGGTGTCAGCAGACTCCGCGTGACGCCAGTAAAAGCCGTGGATGGTGTAACTGTCCGAGGTTCCTACAGCGAATGGTTGGGGTGAGCCGGCATTCAACATGAGTTCAATTCTCGGTGCACAGCGCTCCAGGGGGCACCGGTTCGTTCGAATAATTCCAATAGGCACTTACTCTAGGCGTGAGAGCGCAACTCGTTCAAACGAACTATCCGCCATCACGGATGAGTATCCCTCACCTGTAATCGACAAGTTTTCCTTTGTGACTTCGCCTCCCCTTCTCCACTTTGGGCAGCCCACGACCATACGGGAGAAGGATCAGCAATGGACGAGGTAGAGCGCCCGATCGGATTCGTCGGGCTTGGAGCAATGGGCGAACCTATGGCGCTTAATTTGGCGAGGGCCGGGACACCGCTTATCGTGTGGAATCGATCCCCTGCCAGAACTGAGGCCTTGGCGTCCGCAGGAGCGGAAATTGCATCGGAGCTGGAGCAGGTCTTCGCCCGTGCCACAATTATCGTGCTGATGCTAGCCGATGAAGGGGCTATCGACGCCGTCCTGGATCGCAATGGCCCCGATTTCGAAGCACGCGTGAACGGGCGTGTCATTGTTCACATGGGAACGACTTCCTCGAAATATTCGCAGGCACTCGATAGGGATATCCGTTCTGCCGGCGGACAGTACGTCGAAGCTCCCGTTTCGGGCTCGCGAAAGCCGGCCGAGGCCGGGCACCTCGTTGCCATGCTAGCCGGTGATGAGGCGGTTGTTGCCCGCATTCGTCCATTGCTGGGACCAATGTGCCGGGAAACGATCATCTGCGGGACCGTTCCCAACGCTCTCCTTATGAAGCTTGCCGTCAACCTGTTCCTGATTTCGATGGTCACGGGCCTCGCCGAGGCCGTGCATTTTGCAAATCACCATCGTCTCGACTCCAGTCAGCTTGTTGCCGTGCTCAACGCAGGTCCGATGGCGAGCGATGTCTCCCGGGTCAAACTCTCAAAGCTGATTGACCGCGATTTTGCGCTCCAAGCGGGCATTACAGATGTCTTGAAAAATAACTGCCTGATTGCGCAGGCGGCACGCGAAGCGAGGGTTGCATCGCCGCTGCTGGATGTGTGTCACGCGCTTTATCGGGAGACCCTGAACCTCGGCCATGGCAATGCAGACATGGTCGCTGTGATAAAGGCAATTGAAGCCAGGACAGAAAGTGGCTGATGACAGGCACTTTAAGCAAGCGATTTACAGAATATCTCGGACAGTGCCCCCCACGCGGATGCCCTTCCGCCCATCGTCGTCCAGATCGACAACGATCCGGCAGGGAATCCCCATATCCTCGCCTTGCGAAACGATAAAATGTCGACCGTGTGGCCAATCAATCCTTGCCAGGTATCTTCCCAGCGCAGCCGCGGCAGCGCCCGTGGCCGAATCTTCATAAACACCGCCTGCAGCAAAAGGATTTCTGGCATGGAAGTGCTGGGGACCATCTGAACAGACAAGGGAGATTGTGGCGAGCCTCTCCGCTTCCATGATTACTTTTCCGGCGTTTTGGTCATAGCGCATTGCGCTCAGCGTCTTCCTGCTTTTCAAGGCCAGCAGCAAGTGGTCTGCGCCCGCGCTGATAATCGCCGGCGGAATGCGTGAATCCAGATCGTCATCGTCCCATCCGAACAAAGCCAGCGCTTTATCCAGATAGGCTCGAGTGACTGGCCGACTTGCAGGCGGCGGCGATAGCAATGTCGCGGTAGCGAGAGAGCCGGATATGTCTCCCTCGACAGAAACGCACACGCCGCTATTGAGTCTCAACTGAAAGCGACCGTTACCGCCTCGTTTGGCGAGGATGGCGCCCAGCGCAACGGTCGCGTGACCACAGAACGGCACTTCCATGGCTGGCGCGAAGTAACGCACGCGCCAGCCCTCACCTTCGGGCATCGCGAAAACTGTTTCCGAGTATCCGATTTCCGTTGCAAGAGCCTGCATGGCAGGAACCCCGGGAAGCGCGTCGCAGATCACGACGCCGGCAGGATTTCCGCCGTGCGCAGCATCGGAAAAGGCGGCAACTCTTTCAATTTTCATTGCTGTCGAAGACATCAGGCATCTGACTTGTATCGAAGCGCGAAAGCAGTGGAAGCACAAAACCGTCAGCGCACACTATCCATCGACAGGGGGCGATGGATAGTGTGGGCGCCGATGCAGCCGGCTCAGGCGGCTACTTCCTTACGGATGCCAATCTTGTCGAGGCGCATCTTCTCGGCTTGCGGAAGCGCCGCCGACCACTCTGCTTCCTTCCCGTGCAACGGCAGAACCCGACCGAATTCGATCATCTGGTTCGGCGGTATCTCCGACAGATACACCCAGACGCAATTCGGCTGCATCTGGGAAGCTATCGCGACGTCAGCCGCCAGGCAGGCCATCAACGTATCCTTCATTTCCGTGGGCCGACCTTCGCGAATCGAGCCGTGCACGAATATCTGGTCGGAATCGAGTGGCGTTCCGCCCAGGAAATAGTTGCCGGGTTTCACTTCATTGAATGTGATCCGAACGAAATAGTAGGGCGCGCCGGTCGCGTCCCCGTGAGCACGGGTCACAGCTTCGGCGATCTGACTCTTCTGCGATCCGGTCAGTCGACCTTCCTCGCACGTCACGATGTAGCTGGGCATCTGGTTTCCTTTCTTCCTGGGTTGAAGTGTGTACGAAATCGAATCATGGTTCCTTTGGAGCCACGAAAGCGCGCTGACTTTTTGGATTTATCGCCAAAGGCGCTATCGCGATCAGCGCTGCGACAGCGCCCAGTGCGAACGGCCCGGCGTCCAACGTGCCCGCAACAAGGCCTCCCAGTGGGCCGCCGACAGCGGTGCCCAAGTCCCATGCGGACGTCACTGCACCAAGGGCTGCCGTGCGTTCGCGCGGATCCGCGGCTTCCGTCACAAGCGTCGTTACGCTTGGAATCAGCAGGGAGAGGCCTGCGGCGGCTAACGCTGTCGAGATGAACGCGAGCCACTCGATATGCGTGACATATAAGCCGGCCAGTCCGATGGACTCGATGAGGAAGGCCGACAGAAGCACCCGCCTCCCGCCGAAACGATCTGCATATCCGCTGCCCAGAAAGCGGGTCATCATAAACGCGACGCCGAACACGACGAGTGCGAAGTTTTGACCTGCGAAGTCAAGCGCCGCAAAGTGCGGCACCAGAAACGCGGCGATGACTCCATATCCAATGCTGGAGAATACGCCGGACGCGCCGGGCAACCATGCTGCTCTGGGAAACAACGCGCGGCGGACATTCGTCCCGACCGACGAGACACGATCTTCGGGGCGCGTCGATGCAACCAGCACCCAGGCAATCGTCGGGATGATACTCGCCGCAATCCAGACGCTGCGATAAGTGCTGATGGATAATATTGCCGTTCCAAGCATTGGCCCGGACGCAAGCCCCATCCACATCGACAGGCCAAAATGTCCTGCGACCTTGCCCCGCTGTGATTGCTCCGTGTGCGTCAGGATCCAACCGACGGAGCCGGTGAACAGTGCGCCCTCTCCCGCCCCAAGAAAGAGGCGGGCAAGAAGCAAGCTCGGGAGGTTGGTTGCCAGCACATGGCCGATCCCACCGATCAGACCGAGGATGGCTCCGGCCATCGCCACGCGACGTCCACCGCTTTGATCCGCTAACCGTCCCGAGATCGGGCGGGAGAACATGGTCGCCAGAGATCCGATCGTCACTGCTAGGCCAGCGGTGATTGCGTTCGCTCCCAACTGCTCATGGGCATAGGCGGGCATGACCTGCATCGTCATCCCGATCGCACCGAAGCCAAGGAAGCAGGCCGACCAGAGCCTCCAGTAAGGAACTGCAACGCCGCTTTCGGACTGTCGATCAGGACTGCGCTGTAACATATCATCAAATCCGCATATTATTTGATGACAAGATACGCTTTTGCTTGTATGACTCAATTCAGTAATTATTATTAAGATTATACGGGACTCGCATGAATACACGAGACCTCGAGGCTTTTCTGGCCGTGGTGGAAACCGGTTCGATCGTTGGAGCGTCGGCGCGGCTCCATCTCACGCAGCCCGGTGTGAGCCGCCGCATCCAAAGTTTGGAAGAACAGCTTGGCGTCGCCTTGCTGGACAGGCAGTCAAAGCCCTTGAAGCCAACCGCGGCGGGCCGCGAAACCTACGCTCATGGGCGGCGGATGCTGGGCGTGTTGGATGATCTCAAAACGGGATTGTCGCCGAAGGGAGTGGTTCGAGGCGAATTCCGGCTCGGCATTTCGCCGTATTTGTCGGAGGTTGGGATAACGATACTCGCCGATCGACTCCGTGGCAGCTTTCCTGATCTCATGCTGCGCATCACGACAGGATGGCCCGAACAGTTATTGGAGCAACTGCGCCGCAGTGAGATCGATGTCGCCGCGTTTTGTCTCCCGGATGGAATGAGCCCGCCGACGGAGATCGAGGCAGACGCCCTCGACATTCAGCCGCTATTTGTTGTCGCCTCGCGGTCGCTGGATCTGCCTTCTCCCACCACGCTGCAAGACCTTTCACCGTTTCGCTGGATCATCAACCAGGACGGCTGCGGCTTCCGAAGTGCGATCCAGCGACGCTTCGAGCAGGAAAACCTCCCTCTGCGGATAGCTATAGAGGCCCTAAGTTCGGATCTTCGCCTATCACTCGTCGCGCGCGGGATGGGAATTACTCTGGCGACAAGGGATGCAATCGAAAGCAGCCCGCTGCGCGACGCCCTCAAGATCATTCCTGTGCAGGAGTTCGAGCCGAGAGTTCGAGCCTGGGTGGTACGCCGGACACCGGTCGGCAGACTTGTGAGACCTATCGAGTGTCTGACGAGCGCCCTCGAAGCAGCAATCGATGCACCCATCTCCACTGCAAATCGGGGCTGATACGCGAACATCAACTGCAAACACGCAGACTCTGCAGAAGATTAACCGGACTCTCTATTCAATCGAGGGACGAAGATGCCTCTTTCGATCTATCAATTGTCGATTCCGACTTTTCTTCGTGGGCTGGCCATCGCCGGTGAGTACTGCCGTAAGGCCTCGGCGTTCTGCATTGAACGCGGAATATCTCCTTCGACGCTTATCGATGCACGATTGGCGCCAGACATGCTTACGTTTGCAGGTCAGATTCAGAGGATCAGCGACACGTCGAAGAGACCGACGGCGCGGCTGGCCGCTATTGATCCACCTCGCTACGAGGACATCGAGAGGACGTTTCCGGAACTCCAAATCAGAATCGATAAGACGTCCGATTTTCTGAGATCGATAAACCCGCCGCAACTGGATTGCGCACCATCACGCATAATCGAGTCCAAGCTCCCGTCGGGTGGCGTGGAGCACCTCCCTGCAGAAATCTATCTGCTGACCCGGGCGCTTCCAAACTTTTACTTTCACCTCGTTACAGCGCACGACATCCTGCGGCATATGGGCGTGTCCATCGGAAAGCGGGATTACCTCTATCTACCCGGTGAGATTAGCAATTAGCGTCTCAGTCAGGAACCGACGCAGCAAAGTATCAACGACGGCAATCGTTCCGCTAAGCCGGGCAGTTAAGAAAAACGGAATTTTGTATTTCATACTATCGATTATTCGGGACGTCGGGACCGGCATATATGGGCAGATGTGGAAGCATCTCGTCAGCCCTGGAGCCTCAAATGCCCTTCGTTCGCGTTACCGTATTTTCGCCCGAGCTATCACAGCAACAGATTGAACGGCTGCACAGCGGCACGACCGCGCTGATGGTCGACGGGATGCGGAAGCCTCTTGAAGGCGTCGCCGTTCTTGTGGACCACGTACAACGGGGCGCGTGGCGCATCGGGGGCAAGGACGTTACAGTCGGGGCAGAGGTGGATGCCATCATCGGTGCGGCCTCAAACACGCCGCAGGAGAAAGCCAACTTCATGGCAGGAATGATGTCGCTCCTGAGCGAGACATTAGGGGCCGGCTTGGGCGTAGAGACGTACATCGTGATCCATGAAATGCCCCGGGATAGCTACGGCCGTGGTGGCTTGAGCCGGGCGGAGCGAGATCGACGCAGCGCCGCATAACGCTTGTCCGGCTCGTTTAACGCTCGCGCGCAAAACATCTCAATTCAAACTTAACAGAACGGGAAGCGTTTCAGTTAGTATCTCTCTGAAGCGGGCCGCCGCGGGTGACAACTCACGGCCGGCGCTGCTTAGAAACAGATGCGCCATCGGCAATGCAGGCAGCTCTGCGCTTTCGCCTAGTACGGTAAGATGATCAGGAACGCTTGCAGCCGTACGCACGGTAATCCCCAAACCGGCATCCACAGCAGCCCACAGGCCAGAAAGGCTGGGGGTGGTAAAGGCGATGTGCCAGGGTATTTCAGCACGATCCAGCGCGGCTATGGCAGCGGCGCGAAACGTGCACGGCGCTTCCAGAACGGCAAGTGGCACCGGCTCCGCCGGACCGCGGACGCTGTTCGCTCGGCCTATCCAGGCCATTGGCAGGTCGGCTAACGTCTCACCCTCAAACCGGGTAGATTCGGTCAGAAGCATGATGAGGTCGAGCTGCCCCTTTTCCAACCGGTCGGCCAGAACGACATTGCGGTCAACCGTGGCCTCAATTCTTACGTTCGGGTGTGACCGCTTGAAACGTCCGAGAGCGGTTGGGAGCCAGTGATCTGCAAAGTCGCTCGGAAATCCGAGACGAACACTCCCATTGATGTTGCTGCTCTTCAAGATCGCGACAGCCTCATCATTGAGGTCGATGATCCGTCGGGCGTAGCCAAGAATGATTTCACCGGCCTCTGTCGGAATAAGGCCGCGGCCCTCCTTGCGAAAGAGTTCGAGGCCCAGCCGATCCTCAAGCTTGCTGACCTGCTGACTGACTGCCGATTGCGACCGTCCAATCGTCTTTGCTGCCCGGTTGAAGGCTCCCAAGTCATGGGCCACAACCAGGGTTCGCAGAACATCTATATCGAGATTGACCGGCATAACAATTCGGTCCGAATGAACAGTTGAGCTAGAGATGCCCTCTTTTTAAATCATTTCAAGAGACACCGCGCCTCGCCGGCGCGGACATCGGAGAAAGCTACCGCACATTGCCCCTGCCCGAACGAACGATGGCGACCCAGCGGGCCGCGCTCAATTGCCAATAACGTCAGCGCGTTCGCTTATAGGCTATTTCGCCATAAACCCCCGGCCCGCCGATGGTTGGATGAGGCACCGTAAATTTCACTTCGTCAGCCTTTATCGTAATCGGCCATTTCAGGTCTGAGCCTTCCCAATTTGTGTAAGTTGCGTGCTCGACGTGGATAGTGATCGAGCTGTCCTGCTCGTCAACCGTATAGGTGCCAAAGTGACACTGCGTTCCCACGACAGAGGCCCGATACTCTTCCGGCGTGCCCTTGCTCTTGTCATTCGACGCAAACTTCGGACGGTCCTTTGACATGATCTGCAGGGTATAGTGTCCAGTCGCATCGAACGTCAGTATACCCTTCGGATCCGAACCGTAGAGATGGATCCGGCTGCCATCTGGATTGACGTTGTCAGACAGAACCAGAGTCCATACTCCCACCAACTGGTCCTTGAGAGTTTCGGCCCTGACAGGCAATGCTGTGGCGAACGCGAGGAGAAGCGCTCCAAGCGCGACTGAAACATATCGTCTGATCTTCATGAGCCCGTCCTGCTTGTTGCTAACCGCAACTTTCTACGGACTGCAGACCGGCCAATAAAATGAATAATGTGAACTCGATAGTTCAGAAAAACAAAACGGTCCTGTAAGCGACGACTTTTTTTTGAGAACGTCGCGCTCCTATGCGAGCTCGGCTGCGTCGCAGATCGCGCGGCTGATCGCGATTCCACGCGAAATGCCCGCAATCGAGGATTCGGATGATATCCCTACCCTCAATGGCGACCGTCCCTCCTCCATTGCAAACCGCCAGTTCTGTCATGCAGCCCATTCCAGCCCGATCAGCGAATGAGGCCTGTCCTCTCCACGTCCTTATGCAATTCGAACCGCTTCCCTGACCAGCCCAGGCCGCGCCAGCCCGAGATGATCCCGCAAGGTCGCGCCTTCATATTCGGTCCTGAACAGCCCGCGACGCTGCAATTCCGGCACGACGAGATCGACAAAATCCTCCAGGCCGCCGGGCAGATAAGGCGGCAGGATATTGAATCCGTCGGCGGCGCCGTTCTCAAACCAGTGCTGCAGCCGATCCGCGATCTGGCCGGGGGTGCCGACAGCCGTGTGATGGCCGGCGCCGTTGCAGACGTGCCCGTACAGTTGCCGCACGGTGAGATTTTCACGCCTGGCGAGATCCAGCAGAAGCTTTTGCCGGCTGCGATGGCTTTCCGTCACCGGAAGCTCGGGGACCGGGCCGTCGAGCGGATAGGCCGACATATCGACGCCGATCAGCGTGGACAAATGACCGAGACCGGCGTCCGGGTGGATCAAGTCGAGCAAGGCCCGATGCTTGGCTTTTGCTTCCTCTTCGGTGTGGCCGACAAAGGGCTGGATTCCCGGCAGGATCTTGACGGTTTGCGGATCACGGCCGGCAGCCGCAATCTTTCCCTTGAGACGGGCGTAGTAGGCCTGCGCCTCCTCCAGGGTTTGTGCGGCGGTATAGACGGCATCCGCGGTTTCAGCGGCTAATCCGAGCCCGTCGTCGGAAGCGCCGGCCTGGAAAATCACCGGATGGCCTTGCGGCGCACGCGCGATATTCAAGGGACCGCGCACCGCGAAATGCGCGCCGCGGTGATTAAGCACGTGCAGCTTCCCGGGATCGAAATAACGCCCCGATGCCTTGTCGCGAACGAAGGCGTCGTCGTCCCAGCTATCCCAGAGACCGCGGACCACGCTCACAAACTCGCGCGCCCGGCCATATCTCGTGGTGTGATCGGGGTGGCTATCCCTGTTGAAATTGCGCGCTTCGCCGTCCGAGAACGACGTAACCACATTCCAGCCGGCACGTCCGTTGCTCAGATGATCGAGCGAGGCGAATTTGCGGGCAATATGATACGGCTCGTTATAGGTGGTGGATGCGGTCGCGGCGAGGCCGATGCGCGATGTCACGACCGAGAGTGCCGACAGCAACGCCAGCGGTTCGAGATTGGCGGTGATCGGCGAACGGCTGAGTTGTTCTGATGTCTCCCGGTCGCGCAGGCCGACCGCATCGGCCAGAAAAAGCACATCGAACTTGCCACGCTCGGCCGTCTCGGCGAGGTGCCGATAAACCCGGAAGTCATGATCGCCACCGAGTTGCGCGTCGGGATGGCGCCAACCGGCCGTGTGATGGCCGTTGGGTTGCAGCAGCGTTGCCAGATGCATCCGCCGCCCGGATTTTACCGGCATATTTTCCAGCCTTTCCAATTGAATGGTCGCTACTCAGAAAAACGCAATACTGGGCAACGCCGCGCCGTTGACGATGTAGTCACCCAGCGCCCGCGCTTTGTAGGATCGCGGATTATGCGACGAGATGGTCCGGATGTTCCGCCAGTGACGGTCGAGACGCGCGCTCTGTTTGGCGGCAGATGCACCGCCGACATCGAACAGCTGCGTCGCTGCATTCAATGCCAATTCGTCGACCACGACTTTTGACTTTGCGGTCCGCAGGGATGCTTCCTGGAACAACGAAGTGTCCAGCCTGCCGTCGATGACTGACTGAAAAGCCGCGCCTAGGGCATCGGCGGCGCGCAACACGCTTGCCTCGGCGACATAGGCCGCGCTCGACAGGCTGCCGATCGTCTGTAGCAGCAGTGGATCCTCGGCGGGGCGTGCCGCCACCGCATGGTAGTAATTCCGGTCCCGCCGCTTCACCAAAGCGCTGGCGTCCTTGACGACGCTGCGCAAAATTCCGGCGATGATCGCGGTCAAATAAAGTTGCGGAAAGGTCGCCTGAAAAGGCAGCTTCACGTCTTCGTCGGCGATGTAGAGGACGTCATCCCTGCTGACGGCGACGTCAGTAAGGGTCGTGGTGCCGCTGGCAGTGAAGCGCTGGCCGATGCCATCCCAGTCATCATCTACATTGACGCCATCCTGCCCTACGGAAATTCGTGCCGTGATCGCCTCGCCTTCAGGTGTCTTTCCGTTCACCAGGATATAATCGGAATAGAAATTTCCGGTGCTGTAATATTTCGTTCCGTTCAGCACAAAATCCCCGCCCTTTGGGTCCAGACGTGTCGCGCCATCGCCATCGCCGATATTCTGGATGCCGAGTTCGCTGGCCCCGAGGCCAAAGAGGCGCCCTTCCCGTACGTCGCCCAGCCATCGCGCGTACTTCGCATTATGGCGCGTGCGCAGGGCCTTTTCGACGAACGCGAAATGATTGCGCAGGATATGCGGAATATTGGAATCGGCCTCGGCGAGGTCGATGATGAGTTCGAACAGTTGCGGCAATGAGGCGCCGCCGCCTCCTTGCGATTTCGGCAACCTGAAAGCGCCGAGCCGCGCCGCGCGTATCAGATCGATCGCCTCCTGTGTCTGTATGCTGCCGCGGTCGCGTGCCGCAGCATCCGCGGCAATCGCGTCGATCAGCCGTGTCAACGCCGGCGAGCCCGGTGCAATGATTGAAGCGTCCGGATCGGCGACAAGGTTCGTATCGATTTTACCCATGAAGATATCTCCTCGAATTGATTGAAATCACGCGCCTGCGGCACTGCGCAGCTTGGGAACGATGGAGGCAGGTGGTGCCGCGAGGCGCGCAGGCCGCGCCAGGTTAAAATGGTCACGCAGCGTGGTGCCGCTGTAATCCTGCCGGAAAATGCCGCGCTGCCGCAGCAGCGGCACGACGTGATCGACGAAGGCTTCCAGGCCAGAACTGATGACGTCGGGCATCACGTTGAAACCTGCGACGGCGCCGGAACGGAACCACTCCTCAATGTCAGCGGCGATCTGCTCAGGCGTTCCGACGATGATACGATGGCCCGTGCCGCCACCCTGCGCGCGGATCAATTGGCGCACCGTCAGCCGCCCTCGTTCGGCAAGCGTCAGCGCCCCCTTGAAGAAGGTCTGCATGCCGTCGGCGGGCAGTTTCAGATTGTCCGGGAGCGGTTCGTCGAGCTTCAATGATTTCGGATCGACCTGGAGGATTCCAGCTAGCCGCTGCAGGCCGTACTCGATCGGCACCAACTCCCAAAGCTGTTCCTCGCGGCGGCGCGCTTCTTCTTCCGTACTGCCGATGACGGTAACGAGACCGGGAAAGATCAGGATATCATGCGGGGAGCGACCTTGCGCGACCAGTCGCCCCCGCAGGTCGCGCGCATAGTCGAGGGCGTCCGGCAGCGAATGCGCGACGGAGAATACTGCATCGGCATGTCGAGCCGCAAAATCCATGCCGTCTTCGGATCCGCCCGCTTGCACCACGATCGGCCGTCCCTGCGGCGGACGCGGCACGTTGAGCGCCCCCTCCACCGAGAAATGGGTGCCTTGGTGCCGGATCGGATGGACCTTCCGCGTGTCGATGAAACGGGCAGCCTCCTTGTCACCGACCAATGCATCGTCTTCCCAGCTATCCCAGAGCGCCTTCACCACGTCGGCGAACTCGGCTGCCCGCTCGTAACGGACGTGATGCGCGGGCGGCTGCGCAATGCCGAAATTGCGACCCGCCTGCTTGTCAGCCGTCGTGACAATGTTGAGCCCGGCACGGCCGCCGCTGGCGTGATCCAGCGAGGCGAAGCGACGGGCGATATTATAAGGCTCGTTATAGGTCGATGAGGCCGTCGCGATCAGCCCGATATGCCGGGTGGCCGCCGCGATCGTCGCCAGCGTGATGGTCGGCTCCAGCGACTGGAACGGCCGATATTCGGGCCGGTCCGACAGAGCCGGAAAGTCAGCCAGAAACACCGAGTCGAAAGTTCCTTTTTCCGCCAGTTGGGCGACCCGCACATAATATTGCACGTCGGCATAGTCGGTCGCCTGCGAGGTCGGCCATCGCCACGCAGAGGCGAAAGTGCCGGCGTTGAGGAAATTCAGGTTCAGGTGAAGCTGCTTGGATTGGGACATGTTGTCATCCTCTCCGCTTGTCACGCTCACGCCGCGGGGCTCGTCGCATTGTTGAATTTTTGACTGAACTCGATGTCGACCTTGATCTTCTTCGGCAGATCGCCGGACTCGAACAGGACGTCCGCGATACGCTGTTCGCGCCGGATCAGTTCGGCATTGAGCGGAAAGAAGCGCGACGCCGCATTGGCCGCGAAGAATTTGGCGTCACCCGGCGTTTGCTTGAGCTTTTCGATATAGATCTTCTCGACCGTCGCCAGATTGCTCGGAAACCATTCCCAGTGCTGACGCACGCGACCCAGGAACTCCGTCAGCGCCACAGCCTTCGCCTCGTCACGGATCACATCGCCGCGCGCGGAGAATACTGTGAGCGACGGGATATCCAGTTCGTCGCTGATCAGGAGAATGCGCGCGTCGCCTTTTTCGACCGTCGCGTGAACCGCGCCGAGCCCGCCCGAATAGACGTCGGTCCGGCCAGCGTTGAAGGCAGCGGCGGCGGCGAACTGATCGGTCAGTTGAACGGGCTGGATATCCGTGGCCTTGAGGCCTGCCTTGAGCCGCGACAGCACGTATTGAAGATAATTGAAGCCGCCGAAATTATAGGCCCATTTCCGCCCGCGCAGGTCTTCCAGACCGTTGATCTTCGCATCGTTGCGCACCACGGTGACGACGGGCGGGTAAGCACGATCGGAATTGCGCCAACCGGCAACGATTTGCAGCGGCGCGTTCTCCTCGGTCCAATCGAGCTTGGCGCGTCCCTGCTCGATGATCAGCGAGGTATCGCCCATCAAGCCCACATCGAGCGCCTTCGAGTACAACCCGGAAAGCTGGGCAGCGGGACCCGGCAGCACCGCCCATTGCAGATCGAAGGGCAGTCCATCGAGCACCCCGGACGCGATCACCGTCTCCTGAATCGCGATGTCTTGCGTGCCGACGATGAGCTTGGTCCTGGACCCGGCGGCTCGCACGATCGCTGGCGATGCGAGACCGACGGAAACAGCGCCGATGGAGGCGAGGACCTGACGACGGGTGAGAGTCATGTTTTCATCTCCGTGTTGTTGACGTTCCCTGCGGATGTTTCGACATCAATGAGCTGCGGTTGATGCGCCGACGCCAAGCTCGGCAAGCAATTGGGCGCGCAGCGCCGCGAAGAGCGGATCGGCCCGGTCGCGCGGTTTCGACAGACCGACCGGCAGCTCGACGCCGATCGCGCCGTTTGAGAGCACCAAAATGCGGTCGGCCAGCAGGATCGCTTCGTCCACATCGTGGGTGACGAGCACGACGGCGGGGTGATGGCGCTGCCAGAGTTGCAGCACGAGATCGTGCATCTTGATGCGCGTCAGCGCATCGAGCGCGGCGAAGGGTTCGTCGAGCAGCAGCAGGCCGGGTTCACGTACCAGCGCACGCGCGAGCGCGACGCGTTGCGCCTCCCCACCCGACAGCGTCGATGGCCACGCATCGGCATGTCCGGCGAGCCCTACTTCGGTCAGGGCCGTGCCCGCCCTCGCCCGCGCGGCCGCACCGCGACGGCCCAGCACGACATTTTCCCAGACGCGCTTGGCCGGCACGAGCCGCGGTTCCTGAAACACCACTGAGCGGACCGCTGGCACGATAATGCTACCGGCATCGACCTGATCGAGCCCCGCCAGCAAGCGTAACAGCGTCGTCTTGCCGGTACCCGACGGCCCGAGCACGGCAACGAATTCGCCCGGCCTGATCGTGAGATTGATCTGATCGAGAACCGCGCGATCAGCAAAACTCCTGCTGACGTCCTTGAGCAGGACGGCCGCAGGCGCTGCCGGACGGGCGAACGAGGCGCGTTGGTCAGGCAAGGGCAAGTTTGGGCCTCCAGGGCAAAGCGATCCGCTCGATCACGCGCATCACCAGATCGGTGGCGATGCCGAGAACGGCGTAGACGATGATGCCCGCGACGATGATGTCGGAGCGCTGATTCATGTTGGCGTTGTTGAGGATGTAGCCGATGCCGGAGCGGGCATTGATCTGCTCGGCGACGACAAGCGCAAGCAGCGCCACGCCGGCGGCGTAACGCAAGCCGAGCAGGATCGAGGGCAGCGCCGTCGGCAGAATGACATGCAGCGTGGTCTGGCGGGCATCGAGACCGAAGACCTTGGCCGCCTCGGTCAGCTTGGGATCGACGCCGCGTACGCCCGCATAGGTATTGAGGTACATCGGAAAGATCGTCGCGGCGACGATCACGACAATCTTGGCGGATTCATCGATCCCGAACCAGGTGATGAACAACGGCACCAGCGCGATGAACGGGATGGTACGCAACATCTGCAGCGGCGCATCGAAAATCTCCTCGCCGACCCGCCACAATCCTGCAAAGAGGCCGATAGTCAGGCCGATCGTGCCGCCAATGGCCAGTCCCGAGAGCGAGCGGTAGAGCGAGACCGGCAATGCCGATTGCAGATCGCCCATGGCAATCAATTCGCGAAACGCCGCGATGATATCGAGCGGCGACGGCAGGACCTCGGGCGCCACGAAGCCGAAACCCGAGGCGATTTGCCAGACGAGGAGGATCGCAAGCGGACTGCCGACACGTAGCAGCCTGCCTCGCCAGACCTGCCAAGCCGCGCTTAGATGGGATGTTCGCGCGCGCGGTGTCAGATCGACCAGCACCAGCCCCTTCGTTTGGGGAGCGGCTGGCGCTTCCTGTTTTGGCGAAAGCGCGTATTGGGCAAGTGAAACGATATCAGTCATGTTCTATCCGGTACGGCCGTGGGCGAGAAATATGCTGCGAAGCGCGCTATTCAGCGGCCTGCGCCGTCGCCGCCCCATCCGCGGGGAAAACACGGAACCGCGACGTGCCGTCGCGTTCGAGTTGCGCGACGAGACCGATCTCCCAGTCTAGATATTCGCGGAACGCTGCGAACCGATCCTTGGCGTAATATGGCGTCAGCCAGAGGTCCTCGAACGGGTGCACCGGCTCGGCTATCTCGGTGACAAGCGGCAATCCGGCGGCGCGCCATGCTGCCGAGCCGCCAGCAAGAACGCGCACGTCGCGGTCGGTGTGGCCGGCGATTTCCGCGGCAGCGAAGGCCGCGAGCACGCCATCCGTCGAAGTCAGCACCAGCGGGCAGTTTCCGCCGATCGATGCGAGGCTATCGGCCAGCCGCGAACGGATCGCGAAACGACTGCCGGGAATATGGCCGGCCTTGTGGGCGACGCTGGTATCGAGATCGAGCACGGTCGCCCCGCCGGGATCCAGCAGCAGCAGCGCATCGACGTCGATCGTATCGACCTGCGGTGGATGAATCGCCGGCCGCGAAGGCTCCGGGCCAAGTTCGACGGCACCGGTCAGCGCCTCCTTCAGGATAAACACGTCGGCCCAGTTGATCTGCGCGAGCCAGGAAGCGGTGATCGACGCACGAACGTGATCGGGACTGTCGATCAGCACGATCCGGCTATTTTGCGTTGCGACCCATTCGCCGACCTGCTGCACCAACTGTCCGCCCGCCGCCCAGCGCGAGCCCGGATAATGTCCCGCCTCGTATTCGGCCTGACCGCGGACATCGAGCAGATAGAGCGACCGCCTGCCCTCGGCGGCCTCTTGGTGGAAACCAGCCAAAGCGGCGCGATCGATGAACTGGAGTTCGAAGCGCTGCTTGAGCCGTTCAGCCGACGCCTTTGCTGCTTCCAATGCCGCGCCGGTCGGCAGCCGTGCCAGATTGGCCTTGCCGGATTGAAGCTCGTATCCCTCGATCAGCCAATCCATCGTGCCATTGGCGAGCGACACCACTTTGTTCGGAACCCCGGCATTGATCAGCGCCTGCGCGCCGATGATGCTGCGCGTACGGCCGGCGCAATTGATCACCACCAGCGTCTCGGGATCGGGCACGGCGGCATGGAAGCGATAGACCAATTCCGCGCCCGGCAGATCGATGGCGCCGGGAATGCTGAAGTTCAGGAATTCGCGTTCGGGCCGGCTATCCAGCACGACGATATTCTCACCCGCATCGATCCGCTTTTTGGCTTCCTGAACGGAAATATGCGGCGTTGCGTAGACGTGCTCGGCGAACTCACCGAAGGCCTTGCCCACGACATTCGAACCGGTGAAGAGTTCGTAGCCCGCCTCCTTCCAGGCCTGCGCGCCGCCGCTCAGCAACGCGACATGACCGTAGCCGAGTTCGCGGAGCCGATGGGCCGCGCGCTTCGCCAATTCGCCGCTGCCGCCGTCATAGATGACGATGTCGGTGGCCAGGCGTGGAATCAGCGCGGCGGCACGAAGTTCGAGATGGCTGAGCGGCAGGGAAGCGCTCAGCAGGATATGACCTTCGCTGGAATGGACGCCGCCGTCGCGGACATCGATCACCGCCAATTCGTCGTAGTTCTTCAGGCGCTCGCGCAAATCCCGGGCCGTGATCGTCGCGAATGCATCGCTGGATGCAGCATTGGCAATCGTCATGATAATGCTCCTGCATTGACGTGTTCGGATTGGAAGCGATCGTGTTGAATGGCTACGTGCGGCGCGGCTTCGATCTCGGGCACATCCCACTCGGGCCCCCATGCCTGGACCAAATGCCCCGGGCCAATCTCGCGATACGACCTGACAGGCGCGGCATAGCCGAGCGGCCGCACAGAACTGACGGTTTCTACCTCCGGCAGGCGGCGGCCCCCGCGCCGGTTGGATGGATCGGGCACCGGCACCGCGGCCAGCAGGCGGCGCGTATAAGGATGCTGGGGATTGCCGAAGATCGCCGCGCGCGGCCCGATCTCGACGATTTCGCCGAGATACATCACGGCCACGCGGTGGCTGACCCGCTCAACCACGGCCATGTCATGCGAGATGAAGAGATAGGCGAGCCCCATACTGGCCTGCAGATCGAGCAACAGGTTGATTACCTGCGCCTTCACCGAGACATCGAGCGCCGAGACGGACTCGTCGGCGACAATCAGCTTGGGCTGTACCGCCAGCGCCCGGGCGATGCAGATACGCTGGCGCTGACCGCCCGAGAACTCATGCGGCAAGCGCCTCGCCATATCGGGCGTCAGGCCAACCTGATGCAACAGCGCGACGGTCCGTTCCGCCGCCGCTGCCCGGCTTGCCAGCTTATGAGTAAGCAACGGCTCCGCGACACTCGCGCCGATTGACCTGCGTGGATCGAGACTGGCGAAGGGATCCTGGAAGATCATCTGGACGCGCCGCCGCAGATCGCGCAGGCGGTTCTTCGGGAGCCGGAGAATGTCTTCGCCATCCACGCGAATCTCGCCGCGCTCCGGCTCGACCAGCCGCAGGATCGAACGGCCCGTGGTCGACTTGCCACAACCGGATTCGCCGACCAGGGCCAGTGTTTCCCCCGGCTGGATGCTGAACGAAATATTCTCGACGGCGTGCACGCGGCCGGTGACACGTCCGAACGAGCCCGACTGGATATCGAACCGCGTCGTCAGGTTGGAAACCTCAAGTACCGGCGGCGCATCGGCCTTCACGGTGTCGGGCGTCCCCCGTGGGATATTGGAGAGACCCGTTACCCGATCGACCACCGGGAAACGCAAGGGCCGGTGTCGACCCGTCATCGCGCCAAGCCGCGGCACCGCCGCAAGCAGCGACCCCGTATATGGGTGTGTGGGCGCGGAGAATATTCGGCCGGTTTCCCCGGTCTCCACGGCCTGCCCTTCGAACATCACCACCGTGCGGTCGGCAACGTCTGCGACGACGCCCATGTCATGCGTGATGAAGAGGACCGACATGTGTTCCTCATCCTGCAAGAGCTTGATGAGTTCGAGGATCTGCGCCTGGATCGTCACGTCGAGCGCCGTCGTCGGCTCATCCGCGATCAGCAGCTTCGGCCGGCCGGCCAGCGCCATCGCGATCATCACGCGCTGTCGCATCCCGCCCGAAAAATGATGCGGATAATCCTTGAAACGGGACTTTGCCGACGGGATGCGCACCCTGTCGAGCAGACGCAGGGTTTCAGCCTGCGCCTCCGGTGGCGTCATGTCGCGATGAAGCATCAAGGCTTCCGCGATCTGAAACCCGATCGTCCGCACCGGATTGAGGCTGGTCATCGGTTCCTGAAAGATCATCGCGACATCGTTGCCGCGGATCTTCTGCAAGGCTTTCTCGGGCAGCGCGGCCAGATCCAGCCCGCCAAGACGCGCGTTGCCCTGAAGGCGTGCATCTTCCGGCAGCAGGCGCATGATGGATAGCGCGGTCACGCTCTTGCCTGAACCGCTCTCGCCGACCAGCGCGATGGTTTCGCCGGGCGCGATGGAGAACGATAAATCGCGCACGACAGGACGCCAGCCGGCATCGGATCGAAACGACACCGTGAGATTCTCAACAGACAGGATCGGCTCGGATCCGGGCGCCAGGGAATGGTTCATAGCCATGCCCTTCGGCGGGGGTTCAGCAGATCGTTCACGCCGTTGCTCAAGAGATTGAGCGCCGTCACCGTTACCAGCACGGCAAAACCGGGAATGGCCGTCATGTACCAGGCCGAGCGCAGCGCTTCCCGGCCCGAGCCGATCATGTTGCCCCAGGTCATCACGTTCGGATCGCCCATCCCCAGGAACGACAAGGCCGACTCCGTCAGAATGGCGTTGCCGGCCAGGATCGAGATCATAACCACGGCCGGCGACAGCACATTGGGCGCGACATGTTTCAGCAGGATCGCTCGATCGTTCATGCCGATGACAACAGCGGCCTGGATGAATTCGCTACGCTTGAGCCGCATCGCCTCGGCACGCACCAGCCGCGCCACTTGCGGCCAACTGGTGACGACGATGCCTGCGATGATGACGCCGATCGTCGGGCCGACGACCACGACCAGAACGATCGTGAACAGCAGTGGCGGCATGATCTGGAACAGCTCGGCAAAGCGCATCAAGACCTGATCTACCCACTTGCCGAAATAGCCCGCGACCGCACCGACGATCAGTCCGACCGCCGCTGCCGCGAGGCCAGCAGCAAGTCCGATCTCGAGCGAAATGCGCGCGCCGTGGACGATGCCTGCCAGGATATCGCGGCCCATAATATCGGTGCCGAGAACGAAGGCGGCGTCTTCTCCCGGCCAGAGAAAAGGCGGTCCGGCTATTTCCAGGGGATCGGGCCCGGTGAGTTGCGACGCCGCAAGCGCGACGCCGATGATGCCCATCAGGACGAAAGCGCCAACGACAGCGCCGGGGACGCGTGCCAATGTCCTCAATCGCGCCGTCACGCGCTTGCCTCCACGCGGGGATCGAGCAGCGCGTACGAGAGGTCCGTCAAAAGATTGACGAGCAGGATAAAAATCGAGCTGACCAGGAGTATGCCGAGAAGAAGGTTGAGGTCGCGTGAGGCGACGGCGCTCAGTGCGAGCTGCCCCAGCCCCGGCCAAGCAAAAACCGTCTCTATGGTAATCGAGCCGCTGAACAGAGCGCCAAGCTGAAGTCCGGTCAATGTGACCATCGACAACAACGAATTGGGAAGAATGTGATGCCAGGCGGTGCGCAAGCGCGAGGCGCCCTTGGCGCGCGCCGTGCGGACAAAATCCTGCCCGCAGATGTCGAGTACGGAAGCGCGCATCAGCCGCGTATAGATCGCCATGTAATAGATCGCGAGGCAAAGCGTCGGCAGGACCATATGCCGGGCGATATCGAGGACACCCGCGATACCGGTTGCCGGCGCGCCGAGCGTGGACATGCCACCGGCCGGCAACCACGCGAGCGTGACGGAGAACAACACGATCAGCATCAGGCCGAGCCAGAATAACGGCGCGGCAAAGCCGATTGTCGAGGCGACTGAGATGAAAAGATCAACGGAGCGCCGGCGGGTCAGCCCCGCAATCATTCCCAGCGTGCAGCCGCACAGAATGGAGATCGCAAGCGCCGTGACCATCAGGAACCCGGTCGAGGCAAGCCGTTCGAGAATAAGCGTCGCAACCGGCTGGCCATTGCGAAAGGACCAGCCGAGATCGAAGTGCAGGATATTGCCGAGATAGCTGATATATTGGGCAAATACCGACTGGTCGGCGCCGAATGAATGACGCAGATGTTCGACGTAATCCATCGAAACAACACCGGATTCGCCGGCCATCACGTCGGCCATATCGCCGGGCGCCAGACGCATCAAAAAGAAGTTCATCGTGACGATCAACAGCACGACCGGCACAGCCTGAAGCACGCGCTGAACCCAATAGGGGATACGAGGCAGCGACAGCCATCGCAGACCCAGACCTCGCTCACTCCTCTCTTCGGTTGGGAGGCTGATCTCGCTCATCCGTTCAAGCCTTGAAGGTGAGATCGGTGAAGGAGGCGAAGGCGCCGAAAGGCGTTACATTGGCGCCGGCAAGATCGGCCGAGAGAATGCGCACGAATTCCAGTTCTAGCAACGAAATGGACGGCAATTCGCTCTCGACCAGCTTCTGGAGTTCGTGAATGAGCGAACGGCGCCGTTCGACATCGCCCTCGATCAGGCTGGCTTCGATGAGCTTGTCGGCTTCCGCCGAGACATAACCGGAATTATTGCCTCCGCTTGCGGTCTGCCTGGCCTTCGACCAGTAGCGGCGATAGACGCCAATCTGCGGATCGGCGAAAGATGCGCCGAAAGTCGACAGCGTGTCGAAATCGCGCTCCCGGGCAATCTTGGTGATCCACGTTCCGACGTCGAAATTGCGAAGCTGCAGGTCGATGCCGACGCGCTTTAATTGCTGCTGGATCAGCTGGGCCGTGCGAACGTAATCCTCGCCATAGGGGATCGGCAGATTGTCGACCCGCAGCCGGATTCCCTGCGCGTCCTTCCTGAGACCGGATTCCTCGAGTAGCGCCTCGGCCTTCTCGACGCTGTAGGGATAACGCTCGGTATCCGGCGTATAGAAATTGGGCTGATAGCTCGGCACCGGTCCCGTCGCCGGCTTGGCGAAGCCGAAGAAGCCGTTATTGGCGAGAACTTTCCGGTCGATCGCATAAGCAAAGGCCTTGCGGACGCGGATGTCGCGGAACACTTCGCGTTCGAGGTTGAAGTCGAAATAATAGATCGGCGCGTTGGCTTCCCACCCGCGTGACTCGGCAATCAGCTTGCCCGGCTTGGAGCGGATACGTCGCGCTTCCACCAGCGGAATGGCAGGCAGCGGCGCATATTGCACCTCTCCGGTTTCCAATGCGATCCCGCGCGCACCGGCATCCGGAATGATCCGAAACGTAATCTCGTCGAGCAGCGGCTTGCCCTTGTCCCAGTAATCGGGATTGCGGGTCAGGCGAATATGGCTGCCGCGCACCCATTCCTGGAAGATGAAAGCGCCCGTCCCTATCGGCTTGTTGTTCCAGGGATTGGTATTCGGATCGGTGCCTTCATAGAGATGATGCGGCAGGATCTGTGTCTTGGCACCGTCGAGCACGGCCCACAGCGCCTGTGACGGGTGATCGAATTTCAGGACGACGGTGAGATCATCAGGCGTTTCGACCGCGGTCAGGTGGGCATAGGTCGCCGCCGCGACCGGACTGCTTTTCTTGGTCAGTTCGACCGAGAATTTCACATCCGCCGCAGTGAACGGCTTGCCGTCGTGCCACTTGACGCCGGCCCGCAGCTTGAATGTGATCGTTTTGGCGTCTTCCGATTGGGTCCAGGATTCGGCGAGCTGCGGGACAGGCTTGAAATCGTTGTCGTAGGTAACGAGCCCATCGTTCACATTCAGCGTCACGACAAGAGATGGATTATTGGCGAGCAGGTAGATGCCCGACGGTTCCGGAACCAGGCTGACGACAAGATGCTTGCTGCCGCTCCCTTGCGCGAAAGATGTTTCGGTCAGGCCGGGCAACAGAGAAGCACCCGCGAGAGCGCCAGCCAATTGAAGAAATTCGCGGCGTTGCGGATTGCGGATCGGCATAGCGAGATCTTCCATGGCCAAGAAGCGGGAGAGGAAATCTCTCCATTCGCCCGGCTGCTGCTGAGCAGCAGCGGCGTTCGTCGTTCAACAATAATGACGACGAAACGGGGACGACGGCAATCTCACAGAATTTCTTTGTTCGCCGATTTGAAACGGCGCTCTTCTCGCAGACCGCGGATAAATAGAATGAATGACTGATCGGGCTTGTTGGCGAGACGATCGGTTGAAAGTGATTCAACAAAAGCGGTCTGACAATCTCTCGCCGATGTCAGCCGTTCCGCTTCGATTCCTCGAATGCTTGATTCAAGGAGTGATGCCGATCACCCCTATGATTGCGATGCCTTCACCAGCGGACGATGCTCGTTGGCGATGGTTTCGCCGAAAGGACCGGTGTTGACGCGCAGCGGCGCGGCGCTATCCGGTTTCTCCAGCGACAGCAGCGGAAATACCAGTTCCGCAAACCGATAGGCTTCCTCGAGATGCGGATAGCCGGACATGATGAACGTATCGATGCCGACATCCTGATATTCCTTGATGCGCGCCGCGACGGTCTGGGGATCGCCGACCAATGCCGTCCCCGCCCCGCCGCGCACCAGGCCCACGCCGGCCCACAGGTTCGGGCTGATCTCAAGCTTGTCGCGACGTCCGGCATGCAATTGCAACATCCGCTGCTGGCCGACCGAATCCATTCGCGAAAATATCTTTTGCGCCGACGCCACGGTTTCGTCCGTGACATATTGAATAAGCTCATCCGCGGCCTTCCAGGCCTGCTCATTGGTTTCACGCACGATCACGTGCAGACGAATGCCGAAGCTGAGCTTGCGTCCGCGTGCTGCAGCGGCCGCCTTGACGCGGTTGACCTTCTCGGCGACCTGCGCCGGCGGTTCGCCCCATGTCAGATACTTGTCCACGGTATCGACGGCGACATCGACACCGGCATCGGACGAGCCTCCGAAATAAAGCGGCGGACGCGGCGATTGGATCGGGTTGAACAGCAAGCGTCCATCCTCGATGTGGATGTGCTTGCCTTCGACATTGACGGTCTTGCCCGCCAGGAGATCGCTATAGACGTTAAGAAACTCGCGCGTGAGCACATAACGCTCGTCGTGCTCGAGAAACACGCCGTCACCCTTGTTCTCGACGGGGTCGCCACCGGTCACGACATTGATCAACAGCCGTCCGTTGGTCAGGCGGTCGAGCGTCGCGGTCATCCGCGCGGCGACACTGGGCGATTGCAGGCCGGGCCGCACCGCCACGAGATAACGCAAGCGTTCCGTCCATGGCGCCACTGCCGAAGCCACCACCCAGGAATCTTCGCAGCTACGCCCGGTCGGCAACAACACGCCGAAATAGCCGAGTTGATCGGCGGCCTGCGCGATCTGGCGCAGATAATTGAAATTGACGTCACGTCCGCCGGTCGTGGTGCCGAGATAGCGTCCATCGCCATGGGTCGGCAGGAACCACAATACGTTGGCTTTGGAAGATTGGGTTTTGGCGGACTGATCGTTACTCATGAGCCGGGCTTTCTCGCTAATTCAGACACGCTGATGGCCTTGGGAATGAGGCCGAGCGTGAAGAACGTGTCGGCCAGCTTCTGCTGCGCGGCGATAAGCTCCGAATCTATCGGCTTGATGCCGTAGGACTGCCGCTTCAGCGCAACTTCTAGCACCGGTACCGGTATCCGTACAGACGGACTGAGCTGTTCCGCGACAGCGTGAATGTCGGTCTTTGCCCACTCGTCGACTTCGCGCAGTTCAGCCAAAATCGCATCGAGCGCCTTGGTGTCGGAGTCCAGGAATTTCTGCGACGAAAAATAAAACTGATAGTTGGGGACGATATCCGTGCCATCGGCGAGCGTCCGGGCTTGCGTCGCGGCTTCGGCTGCCGCCTGGAACGGATCCCAGATAACCCATGCATCGATGGAGCCGCTTTCGAACGCGGCACGGGCGTCGGCCGGCGCCAGGAACACTGGCGTGATATCGGAATATTTGACACCGGCTTTTTCAAGCGCCTTCACGAGCAAATAGTGGACATTGGAGCCCTTGTTCAAGGCTACTTTCTTTCCTTTGAGGTCGGCGACCGACTTCAGCGGACTGTCCTTGGGAACCAAAATCGCTTCGCCCTTGGGCGCCGGCGGCTCATACGCGACATAGCGGATCGGAGCTCCCGCGGCCTGCGCGAAGATCGGCGGCGCCTCGCCAGTGTTGCCGAAATCGACCGCCCCGACATTAACCGCCTCGAGCAGCGGCGGTCCCGACGGAAATTCGATCCACGTCACGTTGTAGCCGAGCGCTTTGAGCTTCGGCTCCAGGCTGCCCTTGCTTTTGAGCAGCACCAGCTTGCCATATTTCTGGAAGCCGATGCGGACAACCTTGTCCTGGCCGTAGCTGGCGCCAACGCCGGCCAGCGCCGTACTCATCGACAATACAGCCACCGCGATCAATCGTTTAACCCAATGCATAATTCTAATCCTCTTTGATTGAGATCGCCGGCATCTGATCAGCTCTGCACGGGCTTCCAGAGTGCATCCTTGATCGAGACCGGTCGCGGAATCAGTCCGATTTTGAAGAAACGATCAGCAACGCCCTGCTGGGTCGCGACGATGTCACTGGTGATCGGGCCGATGGCAAAGGACGCGCGATTGGCCGCGACGGTCTGGATGTCCAAGGGAACGCCGGTAACGGCGCTCAGCGACTTGGCCACCTCGTCACGATGCGCCTCCGCCCACAGCGCAGTTGCGGACGTCACATCGATAATTTGCTGCAGCACCGCCCCATGATTTCTCGCGAAGGCACTGTTGGCGATAAAGAATGCATTGTTCTTGATAATGTCCGATGCATTGATGAGGATACGGCCATTCTGCCTGACCTCCCCGATCGCAAAATAGGGATCCCAGACTGCCCAGGCATCGATACTGCCATTGCCGAAGGCCGGCCCTGCATCCGGCGGCGTCAAATAGACCGGCGTAATATCGGCGTAGGTGAGACCGGTTTTTTCGAGGGCTTGCATCACCACACTGTGGGCACTGGAACCTCTGGTGAAACCGACGCGCCTGCCCTTCAAGTCAGCGATACTTCGGATCGGTGAATTCTGTGGAACGAGAATGCCCTGGCCATTGGTGACCGGCTGGCCCGCGGCATAGACGATGGCCGCGCCCGCGGATTGAGCGAAGATCGGCGGCGCATCACCGACCGCACCATAATCGACGCTACCAACATTCATCGCCTCCAGCATCGGCGGCCCGGACGAGAACTCAACCCATTTTACGGCAATGCCCCTTGGCGCAAAATGCGCTTCCAGTGCAGCTTGTTGCCGCGTGATCACGAGCACGCCGTTCTTCTGATAGCCGATGCGGATTTCCTTCAGTTCCGCCTGCGCGAACGCACATTGCATCGGCGTAGCCACAGCCGCCGCCCCAAAGGACAGTTTCAGAACTTCCCGACGATTCATCACGATCTCCAGACCGGAACGGCGCAAAGCAGCGATCATCCCGGCGTGGGAATGATGGAGTTGCCCAAAACAAGTGTCGAGTGCCCCGCAAAAATAGCAACGAACGCACTGCCCGGGTGTTCGCCGCAACGGGTTTATTGTCCCGTTGCGATCTGGCGGGGGCTATTTTTGCCTGAGGGCTTCGATGGCACGTCGCTTCTTTCGTCATAGTTCAGGCCGGTTCCGCCCCTTCCGTCATTGCGAGGAGCGCAGCGACGAAGCAATCCATTCTTTCTCTATGTCGCGGGATGGATTGCTTCGCTGCGCTCGCAATGACGGTGCTCTCTCAACGTCGTCCCGGCGAAGGCCGGGACCCATAACCACAGGACGTTGTCTTGCGCAGAAGTCGTCGAACAGCATCCCTTCAATGATAGGCCACGGCGTATGGGTCCCGGCCTTCGCCGGAACGACGATGTGAGATGTGGCGGCACACCTTCGCATTCTCGCGGCGCAATGCGCCCGAAGTTTTGCTGGAAATTGTCGCCCCCTCCAAACAGAGGGCGCAGGGAAAGCCGGGTGTCCGATGCACCCGCAGCCGCGCGTGTAGTGGTGGTAGCACGCGCGTTAGTCACCACGAGTTCACCGGCAACATCCGGCTTTCCCCGCGCAATGGTTTTAACGGCTTATTTCGTGCTCTCCCCGGTGACCGGGCTCTCTTGCCACCGTCGCCCCTGAGAAGCTTGCTTCTCAAGAACTTGACACCAGCGTCGGGGTGTCAGGACCACACGACTTCGCCGTCCGCTTCAGTACCGTTCGCCCGCACACTTTCGTGTACCGACACCGTCGCGTCCACCGCATCCCGCACCCGACGTCCGTGACGACCGCGAAGCGCCCCTCTTGTGAGCGCGGGATGGCGCGGGTTTTACAAATGTTTTGATCGGCGTGAGAAACGAATTATTTTTTCGAAGAGGACTGGACGACCCAAATCAACTTGAATTCGTTCGGCAAATTAAGTTTTGCGTGAAACTGAATTTCACGCCTGCGCGCCGCACGCGCGAAGCAATTGCTGCGCGTGATTTGCTCGTCGGGCAAATCAGCGGGTTTGTGCGGTGCGCCATAAATTTGCCGGCAACCTGCTTGACTGTCATTCCATTGAAAAAAATCGGCCTCACTTTGATGAGGATATATCAAGCATTTTAGAGATCCATCGGAATACAGCTCAGATTTATTGCGGGGAAAATTGTGTTGGAAGCCCGGCTGCTCGATCTGATTTACAGCACCGTTGCCGATCCGCTGCGATGGAAGGATGTGCTGGTCGGTGTTTCCGACCATATCGGCGCATTGGGAGGGATGCTCGCCTACGTCCCACCGCCATCGGCGAGGAGACCACCAACCCAGATACTCGGCCGGCTGCCAGAAGAGCCGTCGCTCATTTTTCGGGAGCGACATGCCTGGAACCCCTGGACGGTCGCCATTTCCCGATATCAAACCGGCAAAGCAGTAAGTGCCAATTCCTTGCTGGAGCCAGGTTCAATTCGGAAAACCGAGTTTTACGCCGATGTGCTCGCGCCCTGGGGACACGCCGACATCATCGACATCAACCACAAGGCATTATCCGTCGACGGAGCTGCAGGCGGCTTCGGCTTCTGCCTGTCGGACCGTAGCGCCGGACGCACTGAAGAACATGTGCGCCGGTTGGATCCGCTGACGCCGCATCTTTGTCGGGCGTTGGAAGCATCCTTGCTGGTGGGAAGCCATGCCGATGGCAAGCGGCAAATATCGGTGATTCTCGACTTGATGCCGAATGCTGCGCTGATGCTCGACGGGCGCGGCTGCATCACCCAGGCAAACCGGGCGGCCGAAACCCTGCTGCGACAATCGGATGGAATTGCCTTCAATTCCACCGGCGGTTTGGAGATCGTCTCCACGCTTTCCGGAGAGCGGCAGGCGCTGTCGCGCGCCCTGAAAAGCGTGCTCGATGTCGCGGCAGGCGCGGACGCAACGATTTCCGAGCCCGTCCGCATCAGCCGCGCTTCAGGTGCCGCCCCCTTGCTGTTGATCGCGGTGCCACTGCCACGGCCATCCTTCCCCTTCTGGGAATTGGTCGCGCCCTCACGAGCCCTGGTTGTCATTGTCGATCCCGCCGCGAAGTCGCGCGCCACTTCCTCGGCGGTCCAGGCCGCCTACGGCCTTACGGCAGCCGAAGCCCGCGTAGCACTGCTGCTTGCAAGCGGCGTAACCGGAGCGCAAATGCCGGGATTGCTCGGCGTCACCGCCGCGACGGTCAAAACGCAATTGAGGTGCTGTTTCGAAAAAACCGGCACACACTCGCAAGCCGAATTGTCGCGCCTCTTCACCATGTTCCCGCCGACTGGCAGGCCAGACCACCACTGACGAGATCAAGAGACGTTCAAGGCTCGGTACTTCAAGACGTTGCAGCTCAATCCCGCCACGTCGCCCGTTCGGGTGATGACGCCGTCAAGTCAGTGCAACATCCTGTCGACCGTTGGACTCGCAGATGTGCGAGACAGAACAATTTAAAATTGTATTTTCCAGACGCTTTGACGGATACGCCATGCGCTATGGCCGGCATCGCCTTGACGACGACGATTTTGCCGAGGTCTGGCGTAGCGCGCAGGCGCGCCGTTCCCAAGATATCTATTGCTGGTTCACTACCATTTTTCAAAATCCATCGCGGATCAGGTCGGCTATTGCGAGCGTTGGAGTTTTCCTGCGCACTTTCTTGGCCATCGCGAACCTTCTTTCACCCTGACTGCCGCCCCTGCTCACCGTGTTGGCGCGGTTGCCCAGCAGTTCGCAGTTCGTAGGATGGGTTGAACACTTGCGAAACCCATCACGCTGCCAGCACAGGTGCTGATGATGGGTATCGCTGCGCTCCACCCATCCTACGCGCCCCCCTGAGGCGCCCTGGCCTCGAACGAACCGCATCACCCGCACGGGTGATGACCAACAGCCCGACTGCGTCCTACCGTAGGATCGCAAGCGATTGACTGGCGCGCGCGAACATTCGGTCGATCGCAATGGACATGACGGAGGTCTGCCGTGCGGTGGGTGGATTTGGCCGGCTATATTGCGTCTTCTCTGGTGTTCTTGACGTTTTATATGCGGGACATGATCCCGCTCCGGCTGGTTGCCTTGTGCAGCAACGTGGCGTTTCTAGTTTATGCCTGCACGTTGCATCTGCTTCCGATCGTGATCCTCCATGGCGCGCTGATCCCGGTCAATCTCTGCCGGCTGATGGCGGCCCGTCGCGCCGATGGCGTCAAACCTCCGGTGCCCATGCTCGGTGTCGTCCCTCGCAACCGGCGGGCGTGAATGCGGCGGATAACGCATAGCAAACGGCCTTCCCGCGGAGAATGCGACGATGACCAAACTCAGGACCGATCTTTCCGATCTGCCTGCCCATTCCGCTGACATGATCGGCAATGACCGGGTGATCCATCGCAAATGGGCCTATGGATGGCTCATCGCCTATTCGGTCTTGATCGGTGCGACGGTAATTTTCAGCGTTGCGACGCGGCCGGAGCGACATCAGCCGGGTGATCGGCATGGAGCCAACCGTGAGGTCAACCGCATCGCAACCGGCGATCCGCATCACCGGACATTATCGGTAGCTCCATAATCCCTGCGAGAGCCGACAACTCGCGGCGCGGCGCTGATATTGCGCGTTGACGCGGAAAGCCGCCTGAAGCCGCCCTCACCCCTCGCCCGAAATCCCTCACACCACCCGCGCGATCGCCGCGACGGGTCCGCCGCCGGGCGGTCCCTGATGCTCGGCTCCGCCGGAAACGTAGACAGCCCCCGTCCCTGCCAGGCCGCTGATCAAACCGCCGACGGCGGCGCGGGCGTGCCGGGTCGCGCTGATATCGGTGTCTTCCAGCATGATATGGCGCAATCCGCGAACCATGCCGTTTGGCGAAGCTTCCGCCTTGGCGAAGATATTGACCAGTTGGCGGCCTGCCTTTTGTTCGGAGCCGTCTTCCGGGTGCAGCCCCACACTCTTCAACGCTTCGATGACAGCGGCGTAATCGATGGCGTCGCGCATCACGGCGTGACCGATCTCGAACGGAGACGCCGATGACGCCGAATTGCCGAGGACAATGACGACATTGTGCATCAGTTCGATGCCGGCCGACGTCGACGCGACGGACGAAAACAGTTCGTAATTGCGAAGCACCTGCTCCTCGCCGACCTCAGCATCGATCTCGCCCAGCGCCACCGCGACTCCCAACGCCGAGGCGCCGCGCGAATAGGCCATTGAACCGTAAGCGCTGGTGGTCACCGTCTTGTTGCCGCGCGCGGACGCCGCCTCGACGCGATCGCTGGTAAGCAGCGGACACTTGATCTGCACGAAATGAACGTCTTGCGGATCGGCGATACCGGCATCCGCCATCGCAGCTTTGACCGCCTTCGCCGTTTCCTCGATTTGCGCGTGGCGCCCGAGCTCCTCGGGCAGGAAATCCCGGGTCTGCGCCATCCCGATGCTGAGGCGTTTCCCGGAAATGCCCGGAGATGGCTGATCTGATTTTTGACGCGTGAAGACGGTAAGATGCGGACTAAGCACGCCTTCGGTGCCCCCCGACATCACGAACGCGATCCGCTCTTCGACACGAGGCGCGGGCAGATCGACATAAGGTGCCAGCGCCGCGCATAATGCCGCAACGGCATATTCCCGAGTGAAATCGTTGACGCCGCCATTGCCCTCGGTTTTCCCGAGGATCGCCAGGATCGACTTCGGTTCGATCTTGCCAGCCTCGATCAATTTGAGAAGGCCCGAAACGTCGCCGGGTCCGCTGGTGATAATACGAACGACGTCCACCGATATGGTGCGCATGCTGTTATCCTCGCAGCACAACGGGAGATGACATGCTCCCGCGAAACTACGCCTCTTGATGATCGCGGAAAACGCCAATGACCTGATAGCCACGGCAGGTGAGATTCCTATCTTCGATCGGCAGAAAAGATATGGCAAGCCACAACGATGCGCGATTTCCGCAAGCCTTCTTTTGCGCCAACCAATGCCATCGAAGGCGGCATGTCGCGCGCATGGCGCCAATCCCGGAGATTGCGGAATAAAACCGTCATCCCGGTGTGGACCGGGGCTCTGCACGGGCAGGGCCCCTCTTCGAAACAAATGCCGCAAACTTCATCAAACAATCGGGATTTGGTTATTTTTTGGCACATCTGTTGCATCCTCTTTCCTGATTTTCCTTCCTGATTTTTGAAAGCCACGGCGGAAGAACGCTTCCCGCCATGGATCTGTCAGGCAAATGCGGGCGATAGTGGATGGCGACCAAGGCGGCGGCACTGGAACTGGTCCAACTGACGAAGATGTTCGGCAGTGTCACCGCCGTCGATGCGATCAACCTGAAGATTCCGGCCGGCTCTTATTGCTGCCTGCTCGGACCGTCCGGTTGCGGCAAGACATCCACGCTGCGAATGATCGCCGGCCATGAATATGCAACGTCGGGCGACATCATCGTCGGACCCAAAAACGTAACCGACCTGCCGCCTGCCGAGCGCAGCACGGCGATGATGTTCCAGTCCTATGCGCTGTTTCCACATCTATCCGTGATCGACAATGTCGCCTTCGCCCTGAAGATGAAGGGCGTTGCCAAGGCAGAGCGCCACGCCGAAGCCCGAAAACTGCTCGAACTTGTCGACATGCAGGCCTATGCCGCAAGATTGCCGGCGCAACTTTCGGGCGGCCAGCAGCAGCGCGTGGCGCTGGCACGCGCACTCATCACATCTCCCCAGATTCTGCTTCTGGATGAGCCACTTTCGGCGCTCGATCCGTTTTTGCGCCTGCGCATGCGAACCGAGTTGAAAAAACTGCAGCGCGAGCTTGGCATCTCCTTCATTCACGTCACCCACGGCCAGGACGAAGCCATGGCGTTGGCGGACATCGTGGTGCTGATGAATGGCGGACGGATCGAACAACAAGGCTCGCCGCGCGACATTTTCAATCATCCACGGACCGAGTTCACCGCCAAATTCATCGGCGGCCATAATGTCATTGCCGTGGGCGACGACACCTTCGCCGTTCGCAATGATCGCCTCATCCTGAAAGCTCCGGCCAAGGTCGCCACGGTCACCGACGGCCCTTCGATCCCGGGCATCGTCAACGAGGTCGAATACCAGGGCACTTACGTCCGCGTCGCGATCACTGTCGAAGGCAGCCCCGATATCTCCGCGCAACTTTCGGAAAGCGAGTTCGATACCGCAAATTATGCAGTCGGCGACCACGTCCTTGTCAGTTGGGATCCGGCCCAGGCCAGCCTGCTGAAGACCACCAGTTCTGCAACCCTCACGCCGTCAAAAACCGCGGCATGACATTTAGGAGAGCGACATGAGCACGGTTTCGAAAAAAGGCGGTATCAACCGCCGTAATTTGCTGAAAGCCAGCGCTGGAGCGGTTGGCTTCGCTGCGGGCGCAGGCGCCATCACCGGGTTTCCCTATGTCCATTCGGCCGAGCCGAAGGTGCTGCGCTATCTCGGAACCGCCGTGAATGAGGGCGACGAAATCGCCAAGAAGTGCATGGAAGATACCGGCATCAAAATCGAATACATCACGGCAACCACTGACGATGTGACCAAGCGCGTGATCACGCAGCCGAACTCGTTCGACGTGCTCGATACCGAATATTTCTCGCTGAAAAAGCTGGTCCCCTCCGGCAATATTTTCGCGCTCGATACCAAGAAGATCAAGGAATTCGACAACATCACGCCGGTCTTCACCAAGGGCCAGTTGGCGAACGGCAAGAAAATCGGCGCGCAGGGCACCGCTCCCTGGAAGGTGCTTTATCTGGAGGGCGCAAACTCCAAGAAATTCTCGGCCACACCCACCGAGTTCGTGACGCTGATCCCGACCGTGTACAATGCCGATACGCTCGGCATCCGGCCCGACATCATCAAGCGCCCGATCGCATCGTGGAGCGAACTGCTCAACCCCGAATTCAAGGGCAAGGCGGCGATCCTGAATATTCCATCGATCGGCATCATGGATGCGGCGATGGTCGTCGAAGCCACCGGCCAGCATAAATACGAAGACAAGGGCAACATGACCAAGGCCGAGATCGATCTCACCATGAAGATCATGACCGAAGCCAAGAAAGCCGGTCAGTTCCGCGCGTTCTGGAAGGACTTCAACGAATCCGTCAACCTGATGGCCTCGGGCGAAACGATTATCCAGTCGATGTGGTCCCCTGCCGTCACCAAAGTGCGATCGATGGGCATCGCCTGCACCTTCCAGCCGCTCAAGGAAGGCTATCGCTCCTGGGCTTCCGGATTCTGCGTCTCGAAGGCGGTTTCAGGACCGAAGCTCGACCTCGCCTATGAATTCGTCAACTGGTTCCTCTCGGGCTGGGCCGGCGCCTATCTCAATCGCCAAGGCTATTACTCCGCCGTTCTTTCCACCGCCAAGGCCAACATGACCGCCGACGAATGGGGTTACTGGATGGAGGGCAAGGCGGCTGTCGGCGACATCAAGGCGCCCGACGGTACCGTCCTCGAAAAGGCCGGCGCGACGCGCGACGGCGGCTCCTTTGACGAGCGCATGGGTGCCGTGGCCTGCTGGAACGCCGTGATGGACGAGAACGATTACATGGTCCGCAAATGGAATGAATTCATCGCGGCCTGACGCCATCCTTCGGACTTGCCGCACATCGCGTGCGGCAAGTCCTTTTCTGTGACGCAAGATCGACCTCTCCATGACGCAAGACCGCAAATCCTTCATTGGCTGGCTGCAGGCCGGGCCAATGATGTTGATCTTCGCGCTGTTCTTCCTTTTGCCGCTCGTCTTTGTGACCATCGTAAGCGCGTGGGATTACAACGAATATGAGATGATCCCCGCGTTCAGCCTGCGCGGCTATACCGATACGTTCGAAGGATGCATCGCCGATCTGCCGGAGCTGTGCACCATCCTGAAGACCTATCTCAAAACCGTGAAATTGTGCCTGCTGACGTGGAGCCTGACGCTCTTCATCGGATTCACGGTCGCCTACTTCCTCGCCTTCCATGTCCGGTCCAAGACCTGGCAGATCGTGCTTACTCTATTGTGCACCATCCCGTTCTGGACCTCGAATGTGATCCGCATGATAGCCTGGATTCCTCTTCTGGGCCGCAACGGTCTGGTGAACAAGGGCCTGCAGGGCATGGGGCTGATTCATCAGCCGCTGGAATGGCTGCTGTTCTCCGAATTCTCCGTGGTACTGGCCCTCGTCCACCTCTTCACCTTCTTCATGGTGGTGCCGATTTTCAACTCGATGATCCGCATCGACAAGCGCTTGATCGAAGCTGCCTACGATGCCGGCGCCACGGGATGGCAGACGCTGGTGAACATCATCATCCCCCTAGCCAAACCGGGCATCGTCATCGGCTCGATCTTCGTGATCACGATCGTGATGGGCGATTTCGTCACCATCGGCGTGATGGGCGGCCAGCAGATTCCCTCGGCGGGCAAGATCATCGAGGCGCGCCTCAATGCGTTGCAGTTTCCGGCCGCCGCCGCCAATGCGGTGATCCTGCTCGGCATCACCATCCTGATCATTTCCTCGCTGACCCGGATCGTCGATATCCGCAGGGAATTGTGAGATGGGCGACAGGAGATCAAAATCCTTCTATTTCCTCGGGGCGTTTTTCATCGCCTATGTGCTGTTTCTCTACGGGCCGATGTTTGCGATCTACATTCTGTCGTTTCAGGGACCTGACGGCGGCCTGACGTTTCCGATGAACGGCGTTTCGCTGGTGTGGTTCGGCAAGGTGTTCTCTGGCGGCGGCATCGTCGATATCGGCGCCGCCTTTAAACGGTCGCTCAAGCTTGGTCTCGTCGTCATGATCCTGACGGTGCTGATTTCGGTTTCGGCCGGGATGGCGTTCCGCAAGGCTTTTCGCGGATCGACGATCCTGTTTTATGTCGCGATCGCGAGCCTGATCATGCCGTCGATCATCACCTCGCTGGGTATCGCGCTGGAATTCCGGCTGCTGGACGATTTCATCGTCAAGCACAGCGAAGGCTGGACCACCGCGATGGGGCTTTTCACGTCGGGCCTCGGCGCGCATCTGACCTGGACATTGCCATTTGGACTGCTGATCATGTTTGCGATCTTCAACCGGTTCGATGGCCGGCTGGAGGAAGCGGCGCGCGATCTCGGCGCGACACCGTGGCAGACCTTCCGGCATGTCGTGCTGCCGATCATCCTGCCATCGGTCGTCGGCATAGGCCTGTTCGGCTTCACTCTGTCGTGGGACGAGCTGGCGCGCTCCAGCCAGGCGATCGGCTCGGTCAATACGTTGCCGCTGGAATTGCAGGGGCTGACGACGACGGTGACAAAACCGGACATTTACGCGCTGGGATCGATCACCAGCGCGGTGTCGTTTCTCGTCATCTTCCTTGCGTTGATCGTTATTCTCGTGCTGCAGGCCCGGCAGCGACGCCACGGATCGGACGCCGGCCAGGGAATGGTGTAAGACTTGGGGCCATGCGCATCCTTGTCGTCAATCCCAACACCACGGCCGCGATGACCGAGAAGATCGGTCGCGCCGCGCGTGCCGTCGCTGCTTCCGGGACTGAGATCATCGCCGTCAATCCGCCGGACGGGCCCGTTTCGATCGAGGGCTATTATGACGAGGCATTTTCGGTGCCGGGACTGCTGGCCGAAATCGCCAAGGGCGAAGCGTCAGGGGTTTCCGCCCACATCATTGCCTGCTTCGATGACACCGGGCTTGAAGCCGCGCGCAGCCTGGCGTCCGCGCCAGTCATCGGAATCGGCGAGGCTGCGTTTCATCTAGCGTCAATGCTCGGTCATCGCTTTGCGGTTGTCACGACGCTGTCGCGTTCCATTGCCGCGATCGAAACCAATCTTCTGAAGTACGGACTGGCATCGCGCTGCGCAAAAGTCCGGGCATGTGAAGTACCGGTGCTTGCGCTCGACGATCCCGCCTCCAACGCTTCGGCGCAGATCAGCGCGGAAATCGAACGCGCCAAGCGCGAGGACAATGCCGAGGTGATCGTGCTCGGATGTGCAGGGATGGCCGACCTTGCCGCGCGGCTGTCGGAGCAGCACAGCCTGCCCGTGATCGATGGCGTCGCGAGCGCGGTTAAACTGGCCGAAGCCCTGGGCGCGCTGGGTCTCAAGACCTCCAAGATCAGGGCATATGCAGCACCGCTGCCGAAAACCTATTTGGGATCCCAGGCGCCGTTTGAGCCGCGTTGATGCGGCAGGCCGGGACCTGATCCCTGCACGCAGGTCAATCGAGCGTCAGTCCTGCTGCTTGAGCCCTGCCGAATCGACCGCCTTGGCCCACAGCGGCAAATCACGACCGATCCTTGCCGCGAAATCGGCGCTTGAGCCGACATCGGGTTCAACCCCAAGCGTCTCGAACTGTTTTGTCACAGCCGGCTCCCGAAGATGATCGGTCAGCGAAGCCGTCACCCGCTTGGCGATTTCCTCAGGCAAACCCGCCGGCCCGACCAGGCCGTTCCAGGTCGTGGTCTCGAAATTCCCGATGCCGCTTTCAGCCACCGTCGGGGTGTCCGGCAGTTGCGCGACGCGGGCTTTGCTGGTGACGGCCACGATCCTGATATTCGGGTTAGTCGACTGCGCCAAAGCTTCGGACAGATTCGCGAACATCATCGAGACGCGGCCGCCAATCACGTCGTTCAGCGCCGGCCCGTTGCCTTGATAAGGGATGTGAGCAGCCTCGGCACCGATGGCCTTGAAGAACATCGCGCCCGACAGATGGCTGATGCTGCCCACACCCGCGGACGCATAAGTGAGTTTGCCGCCATTCGCGCGCGCATAGGCGATAATCTCCGGGAGAGTCTGCGCGGGAATCGAACGGCTCACCACCAGTACAAATGGATTGGTTGCGATATTCTTGATCGGTGTGAAATCCTTGACCGGATCGAAGTCCAGCTTCTGCAGCGCCGGCAAGACCACCAGTTGCGGCGCGGCTGCGATCATCAGCGTGTATCCGTCCGGCTCGGCGCGGGCGACCATGCGCGCGGCGATGGCTCCGTTTGCACCGGTACGATTGGTGACGATAAAGGCCTGCCCGAAGGTTTTCTGCAGATGTTCGGCGGCGATGCGCGCAATCACGTCGGTGTTACCGCCGGCGGCGAACGGAACGACGATTGTGACCGTGTGCGTCGGCCATTCGGCAGCGTAAGCACAGCCAGCCGAGAGAAAACTCACCGCGAGCGCCGTACTGAATATTGTTTTTATCATCCCGCAGCGAATGCGGGATCGGTGCACGGCATTCCTTGACATATTATCAGACAATATGAACAACTGCCGTTAAGTCAATTCACTTCAGACCCTTTGAAACCCTTTGCGATCACCTGGTGACCGAATGGATGAGTTCGACGTCGCGGTGATCGGAGCCGGACCTGTTGGCGTCATTTGCGCGCTCGCATTGGCGAGGCTTGGTCACTCCGTCCTGCTCGTCGAGGCGGAACCGTCCGTCAATCGCAGTCCTCGCGCGGCGACGACCCATCCTGCGACGCTCGAAATGCTCGCCGAACTCGATCTCGTGACTGACGTCATCGAGTCCGGCGTGGTCGCGCGATACTTCCAGTTCTGGGATCGCCCTAGTGGCCGGATGATCGCGCAATTCGATCACCATATCCTGTCAAAGGACACGCCCTACCCTTTCGTCGTGCAATGCGAACAGCACAAGATCGCCAATTTCGGACTGGCGCGCCTGCGGACCATGCCCAATGCCAGTGTCGCGATGCAAACGCGTGCGTCAGACTTTTCCGATGACGGCGAACGCGTCAGCCTCGCGCTTGCGTCGCACGACGGGACGGAACGTCGCGTCACGGCGTCGTATCTGGTGGGCTGCGATGGCGGCCGAAGTTTCGTCCGCAAAGGCTTAGGGATTGAGTTTGAGGGCTTCACGCATCCCGAGCGGTTTATCGTGCTGACGACCCCGTTCGATTTCGAAGCCGACAAAGGATTTTGCTATCGCAACTATTTTTCTGATCCCGATGAATGGGCCAATCTGTTCAAGGTTGCCGGCGACGACCTGCGTGGTTTGTGGCGGGTGGTATTTCCGACAAGAGTCAACGAGACCGACGAGCAGGCATTGTCCGACTCCGCGGTCCAGCATCGCCTGCAGAAATTCTTTCCGCTTGGCCGCCCCTATGAGGTGACCCACCGGAACATTTACAACGTGCATCAGCGTGTGGCCGCGTCGTTTCGCAGGGGTCGTGTGATGCTCGCCGGCGACGCCGCGCATGTGAACAATCCCATCGGCGGGCTCGGCATGAATTTCGGCATTCATGATGCTGTCAGTCTTGCCGCGTCAATCGACGCGGTGCTGAAAGGCGGAACTGAAGCCGGCCTCGACGCCTATGACCGTGTGCGGCGCCCGCTCAACGTCGAATTCGTGCAAAGCCAGACTATTCAGAACAAGAAGCGCCTCGAGGAAAAAGATCCTGCGGTGCGGGAGAAGAACTTCGCCGATCTCGCTGCGACCGCGGCCGATCCCGTTCGGCACCGCGCATTTTTAATGCGCACCTCGTTGCTGGAGAGTGTTCGCACCAGCCCCGGCCAAACGTCTCGGTGATGAGGCATCCCATAATTGTCGCGGCGGTTCCATCCCCGCGTGAAAGCGAGCGATCGCATGGAACTTGAAAGTAGTTGCTTTTGACCCGCTATATGTCAGGTCTCGTGCACAAAGCGAAATAGCCGCCGCTTCTTGGCCTGTTCTAATTTTCGCATTAGCGATTGGTTCCAACCTATTGTTAATATTTTGTTCTCGCGCCGTTATGTCGGGAAGCGTACACTATCGTGCGTCACAGCCCGGTATATGGCTTCCATCTGTGATGAGAACGCCCGGTCGCGCTCCCGCCTTCCTCTTACGGAAAAGGAGCGCGCCATGTTTAACCGGCGGCGTTTCAGACAATCAGTACCTCTCCGAGATCGACTGATTTCGTTTGCCAATGAGGTTCGGATGAAGGCCGATCTCTTGCCACCCGGCCGTGAGCGGGACGACCTGTTGAAGAAGGAACGACAGGCCGACACAGCCTCTCACTTGAACGATTGGGCCGACTCGCCGGGATTGCAGCCACCCAAGTTTAAGGGTTGAGCGATCATGGGCCCGGTACGAGCAACCCGCGAGACCATGCTCCTCGCCGCCTCGGTCGCCTGGTGCACCGTGCTGGCTTGCAGCCTGCTTTATGTGGTCTTGATCGCAGCGCTGTGAGCGCCGCCTCGGTTGGCGATCTTTTTTAGATCTGCACCAGTTCATTTTGAACTGCCGACTTTGATGGCGCTGCGCGATTGATACTGCCGCAAGATAACACACAAGATCGACACCACCGGAGCGGTTGCAAAAAAAAACGGCCCCAGCGCAGAGCCCCAGAGCCGTTGATGATGGCAGGCGCGCGATTACTTGGTCATGCCGCCCTTGTTCATGGAATCGTTCTTCATGCCATCCTTTGACATCGAGCCGTCGGTCATGCCGTCCTTCTTCATGTTCTCACCGGTGGTGCCCTTGTTCATCGTGCCCTTTTCCATGGCACCGCCCTTATCCATGGAACCGTTGGTCATGCCAGGCTTATTCATGTTGTCTTGTTGACCGGTGGGTCCTGTACCCTGCGCAAATGCCGAGCCGCACATGAGGGTCAAGGCGGCGGTCGCAATAAGAATTTTCTTCATCAGTAACTCCGTCGGGTTAAATTCACCCGCGATAAGTCGGCCTGACGGCAGGCGTTCCTGTTTTCCTTCATCTATATGTTTTGCGGGAATTGAAACTAATCGCCTGTGCGCTCGTGAGTGGCACAACGCGGAAGGTTCTGATCTGCCATTGCGCGTCTCGCCGATCAGGATGGGCGCGGCCCGCTTGGGCAAGCCCTTTCCGGCTTTCAGCCCAATAAATCACCACCCTGCCCATTATCTCAGCCAAAAAACCTACGATTCGTAGGAAATTTCGGCAGACTGGCGGGCGCGCGTTGTTTGAGAGCCGCGCCTTTGAGCTTACAGTCGCCCCATCAGCAGGATGGGCAGATGAGTGTATGGAAGTCGCCGTGCGACATTTCGATGTGTGAAAGTCGACAGCGGCGATCCCTCTCATTTTTGATTTCAGCCAGGCGGATTACGGCATGAAGCCGGATGTCCGCTTGCAGCTTGATGCGCGTTCGGCGCACCAGGCGAGTGTCCCCTGCGCGGTGCGCGTCCGCGGCATCAGGAAAATCTTCGACGAACTCGAAGCCATCCGCGACGTTAGCCTCGATGTCGCCAACGGCGAATTCATCAGCCTGTTGGGACCGAGCGGTTGCGGAAAAAGCACTCTGCTGATGATGATCGCCGGCCTGGAGTTTCCGACCTCCGGCGAGGTGACGCTGGCCGACACGCCGGTTACCGGCCCGCGGCGCGACGTCGGCGTCGTTTTCCAGAATCCGGTTCTGCTGCCCTGGCGTTCGGTCCTCGACAACGTCCTGTTCCCGATCGAATTGCTGCGGCTGCCGGTCGAGGAATATCGCGCCAGGGCCATGGAACTTCTCAGGATGGTCAAGCTGCAGGAATTCGCCGGCGCTTTGCCGCGCCAGCTCTCCGGCGGCATGCGGCAGCGTGCATCGATCTGCCGTGCGCTGATTCACGATCCGGCGATCCTGTTGATGGATGAGCCGTTCAGCGCGCTTGACGCCATCACCCGGGATGACATGGCCGTGGAGTTGCTGCGCATCTGGCAGGCAACCCGCAAGACCGTGATCTTTGTGACCCACAGCATCCGCGAGGCTGCGTTTCTTTCCGACCGTGTCCTGACCATGGGCCGGCGGCCGGCGACAATCGTCGACGAAATCCATATCGACCTTCCGCGGCCGCGCAATATCGCCATGACCGAAGAAGACAGCTTTAACCGATACGTCCGGCATTTGCGCAAATCGATCGAGGCAAGCCATGAAGGATAAGCAGCCTTCCTTCCTCGATGCCGCGCGCTGGCCGATAGCGTTTATCGTGCTCTTGCTGTTGGCGTGGGAAGGCGCCGTGCGTTATCTGGGCATCCGAAGCATCGTGCTGCCGCCGCCGTCGGAAATTGCGGTCGTGATGGCAACGCGTTACGATCTGCTGCTGACCCATCTGTGGCCGTCGCTCTATCTGACCATCGCGGGCTTTGCGCTGTCGGTCGTCGGCGGCATTCTCGTGGCGGTCCTGATCACCTATTCCGATATCATGCGCCGGGGCCTCTACCCTGTGATCGTAGTCTCCCAGATCATTCCGAAAATCTCGATCGCGCCGCTGTTTATCGTGTGGTTCGGGACCGGCACCGTATCGAGCCTGCTGCTGGCCTTCCTGATCGGCTTCTTTCCGATGACCATCAACTCGGCGATGGGCTTTCAGTCGATCGACGAGGAGATTCACAAGATGGCGCGGACCTTCATGGCGTCGCGCTGGCAGGTATTCTGGAAAATCCGCCTGCCCACTGCGCTGCCGCATATTTTCAGCGGTATGAAGATTTCCGTCACGCTGGCCATCATCGGGGTGATCGTTTCGGAATTCGTCGCCTCCCAGGAAGGCATCGGTTACCTGATCAAACTGGCCGGCGGCCTGCTCGATACGCCGCTGATGATGGCCGCGATCGCGGTGCTGAGCCTCAGCGGCCTCGTGCTGTACTGGATCATCGAACTGGCGGAACGCCGCGCGATCTATTGGCAATCGACGGCGGGAAGTTTGGCGGAAACCGGCGGCTGAATTATGCTATTAAATGCATACGCATGCACACGAAGCGCCGCCTGCTTTGGTTATCGAAGACACGGATTTCATTCCAGATCGGAGAAAACACAATGACAATGACGCGACGCACTCTCCTCAAAACCGCCGGGATCATCGGCGGCGCGGGTTCACTCGGCATCGCCATGCCAGGCATCGGGCGGGCAGCCACGCCGATCAAGATCACGCTGCCCTGGCTGCCGCTCGGCACCTACAGCTACGTTTTCGTCGCCAAGGAGCTGGGACTTTTCGCGAAGAACGGCCTCGACGTCACCATCGACCGGGGTTTCGGATCGGGAAAGGTCTGCGTCCCGGTCGACCAGGGCCAGTATGATTTCGGCCTCACCGATCTCAGCGTAATGATGACCTGCGTCGGACGCGGTCTCGACCTCGTTGGTATTGCGGGCATCTGGCCGCGTTCGCCGATCGGCATTTTCTCGCTGAAGGAAAACAACATCACCAAGCCCAAAGACCTCGAAGGCCAGACCGTCGCTTTCGACGTCGGCAGCGGCGACTTCCAGCTTTGGCCGGCCTTCGTCAAGGCGACCGGTATCGACGATTCAAAAGTGAAGAAGGTCACGATGGACGGCGCGGCGCTGATCAAATCGCTGGTCGAAAAACAGGTGAAGGCGGAAGGCAACTTCTTCGGCAGCATCGCGCCAAGCGTATGGGCCCAGGGCCAGGAGCTGAACACCATTTTCTACGAAGATTACGGCGTGAAGAACTTCAGCATCGCGGTCGCCTGCAAGCGCGCCACGATCGAAAAGCGGCCGGAAGTTTGCCAGGGATTTGTCGACGCCCTGCTTGAAGGACTCAAATATGTTTACCTGAATCCCGAGAAATCGGTGGAACTGCACATGAAGAGCGTCAAGGAGCTTCAGGGCGGCAGCACGCTGAATCAGAAAGTGGTCGAATACGGCCAGGCCGTTGGCACCGCTCTGGGTGTGGTCGACTCCGTCAAACAGAACGGGCTTGGCTACATGGACCCGGCGCTGGTCGCGACCACCGCCAATACGGTGAAGACCTACATGGATGTCAAAAACGCGCCCGAACTCGACAAACTGTTCACCAACCAGTTTGTCGGGCGGGTGAAACTGACCGAGGCCGAGTGGCAGCCTGTCGAAGCAAGGTCCGAGAAGTATATTCCTCGCAAGAGCTGAACAACCTTATCAAAGGGGAGCCGGCCGCTACCGGCTTCCCAAGCAGGACTTGAAAAATTGTCTATGGTCACCAGTTCCGCCGGGGTCGGCGCGTCGGTATTGCGCAAGGAGGACGATCGCTTCTTGCGCGGGCGCGGGCAGTATGTCGCCGATATCAGCGTGGCCGGCGCGGAAGAAGTCGCATTCGTGCGCAGCCCGCATGCACATGCGAAAATCCTGACGATCCATATTCCGGATTCGATCAAGGATCGGGTCTATACGGCGGCGCAGCTTTCCGACGTGAAGCCGATACGCGCCGCGACGGCGCTGGCCGGCTTCAAGCATTCCCATGAGCCGATCCTGTCATCCACCAAGGTGCGATATGTCGGCGAGTTGGTCGCGATGTGCAGGGCCCGGACCCGCGCCGAGGCCGAAGATCTCGTCGCGATGATTGAAGTCGAATACGAGGAATTGCCCGCCATCACCGACATGGCCGCGGCACTGGAGCCGCATTCGCCACTTGTCCATGAGGAATGGGGCGACAACATCTTTCTGGATGTCCGGGTCGATGGCGATGTCGACGCCATCGCGCGCACCGCGCCGATCAAGGTCAGCCGCAAGTTTCGCACCTCGCGGCAGTGCATGTTCCCGATGGAAGGGCGCGGCGTGATCGCCTATCCCGACGAGCGGCTCGGCTATCTCACTGTGGTTTCGTCGACGCAGATGGCCCATATCGTACAAAACGGCATCGCCGATTGCCTTGGTATTCCCGATGGCAGTATCCGCGTGATTGCGCCTGATGTCGGGGGCGGCTTTGGCTACAAGGGTCTTCTATTGCGCGAAGAAGTCGCGGTGGCCTGGCTGGCGCGACGTCTCAACCGGCCGATCCGCTGGCTGGAAGATTGCCGCGAACATCTCAGCGCCAATGCCGATTGCCGCGAGCATCTTTACGACATCATCGGTTATGCCGACCGCGACGGAAAGCTTCTCGCGCTCGATTGCGTCGCCGCGGTCGATGCCGGCGCCTATTCGGTCTACCCGACCTCCTCGGCGCTTGAGGCATCGCAGGTCGCCAGCCTGCTGCCGGGACCGTATGACTTTGTCGCCTACCGCTGCCGCGCGACGGCGGTGGCCACCAATAAGTGCCCGATCCTGCCCTATCGCGGGGTTGCACGCACCGGCGTGTGTCTCGCAGTCGAAGCCGTCATGGACGGCATTGCGGTCGAGACCGGCCTCGAACCTTCAGAAGTGCGGCTGCGCAATCTGGTCCGCGCCGATCAAATGCCCTTCACCAATATCGTGAAGAAGTTTTTTGACAGCGGCGACTACCCGCAATGCATGCGCCGGGCCGTCGAGGCGATTGGGCTGGAGCGGATCAGGCAACGGCAAAAGACGGCGGAACCCGACGGTCGCCGCATCGGCGTCGGCATCTCGATCTTTTGCGAACAGGGCGCGCTCGGTACCTCCGTGCTCGCCGGTTGGGGCCGGCCGGTGGTCCCGGGCTATGAACAGGCTTCCGCAAAACTGACACCAAACGGCTATCTCGAATTGCGGGTCGGGACCCATTCGCACGGCCAGGGCCACGAGACGACATTCGCGCAGATCGCGCACCAGATCCTCGGGCTTAAATTCGATCGCATCAAGATTCTCCAGGGCGACACGTTGTACGCCCCCTTCTCGACCGGAACCTACGCCTCGCGCTCGATCGTGATGGGCGGCGGCGCCGTCGCGCAGGCGTCGCGCGAACTGGCCGAACGCGTCAAACATATCGGCGCGTGGCTGATGCAGGCGGATCCCAGCACGGTGCGCATCGAAGGCGGCGCTGTTATCGGCGGGCAGGCCAGCGTGTCGCTGACCGAAGTCGCGCAAGCCTGGTATCTGCAGCCGCAGCATCTGCCGCCCGACGTCCATCCCGGCGGTCTCGAAGTTACTGCAGGCTATAAACCGGGGCGCGACAGCGGAACGTTCAGCTACGCCGCGCACGCAGTCACCGTCGCAGTGGACCCTGGAACCGGCCTCATCGAGATTCTTGATTATGTCGTGGTCGAAGACGGTGGCGTGCTGGTCAATCCCATGATTGTCGATGGCCAGATCGCCGGCGGCACCGCCCAGGGCATCGGAACCTGTCTCTATGAGGCGATGCCGTTTGATGCGCAGGGCCAGCCGCTCGCTTCCACCATGCTCGACTATATCCTGCCCGGCGCAACCGAAGTGCCTGATATCCGGATCATCCATATGGAGACGCCCTCGCCTCATACCGAATTCGGCGTCAAGGGCATCGGTGAAGGCGGCGCAGTCGGCCCTCCGGCGGCCATTGTGTCTGCGGTCAACGATGCGCTGCGGCCGCTGGGCGCCCAAGTATACGATCTCCCTCTGACGCCGGACCTTATTCTCGACGCGATTACGGCTGCGAACGGTTCGAACCATCTTCGAAGTTCTGTGGCATGAAGCCCGCGCCGTTCGACTATGTTCGCCCTGGTAGCCTGGCGGAAGCTTCAGCGCTTCTTCTGGAAGGCGACGGCAATGCCAAGCTTGTCGCGGGTGGCCAGTCGCTTGGCCCGATGCTGAATCTGCGTCTGGTTCAGCCGAGCCTGTTGATCGATATCGCCGGCCTGCCGGAATTGTCCGAGGTCAGCGAAGACGATGCGGGACTTCGGATCGGCGCCTGCGTGACCGCCGCCAATATCGAAGACGGAAAATTGCCGCTGGCCGCCGCACCCATGCTGCAAAAGATCGCCGGAGGCATCGCATATCGCGCGGTGCGAAATCGCGGGACGATTGGCGGCAGCGTTTGCCACGCCGACCCCGCGGCCGATTGGGTCAGTACCCTCGCCGCACTTTCCGCGATCTGCGAGATCAGGGATGCGCAAGGCAAATTACGCCGCGTCCCGGTCCAGAAATTTTTTACCGCCGCGTTCGAGAATGAGCTCGCGCCCGGTGAAATCCTGCGCGCGATGTTGATCCCAAGAGTGCCTGTTGGTACGCGGTTTTCGCACCACAAGGTGAGCCGGAAGTTCGGCAAGTTCGCCATCGCCAGCGGAACGGTCTTGTACAATCCCGAGCAGCAGGTGCTCAAAGCCGTCATCGGCGCGACCCACGGCCGGCCGATCGTGATCGACAATGCAACGGAATTGTTCGGCGGAAAGCCCGGCGCCGGGCCACTTCGTTTTGATGCGCAGCGCGCGCTCAGTCTCCTGCAAGAGAACGGCGTCGAGGGCGGCGCGGCCTGTCAAACCCATATCGCCGCCCTGCAGCGCGCGGCTGCTGAGGTCTTCGATTCATGATGCAGATCAACCTCACGATCAACGGGCAAGGCGTCGAGGAACTTGTCGAACCCAGAACCCATCTGGCGGATTTCCTGCGCGACCGGCTTCACCTCACGGCGACGCATATCCGCTGCGAGCAAGGTGTTTGTGGCGCCTGTACGATTCTGATCGACGGATCTCCGGCGCGCTCGTGCATCACCTATGCGGCGCTCTGCCAGGGCGCCGAGGTGGTGACGCTGGAAGGACTCGAAAACGATGAGATCATCGAGTCGCTGCGCACTGCGTTCTCGATCGAGCACGGGTTGCAATGCGGCTTCTGCACGCCCGGCATGCTGGTGACCGCCAGAGATATTATCAGGCGGCTGCCTGACGCCGACGAAGCGCGGGTGCGGCGCGAGCTCAACGGCAATCTCTGTCGGTGTACCGGTTACGCCGGCATCGCGCGGGCCATCTGCCGTGTCTTGGAAGCGCGCCGCGCTGCCGCCGCCAAACCCGAAACTTCAACCGCCTTCAAACTGGGGCCTGTCGGCGCGCGGCATCTTCCGGGCGCTTCCACCACCGAAAAGAAACGTTTGCCGCAGAGCGCGCCAAAACCGGAAGTCTCTTGCGTCGACCCCAAAGATCTCGGCAAGGATCTCGGCCTGGGCTCGCGCGCGGCCAATCTCGAAACCAGCCTGTCCTTTACCGTCGCCCACGGCGCCGATGAAACATGGGCAGCATTGGCGGACGTTGAAAACGTCGCGCGCTGCATGCCCGGGGCGAGCCTGACCGAGCATTCGGCCGATGGCCGATTGGCGGGACGCGTCACGGTCAAGATCGGTCCCATCGCCACCAATTTTATCGGCACCGGCCTGATCGTTCGCGATGAGGAGGCCCGCCGCGGCATCCTTTATGGCTCGGGACGCGACCGTTTGAGCGGCACGACCGTGCGGGCGGAGGTGAGCTACGCTGTTACTGGCGAAAGCGATACACAGTCGCGCGTCGATGTGACCGTACGCGCGCTTCTCGCCGGCGCCCTCGCCCAGTTCAGCCGCAGCAGCATCGTGCAGGATCTGGTCGGGCGCATCACGGCGGAATTCTCGCGGCGCCTGCAACAGAGCCTGACCGATCCACAGTCGGTAGATACGTCTGAGACGTCGCTCAAGGCCACCACGCTGGTGTTCGACGTTGTCATGGCCCGGCTGAAATCGCTGCGCGATCGCCTGTTCGGGCGCAAGCAAGCGGACACAAATAACGACAGGAATGCATCGTGAAAATCGCCGTCCCCGACCTGATCTCGCCGTCCTACTTTCCCGCCGAAGCTGCCGTCACGATGGGCTTTCTCGCCAAGGAGGGAATCGACGCGACGGTCGAGCTGATTTCTCCGATCGAGCGGGCGTATGAATCCTTGCGCAACGGCGAGATCGACATCGTCGCCGGATCGGCCCATTCGGCGCTGTCGGCGTTTCCGCGATGGAAAGGCGTCAAGCTGATCTGCGCGCAATCGCAGGGCATGTACTGGTTTCTGATCATGCGTGCGGATTTGAACGCGAAGCGTGGCGACTTGAGCGTGGTCAAGGGCAAGCGGATCGGCGCCGCGCCCTGGGTCGGACTTTGCTTCCGGCAATTGCTGGTCGAGAGCGGTATCGATCCCGTGCGCGACGGCGTCACCATCATGCCGACACCGGGCTCGCTGGAGAACAAGGTTAATTTCGGCGTCGCGGCCGCTCGCGCGCTCGAAGAAGGTCTTATCGACGGCTTCTGGGCCAACGGCATGGGCGCGGAGATCGCGGTGCGCAGCGGCGTCGGCACGCTTGTGATCGATGCCCGCCGCGGCGACGGGCCCAAGGCCGGCTTCAACTACACGATGGCCACGCTCGCCACGACCAACAAATTGATCGCCGAACAGCCTGACAAAATCGCCGGCGCGGTTCGTGCGATCGCCGCGACGCAATTGGCCCTGCAAAAGAATGTCGAACGGGCGGAAGACGTGGCCGCCAAATTATTTCCGCAGGATTCCGCACATATCGTGGAACTGGTCCGGCGCGATCTGCCGTTCTACCGGTCCGATCTCACCCCCGCCTTCGTCGCAGGCATGAATCGCTTTGCCCGCGCGATCAACATCCTCGATCAGGATGTGCCCTATTCGGAAGTCGTTGCCGAACAGTTCAGCCAATACTGGAACAAGAGCGCGCCGAAATTCGATTAGCCGTAGGATGGGTTGAGCACTTGCGAAACCCATCATCTGCGAGCGGTGCCGATATTGGCAATTTGATGGGTATCGCTGCGCTCCACCCATCCTACGAACTACTTCACCTGCACCTGCACTACCGCTCCCGGTTTGTCCGGGCGCCCCTCCGCGATCACCAGATAGCGCCGCGGAATTTGTTGCTCGCCCTGCACGATCTGGCGGATCGGGCCGGTGGTGTTGACGATCGCCGATCCTGCCGGATTGGTCATGAAGGCGGCAATCACTTCCAGTTTGCCCTTGCCGTCGGGTTCGCTGGCGAGTGCCAGCACATAGGGCATCTTCGGCTGCAGGCCGGTGGCGGCGGCCTGAAATACCTGGATCAGTCCCTGATCGAACAGCGAGACGCTGGTCGGTGCATTCTCCGCGCTACCTTTCGCCTTGCCGCCGGCCAACGGCGCCAACGCGAGATGCGTGGCCTGCCCTGCCAGATCGAGCGGCTGCAAGCTTTGCGTGCCTGCTCCGTCAGGCACCGCGTTCGGGACATAGGTGATCGCCTGCGGCGCCTGCCCGACCGGGCTGGTCGCGATCAGTCTGTTGGTAAGGGTATCGATCGCGGCCATGCCATCGGCATTTTCGAGCCCGACGTAAACCCGGCTGCCGTCGCCGGAGGGCCACACGCCATGCGGCAGTTTGCCGACCGGGATCGTCGCGACCTGTGAGAAGTCGTCGGTGCGAAATACCTTGACCTCGTTCAAGCCGCCGATCGTCACATAGGCAAAGGTGCCATTGGCGTTGTGGGCGAAGTTGACGTGATTGGAGATCGGTCCGGTCTCGAACGATTTCAATATCGAAAACGGCGGCCGCGCATCGAACACCATGGTCCGCCCGGTGTCCTTGAGCGTCATCCAGACCTGCTTGCCGTCCGGTGTGGCCGCAATGTTCGGACAGAACGGACTATCCTGCTTGACGTGACCGACGATGGTGTGATCGGCGACCGTGATCACGACAGTGTCGGGATTGAAGGATGAGCAGACATAGCCGTATTTGCCATCGGGCGAGAAAATCTGCATCCCGGGCCCGGCCGGCACCTTGATCCGCGAGGTCTCCTCAAAGCTCTGGCCATCGAGCACCGCGATGTAGTCTTCGCCGCGCACGGTGACCCAGACCTCCTTGCCGTCGGGCGTAAAGAACGCTTCATGCGGCGAGCGGCCGACATAGGTCGTATGGCGAACCGCATTGGTGGCGGTGTCGATGAAGGTGACGGAATTGCTGCCGATCGAAACCACCGCGATGGTCTTATGGTCCGGCGAAAAGCCCATGCCGTGGACCAGAACCTGCCCCTTGTAGAGGGGCGTGAAATTGCCGGGCTGCGGATCGCCGAGACGGATCACGCCGACCAGTCTGTTGTCGACGGGATCGGTCACCGAGACCGTGTTGGAGAACTGCTCCGCGGAATAAACCCGGTCGCGATGGCTGATCGCGATATCGGGATCGCCGGCCGCGCCTGGCGCCTGACCGGCGAAGGCAGCGGTGTGCCAGGCAAAGCAAACGCTCGCGATAAGACCTGCATTCATAAGACCTGCATTCAAAAGTGTGCGCTTCATGGAAGCTCTCCTGTCTATCGCGATGATCTGAGGAATGAGAGAACGGAAGCAAGCACGCCCGGCGAAGCAGGTACCTGCGTTGGCGAGGCCACCGACGGCGGCAGGGGATCGCCGATCGCCAGCCGCATCGCCGCGATTTCCTGCTGCTGCGTCACGATGATCTCCTGCGCCAACCGCCTGATCTGTTCGTTGTGGCCGTCGCGCAGCACCGCCTGCGCCATCTCGATCGCGCCCTGATGATGCGGCGTCATCATCGCGACGAAATCGCGATCGACATCGCCGGTCGGCTGGATCACCATGCCGGACATCATCTTGTTCATGGCGGTGTCGTTTGCCGTCAGATAAGGCGTCTCCTCGGGAAAGGCGGCCTCGGTCGCTGCCGAGCAGATCGTGAACGGCGAAATCGCGACGAGCGTCTGGCTTTGCCGTCCCACGGCAAATGCCGCCGCGCCAACCACTGCGACGCAGGCCAATCGTGCGAGCCAGGAAATAGATGGAGGAGTCGATGACGAGATCGATGCGGACATCACGGGTTGTTCTCCGAATGGTTCAACGCGAGACAATCATGACAGATAAATGTCGGGCCGGGAGGCTGATCATTGGCGGGTTGCGCCACGGGCGTGGACCAACAATTGCGTTGGCGGCTTAGCGCCTATTCTGCCGTCGGTGTATCAACTCACATTCTCGCCCGATCAACGATCGGTGACTTCATCGCTGCTGCAACTCAAACGCAAGTGAGCGTGAATACTCGCGCCTACGTTCGCGTCGGGCCGCGCTTCGCATTGCCAATCAGCTTCTCGATATTCCCCTGATCGATCTGCCGGCGCACCTCGGGCGGCAGTGCAAGCTCGTCGAGCGCGCGGATGGTTTCGCGCACCAGATATTTGCCGCCCTCCGCGTCGAACGGAAAGTCGCTGGCAAACAGCACGTGATCCCTGCCGAAATAATCGAGGCCGAGCCGCGTCGCCGCTGTCGAACCCGACAACGCGGTGTCGGCATGGAACATGCGGAAATAATCCTGCGGCTTTTTCTTCAATGGCCCCGGCAACAGGTGCGCATCCGCGGGCGGCGTGCGCGCTCCCATCTCCAGCCCCCAGCCCTGCTCGATCCGCCCTTCAAAATAAGGGATCATCGCTCCCATGTGATGGGTGATGATCCTGAGGTCAGGATGCCGGTCGAACAGGCCTGAAAAGACCAGCCGCGCCATCGCGACGCTGCTGTCGTAAGGCCAGCCAAAACACCACCAGATTTCATAGCGCGAACGCTGCTCATTGGCATAGTCAGGCAACGGGCCGCGCACGGGATGAAGCCAGATAGCAAGCCCGCGCGCCGCGATCGCATCGAACACCGGCAGGAAGCGCGGTTCGTCCAGCGCGTCGCCCCGCACATGGGTGCAGATCTGAAAGCCGATCGCGCCGAGCGCCGCGGCACGCTCGACCTCGGCGACCGCCGCATCGGGATCGAGCAGCGAGAGCGCGCCGGCGAAGGCCGGAAAGCGCTCGGGAAACCTGTCGACGAGATCGGCCAACCCGTCATTCATCAGGCGCATCAGATCGACGGCGGCTTCGCCCTCCGCCAGATCCTCGATCGGCGGCATCGAAGGCGTCAGGATCTGGCGATAATCCTCAAACACGTCCATCAGACGAAAGCGCTGGTCGAGATCGTAGAGCGAGGTGAGCTCCATCCAGCGCTTGAGCGGACCGGCCGCCGAGGCGACCTTCTGCAGCCGGGCGAAATAGGCCGGCGGGAAAATGTGCGTCCAGGCATCGATGCGGGTCACGGGGGATCTCCTGAGAGGCTGACTTTCTGGCCGCCCGTCATGCCCCGCCATAGCAGTCTGTTCTTACGCAGACTGCGGAAACTTGTCTGCGCTGCCGGGCATCCACGTCTTTCTTTTGTGACACCAAGACGTGGATGGCCGGGACAAGCCCGGCCATGACAAAGAAACGGTGTCATTTGGCCGCTTTTCCCCTCCGTGCACCCCTACTTTATATACTTCTGTATTTTTCTTCCATGATGTATACATATCCGGCGCAAGAAGGCCTGTTTGTATAAAGGCTCAAGCGACGGCTGCTTGGTTGCGCCGCTACTACTTTGGGGGGAATTGATGCTTCTTTCGGAACGGCTCACTTATTCACCGATCACCCAGCGTCCCAAGCTCACCTTGCCCGGCGGCAAGCGGGTCGCGGTGTTTATTCTGGTGTCGGTCGAGGAATGGGACGAGCGCGAACCGATGCCGCGCACGATCAACACGCCGCGCGGCGGCGCGCCGGAGCCGGATGTCCTGAACTGGACCTGGCACGAATACGGCAACCGCGTCGGCTTCTGGCGGCTGCTGCAGACCCTCGACAGTTTCAACATCCCCGCCTCGATGGCGATCAACGGTTCGGCGATCAAGGCCTATGAGCCGATTTCCATCGCCGCGCGCGACCGCAAATGGGAATTCATCGGTCACGGCTACAATCAAAAGAACATGCAGAAGGTCGAGGACGAGCGCGCCGCGATCCGCAAGACCGCCGAGACCATCAAGGCCTTCACCGGACAGGCGCCGAAAGGCTGGGTCGGACCGGGGCTGACCGAAACCTACGAGACCCCGGATATCCTGGCCGAAGAAGGCTATGGCTACCTGCTCGACTGGGTGATGGACGACCAGCCGGTCGAGCTGAAAACCCGCACCAAGCCCATCGTCAGCATCCCCTTTACGCAGGAATGCAACGACATCGGCATCATGCTCAACCAGAACCATACCGCATCCGAATATTGCGCCCGCGCCATCGATCAGTTCGATCAACTGGTGATCGATGCGGAGGGCTCGGCGCGGGTGATGGCGATGGTCGTGCATCCCTTCATCATGGGCGTCGCGCATCGCCTGCGGCATCTGCGCGAGACGCTGGCCTATATCTCGTCGCACCAGCACGGCGTGTTCATGACATCGGGTGAAATCTACGACTGGTACCAGACGGGGCGCGCCAAAACAGGCTGACGCGCACCGCATCGAACAAAATCAGAACAACACATCAAAATCGGGGAGAGTTTCATGGAAACACAAAAGGACGGTCGATACAAAACCGCGATCGTGATGTTCGCGATTCTGCTGGCCTCGTACATGTGCAACGCGATGGACCGGCAGATATTTCCGCTGCTGCTGAGCGATGTGCGCAAGGAATTCAACTACACGATCTATGATGCCGGGCTGCTCTCGACCATCTTCACGCTCGGGCTTGCGGTTGCCGGCATTCCCACGGGCTATCTGCTGACGAAAATGTCACGCAAATCGGTGCTGCAACTGGGCATCCTGATCTTCTCGGTCGGCACCGCCGCTACCGTTCTGGCCTATGGCTTCACCGACATGCTGTTTTATCGCGCGGTGACCGGCATCGGCGAGGCGATGCAGGTGACGGTTCTGATCGCGATCTGCACCAATTATTTTTCGAATTATCGCTCGGCCGCAGTGGGCACGCTGAGCTTCACTTACGGCATCGGCGCCATCATCGGATCGCCCTTGGCCGGCTTCCTGCTGTCGTACTACCAGACCTGGCGTTTCCCGATGATCGTGTTCGGGCTGTTTGGAATCGTCGCGATGGGATTCATCGCCGTGTTCGTCAAGCCGTGGTTCAGCGAAACGCTTGGCACCGAAGAAAACCAGCGCAACATCAGCGCCGAAAACAAACTGTTCAATCACAACATCGTCGTGCTGACGGTGGTCAGCGTATTGTGGGGCCTCACGCTCTACGCTTATTTCGGCCTCTACCCGACCTATCTGCGCGAGGCGCTCAAATATACGCCGCCAACCGCCGGTTCGCTGATGAGCTTCTTTGGCATCGGCGCGCTGACCTCGATCGGTGGCGGCTGGCTCGGTGACCGCTTCTCGCCACGCGTGGTGCTGGGCGGAGCGTTCTTCGCGGCCGCCGGCCTCGGCTGGCTGCTGTTTCACTCCGGTTCGAGTTTTCCCGTGCTGGCGGCGATCACGCTGGTCTGGGGTCTTGTTGCCGGCGGCATCCTGTTCGTCAATGTCGCTGCCTACCATGTGAAGGCCGTGCGGCCGGCATTGTCGAGCCGCGCCGCCGGATTGTTTGTCACAACCTTCTACGCGGCGGGCGCCGCGTCCGGCTACATCCTCGGCTTCCTCGTCAACGCCTATAGCTGGCAGACCGCAGCCGACATCCAGATCGTCGGATTGTCGCTGATCGCGGGCTTTGTCTCGCTGGCGCTCAAGCCGGAACGGATGCTGTCCCGTCAAGCCGCCGCCAGCCCACAGCCCGCGACCGCCCCGGCAACCGCCCCCACGGCCGTTCCCGTTCAACAGACCTGACACCAATGACTCTCGCGGAGCACGCTATCGCTCCGCGAGAGCCACAATTTTGTTTCCTGAGTGGAGAAGAAGAAAATGCCCGATATCGCCGATTTGTCGCGCCGCGTGCGCATGGCCGGCCGCGCCTTGGACCGTGCCGGTCTGGTGCACGCCTATGGTCATTGCAGCCAGCGCATCGATGAAAAGAGTTTTTTAGTGTCGCCGCCCAAGCCGCTTGGTCTGGTTGGCCCCGACGAGCCCTGCGCGGTGGTGCCGCTGGATGGTCCCCTGCCCGAAGGCGTACTGGGCGAGGTCCGCATCCATCGCGAAATCTATCGGCTGCGGCCCGATGTAAAGGGCGTGATCCGCTCGACGCCGCATAAGTCGATGACATTGGGCGCGATGCGGCTGACGCCGAAGGCGCGCTATGGTTACGGCGCCTATTTCGCGCCGCAGCCGCCGCTGTGGGACAATCCCCGCCTGTTGCGCTCCGACGAATTGACGGTGCGGCTGGCGCAGACCCTCGGCAAGGCCAGCGCGATCTTTATGCGCGGCAATGGATTGGTTACAGCCGGCACCAGCGTCGAGGAAGCCGTGGTGCTGACCTGGTACGCCGAGGACGCTGCGCGCGTCGAACTGGAATTCCTGGCCGCTGGCATGCAGGACGTCGGCATCCTCAGCGACGACGATATCGAGGCCCGTGTGACCTGGGCCGGCCGCATCCGCGAGCGGATGTGGGAGTATCTGACCGCGGGTGATCCCGAGGAGCAGCCGGGACCCGCCAATTTCTAAAGCCGTGCCAGGAAATCTCGACTCTCGGGGAAGCCGACATGACGACCATCACGCTCGAACCGCGTCCCGGCGCCGATCCGGAAGATAGAGAAACCGAAACCCTGACCGGCGAAGCGACGCGGCGTATCCGTCAATCCATCCTCGACGGAGAGCTGGAACCGAACGCACGGCTGAACGAAGTGCATCTGTGCGACAGCCTGTCGATATCGCGCACGCCGCTACGCGCCGCGCTGCAGACCCTGGCTGGCGAGGGACTGCTGATCTACACGGCGAACCGCGGCTTCTCCGTGCGCGCATTCGAACTCACGGAGATCATCGATACGTTTGAGATGCGCGTGCTCGCCGAAGGACTGGCCGCCCGGCTCGCGGCGGAACGCGGCCTGTCCGACGCCGCGCGCGAGCGCATGGAGGCATCGCTGGTTCGTGGCGACCGTCTGATCGCGCCTGATTTCCCGGTGGAACGGCGGCAGGATGAATATTCCGCCGTTAACGAGATGTTCCACGGCACCATTCATCGCGCGTCTGAAACGCAGGTAGTCGCCGATGTACTGGCACGCTGCCAGATCCCGCGGGTGTCGGCGCGAAACATCATGGTGCTGAGCCTCGATGAAATGATCGCGCGCAATCGGTTTCATCACGATATTTTTGATGCGATTCTGTGCCGCGAACCCCGCAAGGCGGAGGACCTGATGCAGCGCCACGTCGCCGAGGTGAAGAAGGCGATGGTAGTGACGTTGAGCCACCGGCGTGTTGCCGCGGGCCAACGAAGCTAACGTTTCCGTGGCATCATCCTCCGAGACGCATCGCTTCGCGATGCTCCTCAGGATGAGGTCTGTAATCCTCATGGTGAGGAGCGCGTCTTCGCGCGTCTCGAACCATGAAAGCCACTAAATCCGCACGTCCTCAAACAGCCGCTTGCTCAGGATGGCGTGGACGCCCCAATTGCCGTCGACTACCTGCGTGACGCCGAAGTCGACCGCGGCCGACATCAGCGCGATTGCCTCGTCTTCGGTCAGTCCTTTGATGTTCATCAGGAAGCGGCGCATCTTGCGGAACGCATCCTTCATCGCGAGATCGAGCGAGGATGTCGCATAGACTTCGCTCTGCCCCTTGGCGCCGAACTCGGCCAGATAATTCGGGTGGCTGAAGCCGGTCAGCACCCAATCGGTTTCGGTCTCGATCAGGGGATAGGTTAGATCTGCAAAGACGCGGCCGGCCAGATCCGCCTTCTTGTGCAGGATGAGCTGGAACGTGCCGGTCATCGAACATTCGATCGCGGTGCCGCCCAACTCGCCGTCGCCTTGCGTCGCGTGGGGGTCGCCGACCGATAACAATGCGCCCGGCACCGACACCGGCAGATACACCGTCGATCCCTTGCCGAGCCGCCAATTGTCGAGATTGCCGCCAAAATAAGAGGGTGGAATCGAATCGACGAAATCCAGCTCGCGCGGCGCCACCGCAATCACGCCGAAATGCGGGCGCAAGGGAATGCGAATGCCGTCGAGCACATTGTGCCGCCGCTTGACCGTATCAGGCGCGATCGGAACGCCTGGATAATCGTAGGTTTGATGCACGACGCCGAACGGATCGGTCTGCGGCTCCCAGCGATAGGAATAGAGCGCGCGGGCATATGACTCGGCGCGATCGCCCTCGCCGCCTGCGAAGATTTCGTAAATCGTTACAGCTTCGCGCTGCTTCGGCTCGGCCAGCAGTTCGTTGTAGTGATAGCCCCACCACGCCGCGACGCTGGAGCCGAACACCTGGCCCTCGAAGTCGGGATTCCGGCTCGGCCGCGGCACGATATCGAGGATGCGAACTTCCAGCACGTCGCCGGGCTGCGCGTCCCGCACCGCGACCGGCCCCGTGCAGATGTGGACACCAAAGCCTTCGCCGGCGCCGCGGCCGTAGACCGAGGCCTCCATCGGCCCAGCCCCACGCCGGTCGACATTCTTGGCGTCGCGCGTCCAGTGAAACACGCTTTCGGCGCCGGCGTCGCCGGCGATCATCCGCGCCGGATCATCCGATGCATGCTGCGTCAGGGTTTCGATCGTAATGGTATCTCCCGAATTGATCTCGGCTTGCGGCGCCAGCGACCGCGAGAAATATCCCCAATGCACCCGGTCGGATTCGACCGAAAGATGATGGTGAAGATGCTGACCTTCGGCACAGGGACTGGCCAGATCGGGTTGCGGCGGTGCGACGCTCTTGCGTGCATTCGCAAGGGGATGATGACTGCGCAACTGCGCCAGTGCCTGTTGCGGCCAGCCGCGCTGACCTGCGGCCGCGGCGGACGCGGTGGCGCGCTCGATTTCCTGCTGACGAAATTCGCGCGGCGACAGGCCAAAGCGATGGCGGAACGCCCGGCTGAAATGCGCTGAATCATTGAAGCCGTTGCGATAGGCGATTTCAGAAATCGAATGATGCGCTTCCGCAGGGTTCGACAGTTCCGCCGAGGTGCGTTGCAGCCGGCGCTCGCGCAGATAATGGGTGAAACTGCTGCCGGAACCTTCAAACAGTTTTTGCAGATACCGCTCGGATATGCCCTCGGCCTCCGCGACCCGCGCCGGAGTCAAATCGGGGTCGTCGAGCTTGCGTTCGATCACCTGACACAGACGATGGAGTATCGCGGCCTGGGTCGCGGTGCCACCGGTATCCGTCGTGGGCGAGCGGATGAATGTCGGCAGCAAATCGGCGAGGCTTTGCGCCACCGCCGTCCATTCGGTATCGGACAGCGTCTCGATGTTGCGCGCGGCGGATTCCAGCGTGCGCGAAAACACCTCGGTAAAGCCACCGGGCGCCAGCACGCGAACCTCGTCGAACACCGGTTTACCGACCTTACGGCCGTGAAAGGCTTCCGAGGTGACTGATAAAATCACCGCGCGCATGTCGCGTGGGAACGCCACGCTCCAGTCGCCCTTGCGCGGCAATAAAAGCAGATGCCCGGTCGAGACGATCTGGTGGCCGGTTCCGGTCCGCAACGTGACGCCGTCCTCGATCGGCAACAGCACGATCGGCATGTCATCGGCGGCCTGTGACAATGGCGAGACAGCCTGCGCACCCGCGGCGAACCGCGCCAGCACGATGCCCTCCGCCGTGCGGCGCGAAGCGGTCGCGTGGCCGGTATGGAGGACCGAGCCCGCCGACGGCGCGAGCCCGACAGCGCTGAGAACGTCCCGCCATGCTTCCAGGCGGTCGCTTTCGGAATAGGATTCACTGGTGAACGGGCGAAAGCTCATACATCGACCCCTGGCGCAGGAATCGAAGCAACCTCCGTGCCAAAGGCCCGGTCCACATCGTCGCACCGGCCCCCGGATGCAACTCCCGGGGGGCCTGCAACCCGGGATGCCCGCCAAAACGCTTTATGACATCAGTCGCACCTGAAAATGTTCTTCCGAAGCGTGCCATGAACACCCCAATTGGCGTCGACCACCTGAGTGACGCCGAAATCCGCCCCCACAGACATCAATGAGATCGCCTCGTCCTCGCTCAGCCCGTGCACCGTCATCAAAAACCGGCGCAGCTTGCGGAAGGCATCGCGCATGGCGCGGTCGAGGCTGGAATGGTTGGCGATTTCGGTCTGCGCATCGGCGCCCAATTCAGCGAGGTAATTCGGATAGGTGAAGCCATAGACCGACCAGGCCTTGTCGGTCTCCAGCAGCGGATGGGTCAGCCCTTCCAGCGGGGTTCCGCCGAGATCGCGATGCTTGTGCAGGATGAACTCGAAATCGCCGGTCAGCGAAGTCTCAATCGCGGTGCCGCCAAGTTCGCTGTCGCCCTGCGCCGCATGGGGATCGCCCACTGAAAAGAACGCGCCGGGCACCGCGACCGGATAATACATCCGCGCGCCCTTGCCGATCCGCCAGTCGTCGATGTTGCCGCCGGTATAGCTCGGCGGTATCGAGCTGACGAAATCCGACTCCGAGGGCGCCAGCCCCATGGTGCCGAAGTGCAGCCGCGCCGGCACCTTGACGTTGGTCAGAATATTCTCGCGTTTCTTGATCGTGGTGTGATCGACCCGTACGCCGGGATAGTCGATCGTGGGATGAACGATACCGTCGGGATCGGTCTGCGGCGTCCAGACATAATTGTAGACGGCCTTCGCAAAGGGTTCGCCCGATGTATCAAGCTCGAAGATGGTGATGACCTCGCGCGGCTTCGGCTCCTCGATCAGATCGTGGTAGTGAAAACCCCAATTCGCCGAAGCGTTCGAACCGAAACAGCGTCCGGCGTGACAGGCGTGACAGCTCGGGCGTGGCCGCACATCCAGAATGCGCACTTCCAGCACATCGCCGGGCTCGGCATTCTCGACCGCCACCGGCCCGGTCAACAGGTGAACGCCGACGCCCTCGCCCGAGCCACGAATGAACGGCCCCTCCGTCGGGCCGGCGCCGCGGCGGACCACGGCTTTATGCTCGCGGGTCCAGTGGAACACGCTTTCGGCGCCGGGATCGTTGGCGATCATGCGCTCGTAATCGTCATTGGCGTGGTGGGTCAGTGTCTCGATGGTCGCCCGGTCGCCGGAGCGCAGCGTCAGGGCGGGCGAGACTTTCTTGCTGAAGTAGCCCCAGTGAACGGAGGCCGGCGAGACCGGTAGCGTAAAGTGCTTCATGCAAGTGCCTCCTGGGAAAGCGAGCGAATAGCGAAAGAATGACGTATCACCGCCCTCATCCTGAGGAGCGCGTTCTTACGCGCGTCTCGAAGGATGGCGGCGCGTTCGTGCGTTGCAGCCATCCTTCGAGACGCTTGCTGCGCAAGCTCCTCAGGATGAGGTCCGTTTTCTGCCGAGGCAGATGTCGGCAAGTGGATCATGCCGTCCGCTCCGGCATCTTGTCGGCTTCCATCAGGCTGAGGAAGCGCGCGGTGACCGGATTGCGCGGATTGGTCAGAACCTCATGCGCCGGTCCCTCTTCCAGAATTCTGCCCCCGGACAGGAACGCGACGCGGTCGGCGACTTCATCGGCGAATCTGATTTGATGCGTTGAGATAATCATGGTCAGCCCGTCATCGACCGCCAACCGCCGGATCACTTCCAGCACCTCGTTGACGAGTTCGGGATCGAGCGCGGACGTCGGCTCATCCAGCAGCAAAACGCTCGGATTGGGCGCCAGTGCCCGCGCAATCGCGACGCGTTGCTGCTGGCCGCCGGAAAGATGACGTGGCAACGCGTCTGCGCGGTGGCTGAGCCCGACGCGCTCCAGCAACTCGCGGGCGCGCCTATCCGCGTCGACGCGAGTCATGCCGTGCACCCAGCGCAACGGCCCGGCGACATTCTCCCGCGCAGTCAGATGGCTGAACAGATTGAACTGCTGGAACACCATGCCGACGCCGACGCTGGCGCGTTCATTGGCGATCTCGCGCGGCGACAACGGCCGGCCATCTTCGCGCAGTCCCAGACGACGCCCGCCGACGCGCACCGTGCCGGAATCCCAGTTTTCGAGGTGGTTGATGCATCTCAAAAGCGTGCTCTTGCCCGAGCCGCTCGGCCCCATCAGGGCCACGACTTCGCCGACCCGGACGGTCAGCCCCAATCCATCGAGCACGCTTTGCTCGCCATATTTCTTGCGCAACTCCCTCACCTCGACGGCGACATTGTTGCGCTCGACCATCGCCGCATGCTTGGCGCGGTCGGCCCGCGACGCCGCGCGCGGTGGTGCGACGACATCAGGTGGATCTTCTGCCGGCGCGGTTGGCGCCGCCTGTTCGGCGAGTTCGGGCTTGGTCGACAGATCGGCCCGGCGCCAGGGCAGGAAAATCGCCAGACGCGCCTGCGGCGTCGCGCGATCGAGATCGAGCGCGCGCTCCACAAATAGCTGAATCACACTGACCAATGTCGTCAGCACCAGATAAATCAAACCCGACGCGAAAAAGATCGAGAAGAAGTCGAACGTGGAAGACGCCAGTTGCGTGCTGCGCAGCGTCAATTCCTGAACCGAGATGACGCTGGCCAGCGACGAATTCTTCAACGCGCTGACGGTCTCGTTGCCGAACGCCGGGATCATGGTGCGAATGGCCTGCGGCGCGATGATGCGCCGCATCAGCAACGCCGGCGTCATCCCGAGCGCCTGGCCTGCGAGAACTTGTCCGCGATCGACGCCAAGCACGCCAGCGCGCAGCATTTCGGCGATGAAGGGCGCTTCATTGGCGGCCAGCGCGAGACCCGCCGCGCCGATCGCGCTGAGCTTGAGGCCGATCTGCGGCAGCGCGTCGTAGGCAAACACCATCTGCAGGATCAGCGGCGTGCCGCGGAAGATCACGGTGTAGCCCCTGGCGAATGCAGCCAGCAGCCAGAACCGGCTGAGCTGCATCGCCGCGAGGACGACACCAAGGATCAGCCCGCCGGCCAGTCCGAGGGCGGTCACCATCACGGTAAACCAGATGCCCTCGATCAGGTACGGCAGGCTGAGATAGTGGACGAAGAGCGACATTACTTAACGCAAAGCATTACTTAACCGAGAGAATGTCGGGCTCTTTGAAGTTGTTCGGATCGAGGTCCCACTTCTTGAGCAGTTCCTTGTGAATCCCCGCCTTCTGAACTTCGATCAGCGCCGCCATCACCGCGTCGCGGAATTCCGGCTTGTCCTTGGGAACGGCGATACCGACCGAATAGGGAATGGTGACCGCGATCGCCTTTTCGAGTTTGTCGGGATTAGCCTTCACCGCCTGATCGACGGTATTGACGTCGTTGACATAGGTGTCGGCGCGGCCGGCAAGAATGGCCTGGATGCAGTTGGCGTTGTTGTCATAGAGCTGCAGCGTCGGCTCCGGCTTGCCTTCGGCCTTGCACGGCGCCACCAGCGCCTGCACCAGCGGGACTTCGACAAAGCCGGTATTCTCGGCCGCCGCGGCGCCGCACATCGAGGTGTTGATGCCGGTGATCTTCTTCGGATTGCCCTTGGCGACGAGAACGCCGTCGAACACCTTCGAATAGGTGATGAAGTCGGCGGCCTTGGCGCGTTCTTCGGTCGCGTAGATGTCGGAGATCACGATATCGGCCTGCCCGCTCGACAGCGTCGTCAACAATGCGGCGAAGGTCACGGCCTTGTAGGTCAGCGTGAAGCCAAGGCACTCGCCGATCTGCTCGCCGAGATCGATATCGAAGCCGACATATTTGTTCGGGTCTTTCGGATCGATCGCTTCATAGCCCGGGGTGTGCGGGTTGATCGCGTTGACGAGTTGCTTGCCCTTCAGGCTCGGATATTTTGCCTGCAGCGCGGCGCAACCGGCGGGTGCGGCGTTGGCGGACATCGGCACGAAGCCGGCCAGGAGGAACGCACCCAGCGCGGCGATACGCAGACCGGCGCGCGCGACGGATGACATCCGCGGCGTCCGGGTTTCGGTGGAAAACCACTTATGCATTTGATCTCTCCTTCGAAGTTGTCATGGCGATGCCATGTTCCAAGTTCGAAGGGAGCCTACGGTCGCCCGCCGGTATCAGGCTTGTCCCGGGGCGTACAAAAAGTTGGATCAACCCGTGCCAGGATTTAGGCAGGGCTGCGAAAATTATGGGCGGCGGCTGATCATTCCATCCGCATAGCGTCTCGATATGCGGCCCGGGTCCGGCGAGACTTGGCTGATAGTGCTGCGCGGGCAGCGGCTTAAGCTTGCCGGATGTTAGAATCGAACAATCCCCGCGCACCTCTCAGTGCGCGGGGATTGCCGGAGACTTCTGCGATGGTTCGAGGCTGCCTTACAGCGCCTTGATTTCCACCTTGCGGAACTTCACCACGCCCTTGTCGTTCACGACACCCTTGTCGTCCTTGACGCCAAGGCCATGTTGCAGGGCAATCCGGCCGCTGGCAAATTTGGGGTCTTGCGCGGCATCAACGGTTTTCTGTCCATTGAGAACCACCGTGAAGGTGCCGCCCTTGGCCGTGATCTCCATGACGTTCCACTTGCCGCCGGCATGCGGCATCGGATCGACCTTGGCGACGTTGACGATGGCGCCGGTGCCGTAGTCTGACTGGGGACGGGTATCCCAGATATTCACTTCATAGGCGTTGTCGGCGCCCACCTTTGTGGGATCGGTGCAGCGAATGAAGATGCCGCTGTTGGCAGCAGCGTCGACCCAGAATTCAGCCCTGATCTGATAATCGGAATAGGTGTCCTTGGAGACCAGGAAGCCGTTGCCCTTGTCGGCAACCACCGAGCCGTCCTCCAGCCGCCAATTGGCGTCGCCAATGGTGTCGAAATGCGCGAGGTTCTTGCCGTCGAACAGCGTCACCCACCCGGTCTGGCTGGACGCCTGGGGCGCATGGGACAAAGCGGCGAATCCCGCGAGAAGCAGAGCAAAGCTGATGACTGACCGGCGTTTCATGATGATATCTCCCGAACATTGTTTTTGAGGCGCATCCCGACAAGGGACCGCCCGGGTTGTCGAACGCGCAACGATAGCAGGCGGCGCGGACGTTCGAAAGCCATCGCAGGACAGTTAAAACAGCGATATGCGCGCCCGTCTCATCGGCATGGCGGGGAATAAAAGCCCGGGCGGGTTGTTCAGCGGAAACGGCCGGCCTTTAGAGAACTAGCCCCCGACCGGCGGCGTGCCGTGGGTATGAAACGACTCGATCGTTTTCAGCCCCCACGCCTGCCCTTTCTTGCGCTCTTCCTCGGTCCACACGATCGGCTTCCAGTCCGGCGCCAGAATGAGCCGCGCGCCGGCATTGGCGACCTCGACCCGGTTACCGCCGGGCTCGTAGACATAGAGGAAGAAGGTCTGCTGGATCGCGTGCTTGTGCGGGCCGGTTTCGATGTAGACGCCATTCTCCAGGAAGATATCCGCCGCCCGCAACACGTCCTCGCGGCTATCGAGCGCGTAGGTGATGTGATGGAAACGGCCGGGCGTATTGGAATGATCGTGTGAATAGGCGAAGTCGTAGCTCTTGTTCGACACCGCCATCCACATCGCAGCTTCAGTGCCATCATTGAGCACGATCTGTTCTGTCAGCCGGCAGCCCAGATATTTCTCGAAGAAAATCCGGTTGGCCTTGATGTCGACCGCGAGGCAATTGAGATGATCGAGACGGCGGACATTGACGCCGCGCGCCGGAAAGCGCTGCGCCTGATTTTTCAGCGCGGGCTTGAGTTCGGGCGGCGCCTCGTACCATTCGGTCTCGTAATAGAGCTCGACGATATGGCCGTCCGGATCGTGGCAGCGAAATGCCGGACCGTGGCCGAGATCGCCGTCGGTCCAGCCGATGTCAAACCCAGATCCCTTCAGCGCGGCGACCCGCCGCTCCAGCGCCTGCGGACTGCGCGCCCGCAATGCCATGTGCTCCATTCCCGACGTCTTGGAGGCCGTGAGCTTGAGCGAATAGCGCTCGTAATCGTCCCAGCCGCGCAGATAGACCGACTCGCCCTGACGCCCGCTGATGGTCATGCCCATCACGTCAACAAAGAACTTCAGGCTCTCGTCCGGCTTCGGCGTCAGCAATTCCATGTGGCCGAGATGGGCGAGATCGAAAATCGGCTCTGGTTGCATCGCGTGTTTCCTTCGTAGCGTCGGCGTTCAATACCGTAGGGTGGGTTAGCGTAGCGTAACCCACCATTTTCAGAGATCATCGCTTCAGCGGTGGGTTACGGCTTCGCCTAACTCACCCTACGATCACAGTGTCCGCGTCAGATCGTCAAACAACTCATCCACGGCATAGGCGCGCGGGATCAGCCCCTGTTGTGCACTATATCGAATAATCATCTCCAGCGAGCGGCGCATTTCGTCGGCGTTGAATCGTATCGAACCGGGCGGCGCGAGTGCCGCACTCTCGCGCAACAATTTTGAGACTTCGCGCACCGCATCGGGATGGTTCTGCGACAACGGCGCACTGACGACAACCATATGGTTGATCGGCGTCACGCCGTGTTTGGCGAACCATGATTTCTCTTCGCGTTCAACGTCGGGAAACAGCAGCTTCAAGTCGGGATGTTCGACCTTCTCGCCGAGAACCGCATCGAGTTCGCCGTCGACCAGCATCTGAACGATCTGCTTGCCCGCCGGCGCCCGCTTGGTCGTGTCCTTGAATTCGGCGACATGCGCGTCTTCGAACGTGACCCAGTCGATCGAGTTGAGATCGACGCCGTAATCATTAGCGAGAATGCCGCGCAGCCACGCGCCCGTCGTGGTGGTGAAGGAGCGAATGCCGACGCGCTTGCCGTTCAGATCGGAGGGCGTCATCGTTCCCGATTTGGCATTATAGAGCGCATAGGCGTGCTGAAACCGCGCCAGCACCACGTTGGGCAGCAGCACCATCGGCTTGCCGAAGCTTTTGGCCATCAAATACGTGACGATCGCCATCTCGGAGACGTCGAAGGCCCCTTCCCGGACCATCGGCTTGAAGCCCTTGTTGGTCGGCGAATAGTCGGCAAAATCGAACGCGACCAAATCAGACTTGATCGAGCCATCCTTCAGCGCCTTGGTGCCAGGATGGCCGCCAAGCAATGTGCGTAGCCGTAGCGTCATCTCAATCAGACTCGGGTTCGTCGATATAGACGAGGCCCGCTTTGGCGAGCGGTTCGCGCATCTTGTACATGTCGAGGCCGAGCACGCCTGAAGCGAGGATCTGACGCTTGCCCTCCTCGTCCGCCCTGCGCTTTTCGCCCTTGGCCGCGACGTCGCCCGCATCCTTTCGGCGCACCACCACCACGCCATCGTCATCGGCGACCACAACATCGCCGGGCTGAACATTGACTCCCGCGCACACCACGGGAACGTTGACCGCGCCCGGCGTCGCCTTGACGGTGCCCTTGGCCGAAATCGCCTTCGACCACACCGGAAAGCCCATTTCACGAAGCGATTTCACGTCGCGGCAACCGGCGTCAATAATCAGACCCACGACACCGCGCGCCTTCAGCGAGGTCGCGAGGAGATCGCCGAACATCCCGTCGGTATTGTCAGTGGTGCAGCCGACCACCAGGATATCGCCGGGTTTGCACTGTTCGACACCGACATGGATCATCCAGTTGTCACCGGGCTGCGCCAGCACGGTGACCGCCGTGCCCGCGGCTTCGCCGCCGGCCCATACCGGGCGCAGATAGGGCTTCATCAACCCGCTCCGGCCATAGGCTTCATGCACCGTCGAGGTGCCGAGCGCACCCAGACGTTTGACGACATCCGCCTCGGCACGCTTGATGTTGCGGACAACGACGCTCTTCATACCAACTCCTCCATCGCCATCGGGAACAGCCGCTGATAGGCCTCGCCGTAGGTCATGGCCTTGCCGGAATTGCGTCCGCCCTGCATGCCCCGCTGCAGCGCCACCCGCTCGTAATAGGCCCACAGATGTTTCTGGGCCGCGAGAATTTCAAACGTCTTGCGCTTGATATCCCAGACCTCGTCGATGTTGAGAATGACCTGCGGCTTGAAATTGCACATTTCGGGCTGATGCGGCTCGAACAGAAACACCGGTGGCGCCGCATAATTGTAATCGGCCTGCGGCTTGTGGCCCATCGCCTGCGCCACGATGCGCGCTTCCTGGGCGTAGGCGGTCGCCGCGGGATGATCGACGTTGTAGGGATCTTCCAGCGAATGCGTCAGCACAAAGCTCGGATTGAGCTCGCGGTAAATGTCGATCAACCGCTCCATATGCGCCTCGGTGAGGCGCAGCGGATAATCGCCGGCATCGAAGAATTCGATCTCGGCGCCGAGCGAGGCCGCGGCGCGTTCCGCCTCGTCCTTGCGGCCGGCCTTGACCTTCTCCAGCGTCATTCCCGGCTGCTTCCAGGCAAACTGGGATTCCCCGCGCTCGCCGAAGGCGAGGCAGACGATCTTGACGCGGTAACCCTTCTTGGCGTGCAGGGCGATGGCGCCGCCCGCGCGCCAGACGAAATCTCCGGGGTGTGCGCTGACAACAAGGCCGGTTTTCATGGGACAATGGTCTCCTTTTTGTTTTTGTCTTGTCGGGTCCGCATGATCTTATCCGAGATGGCTATCCCGCAGAAAGCTGTTTCGGCACTTGCCTTCAGCACTTTTCAGTGGGCTGCCATCTCGGACATTCTCTTGGCGGCGCGTTACGCCTTTGCGTCAGCGCAGGCGTTGCTTGACGATCAAGGCGAGCGGCACCGCATAGAAGAAGTGCGACATGAACCCGCCAATCACCACGAACGGATCGAGGTAGTTCGGATGATCGTTCGAAGCGATCGCGATCGCAACATGCATCACGATCCACAGCACGATCGCGAAGAACAAGGCCACGAACGTCGCCTCATAGCCGCGACGGCGGAAGTACGGCCAGATAAATGCGAACAGCACGCCCCAGGCGAAGCAAAAGAAGAAGTGAATTCCGGTACCGACGACGTAGGCCATCGCGCCCAGCGATTCCTGGACGCCCTTGCCGAAGACCAATCCCGTCGCGTTGCGCGGAATGCCGGCCATCGGCATCAAATGCTGGATTCCCACCCAGACAATTGCTTCGTAAATCCAGATAATGACGCCTCCGACCAGGCCTCCGAGAAGACCGGCGTAAACGGTCTCTTTGGTTTCCGATGTAGCCAGCGTGTTTTGAGACGTTAGTGTGCTCATGACAATGTTCACTCCCCTGTAAATCAGCCTCGTTTGAAGGGCTGCTTTTAGTACCCCTAACCACTCTATCGGTGGCACTCCCTGCCGATCCTTCCTGAGGCAGCTTCAGGTCTTGATTTGGCCCACGGCCCGGCGCCGTGACGGGTCCGGCTGATCCAGCGCGGCCGCTTGCAGCGAGGCGACGGTCGAGCGCACCAGTTGCTCCATGGCGTGCGCCGCATCGAAACCGTCGGCATCGCCGCGCGACAGACGGGATACGCGTTCCGGCGTGACCAGCGTGTAGTAGAGCGCGCCCAGAAGAAAGTGGCTGCGCCAGACGATTTCGGCACGCGGGATGTGCGGCAGGCTCTCGTGGATCATATCGATAAAGGCGTGACTGGTGTCGTCGAAGGTCTGCGCGATGATCCGGCCGGCGACCTCGTTTCCTTCCGCCGACATGACCGCACGCAGCCGGGTAAAGCGCGCGCCGCCGCCCGCGAGGTCGCTGCCGGAAGAAAAGGCCGGCAGCACATACGCGCGCACGATCGCCTCCAGCCTGTCCTGGACGTCCCGCACGCGCTTCGCCTCGGTCAGCAACTCCGAGCGCCTGCGATTCATCGGTTCGCAATGGCGCTGATAGATTTCGAGAAGCAGGCCGTCCTTGGTCTTGAAATGATAGGTCACGCTGCCGGGATTGGCGCCGGCGGCTTGCGCGATGTCCCGAACCGACACCGCGTTGAAGCCATTTATCGAAAACAGCTCTTCCGCGGCGCACAGGATCGCTTCGCGCATATTGGGCTTGCGCGCGGCGGATTCATCGCTGGCGGACGGGCGGACCATGATTTGTACAAATGTACAAATCATCCGGTCGAGTCAACAAATATCTTGTACGAAATCGATACAAAACGGGCGTGGCGGCTCACCCGGCGCAGGGGTCAGCGGATACCGGAAAAGCGACGCGCTCGACTGGAAATCAGTTGCGGCAACGCTAATCGAGCCGTGAGAACTGCGCTGCGTTGTGATTGGCGCCTTAACGCCCCCTTGTATCGGCCGCGGTGGTCCGCACCCTTCGCCACGCCAGCACGACACCAGTGAGGCTGAAGGCTAGGCCACAGAGACAGAGCGCCACGATCACCACCGACCGCAGCAGCGGACGTGACGTCAGCGGCGCGAAGTCGAGCGTGTGAAAGCTGCGCAGCGGCCAGTCCTCCGACAGCGAAAGAAAGCCGGACAAAATCCAGATGAAGATAAAGGGCGCGAATACGAGGCCGAGCGTGTGATGCCAGAGTTGCAGGCCTTGATAGGCGGGCGTCTTCTTCCCGATCGCAGTGCCAAGCCGAGCGATGCCGATGACGACGCCGAGGCCCACGCCAATTGTTCCGATCAGCGACAGCCACCATACCAACGCGAGCCAGACTTTGGTGTGATGGCGCAGTGCCGCCGGATAAATCCAGTGAGCGATACTGCCGAAGTAATTGAACGTCCGTATCTGTCGGGTCGTGACGAGAACGATATCGCCCCCGGTCGACGAGACGTACAACACAGTTCCGGCCGTGTCGTTCAGGGCGACGCGGAAAAGCGGACGGTCGGAATCGTAATCGCCTGACACCGTCCACTGGTCGTAGTCCACGCGCTCCGCTGTGACACGCGAGGCGTCAAGCCTATGCGAGCGCGCATAGCCGGCGGCAACATCCCGCGCGGCGTCCTCGCTGACGGCTTCGACACGGCCCGTTGAGGTTACCGCTTTATCGCGTGCCGGAAACGGCACGAAATGCATCACGATCCCCGACGCGAACCACATCGCGAACAGCAGGCAGAACACAACACCCCACCAGCGATGCAGCAATATCAGGAGATGCATCGCTGGTGTCTGCTCTCTTCACCATTTTGCCGAGGCGGCCAGTTCAAACGTCCTCGGTGCGCCAAGGAAGACCTGGTCGGGGTAACCCGGATCGGACCATGCCGCGTACAGCGTGTTCGTCAAGTTACGAACCCTGAAGGTTACGCGCATGGTCTGAAGCCCCTGCCACGGCAGATCCCGGCCGGGTATATCGACGAACGCATAGACGTCCGCCGTGGTATAGGCCTGCATGGTCGTGAGGTCGTCCTCGTAGAGATAGCGGTTGCCGACATGGCGGACGGAACCGCCAAATTCGACCGGCCAGCGCCAGTTGTTGAGGCGATAGGACGCCCCGGCATTGATAATGACGGGCGCCACGTTCGAAGGCGTATTGCCATCCGCCGACACGCCGTTGAAAAAGAAATTGGAGTAATGCGCCGCTGTGAACGCGACATTGCCCCATAGCTTGACGTTTTCGACCGGCCGAACCGCCGCGGCGAATTCCACGCCCTTGGTCCGGATTTCGCCCGCGAGCGTCGATGTGGTGTCGTTGATTGCAACGTAAACATTCCGGCGCGCCAGATCGTAAACGGACAGCGTCCACTCGGCCTTCCCGTCCCACAGCAATTGCTTGACGCCGGTTTCGTAGATGCGCGAACTGGTCAAGTCGAGCGGCGTGCCGGGCGACAGCGAGAAGATGCCGGCCGCCGCCGGGTCATAAGCAGTCGCATACATGCTGTAGAATACGAGATTGCGGATTGGCTCAAACGTATACGCCGCACGATAAGAAACCGGCTGCCAGTTTTTGGTGAAAGGCTGGCCATCCGGTATCGTGCCATCGAAATTGACGCCGTTGCGCGACAGCGTGAAATCATCGACTCGCACACCACCGATCAAGGCGAACATCGGCGTCAGCTTCAATCGATCCTCGAACGACCCGGCGATTGTGTCGAGGCGACTGTTTCGAATGTTCGGACTCATCATACCGTAAAGGCCGGGGTCCGGATCGAGCACCGAAACCGTATCGGCCGGAAAGCCCCCATTGCCTTCCTGAGTAAAGGTGATGTCGTTCCGGCTTACCTGGAGCTGGGTGGCGAAACGGTTTTCCATTCCCAGGAACGAACTGTTCCAGGTCAGGTCGGTGTTGTCCCCGGCCACCTGCTGCTTATGCGTGACGAAAAAACGATCGCGGTCGATGGTCGAGGTAGCCAGATCGAAGCCGTAGGTCTCGCTGTCGATCCAATGCCGCCTGGCATTATAGTCGTAGGCCTGGTTCTTGAGGGTAATGTCGTTGCTGAGCGCCCATTCGAATCCGCCACGCAGCCAAAGCTCCTGCGCGCCGGTGGAATTGTCGGCGACGTTGTAGTTGGTGTGCAGCGTCCGCGAATCCACCGTCAGCGGTCCGAGAACCGAACCGTCGAACGTGCTGATGGCCGTACCCGAGACGACACCGTTCCTGGCGAACGGCCCGGCAAACGAAACAGGAACCAGCGGCGTTCCCCAGTAAGCGTGCCCGTCGTCTCTCTTGTATTCGATGGCGCCGAACACCTTGAATGAATCGGTCACGCGATAGTTCAATTGGGCCGAGAAGTTGGTGAGATCCTGATAGTCGCCATCGATGAAGCTGGCGATTTTCGACTGGCCGATGTCGACGCGATAATCCAGGCCCGGGATCAACGTGCTGCCGCCCGAACCGAAATGGGTCCGGTAGGTTCCAAGCGAATCGATCGAGCCGTCCAGTTCGTTCTTGATCGGACCCGTGGTCGGCTGCCGGTTCACATAATTGACCGAGCCGCCGATCGCATCCAGGCCCGACATCAGCGACGAAGGACCTTTCAGAAATTCGACCCGGTCGAGATTGGACGTATCCATCACGCGCGAGGTGATGCCTTGCGGACCGATCGAGATTCCATTGTAGAGCACGTTGACGGAGCTAAAAGTAAAGCCTCGCATGGAAAACCCGCCGGGCGCGCCGGCCGCATCGCCGGAGAGCACGCCGACCGCGCCTTGCGCGGTTTCGGTGGTGGTGCGGTAGCCCTGCTCGCGCATGGTCTGCTGATCGACAACCTCGACGGTCGCAGGCGTTTGGAGGACGGTCAGGCCCAGCCGCGTCGCGCTGGTCGCGACGACATTGGTGTTGAGCGGTGTCGGCGCGGCTTCGCTGCTGACCGGTGCTGGAGGTGCCGGCGGTAGCGGCTTCCTGGTATTGCGAGCGGCGACCCGTTTTGTCCGCCTCGCTCCGCCTTGAGTGTCGGCCTCACTTCGCGAAGTGCCTTTTGGTTTCGCAGGCGAGACCACGACCGGCCCAATCGTGTTGGGCGCTTGCGCATTATTCGAAGCATCTTGCGCCAATACGGGCCTTTCGGCGCCGATCAGCAGCGAGAACGCCAGGCTAAATGGCAGCGCCGAACCGGAAAGCCAGTTCAGCCGTGATGAGTACCCGCGTAATGACGCAGGGGATCTGCAGATGTTGAGAATCGACAAGTTATTGCTCGACGGCGAATATCCAAACCGTCAGGCGCGTTCATCACGACAATCTGCCCTCGCCCCAATGCGGCAGACAACGTAACTCTTACAACGCATCGGAGCACCCCGCCCAACGCGTTCGCGCATGACCATTACCGGCAGCAGGTTTCCTGGCTCGCGGGTCGTCACCTTCAACCACCTTCCCAAGATCGAAAGAACGATCCCAGTGGTATTAATGGTCGTCGGCTCACCGCTTACAGTTGCGGGGGCAGCTCCGGCATTGTCTGTCGTGACAGACGCACCGTATTCCCTTGGTTAGCCCTTGCGGGCACTACCGTCGATGAACGTGACACCGGGTCGCATCGGCGTCAACAAACGAATCCGAAGGATTTGTGGAGCGCTGATTTGTCGCGCCCCGAATATGGACCTCATCCGCGCCCTCGGCAAAGGCCGCATCAGGCAAACCGGAATCGAATCGCGCTTCGCCCGCGTCCGGTTTTCCGCAGGCTTCGGAAGACTGCTTCATACATTTTTTCCATTTCGGGCAACGGCACTTTCGCCATGGTAAACCAAACCTTAAGGCGGGCTGCGACCGCGCCAGCAACAAATAGACAAAAAGTAGGGTTTTCCGGCGAAATCGCCGTGGCGCCGCAGGCGACGGCGGTCCAACGGCACAAATCCCGGCCAATATTCCGCCGATTTGAACCACCCGGCTTAACCGTTTCTCCAACGACCGGCGGCATAGTGTGCACTTGAGCACTCATGAAATACCGGGTTCAGGCACTGTGACATCTTTCGGACGTGTGATTTCGGTGCGTGGATCCCTTGCACGCGTTGGCCTTCTGGCAGCAAACCAGATGGGCCTCTCGGCGGTGCGGGCCACCGTCGGCCGGTTCGTCAGTATCCGCTGCGCGAATTCCACCCTTGTCGCCATGATCACCGAAGTGTCCTGCGAGAACTTGCCGGCTTCCGACGAGTACATCGCCAGCGCCTCGGTCGATTTGCTCGGCGAAATCTTCGGCGGACCGGAGCGCACCAAATTCCAGCGCGGCGTCACCAACTACCCGACCATCGGCGATACCGTGGACCTGATCACCAATCAGGAACTCCGCACGGTTTACGCCCCGACCGGATCGGACCAGATCCATATCGGCACCCTGCAGCAGGATCCTTCGGTGCTGGCCTATGTCGATGTCGAGGAAATGCTCTCGAAGCACTTCGCCGTTCTCGGCTCGACCGGCGTCGGTAAATCGACCGGCGTTTCGCTGCTGCTGAATGAAATCCTGCAAGCCCGGCCGAACCTCCGGGTTTTCCTGCTCGACGTGCATAACGAATATGGCCGCTGCTTCGGCGACCGCGCGCTGGTTCTCAATCCGCGCAATCTGAAACTGCCGTTCTGGTTGTTCAATTTCGAGGAAATCGTCGACGTGCTGTTCGCCGGCCGGCCCGGCGTGCCCGAGGAACTCGACATTCTCGCCGAAGTCATTCCGATGGCGAAGGGAATCTACACGCAGTACCAGAATGCCGACCGGCTTGGATTGAAACGCATCGATCCCAAGACCATCGCCTATACCGTCGATACACCGGTACCCTTTCGCCTGGTCGATCTGATCTCGCTGATCGACGAGCGCATGGGCAAGCTCGAAAACCGCTCCTCGCGCATCATCTATCACAAATTGATCTCGCGCATCGAGACCGTGCGCAACGATCCGCGCTACGCCTTCATGTTCGACAACGCCAATGTCGGCGGCGACACCATGGCGGAAGTCATCAGCTATCTGTTCCGGCTGCCGGCCAACGGCAAGCCGATGACCATCATGCAACTGGCCGGCTTCCCCGCCGAAGTCGTCGATTCCGTGGTCTCGGTGCTGTGCCGGATGGCGTTCGATTTCGGGCTATGGAGCGACGGCGCCTCGCCGCTGCTGTTCGTCTGCGAAGAAGCGCATCGCTATGCATCGGCCGACCGCAACATCGGTTTCGGCCCGACCCGCAAGGCGATCTCGCGCATCGCCAAGGAAGGCCGCAAATACGGCGTCTATCTTGGCCTGATCACGCAGCGCCCCGCCGAACTCGACGCCACCATCATCTCCCAGTGCAACACGCTGTTTGCGATGCGGCTCGCCAACGACCGCGACCAGGCGCTGTTGCGCTCGGCGGTCTCGGACGCCGCGGCCAATCTGTTGTCGTTCGTCCCCTCGCTCGGCACCCGCGAAGTGCTCGCCTTCGGTGAAGGCGTGGCATTGCCGACGCGGTTGCGCTTCAAGGAAGTGCCGATTCACCAATTGCCGCGCAGCGACTCCGCGACCTCGACGATACCGTCGGCCGCCGGTCACGACACGCATTTCGTCAGCGCCGTGCTGGAACGCTGGCGCGGCGCCACCTCGCACCGCGACGTGCCCAACGATCCCAGCATCAACGAACGGCCGGCCGCGCGCACGATCGAAGCGCCGATGCTGCAGCCGTCGCTGGGCCTCGATCCCGATCGCTTCTCGCTGCTGAAGAAGCCGCTGCGGTAGCGATCGCACCAGGAGCCTTCCATCTTGTAGCGACCGTCATTGCGAGCGCCAGCGAAGCAATCCATCTCAACACAAAGAAAGCGTGGATTGCTTCGTCGCTTTCGCTCCTCGCAATGACGTTCAGGCATTGTTTTGCAATGACCTCAGCGCGTAGGATGGGTGGAGCGCAGCGATACCCATCATGACATGACAAGTCCGTTAGATGATGGGTTTCGCAAGGGCTCAACCCATCCTACGGGCTACAAAATGATACGGTTCAGAATAGCAAATGCAATCGAGAGCCCGGAACGATATGAAAAACATTCAAATTATTGATGGCGCTTTGAACTGCACCTTCAGCTTTTTCCAAGCGACGGACGAAGAGTTTTTGTTGCTTTTCCCTGCCCCCCGCCAGGATATTCAATATGCCGAAGATATCCCTGATCTGCCTATGCAAGAGGAGATCAATGCAGCCTTACAGCGGATTTGGGAGCGCCCGCTAAAAAAACAGGATGTCCAAGGAGTTCATGGAACTTTATTTTACCAGCTCGAAAGGTACAGAAAAACTTACCGTGAGAAGCGAGAAGAAACGGTTGATCCCAGCGCCATTAATCCAGCGCAACGCCGACTCTTTGGTATTTCGTGAGATACGAGCGGAGCCAGAGGATAGCTCGAGCGCTTGCGATACCCATCGTGTCGTCACGTTTTGGCTGGAGCATGCTGGTGTGCCCAGCTATCGTCGCAGCTTTGTTTGGCAGAGGGTATAATCCTCGCGCGAAAACGCGATAAATTCGATAAGCTCTCGGCGACCGCATCACGCGGCAGCCGGAATCCCTTCATGACCCAGCCGATTGCAAAACGTTTCCCCGTCCCCTCCATCGATACCCTCCCAGCGCGTAGGATGGGTGGAGCGCAGCGATACCCATCATGACATGACAAGTCCGCTAGATGATGGGTTTCGCAAGGGCTCAGCTACAACCCGACTCCGGCTATACCCAATACTTCGGTTCAATTCCAGTATCCGGTCATGGGGACGGGGCCTTGACGGAGTATCTAAGATGTTTGGCTATTCGGCTATAAATTTGCCCATGACACGCTGTGTGCATTTCGTAAAAAACCGTGAGATCGACGGATCCGAATGGCACCTAGTTGATGCAGGCGTTAAGGAGGGTGTGAAATTTGTGTATTGGAATTATTTGCACGGTGGAAGCGGATCCGTCACTATCGCAGACCCGCTTGCAAGAGCACTAGAACTCACGCACACTCCGTATGGCAGAGCTCCCTGGATCGAATTCTTGGACGATTTAATCACTCTCGCTTATCGTCATGGGGGACTGGTGATTATCGTTGATCGCGCAGACGTCCTGTTGCGCGAAAGACCAGACGACCTGTTTAATTTGATCGAGGCGTTTCTAGTCCAATTTCATCATTGGTACGACCACGAAAAACCATGTCATCTATGTTTTCAAATGGAAGAGAACCCTTCCGTGCGACAGCTATTCGTTCCCAATACCAACAAAGTTTGATTCAAGCGCGTAGGATGGGTGGAGCGCTTGCGATACCCATCACGTCGTGGCTTCGCCGTTAGAGCTTGCTGGTATAACCGGCTGTCGTCGTAACCCCACTCCCGGAGGCCGCCCAACGGCGAATTGGCCAAAGGCATAATGCCCCACTCCGTTCGAAAACGCGATAGGATCGTCGCTAACCGCATCACGCGGCAGCCGGAATCCTCCCATGAGCCAGCCGATCGCCAAACGCTTCCCCGCTCCTCCCATCGACACCCTGCCCGAAGACATCCGCACCCGCCTGCTCGCGGTGCAGCGCGTAGGATGGGTGGAGCGCAGCGATACCCATCATGACATGACCAGTCCGCTAGATGATGGGTTTCGCAAGGGCTCAACCCATCCTACGGGCTGCTCGGTAAGATGGGGGGATAATTGAGTTCCGATGGGATCTAATCTGACGTCCAGTCATCTTTGGCCGACCTCAGTAAATGAGCTAACGCTCATTTTTCGAGATGCGCTGTTGGCACTAATTCCGATAGCTGATCGCGCTCGCATGCAATGGCGAGAACCAAAGAACTACGATGATTGGGACTTGATAGCTCAATCGCTTTTTCAGTCGATCGTGGTGAGCTCGCTTGCACACGCTGAGCCACTGCAACCTTCATATAGGCTTCCAATATATGATGCCAGAATAGCAGACTACTCGGAAAGTAGTTTTCTAAGCACCTCTGCAGGTCCAACCGATCTTGCGTTTGTTTGTTTCGAAACTGATCAGTCACCTTTTGACTCAGCTGTGTTCGCGCGCTTGGACACTACTGGAAAAGTTATTCAGCTTGAACGTGAGAAAGTTGAACGCGTCTATTTTGTATTGTCCAGTCGTTCAACTGGATCAGTTGTTGTACAGGATAGCGTTCAAGTAGATTTATAAAATTGCGAAAATTGCGGTGACGGCGCGTAGGAACTACGGCGCCAGTCGTGGCTTCGCCGTTAGAGCTTGCTGGTATAACCGGCTGTCGTCGTAACCCCACTCCCGGAGGCCGCCCATGGCGAATTGGCCAAAGGCATAATCCTCCACTCCGTTCGAAAACGCGATAGGATCGCCCGGTGACCGCATCACGCGGCAGCCCGGAATCCCCCATGACCCAGCCAGTTGCAAAACGTTTCCCCGTTCCCTCCCTCGACACCCTGCCCGAGGACATCCGCACCCGGCTGCTCGCGGTGCAGGAAAAGTCCGGGTTCATTCCGAACGTGTTTTTGACGCTGGCGTACCGGCCGGACGAGTTTCGCGCGTTCTTTGCCTATCACGACGCGCTGATGGACAAGGAAGGCGGCCTGACCAAGGCCGAGCGCGAGATGATCGTGGTGGCGACCTCGAGCGCCAACCAGTGCCATTATTGCGTGATCGCGCATGGTGCGATCCTGCGCATCCGGGCGAAGAATCCGCAAATCGCCGACCAGATCGCGATCAATTACCGCAAGGCCGACATCACGCCCCGCCAGAAAGCGATGCTCGATTTCGCGATGAAGGTGAGCGCGCAGGCGCACACAGTTTCCGAGCAGGATTTTGCTGACGTGGCCAGCCACGGATTCAGCGACGACGACATCTGGGATATCGCCGCGATCGCGGCGTTCTTTGCGCTGTCGAACCGGATGGCCAACGTGACGGCGATGCGTCCGAACGACGAATTTTATCTGATGGGGCGGTTGCCGAAGTAGAGCGGATTGCTTGGCGCGTTTTTCACTTTAATCGCTTCATCCTTCGAGAAGGCGCTGCGCGCCTCCTCAGGATGAGGACCGAGCCCCGGGACCCTCATGGTGAGGAGCGCGGCAACGCCGCGCGTCTCGAACCATCAGGCACAGGAGAAAGAGCAACGACTCGAGCAACCCTCACCCCGCTTTAATCGTCCGACGCGGGTCCGCACCAGCCGGGCAAGTAAACCGCGTCCTTGCTTCTCGCGAGCACCAGGGCTTTTTCCATGGCTTTTGAAAAATCCTGGTTTACGCTCTTGGCCGTCATCCGGCGGCGCAGGAAATCGGCCCACAGGAATTCGCTGAACGGCGTGGTGTCCTTGGCGAAGCCGCCGGCGCGGCGCAATTCGCCGGCGAGGCTGCGGAACGGATCGTCCTTGAGATCGGTGACCGACTTCGGGATATCCTTGAAGTGCCGGCGCTCGCCCTTGGCGTCATAGGGATAGACCCAGCGCTTATTGTCCATCACGCCCCAGAACGCATCGCGCTGGACCATGGTGAGATCGCCGATCACGGTCACCAAAATGTCCTTCACGCCTTCGTCGTGCAGTGCGCGCGCCAGATGATGATGATCGACGACGTAATAGCGTTCGTCCGGTCCCTTGACCACCGGGATCATGTGCTTGCCCAGCGTCTTCGCCTGCTTTTTCGCCGATTTGGTCTCCCGCCAGCGCTTGCGCTTTTCCTTGACCTCCCGCAGTCCGACGGTCATCTGGGTCGGACGCAAAGAGAGAATTGGAATCGGCTTGATCAATGGTTCGCGCGTATTCGACATGACTTGAACCTCTGCCTTGAAACCCCGGTACGTGATCGCCAAAAATGCCTCTGCAATCTCCGCGATTATGGCATGATGGCGCGCGCGATCAAATGGCTTTACTTGTAGCAAAACAAGCCAAAATGGCATCGGTTTTGCGTCTGGCTACGCTCTTGACGATCAGGCGCGCACGATCTCCTAATCCGTTCACGCGCAGGAGATATACACAAGAGAACAGGCAAGATGGTCCAAAGCCAAAACGGGCGAAATTCGAAAACGCGGGTGGTCCGGTTTGGCAGCCGCGAGATCGTCACCGAAGGCCTTCATCTCACCTTCTGGGGAGATATCAGCCATCGCTGCATGACCGCCTCATGGCCGGCCTTCATCGGCGGCGCCGTGCTGGTGTTCATCGTCTTCAACGTGATTTTCGCCTCGTTCTACTGGCTCGGCAATCAGCCGATCTCGAACGTCCCTGCCGGCGATTATATCGACTATGTCTATTTCAGCATCGAGACGCTTTCGACCGCCGGTTACGGCGACATGCATCCGCAGACCCATTACGGACATTTCATCGCCGCGGTGGAGCTGTTTACGGGCATCTTTTCGATGTCGTTGATGACAGGACTGATCTTTGCCCGGTTCTCGCGGCCCAATGCGCGGCTGTTGTTCGCCGAACACCCGGTCATTTCCATCCACGAAGGCAAACCGACCCTGATGCTTCGCCTGGCCAATGAGCGTCACAACATCATCAGCAATGCCACAGCCAAATTGTGGTTGTTCAAGAACATGGTGAGCATGGAAGGTGAGCAGCTACGCCGGTTTTTCGAACTGCCATTGACGCAAAACCAGAATCCCGGTCTGGCGATCAGTTGGACGCTGTATCATGTGATCGACGAGAACAGCCCGCTGTACCAGATCAATGCGGAAGACCTCGCGAAGTTAAAGGCCGCACTCGCCGTCGTGGTGTCCGGTTATGATGTTGTTGCAGCGCAAACCATTCTCGGCCGCAGGGCCTACGAACATTACGAGATCCGGTTCGGGCACCGCTACGCGGATATCATCCGCACCTCGGAAGATGGCCGGCTTCGAATCGACTATGGCCGGTTCCATGAGACTTTGGAGGGATAGACCTCACCCTTTGGATGGATGGATTTTAGCGTCTCTGCCATGTCAACATTTTCTGGGAGACGCGTCGCAAGCGTGCTAATTTGGAAATCACGATGTCCCGGAGCTGGCAACAGTGAAGACCCAGCGGCCCATTATTTCGGCCTCTTCGGATGACGAGCACCGCGTGCTCCAATTCCGGCCGCGCGCGCAAACCCATACATCGGGCTCCCATACTCTGGGCTCCCATACACCCGGCTCCCATACGTCAGGCTCCCCTATGCCGGGCCAGATCAGAAACCTGATCGACCCGATCGAACAAGGCGGCCTGGCCAGGGATTTATCGCATTACGAACGCGACCGGGAAGAACCGGACGATTATCGCCACCGCATGCTCGCGAACATCGCGGCCTTTGCCTTTACCGTGGCCCTGATCTCGATCGGCATCTGGCTCGCCATGAGTATCGCGAGCCTGCGCCGGACCCAGGACTGCGTACTGATGGGGCTGCGCGACTGCGTGCGCATTTCCTCCCCTCGTACCTAGCAATATCCAGCAATTTTTGCCCCCCGAATCCGTTTTGTCCCCCCGGGCCGGACGGTCCAGCCGGGGCCGCCTCCATTGAACTCAGGGCGGCGCTCCGATATACGGGCACTCGACTCTGGGCGGTGGATGGGGCATTCCGGGGCGCTGTGGCCGCCTCTTCCGCCTCTCCCGAATTTATCCTCAATGTTTCAAAGGCTTAGTGATGTCATCCACATTCGATCAGGTCGCCACGATTATCGCTGAAACCTGCGACATCCCGCGCGACACGATCACGCCGGAGAGCCACGCCATCGACGATCTCGGGATCGACAGCCTCGATTTCCTCGATATCGCGTTCGCGATCGACAAGGCGTTCGGAATCAAGCTGCCGCTGGAAAAATGGACCCAGGAAGTCAACGACGGCAAGGCGACGACCGAGCAGTATTTCGTCCTGAAAAACCTGAGCGCCCGCATCGACGAATTGGTCGCGGCCAAGGGCGCGTAACCGCCCGCCATGCAGCTCGAATATTTCCATCTGATCGACCGGATTCTCGACCTCAACATCGCTGAGAAGACGATCACGGTCGAGGCACGCGTGCCGCAGCAAAGCACCATATTCGAGGGGCACTTCCCGGGCTATCCGATCATGCCCGGCGTGCTCCTGATCGAATCGATGGCGCAGACCTCCGGCTGGCTACTGCTCGGGCTGATGAAATTCGAGCGCATGCCGTTTCTGGCCGCGGTCAAGGAAGCCAAGATGCGCGGCTTCGTCTCTCCCGGAGAGGTGCTGACGATCGAAGCCAGCGTCCTGCACGAAGGCTCGGGTTATGCGATGACCGAAGCGAAGATCAAAATCCGCGGCAAGGTGAAGTGCAACGCGACGCTCACCTTCAGCCATGTCCCCTTCCCTCATCCGGATTTGCGCGGACACATGGATACGGTCGCCAAGCGTGTCGGCTTTCCGCAACAGGCCATCTCCCATGACTGAGACGAAATCTTCAAACCCGGGCGGCGTGGAAGTCTGGATCACCGGTATCGGTCTGGCCACTTCGCTTGGCGAGGGCCTCGATGCGCATTGGGACGCGCTCAATCAGCGGCGCATCAACGTCGATGAAAAGAATTTCGCGCCCTATATCGTTCACCCCTTTGCGCCGGTGAATTTCGACACCCAGATTCCCAAAAAGGGCGATCAGCGCCAGATGGAAGCCTGGCAGCGGATCGGCACCTATGCCGCTGGGCTGGCGCTGGAATCGGCCGGCATCAAGGGCAACAAGGAAATCCTGGCGCGGATGGATATGATCGTCGCCGCCGGCGGCGGCGAGCGCGATCTCGCGGTGGACAGCAACATTCTGAATTCGGAAGCCAAGGGCAATTCCGCGCCCGGGTTTCTCAACGAACGGCTGATGAACGATTTGCGCCCGACGCTGTTCCTGGCGCAATTGTCGAACCTCCTGGCCGGCAACATCGCCATCGTGCACGGCGTCACCGGATCGTCGCGAACCTTCATGGGCGAGGAAGCCGCGGGCGTCGATGCCGCACGGATCGCGCTGGCGCGTATCGCCGCCGGCCAGAGCGACATCGCGCTGATCGGTGGCTCGCAAAACGGCGAGCGCAAGGATCTGCTGGTCCTCTACGAATTCGGCAATTTCAACCTCACCGGTAAATTCACGCCGGTGTGGATGCGCGCTGAGAACAGCGGCTTTGCGCTGGGATCGGGCGGCGCATTTCTGGTCATCGAGTCCAGGGCTCACGCGGAAGCACGCGGCGCCAAGCCCTATGCGCGCCTGACCAACGTCGTGGCCGACATGGCCCGCCGCAAGCAGCCCGGCGAGGTCAAGGCAACGCTGGAACGGCTGTGGTCCAAGGTCGGCAAGCTTGAAAATGACGGCGCCATCATCACCGGCGCGACCGGGGCTGAGCCGGCGACGTCGGAAGAGCAGGCGTTTCTGGGCGAGCATCCGGGCTTTGCCGTGCGGGCCACCGGCACCACGTTTGGGCACACCATGGAGACCCAATTTCCGCTGGGTCTCGCGCTCGCCGCACTTTCGATCTCGCGCGGCAAGCTGTTTTCGCCCAACGATCCCTCCGGGCTGGAGGTTGAAATGTCCACGCCGCCGACCCAGATTGTAGTGATCGGGGCCGGTCACTGGCGGGGCGAAGGCATGGCTCTGGTCGAAGCGATCAAGTGAGCGCGACGCTCAACCGACGGGGAAAACATGACAACTACGCGCGATAAATTCGGCCGACCGATCGTCGTCGTCACCGGCATGGGCGTCGTGACCTCTCTCGGTTCCGGCAAGGCCGACAATTGGAAAAAACTCACCGCCGGCGAATCCGGCATCCGGACCATCACGCGTTTCCCCACCGACGGGTTGAAGACGACGATGGCCGGAACGGTCGATTTCATCCCGGTTGAACCGTTCTCATCGACGGACTTGTCTGAACGGCTCGGCGAGGTCGCCGCCGAGGAAGCCATTGCCCAGGCCGGCATCGGCAGCAAGAACGATTTTCCAGGACCGCTGTTTCTCGCGGTGGCGCCGGTCGAGGTCGAGTGGCCGCAGCGCCAGGAACTCGGCCGCGCGATCGGCGCGAGTTCGGAAGTCGATTACGACGCCATGCTGCGGGTCAGCGGCGGCGGCAGGTTCTCGCAATATCACCGGCGTTTCCTGTTCGGCTCGGTTGCCGATCATCTCGCCGAGAAGTTTGGCACCAAGGGGTCGCCGATTTCGCTGTCCACCGCATGCGCGTCCGGCGCCAGCGCGATCCAGCTCGGCGTCGAAGCCATTCGCCGCGGCGAAGCGGATGCGGCGCTTTGCGTGGCCACCGACGGCTCGGTCAACCCCGAAGCCTTGATCCGGTTCTCATTGCTGTCGGCGCTGTCGACCCACAACGATCCGCCCGAGGCGGCGGTGCGGCCATTCTCCAAGAACCGCGATGGTTTCGTAATGGCGGAAGGCGCCGGCGCCCTGGTGCTGGAAAGCTATGAAGCCGCGACCGCGCGCGGTGCGAAGATTCTCGGTATTATCGCCGGCTGCGGCGAACTCGCCGACTCGTTCCACCGCACCCGCTCCAGTCCCGACGGCAAGCCGATCATCGGCTGCGTGCGCAACGCGTTGTCCGACGCCGGCATCGTTTCAGACCAGATCGACTACATCAATGCGCATGGCACCGGCACGCCGGAAAACGACAAGATGGAATATCTCGGTATCTCTTCGGTGTTCGGTGAGCGCGCCAAGCAAATCCCGGTGTCCTCCAACAAGTCGATGGTCGGGCACACCCTCTCCGCCGCGGGCGCGGTGGAAGCAGTGTTCTCGCTGCTGACGCTCGAGCACCAGCGGATTCCGCCGACCATCAATTACGACATTCCGGATCCCGCTATTCCCTTCGACGTCGTTCCCAACAAGGCCCGCGACGCCCGCGTCACCGCCGTGATGTCGAATTCGTTCGGCTTCGGCGGCCAGAATGCCTCGCTGATCCTGACGCGCGAACCGGTTTAACCGGCAGCGCATGGCACGCCGAAAACTATCCGGCCAGATCGTCGTTGGTTTCTGATGCATCCCCTGCTACTTCGCACCAAGGCCCGTATTCGCGACGCGGCCAAGCCGATCAGCGCCGCCATTGTTGGCGCCCTGACCATCGGGCTGTTGCGTACCACGCGCTATTTCGATCCGATCAAGACCGCCGATCTGTTCGCCCGCATCGCGCAGCGTATCGGTCCCCTGACGCGCGAACAGAAAACAGCCCGCGCCAACCTGACGGCCGCGTTCCCGGAAAAATCACCCGAAGAGATCGAGACCATTCTGGCCGGTGTCTGGGACAATCTCGGCCGCTACGGCGCCGAATTCGCCCATCTGGATCATGTCTGGGAGCATGATCCCGCGCATCCTGAAAACAGCCGCATCGAAATCCAGCAACGCACCCACGAATTGTTCGCGCAACTGCGGCTCGACGGCAAACCGGCGCTGATCTTTTCGAGTCATCTCGGCAGCTTTGAGCTCGCCGCTTTGGCCGCGGTCGCACACGGCCTCGATGCCGCCGTGCTGTTTCGCCGCCCCAACATCGCTTCGGCCGACCGCATCATCCAGGATATCCGCTCGGTGAAGATGGGCACGCTGATCCCGGCCGGCCGCGATGCCCCGCTCCGGCTGGCGGACGCGCTGCAAAAGGGTCAGCACGTCGCCATCCTGGTCGACCAGTATTTTACCAATGGCGTCGATGTCACCTTCTTCGGCCGCAAGACCAAGGCGAACCCGACGCTGGCGCGGTTGCTGCGGCAGATCGAATGTCCGATCCATGGTGTGCGCATTATCCGCCTGCCGGGACATCGTTTTCGCGCCGAACTTTCCGAAGAAATCCCGCCGGTGCGCGACGCCGCAGGCCAGATCGACGTTCAGGGCACGATGCAGGCGATCACATCCGTGGTCGAAGGCTGGATCCGCGAATATCCGGATCAATGGTGGTGGGTGCATCGTCGCTGGCGGTGACGTTTTGTAGCCCGGATGAGTTCGTAGCCCGCATGAGCGAAGCGATATGCGGGGCCGGTCTCTGAGTATTCCCGCATGTCGCTTGCGCTCATGCGGGCTACGCTCGGTCACCGTCCCGTCTTCACTTTGGTCCAGAGCCGGTTGATGACGCGCTGGGTCGCGGGATCGCGCGCGGTGATCACGAACAGCTTTGCCAGCGTCGCGTCATCCGGATAAATGTTCTTGTCGCCGAGGATTTTCGGAGCGACCAGTTTCTGGCTCGCCAGATTGCCGTTGGCGTAGGACAGAAAATCGGTGTTCTTTGCGGCCACTTCAGGCCGGTAGAGATAATCGATCAGCGCATAGGCCTCGCTGAGATTCTTTGCATCGGCCGGGATCGCGAGATTGTCGAAAAACATCTGCGCACCCTCTTTCGGAATGGCGTAGCCGATCTCGATATTGTTTTTCGCTTCCTCGGCGCGGCCGCGCGCCTGCATGATGTCGCCCGACCAGCCCACCACCAGACAAATCTCGCCGGTGGCGAGCGCGCTCAGATATTCCGAGGAATGAAACTTGCGCACATAGGGCCTGATCCTGGTGACGAGATCGGCGGCTTTTTCCAGGTCCGGCTGTTTGGTCGAATTCGGATCGAGCCCGAGATAGCTTAATGCCGCGGGGAAAATATCATCGGCGGAATCCAGCATATGGATGCCGCAGTCCTTGAATTTCGCGAGGTTCTCCGGCTTGAAGACGATGTCCCAACTGTCGATTTTGCCATCGGCGCCGAGGATCTTCTGCACCATCTTGACGTTGTAGCCGATGCCGGTTGTGCCCCACATATAATTGGCGGCGAACTGGTTGCCGGGGTCATAGATCGCGAGTTGTTTGGTCACCACCGGCCAGGCATTGGCGAGGTTCGGGAGCTTCGACTTGTCGAGCTTCTGGAAAATATTGGCCGCGATCTGGCGCTGCAGGAAATAGGCGGTGGGAACGACCACGTCGTAGCCCGACTTTCCCGCGAGCAACCGGGTCTCCAGCGTCTCATTGGCGTCGAAGGTGTCGTAGACCACCTTGATGCCGGTTTCCTTGGTGAAATCCTCGAGCACACCAGGCGCGACGTAGTTCGACCAATTGTAGAAATTGACGGTGCGTTCCTGCGCCATGGCAGGCGACGAAAGCAACGCAAAGATCGCGACCACCCTTCGGACTAGAACGCCGGTCGATCCGCGTATCATTTCTCTTATTTCCTAGCGGCGGTGCACCGCGTCCGACAGACGCTCCAGCGCGGTATCGAGGGTGGAGTCCTTTTTGGCAAAACAGAACCGCACCACCGATGTCACCGCGTCCTGCTCATAGAACGCCGACACCGGAATGGCCGCGACCTTGTAGTCGGTCACGATACGGCGGCAGAACGCCTCATCGGTCTCGTTGAGACCCAGCGGCGACAGATCGACCGTCAGAAAATAAGTACCCTGCGATGGCAGAACCGGAAAGCCGATGCGCTGCAATCCTTGCGTGAGGCGATCGCGGCTGCGCGCCAGCTCCTTGCGCATGGTGAGGAAATAGTCCGCTGGCTTGCCGAGCCCATAGGCCACCGCAACTTGCAGGTTGGGTGCCGTAGTGAATGTGAGAAACTGGTGCACCTTCGCGGCAACCCGCAGCAGCGGCGGTGCGGCGCAGACAAAGCCGATCTTCCAGCCGGTCAGCGAAAAAATCTTGCCGGCCGAACCAACCTTGATGGTCCGGTCGCGCATCCCCGGAATGGTGATCAGCGGAATGTGCTCTCGGCCATCAAAAATCACATGCTCCCAGACCTCGTCGCAGATCGCGATCGTATCGAACTTCTGACAGAACCGCGCCAGCAACTCCAAATCCTCGCGCGGATAGACCACGGCGGCGGGATTGAGCGGATTGTTGAACAGGACGGCCTTGGTCTTGTGGTTGAAGACGCCTTGCAACGCCTCCTCCGTCAACCGCCAATGCGGCGGCTCGAGACGCACCAGACGCGGGATGCCGCCTGCCTGACGGATGATCGGCAAATAAGAATCGTACACGGGCTGGAAAACAACCACTTCGTCGCCGGGCTCAACCACCGCCAGGATCGCCGAAGTCAGCGCTTCCGTGCCGCCGGAGGTCACCATCACCTCCGTCATCGGATCGAGTGTCAGGTTGTGCCAGCGCCCGTAATGGGCCGCGATCGCCTGCCGCAATTCCGGAATACCCATCATCGAGGGGTATTGGTTATTGCCGTCCATCACGGCGTCTGCAGCGGCGCGGCGAATATCCTCCGGGCCGGGATCGTCCGGAAAGCCCTGGCCGAGATTGATCGCGTTATTGTCGCGCGCGAGCTGCGACATCGCCTCGAAGATCGTGACGGGCAGATCCGCGAAAACCTTGTTCATGGAAGTGGTGTTCTTGGACGGCGTATTGTTGGAAGGCGTATTGTTAGAAGTCATTTTTGTAGAAGTCCTGGGAAGGATCAGCCGCCGGTCCTGGTCGGCAATCCCGCCGCTTGCCACGCCAGCATGCCGCCGGCCAGATGCTTGTCATAAGCAAGGCCACCGGCCTGCGCGGCCAGCGACGCCGTCACGGAGCGTTTTCCGGACCGGCAGGCGAAAACCACTTCTTTGCCCTTGGGGTCGGGAATGTCCCTGGGATCGAAGGTCGAAAGCGGAACCACCACCGCGCCGGGATAGGCAACCACGGCAACTTCGTTCGGCTCGCGGACGTCGACCAGAAGGTAGCGTCCCTCGGTCATGCCCTTCGATACTTCTTCCGGTGTCAAATCGTGAACCTGATGATCCGCCACTCAAACTCTCCCTACGGCCGCCATGGGTGGCGTGTGTCGTCTATTGCGACAAACTCGCCTCTCGCGCGATGAAAATCAAGCGCCGCAGAGGCGTTCGTGATCAGACGGTCACCTGCGTACCAACCTCGACCACCCGTCCGCTCGGAATCTGGAAATAGTCGGTCGCATCGTTGGCGGTACGGCTCAGCGCAATAAAGAGATGATCCTGCCAGCGCGGCATGCCCGAATGCGCGGCCGGCTTCAGCGCGCGCCGCGACAGGAAGAACGAGGTCGACATGATATCGAACTGCCAGCCGAGCTTGCGGGCGATTGCCAGAGCCTTCGGCACGTTGGGCGATTCCATAAAGCCGAACCGCAGCGTCACCTTGGAGAAGGTCTTGCTGATCTCCTCCAGCCGTACCCGCTCGGTCAGATCGACCCGAGGCGTCGGTGCGATTTCGATGGTGAGAATAACATTCTTCTCATGCAGCACTTTGTAGTGCTTCAGACTATGCATCAGCGCAGTCGGGGCGCTGACGGGATCGCTGGTCAGGAACACGGCCGTGCCGGAGACGCGCTGCGGCGGACGCTTTTCCAGCATCGCGACCAAGTCGGCCAGCGGAAACTCCAGCTTGCGCGATTTCTCGAACAACAGCCGGCTGCCGCGCCGCCATGTGTACATCAGCAGCATCACGACCGCACCCAGCGCCAGCGGCACCCAGCCGCCCTCCAGCACCTTCAAGAGGTTGGCAGCGAGGAATGTCAGGTCGAGGAACAGAAACGGCGCAATCAGCGCTGCAGCCGCGAACGGCGACCACTTCCAGACCCGCCAGATCACGACAAAGCCCATCATGCCCGTGACCACCATGGTCCCGGTTACGGAGATGCCGTAGGCCGACGCCAGCGCGCTTGAAGAGCGGAACATCAATACCAGCAACACCACGCTGATCAGCAGGAGCCGGTTGATGCGCGGAATATAGATCTGGCCGGAATGGGCTTCCGAGGTATGGCGGATTTCGAACCTCGGCAACAGGCCGAGCTGAACGGCCTGACGGGTCAACGAATAGGCGCCGGTGATCACGGCCTGGCTCGCGATCACGGTCGCCAATGTCGCGAGACAGACCATCGGCAGCAAGGCCCAGTCCGGGAACATCAGGAAGAAGGGGTTTTCGATCGCCTTGGGATCGCCGATCACCAGCGCACCCTGCCCGAGATAATTCAGCGCCAGCGACGGCAGCACGATGAAAAGCCATGCGGTCTGGATCGGCCGTTTGCCGAAATGGCCCAAATCGGCATAGAGCGCCTCGGCGCCGGTAACGGCGAGAAACACCGCGCCCAGCGTCACGAAACCGATGATGCCGTGATGGAGCATGAACGAAACGGCAAACAGCGGATTGAGCGCCCGCAAGATCTCGGGGTGCTGCATGATCGGCGTAATCGACGCGATCGCAATGACGGCGAACCAGATGCACATCACGGGCCCGAAGAACGCCGCAACACGCGCGGTGCCGCGCGATTGCGCCGCGAACAGCACAAATAGAATGACCACCGTCAGCGGCACCACATAGGGATCGAAGGCCGAGGTGACGAGCTTGATGCCTTCGATCGCCGACAGCACCGACAGCGCGGGCGTGATCACCGCGTCACCATAAAACAGCGCGCCGCTGACGATGCCGAGCAGAACGATGGCGCTGGCGCCCTTGGTGACCGCGCGCTGCGCCAGCGCCATCAGCGCCAGCGTGCCGCCCTCGCCGTTGTTGTCGGCGCGCAAAAGGATCAGCACATATTTGAGGGTCACCACGATAATCAGCGCCCACAGGATCAGCGAAACGACCCCGAGCACCGCCTGGATATCGAGCACGCCCGAAGCGCCACCGGCCGCCACCACCGCCTCGCGCAACGCGTACAGCGGGCTGGTGCCGATATCGCCATAGACGACGCCGATGCTGCCGATCAGGAGCGCCTTGAAGCCGGCGGTAGAATGGACATCGCCATGGCCATCGGCCGCCGCCGTTTCCGGAGCGGGAACTACAACATCACTGGTCATGGAAGTGGAGGCCTCAAATGCTTCACCGCACCATAGCAAAGCGAGCAGGCTTATAGCTCTGCGCTCTGGGCATAGCCTACCTCGTTTTTAGAGCTTGGCCATGCAAAAATGCATATTTGTTTAGTTAGATTGTCACTCGGTCGGATGGTCGCTGAGATAGTCACTCAAATAGTCACTTGGGTCCCGACTTCGACCACCCGCCCTGTCGGAATCTGGAAGTAGTCGGTGGCATCGTTCGCGGCCCGGCTTAGCGCGATAAACAAGTGATCCTGCCATTTCGGCATCCCGGACTGGGCGGATGGTTTCAGCGAGCGCCGTGAGACGAAAAACGACGTCGACATGATATCGAATTGCCAGCCGAGCTTGCGGGCGATCACCAGCGCCTTGGGCACGTTCGGGGATTCCATGAAACCGAAACGCAGCCGGACGATCGCAAATTTGTCGCTGAGCGTTTCCATCCGCACACGCTCGGACAAATCGACCCGCGGCGTCTGCGCGGTTTCGATGGTCAGGATGACGTTGTGCTCGTGAAGCACCTTGTTGTGTTTCAGATTATGCAGCAGCGCCGTGGGTACGGAGCTGGGGTCACTGGTCAGGAAAACCGCGGTGCCCTTGACGATGTGAGGCGGCCGTTTTTCGAGGCTTTTGATCAAATCCGTCAGCGGAACTTCGATCCGCCGCGTCTTGGCCATCAGGATGACGGTACCCCGGCGCCAGGTCCATATCATGATCGCCATGGTCAGGCCGAACAGCAGCGGCACCCAGGCTCCCTCGAACAACTTCAAAAGGTTTGCGCTGAAGAACGTCATGTCGACGACGACGAACGGCACAATCAACGCGGCGGCCGTGGCCGCGCGCCAATTCCACAACTTCCAGATCACCACGAAACCCATAATGCCGTCGGCGACCATGGTCGTGGAAACGGCAATGCCATAGGCGGAAGCCAGTCCGCTGGAGCTGCGAAACAGCAAGACCAGCAGCAAGACGCCAGTCAGCAATAACGAGTTCACGCGCGGCAGATAAATCTGTCCGGCATGCGTTTCCGAGGTGTAACGGACCTCGAAGCGCGGCAGCAGACCGAGTTGCACCGCCTGCCGCGTCAGCGAATACGCCCCGGTGATGACCGCCTGGCTTGCGATCACCGTCGCCGCGGTGGCCAGCACGATCAGCGGCAGCAGCAGTATCTCGGGAACCATCCGGTAGAACGAGTTTTCGATCGCCGCCGGATTGGAAAGCACCAGTGCGCCCTGACCGAAATAATTGATCAGAAGCGAGGGCAGCACGAAATAGAGCCAGCCGGCCTGGATCGGCTTGCGCCCGAAATGACCCAAATCGGCATAAAGCGCCTCACCGCCCGTCACCGCGAGAAACACCGCGCCCAATGTCACCAATCCCACGGTCCCGTGCGACAGCAGGAAGTGAATGGCGTACCAGGGATTGATGGCCACCAGCACCGATGGATCGTCGTTGATATTGATCAGGCCCATCACCGCCAGCGCGGTAAACCAGACGATCATGACCGGCCCGAAGGCCGAGGCGACGCGGGCCGTGCCGCTGCTCTGAACCGAGAACAGCACAACCAGGATGAAAACTGTCAACGGAATGACGTAGTGCTCCAGCGCCGGGGCTGCGAGCTTGAGACCTTCGACCGCGGATAGCACCGAAATCGCCGGCGTAATCATCGAATCGCCGATGAACATCGAAGCGCCAACGACACCCATCGCCAGCAGCGGCCAGCTTCTCCGGCCGAGCGCCCGTTGACCGAGCGCCATCAGCGAAAGCGTGCCGCCCTCGCCGTTATTGTCGGCGCGCAGCAGCAGCAGAACGTATTTCGCGGTGACGACGATAAAGAGCGCCCACAGGATTAGTGACAGCACCCCGAGAACAATGACCCGCGTGACCGGCTGGCCCTGCGCCGCGCCGGCCACAGCCTCGCGAAACGCATACAAGGGTGACGTTCCGATATCGCCGAAGACGACACCGATACTTCCCAGCGTCAGGGCCCAAAAGCGCGTTTTGACCGGCCCGTCCCGGGCTTCGGTGGATGTGACGCTGACAGCCATGATGATGAGAAAACACTCGATCGGTTGATTTGATCCGGGCCGGACTTCGACGCTTCTTAAAAGCCTGTCAGCGAACGACCATAGCATGGCGCTTCATGCCAAGGGCTCCCTAGCACGGCGACTCCACCAGATAAATATGGTATAATAATACTTGTCCGATTACGGCTTCATATCCGGCGGAAGCGGCGGATCTTCGCGCATCAGCGTGATGGTCACGCGGCGGTTCGCCGACAGCGAAGGATCGTCGGGAAATAGCGGCTGGGTGTCGGCCTTTCCCGAGACCGCAAAGATGTGGGCGGGCTGCAGCCCTTCCCGTTCGAGAATCTGACGCACCGCATTGGCCCGATCCGCAGAGAGATCGAACGCGCCATAATCGCTTTGCGACGGCACAAAGCCCGCGGCAGTGTGACCGACGATGGAGATGCGCAGCGGCGTCGCCTTGAGCGGTCCGGCCAGTTTCTCGATCAGCCGGCGGGTGCGCTCATAGGGCACCTTCGAACCATCGGCAAACATCGACCGGCCGTCCTGATCGACGATTTCCAGATTGAGACCCTCTTTGGTCTCTTCAAACATGATGTGCTTGGAAATTTCGGTCAGTTCCGGCATGTCCTGCAGCGCCTGGCGCAGCGATGCGGAGGCCAGCGCGAATTCGCGATCGACTTTAATGCGGGCACCGGCGGTGCGGTTGCGATCCTGCTGATCGGGGGTCGGCGTATTGGACGCATCCTCCGGCGAGATATGCGCGGCGTTCTTCAGCTTCGGTCGCGTCGGCAGACCATCGGATTCGATGATGCCGGAATAGCGCGCCTCGGTCTGCACGCCGAAAGCATCGCGCATCGAGCCGGCGACGATCTTGAGCTTGTTGTTGTCCATGGTGGAAAACGCGACGAGCATCACGAAGAAGCTCATCATCAGGCCCATCAAATCGGCGAAGGTCACGAACCAGCCGTGTCCTCCGCCATGTGCGTCGCCGCGTTTTTTCTTGGCCATGTTTGGTTTTCCGGACCGGAATCAGACGTGTTACGCCGGGACCGGCTCGGCTTCCTCATGGCGATGTTTTTCCGGCAGGTACGCCAGCAGCATTTCGCGCACCAGTGTCGGGCTCTTGGAGTCGCGGATCATCAGGATGCCGTCGATGATCAGCGTGCGATTGGTTTCCTCGTCGAGCAGCTTGCCGTGCAGTTTGTCGGCAAGCGGCAGACAAAACAGGTTGGCGACCAGCGCGCCGTACAGCGTCGCCAACAGCGCCGTCGCCATGAACGGGCCGAGCTTGGAGGGGTCGGTCATGTTGGCGAACATCTGCACCATGCCGATCAGGGTGCCGATCATGCCGAACGCCGGGGCGCAGTCGCCGATGGCGCGGTAGATCTTGCTGCCCTCGTCGAGATGCATCAGGAAGTTGTCGCGATCGCGCTCCAGATTGTCGCGGATGAATTCGAGATCGTAGCCGTCGGCGACATATCGAATGCCCTTGGCGAGGAACGGTTCGTCGGTTTCGACTTTTTCCAGGCCGACCGGCCCCTGCTTGCGGGCGATTTCCGCGATGCGGGCCAATTCGTCAACCAGGTCGCGGGCCGACAGCCGGCTCATCGTAAAGGCGAACTTCGCACCCAGCGGAAGACCGTGCAGCATCACGCCGAGCGGAAAGCGGATCATGGTGGCGGCGATCGAACCGCCGAAGATGATGATGACCGCGTGCTCGCTCCAGAACATCTCCAGATTACCACCCATCAACATGATGAGGGTGATGACACCAAAGCCGCACGCGAGCCCGACGCTCGTCATGATATCCATGGGAAACTCCAACGCGTGCGCGAACGACCGACCGTCCTGGACGGTGACGCGGCTCATTCTGAACCGCGCAGGAGCAACCCTAGTCGTGCGCCATTAAAGACGCGTTACTGAATTTGGTAGGCATAACAATTGGTTAATAAATGACTAGACGGCGGGTCATCCGGCTGCGTTTGCAGGGCTTCCGCCCGATCTCGAACCAGCACGACCGGCCGTCCGCGCGACGTCTCACGACACACGACGCCCAAGATCGAGCCCGGCCGCGTGCTTTTATTTAAAAAAGAAGTCCGATAGTAATCGATCATGGCAATCGATTACGTTCAGGTCGGGCAGCGCCTGCGTGCTCATCGCGTGGGATCGGGCATGTCGCCCGAGCAAGTTGCCGAACGTCTCGAGATTTCCCGCGCGGCCCTCTACAATTACGAAAAGGGCGAAGGCCCGGTCAAACTGGAGACGCTTGAGCGCATCGCCGAGCTTCTCGATACATCCCTGCCCTCCATCCTCGGCGTCGGGACCGAATATTTCTCAAGCGCCATCGCCTATTTCGAGCGCCTGCGTCAGATCGAAGCGGCCTCCGAGCGGGTGCTGGTCTACTACGAACCCGTCACCTTCCTGCTCACATCGGACGAATATCCGAAGCTGCTTCGCGACATGCTGATCGAAGGGCTGCCGGAGCAACTTCCGAACCGGAAGAAAGCGCAGGCCGAGATCGAAAGCCTGGTATCGATCCTGTCCGAACGCCGGGCCACCATCTCGCGCGGCGGCCCAAGCTTCGCCGGCATCATTGGCGCAACACAAGTAAGGCGCCTGCTGCGAACCGGCCTGATCGGAACCTATGATCTGCCGAAAGCCGAGCGCGAACGCCGCCGGCAGGCAGCGCGCCGTGAGGTCGAACGCATCGCGGTCATCATGGAAAACGAGCCGGTCGGAATCCAGATCGGTATCGTCGATGACACGCTTCCCAATCAGACCTTCGAGATTTGCCGCTCGCGCGACGGCACCATGCTGGTCGCGGTCAGTCCGTTTCGTCTCGGCGAATTGCCTAATGTGCGTCTCGGCGTCGCCAGCGTGACCGCGGCGCAGGAGGCCGTCGATCTCTATCAGAAGCTCGCCGACCAGATGTGGGCTCGCGCGGCCAAGGGCGTGAACGGCGCCGCATTGCTCCGCAAGTGCCTGAAAGAGCCTCAGATCTAGGCAGGCGGCCGTCCCGGCCTCACCCCTTCTCGTCCGCCGTTTATCGTCGCGATCAGCCCAACCGGCCGCCCCATAGCGCATGCATCATGATCGCGAAAAACCACGTCGTTGCAGGCGATTGGACGCTGCATTCACGGGGCTCGCAGGCGCCGGTTCCACCTGAAAACGGCGCCATTTCCGCTATCGGCCCACCTCGGCCCAGAATCTAGCCAGTCTATGTTTATGGAATAATCTTGATTTTTATACGCGGCGGGTATGAACTGTTGCCTTCGATTGCGGCCGGGTTCGTCGCAATCACGCCCGACCGTTCCGAATGCGGCAACGCACAACAGGACGGGCATCGTTCGACATCCGCGAGTTCCTGACTTTCGGATGACTGGCTGCGCTTTCGAAGAATGTATTGCAAAGACTATGATTGGCGACGACGGCGGCAATTTCGATTTTCGCCGCTTCAAGACATCATCGAGGGAACGGGGGAATCATCATGAGTCACTTTCAGAGCACGGCCGACGGCGCCGCGATACCGGATAGCAATTTCACGCCGGCCAAGGAACGCGAAGCCCGCAAGGCGTTGCTGGGATCCGCCCTGGGCTACGCGATGGACGGCTTCGACCTTCTGATTCTCGGATTCATGCTGCGCGTTATTTCTTCCGATCTCGGATTTGGTCCGGCGCAAGGCGCTTCGCTTGTCACCGCGACCCTGATCGGCGCCGTCATCGGCGGTATTGTGTTTGGCATGCTGTCGGATCGCATCGGCCGTGTCCGGGTGCTGACCTGGACCATCGTGCTGTTCGCGATCTTCACCGGCATGTGCGCCCTCGCCCAGGGCTATTGGGATCTCCTGATCTACCGCACCATCGCCGGCATCGGGCTCGGCGGTGAATTCGGCATCGGCATGGCGCTGGTCGCCGAAGCATGGCCCGCTTCGAAGCGCGCGCGCGTGTCCTCCTATGTCGGGTTGGGATGGCAGCTTGGCGTGCTCGCCGCGGCCATCGTCACGCCCATCCTGTTGCCGGTCATCGGCTGGCGTGGGATGTTCGCAATCGGAATCCTGCCGGCGATCGCCGCCTATTTCATTCGGCATAATCTCCACGAGCCCGACGTGTTCGTCGAGCGCACGGCAACTCCTCCGACCACCAGCCTGCCGATCAACCTGCTGGTCAAGGATGCCGAGACCACGAAGATCAGCATCGGCATGGTCATTCTCTGCTCGGTGCAGAACTTCGGCTATTACGGCGTCATGATCTGGCTGCCCAACTATCTGTCCTCGCGGTTCGGATTTGGCCTGGCGCAATCGGCGACCTGGACCGCCGTGACCATCGCCGGCATGGCGGTCGGAATTTACTGTTTCGGCCAACTCGCCGATCGTCTCGGCCGGCGGCCCGCCTTCATCACCTACATGCTCGGCGCGGCGATCATGGTCGTGGTCTATTCAAAGCTCACCGATCCCACCGCATTGCTGATCGGCGGTGCGGTCATGGGCCTGTTCGTCAACGGCATGCTCGGCGGCTACGGCGCCTTGATGAGCGAGCTCTATCCGACGACGGCCCGCGCGACTGCCCAGAACGTGCTGTTCAATGTCGGACGCGCCGTCGGCGGTCTCGGTCCGATCGCGGTGAGCGCGGTCGCGGCTGCCTATGGCTTCGACACCGCAATCGCGTTGCTGGCGTTGCTGTACATCGTCGACATCCTGGCGTTCCTGTTTCTGATCCCGGATCGCCGTGGCGCCGAACTGACCTGATCGCGATCGATCCAAAAGAGGCTCTTAATGCAAGGTCAGGCTCCCATTCCAGCCGTCGAAACCGATTCGGTAATTGCAAAACCCTGGTCGCCCAGCGTCGTCGGCGAAGACGCGCTGGTGCTGTCGAATGACAGCGTCAATCTGGAATATCGTCATCTCGTGGTCCGGTGCAGCGCGGTCTCGGCCAGCGCCGTGCCGGGCCAATTCTTTCAACTACTGTGCCCGCACACCGAAGGCGCTCAGCCGTTCCTGCGCCGGCCGATGAGCCTGTATGGCGTCAATCCCGTCCGACGGGAAGTCGAGTTTCTCTACAAGGTCGCAGGTGCGGGAACGCGTGGCCTCGCGACGCTGCGCCCTGGCAACACCATCGACATCATGGGGCCGCTGGGGGTCGGCTTCACGCTCGATCCAAAGCTGCGGCACATCGTTGCGATCGGACGCGGTGCGGGACTTGCGACACTCGCCCCGCTCGCGCAAGCCGCCAAGGCCAACGGCACCAAGGTGACGGCGATCTTCAGCGCGCGGCGCCCCGAACTAATGGTGTCGGTCGATCTCTTCAAGGGTCATGGCGCCGAAGTCATCACCGTGACCGATTCCGAGAGCACCAGCGGGCCCTCGAACATTGAGCGGTTGCTGCGTGGCTTGATCGCCGCTGGCCGTTGCGAAGCCTTCTTCACCTGCGGATCGAGCCGCCTGTTGCGCGTGCAACAGCGCCTCGCCCGCGAATTCAACATTCCCGGCCAGGTCGCGATGGAACAGCAGATGGCCTGCGGGATCGGCCTGTGCTTCTGCTGTGTGCGGGATTTCAATGTCGGTGGCGAGATCGTGCACCGGCGGGTCTGCTGGGATGGGCCGGTCTTCGACATGATGGAAGCGCTGCCATGATCGATCTTTCCGTCCGCGTCGGCGGGCTCACGCTGGCCAATCCCGTGATGCCGGCTTCCGGCACCTTTGCCGAAGGCCTCGACAAGGTGATGGATTTCAATCGGCTCGGTGCGTTCGTGACCAAGACCATCACGCGTGAGTTGCGTGCCGGCAATCCATTGCCGCGCGTGGTCGAGCGTGCCGGCGGCCTGATCAACTCGATCGGAATTCCCTCAAAAGGCGTGCCGTATTTTCTCGAGCATACGCTGCCCTATTATGCCGGGCACAAGCCGCCGCTGGTGGTCAGCATCTCGGCGCCGACGGCGGAAGATTTTGGGCACCTCGCAAGCGAGATGACCCTTCCCGGCGTTGCCGCGATCGAGGCCAATATCTCCTGCCCCAATATCGAGGAAGACGGCAAAGCGTTCGCGATGCGCGCGTCCTCGACCGAAACCGTGGTGCGACACCTGCGCGCCGCGACCTCGTTACCGCTATGGGTGAAGTTGACGCCCAACACGGGCGACCTTCCCGAAGTGGCGCGCGCGGCCGAACTCGCGGGCGCCGACGCGCTGGTGGTCGCCAACACGATTCTGGCGATGGCGATCGATCTCGATACGTTCAAGCCTTGCCTTGGCAACATCATGGGCGGCCTTTCCGGCCCCGCCATCAAGCCGATCGTGCTGCGGCAGGTCTATCAATGTGCCCGCACCGTGAAGATTCCGGTGATCGGCTGCGGCGGCATTTCCACCACCGAAGACGCCGTCGAATATATGCTGGCCGGCGCGTCGGCGGTGCAGGTCGGGACCGCGACCTTCGTTCAGCCGGCGGCGATGACGACGATCATCGACGGCCTGGTGAAATTCTGCGAGCGCAAGGATATCACCCGTGTCGCCGATCTCATCGGCGCGGTCGTGAACGAAGAATCCGACGAACCCGAGCTATCCTGGCTGGCGCCGCCGACATGACTGTGATGGCGATGGACGCCGCGATACCTGCGATGGACGTGGAGCGCGATACGGCGTTTTGCGAGAAACTGTTCACGGCCCTGCGCGAGGCCACCGGCGATGGCGTCGGCATCACGCGTGAAAGTTTTGGCGCAAGCGAGTCGCTGGCGCTCGACATCGTAGAGAACGCCGCGCGAGAATGCGGCCTTACCAGCGAACGCGATGCGGGCGCCAATCTCGTCGTGACGCTTCCAGGCACCGAGCGCGATCTGCCTTTCCTGGCCTGTGGATCGCATCTCGATTCCGTTCCGCAGGGTGGCAATTACGATGGCGGCGCCGGAGTCGTGGCAGGTCTCGCCGTGCTCGCGGGATTGAAGCGCAGCGGCTTCAGGCCACGGCGGACCATCAAGCTGCTGGGATTGCGCGGCGAGGAAAGCGCCTGGTTCGGCAAGGCCTATATGGGGTCGAGCGCGCTATTCGGCCGCCTCACAGCCGATGATCTGGCCTCGCCGCACGCGGTGACCGGCCGGCCACTTGTGGATTGCATGCGTGATGCCGGCGTCGATGTCGAGCGCGTCGCGCAAGGAAAACCGCTGCTGGACAGCAAGAGCGTCGCGGCCTGGGTCGAATTGCATATCGAACAGGGACCGGTGCTGGTCGCCCGCGAATTGCCGATCGGCATCGTCACCGGCATTCGCGGCAACGTGCGGCATCGGACGGTGGAATGCATCGGCGAGGCCGGACATTCCGGCGCGGTGCCGCGCTGGCTGCGGCGCGATGCTGTGTTCGCGACCGCCGAACTGATCACCCATCTCGACCGTCACTGGCGCACATTGCTCGAGCGCGGCCGCGATCTCGTCATTACGTCGGGGATCATGGGCACGGATAGTGCCGAGCATGCCATCGCGCGCATCCCCGGCAACGTCAAGTTCAGCTTCGAGGCCCGCAGCCAGAGCCAGGAAACGCTCGAAGCCTTCTACGACCTCTTCGTGTCGGAATGCGCCAGCATCGGCGACGAACGCGGCGTGGAATTCAAGCTGGACCGCCGGCTGCAATCCGCGCCGGCCACGATGGACCCTGCCTGGATCGACAAATTACGCGCCGCCGCCCGCGACCTCGGCCTGCCGGACGAGCCGATTCCCAGCGGCGCCGGGCATGATGCCGCGGTATTTGCCAATGCGGGAATCCCCAGCGCCATGATATTCATCCGCAATGAAAATGGTTCGCATAACCCGCACGAAGATATGAAGATCGACGACTTCATGTCGGGTGTGGCCGTGATGCGCAAAGTTCTTGCAGAGGCTGCCTTATGACCCTCGACCACCTGTTCGACGCCGCCGCGAAGCCGAAATCCGCACCGGCCGGTTCCATCACCATCCGCCGCCCCGACGACTGGCATATCCATCTGCGCGACGGCGCGATGCTGCGCGCGGTACTGCCCTTTACATCAGCGCAATTCGCCCGCGGCATTATCATGCCCAATCTGGTGCCCCCGGTAACGACGGTGGCCGCCGCCGCAGCCTATCGCGAGCGCATTCTCGCCGCCCGCCCGGCCGGAAACGATTTCCGCCCGATGATGACCTGCTATCTGACCGACCAGACCTCGGCGGACGAAATCGAGAAGGGTCATGCCGAGGGCGTCTGGATTGCCGCAAAACTTTATCCCGCCGGCGCCACCACCAATTCCCATCACGGCGTCCGTGACCTCAAGGCGATCCGCCCGGTGCTGGAGCGGATGGAACGCATCGGCATGCCCGTCCTGATTCATGGCGAGGCTACGGATCCTACGGTCGATATTTTCGATCGCGAGACCGTCTTCATGGAGCAGGTCCTGCTCCCGTTTTTGAAGGATTATCAGGGATTGAAGGTCGTGATCGAACACGTCACGACGCAGGAGACCACCGAAATCGTGCGGGCCCATGCGCCGCGCGTCGCCGGCACCATCACGCCGCATCATCTGATGATCAACCGGACCTCGCTGTTCCAGGGCGGGCTTCGCCCTCACCTTTATTGCCTCCCGGTCGCCAAGCGCGAGCATCACCGGCTGGCACTACGCCGTGCGGTGACGTCGGGCGATAGCTGTTTCTTCATCGGCACCGATACCGCGCCTCACACCGCGCGAACCAAAGAAGCGAGTTGCGGCTGCGCTGGCGTGTTTGTCGGCGCAACGGCGCTGCAGACCTATACGCAGGTGTTCGACGAGGAAGGCGCGCTGGACCGGCTGGAAGCGTTCGCATCCCTCCATGGCGCCCGCTTCTACGGATTGACGCCCAATGCAGGAACCATCGAGTTGCATCGCCGTGGCGCGGCGATGCCAGCGGCGGTCGCGGTGGAGAACGACGAAGTCGTGATCTTCCGCGGCGACGAAACGCTTCCCTGGTCGATCGGTGAGGTCAGGCCATGACCGCAGAGGACATCGGGGCGGCAACGGCACGATTGCTGATCGAGGCGGGTGCGATCCAGATCAGCCGCGAGCGCCCCTATGTTCTGGCGGCGGGCTGGGCCAGCCCGGTTTATGTCGATTGCCGGCTATTGATCGGTGAGCCAAGATTCCGAAAAGAGGCCGTTCGTTTGGCCGCGGAGGCCGTGCGCGGCATGATCGAGCCCGGCAGCTTCGACGCGCTGGCCGGCGCGGAAACGGCCGGCATCCCCTTTGCGTCGTGGCTGGCGGATGCGCTCGACATGCCGCTTCGGTATGTTCGTAAACGCCCGCTCGGCATCGGCCACAACGCCCAGGTCGAGGGCGGATCGGTCGAGGGCTTGCGCGTGCTTCTGGTCGACGACCTTACTACAGATGCGACCAGCAAGGTCTCCTTTGCGAGCGGCTTGCGGCAGGCCGGTGCTATCGTCACCGACGTTCTGACGATTTTTTATCACTCGGCATTTCCCGGCGCGCGCGACCGGCTGGCCCAGACTGGCCTTTCGCTGCATCCGCTGGCAACATGGGCCGACGTGCTGCGCGCCGACATCGGACAATTCGAGCCTAAGGACCGCCAGCAGGTCGAGGATTTCCTGGCAGATCCGGTGGCTTGGTCGACCCGCCACGGAGGACGTTCAGCGCTGCAGTCCCGCAAGCGCTGAATCGATCGAGAGGTGACCTCATGACAGACGACGGGATTCCCGCAGTTGCGGCACCTCAGACCGTAGAGGTCGCCTCCACCCGCTCCATCGAGCTTACCAAGGTCGCCACGCGCAGCGAGCATGATTTGCTCGGCAATGCCGACGTGCCGGAGAGCGCCTATTGGGGCATTCACACGCTGCGCGCGGTCGAGAATTTTCCGATCACCGGCGTGCCCGTTGGTCATTATCCGGATTTCGTGCGCGCGCTGGTGCTGGTCAAACAGGCCGCGGCCCGCGCTAACCGGCGTCTCGGTCATCTGCCGGCCGCGAAAGCCGACGCGATCGACCGCGCCTGCGACCTGATCGCAAAAGAAGGCCGCTATCACAATCAGTTCGTGGTCGATGCCGTGCAAGGCGGCGCCGGCACGTCGACCAACATGAACACCAACGAAGTCATCGCCAACGTCGCGCTCGAGTTGATGGGCCACAAGAAGGGCGAATACGCTACGCTGCATCCCAACGACGACGTCAACATGGCGCAGTCGACCAACGATGCCTATCCGACCGCGCTGCGACTCGCGATTATTTTCGCCTCGGGTCCACTGGTTGAAGCGCTCGACGAACTGGCGCTGGCGTTCAAATACAAGGCCGTCGAGTTCGGCAACGTCCTCAAGATCGGGCGCACCCAGTTGCAGGACGCCGTGCCGATGACGCTGGGACAGGAATTCGACGGCTTCTTCGCCACCATCAAGGAAGACATCTCGCGCTTGAAGGAAGCCGCGGCGTTTTTCCGCGAGGTCAATCTCGGCGCCACCGCGATCGGGACCGGCATCAATGCCGATCCCCGCTATGCCGCGCTCGCCATCGAGGAACTCGCACACCTCTCGCACGAGCCGATGGTGCCCGCGGGCAATCTGATCGAGGCAACCTCCGACATGGGCGCCTTTGTACTGTTTTCGGGCGTGCTCAAGCGCATTGCCGTGAAACTGTCGAAGATCTGCAACGATCTGCGGCTGCTCTCCAGCGGTCCGCGCGCCGGCCTTGGCGAGATTCGTTTGCCGACGGTTCAGGCCGGCTCCTCGATCATGCCCGGCAAAATCAACCCGGTGATCCCCGAAGTCGTCAATCAGGTCGCGTATCTCGTGATCGGACACGACCTGACCATCACGATGTGCGCGGAAGGTGGCCAGTTGCAGCTCAATGCGTTCGAGCCGACCATCGGCTATTGCGTGATGTCGTCGCTGCGCGTTCTCACCGCGGCGATCAACACACTGACGCGTAAATGCGTCGTCGGCATCGAAGCCGATGAAGAACGCTGCCGCGCCCTGGTCGAGGACAGCATCGGCCTCGTGACCGCGCTGGTCCCGGCGCTCGGATACGAGACCTGCTCGCGTGTCGCCAAGCAGGCGCTGGCGCAAAAGCGCCGCGTTGCCGATATCGTGCTGGAAGAGAAGCTGCTCACGCCCGAACAGATCGAGCGCCTGTTCCGCCCGGAGGCGATGACCGCGCCAGTCCGCTCCAGCAAGGGTTTTTGATCGAACCGCGGATCGAACGGCACACGCCGCTCGATCCGGCATTCATTGACCTGCGCTCAGAACAGCTCCGCGGCGGCGATCTTGTTCAGCGCCGCGAGCTGTTGCTCGACCGGTGCGCCGATGGAGCGATCGCCCTCCTCGACCAGGTCGCGGAACACGTCATAGGCGTGCTTGGCGACGTCGGTGGGCAACGGCTCCTCGTCGAAGGCCGTGATGTAATGTCCGGCGAGGTTCGCCAAAAGACGATAGAGCGCCCGGTGCTCGGCATCGGTCGCGCACAATTCGAGGGCTTTATCTCTGAATGATTTGTAGGTCCGAAGGCCGGGATGTTGGCCGTTCAGCCAGTCGCGAAGCTCAGTCAAGGGGGTAGCTCCTTCTCGGAACAGGAAGAAGCAAGTGCTTATAGCACGAGGTTCCAGACCCTGCAAGATTTTTGGATTCTTCCAAAAATGTGAACGAACGGGTTCCCGCCTGTTTCAGGTCAGCCATTGACCCAGTTTTCGAGCGCCTAAGTAGCGGAGTCTTATGGCGCTTATATGAGATCGCGGCCCGGCCATCCTCGAATTCCTATCCCGCCGGGAAGATATTGGCCGCATGAGTTGGCTCACGGGCTACATACCCGATCTTCCCACCCCCTTCGATGAAGACGGCGAGATCGATTTAAAGGCGTTTGCGAAGCTGTGCGAATGCCAGATTGCCGCCGGCGTCTCCGCGATCGTGGTCGGCGAAACCACCGGCGAGGCCTCGACGCTAACGCCGGCCGAGCATTGCACCATCGTTCACGCCGCCGTCGAGACCGCACGTGGCCGCGTTCGCGTCATTGCCGGAGCGGGTTCGAATTCAACCAGCCAGGCCATCGAGCTGACACGGCGCGCGGTCGCCGCCGGCGCCGACGCCATCCTCTCGGTCGTGCCTTATTACAACAAGCCGATGCAAGCCGGCATGGTCAGGCACTTTCAGGCGATCGCCGGCTCGACCGACCTTCCCATCATCCTGCACGACATTCCCGCCCGGACGGTCCGCGAATTGGCCGACGACACGCTGGTGCAACTGGCGCAATCCAGGCAATTCATCGGATTGCGCGATGGCTCTGGCGACATCGCGCGGCCGCTTCGGCTGCGGGCGCTATTGCCGAGCGGCTTTCGCCTGTTGTCCGGCGACGACGCCACCGCATTGTCCTATCTGGTTCATGGCGGCGATGGCTGTATCTCCAGCGTATCGAATATCGCGCCGCTGCTGTGCCGGGCGATTTTTTCGAGTTGCCAGCAAGGACGGTTGCCAGCCGCGCGATATCTGCAAAGCCGCCTCGCGCCACTGACGGCGGTGCTCGCCAAGGAAAGCCCGGCGGCCTTGAAATATGCGCTGTGCCTGCTCGGCTTCATGCACCCGAACACGCGCCTTCCGATCGTCGAATTGAGCCCTGCCGCGAAAGCCGAAGTGGCAAGCGTGATCGCCGGGATTGACGACGAAGACCTGGCCTGCCGGAGCGATGGCTGGCGCGAGCCTTACCTGAGCAGGGCCAGGTCTTAGGGAAACCTTGGCCGCGACATTACAGGGACCTTACGCGCGGTCGCAGTCGCGCCAATCGCCTGCGGGGAAGTGCCCTGACACGGTGGCAACAGTCTGGTAGACACAGCCAACGTTCATGTCAGGTCCTTAAACCCGTCTTCATGACAACCCGCATCGCCACTGTTCTCATTCTAGCCTCAACCATGCTGCTGGCGGCCTGCAGCGGCGGCGACCGGTTTTCTTGGGACAGCAGTTCCTCGAACAGTCCGCCCAGTAGCGCGGCGCCGGCTGCTGGCGCCGCCCCCGCGGCCCCGCCGACCAGTCTCGCCGGCCGATGGACGCTGTCGGCCACAGGAGCCAGTTCCTGCGCGGTGACGTTCGGCGCCAATGCCAACGCCACCGAGGGCACCATCGCACCCGCGGGCGGCTGCCCGTTCAATTTCTACACCAGCCGGAAGTGGACCTATACCGAGGCCGGCCTGACGATACGCGACCACAACGCCCAGACCCTGGCGCAACTGGCGCCCGCCGGACCCAGCCGCTTCGAGGGCAAGACCGGCGCCGGGCAGGATATCGCGTTGTCTCGGTAGATTTGTCGCGCTAAAGCCCCCCTCGCCGTCCGAAGCTGGATATCAGCGGCGGCTCGGTTGCACCGGCCGCGAGTGAACGCTGGACCATGACGGAGTCGGCCCAGCGGCCGTAGCGATAGGCTACGCCCGGCAGCAACCCGACCTTCTGAAAGCCGAACTTCTCGTGAATGGCCAACGACGCCGTGTTATCGGCATCGATATAGCCGATCATCTGGCGAAAGCCAGATGCCGCGCAGGTGTCGATCAGTTCCTGCATCAAAAGCCGCCCGACGCCGCGGCCGAGATGCTCGTGATGAACATAGATCGAATGCTTGACCGCGTAGCGATAGGCGGGGCGTTTGCGAAACAGCACCACATAGGCGTAGCCCACGACTTCGCTGCTACAGACCGCCACCAGATGCGGCAAGCGGTTGCTGCGCAGGTTCTTGCGCCGGTCGCGCCAATCCTCCGGCTCCGGCGTGCCGCTCTCATCCACACTTTCCTCGATCCCGCGGCGGATATGGCGGCGGTAGATCGCGAGCATCGCCTCGACATCGCCGTCCCGCGAGGGGCGAACCATCACCGGCTGCTGGTTGGTCATGGATGGGCTTGTCGCCTCAGACGGCTGGTTCATTCGGAAACCACATAGGTGTGCAACCGGATGCGTCCGGACGCATCGATTTCCCGGTAAACACCCTGAATCTCGACATCGAATCCGGGGAAGCTGTTGAAGCAGGTCTCGAACATTTTGAGATAGTCGATCATCGGCTGTGCGCGCTCGCTCAGACGCTCGCCCGGGACGATCGTGGCGATCCCGGGCGGATAGACCACGAACGGCGTGGTCGCAACGCGGCCGGCGATCGCGTCGATCGGCAGATAGTCGACGTCGTTGCGCACCAGATAGCGCGCCGCATCGCGCGGCGACATCGCGATCTCAGGCAGGTGCTCTCCGAGGAATTGCCTGGCCTGCAGCGCGCTGACATTGGCGTCGCGAAAAAAGCCATGCATGTCGGCGCAGAGATCGCGCAACCGCACCTTGGCATAGCGCGCCGCGCGGCGCTGATAGAATTCGGGGATCGCCTCTTCCAATAACGCGTTGTCGTCATGCAGCTTCTTGAACGCGACAAGCCCGCTGATCAGGGTGCCGGCCTTGCTGGCCTCGACGCCCGGCGTCAGCAAAAACAGCAGAGAGTTGAGGTCGTTCTTTTCGGCGACGATGCGGTTTTCACGCAGATATTGCGCCACGATCGGCGCCGGAATCCCGTGCGCGGCATAGGCTCCCGTCGCCGGATCGAATCCAGGCGTCAGGATCGTCAGTTTGTTGGGATCAGTCATCGCAAATCCCGCGGTCAGTTCGGGAAATCCGTGCCAGACCGCGTCCGGCGAGAGCTGCCAATAGGACGCGTTGGTGGCGAGCAGATCCGTGCTGATCGTTTCCCAGGCGACGTTGTGCACGGCGTTCTCGCGGGACGCGTCGGGGATCGCGACGCGGTCGGGTACGAACGGTTCGAAGAACCAGCGCCGTTCGGGGCGCGTCTCTTTCTCTTCGAATTCGCGCCGCACCGCGCGGATTTTCTTGCGCAACTCGATTCCAAGCCGGATCGTATCGTCCCACAGCACTTCGCCGGAACGCCCCTTCATCATCTGCGCGCCGACATCGAGCGACGCAAACAGCGGATAGAACGGCGAAGTCGATGCGTGCTGCATGAAACTCTCGTTGAAACGCCGGTGTTCGATCCGGCGTTTCTGACCGCGGATATGGCGATCCTTGATGTGGATCTGCGAAGCCTGCGAAAAGCTCGCCAACTGCTTGTGGGTCGACTGGGTCGCGATAATGCCCGGCGCGTCGGCATCGAGCGCCGAAAGACCCATCGCGAAACGTCCGGCGTAGAGCGGATGAAACTTCATGAAGCCGGCCCAGGCCTCATCGAACAGGATGTAGTCGCAGAGGTGGCCGATGCGCTCGAGGATCATCTCGGCACTGTGAATCGTGCCATCGTAAGTGCATTGCTCGACCACGGCGACACGAAACGGCCGCGGCTTGCGCCAGGCTTCCGGGTCCTTGACCAGCGGATGGTTGCGGATGCGCTCGCGCAGCGCAGTTTCGTCGAGCGCGTCCCAGCGCATCGGGCCGATCAAGCCCCAGGCGTTTCGCACCGCCGGAATGTAAACGGGAATACCGCCGGCCATCATCAGCGCGCCATGATGGGCAGCCTTGTGATTGTTGCGGTCGAACAATACGAGATCGCCCTCGGCGACCAGCGAGCCCAGCACCACCTTGTTCGATGTCGAGGTGCCGTTGAGCACGAAATAAGTTTTTTCCGCGCCAAAGATCTTCGCGGCTTCCTTTTGCGCCTTCAGCGCCGGGCCCTCGTGCGTCAGGAGATCGCCGAGGTCGAGCACCGAATTGTCGAGGTCGTCGCGGAACACGGCTTCACCGAGATGCTCCACAAACACCCGGCCGATCGGGCTGCGGCTGTAAAACACGCCGCCATTGTGGCCCGGGCAGGTCCACAGTTGATTGCCCTCCTCGGCATAATCGACCAACGCTCCGAAGAACGGGGTCTTCAGCGTCTCCGCATATTGCTTGAGCCGGCTGATCAGATTTTTGGCGATGAAGGGCGGTGTCTCCTCGGATAGGAAGACATAACCGTCAATGAAATCGAGCACTTCAACCGGCAGGTCCTCGAACCGCTTGCGGCGGATCAGGAGGATGATCGGAAAATCGAGGCCGCGGCGGCGCATCAGATTGATCAGCGCGGCGGTTTTGCCTTCCAGGCCTTTCTTGCCCCAATCGACCACCATGCAGCCGATCGCCGCATCGGTTTGCACCGCGATCTCGGCATCCTCGAGCTTACGCGCCCGCACGACTTCGAAGCCGGAGCGTTCGATCTCGGTGATGATCTGGTTGAAACGGAGCCCTTCGAGATCGTCGGTGTCGAAGACGGGGGCTGCGAACAGGAAGGTAAAGCGCCGGAAGTAATCCATCGGTATCCTCGAATGCGTTGATAATTAGCTGTTGGCGCATTCGATGACAGTTCAATGACGATGATTTCCGGCCTCGCAATATTCCCAAAAAATACGCCCCCGGATTCGATCCGAGGGCGGGAACTATTTTCTTCGCAAATCAAATAAAGTGCGAAGCGGTCAGTGAATCTCGGCCGACTTCTTCAGCGCGGCTTTCAGCTTCTCGAGGGTAAAGTCCGGGCTGCGGGCGATATCGAGAATGGGCGTCTCGCGGCGGCCACAAAGCTCGGCGGCGTCCGGAATTTTCGGGGCGATATCGTAGGGGATCACGATCGCGCCGTGGCTGTCGGCATGGATGAGATCGTCCGAGCGTACCGTCATGCCGGCCACGCGGACTTCGCCACCGAAAGTCTCGGCGTGGACCCAGGCGTGAGACGGTCCGACAGAACCCGCCAGCGCCTGGAAGCCCGGTGCCCATTGCGGGATATCGCGGATCGAGCCGTCGGTGATTACGCCGAGGCAACCCAGCGCCTTGTGCACGTTGCTTTGAACTTCGCCCCAGAACGCGCCGTAGCCGACGTCAGCGCCGTCGATGTCCTGGATCACGGTGATGCGCGGCCCGATACCGGTGCCCATATATTCGTAATATTCGATGCGGCGCTTGGATTGCTCTTCGGCGGACAGCCCCGACTTGATCACCGAACGGATCGTCACCGTGCGCGCATAGCCGACCATCGGCGGCAGCTCGGGGAACGGACACACCAGCGGCTTGGTGGTGTAGCCGATCAGACGCCGTTCCGGGGCGACGACTTCCATCGCGTTGCAGATCGTTGGCGTGTCATAACGCCGGAGCGCTTCAAGCAGTGAAGCGGGCAGCGGCGCGGTCGTGGAATTCGTCGTCACAGCGTTTCTCCAGAATGCGGGACCGGCCGTTATTGAAGGCCGTATGACAGCCCTATAGCCGAGATCGGGATCGAACCCAACTCGGCTCTCGCTCATGGCAGATATCCGGCAAAAACCGCATGCGGCGGCCGAACGGGCGGCTCAGTTCAGCCGGGCCGGCCGGTCGTCCTGATCCGGCTCCGTGACGCTGGGCACGAACGGGGCCGCCGGATCTAGCGGGGCAGCGCCGGGCGGCATTACCGTCTGCGCCGCGGCGGCTTTGCGCTTGTGATCGCGATAGGACTTCCATCCGGCCGGCAGGGCCAGGAGATACATCACCGTCATGATGGAAAGCATCTGCCAGGGATAGCCGATCAGAAGCGCAATGAAGAACACCACCGAGACGAAAACCGGCAGCACCATTTCCGGCGGCACCCGCATCTTCACCGTCTTGCCGGAAAAGACCGGCAGCCGCGAAACCATCAGGAAGCCGATCAGCAGCGTATAGAACGCGGTCAGGATCGCCGGCGGTTGGGAGAAGCCGAGAAACTGGAAATAAATCGGGAGCATCACCGTGATCGCGCCGGCGGGCGCCGGAATGCCGGTGAAATAGTTCGCCGCAAAGGCAGGCTTGTTCGGATCGTCCATGGTCGCGTTGAAACGCGCCAGCCGCAGGCCGCCTGAGATCGCGAACACCATCGCGGCGATCCAGCCGCCATTGTTCAATTCATGCAACTGCCAGAAGTACAGGATGAGACCGGGCGCGACGCCGAAATTGACGAAGTCGGCGAGGCTGTCGAGTTCCGCGCCGAATTTAGACTGGCCCTTGATCATGCGCGCGACGCGGCCATCGAGGCCATCGAGGACCGCCGCAAACACGATCGCGGCCACCGCCAATTCCATCCGCCCTTCGGTGGACAGGCGGATCGCGGTCAGCCCGGCGCAGATCGCCAGCAGTGTAATGAAATTGGGCACCAGCATGCGCACCGGGATCGGGCGAAACCGGCGGCGGCGCATTTCAGGAGACTTGGGATCGTCAGGCATCTGCATGGCTAGGCTTATATAGCAAGCGTCGCCCCCTTACGCCATTGCGGCGCTCTGCCGCCCGGCCAGACCGCTTCGATGGTTAATCGGCGCGGTAAGTTCGGCCATTATCGCCCAGCCTGAAATCGGCCAGAATGGTCTCTCCAGCGACCGCGGTCTGCCCTTCCGACACCAGCGACCTCGTGCCTTCCGGCAAATAGACGTCGAGGCGCGATCCGAACCGGATCAACCCGAACCGCTCGCCGGCTCCGATCGACTGCCCTTCCCGCACGAAAGACACGATCCGCCGCGCCACCAGGCCCGCGATCTGGACCACGCCGATACGTCCGTTGGGGGTCGAGATCACCAACGAATTACGTTCATTGTCCTCGCTGGCCTTGTCGAGTTCCGCATTGATGAAGGTACCCGGACGATACGCGATCCGGTCGATCCGGCCGGCCACCGGGCTGCGGTTCACATGACAGTTGAACACGCTCATGAAGATCGAGACACGCGGCAGCGGCTTGTCGCCGAGGCCGAGTTCAGCCGGCGGCAGCACCTGGGCGATCATCGAGACGCGCCCATCGGCCGGCGCGATAACGAGCCCCTCGCGCACCGGCGTCACCCGCACCGGATCGCGAAAGAACAGCGCGCACCAGATCGTCAGCACGGTGCCGATCCAGCCGAGCGGCGTCCACAGCCAGAACAGGATCAGGCTTACCAGCGCAAAGCCACCGATGAACGGATAGCCCTCGGGATGAATCGGCGGAATTTGCGCGCGAATGGAATTGGCAATCGACATCAAAACTCGCTGTCATCTTTCCCCTCCCCCCAGCGGAGATGGGACCACACTTCGATTATTCGGCAGCGGCCGGTGTTACCAGCGCATCGTTGACCGGCGGCGGTTCGCGGTTGGGCGCTTCGTTCTCGTCGGCAATCAATGCCAACCTCTCCCGCGCCTCCTGAGCCTCGCGCTGCCTGTTCCACATACTGGCATAAAGTCCGCCGCTTGCCAAAAGCTGCGCATGCGTGCCGCGCTCGGCGATGCGGCCCTGGTCCAGCACGATGATTTCGTCGGCGCCGACGATCGTGGACAGCCGATGCGCGATTACCAGCGAGGTGCGGTTGCGCGACACCCGCTCCAGCGCCTCCTGGATTTCGTGCTCGGTGTGACTGTCGAGCGCCGAGGTCGCCTCGTCGAGCACCAGGATCGGCGGCGCCTTCAAAACAGTCCGCGCGATCGCGACGCGCTGCTTCTCGCCGCCGGACAATTTCAGGCCGCGTTCGCCGACCTGGGTCTCGTAACCCTTCGGCGACATCCGGATGAAGCCGTCAATCTGCGCCAACCGCGCCGCCGCCTCCACCTCGGCATCCCCAGCATCCCAGCGACCGTAGCGAATGTTGTAGCGGATGGTGTCGTTGAACAGCACCGTATCCTGCGGGACCATGCCGATCGATGCCCGCAGCGACGATTGCGTGACATTGCGGATATCCTGGCCATCGATCAGGATCTTGCCGCTCGACACATCATAGAGACGGAACAGCAGTCGCGAGATCGTCGATTTGCCCGCGCCGGACGGACCGACAATCGCGACCGTGTGGCCGGCGGGAACCTCGAAGCTCAGGCCTTTGAGGATTGGGCGATCGGGATCGTAAGAGAATTGCACGTTTTCGAAACGTACATTGCCTGAAGTCACGACCAGCGGCGTGGCGCCGGGAATATCCTTGATCTCGGGATTGCGCGACAACACGCCGAACATCTTCTCGATATCGATCACCGCCTGCTTGATCTCGCGATAGACCATGCCCATGAAATTCAAGGGCTGATAGAGCTGGATCATCATGGCGTTAACCATGACGAAATCGCCCACTGTGTTTTTGCCGCTGCGCACGCCGATCGCGCACATCACCATGGTCGCCGTGAGACCCGCGGTGAAGATGATCGCCTGCCCGGTGTTGAGCACCGCCAGCGATGTGTAGGTTTTGACGCTGGCGCGCTCGTAACGCGCCATTGAGCCGTCGTAGCGCGTGGCCTCGCGTTCTTCGGCGCTGAAATATTTGACGGTTTCGTAATTCAACAGCGAGTCGATCGCCTTGGTGTTGGCGTCGGTGTCGGACTCGTTCATCTTGCGGCGGATCTCGATCCGCCATTCGGTCGCGATATACGTGTACCACATGAACAGCACGACGGTGATCAGCGTCGCCACCACGTAGCGCCAGTCGAACTGCCACAACAGCACGCCCGTCAGCAGCGACACCTCGACGACGGTCGGGACCAGTTGCAGGATCACCATCCGCACGATGACTTCGATGCCGGAACGGCCGCGCTCCAGAACCCGCGTCAGCCCGCCGGTCTTGCGCTCGAGATGAAAGCGCAGCGACAATTCGTGCATGTGGACGAAAGTGCGGTAAGCGAGCTTGCGCACCGCATGCATCGCGACCCGCGCGAAAATGCCGTCGCGCCATTGGGTCAGAACCGCCATCAATATGCGTAGCCCGCCGTAGCTGATCGTCATGATCAGCGGCGAGGCGATCAGCCACGCCGTCCAGTTCGAAGCTTGCACGGGCGCGGTATCGGCCCCCGTCAACGCGTCGATCGCCCATTTGAAGGTGAACGGCACCGACAGCGTCGCAACCTTGGCGACCAGCAGCAATACGACCGACCAGACCACGCTCATCTTGAGGTCGGCGCGGTCGCCCGGCCAGATATAGGGCCACAGGTGCGCCAGCGTCCCGATCAGGGTCGCCTGTTCAATGGACTTGTTGGCGGGCAGCGCCTCTCCGGTGTCCCCGGACGAGTGAGGATGGGCCATCGATCAAAGCCTGGAACAGGCCGGCGACCGGTCTGCCATCGCGGGTGTTTTTTGGTCGGTTTGCATTCTGCCCGGTCATATAGAGTGTTTGAATGCCCCGTGCACCCCAAACGGAGGTATTTCTTTCACGATTTCCCGCGATTTGCGGATAGATTTGGCTGCCGCCGCGAATCGGGCGGCTTGACGACTTTACGCTGCAGTGCCACATGGAAATGATGAGCAAGATCAAAACCGTCTGCGTCTATTGCGGATCCGGCCCCGGCACCGACCCGCGCTTTACCGAAGCCGCCGTCGCCTTGGGGAAGACTCTCGCCGAAAACGGCGTTCGCCTCGTCTATGGCGGCGGTTCCCTGGGCCTGATGGGCTCGGTAGCGACCTCGGTGCTCGATCATGGCGGCACCGTCACCGGCATCATCCCCGATTTTCTCAAGCTGCGCGAAAACGCCCTCAAGCGCGTTCAGGAGATGATCGTCACGCCCGATATGCACGAGCGCAAGCGGCTGATGTTCGAGCATTCGGACGCCTTCGTCGCATTGCCCGGTGGCATCGGCACGCTGGAGGAACTGGTCGAGCAATTGACCTGGCAGCAGCTTGGCCGTCACTCCAAGCCGATCCTGATCGCGAACATCGCGAACTTCTGGGAACCGCTGCTCGGCCTGTTGACGCATATGCGTTCCACCCAATTCATTCGGCCGACACTGGCGATCGAGATTCTGAAAGCCGAACGGGTCGAAGACATCCTGCCGAGGCTGCAAGCCGCGGCGGACAAGGCCTCCGAAGAGACCAAGCAGCTAGCCCCCGAAGTCGCGCGCCGCCTGTAATTTCTACGGCGCCAAATTTCTACGGCGCCGCCCCGCTCGCTTCGTCTTTCAGGAACGTCACCGCCTCGATGCGGTTGCCGTCGGGATCCCTGACGAAGGCTGCGTAATAACGCACCCGATCATGTGGACGCAGGCCCGGCGCGCCGTCGGAACTGCCACCGGCGGTCAGCGCCGCCGCATGAAATGCATCGACCTCGTCGGTCGATTTCGCCCGAAGACAGATGTGGACGCCGCTGCCCGGCTCGACCGGCGTCATCTCGGCGCGCAGATTGATCCAGAACTCCGGATAGGCCTTGCCGAAGCCGATTGTCGCCGGCCGGGTGACTACCCGTGACAGGCCGAGGGGGGCGAGTGTGCGTTCATAAAAGTTGGCGGCACGATCTAGGTTGCTGACGCCGACGGAGACATGGTCGAGCATGTGAAAGGCCCCCCGATATTGCAACGTCATTCCGGGATGGTGCGTTAGCACCAGACCCGGAATCTCGAGATTCCGGGTTCGATGCTTCGCATCGCCCCGGAATGACGAATAATTTCGTTAAGCTGGCGCGCCGGATTTCACCAGCTTATAAACCACCGAATCCATCAGCGCCTGAAACGACGCATCGATAATATTGGGCGAGACCCCGATCGTGGTCCAGCGCTCGCCCTCCTCGTCCGCGCTTTCGATCAGCACCCGCGTCACCGCTTCGGTGCCGCCATTGAGGATACGCACGCGATAATCGATCAGCTTGAGGCCTTCGATATATTTCTGGAATTTGCCGAGATCCTTGCGCAGCGCGACGTCGAGCGCGTTGACGGGACCGTTGCCTTCCGCCGCCGAGATCAGCTTTTCGCCGTCGACATCGACCTTCACCACCGCCATCGCCACCGTAACGCGCTGACCGTTGGCGTTGTAGCGCTGCTCGGTATTGACGTCGAACTGCTCGACCCGGAAATATTCCGGCACCCGGCCGAGTGTGCGCCGCGCCAACAGGTCGAACGATGCGTTGGCGGACTCATAGGCATAGCCCGCGGCTTCGCGCTCTTTCAGTTCCTCGACCAGACGAATCAGCTTTGGATCGTTCCTGTCATAGACGATCCCGGCGCGATCCAGTTCGGCGATCACGTTCGAGCGGCCGGCCTGATCCGACACCAGCACCTTGCGATGATTGCCAACCGCCTCGGGCGTCACATGCTCGTAGGTCTGCGGATCCTTCAGCACGGCGGAGGCGTGAATGCCGGTCTTGGTCACAAACGCGCTTTCACCGACATAGGGCGCGTGGCGATCGGGCGCACGATTGAGCATGTCGTCCAGCGTTCGCGACACCTTCATCAGGGTGGTCAGTTTGTCCGGCGACACACCTATTTCAAAGCGATCGGAGAATTCCGGCTTGAGCCGCAGGGTCGGAATCAGCGAACACAGATTGGCGTTGCCGCAGCGCTCGCCAAGACCGTTGAGCGTGCCCTGGATTTGCCGGGCGCCCGCGCGCACCGCGGCAAAGGAATTGGCCACAGCCTGTTCGGTGTCGTTATGGGCGTGAATGCCGACATGGTCGCCCGGTATGTGTTTCGTCACCTCGGTGACGATGGTTTCGACCTCATGCGGCATGGTGCCGCCATTGGTGTCGCACAACACCACCCAGCGCGCGCCGGAATCATAAGCAGCCTTGGCGCAGGCCAGCGCGAATTCCGGATTTTCCTTGTAGCCATCGAAGAAATGTTCGCAATCGAGCATGACCTCGCGGCCGGCGGATTTCGCAGCCGTCACGCTGTCGCGGATCGAGGCCAGATTTTCCTCGTTGGTGGTCTTGAGCGCGACGCGGACCTGATAGGCTGATGACTTCGCGACAAAACAGATTGCATCCGCCTTGGCTTCGAGCAATCCCGCCAACCCCGGATCGTTCGACGCGGAACGGCCGGGCCGCCGCGTCATGCCGAACGCGGTAAAGCGGGCATGATTGAGCTTCGGCTTTTCGGCGAAGAACGCGGTATCGGTGGGATTGGCGCCGGGATAGCCGCCTTCGACATAGTCGATGCCGAGTTCGTCCAGCATCTGCGCGATCAATTGCTTGTCATGCAGCGTGAAATCGACGCCATTGGTCTGCGCGCCGTCGCGCAGCGTGGTGTCGAACAGATAGAGCCGCTCGCGAGTCATGATGGCGCTCCCGGCGCGGCATTGTCGCCGAGCGTCTTCTGCATCGTGGTATTGGCGAGCCACTCGCCATTGATGGTCACCGTGTTGCGCTGCATGGCGACATAGCCGCGCTTTAAAAAGAACTCCGTCGCATTGTCGCTGGCATCGACCGTCAGCTTCGTGGCGCCACGCGCGCCGGCGAGCTTTTCCAGCGCATCGCACAGCATCGCGGCCACGCCCTGCCCGACCGCGCCGGGATGCACATAGAGCATGTCGATATGATCAGGGCCTTTCAGCGCGGCAAAACCAACCGGCGAATTCTGCAAGGTCGCGACCAGCGTCAATTCGGCCGCAAGACGCTTGCCGAATTTCTCCTCGTCCTCAACGGCGCTGGCCCAGGCTTCCTGCTGGGCTTCACTGTAATCGTCGCCGGTCAACTCCTCGATGCTGGCAGCAAAGATTGCGGCCAGCACAGGCGTGTCCTCGGCAAGAAACGGCCGCAGAGCGGGTTTAGGCAGCGCCTGTCCCATTAGCGTGCGATCTCCCAGGTGGTGCCTTCCTTGGAATCCTTGATGACCACGCCCATCGCGGCGAGTTCATCACGGATGCGATCGGATTCCTTAAAGTCCTTGCGCGCACGGGCCGCGGTGCGGTCCGAAATCAGACTATCTATCTGTTTCGCATCGATGCCGCTGGCCTGCTGCTTTCGGCCGTTCCAGGCCGCAGCAGTTTCTGACAGGAAACCGATGAGCCGCAACGAGGAAGCAAACAGCTCACGATCTTGGTCATTTCCCGAAGCCGCACTGTTACGTATGCCGTGCAGTGACGCAATCATCTGCGGCGTGTTCAGGTCGTCCGAGAGCGCTTCGATGACCGCGCCGGAAGGCTGTCCGCTCTTGATATCGGCAGCGACCCAGTACCAGTCGTCGAGCGTCTTGGCGCTTTCTTCCAGACCTTTCAGCGTCCAATCGATCGGCGAACGATAATGCGTCTTGAGCATATTGAGGCGCAGCACTTCGCCCGGCCAATCCGCCAGCAACTCATTGATCGTGACGAAGTTGCCGGTCGACTTCGACATCTTCTCGCCTTCGATCTGCAGGAAGCCGTTATGCATCCAGTAATTCGCCATCGTCGGCGTGCCGTGGGCGCAGCGCGACTGTGCGATCTCGTTTTCGTGGTGCGGAAAAATCAGATCGAGGCCGCCGCCGTGAATGTCGAAGACGTCGCCGAGATAGGCCGCGCTCATCGCGGAGCATTCAATGTGCCAGCCCGGACGTCCCCTACCCCACGGGCTTTCCCAGCCTGGTTCATTGTCCGACGATTGTTTCCAGAGCACGAAGTCAGTCGGTTGCTTTTTGTGGGCATCGACCGCGATGCGCGCACCAGCCTGCTGCTCATCGAGCTTGCGGCCTGACAGCGCGCCATAGTCCGGCATCGATTGGGTATCGAACAGCACTTCGCCACCGGCCTCATAGGCATGACCGCGCGCGATTAATTGCTTGATCAGCGTCACCATGTCGGCCTTGCCGTCGGAACGCGGCAACACGAAATCGGTCGCGCGCGGCTCGATGGTCGGCGGCAGGCAACCCAGCGCCGCGACGTCGGCATGGAACTGATTGGCGGTCTTCTCGGTGACCTTGCGGATCGCCTCGTTCAGCGGCAGGCCGGGAAAATCCCGCGCGGCGCGATCGTTGATCTTGTCGTCGACGTCGGTGATGTTGCGAACGTAAGTAACGTGACCCTCGCCATAGACATGCCGCAGCAGCCGGAACAGCACGTCGAACACGATCACCGGACGCGCGTTGCCGATATGGGCGAAGTCATAGACCGTCGGCCCGCAGACATACATCCGCACATTGGCCGGATCGAGCGGCACAAAGGCGCGCTTTTCCTTGGTCAAGGTATCGTAGAGGCGCAATTCCATGGACAACCTACCCGTTGCGGCCGGGCGTCCAATGATCTCGTGTGAGAAAAGACGGCCTCAGCCAGCGAATCGCTAGCTCATAATTTCGCGGCAAATGCCGCAAATGGCGAGGAAACCGTTCATGCGGAATACCATGCGGCAGCTTGGGGGATTGCGTCAAGTGCCTCAGAAAAGCCCATTTGGCCGACGAAACCGCGCCGCCCGCCGCGATGGTTAATCATTCTTTACACTTTGAGTTTACCGTATGACGGCGACCCCCTTCTTACCCGGTGCAGCATGCGATCCATTTCCGCGCTTTTGGCCTGCGTATTCGTCCTTGCCGCCTCGGCGGCATCGGCCGACAGCCGCGTTTTCATCGTTTCCAACCAGGCCGACGGCTACGGCGTCGACCAGTGCCTCGCCAAGGGTGAGAAATGCGGCGCCCATGCCGCTTTGTCCTATTGCCAGTCGCGGGACTTCGCCCAGGCTTCTTCCTACCGGCGCGTCGACCCGGACGAGATTACCGGCTCGGTTCCGCAAGGAAGCAAGAACTGCACCCACGCCGGCTGCGACGAATACGTCGCGATCACCTGCCAACGCTGAGGCGTCGGCTGCGGCAAGATCACACGCCGTCCCCGCCATACTGGTGCCCCGGAAACGACGTGACGATGCCCCGAGAAGCGGGTATGGGAAGGCCCCGTTGGCCGCGCCTGCGGTTTTTCCAAACCCGCGCGGAATCGCCTGATGGCCGGACATGTCTGAAGTGCTGATTTTCTCATCCAGATCGACCTTTCGATCGATTTTGGCCGGCGCAGTGTTACTCGGCGCAGCCGTGCTGGGCGTTGACGCCCGTGCGCAAGTCAGTCCGGGCGCGCCTCCACCGCCGCCACAGGGCGGCGCAGTCAATCCGATGTGCCCGCGGCTCGAAACACAACTGGCGACCATCGACCGCGGCGGCAGCACCGGCGACCCGGCCCGGGACGACCAGATCCGCCGCTATACCGATGCCGCGACCAAACAGCAGGGGGAGCTCGATCGCGTCACCTCGCAGGCCAAGCGGATGGGCTGCGACAGTTCCGGTTTCCTCTCGCTGTTCAACGGCCAATCGGCGCAATGCGGTCCGGTCAACAACCAGATTCAGCAGATGCGCGCGAACCTCGATCAGATCACGGGCAGTCTCGAGCAGTTGCGCGGCAGTGGCGGCGCCAATCGCGACAATCAGCGCCGCTCGGTGTTGCTGGCGCTCGCGCAGAATAATTGCGGGCCGCAATATGCCAACGCGGTGCAAAACCAGGGTCCGGGCAATTTTCTGAACAACCTGTTCGGCAACAACGCGCCGGGTACGCCCGGCGCCGATGTCGGCCCGCAATCCGGCACCTATCGCACCGTCTGCGTGCGCAGCTGCGACGGCGGATATTTTCCGATCTCCTTTGCCACCGTGCCCGCGCGCTTCGCCGATGACGATAAGACCTGCAAGGCGCTGTGCCCGGCCACGGAAGCCAGCCTCTACAGCTACCGCAATCCCGGCGAGGACATGAACCAGGCCGTGTCTATCAACGGTCAGCCTTATTCGTCGTCGCCGAATGCGTTTCGCTTCCGCCAGGAGTTCAACCCGTCCTGTGCGTGCAAGGCAGCCGGGCAGACCTGGTCCGATGCGCTCAAGAGCATCGACGATAAAGCCGCCGCCGAACAGCAGGGCGACATCATCGTCACCGAAGAGAGCGCGAAGAAAATGTCGCGTGCCCCGACCAAGCAACCGCCGGCTCCCGCCAAGAAAGGCGCCGCGCCGACCGCGGCTACCGCAACTCCGGATGCGCCACCCGCACCTGCCCCTGCGGCCAACAACGCGCCGGTCTCAACCGGAAGCGCGCCGGACAATAAGACGATCCGCTCGGTCGGCCCGACTTTCATTCCTCCCGCGCCAGACGCCAGAAAACGCTAGCCTTCAAACGCCTCGGCCGAGCCGCGGCTTGCGCGGGACACCAGCGTCTCGTCGGGTTTCGGCAGAGGTTTGCCGGTATCGCGAAACTTGTTGGTGATGGGATAGCGGCGGTCGCGCCCGAAATTCCGGCGCGTCACCTTGACGCCGGGGGCAGCCTGGCGCCGCTTGTATTCGGCGATATTCAACAGCCGGTCTATCCGCGTCACCACATCGCGATCGAATCCCTCGGCGACGATCGATGCCAACGGCTCCTCGCGCTCGACCAGCCGCTCCAGGATCGCATCGAGGATGTCGTAAGGCGGCAGTGAATCCTGATCGGTCTGGTTTTCGCGCAGCTCCGCGGTCGGCGGCCGCGTGATGATGTTGACCGGAATGATTTCGCCCGACGGGCCCAGCGCGCCGTCCGGCTTCCACGTGTTGCGCAGGCTGGACAGCCGAAAAACTTCGGTCTTGTAGATATCCTTGATCGGATTGTAGCCGCCGTTCATGTCGCCATAGAGCGTGGCGTAGCCGACCGACATTTCCGACTTGTTGCCGGTCGTGACCACCATCGCGCCGGTCTTGTTGGAAATCGCCATCAATAGCGTGCCGCGCGTGCGCGCCTGCAGATTTTCTTCGGTGATGTCCCGCGCCAGGCCAGCGAACGTCTCCGACAGGATCGCTTCAAAGCCGTTGACCGCCTGCGCGATCGGCAGCACCTCGTAGCGGATTCCCAACTCAGCCGCGAGCTTGGCCGCATCATCGAGCGAGACCTGCGCGGTAAAGCGAAACGGCAGCATCACGCCGCGCACCCGCTCCGCCCCCAGCGCATCGACCGCAATCGCCGCGCACAGCGCCGAGTCGATACCGCCCGAGATGCCCATCAGCACGCCGGGAAATCCGGTCTTGCCGACATAGTCGCGCAACCCCAGCACGCAGGCGGCGTAGTCGGCCTTGTCGCCCTCAATGATATCAGCGACCGGGCCGTTGCAGCGCCAGCCGGATTCACTTTTGGTCCAGCGCAGGGTTGTGATGTTTTCCTCGAACGCCGGCAATTGCGCCGCCACCGAGAGGTCCGCATTCAGCGCGAAAGAAGCACCGTCGAACACCAATTCATCCTGACCGCCGACCTGATTGAGATAGATCAGCGGCAACCCGCTTTCAGTGACCCGCGCCACCGACACCGACAGGCGGATGTCGTTCTTGTCGCGCGCATAGGGCGAGCCGTTCGGCACCACGAGAATTTCCGCGCCGGTCTCGGCGAGACATTCGACCACGTTCTCGTATTCTTCCGACTCTTCCAGCCAGGTGTCTTCGCAAATGGGAACGCCGACCCGGATGCCGCGAATGGTCACCGGGCCCGCGGCCGGGCCACGCGCGAACACGCGCTTTTCATCGAACACGCCGTAATTCGGCAGATTGGCCTTGAAGCGAATGGCGGCGATGCGGCCTTCATCGAGCAAGGCGCAGGCATTGTAGAGCTTGCCGTCCTCGACCCAGGGAACGCCGATCAGCATCGCCGGCCCGCCATCGGCGGTTTCGCGCGCGAGGTCTTCAATGGCAGCACGACAAGCCGACTGGAACGCCGGTTTCAGCACCAGATCTTCCGGCGGATAGCCCGCGATAAACAATTCCGACAGCACGACGAGATCGGCGCCATCGGATCGCGCTTTTGCGCGCGCCATCCGCGCCTTGACGGCGTTGCCGGTGACATCGCCCACCGTCGGGTTCAACTGGGCCAAAGTGATCGTGAACTGAGCGGCGTTTTCGGTCATGGAACGAAGGTGCCTTGCGCGGGGGTAAACTGCAATTGCCGGCTTTAGATCGCGCCCATGCGTTCGGCGATGGCGAACAACCAGAACAGCCCGGCCACTACCAGCGCGCCGCCCACCGCCGCCGAGCCCATGTCCTTCACCCGCCCGATCTGCGGATCGTGGTCGGTGGTCAGCCGGTCGGCGAGCTTTTCGATTGCGGTGTTGAGCAGTTCGACCACCAGCACCAGGACCACCATGGCGACCAGCTCAAACCGCCGCATCACGGTGACGCCGATCAGCCACGCGAACGGCAAGGACAGCGCCAGCGCGACCAGTTCTTCGCGAATGGCCTGCTCCGAACGGATCGCGAAAGCGAGGCCGTTGCGCGTATTGACCGTGGCCCGCCAGAACCGCAACAATTTACAGCCCCGCCGCGACCGGTAATGGGCTGGCTTGCACGCCACGTTCCTGCTTGAGCAATTCGGCGATCAGGAAAGCCATGTCGATCGACTGCTCGGCATTGAGACGGGGGTCGCAGACCGTGTGATAGCGATCGCTGAGATCCTCGTGGGTGATCGCCCGCGCGCCGCCGACGCATTCGGTGACGTCCTGGCCGGTCATTTCCAGATGGACGCCGCCGGCATGGGTGCCCTCCGCCGTATGGATGTTGAAGAACGACTTCACCTCCGACAGGATGCGGTCGAACGGCCGGGTCTTGTAGCCCGAGTTCGAGGTGATGGTGTTGCCATGCATCGGATCGCACGACCACACCACCGCGCGGCCTTCGCGCTGCACGGTTCGGATCATCTGCGGCAGGTGATCGCCGATCTTGTCGGCGCCGAAACGGCCAATCAGGGTCAGCCGCCCCGGCTCATTGTCCGGATTGAGCACGTCGATCAGCCGCAACAGATCGTCCGGCTTGAGCGAGGGGCCGCATTTCAGCCCGATCGGATTCTTGATGCCGCGGAAATATTCGACATGACCGTGATCGAGCTGGCGGGTGCGGTCGCCGATCCAGATCATGTGACCTGAGGTGGCGTACCAATCGCCGGTGGTGGAATCGACCCGCGTGAAGGCCTGCTCGTAGCCGAGCAGCAGCGCTTCGTGGCTGGTGTAGAAGTCGGTGGCGCGCAATTCCGGATGGCTTTCCAGATTGAGACCGCAGGCGCGCATGAAATTCAGCGCGTCGGAAATGCGATCCGCCAGTTCCTTGTAACGGCGCGACTGCGAGGAATCCCGCAGGAAACCCAGCATCCACTGATGCACGCTTCCCAAATTAGCGAAACCGCCGGTCGCAAACGCACGCAACAGATTGAGCGTCGCCGCCGACTGGCGATACGCCATCAACTGGCGCTGCGGATCGGGAATGCGCGAGGCCTCGGTGAACGCGATATCGTTGACGATGTCGCCGCGGTAGCTCGGCAGCGCGACGCCATCGATGGTCTCGGTCGGTGACGAGCGCGGCTTGGCGAACTGCCCGGCGATGCGGCCGACCTTCACCACCGGCAACGCGCCGGCATAGGTCAGCACCACCGCCATCTGCAGGAAGACGCGGAAGAAGTCCCGGATATTGTTGGCGCCATGTTCGGCGAAGCTCTCGGCGCAGTCGCCGCCTTGCAGCAGGAAGGCCTCGCCGGCGGCGACGCGCCCCAGCGCTTTTTTCAGGTTGCGGGCCTCACCTGCAAAAACCAGCGGTGGAAACGTCGCAAGCTGCGCCTCGACATCCGCCAATGCCTTCGCATCGGGATATTCGGGCACTTGCATCACCGGCCGGCTGCGCCAGCTATCGGGTGTCCACCGCTCGGACATGAACTTAACTCCTGAGCAAAAACCGCTACTTATATGGGGTGTCTATACGGGGCAGCGAAGGGCCGGGTTATACACAGGCTGATCTTGAACCGCTAGTTGGATTTCCGCGTCTAATGACAAGCCCTTGCAGCAAAAGCCGAATTCGCCTTTGCTGGGGGCGCGCGGAATTACAGGGCAATCGCGGTGGCTGAGGCTGGGCTGGACGACGTTTTTATCGACGATATCACCTTCCCGGCTGCGGACGGATATTCGCTGGGCGCCACGCTGTTTTTGCCCCGCGGCGCCAAGCGCCACGCCGTCCTGATCAATTCGGCCACCGCCGTACCGCGCAAGATCTACAAGGGGTTCGCCGGCTATCTCGCGCGGCGCGGCTATGCGGTGCTGACCTATGATTACCGCGGCACTGGTGACAGCCGGCAGAGGTCGCTGGTCGGCTACAATCAGTTCAAGCCGCTGGCTGGCTTCAACGCCACAATGGCGGACTGGGCTACGCTCGACGCCACCGCCGCGGTGGCGTGGATGCGCGAACGTTACAAGACGCTGCCGCTCAATTACATCGGCCATTCCTTTGGTGGCCAGGCGCTCGGGCTGCTCGCCAACAACACCGAGGTGTCGCGCGCGCTGTTGATCGCAGCGCAAGCCGGATACTGGAAGCTGATGGCGACGCCGGAGCGTTACCGCGTCTATGCGTTGTTGAACTTTATCGGCATTCCGCTCACCCGCTCGCTCGGCTACGCGCCGGGCTGGAGCGGCATCGGCGAGGATCTACCGAAGGGCGTGTTCGAGCAATGGACCCGCTGGGTCATGAGTCCACGCTATCTGTTCGACGATCCCTCCCTGAAGACGCTGCCGAATTTCGCAGCCTACAAAGGCGCGTTGCGTTCGCTGTGCCTGTCCGACGATCCCTGGGCGACGCGGCCGGCGGTTGAATTATTGTGTTCGGGCTTTACCTCGACCAAGCCGGACATCCTGACCATCACCCCCAAAGACGCCGGCGCCACCGCCATCGGCCATCTCGGCTTCTTCCGCTCCGAACACCGCGACACGCTCTGGCGGGGTGCCGCGGAATGGATGGAAGAGGCGGGGTAGCGTTTTCTCGTCATTGCGAGCGAAGCGAAGCAATCCATTCTTTCTTTGCGGCGCGATGGCTTGCTTCGCTTCGCTCGCAATGACGGCCCGCTATTTCCAAACTCCTTGACAGCCATCGCGCCGCGCGAACACATTCCCATCCAACGAAAAACAATTCGGGAGGATGATCCACATGATGTCTCGTCGGCAATTCGGCACCACCACCCTCGCCGCTGGCGTCGCGCTGGCATCGCAAAAGGTAACGGCGCAGCCGGCCAGGCGCAAAATCGTCGATGCGCAGGTGCATTTGTGGAAAGCCGAATCCGACGACTGGAAATGGGTTCCTGGCATGAAGCCGCAAATGCCCGAGCCGTTCACGATCGAAAAACTGGTGCCGCTGGTGGAGCAGGCCAAGGTCGATCGCGTCGTGATCGTGCCGCCGTCATGGCCGGGCGACCGCAACGATTACGGCCTTGAGGCCTCCAGGCGTTATCCAAATCGCTTCGCGGTGATGGGCCGCGTGCCCCTGAAGAATCCTCAAGTGGCCGCGGCGCTGCTGCCGAAATGGAAGGAGCAGCCGGGCATGCTCGGTGTGCGGCTGACGTTTCTCGGCGCGACGCAAAGCTGGCTGACCGACGGCACCGCGGACTGGTTCTGGCCGGAGGCCGAGAAAGCGGGACTTCCGGTGATGTTCCTGACCGATGGCCAGAACGCGCAGATCGCCGGTGTCGCGGAGCGCTATCCGCGCCTGCAACTGATCGCCGACCACATGGGCATCGGCGGCAATACGCTGAAGGACGGCCGCATTCCAGACGCCGTCAGCCAGACCGCGTCGCTGGCGAAATATCCCAACGTCTCGGTCAAGCTGTCAGCAACGGCGAACTATTCGTCGGAGGCCTATCCGTTCCGCGATTTCACGCCGCACATCAAGCGGCTGTTCGAAGCCTATGGCCCCAAGCGATGCTATTGGGGTACCGACATGACCAACGGCTTCGACAAGGCCACCTATGCACAGCGCATCACCCATTTCACCGAAGAATTGCCGTTCCTGTCCGAAGAGGACAAGGAATGGGTGATGGGCAAGGCGATCCTTGAACGGTTGAAATGGGCGTAGCTCCAGACACGATGCAGACAGGCTGACATCGCTGACAGGCTCCGGCGTCACCCGCTTCGTTTTCCGTCAGGGAAACACGCACCGGGTACGCTGTTAAATCCGATCTGGAAACCGCAGGATGAAGTTGTCGCGAAACGGCATCTTCACCTTCGGCAAGGTCTGCGCATCCATCGTATCGTTCGGGCCGATCAATTTATTGCCGGCGAGAATGTAGGCGGTAAGTGCGTAGACTTCATCATCCGCAAGCGTATGCGGCATTTGAAACGGCATCGCGCGGCGAATGAAATCGAACACCGTGGTTGAATAAGGCCAGAAATTGCGGATGGTTTTCTGCGCTGCATTGATGCCGATCAACTCCTTGTCGCTAACCAAGGCCGCGGCCTCGCCGCCCTTGCCGTTTTCACCGTGGCAGCCTGAGCATTTCTCCGCAAAAATCGGCGCGCCCTGCGCGGGCGTGCCGCTGCCTTTCGGCAATCCCGTGCCGTCAGGCAGGATGCTGATATCCCACGGAGCGATCGATGCCTCATCGATCGGCTTGCCGAAATTGGGCGTCTCTCCCGACGCGGCGCCGGCCGTCATCGCAAGACACAGCGAGGCAGTGAAGATCGCGCGCTTAAGCGTAGACATGCTTGACCTCCCCATTGCTGCCGACACCCCAACAGGTGATCGAATTGTAGTGCTGATTGTTGAATCCTAGGACCGGCGGCGGCTTTTCCAACTGACCGCGCGCGACGATGAATTCGGCCCGGGTCGGTTGCACCTCGCCTGACTCGTCCCACGCCCGGCTCAGCAGCGTGGCCGGGCCACCGTCCCACCGCCATGGCAGCCGGAAGCGGGTGAAGGCCTTGCTCAAGACCGGCCCCTGAAGGGCTGCTTGCGCCCAGCTTTGACCGCCGTCGGCGGAAACCATGACTTTCTCGATCCGGCCGGTGCCGGAATAAGCGATGCCCGAAATCTCGTAGAGGCCAGGCCCCTTCAGGCTGTGACCATGCGACGGGAACGTGATGAAGGATTTGACTTCCTGCAGGAAGTAAAACCGGTACGCCTTGCCGCTCGGCAGGATCGGCGCGTAGGTCCGGGATTCATACATGCTGAAGGCAGGCTGCTCCACGAGCTTGAGGCGGCGCAGGAACTTGACGTTCATGTTGCCCTCGTAGCCGGGCAGCAGCAGACGCATCGGATAACCGTTTCCGGGCATCAGGCGCTCGCCGTTCTGGTAGAGCACGATCATCGCGTCATCCAGCGCCTTCTTCATCGGGACACTGCGGCTCACCCGCGGCGAGTCCGCGCCTTCGGCGATGAGCCATTTCGCGCGCGGATCTACTCCGGTTTCCTCAAGCAAGGTCGAAAGCTTGACGCCGGTCCATTCCGCGCAGGAGGCGAGCCCGTGCAGGGCCTGCACGGTCTCCTGCAGCGGCTCCGGCGAAAACATCGGAGCACTGTTGCCGCCGCATTCGACGAACGCCGCGCGCGTCGTCATGGGATAGCGCGAAAGCGTTTCGAGCGTGAACTCCAGCGGCCGCTTCACCAGGCCATGGATCACGAGCTTATGCTTGTCCGGATCGATGCTCGGGATGCCGCCATGGTTGATGGTGAAATGCAATCCGTTGGGGGTGGTCGTTCCCTCGAGCATATGGTGCGGCGTACGCGAGTGGGAATTGCGCATCTCGTGCTTGGGATTGCTCAGCGTGCGCACGACCTTGGCCTCGAACTTCGACGGCACCTGATAGGGTGTCGTGCGATCGCCGAATTCGAGACTCCATGGTTCTTCCGTGAGCGGTTCGGCGCCCGCAGCCGCGGATGAGCCGAGGCCCACCCCTATCGCTCCCGCGATCATCGCACCGCCCCCGAGCAGCGCGCGGCGGTCGATCAAGCCGTTTCCGGCAGCGGCTTCCAAAGCTTCACCACGCATATCGCGGCGCTTGGACATTCCAGCCTCCCTTGAGTGCGGGCGTTAGATCGCCCCTTTTTCTCACCCGTCAGGCTAGCTGTTCGCTCTATCGCCGTCTACCTCCGGCAATGTCAGGTTGCCACGCCATTCACAGCGCCTTGCGGACCCAGCCATCCTGGTCCGGAACCTGGCCGCGCTGAATGCCGACCAGTTCGGCCTTCAGGGCCGCCGTGATCGGGCCCCCGTTTCCGTTGCCGATCGCGAAATCGCCTTGCGCGCTCTTGATCTGGCCGATCGCCGCGACGACGGCGGCGGTACCGCAGGCGAAACATTCGCGCAGTTTGCCGCTGGCGGCGTCGGCGCGCCACTGCGCCATCGAATAGCGTTCCTCGCGCACCGTGCGCCCGCTGCGCCGCGCCAGCGAGAGAATCGAATCCCGGGTGATGCCCGGCAGGATCGTGCCGCTCAGCGGCGGCGTCTGGATCGAGCCGTCGTCGAACACAAAGAACACGTTCATTCCGCCGAGCTCCTCGACCCAGCGATGTTCGGCGGCATCGAGGAAAACGACCTGATCGCAACCGTGCTCGATCGCTTCGGCCTGTGCCAACAGGCTCGCCGCATAATTGCCGCCGCACTTGGCCGCACCGGTGCCGCCTGCCGCCGCTCGGGTGTAGTGATCCGACAGCCAGACCGTGACGGCCTTGTCGCCGCCCTTGAAATAGGAGCCGACCGAACTCGCGATCACCATGAACAGATATTCGTAGGACGGCCGCACGCCGAGGAAGGCTTCGGTCGCAAACAGAAATGGACGCAGATAAAGGCTGCCGTCATTGCCGGGGATCCAGGCGAGGTCGGCCTTGACCAGTTCGTTGATCGCCCCGAGAAACAATTCCTCCGGCACTTCAGGCATCGCCAACCGCGCGGCTGACGTGTTGAAGCGGCGGGCGTTCTGCTCGGGGCGAAAAAGCGCGATGCTGCCGTCGTCGCGGCGATAGGCTTTCAGCCCTTCGAAAATCTCCTGGCCGTAATGCAGGACGGCTGCGGCTGGATCGAGCGAGATCGGCGCGCGGGCGCGCAGTTGCGCATCCTGCCATCCGCCGTCCTTCGTCCATCGGATCGTCACCATGTGGTCGGTAAACACGCGGCCGAAACCCGGGTCCTTGAGCAATCCGGCGCGCACGTCGGCGGCGACCGGCGTCGGATTCGGATGGATGGAAAAGGTGAGTTTCTGCGCAGCGCTCATTGCCTAAGTTCCGTAGATCGCCTCGATGGAGCGGGAATTCGCCCTCGTTCCGGGCCAGCCGCCACACCGTTCACATCACGGAATGGGCGGGGCGGCAAGTCGCCAGCCAAGCCAGCGCACGTGAATAGGCGTTCGATCCCCTGGAGGCAAGATCGCCGGCGGGCCGGGCGCCTATGCGCGCGGCCCGCCCGTACTACTGACCAAATGCCTGCCGGATCGCTTCGGCGTTTTCGTGCACGGTCTTGTTCGCAAGCGCGAGAAAAATGGGAATGGCGACGAGCAACAGCAGCAGCATGATCACGCGGGTGCGGCTGAAATAGCGTCTAGACCGCTTGGCGGTGCGGACCTTGGGATGGCCGGGCTGTTGTTCGTTGTCCATCACTTCCGCCCGCCGATAGTGCGCCCTACTCGGCGGCTTCCCGCACATAGCGCGCGCTCGGCGTGCGCATGGTCACTAATTCTTCCGCCGCGGTCGGATGCAGCGCCATGGTCGCGTCGAAGTCGGCCTTGGTCGCCTTCATCTTGATCGCGATGCCCAGCACCTGGACGGTCTCGGCGGCGCAGTCGCCGACGATATGGCAACCGACCACGCGATCGGTTGAGCCGTCGACGACCAACTTCATCAGCACTCTCGTATCGCGGCCGGAGATCGTCGCTTTCATCGGACGGAACGAAGTCTTGTAGATATCGACGTGGCTGAATTGCGCGCGCGCCTGGGTTTCGGTCAGCCCGACCGTGCCGACTTCCGGCTGGCAGAACACCGCGGTCGGAATATCGGCGTGATCGACCTCAACCGTGCGCTTGCCGAACACGGTATCGGCAAAGGCGTGACCCTCGCGGATCGCGACCGGCGTCAGATTGATGCGGTGGGTGACGTCGCCGACCGCGTAGATATTCGGCACCGAGGTGCGCGAGAAGCTGTCGACCTGGATGCCGCCATTGTTCGGATTGATCGCGACACCGGCCTTCTCAAGCCCGAGCCCCCCGATATTCGGATGCCGGCCGATCGCGAACATCACCTGGTCGGACGCGATGCTGGCGCCGCCGGACAGATGCGACGTGAATTCCTTGCCGTGTTTGTCGATCTTGTTGACGGTGCAGCCGGTCAGGATGGTAATCCCGGCCTTTTCCATCTCGCTGCGCACGTGGTCGCGGACGTCCTCGTCGAAACCACGCAGCACATTGTCGCCGCGATACACCAGCGTCACGTCGCAACCGAAGCCGGCAAAGATGCAGGCGAATTCCAGCGCGATATAGCCACCGCCCTGAATCAGGATGCGCCGCGGCAGCGTCGGCAAGTGAAACACCTCGTTGGACGAGATCACATGTTCGATGCCGGGGATCGCCTGCCCGTGGTTCGGCGCGCCGCCGGTCGCAATCAAAATGGTTTTCGAACGGATCGTCTCGCCGGTTCCGAGCCGCAGCGTATGCGCGTCCTCGAACACCGCGCGGGTCTTGACGACGCGCGCGCCGGATTTCTCCACATTGGTGGTATAGGCCGCCTCGAGTCGCGCGATCTCCCTGTCCTTGTTGGCGATCATGGTCGGCCAGTCGAAGGTCGCCGACGGGATGGTCCAGCCGAATCCCGCAGCGTCCTCGATGTCCTGATGGAAGTGCGATGCGTAGACCAGCAGCTTCTTCGGCACGCAGCCGCGGATCACGCAGGTGCCGCCCATCCGGTATTCTTCGGCGATCATGACCCGCGCACCATGGCCGGCCGCGATCCGGGCGGCGCGAACGCCGCCCGAGCCGCCGCCAATGACAAATAGATCGATGTCGAACTCAGCCATGTCTGCCTCGAAAGTCAGCTTCGATCAGATACTGGATCGGATATCTCCAATAGATATCCTTTCAGATACCCTTTGCCAGATGTCCGTACTCGGATCTCCTGCCGGAACGTCCTGATCAGATGTCCTTGCCGCGCTTGTGCATCTCGGCACGGAACTGGGCGGCCACGGTCTGCGAAAACGACTGCCCCCATTGCCTCATGAAGGCGATGCTGGACTGAATCGCCTCCGGCTCTGCCGTGAGCAGCTTCTGGCCGAGCGGCGTTTTGTAGAAAGTGACGAGATCTTTCAATTCCTGTTCGGTGAAGGCGTCGGCGTAGACCTTCGCCATGCCGTCACCGATTTCCTTCTCGCGGCCTGCCAGGCTCTGCGCGACGATAACCGCGACCTCGTTGAGGTCCCTTTGATAGTTGAGATTGTTCTGCATCAATTGAGTCTTGGTCTGCTCGACCACGCTGGGCACAGCCTGCGCATACATCGCGCTGGCTTTCTTCATGTCCAGGATTTCCTTGGCGGCCGCGATCGCAGCGGGCGAAGCCGGCTTAGCCGGCGTTTGCGCGCTCGCCGGGGCGATGGACAACGCCAGTCCCGCTGCCAGACCCGCGGCCAACATGATTTTCGAAAGACTCTTCATTTTATTCTCCTCGATGGCGGCGTTACCGCCGTTCTACAACCCGAATTCCCTGAGAGCCCGCCAGCATCGCGGTGCTGGCCAGACCGATAAATAGTCCATGTTCGACGACGCCTGGAATGGCGGTCAGCAATCCCGCCAGATGCTTCGCCTGAGATATGCGGCCCAAATGGGCATCCACAATCCAGTGGCCACCGTCGGTGACGAAAACGTGGCCGTCCTGTCGCTTTCGGACCACCATCGGGCCGGAAACGCCACATTCGGCAAAGGCGTGTCCGATCGCGCGTTGCGTCGCCGCGAGGCCAAACGGGATGACCTCGATCGGCAGCGGGAAACGACCGAGCGTCTCGACCCATTTGGAATCGTCCGCAATCACGATCATGCGATCCGACGCCGCAGCCACGATCTTTTCTCGCAGCAGCGCGCCGCCACCGCCCTTGATCAGATTCAGATCAGGGTCGATTTCGTCGGCGCCATCGACGGTCAAATCGAGCCGATCAATCTCATCCAGCGTGGTCAGAGCGATCCCGCAGCGGATCGCGTCGGCGCGGGTCGCCTCTGACGTGGGCACGCCGATCACCTTGAGCCCGGCACTGACCTGCTCGCCCAACAGCTCGACAAAATGCTTCGCGGTCGAACCGGTGCCGAGCCCGAGCTTCATGCCGTCCCGCACATATTCCAGCGCACGAGCCGCCGCCTGCCGTTTCAATTCGTCCATATTCACGGGATCAACGATGCCTCAGAGGCCGTTGCCGATCGGGCGATCGGCGGTGTCCGGCGGGGGCATATCTAGCGTCGTTTGACCGGGAGTAACAGCGGTATAGCGGTTACAATTGATGACTTTTATATCTTTGTCCGGTTCTGCCTCGTGCAATGCTTCGGGGGGTGATGAACCGTCTCCTACTTGCATGATGGCACGCGGACCGCTAGCGATCCACGATGACCTCTGCCCGAACCGTCATATTCGATCTGGATGGCACGCTTGTGGATACGGCGCCCGATCTGATCAACGCGCTTAATTATATCCTCGCCCGCGAGGGCATGCCCCCGGTGCCGCTGCAGTCGGCGCGCACCATGATCGGCGCCGGCGCCCGCAAGCTGCTTGAACGCGGCCTGGAATTGGACGGCCGCACGGTTGCGCTCGAAGAGCTCGACCGGCTCACCCGTGACTTCATTGCGTATTATGCGGATCATATCGCCGACGACTCGCGCCCGTTCGAGGGCCTCGAAAGCGCGCTCGATGATCTCGCGGCCCGCGGCTATCGTTTTGCGGTCTGCACCAACAAACTGGAATGGCTGTCAAAGCTGCTGCTGGACCGGCTGGGGTTGAGCGCAAGATTTGCCGCGATTTGCGGCGCCGACACCTTCGGTATCGCAAAGCCAGATCCAGCGATCCTGCGCCAGACAGTGGCCCGCGCCGGGGGCGAGATGGCCTCAAGCGTGATGGTTGGCGACGCCGGCCCGGATATCGGCGTGGCCCGGCGGGCCAGTGTACCCGTCATCGGGGTCAAATTCGGGTATACCGAGATACCCATTGCCGAGCTCAAACCGGATCTGCTGATCGGCCATATGCGCGAATTGCCGGCTGCTGTGGAAACCCTGATGGCCGCTCAAAAATCGATATAGATCATTGATTTTGCTTAATAATTTTATTTAACTCAATCCAGGCATTAACCAATAATTAGTGAAGGCCGCCCACATGGTTGCGCCGCAGTCCTGACGCTCTTATGGTCCCGCTGGGGATTGTGGCAGTTTGCCGCAGAGAGTGACGGATTGATCATGCGTCGTGTTATCGCGATTGCCGCAGCGAGCCTCAGTCTCGCTGGGTGTTCTTCGTTTTCCATGGACTATTTCAAGTCTGCGCCGCCAACCATGCAGGTTCAGATCGAATCGAACCCGCCGGGCGCCGATGCGCGGACGTCACTGGGACAGAGCTGTAAAACGCCCTGCTCGGTAACCCTCCCCGTACCCGAGTCCGGCGGCTTTACGGTCAGTTACGCGATGCCCCGGTTCCAGCCGGCCACCGTCCCGGTCCAGATCATCCGCGAGCCTGGCAGTCTCATCAGCGCCGGCACGGCGAGGCCCGATCCCAATCCGGTGGTCACGGAGCTGCAGCCGATCGGCCCGCCGCCCCGCGCCAAACCGATGCGGCCGAAAAAACCGAGGGTGCCCAAGGGCACCGCTGCAGCCCCACCGGCTGATGGCTCGGACGCCCCGCCCCCGGCAGCCGCGCCTGCCCGCTGATTGCGTGCACTGCACCCGTCAATCTGCGGATTGTATAGCGATACCAAGGTGCCTAGATTGAGTTGGCGCAGCGCCGTTTCCTGCTATGACGGGCGCGCGTCCACTGGCACAGTTGAATGACCGGAACTTTACTCGATCCACCCGCATCACTGCTGCGTCCGATGACCGACCCGTTCGGCCGGACCATCAGCTATCTGCGCGTGTCGGTCACCGATCGCTGCGATCTGCGCTGTTTTTATTGCATGTCGGAAGACATGACATTCCTGCCCAAGGCCGATCTGCTGACGCTCGAGGAACTCGACCGGCTGTGCTCGGCCTTCATCGCCAAGGGTGTGCGCAAACTGCGCCTCACCGGCGGCGAACCGCTGGTCCGGCGCAATGTGATGTCGCTGGTGCGCTCGCTGTCGCGGCACCTCAAATCCGGCGCGCTCAATGAGCTGACGCTGACGACCAACGGCTCGCAGCTCGCACGTTACGCCAGCGAATTGCGTGACGCCGGCGTACGCCGCATCAACGTCTCGATGGATACGCTCGACCCGGTGAAATTCCGGGCCATCACCCGCTGGGGCGATCTCGACAAGGTTCTGGCCGGCATCGAAGCGGCGCGCTCGGCGGGCATCGCGGTGAAGATCAACGCGGTGGCGCTCAAGAACATGAACGAGGACGAGATCCCCGCGCTGATGGAATGGGCGCATCGCCAGGACATGGCGCTGACGCTGATCGAAGTAATGCCGATGGGCGATATCGGCGAGGGACGCATCGATCAGTATGTACCGCTGTCCCTGCTCCGCGCGCAGCTCGCCAAGCAATACACGTTGACCGATCTCGACGACGACACCGGCGGCCCTGCCCGCTACGTTCGCGTTGACGAAACCGGCGGCAAGCTCGGCTTCATCACGCCGATGACCCATAATTTCTGCGAGTCCTGCAACCGGGTGCGGATTACCTGCACCGGCACGCTGCATACCTGCCTCGGTCACGAGGACGCCTCCGATTTGCGCCGGCCGCTGCGCGCTTCCGCAGACAACGACCTGCTCAGTGCCGCCATCGACCGCGCCATTGGCCTGAAGCCGAAGGGCCATGACTTCATCATCGATCGTCGGCACAACCGCCCGAGCGTCAGCCGCCATATGAGCGTGACCGGCGGCTAAATATCGGGCATCCGAGCGCTGCGGTTGTGATTTACCAAAACCTCCGCAACCAATTGATCCCACGTCAATTTGCCCATTTTCCAATTGACGCCGCCAAGGCGCGCTGAAATGGTGCGCTGGCTTTTATGCCTGTTCGGCTGGATAAGCCGCCGTGCGCCGGATGGGCGCGGTCAAGATGGCAAGAGCGCAATTGGGGGGGACTATCGTTGCGATCGCTCCTGAAAATGAGCCGTGATTCTGCGTGCGGACGCCAAGCGACGCCCGTTGAAACAACGCGCGTCCGTTGATGGCGAGCGCCGGAGAAAACACCATGCGTCCATTTCTGGCGATCAGCACCGTCATCGACCTGATCAATGAAAAAATCGGTTACGTCTGCAATTTCCTGGTGCTGGCTGCCTGCCTTGTGAGCGCCGGCAATGCGATGATCCGCTATGCCTTCGGTTACAGCTCGAATGGCTGGCTAGAACTGCAATGGTACATGTTCGCGATCCTGGTGATGTTCGGCGCCTCCTACACCTTCAAGCGCAACGAGCATGTCCGGGTCGAAATCCTCTATCTGTTTCTCTCTGAGCGAGGACAACTCTGGCTCGACATGATCGGGACACTGTTCTTCCTGATCCCGGCCTGTCTACTGCTCGCCTATCTGTCCTGGCCGTTCTTCTATCAGGCCTATGCCGTCGGTGAGATGTCGGGCAATGCCGGCGGTCTCATTCGCTGGCCGATCAAATTCGTGATTCCCTCAGGTTTCGTTATGCTCGCACTGCAAGGCGTCTCGGAGGTCATCAAGCGCATCGCCGCCCTTCAGGGGCAGGTGACGATCGATGCGAAATACGAGAGGCCGACGCAATGATTACGCTGCAAACGATGCCGCCGCTGATGTTCGGCGGCCTGGTTGTCGCCATGCTGATCGGCTTTCCCGTAGCCTTCACGCTGGCCGCGGTCGGACTTTCCTTCGGCTTCCTAGCCATTCATCTCGGCTTTTTCGATCTGAATTTTCTCCAGGCGATTCCGGGCCGGGTATTCGGCAGCGTGCTTTCAAACGAGCTGCTGCTCGCGATTCCGTTCTTCACGTTCATGGGCGCGATCCTGGAGCGCTGCGGGCTTGCCGAAGACATGTTGGATTCGATGGGCCAGTTGTTCGGCCCGATCCGCGGCGGCCTCGGCTATTCGGTTATCCTGGTCGGCTTCATTCTCGGCGCCATCACCGGCACGGTGGCGGCACAGGTCATTGCGATGGCGCTGATCTCGATGCCGGTGATGATCCGCTACGGCTACAACATGCGTTACATCACCGGCGTGCTGGCGGCCTCCGGCACCATCACGCAATTGGTGCCGCCGTCGCTGGTGCTGATCGTGCTGGCCGATCAACTCGGCAAGTCCGTCGGCGACATGTATCTCGGCGCGTGGGGTCCCTCGATCTTCCAGATATTCCTGTTCGCCGGCTACACTTTCGTGCTCGGCATTTTCAGGCCCGATTACCTGCCGCCGGTGCCGAAAACCGAACTGACGCTGACGGGCTGGCCGCTGTGGCGCAAATGCCTGCTCGGCATCATCCCGTCCGCGGTGCTTATTTTTGTCGTGCTCGGCACCATGATGATGGGTCTGGCGACGCCGACCGAGGCCGGCGCGATGGGCGCCGTCGGCGCCATCGTACTGGCGGCGATCCACAGCAAGGATTTCAGCACCACCGGCCGCAAGGCGCTGATCATTGGCGTGATCACCGGCGGTATCGGCACCATCATCGGAATCTTCGCGACCGATGGTCTCGTCTTCAAGCTGGCGTTCGCCATCACTTATCTGGCGGTGGTCTGGATCTGCCTTGAGGCGGTGCGCATTCCCGAACTGCGCGACCTGATCAAGCAGGGCTATGAAACCACCATGCGCATCACCACGATGGTGGTGTTCATCCTGATCGGTTCGACCTGCTTCTCAGTAGTGTTCCTCGGCGTCTCCGGTGGCGTCTGGCTGGAAAATCTGTTGACCTCCCTGCCCGGCGGCGTCTGGGGCTTCCTGATCTTCATCAACCTGTTCATCTTCTTCCTGGCGTTCTTCCTCGACTTCTTCGAGATCGCCTTCATCATCCTACCGATGATTGCGCCGATCGCGCAGAAAGTCCTGGCGCCGGTCGTAGGCCCCGATGCCGCGCTGATCTGGTTCGGCGTCATGCTGTGCGTGAACATGCAGACCTCGTTCATGCATCCGCCGTTCGGTTTCGCGCTGTTCTATCTGCGCGGCGTCGCGCCCAAGGAAGTGAAGAGCTCCGACATCTATTGGGGCGCGCTGCCCTGGGTCGGACTGCAGGCGATCATGGTCGCGATCGTGATCGCGTTCCCGATCACGGTGACCGGCCTGCTCGACAAGCCGCTCAATGTCGATCTCAACACGATCAAGATCGACGTGCCGCAGATGGAGCTGCCACCGCTCGACTTCGGGCCACCGGCGAAGTAGCCGCGATGTCCCCCCACAAAGCAAAACTCCTGGTAGCTTTCGCTCCGGGAGTTTTTCGTTTGTAAATTCGCCTAGAACCTCATCGGTTCTGATTGAATCAGAACCGGGCTCTACTCTTCTGTTTTGACGCGTTTTCTTCACGCGAAGCCGGTATCCACTTCGCTCGAAAACGCTATAGCTCAATCACCGGTTTGTAGGATGGGTTGAGCACTTGCGAAACCCATCGCTTTTATAGAGACGCGATGGGTATCACTGCGCTCCACCCATCCTACGAAGTTCCCGGCGCCGCGATCAGATCTGCGCGTGACGGGCCATGAAGTTGTCGTAACCGACTTCGGCGACCTGGAACCATTGGTAGCCGGTGCTCGAAAATGCCGACACCGAGTCATAGAGCTTCTTGAAATTGGCGTTGGTCGATGCGACCTCGGCGTTGAGCTCCTTGGTGGCCTTGTAGCTCGCTTCCATGATCGGCGGCGAGAACGCGTGCAGCTTGGTGCCGCCGGCGAGCAGCTTCTTCAGCGCCAGCGGATTGACCGCGTCATATTTCGCCATCATCCAGTTGTTGGCGAAATGACCGGCCTGTTCCAGCAGGCTCTGATAATATTTCGGCAGCGCGTTCCATTTGTCGAGATTGACCATCGCGAGCAGCATGGGACCGCCCTCCCACCAGCCGGGATAGTAATAATGCGGCGCGACCTTGTAGAGGCCGAGCTTCTCGTCGTCATACGGGCCAACCCATTCCGCCGCATCGATGGTGCCTTTTTCCAGCGCGGGATAGATATCGCCACCAGCCAGTTGCTGCGGCACCGCGCCGAGCTTCGCCAGGATACGCCCGGCATAACCGCCGATGCGAAACTTCAGGCCCTGCAGGTCGTCGACCGTGTTGATCTCCTTGCGGAACCAGCCGCCCATCTGGCAGGTGGTATTGCCCGCGAGCAGCGAAGTGACGTTATAGTTCTTGTAGAACTCGTTCAGGAGTTCCTTGCCGCCGCCCAGCATGTACCAGGCCTGGCTGAGTCGTGCGTTAGGTCCGAATGGAATGCAGGAGCCGAAGGTGAAGGTCGGGTCCTTGCCGAAATAATAATACGACGCGGTATGCCCCATTTCGACGGTGCCGTTCTGCACGGCGTCGAGCACCTGCAGGCCCGGCACGATTTCACCGGCCGCGAAAGTCTGGATCTGGAATTTATTGTCGGTGGCTTCGCCGACCATCTTGGCCATCTGCTCGGCGGCGCCGTGCAGCGTATCGAGCGATTTCGGCCAGCTCGTCGTCATCCGCCATTTGATCTCCGGCATCGACTGCGCGATCGCCGGCGCCGCCATGGTGGCCGCGCCCGCGACGCCTATTCCGGTGACCTTGATAAAGTCTCGACGCTTCATTGAGATTCCCCCTGTGTGATTGTGCAAGTCAGCCTTCGTGCCGAGGCTTTTCACGCAGCATGGAGCATCCAGTTTCGGATTTCCATGACGAACTGAGGGTATCGCAATGCAACAAGCCCGGCCTTTGGTAAGGCCGGGCTTGCGATTAAGGGCTTGGCTAACTCTTAAGTGACAATCAGCCGCGGGTGCGCGAGCGGATCATGAAGCTGTCGAAGGTATATTCAGCGACCTGCCACCACAGATACTCATCCGAGCGATAGGCCTGCATCGCATCGATCGATTTCTTGAAGTCCGCGTTCTTTGCGGAGATCTCTCCCCACAATTCATTGGTCGCCTTCAGGCAGGCTTCCAGCACTTCATTGGTGAAGGGCCGCAGTTGCGTGCCACCGGCGACCAGGCGCTTCAACGCCGATGGATTCTGCATGTCGTAACGCGCCGCCATCCAGCTATTCGCGTTCGCGGTCGCGTTGGCGACAATGGCCTGATAGTTCTTCGGCAGCGAATTCCACTTCTCGAGATTGCAGAAAGCGTGAATCGTCGGACCGCCTTCCCAGAAGCCAGGGTAATAATAATATTTGGCGACCTTCTGAAAACCAAGCTTCTCGTCGTCATACGGGCCGACCCATTCGGCCGCGTCGATCGTTCCTTTTTCAAGCGCGGGATAGATGTCGCCACCGGCGAGCTGCTGCGGCACCACGCCGACCTTCTGCAACACCTGGCCGGCAATGCCGCCGATGCGAAACTTCAATCCGGAGAGATCGGCAACGGTCTTGATCTCCTTGCGGAACCAGCCGCCCATCTGGGTACCGGTATTGCCGCAGGGGAAAGCGATCAGATTATATTTCTTGAAGAACTCATTGCCGAGTTCCTGGCCACCGCCCTGATACCACCATGAATTCTGCTGGCGTGCATTGAGACCGAACGGCACCGAGGCATAGATCGCGAAGGTCGGATCCTTGCCGACGTAATAATACGCCACCGTATGGCTCATCTCGATCGTGCCGTTGGACGTCGCGTCGAGCGCCTGCAGGCCCGGAACGATTTCACCGGCGGAAAACACCTGGATCTGAAACTTGTTGTCGGTCATTTCGGCGACGTACTTTGCAAACTCGATGGACGCGCCATAGAGCGTGTCCAGCGACTTCGGGAAGCTGGAGGTCATGCGCCATTTGATTTCGGGCGAGGATTGGGCAATGGCCGGCGAGGACACGGCCCCGACGGCAGCGGCACCGGCCGCTGAAACTTTCAAAAAATCACGGCGCTTCATTTAAGGTCTCTCCTTGTTGGGCGTCTTTCCCATAGTGCAGGCGCATCTCTCTCGGCGAGGCGATTTCCACGCAGCCCGAACACGCTCTGGCGGGGCTTTAACACGGAAGTAAGGTTCACGAAAACGCGACCAAGGCATGACTTCCCCAATTACATGACTGCCCCGATTAAACGAAAGTCGCATAGGGCCGAAAAACCGGCTCAGGCGGCGGCCGTGGCACCCTGAAGCTGCTCGCGGACCTTGGCCCCGATTGCGCGGTAAATTGCCGCGTGCGGCCCGTCGGGCTCGCTTTCGACCACGGGCGTCCCGGAATCCGAAGTGGCGCGGATCGACATGTGTAACGGAATTTCGCCCAAAAACGGCACCCCCAGCCGCTCGGCCTCATGCCGCGCGCCGCCATGACCGAAGATGTCGGACTGCGTGCCGCAATGCGGGCACTGGAAATAGCTCATATTCTCGATGATGCCGAGTACGGGCACATTGACCTTGCGAAACATCGCCAGCCCGCGCCGCGCATCGATCAGGGAAAGATCCTGCGGCGTCGAAATGATAATGGCGCCCTTGAGCGGGACATTCTGCGCCAGCGTCAGTTGCGCATCACCGGTGCCGGGCGGCATGTCGACTACCAGCACATCGAGCGTGCCCCACGCAACATCTCGCAGCATCTGGGTGATCGCCGACATCACCATCGGCCCGCGCCAGATCATCGCGGTTTCCTCTTCGACCAGAAAACCGATCGACATGATCGCCAGACCGAAACGGGTGATCGGAATCATCTTCTTGTCGTCGTTGAGCTGCGGCTTCTCGCGGATGCCGGTCAGCCGCGGCACCGAAGGCCCATAGATATCGGCGTCGAGCAAGCCGACGCGCAGACCGAGATCGCGCAGGCCAAGCGCCAGATTGAGTGCGGTCGTCGACTTGCCGACCCCGCCCTTGCCGGAAGCAACCGCAATCACGGCCGCGATGCCGGGGATTTCCGACTGTTTGGACATCGGCGATGCCGGACTTTGCGGCGGCTTATGCGCCGCGGCAGGCTGCACGCCATGGCTGTGGCTATGCGGCGGCGGTGGTGCTGCCGCGGCAGGACCGGCCTTGCGTTCTGCGGTCAACGCGATCATCGCCATCGTGACGCCGGGAATGGCGCGCACGGCTTCTTCCGCGGCGGCGCGCACGCCTTCCCAGGCCCGCGCCTCGGTGGCATCGACATTGATCGAGAAAAACACCTTGCCGTCGTTGGCGGTGATGGCCGAGAGTACGCCGGCATTCGTCAAGGCAACGCCGCGCGGCGACGCCACCTTGGCCAATGCATCCAAAACCTGTTGTTGCGTGACGCTCACGTCGGGTCTCCTGAGAATCTAACGAAAAAGAATCCAACAAAACTGGGCTGCCAAGCTCATCATGGCCGGGCTTGTCCCGGCCATCCACGTCTTTCTTGACTCCATTAAAGTAAGACGTGGATGTCCGGCACAAGGCCGGGCATGACGAAAAAGCGATTCACTTTCAAGCGATTAGAACGAGCCTGAAAAAGCGGATGCTTCTTTGGGTCGTAGCGAAACGATGTTCGAATGCGACCCAATAGAGCGTAATCGCCCAAAAGGCTACCTGCTGCCGACATCGTCCCGGCGCTCGGTGGGAGCGGCCGCACCCTGTTCCTTGGCGGCCTCGTAATTCAGTTCGATCATGACGCCGTTGGGGTCATTGACGAAGATCTGCCAGAGATCGCCGCCCGGAACCTGGCGGGTGTCGAATGCCATCCCCTTGGCCTGCAGCCGTTGCTTCATGCCGGCGAAATCGCGGCTGGCGAAGGCGACATGGTGGACGACGCCGGAATCGGGCTTTTGCTGCTCAGCCGTCGGTGAAATATCGACCAGATGAACCACCGGCTTGCCCTCGCTGTACATCCAGGCGCCGGGGAACGCGAAGTTCGGCCGATCGCCATTCTCCAGCCCCAGAATTTCCTCATAGAACCGGACGGTATCGGCAAGCTTGCGGGTCCGGATATTGAAATGATCGAGTACGCCGACGCTCATGCGAACTCACTCCCTTTGTTGTGTTGAAATCGGTAATCCCCCGGCCTCGTTCTAGCATAAAACCACGCCCGGCCGCCAAACGCGGGCGTTGCCCTTCATGGCGCAGGGTTTATGGTGCGCCTTCCAATCTCCGGCAGGGCCGGGTTCGACCACCAAACCGGCCCCCCGCCCTCCTCCACCAGACGTCCGGCCCGCTCCAGGCACCGGCAAAACACCAGGGTTGTACACATGGCTAAAGTCGCTTTTCTCGGTCTCGGCGTGATGGGTTTCCCCATGGCAGGACATCTGGTCGCTAAAGGTGGCCACGAGGTGACGGTATACAACCGGTCGGCAGCCAAGGCGAAGGCATGGGCCGAGAAATTCGGCGGCAAAACCGCTGCAACCCCGAAGGCGGCCGCGGAAGGTCAGGATTTTGTGATGGCCTGCGTCGGCAACGACAATGACCTGCGCGCCATCACCATCGGCGCCGACGGCGCCTTCGCCGGCATGAAGAAGGGCGCGACCTTCGTCGACCACACCACCGCCTCCGCCGAAGTCGCGCGCGAGCTCGATGCCGCCGCCACCAAGGCGGGCTTCAAATTCGTCGATGCGCCGGTATCCGGCGGCCAGGCCGGTGCGGAAAATGGCGTGTTGACCGTGATGTGCGGCGGCAGCGCCGACGCCTATGCCGGCGCTGAGCCCGTGATCGCGGCCTATGCCCGGATGTGCAAGCGGCTCGGCGAGGCCGGTTCGGGCCAGTTGACCAAGATGGTCAACCAGATCTGCATCGCGGGCCTGGTTCAAGGCCTTTCGGAAGGCATTCATTTCGCCAAGAAATCGGGACTCGATGTCGCCGCCGTGATCGACACCATCTCCAAGGGCGCCGCGCAATCCTGGCAGATGGAAAACCGCTACAAGACCATGAACGACGACAAATATGATTTCGGCTTTGCGGTCGAATGGATGCGCAAGGACCTGTCGATCTGTCTGGCCGAAGCCCGCCGCAATGGTGCGAACCTGCCAGTCACAGCCCTCGTGGACCAGTTCTATTCGGAAGTCGAAAAGATGGGCGGCAAGCGCTGGGACACCTCCAGCCTGCTGGCGCGGCTGCAGCGCTGAGACAGGAACGAACAAGGCGATCCGCTGACAAGCAGCGGTTCGCCGGTTCCTGTTCATCTCGGGGGGCCAAAAGGCAGCACCTTCGAGCCACGCGAGAGAGGTTAATTTAACCACTCATTAACGTGATTTTTTAGCTCTTTAAGTCAGCTCTTAAGGATTTAGCGCCACAGATAGACAATGCAAAAGCTCGCGCCGTCCGCGGGCAGGATTTGTGTTGTTTGATGAGTAAAGCCGCTGAAAAGCCCGAAGTTGTGCAGCTTCCGGCTGACCCCCCTGTCGCCGTGCCGGTCGGTAACCGCCGCGCCGCTGCGCAGCGGGTGCGCGAGGCCCGCGATCGGTTAACGTCGACCAGCGGAACCCGCCCGGCTTTCGATCGCGAACTCGTCCGCCAATACGCCCAAACGCGCATCTCGGCGTCGTATGTCGTCATGCTGCTGGTGGTAGCCACCGGACTCCTGTTCAGCTTCTGGCTGCAGTCGGTGGCTGCCGCGGCATGGACCTGCGGCATGCTCTGCATCCACGCCGCCATCATCCGCAATTGCGCGCGGTTCCTCGCCGAGCCGCCGACCAAGACCCCGACCCGCAAATGGCGCACGCGATTTGTGCTGCTCGACCTGCTTTACGGCCTGTGCTGGGCCGCAATCGTGATCCATCCCGCCAGCTATGACGTCGTCTCCAATGCGCTGATGATGTTCCTGGTGATGCTGGTGATTGCGGTCTCGAGCATGCTTGCGGCCAACCTGCCGATCGCAGCATTGGCGGCCACCGCTCCGGTCACCTCGGGGATTGCGGCAAGCTTCGCGCTGAGCGGCAAGTTCGACAATTACGTGCTGGCGCTGCTGGCACTGGCCGCCGAAGGCTATTTCGCGCTGCTCGCCCACCGCCTGCATTCGACGACGCTGGCGACGCTGGAGGCGCGCGCCGAAAAGGATGCGCTGATCGGCGAACTCGAGCAGGCGAAATCGATTTCCGACGAGGCGCGTCATCGCGCGGAATCCGCCAACGTGGCGAAGTCGCGGTTTCTGGCGCAAATGAGCCACGAATTGCGCACGCCGCTCAACGCCATCCTCGGTTTCTCCGAAGTGATGAAGAGTGAAATTTTCGGCGGTCATGCGGTCGCGGTGTACAAGGAATATTCTTCCGACATCCACAATTCGGGCGTGCACCTGCTTAATCTCATCAACGAAATTCTCGATTTGTCGCGGATCGAAGCCGGCCGTTACGAACTTAACGAGGAAGCCGTGTCGCTGGTGCATGTGGTGGCCGATTGCCACCATCTCCTGAAGCTGCGCGCCTCCACCCGCGGCATCACGATCCATGAAGTATTCGAGCAGGGCATGCCGCGCATCTGGGGCGATGAGCGTGCCACACGCCAGATCGTGCTCAATCTGCTGTCGAACTCGATCAAGTTCACGCCACAAGGCGGCGAGATCTGGCTCAAGGTGGGATGGACCGCGTCCGGCGGACAATATCTCAGCGTCAAGGACACCGGTTCGGGAATCGCCGAGGACGAAATCCCGATCGTGCTGGCATCATTCGGCCAGGGCTCCAATTCGATCAAATCCGCCGAGCAAGGCGCGGGCCTAGGCCTTCCCATCGCCAAGAGCCTGATCGACATGCATGGCGGCACCTTCACGCTGAAATCCAAACTGCGCATCGGCACCGAAGTGATCGTGACCTTCCCGCCCGAGCGCGTGATGTCGGCGCTGGCGCCGATGGCTGAGGAAGCGCCGCCGCTGCAACCGGAAGCCGTCAGCGCGCCGACGGACGAGAAGCGCCGCCCCCGCAATAAACCCATCATGAGCGCGGGGACCGGATTGTAAGGGAAACTCAACCGGAACCTTGCGCCAGCGCGCAAAATCATTTCACACTCCAACCATGAGTATGGAAACGCCGTGTATCGCAGTCTGCATGATCGATCCCAGAACCAGCCTTTGTTTTGGCTGTGGCCGCACGCTGCCGGAGATCGCGCGCTGGCACCGGATGGAAAGCGACGAGCGGCTGACATTGATGGCGCAGCTACCGACGCGGATGGCCGAGGCCGGACTCGCTCAGCTCGCACCGGTCAGCCCCAAACCCGACTGACCAACATCCGACTGACGAACACCCGATCGACAAACACCCAATCGACAAACACTTGCACGGGGGTCCCGCTGTGAGCCGCATCATGCTTGTCATGCTGGTATTGCTGGCGACGGCCGGCGCGGTGGTCGCCTATGGCGACCCGGAGCGGATCGCGCACGCCAGCGAAACCGTCTCGGGAATGCTGCGCAAGCACACGACACAGTCTCCCCGCGCGGTGCAGGTCTCACGCGGCCAGGGCGGTGAATTTGCGCTGCAGGCCAAGATCAACGGCGTCAACGCGCCGATGGTGATCGATACCGGCGCGACATCGGTGGTGCTGACCTATGAAACCGCCAAGGCCGCCGGTTTGCCGCTGGAGCTGCTGGAATACGACGTCGATGTCGAGACCGCCGGCGGACGCACCAAGGCCGCGCGGCTGACGCTGGACCGCTTGGCCGTCGGCAAGCTGGTCGAGCGTTCCGTGCCGGCGCTGGTGGTGCCGCACGGACAGATGAAGACCAATCTGCTCGGCATGAGCTTTCTGGACCGACTGGAAAGTTGGGAAGTGCGTCCCGACCGGCTGATGCTGCGCGGCTATCCCTGATATTCTTCTTCAGTTAAGCCGCGATCGACGCCTCGACGCGGTCCTCGACCAGCGCCATCGCATCACGCAGGACATTGACGCCGGCGCCGGGCTTGACGCCATTCTCGGCGAGGTGACGGCGGAAGGCGCGTGCGCCAGGCACGCCGTGAAACGCGCCGACGAAATGCCGCGTGATCGAATGCAGCCGCGTACCCTGCGCAAGCTCGCTTTCGATATAAGGCATCATCGCCGTGAACACGTCCTTCATGGTCGCATGCGGCGCCGCCTCGCCGAACAGTTCGGGATCAACGCCCAGCAGGCGCCACGGCTCCTGATAAGCGGCGCGCCCCAGCATGACGCCATCGACGTGATCCAGATGCGTCCTCGCCTCGGCAACGCTCTTGATGCCGCCATTGATCGAGATGGGCACCTCAGGCAGCGCAGCCTTGAGCCGGTAGACCCTGTCATAATCGAGCGGCGGGATGTCGCGGTTTTCCTTCGGCGACAATCCGTTGAGCCAGGCCTTGCGGGCGTGAACCACCAGCGCATCTGCACCAGCCGCGATCACGCCGCGCGCGAGCGCATCCAGCGCCACTTCAGGATCCTGATCGTCGATGCCGATCCGGCACTTGACCGTGACCGGAATGCGCACGGCGTGCTTCATGGCTTCGACACAGCTCGCGACCAGCGCCGGCTCGGCCATCAGGCAGACGCCAAAGCGGCCGTCCTTTACGCGATCCGATGGGCAGCCGACGTTGAGATTGATTTCGTCGTAGCCGAAATCCTCGCCGATCTTCGCCGCGGCAGCGAGATCGCGCGGATCAGAGCCACCGAGCTGCAGCGCGACCGGATGCTCGCTGGCATCAAAACCCAGCAACCGCCGGCGATCGCCATGCAAGATGGCGCCCGTGGTCAGCATCTCCGTGTAGAGCCGCGCCCGCCGCGTCATCAGACGGTGGAACACACGGCAATGCCGATCGGTCCAATCCATCATAGGCGCCACGGCAAATCTATGTGATTGATTTAGCTGCATTTTTCGAGTACATTCAAATCGTTAGGTCGCGTCGTGTGCACTCTATTTTACGCCATGACACGACGTTTTTTCCGGCTTTTCGACGCCTCAGTGCACACGGAGCGCACACGCGTGGCTACCTTTAGCAGATTAAAGTCGGGTTCGTGGCGTGCCCAGGTCCGGCGTAAAGGAAAATACGTCAATGAGACGTTCGTCCGCCGTAAGGACGCCGAGGAATGGGCACTGGATATCGAGCGAAGAATTGATCGTCAGGAGCCCGCAACTTCGCGAGCCCGAGAGGCCAAGCTTTTTGGCGATCTCATCGCTCTTCACCGCCAAGACCTTGAAGAGGTCAGCAAGAAAATCGGGCGGTCGAAGGACGCGAGTCTAAAATTCCTTGACGAGAGGCTCGGGCTTCTCCGTTTGGGCGAACTCGATCGCGAGCGTCTCATCAAGTTCGGAAAGGAGCGCGCGCAAGAGGGCGCGGGGCCTGTGACGGTCGGCATCGATTTAGGATACATCAAAACGATCCTCTCGCATGCCGCCGCGGTGCATGGCGTGACCGTTTCGATCGAACCAATCAATCTCGCACGTATTGCTCTCGGACGCCTTGGTCTTGTCGGCAAGGGCAACGAGCGCGACCGTCGTCCAACACAGAAGGAGCTCGATCTCATCATCGCGAGTCTCGAAGCTAATGATCGGCAACAAATCCCCGTTGATCGGATCATTCGATTTGCCGTCGCAACGGCAATGCGGCAGGACGAAATTGCGCGCGTCGAGTGGCGTGACTTTGATCCCGAAAGCAAGATGCTTCTCATTCGAGATCGCAAGGATCCTCGGAAGAAGAAAGGCAACGATCAACGCATCCCGCTGCTGGACGTCTCGGGATACGACGCGTGCAAGATCATTGAAGAACAAGGACGCTTTTCAAACATCCGCGAGGGCAGAATTTTTCCTTACAACGGACGCTCGGTCGGCACGGCGTTTCGCCGTCAATGCAAAGACTTGAAGATACAAGACCTCCATTTTCATGACCTTCGCCATGAAGGCACGAGTCGACTATTCGAAGCCGGCTTTACGATTGAACAGGTCGCGCTGGTAACCGGCCACAAGGACTGGAAGATGTTGCGTCGATATACTCACCTGAAGCCCGAGAAATTGCACACCATTCTAGGAACGAGAGCGGCGTGACCGCGAACGGCCCCGAACGTTTCTGCGCCGTGAACGGCAGACCACTAACAATTAACGCCCAAACTACGCAATTGGGCGCCACTCGCAACTATCCAAAAAACCGACTCTGTCAAATTGGTTGGCGACCTGATCGAGAGTACCGACGTCGATGGACTTCATCGCACCATTTCTAAATTTCGCAAGCACGGCCGTCGTCGCGATTCTCGCAGCGTCCCTCGGCTGGTGGGCGAAAAAGACTGACTGGAAGCGCGATATCTATCGCCAGAAAGTCGCAATGAGGCAGCGCCTCTATGCAGATTTCCTCGCGGAGACGGACAGGCTGATACTCAAGAGCATGGATGAGAAATCCAGTCAGGTCGGCGGCTTTCATCCGATGACGCGATATTTTTCAGAAATCGAACTCCTGGCAGCGGTGCCGGTGGTCAATGCGGCAAAGGCCATTTGCGCCATTATCTTGGAATCACACTCCGTGGCCCCGCAAAGCACAGCCACCTATGCCGAATTGAAAGCAGCTTTCATCATAGCGGCGCGCAAGGAAATCGACGAATACGAGCGGTGACTGATTCCCGGAAGATATTTCCGGCCGACAGTGATTGAAGGGGACGCGGCGATGGTGGGGCAAATCGGTAACTTGGCAGAGCTTGCGAAAATCCGCGACGGAAACACACGTTATGTCATGGACCTGCTTGATGAGATGTCATGGATCTATTTGATTAGCCGTAACGAAGCCCGTCTCTAGCCCTTCGCACGCAACTTCATCTGGCCAGGTGCTTCTTCAATCTCCCTGATGGCCTGTATCGCGAAGGCTCCCAGATCAGGATAGACCGACCAAGCGCGAAGCAGTGGAATATCGCTCGCGCTGCCGAACCGCCCCACATTCACCAAAGCCTTTTCGATTACGTCTTCGATACGAAAGAACTCGAAATAGCCGGATTGAATAGTCGGCTTTTCAAGGGCCGCCCGGTAGATCGATGCGACCTCATCGGGGAAGAATTGTCCAAGAGAGGTCACTACCGGCTCCGAGCCCGGAAGCCGCCGCGCGCTTTCAGCGAACATGAGGTCCGACCTAAAGAATTCCCCAACGATGGCAGCCGCGACACCGGCTTCATGGCGCGACAGAACGGCGAGCGCGGTTGCACAATTCGCCTTGCGTTCCGAAACCGGAAGATCGTCGCGATTCAGCCAGTAGAGAATCCGGCCGCAAGCCAGCAGCGCATGGTCCGCCGCCGAGACCGCTTCGGCCGAACGGTCAGGCAAGGGGCAACGGAGGCGCGCCAGCGCCGCGTGGGCCATTTCGAACGCGCGAATACTGTCCTGGAAGGATGCATTCCTCTTAGGCGGCAATCCCGTCCAGCGCTCAATGATTGGTCCGACGGCCGGGTCCAAATGTGATGCGACCTCCGCGATCAAGGAAGGGGTGAACATCGAGTCGCGATCGATGCTTCTCGCGGCCATGACCTGCAAGGCCTTGCGGTCGTCGCCGGAAAGGCCGTTCCAGCATTCGCAATAAGCGCCATCATAGGGATGATCGAATTGCGCGTTCCACAGACCGGCCGCACGCCTCCATGAATCAGGAGTGTCCCGGTCGGCCAATACCTCGTTCATCTCCGCCCTAACGGTCGCGACATGTTCTTCCTGGTCGTCGTCGAGCGCGCCGAGGGATTTGAGCGCATCGATCATCCCCCACGCGTCATAGCCGCCATTGGTCATGCACGTTGCCTCGATGGCCGCAATCAAAGAGCTACGCTCATCTTCATCTAATGTGTGCGCGCTCATCATCGCCGTATGCATCAGCCCGAGCCGCAGATGGTGGGCGGCTCTCGGCCAAATTCGAACGAGAATTCCGGGAAGGATCGTACCGATTGAGGGCGCGTCGCGATCGGAATACTTGTCGAGTTCGATTAGCAGACCAATCTGGCCGGGGCTCAAGGTTTCGGACTGCAACCGGCCGCGCAGGTTCGCATTCGCTGCGACCTTTGGTCCGCTGTAGAGGTGACCGCTCGAAATGGGGCTGCAAATGCACGAAAGCCCAATTTCGCGTACCCCTACGCCCGCATAGCAGACCGCATAGAGGCCCGTTCGCAGACCAAGCTTCTTTTCCCTGGCTTGATCAAGCAATCTGCGATGCTCTTCCGCCAACCGATCGTCCATTTTCCCTATGAGACCGAGCAACTCATCGAGACGGCGGCCCGCTACCAGCTCGTGCGGAATGGCTGCAAGGATGGCACGGTCCTGCACAGACCACCGCTGAACTGTCTCCGGCTTTGCTTGCACATGCCACATGAACTCGTCGGAAACGTCAAACCGCACGCTCTCGATTTCCTGGCCAACCCGCGCAAGTACCTCATCGCAGCGCTCGTTTGCCCAACGCTGCGCATCGGGTCCGCATTGGCCCGCCAGGCAGGCCTGAATTACTCGCTCGTCTGAAAGATGTGGCAACACCTGGCGCCGGAAGCTGTCATCGTCGATCGCTCCCAGTACGAACGGCCTCAGCTCAAGGTGTTGCGGCAACCGCAGCGCCGCCACTACCTTTTCGGGATCGTCACCCGCTCGCCGGATGATCGCTTCGGCCGCGAATACGTTGAGAAACATTTCGTGGCTGAAACTCACCCGGTCACCACGCCTGCCCAGAATGTTTGCGTCTTGAAGCGTCTGCAATAATGCGCCCGATACCCCTTCGCGGTCTGACAGGCGGTCTAGCTCCCGGACCGAAAGGCCGAAACTGATACGTTCGGTCATCGCTCCCGCAATGCGGGACAGGGCACGAATTCCGTCGGAGGCGGCAGAACCTAGCCGTTCGCGCACATAGGCATCGAACAAGCCATACTTACTGGCGTCGGGCGGTAGCTGCTGTCCCAACTGCCCGATCATCTTCGCTTCAAGACCACTTCCCACCGTGCCGAGCAACTCCCCAAACGGTTCGGCAGAAACGTCGCCGGCAGCCTGTTGCGCGATAGCCAGTTTTGTTTTGGTGTCCGGTATCTGCACCGCATAGCTGCGTGCGGGTAGAAGATCGCTGCGCTCAAGCGGAATTCTGCTCGAAACGACGACGTGCGCATCATAACGCTTTGCCGCCGCTGCAATGCTTCGGGTCAAGCGTTGGCGTTCCGCTGGCGTACATTCGTTGTAGCCATCGACGACAAGCACTAGGTGGCGGTTCAGCCGTCGCGCTGCGGAGATCACCGCGGCCGCAGACCTCGCCTCGAGCAACGCCGCCTCGCGATTCACGACATCGCGCAAGTTCCCTTCAAAATCTTTCGCCGGGACGATGATGGGCATATCTCCACGCCCCAAGCCGGCGACTCCGATGCTGTAGGAAAGCAAGCTCTTGCCGCACCCTGAAGGTCCCATCAGCAATACGTTGTCGTTCCGCATGGATCGTTCAAGCACGACCTCCGACGAAAGCTCTTCGGTTTCGCAAACGCACGACATGGAGACCATCTCAGACGCGGGCCCGCCGTAGGTTCGGATGAATGCCTCACCGTAGGCGCCGAGTAACTGCTCTGCATCGAGCAACTGCGGGCTCAAGGCCGCGTCGATTGACGGTACTGCGAGCAAGCGATGATGGGCCACGAAGACGCGCCACTGGTCCAACGACCACCCGTCGCGCTTCATCGATGTGATAGACGTCGGAAGCACATCGAGGCCGCCAATCGAAACCTTGAAATCACCCTGCGGGACCATCGAACCCGGAGGAACGGCCGGAACGAAGATCAAGGCCGCATTCGGATAAGGAACATCGGCCCCAGCGAAGCTTCGCATCGCGTCGCGCAACGCCAGCTTCTCGCCGATGGCTTGCAGATATGGGTTTGAGAATTTTTTCCAAGCACCAGAAGCAAGGTGAGCTTCCCAATCACCGTTATGGCCCCCGCGCACGGCCGAAGTGAAGCCTTTTGACTCAGTGACCAGCGCGGCTCCGTTGATCGCGATGACGAGATCGACTTGCCGGTCGCCAAGATTCACATTCGCAAGGATGATGGCTGGAATGCTATACGCTGACAGAAATTCATAGGCGTGCTTCAGCGTGGCCCGCTCGGAAGCATGCTCAATCGGCGCGCCAATGAAAATCTCTATCGAGGCCACCGGAGGCTCCGCAACATCTCTGCACGATGAGCGCACAACAATTCGAGTATGTCCCTGACGCCGGCTTTCTTGCCGAACGCCAGGATAGATTACGGACCCAGATGCCAGACCCTAAAACTGAATCACGAATCCTTGCTTCCGCGCTTCGCGCATTTCTCGCGCGCGAGCGCGGTCTTGCGCGAGTCCGGAACGCGGGCGAAGCTCAACGTCGAGATCATCGATAACAACTTTCGACATGTTGAAACTCGCGTTCTGCGTATCATAACCCAGATCATCGACATGGGTCCTGTACTTAAATCCCATGTGCAAGGCCGCAGCGATCAGCATCCCATTGGGTACGTAGTCCGGCCCAAGTTTTCCGCCTTCGGGATATGTGCATACATAATTCTCAGCAATGTGCTTCAACCGATAGCTCCCTGTACCTGATCGGATCGTCTTGGTCGGCTCGACGCGGGCCAGCAATGCCAAAGACCGAAGGAATGCCTCAGCCGCATTCTGTCCGAGGCATTCCCGCCGACGCTCCAAAAATTCCGCGTACTGCTGCTGGGATGTCTGCCGCGAACCGTCGGCATTGCGCTGCGGGCGCCCGAAGCCGATGCCATGGATATGCAGCCTCGGTACTGTATCGAGAATGGTTTGAATGGCCGCTTGAGCCGCCGCTCGGTAAAGATGAGCCCCCTCCACTTCGAAGCCGCGCTCGTTGAGGTAAGCCGAAAAGATCCTCGCCGTCACCGCAACGGTAACCGGAGTAGCTGAGTGCAATGCAGACCGAAGCGCTGCGTAGGTGTGGAAGCCGAGACCGCGCCCCAGTGCCTCCACACGATGGGATGATTTGACGTCCGGCAGGCTCTTAGTGAGCTCCGCTTTGATCTTCTCGACGACAAGCGGGGTTACGGAAATACGAAGCACAAACATGTGCATCTCCTCTAACGGGCCATGCTGTTCGCCGATTACGCAGCAGCCCACTGAGGTGAGATGCAGATGTGAGCGGTAGATGCAGAGGGAGCGTTCGACCCGGCGACAGGTCACAGGTGCTCGATACCCGACCTATGATCGTAGAACTGAGTCGGCTCTTTTACAAGCTTGCAACTAGCCGATGAAGTTGAGTTTTCCATGGGTATTGATTTCGATCGGCTTGGACCAGACCCCGGGCAGCCACTCGCCCTGAAACGACAACAATGCAGGTTCGCAGTGGGCGTCAGGCTGAAGGGACGTCAGGAACATGCAGATGGGAGCCAGGATCGGTTTCGGCATGTCATCAAAGCGAATCTGGACTTTGACTTCGAGCAGGCGATCGCGGTTCGCGAAGCCCGCGAGCAACTCGCCGCGCATGTCCCCGTCGAACTGAATAACAGATCCGTGCATGCAGGTGATGGCGTAAAGTGTGATGAATGCCCGCACGTTCTCAAGTGCGCTTACGTCGCCCGCATCAATGATCGCATTCTTCCGCATCACCTCGCAGAATTCTGAAAATAGTTGGCCATCGTTGAACGCGGGCTTCCAGATGAAGCGATTGCCGAGATATAGGAGGACGGCCATTTCCTCATCGGTGATTGTTTCCCCGCGCTCGAATTTGGCGAGGCCGCTGTCTAGCCTGTGCTTGACGACCGGTCGCCGCAGGCCGCAGCCGTCCTTGAGTTGCTGATCCGTTGCGAGGCGGAAGTTCGCTTTTGCGGCTCGCACGATGTCAGACCTCTCCGCCTTCTTGTTGCGGAAGCCCAAGCTCCAGACGCTCACGCTCGTAAGCACGTCGCGCGCGACCTGCGTCACAAGGCCTTTCTGGCGTTCTGCCCGATGCGCCACGAAATCCCCAATCTCGCGAACGCTTTCCTTTCCGTGATGCCTGTCGCGCAGGCCAAGGAACAGGCGATCAAGATCATCCACACGTCGTTGCCCTGCCAGCAGGCGTCCAGTGCGCATGCGAAGGTCGTCATCAATCATCGCGATATGACTCCCCTGCCATTGAAGCCAACGAATCCGAGATCATACGGAATGGCACACGTCGAATAGATCATTGCCAAATGATCAGATGGCTCAGGGCTTTACCAGGACCGATAATATATCTATTGCGGGTGATTCGCGGGACTCGGCGGCCGCCATCGCCGTGTATAACAACCGGATATCACAAACCACGTGACGCGTTAGCAGTGGAGTTTTCATGCCGCATCGAGGCTGAGAAAAGCATCAGATGGCCGGCCATAATGCCGTGGACATGTGCCCCAGGATCGAAGCCGCGGCTCTAGCCGAAAAGTTGCGTCAGTTCAGGTGTTCCAGTTTGAAGCAAGGATGATGCTGCACATATCGATCCGCCGAAAGTTCGGATCCTTCAACGCGAGGACGTCGTCGTTGAAGGTTCCGAAGGTGCTGTCGGGACGGTGCTTCATGCCCTGATAGAACGCATCGATGATTCCATGTTTGAAGTCAGCCTCTCGAGGAAAGGCGGCGATGACGGCCTCGCGCTGCGCGTCGGTAAATTGATCATGGCCACGGCCGGCCACGTCCATGCCGGCCCCCGCCTGCACCAGTGCGATCTCGGGGCGCATATATTGAGGTATGCCGGGCGTTGTGTGGAGCGCGACGGCATTCCAGACCGTTTCGATATCGCTTTCGGAAATGCCGTGCCCGCGAAGAAAATCACGTGCAGCATTGGCGCCGTCCACTTCAAAGCGTAGCTGGCTGTTTTCATAGCGTGCGCTGAGGCCGATGTCGTGGAACATGGCGGCGGTGTAGAGCAGTTCCGGGTCAAAGCTCAGCCCCGTCCGGCTTCCCGTCAAGGCTCCCCAGAAATAGACACGGATGGAGTGATGGAAGAGCAGATCGCTCTCGGTGTCGCGGATGAGCTGGGTCACTTCGCGCGCGATTTTGCTGTCCGGGACGCGCACTCCCGATATCGTCTCGAACGTCATGGCTTGTCCTCATCGTTACTTGATCGGTGCAGCGCCGGCTTAATGTTCGAGGACGGCCTGCGGCGTGTTCCGGAAGCTGATGGCCATGCGATTGTAGGTGTTCATCAGGCCGATCGCGATCGTGAGGTCGACGAGTTGCTTCTCGTCGAAAACCTCGCGCGCAGCCTTGAAGGCGCTGTCCGGCACGCCGGTCTCCGCGACGAGCGTCACACTCTCGGCCCAGGCAAATGCGGTGCGTTCGGTCTCGCTGAAGAGACTGCCGCCCTCCTCCCACGCTTGCACCAGCGCGAGCTTCTCGATCTTCACCCCTCGTTTGATGAGGTCGCGTGTGTGCATGTCGAGACAATAGGCGCAGTTGTTGATCTGCGAGACCCGCAGATAGACGAGATCCACCAGTTCACCCGGCAGGCCGCTCTGCAGGACATAGCCATAGACACTGCCGAGCGCTTTGATCCCGTTGGGAGCGATCTGGTTGTAATCGAGCCTGTTGGTCATCATTCTCATCCTTTCGGTTTTATTTGATGGGGGTGGTGAGCGCCTTTTCGTCGGAGTCGACGACGAAGACTGCGAGCAACTTCGCGGGCGTGGTCTTGCTCGCATTACGGCTGATGGAATGGGTGGCTTTCGGCGGTTCGGACCAGCTCTCGCCGGCCTTGTAGATACGGGTCTCGCCGTCGTTCACCTTGGACTCGATCGCACCCGAGATCACATAGGCGTAGATGAAAGCGGATTTCGCGTGCATGTGCGGCGGGGATGCCGCGCCCGCTGCATAGTCGACTTCGACAACGACGAGTGACTTGCCGGGGATGTTCGGAATCGCCTGATTGAATTTCGGCGTGACCGTTTCTGCCCGGACGTCATGCGCCGAGGCTGGCCCGGCGACCGCGAAGGCGAGAGCGGCGCAGGCAACGGCGACAAGAGTGCGGATCTTCATGGGCTTTCTCTTTCTGCAAACCCGAAGATGGCCCATGCTGGGCCAGAGAAAAGTACCAAGAACGCAAAGAAATTATGTACTACGAGACCATGACCAAGCCGCTGAACCTGAGCCTCGACCGCACGGCAAAGACACCCTTGGCGGAGCAGATCCGAAGGGGAGTGACGACGGCCATCGAGGGTGGCGTGCTGGAGCCGGGCGCGCGCCTCCCCTCATGGCAGGATCTCGCGGCCCAACTCGGTGTCGCGCGCGGCACCGTACGGACCGCATACGAAAAGCTGGCCGCCGCCCAGTTGATCGAAGCTTCGCGGGCGACAGGCACCCGCGTCGCGCTACGTCCGCGCGCCGTCGTCAACAGCGAGCAACCGCCGGACGCAGGCTCGTTCATGGAGACCTATCGGGAGATGACGCAGGGACCTGCGCTGTTCCAGATGGGTGTGCCGGCCATCGAGACCTTTCCGGCAACGTTGTTCGCACGCATTCGCGCGCACGCCGTCCGTGCCGAGGCGAGTGCTCCTCCGCTCTATCCAGATCCGCGCGGCGAGCTCGAACTGAGGAGGGAAATCGCGGGCTATCTTGCCGTCGCCCGCGGCATCAATTGCACGCCATCGCAAGTCATCGTCACCGGCGGTTTCAGCGCAGGGCTCGGCTTGGCGCTCAACGTGCTTGGTCTGGCCGGACAAACCGCCTGGGTCGAGAATCCAGGCTTCCCGTTCACCAGGAAGGGACTTGAGCTCGCACGTCTGTCCCTCGCTCCGATCCCGGTTGATGCCGAGGGTATCGATATCGATTATGGCCTGCGCCATCGTCCTGACGCGAAGCTGGTCGTCGTGACCCCCGGTCAGCAGGCGCCGCTCGGTTCCACTTTGTCGCTTGAGCGGCGTCTTCGTCTGCTCGAATGGGCCGCGGCGAACAAGGTCTGGGTGATCGAAGACGACTATTTGAGCGAGCTGCAACTGGTCGGCAGAGCTGCGCCGGCGCTGGCGTCGCTCGACCGGGATGCGCGCGTCATTCATATCGGTTCGTTCAGCAAGACGATCAGTCCGACTGTTCGGCTTGGCTTTCTGGTCGCGCCGGTCGAACTGGTATCTCGGTTCTCGGAGGTGGCAGCGTGTCTCGCACCGCCCCCTGGCCCGGCGGTGCAACTCGCAACCGCCGAATTCATGCACGAGGGCCACTATATGCGCCATCTCCGGCGCACCAAGCGCGCCTATGCCGCCAAGCGGCGGGCGCTGCTGGATTGTCTTCAAGCATCCGTCGGCGCCGATCGCGTCGCCGCACCCGGTCTGGCCGTGCTGCTGAAATTGCCGAGGGGAACGTCGGACCTGGCCGTCACACGCGAAGCCTCGGCGTTCGGCATGTCTCCGACGCCGCTTTCGGCTTGGTATGTGTCGCCTGATAGCGCCGAGTTTGGGCTTCTGCTTGGGGTCGCGACCGCGCCGACAAAGAACCTTGCCCAGTCCTGTGATCGGCTCTTCGAAGTCATCCGTCGGTTCAGCTGATTAATTTCAAGACTCTTCCGTCGCCTATTAACCGGACCGTCTTGCCAAACTTGCCGAGACGCGGCGAAAGCGTGTTTTGAGATTTGTGACGATGCTTGCCCTCAGCTAGACCATTTTATCCCACCAGCAAGGGTGTGAAGAGCTGAGCGTTATCCGACACTTGCCGTTACCTGACGGCCTTCGGTCTCAGAGGTTAGCGCCCAATCGGCCCCGGCGAACCAACATAGGGGAGGATTTTGCGGCTTGCGCCACACGAGACTTTTGATCTCATCCAGAGGCTTTCGATCGAGACAGTCGCGAAGGACATTGATCTCCTCTTGTGGAACCGCCGGTTTAGCATTCTCTGCATAGACGAATGAGACCCGTCCTAACGCCTCGGCGGCATAGCCGTCGGCAAAGCGGGTCACCACCAGCGTAATGGCATTAAGGACGTGGTAGCCGCCGACATAGGTGCCGGTCCGCGGGACCCCGAGTGGGAAGATTAACCGCCCACCGATGGCGAGGTTCTCAATCCATGCGGTCGCGGGCCGCGACGCCGCGAAGTTCACATACACCACATCGGCGGGAGCTTGCGGCCAGTCGAACCCATTGCCTTCGACGAACTCGACGTTCGGCCGATCTGCGAGATTTGTCCGGGCGCGAGCCGCGAGTGCGGCGTCGAATTCGATCGCAGCCACATGACCGTTGCTCCCGACCAGTTCGGAAAGAATGGCAGAATAGTAGCCGGCTCCTGCTCCAATATGCGCGACGGTTTCGCCCCTACGTGGTGCGACCACATTCAGCCAGCGCGCGTGTAACGAGGGACTGCCATTATTGACGCCGCGTTCCCTGTCCAGCGCCACGACGACATCTTGATAGATGAGTGCCGGATCATTCGGGATCAGCGTGTAAGACGACCAGGGCGTATTGATGCGCCACTCACCGTCGCCAAGAAATGCCTGTCGGGGTACAGCGGCGTAGGCATCCTCAAGATTCACGTTTGTGGATGCGTTCGCGAGGGCCAACATCTGCCGCGCATAAATACGGCGCAACTCCGCAAGATCCATTCATCTGCCTCCGGCGCAGTGCGATCCAGACCGGTACCATTAGCGTCGACAAATGTTTAGCCCGAATCGGACGACGGACTCAAAATAGGAAGAATGACAAGGATTGAACTTCGTATTTTCTCTCTCCACCATTTCCCATCGCAGCCATTGATGAGTCGCGCCATGGCCGAAACTCAGTCGTCCGATCCGTCGCTTTGGCAGACCCGCGCCGCGCAGGCGCGGCGCATCGCCAGCATGTTGCTTGGACCCGATGCTGAGACAGTGCTGGCCTATGCCCGGGAATGCGACGAACAAGGACGGGGCGTCTCCGCGAATACCATATCCTCCCCCTCCCTCGTACCAGCCGCCTCGCCCCGTTTCGTGTCGTTGATGTCGGGCCGTTCTTCGGCTGGCACGCGCGCGGCCTAGCACCTTCACAGCGAGCATTTCACCTTAGCGCCGATCAACCGGCGACGGGTCGATTCCGCCGATCGCAAGTTTGTCTACGCCATCCTTCGCCCACCAGCATTGGCTTGTTGCGGAGTGGGCGTTCATGCCTTTTCTACTTGTCCCCGACGTTCGGTGCATTCGCGACCGAGCGGCTTGGGGGACGCGATGGCTGGGACCGCACGCTTCGATGAAACCGCTTCACGCGGTGCACGCATGTTGCGCACGGCGCTCGGCCCGGCCATCGCCACCTTCCTGCAGGATTCATCCGTCGTCGAAGTAATGCTCAACCCCGATGGCCGGCTATGGATCGATCGGCTCAAGGGCGGACTGGAAGATACCGGCGAGCGTCTGTCGCCGGCCGATGGCGAGCGCATCGTGCGCCTGGTCGCGCATCACGTCGGCGCCGAAATCCATCCGGGTTCGCCGCGCGTCTCGGCAGAACTGCCGGAGACCGGCGAGCGTTTCGAAGGCTTGATCCCGCCCGTTGTCGCCGCGCCAACGTTTGCGATCCGCAAGCCAGCGGTTGCGGTGTTCACACTCGAGGACTACGTCGCCGCCGGGATCATGCTGCCGCGGCAGGCCGATCTGCTGCGCCTCGCCGTTCAAAAGCGCCGCAACGTGTTGGTCGCCGGCGGCACCTCGACCGGCAAGACGACGCTGGTGAATGCACTGCTGGCCGAAGTCGCCAAGACCTCCGACCGCGTGGTGCTGATCGAGGACACCCGCGAGCTGCAATGCGCGGCGCCCAACCTCGTTGCGCTACGCACCAAGGACGGCGTCGCATCGCTGTCCGACCTGGTGCGTTCGTCATTGCGGTTGCGGCCAGACCGAATCCCCGTTGGCGAAGTGCGCGGCGCCGAAGCACTCGAACTGCTGAAAGCCTGGGGCACGGGCCATCCCGGCGGTATCGGCACCATCCACGCCGGTTCGGCCATCGGCGCGTTGCGCCGGCTCGAGCAACTGATTCAGGAAGCGGTCATCACCGTGCCGCGCGCGCTGATCGCGGAGACGATCAACCTCATCGTCGTCCTCGAAGGCCGCGGCTCCCAACGCCGCGTCGCCGAGTTGGCCGCGGTTCGCGAACTCGCGCCGGGCGGCGACTACGTCCTGGTGTCCAGCAATCCCGAAACCACCCCCGAAAGTGACCGGTCATGATCGCCCATCGCACTCGTCCGCCAAGCCGTCTGTCCGTCACTGCGATCTTGTTCGCCTTGACCACGCTCCCCGCACACGCGGCCGGCTCCAACATGCCGTGGGAGCAACCGCTCAATCAGATCCTGCAATCGGTCGAGGGCCCGGTCTCCAAGATCATCGCGGTTATCATCATCGTCACCACGGGTCTTACGCTCGCCTTCGGCGACACCTCGGGCGGCTTCCGGCGGCTGATCCAGATCGTGTTCGGGCTGTCGATCGCGTTCGCGGCGTCGAGTTTCTTCCTGTCGTTCTTCTCGTTCGGCGGCGGGGCGGTGATCTGATGGCCGACATCGTCGAACCCGTCCCCGGCTTTTACGCTCCCGTGCATCGGTCCTTGAGCGATCCGATCTTGCTCGGCGGCGCACCGCGCACCGTCGCCATCGCCAACGGCACGCTCGCCGCCGCGATCGGCCTCGGCCTGCGGCTGTGGATTCCCGGACTGCTGCTGTGGGCGATCGGTCATGCCGCCGCGGTCTGGGCGGCGAAGCGCGACGCGCAATTCGTCGACGTGGTGCGGCGTCACCTGCGCTACCCCGCGCATTTTGGAGGGTGAGCGCGATGATGAACCTCGCCGAATATCGCAAGCGCCCTGCGCTCCTTGCCGACTTCCTGCCCTGGGCGGCCCTGATCGCCCCCGGCGTCGTCCTCAACAAGGACGGCAGCTTCCAGCGCACCGCGCGGTTTCGCGGACCGGATCTGGATTCCGCGACACCTTCAGAACTCGTCGGTACCACGGCGCGGCTCAACAACGCGTTGCGACGGCTGGGCTCCGGTTGGGCGATCTTCGTCGAGGCACAGCGCAACGCCGCCAACCGCTATCCGGACAGCCGCTTCCCCGACCCCGTCTCGGCCTTAGTCGATGCCGAACGCCGGGCACAGTTCGAGGAGCAGGAAGCGCATTTCGAGAGTGCATATTATCTGACGCTGTGCTGGCTGCCGCCGGCGGAAGACGCCGCGCGCGCCGAAGCCTGGCTCTATGAGGGGCGCGAGCGCGGCGGTGTCGACGGCCATGAGGTGCTGCGCGGCTTCATCGACCGCACCGGGCGCGTGCTGCAACTCATCGAAGGCTTCGTGCCGGACGCGGCCTGGCTCGATGATAGCGAGACCCTGACCTACCTGCACGCCTGCATTTCGACCAAACGCCATCGCGTGCGCGTCCCCGAGATCCCGATGCAGCTCGACGCGCTGCTGGTCGATGAACCGATGGCGGGCGGTCTCGAACCGCGTTTGGGATCGCAGCATCTGCGCACGTTGAGCGTTATCGGATTCCCGACCGCGACCTTCCCCGGCGTTCTGGATGAGTTGAACCAGCTCGCGTTTCCGTATCGGTGGTCGACGCGGGCCATCATGCTCGACAAGACCGACGCTACCAAGCTGCTCACAAAAATCCGCCGGCAATGGTTCGCCAAGCGGAAGAGTGTCGCGGCCATTCTGAAGGAGGTGATGACCAACGAGACCTCGACGCTTCTGGATACCGACGCCGCGAACAAGGCCGCCGATGCCGACGCCGCGCTGCAGGAACTCGGCAGCGACATGATCGGCCAGGCTTACGTCACCGCAACGATCACGGTGTGGGATGCCGATCCGCGTACCGCCGACGAGAAGCTGCGGCTGGTCGAGAAGGTGATCCAGGGCCGCGACTTCACCTGCATCGTCGAGACCGTGAATGCGATCGAAGCCTGGCTCGGCTCCCTGCCCGGTCATGTCTACGCCAATGTCCGGCAGCCGCCGGTCTCAACCCTCAATCTCGCCCATATGATCCCGCTCTCGGCGGTATGGGCGGGGCCGGAACGGGACGAGCACCTCGGTGCACCCCCGCTGTTCTTCGCCAAGACCGAAGGCGCGACCCCGTTCCGGTTCTCTATCCATGTCGGTGACGTCGGCCACACTTTGATCGTGGGTCCGACCGGCGCCGGCAAGTCCGTGCTGCTGGCGCTGATGGCGCTGCAATTCCGCCGCTACGACGACAGCCAGATATTCGCGTTCGACTTCGGCGGCAGCATACGTGCCGCGGCGATCGCGATGGGTGGCGACTGGCACGATCTCGGCGGCGCTTTGTCCGACGACAGCGCGACCTCCGTCACGTTGCAGCCGCTGGCCGCGATCGACGATGCGGCCGAGCGCGGCTGGGCGGCCGAATGGATCGCCTCGATCCTCACCCGCGAGGGCGTCACCGTCACGCCCGATGCCAAAGAGCATCTGTGGACGGCGCTGACCTCACTCGCCTCCGCGCCCGTTGGCGAGCGGACGCTGACCGGCCTTTCGGTGCTGCTGCAGTCGAGCGCGTTGAAACAGGCGTTGCGACCGTATTGTCTGGGCGGTCCGTTCGGCCGTCTGCTTGATGCCGAGGCCGAACGCTTGGGCGATGCGCCGGTACAGGCATTCGAGACCGAGGGCCTGATCGGCAGCGCGGCCGCGTCCGCCGCGCTCTCTTATCTCTTCCACCGCATCGAAGGCCGGCTCGACGGTTCACCGACGTTGCTGATCATCGACGAGGGTTGGCTGGCGCTCGATGACATTGGCTTCGCGCAGCAATTGCGCGAATGGCTCAAGACCCTGCGCAAGAAGAACGCATCCGTGGTGTTCGCCACCCAGTCGCTCGCCGACATCGAAGGCAGCGCGATCGCCGCGGCTATCGTCGAGAGCTGTCCGACACGATTGTTCTTGCCAAACGAGCGCGCGATCGAACCACAAATCATGACGGTGTATCGCCGTTTCGGATTGAACGACCGCCAGATCGAGATCATCAGCCGCGCGACGCCGAAGCGCGATTACTACTGCCAATCACGCCGCGGCAATCGCCTGTTCGAGCTCGGCCTCGGCGATGCCGCGCTGGCCTTCACCGCCGCGTCCTCCAAGACCGACCAGGTCACCATCGCCGAACTCGTCGCCGATCACGGCCGCGACGGGTTCGCCGCCGCCTGGCTGCGCCGCAAGGACGCGACCTGGGCCGCCGACCTTCTTCCCACCCTCGTCACGGAGCCTTCGCCATGATTCGCATCCGCTCGCTTGCAGCCGTCATTACTATCTCGGCCGCCCTCTTTGCGGCCACGCCCTGCCCGGCGCAGATCGCCGTGTTCGATCCGTCGAACTACAGCCAGAACCTGATGACCGCGGCGAATACGTTGAAGCAGATCGATAACCAGCTCACGGCGCTGCAAAACCAGACCCAGATGCTGCTCAATCAGGCGCGGCATCTCACCAGCCTGCCGACGTCATTGCTCAACGACATCGACCGCACCTTCACGCAAACCCAGAACCTGCTCAAGCAGGTGGACAAGATCGCCTATGACGTCCAGGCGATCGAGCAGACATTCCAGAAGTACCAGGGCTTTGGTGCATCGCAGTCCGATCAGCAGTTGATCGACGGCGCGCGTGATCGCTGGCAGACCTCGGTCTCGGCGTTCCAGCATGCGATGAGCGTCGGCGCGACCACCGTCAACAATCTCCCCGCCACGCAGTCGCACACCGACACCTTGATCGGCGCCAGCCAGTCGGCGGTCGGCGTGCTGCAAGTCTCGCAAGCCGGCAACCAGTTGCTCGCGGTGCAGGCGAGGCAGATGGCCGATCTCACCGCGCTGGTCGCCGCCCAAGGGCGGGCGCAGTCGATCGAACAGGCCCGGCAGACCGCCGGCGAGGACCAGGCCCGCGAGCAGGTGCGCCGGTTCCTGAGCAACGGCCAGGGCTATCAGCCGCAAACCGTCCAGATGTTCCACTGAGGCCGCGCATGATCACACTCATTCGCACCGCAATCCTCTCGTTGATCGCGCTCACTGCTGCCGGCTGCACGATTCCGTTGCGCGAGGCCCGCGACGAGGCGCCGCCGCCGGCGAGCGATCCGCTCGATGCCCGCCTCCTGCGCTGCAGCGCGCTGGGTCCGAAGGCTGCCGCCGACGATGCCGACTGCCAAGGCGCCTGGGCGGAAGCGCGCCAGCGCATCCAGCCGCCACTGATGGGGAAGTGAGCCATGAACAACACCGGCGTGATCGATCATTTCCTGGATGTGTTCACCCGCTACATCGATTCTGGCTTCGGCCTGGTCGGCGGCGATGTCCAGTTCCTCAGTACGACTCTCATCGGGATCGACATCACGCTCGCCGGGCTGTTCTGGGCGATGTCCGCGGATGAAGACGTCATCGCGCGGCTGATCAAGAAGACGCTCTATATCGGCTTCTTCGCCTTCATCATCGGCAACTTCAACAGCCTATGCCGCGTGGTGTTCGAGAGCTTCTCCCAGTTGGGGCTCAAGGCTGCCGGGTCCGCCCTGTCGTCGGCCGACTTCCTGCGGCCGGGTAAGCTCGCCCAGGTCGGCGTCGACGCCGGCAAGCCGTTGCTCGAGGCGGCCAGCGGGCTGATGGGTTACGTCTCATTCTTCACCAACTTCGTGCAGATCTTCGTGCTGCTGACCGCCTGGGTCATCGTGGTCGTCGCCTTCTTCATCCTGGCGGTGCAGCTCTTCATCACGTTGATCGAGTTCAAGCTGACGACGCTCGCCGGCTTCGTGCTGATCCCGTTCGCGCTGTTCAACAAGACGTCGTTCCTGGCTGAAAAGGTGCTGGGCAACGTCGTCGCCTCCGGCGTCAAGATCCTGGTGCTCGCCGTCGTCGTCGGTATCGGCACCTCGCTGTTCTCCGAGTTCACGCAAGGTTTTGCCGGCAATCAGCCGACCATCGAGGACGCGCTGGCGATCATGCTGGCGTCGCTGTCGCTGTTCGGGCTCGGCATCTTCGCACCTTCAATCGCGGCGGGCCTTGTGTCAGGTGCACCGCAACTCGGCGCCGGAGCCGCGGTTGGCACCGCGCTCGCGGCTGGCGGACTGGGCGTGGCGGGCGCTATGGGAGCCCGCGCCGGCGCCAGCATCGCCGGCAGCGCGATGGGTGCGGGCGCGCGTGGTGTCGGCGCGGCGGCCGGCATGTCGCCTTCGTCTGCGTCATCATCATCGTCCTCGCCCAGCGCCGGAGCACCCACCTGGGCGCAACGCCTTCACCGCGTCCAGACCATGAAGAGCGGCGCATCAACCGCCGCGCACGCGGTCCGCTCCGGCGATCATGGCGGTGGTTCGAATTCCGTTCCTCTCAATCAGGATGACCGCGCATGAATCCATTCCGCAGACCCAGCGTCCGCTACGGCAAGACACCGGCGCCCGAGACGCCGTATCAGAAAGCCGCGCAAGTCTGGGACGAGCGCATCGGCTCGGCACGGGTACAGGCGCGAAACTGGCGGCTGATCGCGTTCGGCAATCTGGCGCTGGCCGCCGGACTCGCGGGCGGCTTGGTCTGGCACGCCATGCGCGGCACAGTCGTCCCTTGGGTGGTGCAGGTCGACCAGCTCGGCCAGGCGCAAGCCGTGGCGCCGGCGATCGCCGACTACAAACCGACCGACGGCCAGATCGCCTGGCATCTGGCGCGCTTCATCGAGCAGGTGCGCTCGATCCCGGTCGATCCGATCATCGTGCGGCAGAACTGGCTGACGGCCTACGACTTCGTCACCGACCGCGGCGCGATCGCGCTCAATGATTATGCGCGCACCAACGATCCCTTTGCCAAAGTTGGCAAGATCCAGATCGCGGTCGACGTCTCCAGCGTGATCCGCGCCTCGCAAGACTCGTTCCGTATCGCCTGGGTCGAACGCCGTTACGAGAACGGCAGTCTCGCGGCGACCGAACGCTGGACCGCCATTCTCACCATCGTCATCGAGACCCCGCGCGATGCCGAGAAACTGCGCCGCAATCCGCTCGGGGTCTTCGTTCACGCCCTCAACTGGTCGAAGGAGCTCGGCTGATGCAATCCAGATCCCTGCTGCACATTATACTATGCGCCGTCCCGGTGGCCGGGTGCGCCAACAACTGGAAACCGCCGCAGATCGGATACGACGATCTGGAACCGGCGGTGCTGCAAAGCGAACCGCCGAAGCCGATCCAGGTGGTCGAACTCCCCAAGATCCTTCCCCTTCCCGGCCAGCTCAAGCCGCTGCCGGGGAAGACCACAGCGAAACCCGAACCGAAAGACCCTAAGGAACGGGTCGCCAAGGCCAATGACGCAGCAAGGGTCCAACCGACGCGGCATGGCTATCTCAACGCCGTGCAGGTTTATCCGTTTGTCGATGGCGCGCTCTATCAAGTCTACACCGCGCCAGGCCAAGTGACAGATGTCGCGTTACAAGAGGGCGAGCAACTGGTCGGCTCCGGCCCGGTCGCCGCCGGCGATACGGTGCGCTGGGTGATCGGCGATACCGAAAGCGGCGTCGGTCCGACCAAACGCATTCACATCTTGGCCAAACCGACGCGGGCGGATCTGACCACCAATCTCGTCATCAACACCGACCGGCGGACTTACCTGATGGAGCTGCGCTCGACCGAGAAAACCTACATGGCCTCGGTGTCGTGGCAATATCCGCAAGACCAGTTGATCGCGTTGCGCCGGCAGAATGTGGCGGCCGACGCGGCCGCACCGATCGACAGCGGCCTCGATCTCGGCAAATTGCGCTTCCGTTACAGCATTGAAGGCGACACACCGCCGTGGCGTCCCAGCCAAGTGTTCGATGACGGCTCAAAAGTCTACATCGAGTTCTCGCACGGCATTACGCAAGGGGAGATGCCGCCGCTGTTCGTGATCGGCAGCGATGGCGGCGCCGAACTCGTCAATTACCGCGCCCGGCAGAACTACTACATCGTCGACCGGCTGTTTGCCGCGGCCGAGCTTCGCCTCGGCGGCGACAATCAGCAGAAGGTCCGGATCGTGCGCACCGACGGGTGGAAACTATGGTGAGCGATCCGCGTCCCCATCCCGACGACGCGCTCGCCGCGCAACTGCGGCTGCGGCCGGAGCGACCGCGCGTGACCCGGCTTTCCCGTAAAGTTTTGGCCGGGCTCGGCGGCATCGTCGGCATCGCCGTGCTCGGCGCGATGATATGGGCGCTGCAATCGCGCTCGGCGCGCCAGGACAATGGCACGGAGCTTTACAGCACCGACCACAAGACCACCGCGGACGGACTGCAGACGCTGCCGAAAGACTATGCCGGACTGCCCCGCGACACGCCGCCGCCGCCGCGCACGGTGCCGCAACTCGGCCCGCCCCTTCCCGGCGATCTCGGCCGGCCGATCCTCGCCGCGCAAGGCGCGTCAAGCGCGGGACTCGATGCCGGCGAACAGCGCATCGTGCAGGAGAACGAGGCGGCCCGCGTCAGCCGCGTCTTCGCCAGCACCAATGTGCGGCAGACCCCCTCAAGCGCTGCAGCGGCTCCCGCGACGTCTGCTAATGCGGCGACGGCCGACGGCAAGCCGCCGCTCGATCCGGATTCTTTGCAGAACATGCAGGACCGCAAGCTCGCCTTCGTCAATGCGCCGGCAGACAAACGCACCGTGAGTTCTGACCGATTGGAGAATCCCGCGTCACGCTACATCGTTCAAGCTGGCGCTGTGATTCCGGCAGCGCTCATCACCGGCATTCGCTCCGACCTGCCCGGCGAAATCACCGCGCAAGTGACCGAGAATGTGTACGACAGCCCAACCGGGAAATTCCTGCTGGTCCCGCAGGGCGCACGCCTGATCGGCCAATACGATAGCCAGATCTCGTTCGGCCAGTCGCGTGTGCTGCTGGTGTGGAATCGCATCATCATGCCGAACGGCAAATCGATCGTGCTGGAGCGGCAATCCGGCGCGGATACGCAAGGGTACGCCGGCCTCGAGGATGGCGTCGACTATCACTGGGGCAATCTTCTGCAAGCGGCGGCAATCTCGACGTTGCTCGGCATCGGCAGCGAGCTCGTGCTCAGCGGCGACAACTCATTGGTTCGCGCGCTGCGCACCGGCAGCCAGGACACCATCAACCAGAGCGGCCAAACCCTGGTGCGCCGCCAACTTAACGTGCAGCCGACACTCACCATCCGGCCGGGCTTCCCGGTGCGGGTGATCGTCAAGCGCGATCTTGTCTTGACGCCATACAAGGTTTGAGGAGGCAACCATGGCGAAGCTCAAACTCGGCGCGCTACCGGATGAGAAGCCGGCGAAACTGACCGTGGAATTGCCGGCGAGTGTTCATCGCGATCTCATCGTCTATGCGGAAGTGCTCACGCGCGAGACGGGCCAGCAAACCGATCCGGTCAAGCTCGTCGCCCCGATGCTGGCGCGCTTCATGGCGACCGATCGCGTATTTCTGAAAGCGCGCAGAGCGAAGCCTGTACAACACGACTAACCGGCTCGTCTGTGCCGCGGCTGGCGCTGCGGACCTTTGTGCTGACGGAGCAGGTCGAGGAAGTGCTGAAGCGCCGGATTATCGTTGCTGGTGATCCAACACGCGAAGTAAGGCACCAGGCTGGGCCCCTCATTGTCGGCCACCTCGCGATAGATGACGCCGGGGTGTTGCGCTCCGGTGTCGGCCTCGTAGAGCAGCGTGATGTCGGACTCGATATCGAGAAGGCTGAGCACGAAATCGCGACCGATATGGGAGTGACGAATGGCCGGCAGATCGCCGGATGCGTTGAGCCTGGACAACAAATGGTCCCTGAGCTCGGGACCGGGATCGCGGCCGAGCAGGATATGTTCGTTGCGCAGATCGTCCCACTTCAACGTCGCCTTGTTGGCGAGGGGATGCGTTGCCGCCATCGCGACCAGGATCTTCTCGGACCATAGCGGCACGACGTCATGCATGCCGCTGCGGAAATGACCGGCGACGATGGCGACATCAATCGAACCCGCGTTGAGCCGCTCCATCAACTGGCCGCGCTCGCCTTCCACATATTGCACGTCGACACTTGGGAAGGCCTGCTTGTACTCGCGGATCGCCATGCGCAGATGGCCTGAGGACGGCGAAACGTAGAGGCCGATGTTCAACGCGCCAGTCTTGCCGCGCGCGATGGTTTTGGCATTGATCAGCACCGTGTTGAGTTCGTCGAGGATGCGACGGATCGGTTTGAAAAACGCGTTGCTGGCGGCGGTTGGACGAATGCCGTGACGGTGGCGCTCGAACAGTTTGACGCCGAGTTGCGTTTCGAGACTCCTGACGCGGCGGCTGACGGTCGATGCGGGAATGCCGAGCAGCGTGCCGGCCTTGTGAAAGCTGCCCTGCTCGGCTGCGATCAAGGTCTGGATCAAGACATGGAGTTCAACGTGCCTGATCATGACGGGGATCCAGACAGGAGTGCGCGGCCGCCTCACCGAGGCGGCAGCTTCCAGTGCGATGCCGTGGTTCCTGCTCACCCCCATGAACGCTGAGCAGGGATCGTCCGCCGCGCGATGATGCCGCCCGGCGCGCTGTGTCTCATGTTGTGGGAAGAGCGCTCGCGCGCAAAACTTGCCACCCTCTGATAAGACAACTCGGGGGAAGCAAACCTGCAAAGGGTCTGCTATGCGCCGCGCGCGGATCGACCCGGCTCAACTCAGCAGGACGAGCCCGCCAGGCAAGGACGTCGCATGCGCGCCGAACAGTTGTTCGACTTGCGTGACGAAAGAATCGAGCTTTTTGATCTCGAAGTCGCCGTTGACGGCGCGCTGCCTGAGCTCCGCGCTGACGATGACGATCTTGCCCGGCCGATAGCGGTTGACCTCCTCGACCACGGCCGCCAACGGACGATCGCGAAAGATCAGCAATCCGGACTGCCATGCGGTCACCTGGGCGGGGTCGACGTTCATCGATGGCCCAATACCGGCGCGGGTGTAGGAGAGCTGCTGGCCTTTGCCGATCCGGACGGACTGGCCGGAATGCTGAACGTCGACCGTTCCATTCAGGCAGGTCACGGAGACCGCGGCATCGAAGCATTGGGCATTGAATTGGGCTTCGCTCGCCCCGATCTGTCCGCCGGCGGCGAGCATGACCAACGGACCCGACGCCGGATGCCGCGCGTCGACGAGGACCTCGCCGGAGATCAGCTCGATGGTCGGCTGGCCCTGCTGCGACCGCAGCGCGATGCTGGTCTGGGTGTTGAGGTCGAGCGAGACCTCGGGCGTGACCTGGACCTTGCGCTGCTCGCCTTTGGCGGTTCGATAGTCGGCCGACAATTCCTGCAACGATGGCCACAGGCCCAAGGGCGGCTGGATGACCGCATAGCCAGCGGCAGCCGCCGCGGCGAGACCGCCGCCGAGAACGAAACGACGACTGATCCGTCGGCGCCCGGCGGCGGCTTGCGCGATGCGCGGCGCGGTCGCCGGCGTCGTCAGCCGACCCGCGACAATCCCCGCGTCCCGTTGGATACGGGCGGCGCGCTTGAACGCGGCCTCGTGCGCGGCGCTCTGGCCCCGCCATCGTTCGAGCGCTTCGACATCATCCCGGGTCGGCTCACCCGTCTTGAGATGCACGATCCACGCGATGGCCTCGTCGAGGAGCGGATCTGGCCCGGGCGCTTCAGGTGGGAGGGTCACAGTTTTCGCTCATGAGCCGCGCAAGCCGCCGAAATCCCCCTCCGCGGCAGGGAGGCGTTCATCCCGTATAAATGATTCTCGCCAACGGCGGTCACCGGGGCGGTTGGCCGTGAACTCCTCAAATCTCTGACGCCCCCCTTCACGCTCATTCCCCTACGGCGGGCTGCAACGCCCTGCGCGACCCGGCCGCCGAGATCGCTTCCGATGTGTGCTGAGACAACCGATCGAACCCCGCGGCGGACGTGCCCTATTCAGTAGACAACTGGGGAGGGTCGATCATGAAAGAAAATATTGCAATCGTGGATATGACCCGGGGAGCCGCGATAATCGGCATGCCCGGATCACGTGTCTGTCGGTGGCGATGATTAAAGCCGGCTGGCCAGGGCGCGGGATGGCATCACACCCGCGGACGTGGACCTCCGAGGCGGGCAAGGAGCGGCCGGTTGAGGCTATGGGCGCAATGTTGCAGCGCCTGCTGATAGTCTGCGGCGACGGTGCGCACGCTGACCTGCAGGATTTCAGCGGTCTCTTGCGCGGTCTTGCCCTCAAGCGACATCAGACGGAGGACGTGACGCGGTCGCTCGGGAAGCTGCAGCAGCGCCCGTTCGAAGGCCTGAAAATCCGAGCGCGCCTCGGCGGTTCTTGCCGGATCCGGCATCTCGTCGGTCACATCGATCAGCGCCTCGATCTCGGACGGAGAGACGCGATAGGTCTGCGCCTTGCGGCGGTTCTTGGCGATATTGATGGCGGTGCGGAAAATGTAGTCGGCGGGACTGCGGACCTCGGTGGTTTCGGGGACACCGTCCAGCCTCACGAAGGTCTCGTGCAGGGCTTCATAGGCGAAATCCGACGACCCCAAGCGCCGCGTCAGGTGCTTGATCAGGTTATCGTAATTTTCGACAAGTTGCCGGCGCAGCTTGAGCCGATTGGTATCCGCCACGTTCGCGGGCCCCTACTCGTACCACCTCGAGCCCCTAGATTCCGAGGATCAAGTGGTCGTAACGGCCCCGAACTACGGATTTATGACAAAACGACGAACCCACCGTCATAGCTCCCCTGCCGCATTCGACCGGGCGCAGACGTGGCTTTCCGGTCACGGCGGATCGAAGCCGAGCGCCAATTCGATCTTAATCGGATCGGGCAAGGCCGAGGGAATGACCGGGAGCGGTTGGGCGCGGCGCAGCGTCTCGATCGCGGCCTGGTCGAGCACCGCCTCACCCGAACTGGTCTTCACCCAGGCGCCCAGAAGCTTGCCGTCCCGGCTGACGGAGAACACCGCGCGAACTGTGCCTTGCAAGCGTTTGAGTTCGGCCGCTCTGGGGTATCGCTGAAACCGGGCGATGTGCCGCAACAGGGCATTCCTGAATTCCAGCGTGGCTGGAGTCGACGACGCGTCGGACGATGGCTGGCTCGCGCTCGGCACGGCCGGCTCGGAAACCGTTGGCGCCTCGGTCGGCAGCGCGGCCAGGGTCTGGTTGGCCACGGCGGCTGGCGCTTCGGTCTGACCGCTGGTTGGGTTTGGAACGCTGATCGCAGACGATAGGGTGGCCGGGGCGACCGGGACCGGGATTGGATCGGGGCGCGGCAGCAAATGGACCTGGACGAGCGTGGTCGATTCCGGCGCGCCGCCGCCCGCCGCGACCTGGAGCCGGAGCCAATAGACGCCGCCGATAAACAGCATCCCGACGATCGCCGGGAACAGGACCAATCGCAAAAGCTCGGTGGACGACGATGGGTCCGGATCGTTGCCTTCCGGATCAATCGTCTCGGACGAGAAGTCGTGTCGCGCGGTGAACGTCATCGGGACGTTCTCACCACGATCACCGCCCGCACCGGCTGGGGTGCATCCGCGGGGGTCGGCCGATTGATCGTCAGGCCCTGGATGGTGGACGTGATGGCGGCGTCGCGTGTCGTGTCACCCGTTGACTGCAACAGCGCGGTCTTCTGAACGGTACGGCCGGGATCGATCCACAGATCGAGCACCGCGCGGTAATTGCCCGACCCCGTGGTCGTGTTCTTCAGGAGCGCGCGCTGGATTTCGGCGCGGACGCTCTCGCTGTAGTCCTGAAACCGGGCGAGATCATTGGATTTGCCCGGCGCGCGAACGCGCAACTCGCCGATCGACAGATCGGCAGTCGCCAAGGGATTGACTGGGGGCAAGTCCAGTCCGGCGGGCGCCACGAGCGTAATCGCGTCCGATCGGGCATGACGGACTTCGAGGTCGGTTCCGGTCAGCAGGCGCTTGAGCGCCTCGTCCGGGGTGAACTGTCCCTGCACCGCTGCCGACTGTCGGCCGATCGCCGAGCGGCTCTCGTAGAGCACCTGGATGCCTACCTTTCGTCCGTAGGCGTGCAAGGCATTTGCGAGCGGCTGTGAGGGAATCGCGAAATCAAGCGGCTGCGTTGAAGACGGCTGTTCGGGTTCGGCCGCCTTGGCGACGCAGATCAGCGCGACGACCACCGCGGCAACCGCCACCATCGCCCGCGTCCCGGTCGCTCTCCGGGCGACGGGAAGAAGAGCCGCCATCGGGGCGCCAAGCTGCCGTTCCTGCGTTAACATTCGTCGAACTCTTTCACACACGCCGCACGGGGTATCCGACCGCAGGTTTCGCCCCGAAACGGTCATTGCGGACCCTTGATCGACGCGCAGCCGACCGGCACCCGCTTGAGCCAAGACCTTGTGATATAGCCTAATTGTAACAGATATCTATCCGCACCCCCACGACGTCGCCCGTGGCCGGATCGAGGGCGCGCCAACACGATAAATGCACGCCAAGATTACCCGACTGGCCGCTTTCAGACCATCTTTTCAAGGGTCTTGCTGGTCCTGGCGGCGTCTACCGCCGCGGTCCCAGCGGCGAGGTGTAAACGAGCGGCGGCGGCCGATACGGCACGACCGAATGTCCAAAGTTCTTGCCGTATTGCTGTTGGACGCCCGGAATATTGATGACACCGATCTTGGTATCCGGCGAGCGCGCATCGAGCGGCGGGCTGTTCACCGACGGATTGGTTTCGTCGACCTTGCGTTTGAGCTGTTGATTGAGACGGTCGAACGCGTGATTGCCCTCCCCCTTGCTGTCGCCTCCGGGATTCCCTCCGCCGCTACCCGGCTGATCGGTGTGAGCGCCGCTCTTCGGTGGGGGCCCGTAGACGGTGATTTCTGGCAACGAGACCTGCGCCTCTGCGCGACACGGCATCAGGGCCGACACCGCCGTCGCGGTCATGGCGAGGATCACGGCGCGCGTCCGAAATCCCGACCGCGTTGCGCGATTTATATGAGGCACCTTCACCGCGTGGCCCTGACCTGCATCACGATCGCGCTGAGCTTTGTATTGAGGGCGGCAAGGTTGACGCGGCCGAGACCCGCCGTACCGAGACATTTGCGACGACAGGATGACGCCACGGCATCGCCGAACGTCGCGACAGGCACCGTCCCCGTGACGGGATAGCCGCGCGCGGCGAGCTTGCTGCGCACGGCTAGGCAGTAATTGACGGAGAGATATGAAAAGCGGCTCTCGCCGTGGCCGGCACGATATTTCATGACGACGGTACAAAGGTCGCCGCGCGCCAGGCGCCACGCCTGACTGAGGTAGCTGACACCGTAGTGGATGTTGTTCTCAGGTGTTGCGAGCTCGGCATTGGTCCCGGTGAAGCCGAGCATGCGCGCCGTCGACGGCAGTATCTGCATCAATCCGATTTCACCGACACCACCGATGGCGTTGGGATTGTAGCCACTCTCCACGGCCATCACCGCCTCGGCGATTTCTGGCGCGAGTCCGCCGCGTTCCGCCTCCTTCTGAATCAGGATGCGATAGCGCGCTCGCGCATCAAGTGTGGGAACAGGGGGCAATCCATCATCCGTCGAGCCAACCGTTGCGCGCAATTTGTCTGCGGAGGCAATTGGCCGTGAAGCGTTGGTGTTATCAGCTGCGCTGGCTTCAGCGAAACGTATCACGGAAGACGCGGGCGATTCCGCGCGCGCAGCACCCGACTGCGGAATTAACAATTCTGGCGCAAGCGCAAACACCAGGACCCATGACAAAAAAATATCCGACCGAGCCGACCTCGAAGAACCTGAATTGCTTTGCATAGCTCGCCTCAGTTCGGCTGATCTTTCGGCTGCACGCGGAGGCGCAGGTGCAAAGGCTGCAGCATGTCCGGCGGAGGCGCGCCGACCTTGCCGCGCGCAAGGAGAACGCGCAAATTCATGGCCGCATCGTCGCTCAGTCCATCGACCTCGACCCGCTCGATCTTGCCGTCCGGCAGAATCCACGCGCGCACGGCCAGTGTCGTTGACGCGGCGTCTGCACCGGCTTCACGCTTGGCCATGCCGTCCTGAAACTTGCGGGCCGCGGCGTCATCGGCCGCGAGCCTTTCCTGAAACCGCGCCTGCAACTGCTTGGCAAAATCCTGCCAGGACGCAGGCACCGCATTGGCCGCGCGATAATCGACGCCTTCCGCAGGAGCAGATGAAGGATCTGCTCCGACGCCGGCGACGATGATGCCGCACGCGGCACCGATCCGCTGGAGGAGACGCGTCAATGATCCAGCGCGCCGCCCTCTCGGATTATTGTTGGCCGCGCTTGCGCTGGTCATCGTCGTCGTTTCCTTCAGTGCCCTGAGAGCCGCCGTAACCGACGATCTCCACGATGATGACCGTGCTTTGCCCACTACCACTCGACGGCCCCGGCAAACCGGTTTGCTGCGTGGCGGCCGTGGCATTCGATGCCGACGTGAGGCCGGCGATATTCGGTGCCTGCACCGTTGGGACACCGTTCGTATTTCCCTGCGCTTGGATATTCGCTGCATTGAGGATTTGCAGCGCCGCGAGATTGACATCATGCGACGACCGGATTCCCGCCGCGCCGGCATCAATCGTGCCTCGCGGAGCGATCAGGAAGACGTCGGAGGGCGGCGAGTCCGGCGCCGCCTGCAGCGCGGCGATGCCAGCACCTGTTGTGGCACCCGATTTATCGGTCTGGACGAAAAGGTTCTGATCGACCTTGACCAATACCGGAGGGAAGTTCGCCGATGTCTTCGGCCCCTGACCCGCGTTGAGGTCGGCGTTCGACGACCACATGACAATGTCACCGCCACCCTCGGTGAATAGCCGGCTCTGGTTGAGCAGGAAATCGCCGTCGGTGAAGGTGTTGATGTTGCCGCCACGCAGCGTCAATACGCCCTCGTAGCCCGGGGGGATCACGGAAATCGCCGCGGGCGGTATGGACGATATCTCGCTCAGATAGCCACTGAGTAGTCGGCGTCCGCTATAAGTACGGCGCGCCGCTTGAGCGTCGGTACGCACGGTCGAGCCGGCGATCACCCGGCCACCAGGGCCGAAGATGTCGATGTCGCCGCCCCATTCGGTCTGGATCGTCGCGAGCCGCAGGTCGAGATTGCCGGTGACGACCGTCTGGTTGGCACCGTTCGAACCGCCACTCAGATCGTTCGCGGTGTAACCAAGCGATGCCGGGAACAGCGCATTCACCGCCTGATATCCACGCGAATATTGCAAGTAAGAAACGCCGTCTTTAACGGCGGTCTGTTTCAGTTCGTTGAAGTAGACCTGATTGAGGAAGGCACGCTGCTGAAGCTCCGGCAGCGCTTTGAAAGATGCATAGGCCTGCGCGTAGTCCACGTCGCTGGTGCCATAGGCTGCGGTCAACAAGCTTTTCGCGGGCTGCTGCATCCACTGGATCAGTTGCGGTGCATAGATCGATTCCGTGCCGCCACCGCTGATCTTCATCACCAGATAGGACGGCAGAGCCGCGATATTGGCAGGATCGAGATAGCGATCGCGGAAGCCATCGTAATTGATGCCCTTGGCGACGCCGAACATCACGTCGACGTCTGCACTCTTTGCCGGCAGCGAAGAATTCCATTCATTACCAACGGAAAGAATGCCGCCACCATAAGTTTCCGTGACAGATGGTGAACTGTCCCCCTTGAAGGAATTGACCGTCGCCGAATTCAGGAATGGACCAAGATCGCGTCCTGCCTCAATCATGAAAGTGCCGGAACCACCTATCACAAAGGTATTGCCCTGCAGCGCAGGCTCCGGCGCGCCCAACACCTGCCCGCCGCTCTTAACTCCTATGACGGGCACTGAAATCTGCGTTGTTGCCGTAATATCGCGGCCAGCGACGACCCGCGTGATATCGTTTGCTGACAGATTTTGACCGAAAAACATCATGTTGATGATGTCCCGTCCCGCGCCGATGCGCGCCTGCTTCGGCACGGAAAGGGTCAGGCCGGATGTCGATGTCCCGATGTCATTTCCCGCATTGATTCGTACAGGGACGGGATCGTTTGCGTGCGTTGCGATCCGCTTGTGTTGTTGGGTGCGAGTTTCGTCGGGCGTGCTCGGCAGCACACTTGGAAACGCAAGTGCGACGCCGAACGTGACGCGTGTGTCACTCGACTGGAAAGATGAAAACAATCCAGGCAGGAGGCCGGGATCGGCGTCGAGCATCGCAATCGTCGACGGCGCGATGTCACCGCCGGCGAGGAGCTGCAACTGCCCCTTCGGGCTTGGCATCAACAACACCGAGAGCCCTTCATTCGTCCCACCCGTGTTCACCGAGAGATTGCCGGTGATAGAGGTCACGCCGAACGTGCCCGGGTAAACGGCCTGTTGACTACCACCTGTGCCAGCCGCGCTGGCAAAGGGAGTGAGCAGACTATCGTCTTTATTGGCGACAAGAACGGAGCCGTTCGCGACGACAGATAGAGCGGCATTCTCAGAATAAAACCCAGATGCGTTTAAATTGCTCAACGCTTGCGGACTACCAGGAGTACTTGGCACTCTTTGTATCGGACCGAAGGCCGAAATGCCTTCGATTGTCGCGGTGCCGCCTGCGTCGAGAGTAACAGTCGCGTCCGCAATCTGTAGCCGCAGAAGATTATCAGAGCTGAATTGTCGGTTGGAGGCGTTGAATGCCTTAATGAGTCCTGCGCTGGCGAAATCGCCTCCCGCCGTAATGAATCCCACACCGGAAGCGATGTCCACGCTGCCGCCGAGGAGGTCGGATCCCGCAGTTATGGTCACGTCGCCGCGACCAAAGGTCATCAGCGCCTGGCCGGTGGTGTTTCCGTCTGTGACATTTGCCGTTACCATCGAATTTGACGCAACAACCGTAAGATCGGAAAGATTTCGTCCTGCACGAATAGCGACGTCGCCACCGCCGAGGGCACCGATCCCGCCCTTAAAGAGTTGTGCATCAAGCAGCCCGGAAGTGGTGTTGCCGACACTCCCGCTCCGCCATGGTTCATCCGGCGAACCTATCCAGGTAAAATTGCTGCCAAGAAAAGAGATGGCATTTCCAAGGGATGCATCCCGGCGGCCAAGCACGTCACCCCCTGTCGTCACTGTTATGGCGCCTCCGCCTTCGGCGTACACAGGATCGGCGACGAGGACGCCAACGGCACCGCTGGCTAAAGTGGTGTTTCCCGTGATGAAATTGCCGTAGCCATAGGTCGGTCGCGAGGAGAAATTAGTCCCCGTTTGCAGGAAAGCTGTTGGATCGACCATGATAGATGCGCCCGTGTCGGGATCGGATATCGTAACCGGAGCAGTAACCGCCGGGTGTCCGGCTGTGTAAACAGCGGTTCCGCCCAGTTGGTATCCACCGAGATCGGCTGCCGTGGTCGTCTGCCCACTCGCTGTAACGTATCTCGGCATCGAACCGTTACGCAGATCGACGTTACCCGTGGCCGACATCGCGATAGAACCGGTCCCAGTACGTACCAGCGAGCTGACTGTCGCGACGCTCTGACCGGTGCTCGCCCCCGCGAAGTAGGGATCAACATACTTCTGTATGATATAGGCCGTAGTCTTCACACTCGCGATGATGTGCAATTGGGTTGCGGCCGTCGACGAATCAGGCAAAATGCTTGCGCTTGTGCTTGCGACGGTGAAGAAGTCGTTGGACGCCGTGGGGCTGGTGGCACTGCTCATGTACAAAGTGTGCAGATAGGCATCATATTTCGGATCGCTGGGATCCGAAATCTTGGCGATGTCTCGCAAGGTAACACTGGTCAAATCATTCGTCAGCGGGACGCCGCCTATGGTCTGCCCCGACGACAACAGCAAGTCGACATAGATCAAGCTGCCTTCTCTGCTGATTTTCTTGGCGGTCGCATCATTGCCGATCAGAATGGCCTGATTGGCGTTGGGTCCATAAAAGACATTCTTGGCCATTGCGCTAGTCACGCTCAGGGCTTTTGCGATGACATCGCTTTCCCATGTACTTGAAGTGGACGAATTGGCGATGGTTACAACTCCAGCCGTCGTCGTGTTGAATGTGTTCTCATAACGAACATTCACCAAGCTGCCGCCATAGCTGTAGGTATAGTCGCCGGCGACACTCAGATTCCCATTAGAAGCCGGATTGACCAGCAACGGGCCTACACCGCCCTGAAGGACATTCGTGCTGGATCGCGACAGATCAGCGCCCGCGACAAAATTGAACGACGAGGACGAAGCAACGGCATTACCCGGCAACAGCGGCATGAGATCGGCGGAGCCGAAAGGATCTCCCACCATCGGGGGCGCGGCGGAATTTCCGCCTGCGATATATGGCACGTAAAGCGTCGCCGGCAGCGTTCCGCCCGAAGTGGACGTACCTGATACGCTGGCAGAGGCATTGAAGGTCGGCCCCAGGAGGGGGTTGGCGCCGACCTGGAAGATAAGAGTCTTAGTCGAGCTGCCGATGGACGCCGCCAGATAGTCCGGCGAGGTCTGGTCGCGGAACTGGAAGAAGCCGTCGTTAATGCTCGCGTTGATGGCGAGATCGCCGCCCGCCTGCAACGAAATCACCGGCGCTTCGCCAGACACGCTGCCGTGGTCGGTGCGATAGAGCATGGTGGTGTAGTTGGCGAAAACGTCGGCGTCCTTGCCGGGCAGGATGTAGGGCATGGTTACGCTGCCACTGGCACCCGTGAAGGTCTCGCTTCCCATCAGATTGGCGGCGGTCGCAGCCGTCACGTTGACGAAACCGGCGGCCAGATTCCAGTTTGACGCGAGCGTGATCGAGCCGTCGTTCGCCAGATCCGTGCCCGGCTTGGCGTGGAAGTTTGTCTGAGCCGCGAGGCCACCGAGATTGCTGTTGTCGGCTGTTACATTGAAATTCTGGATGAAGTCGACCAGCGTCGGAGCGCTGCCATCGCTGGGGCCTTTATCGCCGAGGAAATTGATGCCAGCGACGGTCGCCTGGGTACCGTCGGCATTGGCCGTATCCAGACCAGCGGTAACATCGAGTGTGACCGCGGTGCCATTAAGGGTGACACCGGTGTAGAGGTTACTGTTCGCCACCCCTGCCAGATCCCAGCGTTTGAAGCCCACGAGATCGATCTCCTGCGCGCCGACGATGCTGCTGGCGTTCGCGACCGAGACGTTGACGGTGTCGGCCGGCGTGCTGCCGCCCGTGGAGATGACCGGCGCGCGCAGCGTGACGGTGCCGCCCTGATCGCCCTGCACGTAGTTGTAGTATTTGACGCCATTGAGAACGAGCGGCACCAGCCGGTCGCCGGGGCGCTTGGCGGACACATCGATGATGGCATTCGCTGCGACAGTGATCTTGCCGCTGGTCCCTGTAATCGAACCGTCGGAATTGGTCTGCGGATTGGTGGTCGATGAGATGAAGTCGGTGCCGAGCGTGACGTTGCCGCCCTTGGCCTGACGTGCGTCGTCCGCAGCGTAACCGTTGGCATAGGCATAGATGCGCGCGCTATCGGTCAGCGTCACGCCGCTTTGGTCATCTGCGCCGCGGCCATAAAGAGCAACATCACCGCCGTTGATGCCGGACGTATCGATGGTGCCCGCGATGATGACGGACCCGCCATCCGCGGTAAGGTTGACCGAGCCGGATGTGAGAATCTGTCCAGCGGCAAGCGAGAGATCGCCGGTCGAGGTATGAACCGAGAAGCCGCCAGTGAAGCCCTGCGCCCCGACGCGATTGTTGAGCGTGACAAGATCGACCGCGCCGAGCGTATCGATAGCAAAACTGCCACCCCTGCCCCCGGCCGCACCGGTGCCGTCAAGCGTCGCGGAGCCAAAATCGACCCCGCCTTGCGGCGCGGATAGCGTCAATGTACCGGCGTCGCCCGCGCCGCCGCCGACCGAGAGCGTCGCATTACCGAGTGCGATGTTTCCATTTTGAGCCACCAGCGTCACCGAGCCGCCCGGAGCATTCTGGGTTGTCGGATCGACGCTGTCGCCGAACACCTTGGTGTAACCCGGCGCCTCGATCGTCGCGCCATCGGCCAGCGTGATGCTGGCGGTGGAATTGATCTGCACCTTGCCGGCGGTGGCGTTGATGGTGGTGCCGGAGACCGCGACCGACAGGCCGTTGATGGTAATAGCGCTGCCCGGAATACCGGTGAGTGCGGCAAGCGTCCCTGCCCCGGCATTGTCGATATTGACAGCGCCGGTGGACGAAAGCGTGAGATCGGGAATCGTGGCATTGGTGCCAGCGACAAGCGTCACGGCACGATCGCCGATATAGGGCGTATGGATCATCAGCGCCGCCGCGCCGACATCGAGCACGCTGCCGACGCCTTGCGAGAAAATGCCATTGGCGGCTGAGAGCGTGACGCCGTCGTCAAACGACGCGGCCACTGCGCCGCCCGTGAAGGCAATCGTGTTGGCCGCGACGGACAACGCGCCGACGCCGACGGCGGCCGTTCCGGCCGCACCGCTGTTGCCGAAGCTGACGGTGTCGCCATGAATAGCGACAGTGCCGCCATCGAGATCAGTGAGCGTTGCGGCATCGAAGCGGATGTTACCGAAGTCATAGTTTCCGCCGGCAAAATCGATGCTCGATTGCGAACGCAAGGTGAGTTGCGCGCCGCTCTGGCTCAAAAGGTTCTTGAGTGCGTCGGAAACGACAAGACCATTGTAGGTCGAAGGATCGGCGCCGAAGCCGATACGCGGCGCACCGACCGCAACGAACTTCGCGTTGTTAATGATTAAGCCGGACGACAAAGCGTCGGCACCACTGGAATCGAACATCACCGCAGTGCCGGACAGTGTGGCGGCCCCGACATTCAATGTCGCCGCCGTGGTGCTGTTGGTGCGGTTGACGAGACGTTCCGGCCCGTTGGCGACACGCAACAACGCGCCGGTGCCGGAGCCGGCGGTCGACGATCCGATCTGGTAAGCGCCGGTGCGTTTATCGGACAGCGTGCCGGTGGCGGCGATCACCGAACCATCGGCGATCGTGAGACTCGAGGTGGCGGCGAGCAGCACTTCGCCGGCCGAGAGCGGCGTTGCGGAGTCGTTTTCGACCAGCAGGTTTTGGGCCGTGACATTGAGCGTCGTCGTGCCATCGGTGTTGTCGGTGCGGGTGCCGCCGACGAACAGGCTGTCGGCATTGAGATTGGTGAGGCTTGCCGCGGTCAAATGCACAGCCCCATCCGCCGGCGCGCCTGTCAGGCTGGCGAGGATGTCGATATTGGTTCCCGCAATATCGACTTGGGCACCGCGTCCACCGGGGGCAGCAGCCGTGGAAAGAATCGCATTTACAATCAGACCAACGCCGGGATTGATGACAAGCCGGGCTGCGTCGATCGGAAGTTGCGGAACGGCGGTGCCGTTGTGGGCTGCGAGCGCGGCAAAATAGCTATTGCCGGCGGTCAGCGCGATCTGAGATTCTTTGTTGATGACCGCCTGAGATTGGACTTCGAACAGACGAACCTGCGACTGTGAGGTCCCGCCGGTGGCATTACCGTAAGTACCCGTGGTAATGATCGAGCCGTCCGTCAGCGTCCCGCTCAGCCCTGCGACGACGTTCTTTGCGCCGATCTGCTCAGCCACGCGCATGCCGCCTGGCAGCATCGCGTACTTCGCCGGCAATAGCGTGTACCAACCAGCGGCAAGGCCATTACCGCCATTGAGCCAGACCCGGCTCCCCACTCCGCTTACCGAGGAAAGATTGCCGTAGTCGGATGAGTAGATCGGGTCGAAGGCAGCGACAGATTTGTTCGAGAGACCCGGCACGATGGCATAGACCTGCCGGCCGTCGGGATACTGGAAGCCATTGTTGCTGGTGAACTGGTCCGGGTTCATCCGGTCGAGCACGTCGCGCGATCCGCCGGTGCCGGGCACGAACTCGTAGGCATAGACGTCGCCACCGCCGGTGAGATCCACCGTAACATTGGAGGCGATGGTAACATTGGCGCCGTTGAGACTCAGCAGCTTTTGCGGCGGCGCGGTCAGCGGATCGGAGTTTGTCGGCGCGAAGAACCATTCGGTCTGGTCGGTGGTGGTGCCATAAGGAATCACAAGACCGTTTGCGGAGACCGAAGTAATTCCGCCATCGGCGAGCGTCACGCTCTGCGTGGCCGGCGCGAAGGCACCGTCGACGGCGCTACCGCCCAGCGTCAGCGTGCCGAGCGGCACGCGTATCACACCACCCTGCACGATATTGGCAGCCTGCACCGTCAGATTGCCACCTGCCGAATAAGGTGCGTTGGGTGTGGCGCCACCGCTGCGGCCGAACTTGATCGTGCCGCCGTTCGAGGCCACGGGTGATGATGCGCCCGTAGTGGTGATGCTGAAGGTCGATCCGGTGGTCGGATAGAGCTGGGCGGCGTTAAACGTCAGATCACCGTTGGCAGCGATCATTCCGTTGAGCGTCGCAACCGGCGCGGTGTTAGGGAAGTAAGTCTGCTTCCAGGGGACCACGCCTGTGAAACGGATGTCGCCGCTGGCGTTGAACGTTGCGCTGGCGACCGACTGATCAATCAGTATCGCGCCAGTGAAATCAATCGCCGATGCGTTGAAGACAACGCTGCCGTTGACATTGGTTGCACCATGAGCAGGCGCCGAGATCGTATCGAAATTGCTGTCGAAGGCGACATACGGAGCGTTGATCGTCAACGTGCCGCCAGTTGAACTCAGCGTGGGCACAAGCGTGTCGGGATTGAGAGCGACTCCGTTGTTGACCACAGGCCGGGATTCCAGGAAGAGGCCACGGCCGAGCGTGATGGTGACATCACCTCCGGTGTTGCTGACGCTGCCGAGCGCCACCAGCGTGTCAAAACCGGCCGCCGTGATAAGATCGGCGGAGATAAGGTTGGCGGTGGGCATCCCCGGATCGTGCTGCGCCAGCACCGGATCGAGCGCGATTAGAGTGCCCCCGTTGGCTTGCGTCGCGCCGCCGTGCGCGAGGATATTGGCGCCGGTGAGCGTTACGCCGGCACCGGCCGAAAGCGTGCCGGCATCACTCCACACATTCGTCGAAACGTAGTGTTGATTGGTCAGGGACCCCGCGGATCCTGTCGTCAACTGGTCGTAAGTATCCGAGGCACCCGAGAGATTGAGCGTTGAACCCGGATCAAGCACCATGCTGCGCCCGGACTGGACGACATCAAGATCGCTTTGGGTAACTCCGTTTGAGGAGCGACTTGACGATGCCAATAATTGATAAACGGATCCCAGTGCTGGCTGGAATATTTTTTGCCCGGTAAGCGCCGCGTTCGAGAGCGTAGCGAGTGTGCCGCCCGCAATTATCCGGCCAGTGGCGATGCTGCCAGCACCCGCCGCATAGGGATTGCGGATGCTAACACCGGAAAGATCCGTGAGGCTTCCGGGCGCTAATTCAATACCTTCACCGGCATCAAGCATACCAAGCAAATAAATCGGATGCGGCGTCGCATTTGGGGAGCCAACTCCGGCGAGTTGCGCATTGGTCAAACTTGAGTCGTAGCGACTCGCGGCGCTCTCATCGATACTACCGTCGGGATTTGTGCTGAAGATGTCCGAGAGCGCATGGATGCCAAGAACACCTGCCTCAGTATAGAGTGTTGGCAGAATGGTCTGCTGGACAATGCTGCCGCCCGGCAGGCGAATTGTGCCCTCGTTGAGAAGACCGGAAATCGTGAGAGAAGAACCGGCATCGCCTGTTATCTTGCCGCCTTGCGCGACATGCAGTTCGAGCAGGCCACCCAGCGTGAGGTTCACTCCCCTGCGATCCCACGCGTTGACAGGGACTGAGGCCGACAGCAACGAGAACAGATCGCCCCCGCTGGCAAGATTAAGCAGTGCTGAAGTCTGATCCACATTGAGCACGCTCGGCAGCATAGTCTGGGTCAGATTGAGATTCTGGCCATTGCCGATGGTGAGCGTTTGCGTCGCGAGAACGGCATCGGTGCCGCCAAGACCATTATTGAACGGATTGGCGATGATATCCGTCTTGTAGGAGGTGATTTTGTAATTGGCGAAACCGGCGCTGGAGAAGAACGACAGCGGCAAGGTCGTCGCTTTGGCGCTCGCATTGCTCGATGCATCGTCGCTGAACGCGAACTCGGGCGTCGTCAGCGTGAAGGTACCGCCGCCGCCAAAGCCCTGTGCCCGGATCGCATTCGGATCGATCGAGACCCGCGCATTCATCTGATCCGGATTGACCGGGACATAGTTGGATGGTGTGCCAACATCTGTCCCATGTTGAAGTCCATTAACCCGGAACCCATCCAGGCTTCCGGGATTGCCATTGCTGCCTCCCCAATCCGCGATTTCGAAATAGCTGGTCTCGTCGTAGAGACTGAGATTGCCGCCGTGGGCCGTGAGATTGAACTTGCCTTTCTGGTCGATGCGTCCGCCGCCGGAAACATCGAGCAATGAACCGCTATTGATAAAGATGCTGCCGGAAAGATCAGTCGAGGTTGCCGGCGTATTCCCTGACAGGACGGACGTAACAGTCGAGACGCGCGGCGCGGCATAGAGCGTGATGGAGCCGCCATCGAGCCAGGCGCCGCCATCGATGCTCCCGTCATTAAGACCGAAATCGTTCACCCATCGGCCTCGCGTGGAGAGCATACCGTTGATGTTGATGTCAAAGTCTCCAACGGCCGCCTGAGCGGTTGAAAATACCGAGCCACCCGCCGAAATAAGCCGGCTATCGAAAGTAACCAGCGTGATGTTCCCTGACGGCGCGGACACGGTGCCGTCAATAGTGATCCTGCGGCCCGCCAATACATCGAACACACCACCCGGCGCCAACTCGACATCAGCATTGGCCGCCACCGTCACCGCGCCACTCGTGTGCAGCGAGACCTGGCTGAAGCCGGAGTTAGACAGCAATCCATCCGACAGCGCGATAGTCCCGAGCTGACCGGCGCTGAGCTGAGAAGCTGGATCGCGGGTTGGCACAATTACCGTGCCGACGTTGTCGCCCACGCCCGGTGTCGTCTGCACGGTCTGACCGTACGTTAGGTTGGTCGTCTTTGGCTGGTAGTCCGCGGCCGATTCAACAATGATGTCACCGCCGCCGGTGTAGGGATTGTTGGCGTTGCCTCCGAGGGTTTGCGCCTGCGCCTGAATGAACAGGAAACCGCCGACCGGCAATTGTGATGGCGCCGCCTGTACCGCACGTTCATCGCCATAGACCGCCGAAGTGCCAGTCCCGATCTCGCCATTGAGAAGCTGACGCTCGCCGGGGAACGCCTGAGCGAACACCGTGCTGCTGTCGAGCGCCGCCGCCGAACCCTTGACAGTCAGCGATCCGGCGTCGCGGCCCTCATTATATTGCGGCTGGTAGTAGCTGCCCGTACGCAGAAGATCGGAATAAGTGTCAACGACATTCCAGCGCGCGTGGTTGACGGTGAAGCCATTGTAAATGCCGATGTAAGTATCGTTCGGATCGGCATGACCGATATCGACGACGTGGCCATACATATCGACTAGTTGGGTGGTGCGGACGGTCCCGGCCTGATAGGTGACCCAGCCGCCGGAGATATCGATGGTGGCGCCGGCCTTGACGATGACGTTTGGCGCATTCGTCGCAGCACCGGTGCCGCTATAACTGCTCACCCCCAGCGTAACATTACCACCTTTGGTCATCAGTTCGGCGGCTGAGACACCGACCTGCTGGTAATAGCTGGCCGCGCTGATGAGCGGTGAACCAATCCACGCGACGCCGTCGGCGCGCACGCCGGAGAGACGCGGATCGACGGTAATGGTAATTCCCGCCAGGAAACTGTCCTTCAGGCTCGGATCGTCGGCGAGATCGTTGGCGGTGACGGGCGAGATGGCGATCTGGTTGCGCGAGGCCGGAATCAGGATGTCCTTTAAGCCCGACGCATCGATCACAGCACCGCTGTCCACGAATACCCGCGACGTCGCAGCCGTGCCCGTGATAGCAGTGGCGCCCGGACTGGAACCGATCACGATGTTACCCGACGGAGCATAAACGAACGCGTTGGCTCCGATATCGACCAGAGCCGAACTGTCCGCCTGCGGAAAAAGTCGAGTGCTCAGATTAGCGATTGTGATCTGGGAGGGTTTGAAATCTGCGACCGAGGTTGAATCCTGCGGAATGGTTTCGCCATTGTTGTCAGGCGTGATGGCGATGATGCTGTTGGGCGCAATTTCGATGGTGGTGCCGGACACCTCGATCGCGCCGTTGCGTGACACGCTTGTTGTAGCGAATAGGCCGCCAGCATTGACCGTAGCGCCACCATCGGTAGAACCCAAGAAAATTGAGCCGCGCGGACTCTCAATTAGACCTGTGACATCGTTGACTACGCTTTTAAGTGACGATGCAACTAAGTTTCCCGGAACAGCGAGGAAGCCACGGATTCCCGGCGCTATGCTGTCGGAGGCGCCGGTCGCCCGCACCAAGGTGAGTTGGTCACCGGCGGCGAGAACCACCTGACCGTCCATCGCTGACAGGTGACCTGCGTTCTCAATCACCGGTGCGGCGAGCAAGATGTAGCCGCCTTCGCCACCAGCGATCTGCGCGCCATTCTGCACCAGGATCGAACCGGAGCTTTGATAGGTGAAGGTACTGCCGGTCTGCGTCACCAACCCAGTCGGCGAATTTATCGTGGGCGATGTCGATGGTGAGAACTCTCCACCAACTCCTCCGTTCACATCGCCAAATCCGATCAGTCCATAGGCCAGGAACTCTTGGTTGCGCTGCGCAAGCGTCCGTATGGTATTCGTGGTTGTGTCTATGGCTCGCCCCACCTCAAGCGTCGATGCGATGAGGGAGTTTGTGTTGATCTGCGCGCCGCCGCCGAAGATGATACCGTTCTGATTGATGATAAGGACGGTGCCGTCGGCTTTGATGGTGCCGAGAATCTGGCTTGGGGAGGCGTTGCCGACGACGCGGTTGAGCGCGACCCAGCTTGCATTGCCCTGCTGGTCGAATGTCAGTGTGGTGTTGGAGCCAACATTGAAGCTGTTCCACGACAGGATGGCGCTGCTCTGGGTCTGATGAATCGTGACGTCGCTTGTACCTGGAGTCTGAACCGGCTGACTGGCTCCGATCCAATCCGTCAATCCGTCTGTCGTGCTATTGGGATTTGCGACCGGCACTAGCCCGTTCGGCCCCATTCCTTGGAATGTCGAAGGCGGCGCGCTTCGCGCCAGCGCGTGCGCCACATCTTGCGCAGCGCGCATCGCCTGGATCGCCTGAGTCGTGCGCGACAGCGAGTATTGGCTGCGCTTTGCTGCTGCAATCGCAGCCTGCTGCGCGGCCATTGCCGCATCGCTCGCGATTTGCGGCGCCGCAACCACCGCGCCGCCACTGCCAACGGGCCTCGCGCTGGCAATTCCGGGCGCCATCAGCACGAGCGCCAGGGCGCTTGTGCCGGCAAGCAAGGCTCGACGCGATAACATTGCTGGCCGCGTGAACGGTGCGCCGCCGCCCTGACTCAGACTATTCTTCGACATGGCAAATCCTTTGCGAGTACGGCGGGCGGCGCGAGCGGAAGATCGGGATGTCATGTCAAAAACCAGTCGTTCGGATTATTGGATGGTGGCTGGTTGGTCAGCCTCGGCTACGGAAGGTGAAGCGATTTTCGCCGGCTGTGGCTCGCTCACAGCAGCCGGCGCGTTCGCGCCGTTGACCGGAACGAGCTTGCGCAGCTCCTCGCGCAGATAAGCGACAAAGTCCTGCAACAGCCGGTCCCAGATCTCGATCTGGCTGCGGAAATGACCGGGCGCCACGCCGCCCACCACGGAGACGTCCATGCAAAACACCAGGAACGGGGCGCTGAGCTGCAACCGGGCGAACCGTCGCTCCGCGTTCCAGCGATTCACGATTTCGAGCGGCAATTCGCCCTGCACCCGAAGTACGGCGGTAAATGCGACGTCGGCGAAGCTCGCGGCGTCGTCGATCATGCGGTTGCCGGGCCGGATATCGAAGGCAAGCCCGCTGGTTGCTGAACGCAGATACGGAGTATTGGCGACCGGATCGGTCATCATCTCGACGCGATAGCCGGCTTGCTGGAAGGCATCGCGCAGGTGATCGAGGGTGAGCTTGCTGATGATGGCGTCAGACATTTCGGTCTCCGTGACAGATGGGTTGAGGCGATCGGTATTGGTCATTGGACTGGCTCGTGGACGGGCATGAGCGAGACATTGTCGACCACGCGGATGTCGTCGAAACGCCGTCTGCTCGCCGCTTCCCCTTGCAGATCGGATGGACGCGGAAGGTTCGCCTGCACAATCACCGCGCGAACGGCGCGCGCGAGATCGGGCAGCACCTCGTCGGCAAGCCAATCACAGGCCACGAGCGTCACGCGTAAATACTGCGACGACACGTGCGCGCGGTGAGGCGCGACGAATCCACTGCGGCCGGCGATCAGATCGCGCAGTTGCCGCGCCTCTATGCGAACAGCCGGGCCCGTGACCTCTAACTGCTGCCGGTCCACGGCGAGTTCGATCAGGGTGTCGCGCGCGTCGGCAATCAACATCCGCAGGTGGCGGTAGGCATCGCCACCGTGAGCCGCGATATCGACAAGCGAGATATTGCTGCCGAGGACGAGGTCGGCTTCGATCGCGAGGTTGAATGCGTCCGAACCCGCAGACCGGGGACACCATTTCTCGATCCGCCATCGCGTGACGTTGTCGGTGTGATCGTCCTCGCCATTGATCCGCAGGCTGCATTGAATGGTCTGGGTCGGGCGACCGCTTTGATCCACCGTTACCTTGTCGCCGAACTGCAGCGCCACCGCGCACCCCGCCGGAAACGACCGGATGCCACGAACCGACGTGGCAGCCGAGCGGTAACCGCCCGCGGCAAGCACGGCGCGGATTTGGTCGTCGGTGAGAAGCGGCCAGCAAGATTTCATCGTACGATCACCTTGCCGCCTGGTTTGGTTCGCCGAACACCTTGGACAGGGCGATCTCGTTGATCGCCGACGGGTTCTGCTTGAGCAGTTCGGCGAGATAGGTACGACGCAGGGCCGCCGCACGTTCGGCCCGCATCTGCTGGACGAACTGGTCGCGGACTTCCGGCAAGGTGCGCGTGTAGGATGCCTTGGTGTCGATCAGCTTGAGGATGTGCCAGCCGTCATCGAGCCGGACCGGTTCGGAGACCGCATTTTTCGCTAGGCCCATCACTTGAGCCTTGATCTCGGGTCGGATCTGATTTTCCGCGACCCAGCCGAGATCACCACCATTCTTGGAATCGTTCTCCGCGGTCGCGATGGCGGCGAAGTCTGCGCCCGGCGCTCTCAGCTTGCGCTGGACCTCGTCAAGCGCCTTCTTAGCTTTGTCTTCGGTCGCCTTGTCGGCGTCCTTGGGTGACGCGAAGAAGATTTGCGCGAGCTGGAACTGGCGCGGCATCAACAATGCACTGCGATTGGCGTCGTAGGCCTTCTGCAGATCGTCATCACTGGGATAGTTCGCCGGTGGCGTCGAGACCGATTGCAGATAGAGTTCGACCACGGCGCTTTCCCGCACGCGGTCTAGCTGCGCTGCTACGGCTGGCTGCTGGTCCCACTTCTTGGCCAGGACCTCTTGAGAGACCAGACGGTTGGCGAGCAGCAGCCGCACGGCCTGACTGAGCAACGCCGGATCTTGTGCAAGGGCCGCCTGCTCGCGGACGCCGAGCGCTGTGACATAGGCACGAACGTCATCGGTGCTAATTTCCGTCGCGCCGACCCGCGCCACGACTTCGCCGGACGCTTTCGGAGCGACGGGCGCCGACGTTGAAGCCGGCGGTGTGATCGCCGTTTGCGGTTGCTGCTGCGCGGGTCTGGGTCTGGCGGGCGCCTGGGCCGGCCGCGGCGGCAATTGGGTGGTTTGGGCGGCTGCAAGAGCCGGCAGCGAAAGAATGGCCACAATGCAGGTCGACGTCAGCCCCATCCGCTTGCGCGGGAAAATCACGTTACTCATGGTGTCGCCTTCTGATCGAGGAACTTGTCGTTGATGGTCTGCAACTCGTTCTGCACTTCCACGCGGCGCAGCCCGGTCACGGGTTCTTGGGCGACCAACGCGTCGCCAATGGTGACGCTCTTGTATCTCTGCAGAAGTTCGCGGCCGGCTTTGACGAGCAGCGTGTTCTTGGCCACACAGCTCTTGGTGCTGGCTTTGTAGGCGGTCGCCTCACCCTCGAATTTCGCGCGCTCGGCATCCTTGGTGCGGGCCACGGTGGCCGCCTCTTCGTATGCGGTCTTCCATTTCTCAAGGGTGTCGTCCCGCTCGGCGAGGCGCTTGTTGAATTCCTCGATGGCCTCGCGCTGCTGCTTCTCGATCTGGCGCACTTCGGCCTTCGCGGCATCGACCTGCGCTTTCGACAATGCCTTCTCGCGCTCGGCGTCTGCGACCTTGGCCTGCAAGGCCGTTCGCTGGTCTTCCAATTGCCGGGTCTGGGCGGTAGCGCTGCGTAACGCCTCGCGCAAACGATCGGTCTCGGACTGGCTCTGCGCCTGGGCACCGACACTCGACAGCAGCGTCGCAGCGAGGACCAAAGCCATTCGGACGATGCGATGGTTCATGATCAGAACTTTGCGTTGACGTCGAACTGGACGATATCGACGGCGTATGGCGAGCCGGCGATGTTAGTGGCGCTCATCCAGCGCAGTGAGGCCCAGACGTTTTCGCTCAAACCCAGATTGCCGCCGATGAAATACCCTTTGAGGTTGGTGCCGCCGAGACCGAAGTCAGAGTCGACGAAGGCGTCGATCGTCGCGTCCGATTCCAGATACTTGTATCCGGCGTGCACGTTCCAGTCCCAAAGCTGTTTGATCTGCTTGTCGCCAACGGTGACACGGCCGAGCCAGCCCTGGTTGCCGCCATTGAAGGGACCGATCGATCCGTCCGGCGTGCCGGCGCGGTTGTTGACGGCGCTGACATTGAGCGCGTTTTTGTCAAACGCGGTGTTGATCACATATTCGCCGTCGAAAACGATGTGAGCCGGATGAAACTGGCCAAGATCGAGTTGCGCGCTGGCGACGACCGGTCGGAACTGGCTTGCCAAGCCGAAGTATTGGAATTGCGGAAGCAGAGCGCCGCTGCCGGGGTCGAAGAGAGGAATGATGTTCCGGATCGGCATGTAGGTGTTGCCCTTCTGCGCGAAGGACGGCCGCGTCAGGTCGGTATTGCAGGTATTGGACGCGGATGAAGCATCGCAGGGGTCTGACACTTGGCCCTGCACATTGGTGAAATCGTAATACGCAACAGCAAACCGGAAGTCGGTGTCAGATCGCAGTTTGGCGGACACGCCGGCCTGGGCTCCGAAGAGCCACTTATCATGGCTGGCGAATTTTGATGGAGCACCGGTCGTCGGATCGAAGTTCGTTCCGGCGTTGAAGTCGGAATTATAAGTCGGAAACGCGCCGCCGACGATGAAGGGCGTGATGCCTTCGGCGATTTCGTGCTTGGCCTGGAATGCCAACCCATCGAACCCAAGCTCTTTGTACCAGACGAGGTCGGTTGGCGACCAGAATGGGTTGTCGAAGCGGCCCAACGAGACCGTGAGATCGCGCGATTCCCACTTCAGGAAACCACGGTCGAGCCACAGCGAATATTTGGAGAAATTGCCGCCGCTCGCACCCAAGGATTGGTTGGTCGAGACCGGCGAGCTGTTTTCACCAGTCGCGATACGCAAGCCAGCGGAGAAGCCGTTGAGTAAATCCGCGTCCATGCCGAGGCGGGCGCGCAACCGGAACTGGTTGCGATCCTGGTTCGTGTCATAGGTGGGTGCGAAGTTCGGATTGGTCGCCAGCAGGGTGTCGTAAGGCGCGCCGGTATTGATGCCGTTGAAGTTGACGGCGCCGATCGGATCGTTGCCCTTCGGAAAGAAATTGCCCTGATAGCGGGCACGCATGTCGCCGTAGAAGTGGATGCGCTGCGCCCATTCCGGATACATGCCGGGTGAAGCCCAATTTTCCTTCTGCGCCTTGGCCATCACCTCGTTTTTAATCTCCTCACGTAACTGCCGTTTGACGATCTCGGGCACGTAAGTGACGTGGCGGGTTCCAGGAGGATTTGCGGCCGCAGTCGCGGCGGTAGCGGCCTTCGCCGCCTCGTCGGCCTTGGCGGTTGCATCCTTGGCGGCTTGCCGCGAGATGTAGGACTCGTCCTCGGCCTGCTTGATCAGGGCCTGGGCCTCTTCCTCCTTCAACGTGCCGCGCTTGACCAGCAAATTGACGAGGTTGATCGACATGTTCGGCGACGTCGGCTTCGACGGTGAAACGGCCGGACCTTTCGAGCCTTGTTTCTTGGCCGGTGCCTGGCCCGGATCCGTGGCGGTCTGGGCGAGTGCCGGCGCAGCGCAGAGCAGCGCACAGAGCGACACGGCCAGTGGCATCGCGCGCCAACATACATCTGGTTTCATTTCAAACATTGGTTCCCCAGTCCTCTACTCGTCACTTGGTGTTGGTTCGGATCATCACGGATGCGTCAGCTTGATCGTCGCGCGGTGACGCGCGTGACCATCGGCATCGGCATGTCTTTGGGTGGCGGCTCGCGCAGCATCAGGCTGCCGAGCACGTCGTTGCGGATGATGGCGTCAAGCTCGGCGTCGCCTGTCGATGACACCAGTTGAACCCGGCTCACGCGCCCGGAGCCGTCGGCCCACAGTCGAACCTGCAATTGCATGACGGTGTTGCGGGTGCGATTATTGGCGCGCAACGCAGCTTCGATCTGAGACTGCACCATCGAGGCGTACCAACCCCAACGACTCCCCCCGCCCCCACCGCCATACGGATTGCCACCGACTTTGCTGCCGAGATTGAACAGGTCGCCGGGACCGACGGCTTTAGCGTCGAGCGACAATGGGCCCGGCGGTTCCTGGTTCTTGGCGTCCTTGACTGGTTCGTCTTTCGGCTTCTCGAGCGGCTTGTCTTCCTTGATCTCCGGCTCGGCCATCTTGGGCTGCTCGATCATCTTCGGCTCGGGCATTTTCTGCGGCGGAGGCGGAGGTGGCGGCGGCACGATGTTGACGATCGTCAGTTCGCGCACCTGCCGCGGCGGCGGCATGTCGTCATGGCCGACGAGGAAATAGACTGCGCCACCCATGACGATGGCGATGACACCGAGCGCCGCGCCATATCGAATGAAAGGGTTACGCTCATTGCGCGTCGCCGGCGGGTTCGATTCCGAGGTGATGGACGCTTGAGGTACGTTTGGCTCTGATGGGTGGAGGCTCACGATGCGGCCTCCATGTCCTTGAACTCCGAGAACCTGCCGTTCACGTATTCGGCGACGAACTGAACGAGCGTATCGAAGTCCGTGGTATCGAGCCTGATAGTGGTGTCGGGAGTCGCCTCCAGCACGACGTGGAACGTCGCCCGATCGGCGTGGAACTCGATGTAGCTGGCGTGGTCGATCAGGAGCCGTAAACGCGGAGCGCGAGACATCGTCAGCAAGAACGGATTGGGCCGCGGCGCGACGGCGGCAACGCGCGCTCGTAACAAGTCCGCAAGTTTGACCAGGAGGGCTTCCCCGCGAATGGGGAATGGAAGCAGGACGGCACTCTGTGTCTTGGCTTTGCACGCAGCGGTCACATTGACGATGCGCTCGTCGCCTTCGGCTTCCTTGCGCAGTATGGGTGCCGTCGCTAACCAGGCACGCATCCGCGTCAGGAAACTTCCCGCGACGAATGGATATTCAACGGAACCGAGCAAGGTCGCGAGCGTCATCGGCTAGTTCCCTTCCCGCGCAGTGATGTTGACGGAAGTGTCCATCACTTCACCAACGGCTTGGTGGCGAGGCCGACCTGCGTCAGGCCGATGCGGCCGAGTAGATCGAGGACGTCCATGACGTTTTGGTATTGCGCCTGCGAGTCGCCGCGCAGGACAACCGGAAATTCCGGCGTGAGCGCCTTCTGCTGCACCAACCGTTGCTCGAGTTCCGGCAACGTCACCGGAATGGTGTCGAGGAAGATCTTGCCATCATTGGCGACGGTGATCGCCTTAGTGGTCTGGGTGGCGAGGCTCGGCGCAGCGGAAGCCTTTGGTAGATTGACCTTCTGGCCCTGCACGGTCGCCGTCGTCATGATGATGAAGATCACCAGCAGGACGTAAGCGAGATCGAGCATCGGGGTGATGTTGATGTCGTCGTATGGTTTGGCGTCGCTCTGGATTTGCATCGCCGTTATTCCGCGGCCGTGCGATGACCGACCGGATCGGGGCGGTCGCGGTCGGCGTCATAGAACTCCGCCATTTTGGTGACGAACTCATCCACGAACACCTGGATGTCGTTGGTCAGCTCCTTGATGCGGGAGATCAGGTAATTGTAGCCAAACAGCGCCGGGATCGCGACGCCGAGGCCGGCAACGGTCGCGACCAGCGCGGCCGCGATACCCGGTGCGATGGCGTTGACGTTGACGTCGCCAGAGGCGGCGATAGCGGCGAAGGTGATCATGACGCCGACGACGGTGCCGAGCAGACCCAGAAACGGACCGCCGGAGATCGCGATCGTCAGCACGACCATCAATCGATTGAGCTTCTGCATTTCCTTGACAACGCCGCTGTCGAGAGCGGCTCGGATGGCGGCGATCGACGTGGCGGACAGCACTGGCGCACGCGCGCCGTTCTTTGCGAAGCGATGGCGAATCTCACCAGCGCCGATGTGGTAGATGCGGTAGAGTGAAGACCCGCGCATCGCCATCGTATCGGCCTCGGTGAAACCTGCTCCCAGCGGAGCCGCCTCACCTTCCTCGCCGCGGTCGAGCACAGTGAGATCGGTGGCGACTTCGCGAAAGCGCTTCATGAAGTAGTCGTTGGCTTTGGACTGCTTGCTCAGATACCGGACGCGGTCGACCATCACGACCCAGCTCAACGCTGCCATGATCACCAGAATGCCGATGACGACCCAGCCATCAAGGGTGACCGATTTCAGGATCACGGCGAAGTAACCCGACAGCCAGCTCGCGGTCTGCTCATCGACGCTGAACGACACCAGCTTGGCCTGATCCGGTCCTTGTCCGACGGCAGCAAACCGGATGAAGCCTGCGGGGCGCGCGATCTTGGCGATCTGCAGTTCGTCGATGTCGCCGACGAAGCCCGCCATGGCGGCCACTGCAACGGGCGCAGCCGGAGCTGCGTCTGCTGCACCGCCGTCCGCACCCGGCGCCGCGGGGGCGTCGGGTTGGGGAGCGGACGGCGGCGCCGCAGGAGCCGCGACGGCGGTCGGAGTGTCTCCACCCACCAGCGCAGTCGTGTTCAAGGCCGGTAGCGCTGCAGCAACCGACGCGTAGGGGTTACCATCGAGATACAGCGCGATCTGGCCGTTATTCGCGACCACTGCGAGCTGGTGCCAGCTACCCGGCGCGATCGGGGCGCCCGCGCCGCTGCGCTGTACAGTGCCTGCGGTGGTCACCTCGACGAATGGCGCACCATTGTCGAGACCGATGATCAGACCATTGGCGGCCGCGGCATCACGGCGGCTGTAGAGCGCCGCGTTGGGCTGCAACGCTGCCGGCTTGATCCAGGCCGCCCACGTGAGGGCGCTATTGGCCGGCAATGCGAGCGACGGCGATGCCGGCAATGTCAGCGCCGTGTTGCCATCGAGACGCAATCCAGTGCCGATGATCGCGCCTTCCGCCGGCTGCGCGACGCTTTGCGCGTTGTTGGCCCAGACCGAGGAATCCAGTGACGGCGTGCCACGCTCATTGAAGTGATAGACTAGGAGCGTTTCGGGGTCATAAGTCCCCTTCGCATCGCCAGTCGCGACCGCTTTCTTGTTGCCGGAATAGAGCCAGATATCGCTCTTGGCGCCTGCCTGGACATTCGGCACCGCGACCCACACCAGGGCTTCGCCGAGCAGGGAGTCGTATTTCTCGATGTGATGCTTGAGCGGCGTCTTGTCGTCGCCGGCGACGAAGCGCAGGTCGCTGCCGTCATCCTTGGCCGACGCAAAGCGGAAATTGCCGACATGCAACCGGATCAGAACCGGCGTGGTGCCGATCGGATCGGTGATATTGGCGCCCGACGCGCTGGCGTCGATGGTGATCTTCTTGCGGAGCGACCAATCATCGTTCCACCAGGCCTTTGCGGGCGACGGCAACAGCGTCAGTGCGCCGACAAGCCCGAACAGCGCTGCCGTCACAACATTTGCGGTCGCCCGCCGAAAAGCCGATTTGCGCGCGCGCATTTCACCCAACCCCGTTGTCATCAGAACTCACCCCAAATGCGGAAATTCACGCGCGGGTCGCGCGCCTGCGTGTAGGTTTGACTCATCATCGGCACCGAATAAGCGAGCATGCCGTTCAGGTAATTGAACATCTTGAAGCGCGTGCCGACGCCGTAGCTCCACAGATCGAATTGCGATTGCTGTTCGGGCAGCGGATGCAGCACGGTCGCCCTGCCCGCGTCCGTGAAGGCAAAGAAGCGCCACTCATTGAAGGTCGTGAAACGCGGCGCGCCCTGCGTGGTCTCATCCTTCATCTGCTTTTGCAGCATGGAGCCGACGTCAGGGCTGCGCAGCTCGAGATTGCCGACGATACCGTTGTCGCCGAGCGTTTCGGATTCAAGATAGCCGCGCACGGTATCGAGGCCGCCGATGCTGAACTGCTCGCTCGACACCAATGGCCCGTCGGCGACCTGCCCCTGCACCTTGCCGTAGAGCTGGAAGCCTTGGCCGAGCTCCTGCGTATGCGAGAGGTCGAGGTTGAGATGGGTAAAGCTCGCCGACGCAAAGGCGCGCTTATTGTCAAACTCGATCCAATCGCTGCTTGGGGTGCGCAGGTTGTAAGTGACCGCCGCATTGAATTGAGTGGTGAACTTCTCGTTCTGGAGCGTCGCGCCGTAACTGGCGACGATCGGGTAATAGGTCACCGGCGAGGAGAAGCCGTCGCTGCCAATGCTCACGGTCTGATCGAAGTGTTTGTAGTCGAGCCCGACCGACAGTGTGTGGAAGAAGTTCTCTCGCGCCGGCAATGTCATCACCGCGCGGCTGCCGAAGATCTCGCCCGGACCGACGATGTTGGTGCCGCCGACACTGGCGACATTGCTGCTCGACTTCACGGCGTAGACGAGAACATTCAGCCAATCGACATTCGGCACACGCGCCAGGTAAGAACCAGAAAACACCGTGGCATCACTGGGGCGCTCCGGCGCCACCTGATAGGTGAAGCTGAGCGAATGGCCGAGTTGCCACAGGTTGTCGTAGTGCACGGTCGCGTTCAGTCGCGTCGCGGTCGTGTTCGGCGATTGCCGGTTATTGTATTCGAGGTTGCCATGAATCGGCGCCGTATCCTCGACGTTGAGATCAACATCGACAGTGCCGGGCGTCACGCCTGCCCGCAGCGCGGGGGTGACGCGGCGATCGGGCCATTGATTGAGCGCAACGATGTCTTTGGTCACGTCGTTGAAGTTCGGGACCGCGCCTTCCTTCAGCGAAGTCGCCTTGTCCTTGATCTTGTCGAGATCGAAGTAACGCGCGTTCTTTACGCGGAGCCGGCCGACCTTTAGTTCCGTTACCTGGAGCGCGATGACCTTGCTCTGCGCGTTCTGCTGCGGCACGGAGACGCTGACGGTCTGAAAGCCCTTGTCGTGGTAGGCCTTCTCAAGTGCTGCCCGCGCCTTCTCGACGTCATCAGCGCTTTTATTCGGTCCAAGGAACGGATAGATCGCCTCATCGAGATCGATTTCCGGCAATTTGTCGGCGCCGCGGACCGCGAAATCATCGATGTCGAAGCGTTGCGCCGGTGCGGGATTTTGCGGCGGCGTTCCAGGAGCGCCCGGCGCAGTCGGGGCGGCTGCGGGCTGCGCCGCGCCGGTCGAGGCGGCCGCATTTGCTGCGGACGAGCGATCCGCGCGTGTCTGCTTTGCCGCGAATGCCGGCGATGACACTGCAGCACTCGCTGCCAGCATCACAATTGCCGTTTTCAGGCAAAGCAAAGCCCGACACGCGGACGTAGGCCCGCGATCCTTGTACCGACTACGATCTTGCACGAACGCCCGCCGCCTCCGAAAAAACCCCCAAACGTCAGCGCTGCGGAAACCGCAATCACTAACTCTCAGTTAAAAAGACAACTGACCGGCACCTAACCTGCAAAACTTTTCCATCGCCGTGTTCCGGAGCTTATTCGGCGCGTTTATCGACGTTATTTGGGGTCGACCGTCCCAGCCGGTGCTCGCCCGGCCCTTGCCCACCGATCTCGCCGGTGCCCGAGCCAGACCTAACGCCCCCCACCACATCGACCGGGATGTCTTGCAAAAAGCTCGCGCCCTTGTTGAGCCGGTCCGCAAGTGTCTCGACGAACGTCTGGAAGCGCTCGCGCGCCTTCGCGTCGGCGCCGCCATTCATCTCCTTGGGCAACGATGGCGTCGCGGTCATCCAGAGGCGGATGAACAACCCCAGCGTCTCGGTTCCGATCGCCGTGTCACGCTCCAGGCGCTGTATCTGCCGCGACAGGCGGTCGAGACGGCGTGAAAGCGCCGCTTCAGCGCGATCGGCCGCGTCCGGTGACAGGAAGCTGGTGACCGCGGCCTCAACGATTGACGACCGCGAGATCTTGCGGCGGTCTGCGAGGTCGATCAGTTGCCGCAAGACCTCGGGCGGAAAATAGACATTCGTTCGCAATCTCATTTGCGCTTCCTCACAATGCGATGCCGTCATCGGGGTCCATCGCCGCCTGCCGCGCGACACCGCGCATCCTGTGACGGATCGCGGCGGCCCGAATCCGGACCTCGTCCGATTGACCGTCGATAATGGCGACAGGCGGAACCGGCTCCGGCCCTTCCGGCACAATGGCCTCGTGCGCTGGTAATTCGGGCTCGCGGCGGATGCCGCCGTTGGCGCCGTCATCATCGACCTGGTGCAACCGATCCTCCTGAGAGGCAGACGCCGGGATCGGCAACGCCGTCCAGACATCGCCAACGCTTTGTTCTGGCACGCCTGCTCTAATCTCCGCTGTGTTCGGGGGCGGCCGGACACGGTCGTTGAGACGGTGATCCTCGAAGTAACGGGCTTTCCTGGCGCGGATCGGCGGCGTGCCGGAAACAAGAACCAGTTCGTCCGCAGGCGGCAACTGCATGACCTCGCCGGCGGTGAGCAATGGGCGGGCGGTTTCCTGACGCGACACCATCAAGTGGCCGAGCCACGGCGAAAGCCGATGGCCGGCATAATTCTTCATGGCGCGCAACTCAGTCGCCACGCCCAACGCATCAGAGACCCGTTTGGCGGTCCGCTCGTCATTGGTCGCGAACGCGACGCGCACATGGCAGTTGTCGAGGATGGAATTGTTCTGGCCATAGGCCTTCTCGATCTGATTGAGCGACTGCGCGATCAGAAAGCTCTTGAGGCCATAGCCGGCCATGAAGGCCAAGGCCGACTCGAAGAAGTCCAGCCGACCGAGCGCCGGAAACTCATCGAGCATCAACAACAATCGGCGGCGCGTCTCCTTGGCTTTGAGATCTTCGGTGAGGCGCCTGCCGATCTGGTTGAGTACGAGGCGGATGAGCGGCTTGGTCCGCGAGATGTCCGATGGCGGCACCACCAGATAAAGTGTCGCCGGCGTCGCGCCATCGACGAGATCGACGATCCGCCAGTCGCATCGCGCGGTCACCTTCGCCACCACGGGATCGCGGTAGAGGCCGAGAAACGACATCGCGGTCGAGAGCACGCCCGAACGCTCGTTCTCGCTTTTGTTCAAGAGCTCGCGGGCCGCGGAGGCGACCACTGGATGCGGATGATCGCCGCAATGCCGTGTCCCCATCATGGCGCGCAGCGTCGCATCGATGGTTCGCTTGGGATCGGACAGGAAATTTGCGACGCCGGCGAGCGTTTTCTCCGGCTCCGCGTAGAGCACATGGAGGATGGCGCCGACCAGCAAGGCGTGGCTGGTCTTTTCCCAATGGTTGCGACGCTCCAGCGCCCCTTCCGGATCGACCAGGATGTCGGCGATGTTCTGCACATCGCGGACTTCGCTGTCGCCGCGGCGTACCTCGAGCAGCGGATTGTAAGCGGAGGAATCGGGATTGGTGGGATCGAACAGCAATACCCTGCCGAATGAGGCGCGCCAGCCCGCGGTCAATTGCCAGTTCTCACCCTTGATGTCGTGGACGATGCAACTGCCTGGCCACGTCAGCAGCGTCGGGACGACGAGACCGACACCCTTGCCGCTGCGCGTCGGGGCGAAACAGAGCACGTGCTCCGGTCCGGCGTGACGCAGATACTGGTGATCGATCTTGCCGAGCACGACACCATCGGGGCTCAACATACCGGCTGCGCCGATCTCCTTGATGGTCGCCCAACGCGCCGAACCGTAGGTCTGCGCCTCTTTCGCTTCACGGGCGCGCCACACCGACATTGCGATGGCGACCGCGACCGAGATGAAGCCACCGGAAGCGGCAATCAGCGCGCCTTCGACAAAGATCCCAGGCGCATAGGCGTCATAGGAGAACCACCACCAGAAGAAAGCCGGCGGCGGGTAAAGCGGCAAACCGCCGATTTGGCCCCACGGCGCACCGAGTTGCGGCTGATAGGCGAGACGCCACGCCGTCCACTGCGTCGCGCTCCAGGTTGTCGTGAGCACGATCAGTGTCACGATCAGAATCTGGCCCCAAAGGATTTTCGTTGCGGGCAACGGCTTGCTCCTGACGGAACGGTCGGCCGTCAAGGAAACCGTCGGCGCATCACAAGGCAAGATGCGCGAAACGCCGATCGTAGGATCGGCGGATTTGGCGTGCAAAAACTGGCGAACAATTTCTGATGGGACGGTCGCAATGCCACAGCAGCGCCGCCGCGACGGTGGTTGCTGCCGTTACGGCGAGCGCTGCGCGCCTTTCGATATAAGTTCGTGCGCGGTGCCAAGGTCCAGCCATCGTCGACGTTCATCGCGCTCGGCTGCGCGGAAGCTCAACTCCCGCTCCATCGCGTGTGAGAGCTCGCGCTTGACGTCGTCCATCCGGCGATCGTGCGATGGATAGGCTCGGCGCGAGGCTACCGTCATATCCCGCTGCTCCGTCATCTTCCTTTCATGACGTTAGCATCGCGGAGGGGGCCACGAAACCCTAGCAACGGTATGATGGTAAGGTAGGCCGGGCTGGGCTGGCTGACCGACCGTTCGTCACAGGCCCAATCCGCGCTGCCTCCCAAAGCTCCAATCGATGCCACCGCCGTCGCGCACCACGCCAGTGATGTGCTGGCCGATGCGCCGGTCGAGAACAGGCTGCCACGGCACGAGGCTGAAGCCGAGGCCGTTGTCACCGTTGGAGGTCGCGATCATGGCGAAGCGACCACTGGCGAGATCGGCCTTACCGATCAGTGTGCCGCTGACGTGCTCGCCGGTCCCGGTCGATTGATAGGTCCGCCCACGCGCGGCCGCCATTTGCGGTCCGACGCGAGCGATTTCCTGTCGCTCTAGGCGGGTGACGAGATCGTGCGGCGCGCGGATGCCGCCGTCCGGCGTGTGCCAGGCATGCCCCTGTTCGAGCAGCGTGTCCTTGCGTCGTTCCAGCGCCTGCCGGACGTGCTGGCCGAATCCCGCGTCGGTCAGCGGCGTGCGCTGGCGTGAGGCCAGTTCGCGATCGAGCCAGGTCGCGCCGTCGCTGGCAATTTGTTGTTCCAGATCGAGGGTTGCGAGGATGCGGACTGATGCCTGCGCGCCACGGCGTGCATCATAATCGGCGGCGCGCGACACGAAGTCTTCGGGAATACGCCAATGGTCAGCGTCGATGCGCTCGACGATGCCGGCGCGGCGCAGCGCCTCCATCCGCCGGACATGACTGCGGACATAGCTATCGGCATCACCACCGGGAATGCGAACCGCACCGCTTTCGACGAGTGCGCGATGCTCGCTTGGCTGGTACACGCCGCTATCGCCGGCTATCTCCGCGATGTTGCGATCGGAGGCGCGCGGGCTGGCCGATGTCGCGCCGATCTGGACAATGCTTCCCACGGCTGGAGGCTCACTGTCCGCGGCATCCGGTAGCGCGACATGATGGACGCGGCCATCGACACCATCGACGACAAGCCCGATGCGCTCGCCGAGTTCATCGTCGAGCCGCTTGCCGATCACCTGGCCGATGACCGGCTCCGGCATGACCGCGCCATGCAGGACATAGCTGCCGAGTGCGCGCTCCTCGCCCCTATCCGCAAGCGAGCGATTGATCGCCTTGATGATGTCGCCGCGCTCACCCAATTCGCGCAGCGTCGGCTCCAGTCGCTCCGAGAACGACCAACCCCCTGGTTCGGTCAGCGTCGCCAGTCCGTACCGCTCCAGATTCTTCAGCCGCCCGATGAACAGCGTCTCGTCGAGGTCGGCGCGGAACTGGCCAGCGTCCGGCCGCAGATCGAGCCGTCGTGACGGCACCTCCTCGACCAGGATACGGTCGAGCCGGGTGAAACGTTCAGCCGTCATCTCGGCCTCCAGCTTGCGGCGCAATTCCAGATCGGTCTCGGGGCCGAGCTCCAGGGTGACCCGCTCCTGGGCACGGATGCGCAGGCCGTCGGTGATGTAGTCCTGGGCGATGATCAGATCCTTGCCGAGATCGTCCTTGCCGCGGATCACCACATGGCTGTGCGGATGGCCGGTGTTGAAATGGTCGATCGCGACCCAGTCGAGCTTCGTGCCGAGGTCTTCCTCCATCTGGCGCATCACGTCGCGGGTGAAACCGCGCAGATCCTGCAGGCGGTCGCCATCCTCGGGGGCAACGATGAACCGGAACTGGTGGCGGTCCTCGCGGCCGCGCTCGAGGAAATCCCGTCCGTCGGCCGTGTCAGTGTCCGGCCCGTACAGCGTTCCGCGCGCTCCGTCGCGGGTGGTGCCGTCGCGCTGGAGATAGCGCAGATGCGCGTCCGCGCGTTTGCTTCCCGCCTTGAGCTTGACGATGCGAGCCTTGACGATCACGCGACGCAGACGCTGGCCCGGCCCCCGCCCCTCGGCAGCGCGCTTCAGCCGATCGGCCGCGGCCTGCCCGCGGCCGATGCGCGAGCACTTCCCCTTCCGGGGCCGCGCCGCGCCGGGACCGCGGCGCCGGCGGTTTGAGAATTGCGCCGGCGTCAGCGCGGCGCCATTCGCCTTGGCGGATGCCTTCAGCACCTGGTCGATGAAAGAGCGCGGGCGTCCGCCGGCGCGGGTGCCGCGATTACCGATGCGGCCGGTGCGGACACGAAAGTCGGAAGCCTCGTCACTCATGTCGATAAGAATGCGGACACAGCAGCACGACGCAAGACAGCTCAAACGACCGTCGTAACGGCGCGCGCAAATACAGGAGATCGGCGGCACGGCGATCACCGCGCCTATCGCTGCGACTGCCTCACGATCGACTGGCTGCGATGGCAAATACGACCGGTGCCGCCCCGACCATTGAAATCCCACATCAAACGTAGCAAACGCACATCGCTGCGATCTCGGATACCTTTCTGAATTCGAGCTAACCAATGTGCAGACAACGCTTTTTTGCAAACGGGCACCGAAGGGCACCGTTTGCTTTAATCTTGCCGTCCTCCGCTCGTTTGCTGGCGTCTCAGAGACTCCAGCCTGATTCACGCAATTGCGCGAGAAAGCTCGAAAATGACGGGATGGAATTATGGCTTGCTGGGTGCGGGCGCTTGTTTAACGAACAAGCCGCCGGGAAGCGGCGTGAGCGCCGATAGATCGACAGCACCGCGGTCATGTCCAACGGCGGATGACTGCGGCGTGAACGACATCCGCGTATCCGAGGATTTGCACTGAGACCGCGCGACGAATAACGACGCCCCGCGCCAGGTGTTCGGCTCGCCGGTTGCGATCGCGCTGTCGCCAGTTTGCGCGTCGGACAGCAGCGGCGCCAGCGACGCGACGTAGTTCCGGGTCTCGTGGGGCAACGGACGGCCTGTCGCAAGGTGGTCTTCGTAGCGCGCGGGGCCGACATTATAAGCGGCAAGGAATCCCGATGCTCCGAAGCGGTCGTGCATTTCACGAAGATACGCAGTACCGGCGACGATGTTGTCGTGCGGATCATAAGGATCGACGCCGAGCGCGTAGCGCTCGCGCAGCTCGGCATACGTGGCGGGCATGATCTGCATCAACCCGACCGCGCTTTTTGCCGAAACAGCTTTGACATTACCGTGGCTCTCAATCCGCATCACGGCGCGGATCCATGCTGCTGGGATCGCGAAACGCTCGGCCGCTTCGCTGACGAATTGCGACCACGGTTCGACCGCGTCGGCGACACGCGCCGACGCGGTCTCGCAGCGGGCCGTGAAGGGAATGACGACCGCAAGCGAGGCGGTCACGACCACGGCAAGCCGGAATGGTGTAGCGAGCAGCGCCACGGATTCACTCGCGCGGCGCGCGGCGCGATGGACGGGTCCAGATCAGATGGAACGTGTCACCGCCGCTCACCACCTGAAATAGGTTGGCGCGGATCGGTTGGCCGAATGATGGATCGTCGATCAGCAGCGAGAGATAATCGCCAGCCTTGTCTCCGGTGCGCTTCCACCCTGCTCCGATCTCCACGTCGTCGGCAAGGACGCGGTAGTTTGGCGCATTCTCCGTGTCGGTCGCGATGGCCGGCACGATGATGATGACATCGCGTTTGAACGTAAAGGTCCGGATGGTGCCGGTGTATCCATCGACGGTGCGGGTGAAGGTGCCGATCTGTGCCATGGTGGCCTCCGTTGCTGGGGTTGGTGAGTGCTGATCTCAATGCGTCGGCGCGCGCCAGACGAAGTGGCCCTCGCCGTCTTCGTCGGTCCAGATCGGTACCGCGCGCGCGACGACGGCGCTGCGCGGCAACGGGCCGAAGTAACGCCCATCAAGGCTGTCGTCCGTGTCCCAATTCATGAGGAAGACTTCGTCATCGGCGATGACGCGACAGCCCTGCCAGACCGGCAGCGGACGGCCGCGCAGATCGCGCTCGCGTGCAGCCGCGGCCGCGATGCCGTCGACGATGATCTGCCCGCCAAGACGACAGACGGTCTGCCCGGAAAGGGCGAGAATGCGTTTGAGCAGCGGCACGCCGCGCGGCAGATAGCCGCCATCCGACAATGTCGTTGCCAGCGGTTCCGGTGGCGTCACCACGACCAGCATGGTCACGTACAGGCGGTCTGGCGGCTGTACAGCGTAAAGACCGAGCGGAACGCTCGGCGTGAGGTTCCAGATATAATGTGGCCGCGGTTGCGCGCCGACGGTCGCGAGCAGGCTTATGACAGCGAGTGACGCAGCGAAGGTGCAGCCAGTGCGAGGGGTCATGGCGCAACTCGCCGCCGTTTGAGCCATGCCTTATGGCGCGTCATCGTGTAAGCGCGCGGCGTATCGCCGACGCTGAGGCGGTTATGGATGTGATGCCAATGTTCGGGGGCGGCATCGGCGGGATCGATGCCGAGCGCCTCGACACCGTCGATGGCCTGCAACACCCGCTCGACCTTCGGCCAGCCGGAGATCGACAGCAGGATCAAACCGCCCGGTTGCACCAGCGGCACCGTGGTGAAGGATTCGTCCGCCTGGACCGCACGGAGGATGTCGATGCGCGACAGCACAGTGCCGAAGTCGTTGGCGGCCCAGCGCATGACGGCGAAGATGCTACCTGCCGCGAACGACACGCGGCGGCGGTGACGATCAAGCCGCACGGAGGCGACGGGATGGCCGAACCGGATGCGGTGCTCGATGCGTTTTGCTTGCCAGGTCAATTCGACATGCGTCAGCGGGTCGATTGCGAGATGCGTGGTCCTCGGATCGCACGGCGCGGGCCTGCCGTTTAGTAAACCCGGGGACTCACTACGCGCAGTTTCTGCGGGGTCTCGTCGGCGGGCCATCATGGCTATGATCGCCTCACCGGGGATCGGCCGCCGACGAGCGGACCCAAGCCGCTCACCGGCTTGGCCGCATGGACAACGCCCTTGCCTTGATCGGACGTGGACTGGCGCAGACCGATGTCGGCCCAGGCCTGCAGGTCTTCGAGGGCATAGACGACACGGCCACCGAGCTTGCGATAGCTCGGCCCGGTGCCGTAGGTGCGGTGCTTTTCCAGCGTGCGACCCGACAGGCCGAGGAACCGGGCCGCCTCGGTGGTGCGCAAATAGCGTTGCTGCGAATTGGCGGAGTTGTCGGCCATGATGCGCCCGGTGTGGGTTCGGCTGCCATCGGGGATCGACGGCGCGTCGGGCGCACGATTGCGAATTTGAGGCGTGGACAAGGATGCCGAAGTTGCGACTGTCGTTTGTGTCCATCCCCCTCGTCGTTACGATGGACGCGCAAACACAGCGCTGCGTTTGCCGGGCGCTGACGCCCGGCGTTGCAAGTCGGATAGCTTACGTGTCGGTTATTGGCCGATCAGCAAGTCGCGGTAGCCGCCCTCCATCCGACCGACTGCGTCTTTGACCAGCCGGATGATCTGCGAACGATAGGATGAGGTCAGCCAGTCGCGCCGGCTTTGGGTCCGCACATCAGGATCAAGCAAGGTGGCGGCGAGATCGCGGTAGGTCGCCTGTTGCTGATGACCGTCAAGTGCCCTCAGCATCAAGGTCATGCGGCGGCGCTGCTGTTTGGTCAGGGGCGAGGCAACTGGGCGCACCGCGGCATCCGTCAGGCGATGCCAAAGATGAAGGACGGCTTCGACGCGCTGCGCCACGTGCATATCGAATGGGATAACGGCGGCGATAGGAGCCGACGGGTTCGTATCGGGAAGAATCCAAATCCGCTGTTCGTCGCTCGCCTGCCGCCACAGGATGTGACGGCCGTCTCCGCGTTCCATGGCGGGCGCCGATGGAATTCGGTCGAGCGTGATTGTGGATGAGGTCCCGGGCGGTGCCGTCGTCAGCATCACCGCCGCCGGAAGTGCATTGAATTCCCACAAGACCAGCGACCGGTCGCTGCGTTGCTTCGGGTCGCACGGGAAAACTCAACCCCCAGCGCTGGGCCAGCGCCAGCGCCGCCTCCAACGCGATGGTGGTCCCGCTTGCCGCGTCACGGCTCATGTCTTCGTAATCTTCGCGGTAGTCGGGGTTGCGCCGCAGGAACTCCCAGGCGAAACCGGCGCGTTGCACACGATCGAGATAGGCGGACGCGTCGTGCGACCGCCAACTTTCATCATCCGGCATGCGACCACTCCAGCGTTACTCTGCCTCAAGCAAGGCATGCCCCTCCCCGTCGCCGAGTATCCGGAAGCATCGTCAATGTGCAGAAGTCGCCGCCGCTGCAACGCGTGTTGCAACACCGTGTTCAGTGAAAGGTGATGGAATAGGCGCGGTGCTTTGAAAAACGTCGCCTACTCAACTCATTGAAATGGCGGTTTGAGCAGGTCACGATATCCGGCCTTGGTCATCCATCGTGCGCGAGCAAGATGACTGTCATGCACGCTACGCGCGCGATCCGGCTCGCGTTCCGCGTCGAGACCGAAAATCACCTGCACGACCTCACGCCAGTCGGCCCCCTCCTCATCGGCATCAAGCAGCCGAAGGTAGGTCTTGAGGTGCCGCTCGTCGTAAGGCGTGACATGGGGCAGGTCGGGGGGATGGTCGTCAAAGGTAACTTTCGTCATGGCGAAAACTCGCGCCAGTCATCTGTCGACATTCGTACCGCAAAATACGGCACTCTTGCTTCGGACCGATGACAGTTTTTGGGCCATTAACAGGTCGCCCGGCTTTTACCGCAAATAGTCAAGAGGTCCGCGTCCCGGCTGCCTCCGAATTCCGTCGGATTCCAAGAGGTAAGCAGGACCGGATTGTCGAGTATACTCCGTAGTGAAATACCCTACAAGACGAACACTTTTCGAATGGAGATTCGAGAGGTGTTCGCCCGCAACCTGCGCCGGACCCGGCATGCCAAGGGGCTGTCGCAGGAGGCGTTGGCGCATGAAGCGGACGTCGACCGCACCTATATCAGTTCGCTCGAACGCGGCGTTTACGCGGCGACCATCGACATGGTGGGAAAATTGGCCGAGGTGCTCGGTGTCGAGCCCGACGCGTTGCTACGGCGCGCGTCGAAGCCGTCGCGCGGCAAGTCCTGATCCGGCGACGTCGCATCAGCCCTGGTCTCGAGATCACATCGCGGGCGGAGATTACATCCTGCGATTTGCTGTGGCTGCGACGACATCGTTCGCCCGGACTTGTGCCGCAAAGAGACCTTGAATCTTCACCGTAGAAGTCATGTCGTCTTCACACCGGGCGCTTATGCGGTGCAGCGAGGAGCCGGTGCCGATGACGACAGATTCTCGCGTGCGGATATTTGCGCGCTTCATGGGGTTTCGGGGTTGCCCGGCCTGCGGGGAGACCCTGTTCGCGGCCGAGCGTGCCGCATTCTTCTGCGCGGATCGCGTCATCCTGCACTGGCGCTGTGACGCTTGCGATCATGCCTTTCGGACCCACGTCGACACGCGGCGCGATCCGTCAGCGCGGGCAGCCGCGTAGCAATTCTATTTTGCAGATGGACGCCCTCCCCCGCGCGTGCTTCGCGCGCGGCCGATCGGCGGCGGCTTGAGCGCGCGAGATGCCCCGCCTCGCGGCGGGGCATCTGAGAGCTTATCGATCAATCGGCGGAAGTCGTGCGAGCCTTCTGCGGGCGCGACCAGATCAGGGTGTAGCTACCGCCCTCTTCGTCGTCGAAGAGGTTCGCGTAGATCGGAGCGTTGAAGCTCGGATCGTCGAGCTTGACCGAGAGGTAGTCGCGCTGTTCCGCGGAGCGCTTGGGCCAGGCAGCACCGATCTCGGTGTTATGCGGTGCACCGCATAAGGCCGATTATGCGGAGTGAGGTATTATGCGGAGTTCTGGCTAAATCAGCGTTGGATTCCGGGTGTTTTGTGCCTCATTGCTCTGCATAATCCCAACCTGTTGACCTACGGAACGGCCCACGTTCCGTGCTCGCCACTTTAAGCTTGAAGGTTCTTTGGGCTATGCTGACCGGTGACGCGTTCGCCGCCGGCATGGACTTCGATTTTGGTAGACGAGAAAGAAGCTGAACAAGAAATCGCTCGTATTCGTCAGCGCCTGACAGCCCTGGATGCTGAGCGGGCTGAGCTTGAAAGTGCGCTTGCCGCGCTTGAACAAAAGCTGGCGTCTGTCAGGCTTTCCGATGAACCGTCGCTTTTTGTGGATGCGCCGATCACCAATAATTCGCCGTCGGCGGACAAGGTCGCGTTGTTCCGCAATCTGTTCGCCGGGCGCCCCAATGTTTTCCCGGTTCGATGGGAAAACAGAAAGGCGGGCCGCGCAGGATATTCTCCTGCTTGCGCCAACGAATGGGCGAAGGGAATATGCGGCAAGCCGAAGGTAAAATGCGGGGAATGTCCTCATCAGGCGTTCATTCCGACTTCGGATGACATTATCGAAAAACACCTTCGCGGTGGCGGCAATCTGCGCGAGGGCGACTTCGTCGCTGGGGTATATCCCTTGCTGCAGGATGAAACATGCTGGTTTCTGGCGGCCGATTTCGACAAGGAAAGCTGGACGGAAGATGCCAGGGCGATGCTTGATACCTGTCTTGCAAAGGGAATTCCTGCCGCTCTGGAACGATCGAGATCAGGCAACGGGGGCCACGTTTGGATATTCTTCTCCGAACCCGTTCCGGCAAAGACCGCACGTCAACTCGGCGCCGCCCTGATCACGGAAACGATGGAAAATCGTCCGGAGATCGGCTTCACCTCTTATGATCGTTTGTTTCCCAATCAGGATACGATGCCGATCGGCGGCTTCGGCAATCTGATTGCTCTTCCCCTGCAAAGGAGGGCGCGGGAAACTGGCAATAGCGTCTTCGTCGACGGGAATTTACTGCCGTATGACGACCAGTGGGCATTTCTGTCATCCTTGCCCAGGCTCTCGGCTGATGCGGCGTTCAGGATCGCCGGCGAGGCGGAACGGTCGGGTCGGCTTCTCGGGGTCCGGATGCCCGTGGAGGACGAGCATGCTGACGAGCCCTGGCGAATGACGCCGTCCCGTCGTAGCGAACCCCGCCGGATAGAAGCTGCGATACCGGAGAGTATCAAAGTCGTGGTCGCGGATCAGGTGTACATTGACAGAGCCGGGCTTCCGCCGGCCCTGACTGCACAGTTCATTCGCCTGGCAGCGTTCCAGAATCCCGAATTTTATCGTGCCCAGGCCATGCGCTTGCCGACCTTCGGCAAGCCGCGGATCATCTCATGTGCGGAGCTTCATCCGCGGCACGTGGCGCTGCCTCGGGGTTGCCTCGATGAAGCAATCGAGCTCCTCAAAATCCACCGCGCCGCCGGTATTTTGGAAGATCATCGTGAAATAGGCAAGCCGCTGCCTATGGAACTGTCCTTCCAGGGAGAATTGCGACGGCCACAGTTGAAAGCCTTCGACGCACTCGTTCCTCATGATCATGGCGTGCTGGCTGCCACGACCGCATTTGGAAAAACCGTTGTAGCTGCGGCGCTCATCGCTCGACGCGCCCGAAATACGCTTGTCCTCGTTCACCGGCGCGAATTGCTCGATCAGTGGGTCGAACGGCTGCGATCCTTCCTAAACATTGATCTGAAACAGATTGGAATTATCGGCGGCGGGCGGCGGAAGCCGACAGGGGTCATCGATGTCGCGCTGATCCAGAGCCTTGTCCGAAACCGTGAAGTCTCGGATATCGTAGCCGATTACGGTCACCTCGTTGTTGATGAATGTCACCATCTGTCTGCCGCGAGCTTCGAACTGGTGGCGCGTCGATCAAAAGCACGATTTGTTCTGGGTCTTTCTGCGACTGTCGCGCGCAAGGATGGGCATCATCCGATCATCTTCATGCAATGCGGCCCTGTCCGTCATCGAGTTGATGCCAGGCAGCAGGCTTTCGAACGTGGCATTCATCACCGCGCGCGGGATCGCTCGACGAAATTTGAATTGCCGGCATTGCTGGCGTCGGCGGAACGGCCGTCTATGCCAGCGATTTACGCCGCTTTGGCTCAGGACAGCCGGAGAAACGATCTCATCTTCGATGATGTCCTGAAATCGCTGGAGGCAAAGCGTTCGCCGGTTGTTCTGACCGAGCGGAAGGATCACCTCGAATACCTTCGGAATCGGTTCTCACCGTTTGTAAAGAATCTCGTCGTTCTGCGTGGCGGCATGTCGGCTGCCGAGCGCAAAATCGCCAAAGCGGCTTTGCGTGTATCTGACGATCAGGAGCGCCTGATACTAGCCACAGGCCGGTATATTGGGGAAGGGTTCGATGACGGCAGGCTCGATACGCTGTTCCTGACCATGCCTATCTCCTGGAAAGGAACATTGGCCCAGTACGTTGGCCGGCTTCATCGTCAACATGACGGGAAAACAGACGTTCTCGTTGTCGACTACGTCGATAGCGCTGTGCCGGTTCTGGCTCGCATGGCTGCAAAGCGGCGGACCGGATACAGAGCGCTCGGCTATGCGATCGAATAGCCGATCGAGAAGATAACGTCCAAGCAGCTACCTGCGCTACGCTACTGTGCTCGGTGTGATAATCCCGAGGGAAGAGCCGCGACGGCTCGGCGGGCGAGCCGTCGCGGCAGCGGCCGGTCAGCGTGACCAGACCAGGGTGTAG
>NZ_JAAVUY010000049.1 GCF_018449695.1 Bradyrhizobium sp. dw_411
TTGACGGCGGGTTGAGCGCGGCGACGGTTGCAAAACTGTACAAAACCACCCCGAAGACGGTGGCAAAATGGGTTAAAAGGTTCCGCGCGGAAGGCGTCGAAGGATTACGCGATCGCTCCTCAAGGCCTCTTTCATTGCCAGGCCAAACAGCGCTTGCCACATGCGCGGTCATCGAGGCTTTGCGCCGTCAGCGCCACACCGGCAAGCAGATCGCGGCGGAAGTCGGCGTTTCGCCGGCCACCGTCAGCCGCATCCTGCGGCGGCTGGGATTAAACCGGATCCGCGACCTGGAGCCGGCCGAGCCGGTGCGCCGTTATGAGCGGGCTGCGCCCGGCGAGATGATCCACATCGATATCAAAAAGCTCGGGCGCTTCGAGCAAATCGGCCATCGCATTACCGGGGACCGAACTCGTCAAAGCAGCCGAAGAGGCCATGGCTGGGGCGCAGGCTGGGAGTACGTCCATGTCTGTATCGACGACCATTCCCGCATCGCCTTCTCCCAGATCAAACCTGACGAGAAGGCCGATAGTGCCGTGCCCTTCCTCGAGGCGGCTGTGGCTTACTACAAAAGCCTCGGCATCAAGGTCGAACGGGTCATGACGGACAATGGGGCTTGCTACAAATCTTTCGCTTTCCGAGACGCCTGCAGCGACTTGGGTGTCAAACACATCCGGACAAAACCCTATACGCCAAAAACCAATGGCAAGGCGGAACGCTTCATCCAGACCGCACTTAGAGAGTGGGCTTATGCCCG
>NZ_JAAVUY010000050.1 GCF_018449695.1 Bradyrhizobium sp. dw_411
CACCCATGAGGTCAGCGTTACCGTCACTGGCACCAACGATGTGCCGGTGATCAGTGGGACCGGCACCGGAGCGGTGACCGAGGACGGCACCCAGACGGCATCCGGCAAGCTTGACGCCTCGGATGCCGATATCGGCGACAGCGCGACCTGGAGCGTCGCAGACGATCATGGGTCGTACGGCGCGATCACGATCGACCAGAGCGGCCACTGGACCTACACGCTGGACAATGACTCGGCGCAGGGCCTGAAGGCGGGTGATACCCGCACGGATATCTTCCAGGTCACGGTGACCGATGGCTCTGGCGCCACCGCCACCCATGAGGTCAGCGTCACGATTGCTGGCACCAACGACGCCCCTGCCATCAGCGGCACGGCGACGGGCTCGGTCACTGAGGACGGCACCCAGACGGCATCCGGCAAGCTCGACGCCTCGGATGCCGATATCGGCGATAGCGCGACCTGGAGCGTGGCGGACGATCATGGGTCGTACGGCGCGATCACGATCGACCAGAGCGGCCACTGGACCTACACACTGGACAATGACTCGGCGCAGGGGCTGAAGGACGGGGAGACCCGCACGGATATCTTCCAGATTACGGTGACCGACAGTGCCGGGGCCATCGCCACCCATGAGGTCAGCGTCACGATTGCTGGTACCAACGATGCCCCTGTCATCAGTGGCACGGCGACGGGC
>NZ_JAAVUY010000051.1 GCF_018449695.1 Bradyrhizobium sp. dw_411
CGTCGATCGCGGTGAGGATATCCTGGATCGTACCGGTGGTGCTGATGGTGCCGCCATTGGCCGAGGTGCTGGTCGCGGCCGTGCTGCTGAAGGTCAGGGTCTTGCCGTCAACCGTCAGCGTGTCGTTGTTGGCGAAGGGGGTGGAAAGGTCTCCGGTCGCGGTACCCGAAAGCACGGTGGTGGTCGTGATAGCGGCCGTGCTCGGCAACGAGCTCGCGGTGTGGACGACGTTGTTGGCGTTGGCGAGACCGAGAGCTTGCAGAACCGCGGTAGCGTTGGTGCCGCCGAAGGTGAAGTCGCCGCCTGCCGTGGTGGTGGACAGGGTGATCGCACCACCTGAGATCGAGGCTGAGCCGGCAGCGCCGCTGGAGTTGGCCGATAACGCGGTCAGAAGCTCGCCCAGGGTCGACGTCGTGCCGGAGCCCAGACCGATGGTCGTGGTGGAACCGGACGTCGACGTGGACGTCGCGCTCGCACTGAACGTAATGGTCTGGCTGCCGACCGTAAACGTGTCGCCGACGAGCGAGGAGAGATCGAAATCGCCGCTCGCGGTGCCCAGCGTCGAGGTGCTAAGGGCGCTTGAGCCTGTGGTGGAGAGCGTCAGCGCCGAACCGCTTTCGGTGCCGGCTGCAGCGGTAACCCCCGCGACGACCGAGG
>NZ_JAAVUY010000052.1 GCF_018449695.1 Bradyrhizobium sp. dw_411
TCGGTCTCGCCCTTGAAGAGGTTGGCGTAGATCGGCGCCGGGAAGGATGGATCGTCGAGCTTGACCGAGTGATACTCCGTGTTCTCCTTCGAGGTGCGGTGCCACGCGGCCCCTATCTCGACGTTGCCCACGAGCACCCGCAGGTCCGGGGCCTTGTCGTTGGTGGATGCGTCGGCTGGGACGAGCCGTGCTTTGACGTTGAGCGAGAGCGTCTTGATGGTGCCGGCGAACACGCCGTCTTCGCTGCGGGTGAAGGTACCGATCTGGGCCATGATAATCTCCGTTTGCTGTTTAAGCCCGCGACCATCGCGGCCTTGATGGCGATCCGAAGCCCCGGGACGGCCGACCTGCAGCCTTAAGGCCCGCAGCGTAGCGCAGGACGGCTGAAGGCAACTTGTTTGTCGCGCGAGGAAGCTGCGCAGCAGCGGGGAAAGAAGTTGCTGCAAGCCGTTGCGGGGATCAGGCCGGGGAGCGAAGCGACCGCATCCTGGGGCGTGATCCGACATCAAAAAGGCCCGCGA
>NZ_JAAVUY010000053.1 GCF_018449695.1 Bradyrhizobium sp. dw_411
GGTTCAACCGGGATGATTGTCGACATTTCAGACCGGCATGATCCCCGACAGGTTGGGTTTAGCGGGCTGTTCAGCCGGTTCGTGGAGCCCCTCACGCGGCGGAGCGAACCGGGTGAAGAGCCCGCGACGGTCGATAAGACCGATATCCAGGTCGCAGAATCGCACGACGTAGTCGCCGGTGTTGAGTTCAGCAACGCCCACGAGTTCATCCACCAGCGTCTCGCCGATGAAGACAAACTCGCCCTTCCATTTGATCTCGCCGTTGCTGCGGACGCGCCGGACCTCGTGATCGGCATCATACCAGGGGTCTTCTGCTCGAGGCGGCATAGCGCGCGGGGACTGGGTATAGGCCTCCGCCGGCGGCCGTTGGCCAAGCGCTTCGTGCGGGCGCTCCTGATTGTAATGGCGGCGGAAGTCGTCGAAGCGAGCCTGCTGCTCGGGCGCGTTGTTGGCC
>NZ_JAAVUY010000054.1 GCF_018449695.1 Bradyrhizobium sp. dw_411
TCGGTCACCGAGGACGAAGTCCCGACGGCATCCGGCAAGCTCGACGCCTCGGATGCCGATATCGGCGATAGCGCGACGTGGAGCGTGGCGGACGATCATGGGTCGTACGGTGCGATCACGATCGACCAGAGCGGCCACTGGACCTACACGCTGGACAATGACTCGGCGCAGGGACTGAAGACCGGCGAGACCCGCACGGATATCTTCCAGGTCACGGTGACCGATGGCTCTGGCGCCACCGC
>NZ_JAAVUY010000006.1 GCF_018449695.1 Bradyrhizobium sp. dw_411
CCGCGGAAGCACCCCCACCCCGGCCCTCCCCGCCGCTTCGCGGAGGGAGGGGAGCAGAGCAGCGGCGGCGATCGGCTAAGGCTTCATGCCGGTGATGGACTTGCTGATGGCTCTGGGATCCCGCATCGGCCAGCGGCCGCTGTCCACCTGCGACAGAAACTCCCCGACGATCCGATTATATTCGTCCGGCTCCTCGATGTTGATGGCATGACCTGCATTCGGAATAAGCGAAAGCGCCGCCGAAGGTATCGATTGTTTCATGAGAATGCCGGGCAGCAAACACGGCCAATCTTCGTCGCCCGAAATGACAAGTGTGGGCACCGTGATTTTTTTCATTTCCTCAACCAGAGTATAGAGCGACGGCCGCTCCTTCTGAACACCCGACTGGGTGTTCGCCGAACCGGCGGCTGAATGCTCCGACAGCATCTGCTTGAATTCGGCAAACCCGCGCGGATCCTTGTTTTCGAATTGCACCCGCGTTGGCCCGTAGGCATACCGCTCCGAAAAGGCCTGCATTCCCGATGATCTGATAAAATCGGCTATTGTGTCGGCCTCCGTGCGGAAGGTCTCGCGCGTTTCCAGCTCTGCCCCATATCCACATCCGCCGATACATAGAGACAACGCCCGATCGTGATGGCGAAGGCCGAAATGGAGCGTCGCAAAACCTCCCATCGAAAGCCCCTGAATATGGGCTTTCTTTTCGCCGATGTGGTCGAGTACCGACAAGATGTCATCCGCAGCGCGAGCCTGCGAATAAGACCCCGTGCTCTCCGGAACGTCGGACGGGGGAAACCCCCGCGCATTGAATGCGATCACACGGTATCGTTTCCCGAAATGACGTAGCTGCGGTTCAAAACTTCTGACGTCTCCGGCAAACTCATGGACCAGAATGAGGGGGCGTCCCTTGCCGGTCTCCTCGTAGTAAAGACGTACGCCATCATCCGTTGTCGCATATGGCATTTTTGCTTGATCCTTTTCCGGATTTTCTTCGGGATTATGAGGGCACGGGACCGCTCAGACAGGACCGTGACGGTCCTTCAAAACGACTTTCCCGTCAACCTCCCCGGCCGGATAGAGCGCGCATCATTGCCATGTCGCCAGGAGAGACGTCTTCGCGGCTACGGCCTCAGGATCACACGATCGCGGGACAGCCCGCTGGCCGCGAGATAGGCGGCCCTGGCATCCGAAAACGGATAGATCGCGTTTGCAGCGATGGGGTACGGCTTGAGATGCCCGCTCGCAAAACCTGGCAGCGCCTCCTTCAATACTTCGGCGCTGGCGATTGAAGAGAAACCCAGCGTGTCTATTCCCACATAGGTATGTCGGCCACGATAAAACTCGAGGATGTCGAACTGAACCTTTTCTATCGTCGCGATTAAAATCTGGCGCCCCTCAATCGCCAGCGACTTGTGAGCGGCCTGAAAATACGGGCTGCCAACCGTGTTGAACACGATCTGCGCGCCTTTGCCGTCAGTCAGTTCACGAACGCGCACGGCCACATCGGTTGTTGCCGAATTGATAATTTCGAGAGGACCGCTGGCATGGCCTTCGTACCCCTCGTCCTTGCGGACCACGCCGATTACGTTCGCGCCGTGCGAGGCTGCGATTTGCGCCGCGGCTTGCCCCACCTTGCCGTTGACGCCAAGGATCAGCACGGTTTCTCGCGCAGTAGGCATTCGCGCCCGTCGAAACCCTTCAAGCGCTGTGACGAAGGGGACGCCGATGCCGGCCGCCTCTTCCATCGAAAGCGTTGCAGGCTTCTCGACAAGCGCCGCCGCCTCAACGATCACGTGGCTGGCATGGGTGCCGTCGCGGCGAATGCCGAGATCGCCCGACGATCCGAACACTTCCCGTCCCAACCATTCCGGGGGACCACCGACCACGACACCAGCGAAATCACGCCCCGGCGTCCGGGGAAACACAGCATATGGCATCTGGCCGGTCGCAGCCTTGACGTCGGACCGGTTCACTCCCGCCGCCTTTACTTCGACGACGACTTCGTCAGGCCCGGGCGCGAGCAACCGTTCCTCTACCGCCGGGGCAATGGATTTGGCGTCGGACGCCTTCGTATTCAGGCGAATGGCCTTCGTCGCGAACCGTTCGGGATTTTTATAGGCTTCGGCTTTCGACATCGCTACCGTTTCTCCTCAGGCTGAGCGGGCATCGGCGAGGCGAACAGGCAATCCGATAATCTCTCTGGCTTCACGGGGCGTCGCGATCTGCGCGCCGAGATCCTCGACCATCCGGCGGGCCTTTTCGACCATCGCCGCATTCGAGGGAGCAAGCTCGCCGCGCGATAGATACACAGCGTCCTCCAGGCCCACCCGCACATGCCCTCCGGCCAGATAGGACTGAGCGACGCTTGGGAACGACCATTTTCCGATTCCGACAGCGGTGAACTGGGCGTCCGGCGGCAGTAAGTTGCGCGCGTAGATCACGGTTTCCGGAGACGGTTGGAAACCGTAGCGCACGCCCATCACGAGAGAACACAGCACCGGACCGTCAAGCGTTCCGTCGTTCAGCATGTCGCTCATCAGGGCGATATCGCCGGAATCGAACAACTCGACCTCGGGCTTGACACCGGCCTCCTTCATGACTTTCGCCATTCGGCGCGCATTCTCAGGCGTATTGATCACCACCTCCTTGCCGGAGTTCATGGTGTTCAGATCGATCGTGCAGATCTCCGGACGCAGCACCGCGATGTGCTCGACCCGCTTCTCCGGAGCCATCAACGTGGTGCCCGGCGCAGCGACCCGCGGATCATCGGCCGATGGCACAAACCGCCCGCCCGGCCCTGTCGTGATGTTCAGGATGAGCTGAGTGTTTCTGGATCGGATGCGTTCGACGACGTCGCGATAGTAACCGAGCTCCATCGAGGGCTTTCCGGTACCGGGATCGCGCACATGGATGTGAGCGATCGCCGCTCCGGCTTCGGCTGCACCAAGACAGGCGTTGGCAATTTCCTCGGGCGTGATCGGCAGATGCGGCGTCTGATCCGGCGTGGTCAAGTTGCCCGTCACCGCGCAGGTGATGAAGATCTTGTTTCGAGGATCGCGCATCTCTGTTCCCGCTAAAGCGACCGGCCGCCATCGACGAAAATCGTCGTTCCGGTGGAAAACGTCAGATGGGTGGCGCAGGACAGGATTGCGGTCGCGACATCTTCGGCTTTACCGATGCGCTTCAATGGCGTGGTCGAGGCGGTCTTCTCGTTGAAATCGGCCCCCCGCCCCGGCACGAAACTGGTGTCGACGACACCCGGCGCCACCGCCAGTACGCGTACCTGCGGAGCCAGCGCCCTTGCCAGCGATTTCGTCATCACGTCTATCCCCGCCTTCACGGCGCAATAAGCGATCGAGGACCCGATGCCGTTCGTTCCCGCGATGGAAGAAATGGAAACGATGAGGCCGTTTCCGGAAGCTTTCAGAAGCGGAGCAAACGTCCTGATAACTGCGAACTGCCCCCGCCAATTCACCTGGAACATGCGGTCGATCAGTTCGTCATCCAGAGCATCCAGATCCGCATGCGGAACGGGCTTGGTAAATCCCGCCGCGTTGATGAGAATGTCCAGGCGTGAATATTCCGCCGCGACCTTTTCTCGCAGCGCGATCAGCGACGCTGTATCCACGACATCGGCTTCGAAAGCCGAATGCCCGCTGCCGTCCAATCCCGCGAGCACCGATTTCGCGGCCGCGGCTTCTTCAGGGCCGCGATAGCTGATGACGATCTTGGCGCCGCCGGATGCGAACATTCGCGCCGCGGCGCCACCGATAGTTCCCGCTCCACCGACGATCAGGACGACCTTGTTCTGAAGAGATTCCGGATATGCCATGTCGTTCACTTGATCGGCGGCACGGGGAGTTTTGCCTCTCCGGCTTCCATCACGAAAGTATAATCAAGCGAATACCAGGGAGCCTTGACGGCTGGCTCCGGCGCTTCCGCGTCGTCATGCCGCCGGTAGTCGCCGATAAGCGCGTCCGTGACGCCGAACACCACGTCGCTGGTGAGATTCTCGTCGTCATCCACGAACACCTGGGTGATCAGCGTTTTGAAGCCCGGCTTGTAACCGAGGAAATGCAGGTGCGCGGGGCGATAGCAATGTCGCTGCTGGGCGCGGAGCATGTCACCCACCGGACCATCGGTGGGAACCGGATAGCCCGCGGGCTTCACCGACTTGAAACTGAAGCGGCCATCGGCACCGGTTGTGAATTTTCCACGCAGATTCATGTCGGCCTGGCTATCGTCCTGGTTCTCATACAGACCCACCGGCGACGCCTGCCAGACATCGACCTCGACGCCGGCAATCGGCTTTCCGGCAACGTCCGTCATCCGGCCGTTCATGAACAGTGAGGGACCATCCGTGGGCGAACGAACGATCGACCCGCCGTTCTCGGTTCTCGGCGAATTCATCCTCCAGAACGGTCCGAGCAGGGCCGCTGCCGTCTCGGTCGCCCCCGCGTTTCCGTTGTTGAGCAGGCAAACCAGCGTCGAGAAACCGATCGCATCCGCGAAGAGAATACCTTCGTTGTGACGATCGTTGGTCGCCTGGCCGATGCGATTGAGAAAGTCGACGCCGATATCGTATTCGGCTTCGGTCAACCGAACCTCGCGGGCGAATTCATGCATATGACGCACAAACGCCGCGGCGATTTCGCGCAAACGCGCATTGGGAGCCTGCGCCATTGCCGCGAGCACGACCGGGGTCACGTCCTGCTCGGTGTTGATAATGCTTCCCAAGCCGCTTGAGCGCTTGGGCGGCCGCAATTCCGTTGGCATTTCACCCTCCAGTAGATCGTACAATCGATTGCAGAGATTTATACAATCGATTGCAAAATGTCAATGTTTTGGGCCCGCTTTACTGTCGGTGCTGGGTTGCGCGGAGGAGAGGCTCAAATTCGACGGCGCGAATTTCCGTTAGGAATGTCGGCCGCCGCGCAACTGAGTTCTAAACCCGCGTCAACTTAACGTGCAGCTCGCGCTCGATATAAATTTCGAGAAATCCCGGCAGGGTTCCCTGCCGTACCATTTCATCGAATGGCGCTCTGTATCTCTCGTCTTTTTGTTCCGTCAGAATGACGATCCGCCACAGATTAAGCGGATCGGTTTCGGAGCCACCCGCGGCATGCTCGACGTGAAACAAAGGCTGGTACGCGTCCGCCTGAAGAATAACATCCTCGCGAGGCAACTGTGCACGCCCCATAAACAGGATCTTCCGCCTGACGTGATCGACAAAAACGTCTTCCAGAACCCGGCCCCGGCCGACATTAAGCCAGCTTCCCTGAATGGACGATCGCGACCAACGTTCGATTCCATCCGCCAGAGGGTGGCGTCCCCAGGATCCTCCCTCCGAAACGACGTAGGGAATATAGGTCAGCGGATCCCAGGCCTTTTTAGTCTCCATATCCCAGACCATGCTGCGCGACAGCTCGACCTTCCCGCTCGCGATGTATTTCTCCCGCAAAACCTTGTTGACTTGAACAGCCGGCAGTTCGATCTGCGTGAAACGAGGGTTGTTCCAGGCGTTCTCGAATTCGTTGAGAGCGTCTGCATAAGCGGACGGTAAGCCTGTGATCTCACTCATGCTGCCTCCCTGAAGACCGATAGGTAGACCTCGTGTCTGCCCTATGCCGCGACGCTTACTTCTTCAATGCCCTTCCGTCCTGGCTCGACGCCAAGCGATGCGACAACGCCGATCATAATCAGGAGCGCCACTCCCATGATCGATAGCACACCGCTTACGCCATAATGTGCGAAGACGGGACCGACAAACAGCGGGACGATGATGCTGGCGCTCCGCCCGGCAGCGTTGCAGATGCCTACGCCCCGGAGCCGAAACTCCGTCGGGAAAAGTTCGGGTATGTAGACCGCAAAAAGCGCCGCGACCAGAACATAGATCGGGATCGTCAGCAGGAAGCCGATCGCCGCAGTCAGTAACGAATTGTCCGACAACGAGAAGGCGACGCAGAGCAGGATGGCACTCGCGGCCGCGCCGATGATGGTCGGCTTCCTTCCGAAAGTATCCGCGGAGACAGCTCCCATGGTGGACCCGATCGGACCTCCCACGGCCATCAGAAGCGCAAACCCGGTGCTACGGGCGATCGACTCGCCCTGCCCGATGAAGAACGTCGGCAACCAGGTGATGAAGCCGTAGATCAGGGTATTGACCACCATCAGTGATACGCAGCCTACGATAAGCCGCGACAAGAACGGCTCGCGGAAAAGACTGCCCTTTGCCAGCGGCACGAAAGGCTTGGACACCGGATCGGACGTCGTCAGCGCGCCTTGAAGCGAAGCCTCGCGCTCGAAATCGGCGACCAGGGCATCCGCCTCCGCTTCGCGCCCGACCGATACCAGCCAGCGAGGGGACTCCGGCAAACTCCTGCGAAGGAACCAGGCGATCAAAGCGCCAACGCCACCAAGGACGAACATCACCCGCCACCCGAAAGCCGGCACCAGCAGCCACGCGAGCAGCGCAGAAACCGGCAGACCGGCCGTCACCAGGGTGCAGATCATCCCGGACCATCGGCCTCTGACCTTGGCCGGGAAAAATTCCGTCATGATGGAATATCCGACGACATTCTCGGCACCGAGGCCAAGCCCCATCACGAAACGCAGCGCAATGAGCGCTTCCATGTTCGGCGCAAATGCCGAGGCCAGCGACGCAACGCCGAACAGCGTGAGATTGACTTGATAGGTAAAACGCCGGCCGAACTTGTCTCCCCAAAGTCCCGTGAGAAGAGCACCGAGGGTCATTCCGATAAACGTTACCGAAATGAACAGGCCGTTCTGTGCGAGCGTCGAAAATCCGGACTTGAATGCGGAGCCCAGCACGCTCGCGGCGATGTAGATGTCGAACCCCTCAAAGAACATTCCGATCGCGACCAGCCCGAACACTTTGCGATGCAGACGCGTAATCGGAAGCCGATCGAGCCTGGCGCCGATGGCCGCGCTGGTGCCGACGGATGCCATGACTTCCCCTCCCCCCGAGTTGAAAGACGCAACTTAGTCGATGACCGCAATTCCCTGAATTTCGATCAGCATGTTTGGGTCGGCGAAGCCTGTGACCGTGATTGCCGCGCTCGCCGGAAAGTCGGACTCAAAGATCTCCGATCGAATTTCAGTCATCCGCGTCGTGTTCCGCGGATCGGTCAGAAATACCGTCATGGTGACGATATCTTTCAGTGAGGCGCCGGCCTCCTTCAGCGTCGCTTCAATATTGCGGAAGGTCTGATAGACTTGCGCTTCAAAATCGCCGGCAAGCGACTTTCCGGAGTCGTCTTTCTGACCGGTATGACCGGCGATCCAGACGATTTTTCCGCCCTCGGTGACGATGGCGGGTGAAAAAGCCCTCGACTTTTGCCAGGTGCCGCGAACGAACGTTTTCTTCATCGAACACTCCGAAGTAGGCATCATCTAACTTTCATACAATCGATTGCAGAGTATATTCGGCTGGTCAAGTGGATTCTAACAAGTTTATAAAGCTGGAATGACGATTTACTGGGCAGCCAGCGTCGGTCGAGGAGACGAATACGTGCAATCGATTGTTATATACTCGATTGTAACCGAACAGGAATCGCGGTCTTTTCCGTGTGATATGAAAAAGTGGGCACACCGTGAAAGCGAGATTGTCACAGTCAGGAAACAGCCGCCGAACCGTCACCATGAAACAGGTTGCGGAGCTGGCTGGGGTCCACGTGTCTACCGTTTCGCGCGCGTTAAATCCTGCCACGGAATCGATGGTGGTTCCGGAGGCCGTCGCCCGGGTCGTTAAAGCCGCCAAGACGCTCGGCTACCGTCTCGATCCCGTAGCTGCAAGTCTTCGGACCGGGCGTTCCAAACTTGTCGGCATCTTGGTTCCGGATATCGCGACCAATGTTTTTACGCCGATTCTGGCCGGCGCGACCGAGCGTCTGTCGACGCAGGGTTATTCGGTGATCGTTGCGTATGTTGGCAGCGATGCCAAGGCGCAATTGGACCTCGCGGGTGGCTTGATCGCGCGGCGGGTCGACGGACTGATCCTCGCAACCGTCGTCAGGGACGATCCGTTGGCGGCTTTTTGTATTGCGGAGGGGCTGCCGACGGTGCTCGTCAATCGAGCGGAAAAGGATGTGCGATTATCGGCAGTAGTTTCCGACGACATGCTCGGAATGCAGCTTGCCGTCGATCACCTTGTCGAACTCGGACACCGCAAAATCGGACATTTGGCCGGCCCGAGCCAGCACTCGACCGGATTCTTGCGACGGCGCGGCTTCACGCAGGCGACCGCCTCACATGGACTGCCTGCAGCCCAGACTCCTTTCGAAATCGCGGAAACGTACACCCGGGAAGCCGGTGCCGATACGACGCGCCGCCTGCTGCACGCTCATCCTGAAATCACCGCGATCGTGGCTGCCAACGATCTGCTTGCGCTCGGCGCCTACGACGTCTTGCGCGAGGAAGGGCTGGAATGTCCGCGCGATATTTCAATCGTCGGACACAATGATATGCCCCTCGTCGACATGGTCCAGCCACCGCTTACGACCATTCGAATTAGCCACAAGGAAATGGGACGTCAGGCAGCCGACCTGCTTCAACAGGCCATCGAGACGCTCGATAGTCCCGCCCGCAACGTCGTTCTGCCTGCCAAGCTGATCGTTCGCAATTCGACAGCACCTCCCCGCAAGAGCATCCTGAAGAGATTCACGGCACCTGCGCGATCGCAGCAAATCGCAAGCAAGGCTCGATCTTAAGCAAGCGCCGCGCGCTTCAGTGAAGAAGGTTCGTTCGTTCCACAATTTCAAACAGCCAAACCACGCGTCTTGAAAATAAGTCGCGACTTCGCATTCTCGCGGCGCAAAACGCCCGAAGTTTTCCAGAATTTTTAACCCTCCCCAAACAGAGGGCGCAGGGAAAGCCGGGTGTCCGATGCACCCGCAGCCGCGCGTGTAGTGTGGTGGTAGCACGCGCGTTAGTCACCACGAGTTCACCGGAAACATCCGGCTTTCCCCGCGCAATGGTTTTAACGGCTTATTTCGTACTCTCCCCGGTGACCGGGCTCTTTTGCCACCGTCATCCCTGAGAAGCTTGCTTCTCAAGAACTTGACACCAGCGTCGGGGTGTCAGGACCATACGGCTTCGCCGTCCGCGCCAAGTGCTCTCGTCAGCAGCACCATTCGCGTCCACCGCATCCCGCACCCAACGTCCGTGACGACCGCGAAGCGCCCCTCTTGTGGGAACGGGATGGCGCGGGGTTTACAGATGTTTTGATCGGTCTGAAAAACGATTTATTTTTTCGAGAGGGACTGGACGACCCAAATCAAGTTGAATTCGTTTGGCAAATTAAATTTTGCGTGAAATCAAATTTCAGGCCGGCAGGCAGCATCCGCTTGGCAATTGCCGCGCCTGATTTGCAGGCCCCGCACATCCCCGACGTACTGCAGGCCCATGGACACGATTATCCCGGCAAACGATTTCCCGAAGGCGTCGCGTTCAACGCGTGTGATGCGGTCTGAACCGCGTCGACGATGGCGTGATACCCGGTGCAGCGGCAATAATTTCCCGAGAGCGCGTCGCGTATCTCCTCTCGCGTAGGCGTTTCGTTTCGACGCAACAACTCAGCGGCTTGCAGGATCATTCCCGACGTGCAGAACCCGCATTGAAGCGCAGCACGTTCGTAGAAAGCCTGCTGAAGCGCCAAGACATATCTGTCGGGAGACATCGAATCGATCGTTGTGATTTGGGCGCCGTCCGCTTGAACGGCCAGCATCAGACATCCCCTCACCACACGACCTTCGACAATGACATTGCAGGCCCCGCATACGCCGTGCTCGCAACCAACATGACTTCCGGTCAAACCAAGCCCGTGACGCAAAAAATCGACCAAGGACCCGCGCGGCGAGACGCGTGCCGATACATTGGTACCGTTGACCGACAGGCTGATCGCTATCGTGTCGTCAAGACTGGTATTATTCATCGCCTGTTCTCGTCGAAGGCTTCGCTGTCACAGCGCACGAGCAGTTGCTGTGCCAGATGGAGCCGGTACTCGGTGGGATATTCTCCCCCTTCCAGGCAGTCGAGGCTGGACGCGAGAAGTTGATCGGCTTTCTCGATAGTGCCGCGGTCATTGAGGTTGGTTCCGATGAAGGCCTGCTCGATCTCGATCAGGCGTCGCGGGAAAGCCTCCACGCCCAGGAAGACAGCGCGGCAGTCCTGCACGATCTCTCCGTTGTATTGACGACCGAAGGCGAGCCCGGCCAATGCGAAGTCGCCATGGCGTCGCGCGATTTCGTGAAATACAAACCGCCAATCGGCCGAAAAAACCGGAATCCGGATGCTGGTGATGAGTTCGTCCGGCTCCAAAGCCGTGTCGTAGATGCCCCGGAAAAAATCGGCCGCAGCCACCGAACGCGATCCGTCAGCGGAACGAAGAACGATCTCGGCGCCGAGGCAGACCATGCATGCCGGCATTTCAGCCGCCGGATCGGCCAGCGCCAGGCTGCCGCCCAAGGTCCCGCGATTTCGAATGGCCTCGTGCGCGACATTCTGCAGAGCCATCGATAGCAAGGGCGCGTGCTGCTGCACAAGCTTGGACCGAAGAACGTCATTATGTCGGGAGCGGGCTCCGATCTGTAGCGTAGAGCCATCAATCGCGATCTCGTCCATGTCAGGTATGGAATTGATGTCGATCACGATCTGAGGCGAGGCCACCCTTAAATTCATCATTGGCACGAGACTCTGGCCACCGCTCAGAATGGCGGCATCGTCGCGATGATCCCGCAGCAAGATCAGCGCGTCGACGAGATTGGTCGGCCTCGCATATTCGAATCTGGCGGGCTTCATGCGGCGACGCCTTGAAGCGCTCCCATCGCCCGCAACACCGCGACCGGCGAGATCGGGAGCGTGTCGACGCTGCCGCCGAACGGTGCGAGAGCGGCGTTCACTGCATTCAGGATCGCCGCCGGTGCCGCGCAAGCCCCGGCTTCTCCCGCCCCCTTCGCACCAAGAACCGATCCCGAATATGGTGTTTCGACATGTGCGACCGACACATCCGGCATATCCGCAGCCATGGGGAGAAGGTAATCGGCGAGCGTCCCACTCGCGAACTGACCGTCCTCGGTGTAGCGGCAGTGTTCGTAGAGCGCCTCTCCGATTCCCTGAACGACCCCTCCGCGAATCTGCTCGTCCACCAGCAGCGGATTGATCACGCGGCCGCAATCTTCGACGACCCAATGCTTCAGCACGACGACTTTTCCGCTCATCTTGTCGATTTCAACAAGAGCAGCCTGGACTCCGTTCGTCGGCAGGAAGGTGTCGCCACCTCGACCGCCTCCATGCGCGACGGTCAGTTGGGGCCGTAGGCCTTCTGGCAGGTCGTAAGGCCGGAACTGAATCATTTCGGAGAGTTCGGCGACCGTCATCCGGGCTCTGCCGGATGGCTTCTCGATGACATCGCCTTCGACCAGATCGAGTTGTTCAGCCTCCGTTTGCAGAATGGCCGCGGCTGCCGAAAGCAACTCGGCGCGCAGCTTGCGGCCTGCCTGCCACGCGACCTCTCCGGTGATCGCCGCGCCGCGCGACGACCAGGCTCCGCCGCCATGCGGCGACGCCTGAGTGTCCCCCAAATTTACCCTGATCGAAACGATCGGAAGGCCGACCGCGTCGGCGATGATCTGGGCCAGACCTTGCTGAATTCCCTGCCCGATTTCTGCGGCAGAGCTCTGTACTGTGACCATGCCGGTGGGATCCATCGCCACGATCACGGTGTCCTGCGAAGAGACGAGCACGCCCGCGCGGCCGTAGCCCTCGGCCCCCGTCGCGGTGAATTCGACGAAGCTGGCAAGACCAAATCCGACCACGCGGCCCTGCTCCCGCCACACCGTGATCTGCCGTTCCAGTTCGGCGTGGCCGCTGAGGATGAGCAGCTTGTCGAGACATTCGTAATGGGAGAGGTCGATCATGCGGCCGCCCGCAGGACTGACCCACGGCATCTCGCTTGCCTTGACGAAGTTTCGCTTGCGAAAGACAATAGAGCTTTCGCCCCGCGCCCTTGCGCCCTGTTCGATCAACGCCTCCGTGATCGCAACTGCGACGGGATGACCGACGGAACGGTATTGCCCCGTCATCACCTTGTTCTGGAGGACCGATCTCAAGCGTGCGCTGAACTGTTCGATCTTGTAGGCGCCGCCCATGGCCCTGAGCGCGCTGAATCCCTCCGCTGTGCTCGACCGGGGATAGACTGAATAGGCTCCGAGTCCCTGAATATCGTCCACCTTCAACGCACTGATCCGCCCGTCAGAGTCGATCGCCATGCTGGCTTCGACAACGTGCTCTCTGGCATGAACATCAGAGAGCATGCTCTCGATCCGGTCCGCCACATACTTCACAGGCCTGCCCAGGATCTTCGTGGCCGCGCAGACGGCCATCTCCTCAGGGTAGATGTGCATTTTGATGCCGAACCCACCGCCCACGTCGGGGCAAATCACCCGAACCTTGTTGAGCTGCATGTCCAGAAGATCCGCGATGATCAACTGCAACTGATGAGGCATCTGATGGGATGCATGAACCAGCATGGCGTCGTCGGCAGGATCGTAGCTGGCGAGAATGCCCCTTGGCTCCAGCGGCACGCCCGTTTTCCTGTTGAACTTCAGACGTTGGTGTACGACGTGAGCCGCCTTATCGAACGCAAGTTCGACACCCGAAGTCGACTGTACGTATTCGAGGGCCAGATTGGACGGCGCTCCGGCATGCGTTCGCGCCTCGCCGGCAATTGCATCCTCGATCGAGGTCACGGCAGGCAGGTCGTCGTATTCGACCACGATCCGCTCCAGCCCGTCTTCGGCTTGCGCCCGGCTCATTGCGACGACCATCGCGATCGGCTCGCCCTGGAAGACCACGCGCTGCAAGGCCAGCGGACGTTGCGGCGGAGAAAAAAGGTTTGGCGCATTGGCCAGCGTGCATTGCCACGGACCACATACCGTCTCGATGTCCTCAACAGTCAGCACCGCGATGACGCCGTCGACCGCCTTTGCCTCTGTGGTTTCGAGAATTTTAAAGGACGCGTGCGGCCGGGGGCTGCGCAAGAACGCCGCATGCAATTCACCCTTGAGCGAGATGTCGTCAACGTACCGTCCCCGACCGCTCACCAGCCTGCGGGTTGCCGCGCGTGGCATGCCCTTGCCGATATAACCCGCTGCCTTGCCGGCACCGTTGCTGCTCATGCGGTCAATCCTGGAAAGGAAGAGGATTCCGCAACGGACGTTGCGGAATCATCTGACACTTCGAACGATCAGATCGAGAGGTCCACGCCCTTGGTTTCGCGCAGAAACAGCAAAGCCACAAGGAACACCAGACCATAAGACAGCAACGCAAAGATGCTGATCGCACTCGACAGCGTGGTCGTGGCCGCCAAGGCCCCCACGAAGAACGGAAACAATCCACCGACGGCGCGGCCGGCGTTGTAGGTGAAGCCTACCCCCGCCCCACGAACCCGCGTGGGGTACATCTCGTTGAGGCAAGCCATCAACGCCGAATAGTATCCGACCGCGAAGAAGCCGAGAGGAAATCCCAGCACCAGCATTTCGGCATCGCTCAGGGCCGCGTGGGTATAGATGTAAACAGACGCGGCAGCAGCGGCCGAAAAAAACAGAAACACGGCCCGCCTGCCGAACTTATCCGACAGCCAGCCGCCCGTGACGTAACCCACGAAGCACCCACCGATCAAAGCGATCAGATACGGCGTCGATGCGAGGATGGAGATCTTCCGTTCGGTCCGCAGGAATTGAGGAACCCAGGTCATCAGGGCATAGAAGCCGCCCTGGGCCCCGATCGTCAGGAGCGATCCGACAATGGTGGAGCGCAGATTGGTCCGGTCGAAGATTCGGAAGAAAGAGACCGACGGTTCTTCCTTCCTCGCGGCAACCGCGAGCTGAGGCTCTTTGACATTCCGCCGAATGAAGAAAATCATCAAGGCCGGCAACGCACCGATCCCGAACATGACCCGCCAGGCCTGATCAACCGGAAGAACCGAATAGGTCATCGCCTGAATCAGGATCGCGAGCCCCCACCCCACCGCGTAGCTTGATTGATAGAAGCCCATCGCCCGCCCGCGATGCTTGTTCAAAACGACTTCCGAGAGAGTCACCGCGGCAACTGCCGCCTCTCCGCCAAAGCCGACGCCCAGAAGCGCCCGGGCAGCGGTCAGTTGATCGACGCCTTGCGCCAAAGCCGATGCCAGACTGCCGAGAGAGAACAACAGAATCGTGATCTGCATCGTCCTGACCCGCCCGATGCGATCGGACAGGAAGCCCGCCAGCCATCCACCGGCCGCGCTGCAAAGGACGGTCAACGACACGATGCCGCCCAGCGTTTTAGCGTCGGTGCCCATCGCCGTCACAAGCGTGCCGATGGCCAGCGGAAACAGCATGAAATCCATGCCGTCCAGCGTCCAACCGGCCGTGCAGGCCCAAAAGGTTCGCCGCCCCTGCGGATTCATCGAGCGGTAGAACTCGAAGATCGAGCCCGATTGCTCGGCCGCCGCCAGCCGGCCCGCCTCGCTGATATCCGCCATTGCATCCCCCATTCTGTCGTCAGCGGCCTCTCGCGGCCATTGTGGTCCCCATCATCTGATGATAGTATCTTTGTATCCAATTATACAACAAGAAGAAAAATTGGGCATTTTGTGCTGCGATGCGGCAGGTTTCTTCGGCGACGCCGATCGCATGCAGCACCGGATCGACTGGGCATTTTCTGTCTTACCCATCTGTTTTTACTTCTGCTTTGGCAGACAGACGAACAGCGACCCGGCATTGGAGACTCGTGATACACGTCGCCCCGCAACCCTCGCTTCCGGCCTGAGAGCTTCAGCCAATGATCCCATCCAAGACGAGGCTGGTCGATGTCGCCGCCAACTGGGCAAGCGAGGCGCGGTCGCTCTCTCCGCTCGAGCAGGCCTACAATTTCATCCTGGAAGCCGTGCTGTCAGGAGAATTGGCGCCGGGCATGCGCATTCCAACGGAAGCAATCGCGGAGCGTTTGGGCATCAGCCGCATGCCCGTCCGCGACGCGCTGCGACGCCTCGAAGGCGACGGCGCGGTCACGATTTACGCCAATCGGGGCGCGGTCGTCGCCGAATATTCCAAGGACGATGTCGTTCAGCTCATCGAGATGCGAGCCGTTCTGGAAGGTCTGGGCGCTCGCTTTGCACTTCCGAACATGACGCACCGGGAAATGGAAGAGATACGACATCTTCAGTCCAGGATGGACCAGTCCGCCGACGATTTGGGCCAGTGGATCGTGCATCACGACGCGTTTCATAATTACATCACCTCATTGAGCGGACGGCCTCTGCTGACCCGGCAAACCAAGAAGATTCGTTTGATGCTCCGGCCCTACTTCCGCAAACACCATGCGCGTCATCAGGAGCTCGAAATACCGGGCTACGAACATCAGAAAATCATTGATGTCCTGGCCCTGGGAGACGCCAACGAGGTCGAGAAAGAAGTTCGAAACCACGCCATGGCCAACGTCGGCAAAGTTACCGGGCTGATGGACCGATAAACGAATGCCTGACATTGCAAGACCGACCCTGATCAAGGGCGGGCGGATTCTCGATATCGACGGCGATCTGGACAATCCTCCGCAGCAGGATGTGCTGATTCACAAAGGACGCATCAGGGAAGTCGGCGCCGCGGCGAGCGAGGCAGCACGCCGCGACAATGTCGAAGTGATCGATGCGACGGGAAAATTGCTCATTCCCGGCCTCGTCAACGCACATTACCACTCGCACGACACGATGCTGAGGGGGATGTTCGAACAACTGCCGCTCGATGCCTGGATGCTCTACAGCAGCCCCGGTCAATTTCCCCATTTCTCGTCCGAGATGATCGAAACCAGGACCGCGCTGGGGGCGTCCGAATGCCTGCTGAACGGAATCACGACGATCCAGGACATGGTTTCGATTGTCGGCGACGATCAGAACCATGTCGATCAGGTCATGCAATGTTACGAACGGCTCGGAATAAGAGCCGTGCTCGCGCTGCAGGCTTCGGACCGCGCCGCGTGCGACTGTGTGGCGTATTGGGATTCGCTCCCCAAGCGGACCGTGCAATGTCTTCCGCCCGCATCCAGTCCGGACGCGCAGTTTGAGTTTCTGGAAAGCGCGCTTCGGAAACGTTCAGCGCTGGTAAGCTGGGGCCTCGGTCCATCCGCACCGCAGCGCTGCTCCAGCGAATTCCTGGCGCGCTTTGCACGTTTGTCCGCGGAGCAGGGACTGCAGGTGTTCACACACACCTATGAAGCCAGATCGCAGGCTGTTCTGGCGCGGCTAAAGTTTCCGCAGGGCTCATTGATCGAGCATCTTGACCGCGCGGGATTGCTGGGCCCGCGACTGACGATCGCGCACGGAGTCTGGATAACCGGTTCGGAGATCGCCCGCTTGGGAGAGAATGGCGCGAACCTTGTTTGCAATCCGACAAGCAACCTCAAGCTTCTGAACGGCTTCGCGCCTTTGCTCGACTACGCGTCCGCCAACGTCAACATCGGTTTGGGATGTGACAATTGCAGCGGAAACGATGCTCAAAATCTTTTCGAGTCCATGAAGAACTTTGCCCTCATGTGGGGCATGTACTCAGGGGCAGGCACAACGGGTGCAGCCAGAGAAGCATTCCGGGCCGCTACGGTCGGCTCTGCAAAAGCGATCGGGCTCGGGAACGAGATAGGCCTGCTGCGCCCGGGCTATCGGGCCGACATTGTGACGATCGACCTCGGACAACCGAATTATCGTCCCCTGAACAGTGCCGTGCGCCAACTCGTTTACGGAGAAACGGGACGCGCGATCGAGAAAGTCATGATCGAAGGAAAAATTGTCGTTGATTCCGGCAAGATCATCTCTCCGCTATCCCGAGACCTGAAGGCCAGAGCGGAACGAGCGAAGGATCAGCTCGCCGAGCAAGTGGACGCCCTGCGAGCCAGGAACGGCGCAATTCTCGGCGACATACTTGACGCCTATGAAAAAGCAAATCGATACCCTCTGGAGTTCGATCGTTTTTCTCTCAGGAGACCGTGAGCGGCGAGTCGCAGTCCGACCACAGCCCTGCGTTATTCAACCGATATGTTGGCCGCTCCTGCAATTTTTCGGTACTTGTCGTTCTCGTCCAGAATGAACCTGGAATATGCTCGCGCGGACATCGGTGTGGAGATGAAGCCGACCTGCTTCAACGCTTCCTGAAATTCGGGCATCACCGCAATTTTTTGCAAGGCACCTTCAAGCCGAGCCACGACATCAGGTGGCAATTTCGCGGGACCGGAAAGGCCATACCACAAATTGCCTGCGACGGAGGGATAACCGGCCTCGACCATCGTCGGGACGTCGGGGAAAAAAATCGAGCGTTCCTCGCTCAATACAGCGAGCGGACGCAATTGCCCGGTTTGCAGGCCCGAGATCTGCGCCGCCGCCGCGTCGAACATCATTTGAATTCTGCCGGCTGTCAGATCGACCACTGCAGGCGCTGATCCCTTGTAGGGAACGTGGGTCAGCTTGACGCCCGATGCGGCCATGAACATCTCGCCCCAGAGCTGCGGTCCGCTGCCATTGCCGGAGGAGCCGAAATTCAACTCGCCAGGCTTGCTTCGGGCATAGGCGACGAGATCGGCGACCGAATGAATCGGCAAGGCAGAATTGACGCTGAGCATCGCCGGTGCCGTCGCGATCAAACCGATGTGCGAGAAATCTTTGGATGGATCATACGTTATATTCTTGTAGACGACCGGCGCGGTGCAGTGGGTCGCGATCGAAGAGAGTAGCAGGGTATAGCCATCCGGCGCCGCTCGCGTTGTGAGCGCAGCAGCAATGGTGCCGGCTGCACCTGCCCGATTTTCGATGATGACACTTTGATTCAGCAATTCGGAGAGCCTGTTCGCAAACTGCCGTGCGACCAGATCGCCCGCCCCTCCCGGAGGCACCGCGACGATCAAGGTAATCACCCTCTCCGGGTACTCGGCTTGCGCCGGATTCGAAAACGCCGCGATCCAGACTGCGAAAGCCAACCAAATCCGAAGACGCATGCTCAAGCTCACCCTCTGTGTCTCTTCGGCCCGGCGAAGACTGGGTCTGAAGGCTGCGTATTATGCAAGGACCGTACCTCCGGGATAGAATGCCGGCAGGAAGGAGGTGCAGCAAGAACGCTGAGGCTTGGACGGGAAGTAGCCCGGACGAGGTCCGGGCAGAAGCACAGGAATGTGCGACGATTGTGGGTTGACCTTACTCCTCGCCAGTTAGTACGAGAAGCCGCCGGCGCATGGAATGCGCTTGCAAATGCACACGGGATCAACCGGTTATTCGGATTGGTGAGATGGCCCGGATGGATTATTGGACGAAACCTTGAGCACAAAATCCTATCGCATCGGGATCGACGTCGGAGGGACCTTCACCAAAGCCGCCTTGATCGACAACATGGATGGCAGCGTCGCCGGACGCTCATCCGTTCACACCACCCATGACCATCCGGACGGCGTGGCGGCCGGTGTCATCCAGGTGTTCGAGCGGGTTTTGAGCGATGCCGGCATCGATGCGCGCGACGTCGTCCTGCTCGCTCACAGCACGACCCAGGCGACCAATGCGTTGCTGGAAGGCGACGTCGCCCGGGTCGGTATTGTCGGCCTCTCCTCAGCCAAGGCAGCGAAGCTGGCCGAAGTGCAGGTGCGCATCGACGGAATCGAACTCGCGCCAGGCCGCGTCCTGCAAACCAGCAATCAGTTCCTGCTCAGCGACGGGCTCGACCGAAAGGCGGTCGAGGACGCCGTGCGCGCGCTGCGCGCGGACGGCGCGCAGGTGCTGGTGGCGTCGGCGGCCTTTGGCGTCGACAATACATCGACGGAAGAACTGGTTCGCAAGGTCGGTGAGGATTTCGACCTGCCGACGACGTGCGGGCACGAGGTCACGCGGCTGTATGGACTGACGACAAGAACGCGCACAGCGGTGATCAATGCGTCGATCCTGCCGCGGATGATCGCGACCGCCAATCTGACCGAAACGAGCATGAAGAATGCCGGCATCGATGCGCCGCTGATGATCATGCGCGGCGACGGCGGCGTGATGAGCATCAGCGAAATGCGTCACCGCCCCGCGATGACGATGCTATCGGGCCCTGCGGCAAGCGTGGCCGGCTCGCTGATGCATGTCGGCATGTCCGATGGAATCTATTTCGAAGTCGGCGGCACCTCGACCAACCTCGGCGTGGTCAAGGCGGGCCGCCCGGTCGTGACTTATGCGAACGTCGGCGGCCACGATACGTTTGTCAGTTCTCTCGATGTGCGCGTGCTGGGCGTCGCGGGCGGCAGCCTGATCAGGATATCGGATAATTCGGTTCGCGAGGTGGGGCCGCGAAGCGCGCATATCGCCGGACTTCGATATGCCTGCTTCGCACCGGCTGAAGTCTTCGAGAACGCCCGCGTGGTTTTTTTCGAGCCCAAGCCTGGCGACGGCGACGACTTCGTCGCGATCGAGACCGAGCAACACGGCCGCTTTGCGTTGACGACCACCTGCGCCGCCAATGCCGCCGGACTGACCAGTCCGGAGATGCATTGCTACGCGCCGGCGGAAGCTGCCCGCGCGGCCTTCGCTCCGCTGGCCGCAAAGATGGGAAAGGATGTCGTCTCGCTGGCCAAAGAGGTGCTTGCCTCGGCGGCGGGCAAAGTGATGCCGACGATACGATCGCTGATCAAGGATTATCAGCTCGAGGAAGAGCAGCAGGTTCTGATCGGAACCGGCGGCGGCATCGGCGCCTTGTTGCCCACGGTCGCCGAGGGCTTAAGTTTGCGTTTCGAAATTGCCAAGGACGCGGAGATCATTTCTTCGATCGGCGCGGCGCTGGCGATGGTTCGCGAGGTCGTCGAACGGGCCAATCCCGATCCGTCGTCCGACGATATCGTGCATCTTCGCACTGAGGCGTTGGAGGCGATCGGCAAGTTAGGGGCCGACCCGAAAACGGTCGACATATCAGTGGAGATCGACCGGCAAACCGGCCGGATTCGCGCGATCGCAACCGGCGCCGCAGCGCTGCGCAGTTCCGGCGACACCGAGGCGGTCACTGAACGCCAGGCCCGGCGGGTGGCGGCGCGTTCGTTTCGGCAGGGCGAAGACGACGTTGAGCTGGTCGCCGAGACCCCCGGCGCGTTCGTTTACCGGCCAAAAGCCGATTTCCGGCATTCGCTGCGGATCGTCGACCGGCGCGGAAACGTACGTTTGCAACGCAGCCATGCGGTCGTGCATCAGACAAACGTCGAAAATTGGCAAAATTCCTTTCAGTCGATGAATCTTTTCGGCCCCGAAGATCCGATCGATGCCTTTTTTGGCGCCGTTTTGCTGTATGATACCCATCTGGTCGACGTGACCGACGAAAGCCTGTTTTCCAACGCGGTCATGATCGTGGACAGCGAGCTTTCGGGGGTACCGCGCCAGACGCCGGTGGTTTTGATCGGCTTGGGACGGCCGACCGCGGCCGAGCATTAAAGATCGGCATTGAAGATTTGAAGGGAGAATCGTGATGGAAAAGTTTGAGAGGCTGAAGGCCGTGGCGGCCCCGATGGGAATTCCCAACGTCGATACCGACGCGATTATTCCCAAGCAATTCCTCAAGACGATCAAGCGCGCCGGCCTCGGCAAGGCGCTTTTCTCCGAACGGCGCTACAACGACAATGGCGAAGAGCGGGCAGACTTCGTCCTTAATCAGGGACCGTTCCGCCACGCCAAGATCCTGGTGGCCGGCGAAAACTTCGGCTGCGGATCGAGCCGCGAGCACGCGCCCTGGGCGTTGCTCGATTTCGGCATCCGTTGCGTCATCGCGCCGTCGTTCGCCGACATCTTCTACAACAACATGTTCAAGAACGGCATGTTGCCGATCCGGCTGAGCGCCAAGCGTGTGCACGAATTGATCCAGTTCCTGACGGAGCTGCCCGGCGCCGAAATCACCGTCGATCTGCGCGAGAAGACCGTGACCGGGCCGGACGGACAGGTCGATCATTTCGACGTCGCGGACTTCTCGCGCGAGAGCCTGCTGAACGGCTACGATGAAATCGAGCTTTCGCTGCTGAAGAAGAACGAAATCGCGGCCTACGAGAAGAGCAAGAGCGTCGATCGTCCCTGGCTATAGCGAACGGCGACGCTCGCACGAGAGGCACCTGCCAAGGCGGGATATCCAGCCAAAAAGACGGCTCGCGTCGAAAGCGCGAGCCGTTTAGTTTGACGGCCGGCATTGGAGACGATGCACCCTGAGAAATAGCGGGGCTTGGTAGTATGCATCGGCCAGCCGCGGAACACGTTCAGGCAAATCAGCGGCTAGGCCGCCGCCGATCGCGCCGTTTTCTTCCGATTTGAGATCAGGGCGCGGCCCGCCTGCCCGGCTTCGCCGATGTTGCTCGCCGGATGCTCCCGCAAAACAACATTGATGTGCTCCATTGCCGATCCGATACAGCGATGGGTGATCTCCGTCATCTTGGTTACCAACGCTCGCTTTTCAGTATCGGTCAGGCCTTCTTCAAGATCGCAGGTGATAAACGGCATTGTGGATTCTCCTTGTCTGGCTGTCGTGGTGAGGTTGATAGCGGGTCAGTTATGACTGGCTTTTTCTTTGCGGCTCTTGATCTGCTCGTGGCCTGCCATATCCATGCCGTCCGGTCCCGGCACGTACTCCGGAACATGCTCGCCGGCATCGACGAAATTGAATCCAGGCATCTCGCGCATGACCAGGAAGATATGGTCGATATCGCATCCTGTGGCCTCGACGACCGCCTCGGTCAGTTGCATCGCGAGCTGATGCTTTTGTTCTTTCGTTCTCCCATTGCGGATGTCGCAAGTAATGATAGGCATCGGTCGTATCCCTCTTATCCCGTTTCGATCAGTGCGCTTTGGTGCTGACTTCCGCACCATATCCCGTCAGCGCGCGCACTTTCAGGCTGACGAAACTCTCTTCGCTGCTCCGCTCCCGTGCCGAAAACACCGTGCCAAGCCATCCCGCCAGAAAGCCAAGCGGAATGCTGATGATGCCGGGGTTGGTGAGGCTGATGAGCGGTTGAACATCGGTAAACATCAACCCTTTCGCGCCGATGACCGCTGGACCGACCAGGACGAGCCCGACAGAGGAAACAAGTCCGACACTCAACGCGGAGATGGCGCCGACGGTGTTGAAGCGAGGCCAGTACAGCGAATAAAGGATCACCGGCAGGTTGGCGCTTGCGGCCACGGCATAGGCCAGGCCCACGAGGAACGCGACGTTGAGGCTTTTGGCGGAGAGCGCCAGACCGATCGCCACGACGCCGACGGCGACGGTTGCGATCCGCGCCGCGCGCACTTCCTCTTTTTCGTTGCTCACGCCGGCCTTTACAACATGCGTATACAGATCATATGCGATGTTCGAGGCCGCCGCGATAAGAAGACCGGCTACGACCGCGAGGATCGTTGCAAACGTGACGGCGGAAATGAAGGCAACGAGCATTTCACCGCCGAGCGTTCCGCTGCCGCCACCCAGATAAAGCGCCAACAATGGCGCCGCGCTGTTGCCTGCCTTGCTCGCGGCTGTGATCTTGTCGTGGCCGACCACCGCAGCGGCCCCGAATCCGAGCACCGTCGTCATGACGAGGTAGATCCCGACAACGCCGATGACCCAATTGGCGGAAGCGCGGGCATCCCTGGCCGTTGGCACCGTATAAAAACGCATCATGATGTGCGGCAGACCTGCGGTACCGAGAACGAGACCGAGGCCGAGCGAAACCAGATCAAGCTTGTTGGTGAAGTAGAGCCCAGGCGCGAGAAACGCCTCCCCTTTTCCACTCGCCAAGGCCGCCGCCGACATGAGCGAACTGACGCTGAAGTCAAAACGGCTCAGAAGCAGGAAAGTCAGAAAGCAGGTTGCGGCAAAGACCAGGATGGCCTTGACCATCTGCACATAGGTCGTCGCGACCATACCGCCAAACAGCACGTAACTGACCATCAGACAGCCGATCACGATGATGGCGATGCTAGCATCGATCGGAAGCAGCAAGGACACGATGGCGCTGGCGCCGACCAATTGGCCCAACAAATGGAACAGGCTGATCGTCACCGATGACAACGCTGCGGCGGCGCGAACGGGCCGCGGCCGCAACCGATATGCCATGACATCCGAAAGCGTATATTTGCCGGAATTGCGAAGCGGCTCGGCGACGAACAGGACGATGAGAATCCATCCGACGATGAAGCCGAACGAATAAAGCAGTCCGTCAAACCCGAACAGCGACACCAGCCCCGCGATGCCGAGGAACGATGCCGCCGACATGTAGTCGCCCGACAACGCAAGACCGTTCTGCCAGCCCGAAAGATTGCGCCCGGCCACGTAAAAACCTGACGCGCTGCGTGATCGCCGGATCGACCAGAACGTCAGACCCAGGCTGACTGCAATAAAAAGCAGAAAGAAGATAGAGGTGAGCCATTGCCCCTGTGCAGATGCGATCATCGCCCAACTCCCGGCACTAGCGCCTTGGTGATGGCCGCCAAGGTCTCTGCCACCAGGGGATCGATGAAGCGGTTGGCCCGGCGCGAGTAGATATAGGCCACCGCAAACGTCATCACGAACTGGGCAAGTGCGAGCACATAAGCCACATTGATCGAGCCGGTGATCTTGAAGCCCGCAACATCCGGGAAATACGCAAGAACAATAAGCCCCAGGACGTAAAACGCCGTGGAGGCAATGAAGAGCGGCCGCACGATGCTTCTTCGTGTCTCTTCAATGCGAACGACGGCAGATGGAATATCCCGGCTTGTACCCCGCTCAACCGCAAACGCTGGCGCGATCACGTCTTCCGCTAAAGCCATGTCTCCTCCGATCAAAGGCCGGCCGAATGAATGTGCTTCGGCACTTTGCTCCGAACAGGATAGAGGGCGATTTCAGATAAATAAAATCGTTTGTAATTATGATCTCAATCGCTATTATTTATAGCCATGGAGCTATACCAGATCCGACAATTTGTCGCCGTCGCCGATACCGGCAGCTTTACCAAGGCTGCTGTTCGCGCGGCTGTTTCGCAGCCGGCTATCTCGGCCGCGATCAGCAAGCTCGAAGAAGAGCTTGGCCAGCAGCTTCTGCACCGACGCCAGGGCCAGGTGACGGTGACGCCGGCTGGTGAGAAGCTGCTGCGCTTCGCCCGCGAAGTTCTCGCAGCCTGCGCCAACATAAAATCCGAGCTTAAAACCCTGACTGGCCCGGAGACGATCCGCGTCGGCGCGCTTCGCACCCTTCCTACCATTCACGTTGCCGCGGTCATGGCCGCATTCGCGCGGCCCGGTGGGGACAGCGGTGTCGAACTCATCGAGGGAACCCGCGAGGAACTCCAGCAGCGCCTTTCACAAAAGAAACTGCATTTGAATCTGACGAGTATTGCCGGCTCGCAAGTCCAGGATGCTTTTCCGCTCTTTGTCGAGCCCTACATGCTGATGGTCCCCGCCGGCCATCCCTTTGCCAATCAAAGATCGATCAAGCTCGAAGATCTGCATGGCGAGCGCTTCATTTTGCGCACCGGCTGCGAAACATTCAAAACGACGACCGATTTGCTCATCGAACGCTCGATCAAGACAAAGGTGGTTTATCGAACGGATCAGGATGACCGTGCCTTGGCGCTCGTCGCGGCGGGGTTTGGCGTTGCCCTGATGCCCGCTTTGTTTCATATGCCTGCCGTCGTCAGCGTGCCTATTCGCGATTTTGACGTCACCCGAACGATCGCACTCCAATGGCTCCCCGGCATGGAACTCCTCGACCATGTCGCGCGCATGATTGCCGCGATACGCAGCCACTCCTGGGCAAGCGACCTTCACACAGGCGAGAAACGCAGGTTCGCGGTCAAATTCGCGAAATAGTTTTGATGATAGCGGGTTAACATCGTCCCTGTATAAGAGCGTCATTCACCCGCCGTGACAGCGCTTTCAAATTTGTCGCCGAAGCCATCCGAAATCAAAAGACCGATGGCCTGATTCAATGCCTGGACCTGCTCTCGGCCAAGCTGCTTTTCAAAGACCTGCTGCGCTGTATCCCATAGCTTTTCGGACTGCTTGAGCTTGGCTTTCCCGGCCGCAGTGAGCTTGATCGAACGGCTGCGCCGGTCATCGGGATCGGTGCCGGTCGAGACGAGACCGTCGCGAACGAGCGGTTTCAGGGTATGCGCAAGTCCGCCGGCGTCCATCACCATCGCTTCCGCAAGCGTGCCGACTGTTGCCGACTCCAGGCGGGCAATTTTCGCAAGGATCGCGCGCTGCGTCGCCTTCAACCCGCTCGGGGCCAGGGCCAAATCGTACAGATACGAGATACGCCGGGACGCTTTGCGCAGCGCCGTGCAGTGACAGCGGCCTGCTGAATCAGGGGATGCGTCTTTTTGCATATGAAGCCTCCAAAGAAGAACAGAACTTGTAATATCAGCATATGCTTGTATTCTGAATATTACAAGCATATGCTGATAAATTGAGACCCTAGATATCGCGTGCTGGTGCCGTCGCCGGAACGCCTCGCATGACAGGACCGATCCGATGACCGCAACCGAACTGAGCCCGCGTTCGACCCCGCATTATGCCTGGGTCATCGTCGGCGTCACCTTCCTCACTCTCCTTGTGACCGCAGGCGCGATGTCGACGCCGGGCCTTCTGCTGATCTCGTTGCAGAAGGAATTCGGCTGGTCCGCCGCGACCATTTCAACCTCACTCTCCTTGCGGCTTGCGGTGTTCGGCCTCATGGCCCCGTTCGCCGCCGCCCTGATGCTCCGTTTCGGCATGCGCCGGATCATGACGCTCGCCGTCACCATCACAGCCATCGGAATGGGCTTGACCGCTTTCGTGTCGCAGTCCTGGCAGCTCGATCTGCTCTGGGGACTGGTTGTCGGCGGCGGCACCGGAATGACGGCACTTGTTCTCGGCGCCACGGTCGCCAACACTTGGTTTGCGCAACGCAGGGGACTGGTGATCGGACTGATGACGGCCAGTTCGGCCTCCGGCCAGTTGCTGTTCCTGCCGCTCTTCGCCCATATCAACGAAATATATGGCTGGCGGACGCTGGTGACGCTGGTCGCCGGCGCCCTGCTTTGCCTTGCGCCGCTGATTGCCTTTTTGATGCGCAATCGTCCGTCGGATATTGGCCTCACGCCTTACGGATCTCCCGCTGGAACGGCACTGGCCTATGCCAAACCTCCGGCGGACAATCCGATTATCGTTTCCTTCCGCGCATTGAAGAGCGCGGTGCGGACCAAGAACTTCTGGCTGTTGTTCTTCGGCTTTTTCGTTTGCGGTCTCAGCACCAACGGCCTGATCGGAACACATCTGATCGCGGCCTGCGGCGATCACGGCATTGCGGAATTTATGGCGGCCGGCCTGCTCGCCTTGATGGGATTTTTTGATTTGTTTGGAACGGTCGCCTCCGGCTGGCTGTCTGACAAATATGACAACCGCGTCCTGCTCTGCATCTATTATTCGCTGCGGGGATTATCCCTGCTTTATTTGCCGTTCGCGCTGGGAATGGACCTTTTCTCGGTCAGCATGTTCGCGGCGTTTTATGGCCTTGACTGGTTTGCGACGCTGCCGCCCACCATCCGTCTCACCACCGACCGGTTTGGTCCGGCCATGGCGCCGCTGGTATTCGGCTGGATGTTCGTCGGGCACCAGATCGGTGCGTCGATCGCCGCTTATGGAGCGGGGCTCACCCGCACGCTCGACGGCACCTACGCTCCGGCCTTTGCACTTTCCGGCATCCTTTGCATCGTCGCCGGCTTTGCGTCCTTGGGCATCGACGGTAACCGAAAGAAGGACGATGCCAAGACCGTCTTGCCTGCGCCCAGCCCTGCATAGACGGTGGACTGGGGTAAGCTCAACCGCGCAGCCAGAGCGGCTGCGCGCTGCAGCCGCAAGCAAGCTCAACTGGCCGTTCGCAGTTCAAGCTCGCCCGCGATGTCGTGACGATCGGCTGGGGGGTAGCGGTAAGGTCCCAGCGCCAGCGTCAGCGCGGTCGCGACGGCCAATAGCAAACTGTAGGCGATCAACGTCGCGGAATAACTATGGGTCAGTTGGAACGCCCATCCCAGGATCGATGACCCCACCGCATTGCCGGCCAGCGCCGCAGTGAAGATCCATCCGTAGATCGTGCCGAATTTGGCCAATCCGAAATAGCGGGAAACCATGTAGGACAGCAGATCCGTTTCGCCGCCGATGCCAAGACCGAGCAGGAGAACGCCAACCAAAGGCGATACCGCGGCGGGCTGAAGCGCCAGAATCAGAAGCCCCACCATCGGACAGACGAGGAAGAACACCGCTACATAGGGCGCGAATACCCGATCGATGATCCATCCCGCGAGCAGCCGGCCGACGATGAGGGCAAGACCGGACGAGGAGATGATCGCGACGGCGTCAGACAATGACATTCCGCGGTCGGTGAGCATCGGAACGACATGCACGAGGCTGCCGTTGATCGCGACCACCGCCAGGAAGAAGGAAACGATCATGTACCAGAAGCGCCGGTCGCGTGCGGCCTCCGACATCGAAACGCCGGGAAGCTTGACGCCCGACAGCCCGCCGGCGAGCGCCGGCGTCGGCTCCCTGATGAAAAGCAGCACGGGCAGGAACGCCAGCAGGATGATCAGGCCGGCCAACCCGAGATAGGCTTCGCGCCAGCCGAACGATCCGATCAACGTTTTGCAGATCATGGGCAGCACGATCGTTCCCATGCCGACGCCCGCCAGCACGATGCCCAGCGCAAACCCGCGCTGCCGGTCGAACCAGGCCGACACGACCTTCGAATAGGAACCCGGCGTTTGGCCGATCGCAACCAGACCCGCCAAGGCGAACATCGCATAGAGCCCGAACACCGAGCCCGGCAGCAGTGACATGGCCGCTGTCGCAAGCGCGAACAGGATGATGGACACCGCGAGCGGCGTCCGCACGCCGTAGCGATCGATCAGGCGGCCAAAAAACGGCGATGCGACCGCCGTCATCACGCTGGATATGCCGATCGCGGTCGCGATATCGCCGCGGCCGAAGCCAAGTTCCTGGGAGATCGGCTTGATGAATATGCCGGTGGCGAAAACATTGATGGGTCCCTGGCTCACAACCAGAGCCAACGACGAAGCCGCCACGATTGACCAACGCTTGCTGTCCATTTTCCCCTCCGGTTCTTCCCCAGCTCTTGCGGCCGGGGCTTGTCGATCACCGCAACCGCGGCTGGTATTGATTTCGCAGCCGCGCTTTCAGGCGCTCCGCAAAAGAAGTGCAGCCTTGTCGTTCGCCGTCTTGCCGCTTTTGGTCCTATTATTCGGCATGCCGCCAATCGCACACGCCAGCACATCGACGGGATCGACGATCGAACCGGCGATATGCCGCCAGGCCACGATCTGGTCGGGGCGGATCAGCACCAGATCGCTCTCATAGAGGTCGCGCGCTTCTTCGTCGTCGATGCTTAACAATTTCAGGTCCAGCCCTGCCGCAGTCGCCGCGGCGAGAAATGCGTCGGCTTGACGCTGATCGCCGTCGAGGCAAAGCAAGGTCCATTCGAACCCAAAACAATCGAACAGCGAACGGCCGTCGCGGAGCCAGACATGCGGCGCCCGTCCGCCGGGTTTTCCGGTCGGCACATAGGCGGTGGGTGTGTCCGGCGGCGATGGCGCGGGATCGCTCGCAATGATGGGCGAACGGTCATATCGCGCGCCGAACGTAAAGCCGGGGATGTTGAATTCAGCCCGGGCATGGTTGGCAAGATATTCGCCTGCGCGCCGGCGCGACGTTTCGCCGGCCCTCCCCTCCGCCTCCAGCGCGGGCGACGGACGATACAGGCCGATGGAATCCGCAAAGGTTCTGGCAAAGCCGGTGTTGCGAAGCGCGACGGGCCGGCGCTCTGCCTCGTAGCTGTCCAGCAGCGCCTCGTCCGCCTGCCCCTTCAGGACAGAAGCGAGTTTCCAGCCGAGATTGACCGCGTCTTCAATCGCCGTGTTGTAGCCCATGCCGCCGGTCGGCGTGAACAGATGCACCGCGTCGCCGCCGAGAAACATCCGGCCGGAGCGGAAACTGTCCGCCACCAGCGCGCGCCCGGCGAGCCAGAAATCGCGGGACAGGATCTCAACCGGTATCGTCATGCCCACCGCCTGCCGGAACATATCGAGCGCCTTGGCGTCATCGACCGAATTTGGATCTTCGTCCGGGCGGACTTGCGTATGAAAGACGAACTCGCTTTTGCCGTCGACAGAGATCAACAAGGCGCGTCGTTCGGCATTGAACGTGCAGTACATCCACGACCGGGCATGCGGGCAGACCTGATAGAAAGTCTCCGATTTCAGATAGAGCGCCAGCATGCGGCCGCCCATGAAATCGCGATCGGCGCCGCTGTTGCCGGAATATTCAATCCCCAGATGGCGTCGCACCAGGCTGCGCGGCCCGTCGGCGCCGACCAGATACTGCGCCTGAATTCGTCGCGTCGCCCCGCCGTCGACGGATTCGATCTCGGCCACAACGCCATCCGCATTCTGCTCGATCGCGACCACGCGCGACGAAAACGCCAGTTCGATCGAGGGACAGGCCTTGGCATGCCGAAAGAGCACAGCCTCGACAAACTTTTGGCTGACCCGGTGCGGCAGTTCCGCTGCACTCCAGGAACCGCTCATGGTCTTGATCAGCCGTTGCGCATCGCGCGCCGACGGCAGGCTGACCCGCCCCAATTCATGCGCGGTCAACCGCGTAAAATAGGCGATGTCGGTGGGATAATCGTCCGGCAAGCCCATGGCGCGGATTTCGTCGGCGAAGCCCAGCCGCCGGAAATGCTCCATCGACCGCGCCTGCGTCGCGTTGGCCTGCGGGCTGAACGCCGTCGATGTTTTCTGATCGACGAGAATTGCCGCGATGCCGCGGCGTCCGAGTTCATTCGCCAGCATCAGGCCGCAGGGGCCGCCGCCGACGATCAGAACCTGCGTTGTCTCGTGATGCATGGCGGGACTCATTGGTTTCAGCGCTTCGTCTCATAATTGAACGCGAAGTCTTCCGGCGGGGTTGGACCCCAGACATAGAAGGAATCGTGCGGCGGATTGTCTTCGGCCTGCCAATCGCAATTGGCCGGGATGTAGTCGATATCGGCCGAATATTCCGAATAGCTGCCCCAGGGGTCGCGCACATAGTGAAAGTAGTTCGAGCCGAGCACATGACGCCCGAGACCCCAGCCGGCGCTGAACCCCTTGTCCGCCATATGCATCGCGCCGAGGCCGATCTCGTGGATCGAACCGACATCCCAACTCACATGATGCAGGCCCGGACCTTCCGCCTTGGCCAGCGCGATCAAGTGATGATCGCTGCCATGGATGCCATGCATAAAGGCGATGCCGTCACCGCTGCGATCGGAGAGCCGCAATCCCAACACGCGCTCATAAAACGCGATGGATCCCAGAACATCCGACGTGAAGACCAGAATGTGCGCCAGCCGACGCGGCTGCACGCGCGGCGACTGGTTGCGGCTGTGGGAAGCCTGTGTGCCCGGCGGCGAGGAAATCAGGCCGAACGATGATTTTTCGTTGGGCGAGGATTTCTCCGCGACCCGAAGCTCCATCAACAGCCCGTCCGGATTGTGAAACCAGATGCCATTGGATTCAAATCCAGGCGGCGGGTCGACCTGTTTGACGCCGAGCGTTTGCAGACGTTCCCTGAAGGCGGCGAAGTCGTCTTCGAAGACACCGAAACTCAGATGAGACAGCCGCTTGTTCGCGCCTTCCGTGATGGCGCCCCAGCGATGGCGATTGCCGAACGTATGCACATCGAGGCGGTTGCCTCTGGCCTGCAGATCGAGCCCGAACAGCGAATAGAAGGATTCCGCCTGTTTCATATCCGGCACGATGAGGTTGAACGCATCGAGCGAATGCACACCAAGCTCGCCAGGACGGCGCGATGCGTGCATCAGGCTTCTGATCTGGGTCATGACACCCTCCTCCCTATCGTTTCCCGCTTTATCGTTTCTCGTTCGGATCCAATTCCCTCGGGGTATCCCGAGGGCTGGCCGTTTTTCTTACTTTTGATCGACAACCGGATTACGCAGGATGCCGAGCTGGTCGATCTCCACTTCGCAGATGTCGCCGTGCTTCATCCAGAGCGGCGGCTTGCGCGCGAGGCCGACGCCGGACGGCGTGCCGGTGACGAAAATATCGCCCTGTGACAGCGTGATCGCTTCGCTGACCAGCGCAATCTGGGTTGCGACATCGAAGACCATGTCATCGATCATCGCGCTCTGGACAACCTTACCGTTGAGACGGGTCACCAGTTTCAGACCGAGACAGCCCGGCGGCAGTTCGTCCGAGGTCACGAGCGTTGGGCCGAAGGCGCCGGTGTCGTCGAAATTCTTGCCCATGGTCCATTGCGGCGACTTGAACTGATAATCGCGGATCGAGGCATCGTTGAAAATCGAGTAACCAACGACGTGATCGAGTGCCCGCGCCTTCGGAATATTCCGGCCGCCCTTGCCGATCACCGCGACCAGTTCGCCCTCATAATCGAGCTGTTCGGACAATTTGGGTCGGACAATCGGTGCGCCATGCGCAATCAGGCTTGAATTGAACCGTCCAAACAGCGTGGGATAATCCGGCTGCTTGAACCCGCTCTCGGCGGAATGGTCGGCATAGTTCAGGCCGACGCAGATGATTTTTCCGGGGTTCGAGAGCACAGGCAGAAACGTCACCCGGTCGAGATCGACCGGCTTGCCTCTGGCGAGGATGGTCGCGGCATCGTTCAGGCTGTCGCCACGGCTCAGCAGGATTTCAAGGCTTCCGGGGAAACCGTCGGCATTCTCCAATAGACCAGCCCAGCCACCGGCCTTGGTGCGGACGGCCAGTCCGTTGACGCCGTTCTCCGCGAACGAAGCAAATCTCATAATGCGTTCCTCCCGGCACGCCGCTCAGTTTGGGCCGAGCAATCGTGCAATCGCTTTGGGAAGGCACCATGAAATGCTCCCCTGTTACCGGCAAACCTAGGGGAAGCATAAGATCACGGTAAGATATCAAAATCGTCCAATTGATACCGAAATGATATCATGGCAGTCTCGGGGCCATGAAGCTGAACCAACTCCGCGATGCCGCCGCGATCGCCGAACATGGCAGCCTGCGCGCCGCGGCGCGTGCGCTTCGGCTGGCGCAACCGGCACTGACCCGCAGCGTCCGCGAACTCGAGCATGAGTTAGGTGCGCCCCTGTTCGAGCGGCGCACCAGGGGCATGGTGCTGACATCAGTCGGGGAAGTTTTCGTGCATCGCGCCAGGGCGATCCTGAGCGACGTCGAACGCGCGCGCGTGGAGGTCGACCAGATCATGGGCGGCGTCGGCGGATCGCTGGTCGCCGGTCTTTCGATCGCAGCACACATCCTGCTGCTTCCGCGCTCGCTGCAGCGCTTCAACAAGCGTTATCCGGGGGTACATCTGCGGATCATCGAGGGTTTTTTCCCGACGCTGATTGGCGGGCTGCGTGACGGCAGTGTCGATTTTTACATCGGGCCGCGTCCGTCCGGTCATATCCCGGAAGGATTGGTGATCGAAAAGCTGTTCGACAATGACAGGCAGATCGTCTGCCGGGCCGGGCACCCGTTGGCCCGGAAGTCAAATAAACCGGTCTCGCTGCGCGATCTTTCGAAGGCCGACTGGCTGACGACCAGCATCACGCAGGAGGCCAACGACGAACTCGGCGCGATTTTCCGCCGTCATGAACTGCCGCCGCCACGGCTGGTGATGCAGACCCAGTCGGCGCTCAGCGTGATGCTGGCGCTGCTCCACAGCGACGTGCTGGCGATGATGCCGATGCAGTTCACCCAATTCTCGCTGGTGAAAAAGGCGATCGTCGCGATTCCGGTGATCGAAAAGCTGCCCGCCCCGCCCATGGTACTGGTGCGGCGCACAGGATTTTCGCTGACCCCCGCTGCGGATTATTTCGTGGAACTATTGCGCAATCGACCGCCGCAGCCATGACGAACAATTTACCCCCGACAGGAACATGGGGGCTGCTGGCCATCGGCCCTCGACGCCCTGTGTGTTGATTGGTAAGTCCTCTCCATTGGGAGACTTGAGTCGAGGCATGACCGTTGCGATCGAGATGGGATACACAACGGCGGGTGCCGCGGCGGCTCTGGATCTTGAGGAGCTGCTAGCCACGCGCCTTCTGGTGCAGGGCAATTCAGGCTCCGGCAAATCTCATCTGTTACGGCGGCTGTTGGAGCAGAGCGCCCCCTGGGTGCAGCAGACCATCATCGATCCCGAAGGCGACTTCGTCGCGCTCGCCGACCGTTTCGGCCATCTCGTGATCAATGCCGAGGATCATACCGAGCGTGGCCTGCAGGCCGCCGGCGAGCGGGCGCGCATCCACCGCGTCTCCACGGTGCTCAATCTCGAGGAACTCGACGCCGAGAATCAGATGCGGCGCGCCGCGGCCTTTCTCGGGGGATTGTTCGAGACCGGCCGCGACCACTGGTACCCGATGCTGGTGGTGGTCGACGAAGCGCAGCTCTTTGCGCCGGCCGTCGCGGGCGAGGTTTCGGACGAGGCGCGTAAACTCTCTCTCGGCGCCATGACTAACCTGATGTGCCGGGGCCGCAAACGCGGGCTTGCAGGGGTCATCGCAACCCAGCGATTGGCCAAGCTCGCCAAGAACGTCGCGGCCGAGGCTTCCAATTTCCTGATGGGCCGCACCTTTCTGGATATCGACATGGCGCGCGCCGCCGACCTGCTCGGTATGGAGCGGCGACAGGCGGAAGCCTTCCGCGATCTGGAACGGGGGCAATTCATGGCGCTTGGTCCGGCGCTGTCGCGCCGCCCGCTTGAACTACGCATCGGCCCGACCGATACCCAGCCGCGCAATGCAACGCCGCGGCTGATGCCGCTGCCAAATGCAACGCTGGAGGACGTGCGCGGCACCATTCTCGCCGCGCCGCCGCCGGAAAATATCCGGACCCAGCGCCGCCCGCCATCGTCTCCCGATCTCCTCAGCCAATTGATGATGGCGAAGTCCAGCGCGCTGGAGGTTCAGCCCGAAGTGGCGGAGCCGCCTCTCAGCCCCGAGCAACTGGCCGAGCGACGCGAGCGCGTAGAGCGTATTCTGCGCGCTGTGATGGCCGAGCCCGACGCGGGATTCCGCGTCATCGGCGTGCTCTATCAGGAGTTTGTGGTCCGCTGCCGGATCGAGGGGCTCGGTGCTGCCGTGCCCGACCTCAGCGACTTCCGCCGAATGCTGACGCATGCCCGCGCCGGCCTCGATACCGATATGGCGAAGGATGATTCGTGGCAGGATGTCTCGGTCCGCGCCTCGATACTGCCCGAGGACATGCAGGGTGTCTTCATGATGGTCGCCCGTGCCGCCAAGGAAGGCTGGCCCTGCCCCAGCGATGCCGCGATTGCGCGCGCCTATGGCTCGCATTCGCTGCGCCGTGCGCGGCGTCTTTTGACCTACATCGAGGAGCAGGGCCTTATCGTCTGCCAGTTTGACGGGGCCGGCCGGCGGATCATTACTCTCGTCGAACTGGCCTGGGCGACCGCACCCGGCGATCCCAATGCCGAGGAAGCACCCGCGGAGCAGGCTGCGTCGCTCGCTCTGTAATCAGCTCGTAGCCCGTAGGATGGGTAGAGCACTTGCGAAACCCATCACCTTGCAACAACGATTGATGGGTATCGCTACGCTCAACCCATCCTACCGAGCTAAGAAAACATCGGAAGGACGATCGCGATGACGATTAACCAGATATCGCGGCGACTGTTCGGCATCCTCACGCTCGCCATCGGCGCGGCGATGGCACCGCATATCGCTGTCGCCCAATCCGGCGAGCAGGGAGGCTTTCGCCCCCAGAAGATGCGAAGCATCGTTGTGAACGAACTCACGGTCACCGATCCCGTCAAATACAAAATCTATCAGGATCAGGTGCCGGCAACGCTCGCTTTGTTCGGCGGACAATATGTGTCACGCGGTACGCCGGAACCGATCATCGGCGAAGCGCCAAGTCCACGCGTGGTCGTGCTTGAATTTCCCAGCCGGGAAAAAGCCCTGGCGTGGTTTCATTCGCCGGAATTCCAGAGAATTCTGGCGATCAGGAACGAGGCTTCGATATCGCGGGTTTATTTCCTCGAAGGCCAGTGATGATCGCGCGCCGCAATTGGCAATATCTCGTAGGATGGGTAGAGCACTTGCGAAACCCATCATCTCGCAACGACGATTGATGGGTATTGCTACGCACTGCTTCGGCAACCAAGGGGCTGCCGTAGCTATCGGCCAAGGGATCCCGGCGGCCGAAACGGCGCCCGACTTGACCGAACATCGAAATGAGGGGAAAAAACCCAATGATATCTTGGTCGGAGTGGCAGGATTTGAACCTGCGACCCCTGCGTCCCGAACGCAGTGCTCTACCGGGCTGAGCCACACTCCGACAAGAAGGCGGCTTATAGCCTTGGCTTTCGCATACCGCAAGAAGCCGAATTGAGGACTTTGATTCCTGTGAATGTGGGCCTGACGACGCCAATTTTGCCGGCAAACGAGGCTGCCGTGGCCTCGGCCGCGCGGTACCTCGCGCAGGGCGGCCTGATCGCGTTCCCGACCGAGACGGTTTATGGGCTCGGCGCCGATGCAGCCAACCCCGGCGCGATTGCGCGGCTTTACGCGGCCAAGGGCCGGCCGGCCTTCAATCCCCTGATCGCCCATGTCGGGGATTTCGCGGCCGGGCAGAAAATCGCCCGTTTTGACGCGACCGCGACCGCTTTGGCGCAGGCGTTCTGGCCCGGCCCGCTGACACTGGTGCTGCCCAAATCGCAGAATTGCCCGGTCGCCGATCTCGCTACCGCCGGGCTCGATACCGTCGCGGTCCGGGTTCCCGCGCATCCCGTGGCCCGGGCCATCCTGCGCGCCTTTGGCGGGCCTGTCGTGGCGCCCTCGGCCAATTTATCAGGCCATGTCTCGCCGACCACAGCCGAACACGTCCATCACGACCTCGCGGGGCTGATCGACCTGATCGTCGACGGCGGCGCCGTCAATGTCGGCGTCGAATCCACCATCGTCGGCTGTTTTGAGGCGCCGATGCTGCTGCGTCCGGGCGGGCTGCCCCGGGCCGAGATCGAGCGCGTGCTGGGCCGTGCGCTGGTGCAGCCGCCTGAGGATGCCGACAACGACAGCGGCCAGCCATTGGCGCCGGGCATGCTGGCCTCGCATTATGCGCCGCGAACGCGGGTGCGGCTCAATGCCCGGGGCATCGAGGCCGGTGAGGCGCTGCTGGCGTTCGGGCCTGGCGTCGTGGACGGCGTCGAGACGGCGAACGCGGTGATGAATTTATCCCCGCGCGGCGATCTCAATGAGGCCGCCGCCAATCTTTTCGGCTATCTTCGCACCCTCGATACCAGGGGAGCCCGCGCCATCGCCGTGATGCCGGTGCCGCATCACGGGCTCGGCGAAGCGATCAATGACCGGTTGCGCCGTGCCGCGGTGGATCGGGACTAAACAAAAACAAAACAAGAGACGACAATGAATATCGTTCAACCCGCACTCCCCCCGCTTTCGCCCGAACTGATCGCGCGCTTTCGCGGCATCGTCGGCGACAAATACGCGGTCACCGAAACGGCCGATATCGCGCCCTACGTGACCGAAGAGCGCGGTCTGTTTCACGGACGATCGCCGCTGGTGCTGCGGCCGGGCTCGACCGCGGAAGTCTCCGCGATCTGCAAGCTCGCCAGCGAACAACGAATCGCGCTGGTGCCGCAGGGCGGCAATACCGGGCTGGTCGGCGGACAGACGCCGCACAATGGCGAGGTCGTGGTCTCGACGCGGCGGCTGGACAAGATCCGCGACATCGACATTGCCTCCAACACCATGAGCTGCGAGTCCGGCGTGGTGTTGCAGATCGCCCAGCAAAAGGCTTCCGACGTGGACCGGCTGTTCCCGCTCTCACTTGGCGCAGAGGGAAGCTGCACCATCGGCGGTAATCTCTCCACCAATGCCGGCGGCACCGCCGCGCTGGCTTACGGCGTCGCGCGCGAGATGGCGCTCGGGCTCGAAGTGGTGCTGGCGGATGGCCGCATTCTCAACGGCCTTTCGAAGCTGAAGAAAGACAATACCGGCTACGATCTGCGCAATCTGTTCATCGGCGCCGAGGGCACGCTCGGCATCATCACCGCGGCGACCCTGAAACTGTTTCCAAAACCGCGCGCGGTGGAGACCGCCTTCATCGGGCTGCAATCGCCGGCACAGGCGCTAAAACTGCTGTCGATCTCGCGCAACGAAGCCGCCGGCAGCCTCACCAGTTTCGAATTGCTCGCCGACATCGCGGTCGATTTCAGCGTGCGCCACGGCATCGATATCCGCGCGCCCCTGACCGGCAAGCATCCATGGTATGTGCTGATGGAATTGTCCTCCTCGCGCGACGACGCCCGCGACACGCTGGAAGCTATCCTGGCGCAGGGCATGGAAGACGGCATTGTCGATGACGCCGTGATCGCGGCCAATCTCGGCCAGCGCAGCGCGTTCTGGAAATTGCGCGATGAAATGTCCGCCGCGCAGAAACCGGAAGGCGGCTCGATCAAGCACGATATTTCCGTTCCCGTGGCTGCGGTGCCGGATTTCATTGCGGAAGCCAATGCGGCCGTCGTCAAACTCATTCCGGGCTCACGCCCGGTACCGTTCGGCCATCTCGGCGACGGCAATATTCATTACAATATCAGCCAGCCCGTGGGCGGCAACGCGGCGGATTTCCTCGCGCAATGGCACGCGGTTAACGCCGTGGTGTTCGAGATCGTGCTGCGCATGGGCGGATCGATCTCCGCCGAGCACGGTATCGGCGTGCTCAAGCGCGATGAACTGCCCGACGTCAAGGACAAGGTCGCCATTGAGCTGATGCGCGGCATCAAGGCGATGCTGGATCCGCAGGGCATCATGAACCCGGGCAAGGTGCTGTAAAAGAAGAATCGTCATTGCGAGCGAAGCGAAGCAATCCATCCTTTCTTGTTGTTGCACGATGGATTGCTTCGTCGCTTCGCTCCCTTGCGCAAACGCTGCGCGTTTGTCGCAGGCAATGACGTAGAGGGAATTCCCATGACCACCCCCACGCTCTCCATCGCACCGATTGAAAACGCCGACATCGCCGCCGTGATCGCACTGTGGCAGCGTTGCGGTTTGACACGCCCGTGGAACGATCCCGCCGCCGACATCGCACTCGCACGCAAGGGCCCGAATGCCGCGGTGCTGGCCGGGCGTGACGGGAGCGCCATCGTCGCCTCGGTTCTGGTCGGACATGACGGCCACCGCGGCTGGGTCTATTACGTCGCCGTCGATCCCGATCATCGCCATAAAGGATATGGCGGTATCGTCATGGCTGCCGCGGAAGACTGGCTGCGCGAGCGCGGCATCGAAAAACTGCAACTGATGGTGCGCACAGACAACAGCCAGGTTCAGACATTCTATCAATCGCTCGGCTATCTGGAGCAGGAGCGCATCGTCTACGCCAAATGGCTCGACGGCCGCGAGCCGACACCGTAAGCCAGAAATCAACAGGCATGGCATGAGCATCTCCGACCGCATCCGCATTCACAACGTCCGCCTGCTCTCGGACAACCACTACACGCTCAAAACCACCACCTTCGAATGGCGGCGCGCCAACGGGGAATGGCAGACCCAGCACCGCGAGAGCTACGATCGCGGCAACGGCGCGGCGCTGCTGCCTTACAATCTGGCGCAGCGCAGCGTGATCCTGGTGCGGCAGTTTCGTTACCCGGCCTATGTCAACGGCTATGACGATCTCTTGATCGAAGCTCCGGCGGGACTGCTGGATAACGAAACTCCGGAAATCCGGATTCGCGCCGAAGTGGAGGAAGAAACCGGCTATCGGCTCGGCCAAGTGCGAAAAATATTCGAGGCCTTCATGAGCCCGGGCGCCGTCACCGAAAAACTGCACTTCTTTGTCGCCGAGTATGAATCCGATATGCGGATCGGCAGCGGCGGCGGTCTTGCTTCCGAAGGCGAGGATATCGAGGTGCTGGAATTGCCGATCGACCAGGCACTCGCGATGATCGGCGACGGCCGCATCATGGACGCCAAGACCATCCTGCTGTTGCAATATGCGGCGCTGAATATTTTCAGATAAACTTCGCCATCGAAACCCGTTTCAAACGACATTGACACCTCATCAGGCTAAAGTCAGATTGACCACCATGCGCATCGCCCTCATTCACGCTTTGAAACACTCGCTGGTCCCGATCGAGGCCTCGTTCGCCCGGCTGTGGCCGGACGCCAGCTTGATGAATCTGCTCGACGACAGCCTGTCGGCCGACGTCGCGCGCGAGGGCCGCCTCACCGCAGGGATGACCGACCGCTTCCTGGCGCTTGGCCAATACGCTGTAACCACCGGCGCCAATGCGATCCTGTTCACCTGCTCGGCGTTCGGCCCTTGTATCGAGGCGGTTGCGCGCGCGCATGCACCGATGCCGGTGCTCAAGCCCAATGCAGCGATGATCGAGCAGGCCGCCGCACGCGGCCACCGCATCGGCCTGCTCTCGACCTTCCCGCCGACGCTGGTGTCGATGCCGCCGGAATTTCCGCGCTCGGTCGAGGTGGTGCCGAAACTGGCCGAAGGCGCGATGGCGGCTTTGGATCGCGGCGATCGCGCCGAACATGATCGTCTGGTCGCACAGGCCGCCCGCGATTTGCGCGACTGCGATCTGATCGCACTCGCGCAATACAGCATGGCGCCCGCAGCCGCCATGGTCGCCGAGGCCTCAGGCCTGCCGGTTCTCACCACGCCCGACAGCGCCGTGCAGAAGCTGAAGCAATTGCTCGGCGTCGGGTGACCTCGGTGGTCCCGTAGGGTGGGCAAAGCGACAGCGTGCCCACCAATGTATCCAAACTCTGAAAGATGGTGGGCACGGCGCAAGGGCGCCTTTGCCCACCTTACGATTCCTGCGATCAGAACAAGCTTCCCTGCCCCTCGTCAGGCATCACCGCCGGTTTCTTCGACACAACCTTCTTCGCCGGCTTCTGCTCCTCTGCCATCCGCTGCTCCGCGGTGATCGGCAACACCAGTTGCGCATCGTCATTGGCGACATGATTGACCCGCGTTGAGACCTCATGCCAGGCGAACTCGCCTTCTTGAGGTCCCGTCATCAGCGCCATCACCGTCTCGGCATTGTCGGCGCGGCAATCGAGCCACCGCTCGAAATCAGCGGGCTCGATGGTCACCGGCACGCGGTGATGCAGCACGGCGAGATCCGCGCTCGCCGGCGCGGTCACGATCGCCACCGTGTCCATTTCCTCGCCGTTCGGCCCCATCCAGGTTTCGGCAATTGCCGCAAGCCCGATCGGGCTGCCGTCGCGGCGATGGATGAAATAGGGCCGCTTGCGCTGGTCGGAGGTGTGCCATTCGTAATAGCCGTCCGCCGGAATCAGGCAGCGCCGCCGCCTGATCGCGTTCTTGAAGGCGGGCTTTTCGCGTATCGTCTCGGCCCGCGCATTGATCAGTAGCGTAAAATTACGGGGGTCCTTGACCCAGGCCGGCCACAACCCCCAGCGCATCAGGCGAAAATGCCTCGCCCCGTGCTCGATGATAACAACCGGAACCGGTTGCGTTGGCGCAATATTATGTTGCGGCGGGAAATTAGGCTGCTCGGCGAAGCCGAACATCTGCCGTATAATGGCCGGCGATGAGGTGATTACAAAGCGTCCGCACATTCTGTCGTCCACATAGGCATCTATTCAGTACCTTTTAACCCCAACCGATAAGACTGCGGCAGATGACATCAACCGCGCCCCCGCGACCAGACCCCAGAACGGGCCCCGAGCAGGCGGCGCGGGCTGCCCAATTGCGGGCAGCCAATATCAATCCCCGCACCGGCCTCGCCACCGACTATCTGAATCATTTCAACGAAGCCATCATGCTGCTCGAAATGATTCCGGACATGCCGGAATGCTCGGAGGATTTCCTGGCATGGCAGCCACTGTCCTATAGCGAGCATTTCACCGCCTCTAACTTCAAGGCGCGCGACCTCGCCATCGAGGCCTATCAAGCCGCCGACGCCAACATCCGCGCCGAATTCGACAGCCTGACCACTGCCATGACTTCGATCCTGACCGCGGTCAGTGCGGCGATGCGCGAAGCCCGGCAGGACAAAACCCGCGCCATTCTGGCCGAGCAAGCCACCGGCTGGGTGAAGCCGCTGGTGGCGCTGGCCGGCGGCATTATCAACGGCTCGGGCGCCGAGGCCGACGTCGACTTCATCATGAACCATTGAATTGTCGAATTAGACCCTGGCCCAGCTATCAGGCATGGTCGTTTGCGAAACCGCGTTGCTCTTTTTGAGTTCATACCTTGACGACCTCCATTCAGCCGTCTCATCCCCAGCTTGCCGTCAGCGCGTCGATCTTTCGCGACGGCAAGATCCTGCTGGTGCGGCGCGCGCGATCGCCGGCCAAGGGCTTTTATTCGCTGCCGGGCGGCCGGGTTGAATTCGGTGAAACCCTGCACGCCGCCTTGCAGCGCGAAGTCGATGAGGAAACCGGCCTGAAAATCGAGATCGTCGATCTGGCCGGCTGGCGCGAAGTGGTGCCGGGAACCGGCGGCGGCGGGCATTATCTGATCATGTCATTCGCGGCGCGCTGGAGTTCCGGCGAGCCGGTGCTCAACGACGAACTCGACGATTTCAAGTGGCTCGCCCCCGATGCGCTCGGCGATCTCGCCATCACCCCCGGCCTGCCCGACATCATCCAGTCCGCCCGGCGCGTGCTCGGGATCTGATAACGGGTGCCCAAAGGGGTTCCCGCGCCTTGCTTCCAGCGCATTGAAAAGGCATATCACGGCGGTCCCGGACCCATTCATGTCAAAGTATTTTCTGGCTGCCTTTGTCCTCTTCTCGGCATGTGTTTCTGGCCCAGCGCGGGCCCAGGATGCGGCTGCGCCGTTCGACGGCGACCTGCAGCGGCTGGCCGAGATTCTCGGCACCCTGCACTATCTGCGGGGCATTTGCGGCAGCAATGAAGGCGGCAAATGGCGCAATGAAATGCAGGCGCTGATCGATGCCGAGACCCCCTCGGGCGATCGCCGCGCGCGCATGATCGCGGGCTTCAACCGTGGCTATAACGGCTTCCAGCAGACCTATCGCACCTGCACGCCCGCCGCTTCCGTCGCGATCCGCCGCTATATCGACGAGGGATCGAAGATCTCCAAGGACCTGACCGCGCGCTACGCCAACTAAGCGTTTCAAGCCAACGGGTCGCGCGAACGTACGCCCGATGACAGGCTCTGTGGATGCCGGTTTTTCACACCGGAAATTTCGGTTTCTGCATAACAGATTCATGTTGGGGGTCGCCGTTAACCTTTCCTAAAGAAGTGGTCTAGGCGGCGCGCTGGCGCATGCTACACCTCACGCATTCGACGCGCTCCGCCCTGGACCGCGCCCACATTCGATGAGTTCCATGAGCCATCCAGAGTCCTTTTCGACCGCCCGCGACCCGTTGCCCGATCAAGAGCAAAAACAGGCTGCCCTCAGTTATCTCAACGAGGCCTGGGCGGAAGCGCGGCACGATGGTGTCGATGGCGATTGTCTGGCGCAGGCCAGCCTGTTTGCGGCCTTCGCCGAACTGGTCAGCACCTACGGCGAAGATGCAGTGGCAAAATTCGTCGAAGGCCTCCCCGCGCGCGTGCGCAACGGCGAGTTTTCGATACAGATGGCGAAGCAGTAAGTTCGCCTCCAGCCAAAACGCCATCGTTTGCTTACGGCCCGCGCCTTGCGCGGGCCTTGTCGTTTATGACCGGGCGGCTTACGTTCTGCTGTCCATGTCACACGAGATTTTTACATGAAAGCAGCGCTTCTGCCCGATCGGGGCGTGATCAAGGTCGGCGGCAACGACGCCCGCGACTTTCTCAACGGCCTTGTCACCACCGATATCACGGCGCTGCAGCCGGGCCTGGCGCGGTTCGGCGCTTTGCTGACGCCGCAGGGCAAGATCACGACGGATTTTCTGATCACCGAGGCCCCTTCCGGCCATGGCGGCGGCTTCCTGATCGACTGCCCGCGCGTGCTCGCGCAAGGCCTCGCCGACAAGCTCGGTTTCTATCGGTTGCGCGCCAAGGTCACCGTCGAGAATCTCTCGGACAATCTCGGGGTACTGGCGGCGTGGGACGGCGATCTCGCGCTGAAACCTGATCTGGCGTTTGCCGATCCGCGCGATGCCAGGCTCGGCTGGCGGATTCTGGTGCCGCAGGATCTCGCGCAAAAAGCGGCCGATCTGATCGGCGCTGACATGGTCGACAGCGCCGCCTATGATGCACATCGGATTGCGTCGGGCGTGCCGCGCGGCGGGCTCGACTTCATGTATGGCGATGCGTTTCCGCATGAGACCAATATGGACCGGCTGCACGGCGTCGATTTCGACAAGGGCTGCTATGTCGGGCAGGAAGTGGTGTCGCGGATGCAGCATCGCGGCACTGCGCGCACGCGCACGGTCCGGATCGTTCTCGACGGCGCGGCGCCGGAACCGGGGGCTGCGATCCTCGCCGGCGACAAGCCGGTCGGCACCATGGGTTCGGCCGCAGACCGCAACGGTCTCGCATTGATACGGATCGACCGTGTCGCCGACGCGCTCAATGCAAAAATCCCGCTGACTTCAGGCGGCCTTTCTCTGCACCTCGCCGATCCCGACGATGTGCGCTCCCCACCCCGGCAGACCGTGGCATGACCAGATCCGCGCGCCTGCATGCCGACGGCCTGACGCGGTGCCCGTGGCCGGGCGAAGATCCGTTTTACATCGCCTATCACGACACCGAATGGGGCGTGCCGGAATATGACGACCGCGCGCTGTATGAAAAACTCATCCTCGACGGTTTCCAGGCCGGCCTGTCGTGGATCACGATCCTGCGCAAGCGCGACAATTTCCGGAAGGCCTTCGATGATTTCCAGCCGGAAAAGATCGCGCGCTATAACGCCAAGAAAGTTCATGCACTGATGAACGATGTTGGCATCGTCCGCAACCGCGCCAAGATCGAAGGCACCATCAACAGCGCGAAGTCCTATCTCAAGATCATGGAAGACGGCCCCGGCTTTTCCAAATTCATGTGGGATTTCGTCGACGGCAGACCGAAGGTCAACCACTTCAAGACCACCGCCAGCGTGCCGGCGTCGACACCCATCTCGATCAAGCTGTCAAAGGAACTGGCGTCGCGCGGATTCAAATTTGTCGGCCCTACCATTGTCTATGCCTTCATGCAGGCCACCGGCATGGTCAACGACCATCTGGTCACCTGCTTTTGCCACGAGAATTGCGCCGGAAAACAGCGCGCGCCACGCCTCAAAGCCAAATGACGGCGGGCAAATCGTCATTCGCGCCCGAAACCGCCTCGCGCGTCTGGCAGCGGATGTTGTCGGGGCGGCGGCTCGATCTGCTTGACCCCTCGCCGCTGGATATCGAAATCGCCGATATTGCCCATGGCCTGGCGCGCGTGGCGCGCTGGAACGGGCAAACCAATGGCGCGCATATTTTCTCGGTGGCGCAGCACACGCTGTTGGTCGAAGCCGTGATGCGCGAGCAGAGCCCGCGCATCGATATCCGTTTCCGGCTCGCCGCGTTGCTGCACGATGCGCCGGAATATGTCATCGGCGACATGATCTCGCCGTTCAAGGCCGTGCTGGGCGGGAACTACAAGGCGGTCGAAAAGCGGCTGCTGTCGGCGATCCACATCCGCTTCGGCCTGCCAGCGGTGTTGCCGGATGAGATCACCCAGCAGATCAAGGCGGCCGACCGGGGCGCCGCCTATCTCGAGGCGACGCACCTCGCCGGTTTTGCGCAAGCCGAGGCAAAGCGGCTGTTCGGCCGCGACCCCGGCCTTCCCGCCACGACGGAGCGGGATTATCTGACGCCCTGGACCGCGGCCAAAGCCGAGAAGCGGTTTTTGGCAAGGTTCAAAACCATCTCGTCTTCGTAGGGTGGGCAAAGCGACAGCGTGCCCACCATCTTGCTTCACACGATAGGTGGTGGGCACGGCGAAGAGCGCCTTTGCCCACCCTACATGCTACCTGCGAGACCCGCTTTCACCGCCTCGCGGGCAGGCTTATAATCGTCGCGACAAAAGGACTGCCATGATTCACGTCTGCTCCCTCGCCGCCCTTCCCGACACCGTCAAGGCCGTCGGCGCCAGCCACGTTCTCACCGTCATGGCCAATGTCGCCCAGGTGCAGCGGCCGGAATCGGTGCTGCCGGCCAATCATCTGAAGGTGCAGATGGACGACATCATCGAGCACATGGACGGCTTTGTCGCGCCGTCGGATTCTCACATCGAGCAGGTCCTGAATTTTGTGCGCGGCTGGGATCGCAACGCGCCGCTGGTCGTCCATTGCTATGCCGGCATCAGCCGCTCGACTGCGAGCGCCTTCGCGGCCGCCTGCATGCTCAATCCGCATCGCGACGAGATCGCAATCGCGCGGCAAATCCGCGCGGCGTCGCCGATCGCATCGCCGAACCGACTGATCGTCAGCCTGGCCGACAAGGCGCTGGGGCGCGAGGGGCGGATGCTGCGGGCGCTCGACGAGATTGGCCCGGGCAGCATGACGGTCGAAGGCCGGCCGTTCCGCGTCGATCTCGAATGATGCCGTAAGCCTCCTACCCGGCGGCGTTTGAACTTTTATCACCCGAAATCCCACTCACTGACGCGAGCGGCCCTGTCAATGCTGATTGGGGCGTGGAATCGTATGCGCGGGTCGAACCATCCGGCGCGATACCGACACACATCGGGATTGAGCCGACGACGCCGGTGCGTCCGACGACGCCAGGAATTTATCGTTGCAAACGGATTTGACGTGATCAGCCCGAACGACGGGCCGGTCGGCTGGAGGATTGATGTTCGACTTTTTCGCGATGGCGATTGCCGTTGTGGCGCTGATTGTCGCGCGCAAGACCTTCAATCAGGCCGCAGTCCTGCGGGCGCGACTGGACGCAATCGAAGCCATAGGCTTCCAACAAGGACCGGGCTTCCAACAAGGGCCGGGTGTCCAACAAGGATCGGGCCTGCAACAACGGCCCTTACCGCCGCCACTCCCACGCGCTGAGTGGAAACCGGCTCCGACCACCCCATCGCCGGCTATTGCGCCCGAACAGCCGGCGGCAGTGGCCCGCGCTGAGACAGCCGCGCCAGCCGAAACGAATGCACCCACTGCGCCGAGCGATGTCGAAGCCGCTGCGCCGCCGCCGCTTCCGCCGGCCCAGCCTGGCTTTGAGGAACGTATCGGCACCCGCTGGGTGGTCTGGGTCGGTGGCCTGACGCTGGCGCTCGGCGGCTTCTTCATGGTCCGCTATTCGATCGAGGCAGGGCTGCTCGGGCCCGGCGTGCGAACGCTGCTGGGTGGCGCGTTCGCGCTGGCGCTGTTGGCGGCCGGCGAATGGACGCGACGCAAGGAGAGCCTCTCCACCATCGATGCGCTGCCGATCGCCAATATTCCGGCGATCCTCACCGCGGCGGGAACTGCCGTGGCCTTCGCGACCGTTTATGCCGCCTATGCACTATATGGTTTTCTGGTGCCTGCCACGGCCTTCATCCTGCTCGGGTTGGTCGCGTTGGGCACGCTCGCCGCCGCATTGCTGCACGGACCGGCGCTGGCCGGCCTCGGGGTCGCCGCCGCCTTCGCCACGCCGGTTCTGGTCTCGTCCGAGAAGCCGGATTTCTGGGCGCTGTATATCTATCTTGCCATCGTCACCGCGGCCGCCTTCGGCCTGGCGCGGATCAGGCTGTGGCGCTGGCTCGCCGTCACCACCATCCTGTTCGCGCTGCTCTGGACTTTTCCCTGTCTGGAGTGCGGCCCCTCAATGATCGGACCACATGCGTTCCACGTCGTGGCCGGTTTCGTGCTGGCCGCGTTGCTGGTGGTATGCGGCTTCCTGTTTGGGCCGCCGGCCGATGAGGGCCGGATCGAGCCGATCTCATCCGGTTCGCTCGCGGCCTACCTCGCCGGCGCAACCCTGATCGTGCTCGCGAGTTTCCATGCCGACGCCGCCATGATCGTGTTCACCGGGCTGGTGGCCGGCGCATTGTTGGTGGCATGGCGGGCGCAAGCTGCCACCGCCGCGGTCGGCGCGGCAGCCGCGTTCGTCTTTATCGTGTTTGCGGCATGGGCGGTCAGCGGCAATCCCGACATGCTGGTGCTGCCGGGCGGACCGTTACCCGGCATCGGCCCTGTCGCTACCGACAGCTCGGTTTCGCTGCATCTGATCACAGCGGCGATCTTCGCACTTGGCTTCGGTGCCGCGGGATTCCTCGCGCAGGGGCGCTCGGTGAGCGCCATCATCCCGGTGGTATGGTCGGCGGCAGCCGTCTTCACACCGCTGGCGCTGCTGATCGCGCTCTATGCGCGCATCGCCCATCTCGACCGCTCGATCCCGTTTGCGATCTTGGCGGTCGTACTCGCAGCCGCTTTTGGCGCGGCGACCGAAATTCTCACCAAGCGTGACAACCGGCCGGGGTTGCCGATCTCGATTGCGCTGTTCGCCACCGGTGCACTTGGCGCCCTGGCGCTGGCGTTGACCTTTGCACTCGAAAAAGGCTGGCTCACGATCGCGCTGGCGCTGATGTCGATGGGCACCGCCTGGATTTCGATGCAGCGGCCGATTCCGTTCCTGCGCGCGCTGGCCGCCATTCTTGCGGGGATCGTTGTGCTGCGCATCGGCTACGAGCCGCGCATTGTCGGCGATGCCATCGGCACCACGCCAATCTTCAACTGGCTGCTGTTGGGTTATGGCCTGCCGGCGCTGTCGTTCTGGATGGCCAGCATTTTCCTGCGCCGCCGTGGCAACGACGCGCCGCTGCGTACGGTGGAATCCGCCGCGATCCTGTTCACCGTGCTGCTGGTGTTCATGGAAATCCGCCATGCCATGAACGATGGTAACGTCTACCAGGACATTGGCAGCCTCACCGAGACAGCGCTGCAGATCTGCTCGGCGCTGGCGATGGCGATCGGCCTCGAGCGGTTGCGGATCCGCACCGGCAGCGTCATCCACAATGTCGCCGCCGTCTTGCTCACGGTTTTCGCGGGATTGGCCGCGGTGTCCGGGCTGTTGTTCTTCGACAATCCAGCGATATGGCGCATCGAAATAGCGGGCGTGTTCATCAATCCGGTCCTGCTCGGCTATGCGCTGCCCGCAGTGCTGGCGCTGCTGTTGTCCTACGCGGTCGCGGGCCGGCGGACGGCCGCCTATGGCAATACGATTGCAGGCGCGGCGCTGGTGCTGGCGCTCAGCTATGTGACGCTTGAAATCCGCCGGCTCTATCACGGCCCGCAATTGAGCAGCGGCGTGACCGGCGGCGCCGAGCAATACACTTATTCGATTGCGTGGCTGGCGTTCGGCGTGACGCTGCTTGGAATCGGTATCGTCTTCAACTCGCAGCGCGCCCGGCTTGCCTCGGCTATCGTCATCGCGCTGACGATCCTCAAGGCGTTCCTGATCGACATGTCGACTTTGACGGGTGTCTACCGCGCTTTGTCGTTCATGTGCCTCGGCCTGGTGCTGGTAGCGATCGGCTGGTTGTACCAGCGAATCCTGTTTCGCCGCCGATCGGCGCCACCGTCCGATGACGCCGTTCAGGCGAACGTCTAGCGTGTTGTGAGAGTTAGGTCAGGCCGCCCGTACCGAACTCAGGAACCGGCCGACTTCAAGCTTGAGACGATTGCTGTCGCTCGACAGCGATTGTGCCGCCGACAGCACCTGCGACGAGGCCGAACCGGTCTCGCTGGCACCCTGCTGCACATCGGCGACGTTGGATGAAACCTGCATGGTGCCTTGAGCGGCCTGCTGCACGTTGCGGGAAATCTCCTGCGTCGCCGCGCCCTGTTCTTCCACCGCGGCCGCGATGGTCGAGGAAATCTCCGACAGCTTTTCGATGGTGCCGCTGATTTCCTGGATCGCTCCCACCGACTCCTGCGTCGCCGTCTGGATGCTACTGATCTGCTGGCCGATTTCGTCGGTCGCCTTGGCGGTTTGTTCCGCCAGCGCCTTGACCTCGGATGCGACGACCGCGAAACCGCGACCGGCCTCGCCGGCACGGGCTGCTTCGATGGTGGCATTGAGCGCGAGCAGGTTGGTCTGGCCGGCGATGGTGTTGATCAGATCGACGACATCGCCGATGCGGGCCGCCGCCTTCGACAGTTCGTCGATACGGCCGTCGGTCTTGCGGGCCTGATCGACCGCCTCATTAGCCATCCGCGCCGAAGCCTGCACCTGACGGCTGATCTCGTTGACCGACGAAGACAGTTCTTCGGTTGCCGATGCTACCGATTGCACATTGGTGGAGGCCTCCTCGGACGCAGCCGCGACCATGGTGGCGCGTTCCTGCGAGCGAACCGCGCTTGAGGTCAGCGTCGAGGCCGAGGCTTCGAGTTCGGTCGAAGCGGACGACACGGTTTCGATGATCTCGCCGACCGCGCCTTCGAAATCGTCGGCCAGCTTGAACATGTCCGCCTTGCGCTGGTCGGCATTGCGCTTTTCGGTGACCACCTGCTCCGCGCGCATCCGCTCGACTTCGAGTCCGTTCTTCTTGAAGACTTCGACGGTACGGGCCATGTCGCCCACCTCGTCACGGCGTTCGATACCGGGAACGTCAGCCTTCAGATCATTACCCGCGAAAGCCTCCATGACCGCCTTCAGCAGCACGATCGGCTTGACGATGCCGAACTGGCCGATCAGGTAGCCGGCCGCTACGCCGAAAATGATGCCAATAGCGGCAATGATCATCAACTGGCGTGAGGTGGCCTCGTATTCTTCGCTGGCTTGTTTGGAAAGATTTTCGACGCGCTCGACCAGCCGGTCGGCGACCGCCCGGATCGTGCCCTGCAATTTCTCCGCCCCGGCGCGGCTCTTCATCGCGGAATCCCGCAATTGAACCGTCAGATCGCCTAACTGCACATCCTTGGCGCTATCGGCGAGGCTGAGCGTATTCTGAAGATCACGCCGATAGTCGGCCATCGCTTCCTTGACGGCAGGCAACATGCTGGCCGCCTGCGCATCGCGCGTCGTGCCCACACCCGCCAATCTTTCGTCAAAGAGCTTCATCTGCTCCTCGATCACGCCATGCACCGCCGCACGATTTTCCGCGCTTGGATCCAGCGCGACACGAAACTCAGCCCGGTTCAGCGCGATCACGCTCTGATTGGCCCTCGCAGCCTCCAGTGCCCGTCGCGCAGCGAAACTCATATTATCCGCGCCGGTGTTGAGCGAAGCCATCGCATGGATGCCCAGCCAGCTGATCGCGATGGCGGTCGCCGACAGCAGCATGATGACGGCAAGAATTTTGGTGATGATCTTGAAGCGGGCGAGGAGAGACATGGCAGGCCTTTCAATATTTCAGCGGCTTCCGGGCGTGGCCCCGGGTCGCGAAATAAAGAAAGTGTTATCGTTACGGGAACTTAGTTCCCGTTAATTTACGGGACCGTAAAACTACGGCCGTGTGCCGAAACGATGCGCAATGCGCCGCGAGCCGGGCGGCGCGCGGCGCAAATGAAGGGCGTTGTGGAGTTTCAGCCGACCGGTCAGGCCGCTCTTACCGAGCTCAGAAATTTACCGACCTCGAGCTTGAGGCGGTTGCTGTCGCCCGACAGCGACTGCGCCGCCGAAAGCACCTGCGACGAGGCCGAGCCGGTCTCACTGGCGCCACGCTGGACGTCCGTGATGTTGGACGAGACCTGCATGGTGCCATGGGCGACCTGCTGCACGTTGCGGGCAATCTCCTGCGTCGCCGCGCCCTGTTCTTCCACCGCAGCCGCGATGGTGGAGGAAATCTCCGACAGCTTCTCGATCGTGCCGCTGATTTCCCTGATGTCGTTGACCGATTCCTGCGTCGCCGCCTGGATGCCTGTGATCTGCTGACCGATTTCGCCGGTCGCCTTGGCGGTCTGCTCCGCCAGCGCCTTGACCTCGGACGCCACGACCGCGAAACCACGCCCGGCCTCGCCGGCGCGCGCCGCCTCGATGGTGGCGTTGAGCGCGAGCAGATTGGTCTGGCCGGCGATCGTATTGATCAGTTCGACGACATCGCCGATGCGGGCCGCCGCTTTCGACAATTCGCCGATGCGGCTGTTGGTCTTTCGGGCCTGAGTGACCGCATCCGTGGCCATCCGCGCCGACTCCTGCACCTGATGGCTGATTTCGTTGACCGAGGCGGTCAACTCCTCGGTCGCCGATGCCACCGACTGCACGTTGGTGGAGGCCTCTTCGGACGCCGCCGCGACCTTGGTGGTGAGGTCTTCGGCGCGTTCCGCGGTCGTGGTCAGCGTCAAGGCCGAGCTTTCGAGTTCGCTTGAGGCTGTCGAGACGGTTTCGATGATCTCGCCAACCGCGCCTTCGAAATCGTCGGCAAGCCGGTGCATGTCCATCTTGCGCTGCTGCAACTGGCGCTGCTCGAGTTCGGTCTGCTCGGCGCGCAGCCGGTCGGTCTCGATCATCGCGCCCTTGAACACTTCTACCGTGCGCGCCATCTCCCCGATCTCGTCGTGCCGGTCCGCATCGAGAACGGGAGCATCGAGTTCGCCGTTGCTGAGACCCGCCATCCGCAACTTGAGACGGGACAATGGCTTGACCACGCTGCGCGCGACCGCCCAGGCGATGCCGATCGAGAGCAGCAGGAGAACGCCGATCACCATGGCAGCAGTCCGAACCATTCCCCAGAAGGTCGCGTCAATCTCCGTCATATATTCGGCGGAAGCGATCATCAGATGCCAGGGCGCGAAGCCGCGAACATAGGCGACCTTGTCCTGCGGGACCTTGTCTCCTCCCCTCGGAAACTGGTAGCGGATCATGCCTTCGCCCCGTTTCGCTATATCAAGCATCATCGATGCGAAGGGCAGGCCGTTCACGTCCTTAATGTCGCGGATATTCTTACCGATCAACGCCGGATTTCCGGCGTTCGACACGCAGATCCCGGTCTCGGTGTCATAAATGAAGAGGTAGTTGGTGTGACCTTCGAACCAGATCGCGCTGGAGTCCGCGAACAGACGCGCCTTGGCCTCTTCCTGGGTCATCGCGCCGGATTCAGCCGCACGCTGAAAACTCTCTGCCATGCTCCAGACCGCATCGACCACGGCGTGGGCTCTTTCGGTCCGTTCGTTGGCGAGTTCAGCGCGGGCGATGAAGAGCACCGTGCAGGCGACGAACACCATGAAGAGTACGCCGGCGATGGCCATGGCCGTCAGTCTGGCGGAAATCGAGCGAAGTGCGGCCATGTTGAGCAGGTTTTTCATTTTTCATTCACCCGGTGCGCGCGGACGTTCAGATCATGGCGAGGAACGATCAGCGTTCGCCACCTTTCCGGCTGCGCGACGATAGCGGTGACTTGGTAAATTTAAGGTTCAGGCTTGAAGTATCAGATGTCGCCGCGTGCGACGACGAACCGATGGCTGCGAGCGAGGATATCCTTCGCCTTTCACGGCGCAGGCTGACGCAACGCTTCCCCCAGCAGGCGGATTCTGAATACCGGCCTCCTGGCTTCATCCAGCATTTCCATCTGCCACTCGCTGTTTTGTTGCAGGCTGCGGGAAATGCCGCCCAGAAGATTGGCGCAAACCTTGGTCATTTCGGCCCACGCGTCCTCCCGGCTTTCAAATTCGGAGCCCTGATCGGACGCGCCGGAATAACGGCCGTGACTTATCCTGAAAAAATACATCGACATTTTCAAACCCGGGCATTTCTAAACGCCGAGGGGCGTCTGACCACCCTCACTGCGGATCACGCTGGGTCGAGAGTTGTTACCATGACATGAAAATATCGCTCCGTAGGACTACGGCCCGGTATGCGCGCATATGCGCCAACGCTCGTCACGAGCCACCACGTTGAAGGATTCGTTCTACAGCCGTTAAAGAAGATGCCGCGTCAGTCGGTCGAGCGGCGCAGTTCCGGAGCTGACTCGGATTTTGCAGATTCGGACTTGGCAGGCTCGGACTTCACTTCTGCCTTGATCGGCTCCATCCTGGCGCTCTCGACGCGGGGTGTTTCGACCCGCGCGGATACTTCGACCGATCCGGTTTGGTCCGGCGGCGCCAGCGAACGCGGACGCATCGGATGGGCCACGGCCCGCGCCATCAGCATCTGCGCAGCGCCCTGATGACGGAAATCGCAATAGGCGAAGCCCATGCCCGAGACCGATCCGCGGAAGCTGACTTCGTCTTTCTTGTCGAGATTGAAGCACGGCTCGAACGGGATGCCCTTAATCGACGCGCACACGGCCTGGCCGCGGATCTGCAGCGTATTGCCGGGCAATCTCAAATGACGAACCGGACCAGAGCCGCTGAACTGCACGGCACCCGTTGCGCCCATGTCATCAAGCACCCGGCCTGCGCCGCGGGTACCGTCGAAACAGGTAAAGGCGAACACCTTGCCGGAGACAAACTTGCGGGCCTCTTCGGCATTCATCTGCCCGGCCAGAGCGGGCGCTATCAACGCACCGGCCGCCACGGCCCCCAACACGAAACGCGCAAGCATGCTGTAACTCCGACTTTTACCGAGCACGGGCAAACTCATGTTTCTTTACCCGGTGCTTACCATACCAACAGTGGCAACATTGGAGCAGCTTGGTTGGTAAAGTCTGAACAAGCTTAGAGAATTTTTACCACGATTCGACCGCGGACCTGGCCGGCGAGGATTTTTACAGCGGCCTCGAAAACCCCGTCAAGATCAATTTCATGAGTAATTTCAGTAAGTTTTCTGGAATCCAGATCGCTCGCAAGGCGGCTCCAGGCGGCTTTTCGCAACTCAATCGGGCACATCACGGAATCGATACCCAACAGACACACTCCGCGCAAAATAAACGGCGCCACCGAGGACGGCAGGTCCATACCGGCGGCAAGACCGCAGGCGGCGACAGCGCCCCGGTATTTGGTCATCGAGAGGATATTGGCCAGCGTGGTCGAGCCGACGCTGTCGATGCCGCCGGCCCAGCGCTCTTTGGCGAGCGGCTTGGCCGGTCCCGACAGTTCATTGCGGTCGATCACCTCGGCCGCGCCGAGACCCTTCAAATAGTCGGTTTCCGACATCCGCCCGGTCGAGGCGATGACGTGAAACCCGAGCTTCGCAAGCACCGCAATCGCCACCGAACCGACCCCTCCGGCGGCGCCGGTGACGACGATCGGACCGTCCTTCGGGGTGAGGCCCTGCTTTTCGAGCGCCATCACCGCCAGCATCGCGGTGTAGCCGGCGGTCCCGATCGCCATCGCGTCGCGGGTCGATATGGTATCCGGCAATCGCACCAGCCAGTCGCCCTTGACGCGGGCCTTCTCGGCATAGGCGCCGAGATGGGTCTCGCCCAGGCCCCAGCCGTTGCAGACCACCTTGTCGCCGGCTTTCCATTGCGGATGCGACGACTGCTCGACGGTCCCCGCCAGGTCCACGCCAGCAATCATCGGAAACCGCCGCACCACCGGCGCCTTGCCGGTGATGGCCAAGCCGTCTTTATAATTCAGCGTCGACCATTCGACCCGGATGGTGACATCGCCGTCCATCAGATCGGCTTCGTCGAATTGTGTGAGCGCAGCGGTGGTACCTTTTTCCGCCTTGTCGATCCTGATTGCCTTGAACGTTCCCACCGGCGCCTCCTGCGAGTTCTGCTTTTCCAAGCTCAGGGATGTTTACCGGATCAGGCCGGCTGCGCAACCGGGCGGGCGACCGGCGCCTCCACGATCGGTAAATTGATCAGCGCCGACAGCACGCCGAACAGCACCGACAGCCACCAGATCGGCGTATACGATCCGAATTTCTCGAACACGATGCCGCCGAGCAGCACGCCGAGAAAGCCGCCGACCTGGTGGCTGAAAAACGCAAAGCCATACAGCGTCGCCAGCCAGCGCGTACCGAACATCACCGCGACCAGGCTTGAGGTGGGCGGCACCGTCGAGAGCCAGGTCAGGCCGGTGAAGACCCCGAACATGATCGCGGAGAAGGTCGTGATCGGCAGCGTGATAAAGGCTGCGATCGTTAGCGCGCGCGTGAAATAGAGCGCGGAGAGAATGTAGCGCTTCGGAAGCCGGCTCTGCAGCCAGCCGACGCCGACCGATCCGATGATGTTGAACAGACCGATGGTGGCGATCACCCAGCCGCCGATCTGAACCGGCACACCGCGATCGACCAGATAGGCCGGCATATGCACGGTGATGAAGGCGAGCTGAAATCCGCAGGTAAAGAAGCCGAGCACCAGCAGGACATAAGAGCGATGGCCGAACGCCTCGGCCAGCGCATTCTTGAAAGTCTGCTGCTGCGCTACAGCGGCGGTTCCGGTGGTTGGAGCGGCCGGCGTCGCCAGCGCCAGCGAGAGCGGCACCACCAGCAGCATCAGACCGGCAAACACCAGCAGCGCCGGCTGCCAGCCGAAATTGTCCAGCATCGCCACCCCGAACGGCGCGAATATGAATTGCCCAAACGATCCTGCGGCGGTGCCGGCACCCAGCGCGACGCCGCGCCATTCCGGCGGCAGCAGCTTTCCAAACGACGACAAAATCAGGTTGAACGAACAGCCGGACAGACCGAGGCCGATCAGGACACCGGCGCTGAGGTCGAGCGACGACGGCGTCGTGCCATAACGCATGACAACCAGGCCCGCCGCATACATCACCGCACCGGCGGAAATCACCCGCAGGCTGCCGAAACGGTCGGCGATCGCGCCGGCGAGCGGCTGGCCGATACCCCACAACAGATTCTGGATCGCCAGCGCGAGAGCGAAGACGTCACGGCCCCAGGCGAACTCCCGGCTCATCGGCTGCATGAAGAATCCGAATGCCGAGCGCGGACCGAATGTCAGCATGCCGATCAGGCAGCCGCACACCACGATCACCAGCGGCGTGCGCCAGCTCGCAGCGGGCATCGGACGCAGATCGCCTTCGGTCGCAGCCATGCAGATTCCTCGAGGGTTGGTGCGGATCGCGCCAAAAAAAATTCGGCGGATTGGCACACGCCGACACCGCCATGTCAGCGCGGCGCCCAAGTTAATGCATTAGCATGGAAATCCCAACCCGCCATGCGGCCAAACGCGCCGTTGCAAGGCTGCCCTGCGATTGGCGGGCGGGCAGCGAGCGTACTTTAAATTCCGTGTTTAGCGCCGCACCGTGGTATCGGAGATTTCCGCCGAACTCTTGGCGGCTTCCGCGAGCTTCGCCGAGATTTCAGCGGTCTGCGCAGACGTGCCCCAGCTCGGCGCTTCGCTGCCGTCGCCCCAGGCGCGGGGCCGATAGAAGGTGTGCACGCCGAATTTGTACATCTTCTTCATCTCGTTGACCCAAGACGGGCGCACCCAATAAGCGTGGTAGTGCGTCGACTTGTCGACTTCCGGCAACCACAATTGGCCGTCAAGCATCGCCTTGGAAATCTTCTGGGCGCGGTCCCACATATCGGGCTCGCGCACGACATCGGCGATGTTGTCGCAGGCAAAGGTGAACTGGCACGCCAGATGACGATGCTTGTTCTGGTAGACCACGCCGCACACGGTGTTCGGGTAGAAGCCCGAGAAAGTCCGGTTCATCACCACCTGCGCGACCGCGATCTGGCCGCGCACGGCTTCACCGCGGGCCTCGAAATACACGGCTTCGGCGAGGCATTTTTCGGACTTGGCGCGTGACTTCTCATCGAACAGGCCGAGCCGTTCGGCAGGCGTCTTGGCGCGCTGATTGTCCGAGTTGACTTCGCCCTTGGCGGCGATGCTCTCGCCGCTATCGCCGGCCTTGGGCAATTCATCCGCCGCCGTGGGCAACGACGCCATCACCTTCATGTCGGGATCGGGCACAGCACCCGGCATCACGATCATGGGCTCCTCGCCGGGCTGCCAGCGCTCCATGTTGGACACCGAAGCGCCGAGCGAGTTGCTGCCGAAAAAAAGACTCGCGGTCTTCATCGAGAAACCGTCATGCGACGCGCTGTTCTCGAGCGGCGCGGCCGCGACGTCGGGAGCGATCTTCATGTCGTCGAGCGGCTGGGTTTCGAGCGACAGCGAAACATCATATTGCGGAAGCGGCGGAGCGCTCAGCGCCTCCGCCAGTTCCGGATCAAGCTGAGTTGGCGTCGCAACCGGCGTCAACGCAGCGGATTTGGCACCCCTGACGGACGCATTGGAGGTCGAGGGGTCTTCAGGCACGGGCGCGACTTCCGCGGGCGGCTCGGTCTGCTGCGGAATCGCAACGAGACGGTCACCCTTCAGCGTGCGGTCGACCTTGGGAAAATCGGACGCTTGATAGCGCGCCGGCGGCTGAGCAATCGGATTGCGCGTCACGGAACCTGTGATGTCGATGCCTTGATTATCAAGGCTCGCGAGCCGATAGGTCGCGGCTTGCGGGGTGGACGTGCCGATCGGATGGCCGAAGCTGTAGGTGGCAACCTGGATATTGCTGGCGGCGGAGAAGACGCGGCTTTGCCAGCGCTCAGCGACACCCGGCTGCCGAGCCAGCAGTGATGCGATATCCTGATATCCGACTTCTGTCGGGGTCAATGCGAAAGCGCAAAGACCAAGGCCGAAGAACGCGAAACGCGCGCCCTTCGGCCGGTTACGCACTACTAACATTGATACACTCACGCAACGCAACGCTACACACACGCAGGACCGAACTTCAGTACATCCGTGCAATTCGATCTTTTTTGGTGATATCGAATTTAGGTTGCGAGGGAGTTAATCGGCGTTGCAGGCGCGATACACGCAAGGAATTGCTGCGTTTGCGCGGATCACATCAAAAGTGTTGGTAAATGGCGACAGGAATAAAGTGGTAAATATCGCGTCAACAAAAATGATGAAGAAAGTTTTGCGGGATGGCGGTGAGTTCCATGATCGCGCGGCATCAATGGATCGATCACGCAACGACACCATTCCGGGGCGCGCATAGCGCGAACCCGGAATCTCGAGATTCCGGGTCTGGTGCTACGCACCATCCCGGAATGACGGTGTGAATTTTTGACTCAAGCCTGGCTTGTCACAGCCTTGCCGAGCGCGGCCTGCGCCGCTGCAAGCCTCGCGATCGGCACGCGGTAGGGCGAGCACGAGACGTAGTCGAGGCCGATCTCGTGGCAGAACGCGACCGATGCGGGATCGCCGCCATGTTCGCCGCAAATGCCGACCTTGAGGCCGGGGCGCGTCTTGCGGCCGCGCGCCACACCGATCTTCACCAGCTCGCCGACACCGTCGCGATCGACCGAGATGAACGGATCGATCGCCAGGATGCCCTTGGCGATGTAGGTGCCGAGGAATCCGGCGGCGTCGTCGCGGCTGATGCCGTAGGTGGTTTGCGTGAGATCGTTGGTGCCGAACGAAAAGAATTCGGCAGTTTCGGCGACTTCGCCAGCCATCAGGCAGGCGCGCGGCAACTCGATCATGGTGCCAACCTGATAGCTCAGCTTGGTGCCGGTTTCCTTCATCACCGACTGCGCGGTGGCGTCGATCCGCGCCTTGACCAGATCGAACTCGGCCTTGGTCGCGATCAGCGGCACCATCACTTCAAGCCCGACGGCCTTGCCGGTGCGCTTGCCGGCTTCGACCGCGGCCTCGAAAATGGCACGCGCCTGCATCTCGGCGATTTCAGGATAGGCGATCGCCAGCCGGCAACCGCGGAAGCCGAGCATCGGATTGAATTCCGCGAGATCGCGGGCGCGATCGGCCAGCCGCCGCGGATCGGTGTTCATCGCACGCGCGACTTCCTCGATCTCGGCTTGCGTGTGCGGCAGGAATTCATGCAGCGGCGGATCGAGCAGCCGGATCGTGACCGGCAGCCCCTTCATGATCTCGAACAATTCGACGAAATCCGCGCGCTGCATCGGCAGCAATTTCGCCAGTGCAGCGCGGCGGGTCTGTTCGTCCTCGGCGAGAATCATCTCGCGCACGGTGCGAATACGAGTCTCCTCGAAGAACATGTGCTCGGTACGGCACAGCCCGATGCCTTCGGCGCCGAACTTGATCGCGGTGCGCGCGTCATCCGGCGTATCGCCATTGACGCGAACGCCGAGCTTGCGCACGGAATCCGCCCAACCCATCAGCGTGCCGAATTCGCCCGACAGTTCCGGCTCGATCATCGGCATCCGCCCGGCCAGAACCTGCCCCACCGATCCGTCGATGGTGATGACGTCGCCGGTCTTGAAGGTGCGCGAGCCGATGCTCATGGTGCCGCGGCCGTAATCGACGCGGATGCTGCCGCAGCCGGAGACGCAGGGCTTGCCCATGCCGCGCGCGACCACCGCGGCGTGCGAGGTCATGCCGCCGCGGGTGGTGAGAATGCCTTCGGCCGCATGCATGCCGTGAATGTCTTCAGGGCTGGTCTCGATCCGCACCAGGATGACCTTGCGGCCGTCGGCTTGAAGTTTCGCGGCCTCATCGGACGAGAACACGATTTCGCCGGCGGCGGCGCCGGGCGAAGCCGGCAGACCAGTTGCGATGATATCGCGCTTGGCGGCGGGATCGATGGTCGGATGCAGCAATTGATCCAGCGACGCGGGATCGATCCGCGACACGGCATCTTTCTTGGAGATCAGGCCTTCATTGGCGAGTTCGACGGCAATGCGCAGCGCTGCTTTCGCGGTGCGCTTGCCGCCGCGGGTCTGCAGCATCCACAATTTGCCCTGCTCGACCGTGAATTCCATGTCCTGCATGTCGCGGTAGTGCTTTTCGAGCATCGTGTAGATCCGCGTCAGCTCCTTGAACGCCTCGGGCATCGCGGTTTCCATCGATGCCTTGTCGGAACCGGATTCCTTGCGCGCATATTCCGTGATGTCCTGCGGCGTGCGGATGCCCGCGACCACGTCTTCACCCTGCGCGTTGATCAGGAATTCGCCGTAAAGCTTGCTCTCGCCGGTCGACGGATTGCGCGTGAACGCAACACCGGTGGCCGAGGTCTCGCCCATATTGCCGAACACCATCGCCTGCACGTTGACGGCGGTGCCCCAGGATTCCGGAATGTCGTGCAGCCGGCGATAGGTCACCGCGCGCGCATTCATCCAGGACGAGAACACCGCACCGATCGCGCCCCACAATTGCGCGTGCGGGTCCTGCGGGAAATCCGCGCCGGTCTCGCGCGCCACCGCATCCTTGTAACGGCCGACCAGATCGACCCAGTCATCGCCCGTCAAATCGGTGTCGAGCGTATAGCCCTGACTGTCCTTGAAGGTGTCGAGAATGTCTTCGAAGTGATGATGCTCGAAGCCGAGCACGACATCCGAATACATCGTGATGAAACGGCGATAGCTGTCATAGGCGAAGCGGCGATCGCCGGACAATTCAGCCAGCGCCTCAACTGTCTTGTCGTTGAGGCCGAGATTGAGCACGGTATCCATCATGCCCGGCATCGAGGCGCGTCCACCTGAACGCACCGACACCAGCAGCGGATTTCTAGAATCGCCAAACGACTTTCCGGCCAGTTTGCCGACATGATCGAGCGCCTTCTCGACCTGCGCTTTCAACGCCGCCGGATAGGATTTGTCGTGGGCGTAAAAATACGTGCAGACCGAGGTCGGAATCGTGAAGCCCGGAGGCACCGGCAGGCCGAGATTGGCCATCTCGGCCAGATTGGCTCCCTTGCCGCCCAGCAAATCGCGCAACTCCGCTTTGCCCTCGGCCTTGCCGTCGCCGAATGTGAACACCCATTTTCCAGCTTTCGCGGCGTCGACGGCGGGCTTCACCGCGGCTTTCGCCACGGTTGCCTTGCTGGCCGATTTGCCGGCGGGCTTGTTAACGGGCTTGGGCGTCGGCTTGGCTGCGCTCTTTGTGAGTGGCTTGCGGGCCGAGGCTGCCGGAGCGGTCTTCGCCCGAACCGGCCTGGATGACTTTGATTTCGCTGCGATTTTCTTAGACTTGGCGACGGCTTTGGCCATGACTTGCAAACATCCGCGAGAGGGAGGGAAGTGCGCGCCTTACACCACTTTGGGCGGCTCCGCGCAAGACGCGAAGCCTGTCCCAATGACCTGCAAGGCCTACACGTGGAACATCTTGAACAGGCCCAAACCCGCCAAACCGATGAAAATCAGATAGATCGCGACCACCAGATTGAGAAAGCGCGGCATGATCAGAATGAGGACGCCCGCAATCAGGGCCACGATGGGCTGAATATGGGCTGACGTGATGACCATAGATCTGTCTCCGCTGGAATATGTTGGAAAAATGTCGAATCGAGAGGGGCGCATTTTATCCGCTGGCGCGGTTCCACGATAGGAGACGCATGTCGCTTCAACGGGTTCCGTGACACCCAAAAATTGCCGAATCTTGCAGCGGCCCAGCATCAGATTTCTGGGGAACGATGCCCTGCGCGATGAATTGGGTCGGTTTGCGTGCGGGCGCCAAGCCGGCACGCAATCATCGCGAAGGAGTTTTGGATATGCGGAACAAACTATTGGCCATCTCAGCGATCACCATCGCCATGAGTGCATCGATCACGGCGCAGGCACAGAGCGACACCGTCGGCATCGTGCGCGGCGGCAGCGTCGTGATCAACGACGATGTCGACGGCATCGCCGCCGATCAGCGCCCGGCGTTCCGTGAATATATCGTGCGCGAACACGTGCCCGAATACACCGTTCCGGATCGCGTCGTGGTCGGCGGCGTACTGCCGGAAGCCGGCGTAACCTATTACGACGTGCCGCAGACCTTCGGCGCCACGCCCTATCGTTATACCGTCGTGAACGGCCGTACCGTGCTGGTCGAACCGCGCTCGCGCCGTATCGTTCAGGTGGTCGAGTAACACGCCTGAACACTGTCCGGGTTTCCGCAGCGGCGACCGGACATCAAGGCCCCGCCCGGGTTCCCCCCACCCGGGCGGGGCTTTTGTTTTTTTGGTGGCGCTCGTATCCCGAGAAGAACTCCGTCATTGCGAGCGCAGCGAAGCAATCCATCGCGCAGCAAGCTCAGACCTGGATTGCTTCGCTGCGCTCGCAATGACGGCAGCTTCTAAGACTTCCGCACCACGATCCGGTGAATCTTCTTGCCCGAGGATGCGCTCACGACCTCCTCATCGAGCAAGAACGTCGCCGCCGCCAATTCCTTGCGCACCAACTCAGCGTCGAACGCCGCATAAAGCCGCTGATGCTTGTCCCGTTGGTCGGCATCTTCAGTTACACGCCAACTCAGATAGAACACCCCGCTTGGCTTGACGATATCGAACATGCGGCGCACCGACGGCGCGATCTGCGCCTGATCGAGATGCATGATCACGGTTTCGCACAGCACATTGTCGGAAGCATTAGCCGCGATGCCGTGAAGCGCAGGCAATTCCGCATGCGCAAACTTCAATCCGGGATATCGCGAACGCGCTTCCGCCAACAAGCCTTCGGACGCATCGAATCCCGTGGCCGGAAACCCATTCGCGCTCAGCCACGCCACCTCACGCCCGGAGCCGCAGCCGATATCGGCTGACGTGCCGCCGGGGATGAAGAACCGCGCGACGATCTCCTGCAGATCGACCGGCGCGGGCTGCTCGTGCCAATCCTGCGCAAACGCCGCCGCGTCATTGTCATAAGCGGCGAGCGTGAGGCGATCCATCGCAGCCTCAATCCTGGATCTTGGAAAAATCCGCCACAGCGCGCGTCGCGGCGCGGATTTCGTTGAGCAGCTTTAAGCGATTTTCACGCACGGCGGCGTTGTCGTCGTTGACCTTCACTTTGTCGAAAAACGCATCGACCGCCGGGCGCAGCTTGGCCATCGCGCTCATCGCCGCGGCAAAGTCTTCTTTCGCCACGGCCGCACCGGCCTCCGCTTTCACCTGATCGATCGCTTTCGCGAGCGTCTTTTCCTCATCGAGACTATAGAGCGCCGCATCCGGCGCGCCATCAAAGGCCTTGCCGTCCTTCTTCTCTTCAATGCGCAGGATATTCGCCGCGCGCTTGGTGCCGGCGAGCAGGTTCTTGCCATCGTCGGTATCGAGAAATTTTCCGAGCGCCTCGACACGGCGGACCACCATCAGGAGATCGTCCTGACCTTCGAGCGCGAAGACGGCGTCGACGAGATCGTGACGCGCGCCCTGGTCGCGGAGTTGGACTTTTAGGCGATCTGAAACAAATACTCGAACGCCTCCTGCGGTCCACGCATCAAAAGACGAACTCAACGCCCCCCGAACAGACTCAGCTGGTAACGCCCAACTCTCCACACCTTTGCGAACATGAGCATTGTCTTGAGAGACGAATCCCGCAATTGCATGCCCAAAAGCTTCTGCCAACGGAATCCGGAGATCATTGCTGATCAAAATTCTGATTACACCCAGCGCTGCTCTCCGTAGCGCATAAGGGTCCTTGCTTCCCGTCGGCTTCTCATCGATCGCCCAAAACCCGACCAGCGTATCGATCTTGTCTGCCAATGCTACGGCAACACTCACGGGATCGCTCGGCACGCGATCCGCCGGCCCCTGCGGCTTGTAATGTTCTTCGCTCGCAGCCGCGACAGACGCATCCTCGCCCTGCGCCAGCGCGTAATACTTGCCCATCAGGCCCTGCAGCTCCGGGAATTCGCCAACCACTTCGGTCAGCAAATCCGCCTTTGCCAGATGCGCGGCGCGCTTTGTCTTTTCGACGTCGGCGCCGACCAAGGGCGCGATCTCGGCCGCCAGTCGTTCGATACGCTTGATGCGCTCGCCCTGCGTGCCGAGCTTTTCGTGAAACACGATGCCGTCGAATTTCGGCAGCCGGTCTTCCAGCTTGGTCTTCAGATCGGTCTGGTAGAAAAACTTCGCGTCGCTCAGCCGCGCGCGTATCACGCGCTCGTTGCCGGCAACGATGGCCTTGCCGCCGTCCGACGCTTCGATGTTGGCGGTGAGGATGAATTTGTTGGTCAGCTTGCCCGTCTTGGGATCGCTGACCACAAAGCATTTCTGGTTGTTGCGGATCGTAGCCCGGATCACCTCGCCCGGGATCGACAGGAACGCCTCGTCGAACGAGCCCATCAGCACAACAGGCCATTCGACCAGTCCTGCGACTTCATCGAGCAGCACTTGATCCTCGACCAGCTCAAATCCCTGCGCGAAGGCGAGCTGCTTGGCGTCAGCCAGGATGATGTCCTTGCGGGCCTGCGGATCGAGCACGACCTTCGCGGCCTTCAGCTTGGCCTCGTAATCCTCGAAGCGGCGCACGCTGATCGGCGCCGGCGCCATGAAGCGATGGCCATAGGTGGTCTGGCCCGCCTCGATGCCCGCAACGTCGAATTTCACCACGTCAGGCTCTTCGGTCTCGATGCCGAAGGTGGCGATGATGGTGTGCAGCGGCCGCACCCATTGCAGCGCGCCTGGCTTGGCCGAGCGCTCGCCCCAGCGCATCGATTTCGGCCACGGGAAAGTCCTGACAATCACCGGCAGCATGTCGGCGAGCGCGTCGAGCGTGGCGCGGCCGGGCTTTTCGATCAGCGCGATATAGAAATCGCCCTTCTTCGGATCGCGCTGGATCTTGGCTTCGTCGAGCGAGGCGAGACCCGTCGCTTTGAGAAAGCCCTGGATGGCCGCGTCCGGCCCGCCGACCCGCGGTCCCTTGCGCTCTTCCTTCAGGTCGGATTGCCGCGCGGGAATGCCATGCACCGTCAGCGCCAGCCGCCGCGGCGTCGCGAACGCCTTGGCGCCTTCATAGACCAGCCCCTCGGCCACCAGCTTGTCGGTGACCATGCGTCGCAGATCATCCGCCGCCTTCGCCTGCATCCGCGCGGGAATTTCTTCGGAGAATAATTCGAGGAGAAGATCGGGCATCAGTTGCGCTCTTTGCGAGGACGTCGTGGCGCACGCTGGCGCGGCTCCCCTCCCCCTTGCGGGGAGGGGTCGGGGGTGGGGGGCAACCCGCGCTGAATTTCGCTGAGTACCCCTTCAAGGTTGCCAAGCACATCGTTGTTCCAGAAACGCAAAACACGATATCCGGCGGCCTCAATTGTGCGCGTGCGCTGTGCGTCCGCTGCCTGCTGCCAACTATGCTGTCCGCCATCGAGTTCGATGACGAGCTTCGCCTTGCGGCTGGCGAAATCAACGATAAACGGACCGATAACGGCTTGTCGTCGAAAATGCGAACCCACTAACGCAATGTCATGGCGAAGCCGCTGCCAAAGCACGCGCTCGGCATCGGTCGGCTGCGCGCGCATCCGGCGCGCAAACTCTTGCTGGCGGTCATCCATCGCGCTGGATTCAATCATATAGTTCATCGCCTGTAGACCCCCACCCCCGACCCCTCCCCGCAAGGGGGAGGGGAGCAGAGGCGTCACCGAATCTGAAAAACCCAACTTCGAAAACCGCCGGCTGATCACCCCACCCCGCTCGCCCAAGCATGGGCGAGCGACCCTCCCCCTCAAGGGGAGGGTGAAGAACCCGCCCCGCCTGCTTCCGTGTGCACCCACGCCTCGCCGCAAGCCTTCGCGAGTTCGCGCACGCGCATGATGTAGCTTTGCCGTTCGGTCACCGAGATCACGCCGCGGGCGTCGAGCAAATTGAACACATGGCTGGCCTTGATGCACTGGTCATAGGCCGGCAGCGCCATCAGATGTGCTTCGCGCTTGCCGTCTTTCCAGCCGGCCTCGAGATATTTCCTGCAGGCTTCCTCGGCCATCGAGAATTGCTTGAACAGCATGTCGGCGTCGGAGTGTTCGAAATTGTGCCGCGAATATTCCTGCTCGGCCTGCAGGAACACGTCGCCATAGCTGACACGGTCATTGCCGTCGCGGCCGTTGAAATTGAGGTCGTAGACGCGGTCGACGCCCTGCACATACATCGCGAGCCGCTCGAGCCCGTAAGTAAGCTCGCCCGCGACCGGCGCGCATTCGACACCCGCGACCTGCTGGAAGTAAGTGAACTGCGACACTTCCATGCCGTCGCACCAGCATTCCCAGCCCAGCCCCCACGCGCCGAGCGTCGGGCTTTCCCAGTCGTCCTCGACAAAGCGAATATCATGCAGATGCGAATCGACGCCGATCGCGGCAAGCGATTTCAGATAGAGGTCCTGGATATCAGGCGGCGACGGCTTCAGGATCACCTGAAACTGGTAATAATGCTGCAGCCGGTTGGGATTTTCGCCGTAGCGGCCATCCTTCGGCCGTCGCGATGGCTGCACATAGGCCGCGTTCCAGCGCTTGGGGCCAAGCGCGCGCAGCGTGGTGGCGGGATGAAAGGTGCCGGCGCCCACTTCCATGTCGTAGGGTTGCAGGATCACGCAGCCGTAATCCGCCCAATAACGCTGCAGCGTCAGGATCAGTCCCTGGAACGAGCGTTCCGGGCGCATGTGTGGAGGCAGGGAATCCATCGTCGGGTCAGGTCTTCGCGAGGGGGGTCAGAGACGCGCGGGACCGTATCGGCGGCGGACCGGGGAATCAAGGCGAGCAGTTTCAGCCCGGGCGATAGGCGCCGGTGATGGGATCGCGCCGCAGGGTCGGAATATCGTGCGACCGGGAGGTCTCCGCGACCCGCACGCGACGAGCCTCGTCCAATTCCAGATTGATTCGTACGGCTGTCCGGTAGGCCCAGCGAACCACGGCCAGCCCACCCAAGGCGCCCGCGAATGCGATAAGCGGCGGCATCGGTCGATCCTTGTCCATTCGTCACGCCCCACTTCCACATTCTCTCCCAAGCGGGCCCGGTCCGCAATTGACATCTCCGAGACCAAATAACGCGGGCAATCCGCCCTCAAAACCCGAATTTGGCCCAAATTGCCCGGGTTTCCAGCGCTGAAATCACCTCCTCCGGCAGGCCGGGAAGCGCCTCCAGCGAGGCCACTGTTCCCGCTGAGCGGCGGCCGAGCAGGCCGGACAGCATCCCGCTCGCCGGCGCGATCACCGGCGTCAGCACCTTGTCGCCGTAGCGGGCCTTCAGGGTCGAACGCAGATCGCCGATCGCGTCGGCAAGACCCAATGAAATCGAAGTCTCGCCCGCCCAATATTCGCCGGTGAACAGCACATCCTCTGCGCCCTTGAGGCGCGAACCCCGGCTCTCTTTCACCAGCGCGATGAAGATGGCGTGGATCTCGCGCTGAAGCGCTTTCACGCGCGCGACGTCGTCGGGGTTTTCCGGCAGGAACGGATCGAGCATCGCCTTGTGCGCGCCGGCCGTATACAGCCGCCGCTCGACGCCCACCTTCTTGATCAGCTCCTGAAATCCGAAGGAACCGCCGACCACGCCGATCGAGCCCAAAATCGAAGACGGATCGCAGAATATTTCATCGCCCGCGCACGCAATCATATAGCCGCCCGAGGCCGCGACATCCTCGACGAACACCAGCACCGGCAGCTTCTTTTCCGCAGCGAGTTGCCGGATGCGCAAATAGATCTGGCGTGACTGTACCGGAGAGCCACCGGGCGAATTGATCACCAGCGCGACGGCCTTGGCGTTCTTGGTCGCGAAGGCACGCTCGAGCGTGCGGGCGACGCCGGCCAGCGACATGCCCGGCCGCAGCGGCGTCACCGCGCCAATCACGCCCGACAGCCGGACCACAGGCACCACCGCGGTTCCGCGCCGCAGACGTGCCGGAAGCCATTCCATCAACCGGTCGATCAGGCCGGGCGATTTCCCGGAAGGTGCCGTCTGTTCCATCATGCCGTTACCTCAAAGTTAACGCTTTCTTATCACGCGACTGTCATTGAACTGGGGGATCACCTTTTGCATTACCGTGCTAGTTGGAATGCACGATGCAGCGGAGACAGTCATGAAAATTTATCTGCTGATGGTGCTGATCGGTAGCCTTTTGACGGCGATCCACTTCACTTCCGCGCCGGAGCAGCAGCGCTCCAAGTCGCTTCCCCAATAAGTCACTTCCCCAATAAGTCGCTTCCCCAATAAGCAAGTCACTTCCGCAATAATCTTGTCCGCTATAGCGTCGCCAGCGGCAATACCCCCTTTCCCGCTAAAATGTCCTGCACCTGCCGATTGGGCGTTGCAGCCTCATCATTAAGTATCAGCGCGGCGTGCAGCCGCAGCGGCGCCTTGCCGCCCTTGATAGCGCGAACCAGCACCCGTATCGCCGGGGACGCCGCATCGCCATGAACCGGCAAGATCGCAAGACTGCCAAAACCGCGATCGAGCGCCGCCAGCAGTTCGGCCAGACCGTCCGCACGCCAGATCATGGTGAGGACGCCACCGGACTTCAGCATCCGCCGCGCGGCGTGAATCCAGCCCTCCAGCGTCGCATCGCTCGCCACATGCGCAATCTCGCGCGATTTGTCCGGCGAGGCGCGGTGGCGCGCGGCGTCGTTGAACGGCGGATTCATCAAGACAACATCGGCGCTGTCTGGAGCCATCCCCGCGCCGGCAAACTCGCCCGCGCCGGACATCACATCCAGCACCACGACCTCGGCCGCGATCCCATTGGCCGCGGCGTTGCCGCGCGCCAGCTCCGCCAGCGCCGCGTCGATTTCAACCAGAACGAGTTCTATCCCGGGCACTCTTTTGGCGAGCGCCAGCCCCGCCGCGCCGACCCCGGCCCCCAACTCAACCACACGATCGCTTGATCGAGCCGAGGTCGCCGCCGCCAGCAAAATCGCATCGTGGCCGGCGCGGTGACCTGATTTGAGCTGCCGCAAGCGTAGTTTCCCGCCGAGAAACCCGTCCTCGGTGAAGGGGCCACCTGGCTCAGTCATCGGCCCGCAGCTCGTGGGACAGGCCGGCATCGCGCAGAATCTGGCGTGCCGCGCGATTATCGTCCTCATGGACCAGAATCCGGCGCGGAAGCACCCCCAGCGAGCCCTCGATAATGCTCATATTCTGGTCCAGCACCAGATGATGGATATTCGCGCCGTCGAGCAGCGCGCCGATGGCTGAAACCAGCACGATATCGTTGGTCCGAACCAATTCCCGCACCTTTGGCTCTCCTTTATCGATTTTATCGGCCGGCCGCGACGGCTTGTGACGCGTGTTATCGCCTTCGCGCCCTTGCCGCGCTAGCCGGCACTTTCTATTGTTATATCCGAGGATAGAGCCAATTGGGCAAATGTGGAGACCAGCGTGGCGGTTATTGTACCCTTCGAAAGCCCCTCGAACGCTTCGATAGATCAGCTGGTCGAGCTTGTCGCGACCGATATGGCGCGTGTCAACGCCACCATCCTGTCGCGAACCGGCTCGGAAGTCACCATGATCCCCGAGGTCGCCAACCACCTGATTTCCTCAGGCGGCAAGCGGCTGCGCCCGATGCTGACGCTGGCGATGGCCAACCTGACCGGCTACACCGGCGACGGCCATATCAAGCTCGCCGCCTCGGTCGAGTTCATGCACACCGCCACCCTGCTGCATGACGACGTGGTCGACGAAAGCGAACTGCGGCGCGGCAAATTGTCCGCGCGCATGCTGTGGGGCAATGAGGCCAGCGTGCTGGTCGGCGACTTCCTGCTCGGCCAGGCCTTTCGCATGATGGTCGAGGTCGGCTCGCTGCGCGCGCTCGACATTCTGTCATCGGCCGCGGCGACCATCGCCGAGGGCGAAGTGATGCAACTCGCCGCGGCGAAAAACACCGCGACCACCGAGGACGAATATCTCGCGGTGATCCGCGGCAAGACCGCCGAATTGTTCGCGGCGGCCTGCGAAGTCGGCCCCGTGATCGCCAATCGCCCGAAGGCCGAACAGACCGCCTGCCGCTCGGTCGGCATGAATCTCGGCATCGCCTTCCAGCTGGTGGACGATGTGCTCGACTATGGCGGCAAGGCCGCCAAGCTCGGCAAGAACATCGGCGACGATTTCCGCGAGGGCAAGATCACGCTGCCGGTGGTGCTGGCGTTCCGCCGCGGCAATGACAGCGAGCGGACGTTCTGGGTCAATGCGCTGGAGCGCGGCGAGATCGGCGACGGCGATCTCGATCACGCCATCGGTTTGATGACCAAGCACCGCGCGCTCGAGGACACCATCAGCCGCGCCCAGCATTACGGCGCGATGGCGGTCGATGCGCTGGCGCTGTTTCCCGCCTCGCCGATGAAGACCGCGCTGGAACAGGTGGTCGCGTTCTGCCTGGCGAGATCGCATTGAAATGAAAACGTAGGGTGGGCAAAGCGAAGCGTGCCCACCAAATTGCGTCGGACCTAAATGGTGGGCACGGCGAAGACGCCTTTGCCCACCCTACAAAAGATTTTGCGAGCGATGACAGAACGTAGGATGGGTGGAGCGTAGCGATACCCATCAATGGCTTGCGAGGAGTCGATGGGTTTCGCTGCGCTCAACCCATCCTACAAATGTCAAAGGCCTCTCAACTCAACACCCCCGCATGCACCCACCATTGCGGGTGATCGAGCTGGATTTTCTGTGCCGCACGCTGCGCTTCGGCGGTGTTTTCAAAGATCGCAAAGCATGTCGCGCCCGATCCCGACATCCGCGCCAGCCAGGCGCCATTGGCGGCGTTGAGCGCCGCGATCACTTCAGTGATCACGGGCTGAATGCGCATCGCCGGGGCTTCGAGGTCGTTGGAACTTTCAGCGAGTGCGTCCACCCAGTCCTCGACTGAGGCGCCTGCCTCGGGCCACGTGGGCGCCTGGATGATGTCGCTAAAACCGACCAGCAGTTCGCCGTTGCGCAAGCCCAGCGCGCTGAACACGTCCTTGGTCGCGACCGCGACGCGCGGATTCACCATCACGCAGGGCATTTTCGGCAGGCTCAGCGGCAGCAGGTTTTCGCCGACGCCGGTCATGTCGCAGGGCTGCGACGCCAGACACACCGGCACATCGGCGCCGGTCAGCAATGCGACTTCCAGCAGCCTGTCGTCATCGAGCGCAAGGCCGTTGAGCTTTGCCAGCAGGCGCAGCGCCGCCGCCGCGTCGGCCGAACCACCGCCGATCCCGGCAGCGACCGGCAACACCTTGTCGAGGGTGAAACTGCCGGCCTTCAGATCGGCCACGCGCTCGCCCAGCAATCGCGCCGCCTTGAGCACCAGATTGTCGGCGGTCTCGCCGCACGCGCTCGCGAGCGGTCCGATGGTGGTGAGATCAAGGCCCGGCCCAGGCGTCAGGCTGAGGCGATCGGCGCAATCGGCGAATGCCACCAGGCTTTCCAGATCGTGATAGCCATCAACGCGGCGCCCAACCACCCGAAGGGTCAGGTTGACCTTGGCACGCGCCTCTTCGATCAGCATTGGCGACCAGCCCTTCGATCAGCCGCCCTTGCCGTCTTCTTTTTTCTTGTCCGCGGAAGCCGCCGACGAGGAGGCGTCGTCGGGCAGGCCGTTTTCGATCTTGGCTTCGATCTTCGGCAGATCCTCCGGCTCGGGCTTGAGGTCGCGGGCATGCGCCCACTGGAATTTCGCTTCCAGCGTGCGGCCGATGCGCCAATAGGCGTCGCCAAGATGGTCGTTGATGGTCGGATCTTCGGGCTTGAGATCGATCGCACGCTCGAGATTCTTCACCGCATCCTCGTAATTGCCGATGCGGTAATAGGCCCAGCCCAGCGAGTCCACGATATAACCGTCATCCGGGCGCTGATCGACGGCGCGCTTGATCAGCTTCATGCCTTCGTCGAGGTTGATGCCCTGATCGATCCACGAGTAGCCGAGATAGTTCATGACATGCGGCTGCTCGGGCTGCAGCTCGAGCGCCTTGCGCATATCCGCTTCGGCCTTGCTCCACTGCTTGGAACGCTCCTCGCAGATGCCACGGTAGTAATAGTAGATCGCGCTGGTCTTGTCGGCGTTATCCGGCAAGGCGTTGATGCCCTGCGTGTAGGTCACGGCGCAATCGGCGAACTTCTTGCGGCCGCGCTCGACATTGCCGAGCGCCATGATGGCTTCGAGATCCTTCGGATCTTCCGTCGTCACGGTTTTCAAAATCTTGATCGCCTCGTCGCTGCGGTCGGCGGCGTCGAGATTGGTCGCGAGCTGAATCTGCGCGTTGCGCTTCAGCGGCGAGGACGCCGGCATCCGCTCATAGACCTTGATCGCCATCGCCGGCTTCTTCACCGACTCGTAGAGATCGGCCAGCGACAACAGCGCCAGCGGATGATTGGGCGCGAGATACAGCGCGAGCTGCAGATAGACCAGCGCGAGATCCTCGCCGCCGCGGCGGGTCAGCGTCGCGCCAATACCATAAAGGGCCTCGGCAGCGCCGGTCTGCGGCGAATCCACCAGCGGCGACAGTTTCTTGCCGGCTTTGGTTTCGCGCAGGCCTTCCAGCACCAGCGGATGGCGCGGCAGTTTCTTGTCGAAGGCTTCATAGATGGCGAGCGCCGCCGGATCATCCTTGTTGCGCGTCAGCCAGCGCGCATAGTCGTCGGCGACACGCAGCATGGAATCGTCGAGCTTGTAGGCGCGCTCCAGACGCACGCCGGCGTCCTTGTCCTTGCCCGCGAGCTCCAGGATCATGCCGGTGTGCAGGTCCTTGAACAGCGGGTACCATTCCGGACCGGTCAGCTTGTCGATGTTGGCGACCGCCGCCTTGGCGTCGCCGCCGCCGTAAGCGGCCCAGCCCGACAGCAGCGTCGCGACCAGATCGGTAATCGGCCCGCGAATCGACTGGTTGATGTTGCTCTGCGCGCTCGCATATTTCTTCTGCTTCAGATCGCGCACGCCGATCACGAGACGGGCGACGCGATTGGTTTTGTCGATCGTCAGAATCCGGTCGGCGAGCTTGACGGCTTCCTCGATGTCGCCATCCGCGAGCGAGGAGATGAAGGCCCGATCCAGCAATTCATTGTTCTTCGGATCGACGCGAAGCGCGGAGCGATAGAACGTCGCCGCCGAAGCGGCGTCGCGCTCCACGCTGGCATGGCGGGCGGCCAGATAGCTGCCCGACACCGTCATCGATTTCATATCGCGGCCGGAAGGGAATTGCGCGGAGTTGTCAGCCGGATGATCGGGGGTCTGCGCCGAAACCGAGCCGGGCAGCGCCAGCGCGGTGAGGGCAAAAGCGGCGATCGTCCAGCGATTCAAACGAATGGAAAACATCACGGTTCGCCCTAGCTCCAGGATTTACGGCAGGATCTTACGATCAATCTCGAATGCGAACCCGATCGGCGGCATCAAGCCATGCGACAATGCCGCTTTTGGCGATCAACCGCAAGGATACGGGGTGACGAATCGATCGGGGAAAAAGGCCCGGTGGCCGCCAATCCAGCCGACCTAGCCTGAAAACGCTTCCAGTGTGGCGGTATCGTGGCCGGATGGGGTGGGGGACGGCAGGGACGGCTCACGCAATCGTGGTTACATCGCCTCGTAATTAGGCCCGCCACCGCCCTCCGGTGGAACCCAGGTGATGTTGCCGTTCGGGTCCTTGACGTCGCAGGTTTTGCAATGGACGCAATTCTGGGCGTTGATCTGGTAGCGCGGCCCCGCGGTCTCCTCGACCCATTCATAAACACCGGCCGGGCAATAGCGGTTCGACGGGCCGGCAAAGACATCGTGCTCGGAAGTCTTTTGCAGATTGAGGTCAGCGACCTTCAGATGAACCGGCTGATCCTCTTCGTGGTTGGTATTGGAGAGGAACACCGACGAGAGCTTGTCGAAGGTGAGCTTGCCGTCAGGCTTCGGCGGCGCGATCGGCGCATGCGCCTTGGCCGGATCGAGCGTCTTGCGGTCGGGCTTGGCATGCGACTGCGTTCCGAACAGCGAGAAGCCGAGCGTGTTGCACCACATATCGATGCCGCCAAGCGCCACGCCGATGATCGTGCCGAATTTCGACCATAGCGGCTTGACGTTGCGGACCCGGTGCAGGTCCTTGCCGACAGGCGAATCCCGCCACGCATTCTCGTAGTCGACCAATTCATCATTGGCGCGGCCGGCCTTGAGCGCGGCGACGACGTGTTCGGCCACCAGCATGCCGCTCCCCATCGCGTTATGCACGCCCTTGATGCGCGGCACGTTTACAAAGCCCGCGGCGCAGCCGATCAGCGCGCCGCCGGCAAAGCTCAGGCGCGGCACCGACTGATAGCCGCCCTCGGTGATCGCGCGCGCGCCATAGGCCAGCCGCTTGCCGCCCTCGAACAGCGTGCGGATCGCCGGATGAGTCTTGAAGCGCTGGAATTCATCGAACGGCGACAGATAAGGGTCGTCGTAATTGAGATGCACGACAAAGCCGATCGCGACCAGATTATCGTCGTAATGATAAAGGAAGGAGCCACCGCCGGTCGAATTGTTCAGCGGCCAGCCGAACGAATGCTGGATCAGACCTTTTTGGTGCTTGGCCGGATCGATCTGCCAGACCTCCTTGAGGCCGATGCCGAATTTCGGCGGCTCGCTCTTGGCATCGAGCGAAAACTTCGCGATCAGTTGCTTGGTCAGGCTGCCGCGCGCGCCTTCGGCGAACAGCGTGTACTTGCCGAGCAATTCCATGCCGCGGGTGAACGAATCCTTGTGCGAGCCGTCCTTGGCGATTCCCATATCGCCGGTCGCGATGCCGCGCACTGCGCCGCTCTCGTCGTAGAGCACTTCGGCTGCCGCAAAGCCCGGATAGATTTCGACGCCGAGCGCCTCAGCCTTTGGCGCCAGCCAGCGGCAGACACTGCCCAGCGAGCCGATAAAACAATGATGGTTGTCCATCAGCGGCGGCATCATGAAATTAGGCAGCGAAATCGCCGAACTCTCAGTCATCCAGTAGAACTTGTCGACCTGGACCTGTGCCTTCAGCGGACACTCGGCGTCTTCACGCCAATCCGGAATGAGTTTATCGAGCGACACGGGATCGATCACCGCGCCGGACAGAATATGCGCGCCGACTTCGGAGCCCTTCTCGACCACCACGATCGATAGATCGGCGTTGAGCTGCTTCAGCCGGATCGCGGCCGCAAGGCCGGACGGTCCGGCGCCGACGATCACGACGTCGAACTCCATGGATTCGCGTGGCGGCAATTCTTCGGTGCTCATGATCTGGTCTCAGCCCGGTTTAGAACGTTTCCGAGGATGGTTTGTTTCCGATTTTTGGACCAAGAACAACCATGGAATGTGCAGTTATGCGTTTCGCTGCGGTGCGGTCCGCACTAGAATAGCCCGATGCTCCTGATATCGCGCCATGACGCCTGATCCCGCCCCCACGCTCCGGCAGTTGCTGACCTTTTATCTGGAGGCCGGGGTCGACTGTGCGCTGACGGAAGAACCGGTCAACCGGCTCTCCGATCCCGAACTCGCGCCTGTAGCCCAGCAAGTCGATGCTCCGAAGTCCCAGAGAGCACTCCCCGCGGCAATGCCGGCTTCCGCGGCCGCCCCGGCCTCGCGTGGCGAGGTCGCGCCACCGCCGGAAGCCGCGATCGCAGCGGCGCGGGAAGCCGCGCGGACCGCGCCGTCGCTCGAGGCGTTGCGGGCCTTGCTGGAAAGTTTCGACGGCTGTGCGCTGAAGTTCACCGCCACGCGCATGGTGTTCGGCGACGGCAACCCGCAGGCGCGCGTGATGTTTGTCGGCGAGGCGCCAGGACGCGAGGAAGACATCGAGGGCCTGCCTTTCGTCGGACGTTCGGGCAAGTTGCTGGATAGAATGATCGCCGCAATCGGGCTCGACCGCTCCAGCGCCTACATCTCCAATGTGATTGCGTGGCGGCCGCCGGGCAACCGCACGCCGACACCGCAGGAAACGCAGATCTGCCTGCCCTTCATCCAGCGGCACATCGAACTGGTCAATCCGGATGTGCTGGTGACGCTGGGCAATCCCTCGACCCAGACGCTGCTGTCGACGCGCGAAGGCATCATGAAAACCCGCGGGCGCTGGTTCGACTACGACACCGGCACGCGCGTGATCAAGGCAATCGCGACCTTCCACCCGGCCTATCTGCTGCGCTCGCCATCCTACAAGCGCATGTCGTGGCAGGACCTGCGCGCCATCGCCAAAGCGCTGGAGCAGGCGCCTTCTTAAGGCATCTCGAAATTAAGGCGTTTTGGGCCGCACAATGGCCCAGCCGACCCGCAACAGCGGCTGGCGGCCATTCACCAGCCATTCGAACGCCCGCGGCACTTCGGGCACCAGGCCGGGAAATTGCTTGGCGATATCGGGTGGCGGCGTGCCGGCGGTGTCGGAGGCGCGCCACACCACAACCCCGCCGGTCTCATTGAACTTGGCCGCATTCAGCCATGGTGTGCGTTGCGGCTCCGCGGCGAGAAACAGATGCGGGCGCGCCGAATCCAGCGTGATCAAGCTCGCCAACTCGGCATCGCCGCTCACCGCGCGGAGCCGCTGGCTGGTCCGCCGCACAAAGCTGTCATCGAAGAAACGCCCCATCGCACTCGCGGGCAGCGACGTCGCGACTTCGCCGGTTCCGGTCCAGGGCAGCAAGAGCGTCGCCGCAATGACCGCAAGCGCGGGCGCAACGATGGCCGCGGCCCAGATCGTGCGCAACACGCGCTGGCGCCGCAGTTGCACCAAATCGCCGGTCGCAACAATCGCGGCCAGTCCCGACATTAACAACACGATGCCGGCACCGCCGACGACACGGTCAAGATTCAACAGGCCGGAGATCAGACTTCCCGCCAGCGCGGGAGCGATGGCAAAGAAATAGACGAAATTGCGCGCCAGCGGCGCCACCGGCGGCCGGAAAATGATCGGCGCGTCTTCCGGGTTGCGGATGAACCAGCCAGAGTTGAATATCACCAGAGCGATGATGCCGGATATTGCGAGCAGCAGGCCGCCGAGCAGCCAGCCCCAGCGCAGTGCCCTTGCGCTGAGATCAGCGACATCAGGCCAATGCGGCAGCGCCAGCGTATCGGCGCGGATCAGCCATATAATATAGGGCAGCGCCAGCACGAGAATCACCAACAATGCGAACAGCGGATCGAACGACGTCAACACGCGCCGTCCGCGTGCGGTGGCGAGCGCAAATCCGGCGACCAGTATCAAGAGGCCGATCGCGGCAGGCGTGGTCAACAGCAGCAATCCGGCTTCGATCGACCACGCGAACCAAGCGTTGCGCCGGTTCTGGCCGATGATCTGCCAGGAATGCAGTAACAACAGCGACCACAGCGGGCGCGCCAGCACGAGGGGCCCGAATTCAACGCCGGGGGAGCTGAACGCCACCACCGTCATCGTCAGCAACACCGCGAGCACCGCCTGTTGTCCGCCGACCACCGCGCGCGCCAGCAGAAAAAGCGCCCAGAACGTCGCGACCGAACACAGCTGCGCCAGCAGATAAACGCCAAAGATGTGATTGCCCGCGGCCCGAAACGCGATGTCGGCAAGCCAGAATGCCAGCGGCGGGCCCAAATCTGTCCCGACCTGATATTCCCGGCCATAGGCCAGCACCATGGCCAGATCGCCGGGCGGGCTTCGATAAAGCAGCATCGGCAGGATCAGCCACAGCCCCGCCTGGAGCAACACCACGATCCAGACGATCAGCCGCGGCCGGGCGCGAATCAGTTCGACAATCAGGGAGGTGAAACGCATGAGGCGGCTGGATCACTTTGACACGAACTGACCGGCAGCAACGTTTCCCATCCGGAGCAACGACGTCTGCGTCGTGTCACAGGGATGAGGACCAACGTTTTGCCCTGGTCGAGGTAACGGCAACGGTAATAAAGCGCGTGAGCCACTGAGGCAACTGCCTCACATGCCGGCCGGAATCTCGAAATCGAGCTGCGTTTCCATCGCGGTAATCGCGGTTTCGACCGTCCCCGGCCGATGTTTTTCCCGTGCGGCCACGACAGGCGCAAAGTAGCGGCGGTGATGCACCGTGGGGCCGAGGCGGTTCAGCGCGGCGAGATGCTCGGGCACGCCATAGCCCTTGTGGGTCTCGAAACCATAACCGGGGCAATCCTGCGCCAATTTGCACATAAGCCGGTCGCGCGACACTTTGGCGATGATCGAGGCCGCCGCGATCGAGAGCACCAGCCCGTCGCCGCCGATCACAGCGTCGCAATCGCAGGACGTATCGAGCCGGTCGCGGCCATCGACGAACACGTGTTTGGGCATTTCAGGCAAGGCATGCACGGCACGCTTAAGCGCCCACAGCGACGCGCGCAAAATATTGTCACGCTCGATCCGCGCCGGAGACGCGAAGGCGACCGCAAATGACGCGGTTGCGCAAATTTCCTCGAACAGTTCCTCGCGGCGTTCTGCCGACAGCCGTTTGGAATCGTCGATGCCTTTGGGAATCCGCTTGGGATCGAGCACCACGGCCGCGGCAACCACCGGCCCGGCCAATGGACCGCGTCCGGCCTCATCGCAGCCGGCTACCGGCCAGACGCCGCGCTTGATCAGCGCGCGCTCACGGCGAAAGCTCGGCCGCGCGACCGCGATTACGCCCTTCGGCAGTTTGGCCGGATCTTTTTTGGATTTTTCGCGAATCATGCCGGGATGGTGCGCATGCAACCGTCCCCGCACAACGGGAAAATTTAGCTATGCCCGTTGTTCACGGCGCCATTTCCTGGTCGAGAGAAATACCGACCGCGCATTGCGGCGGCTCAGTCCGGCAAATGAACCCGCCGATCCTCGCCCACCTCGATACCGGGCGCGACCACGACTTCCCAGGGATGGTTATCGGGATCGGCGAAATACCCGGAATAGCCGCCGTAATCGGTCGTTTGCGCGGGCTTGAGCAGCGACGCGCCTTTTGAGATCGCAAAATCCAGCACCACATCGACCTCTTCTGGGGTGCGGCAGTTCCAGGCCAATGTCATCCCGCGAAAGGCCCGCGGCCGCGGTTGGCCGGGAAGTGTGACGTCATGCGCCAGTTCGTCCCACGGGAACAGCCCGATAGCAGCGCCGCCGGTCTCGAAGAACGCGACGAGCTCGCCAGTTGCCTTGAATTTTCGCGCAAAGCCGAGCGCTTCATAAAACGCGATGCTGGCGCGCATGTTGCTGACGCCGAGCGTCACCATGGTCAGTCGCGCGACCGGTTGAGGCGGCTTCTCGTTCATCTGTTAATCCCACGCTAGAACAAACTCAATTGTTGGCCGCTCCGCTTGGGCCTTGCGAAATGATCCGTGGTCAGTTTCGAGCGCCGCTTGTTGAGCCCGAGCTTTTCGCAGGCGATTTCGAACCGGCGTCCGATCATCCAGGCCATCGGTCCGGTCCCCTTCATGCGGGTTCCCCATTGTGAATCATAATCGCGGCCCCCGCGCATGTCGCGGATCAGCGTGAAGACGTGGCGGTAGCGATCGGGATAATTCGCCATCAGCCATTCGCGGAAGAGATCGCGCACTTCCAGCGGCAGCCGCAGCAGCACGTAGCTCGCTTCCTTGACGCCGGCATGCGCCGCCGCATCGAGAATGCGCTCGATCTCGGAATCGTTGAGTGCCGGGATGACCGGCGCGACCATCACCGTGGTTGGAATTCCGGCTTCGGATAATTGCCGCAACGCTTCGAGCCGTTTTGCCGGCGTCGAGGCGCGCGGCTCCATCGTCCGCGCGAGCTGTGGATCGAGCGTCGTCACCGACAGCGCCACCTTGGCGAGATTGCGCTTGGCCATCCGCGCCAGAATATCGATATCGCGCGTCACCAGTGCCGACTTGGTAACGATGCCGACCGGGTGCGAAGCCCGCTCCAGCACTTCGAGAATGCCGCGCATGATCTTCCGCTCGCGCTCGATCGGCTGGTAGGGATCGGTATTGGTGCCGATCGCGATCATGCGGGGTTCGTAACCCTGCGCCGCCAGTTCCTTTTCCAGAAGCGCCGGCGCGTCCGGCTTGGCGAATAATTTGGATTCGAAGTCCAGCCCCGGCGACAGCCCGAGATAGGCGTGAGTCGGCCGCGCAAAGCAGTAGACACAGCCATGCTCGCAGCCCCGGTAGGGATTGATCGAGCGGTCAAAGCCGATATCGGGCGACTCGTTCCGGGAGATCACCTTGCGCGCGGTATCGAGCGCGACCGTGGTCTTGAACGGCGGCAATTCGTCGAGACTCTGCCAGCCGTCGTCGAATGCGACGCGGGCTTCGGCCTCGAAGCGGCCGCTGTCGTTGGATTGGGCGCCGCGGCCGCGCCGCCGTTCGCGATCGATCGCGACCGCCAATTCGGGAAAAGGAGAAGATGCACCCGCCGGCTCGGAGGGCGCCGTGACCGGCGGGTGCTTGAGGGCATGTGAGGATGCTCGGCTCATGGTCTGTACATAGCACACGATAGGAACAAATCAAGAACATGATTGAGTCATCCACCGCCGAAATGCGCCCCGGCGATTTGTGACCGGTTCGCCGCGCCGATTGCGGCCTTTATGACGTTTCCATGAATGATCTGGCGCAATCGACCTGTCGCCAAGGAGAGCATTATTCCTGCCACTCATTTTGATTGGCAGACCATGAAATCTCAAATCATCGAGCAGCTCGGGCAGTCCGACATTCTGTTGCCGTCGCTGATTGCGGAGGGACTTGCCGCCAATGACCGGATCAAGGTTCGCATGAGCGCGCTGCAGACAGCGGTGCATCATGCGCAACAGCCCAATCATCCGGTCACCGATTTACAGGTCGAATGCCGCGCTGCCGGCATTGCACCCGTCACACTCGCGACCCTGATCGATGGCGCCCATCTTGCCGGTGACGGCCGGATAGCCGCGCCCAATCTCGCGAGGCTGATGAAGGAAGTCCACGACGACGTCACGGCAATGATCCGGGCCGTGGCCGCTGGCCAACCGTCCGAGGGCGAAACCATGAATAGAAGGCTCGCGGCGATCCGTACTGCCGGCTCGCTCGAGGCTTCGAACGAGATCGAAATCTCGCGCGTCGCCAAACTGACCGGCGTGGCGCAGGACGGCGCCGACAGCCTGCATCGGCTGGTGATGGATTTACACAAGGCGCTCAACCGGCTGGCCGCGGACTGTTCCGAGGAAATCGTGGCGGGCGCCCACGTTTTTGGTTTGCACTCCGAAGACCGGGAGGCGGTGGAGAGTTTCATGCAGGGGGTCAACGAGACCCGTGCCTTGAAATTCAACCATCCGGGCCTCGAGACGATGGCGACCCGGTCCGGCGACCGGCTGCTGATTCAGAACGATATCGGAACCACCGACGCTCACGTGGTGGTAATCGCGGTCACGAAAAATATCGTGACCCTTACTTATACGGACGTGCATCGGGCGCGCGCGAAATTCTTCATCGCCATGTTCGACAAATTTCGAGTCAGATGGAGTGGGCTCGATCGCCAGACGGCGGAGGGTCTCGGCGACGACAGCGCCTTCTTTCTCGTCACCGGGCAGTATGAGGCCGAGAACCCTGGTGATCGTAACGCCTTCCTGACCTCGCTCGGCGCCACGCTGGTCTTCCTGATCGACTGGAACAAGGCGCGCAAATTGTTGCGCAGCTGGCTCACGAAAGACGACGCGGCGCGCATTCTCGAATGGGCCGCCCGACAGCGCTTCGGGCACCGCGCCTTCCTTGAGCTTGGCGGCAATGAATTGATCGGCGCCGCGGTGCGCAATGCAGCGCCGGCACCGATCGGCTTCGGTGAGCGTCTGGATCAGGCGCTTGGACGCAACGCCGCGATTGATTTCCTCAAAACCGCGATCCACGTCTCAACCGAAGCACTCAGGACCGGGCAATCGACCAGGCTGGTCCGCGACCAGATTGAAGCGGACCTGATCAGACACCTGAAGCGCGTCGACAGCGCGCTGCTCGCTGTCGTCATCCGCCAGGTTGGACTGGCCCACGACCTCGCCGCCGCAATCTCCCAGCATATTGTCACGCTGCAGGCGGGCCGTCCGGCGGACGGCAAATTGCTCGCAGCCCGTGCCGGCCAGATCGAACGCAAGGCAGATCGCATTGCGCTCGAAGCGCGCAAGGAGGCCGCCCGGCTCAACGCCGGCTCGATCATCGAACAGCTCGTCGACCGGGTCGAAGAATCCGTCGATGAACTGGAACAGGCCGCTTTCATTGCTTCGCTGGCGCCGGCCGGGATCGATCCAGCGCTGGTGTCGGCGCTGGCCGAATTGTGCGCTGTCGCCATGATAGCGACCGAAGCCGCAGCTTCCGGGCTGGCCGCCGCTGTCGAGGTTCCGGAGGGACGCCGCGCCGATTCAGAAGACGCGCTGGCTGCCGTGGTTCGTCTGATTGACGCCGAGCACGCCGCGGATATGCGGGAACGCGATGTTACGGCGCGGGTATTTGCCGGCGGGTTCGATGTGGCGACATCGCTCTGCGTTCTTGAACTCGCCCGCGCCATCGAGCGAGCAACTGACCGGCTGGCTGGATTCGGACATTTGCTGCGACGGCACATCATGGCCGATTTATCGACCTAGGAAGGATTTAGCCAATGCATATCGTGCGTATCGGCGGCAGATCGACCGAGCTACATTCCGCTGACGCCATCGGCGCCAAAGCCGCGAATCTGGCGCGGATGGCGGCTTTGGGTCTGCCGGTACCGCCGGCCTTTGTTCTCCCGGTCAAGCTTTGCGCCGACATCATCGGGCACGATGCACATGCGGAACACCGTCTGCGCGAGGGATTGAAGGAAGGCATCGAATTTCTGGAGCATTCGACCGGAAAGCGGTTCGGCGACCGCCGGCAACCGCTGCTGGTATCGGTCCGCTCAGGAGCGGCGCGATCGATGCCGGGCATGCTGGATACCGTACTGAACGTCGGTTGCACATCGACCGCGGTGCAGGGTCTGATCCGGTTGACCGGGCGACCACGGCTGGCGTGGGACTGCCGGCGGCGCTTTCTCGAGAGCTACGTCGAGACGGTACTGGGCCTCACCCCCGAACCATTCGCCGCGCGCCTTGCCGAGTTGACCGGCAGCGAAGGCGTCGCCAGCGATCGTGAATTGGACAGCGAGGCGCTCGAACGTCTCGCCGGGGACGAACAGGCCTTGATCGAAGATCGCGACGACGGCTGGCTCGAGGATGCGACGACCCAGCTCGAACAGGCCGCGAGGGCGGTCTATCGGTCGTGGATGAGCGAGCGGGCACAGACCTACCGCCGTCTCGAGAAACTCGATGATCTCCGCGGCACCGCGGTCACGGTTCAGTCCATGGTATTCGGCAATGGTGGGCTTTCCTCCGGCTCCGGCGTGGCGTTTTCGCGCGATCCCTCGACCGGGCTGCCACAGCCGATGATCGATCTGGTGCTCGACGCTCAGGGCGAAGATGTCGTCTCCGGTCGCCGCACACCCGATACGGAACAGACCATCGCCCGCTCCCTGCCGTCGATCGCGGTCGAGCTCCGTGAGATTCTCAAACGGCTCGAAACGGAATTCGGCGACGTTCAGGACGTCGAGTTTACGATCGAGGACGGCAAATTGTGGATTCTTCAGACGCGCTCCGCCAAACGGACGCCGCGCGCGGCATTGCGGATCGCGATTGACCTCGTCCATGAAGAGCTGATCACGCGCCAGCAAGCGCTCCAGCAAGTGACCGGCATCGATCTTGACGCCCTTGTCCAGGTCTCCCTGGTGTCGGCCGAGCAGCCGGTCATCGCTGGCATCGGCGCATCAGGCGGCATCGCCGCGGGACGCGCCGCATTCTCCGCGGAAAGCGCTCAGCGGCTGGCGGCGGCTGGAGACCCTGTGATCTTGATGCGCCCTGATACCAGTACGGCCGATGTCGCGGGCTTTGCCATCGCCGCCGGCATCGTGACGTCGGTTGGCGCGCGCACCGCCCATGCCGCACTCGTCGCGCGCCAGATGGGAAAACCCTGCATCGTCGGATGCAGCGGGATGACGGTCGACGTCGCGGCCGACCGTGCGCGGCTTGCGGACACGACTGTCTCGGGAAGCGATTGGATCACCATCGATGGCGACAGCGGCAACCTCTATCTGGGGCGACGCGAAACCGTGGCGACGCGGCCCGAGCAGGAGCTGGCGGAAATCGCGGCCTGGCGATCCGAGGTCCACGACAGCGTCCATAACCATCACAAGCCAAAATCCCCCGGGCACCGTCAGGTTCATGGAGCCCCCCACGGATAGCCCGTCTCGGCGCCGTAGACGGGCGTGGATCGCCCACGCCCGCGAACGCGCGGCTCCGCTCAATTGCCGCAAAAAGCTGCAGCCGGGCAGGCTGATTTGAGTGTGACAAGGTGATAACAGTGCCGTGTTTTCCCCTTGTTTGAGGCGTCGAAGAGCCATCCATGCTGAGCGTGATCATTCCGACCGAAGGAGCCGAGCAGCCAACCGTCGCGACGCTTGCGGCGCTGGTGCCGGGGGCCGCAGCCGGCCTGATCCGCGAGGTGCTGCTGATCGATCGAGCCGGCACGGATGTCATCGAGCGCGTGGCCGATGTCGCTGGCTGCCGCTTTCTGGCGTTTGAGGGTTCGCATGCCGCCGCACTCGCAGCCGGCGCCCGCCAGGCCCGCTCGCCCTGGCTGATGTTCCTGCATGCCGGCGCGGTGCTGGACTCCGGTTGGATCGATGAGACCGCGCAATTCATCCAGCGCGTCTCGGACAGCGACCGTCCCCGCGCCGGCATCTTCCGTTACGCCCGCTCGCCCTATTCCGAAACCCGGCTGCGCGACGGCTTCAAATTCGTGGCCCGGATGATTGCGGGGCCATCGGCGGACCAGGGACTGTTGATCGCCCGCGATCACTACGACCGGCTCGGCGGCTATCTGCCGGATGCCCGCCGCTCCGAGGCCAAATTGCTGCGCCAGCTCGGCCGCTCATCCCGCACGCTGCTGCGCAGCCGGATCATCGTGGCCTGAGCAGCCAGATACTTGCCAAAGTCAAATAATTGTTTGACAATGGCAAGTATCGAGGTGAGCCATGGATCCGGACGAACAGATATCAGCGGTGCGGGCCTTCAACCGCTTTTACACCCGCAAGCTAGGCGTTCTTGACCAGCAACTTCTAAAGAGCCCGTTCTCGCTGAGCGAGGCGCGGGTGCTGTACGAACTCGCCACCCGCGAAAACTTGTCCGCAAAAGAAATCGGCATCGAACTGGGGCTCGATCCCGGCTACCTCAGCCGGATCGTCCAGAATTTCGACGAGTCCGGGCTGATTACCCGGAAACCCCTGCCGACGGATCGGCGGCAATATCAGCTCAGCCTCACCGCCAAGGGCCGTCAGGCCTTCGCAAAAGTCAGCCGCAGTTCGCATGACGACGTCGCCGCCATGCTCGCCGCCCTTGCCCCCGGCGACAGCCAACGCCTGATCGAGGCGATGGGCACGATCGAACGGCTGCTCGGCACGCAACCGAACGCACGGCCTCAAGCGGTGTTGCGCGAACCGCACCCGGGCGACATCGGATGGATCGTGCAGAGCCATGGCGCGCTCTATGCCAGCGAATATGGTTTCGATTCCTCGTTCGAAGCCCTGGTGGCGGAGATCACGGCCAAATTCCTGGGCTCGTTCGATGCCTCGCGCGAGCGCTGCTGGATCGCCGATATCGATGGCAATCAAGTCGGCTCGGCGTTTCTGGTCCGGCAGAGCGACGATGTCGCCAAGCTGCGGTTGCTGCTGGTCGATCCCAAAGGGCGCGGTCAAGGCCTCGGCCAGCGGCTGGTCGCTGAATGCATCGGGTTCGCCAGAGCTTGCGGCTATCGCAAGATCACGCTGTGGACGCAGAGCATCCTGATCGCTGCGCGAAAGATTTATCAAGACGCTGGATTCAAGCTGGTCGCGACCGAGCCGCATCGCAGTTTTGGCCAAAGCCTGATCGGCGAGACCTGGGAGCTTGAGCTGTAATGCTGACGCGGCGCGAAAAACTCCCGCGCCGCATCACGCCGCAGATCATGGCCTTCTACAAGCGGCGAGCTCATCGACTCCGCGAAGAAGCCTGGGTGAACGCAGGGTATGCTTTGTGGGCTTTGCTGAAAAGAATCGTTCGGCATCGTTCACACTGACGCACCTTGCGCCTTCGGCCGGCGCAGATGTTCGTCGAGCCGCGGCATGATCTCGACGAAATTACAGGGGCGCGTGCGGTAATCGAGCTGATGGGCGAGAATGCCGTCCCAGCCGTCGCGGCAGGCGCCCGGCGATCCCGGCAGGCAGAAGATGAAGGTCGCGCCCGCGACCCCCGCGGTGGCGCGGCTCTGCACCGTCGAGGCGCCGATCTTGGCGTAGCTCAGCATGTGAAACGCGATCGAGAAACCATCCATCCGCTTTTCGAACAGCGGCTCGATCGCCTCCGGCGTCACGTCGCGGCCGGTAAAACCCGTGCCGCCCGTGGTAATGATGGCATCGACGCCCTCATCCGCAATCCATCGTTTGACGATAATCCGGATCGCATCGACATCGTCGACGATGATCTCGCGCGCCGCGAGCGCATGGCCGGCCGCGACCAGCCGGTCTGCCAGCGTGGTGCCGGACTTGTCGTCCGCCAGCGAGCGGGTGTCCGAAATCGTCAGCACCGCGATGTTGAGCGGAACGAAGGCTTTGGTCTCATCGATCGACGACTTTTCAATGGAAGACATGGCGCTTATTCCTCGTGTCCCGGACAGGGTGCCGCGTTCTTCACGCCGCGCAAATCCGGGGCACGCGCGGCAAGATTACAACGCTCCTGCACCGAAAGTGTTGCAGGCCTGGACCGTGCCCTGCTGATAGCCGGTCATGAACCATTGCTTGCGTTGCGCGGCGGAGCCATGGGTGAAGGAATCCGGCACCACGCGCCCGGTGGCCTGACGCTGCAGCGTATCGTCGCCGATCGCGGACGCCGTCGTCAGCGCGGCATCGATATCGCCCGCCTCAAGGAAGCCGGGCCGCTTCTTTTCCTCGCGGTTGACCCACACCCCGGACAGGCAATCCGCCTGCAACTCGATCTTCACCTGCAGCGCATTGGATTCGGCCTTGCTGCCGGATTGCTGCTGCAGCCGCGTCACCCGAGGCAGGATACCAAGCAGGTTCTGGACGTGATGGCCTGCTTCATGGGCGATGATATAGGCCGCGGTGAATTTACACGCATTGCCCGAACAGCCGTGAAACCGCGTCTCGACCTGACGGAAGAATCCGGTATCGAGAAAAATCCGCTTTTCCGGCGGGCAATAGAATGGCCCCATCGCCGCCTGCGCCTGGCCGCAGCTTCCGCCGTTGGTGGCATTGCGAAACAGCACGATCTTCGGACCCACATAGGTCTGTCCCGAAGCCTGGAAAATCTCGCTCCAGCGATCGTCGATCTCGCCGAGAATACCGGCGATCATGTTGCCCATCTCGTCGGTCGGCGCGCCGGTCTTGGCCGGCGATGATCTGCGATCGGTCTGATAGGTCGGCGCCTGGCTATTGCCGCCGGTGAGAATCTCCGCGCCGCCGATCAGAATGCGCGGATCGATGCCGAAGGCATAACCGACAAGGCCGAGCACGATGATGGTGCCGATGCCGAGGCCGCCACCGCCCATCGGCAGACCAAAACCGCCGCCGCCGCCCATTCCGCCGCTGCTGTCATCGCGGCGGTCTTCGACGTCGTCACTGCGGCGAAAATCATCGTAACGCATGATCGTCTTTCCTCATTCCAGTTTCTTGCCAGCATACTCGCCGACTTGCTTGTCAGCTTGATCGCCAACTTACTTCCGCAGCAGCCTCGCCGAGATCGCGCGCGGCGGGAATTTCCATTCCGTTAATCAATACCCCGCCCGGTAAAAATTGCCTAGCGAGAAAGAATTGCCCGGTTAAGTCGATTTTTACTTTGCCGCGGCAATGTATCGCCAGTCGGTTGTTTAGTCCCGCGTCGCCGACAGCGTCGCCTGAGTCAGAGTAATTGAGTCATGGTTGTGTCGCGTCGCGGGGCGTCTGCAAGGGCGCCCCGCACTCAATATGAGTCCGATCCGAGTACCCGTATCATCGTTGGCGATTGCGTCGCCGAGATGTCGAAGCTGCCGTCCGGTTCGGTCGATCTGGTGTTTGCAGATCCGCCGTACAATCTGCAGCTCAAGGGCGATCTCAAGCGGCCCGACGAATCCCACGTCGACGCCGTGAATAATGACTGGGACAAGTTCTCGTCGTTCGCCGCCTATGACGATTTCACCCGCGCCTGGCTGCTGGCCTGCCGTCGCGTCATGAAACCGTCGGCAACCCTGTGGGTGATCGGCTCCTATCACAATATTTTCCGCGTCGGCGCCATCATGCAGGACCTCGGCTTCTGGGTCCTCAACGATATTGTGTGGCGCAAGACCAATCCGATGCCGAATTTTCGCGGCCGGCGCTTCACCAACGCCCATGAAACCATGATCTGGGCCGCGCGCGACGAAAAAGCCAAGGGCTACACGTTCAATTACGAAGCGCTCAAGGCCGCCAACGAGGACGTGCAGGCGCGTTCCGACTGGCTGATCCCGTTGTGCACCGGCGACGAACGCCTCAAGGGCAACGACGGCAAGAAGGTTCACCCCACGCAAAAGCCCGAAGGCCTGCTGGCGCGGGTGCTGCTGTCGTCGTCGAAGCCGGGCGATCTCGTGATCGATCCGTTCAACGGCACCGGCACCACGGGCGCTGTGGCAAAACGTCTCGGCCGCCGCTACATCGGCTTCGAGCGCGACAAGACCTATGCGGCCGCAGCCGAAGAACGCATCGCGGCGATCGAGCCGCTGCCCGAAGCCACATTGGCCCCGTTCATGACCGCGCGCGATGCGCCGCGCGTGGCGTTCTCCGAACTGATCGAGCGCGGCATGATTTCGCCGGGCACCAAACTGGTCGATTCCAAAAAGCGTCACGGCGCCCTCGTTCGCGCCGACGGCGCCATCATGCTCGGCGACAAGGTCGGCTCGATCCACCGAATGGGCGCGGTCGCGCAGGGGTCCGGTGCCTGCAACGGCTGGACCTTCTGGCACATCGAGACCAAGAAGGGCCTGCGGCTGATCGACGAACTGCGCGCCGAAATCCGCTCCGGCATGGCGGCGGGCTGAGAATTTCTAGCTCCGAAATTGTAGGGTGGGCAAAGGCGCTTGCGCCGTGCCCACCACGCTTCAGATAATCGACGAGAGATTGGTTGGTGGGCACGCTTCGCTTTGCCCACCCTACTCTCGCCAAGTTCGTCATTGCCGGGCTTGACCCGGCAATCCATCCCCTCAAAAAATTCTCGCGAAAATTGATGGATGCCCGGATCAAGTCCGGGCATGACGAGTGAGTGATCGCGACGCAGAGCGCCCGAATTATATAAGTGCAACTTCCCGCCCTCCCTTCAGAGGGCGCAGGGAATGCCGGGCGCCCGATGCGCCCGCAGCCGCGTGTGCGAATTGGTAGTAAAAAAGCACACGCGTTAGTCAGGTCACACCGGAATCACCCGGCATTCCCCGCGCAATGGTTTACGGCTTACTTCGCGCTCTCCCCGGTGATCGGGCTCTTTTGCCACCGTCGCCTCGCGGATACTTCCGCGAGACTTGACGCCAGCGTCGAGGCGTCAGGACCACACGACTTCACCGTCCGCGCCAAGTGCCCTCGTCAGAAGCACCATCCACGTCCACCGCATCCCGTCCCGCGTCCGTGACGATCGCGAGCCGCCCCTCAGATGGGACGAGACGGCGTGAGTTATAGAATTGATTTGGGTCTTCGGAAAATCAGAATATTTTTCACGAAGGGGCTGGACTTTGATTTGGCGGAAGTCGACGTGATTTGCCCGTCGGGTAGTGCACGATCGTAGGGTGGGCAAAGGCACGCTTGCGCCGTGCCCGCCATTTTGCGGTCCACGTCAGAATGGTGGGCACGCTTCGCTTTGCCCACCCTACGGCTTTGTCATTGGGAATTCGCACCAACAGTCATTTCTTTCCGGCATAGCCCCCTCACAAACTCATCTGTTGCGTATCGGCCGGAATTTTAGCATGGACATATCGTCCGTGGCATTGTCGCCAAGTCCCGACATCCCGATTTTTCTCGGCAACAAACAACAAGGGAGATTTGAATGCTCAAATTCTACTTCAACGGTGCGCCGAACCCCACCAAGGTCGCGCTGTTTCTGGAAGAAACCGGCCTTCCCTGCGAGCTGATCCCGGTCGACACCCGCAAGGGCGATCAGTTCAAGCCGGAATTTCTCAAAGTAAATCCGAACGGCAAGGTGCCGGCGATCGACGACGACGGCGTGTTCGTGTTCGACAGCAATGCCATCCTGCTTTACCTCGCCGAGAAGACCGGCAAGTTCCTCGCTCCCAGCACACCCAAGAATCGCGCCGACACGTTGTCGTGGCTGATGTTCATCGCGACCGGACTTGGGCCGTATTCGGGACAGGCGGTGCATTTCAAGCACGCCGCGCCAAAGGACCTGGAATACGCGCATAACCGCTATCAGTACGAAGCGCATCGCCATTACAAGGTGCTCGACGCGCATCTTGCCAAGAGCCGCTACATGGTCGGCGATACCTACACCGTCGTCGATATGGCGTTCTGGGGCTGGGCGCGGATGGCGCCCTACGTGCTCGGCGACGACGTCTTTGCAAAATATCCGAATGTGAAGCGGCTGCTCGACGAAATCTCGGCCCGGCCGGCCGCTGCGCGCGCGATCACCTACAAGGACAAGTTCACCTTCAAGACCGAGATGGACGAGGAAGCCAGGAACATCATGTTCGGCCACCTCAAGACCAAAGCGGCCTGATACGGCGGCATGGCCAAACTCCGGCCCTGATCACGAAACGGCGCCCTTCGCGGGCGCCGTTCTCGTTTCAATCATCGCGTAGCACGAGGCCTGGAGCATGATGAGAATGGAGTGTGCCCCCCCGTAACTCAGAGCGGTCGGCGGATGTCCGCCTTGGTGCGCATAACAACTCAAGTCGAACATTGCGCCATGTCTGAAATGTGCCATGAACGGAAGTCGCGAGGCTATTTCCCTCCGGATGAAAGCCGCGCTGGTGCCAGTGACCGGACAGGGCCAGGGCAAGGGATTAACTTCTGATCTGCTAGTGCAGCCCGTCGAATCAGGCGGCGGAGGATCAGGTGCGAATACTCGGCTTACCGACATGAAAGAGGCTGCCGACTGGCGGCCCTCCATTTCTTGAATGCTCCCGTGGTGTGCGGGGTCCCGGCGATGAAAGCCACTCGTTGATGTGCGCAGCGAGATCAAGCTGACGGAGCTTTTCTAAAAGCTTAGTCCTTGCCGACCCAGGTCCAGCTTGGTTCATCTCAGTTTCAAGTAGCTTCTTTTGAAATTCCGGGTCCGATTTAATTAATTACTTTAAATCTATCAATTGTGATTAATTACGATTAAATTACCTTGGGGTCATTTAATATTTTAAATTGGAGAACCCTTATGGCGAAGCGGATTCCGATTACCCAAGGCGATCTATTTGACCATCAGGCCGGTACTAACGACGTCTTGGCCGGCATTGCGAACTCGACCAACTTTCTTATCGGCGATGCCGGCCGCGACATCCTAGATCATGCCGTCGGCGGGAACGACACATTCACCGGCGGCGCGAATTCGATCAACACCTTCGTAGGGGATGCCGGCCAGAACATGCTCGATCATGCCCTCGGCGGCAAGGACACTTTCACGGATCTCGCCTACAGCGACAGCACGTTCTACGGCGACGCTCTCGCAAACATGACCGGAAACGCGCACGGCGGCGATGACAAGGCGAATGCGAGCCCGGCTAACATGTCGCTGACGCAGGTCACGTTCTATGGCGATGCTGGCGACAACATGACCGAGCACGCCGTAGGTGGCGACGATACCTTCAATGTGACTCGCCTATCCGGCATAGGCACGGCGCGTGCCACATTTTATGGCGATGCCGGCGGCGACATGTCGGGCAATGCCCATGGCGGCGACGACATGTTCACCGGGAACGTGGCAATCTCGGACCGAACGTTCTACGGCGATGCCGGTGGCAACATGTCAGGCCACGCGATCGGCGGCAATGATACCTTCGCTGCGCTCGGTGGTTCGGAAAACAACAACACTTTCTACGGCGACGCTGGCGGCAGCATGTCCGACCACGCCATGGGCGGAAACGACACCATGACGGTGAGCGGCCCGAACGCCTTCAATTTCTTCTATGGCGATGCCGGCGGCGGCATGTCGGGCAGTGCCCATGGCGGCAACGACACGTTTGCGACAATCAGTTCTTCGTTCGACTACGAGAACACCTTCTATGGCGACGCCGGCGGCAACATGACCGACCGGGCCACCGGCGGAAACGACAGCTTTACGGCCAGCGGAGGCCGAAACACCTTCTACGGCGACGCCGGCGGGACCATGTCCGGTTTCGCCCAGGGTGGCAATGACACCTTCAAGGGCGGCGCACCGGCGGGTACGCATGGCATAAACCTGGCGTATGGCGATGCGCTCGCGATGTCCGGCAATGCTCACGGCGGCAACGACAAGCTCATCGGCGGTGACGACGCCACCCCGGCGCCGGCCGGCACCTTCGACAACACGCTGGTCGGCGATGCCCAGAGCATGTCAGGCCGGGCCGTCGGCGGTAACGACAAGCTGGTCAGCGGCACTGGAAATGATGACATGTGGGGTGACGCGCAGTTCATCTCGGGCAACGCCAGAGGCGGCAACGACACCTTCGTCTTCAACTTCGGCAACGGCCACGACAAGATCGAGGATTTCGGTCAGGCCAATGAATGTGCCGGCTCGTCAATTTTGGGCACCGACCATATCGATGTCCGCGCCCTCGGCATCGAGAACTTCAGTCAAGTTCACATCTCAGCGTTTGATCCGACCACGCACGACAGTACTATCACGTTCAGTTCGGGCAATGATGTCGTCGTGCACAGCCAGGTCGCGCTGACGCAGCATGATTTCCTGTTTGCCTGAACTCGATTCCTGGCGAGCAGACAGACCGCCGGAGATGACCCGGCGGTCTGGGGTGTGTGGCGGTTATAGTCACGAAGATATTCAGCTAGTACCCCACGGCGGCTCAAGCATCAAAACGTCCTCGATTACCATTATGACGTCGGCGGATACAATTTCGTGTACGCCAACTTCTATATGGCCGATACCGATCGCAACTCTGGAGGGCACGTCATTGATGAAGCGTTCACACAATCGCAACCCGCTTCGCATGCTTCTCGGATCGGCATCCGCAAGCGAATCGAGTGTGCGGAAGCAATTAAGAATAGAAAGCGAAATCACTATCGAAGGTCCTGCGGGGACCGGCTTCGTTCAGGATTCCTCATGCTCCCATCGCGCTACTCCGCCGACAAACCGTGACCGGCTCATGCTTGCCGTTCGTTTTATCAATTGAGCGGTTCAAGCGTGTGCGTAGGACTTGCAACTGGTGCAGGTCCGAGTTTCGAAGATCTCGTCGGTGCGGCCGACTAGAACCGCAAGGCGACGTCTTTTGACTCCTAGGGTGACCTTCGCATGGACCAGAGGATTGCGTTCGTGAGGATTCGCTGGTAGCGGGCGTCCTGCCAGACTGACGCTTCGTGGCCGAGCGCTGTATAGAATACGCGCCCCTGGCCGTAAAATCGGGTCCAGGCGAGCGGCCAACCATAAAATCGTTGATGCACGCCGCTCTTGCTAAGGTCCACCGAATCTTGGTCGAGGCGCAGGAGCACGTGTGATCCGCGATAGTCGAAGTCGCTAATCTGATAGATCTCGTCCTCGATTTGCAACGAACTCCCGAGAAACGTTACCAGTGGATCGTCAGGATCAGCTACCTCGATAGTCACGGCCTGATGCCAAGGATGACCATTAAAGTACCCGCCCACCAGATCAAGATAGTCCGGCCAAGTGTAGAATGTGTCGGTGGCCGAATGAACACCGAGGAACCCACCGCCCGAGCGCACAAAGTTGAGAAGAGCTGTCTTTTGGGCGCCGCTCATCGGAAGCTCTCCGGTAGTGTAGAACATCACCGCGGCAAAGCGCTTGAGGTTTTCGGCCGAAAATTCAGACGTGTCTTCCGTTGCGGTGACCTCAAATACGTCGGCATTCCTTCCAAGCTGCGTCAGGATTGCCTTGGAAAGCGGTATAACGTCATGCCGGTAGCCGGCCGAGTACGTGAAATAGAGGATGCGTTCTAGCGGGCGCTCTGCACGCGCGCCGAGCGGTCGGATCACTGTCGCGCTGCCGAGGAGCGCGATGAACTCGCGTCGCTTCATGTCCAACCTCAGGTTCAGGAAATGGCATCTTAACAGTTTAAGTCAGTACTGTGTTAGGGTGGAAATCCGCATCGAGACCTTGGCCGTTGAGCGGCGGCCAACGTCTCAGAAAGGTCATTTGCGGAAGTCGGAGACCACCCCATCCCAGTCAGCTCTTACCTCCATAGCGGACATCAGATGCCAGGATCGCCATGTCGGCTATGTGCCATCAGTTTGAAACGAAAGAGGCCGCCAAACCAGGACGGCCCTTCGTCAAGTCGGTGTGATGAACAACTGATTATTGATTGCCCTCGACGGCGTATCTGCGGAAGGTCGCATACTTCTCGCCAATCTTGAGTGCGGCCTGATACTCAGCACCATTGTACCAAGCCATTAGCGCGTCCATGCTATCCCACTGCTGAATTACGGCCCGTCTGGGCGCAGCCGCACCGGAAATCGTTTTCACTTCCTTGGCGCCCGCGCCACCGGCTCCGCCGATAGCGATCTGACGGCCGCCCGCCGCTTTAATGGATGCCTGAGCCTTTGGGGCAAACTCTTTTCCGTAAGCCTCCGGGTTCGTCACATCGATTTCAGTGACGAGATAAACAGGCGGTTTGGTTTGAGCATGTAGTCCCTGGATAGCGACGGCGCCCACCGCGATTCCGGCGAGCATCGACAAAGCAACTGTATATTTTGTTTTCACAGCGCATCTCCCTGATCATTGCTTGATATGAATGCGCCACACGTAAATGTGTGCGGGCAGAGAGTTGGATTTGCAAATAGTGCCTGCCGACGGCATGGGCTGCCAGTTGTCATAAGCGGGGAATTCGGCGCTTCCCCGTTTTATGGGCAGCTCGTGACAAGCCAAACGCTTGACCACGGGAAAGCTACACCGTTATCGCATTCATGCCTACGTCCGTTCCGGGGCAAACTCGGAAGTGGCGGCGCGAATACGCCGCTTCCGCCTGGCGCCCAACAGCAGACATTCCGAGCAAACGATAGCGCATTATGCATGCCAACGGAGCAGGTGATCCCAAACCTTTCTCCGGTATGCCCTTCCGCTTCATAGTCAGGCAGCGAGCCAATGTCCCTTGTGAATATCGAACTTCACCGCGCCGTCGTCACGCATCTTCAACAGGAGAGATTGGCAGTCGTCCTGATGCTTTATGTTCACGCGCTTCATGATCTCGAAAACCTTCAGAGGCTTTTCGCGAAGGGCAATTAGAATCTTTTCTCGATCAGTCATTGGGTTCCTTACGTCGATATCGGCGACGGTACGCGTTGTGCAGATCGTCGGCAACTGTGGGTTCGCTTGACCAGGTCCGTTCCGGGTCAAAAACCGGAAGTCGAGGACCGCTCCAGTACTTTTCGGGGTCAAAAGAAATTCAGAAAATGAGTGAGAGCTGCTGTCGTATCGTCATGCCCGCAGCGTTGCGAACGCTTGACAGACTGGATGGCACTGCACAGCTTTATTTGTGCCAACGATTTTGTTGGCCAAGGCAGAAGGAGGCAAAATGACTCCACCTGCAAGATTTGCCGCAGTGACCGCCGCTGCAATGTTCGGGTACCGGCGTAGCGGCTAACATACGAACAACGTTCCGGGAGCGGCTTATGGGCCTCATCAGTTAGGCATGGACCAACTTAGCCCCTCCCGGAAGCGATAAACGAGAATCTCTTTCTCTATTTTGCTCCTGATCAAGCTCCGGCCCTGATCAGGAAACGGCGAGCGCCGTTCTGGTTTCTGTCGAGCATCGCGCCCTGCCCTGGTCTGCTTTTACTTGGTGAGCGGACATGGCCGCGCGCGGATCTCCAGTCGGGAAAGTGCCGACGCGCGGCATGGCGTGACATCACTGAGCCGCCAGGCTCGGCACGCTCTGCATTTTTACGATAGATGGCGGGTTCCATCTGCCGGTGAGCACCTCCGACTTCGGACTGTAGAGACGCATGGTCAGGTTGAACGGCCCCTTCGGCGCGGGAAGCCAGTTCACCTCCTTGTCCTTCCCCGGACTCTCGTTCTGGAAGTAAAGGTCCAGTGAGCCGTCCGGGTTGTATTTGAATGGCATCCAACTGCTCACCGCAAAGCGATTCAGGCTATTCGCTACCTGAAAGCCCTGAGAATCATAAAGCGTGAACGACCAGAACGCATTTACCGGAGGGGTAGCGGCCTTGTCGAAGTGGATACTGTACTTGTTGGCGCCGTCGAGCGGGACACCATTTTCGTCGGCGAGGTTCAGCGGGTAGATCGCATCCTCAGGCAGGTTCGCGCCCAGGCCAAGCTGCGCGACTATTGCACGCTTGAGATAATAATTGCCGTAGACACCCATGGTGTCGGTATTCATAGACCAATGGTTCACGACGCGGGCGAGCGTTGCCACCTTCCATTCCATTAGCTTCTGCGCCGCTGCCGGCGCGTCTTCCAGCGCCTTTCTTACGGCCGGATCGACCTTGCCGATGTCGAAACTCTTGCCGGGCTCGATGCCGATGCGCTTCATCCGTGCGATGATCGGTTGATCGGTAATGTGCGGCGTCTGGATTTTCATCAGTTCGGCCGCATAGGCAAAGTATTGGCCGGCCGTCATGGTATCGACCTGCGTCTTCGGTGGCGTCTTCATATCGATGCTCGGATCGAGCTTGACCTCGACCGGTTTGGGCGGCTTGCCCCACTCGGAAAGCGGCGCGATCTTGTAGCCGGCCTGGATTTTGTGAACCGCATCGTAATCCGGCGGCCCGTCCGTCTTGGTGCGACCAATGATCCAGACATACGGTGTCGGGGCTTCGATTTGGGTCAGCCCCGCCGGAACCGCGCCACTCCAACCTTTCGGCGTGACGAGGAAATTGCTCGCCTGGGTGCCGGTCGTTCGCCAGCCGGGAGACGCGAATACGTCTGACCACATATCAAGCATCGGGAGCAGATAGTAACGGCCGTTGGTATCGGGCGCCGAAACAACGACGGGTTCCCTGGTCAAATCCAGAAAGGCGCTGGAATACAGCGTGTCAAAATTGGAACGCACCACAACCTTGAAGTCTGCCGGTGGAAACGCTTCGACGTTAACGAACGTGTTCATCGGGCCGCCGAAAACCCCCGGGGCGGGGACGTGGTTCGTAAGCTGTTTGCGCGTGATGTCCATCGTCACGAGCGGATAGAGATAGACATACGCATCGGTCGCGATGGATTGCGCCTCCTGTTCGGTAATGGCGCTCTCCGCTTGTGCGACGCCGATTGAGAGGACCGAACAAAAAAGGCCCAGCACCAAGGCCGCTATATTTTTGATCATGCTTCTTCCCCTTTTGCCACTGATAGCTCGTCGGGATAACGATGCAGCAGAGTACCGGCTGCAAGAAACGCCTGGGCAGTTTGCAATTACCGCTCGCTGCCAAGCAAGCTGTCACGCTGCGGTTTACCGTCGCATGATCCGCGTCAATGTCCGCTTTGATGCAATGCGGTACCGAAAGCAAAAGCAACGTCGGTCAAGATTGTCGCGGCTCTCTCGCAAATCTTTGCATCGCACGAAAAAGCCCCGGACGATGCCGGGGCTTTCAGATCACGTTCCGAATTGAATATGTTTCGGATGAACTCAGTAGCGGGCGACCACCGGTCCGCCGAACTTGTAGTTCACGCGCGCGGTGAAGAGATCGACATCTTCCTTGATATGGTCGGCGATCAGGAAGCCGGTGGACGAATTGACGTCCGGGTTGCCCATGAAGAGGTGATCGTATTCGAAGCCGACCGACCAATTCTGAGCGAAGGCGTATTCGACGCCGACACCAACCGTTGCACCCCAGCGGGTTTCGCTGGTCGCATCGAAACCGATCAGCGGCGGCAGCGTCGAGTTCGCCGTGTAATGGTTATCGGTGACGGCGGCGCCGCCCTTCACGTAGACCAAGACGCGGTCCCAGGCATAACCGATCTGGCCGGTGAACAGGCCGAAGCTGTCGATCTTGCTGGTGTTGGTCTGACCGGCAAACAAGACACTGGTGCTGCTGCCCTTGAAATCAGACCAGTTGCCCTGCGCTTCCAGGCCGAAGACGACGGAAGACATCTGCCAGCGATAGCCGACCTGACCGCCGAACGTACCGCCCGTCGCGTTGTGGCTGCCTTCGTCGCCGAAGCCGTCCGCATTCCAGTCGAAGCGGCTGGTCGCGCCGCCGCCGTTGATACCGATGTAGAAACCACTCCAGTCGTAGGCGACGTCAACGATCGCCGGCGCCTTTGAATAGGCAGGGGCGCGAGCGGGAAGATCCGCGGCCGAGGCCACATTGATCAGGCCGAACGAGAGGATGGCAGAGGTGAGAAGAAGCTTGGTCCTGATGTGACGCATCGTTTTCCCCCAGGGGCAATGAAGCCTTGTTTCAGTCGAGAGCGTAATGGTTGAACAATGTGGAAAGTTCACGCCCACGCTTGTGATTACGTATGTTTTCGGCCGAGAGTTGCATAAAAGCCACAACCTTGACCGTCCCGGTAGTTACCAACGGAGCATGCCGTTCGACAAGTTGAGTGTTCGTGATCCCGCCCTCTTTTTTATTTCCAACTGTTGCTGCAATGCAGGATTCGAACGGCGCGTTTGGCTATGATCGAATACATGAAAGCGGCCTGCTTGAATTCACGCGCGCAGACGCGGACAAGCCCGAGGCGATATTGGAAAGGCAGAGATTCTGATGTGGTATGGTCAAGTCGAGGGAACCGAGATCGTGGTTCTCGATCCGCGCTTCAAGAATTGTTTCGCGGGTCATGTGCGCGTCGAGCGTTTGTGGACGGGTGCGCGCTGGGCTGAAGGCCCGGCCTGGTTCGCGGCGGGCCGCTATCTTGTCTGGTCGGACATTCCGAACAATCGCATGATGCGGTTTGTCGAACCCTCGGGCGAAGTCTCGGTGTTCCGCGAGCGCGCCAACAATTCCAACGGCAATACCGTCGACAATCAGGGACGGCTGGTCACGTGCGAGCATCTCACGCGCCGCGTGACCCGCACCGAGATCGACGGCTCGATCTCCGTCGTCGCGGACAAATGGAACGGCAAGCGGTTGAATTCACCCAACGACGTCGTGGTGAAATCGGACGATTCGATCTGGTTCACCGACCCCGCTTACGGCATCGACACCGATTATGAAGGGGATCAGGCAAATCAGGAGATCGAGGGCTGCCACGTCTACCGCGTCGACGCCAAATCCGGCGCGGTCACCGCCGTCGTCACCGACATGCTTCGCCCGAACGGCATCGCCTTCTCGCCCGACGAGAAATATCTCTATGTCGCCGACACCGGCTCGACGCACAAGGAGAACGGTCCGCAGCATATTCGCCGCTTCACGGTCGACGGCGCCAAACTGTCAGGCGGCGAGATCTTCGCAAAATCCACCGCGGGTCTTTATGACGGTTTTCGTATCGACCGGAATGGCCGGATCTGGACCAGCAGCGCCGAGGGGGTCCATTGCTATGATCCCGACGGCACAATGATCGGCAAAATCCTGATTCCCGAAATGGTCGGGAACGTCGCGTTCGGCGGCAGCAAGCTCAACCGCCTGTTCATTTGCGGAACGACGTCGCTCTATTCGATCTACCTGACGGTGACCGGTTCCAAGCTGGGTTGATGGGCGCGATCCATACGTACTGGGTAGCCCGGATGAGCGAAGCGACATCCGGGTTTCAGAACCCGCATATCGCTGCGCTCATGCGGGCTACATTATTAAGCCACCTGCGATCGACAACCGCCTACTTCGGCATCGGCAGAGCGATCGCCTTGTCGGTGGCGCGGTCGCCGACCCACAGAATATCGCCGGCCGGCTCGATCGCCGTCGGCTGGGTCAGGCCGTCGAGAATGGTGACGACGGTCGCCTGATCGCCATTGACGGTCACGGCGTCGGCGCGGCCGTTCCGGTTCTCGGTCAGATAGAGTTTGCCGTTGGCGGCGCGCATGCCGTCTGGTCCCTTGATCGGACGATCGGGCCAGATCTGCACCGGCGCGCCGGCCTTGCCGGTCGCATCCAGCGGAATCCGGTACAGATTATTGGAGATCACATTGTTGACGTAGAGCTCGCTGCCCAGAAAGGTAATGCCGTCAATGCCGTCGAGCGTACGATCCTCGATCAGCAATTCGGGCTCCGAAGCGCCCGGCTTGAGACGGAAAATCCGGCTGCCGAAGGTATCGCTGACATAGAGCGCCTTGTCCGGCCCGACCACGAAATCGTTGCACAGATTGATATCGCCCGGGAGCGGCCAACGCAGTTTCGGCGCCGCGCTGGTCAGATCAAAACTGCGCAGGATCGAATGGCGGTTCTTGCCGGTGCCGATGATCTGGCAGGCCCATAGCGTGTTGGTCGGGCCATCGGCCAGCACACCGAGAAAGGTGACGGCGCCTTCGGCGGCGCTGACGTCGATGAAGATTTTCGGCTCGGTCGCGCCCTTGGCGGCGCGGTAGATCACGGGCTTGCTGGCGCTGCCGATGATCAATGAACCGTCCGGCGCTTGCGTAAAGCTCTCCGGCTGCGACTTCGGTTCGGTGATGACGACCAGCTTGGGTTCGGCTGCCTGCACCACAGAACAGACCAATAGCGCGGCAAGCGACAAGGCGGCCGAAGAAAGACTTGTTTTTGCGTGCTCTTTGAATGACATTTTTTTATCTCTCCCTTGCGGCCCGCCGGAATTGGATACCGGAGTTGGATTCCGGAATAGCTCTTGGGCTCAGTTCATTTTGCGCTGCCGGTATCGAACATTTAAACGGTAGCGCGTACCGAAACGCAAGCGTTGGGTTTGCGATTATATAACGCGCGCGCGATCCGAACCATGATGCCCCCCTTTTTGCAGTCCCTTCGCAGTTGCCCCCTCGCTGCCTGGCATGTCATGACGCCCCGGTAACAGGAGCGTGACATGACGGTTCTCATCGCGGGCGGCGGCATCGGTGGACTGACGCTGGCGCTCAGCCTGCATCAGATCGGCGTGCCCTGCCGGATTTTCGAGAGCGTGGCCGAGCTGAAACCGCTCGGCGTCGGCATCAATGTGCTGCCGCATGCGGTGCGCGAATTGATCGAACTCGGGCTGCTCGACCGGCTCGATGCATCCGGCGTGCGCACCAGCGAGCTGGCGTATTTTTCCAAGCACGGTAAGCCGATCTGGCGCGAACCGCGCGGTATCGAGGCCGGATATAAATGGCCGCAATTCTCGATCCATCGCGGCACGCTGCAGCAGATCCTGCTCGATGCCGTGACCGAGCGCCTCGGCCGGGAAAATATCCTCACCAGCCATCATCTGCGCGACTGGACCGAAACTCCCGATGGCGTTCGTGCTGACTTCATCGACAAGGCGACCGGCCAATCCAGGGGCCATCATGACGGCGCGCTGTTGATCGCGGCCGACGGCATACATTCGGCGATCCGCGAAAAGCTCTATCCGCAGGAAGGCCCGCCGTTATGGAACGGGCGCATCCTGTGGCGCGGCATCACTGCGTCGGATGCCTTTCTGTCGGGCCGCACCATGATCATGGCCGGCCACGAGATCCTGAAATTCGTCTGCTATCCGATTTCAAAACAGCCCGACAGCGACGGCAAATTCCTGATCAACTGGGTTGCCGAGCGGCACATGCCGCCGACCTATCAGTGGCGCCGTGAGGATTACAACCGCGCCGCCAACCTCGACGAATTCCTGCCATGGTTCAAGGATTGGCGCTTCGACTGGCTCGATGTGCCCGGCTTGATCCGCGATTGCCCGCACGCCTACGAATATCCGCTGGTCGACCGCGATCCGATCGCGCAATGGACGTTCGGGCGGACCACGTTGATGGGCGACGCTGCGCATCCGATGTACCCGATCGGCTCCAACGGCGCGTCGCAGGCCATTCTCGACGCCCGCGTGCTGACCCGCGAGATTCTCGCGCATGGCGCAACCAACGCGGCGCTCTCTGCCTATGAGGCCGAGCGCCGCCCCGCGACGACTGATCTCGTGATGCTCAACCGGCGCAACGGCCCGGAGCAGGTCATGCAGATGGTCGAGGAGCGCGCGCCCGAAGGTTACAATGTCGTCACCGATGTACTTTCGGTTGAGGAACTGCACACCATCGCCGCCAACTACAAACGCGTCGCCGGCTTCCAGGTCGAGGGCCTCAATGCCAAGCCGCCGATCGTCAGCATGCCGGCGCCGGGCCAGCGCACAGGCGAGGGTTAACGCCTGGTCACGGGGTCATTCGCGCGCATCAATTCAACTGAATGAATTCTAATTTAATGTTTTCAGCCCGCTCCGAAGTCTATTTCGGTGAAAATTGCGACACATGACCCAATGGTAACTTGACGCTCATTTTATTGGTCCGCAGTCTGCCCAAAAATATCCTCTCTCAAGGGAAGCTGGGGTGGACGTGACAATCGAGGGCCAGTTCGTACTGCTCTACCCGCTGCGGCGGCCGCACCAGACGGTGCGTATCGTCGTCAGCGTCGGACGGCGCAGTCTCTAGATTCAGGGCCCTGGTTGATGAGTGCGATCGTTCGGTTAGCTCTTGCGCGTCCCTACACGTTCGTCGTGATGGCGATCCTGATCACGATTTTCGGCGTCCGCTCAATCCTTGGTACGCCGACCGACATTTTCCCAAGCATCAACATCCCGGTCATCTCGGTCATCTGGAACTATACCGGGTTACCGCCGGACGATATGGCCAACCGCATCGTCGCGATCTACGAACGGTCGCTGTCGACCACCGTCAATGACATCGAGCATATCGAGTCGCAGTCGCTTGCCGGCTACGGCGTCGTCAAGGTGTTCTTTCAGCCGACGGTCAATATCAGCGCCGCCCAGGCCCAGGTCACATCGATCTCTCAGACCGTCCTGAAGCAACTTCCTGCCGGCATCACCCCGCCGTTCCTGCTGGTTTACGACGCCGGAAGCGTCCCGATCATCCAGCTGGCGCTGTCGAGCGACACCCTATCCCAGACGGCGCTCAACGATCTTGCCACGAATTTCATCAGGCCGGCGCTGGCGACGATCCCAGGCGCCCAGTTGCCGAGCGCCTATGGCGGCGCGCCCCGGCAGATCCAGATCGACCTCAACCAGAACGCGCTGCGCGCCCACGGCCTGTCGGCCGCCGACGTCGGCAGTGCCCTCGCCCGGCAGAACCTGATCACACCGGTCGGCACCCAGAAAATAGGTTCCTACGAGTACACGATCGACCTCAACGATTCGCCGAAAGTCATTGAGGATTTCAACAATCTGCCGATCAAGGTGGTCAACGGCGTCGTCGTCTTCATCCGCGATGTCGCGCATGTCCACAACGGTTCGCCGCCGCAAACCAATGTCGTGCGCTCGGACGGCCGCAAGGGCGTGCTGATGTCGGTGCTGAAGATCGGCTCCGCCTCCACCCTGGACATCATCGCCAGCGTCAAGGCGCGCCTGCCGGCCATTCAGGCGACGCTTCCGGAAGGGGTCAACCTCGCTTATGTCGCCGATCAGTCAAGCTTCGTTAAAGAGTCCGTCACGGCCGTCGTTCGGGAAGGCATTATCGCCGCCGCGCTGACCGGCTTCATGATCCTGGTGTTTCTCGGCAGCTGGCGCTCGACCTTCATCATCACCGTTTCGATCCCGCTGGCCGTGCTGTGTTCGCTGATTGCGCTTTCGGCGCTTGGCCAGACCATCAACGTGATGACGCTCGGCGGCCTCGCGCTCGCGGTCGGTATTCTGGTCGACGATGCGACGGTCACGATCGAAAACATCAACCGTCACATGGAGGAAAAGGGCGAAGACATCCTGACCGCCATTACCCACGGCGCGCAGGAGATCATGGCCCCGGCGACGATCGCGCTGTTTTGCATCTGCATCGCGTTCGTGCCGCTGCTGTCATTGGGCGGGGTCGCCGGCTATCTGTTCCGGCCGCTGGCGATGGCGGTCGTCTTCGCGATGATCGCCTCCTACATTCTGACCTACACGCTGGTGCCGACGATGGCGCATTTTCTGCTGCGCAACCAGCATGTCCATTCGACGCATTCGGACGATGGCGCAGCACCGCCAAAAGGTTTCTTCGCCCGCTTCCAGCGCGGCTTCGAGCATTATTTCGAACGATTGCGGCAAGGCTATCTGGGCTTGCTCGGACTGGCGCTGCATCATCGTTTGTGGTTCGCCGGCGGCTTCCTCGCCGTAACCCTGATCTCGATCGGCCTCGCGCCATTCCTCGGACAGGATTTCTTCCCCTCGATCGACGCCGGCGCGATCAGAATTCACATGCGCGCGCCGACAGGAACGCGGATCGAGGAAACGACGCGTTTGGCCGATCAGGTCGAACAGAAAATCCGAACGCTGATACCGCCCGACCGGATCACCGGCATCGTCGACAACATTGGCCTGCCGAACAGCGGCATCAATATTTCATATGGAAATTCCGGCACGATCGGCGTGTTCGACGCCGACATATCGATCAGCCTGAAGGAAGGTGAAACCTCCACGGACGAGTATGTGAAGACGCTGCGCGAAAAACTGCCGGAGGCTTTTCCGGGCACGACTTTCGCGTTCCTTCCCGCTGATATCGTCACCCAGATTCTCAACTTCGGCTCCCCTGCCCCTCTCGATATCCAGATTGCCGGCGCCGATCTCGCTGCCAGCCGCGCCTTCGCCAACAAGGTGCTTGGCAAGATGCGCTACGTCCCCGGTGTCGCGGATGCGCGCATCCAGGAGCAGTTCCAGAACCCCGGGTTGAAGGTCGATTTCAATCGCGAACTCGCCGGCGTCGTCGGATTGACGGAAGGCGATGCCGCGACCAGCATCCAGGCGACGCTGTCGGGCAGCACGCAGACGGCGCCGACCTACTGGCTGAATCCGACCAATGGCGTGTCCTATCCGGTTTCGGTCCAGACACCGCAATACGGCATCGACACGCTTGGCGAACTCAAAAACCTGCCATTGACCGCGGCGCAATCGACACAATTGCTGGGAGCTCTCGCCACCTTCTCGCCCGAGCCGCTCAACGCGCTGGTTTCGCGCTATGACATCAGGCCCGTCGTCAACATCTATGCGACCACACAGGGCCAGGATCTTGGCGCCGTTGCCGCGGAAGTGCAGAAAATCGTCGATGATTCCCGCGCCGAATTGCCCAAGGGATCGACCGTCACGATCCGGGGCCAGGCCAGGACGATGACGGATGCTTACCGGCAATTATTTGTTGGCCTGGCGATGTCGATCGTCCTGATCTATCTGCTGATCGTCGTCAATTTTCAGTCATGGCTCGATCCGTTCGTCATCATCATGGCGCTTCCGGCAGCTTTGGCCGGCATCGTCTGGATGCTGTTCCTGACCTTCACGACCCTGTCGGTGCCCGCCCTCACAGGCGCGATCATGTGCATGGGGGTCGCCACGGCCAACAGCATTCTGGTCGTCAGTTTCGCGCGCGAGCAACTTGCGGAGGGCAAGGACGCCCTGGCCGCCGCGCTGGAAGCGGGTGCGACGCGGTTTCGGCCTGTCATCATGACGGCGCTGGCGATGATCATCGGCATGGCGCCGATGGCGATCGAGCCCGGGCAGAACTCGCCGCTCGGCCGCGCCGTGATCGGTGGCCTGCTTTTTGCTACTTTCGCGACACTGGTGTTCGTGCCGGTGCTGTTCAGCATCGCCCACAGCCGCCAAAAAAGTTTCCCCGAGGCGGTCACCTCGCCCTCCCACGCCTAGACTGGAGCCCTCATGTCTTCGGAATCATCCGCCAGCCGCCCCGCCCGGCCACGCCGGATCCTGTTTTTGCTGGGCTTTGTTGCAGTCTGCGCCGTCGCTCTGGCCGCGTTCGGCATCCACGATCGCGCCAAGAGCAAGCAGGAGGTCAAGGCCTGGACCGACGAGCAAGCGGTTCCGACCGTGCGTCTCGTTCAGGCTGAACCCGGTCCGCAGGAACAGTCGCTGCTTCTGCCGGGCAACGTCGGTGCCTTCAACACCAACTCGCTGTTCCCCCGCGCCAGCGGCTACGTGACGGCCTGGCACAATGATATCGGCTCGCGCGTCAAGAAAGGCGACGTGCTGGTAACCATTGCGGCGCCCGATCTCGACCAGCAACTCGAACAGGCCAAAGCCCAGCTCGTTCAATTGCAGGCCGCCGTCGAGCAGGCGCAGGCGAACGCCGAGCTCGGCCAGGTGACCAACGCGCGAACCGTGAAGCTCGTCGCGCAGGGATGGTCGACGCTGGAACAGGGCGACACCGATCGCTTGAATTCGGCTTCGCGAAACGCGGCCCTGGCGGTTGCCAAAGCCAATGTGACAGCGCAGACGGCTGAGGTTAACCGGCTCCAGGAACTGACCGGTTTTGAAAAGATCAAGGCGCCGTTCGACGGCGTCGTCACGGCGCGCAACGTCAATATCGGCGACCTCCTCAATGCCGGCGGCACATCGGGAAGAGCCCTCTACCAGATCGCCGACATTCATCGCATGCGCATTTTTGTGAATGTCCCGCAAGCGTTCCTTGGCGACATCAAGCCCGGCGTCAAAGCGACGCTGCATATTCCCGGTCAGCAACAGACGTTCGAGGCGGAGCTGACGTCGACCTCGAATGCGGTCGAGGAAACGTCTCGCACTGCCCTCGTGGAGCTGCAGGCAGACAATCCGGACGGGAAATTATGGCCCGGCGCTTTCACGGAAGTGCAATTCCACATTCCCGCCGACGCCGCCGCGCTGCGCATTCCAACCACGGCGCTGATTTTCGGCAACAATGGAATGCGCGTGGCCGCAGTCGATGCCAACAACAAGGTCGTTCTGAAACCGGTGCGACTGGGCCGCGATCTCGGCAATCATGTCGAGATCCAATCCGGCCTGTCCCTGACCGACAGACTGATCGACAATCCGCAGGAGTCGATCGAAGCGGGCGCGGTTGTTCGCATCGCCGGCGCGGAGAAGCCAAAGGTCACCGCCGCGAATTGAGCCAATCGCGGCCATAAGCTAATTCGGAAGCGGAGCTGCGCGATTCTCTACGGTATCTGAAGAGACGCGCCAACGTATAAAATTCCCGCTCCGAATAACGCCATGAAGGCGATCAGCCCGAACAGGTTGAGTGTCTCGGGGGCAAGATGCCCCTGGAAGCGATGCGGCATGGCATTCCTCCGCCTTGGTTGGGAGGACTATACGCTCAAACTGCGCCGGTGTTCCGGTATGCACCGCAGCAAAGCATATTGCTCTGCGGGATGAACACCCAATGCCAGCGATCATTTTCAACCATAAAAATTCAACGTTTATGGATTTGCGCGCTACTTACCCAGCCCATGCGCGATCGCCTTGCGCATGACGTTCGCCAGCGCTTCATCGCCGAGTGTTGCAATCGGCACCCAGCGCATCCCCTCCGGTGCGCCGGCGTGGGCGCAAACATCGGCGGTGTAGACGACGAGCGGCGGCGGAAAATGCGTTCTGTATCCGCGCCGAAGCAGCGACCCCGGCTGACCAAATTATAGTCTGTTGCTGCATATTAAAGTAACTTGCATGGCATGCATTATCTCTTATCCTGCGCCTGTTGGCGGATGGAGGAGCTGTGCATGAAGGATATCGCTTCCGGAACCGTTGCGGCGCCGCTTTCGCGTTATGCGCCGTTCCGACGCGCCGGGGATGTCGTCTATTTCTCCGGCATTATCGCCGCGGACCCCTCCACGATGAAAATCATCAAGGGCTATTCGGATCTGCCCCTGGAGGCCCGCAAGCTGGCCGGCGAGATCGGCGAGATGTCGTCGGACTTGAAGGAGGGCCCGATCGCTGCGCAGTCGTGGTGGATATTGAACAGCCTGCGGCTGACGGTTGAGGCGGCGGGCGGCACGCTGAACGACGTCGTCAAGCTCACGCAATTCTTCCGGAACTTGCGCGACTTTCCGATTTACAACCGTATCCGCGCCACGTTCTTCGAATCGCCGCCGGCAAGTACGGTGGTCCAGGTATCGGAATTGCTGCCAACGCCCGAAACGTTGCTCGAGGTTGAAGCGGTCGCGCACATTCCGCTCGCGCGCAGTGACCGGCGCTAGCAGTGGCCTCCCGCCAGCCAGTGCCGGTAGAATCAGCCCGCAGCACGGATGGCGTCCCTCTCGTCGCGCTCAATAATCTCGCAAAGGACTATCCCGGCGTGCGTGCGCTGCGGGGTGTCTCACTCGATCTTCGGCGAGGCGAGGTCCATGCACTCGTCGGCGAAAACGGCGCAGGCAAATCGACGTTGATCCGGATTCTGTCGGGCGACGTTCGGCCTGATGGTGGATCGATATCGATCGACGGCGAACCTGTCGTTTTCAATGGACCACGCGACGCGCGACAGCGCGGCATCGTGACGATCTTTCAGGAATTGATGATCGCGCCGGATCTGAGCGTCGCGGAAAATATCTTCCTCGGCAACGAGCCGGGCTCGCTGTTTTATTCTCGGGCGAAAGCCGAGCAAAAGGCTGCCGAGGTTCTGGGCTCCCTTGGTGTGGGGTCTCAAATGCGGCCATCCGAACTGGCCGGCAATCTCTCAACGGCCCAGAGGCAGCTCATTGAAATTGCCCGTGCGCTGGTGCTGCGCGCCCCTGTCATCGTCATGGACGAGCCGACGGCGACCTTGTCGGAAAACGAAGCGGCGGCCTTGCGCCGGTTGATCGTCCGGATGAGGGCCGAAGGCACGTGTATTCTCTATGTGTCGCACCGGCTCGACGAAGTCATGGAAATTGCCGATCGCGTTACCGTGCTCCGCGGCGGGGAGCGCGTCGCGACGATGGATGCGTCGTCCATCGGCGGGACTTCCGAGCTGATCGGCCTGATGGTCGGGCGTCCGATCTCTGAACTTTTTCCGTCCCGCAACGAGAAAATCGGCGAGGTGGTCTTGAGCGTTTCAGGCCTCTGCCGGCACGGTGTCTTCGATGACATCAATTTCAGCGTGCGCGCGGGAGAGGTGGTCGGCTTCGCCGGACTTGTCGGCGCCGGCCGAACGGAGGTCATGCGGGCCATCTTTGGCGCCGACGCGCTGGAGTCGGGCGAGATCCGCAAGGACGGCCATGCACTCACGATCCGCAATCCGCGAGACGCGATTGCCCAAGGCATCGCCTATCTGCCGGAAGACCGCAAAGACCAAGGCCTCGTGCTTTCGATGTCGGGCTCCGAGAACGTCGTCATGGCGTCGCTCGAACGATCGTGTTTCGCCGGCTTCGTCTCGGCTTCAGCGATCCGCAAAACAGCGGAGACGATCGGCGCCCGGCTGCAATTCAAAGGGCAACTCGACGCCCCGGCGGGAACGGCTTCGGGCGGCAATCAGCAAAAGCTGGTGATTGGCAAATCGATCCTGACCGGCGCACAAATACTGATCTTCGACGAACCGACGCGCGGCATTGACGTCGGCGCGAAAGCCGAAATCTACCGGCTTATTCATCTTCTGGCTGCGGAGGGCGCGGCCGTCATCATCGTCTCGTCCGAACTGCCTGAACTTATGGGCACCTGCCACCGAATCTACGTGATGTCAGACGGCCGCATCCGCGACGAACTCTCGCTTGCCGAATTCGACGAAAAGCGAATCCTGGCGGGTGCTTTCGCGGGGCACATGGTGCCGCGGGCAACTCCGCCTACGGTGACCGCGCCATGAGCATCGGCATCTCCGAAAAAACTAGTGACGCGCCCAGCCAGGATAATGGCCGCTCCACGCCGGTGGCGTTCCTGCAGCGTTACGGGCGCGAGGTCGGACTGCCGGTCATCGTCATCGCGATGGCGATTTTCTTTTCATTCAATTCGGGCGTTTTTCTTTCGCTGTCGAATTTCAGGAATATCGGGGTGTCGGCGGCCGCGCTCGCTGCGGTATCCTTTGGTCAAACCTTCGCAATCCTGACGGCAGGTCTGGATCTTTCCGTCGGCGCGACCGTCGCTCTGGTGAGCATCGTCGGGGCACTGGTCATGCGTGACCATGGCGTCGCGGCGGGGCTTGCCGCGTCGCTCGGGGCCGGCGCTGCCGTCGGCCTCGTCAACGGAATCGTCATTACACGCTTCAAGGTTTTTCCGTTCATCGCAACCCTGGCGATGATGTCCATCGTGTCCGGCCTTGCGCTGAGCCTCAGCGGCGGCGTGGCGGTCACAGGCGTTCCGGAAGCCTTCTCCAGTTTGGCTTACGCGCGCGTCTTCGGCATTCCGATTCCGGTCGTTATCGCCCTCGCGGTGCTGGCCATCTGCATCGTCGTATTGCGCTATACAAAATTGGGCCGGCGCATTTACGCGACCGGCGGCAATGAAGAAGCGGCGCGGCTTTCCGGTATTGCCATTGGCTCGGTCAAGGTTGCGGCTTACGTCCTGAGCGGCGTCTGCGCCTCGGTCGGCTCTCTCATTCTGACGGCGCGTGTCGCATCGGGACAGCCTTCGCTCGGCGCGACGCTTCCTCTGGAATCGGTCGCGGCTGTCGTTCTCGGCGGTGTTTCCTTGTTCGGCGGGCGTGGTTCGGTGGTCGGTGTCGCCTTCGGTGTGCTGTTCATCAGCATCCTCTCGAATGGTCTCAACCTGCTGAACGTCCCGTCTTACACGCAGATGATGGTGATCGGCGGCGCGCTGATCCTCGCCGTGTCTCTCGATCAAACCTTCATTGGCTCCCGACTAGGCAAACGAAGTTGATGCATCCTTCACATTGAACGCAAACAGGAGAACTCACATGCAGTCCCGCTTACTTTCCGAGAGCTTGCTTCCCAAAACCCGTCTGGCGGTATTGGCCGCCGCAGGCTTGCTGGCCCTCCTGGCCGCAAATCCGGCCTCCGCCGCCGAGAAGATCGGCGTGTCGATGCCCAACATCAAGGGTCCCTGGTTCACGCCCGTGCTCTACGGGATTTCGGACGAGGCGAAGAAACTCGGCTACGACGTCACCATCCAGGATGCCGGCGGATACGCCAACGTCGACAAGCAGGTCAGCCAGTTCTCCAATCTTGTCGTGCAGAAAGTCGCGGCCATCCTGATCGACCCGGCCAATCCGGCCTCCTTCAACGGAGCGGCGAGAGAGGCGAAAGCCGAGAAAATTCCGGTGATCGGCGCCGGCAGCCCGATCGTGGCGAGCGATGTCGAAGCCGACGCGGCCGCGTCGTCAAGTCACTGCAACATTGGTCACGAACTTGCCAAGGGGGCCAAGATCCTGCTGCCGAACGGCGGCACCATCGCTGTGCTCGCCGGACCCGCTGGCGCGTTCTGGGCCTCCGATCGCCTTCGTTGCTTCAAGGAGGATATGGCCGGCGGCAATATCAAGATCGTCGCCGAACAGACCAGCGAACAGGACCCCGCCATTGCGCTGTCGCTGGCCAGCGACTTCCTGCAGCGGTTTCCGCAGGTTGATATGCTGTATGGCGCCGATGATACATACGGCGTCGGTGCGGCGCGCGCGGCACAAGGCGCGCAAAAATGCGGCAAGGTGAAAGTGCTGTTCGCGGTTCTGGGCGAGGCCGCCGAAGAAATGATGCGGGCCGGCTGCGCGGATTACGTCGTGGCGCAGCAACCCGTGATGATCGGCCGCTCAGCCGTCCAGATGATGGATGCGCTCGTCAAGGGCAAGCCGCTCCCCGTCAAGAAAATCGAAGTGCCGCTGGTGCCCGTGACCATGGCGAACCTGAACTCGATCGACAAAACCGGCATGCAGGCGCCCAAGGGTTGGACGCCGTAAAGGGTTGGACCCCGTAAAGGGTAGGACCCCGTAGCACGCCGTCACACGCACTCCCGCGCCGTTCGTGCCGCGGGAGTGCCAGTCCGCAGGGTGAACATCATGACAACGACCAAGATCAAGCTACGTCTCAATCAACAGCAACTAGAGCTGATCGACGACACGGTCAGGGCCGGTGAGAGCAACAGTCGCGAGTATCTTGTCCGCCGTGCCTTGCACGAATTCGCCAAAGCCAACCTTCCGCAGCCAGAGAAAGACAGATGACATCGTCCGATCGCAAACTACTTTACGAGCACATCATCCAGCCCGGAACGGGCAAGGCGCTGGAAATGCGGCGCGGGCAGATTCTGCGGATTGCTCAAACCAGCGGCCGGCAATGCGCTGACTTCAACTGTTTCAACCTGCACGACTACAAGGAATTCTTCCACACCGGCCGGACGCGCCATCTTCATGGCCTGCATCCGACCAAGGGCGATTTCCTGTGGTCGGCGCCGCCGCGCGAGCGCCCGATGATGGCGATCATTGAGGACACAGTCGGCACCAACGACGTTCTCTATCCGCGCTGCAGCGCATTTCTGTTTGAGTATCAGTATGGTCTGCCGGTGCACACGAATTGTCACGATATCCAGGCCGAAGCGCAGCGCGAATACGGGTTGACTCCGGACGATGTGCACGACTCGTTCAATTTCTTCATGCACACCGGTGTCGGTCAGGATGGCCACCCCTTCATCGCGAAAAACACCGCGGGACCGGGGGACTATGTCGAGCTACTGGCGATGATCGACGTGCTTGCAGTGCCCAATGTCTGCGGCGCGGACGTCATGATGACCAGCGATTTCGAGCTCAAGCCGCTGAAGCTGAGCGTTTATGAAGGTACGGAAGTGGACTGGGCCCGTGTCACCGAACCACCGAAAATGCGCAATCAGCGCAACCCGCTTCATTTCAAGGTCAAGAATATCAAGGCGGATCGCGAGCTTTACAAGGATGGCGCCTACACGCCTGACTTCACCAACGTGCCGATTCAGATCGCCGATCTCGAGGTTGAACTAAGCGGCGAAGAGATGGGCTTGCTCTCCGAACTCGTCAAAACCGGTAAGTATGGCAACACCGATGCCGATGTACTGCGGTATGTGTTCTTTACATGGTGGATCGGCGAGTTCATGCGCGGCCCCAAGCACGTCCCGAAGTAGTGAAACGGATGCAAAGACCAGCTTCGCCGGGAACGGTGGCGGAAACGGGCGTCGCGGCTGCGCAAACGGAAAAGTGCAGCGACGCTGACATCAAAGTTCGTTGGGATATGTGAGTCCGCTGATGTGTGCATCGAGGCGGATTCAACCTATAGAAGCGGCAAGGACGGCTCGCGATGGCGCCGATACGATTCGTGCGTGAGCCGTCCGCCTGCCATGCGCCGTTTATGGGAAGCAAGGAATGACCGCCGCAGTACAGAAGAAATCCAAGCCGGTGTCCGGGCCACTGCCCAAATCGGCCTCCAAGCCAATGCAGGCCCTCGAGAGCCGCGTCGGCCTCAAAATGCGGCATACGCGTTTGCTCAAGGGGCTGACGCTGAAAAAACTCGCCGATCTTGCCGAGTGTTCGGAATCGCTTTTGTCCCGGATCGAGAACGGCAGCGCCAACCCGTCCATCAAGACGATGCACCGCGTCGCACTGGCGCTCGAAATGCCCGTATCGGGATTGTTTCAGGAGGGCGGCGACGCAGATTCAAGCGTCGTGCTCCGTCAAGGCGAACGTCCGACGGTCCAGGCCGGACAAGGCAAGGGGCACAGACTTGAGGCACTGATACCGAGCCGCCGGGGAAATCTGCTTTCGGGCTACATCAACGATATCGAACCGGGCAGCGGCAGCGAAGGTGTCATTTCGCACGAAGGCGAAGAGTTCGGATATGTTCTGGATGGCGAGATCGAACTGATCGTCGACGAGAAAAAATATCAGTTGCGCCCCGGGGACAGCTTCTATTTCCGGTCGGAAAGGCCGCATTCCTACACCAATAACCGCAAGAAGATCGCGCGCATTCTCTGGCTGAACACGCCCCCGACATTCTAGGCCGCTGGACAGCTTGCCGGCTCTCGATCTATGCAACGGACTGAAGGAGAGGACGACGTTGGACAAACAATTCATTCACCCGCCGGAGCTGTTCAAGCATCCGGCCTACAGCCGCGTCGTCACCGTCGCGGGCCCCAGCAAGATGATCTTTATTGCGGGGCAAACGGCGTCGGACGAAAACTACAAGCCGATGTTCGTCGGCGACCTGCGCGGCCAGTACGGTCGCGTCATGGAGGCGCTGACGATCCAGTTAAAAGCGGCCGGCGCGACCTGGGACGATGTGGTTTTTCGCCGCCTTTACGTACTCGACATGGATGCATTTATCAAAATCCAGACCGATCCGACGATGACATTTCCATGGCACCCGGATCGCCCACCGCCGAGCACCCTTGTCGGCGTGACGCGCCTATCGCATCCTGATTTTCTGATCGAGATCGACCTGTACGCCGTGACCGGCGGTTAAGACTCCATACAGACGCGGACGAAGGTCCGAGTTCAGTCACCAAGCCCATGCGCGATCGCTTTGCGCATGACGTTCGGCAACGCTTCATCCGCAAGCGTCGCAATCGGCACCCAGCGCATTCCCTCCGGGGCGCGGGTACGGGCGGGCACGTTCGCGGTGTAGATCACAAGCTGCAGCGGAAAATGTGTAAAGACGTGAGTCACAACACCCGCCTTGCGGTGCCAGCGCGTGACGCCTTTCAATTCAGGCGCCTGCTGCAGGGCTGCCTCGTCTTCCTGCGCGGCCAGCCAGCTAGAATTAGGCACTTCCGTCATGCCGCCAAGCAGGCCTTTTTCGGGACGGCTGCGAACCAAAAGCTCGTGGCCACGCGTCACCACGAACGCCGCGCCGCAACGCAACTCGCCTGATTTCTTCGGCGCCTTGCGCGGAAAGGCTTCCTGATCGCCGCGGATACGCGCGGCGCAGCCGTCGTTCAGAGGACAGAGCGCACAGGCCGGCTTCTTCGGCGTGCAGATCGAGGAACCCAGATCCATCAGCGCCTGAGCACTATCCCCGGCGCGTGATGGCCCCAACAAAGTCGCCGCCAATTGCTGGATCAGCGGCTTGGCCTGCGGCAACGATTCCTCGACCGCGAATAGCCGCGACACCACGCGCTCGATATTGCCATCGACCGGCATGGTCCGGCGGTCGAACGCAATCGCAGCAATCGCCGCCGCGGTATACGGCCCGATTCCCGGCAGCGTGCGCAGGCCTTTCTCGGTGTCCGGAAAGACGCCGCCGTGATCGCGCAGCACTGCGACGGCGCAGGCGTGCAGATTACGCGCGCGCGAATAATAGCCGAGCCCGGCCCACATCCGCAGCACATCGTCGAGCGACGCGCGGCCGAGTGCCCCGACGTCCGGCCAGCGCGCCATGAACTTCTCGAAATAGGGCCCGACGGTCTTGACGCCGGTCTGCTGCAGCATGATTTCCGACAGCCAGACCGCATAGGGATCGGCGCGATCGCCCTGTAGCGGCCGCCACGGCAGCCGGCGTCGATGCCGGTCATACCAGTCGAGCAGCAGCGCCGGACGGGCGGCGGCTTCGATAACAACCGGCTTCTGTTTCTTGTTTGCTGAGGATGAGGCCACGACTCATTTTAGGTTCAGAATTGGACAATGGCCAGCGATCCAGATGTCCCGCGGGATTGCAACCCATAACGCGCCGCGTTATGGTCAGCCATGATCCGGGGCTTTGCCGATTCCGAAGCAGAATTGATCTGGTCCGGACGCTGGGAGATCTTCGTGTCCCGCCCGGCAATCGTCTTGAGGCCCTCCGCGCGGATCGTCAGGGGCAGCATTCGATCCGGATCAATGACCAATGGCGCATCTGCTTTATCTGGGATGAGGGAGGACCGTCGCATGTCGAAATCGTCGACTATCACGTCTAGAAGTGGGCAACTCCAGAACCCGCATCCCGGCGAAATCCTGCTTGAAGAGTTCCTTAAACCGATGGGCCTCAGCCAGAACGCATTGGCGCGGGCGGTCCATGTCGCGCCGCGCCGTATCAACGAAATCGTGCTCGGCAAACGGGATGTCACGGCCGATACCGACCTGCGGCTCGCCCGCTATTTCGGTATGTCGGAGGGGTTCTTTCTCGGGCTGCAAATGGACTTTGATCTGATGCAACGGCGCCGCGAGATCGACCGCGATCTCAAAACCATCCGGCCGCGCGCCGCATAGGCATGTCTCCGGGCAACGACCGATGCTATAAGCCATCATGCCCAAACCCGGTCCGATCAGCGCCAAGCCGCTTTCCGTCCTGCTCAGCGACGTGTTTTCCGACGCCTATGCCCGGCAGGGATTTGCGGCCCGTGAACTGGTCACACGCTGGACGGAAATCGCCGGCCCCGAAATCGCCGTGCATGCCGAGCCATTGAAGATCCAGTGGCCGCGGCCGGTGGAGGGGCAGCCGCAGGAACCGGCCACGCTGGTGCTGCGGGTGGACGGCCCGATGGCGCTGGAAATCCAGCACGGTTCCGATGTGATCCTGCAGCGCGTCAACCGCTTCTTCGGGTGGAACGCGGTCGGCCGGCTGGCGCTGCGCCAGGCGCCGCTGGCGCGCCGGAAAACGCCGAAAGCGCCTGCCGCACCCGACGCCAAAGCCGTGGCAGAGGTGGCAAAAACCCTGACCTCGATCGAGGACGAGGAGTTGCGGGCCGCGCTGGCCCGGCTTGGCGCCTCGATCAAGCGAAATTGAGCCTATCTACAGGCTCGGCGGCCGTGGCCTGCCATTGCCACAATTGAGGTTTCAAGTTAGCCAACTGCATTACAACCGTTATTGGCAATATCTCCCTTGGGCTTTTCGGGCGTGAACGCGCCAATTCAGGAGCAGACCTTGATCATCACGCGCCGCGCCTTCACCGCCGCCCTGTCGCTGACCGGACTTAGCCTGCTTGCCGGTTTCTCGCCGCTGCGCCTGATCACCGAGGCGATGGCGCAAAGTGCGGCCGATGTCGCCAAGCCGGTCTCGCTGCCGGACATGGCGCTTGGCCCCGCCGACGCCCCGATCACGATCACCGAATTCGCGTCGATGACCTGTCCGCATTGCGCGGCGTTCAACGCCGACGTGTTCCCGAAGATCAAGTCGACCTATATCGATACCGGCAAGATCCGCTACGTGTTCCGCGAATTCCCGCTCGACATCAAGGCCGCCGCCGGCTCGATGCTGTCGCGCTGCATCGCCAAGGACGACGCCGGAAAATACTTCGCGGTCACCGACATGCTGTTCAAGCAGCAAGGCGACTGGGTGATGAAGAACACCACCGAAACCCTGACCCGGATCGGCAAGCAGGCCGGCTTGAGCCAGCAGGCTGTCGATGACTGCCTGAAAGATCAGACGCTGCTCGACAAGATCGTCGCCGACCAGAAATTCGCCAACGAGGTGCTGAAGGTCAATTCGACGCCGACCTTTTTCCTCAATGGCGAGATGATCAAGGGCGAAACCTCGTTCGAGGAATTCGACAAGCGGATCAAGGCGCTGCTCAAGAGCTGAGCGGCCCCGGTCGAATTATCGCTGTCCTGGCCAGGGCCGGGACAGCAGCGTGAGCGCGCTTCGCCGAAATTATGCTGGCGTCGGTTATTATGGGTCCGCGGTGTTCGCCATAGCGACATCTGTGGATAACCTCTGTAAAAACCTCAATAAAAGTCTCTAAAAAGCCTTGGGAAAAGCCCTTCGCCGCAGTTGCCCAAAGGCCCGGGCCTCGCCATTGTCGACGCCATGAGAGCCGCGAGGAGCGACTCGCCCACACACCGACATTGCCTTCTATGGTATTGTCCCGGCAGGGAGATTCGCGCCTTGCCAACAGAGCATCGTGTCCATGAAACTCACACGCCTTCGTCTTCACGGTTTCAAGTCCTTCGTTGAGCCCACCGACTTCGTGATCGAACCCGGTCTCACCGGGGTGGTCGGGCCGAACGGCTGTGGAAAATCGAATCTGGTCGAGGCGCTGCGCTGGGCGATGGGCGAGACCTCGCACAAATCATTGCGCGCCGCCGACATGGACGCCGTAATCTTCGCCGGCTCCGGCAATCGTCCGTCGCGCAACCACGCCGAAGTGGTGATGACGATCGACAATTCCGATCGCTCTGCGCCGGCCGCAATGAACGACCGCGAGATTCTGGAAATCTCGCGCCGCATCGAGCGCGAGGCCGGCTCGGTCTATCGCATCAACGGCCGCGACGTGCGTGCCCGCGATGTGCAGATCCTGTTCGCCGATGCCGCCACCGGTGCGCGATCGCCCGCATTGGTCCACCAGGGCAAGATCGGCGAAATCATTCAGGCCAAGCCTGAGCAGCGTCGCCGGGTGCTGGAAGACGCCGCCGGTGTTGCGGGACTTCATGCCCGCCGCCACGAGGCGGAACTGCGCCTCAAGGCCGCCGAAACCAACCTCACCCGCGTCGAGGACGTGATCGGGCAATTGGCCGGACAGATCGACGGGTTGAAGAAGCAAGCGCGGCAGGCGATCCGCTTCCGCGAAGTCGCGGCTAAAGTGCGCAAGGCCGAGGCGATGCTGTTCCATCTGCGCTGGGTCGGCGCCCATGCCGACGTCGCGGAATCTGCGCAGGTTCACGACCTCAGCGTCCGCGAAATGGCCGAGCGCACCCGCGAGCAGGCAGAGGCCGCACGCATCCAGGCGATCCGTGCTTCCGAACTGCCGGCGCTGCGCGAGAGCGAAGCCCGTGCCGCGGCCGGGCTGCAGCGCCTTACCAACGCGCGCGAAACGCTCGACCGCGAGGAAGCGCGCGCCAAGGAGCGCGTTGCCGAGCTCGATCGCCGGCTGACGCAGTTTTCAGCCGACGTTGCCCGCGAACAGCAACAGAGCGCCGACGCCGAGGTCGCGCTGCAGCGGCTCGATATCGAAGACACAGAGCTGAAGGAAGAGATCAAGTCGCGCGTCGAGAAGCGCAGCGGCGTCGATGAGCGCGTGTCGGAGGCCGAGGCGACGCTGGCGGCCGCCGAGCGGATGTTCTCCGAACTGACCACCGAACTCGCCGACCTCACCGCCAAGCGCAACCAACTCGAAGCCAGCGTGCGCACCCATCGCGATCGGCTGGCGCGGCTCGATCAGGAAATTGCCAACGTCCAGAGCGAAGAGTCGAAGCTGGCGCAGGAAACCAGCGGTCATGGCGATCTCGCGACCTTGGCCGGCGCCATGGAATCCGCGCAGGAAAATCTCGCGCAATCCGAAGCCGCCTCGCAGGCCAGCGAAGCCGGCCATGTCTCGGCCCGGCAAAAGCTTGAGGCCGCCCGCGCGCCGCTGAACGAAGCTGATAAACGCGTGCAACGGCTTGAGACCGAAGCCCGCACGATCTCCAAGCTCGTCAACAGCGAGACCAAGAATCTGTGGCCGCCGATCATCGACGGCGTCACGGTTTCCAAGGGCTATGAGAAGGCGATCGGCGCAGCCCTCGGCGACGATCTCGATGCGCCCGTCGATCCCTCGGCCCCGATGCGCTGGACCAATTCGGGCGTCACCGAGGGCGATCCCGCACTGCCGGAGGGTGTCGAAGCCCTCGCAGCCCATGTCGAAGCGCCCCCGGAACTGGCGCGGCGTCTCGCCCAAATCGGCGTCGTCGCCAAGGAGCGCGGCGCAGAACTGGTCTCGCAGCTCAAGACCGGCCAGCGGCTGGTGTCGCTGGAAGGCGACGTCTGGCGCTGGGACGGTTTTGTCGCCGCCGCGCATGCGCCGACCGGCGCGGCCCGGCGTCTGGCCGAGCGCGCCCGGCTGGTCGATATCGAAAACGAACTGGAACAGGCCCGCATCGAGGCTTCAATCAAGCGTCAGGCGCTTGAGACCGCCGAAGCCGAACTCAAGGCGGCGTCCGCCGCTGAAACCTCCGCACGCGACGCGTGGCGTGCCGCCCAGCGCGAGGCCGATGCCGCGCGCGAACGTCATGCCGCGACCGAGCGCGAGATCAACCGCCATGCGGCGCGCAAATCGGCGCTGACCGAAGCGCATACGCGCCTCGCCGCCGACCGCGCCGAAGCCGAAGGGGCGCATGAGAGCGCCACCGCCGCTTTGGCCGAACTGCCGCCGAGCCTGGAGGCCGAATCCCGGCTCTCCATGGTTCGCACCGATATCGAGGGTCATCGCCGCCTCGCCGCGCAGGTGCGGGCGGAAGCCCAGGCGCTGGCGCGCGAGGCTGAACTGGCCGATCGCCGGTTGCAGGCGATCACGTCGGAACGCAGCCAGTGGAACGACCGCAAGCAGAGCGCGGCCTCGCAGATCTCGACCATCGAAGCCCGCGTCACCGAGGTTACGGCCGAACGCGCCGAACTCGACAACGCGCCGGCTCTGTTCGCGGAAAAGCGCCGCGCGCTGATCAGCGAGATCGAAGCCGCCGAAACCGGCCGCCGTGTCGCCGCCGATGCGCTGGCCGCGGCCGAAAGCGCGATGGCGGAGACCGATCGCGACGCCAAGATATCGCTGGAGGCGCTTTCGGGCGCACGCGAAGCCTGCGCCCGCGCCGAAGAACGCATGGACGGCACCAAGCGCCGGCTGATCGATATCGAGCGCGAAATCCACGACATGCTGGAAATCGAACCGCACGCCGTGGCAGGGATCGCCGAGATCGAACCCGGCGCCGAGTTGCCGCCGCTGGCGGAAATCGAAGAGAATCTCGAAAAGATGCGCCGCGATCGCGAGCGCCTCGGCGCCGTCAATCTGCGCGCCGAGGAAGAACTGCGCGAGGTCGAGACCCAGCATACCGGGCTGACCACCGAGCGCGACGATCTGGTCGAGGCCATCAAGCGGCTGCGCCAGGGCATCCAGAGCCTCAACCGCGAAGCGCGCGAGCGGCTGTTGACCTCGTTCGAGATGGTCAACAATCATTTCAAGCGGATGTTCGTCGAACTGTTCGGCGGCGGCGAAGCCGCGCTGCATCTGATCGAGAGCGACGATCCGCTCGAGGCCGGGCTCGAAATCATCGCCAAGCCCCCCGGCAAGAAGCCGCAGACGCTGTCGCTGTTGTCAGGCGGCGAGCAGGCGCTGACCGCGCTGTCGCTGATCTTCGCGGTGTTCCTCACCAACCCGTCGCCAATCTGCGTGCTGGACGAAGTCGACGCACCGCTCGACGATCATAACGTGGAGCGGTTCTGCAACCTGCTGCATGAAATGACCTCGACCACCGAAACGCGCTTCATCATCATCACGCATAATCCGATCACAATGGCGCGGATGAACCGGCTGTTCGGCGTCACCATGGCCGAGCGCGGCGTCTCGCAACTGGTCTCGGTCGCGCTCGATGAGGCCGTGAAGATTCTTGACCAGCACGTGGCGTGATCTCCTTACTTCCCCTCTCCCCTTGTGGGAGAGGGTGGCTCGAATGAGCGCAGCGAATTCGAGACGGGTGAGGGGTTCCGATCTATCGATGGAAAGAGACCCCTCATCCGGCGCTTCGCGCCACCTTCTCCCACTCGAAGTCGGATATATCCGACTTCGACAAATTCAGAATAGCCAACTCGGGTAAACCCGAGTTGGCTGGGGAGAAGGGAAGAAGACGATGATGACCGCGCCCGATCTTCCCGCTGAACTGAAAGCCGCGCTTGACGCCAAGCTGCACGGGCTGTCGCGCAACGACGCCGCCGAACGCGCCGCGGTGATCTCGAAGACCTACCGCGACGGCGGCCATTCCGGCGCGATCAAATCCGAGACCGATGCATTAGCTTACGCACTGGCGCGGATGCCCGCGACCTACGCCGCAGTGACCGCGAGCCTGAACGCGCTGCGCGAGATCACGCCAAACTTTGCGCCGGCAAGCCTGCTCGATATCGGCGCCGGTCCGGGCACCGCAAGCTGGGCCGCGGCCGAGGCGTTTTCATCGCTGCAAGACTTCACGCTGCTGGACGCCAACAGCGCACTGCGCGCGCTGGCGCTGGATCTCGGCCGCGACAGTTCGCGTCTTGGCAAAATGACCTATCAGCGCGGCGAAGCCCGCGCGGCGCTCGCCGCATCCGAACCGGCCGATCTTGTGGTGGCGAGTTATGTGATCGCCGAACTCAGCGACAAGGAACGCAGCGCGCTCGCTGAACTGATGTGGTCGAAGACCCGCGATACGCTTGTCATCGTCGAACCCGGCACCCCCTCGGGCTATGCGCGGATCATTGCGCTGCGCGCACAGTTGATCGCATTGGACGCGCATATTGCTGCCCCCTGCCCGCATGACGGCCCGTGTCCGCTCACGGCGCCCGACTGGTGTCATTTCACCCAGCGCCTGCCGCGCCTGCGCGCGCATATGCAGATCAAGGGCGCGGAGTTGCCGTTCGAAGACGAGAAATTCAGCTATGTCGCGCTGACGCGCGCGCCAGTGACATCTCATCCCGCCCGCGTGCTGGCGCAGCCCATCGTGAGCAAGGTCGATGTAACAGCGAAACTCTGCACGCCGGATGGTCTCACTGTGACCAAAGTGCCCAGCCGCACCAAGGCGGATTATGCCCGCGCCCGGCGCTGGCGATGGGGTGACGCGGTGGTGGAAGAGCCGTAACGCGTGACGCATCAACATCGCGTCAAATGCCGCACTAATTGCCGAGCTTAATGCCGGCGTCCTTGATTACTTTGGCCCATTCGGGCGTTTCTTTCCGGATGATCGCGGTCAACTCATCCGGCGTACCGCCGATCGGCTCGAGCCCAAGTTCGTCGAACTTCTTGCGCACCTGCGGCGCCGCCAGAGCCTTGACGGTCTCGTCATGCAATTTATCCAGAACATCCCTGGGCGTGCCGGCCGGCGCGAACAGACCGAACCACGGCACGGCCTCAAAGCCCGGATATCCGGATTCCGCCATGGTCGGCAGATCGGGCGCCAGCGGCGAACGCTTGATCGAGGTGATGGCCAGCGCGCGCAATTTACCTTCGCGCGCGAGCGGGATCACGTTGGAGATATTGGCGAACGACATGGTGATGCGGCCCGCGAGCAGGTCCGGCATCAGCGCCGTGGTGCCGCGATAGGGCACGGCTGAAATATCGACATGCGCCATGTATTTGAACAATTCAGCGCCCAGATGCTGCGACGTGCCCACCCCGGCATGGGCGTAGGAAAGCTTGCCGGGGTTCGCTTTGGCAAGCGCCACCAGTTCCGCCACACTCTTGATCGGCAGCGCGGAGGGCACCGCCAGCACGTTGGCTGCGATGAATACCTGCGAGATCGGCGCGAAATCCTTGATCGGGTCGAATGGCAGCGTTTCGTACAGACTCGGATTGATGACCAGTGACGAGTTGCCGCCCATCAGCAACGTGTAGCCGTCGGCAGGAGCCTTGGCGACGTGATCGGTGGCGATGTTGCTGCCGGCGCCCGGCGTATTCTCGACCACGAACGGCGAACCCCAGACGTCCGCAAACCGGTCGGCAAGAATGCGCGCCGCGAGATCAGGCGCGGTGCCGGGCGTAAAACCGACCACGATTTTCACCGGCCGGTTCGGATAGCCGGATTGTGCCAAAGCCGTTGGCGCGGCGAGCAACACGCACAGGGCGGCGAACAGCCTCAAAGCGAGCCTCATCGTTCCTCCCTGTCGTCCCGCATGACCGTTCATTCGGTCTTGTCGCGAGATTAATTAGCTGCCTTCCAGCAATTTGCCGTAGCCTTTGACGCTGCAACTAACGCCGGCCGTGCGCAAGGCGTGCCACATCATCGCCGAAGCCGCCGAAACAACCGGCTTGCCCAAATCGTCCTCAAGGGACTGCAGTGCATCGAGCGTCGGCATGCCGACGCCGCTGAGGAAGATCAGATCGGCCTTGGGGTGATCGACCTGCCGGGCGATCGCATAGGCGCGCGCACTGGTTTCCTCGTAGATATTGCGGACGTCAGCCAGATGGCCTGAACTGACGACCTCAATGCTGCAGCTTTCGAGATGCTGCTTGCCACGCGCGGTCATATCGGCCGAATACGGCGTGGCATAGGCGACCCGGCGCGCGCCAAGGTGAGAGAAGGCCGCGAGTACGCTTCCGAAGGCCGTGATGAAGCGCGCACCGCTGGCGGCTTCCATCTGCGCTACCAGTTCGGCTTCCCGCAGTTGTCCCAGCGTATAGCTCGTCGCCGTGTGCGCCATCACGATGACGCGGGGCGACACCATGGCGAGCAGCTTGACGCAGGCCGGGATGCTTGCAAGCTGGCTGAGATTGCGTTCTTCCTGGCCGGTATGCGTCCCGGCCGGGCCGTCCGCGCTCATCCGGGTGAAATGAAGCGATACGCCTGATGGCGCCAGCTCCGTCATTTCCGGTTCAACCGTCGGATTTCCCGGCGGCACCAGAAATCCTATGCGGGCACGCCATCCCTTCATGACAAAATCACCTTCATCACAAAATCACTTGCGTCCATTTTTGTAGTTGGCCAACTCTAGGTCGGCGCGCGGCGCTTTCCAAGCGTCGTGCCGGACCAAACCCGCTGGCATTCATCTATTGCTCCGGGTACCGTCGACGTCGCGGAGGCCCGAGCCCCCGGGAACGACCGGTCGGGATTGCGAGTTGGTGTGGCTCTGTGGAGGCAGGAAAAATGCGAGCCGTCCCGAACGAACCGTTGTCGCGATACGCCCTCGCCTTTGTTCTTGCGGGCGGCCGGGGCAGCCGGCTGCAGGAATTGACCGACAGACGCGCCAAGCCGGCGGTCTATTTCGGAGGCAAGTCGCGTATCATCGACTTTGCGCTCTCGAATGCGCTGAACTCCGGCATAAGGCGCATCGCCGTCGCCACCCAATACAAGGCTCACAGTCTTATTCGTCATTTGCAGATGGGCTGGAACTTCTTCCGTCCGGAGCGCAACGAAAGCTTTGACATCCTGCCGGCCAGCCAGCGGGTTTCCGAAACCATGTGGTATGTCGGAACCGCGGACGCCGTCTATCAGAACATCGATATTATCGAGGCCCATTCCTGCCAGTTCATCGTCCTGCTTGCCGGCGACCATGTGTATAAAATGGATTACGAGATCATGCTGAAGCAGCATGTCGAGTCCGGCGCGGATGTCACCGTCGGCTGCCTCGAAATGCCGCGCGCGGAATCCAGCGCCTTTGGCATCATCCATGTCGACGAAAACGACATCATCCAATCCTTTCTCGAGAAGCCGGCCGACCCTCCGCCGATGCCCGGCAAGCCGGATGTATCGCTCGCCAGCATGGGCATCTATGTTTTCAACACCGAATTTCTGTTCGATCAGTTAAAGCGCGATGCCGCCGATCCGCATTCGAGCCACGACTTCGGCAAGGACATTATCCCCTATGTGGTGAAACATGGCCGCGCGGTCGCGCATCAGTTCAGCAAGTCCTGCGTCCGATCCGGCACCGATCAGCCCAGTTACTGGCGCGATGCCGGAACGGTCGACGCCTATTGGTCATCGAATATCGATCTCACCGACGTTGTGCCTGAACTTGATCTGTATGACCGGTCGTGGCCGATCTGGACCTATGCCGAGATTTCGCCCCCCGCCAAATTCGTCCATGACGAAGACGGCAGGCGCGGAGAAGCCGTGACCTCGCTGGTTGCAGGCGGCTGCATCGTGTCAGGTGCGGCGCTGCGGCGCTCGCTGCTGTTCACCGGCGTACACCTGCATTCGCATGCCCGGGTTGAGGGCGCGGTGATCCTGCCTTATGTTGATGTGGCGCGAACCGCGAGATTGAGGAACGTGGTGATCGACCGTGGCGTGAAAATTCCCGAAGGACTTGTCGTCGGTGAAGATCCCGAACTCGACGCAAGCCGCTTTCGACGCACAGATCAGGGAATTTGCCTGATCACCCAGCCGATGATCGACAGGCTGAATGCATGAGGCCTGTCCGCGCCCTTTCGGTCGCTTCGGAAATCTATCCCATCATCAAAACCGGTGGCCTTGCGGACGTAACCGGCGCTCTACCGATCGCTCTCAAGGCGGAAGGCATCGAAACCCGCACCCTGTTGCCGGGCTATCCGGCCGCCATCAGCGCGCTGGAAAAAGCCGAGCAGGTGCTGGCATGGCGGGATTTCTTTGGCGGACCGGCACGCCTGCTCAGTGGTTCCTGCGGTGCACTCGACTTGTTGGTGCTGGATGCGCCGCATCTGTTTGGGCGCCCGGGTAATCCCTATCTCTCGCCTGAGGGTGTCGACTGGCCGGATAACGGCCTGCGATTTGCGGCGCTGGCGGGCACGGCCGCCGACATCGGGCTCGGCGGCGTGCCGTCTTTCGTACCTGACGTGGTTCATGCGCACGACTGGCAGGCCGGCTTGACGCCCGCCTATCTGCACTACAGCGGCCAGCCGCGTCCGGGCACGATTTTGACCGTCCACAACCTCGCCTTTCAGGGCCGCTTTCCGCAGCAAATGCTGCGCGAGATTGGCTTGCCGCCGGACTCTTTCACGATGGCTGGCGTCGAATATTATGGCGACATCGGCTTTCTGAAAGCCGGGCTTCAATTTGCCGATCGCATTACGACCGTCTCGCCGACCTACGCCGTCGAGATCCAGGGCGATGAAGGCGGCATGGGCCTCGGTGGCTTGCTGCGCGCACGTTCCGGCCAGCTCCAGGGCATTCTCAACGGGATCGATATCGACGTGTGGAATCCCGCTGCGGACGGCGACATTTCCAGTTCTTTCAGCCTGGATGATCCTGACGGTCGCCTTGCCAACAAGGTAGCTTTGCAGCGACGATTTGGCTTGCAACCCAACAACGAGGCCATTCTGCTCGGCGTGATCAGCCGCCTGTCCTGGCAAAAGGGACTGGATCTTCTGATCGAATGCATTCCCGCCTTGCTGGATGAAGGGATGCAACTGGCCGTGCTCGGCAGTGGAGACGCCGAACTCGAGGATAAATTCCGGGCAGCCGCGAAAGCCAATGCCGGACAGATCGGCGTCCTGATCGGCTATGACGAAAAGCTGGCGCATCTCATCCAGGCCGGCGCCGACGCGCTTGTGGTGCCCTCTCGATTTGAGCCATGCGGCCTCACGCAGCTCTGTGCGCTCCGCTATGGCGCCGTTCCCATCGTGTCACGGGTCGGCGGCCTCGAAGACACCATTCACGATTTCGATGAAACGGACAGCGATCAGGCGACCGGGTTTAAATTCGGACCGGTCACCACCGAAAATCTCGCCGCGGCATTGCGCCGGGCGAACGCCCTGTTTCGAAACAAAGCGGCATGGAAAAAAATACAGATGAACGGCATGTCGACCGACGTTTCCTGGCGGAGCCGTGCCAGCCAGTATGCCCGTCTATATCGCGAGATTGCCGGTAGCGGGCATTAGCCGGGGGTAACCCGCCTTCTCCCTTGCTTTGAACTAAACTCGCCTTGCGCCCGACCAAGGGTAACCCCATCTCGCGGCGGGCTGCCGCGCGCGGGCTTTTTGGTCTACCCTGCCCGCCTTCGTTGTCTCATCAGGAGCTGTTGCCATGTCGACCGGCTGGATCGTTCTCGGCGTCATCGTTATTCTCGTTCTGTTCGCGATCGGCGCCTATAACCGCCTAGTCGCGCTCGGCCAGCGCGTCAATCAGGCGTTTGCCGACATCGACGTGCAACTCAAGCAGCGCCACGACCTGATCCCGAACCTGCTGGAAACCGTGAAGGGCTATGCCGCGCATGAACGCGGCACGCTCGACGACGTGGTCAAGGCCCGCAACGCGGCGATGACGGCGCAGGGGCCGGGACAGGTCGCCGCCGCCGAAAACCAGTTGAGCGGCGCGCTCGGCAAGCTGATCGCGCTGTCCGAGGCCTATCCCGACCTCAAGGCCAACGCCAACTTCCAGCAATTGGCGAGCGAATTGTCCGACCTCGAAAACAAGATCGCGGCCAGCCGCCGCTTCTTCAACAACGCGGTTTCCGAATACAACACCGGAATCCAGCAGATGCCGGCCGCTCTGTTCGCCGGCATGTTCGGCTTCACCCGCAAGGATTTCTTCGACCTCGGCGCCTCCAGGACCGAAGTCGAGGCGGTGCCGACGGTCAAGTTCTGACCTTTTAGGGCTTTCCGGCAGAGCAGCGCATCATGGCCGCGTATGGTCTTTACACGCACATCGCATCGAACAAATTCCGTTCGATGCTGCTGCTCGCCGGGTTGTTCGTTCTGATCTATGTGATGGTCTATGCCGGCGCGCTGATCGCCGAAGTGCTGATCAACGCCGGCGGACCGCTCGATTATTATCTGGCCAAGGCGGCGCGCGACCTGGTGACGGCGTTTCCCTATGCCACGCTTGCCGCCGTGCTGTGGATCGTGATCGCCTATTTCTTCCATCAATCGATCGTCGATGCCGTGACCGGCGGCGAGGACGTGACGCGGCAGCAGCAGCCGCGGCTTTATAATCTCTTGGAAAATCTCTGCATCTCGCGCGGCATCCCGATGCCGAAGCTGAAAATCATCGACAGCGACGCGCTGAACGCGTTCGCGACCGGGCTCAACCAGCGCCAATATGCCATCACCGTCACCACCGGCCTGTTGAACGCGCTCAACGACCAGGAGGTCGAGTCGGTGCTCGGCCATGAACTTACCCACATCCGCAACGGCGACGTGCAGATGATGGTAATCGCGGTGATCATCGCCGGCGTGGTCGGATTCTTCGCTGAATTGCTGTTCCGGGGTTTTACCAATTTCGGCTATTATGGTGGTGGGTGGTCGTCGTCCTCTTCCTCTTCATCCTCGTCGTCATCCTCTTCGAGCAGCGACCGGAAAAGCTCCGGCGGCGGCGCGGCCATCCTTGTCATCATCATCGCGGTCGCGCTGATCGCGCTGGCGTGGCTGTTGTCGCAAATGGTGCGGCTGGCACTGTCGCGCTCGCGCGAATTGCTGGCCGACGCCGGATCGGTCGAACTGACGAAAAATCCCGATGCGATGATCTCGGCGCTGCGCAAAATCGAGAACCGCGGCGAACTTCCCGGCGCAACGTCGGCGGTCATGGAATTGTGCCTCGACAACCCGCGCGAGGGTTTTTCCGACCTGTTCGCGACCCATCCCTCGGTCGACACCCGCGTACAAGCGCTGGTGAAATTCGCCGGCGGTCACGACCCCGGACCGCTAGCACTGCCTTCGGATACTGTGCCGTCGGATACATCCGATGCACCGGACGATCAGCCACCTCCGCTGCCGGCTGATGGCCAGCCCCCGCCACCGCCGTCGGGTCCATGGGGCCCTCCCGGTGCATCGCAGGGACCTTGGAGCAATCCCGCAAGTCCTCCTGGCGGTCCTCCCATAGGTCCTTGGGGCCGGCACTAGCGATCCCAGCGATAAAGCCCATTGAACGACCGGAACTTGTACGGGATTAACGACATCGGCACGATTAAACCCGGCCGCCGTCTAATGAATTGAATTCTCCCTTGTTTCTGCCATGTTCCCGCCTAAAGCAGGCGGGGGACATTCTGATCGCATCGTGTATAGAGCGACGGTCGGGATATAATATTGCGCGCAAGGGGCGTTCATGGCGAAGCCGGTAGTGATTGTAGTAGGTGCTGACAAGGGCGGGGTCGGCAAGACAACCGTCTCGCGAACCGTGCTGGACTATTTCAGCGCCAATAACGTGCCGACCCGGGCCTTCGATACCGAAGCCCCGCGGGGCACCCTGAAGCGCTTTCATCCCGACATTACCGAGATCGTCGACATGACGACGACATCGGATCAGATGAAGATCTTCGATACGCTGAACGCCGTCAGCCCCTCGGTCACCGTAATCGATGTCCGCGCCGGACTGTTGTCGCCGGCCCTGGCCTCGTTGCGCGATATCGGCTTTCTCGATGCCGCCAAAACCGGCCAGATCACCTTCGCCGTGTTCCACATTCTCGGCCCCTCGATCGCCTCGCTGGACGAAATCGCGGAGACCGCGAATTTCATGCAGGGCGCGAAATATTTCCTGGTGAAGAACTTCATCAACAACACCAGCTTCTTCGAATGGGATCAGGCGACCTACAATTCCTATTTCCACCGCATCAAGGACGCCACCGAACTCACCATCCCCAAGCTCAACGAAATGGCCTATGAGCAGGTCGAGGTCGCCTCGGTGCCATTCCTCAAATTCGTCGCCAACAAGGGCACCAATGACGAAGCCGCGAATTATTCGTTCGTGCTGCGCGGCTATGTCCGCCACTGGCTGGCCAATGTCTGGAGCGAATTCGACCGCATCAAGCTGACCGATCTGGTCGGCTCCAGCAAAGGCGTCCCACGCACCGGCGAAAAATAATGGCGCGGGCGATATAATTTGGCTGGATTAGGCGCAGAATTCGCCTGATATAGCCCTGATGTCCGCGACGCCCATCTACATCATCTGCTCGCCCCGCCCGCTGGTCGGCAAGACCCTGCTGGCGCGGCTGTTGAGCGAATTCCTGCTGCTGAAAAACGGCACCGTCACGGCTTTCGACATCAACCTGAAAGAGCCGTCGCTGCTGGAATATCTGCCGCGGATCACCGAGACCGCCGAGGTCGACAACACTTTCGGCAAGATGGCGCTGATGGACCGCCTGATCGTCAATGACGGCGTCGCCAAGGTGATCGATCTCGGCTTTCATGCCTTCGACGAGTTCTTCACGATGACCGATGAGATCGGCTTCCTGAAGGAAGCCGCACGGCGCGGTGTGGCTCCGATCATCCTGTTTGTCGCCGATACCGACCGGGTCTCGGCACGCGGCTATCCGATGCTGCAGGAGCAGATCCCCGCCAACGCGCTGGTGACCATCGACAACGAACATGTGGTGCGCGGTGAACTACCCCCCGCCATGGGACATGGCCGGATCATACGCGTCCCGGCGCTGCCGGCGTTTCTCAAGACCTATATCGACCGGCTGAATTTCTCGTTCACGGGATATCTGCGGCAGGAAAAGGATTCATCCACCGAACTGCATCAGTGGATTCGGAAGAACTATTCCAGCTTTCGCGATTTGGAGCTGAGGCTGCTGTTGCAGAGGTCGTAGACGTACCACTCTCAACACGTCGTCCCGGCGAACGCATACGCCGCTTTGTCATTGCCGGGCTTGACCCGGCAATCCATCCCGTTTCGCAAAGTTTTTTTGAAGTGTAATGGATACGCGGGTCAAGCCCGCGTATGACGATTGAAGACGCCGAGAGTTCTGCGCTCCTCTCTTCTAACCTCTCAATGCCCGTCGAACGCCATCAGGGTCCGCACCGGCACATCCATCGCGCGCAATTTTGCGGCGCCGCCGAGATCCGGCAGATCGATGATGAAACAAGCCGCGACCACAGTGGCGCCGATCTGGCGTATCAGCTTGACCGCGCCCTCGGCGGTGCCGCCGGTCGCGATCAGATCGTCGACCAGGATCACGCGCTCGCCGGGCAGGATCGCATCGGCATGCATTTCCATTTCATCGAGGCCGTATTCCAGCGAATAGGCGATCCGCACCGTGGTGTGCGGCAGCTTGCCCCGCTTGCGGATCGGAACGAAACCAGCCGAGATCTGATGTGCCACCGCGCCGCCCAGGATAAAACCGCGCGCCTCGATGCCGGCGACCTTGTCGATCTTGTTGCCGGCCCATGGCTGCACCAGTTCATCGACGGCCTGGCGGAACGCGCGGGCGTCGCCGAGCAACGTCGTGATATCGCGAAACAGGATGCCCGGTTTTGGGTAATCGCGAATGGTGCGAACGCTGGACTTCAAATCATATTCAAAAGTCATCGGTTTCTCTTTCAGATTTCCTGCAGGTAATCTTCAATTCACTGGCACGCGCAGCCGAAATGCGTTCTCGACGATGCGCAGGCCGACTTCGCCGCCAAGCGACATCAGCGATTCCGGGTGAAACTGCACACCGCCGACCGGCAAACTCTTGTGCTCGATCGCCATCGCGACGCCGTCTTCGGTACTCGCTGTCACCTCGAGCACGTCGGGCATGCTGTCGCGCTCGACATAGAGCGAATGATAGCGGCCGATCACGATCTCATTGGGCAGGTTCTGCATCAGCCTGCCGCCGCGAACCGCAACCCGCGACGGCCGGCCATGCGCGGGCTGGCTGAGCTGGCCGAGCTGGCCGCCGAAATATTCGCCGATCGCCTGCACTCCCAGGCAGACGCCGAAGATCGGCAGCTTCTTGTCGAGCGCCGCTCCGATGGTTTTGGAAATGGCGAAATCTTCCGGCCTCCCCGGCCCTGGCGACAATACCAGGAGATCGTAGCTTTGGGTGTCCAGCATGTGCTGGGCGTGAATATAGCGTACCACGGTCACGGTGGCGCCGACCTGACGAAAATAATCCGCCAGCATATGCACGAAGCTGTCGTCATGATCGATCAGCAGCACCCGCTTGCCTGAACCGGTGGCATCAGGCGCGAAGGCCGATAACGGCTTCGGCGGATCGCCGCGCAGCGCCTGAAACAGCGCCGCCGCTTTGACCTGGCATTCCCGGTCCTCGGCGGCAGGGTCTGAATCGAACAGACAGGTGGCGCCGACCCGCACCTCGGCCAGCCCGTCTTTCATCCTGATCGTGCGGATAGTCAGCCCGGTATTGATGCTGCCGTCGAAATTCACCGCCCCGATCGCGCCGGCATACCAGCGACGCGATGAACGCTCATTGTCCTCGACGAACTGCATCGCCCATAATTTGGGCGCACCGGTCACCGTCACTGCCCAGGCGTGGGTGAGAAACGCATCGAGTGAATCGAAGCCCGGCCGCAGCATGCCTTCGACATGGTCGACGGTGTGAAACAGCTTTGAGTAGGTCTCGATCTGGCGCCGCGCCAGAACCTTGATGGTGCCGGGGATGCAGACTCGCGCCTTGTCGTTACGGTCGACGTCGGTACACATGTTGAGCTCGAATTCGTCTTTCTCCGAATTGAGCAATTGCCGGATCTGCTCGGCATCGCCGATCGCATCGATGCCGCGCGCGATGGTGCCGGAAATCGGGCAGGTCTCGACCCGCCGTCCGTCCGAGCGCACGAACATTTCCGGCGAGGCCGACACCAGAAACTCGCCGTCGCCGAGATTCATCAGCGCGCCATAGGGCGACGGGTTGATCCGGCACAGCCGCTGGAATACTTCCGCCGGCGAACGCTCGCAGGGTTCGGCGAATAATTGCCCCGGCACCGCCTCGAACAGATCGCCGCGCGCAAACGCCGCGCGCGCGGTTTCGACCGTCGCCTGATATTCGCCGGGCGCGTGATCGGCAAAACCTTGCCGCGGCGTCTTGGCGTAGATGCTTTCCGGCGTGTCGCGCGGCAGGCCTTCGGAAGATTTGCCGTTCCAGGCAAAATCATAACTCAGCACCACGCCCCGCCCGGTGGCGCGGTCATAGGCCAACAGGCGATCCGGCAGATACAGCACGATGTCGCGCTGGTCGGCCTCGCGCGGGCGCTTCTGCACGAGATCTTCGATCTGAAACACGAGATCATAGGCGAAGGCGCCGAACAGGCCATGCATCGGATCGTCATTGGCGCCGAGTGCGGCCACCAGCGCGCGCACCAGCGACATCACGCTGGCGCGGCGGGTGCGCTGGTCTTCATCGACCGGGGCTTCACCGCGCACGATATGACCGGCGAGACGGCGCGGGCTCTTTTCGGTGACGACGACACAGGGCTCGCGCAGCACGTCGCCAATGAAAGCGATCAGCACCTCGCCCCGCGCGTTCAGCGCATCGAGCAGGAAATTCGCGCCGGTGGTTTCCAGCCGCAGCGGCGGATCGGAAAAACCGAGATCGAAACTCTCATAGCGGCCGGGCACTGTAGTTCCCGACGACAGCACCACGCCGCGGCGGCTGTCGAGCAGGTCGATCAGATCATCGAGCCGGTTGGCTCCCCCGGAGAATTGCTCCACCGAACGCGTCACTTCGAGGCCGCCATGGGTGCGATAGAGGCTGCGGGCCGGCAGTGAAAAGGCTGTCCTGTTCATGTGATCCTCTTACGAAACTTGCCGAGGGAACGCCACACAGAGGACAAACGAGAAGGCCGTCGCGCTGCGATGACGGCCTCTGACGATTGATTGAAATGAAATCGCACCGGCCACCTCTTAGGAGGTGCGCCACCAGAGACGGGCTGGGCGGACAACGGTGTTCATGGCCGGTAAACACCATGGCTCAGCCGGATCGTCAAGGGCACGACTGGCAATACCCGGGCCGTCTGCCCTCTCTCCCGCTTGCGGGGAGAGTTGGAGAGGGGGCAGCCCACGCAAGGTGCCCCCGTAGCGGCCCCACCCTAACCCTCCCCGCAAGCGCGGGAGAGGGAACGTTCTCGCGCCAGCCGATGGACTGTGGGTCAGACCGCTCGCCTGATCCTGAAAATTTGCGTAGGATTCGATCAAGATCACAAAAGAACGCGGGAGGCGCGCGATGCCAGTGCAGGCTCTGGGGTATGCCGGGTTCGGCTCGGCCGCGCTCGATGACTGGCGGCAATTCGGCACCGGGCTGGTCGGGCTGCAGGCGGTGGAACGCAGTTCTTCCCTGCTGGCGTTCCGGATGGACGACCGCAAGCAGCGCATCGTGATCGACCGTTCGATGCCGGAAGGCGCGCGTTTCTTCGGCTGGGAGGTCGCCGATGCGGCCGCGCTGGACGCCCTCGCGGCACGGCTGGAACAGGCCAAAGTCAGCGTCACCGCCGAGCCGCAAACGCTGGCCGATGCGAGGCGCGTTGGCCGGCTGATTTCGTTTCACGATCCCGCGGGCAATCGGCTGGAGGCGTTTTACGGCGCCGAGATCGACGATACGCCGTTCAGTCCGGGCCGCTCAATTTCAGGATTCCGCACCGGGCCGCTCGGGCTGGGGCACGCGGTGCTGACGGTCGAGAACCTCGAGCCGGTCATGGCGTTCTATGTCGACGTGCTTGGATTCGCGCTGAGCGACTACATCGAAAAGCCGTTCCGCGCCTATTTCTTCCACATCAACGCCCGGCATCACTCGCTGGCCCTGATCGAGACCGGCAAGAACGGTATGCATCATCTGATGGTGGAGCTGTTTTCGCTCGATGATGTCGGTCAGTCCTATGACATTGCACTGACCCAGCCCGATCGCGTCAATGTCACGCTCGGCCGCCACACCAACGATCTCATGACCTCGTTCTACGCCAAAAGCCCATCGTCATTCATGATCGAATGCGGTTGGGGCGGCCGCGAGATCGAGCCTTCGACATGGAAACCGTTCGAGATGCACGCCGGCCCGAGCCTGTGGGGTCATGAGCGCGTCTGGCTGCCGCCGGCCGATCGCGAAGTCGCGCGCGAAATGCGCATGCGCGCTGCGGCTTCGGGCCTACGCGCGCCGGTCCAGGTGATGGATGGCAATTACAAGCTTATGTCGGGCACGTGTGCGTGGTGGGATGGGGTGAAGGGCTGATTGGTCCCTCAACGTCGTCCCGGCCTTGAGCCGGGACCCATAACCACCGGCAGTTGTGGTTACGGGAGGTCGTCGAACACCGTCTTCTAAACTGGCGAGCACGGCGTATGGGTCCCGGCCTTCGCCGGGACGACGATTCAATATGCCCTACCCCAAATGCTTCCGGAAAAACTCCGTCGCCCTGCCCCATGCCAGTTCCGCCGCTTCGCGGTCATGCACCGACTGGCGCTGTTCGTTGACGAAGGCGTGGTCGGCGTCATAGCGGAACAGTTCGAGTGACTTGCCGGCGGCCTTCATGCCGTTCGCGAAGGCATCGACCAGTTGCGGCGTGCACCAGTCGTCCTTGTTGGCAAAATGGGCCTGCAGCGGAATCTTGATATCCGCCGGCTTTGCCGCCGCTTCCGGCGGGATGCCGTAGAACACCACGCCTGCGGTCAGTTCCGGAATTTTGGCAGCGCCGATGATGGTGACCGCGCCGCCGAGGCAGAAACCGGTCAGGCCGACCTTGGCGCCGTTCTTGCCGAGATACTGTGCGGCGCCGCGCACGGTCTGCGTGGTGGCGTCCATGAAATCCAGCGAGTTCATCTCTTTGCCGGCCGCGTCCGTATCGTGATACGGCACCACCTTGCCGGCATAGAGATCGGGCGCCAGCGCATCGAAGCCAGCCACTGCGAAGCGATCGCACAGCCCCTTGATCTGCTCTGAGAGCCCCCACCATTCCTGGATCACGACCACGCCCGGCGCGTTGCCCCGCGCTGCGTTGGCGAGATAGCCGTTGGCGTCCTTGCCATCCGGACGCTTGAACGAAATGCTGGTGCCCATGGGTTCCTCCGGTGGTTTTGACGAAGCTTTCGCGGCTAGTTTGTCTGTGACGTGGCCGGGAAGCAATTAAACTCCGTCCATTCCGGCGCGATGCGCAGCATCGAGACCGGAATCTCGAGATTCCGGGCTCGTCCTTCGGACGCCCCGGAATGACGAACGACAGCCAACAAAAAAGCCCCCGCGGGGGCTTTTTCAATTCACATGATCGCGACAGGCTTAGTGCGCGTCGGCCCAGACCTTCTTCTTGGTCCAGAACATCAGACCGGCGAAGATGATCAGGAACACGAATACCTGCAGCCCAAGCCGCTTGCGGGCTTCCATATGCGGCTCCGCGGCCCACATCAGGAACGTGGTGACGTCATGGGAGTATTGCGCCAGCGTCGCCGGAGCGCCGTCGTCGAACGTGACCTGACCGTCGGACAGCGGTTTCGGCATCTTGATCGCGTGGCCGGGGAAGTACTTGTTGTAGTAGGTGCCCTCGGGCAACGTCACATCCGCCGGCTTCTTGTCGAAACCCTGCAGGATCGCGCTGACGTAGTTCGGCCCCTGCTCCTGGAATTGGGTGAAGAAGTCGAAGATGAACTGCGGAAAGCCGCGCTCATACGAACGAGCCTTGGTGATCAGCGACAGATCCGGCGGCAGGCCGCCGCCATTGGCCGCGCGGGCGGCCTGATCGTTCGGGAACGGCGACGGGAAGTAGTCGGCGGCGCGGCCGGGCCGGTCGAACATATCGCCGGCGTCGTTCGGGCCATCCTTGATCTTGTATTCGGACGCCAGCGCTGCGACCTGGGCCACCGAATAGCCCGGACCATCCGCGTCGGCGAGATTACGGAATGCGATATACGACAATCCGTGGCAGCTCGAGCAGACTTCCTTGTAGATCTTCAGGCCGCGCTGCAGAGAGCCGCGATCGTATTTTCCGAACGGCCCGGCAAACGACCATTTCTCCGAGGGCGGCACGGGCGACTCTTCGGCCCGCGCGTTCTGCACGCTGCCGGCGAACAGGGCGCCAGCCACAGCGAACATGATCGCCACCGACGCGACCGCCTTGCCGGACTTCGACAGCACGTCATCGGCGATCGAATTGGGCAGCGGCCGCGGCTTTTCGATCCGGCTCAGAAGCGGCAGCAGGACCAGGAAATAGCCGAAGTAGCAGACGGTCAGGATACGGCCGGCGATCACATAGATGCCTTCCGGCGGCTGCGCGCCGAGATAGCCCAGCAGGATGCAGATCACGACGAAGATCCAGAAGAACTGCTTGGCCAGCGGACGATATTTCGACGAGCGCGTCTTGGCACTGTCGAGCCAGGGCAGGAATGCCAGCACGATGATCGCCGAGAACATCGCGATCACGCCCGCGAGCTTGTTCGGGATCGAACGCAGGATCGCGTAGAACGGCAGGTAGTACCATTCGGGCACGATGTGCGCCGGGGTCACGCCGGGATTGGCGGGGATGTAGTTGTCGGCGTCGCCGAGATAGTTCGGCATGTAGAAGATGAACCAGGCGAAGAACAGCAGGAAGCAGGAAACACCGAATGCGTCCTTGATGGTCGCGTAGGGCGTGAACGGCACCGTGTCTTTTTCAGTCTTCGGCTCGACGCCGGCCGGATTGTTCTGGCCCGCGACATGCAGCGCCCAGATGTGCAACACGACCACGCCGGCGATGACGAACGGCAGCAGATAGTGCAGCGAGAAGAAGCGGTTCAAGGTCGGGTTACCGACGGAATAGCCGCCCCACAGCAGGGTCACGATGCTGTCGCCGACATAGGGAACGGCCGAGAACAGGTTGGTGATGACGGTGGCACCCCAGAAGCTCATCTGGCCCCACGGCAGCACATAGCCCAGGAAGCCCGTCGCCATCATCAGCAGGTAGATGATCACGCCGAGGATCCAGAGGACTTCACGGGGTTCCTTGTATGAACCGTAATACAGGCCGCGGAACATATGGATGTAGACGGCGATAAAGAACATCGAGGCGCCGGCGGCGTGCATGTTGCGCAGCAGCCAGCCGTAGTTCACGTCGCGCACGAGGCTTTCGACCGACTTGAAGGCGAGATCGGCATTCGGCGTGTAGTGCATCGCCAGGATGATGCCGGTCAGGATTTGCACCCCGAGCATCATCGAAAGGATGGCGCCGAAGGTCCACCAGTAATTGAGGTTACGCGGCGTCGGGTAGGCCACGAAGGAGGAATGGACAAGCCCGATAATCGGGAGACGCCGTTCGAGCCACTTCAAGGCGGGATGGGTCGGCTGGTATTCGGATGGTCCGCTCATGATGCGATCCCTGGGGAAGTAAGACGGAGCGACGGGCTTATAGTCTCGGACAAAGTATCCGAGGCTCAGCCAATCTGGATTTTGGTGTCGGAAACGAATTGATAGGGCGGCACCGGCAGGTTGGCTGGCGCGGGTCCCTGACGGATACGACCGGAGGAGTCGTACTGAGAACCATGGCAGGGGCAGAAGAAGCCGTCGTAATTGCCTTCATGAGCGATCGGGATGCAACCGAGATGGGTGCAGATGCCGATCACGACCAGCCACTGGTCATGGCCGTCCTTGACCCGGGATTGATCGGTCGCCGGATCCGGCAGGCTCGCGACGGGCACCGCACGGGCCTCGTCGATCTGCTTCTTGGTCCGGTGGCTGATGTAGATCGGCTTGCCCCGCCAGAATACCTTGATGTCCTGTCCCTCGGCGATCGGCGTCAGATCGACCTCGATCGGCGCGCCGGCCGCGATGGTCGAGGCGTCCGGATTCATCTGGGAGATGAACGGCCACGCGGTAAATACCGTACCGACGGCGGCGGCAGCTCCGGTTGCAACAAAAAGGAAATCACGGCGTGTGGTACCCGCCGAAGACGCTGTCGTCACGATTCCAAACCCTTTCTCGGCTGCAGCCGGTGGAACCGCCCCAGGCAACGCATGAACGAAGCAAGGGTGGCTGCCGGCGCCCGCGACCCCCGCGGCGGCAGTAAAGACCACTTCTCCCGGCCAATCGGGCGGAACAAGCAGTCCAGAATCGTTCTATTGGCACCCTTGCCGGACGAGCGCAAGCCCGCTATCGGCTGGCTCGCGTGCAATGCACTAATTCCGCGCATAGCGATGATTTATTCCGACATTTCACGAGACACCCAAACGGCCGTCACATAATGCAGATCGCGCTTTTCCAGCCCGACATTCCCCAGAACACCGGCACGATTCTGCGGCTCTGCGCCTGCCTGGACGTCACCGCCCACATCATCGAACCCGCGGGTTTTCCGGTCTCCGACCGGCATTTCCGCCGCTCCGGCATGGATTACCTCGACCAGGTGACCCTGATGCGCCATGATTCATGGGCCAAATTCCAGGAATGGCGCCACGAAGCGCGTTACCGCCTGCTTCTTTTCACCACCAAGGGCGCCGTCTCCTATCTTGATTACCGCTACGGCGCCGATGACATTTTGCTGTTCGGGCGCGAATCCGCCGGGGTTCCGGACAACGTTGCCGCCGCCGCCGACGCGCGGCTGGTGATTCCGATCAAGCCCGGCCTGCGCTCGCTGAATATTGCGATGGCGACCGCCATGGCCTTGGGCGAGGCGTTGCGGCAAACCAGAGCCGGTAACGGCCCGCAAAGTTAGGCATTTGAAGTTAGGCATTGGGACATGAATATTTCCGTGATCGACGATCGCAAGGCGCGCGCCCGGACCTGGTTCGAGGCGCTGCGCGACCAGCTTTGCCTGGCCTTCGAGCGGCTGGAAGACGATGCGCCGGCCGCGCTCTACCCCGGCGAGGCCGGGCGTTTCGTGCGCACGCCCTGGGAACGCACCGACCATGCCGGCGAGAGCGGCGGTGGCGGCGTGATGAGCCTGATGCACGGGCGGCTGTTCGAGAAGATCGGCGTGCACTGCTCAACGGTGCATGGCGAGTTCGCCCCTGAATTCCGCGCCCAGATCGCCGGCGCCGCGGACGATCCGCGGTTCTGGGCGTCCGGCATTTCGATCATTGGCCATCCGCGCAATCCGCATGTCCCGGCCGTGCACATGAACACGCGCTTTGTAGTGACGACCAAGGCCTGGTTCGGCGGCGGCGCGGATCTGACCCCCGTGCTGGACCGGCGGCGCACGCAGCAAGACGCCGACACGATCGCGTTTCATGAGGCGATGAAGTCCGCCTGCGACGGCCACAATGGCGTCGCGGACTACGACAAGTACAAGGCCTGGTGCGACGAATATTTCTATCTGCCGCATCGCAAGGAGCCGCGCGGCATCGGCGGCATTTTCTACGACCATCATGATTCCGGCGACTGGGACGCCGATCTCGGCTTTACGCAGGAAGTCGGCCGCGCCTTTGCGAAAATCTATCCCGAACTGGTGCGCCGGAATTTCAACTCGCCGTGGACCGCGACCGAGCGCGAAGAGCAGTTGATCCGCCGCGGCCGCTATGTCGAGTTCAACCTGCTCTACGATCGAGGCACCACGTTTGGCCTCAAGACCGGTGGCAATGTCGATTCGATCCTGTCCTCGATGCCGCCGGAAGTGAAGTGGCCGTGACGCCGGCGCGCGACCGGCGCTGAACGCAGTTCCACCGCTGCTTTCGCTTTGGTTATTCAAGCCCGTCGAGGCGGCGACAGCCCCGCCGGCATAACCCAAATTTCAGAACAAATTCGGACTGGTTCAGCCCGATTTCAGGACGGCCGGCCGCCGCCTGCCTATGAACTTGCACCCTTCGATCGCGGAAAATGGACCCGGGATAATCCCCTCGAGGCGAGCCAACGCGGATCAAGGTTTCATCAAGGAGTTCTTGCCATGACCACACATACGCATCATTCCGCCCCGACCCAGTACGTCGAGGCCAACGGCATCCGCTTCGCCTATCGGCGCTTCGGCAAGACCGGCGGCGTGCCGATTGTCATGAACGTGCATTTCCGCGGCACCATGGATCATTGGGATCCGGCGATCACCGATGGGCTGGCCCAGCAGCGCGAGGTGATCCTGTTTGACAATGCGGGCGTCGGCGCGAGCTCGGGCGAGGTGCCGGCGACTTTCCCCGATATGGCGCGGGACGCGATCGCCTTCATCAAGGCGCTCGGGATCAGCAAGGCTGACATCCTGGGGTATTCGATCGGCGGCAAGATCGCGCAGGAGATCGCCGTGCAAGCGCCCGATCTGGTGCGCAAGCTGGTACTGGTCGGCACCGGCCCGCGCGGCGCCGACACTGCCGCCAGCAAATCCGCCGAGATCTTCTCTGCGACTTATGATCCGCCCGAACATCTCTGGATCGCCGCGCATTTCTCGTCCTCTCCCGCCGGTCGGGCGGCCGGTCTCGAGTACCTCGAACGTAAGCACCGTCGCCGCGACCGCAGTCCCGAGGTCAGCGAGGCATCCGCCGCCACGCAGTTCCAGGCGATCGTCAAATCGAACGAGAAGGTCGATGGCGTTCTGGACTATCTGGCTGAAATTCATCATCCGGCGCTCGTCGTGCATGGCAAAAACGACCTGATCATTCCCACGGTCAACGGCCTCACCTTGCAACAGCACCTGCCGAACGCGCAGCTCATCATATATCCGGATTCCAATCACGCTCCCTTCTACCAGTATCCGGAACTCTTCCTGGCCCATGCAGCCCTGTTCCTGGATGCGTGAGGTTCTGGATGCGTGAGGCGACGTGAATTTGTCGAGCCGGTCGGCCGCGCTTCTGACGCTCCGATCGGCTCACCTCGATTAGCCTCTCCATTGAATGGCCAGCCCTGAATTTCGAGCAATACAAAAATCGAGACTTTTGTGTCGGCGACACAAAGCGGACGCGTGGCCGTGATCGACCTGTCATGACATCGCGATAGGTTGAAACTCCGTCGATCAACCGAGGAACAGATCATGGATTTGAAACCAGGCGATGTTGTCATTCTAAAGTCCGGCGGTCATCCGATGACGGTCGCGGAAGTACACGACGATGCGGTCGCGTGCCTGTGGATGGGCGGAGAAGGCGATCTGTTTCGCGAAACGCTTCCCCTGATCGCGCTCGAATCCGCCGACATCGCCGAGCCGGATGACGAAGAAGACGACGAGGAAAACGAAGAAGACGAGGACGAAGACGAAGATCACGACGAAAAAGCCTCGCGCAAGAAGCGCAAAGCGGCCTGAGCAGGTCTCCCTGAATAAGGCCTTCCCTGGATAAAGGTCTTCCTGCGTAAGCCGTTTGCGTCAGTCTGTCTGCGTAGCGTAATTCCGTCTTGCGATGCCGCCCTTCCCCCGTTCGGCGGCATCGCTTTTTTATTTCATCTCTCCCATTCGGAGAGGTCGGCGCGTAGCGCCGGGTGAGAGGCTACGGAACAACGGTATCCAGGAGATATCGGCAAAGCCGGAAATGATCGTCACAGGCGGTGATCGCGGCGGAAGCGCGCCACGGTTTGATCGGCGATGGCTTCAAGCGCTGACACCTCGATCGGGAAATTCGCTGCCAGCCAGGCGTCTTCGGCCAAAGCGAGCACATGTCCGAGCCCCGGTCCTTCGGCAATGCCGCGTGCGATGAAGTCGGCGGCCTTCAACGGAAATTTCGGCGCCTGCCAGCGTTCCGGCAAGGTAGCCAGCGCATGCCAAGACTCCGCATTGCCATCCGAATCGGTATCCGCACCGGCCCGCGCCCAGGCCAGCATCAGCCGGTCGCGATAGCGTTCCTCGCCCAACCTGTAGAGCCGCCGCCGCGCCCTCATTTCGTCCATGCCGGCAAGCCGCCACCAGCGATGCCCCATCGAATCGAGCGTCCTGGTTTCGGCATTGGTCAATCGCAGGCGGGCCCCTAGCCGTCGCGCATCCTCGGTCACGGCGACCGCCAGCGCGCCGAGGCGGCGAATGGGGTTGGGCGCCAATCCGAGTTGACGTTCCACCGACACCATGGCCGCAAAAGTCCCGGTATAGGCGACGCCGCCGAAGATCGGCAGCAACAGCCCGCCGTCGGCCATCGCCGTGACCGCGTCGGCGGCGCCTTTGGCAACCATCAGCTTGAGCATTTCCATGCGCATGCGCTCGGCCGAAAGCGTGGCAAGGCCGGCCCGCCCGCCGATGCAGGCGAGATAGCCTGCGCGATCGGGTTCACCTTCGCCATGGGCGGCATGAATGCGAAAGAACCTGAGGATGCGCAGATAATCCTCGGCAATCCGTGAGTTGGGATCGCCGATGAAGCGCACGCGCCTGGCCGCAATATCGTCGAGGCCGCTGACGTAATCGTACACCACACCCTTGGCGTCCGCGGACAGGCCGTTGATGGTAAAATCGCGCCGCTGCGCATCACGCACCCAGTCGCGGCCGAACGCGACCTTGGCCTTGCGACCGAAGGTCTCGGTATCCTCGCGCAACGTGGTGACTTCAAAGGGCTGACCGTCGACAACCAGCGTGACGGTGCCGTGATCGATGCCGGTCGGCACGCTCTTGACGCCGGCCGCCTTGGCGCGGCGGATCACCTCGGTGGGAACAGCGGTGGTGGCGATATCGACATCGTCGATCGGAATCTTCAGCAGCGAATTGCGCACCGCGCCGCCGACCACGCGCGCTTCCTCTCCATTGCCATTGAGCAATTCGAGCACGCGAGCCGCCGGACCGGGTTTGAGCCACGGCGCATCATCCGGCACGCGCGCGCCGCTCATTTTTCAGCTCCGGGAACCAGCCTGCCATTCTCGATATGGGCGGGAATGTAGGTGGAATTAGGTGCCCCGCCGGAAAATTGCGCCAGCAACACAAAACTGATCACCACCAGCAGCAATGAGCCGATCAAAAGCCTGCCGATGATGCGCAGCGGCCACGACGATTGCATTAGTAATCCGGAGCGGGTCGCAATCAGAAACAGCGCATAGACCGCGAACGGGATCAGGAAAATTCCGACTTCGGTCAACGCCGGACGGATCATGGCAGATAGATCCGTTCATACAGCACGCGCAGGATTCCGGCGGTGGCACCCCAGATGTAACGCTCTTCATAGGGCATCGCGTAGTAGGAGCGTTCGATGCCGCGGAATTCCTTGCTGTGAATCTGATGGTTCGCCGGATTCATCAGGAACGCCAGCGGGACCTCGAATACATCATCGACTTCGGCCGCACTGACGCGCATCGTGAAGCCCGGCCGCACCCGGGCGACCGTCGGCAGGATACGAAATCCAAACGCCGTTCCGTAGAGATCGAGATAACCGACCGGATCGATGAACTCCCGCGCGAGACCGACCTCTTCGTTGGCTTCGCGCAACGCCGCATCGAGCGGCGACGCATCGGTCGGATCGATCTTGCCGCCTGGAAAGGAAATCTGGCCGGCGTGATCGTTGAGATGCGCGGAGCGCTGGGTCAGGAGCACGGTTGGCTCCGGACGGTCGACCACCGCGATCAACACCGCCGCTGGCCGGATCGGCTGTTCGCGCGCGATGATCTCCAGCATGCGATCATTGCCCTGATCCCCGCTCAACGGGATGATGCTGGCATCGGTCAGGCCCGCCGGCACGTCGAAATTCAGCCGCGCCCGTGCCCGATCGAAAAACTCCACCGAACTGATCGCAGCCGGCACCGGCTTTCGCATCGGCTCGTTCAAAGTGCGCCCCTCACCTGCTCCGCATCGGCCATCGCGAAGAATTCGCCGGCCGATGCTACCCCAAACATCGCATGACCATCGACCACTCGCTCCTCGCCCATGTCAACCAGATCGTAATAGAGCGCCCGCGTAACCTTGGCCCACAGATCGGACCGGACATGGAGATAGGGCGTCAGGCCGCCGTCGGCGGCAGCCTTGAATCGCAGGCGGTGTGCGCTGTCGCAGGCAACCCAGTCGTCCACATTGGTCCGGAAGCGCAGCCGCCGGTCAGGGCCTTCACCCTCCTTCTGCATCTCCACCGCGAGGAACGGCGCATCGTCGACGCGGATGCCGACCTTCTCCACCGGTGTCACGAGAAAGTGCTTGCCGTCCTCGCGCTTGAGGATGGTTGAAAACAGCCGGACCAGCGCCGGCCGGCCGATCGGCGTCCCCAGGTAGAACCACGTCCCGTCGGTCGCGATCCGCATGTCGAGATCGCCGCAGAACGGCGGATTCCACAAATGCACGGGAGGCATTCCCTTTTGCTTGCCCTTTTGCGCGGAACCCGCATCGCCAGCGTCGTTCGCGGCTTGTTGGGCGGCCGCGGCGATTCCATCAAGGTTTTGCAAGGTTTTGTTGCCTTCGCGGCCTTGATCGCTGATCCGCCCTTGCTTCGCCATGGTTTGCCCTGAGTCTGCACGCCCTAGGTTTGGCACGATTGGTGCACGTCTTCTGAGGAAAAGTATTCCGCTGTGCGACATGGAAAAATACCTTGGAAGAGACCCTTGCGAGACCTCCTCATCAAGTCGCCACATCGTGATGCCGTTAATAGCCTGAAATGCCGATAATGTGGGGATAGTTTAATTCAACGAATACATGGCCTTCGCATAAGTTTAGCATGAGGTTCATGGCATGACGACGCAATCGTGACATTTCCGGCTGGAGTGCGACCAAGGAGAACGAAATGGCTGGCGCAGATATGGTTGGCGCAAACAGTGTCGAAAAACTCGAAGACGTGATCGTCCGTTCGGCCGAGCAGGTCGCCGGTCAAATCCGCGCCGCGAAAGAAGCGATCTCCACCGTCATCTTCGGCCAGGAAAAGGTGGTTGAAAACACGCTGGTGACGATCCTGTCAGGCGGCCACGCGCTCCTGATCGGCGTACCCGGCCTCGCCAAGACCAAGCTGGTTGAAACGCTGGGCATTACGCTGGGGCTCGACGCCAAGCGCGTCCAGTTCACGCCGGACCTGATGCCGTCGGATATTCTGGGCGCCGAAGTGCTGGACGAGAGCGTTGCCGGCAAGCGGTCGTTCCGTTTCATCTCGGGACCCGTATTCGCACAGCTCCTGATGGCCGACGAAATCAACCGCGCCAGCCCGCGCACCCAGTCGGCTCTGCTGCAGGCGATGCAGGAACAGCACATCACGGTGGCCGGCGCGCGGCATGATCTGCCAAAACCGTTTCACGTGCTGGCGACGCAGAATCCGCTGGAGCAGGAAGGCACCTATCCATTGCCGGAAGCGCAGCTCGATCGCTTCCTGATGGAGATTGATGTCGACTATCCCGACCGCGATGCCGAGCGGCGTATCCTGTTCGAGACCACCGGCGCGGACGAGACCTTGGCCAAAGCCGCCATGAACGCCGAGATCCTGATCACGGCACAGCGGCTGGTGCGGCGGCTGCCGGTCGGCGACAGCGTCGTGGAGGCGATCCTCTCGCTGGTACGCTCCGCGCGTCCCGGTCCGGACGGCGGCGAAGCCGGCAAGCTGATTGCCTGGGGCCCCGGTCCACGCGCCAGCCAGTCGCTGATGCTCGCGGTTCGCGCCCGTGCCTTGCTTGACGGCCGCCTCGCACCTTCGATCGACGACGTGCTTGATCTCGCCGAGCCGGTTCTCAAGCACCGCATGGCGCTGACGTTCTCGGCCCGCGCCGAAGGCCGCACCATTCCCGACGTGATCCGGCAATTGAAGACGCGGATTGGTTGATGGCCGCAGAGACCAAGCACGCGGCCGGGGAAATCACAGCGATACGACGTGCCGACGGCGAAAGCCGTACGCTCGCCGCATCACTGCCGCGTCTGGTGCTTGAAGCCCGCCGCATCGCGGCCAATGTGATTCACGGCCTGCATGGACGGCGGCGCGCCGGCGCCGGCGAAAGTTTCTGGCAGTACCGCCGCTTCGTTTCCGGCGAACCATCGCAAACCGTCGACTGGCGCCGATCGGCGCGCGACGATCATTTGTATGTTCGCGAGCAGGAATGGGAGGCTGCGCACACCGTATGGCTCTGGCCGGACCGTTCGCCCTCGATGGCCTTTGCGTCGAAACAGGCGCGCGACAGCAAGCTCGAACGCACCCTGATCGTGACCTTCGCGCTGGCCGAATTGCTCGTTGCCGGTGGCGAGCGCGTCGGCATTCCCGGCCTGATCAACCCGACCGCCAGCCGCAGCGTCATCGACAAGATGGCGCAGGCGATGCTGCATGACGACGCCGCACGCCCCAGCCTGCCGCCATCCTTTGTGCCCTCGGCGCTGGCCGAGATCGTGGTGCTGTCGGATTTCTGGTCGCCGATCTCTGACATCAAGACCATGCTGGCCGGATTGTCGGCGTCGGGCGCGCACGGCACGCTGATTCAGGTGGTCGATCCGGCGGAAGAAACCTTTCCGTATTCGGGCCGGGTCGAATTTGTCGAACCGGAAGGCGGCGGCATCATCACCGCAGGCCGCGCTGAGCGCTGGGCCGACGATTACGTCGCGCGCGTGGCGCAGCACCGTGACGAAATTCGAGGCGAGACCAACAAGCTCGACTGGCTGTTCTCGACCCACACCACCAGCCGCTCGGCCGCCGAACTGTTGCTGTTCCTGCATTCGGGCATGATGGTCAACAAAGGCAGCGCGCGCACGTCGAGCGTCAAAGCGGGGCGCAGCGCATGATTGCCGGACTGCCGCTCTCGTTCGCCGAACCATTTCTGCTGCTGGGCCTGCTCAGCCTGCCCGTGCTGTGGTGGCTGTTGCGGGTGATGCCGCCGCGGCCGCGCCGCATCGAATTTCCGCCGACACGGCTGTTGTTCGATATCGCACCGAAAGAAGAGACGCCGTCGCGGACGCCGTGGTGGCTGACCGCGTTGCGGCTGCTCGCCGCCGCACTCGTGATTATCGCAGCCGCGGGACCGATCTGGAATCCGCCCACGGGATTGGCCGGCTCCAGCGCGCCGCTGGTAATCCTGCTCGACGATGGCTGGAGCGCGGCCAGCAGTTGGGACGCACGGGTCAAGGCCGCCGACGAATTGATCGCCAATGCCGACAACAACCGGCGCGGCGTCGCGCTGGTGCCGCTGTCCGAGCCCGCGCGCGACATCACGATCATGCCGGGCGGCACCGCGCGGGTGGCATTGCGCCAGATCGTGCCAAAACCCTATTCGATCGAACGGGTGGAAACCCTCGCCACGCTCGAGCGCTTTCTTAAAACCACCGGCGACTGCGAGATCGCGTGGCTCTCGGACGGCGTCGATACCGGCCGGGGGCCGGAGTTTCTCCAAGGCCTCGGCAAGACCATCGGCGATCGCACCTTGACGATTTTTGAAGGCGGCAACCCTTCCGCGCTGGCGCTGGTCGCCGCCGAAAATGCCGCCGCAAAGATGACGGTAAAAGTGCTGCGCACCGATGGCGGTATCGCCGCAGGCACCGTGCGCGCGCTCGATCAAAAGGGATCGCCGATCGGCGAAGCCCGCTACACCTTTGCGCCGCAGGACCGCGAGACCGAAGCGTCGTTCGACCTGCCGGTCGAATTGCGCAATGACATCGCACGGCTTGAAATCGCCGGCGAGCACTCCGCGGGGGCGGTGCAGTTGCTCGACAAGAGATGGCGCCGGCGCGCGATCGGCGTGGTCAGCGGATCGAGCACCGATACCGCGCAGCCCTTGCTGGCTTCGACATTCTATCTCACCCGCGCGCTCGGGCCGTTCGCCGACGTGCGGCTCGGAGATCGCGGCGCGCCGCAGCAGGCGATCACGCAATTCCTCGACCAGAAACTGCCGATGATCGTGCTGGCGGATGTCGGTACGCTGTCGCCGGAAATTCGCGAACGCATCTCGGCCTGGATCGAGCAAGGCGGCGTGCTGGTGCGCTTTGCCGGGCCGCGCCTCGCGCAGGCCGATGACGACCTCGTCCCCGTCAAACTGCGCCGCGGCGGACGCAGCCTTGGCGGCAGCCTGACCTGGGAAAAGCCGCAGCATCTGGCGTCGTTTGCGGCCGACGGACCGTTCGCCGGTCTGGCAGTGCCCAAGGACATCACCATCAGCCGGCAGGTGCTCGCCGAACCTGATGCGGTGCTGGCGACCAAAAGCTGGGCTTCGCTCGAAGACGGCACACCGCTGGTCACCGGCGAGCGCCGCGGCAAGGGTCTCGTGAGCCTATTTCACGTCAGCGCCGATATGCGCTGGTCTGATTTGCCGCTGTCCGGCACCTTTGTCGAAATGCTGCGGCGGATCGTCGATACCTCGGGCTATACAGCGAACCCCGGCGCCGGCGTTGCGGGCGAGACCGGCACCGAGACCGTCGCACCATTGCGCACGCTGGATGGTTTCGGCGCGTTCGGGCCTCCGCCATCGACCGCAAAGCCGCTCTCCGCTGATTTCCGCGATCGCGCGACGTCGGATCATCCGCCGGGATTCTATGGCCCGGCCGACGGCCCGCTCGCGGTGAATACGCTCGCCGCAGCCGACCGCATCGCGCCGCTCGACACTTCGAGCCTGCGCGCTCGACGCGCCAGCTACACCAATTCCGAACCGCGTGACTTGCGCGGGATCCTGCTGTCATCGGCGCTGGCGCTGTTTTTGATTGACGCCGTGATCGTCGCGATGCTCGGCGCCGGTATCGCCGCGCTGCTGCGGCGGCGTGCGGCGCCCGCGGCATTGGCGTTCGCTTTCATTCTGTTGCCCCTGCTGGCGGCACCCTCGCCGGTCCGTGCCGATGGCGCCACCGATGATTTCGCGCTCAAGGCCACGTCGCAGACCCGGCTGGCTTATGTCGTGACCGGGAATGCCGACGTCGATTCCATCGTCAAGGCGGGCCTGTCCGGACTGACATTGTTCCTCGGGCAGCGCACCGCGCTGGAAGCCGGCGATCCCGTCGGCATCGATCCCGCGCGCGACGAGTTGGCGTTCTTCCCGCTGATCTACTGGCCGATCGTGCCCGGCGCGCCGAAGCCGCCGCAGGACGCGCTCAATCGGATTGACGCCTACATGAAACAGGGCGGCACCGTGCTGTTCGATACCCGCGACGCCATCGAAGCGACGCCGGGCGAAGGCGCCTCGCAGACGCCGGGCATGCTAACCTTGCGCGGTATCCTGTCCTCGCTCGACGTTCCCGAGCTGGAGCCGGTGCCGCGCGAACACGTCCTGACCAAGACGTTCTATCTGTTGCGCGACTTTCCCGGCCGGTTTGACTCAGGGCAAACCTGGGTCGAGACCCTGCCGCGCGAGGACGACGAGGAGGCTGCGTCGCATCCGGCGCGCGGTGGCGACGGCGTCTCGCCGATCATCATCACGTCGAACGATCTCGCCGGCGCCTGGGCGATGCGTCCGGACGGCCAGCCGATGCTCCCGCTGACGCCGGGCGAACCGCGGCAACGCGAATTCGCCTTCCGCGCCGGCGTCAACATCGTGATGTACACGCTGACCGGCAACTACAAGGCCGATCAGGTTCATGCGCCGGCGCTCATCGAGCGGCTGGGCCAGTAGGAGCGCGGCATGCAATACGGCATCGCGTTTACCCCGCTGGTCCCCACGCTCGTGCTTTGGCTGGCGCTCGCCGCCATCGTGGTGATCGCCGCGTTGCTGCTGCTGGGACGGGCCCGGGGTGCGGCGGTGCGCGTGGCCGCGCTGGCGCTTATTCTGTTGGCGCTGGCCAATCCATCTTTCACCCGCGAGGAGCGCGAACCGCTGTCGTCGGTGGCGGCGGTCGTGATCGACAAGAGCCCCAGCCAGAATTTCGGCAATCGCACCGGCGAGACCGCCAAGGCCCAGGAAGCGCTGGTCGACAGCCTCAAGAAGATCGCCGGACTGGAAGTGCGGGTCGTCGAAGCCGGCCAGGCCGACGGCGAAACCGACGGCACCAAATTGTTCGGCGCGTTATCGTCGGCGCTGTCGGATGTTCCGGTCGATCGCGTCGCCGGCGCGTTCCTGATTACCGACGGGCGGGTGCATGACATTCCCGCCAATGCCGCCGCACTCGGCTTCCAGGCTCCGGTGCATGCGCTGATCACCGGCCGCAAGGACGAGCGCGACCGCCGCATTGCGATTGCCGCCGCGCCCCGTTTTGGCATCGTCGGACAGGTCCAGACCATTACCTATCGGCTGGATGACCAGGGTGTCAGCGGCGAGCGCGCCAAGGTGGTCGTGCGCTGCGACGGCGAGGTGATCAACGAGCGCAATGTTCAGAGTGGCCAGACCGTCAATGTCGATATCGAGATCAAGCATGCCGGCCAGAACATCGTCGAGATCGAGGCCTCGCCGCTCGAGAACGAGCTGACGCTGGTCAACAACCGCGCGGTGGTGGCGATCGACGGTGTGCGCGACAAATTGCGCGTGCTGCTGGTTTCAGGCGAGCCGCATTCCGGCGAGCGCACCTGGCGCAACCTGCTGAAATCCGACGCCAGCGTCGATCTCGTGCATTTCACCATTTTGCGTCCGCCTGAAAAACAGGACGGCACGCCGATCAATGAATTGTCGCTGATCGCGTTTCCGACCCGCGAACTGTTTCAGCAGAAGATCAACGAATTCCAGTTGATCATCTTCGATCGCTACGCGCGCCAGGGCGTGCTGCCGATCGCCTATTTCGACAATATCGCGCGCTATGTGCGTGCCGGCGGCGCCGTGCTGGTGTCGGCCGGTCCCGACTACGCGTCGTCCACCAGCATCTGGCGCACGCCGCTGGATTCGGTGCTGCCGGCCGAACCGGTCGGCGTCACCGAGAAACCGTTCTACGCGCACTTAAGCGATGCCGGCAAACGCCATCCGGTGACCCGCGGCCTCGAAGGCTCCGCCAGCGAACCACCGCACTGGAGCCGGTTCTTCCGTGAGGTCGAAACCCGCAACGCCACCAGCGCGCCGGTCATGACGGGTGCCGATGGCAAACCGCTGCTGCTGCTGTCGCGGTACGGCGAGGGCCGCGTCGCGCTATTGCTGTCGGATCACATCTGGCTGTGGGCGCGCGGCTATGAAGGCGGCGGACCGCATCTCGATTTGCTGCGGCGAATGTCGCATTGGCTGATGAAGCAACCTGATCTCGACGAAGAAGCATTGCGCCTGCAGGTGCAAGGCAAGGATCTGGTGGTACTGCGCCAGACCATGGCCGACAGCGTGACGCCGGTGACGGTGACTTCGCCATCGGGCGCGACGCGCGAGTTGACGCTCAGCGCCAGCGAGCCCGGGACATGGCGCACCACGATCCCCGCGAGCGAACTCGGGCTGTGGCAGGCCACCGACGGCACGCTGAAAGCCCTGATCAATGTCGGCCCGACCAACCCGAAGGAATTTTCGGAAGTCACTTCCACCACCGAGATGCTCAGGCCGCTGTCACAGGCCACCGGCGGCGACGTGCGCCGCGTCGTGGACGGATCGAGCATCGATCTTCCGCGGATCGTGCCGGTGCATGCCTCCAGCGTGTTTCGCGGCGACGGCTGGATGGGCGTCAAGATGCGCGACGCCAGCGTCGTCAAGGGCGTTGGCGTGCTGCCGGTGTTCGCCGGATTGATCGGATTGCTGCTGCTGCTCGGCGCGTTCGCGGCCACCTGGCTGCGCGAAGGACGCTGATCACAATTCAGTCAATGCCGTTGCGTGAATCACACAAGCCCGGCGAATTGTCGCCGCGCGCGGCGGGACTACGGTTGACACCCTCCGCCTGTTCTTGCGATGTTATATTGTAACGTCGGCGTCGCCGGGATATCCCGGCGCGCTCACGCATAGGCGCCTGTCGGCATGAAGTGGTTTCGTTCGAACGTCCAACACGGCACGCGGCTGGCGCTTTTTGCGCTGGCCGTTCAGTTCGTGCTGTCGTTCGGGCATTTCCATGCCATCGCGGCGCCCGCGGTATCGGCGCTGCAATCCGCAGCGACCCAGCTTGATCTTTCCTTCGCAAGCCGCCTGCCCGCGCCGCAGGCCGTCAGCAAGTTCACGCCGCAACAGCCTGCGTCGGATCGCGATTCCGACCGGCAGACCGATGATTTCTGCGCGATCTGCGCCGTGGTCGCGATGGCCAATGCGGCGTTGTCTGCCACGCCGCCGGCGCTGCTGCTGCCGCACGCCGTGGAATTCGTCTACCTGACCACCGATGCCGGGTTCGTTCACCTAAGCCCGGTTCGCGTCGCATTTCAGCCTCGCGCCCCTCCCGCCGCCTGATCTCGATCAATCGTTAGCTCCAAGGACTCGCTGCGCATTGCGCGGCAAGTCTTTCGGAATCAATCGAAATCAGTTCGTCGACTATCGACGGCAGGCCTTCTGAAATTCGCCGACGGCGAAACCGGTCGAGGCCTTATCGGGATTGGGACCAATGTCAGCCTTTACTAAATCTCTCTGGGTTGCCTCCGGCGCAGCCTCACTTCTGCTGGCCAGCTTCGGTAGCGCCGCGCTATCGCAGACAGCAGAGCCTTCGAGCAGCGGGGCGACCAAGCTTCCCGACATCGTTGTCGATGCGCCCAAGCAAGCCGCCGCGAGGCCAAAGCCGAAACTGAAACCGAGGACGACTACGGTTGCCGCCCGCAACGGCGTCAGCCCGCCAACATCAGCGCCAAAACTGGTATCGCCCGCCGAGCAACTTGCCGCGAAGGGCAGCGTCTTCGATCAGGCGCGCGGCAATCTCTACACCACCGCCGGGACCACCTCGGCCACGATCAGCCACGACACGATCCAGGATCTGCCGGGGGGCACCAACCAATCGGTAGAGCAAGTGCTGCTGCAGGCGCCCGGCGTCTCGCAGGATTCGGCGGCCAGCGGTTCGCTGCACATCCGTAACGACCACGCCAATCTCCAGTATCGGATCAACGGCGTGCCGCTGCCTGACGGCGTCACCGGCTTCGGCAGCATCTTCGACACCAGCTTTGTCGGCAGCATGTCACTCGTCACCGGTGCCCTGCCCGCGGAATTCGGACTGCGGACAACGGGCCTCGTCGACATCACGACCCGCACCGACCTTTTCAACAACAGCGGCAGCGTCGGCGTCTACGGCGGCAGCCACGGCACCATCACGCCGACCATCGAGTATGGCGGCACGTTCGGCGGCAATTGTCCCGCGACCGCGCCGGCCACGCCCGGCTATGTCAAGGCGCCCGCCTCCAATAATTGCTTTGCCGGCGTGCAATATTACTTCACCGGCCGCTATCTGCAGAACACGGTCGGAATCGAAAATCCGACGCCCGCCTATAATGCGATTCACGACCTCACCCAGCAGGAACGTGGCTTCGCCTTTATGTCCGCCTTCATCGATCCGACCACACGGATCAGCCTGATCTCGGGAACCGCGGTCAACAATTTCCAGATTCCCAATGTTCCGGGGCAACCGATCGGACAGTCTGGAACGCCGGTCACCAGCGCCTTTGGCGCGACCAGTTTCAACTCCGCGTTGCTCAATGAGAACCAGACCGAGACCACCCAGTTCAACGTGCTCTCGGTGCAAAAATCCTACGATGGCTTCGACGGCCAATTGTCCTATTTCACCCGTTACAACAAGCTGCAGTTCACGCCGGACCCGGTCGGCGATCTCCTGATCAACGGCATCGCCTCGAATATCAGCCGCACCTCGCTGACCAACGGCATCCAGGGTGACGGTTCTTATCAGCTCAACCCGGCGCATACGGTCCGCGCCGGCTTCTCCGTCAGCAGCGAGCAGGCATTCGTGGGCAATACGTCGCTGGTCGAGCCCTGCACGGCGTGCGACGGCTCCGACAACGGCAATCCTGTCGGGATCACCGACAACGTCTCGAAAACCGCGATGCTGATGGGGGTCTATGTTCAGGACGAGTGGAAGGTCACCAACCAGTTCACGATCAACGCCGGCCTGCGTTTCGACCAGATGGAACAATTCATCAGCGCCAACCAGTTCAGCCCCCGGCTGAGCTTCACCTACAAGCCGTTCGAGAACACCACATTCCATGCCGGTTATGCGCGCTACTTCACCCCGCCGGAGCTGGTGGAGGCCGCGCCTGCCAACATCGCGCTGTTCAACAACACGACAGGCGCTGTGACCGGACAGAGCGATCCGGTCTTGCCGGAGCGCTCGCATTATTTCGATGCCGGGTTCGATCAGAAATTCAAATTCGGCTGCGCCTCGGACGGGAAAACCTGCTCCAATCTCGATCTTGGCGTCGATGCCTATTACAAGATCGCGACCGATCTGATCGACAACGGCCTGTTCGGCCAGGCCCTGGTACTGAGCGCGTTCAACTACGCCAAGGGATACAATGAAGGCATTGAATTCCACGCCAAGTACAACAGCGGCAACTTCCAGGCCTATGGCAATGTCGCCGTCGCCCAGCAGAGAGCGACCGACCCGGTGTCGAACCAATATCTGTTCGACAGCACCACGCCGCTGGCGACCCTCGGCGGCTTGACCGAGCTGGCCTACGTGCAGTCGCACTTTGTCTATACCGATCACAACCAGTTCATTACGGCATCGGCCGGCGCGATCTATCAATTCTGCGGCCGGACGGCCACCGCGGCGGAAGCGTTCGGCGACAATGGGCTATCGCCGTGCGGAATCAAACTGAGCGCCGACATGATCTACGGCAGCGGCCTGCGTGACGGTGACGCCAATATCGGCACGGTACCCGCCTATACGCAGGTCAATGTCGGCATCAAGCGCGAATTCCTGCTGCCGAATGATCCCAAGCCGATGACCGTCCGTTTCGATGTCGTCAACCTGTTCGACAACGTCTACGAGATCAGAGACGGCTCCGGCATCGGCGTGTTCGCCCCGCAATTCGGGCCGCGCCGTGGCTTCTTCCTCGGTCTTTCGAAGAAGATATGAGAACGCGCGCGTTGCGCGAGTGATGATGAAGGTGACTCCGCTTTGCTCTCCCCTCCCTCCGCGCGCGAAGCGCGTGGCGGGGAGGGGTCGGGGGTGGGGGGTCTATCAGCTCGCTCTGCTTTTAGCGGTGAACTTGCGGAGACACCCCCCACCCCCGACCCCTCCCCGCCGCTTCGCGGAGGGAGGGGAGCAGAAACACAAAGTGGAGTCCTTGATGCGTCGATGGCTTCGTCTGCTGCCTATCCTGGCCGCACTCGCTTACGCGGGCGCGGCGAAGGCGCATCCGCACGTCTGGGTCACCGCATCCAGCGAATTGATGTTCGCCGCGGATGGCTCGGTGACCGGCGTGCGTCACGCCTGGACCTTCGACGACATGTTTTCGACCTATGCGCTGCAGGGCATCAAGACCAAGAGGAAAGGCGTCTACACCCGCGAGGAACTGGCGCCGCTGGCGCAGACCAATGTGGAGTCGCTGAAGGAATTCGCTTTCTTCACTTTTGCCAGGGTGGACAACAAAAAGCAGAAATTTGCCGATCCGATCGACTACTATCTTGAGTACAGGGATGCCACGCTGGTGCTGCACTTCACGCTGCCGCTGAAAACGCCGATCAGGATCAGGCAGCTCGCGCTTGAAATCTACGACCCGACCTATTTCGTCGATTTCTCGCTGCAGAAAAAAGAGCCGATCCGGCTGGTCGACGCGCCTGCCACCTGCACTCTCGCTGTCCAGCGACCGAGCGACGGTTCGGCCGCCGCCCTGAAGCTCAACGAAGACACTTTTCTTAACGGCGAGAACGCCAATTATGGTGCGATGTTCGCCAACAAGATCTCCGTGAATTGTCCTTGAGGAACACGCGCATGACAACGAGCCGCAAGACTACATGGAGTTTGGCGTGGATTTGTCTGGGAATCGCAGCCTTTGGAATCGCAGTCTTTGGGATCGCGGCTTTGGGCCTTGCCGCCGATGGCGCGCTGCACGGCGCGCTGGCGCAAAATCCGTTTGGCGGTGCGCGCGCGGCTCCCGATGCACAGGTCGGTGGCATTGTCGGCTGGCTGCTGACGAAACAATCAGAATTCTACCGCGAGATGTCATCGACCATTCGCGCCGCCAAGGCCGACGGCAGCGCGGTCTGGACCTTGCTGGCGATTTCGTTCGCTTACGGGATATTCCATGCGGCAGGCCCCGGCCACGGCAAGACCGTGATCTCGTCCTACCTTGTGGCCAATGAAGAGACCGCGCGGCGCGGCATCGCGCTGTCGTTCGTCTCGGCGCTGATGCAATCACTGGTGGCGGTGCTGATCGTCGGCATCGGCGCATGGCTGCTCAATGTGACCGCGAACACGATGTGCGGCGCCGAGCGCGTGATCGAGATCGCCAGCTACGCACTGATCGCGGCCTTCGGGCTGCGGCTGGTCTGGACCAAGGGCCGCGGTTTTGTCAGAGCCTTGCAAACAGCCTATGGCCGATCCGGGTCACGGCCTGCGCTGGTGCTGGCGCACGCCGCCGCGCTTGAACATGGTCACAATCATCATGTGCACGACCATCATGCGCATGGCCGTCACGCGCATGATCACGGCGTTTCAGAACATCATCACCATGATCATACTCACGATCACGAGCACGTTCACGACGAGCATTGCGGGCATTCGCACGGTCCAGAGCCTGCGCAACTGGCCGGGCCCGGCGGCTGGCAACGCGGCCTGAGCGCGGTGTTCACCGTCGGCATCCGGCCCTGCTCGGGCGCCATTCTGGTTCTGGTTTTCGCGCTGGCGCAAGGATTGTTCTGGGCCGGTATCGCCGCCACCTTTGTGATGGGCCTCGGCACCGCGATCACCGTGGCCACGATTGCCATTATCGCCGTCTCCGCCAAGGGGCTGGCGCAGCGGATGACCGCGGGCCGCGATGGCGGCGGTGCGCTGGTGATGCGAGGGATCGAATTCGGCGCTGCCGGCCTGGTGCTGCTGTTCGGCGTGGGATTGCTATTGGGCTACATCGCCGCCGAGCGCGTGACGTGCTTCTAGAGCGTTTTCGAGCGAAGTGGATACCGGTTCGCGTGAAGAAAACGCGTCAAACCAAAAGATTAGAGCCCGGTTCTGATTCAATCAGAACCGATAAGGCTCTAAGACGAAATGTCAGGCCTGACTTCGCGCCAGGCTCCAGTCCGGGCGGATCGCGCCTGAAACATCGGTGAATGCGCCGTCGGCCAGTTCGGCGACCAGGAGACGGCTATAGTCCACCGGACCCGGCATGGTCGCGCGGCCCTTCGGTATCGGCCTGAAGCCGACCCGGCTGTAATAGGCCTCGTCGCCGACCAGCACCACCAGACGATGCCCTTTGGCTTTGGCCTCCTGCAGCGCGCGATCCAGCAGCACGCGGCCGATGCCACGGCTGCGAAACGGCGGCTCGACCGTCAGCGGCCCCAGCAGCAAAGCCTTGGTATCGCCGATACAAACCGGCAATTGGCGCACCGAGCCCACCAGCAGCGTGCCGATCCGCGCGGTAAACGACAGATCGGGCAGATGGTCGACATGCTCGCGCAGCCGATAGGCGCTCAGCACGAAGCGGCCGGGCCCGAACGTGCGTTCGTGCAGACGTTCGATCGCCTGGGCGTCGTTGGCGGTTTCCGCCGATATGGAAAGAGAGAGGTCGCTCATGATACCGCGCGGAATAGAGCGTTTTCGAGCGAAGTGGGTACCGGTTCGCGTGAAGAAAACGCGTCAAAACAGAAGATTAGAGCCCGGTTCTGATTCAATCAGAACCGACAAGGCTCTAGCATCTGGCGGAGGCGCGGTCCATCGTCCCGGCGCTGCATATTCCTGCTCCGCACCCCTCAAGCCACGGCAGTCCCTCTGAACTGGTCCAGAGATTTTTCATCGCGCATCTCGAGTGTTGCGAACAATAAAGTCCAGAGCGAGAGCATGATCATGGGCATCGTATAATACGGCGTGAACACCGGGTGTGTGGCGAAAAAAACCAGATTCACGGCAAGATTGCCCGCAACGACGAAAGCAAGCTGCCTTGCGCCCGATTGACGGGCGCGCCGCCACAGCATCGCGGTCCAGCCGCACGCCACCACAATCAAGGGAAACTGTGCGTCCATGAGATAGGCCAGAAGCACCGTCGCATCGAGCCTGGGCGGCACGGCATCCGGGCCGCCATAAGTCGTGGCAAACGGGCTTCCCGCGTTGATCGCGTTGGCAACCAGAACAGGCAGCACGCCCGCCAGGAAGGCCAGGCCGAATGACAGGCCCCGCAGAAATTTGTCCCGGGTTCGCCAGGTCAGGAACGAGAGTCCGAAAAACAGAAAATAACCGGTCGATAGAAGAATATTCGGCAATCTGAAATTGGCCGACAGCCCGAGCAGAAGACCAACCAGCGCCGTCAAAGCCAGGCGCGATCGGCCTTCATCGGCAAACAGCCTTGCGGTCAAAAACCCCGCGAGCGCGCAACAGACCATGGTGGGCGCCATCGAATAGCTCGCCTTGGTCGGGTTGATCATAAAATAGATGGCAAGCGCACCAAATACGCCCGCCAATCCCTGCATGTTGAACCGCTGCGCCTGCCAAAGCCCCGCCCATGCAAAGCCGGCCACGATCACATTTGCCAGCATATAAAGCGGAATGACCTGCCGCCCCTCGGGAAACAGCGACAGCACAAACCCGGTCCCCGGAGGAGGCACAAGAACCCGCTTGTCAACATTTGGCGGCTTGATGTGGCACAGCGCCTTGGTGTCATCGGTCCAGGAGGGATAGTTGATCTCGCGAGCCTTGCCTTCAAGATAGTGATCGTCGTCCAGGGCGAGATTGGTGTCGAGCCCATGCCATCCAAAACGCTGGAACAGATGCGCCTGCCGAAGGTAGCAGATGTCATCATAGACGCCGCGACTCTCGTTCCAATGCGAAATTGACCGGATATTGCTTGCCAGGATCAGCAGAAAGACGATGCCGAAAAATATCTTGAGAGGCTTCATCGCTTCATTCCAGAGGAACCGTGATCCTTCCCGACGAGGCCGGGCCGCCGTTCACAATCCACCTCGCCGCCAATCCCGGCGACGGCCCAATCCAACCTAAGGCCCCGATCTTGCCGCCCTGGCGTGAGATGGATGGCCAGAGTTTGCTGCCTGTACAGCAGGTGCGGGGATAAGTATAGCAGTGCTCGGACGGCGGGTTATTACATCTCCCGAATAGATCGCATGACCATGTCCTGCCGCGTCGGCGCGTATTGTTTCTGGAGAATTCCGATGTCGGGCGCGTAACGTGACGAATATCGCCGCGGCCTCAGCCGAACCGCCGATGTACGCCCCGACCGCCCCCGTGGTTGAAAAGCCGCGAATCCTGCTGGTTATTCCCTGCTACAATGAAGAGACGTCGATCGGCGACCTGCTCGGCGAAATCGCCGCGGTGGGCGCGGAATACCATCCGCTGGTCATCGATGATGGCTCTTCGGATTCGACCGGCGCCGTTGCAAGCGCACATGCGCAGGTCGTGCGGCTGATCGAAAATCTCGGTATCGGCGGCGCAGTTCAGACCGGACTGAAATATGCAGAGCGTAACGGCTTTGATATCTGCATACAGATCGATGGCGACGGACAACATGATCCGCGAGAAATCAGCGCGCTGCTCGATTGCTACCGGCAGCAACCGCACAACATCGTCATTGGAAGCCGTTTCCTCGACAACGCCGGATTTCGATCGACGGCTTCCCGCCGCCTCGGCAGCAAGCTCATCGCCTCGGCGCTCAACATTTTTTTTGCAGGCAACCGCATTACCGACCCGACAAGCGGCATGCGCCTGCTGGACCGGCGCGCCATCAACTTCTTCGCGCGGAGATATCCGCTGGATTTCCCGGAGCCGATTTCACTGGCATGGGCCAAGCGCGCCGGCCTCACGATCAGCGAAACCCCGGTCGAGATGCGGGCAAGGCAAACGGGGGAAAGCTCGATCGAAGGATTCAAGCCGATCGCCTACATGATCCGTGTCCTGGGCTACATCCTGCTCGCTCGCCTTTCGAACAAGCACTGAGGTCCAGATCTCAAGGAAACAGCCGTGCCAATCGCCCTGCCAAACACCACGACGGTCCTGATCATTTCGGCCTTCGCTGTCGTCTACATGCTGATCCTGTTGCGCAAGACGCTGCAGGGGAAATTTGATCTGTACGATTTTTTGATGCTCTCGATGGTGGCCATCATACCGGCCGGATTCGCGCTGTTTCCGAGGCTGACATATTGGCTCACTCAGATCAGCGGCGTCGGCTTCCCGTTCGTCCTGATGTTCGGAGTCTTGTTCCTGGTCGTGTTCATTTTCATGCACAATATGACCGCGCGGCTTCATAAGCTTGAGCGCCAGAACGGGGCGCTGATTCAGGAACACAGCCTTCTCGCGCTGGAACTCAAGGCGAAGGAAAATAACAGGTCTGAGGATAACAAGCCTGATGCATGACCTGGCCGTCTAACGCCAGGTCGGAATCAGCGGCTTACCTTCCAGCACTTCGGCAATCCGCAACCGCGTCCCCCTGGTCGTCTCCGCCGGCAACGCGCCGGCCTCGAAAAACCCGCAGGCAATGATCTCGCGGTTCGGCTCCGGCAGGCGATCCTGACTGAAATGCCTGACTACATAAACCGCGACATGATCGCGGCGGGAGATATGGCTGTTGAGGAACAGGCCGTGCAAAGCCGGTTCGCCCGTCAACACGATGCGGCCCTCTTCCATGAGTTCGCGTTGCAAGGCGTCGTGGAAGGTTTCGCCGGTTTCGACGCCGCCACCGGGCAGATGCCAACCGGAGATATAGCTGTGCTCGACCAGAAAAACGCGATTTTGACTGTCCAGCACCACCGCGCGAACCCCCAGTGTCATGCCGCGGGCGAACCGCCAATAAAAATGGAAAACCTGCCGCAGGGCCGGCTCAAGACGTAGTCGCAGGCTCTGCAGGTTCACCGACAATGAAACTCCGGATTGACGGACATCGCATTCGATGCCTTGTTCGATTCCATGTTTGATCCTTGCATCGCTTCGGCCCGCTTGCCAATACACTGCAGTGTTTTAGTCGTATCCTGGCAGTGTCTTTGGCGGAATCCCGGAAGCATGTGATGGCGGCATTTACCCTGGCCCATTTGTCCGATCCACATCTTCCGCCCTTGCCCGAACCGCGGCTGGCCGACCTCGCCGGCAAGCGCGCGCTCGGCTATCTCAACTGGACGCGTAACCGGCACAAATTCCATCGGCGGGACGTGCTCGATACGCTGGTGTCGGACTTACACACGCAGGTATCGGATCACATCGCGGTCACCGGCGACCTCGTCAATCTCGCACTCGAGGCCGAATTCCCGTCCGCGCGGACATGGCTGGAAAGCGTCGGCCCACCGGATCGCGTTACGGTCATTCCCGGCAATCACGACGCCTATGTGCGCGCGACGAAACATCGCTTCGCCGAGACATTTGGCGATTATCTGCGCAGCGATGGATCACCCCAGGACAATGCGCTTCAGAGTGAGACATTTCCCTTCCTGCGCCGGCGCGGCCCGCTGGCGCTGATCGGGGTGTCGTCATCGGTGCCGACGCCGCCGCTGATGGCGACGGGCTGGCTCGGGCGGAGCCAACTGGATGCGCTGGGTCGCCTGTTGGCGCAATTGTCCGCCGAGCAGGTATTTCGCGTGCTTTTGATCCACCACCCGCTGCGATCGAAGTCGCGCGCCAAGCGGTTGACGGATTCGCCGCAGTTGCTCGCGCTGTTGAAACAATATGGCGTCGAGCTGATCCTGCACGGGCATGACCACATTCATTCCACGATGTGGTTCGACGGCCCGAACCGCTCGATCCCGGCGATCGGCGTGCCCTCGGCCTCCTCGATCGCGCATGGTCACACCCCCGCCGCGGCCTATAATCTGTTCGCGATCGAGCGCGACGGCGGGGCATGGCGATGCGAGCAGACCGTACGCGGCATCAACGATGCGATGCGGGTGCGGGAAATACGGCAGACGCGGCTGATATAAGAGCCCCGTCATTCCGGGATGGTCCGAAGGACCAGACCTCAGATGTGCAATTGCACATCGGGGAATCTCGAGATTCCGGGTTCGATGCTTCGCATCGCCCCGGAATGACAAAACTCAAAAATTCCGCAAGGTCGAGAACAACGCCACGCCGAACAGCGCGATCGCGCCGACGATGAAACCAAGCGCAAAAGTCCAGAACCCGCTGCGGCGCGGCTTCTCGGCCATGACGGGCACCTGCGCCGGGGTCGCGACCAGCGCATGTTCGCGCTCGATCATGCGGCGCGCGACGTAATCGGTGACGGCATCGACGAGCGGCGCGGTATCGTGGGACTCGGCGATCACGATACGGCCGAAGCGGGTATCCTGCACGAAACGATAGATCCGCTTGTCGCGTCCCATCACGACATGGGCCACCACATCGATCCACAGCCGCGGCGTCTCGCCCTGGCTGATGCCCCGATCGAACAGATCGACCTGATTTGGAATTTGCGCAAACAGCGGATCGAGCGCGTCGTTGAGAATTTCGAGCCGAGCCACTTCGGCATCGCGCAGATCGACGACAACACCGGTGCGATCGGCGGCCTCGATTCGCGCCCGCCGGAGCGCATCGCGCAGCCGCATCGGGCGCGGATCACCGATGGCTTCATTCCCGATATTCTGTGCGTCCGACATCCGCTGACGGCCCTTGTCCTGATGGATCCTAACACCGTTAACCTATCAGTAACCATGTTTTCCGCAAAGGCCGTTTATTCCCAATGGCTTACGCCCCAAACTTTTGTTTTGAAGCGTTTTCCGGGCGCGAACCGGTTCCCACTTCGCTTGAAAACGCTATGCAGTTTCAAGACTCAAGCGGCCCCACCCGGTTTCGCCGGGTGAGGCCGCTCTCGTCCTTGGACGTCTTCTTGGCTCTTGGAAGGTTTTTGCTCTCGGACGTTCTCAGGTTTTGAAGGATCTCAGGCCGAAACGCGGCTGGGCTCTTCCACGATCGAGAAGCGCACGCCGGCCTTGTGCCGGTTCTCCTCCGAGACCGTGCGCCAGGCATCCTCGGCCTCCTTGCGGGTCGGGAACGGGCCCTGCACCTGGGCCGAACCGTGCACGAGGGTGTGGAAGTTCATCGAACCGAACTCGCCGCCGATCACCCAGTAATTGCTTCCTTTGGTCATGGTCGTCTCCTGCTGTTGACTGGCTGTTACTCAGCCGCCTGTTAGCCGAACTGGTTCATTGTGTTGTGGGCGCCGCCCGCCTTCAGAGCGGCCTCACCGGCGAAATATTCCTTGTGTTCGTCGCCGATATCGGAGCCCGCCATGTTCTGATGCTTTGCACAGGCGATGCCCTGACGAATCTCCTGGCGCTGAACATTCTTCACATAGCCCAGCATGCCCTGCTCGCCGAAATACTCCTTCGCGAGATTATCCGTCGACAGGGCGGCCGTGTGATAGGTCGGCAACGTGATCAGATGGTGGAAGATGCCGGCCCGCTTGGCCGAATCGGCCTGAAAGGTGCGGATGCGCTCGTCGGCTTCGATGGCCAGCGGCGTATCGTCGTATTCCTGCTTCATCAGTTCAGCCCGATTGTATTGGCTGACATCCTTGCCGGCTTCCTTCATCGCGTCGTAGACCTGCCAACGGAAGTTGAGCGTCCAGTTGAACGAAGGCGAATTGTTGTAGGCCAGCTTCGCGTTCGGAATGACCTCGCGAATGCGGTCAACCATCTTGGCGATCTGCTCGATATGCGGCTTCTCGGTTTCGATCCACAACAGGTCGGCGCCGTTCTGCAGCGAGGTGATGCTGTCGAGCACGCAACGATCTTCGCCGGTGCCGGCGCGAAACTGATAGAGATTGCTGGCAAGCCGCTTCGGACGCATCATCTTGCCGTTCCGGCTGATGATGACATCGCCATTTCTGGCGTTGGCGGCTGTCACTTCCTCGCAATCCAGGAAGCTGTTGTACTGGTCGCCGAGGTCGCCGGGCTTGTGGCTGACAGCGATTTGCTGCGTGAGACCGGCCCCCAGCGAGTCGGTGCGGGTCACGATGATGCCGTCTTCAACACCAAGTTCGAGGAAGGCATGGCGGCAGGCGCGGATCTTCGCCAGAAACACCTCGTGCGGCACAGTCACCTTGCCGTCCTGATGGCCGCACTGCTTTTCGTCGGAGACCTGATTTTCGATCTGCAGAGCGCACGCGCCTGCTTCGATCATCTTCTTGGCGAGCAGGTAGGTCGCTTCAGCATTGCCGAAACCAGCATCGATGTCGGCGATGACGGGCACGACATGGGTCTGGAAATTGTCGATCTTTTCGATCAATGCCTTTTCCTTCGTCTGGTCGCCGGCCTTGCGAGCGGCGTCGAGGGCGCGGAAGATATCGTTGAGCTCGCGGGAGTCCGCCTGACGCAGGAAAGTGTAGAGCTCTTCGATCAGCGCCGGCACCGAGGTCTTCTCGTGCATCGACTGATCGGGAAGCGGTCCGAACTCGGAGCGAAGGGCGGCGATCATCCAGCCGGAGAGATACAGATAGCGGCGATCGGTCTTGCCGAAATGCTTCTTGACCGAAATCAGCTTCTGCTGGGCGATGAAGCCATGCCAGCAGCCGAGCGACTGGGTGTACTTGGTAGGGTCGGCGTCATAGTCAGCCATGTCGGCGCGCATCAGCGCGGCGGTATACCGGGCGATGTCCAGACCGGTCTTGAAGCGGTTCTGCAGACGCATGCGCGCCACGGCTTCGGCGCCGACGCCGTTCCAGGTCGGCTTGGTCTTGAGGAGCGCCTCGGCAGTTCCAATCTCGCTCAGATAGGACGCCGGTCCCCGGATCGCCTGGTCGTTGATCCCACGTGGCTGGTAGTTCATGCGCGTGTTCCTTTCGGTGACGACGAGTCCGCAGTGTCTTCACCACAATTCTCGACATTCGTGACAGTGCCTTGCGAAATGCGTGGCAAGAGCTAAACGCGAAACTGCTTATCTCGTATAGATAGCTTGTCAGCGAATGGTGATGTGATGTAACATCACGACTTGTAATAGATGTAACTTTGTAAATTTTGTCACATATCGATAATACGCTGTCATTCCGGGGCGATGCGAAGCATCGAGCCCGGAATCTCGAGATTCCGGGTCTGGTCCTTCGGACCATCCCGGAATGACGGAAGAGGTGGGGAGACGACCATGGCCGGCGATTCCGGAAAAAAGCTGTTTGTCGGCCCGCGCTTCCGGCGCATCCGCCAGCAATTGGGGCTGTCGCAGACCCAGATCGCCGAGGGGCTCGGCATCTCGCCCTCCTACATCAACCTGATCGAGCGCAACCAGCGCCCGGTGACGGCGCAGATCCTGCTGCGACTGGCGGAAACCTATGATCTCGATTTGCGCGATCTGGCCACCGCAGACGAAGACCGATTCTTTGCCGAGTTGAACGAGATCTTTTCCGATCCGCTGTTCCGGCAGATCGACCTGCCCAAGCAGGAACTGCGCGATCTCGCCGAATTGTGCCCGGGCGTCACCCATTCGCTGCAGCGGCTCTATGCAGCCTATACCGAAGCCCGCCGCGGCGAGACCATGGTGGCAGCCCAAATGGCCGACCGCGACGAGGGCACGCGCTTCGAGACCAATCCGATCGAGCGCGTCCGCGACCTGATCGAGGCCAACCGCAATTATTTCCCCGAACTCGAACAGGCCGCCGAAAACCTGCGCGACGAATTGAACGTGCCGGCGGAAGGATTGTTCGCCGCGCTTTCGACGCGGCTTCGCGAAAAGCATTCCATCGTCACCCGCATCATGCCTACGGATGTGATGCGCGAAACCCTGCGGCGGTTCGACCGCCATCGCCGCCAGCTTCTGATTTCGGAACTGGTGGATGGTCCCGGCCGCGCGTTCCAGATCGCGTTTCAAATCGGGCTATCCGAATGCAGCGGCAGCTTCGAGACCATCATCGGCCGCGCCGGTTCGCTCGACGACACCCCGCGCCGGCTCTACCGGATTACATTGGCGAATTATTTCGCGGCCGCCGTGATGATGCCGTATCAGGCGTTCCATGGCGCGGCCGAAGCGCTGAGCTACGACGTCCATGTGCTGGCGCAGCGATTCAATGCCGGCTTCGAGCAGGTATGCCACCGCCTGACCACGCTGCAGCGGCCGAATGCGCGCGGCGTGCCGTTCTTCCTGCTGCGCGTCGACAATGCCGGCAACGTCTCCAAGCGATTTTCCTCTGGCACGTTCCCGTTCTCGAAATTCGGCGGTACTTGCCCTTTGTGGAACGTGCACTCGACCTTCGACACGCCGGACCGTCTGCTCAAGCAGGTGATCGAATTGCCCGACGGCACCCGGTATTTCTCGATCGCGCAGATGCTGCGCCGCCCGGTGGCGCCGCACCCGCAACCGCAGCCGCGCTTTGCAATCGGATTGGGCTGCGAAATTCGCCATTCTTCAAAACTGGTCTATGCGACGGGCATGGATCTGGAAAAAACCGAGGGCACGCCGATCGGCGTCAACTGCCGGCTTTGCGAGCGCGAAAACTGCAGCCAGCGCGCCGAGCCGCCGATCACGAGGACGTTGATCCTGGATGAGAACACGCGGCGGGTGTCGTCGTTTGCGTTTTCCAATGCGCGGGAATTGTGAGGAGGATTCATTGCGAGCGCAAGCGACGCAATCCGTGGGGCAACAAATAAGCAAGGTAGATTGCTTCGCCGCTTCGCTTCTCGCAATTACGGCTACGTCGTCCGAGCGCGCGGGGCTGCACGGCGCGCGGTCTATTTTGAGAGATACCCTTCAAAATTTTGCTCGCCACCTCATCATTACCATCACTTGAAACAAACGCCTGCAGGTCGGACGTAATATGATCGGGCTAAATTTTCGAAAACTGATGAAAGTCTACGGAAAAGATGCTGCGGCGAGAGACGCAGTTATGAGACTTTTCGGTAAACCGAATAAAAAAGTAGATCAGTACTATATCCTCTTGGGACAATTCGTTAATTGCTATGCCTTTTTAGAAAGGGACGTTCAAGCCGTCCTTTGGCGACTGGCTAAGCTTGAGACGCCAATCTCACAATCTGTTCTTTCGGGCGTTAGGACGGAAGCTGCTGTTGCCTTGATTTACAGGATCGCCGATGCTGAGCGATGGTCAAAATGCCGAAAGGAAGCCTACAAAAACATCTTGGACCAGATTCAAGTTCTAAACAAATTACGAAACGATCTTCTGCACCGTGGCTCCGAACTGCAACAAGATGGGACTTGGTTGATTACAAACCTTCCCTTCGTACATATCCCTGAACGTATAACAAACATCTCAATGACCGTGAGCGATCTTAAGCATGCTTATAACGATCTTATTATAGTTAGGCTTGTCGTTTCTCTCATTCTCGACGACGAGGTACACTCAGAAGAATGGTGGAATAAGAGCAAGCTGCTCTCATGGAGTTATAAACCTGCTCCACAGGGTCGGAAAGCCCAAACGAATCGTTGAGCTATTCTGAAATTGACGCGCCAACCTCAACCCCCCTCGACATGATTTGGAGCTATTCAGAGATGAGGCGGAGCAGTCAATTCGAGATCTCATGAACACGATAGCCGATGTTTACCTGGAGCTGACCCGCTCAGATTGTCTGGCCATCCCTCTTCCATAGTTGCCGTGCACTTGCCCTTCGTCTACTTCATAGGGTCTCATAAACAAATCCGCGAATTATTCTGTCCTCCGAGACTGGATCCCCTGATGTTCGTTTCATTTTTTCCCCGCCCAAAACTATTCTTCTGGTCCGCTGTGATCTGGGCGGCGTTGTCGATGGCGTTCTGGTATGGCTTTGCCAGCAATCTGGTGGATGCGTCGTCGCCCGCAATAAGCGTAGCGCGGTTCTGGTCGGTGCCGGAGCTGTGGTTCGATCTCTATTTTGCGATCTGCGTCGCGCTGTTCGCGGGCGCCTGGATGTGGTTTGCGCCGCATCCCTGGGCGCCCTGGTCGATCATCGGCTCGGCGTTGATCCTTTTCACTTCTTACTTTCAGGTCCAGGTCAGCGTCGCCCTCAACGACTGGCGCGGGCCGTTCTATAACCTGATCCAATCGGCCCTTACGAAACCGGGATCGGCCACACAAGCGGAGTTCTATGCCGGAATTTCGACGTTCGCGGGAATCGCGACCGTCGCGATTCTGGTCATCGTGCTGACGCGGTTCTTCGTCAGTCACTATATCTTCCGCTGGCGCACCGCGATGAACGACTACTATGTGGCCAACTGGCCGCGGCTTCGCACCATCGAAGGCGCATCGCAGCGCGTGCAGGAAGACACGATGCGGTTTGCGACCATCATGGAGGGGCTCGGCGTCAATCTCATCAGCGCTGTGCTGACGCTGATTGCATTCCTGCCGGTTCTCATCAGGCTCTCCAGCTACGTTACGGAACTGCCGTTTGTTGGATCGATCCCCTACCCCTTGGTGTTCGCCGCGGTGATCTGGTCCGTGTTCGGCACCGGCGCGCTTGCCCTAATTGGAATCCGATTGCCTGGAATCGAGTTTTTCAATCAGCGAGTCGAAGCCGCCTACCGCAAGGAGTTGGTGCTCGGAGAGGACGATCCAGCCCATGCTGAGCCGCCGACTCTGTCGATGCTATTCGTCAACATCCGCCGGAATTATTTTCGGCTTTATCTGAATTTTATGTACTTCAATGTCGGCAGATACGTCTATCTGCAGACCGACGTCATCTTCCCCTACATTCTTCTTGTACCGACCATCGTCGCGGGAAAGATCACGCTAGGCATCATGCAACAGATATTGGCTGCATTTTCCGAGGTCAGAAGTTCCTTTCAATATCTGGTCAATTCCTGGAGCACCATCGTCGACTTGATTTCGATCTATCAGCGCTTGCGAGGCTTTGAGGCCAGAATCCATGACAAGCCGCTGCCCTCGATCGAGACGGAGGCCGAGCCGGCGTCGTTGTGACGCTTCTTTTGTAGGGTGGGTTGGCCCCACCTCTTCCTCTTTGACGAACGGCGGATTACGCTTCGCTAATCCGCCCTACTATTATCTCGCCCTCCGAATTGATCCCCGATTGGTGACCGCATGCGAAGCATTTCAACGGCATTTATCAGCGCCGCTTTATTGACATTCCTTTGTGCGCCACACTCCGCATCAGCTCAACTCGCAGCCCCCACAGGTAGACCCGCTCCCCAAGCCAGACCAGCTCCGGCTCCCGTCGCACCAACACCCCGCGCCGCCTCTTGCCACAACGGCATGTCATTCGACCGCTTCCTCGCCGACCTCAAACAACAGGCCGTCGCCGCCGGCGTATCGCAACGCGCCATCGCGGAAGCGTCGCCGTATCTGGTTTACGATCAGGGCATCGTCAATCGTGATCGCGGTCAGCGCGTGTTCGGACAGGTTTTCACTGAATTCGCCGGCCGTATGGCTGCGCCGTTCCGGATGCAACAGGGCCAGGCGCAGATCAAGACCTACGCCGCGGCCTTTGCGCGTGCCGAGAAGGAATATGGCGTGCCGCCGGCTGTGATCGCCGCATTCTGGGGACTGGAAAGCGATTTCGGCGCCAATATGGGCAATCTGCCGACACTGCGTTCGCTGGTGTCGCTGGCCTATGATTGCCGGCGCTCCGAGCGCTTCACCAACGAGACCATCGCTGCATTGAAGATCATCGATCGCGGCGATCTATCGCCCGACGAGATGATCGGCTCCTGGGCCGGCGAGCTCGGCCAGACGCAATTCCTGCCGACGCATTATTTCACCTATGCCGTCGATTATAATGGCGACGGACATCGCAATCTCCTGCGCAGCCCCGAGGATGTAATCGGCTCGACCGCGAACTACATCGCCACCGGATTGAAATGGCGCCGCGGCGAACCCTGGCTGCAGGAAGTCCGCGTGCCGGCAAACCTGGCATCTGGTTTTCCTTGGGACCAGGCCGACCTCACCATCCAGTTGCCGCGCTCGAAATGGGCGGAGTTCGGCGTCACCTATCCGGACGGCAAGCCATTGCCATCGGACGAATTGCCGGCCTCGGTGCTGCTGCCGATGGGCCGCACCGGCCCGGCGTTTCTGGCCTATGCCAATTTCGCCGCCTATACCGAGTGGAATAATTCGCTGATCTATTCGACCACCGCGGGCTATCTCGCGACCCGCATCGCCGGCGCCGCACCGCTGCGCCGTCCGGCGGTGCCGGTGGTGCAACTGCCGTTCAACGAATTGCGCGAACTCCAACAATTATTGGTGCGCGCGGGCTTCAATGTCGGCAAGGTCGACGGCGTGATGGGCCAGCAAAGCCGCACCGCCGTAAAGGCAATGCAGATCAAATACGGCCTGCCCGCCGATTCCTGGCCCACGGCCGAACTGCTGGCAAAGATGCGCGGGCCGCGGGCGCCCGCCGCTGCACAGGGGCCGGCTGCGGAGCGGTAATTTGCTCCCTCGCCTCGCTTGCGGGACACAGACCGGAATAATCTACTATTTCCGGCAGGCTTAAGAGTTGTATTTCCTCTGCGGCGGTCCCATCTCGAGCAACACTAACTAACGCTTCCCCGTCATTCCGGGGCGCGGGCACTGCGAACGAACCCGGAATCTCGAGATTCCGGGCCCATCGCTGACGCAATGCCCTAGAATGACAGTAACAATGAAAAGAGCATCACATGTCCTTCTATGAAGCCACCGTTCCGGCATTCCAGCAGATTCTTGGCAGCCTTTCCGGCCTCCTGACCAAAGCCGAAGCACACTGCAAGGCGAAGAATATCCAGCCTGAAGTGCTGTTGAGCTCACGGCTCTATCCGGACATGCTGCCGCTGTCGCGCCAGATCCAGCTCGCCTGCGACTTCGCCGGCAAAGCCTGCGCCCGCCTCACCCATATCGACGTGCCCTCCACGCCCGATACCGAAAAGACATTCGAGGAATTGCGGCAGCGGCTGGCCAAGACCGCCGACTACCTGAAGACGTTCAAGCCCGAGCAGTTCGAAGGCGCCGATGCCCGCGAGGTCACCTTCCCCGCCGGTCCGGACAAAACCATGACCCTCAAGGGACAGCAGTTCCTGAGCCATGTGGCGTTCCCGAATTTCTATTTCCACGCCACGACCGCCCACGGCATTCTGCGGCATAACGGCGTGGAAGTCGGCAAGCGGGATTTTCTTGGGGTGAGCTGAGTTAGTATCGTCATTCCGGGGCAGTCCGCAGGACTGAACCTCAGATGCGCAATTGCACATCGGGGAATCCCGAGATTCCGGGTCTGGTCCTCCGGACCATCCCGGAATGACCCGCGGAAAGAGCGTGGTCATCTCGAGGCTCGGGAAATCGTTCAACTGCGTAACTTCCCTTCTATAGAAGACCATTGCTGCCACACTCCCAATGGAGATGAATCATTCCCTCGTGCCGGCCCACCTTGCCGCGCGCGGTTGCAGTGCACATTTCAGCAAGGTCTACCAATTTCCAGCAATTTCCCGCCACCTACCGGAACAGCAAAAAATGAGCACACCGACCAAACTCTTCGAGCCGTACAAACTTGGCCCGATCACGCTGCCCAATCGTTTTGTGATGGCCCCCCTGACCCGCAACCGCGCGGTGGAAGGTTTTGTCCCCGGTCCGCTGGCAGCGGAATATTACGGGCAGCGCGCTTCCGCGGGACTGTTGATTACCGAAGCGAGCCAGATTTCGCAGCAAGGCCAAGGTTATCAGGATACGCCCGGCATCTATTCAAAAGAGCAAGTGGCCGGCTGGCGCAAGGTGACGGACCGCGTGCATGAGCTCGGCGGACGCATCTTCATTCAGCTCTGGCATGTCGGCCGCATTTCGCACACCTCGCTGCAGGTCAATAACGGCGCGCCGGTCGCGCCCTCCGCGATCCGCGCCAAGGGCAAGACCTTCGTCGGCGGCACCTTTGCCGATGTTTCGGAACCGCGCGCGCTGGCGCTGGAAGAAATCCCCGGCATCATCGAAAGCTTCAGGCTTGCCACGGCCAACGCCCTCGCGGCCGGTTTCGACGGCGTCGAGGTCCATGGCGCCAACGGCTATCTGCTGGATCAATTCGCCAAGGACGGCGCCAACAAGCGCACTGACGCCTATGGCGGCTCGATCGAGAACCGCGCCAAACTGATGCTTGAAGTCTCCAAGGTGGTCGCCGCCGAAGCCGGCGCGGATCGCACCGGCATCCGGATTTCACCGGTCACGCCGGCCAACGACATCTCCGACAGCAACCCGCAGCCGCTGTTCGATTACATCGTCGATCATCTCAACGCGCTGAAGCTGACCTACATCCACGTCATCGAAGGCGCGACCGGCGGCCCACGCGATATCGCGCCGTTCGATTACGGCTCTCTGCGAAAGCGCTTCAAAGGCGCCTATATCGCCAACAATGGCTATGATTTCGATCTCGCCACCAAGGTGCTCGCAGCCGACCAGGCCGATCTGATCGCGTTCGGGAAACCGTTCATTTCGAATCCCGACCTGGTCGAACGCCTGAAGCGTGGCGCGCCGCTCAACGAGTACGACAAGAACACCTTCTACGGTGGCGGCGCCAAAGGCTATACGGATTATCCGGCGCTCGGCGCGGCCCTGGATGCGGCGCAGTAAAAGATGCGCTCCTTCTCCCCGCGTGCGGGGAGAAGGTTGGGATGAGGGGGACTCTCGACAGGCTTGGACTCGCGGATAGCCCCCTCACCCTGCGCTTTGCGCCGGCTTCTCCCCGCAAGCGGGGCGAGGTAAGAGAAGTCTCCCTTCCTTGCGGACGTCCCCCATTGTTCTAATCTCCCGGCATGAACCAGAACACTGCCGAGGACATCGTTCGCCGCGCCACTGCTGCGTTTAATGCCGGTCAGCCGGATACAGCGCGCCAGTTGTGCGAACAAGGATTGGTCACCCGCCCCGGCGATCCCATGCTGCATCATCTGCTGGCCGCGGTGTTGTTGTCCAAGGGCGAGATTGAAAGGGCTCGCGCTCACATCACGACCAGCCTCAACAAGCGTCCCGACAACGCCGCCGCGCAGTTGCTGGCGGCACGGATCGCGCGGGCGGCCGGGGATTTTTCCGGCGCGCTGTCGCATCTCGATCGGATGATCGCGATTGCGCCGCAACGTGAAGCCTTTCTCGAAAAGGCGCGAACGCTCGATCAGGCGGCGCTTCATCAAGCGGATCTTCGGCCAAGGGCACGTGAGGCGTGGCGGGCTATTCTGGACGTAATTCCGAAACACACCGAAGCTGCAGCACGGCTGGGACGGCTTGCGTTTGAAGACGGCGACCTCGCGCTCGCCGCGTCGCTGCTCGAACGCGCCGTGACCGGCGAGGTCCCGCCGTCAGTCTGGTTCGATCTCGGTCTTGTCCGCCAGGATTTGCGCGACCACGCCGGCGCCATTAATGCCTATCGCAAGGCGATTGAACTCAAGCCCGATTATGCCGAAGCCGCGCTCAATCTCGGCGTCGTCTTGCAAGACTCCAGCGATCTCGACGGGGCGATGCGCGCCTACACGCAAGCCTATCGGCTGCGGCCGCAAACCTTCGGCACCATCGCGATGGCGCTGACCTCGGCGCCGCACGGCAGGCTGTGGCTCGATGAAGATGCGCTACGTCGAGCATTAAGTAATTGAGCGCCCCCGCCGCGCGCGAAACCGTTTGCGATAGACGCCGGGGCTGGCGAGCACTTCAGCCACCGTCGCTTCATAGGCAGCCCTGTTGCTTTCATCGAAACATTCGAACTCAAGCTGCGGTGCGGCGCGCGGCACCGCAAAGCATTGCGCGACCGGCGTGCCCTTCGGCAGCACACCGGAAAAATCCGGCTGCGTCCAGATCGCCGGAAAATTGATCCCGCCATCGTGAAAGCGATCCGCATCCACCAGCCCCGAGATCAGCCGAAACGGCAGATCGTCGCGATTGACGGGATGCGTGGCAAACAGCGACCAGCCGGGCTCAAGCTCGATGGTCCAGAAACTGTTGAATTTGATGGCGGCCTGGTTGTCGCGCGCGAAAGGCGCGTTCGGGAATTGGGCGGCGACATGGAAACTCAGGGGTGCGCGTGGATGTCGTGAGGTCGCCGGTTGCGGAATGTCCCAGGCCCACGAAAACGATCCTCGGTCGATGGTGATATCGCAGGGCAGCACGATCAGCACGCCATAGGCCATCGCATCCACAAAGGGCGGGCATTGCTTGACGGTGCGGATGTCACGGCCGTGGATGTCGGAAGCCGCTTTCGCCGGCATCGCGCGTAGCCAATCCGGCAGCGCGCTTCGCGCCGGAACCGGCCGCGGCAGATGATCGGACAAGGCCGGATCGCAACGGAAGATCATGCGCATGGCGGGGGCTCCTGATTCTGCAGATGGTGTGGTCCGGCGGCGGCGATGGTCAACAATGCTCCGACCGTCATTGCGAGGAGCGAAGCGACGAAGCAATCCATACTTTTCTTTTTGGTGAGACAATGGATTGCTTCGCTGCGCTCGCAATGACGGAAACAAAAAAGGCCGGGATTGCTCCCGGCCTTCTGTTCTGGCGCGGATGGCCGGGGCATTAGGTGTCAAGACGCACGTTGCGCTTTTGCCCGGCCATGACGATGAGAGGCCTCAGTTCGAAGCGCGCTTCGGCGGGCTTGCCGGCCACGACTTGATCAGCGTGTCGTAGTCGATGGTTTCACCCTTCGGCTTTTCGTTCGCCAGCTTGCGCTGGGGCGCGATATTGCCGTCCTTGGCGGACTTGTTGAACCAGTATTCGGCCGTCTCTTTCTTGTTGAGCTTCGGTCCGCAGGCGCCCTGAACGCCGGATTTCTCCAGACGCTCCATCACCGAATCCTGTGCGGCGGCGAGCGAGTCCATCGCCGCCTGCGGCGTCTTCGCACCGGACGACGCATCGCCGATGTTCTGCCACCACAATTGCGCAAGCTTCGGATAATCCGGCACGTTGTTGCCGGTCGGGGTCCACTGCACGCGCGCGGGCGAGCGGTAGAACTCGATCAGGCCGCCGAGTTTCGGCGCGCGCTCGGTGAACGACTTGTCCCAGATATCGGACTCACGAATGAAGGTGAGACCGACATGGCTCTTCTTCAGGCTCACGGTCTTGGAGACGATGAACTGCTGATAGAGCCAGGCCGCCTTGCGGCGGTCGACGGGCGTGGATTTCAGCAGCGTCAGCGAACCCACATCCTGGTAGCCGAGCTTCATGCCGTCCTTCCAGTAGGAGCCATGCGGCGACGGCGCCATGCGCCACTTCGGCGTACCGTCCGCATTCATGACCGGCAGGCCGGGCTTCACCATGTCGGCGGTGAAGGCGGTGTACCAGAAGATCTGCTGGGCGATATTGCCTTGTGACGGCACCGGACCCGACTCGGAGAAAGTCATGCCTTGCGCCTGCGGCGGGGCATACTTCTTCATCCAGTCGAGATATTTGACGATCGAATAGACCGACGCCGGACCGTTGACGTCACCGCCGCGCTCGACCGACGAGCCGACCGGACGGCAGCCTTCCATGCGGATGCCCCATTCATCGACCGGCAATCCGTTCGGGATTCCCCTGTCGCCATTGCCGGCCATCGACAGCCACGCATCGGTGAAGCGCCATCCCAGCGACGGATCCTTCTTGCCGTAGTCCATGTGACCATAGACCCGCACGCCGTTGATTTCCTTGATGTCGTTGGTGAAGAACTCGGCGATGTCTTCATACGCCGACCAGTTCACGGGAACACCGAGGTCGTAGCCATACTTGGCCTTGAACTTGGCCTTGTAGTCGGGATTGCTGAACCAGTCGTAGCGGAACCAATAGAGGTTGGCGAATTGCTGGTCGGGCAATTGATAGAGATGACCGTTCGGCGCCGTCGTAAAGGACTTGCCGATGAAGTCGTTGACGTCGAGCCCGGGATTGGTGACGTCCTTGCCGTCGCCGGCCATCCACTCCGTCAGATCGACGGCCTGGCCGTAACGGAAGTGGGTTCCGATAAAGTCGCTGTCGTTGATCCAGCCGTCGTACACGTTCTTGCCCGATTGCATCTGGGTCTGGATCTTCTCGACGACATCGCCTTCCTGGATGATGTCGTGCTTGACCTTGATGCCGGTGATTTCCTCGAACGCCTTGGCGAGCGTCTTGGATTCATATTCATGCACGGTCAGGGTTTCGGAGACCGCGTTGATCTCCATGCCCTTGAAGGGGGCAGCGGCCTTGATGAACCACTGCATTTCCTTCATCTGGTCTTCTTTGGACAAGGTCGAGGGCTGAAACTCGCTGTCGATCCATTTTTTGGCGGCCGCTTCGTCCGCGAAGGCAGGCGCGGTGAGCGCAGCCGACGCTGCCATCATCGCAACCGCGCTTGTCATCATCAAGATGCGGGACCGGTTTGCAGGCCCCTTTCTCATCATCAAGTGTCGCATGTTGTTTCCTCCGTTGCAGCGACAAACATATTCAGGCCCGGGTTGCTCCCGGATCTGCTCTTTTTCGCGTGTCTCAGACGGTGCGAAATATGGCGACCGCCGAAGCCAGCGAAATCACGGTGGCGAGCCACAGGCTCGGCAATTCAATGCCTTCCCCAATTGGAATGGTCGCAATGGTGTCGGTGCCGACAAAACCGATCCATGCCAGATGAATTAACGCTGCCATGATCAGCGAAATAAACAGGCGATCGCCGCGCGTGGTCGGAATCCGCAATACTCCGACCCGCTCGGCTTCGGGATAGCGCACCGCAAGCCAGGTCATGACCGCGAGCGTCGTGGCAAGGGCACAGAAGAAAATCGCGGTCGGCGGCGTCCAGGCCATCCATGCGACGTTTTCCATGGAGCCCTCCCTATACCCGGCCAAGCGCGAAGCCGCGCGCAATGTAGTTGCGGACGAACCAGATCACCAGCGCACCGGGGATGATGGTCAGGACGCCGGCCGCGGCCAGCAGCCCCCAATCCATCCCGGCGGCGGAAACCGTGCGCGTCATCACGGCCGCGATCGGCTTGGCGTTGACCGAGGTCAGTGTACGCGCCAACAGCAATTCGACCCAGGAAAACATGAAACAAAAGAACGCCGCGACGCCGATGCCGCTGGCGATCAGCGGCACCAATATCTTGATGAAGAAGCGCGGGAACGAATAGCCGTCCAGAAACGCGGTCTCGTCGATCTCGCGCGGAACGCCGGAGACAAAGCCTTCGAGAATCCAGACCGCCAGCGGGACGTTGAAGATGCAATGCGCCAGCGCGACCGCCCAGGGCGTATCGAACAGATTGATCGCCGAATAGAGATTGAAGAACGGCAGCGCATAGACCGCCGCCGGCGCCATCCGGTTCGACAGCAGCCAGAAGAACAGATGCTTGTCGCCGAGGAAGCGATAGCGCGAAAACGCGTAGGCCGCAGGCAACGCCACCGAAATCGAGATCACGGTATTGATGACCACATATTTCAGCGAGTTGACGTAGCCGGAATACCAGCTCTCGTCGGTGAAAATGCGCATGTAATGCGCGAAGGTCGGTTGATGCGGCCACAGCGTCATGGTCGAGACGATCTCTTCGTTGGTCTTGAAACTCATATTGACCAGCCAATAGATCGGCAGCAGCAGGAAGATCAGAAACAGCGAGAGAATGATACGGCGTCCGGGAATCGAATGCATCATGCGACTCCCTTGCTGGCCGGCCGCTCAGATCCGGCATTGGTCATGACCGTGTAGAATATCCAGCACACGATGATGATGATCAGATTATAGACCAGTGACAGCGCGGCTGCCTTGCCAAGGTCGAACTGACCGAGCGCGATCTTGACCAGCTCGATCGACACGAATGTCGTCGAATTGCCTGGACCGCCGCCGGTGACCACGAACGGTTCGGTATAGATCATGAAGCTGTCCATGAAACGCAACAGCACCGCGATCAGCAGCACGCGATTCATTTTCGGAAGCTGGATCGCGGTGAATACTGCCCAGCGCGAGGCGCCGTCGATTTGCGCCGCCTGATAATAGGCGTCGGGGATCGACTTCAAACCCGCATAGCACAACAGCGCAACCAGGCTGGTCCAGTGCCAGACGTCCATCACGATGACGGTGACCCAGGCATCAAACTCGTTGGAGACATAATTATAGTTGATGCCGATATTATTCAGCACATAGCCGAGCAGGCCGATGTCGGGCCGCCCGAAAATCTGCCAGATGGTGCCGACCACATTCCACGGAATCAGCAGCGGCAGCGCCAGGATCACGAGGCAGGCGGCAACGCGCCAACCGTCGCGCGGCATCGACAGCGCCACCACGATCCCCAAGGGCACTTCGATCGCGAGGATCACGGCCGAGAAGAACAGGTTGCGCCACAGCGAGGCAAAGAAACGTTCGCCGAGATCGGTGGTGGGATCGAGCAATTCCTTGAACCAGCCAACACCGTTCCAGAAGAACTGGTTGTTGCCGAAAGTGTCCTGCATCGAATAATTCACCACCGTCATCAACGGCAGGATGGCCGAGAACGCCACGACCAGAAACACCGGCAGCACCAGGAACCAGGCTTTCTGGTTGATCGTCTTGTCCATCAGGCGGTCCCCTCGACCAGGAGACTGTCGGCATAGACATGAACACGCGACGGATCGAATTTGAGGCCGGCGGATTTTTCAGGGATAGAGAGCCCCGGCGGCACCCGCGCGGCGAATTTGGCATCGCCGATCCGCACCCGCGCGAAACGCACACGACCGAGATCGTCGATCCGGTCGATATTGGCCGACAGCAGTCCCGGCGCCGGTGGCGCGATGTCGACGAATTCCGGCCGCACGCCAATCTCGATCTTCGCGCCCGACGGCAGGCTGTCGTAGCTCCGATTTAAACCGATGACATGGCCGTCGATCCGGGCCTCGCGTCCCCTTACCTCGGCCGGCACGATGTTCATGCCGGGCGAGCCGATGAAGTAACCCACAAACGTATGTGCGGGCTTGTCGAACAATTCCGCCGGGGTGCCGCTTTGCACCACACGGCCGTCATGCATCACCACGACGGTGTCAGCGAAGGTCAGCGCTTCGGTCTGATCGTGGGTGACATAGATCATCGTCAGATCGAGATCGCGGTGCAGCGCCTTGAGTTTTGAGCGCAACTGCCATTTCAACTCGGGATCGATCACGGTCAGCGGCTCGTCGAACAGCACGGCCGCGACGTCGGAGCGTACCAGCCCGCGGCCAAGCGAGATCTTCTGCTTGGCGTCCGCCGTCAGCCGCGTCGCTTTGCGATTCAAATCCGGCGTCAGATCCAGGAGATTTGCGATCTGCGCGACCCGCGCGTCGATCTCGGCCTTCGGCACACCGCGATTGCGCAGCGGAAACGCCAGATTTTGTCCGACCGTCATGGTGTCGTAGATCACCGGAAACTGGAACACCTGCGCGATATTGCGCTTCCGGGTTGACAGCGGTGTGATGTCGACGCCGTCGAACAGGATCTGCCCGCGTGACGGCGTGACGATGCCCGAGATCAAATTGAGCAGCGTGGTCTTGCCGCAGCCCGATGGCCCGAGCAGCGCATAGGCGCCACCCTGCCGCCAGGTCATCGTAACCGGCTTGAGCGCAAAGGATGTGGGATCGGCATCGTTGCCGCCGTAGGAATGCGCGAGATCGACGAGGTCAATGCGGGCCACGCGGCATCTCCCTCACATCGCACCGGGCGAAGCGACCAGCCGGTCGGCCGCGTCGAAAACGAAAACATTGTCGGGATCGAGCACGGCGTCCAGCACATGGCCCGGCGGATATTCGTGCACGCCCTGTAACACCGCGACCCAGTTCGAAGCATCGCGGTTGAGATGCACGAAGCTCTCCGAACCGGTGATTTCAGTCACCGTCACGGTGGCGGAAAAGGCGTGGCGCCCGGCAATGCCGTTGGCCACTTCCAGTTGATGGGCGCGAAAGCCGACGCGGTAGGCGCCGTCGCCGAGGCTTGCATAGAGCCCGGTCGCGGGCGCCTGCACGCCCCCGGCATATTGCACCGAGCCGTTGTGCTTCTCGATCCCGACGATGTTGAGCGGCGGATCGGAAAACACCTGCGCGACCCTTAGCGTGTCGGGATGACGATAAACCTTCGGCGTCTCGCCGGCCTGCAGGATTTCGCCTTCCCACATGCAGATGGTGCGGCCGCCGAGCAACAGCGCTTCGGAAGGCTCCGTCGTCGCATAGACGAAGATGGCGCCGGACGCTTCAAAAATGCGCGGCAGCTCAGTGCGCAATTCCTCGCGCAGCTTGTAATCGAGATTGGCAAGCGGCTCGTCCAGCAGCACCAGATCGGCGCCCTTCACCAGCGCGCGCGCGATCGCGGTGCGTTGTTGTTGGCCCCCGGACAATTGCAGCGGCGTGCGATTAAGATACGGCTCGAGCTTGAGGAGACGCGCGGCCTCCTGAACCCGGCTTTCGATTTCCGCGCGCGGCTTGCCCTGAACGCGTAGTGGCGAGGCGATGTTCTCATAGACGGTCAGCGAGGGATAATTGATGAACTGCTGATAGACCATCGCGACCGAGCGCTGCCGCACATCGGCGCCGGTGACATCCTTGCCGTCAACCAGGACACGGCCGGCGGTCGGCTTGTCGAGGCCGGCGAGCAGCCGCATGATCGACGTCTTGCCCGACAGCGTCGGCCCCAGCAGCACGCTGAGGGTGCCGCGCTCAAGCGTCAGCGAGACGTTGCGGATGGTCGCAATGCCATCCACCGCGCGCGTGACGCCTTCGAGCGTAACGGTCATGGCCGCCCTCCTGCTTCCAGTAGGGAATTTTCAGGCAAAACCCGGTGCGCGGCAATCCAGTCATCGATCGCGGCAATCTGCGCAGATGACAATCGCAACCCAAGCTTTGATCGGCGCCACACGATGTCTTCTGCGGTGCGGGCCCACTCCGACGACATCAGGTACCTGACTTCGCGCTCCGTCAAGGTCGCACCGAACGACTGGCCAAGATCGCCAAGGGATTTCGCACTGCCGAGCAGTTTCGCGGCGCGGGTGCCGTAGGCATGCGCTAGCCGGTTGGCGTGTTCCGGCGTGAGAAACGGATAGGACCGCTGCAATTCCGCCGTCAGCGCCGGGATTGCCGACACATCGAGATCGCCGCCGGGCAGCGGCGATTTGGCGGTCCAGCCTTCGCGCGCCTTGGTGCCGTGGAGGTAAGGCGCGAGCTTTTCGAGCACTTCTTCGGCGAGGCGGCGATGGGTGGTGATCTTGCCGCCATAGATCGACAATAGCGGCGTGCCGCCGGGCAGATCGAGCTCCAGCACATATTCGCGGGTGGCGGCCTTGGCCTCGCTGGCGCCGTCATCATAGAGCGGGCGCACACCGGCATAGGTCCAGACCACGTCCTCGGGCTTGACCGGTTTGGCCAGATATTCGCTGACGGAAGCGCAGAGATATTCGATTTCCTCGGCCGAGGCTTTTACCTTGGCGGGGTCGCCTTCGTAGTCGCGATCGGTGGTGCCGATCAGCGTGAAATCGTCCTGATACGGAATCGCAAAAACGATCCGGCCATCGCTGTTCTGGAACATGTAGGCGCGGTCATGCGCATACAGTTTCCGCACCACGATGTGCGATCCCTGTACCAGCCGCACCTTGGCCTTGGCGTTGACGCCGGCGCCCGACGCCAGCACGTTCTCGACCCAAGGGCCGCCGGCATTGACCAGCACGCGCGCCTGGATCGTGCTGCGCTCACCGCTGGCGGTATTTTCCACCGTGACCTGCCAGATGCCATCGGCCTGACGAATATCTACCGCACGCGTCCGGGTGCGAATGTCAGCGCCGCGATCCGCCGCGTCCCGCGCGGTCAGCACCACCAGGCGGGCGTCATCGACGAAGCAGTCCGAATATTCGAAGCCTTTGACGTAGCGATTTGGAATCAGGGGCTGGCCGACCTCGTCATGCGCCAGATCGACAGAACGGGTCGCCGGCAGTAAATGGCGGCCGCCGATATGGTCGTAGAGAAACAGCCCCAGCCGCAGCAGCCAGGCCGGGCGCAGCCCATCATGATGCGGCAGCACGAATCGCAAGGGACGGATGATGTGCGGGGCGATCTGCCAGAGGAGCTCGCGCTCGATCAGCGCCTCGCGGACCAGCCGGAACTCGTAATATTCGAGATAGCGCAGGCCGCCATGCACCAGTTTCGTCGACCAGGACGACGTTCCACTGGCCAAATCATTCATTTCACAGAGAAAAACCGAATTCCCCCGGCCGACCGCATCGCGCGCGATGCCGCAGCCGTTGACGCCGCCCCCAATGATTGCGAGGTCGAAAATCCGATCCAAAGACGCTTCCCCGGCGCTCGCCTGTTCAAATCAGCGGTTTTACTTTCGTTTTGGATTAAATCACAACCAAATGTGAAAGCAATAGCGAAAGGTGTACCGGGGCTTATTCCAAGCCTCGCATCCTTCGAGACGCATCGCTTTGCGATGCTCCTCAAGACTCAACTCCCTCATGGTGAGGAGCACGTCTTCGTGCGTCTCGAACCATCAGGCCCGGAAGCGCGATCGCACGCCTTGAAACTCTCTATCGAATCCGAGTGACGGTCGCAGGAGCCTCGGCCACCATCTCGTCGATATCGTCAGCCGATTTCGGCATCGCCTCAATCACCTGGATGCCGCGGGTCTGGCAGATATTCGCGAGTTTGTCCGGCAGCGGCATGTCCGTGACAAAAGTCTGGATCTGGCTGATGTCGGCGATACGCACCGGCGCACTGCGGCGCAGCTTGGTGGAATCCGCCACCAGCATCACGCTGCGCGCATTGGCGATGATGGCCTGCGCGGCCTGGACTTCGCGGTAGTCGAAATCAAGCAGCGCGCCCTCCTCGTCGATCGCGGACGCGCCGATGATGGCGTAGTCGACCTTGAACTGGCCGATCAGGCTGATCGCGGTCGAGCCGATCACCGCGCCATCGGCCCGGCGCACCGCGCCGCCGGCCACGATCACCTCGATACGCGGATGCCGGTACAGCAGCATCGCGACATTGAGGTTGTTGGTGATGACCAGCATATCCTCATGCGAGGTCAGCGCGCTGGCGACCTCTTCCGTGGTGGTGCCGATATTGATGAACAGCGAGCAGCCATTCGGGATCAACGTCGCGGCGGCTGCGCCGATCGCCTTCTTCTCTTCGGCGGCGACGAAGCGGCGGGCTTCATAAGCCAGGTTCTCGACTCCCGAGGCGATGATGGCGCCGCCGTGAATCCGCGTCAGCGAGCGGTGGTCGCAGAGATCGTTGAGATCCTTGCGGATGGTCTGCGCCGAGACCTCGAAACGCCGGGCGAGATCTTCCACCATCACCCGGCCAAAGGCGCGAGCGATGTTAAGGATTTCGGTTTGACGATGGCTGAGACCGGTCACGTGGCACCTGAGCGCAAGGGTGGCTTATGGTGCGACGCTTCCGTCATCCGGTCAACGCGGCAGATCGACCGCGTGCCGGCTCAAAGCGACCGGTCCGTCACGTTTCCGCGACCCAACCGGAATGTTGGCTCCGGCGCGGCGTGACGTGGACAGGCTGCGATTGAGATCGCCGGCGTAAAGACCTTGCGTGCAGTTGGATGCGAATCCGGAACGCTCCATTAACGATCTGCATAAAGGTAAACGCGCGTCTTTCGTTGACGATTACACGCGCCGACTTATTCATGTGGGCCAATTCAAACCCAAAGGCTCACCATGAAAATGTCCCGCGCTTACGCCGCCATGATCGTTTCCGCCGTCGCCGCCATTGCCCTGCCGACCGCCGCGTCCGCGGGATGCTATAATTGCTACGCACCGCCGCAGCCCTGCGGCACCTGCTATCAGCAGCAGGTCGCGCCGGCGCAATACCGCGCCGTCCAGGAAACCGTGATGGTCTCCCCGGGCGCCGTCGTCGCGCATCGTAGCCCCGCGCAGTACCGTACCGTGATGGTGCCGCGGACCGTGATGGTCGCGCCGGAAAGCGTTCAGTACGAGCACATTCCCGCCCAGTATGAGACCCGCCAGCATGTCGAAATGGTCGCGCCCGCGCGTACCTATTACGTGCCGGTGGCTCCGCGCTGCAATTCCTGCGGTTACTGATCTCCGCAAACGCATCGCTCACGATAAACAAAAGGACCCGGCGCAAACCGGGTCTCTTTTTTCTTGCACGCAGACAACGATTGTCGCAAGCACGATCGACCGGCGAAGCGGCAGCGGCGTCAGATCGGGAATTCAGGCGCGTGCTGCTCGCTCCAAATCCTTCGCACGTAACGGGCGATTTCCGCATTATGGCCAATGAGCGAAAAGCGGGCGCCGTCGCCGTAATCGGGCAGATTGATCATTTCAGTTGTGATGAAGCTGAGCCCGCTATCGGCGTTCTTCCGGTGCGACAGAAGCACTTTTCGCACAACTTCCTTCGCCAATTCGAGCTTGTAGGCGAACCACTCACTGTGCCATTCGCCAGGCCGCGGCCGGCTGAACGGGTACAGGATGCCGCGCCCGTATTCACCGGCGCGCGGATGATCATCGATAACTCCCGGGTTTGGGATAGCAGGATCCACCTTTGACCAAAGATTACGCGGACCGTTCGGAGCGACGCCGCGAACCTGCAGCCAGCGCACGATCCCCATCGAAAGCCATTCCTCACAGAGATTGCCGGGTTCGAACGGGTCCAGCACCAGGCGTCCCGTCTCGACGTCATCGCGGATGCCGGAAACAGCTTGCTCCCCGGCATTGCCAATCTTGAATATGATATGGCTGTAGTCGAGCGTGAAATTGAAGGGTATGCCGCGCGACTGGACTGCGCGCGCGACAGGCGCGATACGACGAAAATCCTCAGACCACATGTTGACGTGGACCTCGGCGCTGATCTCGATTCCCTGCGCCTGCCAGATCTCGTAGGCACGAAGATAAAAGCCGGCAACTTCCTCGTCGGTCAACAAACGACCATCTGCATGCTGCTTGAACAGCATCATGTTATGCATGCGCATTCCGACTTCTTTGGCCGCCTTGGCATTGCGGTCCAGTGCGCCGTCGTCGCGTCCGAGCTGGTAGGACCACGTACCTGTCCAGACGGGCAGCGCGTACTGCGAGGCCCCCTGAACAAACTCTGGCGCTTCCTGTGGCAACGGCTGGCGGTCGAAGAAGTCGAAGACACCGGCTTCCTTGACCAGACGCATCTGTTCCGTAATTGGGGCTTCCTGGTGAGAAACCGGATTAGTCAGCGAAGAAGCTTGCGCCCCGCGTCCATGGCAGCCGATCGGCGGGAGGGTCTGCATGGAAATTTCCTGCCGTTCCAGCCTCAAGCTGCTTTCGACGAATAGCCAAACGATCGCCGGAACATCTCATCGAGATGCTCCTTTGCCGTACACGTCTCGAACTTGCGCGGATTTGCCTCGTCATAACAGGTAGGGATGGTCTCGATCACGCTGTCAGGATTCGGATTGAAGAAGAACGGGATCGAATAGCGATCCGTATTACCGCCATTGTTCTTCACACGATGCATGTTCGAACGGTAAATCTCGTTCGTCCAGCGCATCGTGAGATCTCCAAGATTGATGATGTAGGTTCCCTCAATCGGCGGAGCCTCGATCCAGTCACCGCTGGCCGTGCGCACTTCCAGGCCGCCCGCATTGTCCTGCGCGAGAAGCGTCACACCACCCCAGTCGGTATGCGCACCAGCGCCGATTTGATTTGCCATCGCATGTTGTGGATGCGGCGGATACTTGATCATGCGCAGCAAACCGCTCGATGGCTGGTAGAACTTCGCGAACCAATCCTCGGGCAGATCGAGCGAAATAGCGATCAAGCCGAGGATTTTAGCCGCGAAGATATCCATCGTCTCGTAATAGCTGTTTGTCTGCTCCTTGAATCCATCGATTGCCGGCCATTGATTATGCCCGAAGCTGCGAATCTTGCGCATGGCCAGCGGATGGTCGTCGGCCAGCTCCCGGCCGGAATAGAAGCTCTCCTTTAAATCCGGCGGCGCTTTCTCGGATTTTTCATCCTGGCTATCCAGCACCTGCCCGCCCATCGCTTCATAACCCGCCACGCTCGGCGAGTTCTTCATGCTGATGCGCATGCGCTCCTCGAGCGGCAGGGAAAAGAACCGCTTCGCCATCTCAAACTGGTTGTCGATAAGACTCTGCGGCACGCCGTGGTTTTTCAGGTAGAAAAACCCTGTCTCGCGGCAGGCGCGGTGAATTGCCTCGGCTGTCTCACGCTTGCCTTTGTCGCCGCCATCGAGCGAGGGCGCAAAGTCGATAACCGGGATTGATGTCAGCTTCGCTGGCGGATGATACAGATGCATGGTCTCTCCCTGAAATTGGCGATGCACCTGAAGGCATCGTCGCGAAAGTCTGTTTGTCTAACCAAAGCCTTGCTGGACCGGGTGCGCTCGCTATAGTCGTCGCCACATCGCGACTGCTTGCCGGGGAAACAAAGCATATTTTATCTCATAATACGAAACGTACCGTTTCGTATATACCGCAGCAAGAACAAATCTGCGGCAGCCTGCCGTAATTTACGTCAGGTCCGTTTGCACTGAACAACTCTGGAAAGACGATGAGAGTACCGTTGAAGAAATCTCAACCTCAGGAGCCCAAACAGCTCGGCCGGCCGCGCAGCGAGACGTCCCGCATAGCGATCCTTGAAGCGACGATGGCGCTTCTCGACAAAACCTCCGTCCGCGACATCACGATAGAAGCCATCGCGCGCGAAGCCGGGGTCGGCAAGGTAACGATCTATCGCTGGTGGCCAACCAAGATTCACCTTGTCGTCGATGCGTTTATGGAAACGATGCTGCCGCAGACGCCGTTTCCCGAAAGCGACGCCAAGTTCGGCGCTTTCGCACATCATCTGGCCGTTCTGGTGAAAAAGTATCGTGGAAAGTATGGCCGCATTGTCGGGGAGATCATCGCCGAGGGACAATTCGATCGCGACGCGCTCACCTATTTCCGCGAAGCCCTGCTGACGCAACGCCGCGCCGCCGCGCGCGACATTGTCGACAATGCCAAAACACGCGGCGAGATCGACAACGAGATCGAAACGGACATTTTGGTCGATGCGCTATATGGACCCATCTACTACCGGTTATTGCTCGGCCACCAGCCGCTCGATGCCGATTTCATTGCCGGCCTCGAGAAGCTGACGGAACGGCTGGCCGTCCCACCCCTTCGCAAGGCAAACCCCGCGGTCAAGCGTGGCCGCTAGACCTTCGTCTGCGACACCGCAGTCTCGTAGAAACTCATGTCGGAGTATTTTTCCGGCTCGGAAAGGTGCTTGCGCGGAACACCGTAGTCGCTGCGCAGCGCGAGAACGGTCCGAACACCAACCGCATCTATCTTCGCATCCCTGAAGAAGCCTGTCCTGCCGTCGAGCAGTACAGCATAAGAACGTTCGGCGTCGCCAGGCGATGCGCCCGCCAGGTGCGCCTGAAAAATACGCAAGGCTTCGGCCTTGTTTGCTCTATCGTAGAGCCAATCGAGCGCCGCGATATTCGCCCGGATAAAAGATTCAATGTCGCCCTTGTGCGCATCAGCCCAGCCCCGGCGCACAGCGGCAACAACGCCCTGATAGTGATCGAGAGCATCCGCAGCCACCGCCAGGATGCGAAAGCCCTTATCCGCCGCGGCGAAAGTATAGGGTGGTACGGACAAGGTTCCCACATGCTTGCCGGCTAAAAGCGCGTCGAAACGCTCTCTCATCCCACCGACTTTGACCAGTTGATAGTCGCCCTCGTTCAGCCCATTCACGGCGAGTATCTTGCGGAGCACGAAAGCGTAGCCGGTGGTCAGCGCGTCAACCGACAGCGCCTTGCCGCGCAAATCGGAAAAATGGTGAATGTCGGGCGATACGATCAGAGACAGGAAGCCGTTATCCGCGCCCATGACAGCGACAAGGTCGGGCTGCGCGACCGTCTCGGCCTCTCCCTGCCCCTCCATATAGGCCACGATGTTGTCGATCGCCGTCATGGCGATGTCGAACCGGCCATCGATCAGCCCGCTCATTTGCGCAATCGACCCAGGTGTCGGCTCAAGCCGGACGTCGAGACCTTCTCGCGCGAAAAAGCCCTTGTCCTGCCCAACCCAGAGCGGCCAGTTAAAGCCGGCCAGAAAGACATTTACATCGAGCCGGACAGGATTCATTGCAAGATTATCCGAAAACCTAGCGGGGACGAAAGTCGCGCGGCGCCTTGATCTCGGAATAGTCGAGCTTATCGACATTCTCCGCCGTCACCAAAATGGCCGGCGTCTTGATCAGCTTGGTCGGCGTCTCGCCTTTCATGATCTTCGCCGCCTGACGCACGGCTTCACGCCCCTGCAAAACGATTTGCTGAATGCTTTCGCATTGCAGATAACCCTTGCGAAGATAGCTGTCGCCAATCGGTGACAAGTTGCTGCTTGAGACCTTGATCTTGCCTTCCAGTTGCGCCTGCACGAGAGCGTCGATCACGCCGGCTCCCATGTCGTCGTCAACAGTGTAGACACCCGCGATTTTCGGGAAGCCCTGCAACCAGTCTTCCATCAACTTCAGCCCTTCGGTACGACCGGGCACCGTCGTCTTTTCGACGACAACCTTCATGCCGGGAGCGATTTTGGCGATGCTTTCCCTGAACCCACGCGCGCGGTCAGCCGCCCAATCGACACCCGGTGGCCCTGCCATAACGCCCACATCGCCCTTGCCGCCCAATGCGCCGGCCAGGCATTCGGCTTGCAGTTGACCGAGCGCGTAGTGATCGGCCAGGACAATGCTTGCAAGTTTATCCATTGGCTCCGGGATGCTGCCAAGCCCGACAACGGGAATACCCGAGGCAATAACACGCTCGACAGTGGAGCGGATACCGGCCGCATTGGTGGCGCCAACCAGCATGACTTTGGGCTTGCGTTGGGCCAGATTTTCGATCTGCTCAACCTGCTTGGCGACCTTGTCGAACCCGCCGGAATCCAGAACCACCGCGTCGAATCCCAGCGCCTTCGCTTCCTCGGTGACGCCGTAATACATCGAAACCCAGAAGCCACCCTGCACGCTGGGCATCGCAAAGGCGATCAGGGGTTTCGTCTGGGCGAAAGACACTGTCGTCCCGGCAAGCAGGGCGGCAACGACAAGCGCTGCTTTCGTGATTTTCATCATACTACTTTCTTTCAGGTGAGCATGACCCGACGGGACGCCGGTGCCTGCGTGTCAACCTTGACTTTTTTAGCTTTGGTCCGCTCGCTCAACCGCTTACGTGTGACCGAGAATAACACGATGAGAACCGTGACAACGCCGAGCATAATGCGTTGCAGGTAGGGCGATACACCGGCGAGATCCATGCCGTTCGAAAGCGTTGTGATGATCACGCTGCCAAGGATCGTCCCCGCGACGTTGGCACGGCCACCGCCGAGCGTCGTTCCGCCCAACACGACCGCGGCGATTGTCTCAAGGGCAAGCCCTTCACCAAAGGTCGGCTGGCCCGACGCCGAACGCGCGGTGTAAATGAGCGCCGCAAGGCCGAACAACGCACCGGCAACAGCATATGCCGTTGCCTTCCAGAGCCGCGTATCGATGCCCGATGCCGCAGCGGCCTCTTCCGATCCGCCAAGCGCGAACAGAAACCGCCCGCTCTGCGTGCAGGTCAGCCAGTACCAACCGGACACCGCAACCAGGAAAAGGCAGATGAACGGAACGGGTATCCCAAGGACCGTACCGGCACCGATGTAGAGGAAACTATCGGGCACTCCCTGCACCGGCGAACTTTGGCTGAAGAGGTATGCGAGCCCGCGCGCGATCGACAACATACCGATGGTCGCGATAACCGGCTGAACCCGCAAGTAAGCTACCGCGACGCCGCTGGTGGCTCCGGCCAGCGCGCCGGCAGCCACGCCGGCCACCAGGCCGAAAGACGCGCCGAAATGCACAGCCGTCAACGCAGCACTGACGCTGGCCAATGCAACAACGGCGCCGGTGCTGATGTCGATACCAGCCACCAGCACGACAAGCATTTGCCCGAGCGCGGCGAGCGCAAGCGGCGCAGCCTGCCGAAGAATATTGCTCGCATTCCCGCCCGTTGCAAACGAAGGCACCTCGATCGAGAAATAGCAAACAAGAATGCCCAGCACGACGGTTGCCGGACCGATCGCGAGCGCAAGCTTCCGCATGGGTGCGGCACCGATCATTTCGCCAATCCCCATTTGAGGCTGATCGGCAGCCTGGATACATACTGGAAAGCGACGACGACAATCGTCACCGATCCGATGACAACCAGTTGATAGGCCGTATCGACACCGAGCAAATTGAGAATATTGGTGACGATCGCAATCGGCGCAGCGCCCAGCGCCGCACGCCAGATCTGTCCGTGGCCGCCGGTCATATTTATGCCGCCGATGGCCACGGCTGCAATCGTCTCGAATTGCAGGCTCGGGGCCAGACTGGGCGGCGCGCTATCGATCCGGCCCGTCAGAACAATCGCTGCAAGCCCCGTCAAAAAGCCGCCGATACAGAACGCATAGAGACGGTAGCGCTCGGGCGAGAGACCGACAATGCGTGCAGCATCCCGGTTGTCACCCACAAGATAAATCGCTCGACCCACGCGCGTGCGTTCCATCACCAGCCAGCAAAGCAAGACCGTGATGACCATCAACGGGACCGAAACCGGCACGCCCTTGATGAAGCCGCGGCCGAACCAGCTATAGCCGTCCGGCGGAAATTCGACCGGCAGACCGCCCGAGGTCAGGAACGCGAAGCCGTCCGCATAAGTGAGCATGCCGGCGGTCGCGATGAAGGCGGGGATCTTGAACCAGCCAACCAGTATGCCGTTAAGCGCACCGAGAGATGCGCCCGCGACGGCTACGGTGAGCCACGCAAGCAAGACTGAATCGGTTTGCACGCCGACCACGACACCCGCCACCCCGGCAAGGGCAACGACGGCACCCTGCGACAGGTCAATATCGCCAGCCGTGATAATAATCGCCTGGCCGAGGCTCGCTATGACTAGCGGCGCCGCTTGCATCAATATGTTGATAAGATTACGTGACGACAGGAACCGCGGCTCAAGGAAGCTGACAGCGACTATCGCGCCGGCGAGCACTGCGGGAATAAAGAGCTGAGTCAGGCGAAAGCGCCGATCAAGCGACACGCGCCGCCCCTCCATCGCCATAGAGTGAGTTCACCAGCGCGGCGACCGACAGCTTCTGTTTCGGCAACTCGTCAACAATGCGGCCGCGGCGCATCACCTTCACGCGGTCACAGATCAGCGCGGCTTCCATTAGATCGCTTGTTAAAACAAGAACAGCGCCCCCTCGCCCGGCAATCTGTCGCAATAGCGCATAGATCGCCTCCTTGGCACCGACATCAACGCCGCGCGTAGGCTCAGCGAGGATCAAAATCCTTGGATTTCGCAACAGCCAGCGACCGAGCACAACCTTCTGCTGATTGCCGCCACTTAGCGTCGTCACTGGCGACGACGCGTCCGGCGTATTGATCGCGAGCGAATGAATGATGTCGTCAACCTTGCGACACTCGTCGCCGCCCGCGATAAAACCGGCGCGTTTGGTCAATTCCCGCAACAAACCGGCACTCGCATTGCGCCTGACGCTTGATTTCAGCATCAACCCCGTCTGCTTTCGGTCCTCCGGTACGAAGGCGATGCCCGCCTCCATCGATCTGCGCGGCTCCGGCCGGTGGTCTTTCCCGAATACGGAGATCATACCCTGGGACATAGGCTGAACTCCATGAATGACCCGGCCCACATCGACAAAGCCCGACCCGAGCGGGCCGACGACGCCGACAACTTCCCCCGCGCGAATGGAAAATGTCACATCCTCGAACACGTCAGCGCACGAGAGCCCTTGCACATGAAGTGCAGTCTGCCCCAAGGCTCCCTCTGCCCGGGTCGAAATTGTCTCAAGGGACCGGCCGATCATTGCCTCGATCAGCGCGTCATCAGTGACAGCAGCGAGCGGCTGCGAAAGGGCCAGCCGCCCGTCACGCAGCACGCTGACAACATCGCCGATGCGCCGCACTTCCTCCATACGATGCGAGATATAGATGAGCCCGAGCCCTTGCGCCTTCAATAAGTGCAACCGCTCAAGCAAAGCATCGACCTCGGCCGCGCTTAACGCTGCGGTCGGTTCATCGAGAATAAGTATCTCGGCCTTGCGGGCCAGCGCTCGCGCGATCTCCACAAGCTGTCGCTGCGCGACACCCAGAGTTTCGACCGGCGCATCAACGTCCAGCCGCACTCCGAGGCGCGATAACATCTCTGCGGCGTCCTGTCGCATCTTCCGACGATCGATCCGGCCGAACGACCGGCGCGGCATTGCGTTCAGAAAAATGTTTTCGGCAACGCTTAGCGTTGGCGCGAGATGAATTTCCTGATGGACAACGCGCACGCCGTGCGCGGCTGCGACGGCCGGATTGCGCAAGTCGACTGTGTTGCCCCTGATGCGGATTTCACCGCCATCCGGCTGCAACAGACCGCCGATCATCTTGATAAACGTCGATTTACCGGCGCCGTTCTCTCCCATCAGGACGTGAACAGTTCCCTCTTGAAGCGTAAAATCGATCCCATCGAGAACGATATTCGTCCCGAAGCGCTTCGTCAGTTTTGTCGCCGACATCAGCACCGACGCGACCATGGCGATCCCTGCTCAGGAGAATGGTTGAACCGTCTTACGATACGTAGCGTTTCGTTATTCGCACAAGCGCAAATATTCGGCACGAATGCCGCATTTTTTGCCAGCGTGGTTTCAGGGCGACAATTCAGGAGGTGCGATAGCCGCTATGACCGTGATCTATCGAGAGTAGAAGATAGCCAATCGGGACCCGTCAATTGACGCGTCCACGCACAGCAAGTCACGGCGCATAAGAAAATCAGCTCAAAAAAGTGGGGCCGGCAGTCGATGCTGCCAGCCCTCGCACGCCGTAGGGCGCACAATCGCTATGGGCCGTTCAATAGTCGCTCGGCCCCATCGCCCACTCCCATTGGTCGTGGCCATGGGAGTAATTCATGTTGGTCGTCGCCGGATTGCGGTTGATGAGCGGCCGCAGATACATCGGATGGGTGACGCTGCGCACCTCATGCTCGATCGTAAACAGGTGCTTGCCGCTTGATAGATCGACGATATCGCGAAAACGATACTGATACTGGTTATCCTCGCTGAAGATCAGATCGCGCTCGGCGAGCCGGCGGTACGGACCCGAGAAATCCGAGACGTAGATCTGCACATGGTGGCCGTCATAGTCCGGCTGCGTCCGGTCGGTCTCGCGGAACAGCAGATACTGGTCTTTGCCGATCTCCACGCGAGCGAGAGTGCCGTCGCCATTGTGGAATTGCGCCGGCGTCCCCAGGATCTGCGGATAAAAATCGCAAATGCCTTTTGCGGTTCCGAGCGGAACATCGAACTCGACATAGGGAATGCCGAGCGTAATGCGCCCGAACCGCGCGGCGTCCGGCTCATAGCAGCGCACATGATTGCCCCAGGGGCAGATCGCCTCGACGTAATCATTATGCTCGCTGAAGGCGAATTTGGTGCCGTGCAATTTCTTGGCAACCGACGCCAGCCGTTCGAGCAGCGCGGCACGCCCCGAGATCACAAGGCCGGTATGGCCGCGCAGCACCTGCGCTTCGCCGCTCGGCAGATGAAACTGGTTGCGACCGGCATTGATCCACATATTGGTGTCGGACACCATCAGATAGGGATCGCGCGTCAGCCCGAGCCCGGTCACATAGAACAATGTCGCCAGATGCTGGTCGGGGACCTGGACGTTGACGTGTTCGAGGTGAACCGAATTGCCAAGGTCTTCTGCGGCGCGGTCGAATTTCTGCTGCATGGATGCATTCCCGGATGCGTTAGGGCGTATCATAGGCAAGGGTGACGCCTAATCCAATACTTCGGCGATATGGATTGCGGCGGCACTGTAGGGGCGTCATCGCACAGGCCTGACATCGCCGGCATGGCCGTCCCAGGCCCGCGTTTCCTCGGTCTCGACGAAGCCTGCCTGCAATTCGGCGTTCGCGGTCTCCATGTCGACGCCGTCAACCCAGCGTCCGACCACCAATGTCGCGATGATGTTCGACGTCAGATTGGTCGCGGCACGGATTTCTGCCATGAAGCGATCGACCCCGAGCAATAATGCAATACCGGCGACCGGCACCGCATCCACCACCGGCAGCGTGGCCGCGAGCGCGATGAAGCCGCCCCCGGTGACGCCAGCCGCGCCCTTCGAGGTGAACAGCATCACGAACAGCACGCTCAATTGGTGCCAGATCGAGAGGTGAACGTTGAAGGCGTTGGCGAGGAACAAGACCGCCGTGGTCATATAGATCGCGGTGCCGTCCATGTTGAAGGAGAAGCCGCCGGGCATCACCAGGCCCACGACCTCGCGCGATACGCCGACCTTCTCCAGCTTCTGCATCGAGCGCGGCATCATGGTTTCGGCCGAGGTCGCCGCGAACACGAACAGGATCTCGTCCTTGAAGTAATTCAGTACCCGGAAAACATTGAAGCCGGACAGTTTCAGGAAGGCGCCGAGCACGATCAGGACAAATAGAATGCTCACAAGATAGACCGAGGCGACGAGTTCGCCGAGATCAAGCAACGTCCGCAGGCCGTATTTGCCGACCGTAAAGGCCATCGCGCACAGGGCTGCGAGCGGCGCGAAATACATGATGATCCGCACCATGCCGAACAACGCGACCGAGGCTGACTCCAGGAACGACACCACCGGCTTGCCGCGTGACTGCGCGATGCTGAGCGCCGATCCCAACAGCACGGCAATGAACAGCACCGGCAGGATGTCGCCCTTGACGAAGGGCTCGATGAACGACGCCGGGATGATCGACTGCAGGAAGTCCGACAGCGTCACGGTCTTGGCGAGCTTGGCATAGGCATCGACCGCCTTGGGATCGAACGCCGCGGGATCGGCGTTGAGCCCGACGCCGACCTTCCACAGATTGCCGACGGTCATTCCGATCACGAGCGCCAGCGTGGAGGCGACCTCGAAATAGACCAGCGCCTTGACACCGACATTGGCGACGCGGCGGATATCGCCCATCTTGGCGATGCCGACCACGATGGTGGTGAAGATGATCGGCGTCACCACGACCTTGATTGCGCGCACAAAGGCGTCGCCGAACGGCTTGAGATAGGCCGAAAAATCCGGATAGGCGTAACCGACGAATGCGCCGAGCGCGACCGCGATCAACACTTGCACATAGAGCTTGCGATAGAGCGGCGTTGCGGCCTTGGCCGGCAACCCGATATTGGCAATATCGGAAGTATGATCGACTTCGAGCGCGGACATCGATTTTCCACCCAGCAGCGAAAGACGGATCGATCAGGTCTCAAGTTCTTCTTGATTCGTTTTATTTGCAGCTCGCGCAAACGCGCCGCCGCTGGCCGCTATCGCGGCCAGCGTCTTGCTTAACGCCAACTACTCGGCCGCCACGCTCTTGATCGCGGCATGGCCATGGGTCTTTACTACAACCTTGATGGCGTCCTCGATGCGCTCGCGGGCGTATTTCAGCGCCGTCGGCAGGTCTTCCAGCGCGAAGGTGTGGGTATGCACCTTGGTGGCGTCAAATCGCTTCTGCGCCATGAACGCCTCGGCGCGATGCGTGGCGCTCTTGCCCTCGCCCCGGATGCCGTAGATGTAGATGTTGTTGCGCACGATATAGGCGATATCGACTTCGGCGGGCTTGCCCGGAAATGCCGCCAGACAAATGCGCCCGCCGCGATTGACCATGCGCGCCGCTTCGTTGACGGCTTCCGGCGCCCCCGAACATTCGACGACATAGTCGACGCCCTTGCCGCCATTGAGCTTGCGAACGGCCGCAACCGGATCTTCGTTCCTGGCATTGACGACGTAATCGGCGCCGAGTTCGAGACCGATCTTGAGACGGTTGTCGCGCGTGCCGGTCAGGATCACCGGATGGGCACCGAGCGCCTTGGCGACGGCCACGCCGAGCAGCCCGATCGGTCCGGGCCCGGTGACGACGACGCTCTCGCCCGCGACGAGGCCGCCGAGTTCGGTCAGGCCATACATCGCTGTTCCGGCGGTGACGACCAGCGTCGCCTCTTCGTCCGACATCGCGTCGGAGATCGGCACCAGCGTGTTGATGCTGTTGACGGCGTATTCGGCAAATCCGCCATCGGTCGTGAAGCCGTTGGCGCGGTGTCCCTTGTCGACGTCGCCGTAGTTCAGGCCGTAATTGTGACACGCCGTATACATCCCCTCGCGGCAGCGCTTGCACTGTCCGCAGCCGGCGTGGATTTCAACGGTGACGCGATCGCCGATCTTGTACTCATCGACGCCGGGTCCGAGCGCTGCGACGGTGCCCATATATTCGTGGCCCGGCGTAAAATTCTTGTTGTAGGGCAGACCGCCCTGGATCATCGCCGGCGGGCCGTGATGGATGATTTCGAGATCGGTAGCGCAGATCGCAACCGCGTCGATCCGAACCAGAACTTCGGCCCGTTTCGGCACCGGCACCGGTTTGGTGGTCAGGGTCAATTGATCGGGATCGCCCAGCACCCAGGCGCGCATCGTGTCGGGAATCGGAAAATCGGGCGAGGTCTTGACGTTGTCGGGCTTGTACATGGGGTCTCCCTGGGTGTGTCCTGATACATTGGGCCGCAGCGTGATCTGCTGACTAAATCAACACGACCTGGCACTACGCGTTCCGCCGGTCATTCACCGGCGGCTTTGATGGATAAATCCTGATGGGATGGATGGACGCCGAACTGCCGCGAATGCCGTCGCCTCCCCCCTGCGGGCGGAAAAATCGGCACAACGCTGTAACCCTGCCAAGTACTTTAGTTGCGAAGTACTTCTCATCTCTCGCTTGCGGATTCCATTACCGCGCTCCACCCGTTGTTATTTTTATCGCTGCAGTAGGGACAATCTTCGATCCCAAAGCAAATGAATTTTCGTCCCGCCGGCCACTTCAGTTTCCGGGTGTTTTGACCATGTGAAACTATTGCGGATACCGGAGGCTATTGAAAGTTCTGCGGCGAGCCGGTGAGACAGGTTGCCATTATGCCGGCCGTGCCCGGCGCCCCCCGGTTAATGATTATTTAGGAATCAGCACTACAGCTTAAGGCCGCTTTTCCTCAAGGGCGGACCGGCAGCATGACTGACTCAGACATCCTAAGTCGCGATATCCATGCGTTACAAGAACTGCAAAGGGTCGCCTGGGGCCAGTTGGCAAGCCCAAGCCTCACCACGTTCGATCGCCGCGAGATTCGAAACCAGATCCGGCAGAGCGAAGTCGAACTCAAGACATATCTGAAAATGAAGTCGGAGCGCGCGCGCTTTCCCGTGTACACGCCTCCGGATTCCAACTACCGCCGCCCCGTGCGGCCCAGCTTCCGGCTGCTGGCCTCGGATTAGAAATTACCGAAACCAGCGACGGACCGCTTCCTGCAATCCGTCTGCGCTGTTCTCCTCGCCGGCCCAGGCAACGCAGGCATCGGGACGGATCAGCATCGAAGGCCCCGTATCAACGGTGACGCAACGTATCCTCTGCGTCGTGGCGGCAACGAGTTCCGAAGCCTTCTGGCCGGTTGAAGCGTCGAGAAAAACGCCCATGCCATCCTCCATGACTGCGTACAGCGAGGTCTCGATGTCACCATGACTGATCGGCCGATCGCCGATCAGTCGTCCGACGTCGTCCCGTTCCGATCCGAGATCGTAACGGATGGAAAGGCCGCTGATCATTTCGCCCATGAAACGATTGACGTCGTCGAATTCCAACAGCTTCGCCACCACATCGCGCATCGCGGCCGACTGTGGATCTGGCCGCATGATAGCCGCTTGCGCGAGCGTGTTGGCCAGAACGGCTTCGGCGACGGGCCGACGCTCGGCCGTGTAGGTATCGAGCAGGCTTTCGGGCATCTCGCCGCGAATGACCGCGGCGAGTTTCCAGCCGAGGTTCGCGGCGTCCGCGAGCCCGAGGCTCATGCCCTGACCGCCAAACGGCGAGTGGACATGCGCCGCATCGCCGGCAAGCAGCACGCGGTCCCGGCAGTAGGTATCGGCAAGCCGCGTATTGTCGGTCCATCGGCTGGCGTTTTCGAACGCCTTGACGCGGACATCCACGCCGCTGACACGACGCAACACAGCCTCGAACTCCTCCCGTGTCACCGGCGCGTCCCGGTCTTTCGGCGGCCCGCTAAAGTCCAGCATGAATATCCGGCCGAGGAGAGCCCCGAACATGCCGCCTGACGTATAACGAAAGCCACGGGGGAAGCGTTCGAGATAGTCGACTTCGGCCAGCGCCTGATACATCGTCAGCGTAGGTTCCGAGCCGGGAAAATCGAAGCCGGCCATTTTGCGAACACGGCTGCGCCCACCGTCGCAGCCGACGAGATAGGAACAGCGGATATGGCCTTCGCCGGTCGCAGAGGTCCACGCCACATCGACGCCGTCCACATGCTGCACCAGTCCGGTCACGTCACATTCGCGGTGGATATCGATTCCGAGGGAACCCGCGCGATCGGCCAGCATGGCTTCGATGGCTTGCTGGTCCACCGGACTGCTGCGCCGTTCCGGCTCCTTCTGCGCGTCCGCGCGGATCAAGACCAGGCCTGCGAAATGACCGCTGATCTTCGGCCCACCACCACGCGGGCTCGCTCCGTTCAGCCCGCCGAACTGCGCCATCATCGCCATGCTGCGCGCCTGTGCGGCAGCGATATCGGTAGCCATGCCGCGCCGCTGCAGAGCCTCGATCCCCAGCGGCCCGATGCCGCCTGCCTTCAAGACCATGCTTGGGGCGGCCAAGCGTTCCAATACGACGACGTGCACGCCGCCCAAAGACAGCTCGATCGCTGCCAAGAGCCCGACCGGACCGGCTCCCACAACAACGACATCTGCCTGATTTTCCATCGCTTTTATCATATACTTAATCCATATATGTACTTAGTACATATATGGATATGTTATCGGGAGCTCCATGTCAATTCCATCTGACCTTCGATCCCGTAAGCGCCTTGCCACGCGACAAGGTATTTCCAACATCGCCACGCGCCTCTTCATCGAGCGCGGCTTCGATCATGTGACGGTGGACGAGATCGCAGCCGCCGCCGACGTCGGACGGATGACGGTGTTCAATTACTTCCCCCGCAAGGAGGACATGTTCTTTGATCTCGACGAGGAAGGCCGCGAGATGCTGCGCGAAGCATTGCGGCAACGCGATCCCAACATCGCGCCGATCGAGACGTTACGTCTGCTGGCGCATCGGATGATTGCGGACCGAAGCCCCTACGCCGAATTTTCCGCCAGGAGCCAGCGCTTCATCGACACGATCGAGGCCAGCGAAACCCTCAAGGCGCGCGCCAGGGCGATACGCGATGAGCTTGCGCAAGTCGTCACCGTGGCGCTGTCAGAATGCGTAGGGCGACAAGCTGCCGATCCCGACGCCTATCTGGCGGCCAGCCTGCTCCTGGCGACCTGGACCGCAGCTTTCATCGAGGCTCACCGGACTTTTCGAGAAACGCGAAATACAAAGGAAGCGAACGCCGCCTTTCTCGCTGCTGTCGATAAGGGAAGCACCGGCTTGAAAGCCGCAATGGCTGGGACGCCTTACGCCTGAAGGTGGCAATTACCGATCTGAAGAAGATCGCATCGCCTCAACCCCTATCAAGCAACCCGCGGCAGTCCGCCGCCGGCGAGCCGGATCGCCGCACGTTCGGCTTCCCGGGCGTTGCGAAACAGCTGTCCGTCCATCGAATAAAAGCGCTGGGTTGCCGCGAAAAACCGGTAGCCCCCGAGATCGCGCACGACGATACCCGCCGCCTTCGAGAGAACTTCGATGATGTAAGAGTCCGACATTTTACTATTCCGCGCCCTTTACGCTCAATGCGCGCGGATAACCGGAATGGTGAGGAAAAGTTCCGGGTGATGAAAAATGCACTTAGCCCGTCATTCCGGAGCGCATCGAAGATGCGAACCCGGAATCTCAAGATTCCGGGTCTGGTGCTGGCGCACCATCCCGGAATGACTCCTCACCCTCACACGGAAACCGGTGCCTCGACCTGCGCAATCACCTGCGGATGGCCCTGATCGTCGATCGAGACATAGGTAAAATTGCCGTCGGTCACCAAAATGGAATGCACTTCCCTGCGGCGAAGGACCCAGGCCTCCAGATGCACGGTGATCGAGGTCTTGCCGACACGAACCAGGCTGGCGTGCACGGAAACGAGATCGCCGACGAAAACCGGCTTCCTGAAATTCATCGCCTCGATCGCCACCGTGACGGTGCGCGACTTGGCGGTCTTGGAGGCGAACACGCCGCCGGCGAGATCCATCTGGCTGAGCAGCCAGCCGCCGAAAATATCGCCATTCTGGTTGGTGTCAGCCGGCATCGCCAGTGCGCGCGTGCAGAGATCGCCGTTGGGTTCGGTTTCCATGTTCGGCGGGGCGTGAACGGCGGATGTGTCGGTCATGTCTGGGGAGCCCTGTCGAATCGGATGCGGCGTTACTTGAAACTATCCCAGCCGGCATCCGGCGTGAACCGGCCGCCGAACTTCGCCGCCAGCTCACGCAGGGCCGAGGCGACATTTTCCGGTCCGCGGCTGCGCGCATAATTCAGCGGACCGCCGCGAAATGGCGCATAACCTGTTCCGAAAATCATTGCGCCATCGACAGTATCGGGGTTGTCGACAATGCCTTCGCGCAGGCAGGCGACGCAGACATTCGACATCGGCAGAACAAGCCGGTCGATCATTTCCGGCGTCGGCTCGGCGGTCGAGGCCGAACCGGAAGACTTGTCGGCCTTGCCGTCCTTCCAAAGATAGAATCCCTTGCCGGATTTGCGGCCGAGTTCGCCCTTGGCGACTTTTTCACGCAACCAGGCCGGCGTCGGCGGCAAGAGATCGCCGAACTTCGAGCGCAGCATGTCGCCGACCGCCAAACAAATATCGAGACCGACCTGATCGGCCAGCTCGATCGGCCCCATCGGCATGCCGAACTTTTCCGCCGCGGCATCGATGGTGGTCTTGTCGATCTTCTCATCCAGCATCACCATCGCCTCAAGCATATAGGGCGTCAGCGCGCGGTTGACGAGAAAACCCGGCGAACTCTTGACCGGCAGCGGCAGCCGGTCGATGGCGCCGACAAAGGCCAGCGCCTGCTTCAGCATTTGCGGATCGCTGCCGTCATGGCTGACGACCTCGACCAGTTGCAGCCGGGAAACCGGATTGAAGAAGTGCAGTCCGACCAGCCGCTCCGGAGATTTCAGCGTCGTGCGCAAGTCCTGCAGCGGGATACTGGAGGTGTTGGTGGCCAGGATCGCGCCGGCCTTCATCTTCGGCTCGAGGCCCGCATAGACCTTTTGTTTTAGCTCGAGCTTTTCCGGCACCGCCTCAATGATCAGATCGGCATTGCGCACGCCCTCGCCGTCGAGATCGGGCACCAGCCGGTCCAGCGCGTCACGCACATCGGTGCGCTTGTGGATGATCTTGCCGAACAGATCGGCGGCGCGCTTCATCGCACCCGCAATCGGCTCCGGCTTCATGTCGGCGAGCGACACCCGCAAGCCTTGATTGGCGCACCACGCCGCGATGTCACCGCCCATCGCGCCGGCGCCGATGACATGAACATGGGAGATCTTGTTGCCGGAGCCCGCGGTCTTCTTCATCTCGTCACGCAGGAAGAATACCCGGATCAAATTCTGCGCCGTCGGCGTCACCATCAGGTTGGCGAATGAGGTTTTTTCAGCCGCGAGCATCGCGACCTTGTCGCCGCCGTGCTTTTCCCAGAGATCGATCAGCGCATAAGGCGCCGGATAATGCTCATGCGGCGCGGCCTTTTCGGCCTCGGCGCGCATCCGCGACGCCAGGAAGCCCTTGACCGGACCGAGATTCAACACCGTATTGAGCAGAACCGGTCTGGCGCGCTTCAAACGGCCGAGCACCGCATCCTTGACCGCGTTGCGCACGTGACGCTCCTGCGTCACGGCATCGACCAGCCCGAGCGACTTTGCCTTGCGCGCATCGATGGTCTTGCCGGTCAGCATCAGCGTCATCGCCTGCATCGGATTGACCAGGCCCGTGAAGCGCGCGGTACCACCGAGGCCGGGATGCAGGCCCAGCATCACCTCGGGAAAGCCAAAGCGCGCGCCGTCGATCGCAATGCGCGACTGGCAGGCCAGCGCGACTTCGAGACCGCCGCCGAGACAGAAGCCATGGATCACAGCGACGGTCGGAACCTTAAGTCCTTCAAGACGGTCGATCACCGCGTGGGCCTGCCCGATCGCCGTTTCGACCGCCTTTGGATCGGTCGCGCCGCGAAACTCGTTGACGTCGGCGCCGGCGATGAAGCCGGAGGTTTTTGCAGAACGAATGACCAGTCCGGCCGGGCGCTGGCTTTCGAGCGATGCCAGTGCGGTGTTGAATTCCGCCATGACATCCGACGACAGCGTGTTGGCGCTGGCGCCTTCGCGATCGAACAATAGCCACGCAATGCCGTCGCTATCGCGCGTCAGCTTGAAATGGCGATAGGGGCCGCTCTCGGGCTTGGGTCCAAGCTCCAGCACGCGGTCACCGAGAACGTCCATGATCCTGCTATCCATGATCACACCATCTCGATCAGCATCGCGCCACCCTGCCCGCCACCGATACATTCGGTGGCGATGCCGCGTTTGGTCCCCAAACGCTTCATCGCATTGACCAGATGAAGCACGATGCGATTGCCGCTGCAGCCGACGGGATGCCCGAGGCTGATGGCGCCGCCATCGACATTCAATCTGGCGCGATCGATCTGCCCGGCTGCGCCTTCAAGGCCAAGAATCTCGCGGCAGAATTTTTCGTCTTCCCAGGCCGCCAGACAGCCCAGCACCTGCGTCGCGAACGCCTCGTTCAATTCCCAGGTCTCGATATCCTGCAAGGACAGTCTGTGGCGCTTGAGCAGTTCGGTCGCCGACAGCACCGGACCGAGGCCCATGATGGAGGGATCGAGCGCCGACCATTGGCTGTCGACGATCACGGCCTTTGGCGTCAGGCCATGCTTGGCGACGGCTTCCTCCGATGCCAGGATGGTCCATGAAGCGCCATCGGTGATCTGCGAGGAATTGCCGGCGGTGACCTGGCCCCAGGGCCGCTCGAATACCGGCTTGAGCGCTGCCAGTTTCTCCGGCAAGGAATCCGGCCGCACGCCGTCATCGTGATCGTAGAATTTGCCGTCGCGCGCGAACGCGGTCTCGACCTCGCCTTTCAGAAAACCCTGCGCCTGCGCGTTCGCCAGCCGCTTGTGGCTTTCCACTGCATAGGCGTCCGATTGGGCGCGTGTGATACCGAAGAGATGCCCCACCACTTCGGCGGTCTGCCCCATGTTGAGTTCGGTGATCGGATCGGTCAGACCGCGTTCGAGCCCGATGATCGGCTTGAAGAATGACGGCCGCGTTTTGGCAAGCGCCGCCAGCTTGGCGACAATGCCCTTGGCGCCGGCCAGTCCAGCGAACCAGCGCACGCCCTGCTGCGGCCAGACCAGCGGCGCATAGCTCAACGCTTCCGATCCGCCAGCCAGGATCAGATCCGAAACACCCTCGCGGATGTAACGATAACCCGTATCGATCGACTGCATGCCGGAGCCGCAATTGATCTGCACCGTGAAGGCGACCATCGCTTCGCCCATGCCGAGACGAAGGGCTGCGACCCGCGCCGGGTTCATCTCGTCGGCGATGACATTGACGCACCCCAAAATCACCTGATCGAAGGCGGTAGGCGCGAAGGGTTGCCGCGCCAGTAGCGGCCGGCCGCATTGCACGGCGAGATCGACCGGGGTGAACGGTCCGGGCCCGGTACGCGCTTTGAGGAACGGCGTCCGGCTGCCGTCGATAATGTAAACTGGTCGCGCCATCAGCTTGCCGCCCGCGTCTCGCCAAGTTCCTGGAAAAATTGATGCACGTCGGCAGGCTTCTTGTAAATCGGCGACAGCGCCTCGGGCGCGAAATCGTCGACCTCGATCACTTTCGACACCGCTTCATGCGCCGCCACGAGCTGATCGCCCTCGACCTGCGTGATGATGCCTCTGGCCACGGCTTCTTTCGCGTCGCGAATATGCGCAGCCCGCATCCGCCTGGCGATGTCTTCCGCGCCGGTGACCAGCAGGAACGCCTTCTCCAGCCGGGCGATGCCGCCGTCGTCGTCAACATGCGACAGATCCGGCGTCAACCGATCGCGCGCCGCCGACGGCTCCAGGATCAACTGCGCGCATTGATGAATCACGCGATCGGACGGGCCGAGCACGCGCGCGCCAAACGGCTGGATCAGGAATGACAGCACGAAGGCGACGAACCGGTTAGGCAGGTTTGCGAGAATTTCCGCGAAGCGGTTTTCGATGGTGCGAAAGCCGCTCGCCATGCACCATTCAAGCAGGACGAAATCCGTGGCCTGACGGCCCTCGTCCTGCCACCGCTTCAGCGCGGCCGACAGCAGATATAATTCGGACAAGATATCGCCGAACCGCGCCGAGAGCATTTCCTTGCGCTTGAGCGCGCCGCCCAGCGTCAACAGGGCCATGTCGGCGCAGAGCGCAAAGGCCGTGGAATAACGCGAAAGCTGGCGATAGAATCCGGTCGCCTCCGCGGCGTCGGGCGCCGGCGCGAACATCCCGCGGGTCCAACTGCGGCCCCATGCCCGGAACAGCGTGGTCACGCTGTGGCCGACATGTTTCCAGAACGCGGTGTCGAAGGCGTCGAGACCCTTGGCGCGATCAGACTCGCCGAGCGCATTCATTTCCTGCAGCAGATAGGGATGCGCGCGGATCGCGCCCTGCCCGAACACGATCAGATTGCGGGTCAGGATATTGGCGCCCTCGACCGTGATGCCGACCGGGACCGAGCGATAGAGATTGCCGATGTAATTCTGCGGGCCGTCGATCACGGCCTTGCCGCCATGGATGTCCATCGCGTCATCGATCGCGATCCGCATCCGCTCGGTGGCCTGCAGCTTCATGATGCCGGAAATGACAGCCGGATGATGGCCCTGATTGAGCGCCGCACAGGTCAGCCGCCGCGCGGCATCGAGCAAATAGGCGGTGCCGGCAATCCGCGCCAGCGGCTCCTCGATCCCCTCGAATTTTCCGATGGGAACATTGAATTGCTCACGGATGCGGGCATAGGCGCCAGTGGTGCGCGCGGCATAGGCCGCACCGGCCGCGGACAGTGACGGCAGCGAGATGCCGCGCCCGGCGGCGAGCGCCGTCATCAGCATCTTCCAGCCCTGGCCGAGACGTTCCTGGCCGCCAATGATGTAGTCCATCGGAATGAAGACGTCCTTGCCCCAGTTCGGGCCGTTCTGAAACACCTGCATCGCCGGCAGATGGCGATGGCCGATGGTGACGCCGGGCAGGTGGGTCGGGATCAGCGCCACGGTGATGCCGAGTTCGTCCTGCGATCCCACCAGATGGTCCGGATCATACGCTTTGAAGGCGAGGCCGAGCAGCGTCGCGACCGGGCCGAGCGTGATGTAGCGTTTGTGCCAGTTGAGGCGTAGCCCCAGCACTTCGCGGCCCTCGAAATTACCCTTGCAGATGATACCGCTGTCGATCATCGCGGCCGCATCGGAGCCGGCTTCCGGGCTTGTAAGCCCGAAGCAGGGAATATCGCGCCCATCGGCCAGACGCGGCAGCCATTGTTGCTGCTGGTCCTTGGTACCGAAACGCATCAGCAATTCGCCGGGGCCGAGCGAGTTCGGCACCATCACGGTGACGGCAGCGGCCAGACAACGCGACGAGATCTTCCGCACCACTTCGGAATGCGCATAGGGCGAGAAGCCAAGCCCGCCATATTCCCTGGGGATGATCATGCCGAAGAATTTATGGACCTTGATGAAGTCCCAGACTTCCGGCGGCAGATCGCGCCATTCCCAATTGATCTTCCAGTCGTCGAGCATCGCGCAGAGTTCATCGACCGGGCCGTTGAGAAAGGCGTTCTCTTCGGCGGTCAGGGTCGCCGGCGCATTGGCAAGCAGTTTCGACCAATCGGGATTGCCGGTGAAGAGGTCAGCGTCCCACCAGACATCGCCGGCTTCCAGCGCCTCGCGCTCGGTGTCCGACATCGACGGCAATACGCCGCGCGCCCAGGAGAAGATCGGCTTGGTGACGAAATCGCGGCGAAAGCTCATGGCCATGTCCTCATGATCGAAGCGAAGCGATTTGGCAGCCGGCCGGCTTGCCGGCGCAGAACAGGTGATTCAAATTAGCAGGAAAGCACGGGCAAGACAGCGTGAGATATCCGTCGCACCGGGAGTTACGACATAAAGGTAACGCGAAACTGATAACGGCCGGGCACCGCAACGGTTCCGGAAAACGCAATGTTAAGCGTTAGTTGCTGCGGTGCGGCTCAATCCGGCCGCGCCATCTCGAACATCGCCTCGGGCTTGATCTCGAAATAGTCACCGCGACGCCCGGCACGCACGATGGGACGTGCCAGCGCGGTTTGGTAGACGCCGTCCTTGATCATCGCCTTGTCGATGTGGACAGCGACGACTTCACCCAAGGTCAGCCAGCCCGGCACCTTGTCGCCGTCCTTGTTCTGCAACTGGATGATTTGCGTCAACTTGCATTCAAACGAGACCGGGCTTTCCGCGACCCTGGGTACGTTGACGAGCCTGCCCGGCACAGCGGTCAAGCCGGCGATCCCGAATTCATCGACATCGCGCGCGACATGCGCCGCGGTGGCGTTCATCTGCGTCGCCAGATCCCGGGTTGCGAGATTCCAGACGAACTCGCCGGTCTCCTGGATGTTCTGAACGCTGTCTTTCAGCGACGTCGAGGAGAACCCGATGATCGGCGGGATATAATTGAAGCCGTTGAAAAAGCTGTAAGGCGCGAGATTGACGTTGCCTTTGGAGTCGCGCGACGAGATCCACCCGATCGGACGCGGAGCAATGATCGCATTGAACGGATCGTGCTTGAGGCCGTGGCCGTTGACCGGCTCGTAATAGTGCAGATCTTTCGGGCTTGATGCGTCCACGTCGGTATTTCCTCTAGTTTGGCAGTCATTGCGAGCGGTAAGACGCTCCGTCATTCCGGGATGGTCCGAAGGACCAGACCCGGAATCTCGAGATTCCGGGCTCGATGCTTCGCATCGCCCCGGAATGACGGAGAAACTATCAGCTTTCTCGCTATTTCGCCAAACGACCGCGCGGCGCAAGCCCTGCAATGATAAAATCGATCATCTGGTCGAGCGACGGCCCCGGCTTATTGGCACATTGCGCGATCATCTGCGGATGAAAGAACCGCATCATCGCCGTGCAGGCGCACATCGTCGTGACCGGGAGATCAGCCGTCTCGAACTCGCCCGAAGCCACGCCCTCGGCAATGACCGTGCCGATGGTCTCGGTGATGTGCTCCATGTGGGCGACGCAGACTTCCCAGCTCTCTTCCATCGCTATCGCAACCATCTCGTGCAGCTTGGAATCGCCGACATAGCGCTCGGAATTCATGCGATGGATGGTTGTCAAAAGCTCCCGCAAGCGGATCGCTACCGGTCCGCGTCCCGACGCGATGGTCCGCGCCGCATCCTCCACCTCACCCATCAAGACGCGCGCAACGCCCTCGTGAATCGCCTTTTTCGAATCGAAAAAGCGATAGACGTTGGCCGGGCTCATGCGCAGCAGCTTGGCGATGTCGGCGACGGTGGTCTTCTGGTAGCCGATTTCACGGAACAGGCGCTCCGCCACCTCGAGAATACGTTCCCGGGTGTCCTGCTCGATATGTTCCGAAACCAGCGTCATGGCAGTACTCAAATCAGCGCGCTTAATCTTCAATTATTCCGCTGCCTCAGCAAGCGGAAATGCGGGTTGCGCGTGATCCCCGTGTTGCGATGCAGGATCAAGGTGCTCGCTCGGGCCGCTTTCCTCGAGGCTCTTGCGGAACCAGAGGGCGTAGAGACCCGGCAGGTATAGCAGAGTGAGGAAGGTTGCAACAAACAAGCCGCCCATGATGGTGATCGCCATCGGACCCCAGAACGCCGAGCGCGACAGCGGGATCATCGCCAGGATGGCGGCGAGCGCGGTCAGCACCACCGGACGGGCCCGCCGGACCGTGGCCTCGACGATGGCCTCCCGGCGTGTCAGGCCGTGGGACACATCGGTTTCGATCTGGTCGACCAGAATCACCGCGTTGCGCATGATCATCCCGGCCAGTGCGATCAACCCAAGCAGCGCCACGAAGCCAAAGGGCTGGTTGGCGACATTGAGGCCGAGCGAGGCGCCCACGATTCCGAGAGGAGCGGTCAGGAACACCAGGATCAGCCGCGAAAAGCTCTGCAACTGGATCATCAGCAGGGTCAGCATCACCAGCACCATCAGCGGAAACAGCACGAAGATCGAGGCATTGCCCTTGGCAGATTCCTCGAACGCTCCGCCGGCCTCGATCCGGTAGGCCGGTTCCAGGCTGTCGCGGATTTCCTGCAGCTTGGGCCAGATCTGGTTGGTCACGTCAGGCGCCTGCACGCCATCGGCCACGTCACCGCGCACGGTGATCGCCATGTCGCGGTTACGCCGCCACAGGATCGGTTCCTCATGGTCGTATTCGATCTTGGCGATCTGCAATAGCGGCACCGCGACGCCATTGCGTGAGGTGACGGTGAGATCGCCGACATGGCTGAGATCGAGCCGCTCGGACGGCACCGCGCGCGCGACCACATCAACCTTCTCGATACCGTCGCGCACGGTCGTGACCGGCACGCCCGAGATCAGCATGCCCAGCGCCTGCGAAACATCCTGCGGGGTCAGGCCGAGCGCACGTGCGCGGTCCTGATCCACCACCAGCTTCAGATAGGGCGACTGTTCGTTCCAGTTGAGCTGCGGATCCCTGATGTTCTCGTTCTGCTTGACCACGTCGCGCACCCGGTAGGCGATATCGCGGACGGTCTGGGGGTCCGGGCCGATCACGCGGAATTGCACGGGGAAGCCGACTGGCGGTCCGAAGTTAAAGCGATCGACCCGCACCCGTGCTTCGGTCAGCGTGCCGTTCTCGACCGATCGTTCCAGCCGCGCCTTGATCCGCTCGCGCGCCTCGACATTCTTGGCGACGATCACGATTTCGGCAAATGCCTCGTTCGGCAGTTGCGGATTGAGCCCCAACCAGAAGCGTGGCGAGCCCTGACCGACATAGGCGGTGTAGGTCGCGATATCCCTGTCGTCTTTCAGCAGCGCCTCGGCCTTTTTCACGGACTGCTCGGTGACGCCAAACGCCGTCCCTTCCGGCAGCCGCAACTGCAGGAACAGTTCGGGCCGCTCCGACAGCGGGAAGAACTGCTGCTGCACATGGCCGAAGCCCACGATCGAGAGCACGAATATCCCGGCCGTCGCCAGCACCACCTTGATCCGGTGGTTGACGCACCACTGAATCATGCTGCGCAGAACGCGATACATGCGAGTCTCGTAGACTGCATGCGGATCGTGGTTGTGGCTGACCGTGATATTCGGCAGCAGCTTGACGCCGATATAGGGCGTGAAGATCACCGCGACGAACCAGGACGCGACCAGCGCGATCGCAACGATCCAGAAAATGCCGCCGGCATATTCACCGACCGCGGAATTGGCGAATCCAATCGGCAGGAATCCGGCCGCAGTCACCAGCGTACCCGTCAGCATCGGAAACGCCGTGGATTCCCAGGCAAAGGACGCCGCGCGGACGCGATCCCAGCCCTGCTCCATCTTCACCACCATCATCTCGACCGCGATGATGGCGTCATCGACCAGAAGACCGAGCGCGATGATCAACGCGCCGAGCGTGATTCGATGCAGGTCGAGCGACATCGCGTTCATGACGATAAAGACGATCGCCAGCACCAGCGGTACCGACAGCGCCACCACAATGCCCGTGCGCCAGCCCAGCGCGAGGAAGCTGACAAACAAGACGATCGCCAGCGCTTCGATGAACGAATGCACGAATTCGCTGACGGCGTGCTCGACCACTTCCGGCTGGTCGGCAATGCGGTCAACATTGATGCCCTGCGGCACCGCCCTCATGAATTCGGCGGTGGCATCGGCGACATCCTTGCCGAGCTCGAGGATATTGGCGCCCTTGGCCGTGACCACGCCGATGCCGATCGCGGGCTTGCCTTCCTGACGCACCACGAAGCTCGGCGGATCAACGAAGCCATGCGTGACGGTCGCGATATCCCCTAAGCGAAACACGCGGCCATTGCTCTCGACCGGGGTTTCCGCCACCGCCTTGACGCCATCGAGCGCACCGGTGACGCGCAACGGCACGCGTTGCGAAGAGGTTTCTACCGTGCCCGCCGGCACGACATTGTTTTGCTTGGCCAGCGAATCGAACAACGCCTGCGGCGTGATCCCCAGCGTCGCCAGCTTGGCATGGGAGAATTCGACGAATATCTTCTCGTCCTGGGTGCCATACATATCGACCTTGGTGACACCCGGCACCTTCAACAGCCGCTGGCGCATGCCTTCGGCGGCTTTCTTCAACTGCGCGTAGTCGGCGCCGTCGCTGGTCATCATATAAAGGATGGAATCGACGTCGCTGAATTCGTCGTTGACGACGGGGCCGAGCAGGCCGGCTGGCAACTGGCCCTGTACGTCGGCCAGCTTCTTGCGCAGCAGATAAAACAGATACGGTACATCCTTGGGCGGCGTCGAATCCTTGAACGAGACCTGCATCGCCGTGAATGACGGCTTCGAATAGGTCTCCACCTTGTCGAAATACGGCAACTCCTGCAGTTTCTTCTCGATCGGATCGGCTACTTGCGTCTGCATTTCCGCCGAGGTTGCGCCCGGCCAGATCGCCGAGACGTTCACCACCTTCACCGTAAAGAACGGATCCTCCGCGCGCCCTAGCCCCCGATAGGAGAAGAAGCCAGCGACACCGAGCGCCACGATCAGGAACAGAATGAGTGCGGGATGGCTCACCGCCCAGCCCGAAAGATTGAACCGCTTCATCGCGCGCTCCCCGGATTGATCCAGATTAAAAACTTAAAACGACCAAAACCTAAAATGACAGTGACGAGACAACCCGGACCTTCTGGGCCGGATCGAGTTTCTGCACGCCCAGCACGACAACCTTCGAGCCGTCATCCACGCCGCCGGTAATGACGACGTCATTGCTGCCGTAGGACTTCACCAGCACCGGCTTCAGCGCGACTTCGCCCTTTGCATCGACGGTATAGAGCGAGGGATCGCCGCCCTGGCTGTACAATGCCGACAGCGGCAACCGCGCCACGCGTTCGGTCAGGGGATCGGCCAGCGTCAGCGTTGCGGTCATGCCGAGCGAGACCTTGTCATCGGCTTCAGGCAGCGAGAACTTGGCGAGATACGTCCGTGTCGCGGCATCGGCCTGCGGCGCGACCTCGCGCAGTTTGGCCACGTATTTCTTGTCGGGTTCGGACCACAGCGTCACGGTCGCCGTGCCTTCCTTGGCGCGGCTCAGAAGCGTCTCGGGGATCGCGACCACGGCTTCCTTTTCGGCAAAGCGCGCGACGCGAATGGCGGTCTGCCCGGACGCCACCACCTGCCCGGCGTCGACCAGGGTCGCGGTCACGACACCGCGGGTGTCGGCCACCAGCGTTGCATAAGAGAGGGAGTTTTTGGTGAGTTCGACCGAGCGCTCGCCGCGATTGAGGCGCGCCCGCGCTTCATCGGCGGCGGCCTTGGCCTGATCCAGCTGCGCATCGGTGGCCCAGCCTTTTGCGCGCAAATCCTTGGCGCGCTGCTCGGCGGCAGCGGCCTGCGCCAGCACGCCGGTCGCGGCGCGGAATTCGGCTTCGGCCTGTTCGGCCTGCAGCCTCAGATCGATTTCATCGAGCGTTGCCAGCGGCTGGCCGACATCGACGGTATCGCCGACTTCAACCAGGCGCTTTGCGATCTTGCCGGGGACCCGAAAACCCATGTCGGTTTCGATCCGGGGACGGATGGTGCCGACAAAACTGCGCTCCGGCGATTCCTGCTCATAATGCACCGTGGCGACCAGAACTGGCCGCGCGGGGACGGTCTTCTCGGCGACCTTGTCATTGCAGCCGGCCAAGGTAATGGCTGTAGCTGCCAGCAATGCGCCGGTTAATAGCCTGTAATAACTTGAGAAAATGGAACGGGCGAACATCTTTCTCTCCATCGGCTAAGGCTGATGAAGAGTGTTGATTATTCACTGACGAATGTCAACATTCGTCAGTGATCATGATTTCGTGAGGGTTGCCCAGTCGCGCCCGTCTGCGCCGCTATCGCCTCGCCTCCCCCACGCTTGCGAATTCCGCCTTGGTCTCGTGACCGCCGAGAAAAGCCAGCAGGCCGCCGATCAGCGGCAGTACCGAAAGCACCAATAGCCCGGTCGAGGTGCTTCCGGTTGCTTCCTTGACCCAACCGATCAGATAGGGACCGCCGAAGCCGGCGAGGTTGCCGATCGAATTGATCAGCGCGATCGCCCCAGCCGCCGCCGTGCCGGAGAGCCACGCGGTCGGCAGCGTCCAGAACACCCCGAAAGTGCAGAACACGCCGATCGCCGCGACCACCAGCGCGACCATCGTGACGCCCGGACTGTCCATGTAACCGCAGACGGCGAGCGATATCGCAGTCAGCAGCAACGGCGCGCCGACATGCATCACGCGCTCGCGCGTCGCATCCGAATGCCGCGCCCACAGGATCATCGCAATCGTTCCGAACACGTAAGGTACTGCGGTGACGAAGCCGGTCTGCGCGTTGGAAAAGCCGAACGCCTTGACGATCTGCGGCAGCCAGAACTGCATGCCGTAAAGGGCGCTGACAAATCCGAAATAGATCAGGCTCAGTGTCAGCACTTTTGGCGAGGAAAGGGCTTGGCCCAGCGTGAGATGCTGCGCGGCCTGCTTGGCCGCGGTTTCGCCCTCAAGCTTTTTGGACAGCCACGCCTTTTGCTCGGCTGAAAGCCAGTCGGCCTTGGCGGGCCGATCGGTGAGATAGAACCACGTGACGATACCCAGGATCACCGAGGGAATGCCCTCGATGATGAACAGCCATTGCCAGCCCTTCAGCCCCATCGCGCCGTCGAGGCCCAGCAACAGCCCGGAGAGCGGCGCGCCGAACACGGTCGAGATCGGCACCGCGATTGCAAACGCCGCCAGAAAGCGCGCGCGATACTCTGCCGGATACCAATAGGTCAGATACAGAATGATGCCGGGAAAAAATCCGGCTTCGGCGACACCAAGCAGAAAGCGCAGCCCGTAAAAGCTCCAGGTCCCCGATACCAGCGACATCAGCGCCGAGATGATCCCCCAGCTCACCATGATGCGCGCGATCCAGCGGCTGGCGCCGAATTTTTCCAGCGCGAGGTTGCTCGGCACCTCGAACAGGAAATAGCCGATGAAGAAGATGCCGGCGCCCCAGGCAAACACCGTCGGCGAGAACTTCAGTTCCGCGTTCATGGTCAGCGCGGCGAAGCCGAGATTGACCCGGTCGAGAAAGGAAAAGAAATACGCCAGCACCAGGAATGGAATGAGCCGCCAGGAGATCGCGCGGATGGTGGATGTCTCGATTTCGCTCTTCGCGCCGGGCGCGGCAAATAGGGTGGCGGACTGGCTCATGCGTTTCTCCCCCCGGAGTTTTGCTTTTGTTACTCGCGACTTGCCCACGTTCTAGCATCGTCTGCGCAAAATCTGCACGAAAATACGCAAATCCTGAGCTTATCGGACAAACGGCCTGCCAACCGGCCCGGCATCATCAGGCCATGGCAAAGATCATCTCCCTCCCCATTCGGCGACCGCAACTGCCCCGCCGGCTCGTGAACGACGGCTGGTGGCTGGAGACGCCGCCTGCGCGAGCCAGCGTCATCGCATTTCCAAAGTCCCGCGCGCCGAAGCCCATACCAAAGGTCAGTTACCTCACCCTCGTTCCACCGACAAAGTAACAAGGAAAAACCATGTCGATCGCGACCACGGCCGATATTGAAATCGCGCGCGCCCGTTTATTGCTAATACCGCTGATATCTGCTGCTGGCTGCGTCGCACTGGCTGATTTTTTGTTTTACGGATGGACGATTGGGATTTCGCTGCCGTTGTTTTTTCTCGTGCTCGGCGTTGTGGCGGTTGCCCGCAACCCTGCTTATGCGCCACGTCGCATTCAGATTGCGATGAGCGTGGTCTTTACCGCTGTTCTCATCGCGCTGATTGAAGACGTCAACATCTTGTCTGCGATCTTCGGCGCGCTTGGCACCGGGTTCTTCGTTATGGTGATCACCGCGCAACAATCCGCGCGATGGCAGCGACATCTGCTTGAGGTCGTGACTACGCCTTTTCGAGGTCCCTTTCAATTTGTGTCCGATTTGATCTGGCAAATGCAAAAGCAGGACTACGCGTGGCTCAAGCCCGCTGCCTTGATCGCCTGGATTATCCCGCTCAGCATTTCCGCCCTCTTTGTCTGGCTATTCGCGTCCGCAAATCCTTTGATCGAACATGGGCTATTGCAGATCGACCTGCATGCCGCCCTTAATCTGCTCAACCCTTGGCGGATGGTATTTTGGGTTTTGTTGGCGGGCGTGATCTGGCCTTTGATTTTCCGGCGCAGCAACCCAAGGGCAATTCCGCAAGCCGAGGTCGTCGCCGATAACGACAAGCCATCAACCCTGGACTTTATTCTTAGTGCGAGTGCAACGGTACGCTCGCTGGTCCTGTTCAATGCGCTGTTCGCGCTGCAGAGCGGATTGGATCTGACCTATCTGTGGGGCGGCGCGAACCTGCCTGATGGTATGACCCTCGCCGAATATGCCCATCGCGGCGCCTATCCGCTGATCATCACCGCGCTGCTCGCCGCCGGCTTTGTCCTGATCGCGATGCGCCCGAACGGGCCGGCGCAGCAATCGCGGCTGATTCGCCCGCTGGTTCTGGCCTGGACCGGACAAAATATCCTACTCGTGATCTCGTCCATTCTTCGGCTCGATCTGTATGTCGGCGTCTACTCGCTCACTTATCTGCGGCTGGCGGCTTTCATCTGGATGGGACTGGTGGCCGCTGGATTGATCCTGATCCTGATCCAGATCGTCCTGCGCAAATCCAACTCCTGGCTGCTGTCCGCCAACGCCGCGACACTGGCGCTGGTCCTGTACGCATGCTGCTTCATCAATGCGCCCTGGCTGGTGGCGACCTATAATGTCGAACATTGCCGCGAGCTCGGCGGAAAGGGGCCCAATCTCGATGTGCAATATCTTGGGTTTCTCGGCCCGCAAGCGCGGCTTGTCCTCGAGTCTCATAGAGCGGAAGTCCCCGCACTTCTGAGCGCGATGGACCGGCAGTTTCCAGACGCCCGGGAGGCCCTCTCACGTCCGGAAAACTGGCGGGCCTGGAGTTTCCGGGCATGGCGCCTGCGGCGATATTTGGCTAACACTCCCGACACACCGCCTGCTCTTTCGAACGGCAACAAAGGCTAGCGAACGTGGCTCATTCCATTCTCGTCGTCGATGATGACCCGCATATCCGTGACGTCGTGCGTTTTGCGTTCGAGAAAACCGGCATGGTGATTTCCACCGCGCAGGACGGCAAGGATGCGCTGCGCCAGTTCGACCAGAAGATCCACGAACTCGTCGTACTCGACATCGGCATGCCCGAAATGGATGGCCTCGAAGTCTGCCGCCAGATCCGAAAGACCTCGGATACCCCGATCCTGTTCCTGTCGGCCCGTGACGAAGAGATCGATCGCATTCTCGGGCTGGAGATCGGCGGCGATGACTATGTGACGAAACCGTTCAGCCCGCGCGAACTCGTCGCGCGGGTCAATGCGATCCTGCGGCGAACGCGAAATACGTCGGCATCCGCGCCGGGCGCAACCAGCGCTACCAGCCATGGCGCGCTGGTGATCGATCCCGGCGCGCGCTCCGCCGTCTTCCAGGGCGCCCCGGTTTCGTTGACGGCGCTCGAATTCGACATCCTGCGAACGCTGATGGCGCGGCCGGGCTTTGTGTTCACGCGCGATTTGATTCTCGATGCCGCCTATGCCGGCAATATCCATGTCGCAGACCGCACCATCGACAGCCATGTCCGCAACATCCGCGCCAAGATGGCGGCGGCCGGTTGCGAATCCGTGATCGAGACCGTGCACGGCGTCGGCTTCAAACTGGGCCGTTGCGAGGCCACGCGTTGACCGACACCGTTAGAGCATCATCCGGCCTGCGGCAAAAATGGCGGCCGAGTCTCAGCCTTGTGGTTTTTCTTGTGCTGGCCAGCGTGCTGTCGCTTCCGCTGTTCAGCCTCTATTTCCTCAAGGTCTACCAGAACCAGCTGATCCAGCAGACCGAGGCCGAACTGATCGCGCAGAGTGCCGCGCTCAGCGCGGTTTTCCATCGCGAAGTCGAAACCAGCATTCCAACAGACGTCGCACTCGGAACTGTGATTCCACCGGCCGCGCCAAAACCGTCTGACGTGCCCTATCAGCCGATCTGGCCGACGCTGGAACTGGTCAATGAGAGCGTGCTGCCGCCGAGGCCGGAAGCCCGCGCGCCCTCCACCCCTGCCGATCCCGCCTTTGTCGCGCTCGGGGCGCGCATGATGCCGGATCTGATCGCCACGCAGAATGTGACGCTGGCGGGATTCCGGCTGCTGGATCCCCACGGCGTTATCATTGCCGGCCGCGAAGAAGTCGGACTGTCGCTCGCCCATCTGCAGGAGGTCGCCGAAGCGCTGCAGGGACATTTCGCAGGCGCGCTGCGCGTGCGCATCTCCAAGCATGACCAACCCTCGCTTTATTCCATGAGCCGGGGCACCGGTATGCGTGTCTTTACCGCGATGCCGGTAATCGCCCGCGGTCAGGTCGCCGGTGTCATCTATGCATCGCGCACGCCAAGCAACGTCTTCAAATATCTGTATGAGCTGCGCGGCAAACTCTTGCCCGCAATCTTCTGCATGATCGTGCCGACGCTGCTGATCGGATTCCTTTTCCATCGCACCATTACCGAACCGATGCGGGAATTGGTGGAACGCACCGATTTGATCGGCAAGGGCGACCGCGATGCGTTGCGGCCGCTCAAGCGCCACGGCACCAGCGAATTCGCCCGGCTGTCGCAAAGTTTTCTCGGCATGGCGAAGCGGCTGAACACGCGATCGAGCTTCATCTCGACTTTCGCGACCCATGTGTCGCACGAGTTGAAATCGCCGCTGACGTCGATTCAGGGCGCCGCCGAATTGTTACGCGACGACGTCGATGCGCCCGCCATGGACGACGAGGACCGGCGCAAGTTTCTCGACAATATCATCGCCGACACCGACCGATTGGCGAAGATCTCCGGCCGCCTGCGCGATTTCGCCCGCGCGGAAAATCCTGTCGCGCTTGGCGCCACCAAACTGTCGGCCTCGATCACGGGCTTGCGCTCGGCATTTCCTGCGCTTGATATTCGCGCCAGTGGCGAACTCGATACGCCGATGCGTATCTCCGAGGAAAACGCCGCCATCATTCTCTCCAACCTCGCCGACAACGCCGTGCGCCATCGCAGTTCGACGCTCGATCTGTCGGCCACGCAGCAGGGCCATCTGCTGCACGTAAAAGTTAGCGACAATGGCGAGGGCGTCTCGCCCAACAACCGCACGCAGATATTCGACAGTTTCTTCACGACGCGCCGCGAGAGCGGCGGCACCGGCATGGGGCTGGCCATCGTCCGCGCCATGCTGGATGCCCATGGCGGCGCGATCCGCCTGCTCGATTCCGAACAGGGAACGGCGTTTGAGATGACCATCCCGCTGGCCCATGAACCGACAGCATGACCGCCTCTCCTGCCTTCTTCATCCGGGCCGGTCTTTGCCTGCTGATCATAGTATCCGGCCTCGCTTTGCGCGGGCTCGGCTTCAGCTTCGGGCTATCCGCCTTTGTCGTGAAATATGGCGGCTCGCTGCTGTGGGCGGCGATGGTTTTCTTTCTGGTCGCGATGGCGGCATCGCATTCCTCACGGCTGAGCGTTGGATTGATCTCAGCCGCGATTGCCATTGGCGTGGAACTGTTTCGGCTGATTCACGCGCCCTGGCTCGATGCCTTCCGGCTGACCTTGCCGGGCGCGCTGTTGTTGGGCCGCATCTTCTCGCTATGGAACATGCTCGCCTATGGTGTGGGGATTATCTTCGCTGTGGGACTCGATCGCATGGCGGTCGACACCCTCGCCGCTCGCTTACGCGGCCATGCTGGCGCGCGCTGAGACGGAACCATACCAGCGCTTCAATGCCGGATGCTCATCCCCGATCGGAAGGTCGGCCCCCTTGGTCGCGAAATCGACCGTGACCAGACCTGTAATGTCCGCGACCGAGAATTCATCACCGGCAATGAACGGCACATCAGCGAGCCGGGCATTGAAGTCGGCATAGAAATTCTCGACGCGTTTGCGGCTACGCTCCACCAGCGCCGGAATCTGCTCGTAATCATGCGGCCCCGCGATCGCCCGGCTTTTGAGACGAGGAACCGCATTGCGAACTGCTTCCATGACAGATGCAAATCCTTCCATCTCGACGCGCCGGTCCCACATCGCGACCTGCGCTCTAGTCTTCGGCGTCGCGCCGAACAGCGGCGGTTCGGGATAGATTTCTTCGAGATAGCGCTGGATCGCCGGCACTTCGCCGATCACGGTGCAATCCTCCAGCACCAGCGTCGGCACCACCCGGCGCGGATTGATCTTGGTATAGGCCTCGGAAAATTGTTCCTTGGCGCCGAGATCGACCGGCACCAGCGGCATCGAAATCCCTTTCTCGGCCAGGAAGATTCTCACTCGGCGCGAGTTCGGCGAAGCGTTGGATTGATAGAGTTTCATGTTAACCTCCGTGCAAATGTGAAAGTGATCGCGACCGGCGGCGCGTTGGCGGCCGCCGGCCGCTCTCATTACTCAGATCTTGGATCCGCCGCCGACCTGGACGGTGTCGCCGGTCACCCAGCGCGAAGCATCCGAGGCGAGGAAGGCGATGACGTCGGCGACATCGTCGGCATGCCCGATACGCTGCAGCGCCTGGATGCTCAAAGTGAAATTGCGGCCCTCGTCGGATCGCGCGAAGCTCGACATGTCCGTATCGATCACACCCGGCGCCACGGCATTGACGCGAATGCCGCGCGGCCCGAGTAGGGCGCCGAAATGCTTCACCAGCGTATCGATCGCGCCTTTGGTGGCGGCATAGGCCGGCAATACGCCGACCGATGCGCGCGCCGCCAGCGACGACAGCAGCACCACGCTGGAACCTTCACCGAGCACCGGCAGCAATTGCTGCACCAGGAAGAACGGCGCGCGGACATTGACCGCGAACATGCGGTCGAATTCTGCAACCGTCTGGTCCTCGATCGACGCCGACGAGGCGACGCCGGCATTGGCCACTAAAATATCCAGCCGATCACCGATCAACGTGCGCACTTCCTTGGCGAGCTTGTGCGCGCCGTCGGATGCGGTGAGATCGACGCTCACCGCGTCCGCCTTGCCGCCGGAGCCGCGGATTTCGGCGACCAGCGATTCAGCTTCGGCGGCGGCATTGCCATAGTGAACGATGACGCGGGCGCCGGCGGCGGCCAGCGCGCGGGCAGTCGCGCGGCCGATGCCACGCGAGGCGCCGGTGACGAGTGCGGTCTTGTTGGTGAGGTTGGTCATGGCAATGGTCCTTTCAGGATTCTTTGGATTGATGGATGCGAATTACGAGGCCGTCTTGCCGCCGTTGACGGCGATGATCTGGCCGGTGATGAACGACGCCTGGCCGGAAGCCGCGAACACGATCGCGTCGGCGATCTCTTCGGGCCGGCCGGTGCGCTTCAGCGGCACCCCGGCGGCAAGTCCGGCCTTGCGGTCGGGAGAACCCGCGAAGCGATCCAGCATCGCGGTCTCGACCGGGCCCGGCGCAATCGCGTTGACGCGTACGCCAAACGCTGCCGCTTCCAGTGCGGCCGACTTGGTCAGGCCTTCAACGGCGTGCTTGCTCGCGGTGTAGATCGATGCGCCGGGCGCGCCGCGATGGCCCATGGTCGACGACAGATTGACGATGCTGCCGGCGCCCTGCGCCTGCATCACGCGCAGTTCATGCTTCAGGCTCAAGAGCACGCCGAGCACATTGGTGTCGAACACCGCCGCATAGCTCTCGGCGGTCTGCGCGGTGACCGGGCCCGGCGTGCCCTCGGTGCCGGCATTGTTGACGGCGACATCAAGACGGCCGAAGCGCGCGACGGTCCTGTCGACGAGGTTTTGCACGTCGGTCTCGTGGCGAACGTCGGCGCGAACGAATTCAGCCTGCGCACCCAGCGCGCGAAGCTCGCTGACCAGCTTTTGGCCGGCGTCGTCGCGGCGGCCGGAAACGACGAGATCGGCACCTTCTTTCGCGAAGGCGAGTGCGGTGGCGCGGCCGATACCGGTCAGCGCGCCGGTGATGAGGACAACGGGACGGGTCATGTGAGTTCTCCTTTGGCTCGATATGCCTTTTGGGCCTTGCCGGAAGCTTCGATCCTGAGCGGATGTGACGCCCGGCCGAAGAATTTTGCTTTCGTGTTTGAATATCTAGATCGCGCTGGCGTCGTGGAGAAAGACTTTGTAAGATCGAGCCATACTTATGGAGTATGGCTATGGAGCTCCGGCATCTTCGTTATTTCGTCGCCGTGGCGGAAGAAGGCAGCCTGACCGTTGCCGCGCAAAAGCGGCTGCATACCGCGCAGCCATCGCTGAGCCGGCAGATTCACGATCTGGAGCTGGAAATCGGTGCACAGCTCTTGAACCGCGGGCCGCGTGGCATCGAACTGACCGCGGCCGGTCGCGTGTTCCTCGATCATGCCCGGATAGCGTTGCTGCAGGTCGAAGCTGCCGGCGAGGCCGCGCGGCGCGCTGCACAACCGCCACGGACTTCGTTCGCGATCGGATTTCTGACCGGCTACGAGATGGACTGGCTGCCGGCCATCATGGAAATCCTTCACGCCGAGCTGCCCTCGACCGAGGTCGTTATCCATAGCCAGGACTCGCCCGATCTCGCCGCCGGCCTCATGCGCGGTAAAATCGATCTGGCCTTTTTGCGCCCGGAGAAACAGGCGCCCGGTTTGAAATTCAGGTTGCTGCGAAAAGACCCGCTGATCGTGCTGATGCCGCACGATCACGCGCTGGCTGCGCGCAGTTCGATTCGGCCACAGGACATCGCGGACGAGATTTTCATCGGCACATCCGCGACCCGGGCGCCGACACTGCGTGCAGCGATCGACGAATACGCCAAACGAACCGGCATTACGCTGAAGCCAAAGCATCAGGCCGAAAATATCGCAATGGCGATTTCGCTGGTGGCGTCCACCGGCGGCGTCAGCCTGTTGCCGCTCTATGCGCAAAATCTGCTGCCCAAGACCGTCGTCAGCCGGCCGATCCAGGGCGCGCCGCCGATGGTCGATCTTGTCGTCGGCTATAACGAGGCCAACACCTCGCCGCTATTGAAATTTCTTCTAACGAAAGTGGATGCGCTGAAGTTTCGGGTGGCGCGAAACGACGCGCGGTGAATTGTCAGCGCTTTCTCTTGCGGGCTTTCCTTGCACTCTTCTTCGCCGCTTTCTTGACCGTTTTCTTGGCAGCCTTTTTGGCGGTCTTTTTGCTGGCCGGTTTCGACTTCTTGGCGGCAGATTTCTTCCTGGCCTTCGCCGCCGGCTTCTTCGGTGCCTTGGCTGCTGACTTTCCTGCGGTCTTCTTACCGGCGCTCTTTGAAGCCCGCTTCGCGGTGGCCCGTTTCTTCGCCGGCGCAATCGCGATCGGTGGCGCCATCATGGGATCCGAAACCAGGCCGTCGGCAGCCAGCGGCATATACATCGCCACCTCTTCATCCGTCTTGCGCCGGGGCGTCTCGGTCTTCAACGCGTGACTGGCCGCATCGCTGGCAAGCGTCGCAATGTCCTTGACCGTGTCGGTCAGCTTTTCCAGGATAGATTTGTCGGTGCCCATAACGCCCTCCAGAGGATAGGTTATCCGTTGAAGGCTAACCGGTGGAGAGGCCGCTGGTTCCCGTCACTCCGCCAGTTGAAACCGCTCGAAGCGGTGCAGTTCGTCCTCAATGCGGCGTTTCAATTCCTTGCGGCCGCCCTTCGGCGCGCCATCGCCGACCCAGCTCCATTTCTGCATCAGCAATTTCCGGCGCTGGCGATCGGTCTTGATATCGAGCGCGGCGACGATGCTGTCGCCGACCAGAACCGGCAGCGCGAAGTAGCCGAAGCGCCGTTTTTCCTTTGGCACATAGGCCTCGAAACGATGTTCGTAATCGAAGAACAGATGCGACCGCTTGCGCTGGATCATCAGCGGATCGAACGGTGAGAGGATGTGAATGAGCCCCAAAGCCTCGCCGCCGGCATGCTCCAGCGTAGCGGGCGAAGCCCAATGCTCCTGCTTGCCCGCGCCCTCAAGCGCGATGGGCACAAGCTCCTTGCGGCGAACTCTCGACTCGATCAGGCGGCGAATTTCGGCCTTGCGCGGCGCATCGAGATGACAGATCGAATCCAGGCTGACGAGGCCTTGGGAACGCAGCGCACGATTGAGCAGATAGACGAGGACGTCCCGCGCCGAAGCCGGCTTCGGCGGTTGATTTGACGGCGTGTCCCAGCCGAAATGCCGCCCCATCAATTCATAGGTCTTGAGCATGCCGTTGCGCTCGGAGATCGTGAGCTGGCCTTCATAGAACGCCAGTTGCAGCGCCCGCTTCGAGGGCTTGCGGCTGGCCCATGGATGCGATTTGTCGACCAGTACGTCATCGTCGATATCGCGGATGGTCAGTGCGCCGCCCTCTCTGATGAGCCGCATTACCTTGCGCAACTCCGCAGGCTTGACCTCCGGGAGCCACTTGTGGCCCTCGCGCCGGTGGCGCTTCATGGCGGGAAGAAAGAAGCGCAAATCCCTGGCCGGCACGTAGGACAGCGCATGGGTCCAGTATTCGAATACGCTCTTGTCGACACTTTGCGCCTGACGCAGATCGGCGCGCCGATATTCGGGGATGCGGGTCCACAGAATATGATGGTGGGAGCGCTCGATGACATTGATGGTGTCGATCTGCACATAGCCGAGATGCTCGACCGCCGCGGCGGTCGCGGCTGCACCCTCGCCGAACGGTGTTGAGACATCGAGCCGCTGGGCGCGCAGCCAGATGTGCCGGGCTTGGGCTTTCGTGATGGCAATGGATTTATCGGTGGAGGGCATGACGCGGAAAGGATACCGGATTCGCCGACGTCGCGTCGAAAGGAACGATGTCCTAAATTTAATGTGCCTTGGATTCAGAACAAAAAGATACGGAAGCGACTGAAATTTTTTAACTTTTCAGGCGCCGCGCCGGGCCTTATTGGCCAATGTGACCTTTGTCACATTCGCCGCATCGAACCTGCCCTACGGTCCGGGCATCCAAACGTCATCAGACGTAGCAATGAGGATGCGACAATGACCAGCCTGCTCAGACTTTCCGGTTTAACGGCGATCACGCTTACGGCCGCGCTGTCGATGACGGCGGGTCTTGCCATCGCCGGCGACAATAATGTCTCCGCCGATCAGATCGTGAATGCGCTGCAGCCGAAGCCCGTGACGCGCGGTCTCTCCGCCGGACCGCAGGTCGATCCCGCGGTCAAGGACAAGGAAGCCAGCTTCATTCAGACCTTGCGCAACCGCAAGACCCGCTCGCTTTCGCTCGGCGAGCGCGAGGAAGTCGCTCAGATCGCATCGACCAAGCCGAACATCGATCTCGATATCCAGTTCGATTACAACTCGGCCCAGATCAGGAAGGCCTCGATGCCGGCCGCCGAAGAACTCGGCAAGGCGCTCTCGAATGCGAGCCTCAAGGGTTCGACCTTCGTTGTCGCCGGTCATACCGATGCGATCGGCAGCGAAGCCTATAACCAGGATCTGTCCGAACGCCGCGCCGATACGATCAAGCGCTTCCTGGTCGACAAATACGGCATCAACGGCACCGATCTTGTCACCGTCGGTTACGGCAAGGACAAGCCAAAGGATCCGAATGCGCCGATGGACCCGATCAACCGCCGCGTTCAGGTCGTCAACATGGACACCAAGACCGCGTCACGATAACGACGACCGCGTCGAAGTAACACCACGCTCGCATCCGCCTGTCCCTCGCGGCAGGCGGATGCACGCCGTTCAAATCCAGTTCTGGAAAAGCATCAGCCGGTTGAAGGTCGCCATCGACGTTCCCACGAACGCCGCCGAGATCGGCAGCATGGCTGCAAAACCGGCGCCTGCGACCGCGACGAACGCCCATAACAACCAGCGCGGGCTGTTGCCACGCCGCAGCACATACACCAGCGCGAGACTCGCGAATGTCGCCGCCGGCAGATAATAATACAGAAATCCGAGTGTGCGCGGCAGCAGCGCCCAGGCCAGATAAGGCCCCGCATAAAACGACAGGATCAAAAACGCCTCCCCGCGGCGCGTTACGATCCAGTCGCGCAAACAAACTGCAAGCGCCGGCAACGCCGGCCACAGCACCAGGGGATTGCCGAGCAGGACAATCGCGGCGATCCGGTCCTCGTCGATCTTGTCGAACAGAAACCACACCGGCCGCACCAGAAACGGCCAGGACGGCCACGCGCTCATATAGGTGTGGCCGGCGATCGCGGTCGTGGTGTTGTCGCCAAAAATCCGGCGCTGCGCTTCCACGAGGTCGGCCAGCGACCAGCCGTGAAGGACCACAAAAGGCGCAAAATAAACAACAACCGGAATGAGAACGAAGCACGCGATGAAGTGCTTGGTTCTGAAATCGGGCCACATCTCCGGCCGGTACCAGTCGTCTTCATTGCCATCCGTAAATTGTGTTTGCCATCCCTGCATCAGGCGGATCACGGCGACAATGACGATGCAGGTCGCGAGCACGAACAATCCGCTCCATTTACACGCGGCCGCAAGGCCGCACGCCATTCCGGTCAGGGCGAACCAGAGCTGCGGTCGCGGCTTGCGGAATCCGTGCAGGAACGATGCGACCGCGAACAGGCCAAAGGCCAGCGCAAAAATATCCAGCATCGCGATCCGCGATTGCACGAAGACCATCTGGTTGAAGAAGGCCAGCAGCGCGGACGCCACCGCCGGCCCCTGCGCGGCAAACAGTGCGAGGCCGCAGAGATACATCGCCACGACCGCCAACGCTCCGAACAACACGCCCGGATAGCGCCAGCCCAGCGGCGTATCGCCAAAGCCCAGGATCGAAAGGGCGATCAGTTGCTTTGCTAGCGGCGGATGCATGGGATTGAGCTGAGGCGCCGAAGGCGCGGGCTCCAGCATCTGCCGTGCCGCCGGCACATAATGCACTTCATCGAAGTAGAATTTATCCGGCGTCGTCACGCCCAGCAGAAGCGCCAAATGCGCTGCGAGGAACAGGACCACGGCAGTGACGGCGCTCGATGTGATTGAAACAGCGGGAACGGAAGGTGATTTGCGCACAATAGTCGCGGATTGACGGCGTTGCATCGATGGAGTGTGGGCGGGCCGATTATTTAAGTCCATCGCATTGAACGCATTTCCGTTTCGCCATCACTAACCATCGGGGCTGCAACTTGTCGCTTGTGATAAATTTACAACATCGCATGCCGACGCGGTCCGGTACGATCAATGGGACAGTCGATCGGTAGTGGAATGAACTGGCGTCATAGCGTTCTCTTTGTCTCCGCGCTTTGCCTTACATGGCTCGCGGCCGATGCCGCTCACGCGCAGACGCGCGTCGGTGAAGCGGCGGTCATCCAGAAAGAAGTCGTTCGCGTTACGGGATCGGCAACCAGCCAGCTCAATGTCGGCGACGGCTTGCTGCGCGATGAAACCGTGCGCACCGGTCTGGAAAGCGCGGCGCGGCTGGTGATGGCCGACAATACAAATCTGTCGCTCGGTCCCAACGCGACGCTCAAGCTCGACCGCACCGTGTTCAACGACGAACATAGCTACCGCGACATCGCGGTTAAGCTCACCGCCGGCGCGTTTCGCTTCGTCACCGGCGGTTCGGAAAAAGCCGCCTACAAGATCACCACGCCGCTCGCAACCATCGGCGTGCGCGGCACCATCCTCGATATCCTGTCCCAGCGCGGCAAGACTACCGTGGTCTTGCAGGAAGGCGCATCGCGCGTCTGCGCGACCGGCGGCCAATGCACCGAGTTGACGCAGCCCGGCGATACCGCGATCATTACGTCCACCGGCGGCAAGGTTACGATCCAGAAGGTCAATGTCCCGCCCTGGACTTTCGCCGCGAACTGCGCGGCGTTAGCAGGACTTTGCAGCGCCACGAATTATGCGCAGGCCATCCCCGTGGTGACGCCGCCGGTCGATGACGGCAGCGACCCCACCGGCATGCTGTGCGGGCGTTGATGATGGCACGCACGCTGCGCCACTTGATCGCATCGGCCCCGCTTGCCGCGGCGGTTTCGCTTGTGCTGCTTCAGGCGCAGACTATTCCGGCCGCCGCGCAGAGCCCGTCGCCCAGTTCGTCGCCAACGCCGTCAGCAAGTACCTCGCCATCTCCAACACCGACGCCGACACCCTCGCCTTCGCCAAGCCCGACGCCCACGCCGACCCCGACCGGCGCCAGTTCAAGCGGAGGATCGATCAACGCCCTGGCCAATCAGCGCTTCAACCAGATGATCACCAACCGGGTGCTCGGCACCGTGCTGCTGGGGGTCAACGAGCAGGTCAATTGCAGCGACTGCGTCAGCGCGTTCGGTTCGGCGGGATCGTTTTCGGCCGGCATTCACGGCCGCAAGGAACTGACGCCCAATCTGTCGCTGCTGGCAGGCATCGCCTACACCCAATACAGCGAGGGCGGTTACAACGTCACCAGCGCGCCGATCGGCGCGTTCGCGCTGCGCTACGATTTCACCGATTGGGGATCGTCACGGCCGTTCTTCGATATCGGCACCATCCTGACGCCGTTCGAGAAGGTGCGTTACACCCGCAGCTACACGACCAGTCTCGGCGCAGTTTCGCTGGATAGCACCACCAACGCCAGCAACTATGGCGTCTATGGCCGGGGCGGCTGGATCAGCCGGCTTTCGCCGCGCGACGAAGTCGCGGCGTCCGTCGAGGTCTGGCAGCTCTGGCAGCATGTGGACGGCTATACGGATCCGGCCGCCGCCGCCCTGAATCCGTTCAGCGCCTCGATTCCGACCGGCACCGATCGAACCAATCTGGTCAAGCTCAGCGGGCAATGGACGCATCTGATCAGCGACAGCATCGAGGGCAACATCAATGGCGGGTTCGTGCAGTCGTTTGCGACGCATTCCGGCATTGTCGCCACCGTAACCGGCGACGGCACCGTGGTGCCGACGATCGGAAATCAGAGCTGGTTCGAATATGGCGGCCGCGTCGGCTTCCGCATCACCAAGGGCTGGGTCGCCGATCTCTTTGTCAACGGCACATTGGGCCCGCAGCCGGTCGGCAACACCATCCACGGCGGTGTCGGGCTGCGCGTCAATTACTGAAGCAAGGGCAGTGTTCTGTCGTCATTCCGGGGCGCGCTGAACGCGCGAACCCGGAATCTCGAGATTCCGGGTTCGAGCTTCGCTCGCCCCGGAATGACACCGTCTATCGCCTCTTACGTCGAGATCGGCGTCGGCTGGGTCAGGAATGACCGGGTCACGTGCCAGAACAATTGACGGTTGGTGGCAAGTGTCAGGGAGTGGGCCGCGCCGGGAATCGTCACGAGTTGCCGGTCACCGTTAGGCAGCAAGTTAAAGAATTCCTCAAGATCGGCCACGGTCGCGTTGCCGTCATACTGGCCGCTCACCAATAGCACCGGCGCCTGCACCTTCTGCGGAAACACCACCGGCATTTTGGCGGTCATGTCGAGATAGGTGCCGGTCGGGATCTGATCGCCGAACTGCATCTCTGCATCCGCCAGCGCCTCCACCGCAGCGAGACTGCTGGTACCGGGTTTGTCGCGGGTCGCGATCGAACGGATCATCTCGCGGTCGCGCTTGCGCATATTGTGGGTCTTGTAATACTCGACCTGCTCGGCGCGCTTGGCGAGGGTCGGCGAACCGTCGCCCTTGTAGGTAAAGGCCGCCAGCACGAGACGGTCGACGCGATCCGGCGCCACCATGGCATAAGCACCGGCGCGCAGCGCACCGGCGGACTCACCGAGAAAATGATATTTCTTGAGGCCGGTTTCGCGGGCAACGACCTCCACCGCCACTTTCAAATCCTCGACACCGCTGGGGGTATCGGCATTGCCGGAGGTCCGGCCGGACTTGCCATAATTTTCATGGTCCATGGTCCAGACGTCAAACCCATAACGGGCGAACTCGTTCATAACCGAATATTCGCCCTGACCGGGCACGTTGATGTCGAACGTCCGTGAGGTCACCGAAGAACCATGGACGAGAAACAGCACCGGCCGTGCCGGCTCACCGGGCTTCGGCGCGCCAACGCGTTTACGGAACATCCACAACGGCACGTCGCCCTTTTTGGTCCAGTACTCGCTGCTCCAGATTTCGCCGCCTTCCGCGGCGGCGGCATTTTGCACGGGCAGCGTGCTGGCCAGTCCGCTAGCAACGACACCGAGCCCTGCGCCTTTGATAACCGCGCGCCGTGCCAGTAATTTATTGAAATAATTCACGAGTGCCTCCGATTCAGGTTCTTGATTGTTTAGTGGCGCTGCAGCGCGGCGTCCCTTTGAAGTCTCTGGCATACTGTATCAGACCGCACACGGCCCCGAAAGCCACGTCGGGAAGATTCGGACATGCGCCAAGCCGCCGATCCGGGCGCGGCGGCACGTCCGGATCGCGATACCGGGCCTACTTGTTCTCCGCGGGATCGCGATGCACGGGATCGATCCACAGCACCGTCTCGGGCTTCTCGACCGGCTCGATATCGAGATTGATCGCGACCGCCTGACCGTCGCTGCGCACCAATACGCATTCCAGCACCTCGTCGGGGCTGGCGTTGATCTCCTGGTGCGGCACATAGGGCGGGATGAAAATGAAATCGCCGGGATTGGCTTCCACGGTGAATTGCAAATGCTCGCCCCAGCGCATCCGCGCCTTGCCCTTGACGACGTAGATGATGCTCTCGAGATGGCCGTGATGATGCGCGCCGGTCTTGGCGTCGGGCTTGATGGTCACGGTGCCCGCCCACAATTTCTGAGCGCCGACGCGGGCGAAATTGATCGCGGCCTTGCGATCCATGCCGGCGGTCGAGGGGACGTTGGGATCGAGCTGGTCGCCGGGAATGACGCGAACGCCATCATGCTTCCAGCGTTCCGCGTCGCCATGATCATGATCATGGGTGTGATCGGAATGGGTGTGATCGTGAGAGCCTGTCATGCTGTTTGGTTCCAGTGAAACTTGCGCAAACGCTACATAAAACCGCGATCACAAACCAGACCTTCCAAAGGACTTTGGAGGAACCTTTTGATGCAGCCGGGACTTGTCTCCGCGAAGCTTAACCCTTCCAGAGGAGAGTCCCCATGGGTGCAACGGCAGACAAGGTTAAAGGCGCGACCAACGAAGGCATCGGCAAGGCCAAGCAGGGCATTGGCGAAGCCGTAGGCTCAGACAAGTTGCAGGGTGAAGGCGCCGTGCAGGAAATCAAGGGCAAGGGCCAGAAGGCTGTCGGCGACGCCAAGGAAGCAACCAAGGACGCCGTCAACAAGGCTGCGGCCGCGGCTAACAAGAATCTCTGATCGACTTTAATCGATTCAGAATCAAAAGACCGGCCACAGCGGCCGGTCTTTTTTTGCCCGATTTTCCCCGGACGAATGCTCAGCCCTTTACGTCGAGCAATTCGACGTCGAACATCAGCGTCGCGTTCGGCGGAATGACGCCGCCGGCGCCGCGGGCGCCATATCCCAGTGCGGGCGGAATGATCAGGGTGCGCTTGCCGCCGACCTTCATGGTGGCCACGCCTTCGTCCCAGCCCGCGATCACGCGGCGCTGGCCGATCGGAAACTCGAACGGCTCGTTGCGATCGACCGAACTGTCGAACTTCTTGCCTTTCTTGCCGTCCTCATAAAGCCAGCCGGTATAGTGCATGACACAGATCTGACCGGGCTTTGGCGTCGCACCGGTGCCGACCGTTCCGTCGATAATCTGCAAGCCTGAATCTGTGGTCATGATTTTTCCTGTCATTTTACCCGTAGTTTTTTCTGCGGTCTGGGCTACTGCGCCGGACGACGCAGCGAGGAGAAAAGCACCGGTCATAGCGATGACAAGGGCGATCGAAAAACGTCGAAACTGGAAGCGCATCATTCAGCTTTCGTTATAGTAAAAGTGCCCGCGTTAGAAGGTTCGCTCAATACCCCAGCGCACAACCGTCTTTGCGGGGATCGGAGCCGCCGGTCAGCGTCCCCTTGTCCCAGTCGATCCAGATCGCCTGGGCGCCGCCGAGCGGCGGGATCACGCTGGTGGTCTGGTGTCCAAGCTTCTTCAGGCCCGCGACAATATCGGCAGGCACGCCATCCTCAAGCTGATAGACATTTTCGTAATGCAGCCCGCGTGGCATATCGATCGCTTCCTGCACGTCGAGGCCGTAGTCGAACATGTTGGTCAGGACGTGGCACTGCCCGACTGGCTGATACTGTCCGCCCATCACGCCAAACGGCATCACAGCACGGCCGTTTTTGGTCACGAGGCTGGGAATGATGGTGTGCAGCGGCCGCTTGCCCGGCGCGATGCAATTGGGATGGCCGGGCTGAATGCGGAAACCGGCGGCGCGATTTTGCAGCAGTACGCCGGTCTTGTTCGAGACGATCGCCGAACCGAAGGAGTGCGCGATCGAGTTGATGAACGAACAGACATTGCGGTCCTTATCGACCACGGTGATGTAGACCGTCGAGGGATTCATCGGCGGCGAGACTTTCGGCAGATCGAGCATCGCGTCCATGCGGATCTTGCCGGCATATTCGTCGGCGAACTCCTTGAGGATACCGGCCACATCGACCTCGACCTGGGCCGGATCGCCGATCCGCTGCTCGCGCATCATGTAGGCCACCCGCGCCGCCTCGGCTTCCAGATGAAACCGCTCGATGCTCATCGCCGGGAATTTCGTCAGATCGAAACGCGACAGGATGTTGAGCATCACCAGCATGGTGATCCCCGGTCCATTCGGCGGACACTGCCAGACGTCATGCCCCTTATACATGGTGCCGATCGGCACCGTGGTTTCGGTGGTGTGGTTGGCGAAATCCTCTGTCGTGTGCAAGCCGCCGATGCCGCGCAACGTCTCGACCATGTCCTCGGCGATCGCGCCCTTGTAGAACGCGTCGCGGCCGTTCTTGGCGATGGCCCGCAAGGTCTGTCCAAGTTCCGGCTGATGAATCACATCACCGGCGACCGCCGGTTTGCCGTGCGGCAGCAGATAGCGCTCGGTGTTGGTGCCCTTCTTCAATTTGTCGAAGCCGTTCTTCCAGTCGAACGCGATGCGCGGCGCTACGACGTAGCCTTCCTCCGCGGCCTTGATCGCCGGCTGCAGCAAGCTATCGAACCCGAACTTGCCGTGATCGCGCAGGAGGGTCGCCCATGCGTCGACCGCGCCGGGGACGCTGACGGCATGCGCCGAGGTCAGCGGGATCGTATGCATGTTGCGCTCGAGATACCATTCAGGCTTCGCGGCCATCGGCGCGCGGCCCGAGCCGTTATAGGCAACGATCTTGCCCTCGCCCTTTGGCTGGATCAGCGCGAAGCAATCGCCGCCAATACCGGTAGCTTGCGGCTCGATCACGCCGAGCAGCGCACATGCCGCCACCGCGGCATCAACGGCAGTGCCGCCCGCGCGTAAAACGTCGATTGCCGTCAGCGCCGCCAGCGGGTGCGACGTCGCCACCATCGCGTTCCGGGCGTGGACCGTCGACCGGCCGGCGAGATGGAAATTCCTCATACCAGGGGGCTCACTTCTGTCGTTTTACCGTGCTTTTTCAATTGCGGGCTTAATGGCATTTCCGGCGGTAATGGGCAATGCTTCAGCGCGATTAACGCGGTAACCATGTCGTTTCCTGCGGGCGCAGGAGAACGCATGCGGGGTTGAAAAGAGGCCGATTTTTGCGGGTTTCGCCGCTGCCATCGGCCTGATAAACCTCCGCGATGCCCTACAAGGTCGCCGCTTTCTATCAATTCGCCGCCCTGCCGGATTTCCGCGATTTACGCGAACCGCTGCGGATGATGTGCGCCGGTCTCGAACTCAAGGGCAGCGTGTTGCTGGCCCGCGAGGGCATCAACGGCACGCTGGCGGGCGACGCGGAGGCCATCGATGAATTGACCCGTCAATTGCGCGACGGTCCGCTGTTCGGCGGCCGGCTGGACAATCTCGAACTGAAATTCTCGAGCGCCGCGGCGATGCCGTTTCAGCGCCTGAAGGTGCGGTTGAAAAAGGAGATCGTTACCCTCGGCGACACGCGGGCCGATCCGACGCGGCAGGTCGGCATCTATGTCGATCCCGCCGACTGGAACGATCTGATCGCGACGCCGGATACAATCCTGATCGACACCCGCAATGCCTTTGAGATCGCGATGGGCACGTTCGAAGGCGCGGTCGATCCCGGGATTCAGAGTTTTGGGCAATTCAAGGAATTTGCCGCTCACCATCTCGACCCCGCCAGGCATCGGCGGATCGCGATGTTTTGCACCGGCGGCATCCGCTGCGAAAAGGCCAGCGCCTATCTGCTCGCGCGCGGCTTCTCTGAAGTCTATCACCTCAAGGGCGGCATCCTGAAATATCTGGAAGGCGTGCCGGAAGCCGAGAGCCGATGGCGCGGCGAATGCTTCGTGTTCGACGACCGCGTCGCGCTCGGTCACGGATTGCGGGAACGCGGGATGGAACAGGATTCCGATGAGTGACGTAAAGACGCTGAGCGAGCGCATCGACACGCTCGAAACCCGCCTGACGTTTCAGGACGAAACCATCGAAACCCTGAACAAGACCATCACAGCACAATGGCAGAAGATCGACGCGCTGACGCGTCAGATCGTTCATCTGAACGAGCGTCTGCAGGAAGCGGAGACGCGCGCGCCCGGCGCGGCCAACGAGCCGCCGCCACATTATTGAAGGCTTACATCAAACTGCCGAATTGGCGGTGACTACCTGCCGGCAGCAATTGATCTCTGAAAAACATCGCCGCTGGTGCCACTGCTGGCCGAGGAAATCCAGGCCACAATCAATCTCGCATCTCTTGGCTGATCCGGTCCAACCTCCGGAATTCATCATCGCGCCGTGGATTTGAGGGGAAGCAGCGCCACGATCTGACCCGCCATGACCAGCCGGTCGCGCCCAGCCTCCTTTGCGGCATAGAGCGCCCGGTCGGCAGCCTCGACCAGCGAGGCGCGGCTTGCCGATCTTTCGGTACCCGGCCAACATACGGCGCCGCCAAGACTTGCGGTAACCCGTCCGGATGGAAGGTTTACCTCGTGAAGTATCGCCGCCTTCTGGAGTTGGCGACAAATCCTTTGCCCGATCCGCGCGCAGCCTGCAGCATCCGTGTTAGGCAACAGCAACGCGAACTCCTCGCCGCCGTATCGCGCCGCGAGGTCTGCGGTTCGCTTCATCTCCCCGGCCAAAATCCTGGCAACGGAACGCAAACACTCATCTCCAGCAGGATGTCCGTACCGGTCGTTGAATGTCTTGAAATGGTCGACGTCAATCATCAACAATGACAGCGGTTTATTATCCCGAAGGGCCCGCGCCCATTCTTCCTGCAGTCGATCGTCGAAATGACGGCGATTGGCGAGGCCCGTCAGCCCGTCCTCTACGGCGAGGGTTTCGAGCCTTTCTTCCAAAACCTTTTGCTCGGTGATATCGCGCGATATCGCCACGACACCGTCGATTTCACCATCGACCTTGCGCGTCACCCGCAGGTTCGACTCAAGCCAGATTTCGGCCTTCTCGCGATGGCGCGTGCGGTAGCTGATGCGCGCCTCTTCGGCATTGCCCCGTTTCAACGCGGCGACCGTTTTCCTGACCCGAGGCAAATCCAGAGCATTGACGCCGGCCAGCGCGGCTGTCCCCGTCAGTTGGTCGGGCCGCCAGCCTACAACAGTTACGCATGAGGGAGAGACATAGGAAATCCGCTCATCCACCCCAATACGGGTCACCATGTCACTCGAGCTTTCCGCCAGCACGCGGAAATTGGCCTCTTTGGCGACGAGAGCAACCGCCATCCGCTGCCCGTTGAGCAATTGACGCACAAGGTAAAATCCCATCATCGAAATCAGCGCGACCAGGCCCAGGACAAACAGTATCCGGTGGATGGCATCATGGCGCCATCGCGCGAGCACGTCGCTCTGCGCCTTGGTGATGACGATGACAAACGGATAGCGATCGCTTTGCTTATAGAAACCCAGCCGCGCTACGCCATCGACGGCAGACTGAAAAAGCATCGCGCCCTCGGATGCATGCCTGCCGATACCCTTGAACACCGGCCGGTCCGAGACATCGCGCCCGATACTGCCGTTATCGGGATTTCGCGCCAGAATGATCCCGTCCTTGCTGACGAGCGCGATCGACCCCTGAGACCCGATATCGAAACGGCTGTAGAATTCCCAGAAATAGCTGACTTCGACGCTTGCCAGGACGACGCCTGCAAACGAACCGTCGGCGTGGTTCCAGCGGCGTGACAGCGTTATCACCCATTGCCCGCCGGATTTGCTGTGAACAGGGCGGCCGATGAACGTCGCGCGATCGGGGGAGTTGCGATGGCGCTGAAAATAATCGCGGTCGCTGTTGTTGTATTCAGCCAGATCGACCGCTTCGGTGGTGGCAAGCCAACGCCCTTCTTCATCATAGACGAACAGTCCATGGATGCGGTCAAGACCGGTCTTGCGCATGTTCAAAAACGATTGCAGTCGCGCGATGCGTTCGGACTTCTCACTGTCGGCCTCCAGAGCGATGACCATGCCAGCAAGAAGCGAGCCTGCGATTTCGGCGGTGCCGTCAGCGTGCTGCACCAATGACCGGCTGAGATTGCCGAGCTCGATTTCGGCGTTCCTCATCTCCGAGTCGCGCGACGCCCATTCCGTCCAGCCAGTAGATGCGATAATCGCAGCGCACGCCAGCGTGACGAAAATCGCAGCCCGCAACGGCAGGCGGCTCAGGCCGGTTTTGTTGAGGGCCAGGGGCATCTCGCGGAACCTTTCGGATGGCGAAATAATCCCACGGACCTCTTATTTATCTCTGAAATAGAACCACAGCAATCGACAGCAATTGAAGGATCCCGCAGAGTTCCGTAGTCTTACGTAACTTCCGTCTTGCGGAACTTCGATTGCGGCCTGCGATACTTCCGCCCTTCCGCATTGCAAAAGCCAGCGACGGCCGCATGCGACGGAACAACGCACTGCACAACGGAGGAAACCGGCCTCGGCAAGGAGAAAACCGGTAAGCTTGGTTCGCAGACTTTCGATCATGGTCAGGGTTGCGATGTCAGGGTCACGGTTGCAACCTCATCGCGAAATCACGCAGCGGCAATCGCGGCGTTCCGCTCGGGGGACAAGCCTGGTAGCGTCAAGGATGGCCGCTGGGCCACTTGGCCGGCACGTCATCCCGAGGCGCCAGACAAATAAAACAGCGATCTTGTCTTGGCCTCTTTGGCGTCCCCAGTGTATCAGAAGCAGCGCTTCGCTTCCCAATGACCTGCGGAATCAACGTTTGCCCCAGATCCACTCCACAAAACCCTTCCTCGACGTTCTTTCCGGACACCGCCAGCCGGTGCCGCCGATCTGGATGATGCGGCAGGCCGGCCGCTATTTGCCGGAATACCGCGAATTGCGCGCCAAGGCCGGCGGCTTTCTCGATCTTTGTTTCACGCCGGAATACGCCGCCGAAGTCACCTTGCAGCCGATCCGCCGTTTCAACTTCGATGCCGCGATCATCTTCTCGGACATTCTTGTCATCCCCTATGCGCTCGGCCGCTCCGTCCGCTTCGAGGCCGGTGAAGGTCCGCGGCTCGATCCACTGGATACACCCGAGAAAGTCAAAACGCTGGCGTCGCAGGCCGACTTTACCAAACTTGAGCCGGTATATGAGGCACTGCGCCGCGTCCGTCGCGAACTCAATCCGGACATTGCGCTGATCGGTTTTTGCGGTGCGCCGTGGACAGTCGCGACCTATATGGTCGCGGGACAGGGCACGCCAGATCAGGCGCCGGCGCGAATGATGGCCTATCGCCACCCCGAAGCGTTCGCGCGCATCATCGACGTGCTGGTCGAGAATTCGATCACGTATTTGCTGGGGCAACTCAAGGCCGGCGCCGACGTGCTGCAGATTTTCGACACTTGGGCCGGCGTGCTGCCGCCACGCGAATTCGAGCGCTGGTCGATCGATGCTACAAGGCGCATCGTCGAAGGCGTGCGCAAGCAGGTCCCCGATGCCAGGATCATCGGCTTTCCCAGAGGCGCCGGTGCGCTGCTGCCGGCCTATGTCGAGGCCACCGGCATCAATGCCGTCAGCATCGACTGGGCGGCCGAGCCGTCTTTGATCCGCGAGCGCGTGCAGAACCGCGTCGCCATTCAGGGCAATCTCGACCCGCTGGCGCTGATCGCGGGTGGCGAGGCGCTCGATCGCGCCATCGACGACGTGCTGGCGAATTACGCGAGCGGCCGGCTGATCTTCAACCTCGGCCACGGCATTCAGCCGGAAACCCCGATCGCGCATGTCGAGCAGATGATCGAGCGGGTGCGCGCGTACAAGGGGTGAACGCTACCCCGGCCGGCTGCGCTCGATAATCTTGGCCGCGCCCTTGTCGAGAAGTTCAAGCCCGACCGCGCGGCCAAGTTCGCGCGGGCGATCGGCGGGACCGGAACGCGAAGCCTCGATGAACAGGCCGCCCGATTCATCCAGCACTGACGCCGTCAGCGTCATCTGCGTGCCTTCGATGGTGGAAAATGCCGCGATCGGCGAATTGCAATGGCCGTTGAGAACCCACAGCACCTCGCGCTCGGCATCGGCACTGCGGTGCGCGGCAAGGTCATCGATCCCAGCCAGAAGCCGCCGTGTCTGCCAATCGCCGGCGGCACACTCCACCGCGACAATGCCCTGCCCGGCCGCCGGCAACATCTCCTGATCTGAAAATTCATAGGCGATACGGCCGGCGAGACCGACGCGCTCCAGCCCCGAGCGCGCCATGATCAGCGCGTCCGCGGGGCCGACCTCGCCTCCGCCGGGCAGCCGCTGCATTTCCAGATGGTCGAGCTTGCGCACGCGGGTATCGGCGGCGCCGCGATAGTGAATGACTTCGATGTGCGGAAACAGCCGGCGCGCATAAGCCCCGCGCCGCACCGCATTGGTGCCGATCTTGAAGCCCTTGCCTTGCGAGCGCCTGACATCATCGATCGACAGTCCCGGCCGCAACACCAGCGCATCGCCGGCGGGATCGCGGCTCAGTGTCGCGCCGATCACCAGCCCGGGGGTGTCTTCATTGCCCGGCATGTCCTTGAGCGAATGCATCGCGGCGTGCAGATCGCCGGAGCGCACCGCGGCGCGAATTTCGGCCACGAAGGCACCACCCTTGCCGCCATGCTGCAACAGCTTGCTGGTCTGGTCCTGATCGCCCGTGGTTTCGAACTTGACGATTTCGACCTCGACATCGGGGGAAGCCGCGATCAGGCGCCGGGCGATTTCCTCGGTCTGGGCCAACGCCATGACACTCTTGCGCGTGCCGATCCGGACTCGAATTGTCACCAAACATGCTCCACTCGGCGCGTCGCGGGATTCACGACTAATTATCGCACCAATTGGGCCGGAACATAGAGCCAGCCCATGCCGGAATGCAAATGCAACCCCCGCACAAAAGCGCAATACTGCGCTACCCCGCATCTTCCAAAATCATATCCGAGGCTTTTTCGGCAATCATGATGGTCGGTGCATTGGTATTGCCCGACATCAGGTCCGGCATAACAGAGGCATCGACCACGCGCAGGCCCTCGATACCGCGAACACGAAGCCGCTGATCGACCACCGCCAGGGGATCATTGCCCATCCGGCAGGTCGATGTCGGATGATAGACCGTGCTGCCGCGCTGCCGGCAAAAATTCAGGATGTCCTCATCGCTGGTGACTTTCGGGCCAGGCTCGACCTCTTCGGTCACAAACGGCTTGAGCGCTGGCGCGGCCAGAATCTTGCGCAGGATCTTCATGCCTTCGACGAAGGCGGTACGATCGGTTTCGGTCGCCAGATAGTTGATGCGGATGGCCGGCGGCATAGCGGGGTCGGCGCTCTTGATGCGCAGCGAGCCGCGGCTTTCCGGCCGCAACTGGCAGACCGACGCGCTGAACCCGGAAAACGCGTGCAGTTTCTCGCCCATCTTGTCGGTCGAGAATGGCAGGAAATGAATCTGGACGTCGGGCGATGCCAGACGCGGGTTGGTCTTGAAGAATGCGCCGGACGTGCCGGCCGCGATCGTCAGCGGTCCCGAGCGAAACGCCGCATAGCGCGCGCCGGCCATGACGCGGCGAACCGGATGGTTGAGAATATCATTGAGCGTAATGCGCTGCGGGCATCGCATCACGATCCTGACCTGCAGGTGATCTTGCAGATCATTGCCGACGCCGGGCGCGTCGAGCACCACATCGATGCCATGTTGCTTCAGGAGATCCGCAGGCCCCACCCCGGAAAGTTGCAGCAATTGGGGGGAATTATACGCGCCGCCGCAGACGAGGATTTCCTTGCGCGCGTTTGCGGTTCGCAGCACTCCATGCTGCCGGTATTCGACTGCACGCGCATGGCGCCCGTCGAACAGAATGCGTTGCGCCAGCGCAGAGGTCTCGACATGCAGATTGCCGCGGTTCTTGGCAGGACGAAGATAGGCCATCGCCGTGCTCGCGCGCCTGCCGCCGCGTGTGGTGGTCTGGAAAAATCCGGCGCCCTCCTGCGACGCGCCGTTGAAATCGGAATTTACCGGTAGACCCGTCTCGGCCGCGGCGTCGATGAAGGCTGCCGAGAGCGGATCGGGATGCCCCAGATTGGATACCGTCAGCGGGCCGCCCACGCCATGATATTCGTCGCCGCCGCGCTGTTGGTTTTCGGCCTTCTTGAAATAGGGCAGCACGTCATCATAACCCCAGCCGCTATTGCCGCGCTGGCGCCAGCGATCGTAATCCTCGTGCTGGCCGCGCACATATAGCAATCCATTGATCGAGCTTGAGCCGCCGAGCACTTTGCCGCGCGGCTGAAACACCTGCCGCCCGCCCAGTTCCGGCTCGGGCTCGGTCTGGTACATCCAGTTGACGGTTTTTTCCTTGAACAATTTGCCGTAGCCGAGCGGCACGTGAATCCAGAGATTTTTGTCCTCGGGCCCGGCCTCGAGCAACAGCACCGAATGCTCGCCGCCCGCGCTGAGGCGATTGGCCAGCACGCATCCGGCTGAGCCTGCACCGACGATGACGTAGTCGAATTCCCTGTTATCGGAAGCTTTGGCGCCCATATCATTTCCTCACACGCGGCGAAAGCGGCCTGCCGCGTATTGTTGTTTCTCCCCGAAAGGCTCCGTAGCGAAGCCATCTTGATCTTGGTTGCCGTCAGCTAAGCTGCGGCCACAGCCGTCGTCAATGCCTGCGGAGCGCATGCAAGTTGCCGAACACGCAAGCGTGCAGATTACCTTCCGCGGCGCGCAATATTCTCGATCATGGAGATCTTCACGGATACAACGTGCTCCCGCATCAGCCGCTCGGCTTCCTGGGGCTCACGCGCCAGGATGGCGTGATAGATGGCATGATGCATATCGTGACGGCGCCGGATGCCGGCCAGATCGAACGCAACGACGTTGTGGGCCGACGCCTGTGGCACGCGTTGGCAGATGCGGACGACTTCGCGCACCAGATCGGATTTGGCCGCGGTGTGAACGGCGCCGTGAAACGCCTGGTTCATTTGCGCATAGGCCGCGCGCTGCGCTTCCAGATCGTCGGAGCCCGACAAGGCCCGATCGCCGTCGGACAGAGCCGCATCGATCGTCCGACGCGCGTCGTCCGACAGACCACGCTCGGCGGAAAAACGCGCCGCAAGTCCCTCGGCCAGCGCGCGCATATCGTAGGCTTCGACCAACTCTGTCAGCAGGAATTCGCGAACCGTAAATCCCTTGTTGGGCTGATGATGCAACAGCCCTTCACCCGCAAGGGTCTGGAGCGCAGCCCGCACCGGCGTGCGCGAGACGTCGAGTTCCTGGCTGAGATGCACTTCGTTCAGCCGCGAGCCCGGCGGATAGCGGCCGTCCAGTAATGCCTGGCGCAGATGTTCGACAAGCCAAGCGGAACGTGTCGCGGGCAGCATCGCTTCGCCCGATCGCTCCGGCGCGAGGCCGCCGCTCGCTAACTCAAATGTATCCAGTTTCTGCAAAGCCCGACCTGCGCCGTGTGATTCACTCGCCGAGTGCAGCCATAAATAAGCTATTTGCCTTGACAGGGCTACTCATATTGTACACATTTTTGATCAGATACCGCCAATACTGTACACACATCCCTCTATCCCTTTGGACTCATTATGACTTCGAGAAAGACGACAGGATGCCGGTAAACGCATCGACCAACTATGCAGTGGCGCCGGAAGTTCACGCGCTTCCCATCGCGGGCTCTTCCGACCTGTTTGCGGTGCGCCGAATCTACTGCGTCGGCCGCAATTATCTCGACCACATCAGGGAAATGAAGGAAGCGGATGAGCGCGATCCGCCGTTTTTCTTCCAGAAGCCGGCCGATGCCCTCGTGCAGAACCGGGCCTCGATTCCCTATCCCGACGATACGCAAGATTTCCAGTACGAGATCGAGCTTGTCGTCGCGATCGGCGCGCAGGGCCGCAAGGTTTCCGTCGCAAAGGCGCTGGACCTCGTATTTGGTTATGGCGTCGGGCTCGACATGACGCGCCGCGATCGCCAGCGCGACGCGCGCGACCGCCGCCTGCCGTGGGAAATGGGAAAGTCGTTCGACGGCTCGGCGCCCTGCACCGCCATCGTGCCAGTGGCGAAAAGCGGCCATCCCGATCGCGGCGCGATCACACTGCATGTCAACGGCGTCGAAAAACAGCGCGGCGATCTTTCCGAACTGATCTGGAAGGTGCCGGAAATCATCGCCAACCTGTCGATGCAATATGAATTGCGGCCCGGCGATCTGATCTTCACGGGAACCCCGGCCGGCGTCGGCCCGCTTGTACCCGGTGACCGGATTGTGGGCGAGATCGCCGGCTTCGAACAACTCCACCTTCATATTACAGAACCGAGAGCTTGAGCCATGCTGCCTACCGAACGCATCAGCTACGACCCGATCGTCGGACGCAAAAAACAGACCTTGCCCGACGGCGCGCGGATGGCCGTCTGGGTCATCGTCAATGTCGAGGAATGGGACATCCAGAAGACGATGCCGCGCACCGTCCTCACGCCGCCGGCGGGCGGATCGCCGATGCCGGATATTCCGAACTGGGCCTGGCACGAATACGGCAACCGCGTCGGCTTCTGGCGTTTTGTCGAAATACTCGACAATCTGAACATCACCGCCGCACTCGCGATCAATGGAACGGCGATCAAGGCTTATGAGCCGATCACGCGCGCCGCGGTCGAGCGCAAATGGGAATTCATCGGCCACGGGCTGACCCAGACCAACATGCAGCACGTCAAGAACGAGCGCGAAGATATCATCGCAACGCGTACAGAAATCGAGCGCGTCACCGGCCGCAAACCGCGCGGCTGGCTCGGACCTGGCCTGACCGAAACCTGGAAAACGCCTGATCTGTTGATCGAAGAAGGCTTCGACTACGTCGCCGACTGGGTGCTCGACGATCAACCCGTGTGGCTGAAGACCCGGACCAAGCCGATCCTCAATGTGCCCTACACCCAGGAATGCAACGACGTCGCGATGATGCTGATCCAGCACCACGCCGCGACCGAGTACCGTAATCGCGCCATCGATCAGTTCAATCAGATCTATTCGGATGCAGCGGACTCCGCCCGCATCATGGCGCTGGTCGTGCACCCCTACATCATGGGCGCGCCGCATCGCGCGCGCTATTTCCGTGAAGCGCTCGAACACATGCGGGCGCACAAGGATGTGGTGTTCTGGACCGGCGAGCGCATCCACGACTGGTTCGTCGCCTCGAACAAGCCAGTCTGATACTTCGGGCCGGCCTGACACCTCAGACCGGCCTGAACCTTCATCACCATTGCATTGGACATCCGCGTATGACTGAGATTGCCCAGGAAAGCACTTCGAGCGAAAGCGGCGAAACAGTTTCGCTGCTCGCCTCGCTGGCGATCATCATTCTGATCCTGACTTACTGCGTCAATGCGATGGACCGGGCGCTATTCCCGCTGCTCCTGACCGACGTGCGGCGCGAATACGGCCTCAATCTGCAGCAGGCTGGACTGATGTCGACCATCTTCACGTTCGGCATGGCCATTGCCGGCCTGCCGACCGGCTATCTCACCGCGCGCTTCTCGCGCAAGACGGTGATGCAGATCGGAATCCTGATTTACTCGGTCGGCACCATCGTCACCACCGCTGCCGTCGGCTACGGCGACATGCTGGTCTATCGCGCGATCACCGGCGTCGGCGAAGCCATGCAGTTGACCGCGCTGCTGGCGATCTTCGCGGGCTATTTCACGCGCTACAAGGCGGCGGCCCTCGGATGCCTCAACATTGCCTACGCCCTGGGTGCCGCGATCGCCCCGGCGCTGGGGACAAGCCTGCTCGTCGCCTATGGCTCGTGGCGCGTGCCCATGATCGTGTTCGGCGCGATCGGACTTGGCATGATGGTAGTGGTGGCGGCCGTGCTGCGACCCTGGCTCAGCGAAGCCGAGAGTCAAAAAGCCGCCACAACGACAGCCGCAACCGGGGGTGCAACAACGCTACGAAACACCAACACCATCATCCTGGTCTGTCTCAGCATCGCCTTCGGTCTCGCGCTGTACGGCTATCTCGGCATGTATCCGACCTTCCTGCGCGAAGAACTGCACTTCGCGCCGCCGGATATCGGGCGGGTGATGAGTTCGTATGGCCTCGGTGTTCTGGTCTCGATCTTCACCGGGTGGCTGGGCGACCGCTTTTCGGCGCGCATCGTGCTTCCCATCGCCTTTGTTGCCGGTGCCGCGATCTGCCTCGCGCTTTTCAACGGACCCACCGGCGTCATGGAGCAGGCGACGCTCTCCTGCCTGCTCGGCATGATTTTCAGTGGCACGCTGTTCGTGAACATTGCCGGCTACAGCGTAAAGTCGGTCTCGGGACCGCTGGCCGGACGCGCCTCCGGCATATTCATTACCGCGCTGTACGGCTCTGCGACCGTCGCCGGCTATATCATCGGCTGGGTCGCATCGCTCGCGGGCTGGACCAAGGCCGGAAATATTCAGCTCGTCGGGCTTTGCCTGTTCGCCGCGGTGCTGTCGCTGTTCCTCAAACCGGCTCTGATGGCTGCACGCGCGAAATGAACACACCTGACAATGATCTGGCGCTGGTTCGCGTCAACGTATTTCCTGGCGGCTTCAACTGGGGACTTTATGTCGGCATCGACACGGGATTGTTCGCCCGTGAGGGCCTTCGCATAGAGATGCAGCATACGCCGAACTCCGTCGCCCAGATGACGGATATGGCCAGTGGAAAATTCGACATCGCGATGACCGGCGTCGACAACATCGTGGCCTATGTCGAGGGCCAGGGTGAGGCGCCGATCGGACCGCAGCCGGATTTCTTTGCCTTCATGGGCAGCGACAGCGCCTTTTTGAGCCTTGTCTGCCTCGCCGACATCAAGGCGATCGCGGAGTTGCAGGGAAAGCAGCTTCTGGTCGATGCCATGACGACCGGCTACGCCTTCGTTCTCTACGACATCCTGCGCCGCGCCGGTTTGCCGGCGGAGACCTATGAGGTCACACGCGCCGGCGGCATGATCGAGCGATGGACCCGATTGCGCGCCGGCGAAGGCGACGGCACGCTGCTGTCGGCGCCTTATAATCTCATCGCCAAGGCGCACGGCCTCAACGAGCTGGCACGCGCGGTCGACACCATCGGCCCTTATCAGGGCAATGTCGGCGCCGCGCGCCGTAGCTGGGCCAACGCCAACGAAAAGACCGTCATCGGTTATATCAGAGCTTACCGCGACGCCATCGACTGGCTGTACGCGCCGCAAAATCGCAGCGAAGCCATCGCCATTCTCAAGCGAAACCTCCCACAGATGACGGAAGACGTCGCGGTCGCCAGCTACGACGAGCTGCTGCATCCGAAATACGGCTTCTATCGCGATGGCGAGATCGACCAAGCCGGTCTGGCCAATGTGCTCGCCCTGCGCTCGCGTTATGGCAAACCGCAGATGACATTGAATAATCCTGACAAATACATCGATCGCCGATTCCTTGAGGCCAGCCGGCGAACCGGCAGCTAATCCAGCAGCGGGTTGCCTACACCGGCCCATTACCGGCCAGCGGATTGGCAAATCCGGCGGCGAGCTTGACCAGATCGGCCTGGCGGCTGGCGCCTGTCTTGGAGAACACGCGGGACAAATGGGTCTTGACGGTCGTTTCGGCGACACCCAGCGCTTTTGAAGTTTCCGGCACGCCTCCGACATCGACAATCGCAAGCAGCACGCGCAATTCCGCCGGCGTCAGTCCAAAGGCGCGCGCGACCAGCTTGCCGCAGGATTGGCCATCCAGCTCGGCCTTGCGAACAAAGACCGCCGCCACAGCCTTCCAAGACGGCGGCTTCAACGAGAATTCCTGCAACGATGCCTCAGCGCCATCGCGTATCACCGCCGTCAGCGGCAACAAATGCGCGACGTAGCGTGTGCCGTCATGTGCGATCAGCGAAAAGGCGTTACTCCCCGCCGTCGCACCAGCGCCGCCATCGGCGATCATCTGGCGCAAATCCTGGTTGGCCTGCCCGTCGCGCGCGACAAGCTGTCCGGCCGCCACGCGCAGAAAGTCCTCTGCGCACAGCATGCCACGACCGGCCACATTGGCATGGACGATACGGCATTGGGCATCGACCAGGAATATCCCGGCGCCGAGGCCATCCAGCGTATGGGCCAACGACGCCGCTTCGGATGTCTTGTATTCGATCATCCTGTTGATCGTCAGCGAGCGGTGAGCATGCGGAACGATCTGCGCGATACGCTGCCGCATGTCGTCGTCCACCATGTGCTTGCCCGCGAGAACGGTAAGAAGAACCGGGCAATTCGGGTTTGAATTTTCGAGCACGACATTCGCCGCATCGACACAGCCCTGGGGCCGCAACCATTCCTGATAGAACCGCCCGTGGCGGTATTCATCAAAGGCAACGAGATCCGGAATGCTGACGACCTGCCCCAAAGGCGGCAAGCAATCGAGCGGATCGAACTTGGAATGGCTATCCGAATAAAGCTGGATGTAATGCGGATCGGCGCCGCAGTAATAATGCGTCACCCCGGATTTGCTGATGGAATCTTTCGAGAATATCCCGCAGGCGCGGCCACCGACAAATTCATTGATCCCGACCACAACATCGTTCCATCGCGCGGGCTCAAGCGCCGCATCGTAGATGTCCTCGATCAGATCCGTGATCTTCATGGGTCCGCGCATGAAACTGGTCTGTTGGTTGAAAAGCCGGCCGATCCCCGCGGCCTGCCGGCTGATGCTTGGGAGATGCATCAGCCGGCAGCGAGGTTCTGATACCTGCCTTAGCGGAGGCTGGCAGTCCGATGTCTCAAATGATGACCCCGATGCGCGAGATGCCGACCGCGCGAATGCATCCGGGCGTGATGCCGGCCACCCTCACGGCGTCCGGCCTCGTGACGACTGCCGCCGTCATGATGGCCGCGACCGGCGATGATGGGATGAATCGTATTGACGATACGGCCCGAAGTTACCGAGCCTTGAGACGAGCCTTGGGACCGGCCGCCTGCATTATTTCCGCCGCCCGCGTTGCTGCCCATGCCGCCGCCTTCATGGCCACCCATGCCGCCGTGACCACCGCCGCCGCCGCGCGCAAATGCGCCGTTGGCCGAAACGACCGCGACGCTCAGGGCGCCCGCAAGCGCCAGCACCGGCAGCACCGCGCGCAAAGACCATGATAAATTCATTTCAAACTCCATCTGTTGATGCAGAATTCCTGCATCGTATTTTTAATCTGACTTCGCCCGGTCGCCGGAACTCCATACGAAAGACCAAGGCCGGCAGGTTTTTATTCCCGCACATCATCCGAAGCTTGGACGGAGACGACAATCATCGGACTCGCCGCGATGGATCGTGCGGGGCGCCATTCAATTCGTTATTCGCAAGGCTGCGCTCCGCAAACGTTTCGATCCGTTGCTCATGGCGAGCGAGCACTGCAACAATCCAGCCGTGGAGAAAACCGCGGGCCAACCGGCAATAGACGCGTACGCGCAGCCGCACGCCGGTGAAAAATTCCGGCCCGATGGGACCGAAGGTTCCGAGCACAAACATATGAGATGCGATGGACATGGTGATGGCGATCAGCGCCGCCAGATAGCAAGCTCTCATCCCCGGTCTCCCCGCACATCACGGGGGGTAAATCCGTAAAGCCGGCGGAAGCGCCGGTTGAAATACGACAGGTCACCAAAGCCGACGTCATAGGCGATCGTGCTGATCGCGGCGTGACTGAAATTGGGATCGCACAACAGGCGATGCGCCCGCGTCAGCCGTTGCGCCATCAGGAATTCGGAAAACGTCGTGCCGTCGGCTTCGAACAGACGCTGCACGTATCGTGGCGTCACGTTCAGACTGGCCGCGACGGACGCGACCGAGGTGTCACGCCGGTGACTGTGGGCGACGATGTATGATTTGGCCAGCTTCAAGCGCGCGGCCCGCAATCCGCGGGTCCTCGCGGTTTCGGCGAAATCGGCGGTGGGACCGATCGCGAGCGTCAGGAGATCGTGGACATGCCGGACGGAGAGATTGAGCAGCTTCGAATCCATCGAGGCGCCGGCGTCCAGTAGCCAGCCGGCATAATATCCAAGCAGTTTTAGCGCGCCGTGATCGCCGGAGATCGGCCGCAGCAAGCGGTCGTCGACACCGGACACGTCGGATTCGAGTATCGCGCGGGGAACCCGCAATGTGAGTGATCGGCCGAGCGTGGTTCGATGAAACGAGGCCGCTTCGCTGCCGCTCAGCAGGATAGCTTCATGCGCCCGCAGGCTCTGCTGCCGGCCGCCGGATGACACGATCGCCGCGCCCATCCGGTTGATCGCCAGCATGATGTCGTCATTGCCATCGGCAAGATATTCACCTCTGCGCGAGATAATCGCCGGTGAAGACGAAGCTTCCATCAATTGCAGGCCCGGAAGCGTCATCGACGACATCCTCGCCTCGAAGGCGATGTCCTTGACAGGTTCGAGGTCGACGCGAAGCATCACCTTTCCATAGTGCTCGCGCCAATAGGCGATCCGGTCCGGTTCCGGCAGATGGTCGGTCGAAAATTCAACGATACGGTTGCCAGTTGCTGTCATGAATCATGCCAATAGTTCTAAGCCTTCCAACCTCCCCGCATCCTGCATTCCTCTGCCCGCGCCAGCCGTTAAGCAGCGACGCGCCGTTCGGCGTCATCCGATCAGGGGAGAGCACGCAAACGTGTTTTGCCGGTTAGCGATCTGGCGCAGCGCAAGACGGCGAAATGGAAGCCTGGCCGGTCAGCCGTTTATCGAATCGCACCGCGCGCCAATCCGAGGAGCGGGTGAATTCAAAGCCGGCCTTGCGGGCAAAAGCTTTCATACGATCGTTGGTCTTCAGGGCTTCGCCGAACAGATCGAAAAATCCGAGATTTACGGCGCGGCACTGCAACTCGCATAACAACGCGGTTCCCAATCCCCGGCGTTGCCAGCGATCGGTCACCGAAATCGCGAACTCGCCGCAATTTTTGCCACGGTCAAAAGCATAACTGGCCTCGGCAATCATCATAACGCCCGATGAGTCTTCCACCTCGGCCACCAGCGTGAAGCGCTCGGCCCTGCAGCCACGGATCAGGCACTCGAAAGCAATGACGGAAAAACTGCCGACACTGCCCATGAAGCGATTGTAGCGCGAAGATTCGGAGAGTGATTCGAAATAGTCCGCGAGACTTCCAAGGTCGCCCGAAAACGCTGACCTGATCGAGACGCCGGAAGGGAGCTCTGCCAGTGCCGGCGGAGATAGATATTCTGACATTCCCGCTCCATCGCTTTGTTGAGCTGTTATCTTGAGCTTTTCGAACCGGTCGGACTTGGACCGATGCGTCAATCATTGGGGCGGGGGCGAATCTTCTCTCCGTCATTGCGAGCACAGCGAAGCAATCCATCGTTCGAAATAAAGAAAGGATGGATTGCTCTCAACGTCGTCCCGGCCTTGAGCCGGGACCCATAACCACAGGATGTTGTGTTGCGCGAAAGCCTTCCAACAGTGTCTTCCCAACGATGGCCGCGGCGTATGGGTCCCGGCGTTCGCCGGGACGACGATGTAGAGACACGGTTCCACACTCCCGCGGCGCGATGCGTCCGAGTGATGCCAGGAATTTTGGCCCTCGAAAGACAGAGGGCGCGGGGAAAGCCGGGTGTCCGATGCACCCGCAGCCGCGCGCGTAGTGGTGGTAGCACGCGCGTTAGTCACCACGAGTTCACCGGAAACATCCGGCTTTCCCCGCGCAATGGTTTTAACGGCTTATTTCGTACTCTCCCCGGTGACCGGGCTCTTTTGCCACCGTCGCTTGCACCGTCTCTTGCGCAAACTTGACACCAGCGTCGGGGTGTCAGGACCATACGACTTCGCCGTCCGCGCCAAGTGCTCTCGTCAGCAGCACCATTCGCGTCCACCGCATCCCGCACCCAACGTCCGTGACGACCGCGAAGCGCCCCTCTTGTGAGCGCGGGATGGCACGGGTTCTACAAATGTTTCGATCGTCAAGAGAAACGAATTATTTTTCCGGGAGGGACTGGACCACCCAAATCAACTTGAATTCACTCGGCAAATTTCAATTTACGTGAGATCGAATTTCGTGCCCGCGCGCAGCATGCGTTCAGCAATTGCTGCGCGCGATTTGCCTGTCGGGCAAATCAGCGGGCTTGCCGAGCGTTGGTGGCGGATGCCCGGTGAGTGACAAGATTCTTTTCGCGCCATTTCGGCCCGGGACCGCGCATGTAGTGATCCTCCGGCCTGTACCGCCTGTGAGGCCCGTCCCAGGACGAACCAAAAGACGAGCCAAGAAATCTCACCAGCACACCGATGGCGCTGGCCGAGAGAGAGAATACCCGAGAAAATATGGCGGTGAATCGAAGCTGTCGCATGGTCGGAAGATGAGCAAGACCGCATAGGAAATCGAGAAGGCCGTCCAATCTCTTTCATAGACACGGCATAAGCGCCGCGCGCGGATGAGAGCGGCTTTCTGTCCCAGGGCTTCTTGGTTCCAGGAGGTGCTTATGCCTCTTTTATGAGATGCAACGGCAATCCGTCTCGCATTCCTATGGCGTCATCGACACATCACGTCGATCGGTTGTGCGACGCTGTTAGCCACCGGATGCGACTGGCTTCGCCGACGCCAACAAAACAAGGGATTTTACCATGACCATGCTGACGCCAGCCCACGGTCAGTTTGAGCGGACGGCTTATTCACTAGGAAGCGGAAACCGGATCGAATCCGATGGAGCGGGCACGCGTCTGGCGGCAATCAAGCGCTTCTGTATTTCGGCCCTTTGGGTTGCGGTGGCGTGCGTTACCCTCACCGCCATCATGGCGCTGAAGGTCATGATCTACCTTCCGCGCTTTCACGCTTGATGCACAACACCGCGTAGCTTGTAGGATGGGTTGAGCACTTGCGATACCCATCACCTTGGCAGGCTATGACGCCGGGATGCGATGGGTTTCGCAAGTGCTCAACCCATCCTACACTCCCTGAATAAAATTGGTCGTCGATCATTCAGTCCGCTGTTCGCAGGCGGCGCACCGTGAATTCGATTTGCCCGTCCGGTAGCTGGCACCAGTGCTCGACAATCGTCGAGTAACCGCCCATCGGAGCCTCGTTGAGAAACAAGCGAACCTTGGCGCGCGCCATTTCAACCGGCAATTTGAATTTTAACCCGGTGGCCGACTCGCGGTGAATGGACATGCGCTCGGCCAAATCACCAGGTTTGAAATCACCGGGTTTGAAGTCACTCGGTTTGCGGCTCATAAAAAACTCCAAAACAAAAACACTCCCGCAACGCGCGGGCAATTCAATACCTTTTTGTGAAAGCAGCGGAGATTTCCAAGATATCCACCGCGCAGGACGGCTTAGCGGGGAGTTATTGACGGCTGGTAAAACCAGCGGCGGCGGCGTGTGATTTGTCCGCCGGACAGATCAGGAGGGCCATTTTCTGACGGGATGGTACGGCACCGAGCCCACGATCTTCGGGACCGGCCTGTTCTTTTTCTTCCGGTGCTCGACCCATGCGCCGATCAGGCCGAAGACAACCTCCAGAATGATTTCCATCTGCGATCCCCTTTTGCCATGACATTTAGGGGAAACCGCTGGAGCATCTGTGATTGACGTCACGTTGAAAAGAAAAGGCCCGCAGCGGCCGTTATCGCAGGACCCCCCTACTTCTTGGCGTCAGGCGTCTTGGTCACCGCCCACGGGTCATATTTTTCCTTCGGCTCGGGGATGCGCTTGAGCGCTTCCTGATAGGCCTTGTCGCTGACCTTGGTCTTCTTGTCCTCGGTCTTGGTATCCTCGCTCTTATGCCCGCGCTTGCCGCCGCCCATCTGCGACTGCGCGGGCACGACCAGCAACGCCAATACCGCTGCAACGATCGACAAGGTCCTTATCATGCGGCATCCCTCGCTGGAATCATGAAGATGGCCCATCCTGCGGGCGCAGCCATTGTCTCACAGCTTGGAAATCGCGCAATATGCGCACCTGATATAAGGGAGCTGCGAAGTGCTTCGTTCGGCAATATTAGTGTGTCTGATTGTGTCGGCACATCCGGCTGGCTTAGCCGGCCGATCCCCGTGAGAAGGATCCTGTATTCCTGGAAATGCGGCGCTTGCTGACCATCCAAACAGAATGCTTCGGGAAACAAGCCGAACCCGTGGCGGCGACTAAATCCGACCTTGAAACGGCCGCGCATGAGGTGCTTGGACGCCGCACCAAGGAAACGCAAACCTACAAAATATTTCTGGACCGGATCAACGCGCAACCTCCGGCTCAATTCGAGGAATACTGGAAGAGCGAGATCGAGACGCGCGATCTGCAACGCGTGAAGAAATTGATTGGGATATTCAGAGGGCAGTGACGGATTGTGCCGGGTTGAAGGGTGACTGCTTCAGCCAAGTCACCAAAGACGGCGGCAGAGAATATCCAGTTCCGGTTGCACTCGGGCATCAGTCACAATACGTCCACTAACGACGGGTTGTCCCTGTCAGTCAGAGGCAGAATTTATGTTTAATTATTTAAAAATCTCATTCCGGACAATTTGGGCGGTTTCGATGATCGTCTTTTGCACAACGGTCGGTGGAATCTATGGTTGGGAACAACACGGGTGGATGGGTGCCATAGCACTCAGCTTTGTTGGGCTGGTCGCCGGAATGCTCCTCGGTTGGTCGCCCGAGTTGCTTCTTCAGCTCTTACATTGAAAAAACGCGCAGAATGGGTTGAGCACTTGCAAAACCCATCGCCTTGTAACGCAAACGACGCGACGATGTGATAGGTAGTTGGCGAGGATTTGGGGATGCAGGCGACGATCGTGAGTACCGATGCCGAACGCATCCCCTTCTGGTCGGCCCTCTTCACGGACAGGCGCATAGCGCCGGCCCTGGGCCTGGGCTTTACGTCCGGCATGCCGTTTCTGCTGACTTATTCGACGCAATCGGCGTGGCTGACCGATGCGGGGGTGCCGTTGGCGACGATCGGCCTGCTCAGCGAATTGACGCTCGCCTACAAGTTCAAGTTCGTTTGGGCGCCATTTCTCGATCAATACGATCCGCCGTTGATCGGACGTGTGCTGGGGCGGCGGCGCGGCTGGTTGATCGTGGCGATTCTCGCCGTCATGACCCTGCTGGCCGGGATTGCGTTCGGCGATCCCGGCCATTGGATCTGGTGGACGGTCGGATTCTCCCTTGCGCTCGGGATCGCCGGCGCGACACTCGATCTCGTGCTCGACGGTTGGCGCATCACGAGTGTGCGCCCGCCGGAGAAACAGGCGGTGCTGTCCTCATGGACCGAGATCGGCTGGCGCATCGGCAATCTCGCGGCCGGCGCAGGTGCGCTCTACCTCGCCGATCATGTCGGCTGGAAGGGCGCCTATCTGTGCATGGCGGCCCTGATGCTGATTGGAATCGTGGCGACGCTGTTCGCGCCCGAACCGCCTTCCGACATAGAGCCCCACAAGCCGCATGCCGGCTTCGTCGAGACGATCTGGGCGCCGATCCAGGAACTCCTCAGGCGGCTTGGCCCGATGGCAGTCGCGATCCTGCTGCTCGTCGCAGGCTTCCGAATGCCGGGCTACATCTCGAATGCGATGGCGGTGCCGCTGTTCAAGCACCAGGGCTTCACCAACACCGACATCGCGACCGTCACCAAGGTGTTCGGCTTCTGGATCGCGCTTGGCGGCACCTTCATGGCCGGGTGGCTAATCCCGCGCATCGGCATGATGGCGAGCCTGCTCATCGGCACGGTCGCGGGCTCGGCCTCGCATCTCGCGCTGGCCCTGCTCGCGGCGCATGGCGGGGATGGCGGCAAGGCGTTCTGGACCTTCGCGCTGGCGGTCGGCGTCGAGGGCTTTGCCTATGCCTTCGCGTCCATCGTGCTCATCACTTATATGTCAACGCTCGCGTCGGTGGAGCATGCGGCGAGCCAGTTCGGCCTGCTGACCTCGCTCTGCGCCTTTCCGGGCAGCATTCTGGCCGGGTTCTCAGGCTTCGCGATCGAACATACCGGCTTCGTCTGGTTCTTCATCTGGACCTCGCTGATCGGCATCCCGGTCGCGATGCTGGCGTTCTTTGTATGGTACCGCGTCGGGATATCGGACGAGGCGCCGATCCAGGCCGGCGGAGGGCATTAGCGCTTAGTCCGTAGTATGGGTTGAGCGCAGCGATACCCATCACTTGCGGCGCGACACCGACATCGGCGACAACATGATGAGTATCGCAGAGTTATCGTCCAGCGCGCATTCGCACGACCCGCTGGCTCAACCCATTCTGCGACTACGGGCTAATTGTCATCGTCCTCATAATACGGGCCCGGTGCGGGACGCGGGTATCGACGGCGCGGGTCGCGGTCCTGAGGCGACGCGTACTGAGGTGAAGTGTATTGAGGTTGCGGCTGAGGCGGGAAAAACACGTTATAGCAGGGTTGGCTCAACCGTGGCCCGTTACCTCTCAGGCACGCGGTGATGCGGTCCGCGTCCGGCATGTAGGCCCCGCAGAGCCGAAACACATCCGGCGTGCAGGCCTGACGCTGCTGATCCGTCCCTTGTGCGCTCGCAGACGTTTCAGCAGAAAGAAAAAATCCGAACGCTGCGAAACAGATAGCTAGTTGATGAGGCCGCATAGTCGCTCTCTCTCGAAATTGACGCAGTCAGGAGTCGAGACAGGGTTTAATCAACGAACCGTGTCGAATTCCGGGCTGGATGGCAGGCGAACACTGTGCTTGCAAAGCCGCGCCATGATTGCCATTTGGCTTAACCCATTCTACGGCTAGGTCGAATTCTTATGGAGCTTCGGGGGCGGATTTGAAACGACGCGAGTTCATCACTTTTGTTGGAGGCGCAGCGGTCGCGCTTGGGGTACGCCGCGGCAGCGCGCAGCAGCCGCGACGTCTGTTTGACAGCCACTGCCACATTATCGATCCGCGCTTTCCCATCGTGCCAAATCAAGGCTACACGCCGCCGGACTTCCCGCTGGAGGACTATCTGGCGCGGGTCAAACCGCTCGGCGTGGTGGCGGGCGCTATTGTTTCCGGCTCTTTCCAGGCCAATGACCAAACCTATCTGATCGATGCGCTGGGCAAGCTCGGCCCCGGCTGGGCCGGCGTCACGCAAATCCCAGGCGATTATCCGGACAAGGAGATCGCGAAGCTTGCCGGTATCGGCGTGCGTGCGGCTCGCTTCAACGTCCTGCGTGGTCTCAATGACGGCATCGACGACATCGTGGCGCTGGCGTCGCGCTGTCACGCCGTTGCCGGGTGGCACTGCGAGATCTACGCCGATGCGGCGGTACTCAAGCCGCATGTAGGCCGTCTTTCCAAGCTACCGCAGATTTCCATCGACCATCTCGGCATGACCGAGGAGGGAGTGCCGGTGTTGCTCGATCTGGTGGCGGCCGGCTGCAAAGTGAAGGCGACCGGCTTTGGCCGCACCAAATTGGACGTCCCAAAAACACTCGAAAGTATTGCGAAGATCAATCCGGGCGCGCTGATGTTTGGCACCGATCTGCCTTCGACGCGCGCACAACGGCCTTTTCTTGCCTCCGACATCGACCTGATCGAGCGGGTACTGGGGCCGGAATTGTCGAAACGGGCGTTCTGGGACAATCCGGTCGCACTCTATAAGGTGAAGGTTTAACGCGCAGGATGGGTTGAGCACTTGCGAAACCCATCACCGTGTTTCGGAATCATGCGACGACGTGATGGGTTTCGCTACGCTCAACCCATCCTACGAGGGCTGGCGCTTTACCATTGAGCTTCATCCGCGTCAGGAGGATGTTGCGCGAGTAAAAAACAAAAGAGGCCGCCACTCGGACGACCTCCTCAAAGCGCCAACAACGAAATTTTAGAAGCGTCCGTTAAACCTGGGATTACGCGCGCAAGCGTTGTCGCCACGGCTGTCCCAACTGCCGTTTCTTCGCCAGTTGGTCCACGCCAGATAATCATACGCCGGGGAATAGGGATTTCCCGGTTCAATAGTCGCGCAATAAGTACTTTTGCCATGCTTTGCCGGGTGCGCGACTGCGTGCCGGGCCATCGCGGGTCCCGCGAGCGCAATAGACATGACGACGACCGCGCCAATCAGTCCGAGATTTATCATTTATATCTCCTTCTGCGTTGGTTGATGCAAATGACCAATCGTTGGCGCGAGTCAGCTTTTCACGTTTAAGGCGTCAGCACGCCCACCTTCTTCCAGGTCTGATCCGGATCGAACAAGTTGGTACGCTCTGCGATGATTTCGGTCCGTTTTCCGAGATCCTTCTCGTAGACGGTGCCGGCGTGATTGACCATGAAAGTCATGACGCCGGAGTTTCCGTATTCGGCCGGATATGCAATCAGGGCGAAGCCGCCGATCATCTTCCCCTTGACGACGTAATAGAGGGCGCCACCCGGCGCGTCGGGTCCCTGCCCCTTCAAAATTCGAAAATAGTATCCATGATAGGGCGCGGCTTGCTCTCCTGCCCTGTAGCCTTCGGCCGCTGCCTGCGCTGCCAATTCGCCGAGCGGGCTCGGGTCGCGATCGTCGCGCCAGAACAACCCATCCTTCTTGCCCGGGCTACTCACAACGCGTTGCGCGTAGACCCCCGCGCCATCGCCGGTGCGATCCTTTTCGGCATATTCGTTCTGGGCATCCACGAAAGCCAGACAGGTTTGAACCGCGTCCAGTTCATTGCGCCCGATACGGCGATACAGAATCTCGATACGCCCCGCGGCCGCGTCGAACTCCCAGCCGCTCTTGCTGTTCATCAGGGGAATCGGGAAGGGAAAATCGTCAGCGCCAAGAATAAGCGTGGCCTTCTTGTTTCCTTCGGCCCTGATAGAATGCTTCGCGTCATACGCCGCGAGAAAACGTTGGCGCGTGCCGGCATCAGCGACATCATCGCCGGATTCGACGATGTCTCCGGCGCGGCTGCCGAGTACCGTCAGAATGGCTTTCGTCGTGCCGGTCTTGACCGCGGCAGCCAGTGCCGCCGCGGCATCTTCCGGCGAGGGATAGGTTTGCTGGGCGCGGGCCATGGAAATCGGCAGCGCCAATGTCATCATGGCGGCGACGATCGCCCCCGATGCACGATAAAATCGGGTTGGCTGAAACACGATCATGGCGACACCTCCGGCGGCATTGGAATCCTTGCGCCGCCAGCAAGCCAGTCGCTGTAGGTGCGAAACTTCAATCCGAGCTTTTCGTAATGGACCCGGAGATAGCGGTCGCTGCCGCGCGTCACGGCGTCCGGCCTGATCGTCTGCACCTCCTGCGCGATCACGCCGACATAGGCCTTGTGACTGCCGAGATAGCTGAAGCGATAGTAGCCGAGGCCGTTATCGAGATGGCCAAGCAGGACAAGGTCGTGCTTCAGCGCGAGGTCGGAGCGCCGGCCACCACCGCCACCGCCACGGAAGCCGCCACCTCCACCGCCTCGGAAGCCGCCACCGCCGCCACCCCCGCGGAAACCACCCCCGCCACCGCCACGGAATCCGCCGCCGCCAGCGCTGGCAAAGCTCGCCCGGCCACGCGCGGATGCGGCAGCGGCTGCGCGGCCCGACGACACATTGAGGGCCCCTCCTCCGCCGCCTCGCGCCCGGTTCGCCGCGGCGCGATTGCCTCCGGCGCCCTGCTTCGCGCGATTGGCGGCATTACCCTTGCGATCGGCCGTGCTGGGACGATTGGCACCTGCGCGATCGCCGCGGTTGCCGGCGCGATCGCCACCACGATCTCCTGCACGATCGCCAATGTTGCCCGCGCGATCGCCACCACCCGGACGGTCCTTTCCCGGGTTGAGTACTTGCTGCCCGCCCTTGCCGCGGAAATCCATCCGGTCGGCCGCTCCGGCGCGCATGTTGTTGTTGCCGAAGCGCTGTTGGACGTTTGCATTGTTGTATCGGACGCCCTGCCGGTGCGCGGGATTGTGGTTCCAGACGTTGGTGGTGCGATGGTTGACATAGACATTGCGGTTGCCCCAGTTGCACCCGCCGCCCCAGTAATTGCCCCAGCGGCCGATCGCCCAGGCGGCGCCAAAGGCGACGCCGGCCGCGACCACCCCGGCGCCAATGTAGGACGGATAGCCGAAATAATAGGGCGGGTAGTCCGCATAGGGCCACGCACCGTAGACAATCGCGGGTTCGTAATAGGGAACATACATCGTGTCGGGATCGGTCGGCTCGATCACGATCACCTGCTTGTTCTCCTGTTGCTTGACCGTGACCTTCTGCTGCTTCGTGGTTGAAAGCTTGTTGTTGCTTCGCGCTTTCTCCCGCAGGCGCTGGATCGCGTCCATCAGGTCGGCCTGCTGCGCGAGCATCGCGTCGCCGAGACTCTTGGTCCAGTCGAGCTTGTCGCTCATCATGTCGAGCACCGAGGGCGTCGCGGTCAGCGCCTTGACACTGTCATCCCAGGATTTCTTGTCGACTGCGGCCTTGAGCGTATCGCCCTTGAGATTCTTGTTCTCCTTCACAAAGCGATCGGCTTCCACGACCTCGAGCGGATAGGTTGCCGCGGCGAGCATGTTGGCGAGCAGCGCATCCGGATAAAGCGCGATCGGCGCAACCAGAGCCTCCAGCTGCTCCGGCTTCAGCAGCGTCTGCTCGGGCGGTGACGACACCGGTGGCGATGTTGCGGCGGGCTGTTGCGCCACCGCGCCCACGGCCGTCGCGACCACAATTACCAATGCCAATAGCACGCTTCCGCTACGCAACATGAGCATTCTCCCTCAAGGCCAGCGCCATCGCGAAACCGACCGACAAAATTGCCGGCTATCCATCGAGCTCTATTTTACGTAGCGAGCGGCGGTTTGATGTTCTACGCGGCCGACGCTTTGGCCACCGGCGGGTAGGCCAGAACGTCACCAAGTAGTGAAATCAACCCGCGGCGCCCGTTCATCTGTCGTGGCTGTTCTGATCCGGAGCTCACCCCCAGTCAGCACCTGGTAATGACCTGGCCATAGGCGTTTGTCACCTGCACGCAGCCCGGTCTGGCCACATAGGCGCCGGCCGCGGCGGCAGCCGTACCAACGGCAACCGCACGGCGCGTCGTTCTGCGGGCAACCCCGGCATAGCTCATGGGCGTCAGCGGGCGTCCGATTCTTGCCTCCGAAACCGAGACAAGCCCGCCTTCAATGCTGGCCGTGCCGTTCCAGAGCAGCCCTCCTGAAAAGGTCGCGGCGGCGGCGAGAAGGACGATAATCTTTCGTGGCAAAATGATCATTTGCTGGCTCCAGCTGCTATGCCCGGGGGCACTTCATCAAATTCGAGCATGACATCATCCTCGAGACTTGCCTTGATCGCGCCCTCCGGCGGCTTGAAGTCGAAGGCCGCGGCATCCGCAATCGCGTCCGTCTTCCAGTCCTTGATCCGCAGCGAGTATTGGGGGGCACCGGCAAGCGTCTTGCTGGTGATCACATATTTGCGCGGGATCGGCTGTGCGCCGGCCTGGATCCAGATCTGCCAGTCGGTGTCGTGTCCACGAAACGCGAGGTGCTCGCACTCGATGCCGTCGACCACCCCCTGGCCGACATGATGGCCCTCGATGATATCGGAGGTAAGTACCTCGAAGGAATTTGACAGCAGCAGATCAGCGCCAGGCAGCGCGCCACCCGTCTTTGCCTGAATGCCATCGATGAGTTGATCAACCGTGCCGGGCATGTCCGCCTGCACATAGGCCTTGGCGTTGTTGCCGTAGAGCGAGACGGTTTTGCCGTTATAGACCAGTTCGACATCGGCATAGCCGCCCGTACGCTTGACACGGAGCTTATCGGGCCGTGTCATCTTAAACTGACCGGAACTCGACAACTGGATCTTCTCCAATTCCGGCGTGATCACTTCGATGTCGCTATCGAAACTCGCCGTGATGGATTTCTGCCCGGCGGTGTAATCCGCCATCGCCTTCAGCAAAGCCGCGGAATCGTCAGCTCGCGCGACTGGACCGATCGCGGCCACGAGTACGGCGATTGAGGAGGCCGTTAAGAAAACTCGCACCCATACGCGAAGACTTCTACTGCTCATGTCGATCCTCCATGCGTTACGCGGCAACTCTGGGTGGGCCACACCATCGAGGCTTGACATGAATCAAGGTCGAAGCACGAAAGTCTACGGTCCCCGGCAGGCTGCTCATGGAAGGCTCGGCTGATACTTCAGGTCCAGCACAAGTTCGCGGTTCCGCGGGCCGCAGACCAATCAGCACCTGCTTTAGATCAATCAAGGCGGCAGCGGTGATATTTGACCTCCATGCCCTCGATGCCCGGGAACACCCGCATGATGCTGTCGTCATCGACGACTTTCAGCACGAACTGGACATTGGAGAGCATGATGTCGGTGGCGCAGGCTGCGATCAGGTTGAGACTCTGCCCCTCTTCCTTTCGCGTCTTGATCCTGCACTTGGCGAACTTGCCCCGGAGCTGGTCTGCCTGGATGATGAAACCGCCGCCATGAACGCTGGAAAATTCGGCGAAATCTATTTGTTGTGCGCGACCGCGTCGAACGAACACCTTGTCGCATTTATCAGCATCGGGAGCCCAGGCGCCGGAGAGTTCTGCAGCCGCGGCATATTCGGGCAGCAGGAGGGCCAACATCGCAATAGCCCCCAGAACCTTTCGGACGCCTCTCATATTACACTCCTCCGCAACGAAGGCATCAGTGACCGCTCAACACCAGCGTCTTGATCGGCAGCAACAGCGCCTGAATTCGCAGCAGCATGGCGTGGACCAACCCAACGGCATCGACCGCATGCAGCACAAACCCCTTCAAGGCACCGGTATCCTTTGCGGCGATCACCTCGTGATTGCTGGTATAGGCATTGACGATACAGCTGCTGCCGGCTGTCACGTCGGCAAGACCGTCCTTCTCGATGGGCTCGAGGAACGCGAAAATCGTCCCGGGTTTGACCGCGCCGGCATCGATGAGTACCTCGCCGCCGCGGAATTGGCCGGCCGCGATATAGTCCTGCACGCTGGTAATGACCATCGGGACGATGGTCCATGGCAGCGACGTGCATGCCGCTTCGGCGACCATGCCCGGCTTCAACACTTGCGCCTCGATCTGTCCGAAGCCTGCCTGCAGCCCGCGTTGGCCGGCACCTTCCGGAATCAGCACGCCGGCGGGCCGCATCAGCGGGTTCACAACGTCACCGGGGCGCAGGAAGAACTGTTCCACCCGTCCGTCGACACCGGCGCGGATCACCGTCTTGTCCAGATCGACCTGCGCCTGGTCGAGTGCGGCTTCGGCGCTGGCTTTGGCTGCCGGAAGGAGCGCCGAAAGCTGGACTTCCGCTGACTGTTTGGAGGCGGCTGCGGCATCGATGGCGGCCTGCCTGCCGTCAACGAGGACTTGCAGCTTTTCGATATCTCGTTGTGGCACGATACCGGGATTGCGGCGCTGCAGCTCACTCTTCACATCGAGTTCGTCCTTGGCCTGTTTCAAGTCGCTGTTGGCCTGCTGGACCTGCGCCTCCGACTTGATTACGTCGACTTTCGCGGAAACGAGTTGGGCGTCGACCTCGGCGATCCTGCGTTTTGCGGTTTCGAACGCCGCCTGTTGTTTCGAACTATCGAGCGTGAAGAGCACGTCGCCTTTCCTGATCGGCTCGCTGAAGCCCACCTTGACCTCCGCGACGCGCCCCGACCCCTCGGGCAGGATCGGCATCGTCCTGAAAAACAGTACCGCCGATGTCGTCGAGGGGTGAAAGTAGAAGATCATGGTGATGAGCGCGATGGTGAGCATCACGCATCCGGTTATGCCCCATCGAAGCTCATACCACATCGAGAACAATGTGATTTCCTGACCGATACGCTTACCTTGGCGATAGCGGCGGTACAGATAATCAGGCACCAGGGTGAACAGCGAACACAGCATCAACTCAAACATGGCTGCCGGCCTCCTTCGCGGGAGCGCTCACATGCCTGGCAGGGACGGGCGCAGCGCGGTGGGATGCCGGCGTGGCTTGAACGGCTGTCGCTTCATCCGCAGTCGCGCCGACGACAACGTCTTCGGAATCCGCAATTTTCTCGACCGATCCGGCGATACGGGCCAGCGGCGTGCTGAAGTCGGGCAGATCGATCAAGGCCAGCAGCAGACCGGCAATCCAGAAGATGTGCATATGGGTAAAGAGCGAGATCAGGCCCAGCACGGCGACGATCTCGAATTGCAGCTTCTGCGACTTGTGCGCCATTCGCTCCGGCAGCGAGTGCAACCGCAAATAGACGTTGCCAATACCCAGGATTGCCGCGATCAGGAAGATGCCCATCGCGATCATCAGCACATCCGTCTCGCCGGGCTTGACGACGTAGAACGGCAGGTGATGAGGCGTCAACGGATGAAGCTGATCGGTCATGAGCGTCGTCCCGGCGACTGCAGTGCGGCGATGCCGAGAGTGCCGGGCTCGACCGGTCGAAGCTTGATCTGGATCAATGGGAGCGGTTCGGGCCCGGCCCTAGCATTGGAAACCAGAGCCGGTGGATGGCTGAAAAGGAAGGATTTGCCATGCCCCAGAATATCGACGATCTGTTGCCCACGGCGAAAGAGATCCAGAAGCAAGCCGCCCTCAAGGAAGCAGAAAAGGCCGAGGATTACGCCAGGAAACTGGCCGTCGTCGAAGCGGAAAAACGCGCTTTGATCGACAGGCTCAGCAAGCCGTCCGGCCTGTCCGAAGACGAGAAGGTCAAGCTTGCTTCGACCGTCATCCAGCGCGCCGTGCGCCACGGCCTCAGCGAGGTGCAGGTGTATCGCTTCCCCCACACGCTCTGCACCGATCGTGGCCGCGCCATCAATGTGATGGAGCCGGGCTGGGAAAAGACGCTCACCGGCATCCCCCTTGAAATTTTCCAACTCTGGTCGGACTATTTGAAACCCCGCGGCTATCGCATCCTTTATCAGATTATCGATTTCCCCGGCGGCATGCCTGGAGACATCGGCATCATCATCGCCTGGGGCGATTGATGTCAGGCGAGAATGACGCTCCGTCGCGGATGAAGCGCAAAGCCTATGAAAAGGAGCTCCGCAAGCTCCAGGTCGAGCTCTGTCATCTGCAGCAATGGGTGAAGGAGAAGAAGCTGCGGGTGATCATCCTGTTCGAAGGCCGGGATGCCGCTGGCAAGGGCGGCACCATCAAGGCGATCACCGAAAAGGTCAGCCCGCGCGTGTTCCGGGTTGTCGCCCTCCCTGCACCTTCCGACCGTGAAAAAACCCAGATGTTCGTGCAACGCTATATGCAGCATTTTCCATCCGGAGGCGAAATCGCCATCTTCGACCGTAGCTGGTACAACCGCGCCGGCGTTGAATATGTCATGGGCTTCTGTTCGCCGGACGAGCACCGGCGCTTCCTGTCGCTGTGCCCGCAGATCGAGAAATATATCGTCGACGCCGGCATCATCCTGATCAAGTTCTGGCTTGAGGTCGGCAAGGAGGAACAGGAGCGGCGCTTCAGGGCGCGGATCGACGATCCCTTGAGGCAATGGAAGCTCAGTCCGATGGACACCGAGTCCTACCGGCGCTGGTATGATTATTCGCGCGCACGCGATCTCATGCTGAAGGCTACCAATTCAAAACACGCGCCGTGGATCGTCATCCGCTCCGATGACAAGCGGCGAGCCCGGCTGAACTGCATCGCGCATGTGTTAAAGACAATTGCGCACCGGAAGATTTCTCGCGACAAGGTCCGGCTGCCGAAGCGATCCGACAAAAACCGCTATAACGACCAGGCCAACCTGCGCAGAATGACTTTCGTCGCCGAGCAATATTGAGCCTGGTCGCGCGGGATCGGATCGTGCTCACTCCAGCACAATCGACACTCCGCCTACCGCCGCCGATAACTCGACGCCGACCTTGCCACCAGCAAGCTGCAGAATTACACCCCTCTCGTTTTGCAACTGCACACCACCGGCACCGGCCGCCAGCGCTCCACCAGCGCCGATCACACCATAGCTTCCCTGGATATCGCCCGGATTGCGCAGGTTCAGGGCGTGCCCGGACAACTGGGTGGTCGATGCACCGATCGTGAAGCCGACACTCATCCCGGAAACCCGGAACGGATAGCGGTGACCTCGGAAGTATAAAACGCCGTGACCGCCGCCTACACCGACGATGAAGCCGCCCTTGGTAAAGACGACGCGGACCGTGCCGGTTTCCGCCTTCAACGACGGTGCAAAGCCACATGCGAGCAGCATGGTCAGGACGACTCCGCATAATTGAATACGAAAATTTTTCATAAGATCTTCTCCAATGTTGTCAGGTCAGTCTGGTGTCGAACGCGATGGATCCAGTAGGATCACCACCTGGGTGATGTTGGCGGACAGTTCGAGACCTGCCTTGACGCTCTGCAATGTGATGACGACGCCCTTTGCATTCCTCAATTGCACGCCGCCGACGCCGCCGGCCAACGCGCCGCCCGCGCCGACCGCCGTATAGAGTCCCGAAAAGTCGGAAAGCTCATTGATGTAACTGGCCCGTCCGACCAGTTTGTTGATCGACGCGCCGGCCGTGAGGCCGAGGCTCAAGCCTTGCACCGTGAAAGGATAGTTGCGGTGGCGAAAGGTCAGAACCCCGTTGCCTCCGCCAGCTCCAACGATAAATCCCGCCTTGGCCACCGTAACACGAACCGTTCCGGTGATGGCGTGCGACGGCGTGGCCACGCCGACCGCACCAGCGAGTGCCACCAGGACTATCCAGTTAGATCGATGTCTCCTCACGTTACACTCCTGCTGTGCAAGGGTCATGGCGGAAATAACCGAAAACGCTCAACGGATGCGGGATACGCCGTAATCCCGCCGCGCATTGCGGAATTCGCTTCGTGACCATCCTCGCTCACTTCGCGGGAACGAGACGTGATGCCTCGTGCATATCCCGGTAGCCGCGGGCGATCAGCCGCACCCCCCGCCCGATCTGCTCGTAGGCTTCGTCGGGCAGGTTCGCCAGCGACACGCGAAGCGACCAGTTCGGCGCTTCGAAACCGCCACCATTCAGAAGAACAATTCCGTATGCCTCGGCGAGGCGGAAGGCGAGATCGAGCGGATGGATATGCTTCTTCAGATATTCGACCGCTTCGTCGCCGATATTCTTCCGCGCCCAGAACTCAAAATCGATCAAGGCGTAGTAAGCGTCGAAATTCGGATTGGGCTGGAGCTGCAGGCCGATGCTGTCAATCAATGTCCAGATGCGTCGATTGACGATCTCCTTGCAGGCCTTCTGGTAGTGTTTATCTTTGTCCATCATCTCGCTGAGCGAGAACAGGCTCATCATCACCTGTTGCGGCAGCGATAGTCCGGCCGTGTGGTTGAGCGCCACGTCGCGGCTGTCGGCGACGATGCGATCGATGAATTTGATCTTGCGCGGCTCCAGCGTCAGTGCGCCATAGCGCTTGTCGAGTGCTTTGAGGTCGGCTGCCGGGAGCTTGGCGATCATCTTGTCAAAAATGTTGTCCTCGTGCGTCGCGATGACGCCGAGCCGCCAGCCGGTGCAGCCGAAGTACTTCGAGTACGAATAGACGCCGATCGTGTTATGCGGCAACTCGCCGAGCAGCGAACGGAAATCGTCGACGAAAGTTCCGTAGACGTCGTCCGTCAGCAGCATCAGATCGGGACGTTTGGTTTTCACCAGCTTTGTGATCTTGCCGATGGTCTCCTTGTCCATTGCCATCCCGGTGGGATTGCCGGGATTGACGACGAAGAAGGCCTTGATTTTCGGATCCTCCAGCTTTTTGATTTCCTGATCGGTGTACTGAAAGCGGTTCTCCTGGGGGGCTTTGATATGCACGACCTTGAGGTCGTAATCCTCAAGATGGGTCATCTCGAGATAGGGCGTGAAGATTGGCGTGCCCAGCGCAATGGTGTCGCCGGGATGCAATAACCGGTTGGCCTTCAGCGATTTGAAGATGTAGCACATCGCGGCCGTTCCACCCTCAACCGCGTAAAGATCGAACTTACCGGCCGGACGCGGCTCGCCGCACATCGCCCACTGCAGATACTCGTGCACAATCCGCTCATTGTGGACCAGCATGCGATCCGGAACTGGGTAATTGTCGCCGATGATCGAGTCGACAAGCTCGTGAACGAAAGCGTCCGCGTCAAATCCGAATTTCTTGACGGCGAACCTGGTCATCGCGGAAAGGAAGCCGGCGCCCGGCATATCGGAATGTTTGGCGAGCCAGATCTCGAGGCGGCCCGCAATACCACCGGCCTGCGGCATTCCACCGATCCCGGCGGGATGCTCCATCACACGCTTGCTTTCCGTCACCGCGAACTGTCCAAGCAGGAAAAACCCCTCGCGTGGCGTGGTAGCAATCCAATTGGGATTTCCTCGGCCGGCGTTGAGGAAGGCCGACTGGGTCGTCCTTGACGTAGCTTTCGCCAGATTGATCAGCTCGTCCTTGATCTCGAAGGGACTGAGAGCCTCAAACTTCTTTAGCGTGTTAAGGTCGGCCATGATTTTCTCCTTTTTGCGCGAATCCGTCGAGGGGTCGTCATGAAGGGGAACCGATCAGCATGGCTTTGGGGCGAATGCTTACCGGGAATTCTCGCCGCTAGGTAAGCAGGATGACCAGCACCATTCCCCAGACGGTCAAAAGCGTGTTGCCGACCGCATAGGTCACCGTATAGCCGAGGCCAGGAATTTGGCTCTTGGCGCGATCATTGATCATGCCGAGCGAGGCTGTTGTGGTGCGCGCACCGGAGCACGCACCCAGCACGATCGCATCGTCGAACCGAAACAGATATTTTCCCACATACATCGCCAGTATCAGCGGCACCGTTGTGACGGCGACGCCCCAGAGAAACAGGCTGAATCCGAGCTGTTGCAGCCCAGCTACAAAGCCTGGTCCGGACGAAAGGCCGACCACGGCGATGAACACATTCAGGCCGACCGAGTTCATGAACCAGACAGTGGACGACGGAATCCGACCGAAGGTCGGACGCACCGAACGCAGCCATCCGAAGAACAGACCAGCGATCAATACGCCGCCCGAGGTCGAGAGCGTAAGCGGCACGCTACCGACCTTGTAGACTAGCGCACCGAGCAGCGCTCCAATCGTGATCGCTCCGCCGATGAATGCGACGTCCGCGACGTCGGTGGCGCGGTCCGGATAACCCAACATCCTGGTCCCGACCGCCACGTCTTGGGTGCGCCCGACCAGGGTAACGATATCGCCCCGCTGCAACTGCGTGTCCGCCAAAATCGGGATGTTGGTCGCGGTTGCGCCACGAACGATCCTGCGCAGGAACACGCCCCGCGCTCCCGGCTGATTTGACAATTGAGCCAGCGTCTTTCCATCGACCTCCTTGTCGGTCACATAGACATCGACGCCTTCGATCGGCACCGCCAGCAGTTCGCGATCGTCGACCTCATCCGCAGTCGAGCCAATCAAATTCACCAGGACATCGCGCCGGCCAGCCACCGCCAAGATGTCTCCGGCGCGGATCACGGTGTCTCCCGCAGCATCCAAAATCTTCCCGTCCCGCCGAATGCTCTGGACAAACACGCGCTGGTCGGGAATCAGCGCCTCGGCCTCTCGTGTCGTCTTGCCGACAACCGGCCCACGTTCCTTTACGCGAAATGCCCGCAAATCGAACTGGTGCCAGGCCGTGCCAGGACCGCCGGCTTCCTTCTTGCCGCCATGCTTTTCCTCATACCGCTTGCACGCCGCCTCAAGGTCGATGCCAAGGAGCGCCGGACCAATCAGCGCCAGAACAATGGCGGATCCGATGGTTCCGAAAATATACGTGACCGCGTAGGCCACCGGCATTGCATCCAATGTTTTCTTGGCTTCCTCGGGCGGCAGACCAAGGCGGTTGATCGCATCGGTCGCCAGGCCCATTGACGCGGAGATCGTCTGCGATCCGGCATAGAGCCCCGCAGCGGAGCCGACGCTATAACCCGCCAATTTCGCGCCCAGATAAGCCGCCGCGAGACAGAAAAAACACACGACGACGGCAAACAGTGCCTGCGGAATCCCGTCCTGCGCGATGCCGCGCACGAATTGTGGTCCGACGCCGTAACCGATGGCGAACAGGAACATCAGGAAAAAGGTCGGCTTGAGCGGACCGCCTATCTTGATATCAAGCTGTCCGATGATGACCGCCGCAATCAGTGTTGCGGTCACCGCTCCAAGACCAAGGCCCTTGTAGGTAAACGAGCCGAAGTAGTACCCGAGGGCCAGGGACAGGAAGATGGCGATCTCCGGGTAGCTGCGAAGCGTCTGCACGAACCAATCGATCACGATGTCATCCTCCCCAGTGGCGGCGCGCTATTCGGCAGCGGCCTTGATCCCATGTGTCCGCGAACGGTTGTCGCGGAGCTTTGTCAACGCCTCTGGACGCACGAGCTTCAAGCCCTGCACATTGTTGTAACCGTGGATCTCCTTCACATCGAGCTTGCGCATGAAGTCGATCGCCCCTTGGGTGATAACCTGTCCGGGCACCATGATCGGGAAGCCGGGCGGATAGGGAATGACGAAGTTCGCCGAGACGAGATCCGGACCGTTCTTGAGCCGGCGATCGATTTCGGGATCGTTCAGGCGGAGATATTCGCAACCCGCAGCGTCGTAGGCGGCGAAGAACCCGCTGCGAATATCGCCTTCATTGGTCTTGTCGCCGGCATCGCCGCGGAAACCATCGTGGAAGTGCGAGAAGTTCGGCAGGTCCGGGACATCGGTCATCAGGCTCTTCACCCGCGCATCGAATATCTTGATGGCGTTTGGGCCGCCTTGGGCAAGATCTCGCTCTATCTCGCTGGATATCTCGGCGAGCACCCGGATCAGTTGAGCCACGTCGCTGCGGGTGTTGTTGATGTTGGACTGGATCAGCACGGAATTGCGCGAAGTTTTGTTGACCTGGATTCCGTAGCGGTTGGCAAGAAGGCCCTTGAACTGGGTGCCATCGAAACCGGCCCTGCCGCACACCAGCGTGAGACGAGTCGGATCGAGGAAGAATTCATCTTCCTTCAGGCTCTTCAGGATCTGTCCCCAGTCGACGCCGGACGCCAGGAAATCGGTGAAACCGCTCGCGCGATATTCCGCCGGCACCATCTTGTCGGCGCCGAGCACGCTGAAATATTTCGAAATTAGCGGGTTGGCCGCCACGGCCCTGCGGATCGCAAAGGCGATTTCGATCGCGTTAGCAACAAGTCCGTATCCTTCCAGTTCCATCTGCCGGCGCGCGACATCGAGACTGGCGATGAGCTGCTGGTTCGGACTGGTCGAGGCATGGGTGAAGACCGCCTCCTTGAATTGCGCCTCCACGGTGTGGAAGTCGACGTCCTTGACGATCAACATCGAACCCTGCCGGATCGCCGACATCGATTTGTGGGTGGAGTTGGTCTGGTAGACGCGGAGTCGAATTTGACGCGGATCGGGCAGCAGTCTTGTATTCAGCAAGGTCTCGTCGGACGGATTGTCGCCGAGCGAAGCACGATGCTTTTCATAGATCTCGATCGATTTGGGATCGTGCATCCACGCCTCGATGTCGTTGGCGGCGCCCATTCCCGTGCGCGGACGCAGGAACGGCGAAAAGCGCGCGAAGGCGAACCAGGCTTCATCCCACAGGAAGATCAAGTCCGGCTTGATCGCGAAGCATTCCTCCATGACCCGGCGCGTGTTGTAGACATGGCCGTCGAAGGTGCAATTGGTCAGATCAAGCATCTTGACGCGGTCAAGCCGGCCCTCGGACCTGAGGTTCAAAAGCGCTTGCTTGATGGTTTTGAGGGGGACCGCACCGTACATCGAATATTCCGTCATCGGGAATGCCTCGACGTAGAGCGGCTGCGCGCCTGACAACACCATGCCATAGTGGTGCGACTTATGGCAGTTGCGGTCGACAATTGCGATGTCGCCCGGCGCAAGCAGCGCCTGCACCGCCATCTTGTTCGAGGTAGAGGTCCCGTTGGTGACGAAGAAGACCCGGTCGCCGCCGAACGCGCGCGCAGCCTTGTCCTGCGCCTTCTTGATATTGCCGGTAGGCTCGAGAAGACTGTCGAGACCGCCCGTCGTGGCGCTGCTTTCCGCGAGGAAAAGATTCGGGCCGTAGAACTCGCCCATGTCGCGAATCCAATCGGACCTGAACACGGATTTGCCGCGCGCGATCGGCAGCGCGTGGAAGGTGCCGATCGGCCGTTGGGCATATTTCTTGAGATTGTCGAAGAACGGAGTCTCGTAACGATCCTGCACACCCTCGAGAATTGCCAGATGCAATTCGAGAAGCTCTTCCACGGAGTAGAAAATGCGGCGGACGACGTCGGCCTCGGAGTTACCGGCCAGCTCCTCCACATTCTGGTTCGAGACAAGGTAGATGTCGAGTTCCGGGCGTATCCGTTTCAGCGTCTTCGCCAGCGCGAGCGCCGAGTCGCCTGTGTCCTTCCGATCCATCGACGCGGTCAGCGAACGCAGGATCGGCGCATCATGACGCGATCGCTGCGTAAATCCTTCATTGATGATGACAGCAGCCAGGTCCGGATTGAGCATGGCGCCGCAGAACGCGTCTTCAAAATTGCCCACAAAGACCGGCTCATAGACAAAAGCATCGGACGGACGGCGCAGCTTTCGCCATTCCGCACCAAGATTAGGCCAGCTCGTGGCGGGAAGCCCGGTAACGATCAAGGTCTCGAAATAAGGTCGGCGCGGGGCGGTGTCGCCAAACCCCGGCGGCAGCAAATCGGGCATTTCAATTTCGGCATCCTCATGCACGTCCCAATCGCCGGCATGCTGGCGGAATGAACGTGTCTGCAGCGATTGCGTGATACGCATTACCAGCGCCAGGACGGCAGCGGCGTCGCCGGCCGAGGCGCGCTCCTTGAGCACCGCCATCACGCGCGGGCCGGGATAAGCATGATATTCTTCCGTGATTGCAAGTTGCGAGAGCCGCTGTTCGAATTTGGCGCGGTCGCCTGATCCGCTTGTCCATCCCTTCGCTGCCTCGACCAACCCGCGCCATTCATCGGCGCGCGCGCCGGGACCGGAGAAAAACTGATCGATCCGGCGTTCCTCAACCTTGTTCGTCGCCATGGGCCTCTCCTCGAAGTGCCACAACCCTGCCGACGAACAGACGGCTGCGACTACGGTGGAGTCTTGATCCAAATCAAGCCCGGCGGGGCAACGAACTTCGCAACTAGTGCTTTAGATCGGACCCGCCTTGTTCGCAGCGCAGCAGAACAATCACCAGCAGCAGCACGGGAATGACGAGGCTGTAGGCCCGCGTCGCTTCCGTCACAAATGCACCGATCGCGGCGCCGGCGCCAAAAGCGGCGCACATCGCGCCGAATACATAGGGCCGGTGAAAGGGCTTTGCCTCGCGGTTGCCCACATAAGCCAAAGCCGCGAACAGACCTTCGATGGTCTGACGCAAATTGCTGGTGGCCATCACTGAATTATAGGCCAATCCCTCGACCCGCGGAAAACTCACCGTCTGGAACGCTGCGACAAGGGAGATGCCGAGTGTACCCGCGACCTCGGGAAGCCGGTTGTGCAGAATGGCGACAATGAACAGGCAGACGATCTCGATCAGGATGCTGGTCCGCGCTGCCTGCTGTGGTGCGAACCAACGCAGCCAGCAAGCCAGGATCACGCCGGCCATAAAGGCCAGGAGCGGGAAGATAAAGCGATCGGCCTCCTTCCAATCCCCGCTCGTCACGTACACCCAGAGAAACACCAGATTGGCGGTCTGTGCATTGGCGAAGACGCGGTGAACGATCCAGGTATAGGCCTCGAGATAGCCGCCCGTCAGCGCCAGCAGGCACGCGATCAGCAACGCCTCTTCGCGGGGAAAAGAAGCTTCGTCGGCTGGCTGCGCAGACACGTCGATGTCCGTTCGATGATAGCGACTGGGATAGCGACTGGAAGAGTTGTCTGCGACACGCCATCCCGCCGGCGGTCGAGCGGCCTTGATCTGAATCAACGTTGCCGGATTTTGACGCGCTCAGACCTGCGTGGGAACGGTAGTGGCAGGGGACCTTCGCGATGGGCACGTTACGATGGATCATCGCCACCGCGCCGGAAATATTCCTTCTTATGTCGGTTGCGATCGGGACCGTGATCGGCCGCATCAGGTTCAAGGGATTTGCGCTGGGAGTGACGGCTTGCATCCTGATCGTCGCGGTCGTGCTCGGGCAACTCGGGACCTTCGTCATTCCGCCGTTGTTCCGGTCGATCTTTTTCAGCCTGTTCGTGTTTACGATCGGCTACCGGTCCGGGCCTGAGTTCTTTGCCTCGTTGAGCCTCAGAACGCTCGCGCAGGCGGGCGTCGCAGCCGTCGTCAGCGTGACGGGACTTGCGATCGTACTCTGTTTTGCCTTTCTGTTTCACCTCGATGCCGGCACCGCAGCCGGACTCGCCGCCGGCGGGCTGACCCAATCCTCCCTGATCGGCACCGCATCGGGCGCGTTGGCGCAGCTTGACCTGAGCGATGATGCGCTGCGCCAGCAGCAAGCCAATGTCGCGGCCGGCTATGCCGTGACCTACATCCTCGGTTACATCCTGACCCTGCTCTTCGTCCCGTTTGTGGCGCCCCGGTTGATGGGCATCGACCTCAAGAGCGAAGCAAAAAAGCTCGAGGCTTCGCTCTCGGGCACCGACGCTCCCAGGACCGGCAGCCTCACTTACCGAAAATTCAATGCCCGGGCGTATCGCGTGGAAGAAGCTGCCGGCACGACCGTCGGTACGATCGAGGATCGGATTGGCAGCCGCGTCGTGATCGAGCGCATCGTCAGGAGCGGCAGTTTGATTGAGCCGGATCGTCAGGTCACGCTCGCACGGGGCGACGAGATCGCGCTCGCCGGACCGAGCGCCGCGATTATTTCCGCCGGCGCGCATATCGGGCCCGAAATCGACGGCGGCCAAATCCTGCACGATGTGACGGGCGAAGTGCTCGACGTGATGGTCGACACCAAGGGCCTGCATGGGCGCAGCATCCGGGAAATCGCCGAGCGTGTCGGGGATGACGCCCGTGGTGTGTTTCTGCGCGACCTGAAGCGGCGGGGACAGGAGGTTCCACTGACGCCGGAAACGCGGGTCTATCTCGGCGACATCATGACGCTGGTGGGCTCTGTCGGTGACGTCGAACGGGCCGCTACCAGGATCGGACAGGTGTTGCGCTACAGCGAACGCAGCGATATCGCCTTTCTGACGGCCGGCATCGCGGTGGGCCTGCTGGCCGGTCTGATCAGCTTCAAGGCTGGATCCTTTGCGATCACGCTCGGCGGCGCCGGCGGCGCGCTGATCGCGGGACTGGTTTGCGGTTGGCTCCGCACGCGTCAGCCAATGGCCGGATCCTTTCCGCCGGCGGCGCAACAAACCCTCAGCGATCTCGGACTCGGCGGCTTCATTGCCGCGATCGGCCTTGTGAACGGGCCGGCCGCGCTCGCAGCCATCCAGGCCCACGGCCTGCTGCTGCTCGGCATGGGCGTGGTCGTCACGCTCGCTCCGCTCATCGTCGCAACGATCTTCGCCTATCATGTGCTGAAGTTGAATCCGGTCATCGTCTGCGGCGCATTGGCCGGCGCCATGACCGTTGACGCCGCGGTGACCGGAGCTTGCGAAGTCGCCGAAAGCCAGACCCCCGTGCTGGGCGTCGCCGTACCCTATGCCGTCGGCAATGTGCTGTTGACCATGCTGGGACCCGTGATCGTCACATTGACTCTGGTACGATGATTGGTTCCACGGCGTTGCCCGGATTTTCGACCGCCGGCGGCTTGATCTGGATCAACGGACCCGCCCTCTCCGCGCGAAAGCTTCCCGCTCGATCCGTCCGCGCTCCGCGGACTTAAGGTAGCGGCGGCCGTCATGTTTCGATCCCTCTGCTTTTCTCTGGCATTGATCATCACGGTTGCTGCGCCCGAAGTCTGTCGAAGCGCCGACAACCAAACACTGCTTCGTATCCAGGAAGAGGTCTGGGCATTGCCTCTTACGCTTCCAACCGTTGCCTATGTGGTTCGTCCGGTCGGCACCGGACCGTTCCCGCTGGCCGTGATGAATCACGGCGTAGCCCTCAACCCGACCGATCGCCGCTTCTTCCCGCTGGTCGAGTTTCGGGACGCAGCAATGTGGTTTGCGCAGCGAGGTTACATGGTGGTGGCGCCGAGCGGCGGGTATGGCGCAGCCGCGCTCAATATTCCCGAACAGGGTCTGTTTTCCGTGTTCTATTCGAAAATCGGCAAGTGCGAGAACCCGAATTTCAGGGACGCCGGGATGGCGGCGGCCGCGGTCGACAAGTGGATCATCGATTATCTGACCGATCAAAAGCTCGCCGTTCCCGATAGCGCAATCGTCATCGGCCAGTCGGCAGGCGGCTGGGCTGCGATTGCGCTATCGAGCCAGAACCTTCCCTCGGTAAAGGCGATCATCACTTTTGCGGCGGGGCGCGGCGGCCGGGTCGGCGGCAAGCCGAACAACAATTGCGCGCCTGACAAGCTTGTTCAGGCAACCGCCGAATTCGGACGCACCGCTCGCGTTCCAATGCTCTGGATCTACATCGAGAACGACAGCTATTTCGGGCCGGATCTGTCGAAGCGGATGTTTGCCGCCTACACCGGCGCGGGCGGCCGTGCCGAATATCACCTGATGCCGCCGTTCGGCAATGAGGGACATATCTTCATCGATTCCCCCGACAGCATTGCGCAATGGTCACCCTTGGTCAGTCAGTTCCTCGACAAGCACCGCTAGTGGAGACAGATAATGAGTGATCGTTGCGCCCCCCTGGTCCCGTCCCGGATCGCCGCGCTGGCGGCGCTGTCGTTGCTGCTGTCACCGCACGTCGCAACCTCCGTCCTTGCACAGCAACGCGTTGAACCCGGCGCGGCTGCGGACGGCAAATCGGCAATCGCGCCGCATGGCGAACGCAAGGCCGTGCGCGAGATCAAGTATGGCGACTGGCAGAAATTCTGCTTCGACACGCCTGGGAGCAATAATACAGTGTGCCGCACCTCGATCGCCGGCACGTGGGATACCGGACAATCAGCAGTGCGCGCCGATCTGATCGAGCGCGAAGGCGAAGCCAAGGCGCGGCTGCAACTCTTTCTGCCCGTCGGCCTCTATTTGCCCGCCGGCGTAAAGCTGACGGTGGATCGGGGCAAGCCATACCAGCTCCCCTATGTCTGGTGCATGACGAATACCTGCATCGCCGGCAGTGTCGCCGACCCGCAACTGGTCCAGGACATGGAGAGTGGAGAGAAGCTCACGCTTGAAATCGTCGATTCCAGCGTGCAGACCCTCAGCACCTCGCTGCCGCTCAATCAGTTTGCGACTGTTCGCAAGGCCGCGCCAGCCCGGACATTTCAGCAAGACCTCGACGAATGACGTGTCCTAGACGCGGCCGGCGGAAACCCGCGCGATCGGCTCGATCAGCGAGTTCGCAACGAAGGGCTTGGTGAGATAGGCGAGGCATCCGGCTGCCATCGCCGCCGTGCGCGTCTTGGGGTTATCGTTGCCCGTGATGAAAATCACGGGAAGCGACATGCCGGCCACCTTCAGGCGATCACACACCCTGATCCCGGAGTCGTCGCCAAGATTGATATCAAGAACGACGCAAATTGCCTGCTCGAAATTGTCATGTTTTTGAAAGGCCTCGGCCGACGGGAACAGCACACTGTCATAGCCGTTGGCGCTCAACAGCCGCTTGACGCTCCTGAGTATGCCAGGATCGTCATCAACCACGAACACCGTTTTCTGTTTCGACAAGGTTGCTGGTCCTGCGCTGCCGATCGAAGTCACCGGAACTGGCCGCCGCGCATAAAGGCCGCAAGGCCGCCAGAGGTTCCAAAATTTTCGAGGTGGCCCATCGCCTGGAATAGCTCTTACACTTAAGTAGGCCAAAACAGGCTGAATTCCAATTGTCCTAAAGGACAACGGGCCTTATCCCAAGGGGATATTGCCGCTCCCTTCGAATGGAGCCGATCTAGCTCGAACGGCTATCGCTCGCGTCCGCCACCATGCCGAGCCGCTCGGCAATCGAGACCAGTTCGGCCAGAGTCTGCACCTTCATCTTTTCCATGACCCGGTGGCGGTGCGCCTTGATGGTACGCTCCGTCGCCCCCAACTGGTGTCCAATCTGCTTGTTGATCTTGCCCTGCACGACCAGATCGAAGACCTGATACTCTCGTGGTGTCAGGGTCGCCAGCAATTCACGGAAGCCATCCAGTTTATCCTTCAGTCTGCGCGAAGATTCGTGACGCGTGATCGCCTTGCCGATCGCGCGGAGAAGTTCTTCCGAAGAAATCGGCTTGGTCAGAAAATCCTCTGCGCCGGCCTTGATTGTACGCACCGTGGTTGGCACATCGGCATGGCCGGTTAGAAAGATGATAGGCAGCGTCGAGCCGAGTTCGGTCAAACGTTCCTGCAAATCAGGACCGTTCAATCCGGGGATTTTGACATCGAGAAGAATGCAGCCGACCTGGCGCTCGTCAGGCATATGATCCAGCAACTGCTGCGCCGATCGGTAAGGCTCGACCTCGTAACCGGCAATTTTCAGACGGCGCTCGATCGCGCTCCGAAACGACGCATCGTCATCGACGACATGAACGATACCCGGCCCGCCCGTCGCTGCTCCCACTTGCTTCAAGCCTCCTGTTGGCTGGCCGCAAATATCATTACGAGCGTGTATCGGCGAAAATGTGGACGCGATAACGCACGGGGGCAATCCGCCCCATTGTCGCACCGACCGTCGCAGGGCGCTACCCCCTCCTGACACCCGCCAGCGCCGTTGCCAGATCAGTACCGCACAGGTCTGAAATCAGTCGATTTGACCCACTTTGCGAGCATTTTATGAAAATCTTGCTCGACGAAATCCGCCGCAACCATTGCTGTGGATGCTAGTATTGGTTCCGGCCGTGCAGGGCTTTCCAGATCGCCGGTGCTCGTCCCGCTCAGTCGGCCCGACACAGAAGACCACGGCGTGGGAAGTACGGCGCCATACCAGCCGTCCCGCGCGGGCATTGTCCTAAGGGACAATGCCCTTCTAGCCAATAGCCCGCGATGCAGGCGCCGCCGTATGAATGGTCCCGGACGATGAGCCATTATAGTTCGGACGATTAAGGTCAAGACAGTTACGCATCCGGCAAAGAGTGATTCAAACGGGGATGTGATCCATGTTTGTCAATCTCAATGGCAACCGCGTCCATAAGACAAGATTTCTCGGTGAGCTTGGCAACCTGCCCCAATCCGAACTCGTCTTGAACGAATTCAAATATCGTCGTGGCTCCGAGATTTTTGGCGAGTCGGAACCCGCCGAATACGTCTATCAAGTCGCGGACGGAGCGGTGCGAAGTTACAAGCTCCTCTCCGACGGACGCCGGCAAATTGGCGCATTCCACCTGCCGGGTGATATTTTCGGGCTTGAGAACGGTGGCGTCCACCGCTTCACCGCAGAAGCAATCGTCAACACCACAGTGCGCCTGGTGAAGCGCGTCAGCCTGGCGCATGTCGCGGAGCAGGATGTGACGGTAGCTCACGACCTGCTCAACATGACGGCCATCAACCTGCAGCACGCCGAGGATCACATGCTGCTGCTGGGACGCAAAACGTCGCTCGAACGCGTGGCGGCGTTTCTCCTGGAAATGGACCGGCGTCTGACGGCCGCGGGCGTCATGGCACTGCCGATGTGCCGTCGCGACATCGCCGACTATCTCGGGCTCACGCTGGAAACGGTATCCCGCGCGCTGTCTGTGCTGCATGACAAGGGCATATTGGGATTCCTCGGCCAAACCCAGCGGCAAATCGTCCTGCTGGACCGGCCCAAGCTCGCGGAGCTCGATCTCTAGCTCAAGCGCGGACGAATTGAACGGTGCGTCCCCGAAGATCTCTTCGCGGACCTCGAAGACCAGCGCGGGCGACCAGCCGAACAACAGGACGCTGTTCATCGCCGCCATCGGCGCTCCCCTTGACCCAAATCAAAGCTCACCTTTCCGCAGGCCGAAGACTGCGGCAGGCCCAAGACTGCCGAAAGCTCAACACTGCCGCAAGCTCAAGCCTGCCGCCGACGTGCAAGCACACCGGAGCCCGCCATGAAAGCCGTTTCCGCCGAGGAAGCCGTCGCGATGATTCCCAATGGCGCGACCGTGATGGTCGGCGGTTTCATGGGCGTCGGCACGCCAGAGCGGCTGCTCGACGAACTGGTACGTCAAAGGAAGAGCCATCTCTCCATCATCGCCAACGACGCCGCCGTTCCTGGCAGGGGCCTCGGCAAGCTGTTCGATGCGGAGCTCGTATCGACGATTATGGCAAGCCACATCGGACTGAACCCCAAGGTGCAGCAGCAGATGATGGCCAAGACGATCGAAGTCACCCTGATGCCGCAGGGGACGCTGGTGGAACGAATTCGCTGCGGCGGTTGCGGCCTCGGCGGGGTGCTGACGCCGACCGGAGCCGGCACGATCGTCGAAGAAGGAAAGCAGCAGATCGAGATCGACGGCAAGCATTTCCTGCTGGAGACCGCGTTGCGTTCCCAATTTGCGCTGGTGCACGCCTTCCTGGCCGATTATCTCGGCAACCTCTCCTACGCCCTCACCGCGCGCAACTTCAATCCGGTCATGGCCATGGCGGCCGACACCGTCATCGTCACCGCGGAGCACATCGTTCCTGTCGGAGTGATCTCCCCCGACCACGTCGTGACCCCGGCCCCACTCGTCGATTATCTCGTTACCAATGGGTGAAGCCATGGATCCCCAAACCATTATCGCGAAACGCGTCGCCCAGGAGCTTCGTGCGGGGAACCTGGTCAATCTCGGCATCGGGATTCCTACTCTGGTCGCGAACTATGTGCCGCCTGGACTCAATGTATTCTTTCAATCGGAGAACGGCCTGATCGGCACCGGGCCAATCCCGGAACAGGGCATGGCGCATCCCCTGCTGACCGATGCGGGCGGCCGGCCGATCAGTGCGCTGCCGGGCGCCTCGACCTTCGACAGCGCGATGTCGTTCGCCCTGATCCGCGGCGGCCATGTCGACGTCACGGTGCTCGGCGGACTGCAGGTCGACGCCAGTGGACATCTCGCCAATTGGATGATCCCCGGCAAGATGGTGCCAGGCATGGGCGGAGCGATGGACCTCGCGAGCGGCGCCAAGCGCGTCATCGTCGCAATGCAGCACGCCGCAAAGGGCAAGTCGAAAATCGTCCAGAAGTGCGGACTGCCTCTGACCTCGGCGCGGCCGGTCGATCTCGTCGTCACCGACATGGCGGTGATGGGTTTTGACGGCGGCAAGATCACGCTGATTGAAACCGCGCCCGGCGTCAGCGTGGCGGAAGTGATGGCGGTGACCGAAGCCGAACTCGCGGTTCCGGACAAGGTCCCCGAAATGAAGATTTGACGTCGGTCCGGAGGGTCGCAACCATGCGGGTATTCAACGGCTTTGACGAGATCAAATCGGCTGTCGGCGCCGAAGTGGGTACCAGTGACTGGATCGAGATCACACAGGATCGCATCAACAAATTTGCCGAAGCGACCTGCGACGAACAATGGATTCACGTCGATCAGGACCGCGCGAAACAGGAATTGCCCGGCGGCCAAACAATCGCCCACGGGCTGCTCTCGCTCAGCCTCGCGCCCATGTTCTTGCGCTCGGTCATGGGCCTCAAGGGGCTGAAGACCACGCTGAACTATGGTGCCGATCGCATCCGCTATCTTGCGCCGGTGCCGGCGGGATCACGATTGCGCGGCCGCACCACCATTGCCGAAGTCGAAGACGTGCCGCCCGAGGGCCTGCGGGTCAATTACCACCTTGTGATTGAAATCGAAGGCGGCAAGCGCCCTGTCTGTGTCGCAGAGCTGATCGCGCTGCACTTGCGCTGAGCAATTCGAGCATCAATCGATGATGTGATAGCCACCATCAATGTACATCACGCTGCCGGTGATGAGCTTGGCGCCGTCAAGGGCGAGGAACGCGGTCGCCGCACCCACATCTTCGATGCTGACGAGGCTTCGCGCCGGCGCTTTGGATTGCGCCTTGTCCATCAATTCATCGAACTCGGGAATTCCGGACGCCGCGCGGGTCGCCAGCGGCCCCGGCGAGATCGCGTGAACCCGGATGCCCTTCGGTCCGACTTCGGCGGCGATGTAGCGCACGGCAGCTTCCAGCGCCGCCTTGGCGACACCCATCACGTTATAATTCTGCACGACCATCTGACTGCCGTAATAGGTCATCGTGAACATGGTGCCGCCGCGCTTCATCAAAGGTTCGGCAAGATGCGCCATCCGCATGAAGGACCAGCAGGACACATCCATCGTTTTCAGAAACCCGTCGCGCGGAACATCGATAACGCGGCCATGCAACGCTTCCTTCGGCGAAAACGCGATCGAATGCAGCAGGAAATCGAGCTGGCCCCACTCCTTCTTGATGTGGTCGAATACCTGTTCCATCTGCCCTTCGAGCATGACGTCGAGCGGCAGGAAGATCGGCGCCTCGAGTTCCTTCGCGAGGGGCTCGACGTGCTTCTTTGCACGGTCGTTCAGATAGGTCACAGCGAGCTCCGCTCCCAGCGCGCGAAAGGCCTTGGCGCAACCCCACGCGATCGATTGATCGTTGGCGATGCCCACGATCAGGCCCTTGCGGCCCTTGAGAGCGACTTTGGTCTCTGGAAATACCGGGATGTTCATGACGCTCTCTCTTTTGCCTGGGTGGACCGGCGCCCGCTCCACAGCAGCGACAGCGTGTGCTGCGCGATCATCAGTTCTTCATCGGTCGGCACGACATACACCGGCGTCGTACCCGGCCGCGATATCAGGAGCGCGTGCCGCCCGTTCTCCATCGGATCGAGCACAACCCCGAGCCATCCGAGCCGCTCGGCAATGCGCGCACGGATGCTGACAGAATTCTCGCCGATGCCGGCAGTGAAGACCAAAGCGTCCAAACCTTGCAGCGCAGCCGCCAGCATCCCGACCTGGAGCGCTGCCCGGTAAATGAAATATTCGACGGCGAAGGCCGCGCTCGGGTCCGGGCTCGCCTGCAGCTCCCGCATGTCATTGCTAACCCCCGAGAGGCCCTTCAGCCCGCAATCGCGGTAAAGGAAGTTCTGCGCCTCCGCAGGCGACATTCCCTTGACCAAAATCAGATAGAGAATCACGCCCGGATCGATCTGTCCCGCCCTCGTCCCCATCGGCAGTCCGTCAAGGGCCGTAAATCCCATTGTGCTTTCGATGCTGCGTCCACCGTGGATGGCGCACATCGACGCCCCACTGCCGAGGTGAGCGACGATCACGCGGCCCGTTGCGATCTCGGGCGCTACCCTGGGAAGCGCTTTGGCGATGTACTCATACGACAATCCGTGAAAGCCATAGCGCCGCACACCTTCTTCGTGCAGCCGTCGCGGGATCGCATAGAAATCGGCAAGGTCGTCATGATCGCGGTGAAAAGCGGTATCAAAGCAGGCAACCTGCGGAAGGTTGGGCAGATTTGCCAGCAGCGACCGCATAGGCGCCAGATTATAGGGCTGATGCAGCGGGGCCAGCGCCGTATAGCGCTCCAGGCGGGTCACAACGCCGTGGTCGATCAGCACCGGCCGGTCATAATCGGGGCCGCCGTGAACCACCCTGTGTCCGACCGCCAACGGAGTGATTTGCATCTCGTCCCGTAGCCACGCGGCACCCACTTGCAGCGCTTCCGAGACGTCGGGAATGCTCTCGATGGGATATGCCCGGTCCGCCAGCGCTTGCCCCGCGGCGTCGGTCGCGCGCAATCGGGGGCGACTGCCGATGCCGTCCATTTGGCCCTTGATCTGCCGGCGCAACCGCCCATCGCCATCGACCGCGAAGACCTGAAACTTGACGCTCGAGGAACCTGCGTTGACGACGAGGATCGTATCCATAGCGGTTACGCCGCCGCTGCCGCACGCCGGCGCCGCGCGTCGGCATAGAGCGCCGCGACCGCGCAGGAAGCCATGCGGGCCCGCGGCGAATCCGCGCGCGAAGTCAGCACGATCGGAACGCGCGCGCCGAGCACGATGCCGGCGCCATCGGCTTTGGCGAAGTAGGCGAGGTTCTTCGCCAGCATGTTGCCCGACTCGAGATCAGGCACCACCAGAATCTGGGCACGGCCCGCGACTTCCGACTTGATTCCCTTGATCCTCGCCGCCTCGATGTCGACCGCGTTGTCGAATGCGAGCGGGCCGTCGAGCAGTCCTCCGGTGATCTGGCCGCGATCCGCCATCTTGCAGAGCGCCGCGGCCTCGATCGTGGATGGAATCTTCGAGGTAACGGTCTCGACCGCGGACAGGATCGCAACCCTTGGCAGCGCGCCGAATCCGGTCTGGGTGAACAGGTCGATCGCATTTTGGATGATGTCGCGCTTACAATCGAGATCCGGGAAAATATTGATCGCGGCATCGGTGACGAACACCGTTTCCGCATACGCCGGCACATCCATCACGAATACATGGCTGATGCGCCGCTCCGTGCGCAATCCCGGCTTTGCGGTCACGCTTCGCATCAGTTCATCGGTGTGAAGGCTTCCCTTCATCAGCATTTCGCCTTTGGATTCATGGATCAGTTCGACGGCTCTCGCGGCTGCCGCCTCGCTGTGGGGTGCGTCAACGACTTCATAGTTGCTGATGTCAATGCCGTGCCGGGATGCGGTATCCCTGATCTTCGACACCGGGCCGACCAGGATCGGCTTGATCAACCCCGCTTTTGCAGCATCGACTGCGCCGCGCAGCGAGCTCTCATCGCAGGGATGAACCACCAAGGTCACAGCCGGCGGAATCGCCTTGGCCGCCGCGATCAGTCGGTCGTATTTGCTGGATGTCTGATCCGCTGCTGCTTTCGCCGGTTGCACGCTCATCGATAGACTCCTGTCGCAGATAAACGTCACGACGCTTTCGATTGAACACTTCCATCCGCATCCTGCATTCCCTCTGCAACTCCGAAGAGCTTCGCGACGCGGGCCAATCGCGTCGCCGTGTCGCCGGATATCTCCCCGGAAGCCGACAGCACGTTGCGAATGGCAGCAAACGCCGCGCGGCGCGCTTCGATTCCGTGCGGCAGCATTTTCGGGATGGCCGCGAGGCTTGCGTCCTCGTCGAGGTTCAACATGAAGAACTGCTCACGTACCAGGGCCTTGAACTGGGATAAGGTCAGCCACGCTTCCACATCGTCCTTTCGCATCCTGCGCAGCGCCTCGAGGCTCCGCTCGTCGACCATGCCCCGGGTCATGCCCACATAAAGCAGGGCACGGATGCCGCACTCCCTGAGACCGCCGCTTCCGATTCTGGATCTCAGCTCCGCGATACGCGTATCCAGAAGTTTACGGTGATCCGCGGACATTTCCGGACGCGGCGACGGATCGGCATTCGGATCGATGCCTACAGCCGCTTGCAGCGCGGGCGAACCATAGATGGCGAGGAAGAGCGATTCACTCAGCGTCTCCTGCGTGTCCCGCCATTTGTCGAGGACGTCCACGATGCTCTTGGAAACGGTTTCCTGGGCTTTAACGAACGGATTGTCCTTTGCCGCAGGCTGGCGGTTCTCGCGCGCCTTCTCCGCGGTCCGGGCCAGCGCCCCGGAAAACGCATTGTCGCCGCCGAAGGCTTCATATCCAACGCGCAGGGGATGCAAGTTCCGCATCCACTCCGCCACCTGTGGCGTCACCATGGCGCGAATCCAGGGTTGGACGAAGGTCCGGTAGTTGGAAAGATTGATTTCCGACACGCGCTTGGCGGTCGCAAAACGCCGCTCGTCCTCAACCGTGTTGCCGCCCATCGCGCGGAGATCGTCGAGCGTGCGCCGCTCGCAGCGCATGACCCAGGCGCCACCGACGAGATCCGCTTGAGTGGTATCGCCGGTTTTCGCCTCAAAGGTCGCTTCATAGAGGCCGGGAGGCAGCACATCGATCAGATCGATATTGCTCGAAAACTCGGCGTGCTCCTTCCTGGCGACGCCGCCGGAAACAAAAATGCCGAGATGGCCGACGGTCTCATGGACCGTGTAGACGATCGTCTGCCCGTAATACCTGATCTCGTCGACGTCGCGGTAAAGATCGAGAATCCAGCCAAGCGCCTGCTGCGGCGGCGTGATGTTATCGCCTTTGGAACAGAATACCACGATCGGCGAGCGTATCTTGCGCAGATCGACGACCTCGCCGTCGGCGGTCTTGATCCGCCCGGCCGCAAGATTGTTGCCGACAAACAGCTCATCGACGATAAACTGGATTTCCTCTGCGTTGAGGTTGACGTGCCCGCCCCACCAGCGCTCGAATTCGAGATAGCGCTCGGCTTCAGTATCGACCTTCGAATAGACATTGTACTGCTTGGTCCACAACGTATTCGACGGATTCGCTTTTTCGAAATTCTGCACCAGCCAGGCGCCATCGAACTTGCCACCGCCGAGATCGCTGGTCATCGCGGTCAGCCAGCTTCCGCCCAGCAGGCCGCCCGAATAGCGCATCGGGTTCATGCCGCGCACACCCGCCCAATATGACAAGGGCGCACCGGCGATGATGATCGGCCCGAACAATTCGGGTCGAAGTGACGCGAGAATCATAACAGCCCAACCGGCCTGACAATTGCCGATCACGCAGGGCTTGCCGTCGGCGCCCGGATGCAGCGCGATGACTTTTTCCAGAAATGTACCCTCGGCGTACGCGATATCCCCGATGGTCTGTCCCGGCATCGGTTCGGGCATGAAGCCGATGAAGTAGCAGGGATGTCCGGCCTTCATGGCGACGCCGATCTCGCTGTCGGCCTTGAAGCCGCCGATGCCGGGACCATGGCCGGCACGCGGGTCGATCACGACGAACGGGCGCCGGCCGGGATCGATCGCAACCCCGCTGGGCGGCGTGACACGGACGAGTGCGTAGTTCACCCGCCGCTTCAGGTTTCTTCCATCGGCGACCAGCTCCACGGAATAATCGAGAACATGAGGCACGGTTTCGGCGAGATGTTCACGATACTGTTCCCCCCGCTTGCGCATAACGTCCAGGAACAAGACACTGCGCTGCCCCGTATCCACCAGATATTCGAAGGCGGATGCAAAAAATCCCGGCATTGCGCGCCCACCGAGGGCCGGCTTGTCCATCGACATGATGTTCCATCCTTGCAGCCAGGCACGATAAGGAGGCCTGCGCGGCGGCGCGGACTTTGATCTAGGTCAAGGGTGCTTTGCTCAGATTTTCGGCGCTTGATCGGGCTTTCTCGGCTGTCGCTTCGCCAGGCGAATTGGCATCGAGGCGATCCTCGCCGATCCACGCCATCATCAACTCCCAGGCTACCGCCAGGATGACGGGCCCGATGAACAGACCGACAATTCCATGGGCCAACGTTCCGCCAAGCACGCCGATGAAGATGACCAATACCGGTGTCGAGAGGCCACGCCCCATCAACAGCGGCTTGAGCGCATTGTCGGAAAGGCCGACCAACACGAGGAAGATCGTGATCAGCACAGCGGTGCCAACGTCCTTGGCCGTCCAGATCCAGATGATGACTGGAAGCAGGATCGGCAACGATCCGATCTGCACAATGCCGAGCACCAGGATGCCGAATGCGAGCGCCCCGGCGTTGGGAACCCCTGCGATCTTCAATACAATTCCAGCCAGCATAGCCTGAAGTGCCGCGATGCCGATCACGCCCTGGAGCACGGTGCGGATGGTGGCGCCGGCCAGCGCCACGAAACTTTCGCTTCGCTCAGGGACGATACGCGCGAGCGCACGTTTGCTCGCCGCGACAAGGCGCGGCCCATATGGAAACAGGAAGCCTGAAATCACAACTGAGGCGAGAAATTTGAGCGTTCCAGTACCGGCGCTGCCCGCGATCGCAAGAACAGGACCCGCCAGCGGCTTCAGATGAGGCGCGAGTTCACGAAGGGCTGCTTCCAGATTTACCGACGCCATTTTCCAGAATTTAAAAAGCGTCGCGCCGATAACTGGCCAGTCGTTGACGGCGTCGGGCGGCGCGGGGATCGTGAGATCTCCCGACGTCAGTTGATCGGAAATGTTGCGCAGCCCCTCGACGAGACCGAGACCAAGCCACGCGGCCGGTCCAAGAAACACTGCCAGGACAACAAGGGTAACGGCGACCGCAGCGACGCCGGGCCGATGCCCGAGGCGCTCCGATAGCCAGTTGTACGCGGGATAGAGCGCGACGGCGAGTACCGCGCTCCAAACCAGGATCGAGATGAATGGACGCAGCAGAATGAACGACCAGAGGATAAGCAGAGCGAGCAGCGCGAGGCGAATGGCGATCTGGATCACCTCTTCGCCTGTTCTGTCTTGTTCGCCTGTTTGGTCTTGCCTTGCTCCCGAGGGAGCTTCGCCGACGTCCATATGTCTCCCCATCGGTCGACAGCGGTCTTCTACATTTCCTTATTGGCACGCCCGTCCCCGCAGGCTTGATCCAGATCAATTAGCCGATAGCGCCGGGCGTTTCATCTCACATGCCATCAGAGGCCGCATGATCCGTGCCGCGACGGATGAGAGAGACGATGAAATTTGGCAGCTACTCGGCCCTGGAGCATCTGCGCGACGGGCGCCCGATTGAAATCCGCGCCCTGCAGCTCGCGGATGAGGCCGATATGCTCGCTGCCATCGATCGCATCGGCCCGGAGTCGCGGCAGCGCCGCTTTTTTGTGACCAAACGCGGCTTCTCCGAGCAGGAGAAGGCCTTCTTCATGAAGATCGATTTCGTCGATCACGTCGCCCTGGTGGTCCAAATCGAGGAAGACAAGCGGCCGGTCATCATCGGTGGCGCGAGGTATGTGGTGGTCAAGCCCGGTCAGGCCGAGGTGGCCTTCATGGTGATCGACGCCTATCAAGGCCAGGGGATCGGAGCGATCCTCACCCGGCATCTCGCGGGTCTGGCACGTGCGGCGGGGTTGAAGGAGCTGATAGCGGAGGTCTTGCCGCAGAACACCGCGATGCTCAAGGTGCTCACCAAGTTCGGCTTCCGGCCGGGTCGCCGTACCGATCCGCAGGTGGCGCATTTGATCCTGCCCCTGCTGTAGCGGACGGCGTCATCGCAAGCCAAGCAGCGAGCGGCGATAGTAACCGCGGCGCGCTTCCTTGAGGCACACATAGCTGCCTGCGGAGCCACCACCGTAGAGCTTTTGATTCCTGAGATAGTATTTGCTCTTTTTAAAATCGAGCCAGACCACGACGTCATCGGGACAGTGCCGCTGCGCCTGGTCCTCATACCTGAACAGGGCAAGAAGGGCCGAAGCGCCGGTCGCGCTCAACAGGATGATCAGGGCCGCCGCGGTGCCCACGGCCTGTTTACGGCACGACAAGATGAACGCTCCCATCACGCTACCCTTTCAGGAATCGAGAAGCTGGAAAAACAGGACGGCGACAGCTTGACCTGGATCAAGCCCAAACCGGAGTCGCGACGATGGAATGCGGACAAGCATCAATTCGACAGTTCGACAAGCGGCAGGCTGATGCGAAATGTGGCGCCGCGTCCAGCCAGGTTTTCCGCGACTATCCGCCCGCCATGGGCGTCGACAATGGTGCGCGCGATCGACAGCCCCATGCCCATGCCATGGGGCTTTGTCGTGAAAAACGGCTCGAACACCTCCTTCAGCTTATCGGCGGGAATGCCAGGACCGGCGTCCGAGATGAAGATATCGGCAGAGTCGCCATCACGCGCGGTCAAGACCCTGACTTTGCGTTCGGCACTCGGCATGCCCGACATCGCATCCATCGCATTGACGATCAGATTCAGGATGACTTGCTGAAGTTGAATGAAATCGCCATTGACGGGAAGCGGTGTCGGCGCGATCAAACTGATCATCTCGACTTCCCGCGCAATCGACAGCGCCGAAAGAAATCGCACGGTCTCGCGTACAACGTCGTTGAGATCAATTTGCCTGGGCTCAAATGGCGCCTTCTTCAGCAGGCTCCGTAACCGGACAATCACGTCGCTGGCGCGCTGGTCGTCACGGCGAATGTCGGCAAGGATTTCCCCGATTTCATGCAGGTCGGGGACCGGAGATTTGATCATCATCTCCGCTGTTTCGACGTTGGCCAGCATGGCTCCGAGCGGCTGGTTGATCTCGTGTGCGATGGTCGCGGTAAGTTCGCCGGCCATGGAAAAACGGTTCATGTGAGCCAATTCCGCCGAGCGTTGCCGCGACACGAGCTCCGCATTGAAGCGCCGCCGACGCTCGAACAACAGACTGGAAATCAGAACGCTTTGCAACAATAGCACCGCGCATACCACCAGAATTTGCGTGCGGTATTTCTGCCAGGCAGTTGGCTCGCGAAAATAGACTTCGCTATCGGACGGAAGACCGCTTTCGCCAATCCCCCAGCGCCGCAGTTCACGCCAGTCATAGATTGGCTTCGCAAAGCCCACCGGTTGAATTGTGATGCTATCCGGCTTTTCTCCGTCGAGCATGCGTACGGCAGCGGTGCCCGCTTGTTTGCTCAACATACGCGCCGACAGCATCGGCCCGCCGACAATTTCCTGGCCGAAGAACGAATCATCGTGCGTGAAAATCGGCGCATTCGCCGTGGCATAGAGATTTTTCAGAGCCCGATCGCCTTCATATGCAACGCCGGCCGCATCGACAAGCATGGTGTGCCAGAAGATCGCTGAGTGCGATGGAAGATGAGCTGTTTGCTTCAGCATGTCCTGGAATGAAAGATTGTCATACCATCTGATATCGATCCGGCCTTCCAAAGGCCGCAGATCCTGCTGAATTTCGTTCCGCCAGAACAATTCATTGGGCGAGTTGCCGTTGACCACGGCCACGATCTTTGTATCTGGCGATATCCGCAAGAAACTCTCGAAAAGAAAGCGGAAGTCGTGTTTGACGACAACCAGGACATCGTTTTGCGAGATACCGGAGTATTGGAGCCGGCGTTGATCGATTGCCGTAAGCAGGGCCGGCGCTTTCGGAAACAGATGCTCTCTGTGCCGCCGCAGGAATGCAGCGGCGGGTGCGCCGATGGCGATAATCAGGTCCGGGACACGCTCGGCATAAAGCGCGTTTAGATATCGAACGAAAGGTGGCTCCGGGTTGGAGTCGCCCGAGCGGGCACTTTCAAGCGAGTGCTCACCCACGTCCAGCGGCCAAGGAGACTGCCTGTCCAGTTCCGTCCGTATTTGTTTGGCATATTCGTTCCACGGTCTAAATTCTCGACCGACCGAATGAAGGATCAATACCGTCTTGTGCTCGGTCGCATGCAGGCTTCCCGAATGCGACAGACAAGCGACAACGCAAACGGTCGCTAGCCATCGTGGCAATCCAGTACATCCGCGCATTACTGCTCCCGGATCCCGAACTCGCGAAAATCCACGATACTGCCGGCGGGCAGCAGATCCTCCGAACCGAACGAGTGCAACAGGAACACGCCTCGGATCTGCCGCCGCAGGTGCAATCGCGGCAAGCACGATGAGCGTAAGCCAACCCTTTATCGCCCGCGCCATGATTCATGGTCCGCAAGCAGCGGCCTCTGCCAGAGCAGCGGTAGTTTGGCACGGTCAAGCGGCGACGGCAACTTGGCGTCGGAAAGCGGCCCGGCAATTCACGAAGCGCCGGGTACCTGGCTCTCGTAGTTGCGGGTAACGTTCGCGCGCAAAATACGATCGCGAACGATCGACGGGCGCACCATTGTCCCTGCGTACAATAGGAATGGATTTTCCCAGCGTATAGGACAGTTGATTGCTGACTTGTGCAACCTAGAAGTGGGGACGTTGTCATGAGGGTAAAATCGTTTTTGATGGGTTTCGCAGCACTCGGCCTGTCGACGCCGGTCTTTGCCGCGGACCTGCCGGCCCGTCCGGTAAAGGCACCCGTTGTCGTGGAGCGAGTCTACGATTGGACAGGCTTGTATATCGGCGCAAATGGTGGCTGGGGTGAAAGCCGCAACTGTTGGAGTTTCACATCGGCCGCGGGCGCATTTCCTGACGGATGCAGTTCCAAATCGGGAGGCGTTTTCGGCGGCCAGCTCGGCTATCGCTGGCAAATGGGCCAATTTGTATTCGGCGCAGAGGGCCAGGGTGATTGGGCATCACTGCGGGCGTCGCGAACGAGCCTGATCAACGCTGCCTTTTCCGAGACCACAAAGCTTGACGCATTTGGTCTCTTCACGGGACAAATCGGCTGGGCCTGGAATGCGGCCCTCATTTATCTGAAGGGGGGCGCGGCGGTTACCGACAATCGTTACGACATCTTCACGACTGTTGGCGGTGTCGGTGCGGCCTCGGCTACCGCAACGCGGTGGGGTGGCGCGGTGGGCGTCGGATTTGAATACGGCTTTACGCCCAATTGGAGTGTTGGCATCGAGTACGATCGGCTCTTTATGGGCGACGCCAATAATTCCTTCTCTGTAGCCAATCCGATCGTGGCTGGCGCTGCCAACCGCGTCGGCCAGGACGTCGATCTGGTATTGTTCCGACTCAACTATCGATTTGGTGGCCCGGTCGTCGCGGGATACTGAGGATTGATCACAACCGGGAAAGTTCCGGCCTCCACACCCGGATTTTCCCGACCGACGGGATTCGGAACCCATCTCGACCCTGAAATTGGGAGGCTGCGGTCGGCCGATCGCGCCTGGCCCTATTGCGAGGCCGTCGTTGATCTAGGTCAACAATCCCGCCGGGATCGGCCTCATTCTTATCGAATGATCACAATCCCCGAATTGACAGCGCAAGCCCTGGGATCATTTCTGGCTTCGGAGACCAAGGGCAGGTTCGGCTCGTCGAACGCCGAGCTGGCCGATCTGCTGCCCTATGCTGCAAGGCTCTCCCTGGATTGCATCGGCAACAGCGATGCCCTGTACCACAATGTCGAGCACACGATGCTTGTGACTCTGGCCGGGCACGACATTCTGATTGGTCGTGCGTTGTTGCGGCCCACAACGGCGGGCGACTACGCCAATTTCATTCTGGCATGCCTCGTTCACGATATCGGGTATGTTCGCGGAATCGTCCAAGGCGACGAGGAAGATTGCTTCGTTGCCGATGTCAATGGCCGTATGGTCCGTCTGCCGCGAGGCGCATCCGACGCTGCGCTGGCGCCCTACCACGTCGACCGTTCCAAATTGTTCGCGCTGGAACGCCTCGACACAGTCGAATACCTCGATGCCAGCCGGATCGCCAGAGCGATCGAATATACCCGCGTTCCCTACGCACCGCCTCAGTCGAACGACGATCTTCACGATGAGGAAGGTTTGCTGCTGCGCGCCGCCGATCTTGTCGGTCAACTCGGCGATCCCAATTATATCAGGAAATCAAACGCTCTTTTCCATGAATTCGAGGAGATCGGACTTAACAAGACAATGGGCTATGAGACACCGGCGGACGTCGTTTATAAATTCCCGCAGTTCTACTGGGCCAACGTCGCGCCGCAGATTGGCATGGCCATACGCTATCTCAACGTTACCTCAAGCGGACGCCAATGGATCGCCAATCTCTATGGCAACGTCTTTCGAGCCGAACGTGACGTGAATCTGTCGGGGCCGCAGAGGTAAGACGCCGACCAATTCGATGTCCGCTTCCCACGCTCCCGACGTGCAGGCATCAGCGCGCATTATTGGGCCGCGTTGGGACAAATGCGTCGTCTTGAGCATTCTGGCCGCAGCGTCCATTGCGCCAGACGAAACCGGCCGGGCAGACGCGACTCGCAGGTGGCGCGGCGCGATAGAACTGACATCGGCCATGCGGGTCGCGATGCAAACCCGCGCCGCATCCGCCTGCGGCGTTTGCGTCATGCCCTGCGAGCAGGGAAAGAAGAAAGAGCGCAGTAGCAACAGGCCCAAGTTTCGTCATGGGAATCTCCGCGATCGGTACCCGACAAGTAATTCTGAATAACGACCGCTGCTCGCGTTGATTTGTGTCAACGATTGTTGGAAGCGTCATCCTCGCGGGAGACTGACCGGCTTGTCGATGCGATAGAAAAAGAGCACGGCATGGACGATGTTATCTTCCTCCATCCGGCGATACTGGCGCGCAAGCAACAACTGTATCCTGGGCTCCTTCGCATCCAGGGATCACAGTTGAGACTTCTGGACGCTTGAACGCACCATTGGAATTGGGGGAGCAAGCCTGCCCCCCACCGCGTTCAAGGAGTATGGGAAAGATGGTAGCGAGAGAGGGACTCGAACCCCCGACCCCAGGATTATGATTCCCGTGCTCTAACCAGCTGAGCTACCTCGCCACAGGTCCCCGGCGCGGTTTGGATACCGCGGTCGCGAACGCGCGGCATATAAGAAGCCGGTCCGGGTCGTGTCAAGCAAACCCGGCCGCGCTTCGAGTTATCCGGCAAGTATCTGGAAAACGCCGTTATTTCGGCCGGATACTGGGGTCGCCGCCGGGGCTGCCGGGCGGCGGAATCACCGGGGTGTTGCCGGCATCGGGGGTGGGCGCGCGGATTTCCGGGTCGACGCCCGAAGGCGGGCACAGCACGCCGTCGGATTTCGCCAATTTGTCGCCGAGCGGCTCGGCCCGCTGCCCTGTCGTGGTGCCCTCCGGGGCCGCGGTGCCTTGAGACGGCACAGGCTGCATCGGTGCGCAGCGGACGGCAGGCGCGGGTGTTGCGGTTTCGGCCGCCGGCGTTGCCGGAGTGGGAGGCGCCTGCGCGATGGCCAGACTGGGTGCTGTGATCAGCAAACACGATATAAAGAGTGCGGATTTCATCATGCCGGGAAAACGGCCTGATCGCGCGGAGGTTCCCCGCGCCGGCGGCAGTTTCAGGCCTTCTTCAGGGCCTGCTTCAAGTCTTCTTGGGTTCCTTGCGGTACCGAATGAGCGAAAAGTGGCCCATCGGCGGCATCGGCCGCCGCTCGGTCAGGCTGACGCCGCCATGTTTCGCCGCCCAGTTCGTCAGCCGCGCCCATGGAAATTCCGGGCGCCAGCCGAGCCGGCGGGCCAAAGGCGCGAACGCCAGCTCGAACAGGCGGCGCGCGCCGTGTTCAGCACCGATATGATTGACCAGAATGAGTTCGCCGCCGGGCTTCAACACCCGGATGAAATCATCCAGCGTGGCCTCGGGGTCCGGCACCGCGGTGATGACATATTGCGCCACCACCGCGTCGAAAAACGAATCCGGGAAGGCGAGATTTTTCGCGTCCATCACCGCAAGCGTTTCGACGTTGGAAAGTCCCAGCGCCTTCACGCGGCTTTGCGCCTTGCGCAGCATCGGCTCGGAAATATCGACGCCGCATAATTTCGTGGTGCGCGAATAATCCGACAGCGACAATCCCGTACCGACACCGACATCGAGAATCCGGCCGCCGATCTTGTCGGCCTCGGCGATGGTCGACTGGCGGCCGTGATCGAACACCTTGCCGAAGACCAGATCGTAGACCGGCGCCCAGCGCCCATAAGCCTTTGCGACCCCCGCGCGGTCGATATCTGACGCCATGCCCCAGCCTTGAAGTATTTGCCTAAAACTTTTCCGCCCGAAATTATTTTATCCGCGCACCGTTTCGATCAGCGGCTGCGGTGCGGCGGTTTCTTTTGCCACATTGTGGGCCGTTGCACGCTTCGCGGTGGCGCTTTGGATGAAACCGCCGCCAAGCACGCGCGCCTGGCCGGAAGCTGCATCGTAGAACACACAGGCCTGGCCGGGCGAAACGCCCTCCTCGCCCGCGACCAGTTCGACTTCGTAGCGGCCATCTTCGGTCCGGCGCAGCCAGGCCGGCTGCGGCGCGCGCGTCGATCGCACCCGCACGAACATCTCAAGGCCGTTGCCAACCACGCGATCGAGCGCGCCGCCGCCGATCCAGTTGATGTCGCGCAGCACGATGCGGTCCATCCGCAGCGCCTCGCGCGGACCGACCACGACGCGGCGGCTGTCGGCATCGAGCCGCACTACATACAGCGGCGCCGCCGATGCGATGCCCAATCCGCGGCGCTGCCCGACGGTGAAGTGAATGATGCCCTGATGGCGGCCGATGATCCGCCCATCGAGGTCGACGATATCGCCGGGCTCGATCGCGTTCGGCCGCAGCCGGCCGATGATATCCGTGTAGCGCCCGGTCGGCACAAAGCAGATGTCCTGGCTGTCCTGCTTGTCGGCGACCTCTAGCTCAAAGCGCCGCGCCAGTTCGCGCGCCTGCGGCTTGGTCATGTCGCCCAAGGGAAAGCGCAGATAGTCGAGCTGTTCGCGTGTGGTCGCAAACAGGAAATAGCTCTGGTCGCGATCGGCATCGGCCGCACAAACCAGCGCGCGCGATCCGTCGTCCATCCGGCGCGAGGCGACATAATGCCCGGTCGCAAGGGCCGCGGCGCCAAGCTCGCGCGCGGTCTTGAGCAGATCGCGGAACTTGATCGAGCGGTTGCACTCGATGCAGGGGACTGGAGTTTGGCCCGACGCATAGCTGTCGGCGAAATTGTCGATCACGGATTCGCGAAAGCGGCTTTCATAATCCAGCACATAATGGGGAATGCCGATCCGCTCGGCCACATTGCGCGCGTCGTGAATGTCCTGCCCGGCGCAGCAGGCGCCCTTGCGGTGGGTGGCCGCGCCATGATCGTAAAGCTGCAGCGTGATGCCGACGACGTCATAGCCCTGCGACTTCAACAGCGCGGCCGTCACCGAGGAATCGACGCCGCCGGACATGGCGACGACGACCCTTGTGTCCTGCGGACGGCCTTCAAGATCCAGACTGTTGAGCATGGTTCCGGTCATTGATGCGACCGCGCGCGCCAAGCGCTTCGCGATCAGGAAACCGCTGTGCGGTCAGGGGGCTTTGGAGCGGGCGGCTGAAAAGCTGCTCTTTAATATAGGCCGTCTTGGCGAGAGGCAATCACGGTCCCCTTTTCAAACGGCAAATCTTGCCGCCGGGCAGAAAAGGAAGCGCTGACGCAGGCCGGCAGGTTCGTCGTCATAAAAATAAGCCATTGATATATATAGATATTTTAAAGAAATTAGGCTGGCCCGGTCCTTGCTGATCTCTTGGCAGTCCCTGTCAGTTGCTGGCAGTTCCATTGCAAGAGGCGTCCGGTGGTCAGCGTCAATCCAGAAGTAGCCGCTAACATGTCCTTCCAGGGCGTGACGGTACGCCAGGTCCGGGTGGACCAGTTGCCCGGAAACGATATTTTTGCGTCGCTGGTCGATAACAACACGGCCAACGACGCCAACAACGCCGCCTCGGCGTCCCAGCAGCAGCAAAATCAGCAGCCGCCCGCCCAGCCAAACCGCGCCGACGACAATTCGCCGCCCCCCGCGGACAATTCCAGGCCGGCGAATAACGCCAATGCCAACCAGCAAGCCAACCAGGCGGCCAACAACGATCCGAACAACAATAATAATAACAACGACAATTCCGGGCCGCCCTCCGACGCCAATGCCAATAATGCCGGCGCCAGTTCCAATGGCGCCGCCGGCACCGGTTCGAGCCAGCAATCCCGTGGCAATTCCGGCACGTCAAAGACCAGCACCAGCAAATCAACCGCGGCCTCGAACAGCGACGACAATTCGGCGGTCGATCCGACAATGCTGGCCCAGCAGGCCGGATCGGCCCTGACCACGCCGACGCCGGTCGCGGTCGTCGTGCCCGTCACCCTCACCGCGACCAATACGCCGGCGCCGGCGCCGACTCCCGGCAGCGCCACGGCGCCGCTGGCGATTGCCGCGGCCGCGATCGCCGCCAGTTCACAGGCGATCTCCGCGCAAGCGGCGGCATCGGCCCCCGTCAAGACGGATCCGACCGCCACGGCGACGCCGACCACCACACCCGACACGTCGGCGGCGACAACGGCCAAGATCACCGTGACCGCGGCGGCGGACCAGACCGCCGCAACGTCGGCGAACCAGACGGCAACCACGGCCGATACGCCCACGGTCAACGCCGCGTCATTGACCACAGCGGTTGCCGCCACCGCGCCCGTCACGCCGAAGACCTCGTCCAAGACGACGGCATCGGAGACCGCGGCAGCCGATACGGCGGCGACGGATTCAACCACCGCGACCGCCCAGAACGGCCTGCTGCAACAAGCGAGCGGCACCGGCAAACCCGAAGCCGCCAACGCGGCGGCGACCGCGACCGCCGAGGCCGCCGCCTCGATCACGACCGGCGCAATATCGGCCCATGAACACGCCTCGACCGCCAGCACAACGCATGCCGGCACCGAGACATCGGACAACACGATTGCAACCGCAGCCACGATCCAGCCGCAGCTCACGACCACGGCAACGACATCCGCCAATTCGCTGACCGCCACCGCGGCGACGGGTGCGGCGGTGCCGCTGAGTGGATTGGCGGTCCAGATCGCCGCCTCGGTCAAGAGCGGCAAGAGCAGTTTCGAAATCCGGCTCGATCCGGCCGAGCTCGGCCGCATCGACGTTCGCATCGATATCGACAGCAACGGCCAGGTGACATCGCATCTCACGGTCGAAAAGCCGGAAACATTGTCGATGCTGCGCCAGGACGCGCCGCAATTGCAGCGTGCGCTCGACGATGCCGGGCTCAAGACCGGCAATAACGGCCTGCAATTCAGCCTGCGCGACCAGTCTTCTTCGGGCCAGAACAGCGGCGGCGATACGCCCCGCAACGCCCAGCGGCTGATCATCGGCGACGACGACACCATGCCCGCCGCCATCGCGGGACGAACTTACGGCCGCTCGCTCGGATCGAGCAGCGGCGTCGATATCAGAGTATGAGGAGAGGCGCATGACAGCAGCAGCAGGCACGTCCAGCCCGGTCGTATCGGGGACAACTCCCCTCCCCGCCGGATCTTCATCTTCCTCCGCCTCGGCGGCTGCGGCTTCAAATGCCCTGGCCTCTTCGCAGATCGCCGGCAACTTTCAGAGCTTCCTGCAATTGCTGACGACGCAATTGCAGAACCAGAATCCGCTGAGCCCGCTGGACACCAACCAGTTCACCCAGCAGCTGGTCGAATTCGCCGGCGTTCAGCAACAGCTCAACACCAACGACTCCCTGGCCACGCTGGTATCGCTGCAGCAGACCGCTCAATCGACCCAGGCGCTGGGATTTGTCGGCAAGACCGCGGTCGTCAACGGCAACACCGCGCCACTGGCCGCCGTTTCCTCGACCAGCAGCCAGGCGACCTGGCTGCTCAGCGTTCCCACCGCCTCGACCGTCAATATCACCATCACCGGCAGCAACGGTCAGACCGTGTTCTCGGGCACCTACAATGCCACCGCCGGCGACAGCCAGCCGTTCTCGTGGAACGGCCAGGGCAATGACGGCACGCAATATCCCGACGGCAGCTACACGCTGACGGCAGTGGGCAAGGACGCTTCGAACAACAACGTAGCCATCAGCGCGCAAATCGAAGGCGTGGTCAGTTCGGTCGATCTCACCCAATCGCCGCCGCTATTGTCGATCGGCACCCAGAAATTCACGGTCAATCAGATCCAGAGCATCGTGGACTAAAGACCGCGCCTCCTTGCCGGAGGCGCCGGCCGCTCAAGAACTGGCGAGCCAGGATCGGCGGCCCTCCCGACATCCACCCAAGCCTTCACGCCGGTCGATCCGGGCGCCATTTTGCGCCCCGGACGGCCGGTGTTCCCGTCATTTTCAAGGAGATTCGTATTGAACCTGTATTGAATCCTTGGGCTTAGGCAAATTTTAAGCCGGGGGGCGTAGGTTATTACCGTGAGTTCAGTGGTTGAGAGTTTGTGAGTACGCCATGACAGAACCCCATCGCCCGAGGGTAAAATACGTCATCGGGCCTGACGGCAGTCCGTTAACAATTGCGGATCTTCCCGCGCCCGGGACCAAACGGTGGGTTATCCGCCGTAAGGCCGAAGTCGTTGCCGCGGTTCGCGGCGGCCTGCTCTCCCTTGAGGAGGCTTGCAGCCGCTACACGCTGACGGTGGACGAATTCCTCTCCTGGCAGTTTTCCATCGACCAGCATGGTCTTGCCGGGCTGCGTACGACCCGAATCCAGCAATATCGCCAATAAACGCTCCCCCGAGCGCGGCATTTTAAACAAATCGGCTTCGCCTCGCGAAGCCGATTTTTTCTATTTTGAAGTTTTGCCGGGGCTCTTAACCTTCGTTAACCATATCGAAACCATCCCATAGGCAATAATTGCCCAGTCGGCGTTTTGGGGCCGAATCTGAGGGGCGGTTAGTTTGCAGAGTCTTGTGGGCTTCCTAAGGGGTCTCGGCGCCTCGCGATTGATGGCGATGGTCGCGGTAACAGCCGCGCTGATCGGCTTCTTTGCTTTTGTGATCATGCGCGTCACCACGCCGCAAATGACCACACTCTTTACCGATCTCAGCGTCGAGGACTCCTCGGCCATCCTCAAGGACCTGGAACGCCAGGCCATTCCCTTCGAACTGCGCAACGACGGCGCCGTGATCATGGTGCCGAAGGACAAGGTCACGCGGCTGCGGATGAAGCTCGCCGAGGGCGGTCTGCCCAAGGGCGGCGGCGTCGGCTACGAGATTTTCGACAAATCCGACGCGCTGGGGACCACCAGCTTCGTCCAGAACATCAATCACCTGCGCGCGCTGGAGGGCGAACTGGCTCGCACCATCCGCGCCATCGACAAGGTACAGGGCGCGCGGGTGCATCTGGTGCTGCCGGACCGGCCGCTGTTTGCGCGCGAGGCGCCCGAACCGTCGGCCTCGATCGTGGTGCGGGTGCGCGGCGCCCTCGAGCCGCAGCAGATCCGGGCGATCCGCCATCTGGTCGCCTCCGCCGTCAACGGCTTGAAGCCGCAGCGGGTATCGATCGTCGACGAGTCAGGCCAATTGCTGGCCGACGGCGCCAGCGGCGAGACCGACAACGCGATCGGGGACGAGCGCCGCGCCGGTTTCGAGAAGCGGATGCGCAATGAGGTCGAGGCGATCGTCTCGTCGGTGGTCGGCGCCGGCCGTGCCCGCGTCCAGCTCTCGGCGGACTTCGATTTCAACAAGATCACCAAGACCTCGGACAGCTTCGACCCGGAAGGCCGGGTGCTGCGTTCGAGCCAGACCCGGGAAGAATCCAGCGCGACCGCCGAGACCAACGGCCAGGTCACCGTCGGCAATGAACTGCCGGGCAATGCGGGCCAGGGCGCCGCCGGGCCGGCCGCGCGCGACCAGAGCAAGAAGACCGAAGAAACCAACAATTACGAGATTTCCCGCACCACCAAGACCGAAGTCACCGAGGCCGGAAGGGTCAACCGCATCTCGGTCGCCGTGCTGGTCGACGGCAGCTACACCAAAAACGAAAAAGGCGAGATGGTCTACCAGGAGCGCAACAAGGAACAGCTCGACCGCATCGCGACGCTGGTGCGCTCGGCCATCGGTTTCGACCAGAAGCGCGGCGATCAGGTCGAGGTCGTCAACCTGAAATTCGCTGAAGGACCGATGGTCGCGCCGATCGCGGAGCCGACCGGCATGTTCGGCATGTTGCAGTTCACCAAGGATGACGTGATGTATGTCATCGAACTCGCCGTCATGATGCTCCTCGGCCTCGTGGTGCTGTTCATGGTGATCCGCCCGCTGGTCAAGCGCATCCTCGCCGCCGAAGTGGTCCCGACGCTCGCCGGCGACGGATCGGTCCCGGCGCTGGCCGATGGCACGGCAGCCGCGGGCGCCGCCGGCCAGAGCCTTGTTCCGGGCGGCCCCTCGGGCCCCAACATGATCGACGTCGCGCAAATTCAGGGCCAGGTCCACGCGCAATCCGTGCATCGCGTCGGTGAACTGGCTGAACGCAACCCCAACGAAACCGCATCCATTGTTCGTCAATGGCTCAGCGAGCCGGCGTGATCTGACATGGCCCTCCCCCCAGCCACAAACAACGCCAACGACATCACCAGCGTCATCGCCTCGCTGGCGGGCCGACAGGGCGACCGTCCGAAAAGCCCGCCGCTGAGCGGCCCGAAACGCGCCGCGATCCTGATGCTGGCGCTGGGCGAACAATATGGCGGCAAGGTCTGGTCGCTGCTCGACGACGATGAAGTGCGCGAATTATCGATGGTGATGTCGACACTCGGCACCGTCGAGGCCGACGTGGTGGAAGACCTGCTGCTCGAATTCGTGTCGCGGATGTCCGCATCCGGCGCGCTGATGGGCACCTTCGACGGCACCGAGCGGCTGCTGCAGCTCTATCTGCCGGCCGAGCGCGTCACCGGCATCATGGATGAAATTCGCGGGCCCGCCGGCCGCAACATGTGGGAAAAACTCTCCAACGTGCAGGAAGAGGTTCTGGCCAACTATCTCAAGAATGAATATCCGCAAACCATCGCGGTGGTGCTGTCGAAACTGAAGCCGGAACATGCCGCGCGCGTGCTCGCGATCCTGCCCGAGGATATGGCGCTCGACGTGGTCGGCCGCATGCTCAAGATGGAAGCGGTGCAGAAGGAAGTGATCGAGCGCGTCGAATCGACGCTGCGCACCGAATTCATGTCGAACCTGTCGCAGACCCGCCGCCGTGACGCCCACGAGGTGATGGCCGAAATCTTCAATAATTTCGACCGCCAGACCGAAACCCGCTTCATCACCTCGCTGGAAGAAGACAATCGTGAGTCCGCCGAACGCATCAAGGCGCTGATGTTCACCTTCGACGACCTCGTCAAGCTGGATTCCGGATCGGCGCAGACCCTGATGCGCAATGTCGACAAGGACAAGCTCGGCATCGCGCTCAAGAGCGCCAATGAAGACGTCCGCGGCTTCTTCCTCGGCAACATGTCGTCCCGCGCCGGCAAGATGCTGCTGGACGACATGGCCGCGATGGGACCGGTGCGGCTGCGCGACGTCGATGAAGCGCAGGCGCTGCTGGTCAACCTCGCCAAGGACCTCGCGGCCAAGGGCGAAATCATGCTGACCAAGAATCGCGCCGACGACGAGCTGGTGTACTGATGGCCGCCCCTGCAAAATTCCTGTTCGACATGGACTTCTCGGCACCCGACAGGATGCGCGAGCGCCCGGCCACGCCGGCGGAAATCGCCCAGAAGGTCGCGGCCGCCGAGGCCCGCGCCTATCGCGACGGCTACGATGCCGCCCAGCGCGAGGCCAAGGCGGAAAGCGATCGGCGCTCCGCCGCCGCGCTGGAGGAAATCGGGGTTAATATTCGGGGTATCGCGCAACGCTTTTCCGGGATCGAGACCCGGATGGAGACCGAGGCGGTCGATGTCGCCGTCGCAGTCGCGCGCAAGCTGTGCAACACGCTGATTGCGGCAGAGCCGCTCAGCGAGATCATCGGGCTCGTAAAGGATTGCTTCTCGCATCTGGTTGCCACACCGCATCTCGTGGTCCGGATCAACGAGGCCCTGTACGACGCCGCCCACGAGCGTATCGAGCGGCTGGCGAAACAAAGCGGCTTTGAGGGCCGGCTTGTGATCCTGGCCGAGCCGGAAATCGCGACCGGCGACTGCAAAATCGAATGGGCGGATGGCGGCGTCGTTCTGGAACGCGAAGCCATCGACGCCAAGATCAACGAACTTGTCGGACGCTACATCGCGTCCCGCAACCAGACCTGAGGATTGAACCATGAGTGACACCGACGCACAGGTTCCGCTCCCGGATCTCAACGCCGCGCAACCGCCTGTCAACGACGACATCGCCTATCACGAAGACGAACAGGCTTCGCGCATTGCGGCCGATCTGGAAGCCGTATTCGACGTGCCGGTGCAGGTCTCGGCCGTGCTCGGCCGTTCCAAGATGGATGTCGGCGAACTGTTGAAACTCGGTCCCGGCACCGTCCTCGAACTCGACCGCCGCGTCGGTGAGGCCATCGACATCTATGTCAACAACCGGCTGGTGGCCCGCGGCGAAGTGGTTCTGGTGGAAGACAAGCTCGGCGTGACCATGACGGAAATCATCAAGGCCGAAAAGAACTAGGGCTCTCTCTAACGATACGCGCAGTACGGGCGCGAACAGACGAACAGGAGATTATCATGCGGCTTCTCATCGTTGGCACACTGAAAGGCCAGCTTACGACAGCCACCAAGATCGCGATGGACAATGGCGCTTCCGTGACCCATGCGGAGGACCACGAACAGGCGATGCGCGTGCTGCGCGGCGGCAAGGGCGCCGACCTGTTGCTGGTCGATGTCGCGCTCGACATCCGCGACCTGGTGATGCGGCTCGAGGCCGAACACATCCATGTGCCGATCGTTGCTTGCGGCATCACCAATGATGCCCGCGCCGCGGTCGCCGCGATCCACGCCGGCGCCAAGGAATACATCCCGCTGCCGCCAGATCCGGAACTGATCGCCGCGGTGCTCGCCGCCGTCGCCAATGATTCCCGCGACCTGGTCTACCGCGATGAAGCGATGGCCAAGGTGATCAAGCTGGCGCAGCAGATCGCCGGTTCCGACGCCTCGGTGATGATCACCGGCGAATCCGGCACCGGCAAGGAAGTGCTGGCGCGCTATGTCCATACCCGCTCCAACCGCGCCAAGCGGCCGTTCATCAGCATCAATTGCGCGGCCATTCCCGAACATCTGCTGGAATCCGAGCTGTTCGGCCACGAAAAGGGCGCGTTCACCGGCGCGGTCGCGCGGCGGGTCGGAAAGTTCGAGGAAGCCACCGGTGGCACGTTATTGCTCGACGAAATTTCCGAAATGGATGTGCGGCTGCAATCCAAATTGCTGCGCGCGATCCAGGAGCGCGTGATCGATCGCGTCGGCGGCACCCGGCCGGTGCCGGTCGACATCCGCATCATCGCGACCTCGAACCGCAATCTGGCCGACGCGGTGCGCGAAGGCACGTTCCGCGAGGATCTGCTGTTCCGGCTCAACGTCGTGAACCTGAAGATCCCGCCGCTCCGCGAACGCCCGGCCGACATTCTCGAACTGGCGCAACATTTTGCCAAGAAATATGCCGACGCCAACGGCGTGCCGTTGCGCCCGATCTCCGCCGAAGCGCGGCGGGTGCTGACGTCCAACCGCTGGCAGGGCAACGTCCGCGAACTGGAAAACACCATGCATCGCTCGGTGCTGATGGCGCAGGGCGATGAAATCGGCGCCGAAGCCATTCTGACGCCGGATGGCGACCGCCTCGATCTCACCAAGACAGTGCCGGCAGTGGCGCACGCCACCTTCGCCGCCGAACAGGTCACCCGCGCGCTGGTCGGACGCACGGTGGCGGATGTCGAGCGCGATCTCATTCTTGAAACGCTCAAGCACTGCCTCGGCAACCGCACCCATGCCGCGAACATCCTGGGCATCTCGATCCGCACGCTGCGCAACAAGCTGAACGAATACGCCGACGGCGGATTGCCGATCACCCCCGCGGGCTCCGGCGACTTTCATCGCGTCGCCGCGACGGCGTGATTGGGGTCAAGCCATCTCGTCATTGCGAGGAGCGAAGCGACGAAGCAATCCATTCTTTCTTTACGTGGCGACATGGATTGCTTCGCTTCGCTCGCAATGACGCTGATAGGCTTCAGCCCCCTTCACGAATAATTCGGCGCATCCGGCTTGCGGAAAATATGAATCGGATCGCCGGGCTGCAATTCGCGTCCGGTGAAGGCCGCATAGGCGAACAGCGCGAGATAGCCGATCGCCAGCGCGCCGATCGCGTAAAATGCAAAGACCGCGAGACGCTTCATCAGGTCAAGGCGCTGCGTTGGGCTGCGCCGGCGACGTGCTGATGCCACAGCCATAACAGCGGTGCGAAGATCAATTCGCCGGCGAGGCCGATCAGGATGCCGATGGTGGGCACGCCATGGCTGATCACCGCAAGCAGCCGCGGGACGGCGCCGAGCACCAGGATGAATGTCACCACCGAAATCCGCTCAGCGTGCCGCGCAATATCCGGTATCGACGACCAGTAGATCAGGCCGATCCCGAGCAGCATGCCCTTGAGGAAGCGGAAATAGCTGTCCATTTCGACGCTGCCGGACAGATTCGCGAAGTTGGGGCCAAAGAAAACACCGGCGAGGCCGAAAGCGATCAGCAGCAGGCCCGCCAGCGCGAAGGCGATCTGAAGAAGCTTGCGTTCCATCTGACCTCCCCTGGTTCCCGCAGCGCCGGACTCAAGGAAAGCTTTTAGGCCGCAGATGGAGAAAACGCCACCTCTCAGGCGCTACGCGGCCTAAAGCGGCCGATCAGGCCCTGTGTCGGTCGCGCGGGGTCGGGACGCTGACTTCGGCCAGCTTGAGCGCATCCTCGTTCTGGTCGACAGCCAAATATTGTCCCTGCCAATAGGCCAGGGCCGCCGTGCGCGACGACAGCCGCAGATCCAGCACGCGCCCGATCACGACGGCGTGGGAATGACGCTCAATGATATCCTCGGCCTCGCAATCGATTGCTGCCAACGCGCCCACCAAAAGCGGCACGCCGGATGCGCCGGTGGTCCATTCAGCGCCGACGAAACGCTCGGCACCCTTGAGGCCGCCCTTGCCGGTAAACCGCTCGGCGACATCGAGTTGATCGGCGGTGAGGATGTTGACGCCGAAGAAGCCATGACGTTTCAGCAGCGGCCAGGATGACGAAGCGCGGTTGATGCTGACGACCAGCGACGGCGGATCGACCGCCAGCGACGAGACCGAGGTCACCGTCATCCCCGTGATGTCCTTGCCGCGACCGACCGTGATCACGCTGACGCCGCCGGCCAGGTGCCGCATCGCGCCTCGAAAATCATCCGTAGCGACGCCCTGATCCAGTTTGATGTTGCGAACAGCCGTGTTCATGGCAGCCTCATATGTCTGTGGATTCATCGCCCGCCCCGAGCAGATCGCGCAGGATCGAGCCTTCCAGCGCGGCAAGGTCGGCGGAGCCGCGCCGGCGAGGACGCGGGATATCGATCCTGACGTCATGGGCGATGCGGCCGTCTTCGATCACCAGTACGCGATCGGCCAATGCGACCGCTTCCGCAACGTCATGCGTGACCAAAATCGCGGTGAAGGACTGATCGCGCCAGACCCGCTCCAGCAGCCGCTGCATGGAAATACGCGTCAGGGCGTCGAGCGCGCCAAGCGGCTCGTCGAACGCCAGCACCCGGGGATCGCTGACCAGCGCGCGCGCCAGTGCGACACGCTGTTTCTGCCCACCGGACAGAACCGCCGGCCACTGGCCGCGTTTTTCCTCCAGGCCGACTTCGGCAAGCGCCTTTTCAGCGCGGCCTTGCGCGTCCGGCGAGGCGCGGTCGCGGCCAAGGCCGACTTCGACGTTCGACAGCACCTTGGCCCACGGCAACAGCCGCGGCTCCTGAAACATCACCCGCACATCTTCCGGGCGGATTTCTTCGCCAAAGCTGACGGTGCCGGCATCGATGGTTTCCAGACCCGCGATCAGCCGCAGCAACGTGCTCTTGCCGCAGCCGCTGCGCCCGACGATCGCCACGAACTGGCCCGCCGGAATGTGCAGATCGATCCCGCGCAGCACCTGATGATCGCCGAACGATTTGCGCAAGCCGCGAATGGTCAGCGGCAGCCCGCGCGATATCACATCCGAACCGCGCCGCGCGACCTGGGCCTGTTCGATGATATCGCTGGGGTCCACAGGTTCGGCATCCGGCAAGCGAAAACGCAAGGCGTCTTGTATAAGGGCTTCTTGCATATCAGTTCTCAATGTTTCTGAAAGGCCGGATTCCAGGACAGCGTCAGCCGCTCGAGCGCCCGGGAAGCGCTGTCGGCAACCTTTCCGAGGAGGGCATAGATCAGGATGCTCAGCACGACGACGTCGATCTGCATCAATTCGCGGGCCTGCATCGCCATGTAGCCGAGGCCCGACGATGCCGCGATGGTTTCCGCCACGATCAGCGTCAGCCACATGATGCCGAGCGCAAAGCGCACGCCGACGAAAATCGACGGCAACGCGCCCGGAAAGATCACGCGGCGGAACAATTCGCTGTCGGTCATCCCGTAGATCCGCCCCATCTCGATCAGCTGCGGATCGACGGTGCGTACGCCATGCAGCGTGTTCAGATAGATCGGAAAGAACACCCCGAGCGCCACCAGAAACAGCTTGGCCGATTCATCGATGCCGAACCACAGGATGACGAGCGGGATCAAAGCAAGGTGCGGAATGTTGCGCACCATCTGCAGGGTCGTGTCGGTCAGCCGGCTGGAGAGCTGCGACAGGCCGTTGGCCAGTCCAAAGGCAAAGCCGATGCTGCCGCCGATGATAAAGCCGATGCCGGCGCGCCAGAAGCTGACCCAGATATTCTGGGCCAGTTCACCCGACAGCAAAAGTTTCCATCCCGCCAGCGCGACGTCACTCGGCGCCGGCAGCACGCGCGAAGACACAAATCCGGTCACACAGGCGGCCTGCCAGATCGCAATGATCGCCAGCGGCACGATCCACTGGACCACGCCATCCGCGCGCGGCAAGCGAAGCTTGCGGATGCGCGGCAGGTTTTCGATCAGGCTCATGGGCTTAACGCCTTCAAATTCAGCAGTTTTTTTATCTTGCGATAACGCGATGTCTGGGATGATGGGGATGGTCTGCAGAGGTGTCGAGTGCCCTGCAAAAAAAGCAATGACAATGCTCTCTGACGGCTCCGCAACGACGTGTTTATTGCTGAATTGCGGCCGCTCGCGGCGCATTATTCTCAGGCGTCGCAAGATGGAGAATTGTTAACCCGGGACCGGTCAGGGAACTGGAATCCTCATCGTGGGAAATCCGGGCCGCCAGAGCCCCCAAAGGCTAACAATCACGGCCCGTTTATGGCAAATCATACCGCCGTCCAGAAAACCGCATCGTTTCGAGTTTGACATGCCCGCACCCAAGCCGCCTGCATTCGAAACCCTGAGCCTCCATGCCGGCCAGCATCCGGACCCCGTCACCGGCGCCCGGGCTGTCCCGATCTATCAGACCACATCCTATGTGTTTCAGGATTCCGAGCACGCCGCGGCGTTGTTCAATTTGGAACGCGCCGGGCATATCTATACGCGGATTTCGAACCCGACCACATCGGTGCTGGAAGAACGGCTCGCGGCGCTGGAAGGCGGCGTCGGCGCGATCTGCACCGCGAGCGGCATGGCGGCGCTGCATCTGGCGATCGCAACACTGCTGAATGCCGGCGACCACATCGTCGCGTCCGCGTCGCTTTATGGCGGCACCATCAATCTCCTGGCGCATACGCTGCCGCGCTTCGGCATCACTACCAGCTTTGTGAAGCCCCGCGCGCTGGATGAATTTCGCACGACGATCAGGCCGAATACAAGGCTCGTGATCGGCGAGACCATCGGCAACCCCGGTCTCGAAGTGCTGGATATTCCCGAGGTCGCGCAGATCGCGCATGACGCGAAGATTCCGCTGTTGATCGACAACACCTTCGCGACGCCGTTTCTCAGCCGTCCGATCGAACTCGGCGCCGACATCGTGATGAACTCGGCCACCAAATGGATCGGCGGCCACGGCATCGCGATCGGCGGCGTGATCGTCGACGGCGGACGGTTCGACTGGCGTGCCTCCGGCAAATTTCCGGGTTTGACGCAGCCCTATGCCGGCTATCACGGCATTGTCTTCGACGAGCAATTCGGCCCGGCCGCATTCATCATGCGCGCCCGCACCGAAGGCCTGCGCGATTTCGGCGCCTGCCTGTCGCCGACCAATGCCTTCCAGTTGCTGCAGGGCGTCGAGACGCTGGGTGTGCGTATGGAGCGCCACGTCGCCAACACACATCTGGTGCTGGAGGCGCTCGCCACCAACAAGGCGGTCGACTGGGTGCTGCATCCCTCGCTGGAAAGCCATCCCGATCACGCGCTGGCCAAGCGATTGCTGCCGCGTGGCGCGGGATCGATCGTCAGTTTCGGCATCAAGGGCGGGCGGCCCGCCGGCAAGAAATTCATCGAGTCGCTGCGGATGATCAGTCATCTCGCCAATGTCGGCGACGCCAAGACACTGGTCATTCATCCAGCCAGTACGACCCATCAGCAGATGGACGCGGCGCAGCTCAAGGCCGCCGGTATCGGCGAAGAACTGGTGCGGCTGTCGGTCGGCATAGAGTGCGCCGCCGATATCATCGATGACCTCGCCCAGGCGCTCCGTATGTCGCAGAAGGCTTGAGCCATGCAATTGTCCGTCAATGGCCGCGATATCTTCGTCGCTACCGGTGGCCGGGAATTCGACGCCTCGCAGCCCACTATCGTGCTGCTGCACGGCGCCGGCTTCGATCACACCACATGGGCCCTGCACAGCCGCTGGTTTGCGCATCACGGCTATGGCGTGCTCGCGCCCGACTTGCCCGGCCACGGCCGATCGGGCGGCGCGCCGCTGACGACGATCGCCGACATGGCAGACTGGACCGCTGATCTTCTCGATGCTGCCGGCGCGACAAAGGCGCGGTTGGTCGGTCATTCCATGGGATCGCTGATAGCGTTGGAAACCGCGGCACGTCATCCGGCCAAAATATCGTCGCTCGGTTTGATCGGAACGGCGGCTTCCATGACCGTCGGCCCCGATCTGCTCAAGGCCGCGGAAGCCAATGACCACGCAGCGGTCGATATGGTTTCGATCTGGGGGCTTGGCTTTGCGGCCGAACTCGGCGGCAGCCTCGCGCCCGGATTATGGATGCATAGCGGCGCGCAACGGGTGCTCGAACAATGCCGCCCCGGCGTGCTGTTCAACGATCTCTCGGCCTGCAACGCCTATCAAAACGCGCTGGCCGCGGCCGCGCAGATCAAGATACCCGCGACGTTGGTTCTCGGCGAACGCGACATGATGACCCCGGCCAAGGCCGGCAAGGCGCTGGCCGCCGCATTGCCGAATTCAAAGACGGTAGTATTGCGCGGCGCAGGCCACATGATGATGGTGGAGCGGCCGGATGAGCTGCTCGCGGCGTTGCAGGCGTGATTGCATCGCTGGATGCTTGATGAGATTAGATTGATCTGTAGCAGCGCTGAAGGTGCGCCCCCTCTCCCCTTGTGGGAGAGGGTTGGGGTGAGGGGTCCAAGTCTATCGATAGTCCGTAACCCCTCACCCGAAATTCCCGCTGCGCGCGAATTTCGACCTCTCCCACAGGGGGAGAGGTGAAGTAAGTCAGCACGTCAACTACCACGCCGGCAGCACGGCGCCCTTGAATTTCGTGAGCACGAAATCGCGCACTTCGGGCGAGTGATAGCTGTCGACCAAAAGCTTGACCCAGGGCTTGTCCTTGTCGGCTGCGCGCACCGCGATCAGGTTCACATAGGGTCCCTTGGGGTCCTCGCGCAGGATCGCGTCCTTGACCGGATCGAGTCCTGCTTGGGTGGCGTAGTTGGTGTTGACGGCGGCGACATCGACGTCGTCGAGGGTACGCGCGGTCTGCGCCGCGTCCACTTCGACAATCCTGAACTTCCTGGGGTTGTCGATGATGTCAGCGATGGTTGGCTTGACGCCCACGCCCGGCTTGAGTTTCAGCACGCCCTTGTCCTGCAGCAGCAACAGCACGCGGCCGCCATTGGTCGGATCGTTCGGGATCGACAGCGAGGCGCCCTGCGGCACCGCATCCCAGCTCTTGTATTTCTTCGAATAGACGCCCATCGGGAAATTAACGGTAAGGCCGACGGGCTCGATCTTGTAGCCGCGATCCGCCTTTTGGTTGTCCAGATAAGGCTGGTTTTGAAACGAATTCGCCTGCAGGTCGCCGGCATCCAGCGCGGCATTGGGCACCACGTAATCGGTGAATTCGACGATCTGAATATCGAGACCGTTCCTGGCCGCGATCGGCTTGACGGCCTCCAGAATCTGCGCGTGCGGACCCGGCGTGGCGCCGATCTTGATGGTTTCGGCGCTGGCCGCGTTGGCAGCGAATGCCAGGGCCGCAACAGCGGCCGAGATCATGAGATGACGTAGCGACATGGTTTTCTTTCCCGTGAAATATGATTCATGAATTCCGATTGCGCTTGTCGAGCCGGCGCGCAATGGCCTCGCCCAGGGTTTGCGCGCCCTGCACCAGCACGATCAGCACAATTACGACCGTCGCCATGACATCAGGCATGAAGCGTTGATAGCCATAGCGAATACCGAGATCGCCCAGTCCGCCGCCACCGACCGCGCCGACCATCGCAGAATAGCCGAGCAGGCTCACAATGGTCAGCGTCAACGCCAAGGTCACGGCGGGCATCGCTTCCGGCAACAGAACTTTCTGCACGATCTGCAACGGGCTGGCGCCGAAGGCACGCGCGGCCTCCACCAGGCCCTGATCGACTTCGCGGATCGCGGCCTCGATGACGCGCGCGATAAAGGGAATGGCGGCAATAGTCAAAGGCACGATCGCGGCGCGGGTGCCGATCGAGGTGCCCGCGATCAGACGCGTCAGCGGTACGATCGCGACCACCAGAATGATGAAGGGCGTCGAGCGCGTCGCATTGACGATGAAGCCGAGGATGCGATTGGCGTTCGGCGCCGGAAAAAATTCGTTGGCCCGGCTGGTCGCCAGGAAGATTCCGAGCGGCAACCCCAACAGGGTTCCGAACAGGCCCGCCAGTCCCACCATCACGAGCGTGTCGAGCGTCGACCATGCAATGAGCTGGAGTATCTCAGGCGACATAACCGAGATGCTCCACAGTGTTTTGACCGGCCTTCAATTCCGCGATCACCTTGCCCAAGACCTCCGGGTCGGCCGCGACCGAAATGAACAGCGATCCAAAGGGATGACTGGCGATCGTCTCGACCTGCCCGTGCAGGATGTTGACGTCGATGCCGAAGTTTCGCGCCAGCCGCGACAGCACCGGCTGGCCGGCCCCTCGCCCGGTGAATCCGACGTGCAATACCGCGCTGTCGCCGGCAAGACGTTCGGGTTTTAGTTTCGCGCGCAGCCATTCCGGCACATTGCCGCCGGTGATCGAGCCGACGAATCTCTTTGTGGTCTCGTGGCGGGGATTGGCGAAAACCTCAAAGGTCGTGCCCTGCTCGACGATGCGACCGCCTTCGAGCACCGCGACCCGGTCGGCGAGTTTCTTCACCACGGACATTTCGTGGGTGATGAACACGATGGTCAGCTTCAATTCGGCATTGATCGTTTTCAACAGCGACAGGATCTGGTCGGTGGTTTCCGGATCGAGCGCGGAGGTCGCCTCGTCCGACAACAGTACCTTTGGCTTGGTGGCGAGCGCGCGGGCGATACCGACGCGCTGCTTCTGGCCGCCGGACAGTTCGGCCGGGTAGCGATCGCGCTTGTCGGAGAGACCCACCATCGCCAGCAGCGGCCCGACGATTCCGGCGATTTCGCTCTTGGCGACGCCGGCAATTTCCAGTGGCAGCGCGATATTCTCGAAAGCGGTCCGGGACGACAGCAGGTTGAAATGCTGGAAGATCATGCCGATGGAGCGGCGGGCCTCGCGCAGATCGCGTTCGCCGAGCGCCGTCACATCGGTGCCGTTGACCAGCACGCTGCCCCGACTCGGCCGCTCCAGACCGTTGATCAGGCGAATGAGCGTCGATTTGCCTGCGCCGCTTTTGCCGATCACGCCGACGATGGCACCTTGAGGCACCTGCAGATCGATGTCGTGCAGCGCCACGACCTCCGCCGATTCATTGCGCGCGGGATAGACCTTGCTGACACCGGCGAACGCAATAATGGGCTGGGTTTGCACGTCGCTCGGCGGCGGCACGGGCGCTCCGGACAGGGTCGGGACAGGACTGTTCATAAGAGGTCAATTCTGCGCCGATGGGAATATCGGGTGCGGCCCGGCCAGCGAATAAATCAATGGCGGCCGTCAAACCGGCCGCGCGGAGTGACAGCCCGGCCGCCACCAGAATCCGATTGTTGAACTACAACTTGATCGGGACGAAGTGATTGAAGGCGATCAGGATCGCCAGCGATACCACCCCCAGGCCGAGGCTCCAGCCGATCAATTTCTTTTCGATCGGCAGCAGCGGCTCGACTTCCGTGGCGTTGAGTTCGCTCTTGAGATCAGGTTGCGACATGGACTGTCCTTTGAACGAGGCTGTGAACTAGCTGACCAGCGGCGGCTTGAAACCGCTGAAGAACAGCCATGAAATGAACAGCCCGACCCAGATCACAAATCCGAACAGGCTGACGAAATAGACCGCCGCGAGTTTGCCGAAACCCTGCTGCCAAAGCTTTCTGAAATCCGACAGCACGCCGATCGAGAAGAAGGTCAGGACGAAGAAGATCACCCGGAACACATTGGCCTCGCCCGCCGCGGCAGGCAGCGCCTTGGCAATTTCCGGCGTCGAGCCAACCGCGAGCCACAGCGACACCGCAAAGACGAAGATGAAGCCCAGAATGAACTTCGGGAAACGCTGCCAGATCTCGATCGGCTTGGCCTTGTCCGGTCCCTTGTCGATATGGTTGGTCCAGATGTAGCCGAGAATGAACGCCCAGATGCCGATGAAGATATCGATGAAGATCTTCACGGTGGTGGTGGTCGCGAGAATCCAGCCCGGCTGATACTTGATGCCTTCCGCCGCCGCCTTCGCGGTGATCAGCGCCTCGGTAATGCCGCCACCGGCGACGGCCGCGCCGTCGGTCTTGATCGCGAGGCCAATCCAGGCACCGGCCACCAGCGGCTCCTGCCACAGGAAGGTCTGCGCCAGGAACGGCAGGATCAGAATTTCAACGACGGCGAATACGACCACCAGTGATGACACCAGGATCGGCACCGCGGGCCGCGCCCGGATCGCGCCGCCGGTAGCAATCGCCGCCGCGACGCCGCAAATCGAAATGCCGGATGCCAGCGGCACCGACCATTCGCGGCTGAAGCCGAACCATTTGCGCGCGACGTAGTAAATCACGGCCCAATAAATCAGATAGGCCTCGATGATCGCCGCGGCGCCACGGATCAACAACGAAGAGGCAAGATTCAGGCGGCCCGCCGCCGTGACAGCAACAGTGGCGCCGAGAATCACGATCGCGATCTTGATGTAGAGCTCGGGCCGGATTGCTTCCTTGAGCCATTCGGCGAACCGCGGAAAGAAATTGGCGATCACCAGCCCCGACAGCAGCGCCACCACGAAGCCGCCTTCATTGGTAAGCTTCAGCGACCAGGAGAGACCGAATTTCGCCTGCTCGGCCGGCGTCACCGCGGCGACATAGGCGTAGCTGCCGAAAATCCAGCTCGCATAGGCGATGGCGAACACGGCGGTGAAGGCGAGGGCGAATTTACGGACATCGACCCCGAGCGTGACGACGCCGGCACCTAGCACCACCAGCAGCGCGGCATAAGTGGCCAGCAGCGAACCGCCGCCGCCGAGCCAGGCGTAGGCCTTGGCAAATGGATTGAGTGCCTGCGACAGATCCGTATAGACCGATGTGGTTACGGCCCAGCCCAAAAGATCAGTTCCGCCGATGCTGAGGAGCGCCGTGCCGAACACCAAAAGGCCGATAACGACCGCGAGCCAGTCCTCGTTCAGCCGCGCCCGTAGCGTAATTGGCTCCGCCGATGCTTTGACCGCGATATCCGACATCCGACTTCCCCAAAAGCTAGTTAAAGAGGTTGATTAAATGGCGTGGGTTCCGCGCAGCATTCCCGGCCCCGAAATTCGCCTTAATTTGGAACAATATGGCGCAAAACCAGTAATAACGGCAATCTCATAGAATTCTTTTCTTCGGCGCTTTGAAATAAGGCTCTTCTCGCAAACTGCGACCGGAGAGAAGGAATGACTTCGGGCATCCCTCACTTCCGTCATTGCGAGCCAAGCGAAGCAATCCATAGCGCGGCAAGGAGGCAAGAACGGATTGCTTCGCGGAGCCTGTCATCGGGCGCGCATTCGCGCGACCCGTTGGCTCGCAATGACGACAAACCCTGAAAAGCCCCCGATCAGCGCGTGGGATAGGGCCGCGCGCAGAACCGCGCCGGCCTAAAGGCCCGCGCCCTTCCCCAAAAACCCGGCAAATGAACGGTCGACGATATCGGCCGCATTGAGCTTTTGCTTGATCAAGCCGGCGCGGAAATACAGGTCGATGGTTTTCTGCTCTTCGGCCACAACGCCGTCATCGATCGGCGCCATCTGGATTTTCGCGCGATTCAGCCAGTTGATCGCCACCGCCGGCGGAATGTTCATCAGCTTGCCCCAAGTCTCCGCGTAAGCATTGACATTGGTCAGCGACCACTGGCGGGCCGCGGTCAACCGCCGCAGAAAATCCTCCAGCTCCGGCCGCTTGTCGCGGATCGCATTGGATGAGGCGACCTCGAAGCTTAATCCAGACGCCAGACCTTCCGCGCTGAGCAATCGCTTCGACTGGAACAGCACTTCTTCCTGACTCACATAAGGCTCCCAGGTCGACCACGCATCGACGGAACCCTGGGTGTAAGCCACCTTGGCATCCGAGGGCGCGAGGAACACGATCTGCACATCACTCGTCGACCATCCCCGCGATTCCAGCGCGGCCAGAATAAGCTGATGGCCGATCGAGCCGCGGCCGGTCGCGATCTTCTTTCCCTTCAGATCATCGAAACTGTGAATATGCGAGTCGCGCGGCACCAGGATCGCGAGGCCTTCGCGGCTCTGCTTGATGGCGCCGATCGCCTTCACCGACACGTTGGCAGCTGCGGCGAACGTGAACGGCGCGTCGCCGACCACGCCGGTCTCGATGGCGCCGGCACCGAGCGCTTCCAGCAACGGTGCGGCCGCCGGAAATTCCTTCCACTCGATCTTGTAGGGCACATCCTTGAGCACGCCGGCCGCTTCCATCACGGCTTGCGAATTGCCCTTCTGGTCGCCGACCCGCAGCGTGGTTTGGGCCGACGCCGAAGTGATCGCGCCCAGCAACAAGCCCGCAATGAAAAGACCGCGTATCATTCGGCTGCCACTCCCCGGGCGCGGCTGCGCTCGGCGATCAGTTCGCGCGTGCGCGGGATCAGTTCGCGGCCGTAATCAATCGCGTCGATCAGGGGATCGAAGCCGCGAATGAGGAAATGGCTGACGCCGAGATCATAGTAATCGCCGAATACTTCGGCGACCTGCTCGGGCGTTCCGACCAGGGCTGTGGTGTTGCTGTTGGCGCCGGTGAGCTTGGCGATCTCCGTCCACAGCCGCTTGTCGATCCGGGTGCCTTGCTCTGCCAGCGACAGCAACCGGCGCGCACCGGCGGTCGCATGACCGTCGGCTGGCTTGCGATAGCCGGTCTTGTCCTGCAGCGCGGTCGCGCGCGCCAAGATCTCTTCGGCCTTGGCCCACGCCTTCTCTTCGGTGTCGGCGATGATGGGACGGATCGACAGGCTGAAGCGCGGTGTCGGCCGGCCGTGCTTGGCGGCGGCGACGCGCACCCGCGAGGTCACATCGCGCACCTGAGCGTAGGATTCGCCCCACAGCGCGAACGTATCGGCATGCTTGCCTGCGACTTCGATCGCGGCATCGGACGCTCCGCCGACGAAGATCGGAATGCCCGTGCTGCGATAGGGCTTCACTTGTGAGAACCCATTCTGAACCTGATAATATTTTCCGTTGTAGCTGAACGGCTTCTCGCTGGTCCATTGCGACCGCAGCACATCGAGAAACTCGTCGGTGCGGGCGTAACGTGCGTCCTTGTCGTCGAGCGTATTGCCGTCCTGCCGCAGCTCGGTCGCATTGCCGCCGGTGATCACATGCAGCGAAACCCGGCCTTCGGAAAACTGATCGATGGTAGCCAACTGACGGGCGAGCAATGTCGGAGCGGTAAAGCCCGGCCGCTGCGCGATCATGACATGAAGCCGGTCGGTCACGCTCAATACGTGTTGGCCGACCTGAAGCCCGTCCGGCGTGGTCGAATGAAAAGCCAACAGCGCGCGGTCGAACCCGGCGGTCTCATGGGCTTTCGCCACGGTCTCGATGTAGCGGCGATCGAGCACCGGTCCGGACCGAACGATGGTCTCGGACGAATTGTTGTTGGTGATGTATCCGATGAATTCGACGGACATGGGTGGCTCCGGTTCAGGCGGTGAGAATAATGATGGGGTGGCGCGAAATAGGTGTCGAGGATGGCCCGGAAATAAGGACAAGCCCCCTGTCGCACGGGCCGACGCGCGGCTTTTATTTCAGCAGCAGGGTCAAACGCAGCGGAATCTTCCCCGTCGCCTCCCTCTTTCAGAGGCCAAGCGCAAGCCGGCCGGCGATCACGCGCGTGGCATCGTCCTGCGGAGTATGAACGCGTCCGCACAGCACGTCGCGATAATGCCGCTCCAGCGGATTGGCCCGGGTCAGGCCGTGATTGCTGGTCAATGACAGCGCTTGCTCGACGACCGCGACCGCGTTGTTGGTGACGGTAAGCTTGATGATGTTGGCTTCGGACGGACTTAGCTGGACACCATCGTCGAAATCTCCCGCGAAACTTTCGATCAGCCGGGCGTTGACCGCCAGATTAGCTTCAATGGCGCCGACGATCTCCTGCGCGCGCGGCAGCGTGGCCAACGGCGCGCCGAGATTGGACGGCGTGCGATCCTTGAGAAATTCGATGACCCAATCGCGCGCGGCGCGGGCGACGCCATCGTAGATCGCCGCAACGAAGATCGCATGGACCGTCGCCTGGGTGAGATCCGGCACCAGCCATTCATCGGGTTTGCGGACATCGATTTCATAATCGAGCGGAAACACCACGTCGTCGAATATGACATCGTGACTGCCGCTGGCGCGCAGCCCGAGATGATCCCAGGTCTCGACGATGCGGATGCCCGGCAATCCCGCCGGAACCAGAAATATGCCGACCCGCACATCCGGCTCGTCAGTCTTCGCCCACACCGCGTACCATTTCAGGATCGGCGCGCCGGTCGAATAGATCTTGCGGCCGCTTAGCCGCCATCCCGTCTCGGTCTTGCGTGCAATCGTCGCCGGCAGCCCGCCGCGCGACGGCGACCCCTGATCGGGCTCGACCCGCAGCGCATTGATCAAGGCCACGTCTTCGATGGTTTCACGGGCCAGCTTGCGCGCGAGACGGGCCGGCCAGTGCGAGCTCCGCGCCATCACCAGATGCTGGATGTAATGCATCGACAGCACCAGCGCCGTCGATGGATCAGCCTTTCCGAAGATACCAAGGATGCGCGCGGCATCCAGCGCCCCTGCTCCATCGCCGCCCAGCGCGGCCGGCACGGTCAGCGCCAGCAAGCCTGCCTTGGACAGTGCCTCGAAATTCTCGAACGGAAAACTCGCATCGCGGTCATGCTGGGCCGCCCGGCTGGCGAATTCGGAAGCCAGCGCGTTGGCGCGGTCGAACACGTCAACCGTTGCGTCGACCGGAACTTCCTTGCGGTTGGTGCTCACCATGTTGCGTCCAATCCGAGCAGTCCGAGAATGTTCCGGCGCAGCTCCGACAGTTTCGGATCGCCCCGATGCCGCGGATAGGGGCTATCGACCGCAATATCCGCCTTGATGCGCGCCGGGCGGTCGCTGAACACGATGACGCGGTTAGCGAGAAACACCGCTTCTTCGACATCATGGGTCACCAATAGCGTGGTGAATCCGCTGCGCTGCCAGAGCGAGGCGATTTCCGCCTGCATGGTGATGCGCGTCAGTGAATCGAGCTTGCCGAGCGGTTCGTCGAGTATGAGGAGTTGGGGATCGTTGACCAGCGCCCGCGCCAGCGCGACCCGCTGCGCCATGCCGCCCGAGAGCTGATGGGGGTAGGCGTTACGAAAGCCCGAGAGCCCGACCAGCTCGATCGCGGCATCGACGCGGTGACGCTGGGTCTTCAAAATGCCCTGGGCTTCCAGGCCGAGCGCGACGTTGTTCCAGACGGTGCGCCATGGAAACAAGGTCGGATCCTGAAACACCACGACGCGCGAAGGAAACGGCCCGGTGATCGGATCTCCGTCTTCACGCAGCGTGCCCGATCGCGGCGCCTCAAGGCCCGCGACCAGACGCAGCAAGGTCGACTTGCCGCATCCGGACGGACCGAGCAGGGCAACGAATTCACCCGGCTTGACCGAAAAGCTGACATCGTCCAGCACCGGCAGAACAGCGCCATCGATATCGAAAGCATGGCTGACGCCCTCGACATCCAGCGCGGCGCCTCTGGCCAGCGCCGTTGACGCGCGCTCAGTAACCGCGAGCGCTACCATTTCACGACGCCCTTCTGCCAGACCAATAGGCGGTCGCGGGTCCGGAACAGCAGCGTGATCGCGCCCGAGCACAACAGCGACATCACGATCAGCGCGGCATACATGTTCGCATAGGCCGCCCAGCCCTGCGCCCATTGCAGGTACCAGCCGAGCCCGGACTTGACCCCGATCATTTCGGCGACGACCAGCACGGCAAAGGACGATCCCAGTCCCATGAACAGGCCGACAAAGACATGCGGCAGCGCTGCGGGAATGGCGACTTTCAGCACCAGGAACGAAGGCTTGGCGCCCAGCGTCCGCGCCACGTCGTAATAGGCGTTGCTGACGCTCGCGACGCCGGACCAGGTCAGGACCGTGACCGGGAATCCCGTCGCCAGCGCAATCAGGAACGTGCTCGCGCTCCAGCTCGAAGGAAACGTAAAGAACGCGATCGGAAGCCACGCCGTCGCCGGCAGCGGCCCGATGAACCGCAAAATCGGATGCACCCAATAGCCGACGCTGCGCGACCAGCCGATCGATACGCCAGTCAGGAATCCGGCAACCGCGCCGATCACGTAGCCGCCAAGCTGAAGCTTGACGGATGCAAAGGCGCTATCGAGCAGCTTGGGCAGATCGTCGGTATAGACTTCGACGATGGCTTGCGGCGGCGGAAAGAACGGCAGCGGCAGCCAGCCGAATTTTGCGGTCGCGACCTCCCACAAGCTCAGGAACAATCCGAGCACCAGCAGCCACGGCGCGCGTTTCTGCAGACCCGCGCCGAAACGGCCGAGCAGGCTTCCGCTCAATGTCGTGACAAGAACAATGCCGGCGATAACAAAGGCCGAAATCGCGACTTCATGCGTTCGCGACCAATCACCGCGATCTTCCCACCACAGGCAGGAGAGGCCGAAGACAGCCCATGCCGCGCTGGCGACGACACCGCTTCCATTGACCGGAAGCAGCCTGAAAAGCGACAGCCTCGGTAACGACAGCGAGCGTCCCGCGAATGCCGCGCCCTCTTCCACCGATTGCGGTAGCCCGACCGCCTCAGGCACTGAATAGATCGACATAAATCCGCTCCGCAAATTTCGTCGTATCGGTGCTCGGCTTGAAAACGGACACCAGCTTCAGATCGTCAGCATAGGCCTTGAGCTCCTGCTTGAGCACCGCGCCGACCGGATGGTGATGATGGGTGTGATAGCGGACCATCGCCTGCAGATCTTCGATGCTGGCGTTCTTGGGCGCGTAGGGCTGGAACGAGGCGGCTGCCTTGTCCGGATTCTGCGAGGTGAACATCGCCGCGTCCAGCAGTGCCTGCGTGATGGCGCGCGCGACCTGCGGCTCCTCCCGCACCAGACTGCCGCGCAATCCGACGATGCAGCAGCTCTTGTCCTTGTAGTCGCCGTCCAGATTGGACGCGACTTCCTTGTAGCTACTGTCCTTCAGCCAGAGATAGGCGATCGGATCGGACGCCAGCACCGCCTGGACTTCGCCCTTATCGGCGGCCAACTGCAGCAGATTGCCCGGGTAGACCCGCCAATCGACATCCTTGTTGGGATCGAGGCCCAATCTCGCGAGCTGGATCGAGAAGAAATTCTTGTCGGGACCGGCGAGATCCCCGACACCGACGACCTTGCCCTTGAGATCGGCGAGTTTGTCGACGCCCGAATTGGTCCGCGACAGGACGCGCATGCAGCCGCCATGAGTTCCGGCCGCGATCTTGACATCAAAGCCTTGCTCGAGCGGCTTCAGCCAACGCAGCGCCATGCCGAGGCCCGCATCGGTCTTGCCGGTCGCAATCGCCTCCAGCAATTGATCCGTCGAGCCGCTGTAGTTGACTAGTTCGACGTCGAGATTCTGTTTCTGGAAAAAGCCGTGATCGATCGCCACCGGCAGCGGCGCGAGGCAAACAGCGCCGGCATTCCAGGACAGTTTCAGCTTTCGCGGAGCGCCTGTCAGCGGCGGTGCATCGGATGCGGTCTTGCAGATCGGGAATTCCGAGAAGTCGATATTCGGCGTCAGGTTGCGGAACGGAAAGGCCTGCGCGCTGAACACGCCGATCGGCGCGGCAAATGCCGCGGCAGCTCCGGCGCCTAGCAGCGTGCGGCGATCCAGCAACGACCTGTCTTGCTTGGTATCTTTCGGCATTGTTTTCTCCTGCTTTTTGGGCGGCAGCAAGCCGCCATCGGCGCAACGCATGAGTGCTGCGGCCGGTTACTGCGTCGCGTTGGTTTTACGTGAATTCGCTTCTATTGCTGCGAGCGTACAGCTCTCGCGCCATTGAATTGACGTTCAAATGATGCGTCGCGGCATCGCAATCGTCAATGAAATGGAATTTTGAATGTGAAACCGAACGGAGAGATTATCTCCACAATTGCGTTATCCGGCGGTGGAACGCTTTTCGCGCCGTTAAAAAATGTGCAGAGCTGTAAGTTCGATGCAACACCCGCCTGCTCGGCGGGAATAGCCTTGAGCAGCAGGCAATAGCCATGGTCACGCGAAAGGCGAGACGATCATTGCTCGCCCGCCAAAATATTCAGTTGGCCATTTCATTGACTGCGATCCAGTTGCTCTTAGGCTTGATCGGTCTCGGACGCGCGCCAAACCAAGCGCCAATCAACCCGGAGCAACGATGAGCAGGAATCCGATCACGTCCAAATCCAGAATCCATGCACGCCTCCGCAGTGTCCGTGCGGTGCTGTTCGGCGCCGCCGTCAGCATTTCAGTCACCGCATCGGCTCTGGCCGCCGACGTGGTGACGCTTCGGGTCGGCGATCAAAAGGGCGGCAATCGCTCGCTGCTCGAGATTGCGGGGCTCGCCAAGGATCTTCCCTACAAGATCGAATGGTCTGAATTTCCCGCGGCTGCGCCGATTCTTGAAGCGCTCAATGCCGGCGCGCTCGATGTCGGCTATACCGGCGATCTGGCCTTCCTGACCGTGTACGCGACGGGCGCGCCGATCAAGGCCATCGGAGGCACTCGCGCCGATGCCCGAACACAGGCCATTCTGGTGCGCGCGGATTCGCCGATCAGGACCGCCGCCGACCTCAGAGGCAAGCGACTCGCAGGAACGCGGGGCGGCTGGGGCCAGTTCCTGATCGACGCGACGCTGGAAAAGGCGGGAAATAAAATAGAGGACGCGACGTTTGCGCCGCTGGGCCCGGTGGATGCCAAGATCGCGCTGCTCGCGGGCTCCATCGATGGCTGGGCCGTCTGGGAGCCTTACGTGTCCTATGCGACGCTGAAGGACAATGCGCGTGTTGTCGCCGATGGCGAAGGCCTGACGCCGACCATCACATTCTTCGTGGCTTCCGACCAGGCGATCGCGAACAAGCGTGCGGCCGTGCAGGATCTGGTTCAAAGGCTGGACAAAGCGCGGCTATGGTCGCTGGATCATCTCTCAGAATACGCAAAAAGCACCGCCGAACTAACAAAACTGCCGGAAGACGTGCTGCTCGCCGCGTACACCGCGCAGCGCGCCAGCCCGATCGCGATCGATGCAAGCGTCGTCAAGGCGGTGCAGGAAGCCTCCGACCGCGCCACGCGGTATGGCATTTTGGCCAAAACGCTCGATGTGAGCAAAGCGGTGGATCGCAGCTTTACGGTTGGGTCGAGCGCATCCAACTGACGGCGGAGATTGAAGACCATGCGAACTTACTTCACCTCTCCCCTTGTGGGAGAGGTCGGATCGCATCGTCAGATGCGATCCGGGTGAGGGGTTTAGCTCCATCGATGGACCTGAACCCCTCACCCCAACCCTCTCCCACTCGAAGTCGGATATATCCGACTTCGATAATTTAATATGCCCAACTCGGGTAAACCCGAGTTGGGTGGGAGAGGGGACGCACTGCCGTTGCTGCAAAAGATCACATCATAATCTAGCTCTTACCGTTCAAACGCTTACTTATGAAACACCAGCGTCCGCAACTCGATGCTCTCGCGCGGCGGGGCGTCGGCTGGCGTGGTCGGATCGGCAAAGGCGGTGTGGGGCGCGAAGCGAGAGCGTCCGTCGGTCGCGGAATCATAACATTTCAGCAGCAAGGCCTCATCGACCGTCATCCTCGGTACATAGAACCATTGATGTTCCGGATTGTACTTCACTGAATAGGTTTCGCCGACACGGTTGGGATAGACCAGATCGGACGCCACCAATTCGTTCGCGTGTACAGTGCGGGCATCGCAGACCGCCAACGGCGAGTCGAGCAGCGGTCCGCGGATCGGCCGCCAGATGTTGATGATCTGAACGCGGCCTTTCAGAAGTTCTTCCGCTTCGTCTGGAATCAGGTCCCGAACGCGTTGCGGACCGGATTTCGCGGTGTGATCGACATGGACACGCGCAACCGGCTGGCGCAGAAGATTGCCTGCTCGATCTTCCGCGCCTTCGACGCGCTTGCGCACGGTGTGATCGAAGATGAAGACCCGGTCGGCGCCGGTCGCGGCTTTGATCAGCCGCTCGGCTTCCGGATAGTAAACCGCCTTGATCTCGTCGTCGTTGTAAAAATCCTTGACCGAACTCGTTTGCCGGACCAGCGCGAACCCTTCGCGGTCAAGCGAGACTGTTTCGCTGATCAGGCGAATGTCATAAATCGGGAGACTGTGCGCATCCGGCACGATGTTCGACTTCGGTTGGCCGGAAGGCGGTTCAAAAGTGTAGGTCCGTGGCCGATCGACTGACGGCGTCAGGTAATTGAGGTCGGCGGTCACAAACGACAACGCCGCGATCTTTTCGTTTTGCAGTCCCATGTTGTTCTCCTTTTTGTTGGGTGTAGTTTTGTTGCTGGTTCCGGTCTTGCGCTTAAAAGGACTCCTTGAACGGCCGCAGATCCAGTTCGTGCGTCCAGGCCGAGCGGTGCTGCGTATGAAGATGCCAATAGGCATCGGCAATCGCGTCGATGTTCAGCATTCCATCGGCGCCACGCTCGATCTTCAGCTGCGGCACCGCGCTATTGAGTTTCTCGCCGTCGATACCGCCGTCAATGACGACATGACCGACATGAATTCCCTGCGGCCCGAACTCGCGCGCCATGGATTGAGCCAGTGAACGAAGTCCGGCCTTGGCCGATGCGAAGGCGGTGAACGGCGGCTTGCCGCGCAGGCTGGCAGTAGCGCCCGTAAAAATGATCGTGCCTTGACCTCGCGGCGTCAGCCGCCGGGCGGCCTCACGCCCGACCAGAAATCCGCCAAGGGTCGCCACCCGCCAGGTCTGCTCGAACAATTCGGCCGGCATGGTGCGGAAGTCATGGCGGACATTGTTGCCGGCGTTGAACACAACGAGATCGAGGACGTCACCGGATGCTTCCGCGAAATCGAACAGTGCGATAATGTCGGACTCGATGGTCGTATCTGCCCTGAAAGCCTCGGCCCTGCCGCCACTTTCGACGATGGTACGGACCACTTGCGAAAGTTTTGCTTCCGAGCGCCCGGCAACGATTACCTTGTGGCCTTCCGCAGCAAAGCGCCGCGCCAACGCAGCGCCCAGCCCCTGCTCGGAACCAACTCCGACAACGATAGAAGTGCGTTGAGGCGTGCTCATGGAAGGCCTCTCGCTTGCCCGAGTGCATCCCAAGGCAAATGACAGAACTCAATCTGTGTCAGCCGGCCGGCTTCGCCAATGACCCGCGGAAAATAAGATTGATGTCACGCAATCCGGCTATGCCAGGAAAGATTCTTCCAGGTAACTGGCCTACGGCGGAAGTCTTGTTACTGCCGCACCCTCTCAGCGCGATTTGGAAACGAGAACTGCGCCGCAACGGAAATGCTCAGGTTTCATCTTCGCAGGGCGGCATCGGGAGAATGATCCCTGCGCCACCCGCTCAAACTTTGGAATTCAAAAACAGGGCCGGCGTGATCATTGTTGCGTTCTGCAACACGTCCCAGTTTGATGGGAGAAACATCATGCCGCTTTATGTCGTGCGTCATCTCGGTGGAGAGCGCGAGGAATTGCCGTGCTTTCTGCAGCTCGAGGACGAAGGTGCGGCGATGTACTTCAATATCGTTCACGGGAGGAAAGTTCGCCGGCGGTTCACCACGGAACGCGTGGGTGACAAATGCACGGATTATGTGCTTGTCGCGCGGGAATCCGGAAACGGCGGTTTTGTCGAGGAAAGAGAAATTTCCCTGTTCAATTTAACGCCGCATGAGGTTCGGCTTATGTGAGGGGCGCGTTGATTGTTACTGCATCGCTCTGCAACAACAACGACGGTGCGCTCCCTCCCCCTTGTGGGGGAGGGTTGGGGAGAGGGGTACAGTCTATCGATGGACCTGAACCCCTCACCCGAATTGCTTCGCAATTCGACCTCTCCCACAAGGGGAAAGGTGAAAGGAACGACTTTACGCCGCGCCGCCGACGGTTCCCACGATCACATCCTTGCCGTCGCGGATGACCTGATGCAGGAACGGCCGGCCGATCAATTCGCCGCGCTCGTCGAATTTGAGATCCTGTCCGGCGCCGGTGAAATCGATCGCTTCACCCTTGCGCACCAGCGCCAGCGCTTCGGCTCCGGTTGCGACTTTCGTACCCGGTCCGTTGGTGACTGTTCTGATCTCCCTGGCGAATTCAACGGGATTGGCCGACTTCGCTTTCTCGATCGCGACCGCGAGAACATTGATCGCATCGTATTGCAGGGCCGCGAACGGAAACACGGTACCGTCGGGCGCGCCAAGCGCCTTGACGAAAGCCTTGTATTCCGGCCGATCCAGCGGACTGATCGGCTGGACATGCTCGATGCCTTCGGCGACTTCCTTGCCGACATTCTTGACGAACGGGCTGGAGCCGTCGATGCCGGCGGCCGCGGCGATCGTCAATGAGAACACCTTGCCCTTGTAGCCGCCGCGATAGATTTCCTTGGCGATCGACGTGAACTGGTTGACGTATCCCGGCACGAAGATCGCGTCGGGCTCGGCGGCATAGACCTTCTCGATTTCCGCCCGATAAGACGGCTGATCCGGCTTGAATTCGACGTCCGACACGACGCGGGCGCCGCCCTGCTTGATCGTGCTGAGAAACGCCGGAATCATCGAGGCCACGAACGGGTTCTGCAGATGCAGCAGGCCGATCTTCTTGTAGCCGCCCTTGAGAACCGCGCGCGCCGCCGGCTCGCCCCAGCTCGATGCACGCGCCTGGAAGCGCCACACCAGACCCTTGGTATCGCCTTCCGTGACTTCATCAGCGGATCCGAGCGCGGTGAGCACCACGTTCTTTTCCAGCGTCAGCGGGCGCACGGCCAGAATAGGCGCCGATCCCCACACCGCGGTGATCGCGACGACCTTGTCGATATCGAGCAGCTTGCGCGCCGCCTTGACTGCCGCGGTCGCGCTGGTTTCGTCGTCTTCCACGAACAGTTCGATCTTGCGACCGCCAAGCACACCGCCCGCGGCATTGATCTGGTCGGCGGCCAACTTCGACGCCTTGACGATGTCGACGCCATAGGGACCACCGCCACCGGTCAATGGCGCGAGGACGCCGATCCGGATCGGCTCATTTGTCTGCGCGTATGCAAGACGCGACGCGAAGGGCAATGCGGCGATGCCGCCCATCAGTTGACGGCGAGAGAGGGAGAAATTCATGGGGATGTTCCTTGTTTGGTATTATTCGGCGGCTTCGCGGACCACGACGCCCTGTTCGATATCGAATTGCAGAATGTCGTTGAAGCGGTTGAAGGCCCCACACAGCGCGATGCGCCAGGTCAGCTCGACGATCTGCGCTTCGGAGAAGTGCTCCCGGAGCCGGGTGAAGACCTCATCGCGAGTCTTGTTCCAGTTGTTGGTGACCGCGATGGCGTATTCGACCACCAGTCTGTCGACGTCGTCGAGTTCGGGATGATCCTTGTAGTCGAGCAGGCGCTCGGCGCCCTCTTCCGACACGCCCTGGATCGCGAGCTTTGGGGCGTGATGCGATACGCAGTAGGTGCACTTGTTCAGCAGCGAGACCGTGACGAGCCCGAGTTCCAGATAGCGCTTCGATACCACCGCCTCGTCGGCGAGATCGACCAGCAACGACCAGATATGCTTGAAGATCGGCGGCCGGTGCGCCATTACGCCGGCCTGATTTTCGAACGCGCCGTAGGTGCTCATCTTGTCCCACAGCGGTTGCAGCTCGGCCGGCAAATCCGTCCTGGTTTTGATGGATACGCGTGACATGGTTTTCTCCAGTGATTAGCTATTGGCGTCGGGACGGGATGGATTTTGCACCGACAGGCGATATTCCCGCGCAAGACCGTCGGGCCTGTAAATCAGAATTAAAATAAGCCCCGCGCCGATCAGCGCCAATCGCAGCGAGGCCGCTTGCTGGGCCGAAAGAAACGGCACGAAATCTTTCAGAAACCGCGTTCCCTCCAGCAGGACCATGACCGTGCAGGCGCCCACCAGCAATCCTCGATTTGAACCCTTGCCGCCGACGATCACAGTCATGAACGCATAGACGGTGATAAAGCCCGCGAATTCGCCGGGATCGATGTAGCTGAAGTAGTAGGCATGCAGCGCGCCTGCGAGGCCGATCACGGCGCCGCCGATCGCGAATGCTTTGACCCGCAATGCCAGCACATTCTTGCCGAGCGTCGCAGCCACCACATCGTCCTCGCGCACCGCCCGCATCGCACGCCCGAACGGCGAACGGATGATCCGGTCGAGAACCGCATAGACGATCGCGACCAGCGCGAGACACAAAGCCAGGAAGAACGCTTCGTAATATTGACCGCCGATCAGGCCAACCAAAGGCCGCGGGATATCGCGAATGCCGTTGGTGCCGCCGGTGAGCCAAGTCTCGTTCATCAACACCAGCCGCACCGATTCCGAAAACGCCAGCGTCGTGATGGCGAGGTAATCCTCACGCAGCCGGATCGTCGCCAGCGACACGACAGCGGAAATCGCCGCCGTCAACGCGATGGCGGCGACCGTTGCCGTGAATCCATCGACGCCCTGCTTGGACAGGATCGCGGCGGTGTAGGCGCCGACGCCATAAAATCCGGCAAGGCCGAAATTGATCATGCCCGCCTGGCCCCATTGCACATTGAGGGCAAAGCCGATCAGCACCGCCAGCGAGACAAAGGTCAGGATCGCGACGAGATATCCGGTCATCGGCGGATTCTCACAGCGCCAAACAGGCCCTGCGGCCGCATCAGCAGAACCAGCACCAGCACCACAAAGCTGATGCCCTGACGGTAGGTCGTGGAGACCGCCAGCGCCGAAGTCTCCTCCACCAGCCCGATGATCAAGGCGCCGACGACCGCGCCAAAGGGATTGCCGAGACCTCCGATCACGGCGGCGGCGAACACCGAAACCAGATAATTCATGCCGATCAGGGGATCGACGATGCCGTCGAGCGCAATCATCACGCCGGCGAGCGCCGTCAGCACGCCCGAAATTGCCCAGGTCCAGTCGACGGTTCGCGCGCGCTCGATGCCGCGCACTTCGGCCAGATCCGGATCGTCGGAAATGGCCCGCATCGCGCGGCCCAATCGCGTCCGCTTGAGCAGAAAGGCAATCGCCGCCATCGCCGACAGGGAAGCCACCGCGATCTGCAATTGTTCATGGTTGAGCCGCAAACCGTGCCAGATCAACGGCCGCGCGACCGGCACATCGAGGGTGCGGACATCGGCGCCGTAGAAAAAACGCAGCACATTCTCAAGCACGAAGGCGACGCCCATCGACGCGACCAGCAGCGTGACGTGGTCGGCGTTGCGGATCTGGCGATAGACGCCGCGCTGGATCGCGATCGCGATCAGCGCCAGTACAATCGCCGCAATCGGCGCCGCAAGCACGATCGGCGCGCCGAACGAAGTGTTGGCGATATAAGCGAGGTACGCGCCGGTCGTGATCATCGCACCGATCGAAAAATTCGCAAAATTCAGGATGCCATAGGTCAGCGACAGCGCAATCGCGGGCAGCGCAATCAGGAGACCCGAAACCAGGCCGTTAAGCAGCGCTTGCATCATCGCTGCGCCTTTCCTGGCCAGAATTTTCGGACTTTGCTTTCGCTCCGCCCAAAAACAGCGATCTCACTTCGGGATCGGACAAAAAGACGTCCGCGCCCCACTTGCCCCTGATTCCACCGGCGACCAGCAGAACGACATCGTGGGACACCCGCATCGCCTCGATCAGATTTTGCTCGATCATGATCACGGTGACGCCGGCACGGTTTACCGCCGCGACCGCGTCGAGCATCGTCGTCACATACCGCGGCGAAAGCCCCGCCGAGGGCTCGTCGAGCAACAGCGTGGTTGGTCCGGGAATTAATGCACAGCCCATCGCCAGCATCTGGCGCTGGCCGCCGCTAAGCGTCCCCGCAAGCTCGCCGAGCCGTGCCGTCAAATCCGGGAAAAGATCGAGCACGCGGTCGCGCGCCGCATTGAATTCCTTTTCCGGCGACTTGCGACGAATGAATTCGAAACCGATGCGAAGGTTTTCGCCAATCGTCAGATTCTTGAAGACATTACGTTCCTGCGGGACGTATCCGAGACCAGCCAGCGCGCGCTGCGGCGGCGACAGCGGCGTGATATCCCGGCCGCCGATCAAGATCTGGCCCAGTCGCGGCCGCAACAGCCCAACCAGCGTCTTCATCAATGTCGATTTGCCGGCGCCGTTCGGCCCCGCGATGGTCGTGATCCGCCCTTGCGCCGCCTGCAGCGTCACGGACGCGATGATATCGGATGCGCCGTAACCTGCGTAGACGTCACGCACCTCAAGAGCGGCGGCGGAAACCGTCATGCCTTCAATCCGAGATAGGCTTCAACGACGCGGGCATCGCCGGTGACATCTGCAAAGGATCCCTGCGTCAATATCCTGCCTGCCGCCATGACGTAGACTTCCTCGCACAGCGCCGCGACGACATCGAGATCGTGTTCGATAATGAGGAAATCCACGCCCTCCGCCGCAAGGCCGCGAATGGTGTCGATCAGGACTTCTTCCATCGCGGGCGCCACGCCCGCGGCCGGCTCGTCGAGCAACACCAATTTTGGCTTGAGCATCAGCGCGCGGGTGAGTTCCAGCAGCTTTTTCTGTCCGCCGGACAAGCTCGCTGCCGGTGCATCCGCGAGCCGCCATAGACTGACTTTCAGAAGAGCTGCGCGCGCCGTCTCGATCGCCGCCTCTTCTTCCTGCCGGACCCGCTTGCCGTGCGCGAAAAGCTGCATCAGTCTTTCGCCGGTCTGCTGCGGGCGCGCCAGCAACAAATTCTCCAATACCGTGAGCTGGCCAAGGTCACGCGAAATCTGGAAGGTTCGCACCAGGCCCTGCGCGGCAAGCCGGTGCTGCGGCAGCGCGCCGATGTCGTTGCCACGGAACAGTACGCGGCCGGCGGTGGCGCGTTCAACACCCGAGATGATGTTGAGCAGCGTGGTCTTGCCGGCGCCGTTGGGGCCGATCAGGCCGGTGATCCGTCCGCCGGGCGCACCGGGTAGATCGAGGTCGATGCCAGCGACGGCCTGCAACCCGCCATAGGTCTTTTGCAGTCCCAGCACCTGAAGCAGCGGCACGTCGCTCATCGGCCGCTCAACCGTGCCCGTGACCGGCGCAACCGCGCGGGCCGCCGGCAAATCCGACACGATCCTGAGATCGAGGGAATCCTGAAGCGCGGTGGCGGCTGAACCCATTGAAATGCTTTACGATGCACGAGCCAAGCAGGGCGGCGGATGCCGCTGCCGAAGGCCGCTGGAATTGGTGCCGATACAATAGTTTGCTTTGCAACATGCGGGCCGATCTCGAGAAAATAATAAAGTTGTCCCTCCGGCGGAGGCTAAAAGAGAGCAAACGTGCTTCAGCCTGCGCCGTCGAGAAATAGTGTTTCGTCACCGGTGTGAGCACCGCCGCCGATATTTCAGGTTTGAAGATGCCCCCGCAGGGTTGAGGCCGTGTAGTCCTCGCGGAACACGCCGAGACGTTGTAATTCCGGCACCACACCATCCACGAATTCGGCAAAGGACTCCGGCAGGAATGCCGGTGACACCACAAAGCCGTCCGCATCGCCGGAAGTGAAAATATCCGCAAGCTCATCGGCGATTTGCTTCGGCGTACCGCATAGCTGCGGCACCAGCACGCACTCACCGTATTTCCGGCCGATCTCGCGCAGGCTCAGCGAATTGTCACGGGCGATCCGCGACGCCATCGCAATCAGGCTTTGGGTCCCGGTGCTGCGCAGTTGCTCGACCGGCGCATCGAGGTCGAGCGTGCTCAAATCGACATTGGAATGCGCCGACAGCGTCGATAGCCCGACCATCGGATCTACCAGCGCGTTGGCGATATCTCTCTTTTCCTGTGCCTCCTCGCGGGTGCGGCCGACAAAGGGCATGATGGCGGTCAGGGATTTGCAGCTTCCCTCCGGCCGGTTCAACCGCCGCGCTTCCTCGCGAACACCCTCGGTCGAGCGTTTCATGTGGTCGCGCGTCGGCGAGATGTTGAAAATGACCTCCGCCCATTTCACCGCAAAGGCCCGGCCGCGATCGGAAGCGCCGGCCTGAATGATCACCGGACGCCCCTGTGGACCCCTGGGAATATTGAGCGGGCCGCGCGACTTGAAATAGGTGCCCGCGTGGTTGACGTAATGCACTTTCGCCGGATCGGCATAAAGTCCCCTGGCGCGATCGAGCGTGAGCGCGCCGTCTTCCCAGCTATCCCAGAGCTTGAAGATCAGCTCCATGAACTCCTCGGCGCGGTCGTAGCGCTGGTCATGGTTGAGATGGCTCTCGATCCCGAAATTGAGCGCTTCGCCGTCATTCATTGACGTCACGACATTCCAGGCCGCCCGGCCGTTCGACAGATGATCGACGGTGCCGAATTCGCGCGCCAGATGATAGGGCTGGTCATAGGTGGTGGAGCGCGTGGCGCCGAGCCCGATATGCCGCGTGGTCGCCGCCAGCGCGCCCAGAATGGGGACGGGATCCATCCGCGTCGAATCCTGGTCGCCGTGGCGCAGCCCGACTTCCTTGTCGTCGCCAAACCGATCGGCAATCGCGAGCCGATCCGCAAAGAAAATCAGATCGAACTTGCCGCGCTCCAGCGTACGGGCCACTTCAACATAATAATCCGATGTCAGGAACGGGACCTCATGGGCCGGGTTACGCCACAGCGCATGGCTATGCGCGACCGGGCCCGCGATGAGAAATCCGGCTAGATTCATGTGACGTGGGGACAACGCAACAACCTCCGTCAGGAATGGCTTTTGTCACTTCTATACCAGAGATCTGACACCGACGACCCCAATCGTGGCAATAGCTGCCCGCTTGCACTGACCGCATGAATGGTTAGGTTTGCAGCCTGTGAGTCGTAGCTTCGCGCGCGGCCTCTCCCACCGAGACCTCAAGCCGATTTCATGCCCACATTCACGCCGCATCAGGATTCCGCGCTGAAGGCCGTTGCCGACTGGCTGAAGGCGAAACCGGGCCGGAACGGCACGCCGCCGATCTTCCGGCTGTTCGGCTATGCCGGCACCGGCAAGACCACCTTGGCGCGGCATATCGCCGATGGCGTCGATGGCGAGGTGAAGTTCGCGGCTTTCACCGGCAAGGCCGCGCTGGTGATGCGCAACAAGGGCTGCGACAACGCTTCAACTATTCATTCGCTGATCTACCGCGCGCGCGAATCCGGCGTCGAGCAGCCGAGCTTTGAGCTGTGGGACGACGCGCCGGCCTCAAAGGCGAAACTGATCGTGATCGACGAATGTTCGATGGTCGATGCGGAACTCGGCCGCGACCTGATGTCGTTCGACTGTCCGCTGCTGGTGCTTGGCGACCCCGCGCAATTGCCGCCGATCCAGGGCGGCGGATTCTTCACCGATTGCGAACCGGACTCGATGCTGACCGAAGTGCATCGCCAGGCGCAGGACGATCCGATCGTGCGGATGTCGATGGACGTGCGCGAGGGCCGCGACCTCGACATCGGCCGCTACGGCGAAAGCGAAGTGGTGTCGCGTTCCGAGCTTGACCCAGACCGCGTGATGAGCGCCGATCAGGTGCTGGTCGGGCGCAACAATACGCGGCGCTCCTACAATATGCGGGTGCGGCAGAAGCAGAACATCGAGGATCCCTTGCCGGTCGCAGGCGACAAGCTGGTGTGCCTGCGCAACAACCGCAAGAAGGGCCTGTTCAACGGCGGCCTGTGGCGCGTGAAATCGCGCGCGCAGTCGAAATCGAAGATTATCACCATGCGGCTGTCGCCCGACGAGGATTTCGGCCACAAGGTGACAAAAGTTTCCGTCCGCGGCGACTGCTTCGGCGGCGCCATCGAGACCATCCCGTGGGAACAGCGCAAGCCCTATGACGAGTTCGACTACGGTTACGTGCTCACGGTGCACAAATCGCAGGGCTCGCAATGGGACGATGTGGTGCTGTTCGACGAAAGCTTTGCGTTTCAGGAAAGCCGTGCGCGGTGGCTTTATACGGGGATTACGCGTGCGGCGAAGCGGTTAAGTATCGTGGTGTAGACGCTATCCCTTAGCGAGGTATCTCAACGTCATTGCGAGCGAAGCGAAGCAATCCATTTAGCGGCGATAAGAAAGAATGGATTGCTTCGTCGCTTACGCTCCTCGCAATGACGGGGATCAAGACCTACTTCCTCGCCACAAAGTAAAAATCCTCCCGCCCCGGCGGCGAACCATACGTAAACGGCTGCCCCCGGGGTATGACAGTCTGTCGATCAATAGCAACCGCGGTTCAGTTTGGCGTTCGGGCGCTTTGCCGCAGGCTGTATTTCCTTCCTAACAGGCTGGGAACATGGACATTTATTCACGAATGAGTGTCCCCATGGCCGTAACAAGCGCCGCTTTGCCCCGTATCTAGTGGCATCAGGGAGACCAGCCCGATTGCGAACCGCCACTCCCGCTCTAAACTACCCCCAACCGCTGACCTCAAGAGGAAGCCCCCCATGTCCCGTAGCCAATTTAGCCGCCTTTCGCTTTACGCTGCCGCCATCGGAGCGCTCGCGGCCACCGCCTTTGTAGCCGCGCCCGCGCTGGCCGCCGAAGATGCCGTGATCATTCCCGCGCCCGCGGCCGACGTTAAGGCTGGCGACGGCATCCAGACCGTGGTCATCGCGGGTGGTTGCTTCTGGGGCGTGCAGGGCGTGTTCCAGCACACATCAGGGGTCGTCAACGCAGTGTCCGGTTACGCCGGCGGCAGCAAGAGCACCGCCGACTACAGCACAGTCTCGACCGGCACCACCGGCCATGCGGAATCGGTCGAGGTCAAATACGATCCGAAGAAGATCAGCTACGGCAAGATCCTGCAGATCTTCTTCTCGGTCGCACACGATCCGACGCAGTTGAACCGTCAGGGTCCGGACAGCGGCACGCAATACCGCTCCGCGATCTTCACCACCAATGACGAACAGAAGAAGGTGACCGACGCCTACATCGCGCAGCTCAATGCCGCCAAGGTCTACAAGAAACCGATCGTGACCAAGGTCGGACCGCTCGAAGGGTTCTTTCCGGCCGAGGCCTATCATCAGGACTACCTGACGCTTCACCCGAACCAACCCTATATTGCCTACAACGACATCCCGAAGGTCGAAAACCTGAAGAAGATTTTCGCCGAGAACTACATCGAGAAGCCGACGCTGGTCAGCGCCAAGCTCACCAACTGAAGGCTGTTAGTTGATCGTGTTTTTTCACGCGAACCGGTACCCACTTCGCTTGAAAACACTCAGTGAACATTAGAAGGAGGTTCCATGTCCAACACCAAGACGATGCCCGGCAAGGTCGAAAAGAGCGAAGCCGAGTGGCGCAAGGAACTGACGCCGATGCAGTATGCAGTGCTGCGGGAGAAGGCGACCGAACGGCCGTTCTCCGGCGAGTACGAGCATGAGCACCGGGCCGGCACCTACACCTGCGCCGGCTGCGGACAGACGCTGTTTGAATCCGACGCCAAGTTCGATTCAGGTTGCGGCTGGCCGAGCTTCACCGCGCCCGCGGCGGAAAGCCACGTCGATGAAGAACGCGACAACACCCACGGCATGATCCGCACTGAAGTGCTGTGCTCGAGCTGCAACGGCCACCTCGGCCACGTGTTCGACGACGGCCCCGGTCCGACCGGGCTGCGCTACTGCATCAACTCGGCGGCGCTGAAACTGCAGCCGAAATAGGGGAAGCCCGTCATTGCGAGCGAAGCGAAGCAATCCAGAAGCTAGGCTGTGACCTGGATAAGATGGATTGCTTCGTCGCTACGCTCCTCGCAATGACGAGAAGAACAAGTAACCCGGTTCCTGTGCTGGAACCGGGTGACGGTATATGCTTTGCTTCCGGCCGGATCGGCCGATTGTTGTGCGCCGGCCGCCCATTGGGGAGAGTGCCATGTCGCTTGGAATGATACTCGTCATCATCCTGATCATCTTCCTGCTCGGCGGCTTCAGCGGCCGTTTTGGGGGCTACGGCTACGGGATGGGCCATTCCGGAATGGGTCTGGGCGGAGTCATTCTTATAGTGCTGCTCATCCTGCTGCTGCTTGGCAAGCTGTAATCCTTATAAGCCATTGAAATAACAAGATTTATCACGGTTCCGGCGCATGACCACCTGGATTCATCATCAGGGCTGTCAGGAGTCGCATTTCTGTCAAACGAGCTTATATTGGGGGCTGTCCTGAAATGACGTGTACCGGCGCCCCATCGCTTTAGCTGCGCCCGTGCGATCCGTTCGCGACCTTGTTCGCGTTCTCACTAAAAAGATAAGGGTCACTGACCATGGCTTCCTTCAGCTACAACACTGCCGCCGAACTTTTCCCCGCCGCGATCCGTAAGAAGAAGCGGGCGGGCTTCGCGTATCGCCGTTTCGACACTGCGGCCGCCGCGGTGCAGTTCGCGATTGAGGAATTGCCGGCGGATTCGCTGAACGGCGCCTATCTGCAGGTTGATGAAGCGCGCTTCGACCAAAGCGGTATCCGCACGCTGTATGAGAGCCAGGATTTTCCGCTGCCGCGCCGTCCCCGTCCGGAGCCCGCGCCCGCCAGCAACGACGCTGACGCCGACGCCGACGCGGCGTAATCCTGTTTTACGGAACGACGATGCACGCCCTCTCCCCTCGGGAGAGGGTTTTTGCTGGACGCCAACCGCAAATGATTTAGCGCGGCTGCTTGTCCATCCAGCGCCGCAGCATCCGCACGTTGCGGATATTGGCGCGGAACAGCACGTCGAAAGCGTCGCCCGCAACCGGCACCAATCCAACCACGCCCTCGAGCGCGACATTGCCGAGCATCCGCGTGGTGACGTGCCAGGGTGCGCCGAGCGCACGCGCCTCGCGCACCAGCCACAGCGAGAACGCGGTCGCAAAGAGATCGCCGACAATCGGGATCAGCCGGATAATGCCGTCGACGCCGTAGCGGATCTTGGTGCCGGGCAGGATGAAGGCAACGTCCAACAGCTTCGCCACCGCATCGAGCCGCGCCAGCCGCTGCTCGCGGGTGAGGTTGCCGAACGGGTTGGCGCTGGAATGGCCGAAATCGAACCGGAACCGCTGGAACTGCTCGCCGAGCGATTCCGCGGGGATCTCGCGTCCGTCCTGATCGATGACCGGACCACGCGCCCGGCTGCCGCGAAACGCGGTGCTGGAACGCACGGGCTTGCCGGGAAAGATATCTTCGTGTGCCATCGCCCTCACATGGGGAGCGCCCGCGACGGGCGCAAGTTCACGCGGTCACAGGCTCGGCGATCACCTCATGCGACAGCCATGATGCGACCGTTCCGGGAATAAAGCCGACCAGGCCATAAAGGATGAACTGGGTGACACCGGTGTCGGCGCCGCGCGAGCCATAGAGAAATTCCGCCGCCACAAAGCCGATCGCGCCGACAATCAGCATCCGCACCACCCAGCCAATTCGCCGGACATGAAACAGAATGTCATCAACCGCGCCCAGCATCAGCGCGGGCAGGATGCCGAACAGATAACTGTATTGGAGCGTGCGGGCGAACACCGCGAGCAGCTTTTCAGCCTCCGACAAGCTGGGTGGATGGCTCCAGTAGCCCGCCTGAACGGTGGTCGTGAGCAGCAGCCAAAACCCGCCCAGCAACGGCGCCAGCGCCGCGAAAATCAGATACCGCCTCATTGCCGCCCCCCCGTACGTTTTATCGACTATAGCAGTTTCCCGGCGGCAAGACCGCGTGTCAAACGGCAAAAAAAGTGGTAGATTCCCAAGATGCCAAGGCAAAAAATATCAGCGGGAAAAAGCAGCAAAACCGGCTTCGTCGTCGGCCAGGCGGGCTTTTCCAAGATTAGTGCGGTCGAAGGCATTCAATTGAAGCCGGCAATGAAACAACGCGCCGCCGAGGCCAACAGCAAGGGCCTGTCTGCCGAAGAATATCGCAAGGCGATCGTTCGCAGCTATCGCAAAGCCTGAGCCGCCATCGCATGTACGATGCGACCGACGATCCCTATACTTACAAAAACTCTACGGTCCTCGTTAACAAGCTTGATTTGCGCAATCAGGACGAACTCGATGATTTCGAAGCTGAAATCACCAATGCGCGAGCGGGCGAACCTCTTCCCGAAGGCAATCTAGACTTTGCGCATTTCTGCGCGGTGCACCATCATCTATTTCAAGACGTGTACGATTGGGCGGGCATTCCGCGAACCGTGCGTATTTCCAAGCAAGGGAGCCCATTCTGTTTCCCTGAGCATATTCATACCCAGGCGGCCAAGATATTCGCCGAGCTGAGAGCCAGGAATTATTTGAAATATCTCTCAGCGAAAGAATTTGTTGGGCATGCCGCGCACTTTCTCGCGGAGCTGAATGCGATTCACGTCTTCCGCGAAGGCAACGGTCGCACACAACTAACGTTCTTTGCCTTGTTGGCAGATCGGGCAGACCGATCGCTTGACCTCGAAAAGCTCGATCCCGAGGCGATGCTTCACGCCATGATTTCCAGTTTCGATGGCGACGAATCCGAACTGACGAAGATTATCGAGGAACTTATCAGCAATAAGCCGGATCAAGAGTAAGATCGAGCGTTCGCTTTCCAACCCAGGGTATTCGCAAAATGCGTCAAGACGGAGCGAAAATCCCGCCCCCTACTCGCCCCACGCCGCGAAGGCGTCGTTGAAGGCGCGCTCGCCCGGGGCGCCCTTTTCGATCGCGATGATGGCGCGGCGCTGGTTGACATAGACCAGCGGCACATCGAACCACGAGCGCTCTTTCAGAAGCTGCAGATTGCGCGAGCGATCGGCGTCGACGTTGGACAGGCCGACCAGGAAGAAGCCGTCGGTGACCTTGACCGCGAGCCCGGCCAGCGGCGTGCCGCGCGCCTGCTCGTTGGACTTCATCAGGATGCCCGGCACGTTGCTGACGCCGCCACCGGCGAAATCCGGCGGCAGGATGAAGGTCAGTTCCGCGGTGTGGCTGGCCGGCAGCGAGGTGTCGGTATTGCGGCGGAACGACATCGTCATCTTGAACTTGCGATCGGGAATTTCGATGTCGGCGCGCACGGCGATATCGGCCTTCTGGCCGGCCGCCGCCTTGATCTGTTCGGTGCGCCAGATCACCGAGCCGACATATTGCTTGCCCTTGGGGTCCGAGGGATCCTCGTCATACAGCACCACGCGCTGCGCCACCGGCGCAACCTGGTCGCTCGACGACGGCTGGCCAACGCGATCGGGAATCTTCGGCTTCGACAGCGGCGTGCCGCCGTCCTTGGGCGCTTCCACCACCGTCGTCGACGGCTTGAACATGCCGCTGACCACCGTGACAATCGACTTGCCCCACAGGATCCCGGCGCCGACCAGGATAAAGACGACGCCGATCGCGATCGCGCTCTTGAACGGAAAGGCCACGCCGGAGCGGCCGCTCTTTTTCGGCTCGCGGCCCCGCTCCTGCGAAACACGCGGACGCGGCGACGGCTGTTGAGGCGTCGCGTAGCGTTCGGCCTCCTCGACGGATTCGTCATACGAATAGGGCGAATCCGCATCGCCGCGGTTTTCCATGCTCGGCTCGAGCCGGTCGAATTCCGGCGAGGGTGACGGCACGTTGGCGTAGGTTTTTCGCGCGGCGCGATTGGCCTGCGCCGCGGCGCGGCCGAGTTCGTCGGCGTCGGCGGTAATATCGCGGAAGCCACGCGCGGCCTGCGGCGCGCTGTTGTCCGGGCCACGGCGCGGCGCGCCCACCCGTTCGCGGGTCGGCGGCAACGGCGCATCCTGCGTCGGGGCCGGCGGCACCGGCGGCGGTCCGTCACGCAGGATACGCTGCGGGCGCGGCTCTGGCCGGTCCGGACGATCTTCCTGTCCGAGCGGCGGACGCTCGTTGCGCGGCGGTGGCGGCGCAGCCGGTCGCGAACGCGGGGGAGCCGGCGGCGAGGCTGCGGGATCGCCCGGCCGCGCAGGGGGACGGGTATTGGCGCGGAACGCGTCGCCGGCGCGGGCGCCGCTGCGCGGCGCATCGCCACCGGAGCGCGTAGCGTCCCGGGCGCGCTGGGCAGCCTCGGATTCGACCTTGCGCACGGCTTCTTCCAGCGACAGGCGCTCGCGGGTGATTTCGGATTCGCTGAGCGGTGGGTCGACGCTGCGTAGCTGCGCAATCAGCGCGGCGCGTGCCCGCTCATAAAGCGCACGGCGGCTCTCGCCGGGAGCACTGGGGTCCAGTCCGGCGATGGCGCGGGCAATCAATGGGTAGTAATCAGCCATTTCTACTCAACAATGCCGGCTTTCCGGTAACATCTCGTTAAGCCTCAAACGGATTCTGGACCAGAATAGTATCCTCGCGTTCCGGGCTGGTGGAAAGCAAGGCGATCGGACAGCCCACCAGTTCCTCGACCCGGCGAACATATTTTATGGCCTGCGCCGGCAAATCCGCCCAGGAACGGGCATTGGCGGTCGGCTCCTTCCAGCCCTCGATGGTCTCGTAGACCGGCACCACCCGGGCCTGCGCGCCCTCGCCGGCTGGCAGATGGTCGATTTCCTTGCCGTCCAGCATGTAGCCGGTGCAGACCTCGATGGTGTCGAACCCATCGAGAATATCGAGCTTGGTCAGCGCCAGGCCGTTGATGCCGCAGGTCCGCACGGTCTGACGCACCAGGACCGCATCGAACCAGCCGCAGCGCCTCTTGCGCCCGGTGTTGACGCCGAATTCCTTGCCGCGGCGGCCGATCTCCTCGCCGATCTCATTGAGCAGTTCGGTCGGGAACGGGCCCTGCCCGACCCGCGTCGTATAGGCCTTGCAGATCCCGAGCACATAACCGACCGCGCCCGGGCCCATGCCGGTGCCGGTCGCCGCCTGCGCCGCCACGGTGTTGGACGAGGTGACATAGGGATAGGTGCCATGATCGACGTCGAGCAGCGCGCCCTGCGCACCCTCGAACAGGATCCGCTTGCCTTCGCGGCGCTTCTGATCGAGCAGCCGCCACACGGTTTCGGCGTAGGGCAGAAGCTGCGGCGCCAGCGCCGTCAGCTCCCGCAAAATTCCAGCACCGTCGATTTCGTCGAGCTTAAGCCCGCGGCGCAGCGCGTTGTGATGCGCCAACAGCCGGTCGATCTTGTGCGGCAGCGTGTCGAGATCGGCGAGGTCCATCAGGCGGATAGCGCGGCGGCCGACCTTGTCTTCATAGGCCGGACCGATGCCGCGCCGCGTGGTGCCGATCGCGGTCGCCGCGTTGGACGACTCGCGCAATGCATCGAGTTCGCGATGCAGCGGCAGGATCAGCGTGACGTTCTCGGCGACGCGCAGATTGTCCGGGCTGACCGCGACACCCTGCGCCTTCAGCTTGGTGACTTCTTCGAGAAACGCCTGCGGATCGAACACCACGCCGTTGCCGATCACCGCGAGCTTCGAGGGCCGCAATACGCCCGACGGCAGCAGCGCCAGCTTGTAGGTCTGGCCATTGATGACGAGTGTATGGCCGGCATTATGGCCGCCCTGGAAGCGCACGACGATGTCGGCCTGCTCCGACAACCAGTCGACGATCTTACCCTTCCCCTCGTCACCCCACTGGGCGCCGACGACGACAACGTTGGCCATTTCGCGCGTAATCCCTCTGCAACTGTCTCTGTTCGAGCATGATCCCCTGAGAAAGCCGGTCGCCCTCGGATCAAGTCCTAAGGGCACGCTTTGCCGGATCATGCGCCCAGCCAAAACACGGCCGGGGCCGCTCGCATGCGAGGCATCCCATCGGATAAAGGATGCGGGCTATTGACGCAAGCAAGAAGGGGCGCCTGATGTCGCCTTGAGGGCCATCCAACCCATTGATATCCCCTGAAAATATGTGGCTGCGCCAAGGCAGCGCAGCCAGGGCGGCCGGTCGGTCGCCAGATGCTGGCAGACAAAGCGCCATCCGCTACCGCCGTGCCGTGCGCGGAAACGCGCCGACCGCCCCGTGCGTGTTAGGCTCTCATGCCGGGATGCTGGATTTTGGGGGGTAATGATCTGATGCGTACGACCATGTTAGGCGGCTTGCTCGCATGTTTCATCGGCGCGGCACCGCTTCAAGCCGCACCCTATCCGGACCGGCCGATCACCATCGTCGTGCCGTTCGGCAAGGGCACCACGGCCGACCTCGTGGCCACTGTTGTGGCCGAGGCGATGGCGAAAGACATCGGCCAGAAGGTTGTGGTCGAACTCAAGCCCGGCGCGGGCGGCGGCCTCGCGATGGAGCAGGTCGAGAAGGCCGCGCCCGACGGCTATACGCTGGCGATGATCACGCAGGGCACGCACGTCTTCAATCTCAGCCTGTACAAGACGCTGCGTTACGATCCGCAGAAGATCATTCCGATCACGCCGATTGCGGCGGTCTCCAATGTGATGACCGTTCATCCCACAAATCCCGCCAACACGCCCCTCGAAGTCGCGGCCGCCGCCAGGGCCGCGCCGGGCCAGCTCACCTATGCCTCAGGCGGGATCGGCACATCGCATCATCTCGGCGGCGTGCTGTTCGCTTCGATCGCCGGTGTCGACATCAAGCATGTGCCGCATCTGGTTTCGGTGGAGGGCGTGAAGAAAATCGTCAGTGGCGAAATCACCATGGGCTTTTTCAATCTGCCGACCGTGATCGAGGAAATCAAAGCCGGCAAACTGAAGCCGCTTGGTGTCACCGGTTTGACACGCTCGATGTATTTGCCTGACGTGCCGACGCTCGATGCCAGCGGCCTGAAGGGTTACGATCTGGTGACCTGGTTCGGCTACGGCGCTCCCGCGGGCACGCCGCCCGAGATCGTGCAGCGGCTGCGCGACGCCTTCGCCAAAGCCGCGGCCGATCCCACGGTAAAGGCCAAACTGAAGGAGGCCGGGCTTGATCCGATCGATCAGATGCAGCCGGCGGAATTTGCGCGCCTGATCGCCTCGGACCTCGCCAAATGGACACCGATCATCAAGACCTCCGGCGCCGGCGCGGAGTGACACCGGAACCACCGCGCCGCGTGCCGGTACCCGCGGCCCGTTCCGCGCATGGACGCGATGCATCCGGCAGCATTGATGCGCGGTGAAAATCCGTGTCTGTCAGCACGCCGGGTCGAGATGCCGGCCCGGTGCCCGCACCGGGCGAGGCCGCGGTGTCGTGTTCTCCAGCCGCCATCGGACTTTCGCGAATGTCTGCTTCCGATCCAACCTCGAACGCCACATCTTCGGGAAACGCGACCTCAAGGCACTGGATCGCCAACCAGCCCTATCTGCTGCTCTGCATCACCGCGCTGACCTGGGCCGGCAATGCCATCGTCGGCCGCCTCGCGGTCGGTCATATTCCGCCAGTGACGCTGTCGTTCCTGCGCTGGTCGCTGGCGTTCGTGATCATCCTTCCCTTTGCCTGGAACCATCTGCGGCGCGACTGGGGCGCGATCCGCAACCAGATCGGCCTGATTATTTTCCTTTCCATCACCGGAATCGGGATCTTCAACACGCTGCAATACTGGGCGCTCGAATACACCCAGGCGCTCAACACCCTGCTGCTGCAATCGGCGCTGCCGCTGTTCGTCGCGTTATGGTCGCTGATCCTGCTCGGAATCCGGCTCACCCTGACACAGGCCTGTGGAATCACCTTGTCACTGCTCGGCGTTCTCATGATTTTGCTGCACGGCGACGTCTCGGTGCTCACCAGTCTCACCTTCAACAAGGGCGATCTCATTTTCATGGTGGGAGTGGTGGTCTTCGGAATCTATTCGGTGCTGTCGCTGAAACGCCCGCGGATTGACGGCCTGTCGTTTGCCGCGTTCACGTTCGGCTGTGGCGCGGCCTGCCAGATTCCGTTTTTGATCCGCGAAATGATCACGCAACCGATGATGGATCTGGATGCGTCCAATCTGCTGTCGCTGATTTACGTCGCGGTGTTTCCCTCGACGCTGGCCTATGTCTGCTTCAACCGCGCCGTGCAGTTGATCGGGGCCAACCGCGCTGCGCCGTTCTTTCACCTGGCGCCGGTGTTCGGCACCGTGATGTCGATCGTCTTTCTCGGCGAGCAGTTGCACCTGTTCCACGTCATCGGCTTTGCGCTGGTGCTGACAGGGGTTTTCGTCGCGTCACGCAAGCCGGCTGTTGCGTAGCTTAGCGTTCGGCCGACTGCGCAGAAGCTTGCAGCGGCACGCGCCTGGCGATCGGCGCGGTATCGGAATCCCGAACCAGCAACCAGGTGACAAGCGCAGCAAGAAGGCAGAACACGGCGCTGGTTGTAAACAATGCTGCGTATCCATCGGCAAAACTTTTTTGCGCCAGCGCGTGCAGTTCGGCGGTGTGGGCTGCTGCAATACCGGTACCCGACAGATTGCCCGACGCGACCTCGCGGATAAATCCGAGCCGTTCGTTTTCGCCGAGCGCCGGCAGCACCGCCGTGATCGTATTCGCGATCCGGCTGAACAGGACGACACCGAGGGCGGCGAAGCCGATCACGATGCCGGTGAAGCGCATGGTGCCGGAGATGCCGGAAGCCATGCCGGCCCGCTCGGCGGGTATCACCGTCATCCCGACCTTGGTGGTCTCGCCGTTGAGTAAACCCGCGCCGACACCCGTCGCCAGCATGCCCACCACCATCAGCCGATAATCGAGTGTATCAGCGACAAGCGCCATGAAGGCGAGCCCGAGGCCGACCAGCGCGAGCCCCGCGGTGAGCAGCGTGCGCCCGGTCAGGCGATGCGACAATTGCGATGTCACGATACGCGGCACGACGAACAGCGGCAGCGCCATCGGCAGCATCAATAGTCCGGCCGTGCGCGGCGACAGGCCGAGCGCGTGCTGAAAATAGATCGGCATGAAGGTCAGCATCGTGAGCAGCCCGGCCGCAAAAGAGAACTGGGCGATATTGGCGCCGAGATAGGTCGGACGTCGGAAGAACGAGAAATCCACCATCGGCCGGGCCTGAACTTTTTCCACGACGATAAACAGCACAAGGAAGACCACGGCGCCCAAGCCCTCGAGCAGAATATGGGGGCTGGTCCAGCCGTCATGATTGCCCGAGATCAGGCCGAGCGTGGTCAGGAACAGAAACGCGCTGAAGGTCAGCACGCCCGGAAGGTCGAAGCGCACCGCGCCGGGATCGCGGGATTCGTCGATCACGACGAGGATGGTTGCGATGCTGACGGCGCCGATCGGCAGGTTGATGTAGAACGCCCATTGCCAGCCGAACGTCTGGGTGATCAGGCCACCGACGATGGGCCCAAGCGTAATGGCAATTCCCACCACGGAGCCCCAGAACGCGAAGGCGCGGGCGCGCGTATCGCCCTTGAAGGTGCTGGCGAGCGTCGCCAGCGCGGCGCTGAGCTGGAGCGCCGCGCCGATGCCCTGCACCGCGCGCGCGGCGATCAGCGTGTCGAGATTCGGCGCGGCGCCGCAGAAGAACGAGGCCAGCGTGAACAACACAAGTCCGGTGACCAGAACGCGTTTGCGCCCAAAGCGGTCGGCGAGTGCCCCTGCCGGGAGCAGCAGCGAGGCAAAGGACAATGTATAGGCCGTGATCACCCATTCGATGCCGGCGAAGGTGGCGCCCAGCGAATCCGTGATTGATGGCAGCGACACCGCGACGATATTCGAGTCGAGCTGCAGCATGAACGAGGGCGCCGACACGCAGATCAGCACCAGCACGGCCTGAAGACCCGACGGCTGCGGCTTTGATTGCTCGATTATGGCTAGCATTTGCTGGCGCTCCAACGGATTGATCAGGAGGCGTATTGAGCAATGCCGTTGCCGAACGACCAGTTTTCCTTTTTCACCTCGACGAGGGTGATGAAAACATCCTCCAGCCGGACTTTTAGTTCGGCGGACAGTCCTTCGGCGATCGCCTTGTAGAGCGCCTGCTTCTGCGCCACCGAGCGCCCCTCGTTGAAGAATATCTGCACGATGATCAGGTCTTTGGTGCGGTGAATGCCGAGATAGTCCGGATCGAAGATGAAGTTCTCGACAGCGTGCTCGCCGATGATCTGGAAATGGTCGTTCTTGGGAACCCCGGTGTGGGCGACCATCGCTTCATAGACGATCTGTCCGGCCTTCTGACGATAGGCGGCGTCTTTTCCCTTTTGCAGGTCGATACGTACCAGGGGCATCGGTTCTCTCCATCTTCCGTGAAACCGCTTTGGATTAGCTGCGAACTTGCCCAGGGTTCGTTTCCCCCCTCGGCGCTTTCGCTTCAATCCCTTGCATATGCAATCATTAGGAAGTATGTGTATATGCAAGCAATAGTCAAGGCCCGGATTTGGAGCGGTGAAACATGGCAACCCACCACATCAGCCAGAAAAGCCTTTGCAACTGCACGGCTTTACGCAAGGCGACGCGGCGCGTGTCTCAGCTTTATGATTCTGCATTGGAGCCCTGCGGATTGCGCTCCACTCAGCGGACCATCCTGATCCAGATCGCACGCTCCGGGACCCCACCGCTCGGCGAACTGGCCGAAGCGCTGGTTATGGACCGCGGCGCACTGACGCATAATCTGAAGCCGCTTCAACGCGACGGGTTCGTCAAAATCAGCGTCGACCCGCAGGACCGCCGCAATCGCCTGGTTGCGCTGACCGCCCAAGGGCGGGCCAAGCTTGCGGAATCGGAGGTGCTGTGGGCCCGCGCCCAACGCGGCTTCGAGGCAGGGTTTGGCGCGGCCAAGTCCGCTTCGTTGCGCAAGGCGCTCGAATTTCTCGTGTCAGATGATTTCGTCAATGCCTTTAACGGCCAAGGGTAAAAACAGGGCCAAAACAGAAGCGGCGGCGAAGCGCCCACCCGAATGAGCTGAGGACATTGTAGCATTGCGGGCGCGGGACTTGTCGCGCGGTGGGAATCCGGCACAACTTCGCTGCAAGCCATGACCAGTCCCACCCCACCGCCGCCGGCTTCCGATCCGGTCAGATGGCTCAGCAACCAGCCTTATCTGCTTCTGAGCCTGACTTCGTTTTTCTGGGCCGGCAATATCGTGCTCGGGCGGTACGTTGCCGGCCATATGCCGCCGATGACGTTGTCCTGCATCAGATGGATCGGCGGCTTTTTCATCTTGCTGCCGTTCGCGTGGCCGCATCTCGCGCGGGACTGGCCGGTATTGTGGGCGCGGCTTCCGCTCATGATCGTACTGTCGGCGACCGGCTTCGCCCTCAATAACGCGCTGGCCTATTGGGCGCTGCAATACACCCAGGCGCTGAATGCGCTGTTGATCCAATCTTCTGGCCCCCTGTTCGTCGCGCTGTGGTCGCTCGCGCTGTTTGGCGTGCGGCTAACCTTCGCCCAACTCGCCGGAATCACCATCTCGCTCGCCGGCGTCCTCACCATCATTCTGAACGGGGACTGGATGGCGCTCGCCGCTATCAGGTTCAATAAGGGCGACATCATGCTGGCCGGCGCGCTGGCATCCTTTGGACTTTATTCGGCATTGATGCCGCGCCGGCCGGTCACGCATCAGCTCTCGCTGATCTTCTTCACCACCGGCTGCGGCGCGCTGTTGCTATTGCCATTCGCGGTCTGGGAATACGCGACCGGCTTTGCGCTGAAATTCGATACCGTGACGATCGCGACCGTGATCTATGTCGTGGCCTTTCCCTCGGCGCTGTCGTATCTGTTTTTCAACCGCGGCATCGCACTGATCGGGCCGAACCGGGCCGCGCCGTTCTTTCATCTGATGCCGGTGTTCGGATCGGCAATGGCGATCCTGCTGCTCGGCGAGCAGCCGCAGCTATTTCATCTCATCGGTTATGCGCTGGTGCTGGCCGGGATCGTAATCGCATCGCGGCAGGGCTCGGCGGCGTGAGCGGCGACAAACAAAAACAGCGGCCTCGGCTCTGATTGATCAGAACCGAGGCTGCGGGTTGTAACAATCCGGCAGAAGATTGGCTTAAGCCGCGCGGACCTTGGCCAGGAATTCATCGACCGCGTTGCGCAGCATGCCCGACTGGTTGTCGAGTTCGCGCGCATTGGACAGCACGTCCGAAGCGGCAAGGCCGGTGGCAGCCGCAGCGCTGGTGACGCCGCCGATATGGGCGCTGATCTCGCTCGACCCGGCCGCAACCGACTGAATGTTGCGCGCGATCTCGCGAGTCGCCTCGCCCTGCTGGTCGATCGAGGTCGCGATGCTGACCGTGATCTCGCTCATCTGCGCGATCGTTTCGGTGATGCCGCCGATCGAAAGCACCGCGTCGCTGGTGGACGACTGCATGGCGGCAACCTGGGCGGAGATTTCCTCGGTCGCCTTGGCGGTCTGGTTGGCGAGCGCCTTGACCTCGGAGGCCACGACGGCGAAGCCGCGGCCGGATTCGCCGGCGCGGGCCGCTTCGATGGTGGCGTTGAGGGCGAGCAGATTGGTCTGCGCGGCGATGCTGTGGATCAGCTTGACGACCTCGCCGATCTTCTCGGCGCCGGTCGACAATACCTGGACGGTGGCGTTGGTGCGCTCGGCATCGTCGACCGCCTTGCTGGCGATCTCGCTCGACCGCGTCACCTGCCGGGAGATCTCGGTGACCGAGCTCGACAGTTCTTCCGCGGCCGCAGCAACCGTCCCAACATTGTTCGAGGCGCTGTCGGACGCGGCTCCGACGGTTGCGGCACGTGCGCTGGCGTCGCTCGCAGTGGCGGTCATGGATTGCGCCGTGGTCTGCATGCCCTTTGCCGCCGTCGCGACCGAGGAGACGATGCCCTTGACGCTGCGTTCGAAATCATTGGCGATGCTCTCCATCGCGGTACGGCGCTCGGCCGCGGCGCGCTGTTGCGTTTCCGCCTCGACCTTTTCGAGCCCGCGAATGCGCAGCGCATTGTCCTTGAATATCTGAACGGTGGCGGCCATCTTGCCGACCTCGTCGCCGCGCTCGGTACCGGGAATCTCGCCATCCAACTGGCCGTCGGCCAATCCCCGCATGCGGGCGCCGAGTTCGCCGAGCGGCCGACTGATGCTGCGGCCGATCATCCAGGCGATGCCGCCTGAAATCACAGCGATGATGAGCGTGGCAATGCCGAGCGACCAGATCACCGGCTTCAACTTGGCGTCGAGATCCTCGAGATAGGCGCCGGTGCCGAGATACATATTCCAGCCGGGGACCGCGACCGCGTAACCGATCTTGCGGATCGGCTTGTCTTCGCCGGGCCTGACATAATCATAGGTCACCAGGATTTCGCCCTTGGCCTTGACGCCATCGAGCAATTCGCGGGAGATCATCCGGCCATTGACCACGACGTCCATGCGATTGGTGCCGATCTGCTTGGGCTCGGGCGACAGCACCGTGATGCCATCGTAATTGGTGCCGAACAGATAGCCGGCGCCATTATCGTAGGTCAGGGTATTGGCGCGGCGTCCGAATTCAGCCAGCGCCGCTTCCTTGGTGAGTTGCCCGGCATCGACCTGCTTCTGCAGGCCGATCGCCAAGTTGCGGCCCATATCGACGATGGCGTGAACCTGATCGATGCGCGCATTTAGCATTTCGCGCTGCATCAGATAGCCCGCGAGAGCACCGGCGATACAGAGGCCGAACAGCGTGACGCTCACCAGAATGCCGAGTTTGGGAACGATCGTCAGATTGTTCAGCTTCACGGGGGAGTCTCCGGGGGTGTGCGCTCACGGCGCGCGATGGAGGGATAAGAATCTCCTCACAATATGGTGAGAATTATTTAGTAATTTCTTACGAAAGGTGTCCTGGGACGGCTTCAAAGGCAAAGAACAGCCGTCATCGTCGCGCGATTTCTCGCGCGGCCCCCGTATATTTACGCGGCTATTTTTGTTTGCGCTGGCGAAATCGAAATTTCGGCGAACCGGCGGCTTGAATCGAAGACTCAAACCGCCGGGGACCGGAGCTTTTTAAAACGCCAGCGCTTTGGCCTGCTTCACCTGCGGCAATGCCTGCACCTTGGCGAGCACGTCCGCCGGCACCGCGCCGTCGATCTCGACCAGCGCGATCGCATCGCCGCCCTGCTTGTTGCGGCCGAGATGGAAGGTCGCGATATTGATCCTGGCCGCGCCGAGCAGGCTGGCGAAACCACCGATGAAACCGGGCTTGTCTTCGTTGGTGACGTAAATCATCGACTTGCCGAATTCGGCATCGACCCGAATACCCTTGATATCGACAAGGCGCGGCTTGCCGTCGGCATAGACCGTGCCCGACACCGAGCGTTCCTGCCGTTCGGTCGTGACCGTGACGGTGATCAGGCTCTCATAGTCGCTTTGCGCCGCGCGCACGATCTCGTCGACCACCATGCCGCGCTCCTTGGCAACGACCGGCGCGGAGACGACATTGACGTCGCCCAGCATCGGCCGCAGCAATCCCGACAACACCGCCGAGGTCAGCGCCTTGATCTTCATTTCGGCGACATGACCCTCATAGGTGATCTGCACCTTGGCGATGCCGCTCTCGGTGAGCTGGCCGGCGAACGAGCCGAGCTTTTCGGCGAGCGCGATGAACGGCTTCAGCTTCGGCGCTTCTTCGGCAGTGATCGAGGGGAAATTGACCGCATTGGAAATCGCGCCGTTCAAAAGATAGTCCGACATCTGCTCGGCGACCTGCAGCGCGACATTCTCCTGCGCTTCGGTCGTGGCGGCGCCGAGATGCGGCGTGCAGATCACGTTGGGATGCCCGAACAGCACATTGGTGGTGGCGGGCTCTTCGACGAACACGTCGAACGCCGCGCCCGCGACCTGCCTGGAATTCAGCGCATCGACCAGCGCCTGCTCGTCGACCAGACCGCCGCGCGCGCAATTGACGATGCGCACGCCCTTCTTCATTTTGGCCAGCGCCGAGGCGTCGATGATGTTCCTGGTCTTCTCGGTCAACGGCGTATGCAGCGTGATGAAGTCCGCGCGCTTGAACAGATCCTCGAGCTCGACCTTCTCGACGCCGATATCCTTGGCGCGTTCCGGCGACAGGAACGGATCGAATGCGATCACCTTCATGCGCAGACCGAGCGCGCGGTCGGCGACGATTGCACCGATATTGCCGCAGCCGATCACGCCGAGCGTCTTGGCGGTGATCTCGACGCCCATGAAACGGTTCTTCTCCCACTTGCCGGCCTGGGTCGAGGCGTCGGCCTGCGGAATTTCCCGCGCCAGCGCCAGCATCAAGGTGATGGCGTGTTCGGCGGTCGTGATCGAATTGCCGAACGGCGTGTTCATCACGATGATGCCCTTGGCGGTCGCGGCCGGAATCTCGACATTGTCGACGCCGATGCCGGCGCGGCCGATCACTTTCAGCCGCGTCGCCTTCTCGATGATCTTGGCGGTCGCCTTGGTGGCCGAGCGGATCGCAAGTCCGTCGTAATTGCCGATGATCTCGGCGAGCTTGTCCTTGTCCTTGCCGAGATTGGGCTGGAAATCGACCTCGACGCCGCGGTCCTTGAAAATCTGCACGGCAGCGGGCGACAGCGCGTCGGAAATGAGAACCTTGGGTTTTGTCATCTGGTGTTCCTTCATCCTCCCCTGGAGGATCTGCATGCAATGCCGGAGGGGTGAAATATCTTGGAGCGATTTCTTCTCCCTCTCCCCATTCTTACGGGGAGAAGGTCGGGGTGAGGGGCTCTATCGACAGACTAGGAGTCGTGGTGAGTCCCCCTCACCCGGATTGCAGCGGACGATGCTTCGCATCGCCGAGGCAATCCGACCTCTCCCCGCGTGCGGGGCGAGGTTAAGAAAGAAAGCTACGCCGCCTTGGCGAACGTGGACTTGGTCTCGGCAAAAGCCCAGTCGATCCACTGCGTCAGCAGCGCGACGTCCCTGGCTTCCACGGTGGCACCGCACCAGATGCGAAGCCCCGCGGGCGCATCGCGATAATGCGCGAAGTCGTAACCGGCGCCTTCCTTCTCCACCAGCGCGACCAGCTTCTTGGCGAAATCGGCCTGCGCATCCGGGCTCAGCGCCGTGATCGCGGGATCGATCACCTTCATGCACACTGAAGTGTTGGAGCGGATCGCCGGATCGTTGGCGAGGAAGTCGATCCACGGCGTCTTCGCCTTCCAGTCGGCGAGTACCTTGGTGTTGGCATCGGCACGCGCCATCAGGCCCTTGAGACCGCCGACCGACTTGGCCCAGCCGAGCGCATCGAGATAATCCTCCACGCACAGCATCGAGGGCGTGTTGATGGTCTCGCCTTCGAAAATGCCCTCGTTGAGCTTGCCGCCCTTGGTCATGCGGAAGATCTTTGGTAGCGGCCAGGCAGGTGTGTAGCTCTCCAGCCGTGCCACCGCGCGCGGCGAGAGCACCAGCATGCCATGTGCCGCCTCGCCGCCCAGCGCTTTCTGCCAGGAGAACGTCACCACATCGAGCTTGGCCCAATCGAGATTCTGCGCGAACGCCGCCGAAGTTGCGTCGCAAATGGTGAGGCCTTCGCGATCTGCCTTGATCCAGTCGGCATTGGGCACGCGCACGCCCGAGGTCGTGCCGTTCCAGGTGAAGACGATGTCGGAAGCCGGATCGGCCTTGCTGAGATCGGGAATCTCGCCATAGCCGGCATGCAGCTTGGTGACGTCCTTGAGCTTCAATTCCTTGACGATATCGCTGACCCAGCCTTCACCGAAGGATTCCCAAGCGATCGTCGTCACCGGCCGCGCGCCGAGCAGCGACCACAGCGCCATCTCGACCGCGCCGGTATCGGACGCCGGCACGATGCCGATCTTGTAGCCCGCAGGCACTTCAAGCACCTCGCGGGTCAGTTCTATCGCAAGCTTGAGCTTGGCCTTGCCGATCTTCGCGCGATGCGAACGGCCGAGCGCGGCGTCGTTGAGGGTTTGGGGAGTCCAGCCAGGGCGCTTGGCACAGGGGCCGGACGAAAAATGCGGCACGGTCGGCCGCGAAGCGGGCTTCGCTGCAGTCATAATCTATCCTTCCAGATAGCAAGCCTCCCGTTGGGGGGAGGTGTCCCGCCGCGGTGCATAAGGGAATAGCCCGGAATCGTCAAGAAACTTCGGGAGGATCAGGGATGGAATCACAAGCGATTGATGGCGCGGCCTCCAACGGCAGAAGTTGCGCCGGCGGCGGCGGTTCGGAATCCAGCAATTCGGCGGCATTGGTGACGAGTTGCGCAGCCCTGCGCCGGCTGGCGACTTTCAGCACGCTCTGATCGCCGGCTTGCACGACGTATTCGTTGCCGATCCGTACGATCGAGTAATTTTTCATGTGCGGTCCCCAAGCTGCCCGAGCCCGACGGGATACGCCAAACTCTCACAGATCGTTCTGCAGAAAAAATGACGAACGGCCGGGTAGTTTATCGGGTGTTAATCCAAACGAATCGCAAAACTCGTTTGGCAATGGCTGCAACGTCGCGTTCATCGAGCTGAACAATTCGGCTGTATCAAAACAACGCTGTCTCAAAAGCGTATCGTCATACCGGCGTGGCTCTGCGCAAATCCCAGCCGTTTGTAAAATCGCTGCGCATCGACACGGCTATTATGCGTCAGTAACTCAACCAGTCTGCAACCGCGCGAACGCGCTTGCGCAACGGCCCATTGCACCATCTGTTCGCCGATGCCGCGGCTGCGGCAATGCGAAGCGACGCGAACGTCTTCGATCAGGCCGCGCGAGACGCCCTGCGAGCTCAACCCCGGCAAGATGCAGAGTTGCAGACAGCCGACCACGGCCCCTTCGCGATCTTCCGCAACCATGAGCTGGATGTTCGGATCGCGGTCGACCGCCTCGAACGCCCGAAAATACGATTCCGGCAAGGGATCCTCAACGCGCTCGCGGCCGCTGCCGAGCGGATCGTCCGCCAGCATCCGCACGATCGACGGCACGTCGCCGCGACCGGCGCGCCGGATGGTAACCGGGGAAATCTCAGCCATGACCGCTCTTATCCCTCAACACGCCGGCGGCAGGCCCAAAAATGCCTCGGCTTCGCCGATCCAGCGCCGCACGGCGGCATAGCCGTCGAGGTGAAAGCTGCCTTCATGCGCCAGCCTTGTGTAGGCCAGCAGTGCTATGTCGGCGAGCGAGAAGGTATCGCCGACCAGGAATCGCGTCAGCGCAAGCTGCTGCTCCATCCGCGCCAGCGCGGCGCAACCGCGCTTGATCTTGTCCGGATCGAGATCGGAGGCCGGCTTGCCGAGATACACCATCTGGAACCGGCACCCCGCGATATAGGGTTCATGGCTGAACTGCTCCCAGAACAACCATTCGTCCATCTTGGCGGCGGCGAAAGCATCGGCCGGGATCAGGTCGCTGTCGCGGGCGAAATAGCGAATGATCGCGTTGGATTGCGCCAGCGTGCGGCCGTCGTCGAATTCGACCGTCGGCACCTGCCCCGCACTGTTGAGCTTCAGGAACTCTGGCGTGCGGCTCTCGCGCTTGAGGATATCGATGGAAATCCAGCTATAAGGCAGCGCCAGCCTGTCGCAGACCCATTTCACCTTCAGGCAATTGCCCGAACCAAGATCGCCATAAATTTTCATGGGCTGCCGATGCCTCCATCGAGGCAATAGACCAACAGCCTGCAAGAATTCTGTCAACCGGATTGCAAAACGCGAAACTATCCGCGCGCCGCGCGACGATCAGAACTTGTAGCCGAGGCCGGCGCGTACGGTGTTGATGCTGGTGTCCACCGAGGACGTGAAGCGGATATATTCCCACTCCCCGCGCAGGAAGAGACCGCCGATCAGATTGTAGTCGAAGCCGATACCCGCCGTGTAGCCATAGATCAGGTGATTATGCACGGCATTGTCGGCAGACACCGACATTAGCTGGGTAAATTGGCCAAGCGGCGTAGTACTGACGGCGTCATTGACCGTGACAGAACTCGAGATATTAGCATTACCGAGGGCGAACCCGCCGAACATATAAGGCAGGAAGCAGCCCCAGGCGTAACCCGCACGCGCACGAAACGTCGCCATGTCCGTAATCGCGATCGCAGACGTCGAGTTCACCGAAACTGCATGATAGAAAGTGTCGGACAACGGGCCACCGACGAGAGGACCCGCGGTAGCGCTGGCCGAGCCGCCGAATGCACCATGCAAATAGGACATTTCGAGGCCGGCAACGACCTCATCCCACTGCCAGTTATATCCGGCGAAGGCCCCGTATCCTGACGAACGTTGGGACTGCTTGCCGAGTTGAAGATTCCACTGCGCTACCCCCATCTGCTGGATGACGTCGTCCGCAATCAAGGCCGCAACCATGTTCGCGGGGCCGCCGCCATTGAAATTCTCGTCAGATGAACCGTAGCCGCCCTGGGCGCCGATATAAAAGCCGCGCCAGTTTTGCGTCACGGGTGCACCGACCGAGCCACGCAGGAAATCCGGCATGTCGGCCGCTTGCGCGCCGCTCGCCGCTCCGAACATCATCGCCGCCAGCAAAAGTCTACGCATCGCAACGCTCCCGTCGAACACCTTTAACTGGCGTTGATCATGGCTCGTTAACCTTAACCAATCGTTGTCGCGGCGCGCCGAACGGGATGATCGCAGCGGAAAACCGAAATCTGTTTTCGTAAATCGCCTCTCAAGTTCGCGCGGCCGCGCACAGCAAAACGGCGCGGGAGGATCCCGCGCCGTTAGCAAACATTAACAAGTCAGGAAGCGATCAGCCCTTGCGGATCAGCGGCGGGGGAGCGGCCGGCTCTACTTCGCAGCAGGTCCAGCGCACGCCGAGCTTCACATCCTGCGAGGTCAGGTTGTTGAACTGGAACGGCCGCAGGCTGGTGGTGCCGGCGAAGGTCGAACCGCCGCCGGTGACGGCGGAGCCGAGATCGAGGTAGCGATACGCCAGTTCGATGGTGAAGTTGCTGTTGACCTTGTAAGCCAGACCCGCATGGAGCGCCCAGGCGAGGTCGGTCTTCGATGCCCCCTGCGCCTGATACAGGCTGGTGCTGAGATTGTTCGCCGGGAACGTCGCCATGTCCGACAGACCGGTGGTCTTGTTGTACGCGAAACCGACACCGGCGCCGACGAACGGCGTGATGCACCACCACGTGCCGAGATCGGCATAGGCGTTGACCAAGCCGACCCAGCTCGAATAGCCGCCATTATAGGTGTCGCCGAGCGGAGAATTGCCGGGAACGCCGTTCAGGCCGTTGACGACAACGAAGTCATTGCCGCTGAAGTTGACCCGCGAACGATATTCGCCGGTGATATCGGCACGGAACCAGCCGTTGAACTGATAGCCGACGCCGAGACCGTATGAGGTGCCGCCGGTGAACTCGTGGCCAACCTGCTGAAAGGAGACGGTCGATGCGTCGTTATAGCCGGGAGCAAACAGCTTGCCGCTGGTGTTGGTCATGCCGATATCGCCGCGCAGATACCAGCCGCCAAAGTCCTGCGCCGGCGGCGGTGCATAATACGGCTGCGGCGCCGGCATGATGGAAGGCATGTCGGCCGCAAGCGCCGCCGACGACAACAGGGATGCCGCTCCGGCGGCCATCAGATACTTAACGCTACGCATTGGCTTCGTCCTTTTGCCCGGTGAGACAACGGAGGCCTCACATCCAAAAACTCACGGCGGGACGATGCCACCAAATGTTTAAGCGGCGCTTAACCCTAATTTTTAAGGTTGATAATCTGTTTCATGCGCGGTGTTTTTTTTGCCGGCAAAGTCGGCCGCCGGAAAATGGCGACCGCGCCATAATTCCTAACAATGTGTTGATGAGAGAATCCCCTTGGGGATTCCGCGCCGCGTCAATGCACCGACTTTAATTCGCTGACTTCAATGCGATGAATTGGACATCTTCGGCAGGAACACCGCGAGCAATCCAATCGCGGGCAGGAACGCGCAGACCTGATAGACAAAAGTGATGCTGGTATGATCCGCGAGCTTGCCGAGCACGGCCGCGCCGAGCCCGCCGATGCCGAACGCGACGCCGAAGAACACGCCGGAAATCATGCCGAACCGGTGCGGCACCAGTTCCTGCGCGAATACGATGATCGAGGATGTCGTCGAGGAAATGATCACGCCGATGAATACCGTCAGCACCGCGCTCGCATAGAGCCCGGCATAGGGCAACGCCAGCGTGAACGGCAGCGCGCCCAGGATCGAAAACCAGATCACGATCTTGCGGCCGAAGCGGTCGCCCAGCGGACCGCCGAAGAACGCCCCGACCGCATTCGAGGCAAGAAAGATGAAAAGATAGATCTGCGCCGTCTGGGTCGAGACGCCGAACCGGTCGATCAAATAGAAAATGTAATAACTCGACAGGCTCGAGACGTAGAGTTGCTTGGAGAACAACAGCGCCACCAGCACGGTGAGCGCGATCGTGACCTGGCGCTTGCTCAACGCATCCGGATGCAGGTTAACCGCGGCCGCTTTCCTCGTCGTGATCTGCGGCTTGTACCACAGCCCGATCCGCCACAGGATCACGATCGCCAGAAACGCGATCGTCGAGAACCAGGCGATGCTGGGCTGGCCGAACGGCACCACGATCATGGCCGCCAGCAGCGGACCCATCGATGTTCCCGCGCTGCCGCCCAGTTGAAACACCGATTGCGCGAAACCGAATCGGCCGCCCGAGGCCAGCCGCGCAATACGCGCCGACTCCGGATGGAACACCGCCGAACCCAGGCCCACCAGCGACGCGGCGATCAGGATGATCGTATATTGATGAGCGATGCTGAGCAGCAGCAGGCCGAAGAACGTAAATCCCATGCCGATCGCGAGCGAGAACGGTTGCGCTTTCTTGTCGGTGAAATGTCCGACCACCGGCTGCAACAGCGACGCCGTGAACTGGAACGCCAGCGTGATCAACCCGATCTGCGTGAAGTCGAGCGCGTAATTGTCCTTGAGGATCGGATACACCGAGGCGATCAGCGACTGCATGGTGTCGTTGAGAAAATGCGAAAAGCTGATGCCGGCGAGCACGACATAGGCCGGCCCCGCCGCCATCTTCGCCAAAGAAGGCGTCACGGAAGCCGCCGACACGTCGGGCACGACAACCGGCGCGACCAGCGTTTCTCCGGAGACGACGACAGGCTTGTTCAAGGCAAAATTCCCAAAGAGATTCGTAAAAACGCTCAATAGGCGTTTCCTACGATGGCCGCGCCACGGCGACCACCACCATTAGATAATGGCTGCGATGCGATCAGCGCCCCACGGGGGGCGGAACAAAGCCGTCAGGCTGCCGCGGCGTGGCCAAGCGCGGAGACGATGTGATCGACCACTTCCTCGACCAGGATACGGTCATCGCCCTCGCCCATCACGCGGATCACGGGCTCGGTTCCGGAGGAGCGCACCAGCAGCCGGCCATGGCCGTTGAGCCGCTTTTCACCGTCGACGATCGCCGATTTGACATCGGCGTCATCGAGTGGCTTGCCGCTGCGGTAGCGCACATTTTTCAGGATCTGCGGCAACGGGTCGAAGCGGTGACAGACTTCCGACACCGGACGGCGCAGTTTCTGCACCACCGCCAGCACCTGCAGCGCGGCGACAAAGCCGTCGCCCGTGGTGGCGTAATCCGACAGGATGATATGCCCCGAGGGCTCGCCGCCGAGATTGTAGCCGCGGCTCAGCATCTGTTCGAGCACATAGCGATCGCCGACCGGCGTGCGCACAAGTTCGATGCCCTGGCCCTCGAGAAAACGCTCCAATCCCAGATTCGACATCACGGTCGCGACGATGCCGGGCTTGGAGAGACGGCCGTCTTCCTTCCAGCTCTGCGCGATTACCGCAAGCAGTTGGTCGCCGTCGACCACATGCCCGCGTTCATCGACCAGGATGACCCGGTCGGCGTCGCCATCGAGCGCGATGCCGATGTCGGCGCGCATTTCGCGCACCTTGCGGCTCAGCGCTTCCGGCGAGGTCGATCCGCATTCCTTGTTGATGTTGAAGCCATCGGGCTCGACGCCGATCGAAATCACGTCGGCGCCCAGTTCCCACAGCGCTTCCGGCACCACCCTGTAGGCCGCGCCGTTGGCGCAATCGATCACCACGCGCAGGCCGTCGAGGCTGAGATCGCGCGGCAGCGTGCGCTTGGCGAATTCGATGTAGCGGTCGTGCACGCCGTCGATACGGCGGGCGCGGCCGAGGCTGGCGCTCTGCGACAGGCGGCGGTCGAGGGATTCGTCGAGCAGTTGCTCGATCTGCATTTCGACATCGTCGGACAGTTTGAAGCCCTGTGGGCCGAACAGCTTGATGCCATTGTCCTCGAACAGATTATGCGAGGCCGAAATCATCACGCCGAGATCGGCGCGCATCGACTTGGTCAGCATCGCCACCGCCGGCGTCGGCATCGGGCCGAGCAACAGCACATCCATACCGACCGAGGTAAAGCCGGCCACCATCGCGTATTCGATCATGTAGCCGGAAAGCCGCGTATCCTTGCCGATCACGACACGGTGGCGATGATCGCCGCGCTGAAACACCAGGCCGGCCGCCTGCCCCACCTTGAGCGCCAGTTCGGGCGTGATCAGACCGTTGGCGCGCCCCCGAATCCCGTCGGTACCGAAATATTTGCGGCTCATATAACCCCCAACAGCGACACGGGATTCTCGAACCAGAGAGGCCCCGAACGCCCAATTATCCTGTCCTGCAGGGGTTATACGGCCTTCGACGCTAAAATGGCTTCAAAAAATATGATGAATCATTTCCATCGGCCGGCCCCTGGATCAGCACCTAACCAATTGTTATCATAGGAATTATTCCGCGAAAGGCCTCTCCTGGAAGCGCCCATCAATCCCGGCGCTTGACGTAATGATCGGCTTTCGAGGGCGCCGGCTGGGTGACGTTCACCGGGTCCGAACCGGGAAAGGTTTCCTCCAGCCCCTCCTCCAGGGCCTCGTCGAGCCGGCGCTTGTCGGCGTCTTTGGCCTCTTTAGAATCCTGGGCCTTGGATCGCGGTCCGGTCATGGCAACATCCTTTCGGGTTGGCGGCCTGCTGGCGTGAAGCGATTTTGCAGCAGGCTCAAGCATGCTAGATGAACAGCCAACACCGTGAATACAAGAAGGCAACAGGGTTTGGAACGTCAATGAAACACATCACTTGCATCGAAGATCTGCGCCAGCGCCATATGCGAAAGGTGCCCAAGGCATTTTTCGACTACTGCGACCGCGGTTCCTATTCCGAGGACACGCTGCGCGCCAATGTCGACGATCTGCAGGCGATCAAGTTCCGCCAGCGCATCCTGGTCGATGTATCGAAGCGCGATCTGTCGACCACCATCCTCGGCGAACCCGCCGCGCTGCCGCTGATCCTGGCGCCGGTCGGCCTGACCGGAATGCAATTCGGGGACGGTGAAATTCACGCCTGCCGCGCCGCGCAGGCCGCGGGCATTCCCTATACGCTGAGCACGATGTCGATCTGTTCGATCGAGGATGTCGCCGCCAATGTCGACAAGCCGTTCTGGTTCCAGCTCTACGTCATGAAGGATCGCGGCTTCATCAAGGCGCTGATCGAGCGCGCGATCGCCGCCAAATGCAGCGCGCTGGTATTGACCGTCGATCTGCAGGTGATCGGGCAGCGCCATGCCGATATCAAGAACGGCATGACGGTGCCGCCGGAATGGACGCTGTCGAAGTTTGTCGATTTCGCCACCAAGCCGGCCTGGGTGTCCGGCGTGCTGCGCGGCAAGCGCCGCACCTTCGGCAACCTGGTCGGCCATCTCAAGGGCACCGACGACATCACCGCGCTCGGAACCTGGATCGCCACGCAGTTCGACACCACGCTGAACTGGAAGGATGTCGAGTGGATCCGCAGCATCTGGCCGGGCAAGCTGATCCTCAAGGGGATTCTCGATGTCGAGGACGCCGAGGAAGCGGTGAAGACCGGCGCGCAGGCGCTGGTGGTTTCCAACCATGGCGGCCGCCAGCTCGACGGCGCGCCATCATCGGTCGAAGTGCTGCCGGAGATTGTCGATGCCGTCGGCTCCAAGATGGAAGTGTTGTTCGACGGCGGCATCCGCTCCGGTCAGGACGTGATGCGCGCGCTCGCGCTCGGCGCCAAATCCTGCATGATCGGACGGGCCTATATTCACGGCCTCGGCGCGTATGGCGGCCCCGGCGTCAGCAAGGCGATCGAACTGATCGCCAAGGAACTCAGCACGACGATGGGACTGTGCGGCGTCAACACCATCGCCGAGATCGACGACCACGTGATCGCGGTTTGAATTCGCCGGGACTTCCTTACTTCCTTCTCCCCTTGTGGGAAAAGGTGCCGTAGCGGAGCGAAGGCGGATGAGGGGTCTGCATCCGCGGAAAGAACCCCTCACCCGTCCGCGCTGCTTCGCCGTAGCCGATGCTTTGCATCGGCGTTTTACCAAGAACGGCGACTGAAGGCCGCCTATGGCCACCCTCTCCCACAAGGGAAGAGGGGAAACAACATCACATCGGCGGTGCAATGCCGTCGCGGCCGACGCCGACGCGGTTGGCTTCCAGCACGCCATCTTCCTTTTTCACCGCGCCGAAGATGATGATCTTGGCGCCCGCCTTCAATTCGGACTTGTCACCCGACACGAACGCGACGATCGGGGTTTCCGGCGGCACCACGACTTTCTTTTCGCCGTCCTTGTAACGAACCAGAATGTTCTGCCCGTCGGTACCCTCGACGGTCTGCGCGACAGTTGCATTGGTCATGGTGCTGCCGGCGCGAAGATCCCAAGGCCGGAAACCTTCGGCCGCGCCGCGCTGGGCTTCGGGGAAAATATGGACGGCAAGCGCCTTCTGGGTGCCGTCGGGTTCCGGCATTGCCGACACGCCGATATACGATCCCGGCTTGATGTCGGCCATCGCGGACTTGGCGACGCCGATCACCGTCACGTCGCTGGTGACGCGAACCTTCATGTCCGTGCCTTCGCGCGACTTGACCGTCAGCACCGCGCCATCGACGCTCTCGATGGTGCCGCGAATGCGGACCGTCGGAGGCTGCTGGGCCCACGCGGCCGAGCTCAACACAGTCACAAGCGCGAGCGAAGCAAGCACACGCGGCACGAACGAAGATAGTTTCGGCATGATTTCTTCCTCAATGGTTTTGGTTGAGCGGCCAATCCAGGGCTGACGCCCGTGGGTGGCTCTCCTGCTCGTTACGAAACGCAGGAGGAGATTGTTACATCGGCGGCGTCAGCCCATCCTTGCCGACGCTGATGCGGTTGGTTTCGAACATCCCGTCCGGCAGCTTCTTCACAAAGGCGATCACCTTGGCGCCAGGCTTCAATTCGGTTTTGTCGGCGGGAACATAAGTCACAACAGGCGTGTCGGGCGAGACCACGATTTTCTTCTCGCCGTCCTTGTATTTGATGGTCAGGTTCTGACCGTCATTTCCTGCGACAGTCTGGGCCACCGTGGCGTTGGTCATGGTGCTGTTGGGCCGCAGATCGTAGGGCCGCGTTCCCTCGCCGGTGCCGCGCATGTTTTCCGGAAAGACGTGCACTTCAACTGCATTCTGACTGCCGTCCGGTCCGGGCACCGTAGTAGCGCCGATGAACGAGCCGAGCTTGATATCGGCCAGTGAGATCTTGATGATCCCCACCACCATCATATCGTCGGACATCCGCAACTTGACGTCCTCGCCGCTACGCGACTTGACCGACAGCACATCGCCGTCGACGGCCTCAACGGTGCCGCGAACCCGGGACGGCGTCGGCGGCTGCTGGGCGATCGCAAGGGGCATCGCCGACATCAGCGTGAGCGCGGCCAGCGGCAACGCAAAACGATAGGATTTGGCAAAACGATAGGATTTCATGACGCGTCCTCCGGTCACCATCCCTAGCAGGGATGCGGGGACCTCCCACGATCTCCGCGTTCAATCCTTTGTGAGATCGGCCTCGACCAGCGCGCGAAGCGCCGGAGTTACCTCGGGACGCAGCCCGAACCACAATTCAAACCCGCGCACAGCCTGGTGCAGCAACATGCCGAGCCCGTCAGCGGTCCTCAGCCCGCGCTCGCGCGCCGCTGCCAGCAGCGATGTTTCCAGCGGGACATAAACCAGGTCGGCGACGATTGCCTGCGATGGCAGCCGGGCGATATCAATCTCCAGCGCGGGCTGGCCGCGCATGCCGAGCGACGTCGTGTTGACCAATAGTCCGGCGCGCGGCAACACATCGTCGATCGCATCCCACGCGACGGGATGAACATTGGCGCCGAACTGATCGGCCAGCGCCCGCGCGCGATCGATAGTCCGGTTCGCCAGATGCACGCGCTTGACGCCGCGTTCGACCAGTCCGAACACCACCGCGCGCGACGATCCGCCGGCCCCTAACACCAGCGCGTCTTCGATGGCGTCCCACCCCGGCGCGCAGACGTCGAGATTATTGATGAAGCCTTCGATGTCGGTGTTGGTCGAGCGCAGTTCATCGCCCTCGTACCACAGCGTATTGGCGGCACCGACGGCGCGGGCGCGCGCATCGGGCACCGACAGCGCCAGCGCGCGTTCCTTGTGCGGAAGAGTGACATTGGCGCCGACGAAACCGTGCGTCGATAGATGCAGCACGAATTCGGCAAAGCCCTCGGGCGGCACCGCCTCGATATTGTAACCGCCCTCGATCTCGAGCGTCCGCAGCCAGTAATGATGGATCAGCGGCGAACGCGAATGCGCGGCCGGCCATCCGATCAGGCAGGCGGCGCGCGGTTTGGTGGTGGTTGTCATCGCCGATCCCGTCGCGGCGCCGGGTCAGCAGGGCGCCGTCCTGCTCAAATCCGACAGACCGCGTTCACTGTCAATGCTCGGGGCTCTTGTTTCGATGGAATGAAACCGAAAAGGCTTCACATCCGGCGGATTCCGCAACGCTCAGACCGGCGTTACAGAAAGACCTGCATGCGGCTCACTCGCCGCGATCCGGCGCGCTGCGTAGTACCGCGCGAGCGACGCGCAGACCATGAGCTGGATCTGGTGGAACAGCATCAACGGGATGACCACGAGCCCCACATGCCCGGTAAACAGCAACGTTGCGATCGGGATGCCGTTGACGAGGCTTTTCTTCGATCCGCAGAAAACGATGGTGATTTCATCGGCACGCGAAAATCCGAGCTGCCTGCTCGCAAAAATCAGGATGGTCATGACGGCCGCGAGCAGCGCGACATCGAGGAGCGCGACCCTGAACAGATCTCCGGCATCGATCTGATGCCAGATACCGTCCACGACGCCCCGGCTGAAAGCCATGTAGACGATGAGCAGGATCGATCCGTAATCCACGCTCTTGATCGCGCGCGGATGGCGCGTGAGATAGGCGCCGATCCACGGTCGCAACAACTGACCGGCGACAAAAGGCAGCAGCAACTGCACCAGGATAGCAACAATAGAGTGCGCGGAAATGTCGAGGCCGTGGCGGCTGAGCAGGAAGCCGGCGATCAGGGGCGTCAGGAACACGCCGAGCAGGCTAGAGGCGGTCGCGCTGAACATCGCGGCCGGCACGTTGCCGCCTGCCACGGACGTGAAAACGACCGAGGCCTGCACCGTCGAGGGCAGCGCGGTGAGCAAAATCACCCCGGCCCATAACGGCCCGGGGAGGAAATCCGGGGCCAGGAAGTGCGCGGAAATTCCGAGCAACGGAAACAGCGCGAACGTGCTCAGGAACACCGTCGCGTGCAGCCGCCAGTGCCGCGCGCCAAGCAGCGAGTCTTGCGGCGAAAGCTTCGCCCCGTGCAGGAAAAATAACAGCACGATGGCGGCATCCGTCAGCCAGCCGACGGCCTCAGCCGCATGGCCGCGAGCCGGCAGTACGGCGGCGAAAGCAACCGTCAGCAAGATCGCCGCGAGGAACTTGTCGATGCGTGACCAGACGGCGCGGACCAAAATCATTTCAAGCCTCGTTGGGAGGTGATCGTCCCCACGAATATCGGCGCATGCCGGTCATTGTAAATACCGCATACATCTATTACTGTAATCGTCCATCGTGATAATAGGGCCATGCTGGATCCCGTCCTGCTTCAGACCTTCCTGGCGATCGCCCAGACCCGGAGTTTCACCCGGGCCGCCGAGCGCCTCGGCTTGCGTCAGTCGACGGTCAGCCAGCACATCCGCAAGCTTGAGGACGAGACGGGACGCCGGCTCTTCGTCCGCGATACCCATTCGGTAACAATGACGGCTGACGGGGAAGCCATGATCGAGTTCGCCCGGGGTATCCTGGCAGCGAACGAACGGGCGGCACGCTATTTCGCGGGCTCCGAGCTGCGCGGCCGGCTGCGGTTCGGCGCATCGGAGGATTTCGTGACGTCGCTTCTGCCGGAAGTGTTGCGGGAGTTTGTTCGCACGCATCCACTGGTCGAATTCGAGCTCACGGTTGGCCTGAGCGGAGAACTCAACGAGAAACTAGGGCGCGGAGAGCTCGACCTCGTCTGCGGCAAACGTCGTCCGGGAGAGGATCGCGGACGCGTTGTCTGGCGCGATCGGTTGGCCTGGGTGTCCGGTGACCTTCCGCGCCTCGATCCATCCATGCCGGTACCGCTGATCCTCTATTCACCGCCCAGCATAACCCGCGAAATCGTTCTCGCAGCACTTGAGCGGTGCGGCCGTCCCTGGCGCATCGTGTGCGCGAGCGGCAGTTTGAGCGGGCTGCGAGCCGCGGCGCTCGCCGGATTAGGCGTCACGATTTTCGCCGCGGACCTGATCCCGACGGGCCTTGCCGAGATTCCGGGCGGTCACGGACTGCCAGATCTCGGCACCGTCGAGTTCGTTCTGCTCGGCACCGGCAAAACCTTAAGCGGGCCCGCCGCCGAACTGGCGGACGCAATCCTCGCAAGCGGCATTCGGGTGTAACAGCTTGTTCGTCTGAAACGCTCTACAGGTGAATGCTCGCGGCAACGATCCCGCTCAGCGCCAGCGCGAAGGCTGCGGCAAACCAGACCGCGGCGAGATTGAGCCAGTGATAGGCCATCGCGCCGCACACCGAACCCGCCACCAGCGCGGCCCACAGCAGAAGATTGGGCAGCCACCCCCAGCGTGCGCCACCGGTCAGCGCCGCCGCCAGCAATTGGCCGACTTTCACCAGCGCGCCGGTGACATAAGTGAGGCCGAGGCCGGCGCCGCCATCGATCTGGAACACCGCGTTCTCGAGGCCCATCGCCAGCACGATCGCGGCGATCGCGACATTCGAGAAACCCGATGCATAGCAAAGCGCGGCCGCCGCGAGCAGCGCCGCCTCCACCAGCAGCACCCAGGGCTGCCGATTGGCGCCGCGGCCAAGCACGATCAGGCTGCCGCAGGCCGCGCCGGCCACAAACAACGCGATCAGGCCCAATGCCTCGGCCGCATTCGACCAGCCCCGCTCGGCGAGGCTGACACCCAGTCTCGTCGAATTGCCGCTCATGAAGGAGACGAACAGCCCGCCGAGATGCAGGTAGCCGATGCCGTCGACATAGCCGGCCAGCGCACTCAGCGCACAAGCCAGCGCAAGGTTGCGTCTCGAAGCAAGAATCATAGGCCCCATCGCCGTGACGGGCGACAGTGTTCATGAAAGCGGCGGGATTGGGAAGTGGGCGACCGATCTCAAGGCTCGACCTTGCACTCGAACCGGCCGCCCATGGATGCCACGGGATCGGCACCCGTGCAGGGGATACCGGCCACGGGATGGCCGTGTCGGTCAATCGCACACCAGTTACCGTCGCGTTTGGCCCAGGCCACGCCGCGGAGCTTTGGAACGAAATAGACCGGTTCGTCGAACTGCGGCTCGACCATCACCTGCCCGGCGGTGTCGACCAGACCCCATTTGCCATTCTTTAGAAAAGTCAGGAGACCAAAATCAAGGGCGATACCAACCCGCTCGGCGCCGACGTCGATCCATGTCTCCCCGGTCCTCGACATGATCACGCGTTTGCCATCCGCTTGCGACATAATCGCCTGGTTGATGTCGCACATAACACCGGAACGCGGCGCAACGACCCAGGACTGATCCGACAGCCGCAGTACACCGGTTGCGCCCGCGAGCGTAACGAATGCGGTATCGTCGGTTCGGCGGCGCGCGGCGGCATCGAATTTCGGCTCAATCAGCCATGAGCCGTCCGACCGCATGAAGCCGCGTTTACCGTCGAGCGAAGCAACGAAGATATCAAAATGGTTTGAGAGGAAATCGAATTTGGGTTCGATTAGCCTGCGGCCGTCAAGCCCGATACGCCCCCATTTGCCATCGATTTTAACGTTCTTTGCGTTCGGCCCGGCCCAGGTAATCGCATCAAAATGCACAGGCGTCAGAGGATCGAATCTCGCATCGACCAAGCCGAGCTTGTCACCGATTTTCACGGTATATGGCGGGGCGCTGCCGCATGTCGCATCGATCAGCCGCCCCTCCCGCGGCAATAGCGGGCTTCCGTCCTCTTTGAATAACAACCATTCCTTGTTCTTGACCGCTTCCAACCGACCGTCGGCGCAACGCCGGATGGATTGATCGAAGTCGGCGTCGAGCACCACGCGGCCATCGAGGTCCATCAGTCCCCATCGGTCCGCCTTGTTGAAAGCCCAGCCGAACACCGGGTAGTCCTTCTCGCGGAACGAAACCGCTAAATTTATCTGCTGGTAATTTGTTTGGAAAATCCAAGAGCCGGTTTTGTCGATCACACCGAAGACACCGTCTCGCTCGGCCGAAGTGCGGCCAATACCTGGACTGAATATCCATGCCTTGTCGAAAACCGCACCAATAACGAGCTTCCCGTTCCTGTCGATAAAACCAAATTTGCCGTCAAGCTTTACAAGCGCCAAGCCGTCACTCAGAGGACTCACGTCTGCGAACTTCGGCTCGATGAGCCAACTCCCGTCGATGCGCGCCAGCCCCCATAGCTTGTCCTTTTGCACCCAACGGATCGATGGATCATCTTTGTCGAACATGCGAGGCGGCGACGTACCAAACGGCTCGATCCATCTTCCAGAGATATCAATGATGCCCCTTGGGACATATTCGGAAAAGAGAGGTATAGAAACGTAGAAGCCGCCCGACGCGGTGGTTCCAGACCGATTACCGGAAAAATCCTCACCACCCGTCGTTCCACCCAGTTGCCGGGTTTCCGACACGCGAAAACGATCGGGACTTATGGCCTCGATGAACCCGTATTTCGGCTCAATAACCATCTTGCCATCGCGATCGATCAAGCCGGATTTTCCATCGACATCGACCTGCGCGAAGCCAAGCTTGTAGTCGTCCACGATGCGATATTGCGGCTTGACGATTTCGCGTCCCGTATCGTCGACGAAACCATAAAGACCATTGAGGCGGACCGCGGCCCGGTTGTCCGAGAATGTGCCGACCCAATCATAGCGCGGAAACACCGCAACCGAGCTGTCGCGATTAACCGCACCACACAGACCACCCGGAAATGCGCACATCGCCAACGGAAACACGGGTTTGATCAACCCGGGAAAATTATTCGGCGCACGGTCGGCTGCGATCTGGCCCTCAAGGATGGCCTTACCCGCTGGCGTCAGCTCAGGCGGCTTGTCCTGCGCAAGCGCGCCGTGTGACATCGACGCGACAAACCATACAAAGACATTCAACCAGAGCCGCGCAGCCATCGTGCTTTGTCCTACCCGTTCGACGTGTCATCGACTGGGTAGGAACGATCCATGGCGGGAGCATGTCGGAGTTGAGTTAAACCCGAACACAATCACAGCATGTCCAGATCGGCTCGCACCGATCTGAACACACAAGCTTCACCTCACGCCGCAACACGATGCGCGGCGATGATCTGGTCGGCGGCGCGGCCTGAGACTTCGGCCATGCGGTCGAACTGCCGGGTGAAGCTGCCGGCGCCCGCCGTTGCCGATCGCAATTCAACGATCAGTTCACCGATCTCGGCTTCCGGCATCATGGCGCGGACGCGGTCCCATCCCGGCCAGCCCTCGCGGGTGTCGAAGCCGAGAATCTGCCCGCGCCGTCCCGACAGGATCGCGTTGATCTTCGCGGTGGCCTCGGTGGGACAGACGATCTCCACCACATGGATCGGCTCCAGCAGCACCGGCTGGCATTGCGGCAGCGCTTCGGAGACGCCGATCCGCGCCGCAGTCCGGAACGCGAGGTCGGAGGAATCCACGCTGTGATAGGAGCCGTCGGTCAGCGTCACCTGCACATCGATGACGGGAAAGCCGAGCGGCCCGCGCAGCAATCCATCCACCACGCCCTCCTCCACCGCGCCGATATAATTGCGCGGCACCGCACCACCGACGACCTTTTCGTGAAACTCAAAGCCGCCGCCGCGCGTCATCGGCTTGATCTCCAGCACCACATCGCCGAACTGACCGTGGCCGCCGGATTGTTTCTTGTGGCGACCGCGCTGGGTGATCGGTTTGCGGATGGTCTCCTGATAGCCGATCGTCGGCGGATGCGACTGGACGTTGACGCCGAAGCGCTCGCGCAGCCGCTCCAGCGCGACCCGCAGGTGCATCTCACCCTGCCCCCACAACACGATGTCGTGGGTTTGCGGATTGTGGATCATGGTCAGCGAAGGATCTTCCTCATTCAGGCGCAGCAAGGCCTGGCCGAGTTTGACGTCGTCCTTGCGATCGCTTGCCGAAAGCGCCAGCGCCAGCACCGGCGGCAACGGTTCGACGCGCACCAGCGCCGATGGCGCAGTCTTGCCGCCCGACAGCGTGTCGCCGGTCTTGACGGTATCGAGCTTGCCGAGTGCGACGGTGTCGCCGGCCTCGGCCGCGGCGCGCTTGGTATCATGCGCGCAATTAATCGCCGTTATCCCCGACACCCGGCCGCTTTCGCCGGAGGATGATTGCAATGTCGCACCGTCGTCGAGATGACCGGCGAGCAACCGCGTCAGCGACAGCTTGCCGCCGTGCTGCAGATGCACGGTCTTGAACACGTAACCCAGCGCATCCTTGTGCGAAGACGCGCCAAGACGCTTTGCGGTCTCGGCAACGCCGGGCGCTTCATGCCGCAGCGCCTTCATCAGCCGCAACACGCCGTTCTCGCGCATCGCCGAACCCAACAGCACCGGACAGATCAGCCCTTCGCGCAATTCGCGGGCGAGATCGTCGAACACCGCATCGCGTGGCGGCGGAACGTCCTCGAGCAATTGCTCCATCAGCGCGTCATCGTGATCGGCGAGTTTTTCCAGCATCGAGAAACGGGCTTCCTTCTCGCGGTCGAGATCGCCGCCGGCCAATGCCACCACTTCGGAGGCCTTGTGTTCGCGATAGACAAAGGCGCGCTCCAGCGCCAGATCGACGAAGCCCGCGATCAGATCGCCGTTCCAGATCGGAATCTGGCGCAGCACCAGCGGAATCCGCGACGCCGGCTGCAAGGTCGCGAGCGTCTCGCGGATGCGCTTGTTGGCGCGGTCGATCTTGTTGAGAAACAGAAAGCGCGGAATCCCGAGATCCTCGAGCTCGCGCAGGATGATCTGAAGCTGCGGCAGCTTGCGTTCGTCGGCTTCGCACACCACCACCGCGGCATCGACCGCGGGCAGCGCGGCGCGCATGTCGTGCGCGAATTCCACCGAGCCCGGACAATCGATGAAGGTGTAGCTGTCGCCCATGAAGTTCGCCGTGGCGGCGGTCAGTCCGACGCCCATTTTGTGGCGGCGGGCCTCGGGGCTGGCATCGCCGACCGAGGTTCCGGCATCGACGCTGCCGGCGCGCGGGATGGCGCCAGTGCGCGCCAATATTGCTTCGAGAAGTGTGGTCTTGCCGCTTTGGAAAGGGCCCACCAGTGCAATGCACCGTGAGCCCGATTCTTTAGGACCTGGGGGACTTCTGACGTCATGTCCCATTGCCGCCTCCTCAGTTGGAGCTCGGCCCTTGATTGGGTCGGCGGAGGGATGCTCCCCCCGCAACGAGAATTTGGCAATCGGAAAGTGTCGCTGCAGTGCAAGGTGGTCAATGCGAGCGATAGAAGGCGGAACAAGGCACCGTCATTGCGAGCCAACGCAATGACGGCGAGAGCGACGTGCTCGACCCTTAACGTCCCGGACGAAGTTCCAGGCTTTCGAGCCCGGCTGCGACACTGAGACCGACCTGGCCCTGCACGCTGAGCGGCTGCAACGCGATCGAATTGTTCGAACCGCCGACCAGCACGTTGCCGCCGACCCCGACGCCAACCGCGGCGCTGCCCTGCGCGCCGGCATAATTGCCGGAGAGATCGCCAGGCCCGAGCCGGGCGACCGGCGCATAGACGCCCCAGGCCAGAGCGGATTCTTCGGTGATGCCAAGATCGACGCCGACCTTGCGGATGGTCGCGACGTAGCGATCGTCCGGCACGCCCGCAACACGCAGCACGCAGCCAAGATTGGTGACGGAACCGACGATAAAGCCGATGCTCGCACCGCCGCGGCATTCGAGAATGCCGACCTGGACGCGCTGCATCGGCTGTTGTGCATTGGCGCCACTGAGCGATGCAACGAACGTGGTGAGAACGGCCCCGGCGAGGAGGAATGAGCGGCGCATGAAAAAATCTCCGGCTGAAGAGTGTGATGCGAGCAGAGAATTATAGAGCGCCCTGCCCCGGACGCCGGGCCTGTCTATGACACAACATCTATGGGCACGCCAGATTTGCCGCACAGCAAACCTGTCAGAAACCATCCAACATGAACAACCCTATAAAAAAGGCCCGCTGGCGCGGGCCTCTTTCATTAAAGTTATTGGTTTCAGCCGTTTTCGGTTTCAACCGTGACGGTGATGCCGATAATGCCGGTGCCCGATCCGGACCGGCACCAATTCGATATCCGCGATACCGGCCGCGACGTTCAAACCGGTCTGGCCCTGCACGCTGAGCGGCTGCAGCCCGTAGGAATTCTGCGCACCGCCGACAAGGAAGTTGCCGCCGAAACCAACGCCAACCGACGCGTTGGCGCCGACGCCGCCGTAATTGCCCGCGAGTTCGCCACGTTGAATCTGGCCGCTCGGCGCGCTCACCGCCCAGGAAAATTTGGTCTGGTCGGTAAAGCCGAGATCGACGCCGTAGCGGTGCACCGTGGCGATGTAGGGCTCGGGACGGCGGCCCTCGCTCTGGAAGACGCATTCGAGACTGGTCACCGAGCCGACGACGAAGCCGATATTCTGACCGCCCTCGCATTGCAGGATACCGGCGCGTACCGGCGGGAGCGCATTGGCGGTCGCAACCGACGCAACCAGCGAGGCGACGGCGATGCCAAGGACAGCGACGCCAAGGGTCGTAAATTTCATGAGTTTCGATCTCCGCAAGAGGAACTGAAAGTGGAACTGAGTTTGCGGGCGGGACAGGAAGGAAGCGCCGTGTCCAAAACAAGGCGCTTCCAAACTATCGCCGTCAAAACATCAAGAACTCAAAGCGGGATGTGATTTGACTATCTCAAATTGCCGCAGAACCGCTGAATGCGTTTGCAGGCATCCTCGAGATCGGAGGTCTTGGTCGCATAGGAGATGCGAAATGCCGGACCAAGTCCGAACGCCGAACCCTGCACCACTGCGACGCCTTCGGTTTCCAGCAGCTCCGTGACGAAGTCTTCGTCATTGGCGATCACCTTGCCTGACGGCGACGTCTTGCCGATGGTGCCGGCGCAGGACGGGTAGACATAAAACGCGCCCTGCGGCCGCGGACAATCGATGCCCTTGGCCTGATTGAGCATCGACACCACGAGATCGCGGCGCTCCTTGAAGACAGCGTTGTTGACCGGAATGAAATCCTGCGGACCGTTGAGGGCTTCAACCGCCGCCCATTGCGCGATCGACGACGGATTCGAGGTCGACTGCGACTGGATCGTCGCCATCGCCTTGATCAAGGCCGCAGGACCGCCGGCATAACCGATGCGCCAGCCGGTCATGCAATAGGCCTTCGACACGCCGTTCACGGTCAGCGTGCGGTCATACAGTTTGGGTTCGATCTGCGCCGGCGTGGTGAAGACGAAATCGTCATAGACCAGATGCTCGTACATATCGTCGGTCATGACCCAGAGATTGGGATACTTCACCAGCACGTCGGTGATCGCCTTCAATTCGGCGCGCGTGTAGGCGGCGCCGGTCGGGTTCGACGGCGAGCACAGGATGATCCACTTGGTCTTCGGCGTGATCGCTTTTTCCAGCGCCTCGGGCTGCAGCTTGAAACCGTGCTCCGCGGTGCACACGACAGGCACCGGTTCGCCGCCCGCAAGCGCGACCATTTCCGGATAGCTGACCCAATAGGGTGCCGGAATGATCACCTCGTCGCCCGGATTGATGGTGGCCATCAGGGCGTTGTAGAGCACCTGCTTGCCGCCGGTTCCGACGATGATCTGGTTCGGCTTGTAGGTCAGGCCGTTCTCGCGCGCAAACTTGGCGATGATCGCCGCCTTCAGTTCGGGAATGCCGTCGACCGCCGTATATTTGGTTTTGCCGGCCTCGATCGCATGAATCGCCGCGAGCTTGATGTTGGCGGGCGTGTCGAAATCCGGCTCGCCGGCGCCAAGGCCGATGACGTTGCGCCCCGCCGCTTTGAGCTCACGTGCTTTATCCGTTACCGCGATGGTCGCGGACGGCTTCACACGGTCGAGCGCAGCGGACAGGAACGGCATCATCATCTCCTTGCAAACGTCGTGAACACGGCTGGTGCATCCACACCGATCCACGACTCTCTTTTTGGGATCGGCGCACCCTAAAGCCCGTGGCCCCCCATCGCAAGAAGCTTGATCCCATAACGCAAACTTTAGAGAACGTTAAAGGCCGCGATTTAGGGTCGGCGCAATATTCATAAAATTCTGCGGCGAAATGGCTTATTTCCGGCAAAGTCCGTGGTGGAACGCCTTGCGGTCCGGCGCATGGCTAACCGCTGCGCGGATCCGCGGCTACAGCCTGATCCTGCTCGGCATCAGCGTGATCGCGCTGGTGGGCTGGACCCTGCTGTCGGACGGCCTGATCGATCGTAACGGCAAGCCGATCGGGACCGATTTCTCGAGCTTCTACGCCGCCGGTTCGCTCGTTCTCGATGGCCGGGCCGGCGATGTCTACAACATGGCCGCCCATTATGCCCGCGAGCAGCAGATATTCGGTCAGGCCACACCCTATTATGGCTGGCTGTATCCGCCGATCTTCCTGTTGCTGGCGGTGCCGCTCGCCTCGATGCCGTATCCGGTGGCGCTGGCGGTCTGGCAATTTGGCAGCTTTGCGTTCTACCTCGCCGTGATCGGCCTCATCGTCGGCGGTATCGGCAAACGCCGAGCAGCGATCGGCTCGACATGGCTTTTGGTCGCCGCCGGCTTTCCCGCGGTCTTGATCAACCTCGGCCATGGTCAGAACGGCTTTCTCACCGCCGGACTATTTGGCGCGGCATTGCTGGCGCTGCCCTCCCGTCAAATCCTCGCCGGCGTGCTGTTCGGTCTTCTCGCCTACAAGCCGCAATTTGCGCTGGTCATCCCGATAGCCTTGCTCGCCGCCGGCCAATGGCGCGCCATCTTTGCCGCAGGGATCACCGTGGTAGCGCTGGTAGCCGTCACAAGCCTGATCTTCGGCTTTGATCTGTGGCTTGCGTTCGCCGCGTCTACCGAGACGTCGCGCAAACTGCTGCTAGAGCAGGGTGACGTCGGATTCGAAAAACTCCAGAGCGTGTTTGCGGCGGTGCGGATGTGGGGCGGCGGCATCCCGTTCGCCTATGCGATCCAGGGCATCGTATCAATCGCGGTGGTGTGCGGCACCGCGTGGATATGGTCGTCGGCTTGCAACCGCGACCTCAAATCGGCACTCCTCGCCGTCGCGACGCTATTGGCTTCGCCGCACGTTCTCGACTACGACCTCGTGGTGCTCGCGGTCGCGATTGCATTTTTTGTCCGCCACGGCATCGGCCACGGTTTTCGCGACTTCGAAATCAGCGTGTTGGCCGCGGCCTGGATCGTGCCGTTGCTGTCGCGCGGCATTGCCGGCATCACCGGCATTCCCCTCGGCTTGTTGGTGTTGCTGGCGCTGTATGTTGTCACCTTGCGGCGCGCGATGTCCGATCGCGAACACGTCAACGTGGTGGGCGATCGCCACGGAATCGCGCAAGCGTGATCTGATTTGTCGGGCCGTGTTGGCATGATTTTCTGCGCGTTTGCAGTGCGGCAAAGGTTTTCGACCTTTTCCATGTTCGAGACCTTGCGACCGCGCTGCATCGGCATCATTGTTTAGCCGCGTTGCAGCGTGACAAGGCGCCTCGTGTGCGCGCATACGTCGCATCTCATCTCTCGAAATGAAATCTGGAATGTACAAGCTCTATTCAATGCAGCGCTCCGGCAACAGCTACAAGGTCCGCCTTGCGCTGGCGTTTCTGAACGCGCCCTACCACGCAATCGAGATCGACATTCTGCATGGCGAAAGCCGCACGCCGGATTTTCTCGCGATGAATCCCAGCGGCCAGGTCCCGCTGCTCGAAGTTGCCGAGGGACGCTACCTCGCCGAATCCAACGCCATTCTCTGGTATGTCGCCGGCGGCACCCCGCTTGCACCCGACACGCGGATCGAACGTGCCGAAGCACTGCAATGGATGTTCTTCGAACAGCATGCGCTGGAACCGAATATCGGCGCCGCCTATTTCTGGCTGTCGCTGGTCAGGGGTGGACGCGACCTGCAAACCCACGCGCTGGAAGACTGGATGGAGCGCGGCTATGCCGCGTTGCAGGTGATGGAAAATCACCTCAAGACCCACGAATATTTCGCCGCGGGCCAGCTTACGGTCGCCGACATCGCGCTCTACGGCTACACCCATGTCGCCGACCGCTGCGACTATGATCTCGCGACCTTCCCGGCGATCCGCGCCTGGCTGCGGCGGGTCGAACAGACCCCCGGCTTCGTCGCGATGGACTGGCGCCCTGGCACCGCGGTCGACGAATCGGCCGGCATCGCCGCCGAGGTTTAGCTGCCAGTTCCGATTCTCGCGAAACCGCACTGAACTGCCGAAATAGCGGGCATAACCTTATAAACCGCCGTCATTTGGCCATTTTCGAGCGTCTGACCGCCGCAATATTGCCGGCGATCCCGGCGATATCTCGGTGCGCTGTGGGTGATTCGCCCGCGCATTGAAGGATTTCCGGCCATGACACGGTCGCCGGGCGCAGTGGGCTTTAACGGCCGCACCGCGCCAGTTGCCTCGTCCCGACTGATCGATGCCGTCGCTGCTTCGCTCGCGATCGGCTCGCTATCCCTGTGCCTGATCGTGGCCCTCACCGTGCTGTCGATCAAGGTCAGCATGGCGATGCCTATACCGGCGTAAATCCCGGGCCCATCGCCATTTTGCGCGGCACGCCGCGACGATCAGATTCCCGATCGGATCATGATGAAGTCACCTGTTGTCATTGTCACCGCGGCCCTGACCGTGGCGATCCTGCTGGCGGCGTCGTTCCTGATCGCGACGGGAACGCGCGGCGAGAACGCGCTCGCCCACACGCCGGCGGGAACGACGCTGACATCGCCGGAGAGGTAATGCATCCCTCGGCCGTCATTGCGAGGAGCGTTAGCGACGAAGCAATCCATTCTTTCATCACGCTGTGCGATGGATTGCTTCGCGGAGCCTGTCATCGGGCGCGCCTTCGCGCGACCCGTTGGCTCGCAATGACGAGGAGGCCTCACGACCATTTGTGGAAAATGAAAAACGCCCCGGCAGCGATCAATCCAAATCCCAGCGCGTGATTCCATCCCAGCGGCTCCTTCAGGTACAGCACCGAAAAGCCGGCGAACACGATCAGCGTGATCACCTCCTGCATGGTCTTGAGCTGGGCCGCGCTGTACACCGCGCTGCCCCAGCGATTGGCGGGCACCGCCAGCCAATATTCGAAGAACGCGATACCCCAGCTCACCAGCACTGCCAGCGGCAGCCAGCTCTCCTTGAACTTCAGATGGCCGTACCAGGCGAAGGTCATGAAGACGTTGGAGGCGAACAGCATCAGGACCGGCAGGACCGACGGCGAAATGGCTGGCATGGATATCCCTTCGAAATTTCAGCGAGCGTAAAATTCCAGCGCTAACAGTTGGGCCTGGAACCGGGTTCCATCCGAAACCACTATCATTCGATCCAAAAGATCGGAAAGCCGCACCAAATCAGTCAACCGTTCTTTAGGGACATTGGAGGAAAGCCCACCGCCTATGCAACCAACTGTCACGCCGGAGGACTTATTCTCGTGGAAAAGCGGGAACAGGCATGCAGTTCAACTGGCGCGCGATCTCCGGTCCGGCTCTCACCGCAATGACGGCATTGATCGCCATTCTTGCCGATCATCGTCTCGCTGCCGTTCCCAACCCTGCGCCGTTGTTCATTTGCATTGTCGCGTTCGCGGCCTCGCTCAGCGGCCTGGCCTCGGGCATGGCCAGTGCCGCCATCGCGGTGGCTTGCTCGGCGCTGTTTTTTCTCAATCACCGCGCCACGCCCGGCTACGACACATCCGATCTCGTTCGACTGGCGATGCTCGCGGTGACCGCGATCGGCACCGCCGCGATCACCGGCCTGCTGCGTAAAAGATTGATGGACGCGTTTGCGCTGGAGCGCAGACAATACGCCATCGCCGAACGCCTGTCGGCGGCGCTAGATCAGGTCGACATCGGGATCGTTCTGCTCAACACCGACACCCGCGCCGAATTCATCAATCGCGCCTTTCGCGATTATTTTTCGCTCTCCGACGCCAAGGCCGACAGCAAGCCGCCGTTTATCGCGCTGATGTATCACGGCCGCGACAACGGCGCGTATGAAATGCCGGAAGAGGAACTGAGCGCCTTCATTGCGGAGCGAACCGAGATGATGCGCGTCGGCGATTCCACGCCGATCGATATCAATCTCACCAATGGCAAGGTGCTGCGCTTTGCCTGCACCGCGCTGCCCGACGGCGGACGCATGCTGAGCTACACGCCGGTGACCGATCTCGTGCGCCACACCGACGACCCCGCCGATACCAGCTATTATCAATCGCTGCGTGGCGGCGGCGATCGCGGCCTCACCCGGCATTTGCGCGCCGCGGAATAAGCGCGTGCACGCCACGCACCAGAACCACCTGTGGATAAGTCCCCCTGTCATTGGTACGTAACAATACGGGCCTAGCTTTCGATCGCGTCTGATCAGCCCCCCGTCGCAAGATCACACGCCCCCAGCGGTCCCCGTCAGTCGCCGCGTCTGACCGGGGCCGCATTTTTTTGACCCACTTCAGATTCGATTGTACCGCAACTTGCGTCTCGCAGGCGAGCGCGAGAGAATGCGACCGAACCGGGGACTTCCGACATGAAAAACAGATCCGGGATTCGGTTGGCGCCGTGACAAACCGGTTAGAAAACGCGCGATTGGAAAGCACCACGCCGGAAAGCGCCGGCCCGCGCCGCCTCGCCTGTTCCGGATGCGGAACGGCGTTCACCTGCAACGTCGGGGTATCCTGCTGGTGTGCCGAAGAAACCTTCATCCTGCCGATGCCGGCCGACGGCGGCGATTGCCTGTGCCGCGACTGCCTGCGAAAGATGGCGGGACAAGTTTGATTCTACCGCCGTCATTGCGAGAAGCGAAGCGACGAAGCAATCCATCTTCCAACTTGCCCCGCCGGGCGATGGATTGCTTCGCTTCGCTCGCAATGACGCGGAGGGGCCGGAGCGACGAAAACTGGAGCCCAGCCTACGTCCACCCCATCAATGAAACCTGTCCCGCGGCCGCTCGGTCGGTGCCCGCGGATCGGTCGCGGGTGTCGCGGCGGCCCTTATTTCTTCCGGGGTCACCTTGCAATCGCCGTTCTTGTCGAACCGCAGAATGAATACGCTCGGCTTTTCGACGAACTCGCCGCGCGAGATCTTGCCGTCCTGGTTTTCATCGAAATAGCCGAAGTCGGCGTCCGCCAGAGTCGGATCGGCTTTCTTGACCGCGTCGAACTCGGCCCGGTTGAGATTGCCGTCATGATTGCGATCGGCCGATTTGAACAGCCGGTCCATAAAGACTTTCCATTCCTCGCAGGTGTAGACGCCGTCGTGATTGGCGTCCCAGATCGGCGGCCCGTTGTTGAGCATGGCGTCCGGCCGCGGAGCGGGGGACTGGGCAAAGGCGAGAGGTCCTGTCAGCAACAGCCCGATCGTGATGCCGATCCTGAACATGGATTTTCCGAGCGACACTTCTCTCTCCTGTCTTCGCGGTCAGCATGGGCGCTGATGATTGCGGAGGCGCAAGGTATCGAGAAACAAACCCGACACATTCCTCCATGCGTGCGAGATTATACATTGCGCTGACGCGTTGAAACCTTTTCCGCATCGCGGCGTTCGCGTGCTTCATCACAACGAAGCGCGCAAAAATATATTATTTATTTATGTTGCTGATGATTGCCGACCCGGATCACATGCGGCGCGAGCGCTACACATCAAATCCCGGCGATTTCCCCGCCATGCCGTCGAAGGCGTCGAGCAATTTTTCGCGCCACGCATAGACAGCGTCGTTCTCGGCCAGCAGTTTGAACGGGCTGACAACGCGCGCCCACTGGAATCCGCCGAACACGATGTAGTCCGCATAGTTCGGCTTGGCGCCACCGAGAAAAGGCTGGCTTCGCAGCGTCAGCCGCAGCGGATCGAGCGCGCGGCGAAAACCTTCGACCGAAGTGTCGCGCGCGGCGGCAAGTTCTTCCAGGGTTTTGCCGAATCGCGCCTCGCGGCTTTGACGGAAATAGGTCGCATCCATCGGTTTCAGCAGCGCGGGAATATCCGCCACGATCAACGCCGCCAGAGTGCCTACCGTGACGAGATCGCCCCACCAATTGATCATGCGGCCCATCGCGCGACCGCCCTCGCCGCCGAACAGCGACGGCCGGTCCGGATAGCGATCCTCGAGATAATTGGCGATCGCCCAGGAATCGGACACTGAAGTTTCGCCGTCGATCAGCACCGGGACCTTCTCGGAATTGTGCGGAGCGATCGCCTGCTTTTCAGTGAAGCACCAGGGAATGGTTTCGGCGCCAAGTCCCTTATGCGCCAGCGCCATCCGGGTTCGCCAGCAATACGGGCTGAACGGACGCGTTGCGTCGGCGCCGACCAGTTCGAAGAGTTTCAGGGACATCGATGTGGCCTTCGGCAGTACTGCTCGCCTCAACTTCGTATCGTCATTGCCGGACTTGATCCGGCAACCCACCCTTCTTCAAGAAGATGGATACGCGGGTCAAGCCCGCGTATGACGACCTGTATTATCCTCGCTCTACTTCACCACCGCCGCGGTCTGGCCGAACAGCAGCTTGCGCTCCTCCTCGGTGCGGATCGAGGGCTGGCCGAAATTCGGGTTGACCTCCTTGGCGAGCGCGTAGGCGCGCACCGTGGCCGGCCGCTCCCGGATGGTCTCGAGCCAGCGCTTGAGATGCGGGAAGTCGTCGATGTTCTGGCCCTGGTTGGCGTAGGGCACGACCCACGGATAGCTCGCCATATCGGCGATCGAATAATCGCCGGCGATGAATTCGCGGTCGGAGAGCCGCTTGTTGAGCACGCCGTAAAGCCGGTTGGTCTCGTTCACATAGCGATCGATCGCGTATGGAATCTTGTCCTGGGCGTAGTTGCGGAAGTGATGGGTCTGGCCGGCCATCGGCCCGAGCCCGCCCATCTGCCAGAACGTCCATTGCAGCGCGTCGTAGCGGCCGTGCAGATCGGACGGCAGAAATTGGCCGGTCTTCTCGGCGAGATATTGCAGCATCGCGCCGGACTCGAAAATCGAGATCGGCTTGCCGCCGCCTTTGGGCTCGTGATCGAGCAGCGCGGGAATGCGGTTGTTCGGCGCGATGCTAAGGAACTCCGGCTTGAACTGATCGCCCTTGCCGATATTGATCGGGAAAATCTTGTACTTCAGCCCGGTCTCTTCCAGAAAGATCGTGATCTTGTGGCCGTTCGGCGTGGTCCAGTAATACAGATCGATCATCGGCGCGTTCCCTAGACGAGAGAATCCATGCATCGCGAAATGGATGCGGATGCATGAACTTTGTCACGCCGCCTCAACGAGTCAATCGCATCGGCCCTAATAACGGGAAGGTGATGGCAGCCATGCCGGAACGGCGGGCTCAGTTCATGCGGCCATGGGCACGCAGCCATTTTTCGCCCTGTTCCGTGACGATCACGACCATCCCGAAACCCGCGATGGTTTCGCGCGCGACATAACCGCCATCGGCCGCGTCTTCCCAGATCGTCAGCCGCGGGCAGGAGGTGCGCCAGGTCGCGACCACCTCGGAATAGAGCCGCGGCTCGCGCGCGATCCATTCGATGAAATCGAGCACCAGCGGATCTGCGACCTCGGCCATCGGTTGCGCCCTCATGCGTTGGCTTGCCAAGGCTGTCATGGCCCGGCTTGGACCAGTTTCGCAAACTGAGTTATCTTTGCCTGGCATCAGTTTTCCTGAGGGTATATGCGGCGGCTCCTGTTTCTCAACGGCATCCGGGCGTTCGAGGCCACGGCGCGAAGCGGAAGCTTTGCCGGCGCCGGCGCGGAGCTCAACGTGTCGGCCGCCGCCGTCAGCCGGATGGTGCATCTGCTGGAACAGCGCCTCGGCGTCGCGCTGTTCGAGCGCAAGTCGAACCGGCTGGCGATGACATCGGCCGGCCGCGCCTATCAGAGCGGGTTGACGCCGATCTTCGACGCGCTGGCCAGTCTGACCGCGCAGGTCACGGCGCCCTCAAGCGTCCGGGTGCTGACCATCGGCGTCGGGCCAACGTTCGCGATGCGATGGCTGATCCCGCGGCTGGCGGATTTTCAGCGCGAGCAGCCCGATATCGAGGTGCGCATCACCACCGGAGGTGCGGCGGCGCCGTTCGGCGACGACTGGAGCTGCGGCATCAAGCTCGGCGACGGCGCCTGGCCCGATCTGGTCGCCGAACCCTTGTTCGCCGCCGATCTGTTGCCGGTATGCGCGCCACGGCTGGCCGCGCAATTGAAACGTCCCGGCGATCTCAGGGGGCCGAGCCTGCTGCGCGTCGCGCATGCCGCTGAAGACTGGCCATTATGGCTGAAAGCCGCCGGAGCCGGAAGGGTGACGGCGCGCGGACCGGAATTTCAATATTACGGCCAGACCCAGCAGGCCGCCGCCGACGGTCTCGGCGTCGCGATGGGCATCCGGCCCTATATCGACGACGATCTCGCCGCCGGCCGGCTGATCGCGCCGTTTGCGCTGACGGTGCCGAAGGGCATGCGCTGGTATCTGGTCTATCGCGATTTTCGCACCGAACAGCGCGACTTCGCCGCGTTCCGGCGCTGGGTCGTCCGCGCCGCCGCGAGCCCGGTCGCGCCCGGCAAATCGGCCGGTAAAGTTAGCCGGTAATGAAAATACCCCCGGAGATGTGAACCAGCTCACAGTCGTTTTTGCAGCCGTGTGGTTTTCTCTGGTTCCCGGAATCAGTGGAACCTGCGACATGATCTATGATGGCTTTCTCATTATGACGTTCGAGGCCGGAAGAAGCCTTTGGCACGCCAAAATCCGGCGCGCGGATCTGAAACCGGTCATCATCGATGGCGTATCGTTTCCCGAACTCGAAGTCGGTTTCGCCTGGTCCGATCCCCACGCGGCGATCGAGGATGCCAAGACCCGCATCGACTATCTCAACCAGCGCTGCGCCAATGTCGATCTGATGCGGGAGACTGCACATGCGTGAATCCGACGCCAAGCCGTCCGCCGCTGTGCGATCCAACTGCCCGGAATGCGATGCCGGCCTGAAAGTCCTGAGCATCATTTCGGGGCGGGCCGGATCGGAATACTGGACCATGCGATGCACCAAATGCGGCGGCATTCACCTCGATATCGTCAAGGGTGCGGCGCCGAATTCTTCCTCGCCGTCTCCATCGCCCGCGGCTTAGTTGATCTCCAATTCATCCTTCGAGACGCATCGCTTTCGCGATGCTCCTCAGGATGAGGACTCACTCCCTCATGGTGAGGAGCCGCGAAGCGGCGTCTCGAACCATGAGCGCCACAAGACGGCCCAGCTCAACATCACCCTTCAAACGCCTTCGAAATCGCTGCCTGCGCGTCCTGCTGGATTTGCCGTAAATGCGCTTCGCTGCGGAAACTCTCGGCATAGATCTTGTAGACATCTTCGGTGCCGGACGGCCGCGCGGCGAACCAGCCGCTGTCGGTCGAGACCTTGATGCCGCCGAACGCCTGACCGTTGCCGGGCGCTGATGTCACCGCCGCACGCACCGGCTCACCCGCCAACTCTTTCATCCCGAGCTTCTCGCCGGTGAGCGCCTTCAGCAAATTCTTCTGCGCGGACGACGCCGGCGCATCGATCCGCTCATAATAGGGCACGCCCAACTCGTCGGTCAGCTCAGTGAAGAGCTGGCTCGGATCGAGCTTCGTGCGCGCAGTCATCTCAGCCGCCAGCAGGCCGAGAATCAGACCGTCCTTGTCGGTGGTCCACACCGTGCCGTCCTTGCGCAGGAACGAAGCGCCGGCGCTCTCCTCGCCTGCGAATCCGAACCCGCCGCCGATCAGGCCGTCGACGAACCATTTGAATCCCACGGGCGTCTCGACCAGATCGCGGCCGAGTTTCTTCGCGACGCGATCGATGATCGCGCTGGAAACGATGGTCTTGCCGACCGCGCTGCTCTTGCTCCATTGCGGACGGTGCGCGAACAGATAGGCGATCGCCGCGGCCAGATAATGATTGGGATTCATCAGGCCTTTGGAGCGCGTCACGATCCCGTGCCGGTCGGCATCGGTGTCGTTGGCAAAGGCGACGTCGAACCGGTCGCGCATTCCGATCAGCCGCGCCATCGCATAGGGCGATGAGCAATCCATCCGGATCTTGCCGTCCCAATCGACAGTCATGAAACGGAATGTCGGATCGACCGCGTCGCTGATGATGGTCGCGTCGAGGCCATAGCGCTCGATGATCGGCTGCCAGTAGCGAACCGCAGCTCCCCCTAGGGGATCAATGCCGATTTTGACGCCCGCGCTCTTGATCGCCTCCATGTCGACCACATCAGCCAGATCGGCGACATAAGGCCCGATGAAATCGTAGCGATGCACGCAGGACGCTTTGCGCGCGCGGTCATAGGGCATGCGTTTGACACCGCGCAGCCCGTCTTCGAGGTAGCCATTGGCGGCGCGCTCGATCCCCGACGTGATGTCGGTATCCGCCGGGCCGCCATTGGGCGGATTATATTTGAAGCCGCCATCCTCGGGCGGATTGTGCGACGGCGTGATCACGACGCCATCGGCATGGCCGTGCTCGCGGCCTTTATTGTAGGTCAGGATCGCATGCGAAATCACCGGCGTCGGCGTGTAGCCGTCGTGCTGGTCGATCATCACCTCGACGCCGTTGGCGGCAAATACCTCAAGCGCGCTCGCGACCGCCGGCTCCGCCAGTGCATGGGTGTCGATTCCGATGAACAGCGGTCCGGAAAGACCGACCTTGTGCCGGTGATCGCACAGCGCCTGGCTGATCGCGACGATATGTGCCTCGTTGAACGCATTATTGAGCGCGGAGCCGCGATGCCCCGAGGTGCCGAACGCGACCCGCTGCGCCGGTATCGCCGGATCCGGCTGGCCGGCAAAATAAGCCGTCACCAATCGCGGAATATTCGCCAGCATGGCGGGATCGGCGGGCTTGCCGGCGCTCGGATTGATTTTGGCGGACACGGGGATTCCTTCATGCGTCAGAAACGATCCGGCGCGGCATTGTAGATAGGTTTTGTAAGGCAGAACAAGGGAGGCTCAAGCCTCTTGCCGTCATTCCGGGATGGTGCGTTAGCACCAGACCACAGATGCACAATTGTGCATCGGGGAATCTCGAGATTCCGGGTTCGATGCTTCGCATCGCCCCGGAATGACGAACTCATCGTCCTTCGAAACAACGTCCCTTACTGACCTCTGCTGACAAGCAACGCAGCTCCTCACAGCGGGTTCCGAGCGCGGCACCTTCAAAGTTCTTTACCCTTTTCTATCCCCCTGACTCATCCCATATTCCCGATATGGCGAAGAACCCCGACACTCCGAAAAAACCCGCAAAATCCCCAAAGCCGAAGACGCCGAATTCGAAGGCATCGCGGCCGGATGTGCAGCCGATCGGGCCGGCGCTGGCGGAACTGCTCAATCCCGCGATCAATCGCGGCGAAAGCGGGCTGGGCTCATCGACCGGATTGCAGCCGCCGCCGGATAATTCCTGGGACCGCCGGGCCAATGGCGAAGCCGCCGCGCACCGCGCAAGGGCGTCGACCCCGAAAAATTTCCCGCAAAGCGCCGCGGACCCCTATCCGATGCCACTGCGGCAAAATCCGCAGCCGGCGGGTGCACGGTCAAAGGCAAAATCTTCTTCCTCCCCTCCTCCCGCGCGCGAAGCGCGTGGCGGGGAGGGGTCGGGGGTGGGGGGTGCGTCAGCAAACTCGCCGTCGACAGCGGAGCGAATTGATAGACCCCCCACCCCCGACCCCTCCCCGCCGCTTCGCGGAGGGAGGGGGGAAGAAAGCCGCGGCGCGGGCGGAGCAGAAAGCCGCGGAGGGAGCGGAGAGCAAAAAACCGGCTTCGGCGAATCCCCGCAGCGGGAATTTGCGCCGGCGAATTACAACACCGCCGCGACCATCCCCACGCTCGATCCCGAACTGGCAAAGCAATTCGGCTTCACCACCGAAGAGGAAGACGCCGCCGCGCTGGCGCGGCCGCCGCGCAACAAGATGGAGGCGCTCGGTGTCGCCGCGACCGCCGATGCGTTGGAAAGCCTGATCCGCGAGGGACGTCCCGAATTCAAGGGCGACGACGGCCAGGTGAAGATCTGGACACCACACCGCCCGCCGCGCCCGGAGAAATCCGAAGGCGGCGTGGAATTCGTCATCAAGTCCGAATATGAGCCGAAGGGCGACCAGCCCGTCGCGATCAAGGAACTGGTCGAGGGCATCAAGCGCAACGACCGCACCCAGGTGCTGCTCGGCGTCACCGGCTCCGGCAAGACCTACACCATGGCCAAGGTGATCGAAGCGACGCAACGCCCCGCCATCATCCTGGCGCCGAACAAGACGCTGGCGGCGCAGCTCTATGGCGAGTTCAAGAGCTTCTTCCCCGACAATGCCGTCGAATATTTCGTCAGCTATTACGACTACTACCAGCCCGAGGCCTATGTGCCGCGGACCGACACCTACATCGAAAAAGACTCTTCCATCAACGAGCAGATCGACCGCATGCGCCATTCGGCGACGCGGGCGCTGCTCGAACGCGACGACGTCATCATCGTCGCCTCGGTGTCGTGCATCTACGGTATCGGCTCGGTCGAAACCTACACCGCGATGACCTTCGCGCTGAAGAAGAACGAGCGCATCGACCAGCGGCAATTGATCGCCGATCTCGTGGCGTTGCAATACAAGCGCACCCAGGCCGATTTCACCCGCGGCACGTTTCGCGTGCGCGGTGACGTCATCGACATCTTCCCGGCCCACTATGAAGACCGCGCCTGGCGCGTGAACCTGTTCGGCGACACCGTCGAGAATATCGAGGAGTTCGATCCGCTCACCGGCCACAAGCAGGACGAGCTCGAATTCATCAAGATCTACGCCAACTCGCATTATGTGACGCCGCGGCCGACGCTGGTGCAGGCGATCAAGTCGATCAAATCGGAATTGAAGCTGCGGCTGGATGAGCTCAACGATCAGGGCCGCCTGCTGGAAGCGCAGCGGCTGGAGCAGCGCACCACCTTCGATCTCGAAATGATGGAAGCCACGGGGTCCTGCGCCGGCATCGAAAACTATTCGCGCTACCTGACCGGACGCCGGCCCGGCGAACCGCCGCCGACGCTGTTCGAGTACGTCCCCGACAACGCGCTGGTGTTCGCCGACGAGAGTCACGTCACGGTCCCCCAAATCGGCGGCATGTTCAAAGGCGACTTCCGCCGCAAGGCGACGCTGGCCGAATACGGCTTTCGCCTGCCCTCCTGCATGGACAACCGACCGCTGCGCTTCGAGGAATGGGACATGATGCGCCCGCAATCGGTCGCAGTCTCCGCCACGCCAAGCGCATGGGAGCTGAACGAGAGCGGCGGCGTGTTTGTCGAACAGGTGATCCGCCCCACCGGCCTGATCGACCCGCCGGTCGATATCCGCCCGGCGCGCACGCAGGTCGACGATCTCGTCGGCGAGGTCCGCGCCACCGCGCAGGCCGGCTATCGCAGCCTGATCACAGTGCTGACCAAGCGCATGGCGGAAGACCTCACCGAATATCTGCACGAACAGGGCATTCGCGTGCGCTACATGCACAGCGATATCGACACCATCGAGCGCATCGAGATCATCCGGGATTTGCGGCTTGGCGCGTTCGACGCGCTGGTCGGCATCAACCTGTTGCGCGAAGGCCTCGACATTCCCGAATGCGCGCTGGTCGCGATCCTCGATGCCGACAAGGAAGGCTTTCTGCGTAGCGAAACCTCGCTGATCCAGACCATCGGCCGCGCCGCGCGCAATGTCGACGGCCGGGTGATTCTGTATGCCGATGCGATCACTGGCTCGATGGAGCGCGCGATCGCCGAGACCGACCGCCGCCGCGAGAAGCAGGTCGAATACAACACCGCCAACAACATCACGCCGGAGAGCATCAAGAAATCCATCGGCGACATCATGAACAGCGTCTATGAGCGCGACCATGTGCTGGTGGAAATCGGCGACGGCGGCATGGCCGACGATGTCATCAGCATCGGACATAATTTCGAAACCGTGCTGGCCGATCTCGAAACCAGGATGCGCGAAGCCGCCGCCGATCTGAACTTCGAGGAAGCCGCCCGCCTGCGCGACGAAGTCAAACGCCTGCGCGCCACCGAATTGGCCGTGGTCGACGACCCCACCGCCAAGCAGCGCACCGTGCAAGGCAAAGCCGGTGCCTATGCCGGCGCGAAGAAATATGGCGAAGCCGCGAATTTGCCGGCCAGCGCGATGAAGAAACGCGGCGGTGCTTCGCGTGGCGGAGCGTCAGCGCGCGCCAGTGCCTCTTCTCCCTCCCCCCTTGCGGGGGAGGGTCGGGATGGGGGCGCAACGAGTCCCGGCCCATCCAAAGTCCACAAACCCCATCTCGACGAAATGCACGGCCCGGAATCCCTGCCCTTCCGCCCCGGCCGCGCCCCCACGCGCAAACCCGCGCCCGAGCCCACCAGCCCCGGCAGCAAAATCTTCCAGCCCACCGACTCGCGCCAGTCCGGCCCCGAATTCGGCCCGAGCCCGCGCTCCTCCGGCGGCGCGCCGGGACATCGGGGCGGATGGAAGAAGCGGTAGCGGCCGCAACGCGGCAGCCCAAAATATCCAATGCAAAACACCTCTCTCCGCATGCGCGGAAAGAGGTGCTTACGCTCAGTCATTGCTGACCGATTGCTACTCCCTGAAAGTAGTCGTTGCGGTTCGACCCGTCATAGACGCCCGATTTCAGGCAACAGGCTTTGAAACCTGTAGCCCGAGCCACATGGGCACAGGTCGTTGCGACCGAGTTTTTCGAGCAACTCAACGTCGCCATGGACGAAACGCCGCCCGCGTTTGACATGGGTTTCTGAAGGGTATGACTTCCGCCGCTTACGCGTAATGCTGAAAGCTGGGGAGGTTTTCGAGATTGCGATATTTGCGCATGACACACCTCCGTCAATAGAGACACGGCCTTTTGCCGCGCCGCGTTGCTATCACTTATGTGGCGAACCGCAAACTCATTTGGATAGCAATTGCTTTCGACATTACGCGCCGAGGAATGACAAAAAATGGAAAATTCTTTTTTGGCATCAACGTGATTCCACCTGTCCAGTTGGACGCGCGGAAATAAACTCCTTCGCGTTTCCACCCAAATCAATTCAGAATCCGCGCTGTCTCGTCCCACTCGAGGGGCGTATCGCGATCGTCACGGACGCGGGGCGGGATGCGGTGGACGCGGATGCGCCTTTGACGAATGGCGCTGAGGCGGACGGCGAAGTCGTGTGGTCCTGACGCCTCGACGCTGGCGTCAAGTTTTGCGGAAGTGTCCGCGAGGCGACGGTGGCAAAAGAGCCCGATCGCCGGGGAGAGCGCGAAGTAAGCCGTAAACCATTGCGTGGGGAATGCCGGGTGTTTCCGGTGTGACCTGACTAACGCGTGTGCTTTTTACTCACGACTTTCGCACATGCGGCAGCGGGCGCACCAGGCGCCCGGCATTCCCCGCGCCCTCTCTGGGGCGGAAGTTTCCAGGCATAATCCGGGCGCGATGCGCCGCGGGAATGCGGAGATGTGTCTCCGCGTCATTGCGAGCGCAGCGAAGCAATCCCATGGCGCGACAAAAAGAAAGTAAGGGTGGATTGCTTCGCTGCGCTCGCAATGACGAACTTAAAATCTTTGGCTGTTTGAAATTTGAATCAGAAGTAATGCATCCACCAATGCGTCGTCCCGGCCTTGTGCGCAATTGCGCACTAGGCCGGGACGACGACGTTGAGAGAGATTGCGCCTACGAGAGACGTCGCGCGCAACGCGCCTTACAGCTTCTCCTGCCCCGCCGGGGCCTGCCCCTGTTGCTGCTGCCGTTGCAGGTCCTGCTGCCTGGCGTGGCGGCGGCCGTAGATGCAGCCGGCGACGGCGCCGAGTACGGCGTGATGGCCGGCATAGTGGCCGGCGACGCCGCCGACCGCCGCGCCCTTCAGGCAGCCCTTGGCATCGGCGGAAGTCGAAGCCAGCGCGAGCGTTGCGACGGCGAATACAACGGCAATCGTCTTCATTATAGTCCCCTTGAACAGCGTGACCGATGCGACCGGGTCGCACCGCGAACAAACAATCGCGGAGCGGCGATCCCGTTCCATCGTATCGTTCGCGAGGGGCAAATAGGAGGGCGCGGGGGTGTTTCAAGGGGCGACTACCGTCGTCGCGGGTGTGACGGATCGATATAAAGCCCCGGCCGCTCAACACATACAGCTCGTCATACGCGGGCTTGACCCGCGTATCCGTCTTCTTCGAAGAGGATGGATTGCCGGGTCATCTGGCGCGAAGACGCGCTTCGCGCTTTTGCCCGGCAATGACGGCTATCGCACGCTCCACTCAATTCAGCTTCTTCCCGCCCTCCGTCACGCCATCGAGAAACGCGCCCGTCTCGCGGTTGAGAAACTCGACATCAGCAGGTCCCGCGCCGCCGGCGGAGGCGTGGCCGGTGACAGTGCCGGGGCTGATCGTCATCCTTTTCACACCAACGATATTCGCGCCCATCGTGACCGGCTCGAATTCCGGATTGAGCAGATCCTTGGTGCCGGTGAGGATCAGCGTTTTGGCCTTGATCGAGGCCAGCGCCTTGGCGGTGTCGCCATTAAAACCCGGCGTGGTGCCGACGTCGTGCCGCTCATAGGCCCAGGTCTGGTAGATCCAGTCATTGGCGTCGAATGCCTTCATGACTGCGGTCTCCTGCGCTTCCATCCAGGGCAGCACATCCATGCCGTTCTTGAACTGCGCGGAATAAATATCGGGCGTGCGCGCCGCCAGCAGATTGAGAATGTCGCGCCACAGCCGCACGCCCTTTTCCGGCGGCGCGTCGTAATTGCCGTCCTTCCAGGCCGGATCGGTCATGATCGCCTTGCGGGTCGCTTCCAGCACCGCGACGCTCCAGGCCGGCGTCTTCGCCAGCGGCACCATCGCCACCAGCGCATCCATGGTGTCGGGATGGCTGACGCCCCATTGCAGCACCTGCATGCCGCCCATCGACGGACCGACCACGGCGACGACATGATCGATGCCGAATTTTTCCTTCAGCAGGCGATATTGCGATTCCACCATGTCGCGGATGGTGAATTTCGGAAAGCTCATACGCGGCTGCGCTTTGGAATTGCTCGGCGACGTGGTCAGCCCGTTGGAGATCGCATCGGTGCAGATGATGAAATACTTATCGGGATCGAGCGCCTTGCCGGGGCCGATCATGAAATCGATGCGGTGATGATTGCCGCCGACCGCCGTCACCATCAGGATGACGTTGGATTTTTTGGCGTTCAATGTCCCGTGAGTAACATAGGAGATCGAGAAATCCTTGATTGCCTCGCCGCTTTCCAGCTTGAGATCGCCTTCGCTATAGAGCTGGTGCGGTGCTTGCTGCGGCGTGTGCGCCAGGGCAGATAGCGCGGGAAGCAGCGACAGCAACAAGCCTGCCGCCGCGACATGTGCAATGCGTTTCAAGTTTTCCCCCATCGGATTGCGAAGGGACTTTTGATCGGCCGCCCTCCTGGCCCCGACGATACGGTGGCGCGCGGCGACTGTGAAGCACCCGCGATCCTGCCGCGGCGTTCCACCGCCTGACCGTAAGATGCCGGATGGGTTGCAGGTCACCGCGCGACGGACGTGATGCTGCTTTCGTCGCATTTCTGATTTTGCGAACTACAGCGGAAATACATCTCATGGTTGAAGTTGCATTTCATGGTTGAGAATTCATTTCGAACCTCACCCCCAAAAATAGTCACTCACATCAGGGCATCTGCGACGCTGGGAATTTATTGCCGATTGAACGCCACGCAATTCTGTTCACAATGGAACCCGCAATGGGAAGGCCAGTCGGGCCCAACACCGACGGAGAAAAAATGATCGAGAACCTTCACCGGCAGCGCGTTCTGAATTTTCTCGACATGTTTTCCAACGGCGATCTCGAAGCAGCGCTCTCCCGCTGCACCGACGATATCGAATTTTTCAGCAACGCGCCGATCGATATCCTGCCGCATATGGGCCTGCGTCACGGCAAGGCCGATCTCCTGGATATGTGGAAAACCGTGCACGCCCGTTATTCCAACATGCGCTACGAGATACCGATCCTGATCGCCGAAGGCGACCAGGTCGCGGCGAATATCCGCGCCTTCTTCCGCAAGCGCAGCAACGACCGCGTCGTGCAGTTCGATATCGCGACGTTCTATACCCTGCGCGAGGGCCGCATCGCGCGGATTCGCGAAATCATGGATACGTTCGACCTGGTCGCGCAGGTGCTTGAACGCGATCTCGCCGCCCTTCTGGCGGCAACCGGCCCCGACAAGACATAGCCGCGGCCGCGTCGTCGCCTCCACTGCATGGAAACGCGTTGAACCTTGCGGCGCCCTGCGGTGACCAAACGGGAGGTCTCGCGGCATCTTTTTGCCGGGATCCCTGCTGGTTGTCGGTTGGGCGAAAACACATCCATGAAAATCGCGTTGCTGGCGTTGCTCGGTCTGGTGTTAGGCGCGCTCGGCGGGGCGGCGCTGGGAGTCGGCGCCGGCCTGGCCTGGGTCGAGATCTTCAAGACCTCGAACTTTGAAGGCTACAGCGGCATGCTGGTATTCTTCACCTTCATGCCGCTCGGCGCCATGATTGGCGGCCTCGGCGGCGCGCTGATGTTCGGTGTGATCGCGATCCGCGACAACGAAATCGCCGTTAGCCGGGAGCCCATCGGCCGATCCGATCGGTAATTCAGGGCTGTCAGCATTTGTCCAATGCAAAATTGCACATTGCGTTTTAGTCAAACGCTACTAGTTGAGGTTTCAATTACTCGTACAGCATCCAGGCACGGCGTCATCGATGATGCCCATCAGGGCCGGTTGCTGGACGCCAATCCAATTCAGGAAACCGCATCATGACAGAGCATAGTCTCTGGCGTTTTTCTCGTGCGTTGCATCGCGCGATCAACGACCGCCAGTACGAAGACCTCCAAGGGTTGATCGACGAGGATGTCGATTGGGCGGTCTATGGTCCGATCGACATGTTTCCCTTCTTCGGCGCGCGCCACGGGAAGGCCGCCGTGCTCGAGGTGATCCGGCAGGTCGCGGAGAATGTCAGGGTGCACCGCTTCGATCGCGAGTCGATCATGCTGGGTGTGGATTCTGCGTCCTCGATGATGCGCTATTCGCTGACCGCATTGGACTCCAACAAGCCGATCAGCCTGCGGCTCGCCCAGTTCGCGCAATTCAGGGCCGGCCGGCTGAGCAGCATCCGCATTCTCGTCGACACGTTCGATCTGGTGGAGCAGGCGCTGGGGCGGCCGATTCATCTGCCGAGGATTGCATCCTGATTCGGAAACCCTCCTGGCGAGGGACGGATGCGGCGCGGACGCGCCGCCGCCCGCCTCCGCCACAATTTCGCACCGATAGGCGCGCATTCTGGCGGTGCTGGTTGCGGGCAAGGTAATGAGTTCCAGGACAGGATACGGGCTGATCGTGCTGCTGATGCTGGCGGCAAGCTCTGGCTTGTCCGACATGCCGGCGAACGCGCAGGCTGTGCCGGCCACCGAAAACCAGAACACTGAAAACCAGAACACTGAAAACACCCCGGCGATGGAAGCCGATACCGCCGATGAAGAAGCGGCGGAGGATCCCGATATCAAGGATCTGGAGCTGGACTGGAGTCAGCTCAACATCGATGCCTCCACCTTGCTCAACGAAAGCCCGACATCGAGGGCTCGCCTTGCACCGGTAACCGGCGCATCGACGGAAATGACGTGGTCGTCGCACGACCGGTCCAATGGCGCCGCCGTCTCGGTCAAGCAGCCTTTGTCATCGCTCTGGGATGCCCATATCGGCGCCGATATGACCGTGGTGCGGCAGCCGCAGACAATGTCCGAGTTGCTGGCGGATAAAGCTGCTAACGGCGGCAACGACCCGCAATCCTCCGGTTCGGCGTGGGCTGGAATCACCACTCCCGGCGTCGGTGCGATCTGGGACAAGACCGCGATCGAGGCCCGCGTCGATCCCTCGCAGGACCAGAGCAAACTCGGTACTTCCTTGAGCAAGTCCGTCGCCCTCAACGAGCGATATTCGGTCACGCTGCAGAACGGCTACAGCGTGATCCAGCAGGGTATCGTCCCGGTGCCCGGCATCATCCCGCACCCGTCGCGAAATTACGAAACCGATCAGTCGGCGAAGCTGAGTATTGCCGATACCGGCACCAGCTTCAGCGCCGGCCAGACGCTCTCCTCCGGCGATGACCGATGGCTGCGCAAGATCGGCGCCGAGCAGAAGCTGTTCGGCGGCGTCAACATATCCGGCTCGATCGGCGAAACTCCGTTCGGCTTCACCAACAAGAGCCTCACCGCCGGCTTCAAGCAGAGCTGGTAGCCGCGCCTTCGTTGGCATCGGAACAATTCCCGCGAAAGATCGAGCATTGCCGCATATTGGCCCCGATGCGGTCAAAATCGGAAGCCCTGATGGCGTTGCTAATCTTTCGTCGTGCGGGGGACATCCGCGCTCGCTCAACGCGAAACAAGGAAACGGCCGATGAATGCCATTCGTGAAAAAGTTGAATCAATTGAAGAAGACACCAATCTCGCGGCGGTCTCGGAAGTCGAGGCCGGTATCCGTGATTTCGTTCGCAATGACGTCGCCTATCTGCGCCGCCCGGGCACCACGCCAAGCACCGGCGAGAATGCGCTGGAGTCCACCACCGAGGCCACCGTCAACAATGTCAACTCGCTGATCCAGCGCGTGGCCGGAACGTCGCTGGCGGAAATCGAGAACCTGATTTCCGAACTCGAAAGCCTGCGCGATCTGCTGCATGCCGAAGGCCAGCGCGTCCAGCGCGAAATCTCCGGCTATGCCCAGCTCAGCCAGGCGGCGATGAAGTCCACCCGCATGATCGCCGACAACGTCACGCAGTGGAAGCGCGCCGCGGACGGGCTTCGCAACAGCTGAACTGATTCGCCATCGTTTCAAAAATTCATCCCGCCGCGCTTCCTTAACGAAGCGCGGCGGTTTATTTTGACCCTGCAATTGCCTTGAACCAGCGGGCCCCGAACCGCGACCAAGGGCAGGCGCCATGATCCGGCGAGCAAGTTCGGGGACTTAATCTTGATGAAGAGCGTTCGGCCAGACAATACCGACCCCATTCCGTTGCGGAACACGCCGCACAATATGGGAACCATCATGATCCGGTTTGTCGGACTGCTGGTGGCGGCGGTGGTGGTTCTGGCGCTGCTCTGGAGCCGCTGATGTTTTCCCGAGAGCTCGCAGGCTTTCGCTGCTATGGTTAGCGAACGCTGAATTACCGGCTAGCGACCGACGTGCCTTCGAGCGAATAGGCGCCATCGGCATAGCCCTTCACCACCATCCCGGTGGCCAGCATCACCGCCAGCGTGACGGTCGCGAAGATAAAGCCCACAAATTTCAATCCGGCACGGTCTGCCATCGTCATCCCCTGACATCTGTTCGGTGTTATTTGACAGACACAGGTTCAAAATGCGTTAGCGAAAAAATCGTTCCGCGAGTTCCGCATCTGCACCGAAAATGATGCAGCAATTCAGTAACCATCTTTCGGCCCCAGTCAGCCGGGATTGCGCCGCGGCACAAAGGCGGTCGCGAGAAACGAAAACACCACTTCGCCGCGCTGATTGGTGCCGGTATTGCGGGCCTGCATGATGCCCCATTCAGGCCGTTTCTCGGATAATCGCCTGGTCTCGATCTCGCTGACAAAATGAATCGTATCATTCGCCAGCACCGGCCTGATCCAGCGCAATTCGCGAAAACCCGGCGACGGTCCCCAGATCGCAACCTGCTCGCCGCGCGCCGTGGCTTCCCGGGCCTCGCGCTGGCCGTCGGCTACCAGGAGCTTCATGCAGACCGAGCCGACATGCCAGCCCGACGCCGCCAGGCCGCCGAACAGCGAGTTGCGGCCTTCTTCCTCGTCGAGATGAAAGCGCTGCGGATCGAATTGCGCCGCGAATTCCTTGATCAGTTCGGCGGTGAAGGTGAACGATCCCAGATCGCGCCGCTGCCCGACTTCAATGTCCTCGAAGAAACGCATCAGCCCGCCCGTCCCAAGGCATGTTCCGGACGCCGCTCGATGATGATGGGCGAGATCATCTCGCACAAGACCTGTCCCGCCGCGTTGCGCAGCACGCATTTGAACGTCACGATACCTGTCGATGGACGGCTGCGGGAAACCCGTGCGTCCGTGATCTCGACATCGAGCATCAGATCGTCGCCCGGCCGAAACGGTGCGAGCCAGCGCAATTCATTGACGCCGGGCGAACCCAGCGACGCGGTGCGGCCGATGAAGCCATCGAACATCATCCGCATCATGATAGAGCAAAGGTGCCAGCCCGAACCAGCCAAGCCCTTCAACATCGATTGCGAAGCGGCCTCCTCATCGAGATGCATCGGCTGCGGATCGAACTCGGCGGCGAACGCCAGTATTTCCTCGCGCGTGACGCGGCGCGGACCAAAGCTGCCGAAATGGCCGGGCGGAAAATCTTCGAAGGTCAGCGTCATCTTGGGGATTGCCAGCACTAAAGCCCGATTGTGGCCGCTATTTGCGGCAATCTCAACCCGCCCACTCGCATGGCTCGTGCATAATCCGCGAACACCACGCGTCGGTGCCGCCTTGATCTTGCAGGGAATGCCATTCGCGGCTAGGCCCAGTGCGGCTCAGTACCAGTTTTCGATGCCGCCGATATTCGATTTTGCCGGGAGAACGATCGATGTTTGAATTTCGGGATCTGTTTCAGTGGGACCGTTTCATCACACCCACCATCATCAAGACATTTTACTGGCTGGTGATCGCGCTGATCGCGCTGTTCGGCATCGCCGGCATTTTCTCCGGACTGGCTGCGATGGCGATCAGCCCGTTTGGCGGCTTCATCCAGCTACTGTCCTCGATCGCCAGCGTCGTGGTCGGAGTCATCTTCTCACGCATCGCGGCAGAATTCATCCTGATCGTGTTCCGCATCAACGAGCATCTCGGCGCGATCCGCGACCAGGGCGCGGGACACTAAACTCCGCTCCGATCGAAACGAAAAGATTCTAGGTATTGAACCTGAAATGCATCACGTCGCCGTCGGCGACGACATATTCCTTGCCTTCCAGCCGCAGCTTGCCGGCATCGCGGGCGCCGGCTTCGCCGCCGAGTGCCACGTAATCGGCATAGGCAATCGTCTCCGCGCGGATGAAGCCCTTTTCGAAATCGGTATGGATGACGCCGGCCGCCGCGGGCGCCCTGGTGCCGCGGTGAATGGTCCAGGCCCGCGCTTCCTTCGGGCCGACGGTGAAATAGGTGATGAGGTCGAGCAACTGATAGCCGGCGCGGATCAGGCGATCGAGACCGGCTTCCTCAAGCCCGAGCGTGTCGAGGAACTCGGCGCGCTCCTCGCGCGACAGCGTCGCAATCTCAGATTCGATCTTGGCCGAGATCGCGACCGCGACGGCGCCTTCCTTTTTGGCGTGCTCGGCAACGGCCCTGGAGAAATCGTTGCCGGTCGCGGCCGCGCCCTCCTCGACATTGCAGACATAAAGCACCGGCTTGGAGGTCAGCAGTCCAAGCATGCTGAAAGCACGCTCCTCGTCCGGCTTGCGCTCGAGGAACCGCGCCGGCTTGCCGTCGCGCAGCAGTACCAGCGCGCGGTTGACGAGATCGAGCTGCTCCTTGGCGTCCTTGTCGTTGCCCTTGGCCTTCTTGGTCAGGTTATCGACGCGTTTTTCCAGGCTGTCGAGGTCGGCCAGCATCAGTTCGGTCTCGATGGTCTCGATGTCGGCCAGCGGCGCGATCTTGCCTTCGACATGGGTGATGTCGGAATCCTCAAAGCAGCGCACCACATGCGCGACCGCGTCGACCTCGCGAATGGTCGCCAGAAACTGGTTGCCGAGGCCTTCGCCCTGCGACGCGCCACGCACGAGGCCGGCGATGTCGACAAAGGTCAGCCGCGTCGGAATGATCTGCGCGGATTTCGCGATCGCCGACAGTTTATCCAGCCGCGGATCGGGCACCGCGACCTCGCCGACATTCGGCTCGATGGTGCAGAACGGATAATTCGCCGCCTGCGCCGCGGCGGTCTCGGTCAGCGCATTGAACAGCGTCGACTTGCCGACATTGGGCAGTCCGACGATACCGCATTTGAATCCCATCGTTCGTTCCGATCCTTCGCGCGAATTCGCCGCGAGTTGGTTATTCAGCGCGTCATACCCGGGCTTGACCCGGGTATCCATCTTCTCAGAAAGATAGATCGCCGGATCAAGTCCGGCGATGACGCGTTATTTCAATTACCGCCGCCATCGTCCTTGTCGAAAAATCCCTTGGCCTGCATCGCCAGATGCACCTTGTTCTGAAACGTGGAGTCGCGATCCTTTGTCAGCAACCCCGCGCTGTCGGCGACCGCTTCGCACAGCGCCTGCACCCAGGGCCGCTCGTCCTTGGCGAAATCGGCCAGCACATAGCCATGCACCAGCTCCTTGACGCCGGGGTGACCGATTCCGAGCCGCACCCGGCGATAATCGTTGCCGATATGCGCGGAGATCGAACGCAGGCCGTTATGCCCGGCGATACCGCCGCCGACCTTGACCCGCACCTTGCCCGGAGGCAATTCGAGTTCATCCTGAAACACGGTGACCTCGCCCGGCGCGATCTTGAAGAAGCTGGCTGCTTCCTGAACCGCACGCCCCGACTCGTTCATGAAGGTGGCGGGACGAAGCATGACCACCCGCTCGCCGTCGAGCGAGCCTTCCGTGGTCTCGCCCTGAAAACGACGGCGCCATGGTGCAAAACCATGACGCCGCGCAATCTCATCGACGGCCATGAAACCGATGTTGTGCCGGTTATGCGCGTATTTCGCGCCGGGATTGCCGAGACCAACAAACAGTCGCATGACGCGGCATCCCGCGCTCGATCAGGACTACTTCTTCTTGTCGCCGCCACCGGCAGGCGCCTTCGCGCCGGCCGCCGGAGCCTTAGCACCCGCTGCGGGCGCTTTGCCACCCGCCGCAGCGGCAGGTGCAGCCGCACCGGCTGCCGGAGCAGCACCGGGAGCAGCCGCAGCAGGACCAGCCGCAGCAGCGGCGGCCGCCGCCTTGATTTCTTCGGCGTAACCTGACGGCGGCACGATGGTCACCAAAGTTACGTCTTCGCGCGACAGCGACTTTACACCGGCCGGCAGCTTGATATCGGACAGATGCAGCGAATGGCTGATTTCCAGGCTGCTGACATCGGCCTCGATGAACTGCGGAATGTTATCGACCGAGCATTCCAGATCGATGGAATGGGTGACGATGTTGATCGCGCCACCACGCTTCACGCCCGGTGCAGCTTCCGCGTTCTGGATGTGCAGGGGAATGCTGACGCGGATGGTCGCGCCTTCGCCGAGCCGCATGAAGTCGACATGGATCGGAAAATCACGCACCGGATCGAGATGGAAGTCACGCGGAATCACGCGGTGCTTCTTGCCCTCGAGATCGATGTCGTAAATCGTGGTCAGGAACCGGCCGGCCTGGATACGCTGGCGCAGTTCGGCATCCTCGACCGAAATGGTCACGGGGGGCTGGTTGTTTCCATAGATCACTCCGGGCACTCTCCCGGCGCGACGCTCTGCCCGTGCGGCCCCCTTGCCGCCTGACGGACGAGTGGTCGCCTTCAATTCCTTGACGGTCGCCATTTGCCTAAGTCCTTGTTTTCTAAAAAGTTAAAGGCCGCATCGCGGCCCGTTTGTGGTGCGCAGCAAGCCTCCAGGGGTGCGGGGGCTGCGGACGTGGCGGCGTTCTAGCCCCAAAGGCCGGAAATGACAAGGAAATGAAGGGATTTTTCTGCCGGTTTCCGCCGTCTTCAGGCCCCGGGCGTCCCACCCAGCTTGGCTTCCAGCGCGGCGATGCGGGCCTTCAAGGCCTCGTTTTCCTCGCGCGCCAGCCGCGCCATGTCCTTGACCGCCTCGAACTCCTCGCGCTTGACGATATCGAGGTCGCGCAGGATCTTTTCGGCCTGGTTGCGTACCACCGTGTCGACCTCGCGCTTGACGCCTTGGGCCGCGCCGGCGGCATCGTTCATCAGGCGCCCGATTTCGTCGAAAAACCGATTGCTGGTCTGGGTCATCTCAAAATCTCCGGTCGGCTGTCATTGGTCGGCAAGGCCAAGACATTGGCAGCAAGACAATGGCGATCCCGGCGGCGCTGTTCAAGGCCGATGTGATCCCGCAACCACCCCGCTTGCCTTGTCATGTCCGGGTTTCCTTGTAATCGTATCGATCGTCAGGCCCGCAAGCGAGAAACACCGCCCCATGATCGAGCAGCAGATCGACATTCCGACTGGGGATGGCCACATCTTCGTCACCCATCCCGAACGCAACCTCGCTTAAGCCGGCGCGATGCCTTTTCTCACCATTGCCTTTCCGGTGTTCGATCCGATTGCGGTTGCGATCGGGCCGATCGCGATCCGCTGGTACGCGCTGGCCTATATCGGCGGCATCGTGCTGGGATGGATCTATGCCCGCGCGCTGATCAAGAACGAGAGATTGTGGGGCGGCCCGGCGCCGATATCGCTGCCGCAGCTCGACGATTTCATCCTCTGGGTCACGATCGGAATCATCCTCGGCGGCCGCACCGGCTATGTGCTGTTCTACAATCTTGGCTTCTTCGTCCAGCATCCCGCCGAGATTTTCGAACTGTGGAAAGGCGGCATGTCGTTTCACGGCGGCTTCCTTGGCTGCGTCATCGCGGTCATGGCATTTTGCCGCCTGAACAAGCTTCCGACCCTGTCGCTCGGCGATATCATCACCGGGGTCGGGCCGATCGGACTGTTTCTCGGGCGCATCGCCAATTTCATCAACAGCGAGCTGTGGGGCCGGCCAGCCGACGAAAGCGTACCCTGGGCGATGGTATTCCCCAATGGCGGGCCGCTGCCGCGCCATCCGAGCCAGCTTTACGAGGCAACGCTCGAGGGTATTGTTCTGTTCGTGATTCTGGCTGTCATGATTCGCCTCGGTGCCCTGAAGCGGCCGGGACTGATCCTCGGCAGCTTCATCGCATTTTACGGGTTGGCGCGTATTGTCGGCGAGTTTTTCAGGGAACCTGACCCCCAGCTCGGATTTTTGTGGGGCGGGCTGACCATGGGCATGTTGTTGTCAGTACCGATGATCATTGCAGGAGCTATCCTTATTGTGGTGGCATGGCGCAGAAAGCCGCTGCCGCAAGTAGCGATCTCCGTCCAGGGAACGCCGTGAGCGAATATTCACCGCTGCAGTCCGAGATCAAGAAGCTGATCAAATCGTCGGGCCCGATGCCGGTCTGGCGCTACATGGATCTGTGCCTCACCCACCCCAAGCACGGTTATTACGTTTCCCGCGATCCGCTGGGACGCGAGGGCGATTTTATCACCGCGCCCGAAGTCAGCCAGATGTTCGGCGAATTGCTGGGGCTGTGGGCCGCCTCCGTCTGGAAGGCGATCGGCTCGCCGTCGCTGTTGCGCTTGATCGAACTTGGCCCCGGCCACGGCACCATGATGGCGGACGCGTTGCGCGCGCTGCGGGTGCTGCCGCCGCTCTATCAGTCGCTGAGCATCCATCTCGTCGAGATCAATCCGCTGCTGCGCGACAAGCAGAAGGCGACGCTGACGGGCGCGCGCAACATCGCCTGGCACGACACTATCGACGACGTGCCCGACGGGCCCTCCGTGATATTCGCCAACGAATATTTCGACGTGCTGCCGATTCATCAGGTGGTGAGAGGACAAAATGGCTGGCACGAGCGCACCGTCGAGATCGACGGCGATGGCAAGCTTGTGTTCGGCGCGGCCGCCGAGCCGACGCCGCGCTTCGAAGTCCTGCTGCCGCCGCTGGTGCGCGCCGCCCCGGTCGGCGCCGTGTTCGAGTGGCGCCCCGATGCAGAGATCATGAAGATCGCGAGCCGGGTGCGCGACCAGGACGGGGCCGCGCTGATCGTCGATTATGGTCATCTGCGCAGCGACGCCGGCGATACCTTTCAGGCCATCGCCCGCCACAACTTCACCGATCCCCTGAAAAGCCCCGGCCTCGCCGACGTGACCGCCCATGTCGATTTCCAGGCCTTGGTGCGCGCGACCGAAGATATCGGCGCGCGGGCCCACGGTCCGGTCACGCAAGGCGATTTTCTCAAACGGCTCGGCATCGAGACCCGCGCGGTCACGTTGATGGCGAAAACCACCCATGAGATTTCCGAGGATATTTCGGGCGCGCTGAAACGGCTGGTCGGCGGCGGCCGCGGCGGCATGGGACAGATGTTCAAGGTGCTGGCGGTATCGGAACCCAATCTCACCTCGCTGGCCGGCTTCGAAGACGAGGACCAGGACGCGGGCGCTGAGCAAGACACTGGGACTGAATCTCCATGATCACGAGATCGCCGCTGCTGTCGGCCATTCCCGGCCTGCGTCACGCTTTTTTCAGCCGCGAGGGCGGCGTCTCCGATGGCATCTATGCCGGCCTCAATGGCGGCCTCGGCTCCAACGACGAGCCCGCTTGTGTCGCGGAAAATCGCCGCCGCATGGCGGAAGCAATGGGCGTCACCTCAGGGCATTTTCTCAGCCTGCATCAGATTCATTCGCCTGACGTGGTGGTCGCGACAGGTCCCTGGCCGACTCCGGAGCGTCCGCGCGCCGATGCCCTCGTCAGCCGCACGCAGGGCGTCGCGATCGGCGTCACCGCGGCCGACTGCGGGCCGATCTTGTTCGTCGATCCCAACGCCCGCGTCATCGGCGCGGCCCATGCCGGCTGGAGGGGCGCGCTGACCGGCGTTGTGGAATCCACTGTCGAGGCGATGGAAAAACTCGGCGCCGAGCGCGGCGGCATTGTCGCGGCGATCGGTCCCCTGATCCGCCAGTCCTCCTACGAAGTCGGCGACGAATTCGTCGAGCGGTTCATGGAAGTCAGCGCGGAAAACGGCCGGTTCTTTATTCCCGCCGCGCGCGAAGGGCATTCGATGTTCGATCTGGCGGGCTTCATCCGGATGCGGCTCGAAAATGCCGGCGTGCTGATGATCGACGATATTGGAATAGATACTTATTCCGACGAACGCTTCTTCAGCTATCGCCGCTCGGTGCATCGCAAGGAGCCGGACTATGGCCGGCATGTTCATGCGATTGCGCTCGAAAGCGAATAGTTGTTCTGATTGACCCGTTGTTCTGATTGAAGACGGCATTCTCTCCGGCAGGACATGAAAATGCTCAACCAGCCCATCGATAGCGATCCGCACGCGATCCCCGCCGAGGTCGACCGCTGGAATTGGGGCGCGTTTCTGCTCAACTGGATCTGGGGCATCGGCAACAACACCTTCATCGCGCTACTGGTGTTCATTCCCTTTGTCGGCCTGGTCATGCCCTTCGTGCTCGGCGCCAAGGGAAGCCGCTGGGCATGGCGCAACGGGCGCTGGGACAGCGTCGCGCATTTCCAGCGCGTGCAACGCAAATGGGCGATATGGGGCGTCGTCATCTGGCTTGGCGTAATCGCGCTGTTCGGCGCGATATTCGGCGGCACCTTCTATATTCTGCGCCAATCCGAGGCTTACGAACTCGGCGAAGCCCGGCTTCGGGTCAGCCGCCAGGTGACGGACGTTCTGGGAACACCGATCTCGACCAGCTACCCGATGGGCTCCTTTACGAGCGACGGCTCAAGCGGACGCGCGGCCCTCAATTTTTCCGCGACCGGCCCCAAGGCCACCGGTCGGGTTTACCTCGAAGCGATCAAGAAAGACGGCGTGTGGTCGCTCACCAAGCTCACGCTTAAAGTCGACGGACGCGATGACGTGATCGATCTCGTCAATGGCGATCAAGACAAGGTCGAGATCGAGGATGCTCGCCAGCGCACCGGCTAGGTCGGGATTCTTTATAGGTTTTTTCGTGGCGGCACGCTGCCCTAGACCTTAATGCATTTTAACGATATCGCTGAGCGCGTGATGAAGGGCGCGTCAGCAACATTGTTTCATATCGCGACAACTGCGCGGCGTGCGTCGCGTGCAATTGTGGCCATGATGCTGCTCGCGATCGGCTGCGGTCTCGGCGGCTGCGCCGGCGGCGGCGCCGCCAGTGCGTCACTCGCAATGGCCAGCGCCGGTAGCGGCCCCACGGTGACTTTCGAATCGATCGATGGCCCGCCACCGCAGATATTCCAGCGGATGGTCGATGTGCTGGACAGCGAATCCAAGCTGCGCAGCCTCGCGATCGTGCCCCGCGAAAGTCAGGCCGCATACCGGGTACGCAGCTATCTAGCCGCCGAGGTCAGCCACGGCCGCACCGTGATTGCGTGGGTCTGGGATGTCTACGACCAGAACCAGCAGCGGGCGCTGCGGCTTTCCGGCGAGGAACCGGCCGGCAAGTCCGGACGCGACGCCTGGGCCTCCGCCGACGATCTGGTGTTGCGGAAAATCGCGCAGGCCGGATTGAGCGGCCTCAGCGGCATGATCAACGGCACGGCTCCCGTCGATCCGCCGCCTGCCCCGGCTCCCGCACCGGCCGGCAAACGGGGCCCCGCGGTCGCGAGCGCGGAACCGATCTCACCCGCCTCGGGCGAATTCAGCGTCAGCGCGCTCGGTTACAGCGAGCATTAACGCAAAATAGTCGTTGGCCGCTGATTTTGCGCAGGAAAACCTGAATCGACGGGTTGCCAGCCAAGGCTCCTCCTTGATATCACCTCGCTCATCGAAACGCGCTGGTTCCATGGGTATTGCGATATGCTGAACGTTGTCTCCAGCAAGGCGCGGGGAGAAGCCTCGATGTCGGCCAAGAACGGCTCCATCAAGCTCGTCGCTGGCAATTCCAATCCCGCGCTGGCGCAGGCCATCGCCGACTGGCTGCATCTGCCGCCGACCAAGGCGATCGTCCGCCGCTTCGCCGACATGGAAATCTTCGTCGAGATCCAGGAGAACGTCCGCGGCTCCGACGTGTTCGTGATCCAGTCGACGTCGTTTCCGGCCAACGACCATCTGATGGAATTGCTGATCATTACCGACGCGCTGCGCCGCGCCTCGGCGCGCCGCATCACCGCTGTGGTGCCGTATTTCGGTTACGCCCGGCAGGACCGCAAGGCCGGTCCGCGCACGCCGATTTCGGCCAAGCTGGTCGCCAATTTGATCACCCATGCCGGCGCCGACCGCGTCATGACGCTCGACCTGCATGCCGGACAGATCCAGGGCTTCTTCGACATCCCGACCGATAATCTCTACGCCTCGCCAGTGATGGTGCGCGATATCCGCGAGCAATTCGACCTCGCCAACGTCATGGTGGTTTCGCCCGACGTCGGCGGCGTGGTCCGCGCCCGCGGCCTTGCCAAGCGCATCAACGCGCCGCTCGCGATCATCGACAAGCGCCGCGAACGCGCCGGCGAATCCGAAGTTATGAATGTGATCGGCGACGTCGCCGGCTATACCTGCATCTTGGTCGACGACATCGTCGATTCCGGCGGCACGCTGGTGAACGCCGCCGACGCGCTGCTCGCCAACGGCGCCAAGGAAGTCTACGCCTACATCACCCACGGCGTGCTTTCCGGCGGCGCCGCCGCGCGCATCACCTCGTCCAAGCTGAAAGAGCTCGTGATCACCGACTCGATCCAGCCCACTGAGGCAGTGCGTAACGCGCCGAACATCCGCACCCTGCCGATCGCCTCGCTGATCGCTGAAGCGATCGGCCGCACGGCGTCGGAAGAGTCGGTGTCGAGCCTGTTTGATTAGCGTTTTTGCAGGGTTAGCGAGGGCGCATTAATCAGCGCCCAGCCCCTCTTGGGCGGGTTTAATCCGCGCCCGTCAGTCGGCCGATCCAGCTTTTCTTGTTCCCTTCCGCTTCCGTGACGACTTCCGCCGGCGCCTCGGCCTCACCGCCGACAGCCGCCGCGAATGACGTAAAGAACTCCCCGGCGAGTTTCCTGGCCGTCGAATCGATCAGTCGTCCGCCAAGCTGGGCCAGCTTGCCGCCGATCTGCGCATCGACCTCGTAATGCAGGATCGTGACCTCAGGGCTTTCGGATTCAAGCCGTACGGTGGCGCCACCCTTGGCGAAACCCGCCACGCCTCCAGAGCCCTCGCCCGAGATGCGATAGCTGTTGGGCGGATCGAGATCGGACAGCGTCACCTTGCCCCCAAACGTCGCCTTCACCGGCCCAACCTTGAAGACGACGGTCGCGGTCATCTCGGTTGGCGACGACATGTCGAGGCTCTGACATCCCGGAATGCACTGCTTGAGGATTGCGGGATCGTTGAGCGCGGCCCAGACTTTTTCTTTTGCCGCGGGGATCCGCTGGCTGTCGTTCATTTGCATGGTTGGCTTCCTGGTTAGAGCTGAGGCGCAAGGCGCTGTCCGCGCCGCCGTTCGATCATCATCTCCGCCAAAATCGACATCGCGATTTCCTCTGGCGTGATGGCGCCGAGGTCGAGACCGGCCGGCGCCTTGATACGGTCGAGTGCGGCCGCGTCGATCCCCTGCGCGACCAGTTTCTCGCGCAGCGTCGTCATCTTGCGGCGGCTGCCGACAAAAGCGTAATAGGCCGCATCGATCCCGGCCGAACTCTTCAACGCAGCCTCATCGCCCTTGCCCTGGGTCGAGATCACGACGAAACGGCGGGCCTCGTTGAAATGGCGCGGCTGAAAGCCGTCGATGACGACATCCGCGTCAGGCTCGGCAACAAGATCGGCCGCGGGCGCCGCCAACGTGACATGGTAGCCGAGCTGCCGCGCCTGTGTAGCCAGTGACAGCGCGACCGGGCTCGCCCCGAGAATAATCAGCGAAGGATGCGGCAGGATCGGTTCGACGAAAATATCCATGGTGCCCTTGCTCGGGCACATGTTCTGCGCAAAGCGGACGCCGTCGCGGTTTTCGCCGGGCTTGACGCCGAGCTCGGCGAGCAGATTTTCCGGCTGCACCGAAACCATGCGCGGCTCGCCATCGGCCAACGCCTCGCGCGCCGCCTTCAACACTGCGCCGCGGGCGCAGCCACCGCCGATCCATCCCGCCACGATGGTGCCGTCGGGACGGATGATCGCCTTGGCGCCTGCTTTCGCCGCGGTGACCGAGACGGTGCGGACGACCGTGGCAAGCGCAAAGGTCTCCTCGGCGGCCTTGAGCTGGGCCACCAGCTCCATCACCTCGACATGCCTGGTCATGGGCGCCTCCTTCAAAGCCTTGCCAGATAGGGTTCGAGTTCGGTCAGGCTTTTCAGCGTATTGGCGGGCGCGTAAAGATCGATGTGCGGCAGTGCCGCCTTGATGCCGGCAGCTTCCGGTGCGTAACCTTCCCAGGCCATCATCGGATTAAGCCAGACGATGCGGCGGCAGCGGCGGCCGAGCGCCGCCATCTCGCGCCCCAGCAGCGCGGCATCGCCGGTCTCGTAGCCATCGGAGACAATGATCACGCAACTGCGTGAATGAAGCACGCGCGGGGCGTGCCAGCGGTTGAAGGTCTGCAGGCTTTCGCCAATCTTTGTGCCGCCACCAGCGCCCTGCGCCATGATCGATAACCGATCGAGGGCGCGGCCCGCATCTTTTTCCTTCATCGCGTCGGAGACGTAAGCGAGCCGGGTGTGGAACAGGAACGCCTCGGCCTGGCGAAACTCGTCGAGCACGCCGTGAATGAAGCGCAGGAACACGCCGGTATACATGCTCATCGAGCCGGAGGCATCGAGCAGCATGACCAGACGCAGCGGCTTCTGCTTGCGCTGCCGCTTCACCAGATGGATCGGGATGCCGCCGTGGCTGATATTACCGTGGATCGTCCTGCGCAGATCGACCCGGTAGCCGCGCCGCCGCGCCAGATCGCGACGGGTCAGCCGCGTCCGCATGACCTTTGCGAGTCGTGCCGCGGTGGCGTGAGCCTCCGCAATCTGGTCGGGGTCGGCCAGTTTACGGAAATCGATTTCGGCAATGTTGTCGGCGCGAGAGGCGCCTTCCATCCGGCCCTCACCGGCACGGTCCCGGGGCGTATCGTCGCCTGACGGAATCTGATCAGTGCCGGCATCGCTCCCAGTGGCCTCCGGCAAATTGTTCTGCAGGCTTTTCAGCGATGGATTATTGGCCGCTTTCGACGAACCCATCGTGATGGATCGCGACTTGACGCGCTTGCCGAGCCAGAATGCGTCGAAGATACCGTCGAACCGCTCCCACTCGGACTTCCGCGCCGAGAACAGATGCTTGAACGCCGATCGCAACAGGCCGGGCCGGTCCGCAAAGCCTGCCGCCATCAGCGCCGCGGCGTCGCGGCCTTCCTGCAGGCCCACCGTAAATGCGTTATCGCGCAGGGTCCTGAGAAACGCCGCGAGCTTGGCCGAGACCAGCCGCGAGACCTCGTCGAGTTCCTCATAACCGGGGCTGTTACCGCAGCAGCTCATGCGACTTTCCCCAGCAGGCGCTGCGTCACCTCGCGGGTGACGCGCGAGCGATCCTCATGGGTCTTGAGCAGACACATCAGGGTCTCATGTACGACTTCGGGGGTGTCGTGCAGGTCCGACACACCGAGGCCGACCAGTGCCGCCGCCCAATCCAGCGTCTCGGCCACACCGGGGACCTTGCGCAATTCTTCTTTGCGGATGCTTTCGACCATCCGCGCGATCTGCAGCGACAGCGACGCACCTGCGGCGCCGATCCGCGCCATGATGATCCGCGCCTCGCGATCGGCGTCGGGATAATCGACATAGTGGTAGAGACAACGGCGGCGCAACGCATCGGACAGTTCGCGGGTGCCGTTCGAAGTCAGGATCACATGCGGGATCGTGACGGCCGATATGGTGCCGAGTTCGGGAATCGACACCTGGAAGTCGGACAACAACTCCAGCAAAAACGCTTCGAATTCATCGTCGGCGCGATCGATTTCGTCGATCAGCAGCACCGGCGATTTAGGACGCCGGATCGCCGCCAGCAGCGGCCGTTCCAGCAGGTATTTCTCCGAGAAGATCTGATCCTCGATCGCATCGGCCTGCTCGCCATGATGGGCCTGGATCGACAGCAATTGCCGCTGATAATTCCATTCGTAGAGCGCAGCCGACTGATCGAGGCCCTCGTAGCATTGCAGCCGGATCAATTCGGTCGCATGGACATTGGCCAGCGCCTTGGCCACTTCGGTCTTGCCGACACCCGCCTCGCCTTCAAGCAGCAATGGCCGCTTGAGCAATTGCATCAGCGAAATCGCGGTCGCGAGCTCGCCATCGGCGATATAGCCGCTGGCCGCCAGGCGTTGCGCGATCTGTTCGCGATCTTTCATGGTCGGAGCATTTTCCGGTTCATTCGAATCATTGCTGCTTGTCCTATGGACCCATGGTTCGGGACCTCAGTCCTCCGTCATTGCGAGGAGCGGAGCGACGAAGCAATCCAGTCTTTCTTTGATAAAAAGATGGATTGCTTCGCTGCGCTCGCAATGACAGTTGAGAGCATTACCTTACGCAAACACCCCCAGGTTCTTCGCTGCCTTCCAGTTGCGCCAATAGTCATGCGGCATCTGGATGTGGGTCGAGCCCAGGAACGAGAATGCATCGTTGACGGCATTGGAGAATGCCGGCACGCCGCCGACATTCGGGCTTTCGCCGACGCCCTTGGCGCCGATCGGGTGATGCGGCGACGGGGTGACGGTGAAGTCGGTTTCCCAATGCGGAGTCTCGACCGCGGTCGGCATGAAGAAATCCATGAACGAACCGGTGACGACATTGCCTTCGTCGTCGTAGCGGATCTCCTGGCCCATCGCGATCGCGAAGGCTTCGGTCAATCCGCCATGCACCTGACCTTCGATGATCATCGGATTGATGCGGGTGCCGCAATCGTCGAGCGCATAGAAACGCCGGACCTTGTAGACACCGGTATCGACATCGATGTTCATCACACAGATATAGGCGCCGAACGGATAGGTCATGTTGGGCGGATCGTAATAACTGACCGCCTCAAGGCCCGGCTCCATGCCCGGCGGCACCGAATTGTAGGCTGCCCAGCAGATATCCTTCATCGACATCGTCTTCTCCGGCAGGCCCTTGACCCGGAAACCGTCGATATCCCATTCAAGATCGCCTTCGTGGACCTCGAGCTTGTAGGCCGCGATCATCTGCGCCTTGGCCTTGATCTTGCGAGCGGCCATCGCGATGGCGGCGCCAGCCACCGGCGTCGAGCGGGAGCCGTAAGTGCCGAGACCGTAAGGCGCGGTATCGGTATTGCCTTCCTCGATCATGATATCGTCGGAGGGGATACCGATCTCGGTGGCGATGATCTGGGCCCAGGTGGTCTCGTGGCCCTGGCCCTGGCTCTTGGAGCCGACGCGCGCGATGCCGGCCCCGGTCGGGTGCATGCGGATTTCGCAGGAATCGAACATCGCAATGCCGAGGATGTCGCAATTCTTCGACGGGCCGGCGCCGACGATCTCGGTAAAGAACGACACGCCGAGACCCATGATCTCACGCGTCTCGCCGCGTTTGAAGGCGGCACGCTTTTCGGCCTGCTCCTTGCGCAGACCGGCATAATCGACCGACTCCATCATCTTGCGCATAGCAGTGTGATAATCGCCGGAATCATATTCCCAGCCGAGTGCCGAATGGTACGGAAACTGTTCCGGCTTGATGAAGTTCTTCAGCCGCAACTCGGCCGGATCCATCCCCAGCTTCTGCGCCAGGATGTCCATGCCACGCTCGATGCAATAGGCCGCCTCCGTCACCCGGAACGAGCAGCGATAGGCCACGCCGCCCGGCGCCTTGTTGGTGTAGATGCCGTCTACTGCCAGATGCGCGGTAGGAAAATCATACGAACCAGTCACGATGTTGAAGAAGCCGGCCGGCCATTTCGACGGATCGGCGCACGCATCAAAAGCGCCGTGATCGGCCAACACGTGAACACGCAAGCCGGTGACCTTGCCTTCTTTGGTCGCCGCGATCTCAGTGGTCATGTGATAGTCGCGCGCGAACGATGTCGCCGTGAGGTTTTCAATGCGGTCTTCGACCCACTTGACCGGTTTGCCGGTAACGATGCTGGCCACCGCCGCGCAGATATAGCCGGGATAGGCGCCGACCTTGTTGCCGAAACCGCCGCCGATGTCAGGCGCAATGACATGAATCTTGTGCTCGGGAATTTTCGCGATCAGCGCCACCACGGTGCGGATCACATGCGGCGCCTGGAAAGTGCCCCAGATCGTCAGCTCGCCCTTGATCTTGTCGAACGAGCACACGCACTGGCACGTCTCCAGCGGCGATGGATGGGTGCGATGATAAGAAATCATTTCCTTGATGGTGACATCCGCCTTCTTGAACGCGGCGTCGGTCAAATCCTTGTCGCCCACGGTCCATTCAAACACATGGTTGTGGTGCTTGCGCGGGCCGTGCGCGCCCGTGGTCTTGCCGGCGAGATCCTCGCGCAACACCGGGGCATCGGCATCCATCGCCTTGAACGGATCAACCAGCACCGGCAATGCTTCGTATTCGACCACCACCTTGTTGATGCCGTCATCGGCCGCATAGCGGTCGGTGGCCACCACGAAGGCGACTTCCTGATTCTGGAACAGCACCTTGCCGTCGGCCAGCACCATCTGCACATCGCCGGCCAAAGTCGGCATCCAAGCAAGGTTGACGGTCTTCAGCGTCTCGGCGGTGATCACGGCCAACACGCCCGGCACCTTCAGCGCCTCTTCCGAGTTGATCGACTTGACGCGCGCATGGGCGTGCGGCGAGCGAACGAAATCGCCATGCAGCATGCCGGGCAATTTGACATCGTCGACATAATTGCCTTTGCCTTGCGTGAAGCGGATGTCCTCGACCCGCTTGCGCTTGCAGCCCATGCCTTCGAGCTTGGCTTCGCGTTGTTCCCGCGTGGGAGTCATGTCGTTCATTCCGCAGCCTCCTGGAATTCCACGCCATTGATCTTGGCGGCGGCGTATTGAATCGCCCTCACGATGTTCTGGTAACCGGTGCAGCGGCAAAAATTGCCGGAAATGCCCATCCGGATCTCGGCCTCCGTCGGCGACGGATTTTCCTTGAGCAGGCGTTGCGCCCGCAGGATCATGCCGGGGGTACAGAAGCCGCATTGCAGGCCATGCATCATGCGAAAGCCTTCCTGCAACGCCGACAGCGAGCCGTCGGCGTTGGCCATGCCCTCGATGGTCATGATCTCGGCGCCCTCGGCCTGCACCGCGAACACCGTGCAGCTTTTCACCGACATGCCGTCGAGGTCGACGGTGCAGGCGCCGCAATGGGTGGTCTCGCAGCCGATATGGGTGCCGGTCATCTGCAGGTTTTCGCGGATGAAATGCACCAGCAACGTGCGCGGCTCGACGAGGCCTTCGACCTCTTCGCCGTTCACTTTCATGGTCACGTGAGTCTTCTGGGTCTTGGCCATGGTTGCTTCCTCTCTCAACTGGCGCGGGCCGCGGCGCGCGTCAGCGCCCGCGTCACCATGATGCCGCCGACATGCTTGCGGTATTCCGCCGGGCCGCGCGCGTCGGAGGCAGGCGACATGATGGCTTCGGCCGCGGCCGCAGCCTTTTTCAACGTGGCCTCGTCAAGGCTGGTGCCAATCACGATCTTGGCCGCATCGGTGGCGAGCAGCGGCGTTTCGTTCAGATTGGTCAGGCCGATCGTGCACGTCGCGACCTTGCCGCCCGCCATGGTCAGCACCACGGCGGCAGCGGCGGTGGCGTAATCGCCGATCTTGCGCTTGAGTTTCTCGTAGGCGTAGCCGTGCCCGGCCGCGGCCGCCGGAACCGAGATCGAGGTCAGGATTTCGCCGGGCTCAAGTGCGGTGAAGTAAGCGCCTTGATAGAAGTCGGATGCCGGCAGATCACGGGCGCCGCCGGGGCCTTCGAGCCGATAGCTGGCGCCCAGGGTCATCATCAGTGCCGGCATGTCGTTGCCGGGATCGCCATTGGCGACATTACCGCCGATGGTCCCGCGGTAGCGCACCTGCGGGTCGGCGATCAACAACGCGGTCTCGTGCAGGATCGGCAGCGATCTGGCTATTTCATCGGAGGCCAGCAGATCGTGCTGGGTGGTCATGGCTCCGATCACGATGCGGGTGCCGTCGCGACGGATACCCTTCAGCGCGTCGATGCCATGCAGATCGACCAGATGCTCCGGCGTCGCGAGCCGCAGCTTCATCATCGGGACCAGGCTGTGGCCGCCGGCCAGTGGCCGGGCATCGTCGCCCAATGTCGAGAGCAGCTTGACCGCATCGGCCAGGGTCACGGGCCGGTGGTAGCTGAACGGACCGGGAATCATGGTTTCCTCCTCCAAGCGTCTTTTGATTCATGCGTCTTTTTGAATTCAGACGTCGAAAGCAGGCTGTTCCCGGAATTTTTCGGAGGCAAGCGGACGGCGGCCGCGGGATCACGGGGTTGGAAAATTCGCACGAGTTGCGGACCGACGCGCACGAAATACGTCAGTCTTCGCGACCTAATCCGGCGATAACGCCTAGGCGTGAGGCCGCGCGAGACCCAGCCGGGCCTTGAGCTCGGCAATCTTGGCGCGACTCACGGGCACACGATGCGGCGACGGGCCATCGAGCTCGATTACCGCGCCGTCGCCTTCCTTGCGCACAAACGAGACGTGCGGGATCGCCACGATATGGCTGCGGTGCACCCGGACGAACAGGCTGGGATCGAGCTGGGCTTCGGCCTCCGAAATCGACCACGGACACATCCGCTCGCGGGTGCCGTCATGCACCCTTGTATAATGCGCATCGGCCCGGACGCTGCGGACATTGGCGGTGTCGATGAAGTGCGTTCCGTCGGCGCCCTCAAGCGGTAGCCTTGCCACGGGCGCAGGGCGCTGGGGCTGGCCTAATCCGCCCAATGGCGCTGAAACGATCCGCGGCGCTGCCGGACCGGCATGATCCCGCTGGGGGGAAACGACATCCACGGCCGCGGCATCGGTTTCAGGCGCAAGCGCGCCGGTCTCACCTGCGGAATCGCGTGCGCCGCGGCGGCGCGGTTCCGGCACCAGCGACAGCAGGAATCCGGCGGCGATCACAAAGCACAACACCGCCACGACGATCGAGAGAATCTGCTGCGATGCGGCAAGGCCGCTGACGCCGTGATGATGGCCCTCACCCGAAAGCGGTACGAAATGCCCACCGAACATCGCCGTATAATGCATGCCGGACACCGCGACCCCGAACGCGATCGAACTCGCGATCAGGCGAATACCATCCTGCCGGGCCAGAAATGCGCGCAGACCGCCATAGGCCGCGACGATCGCGACCAGCACCGACAGCAACACCATGGAATCGTCGTGCTCCATCGTGAAATTGCCCGACAGGCCATGCATCCCCACGTAATGCATGCTGGCGATACCCACGCCGAGCAAAATCGCCGAGGAAATAACGCGCCGCAACGATGGTTCGCCAATACTGACAAAGAACAGGGATATGCCCACCACCAGCGCGCAGATCAGAAACGAGATGATGGTCGGGAGAACGAGATAGACCGTATCCGCCGGGATCGGCGCGGCCAGCATGCCGATGAAATGCATGGTCCAGATGCCGACCGCGAGGAAGCCGGCCGCACCGGCCAGCAAGACGCGATGGCTCACGCCCGGCGTCCCGCGGATACGGGCCGCGAGGCCGAAGCCTGTGTAACCTCCCAAAATCGCGATCACCACCGAGAGCGCGACGAGATAGGGATCGTGTCCTTCGAACATGATCGTTTCGGCCGCCCGTCTCCACGGGCGTGCCGCCTCCCGTTGCCGACTTTACATGGTCAGCGACGGAAATGACAATCTATCGGACTATCCGATCGAAAGCTTGCGATCCTCGTCCCGGTTACACAATCCCCGCCGCGACCTGACCGCGCAGCCGTTCCAGGCTGAGCAACGTATTGGCGCAGGCTTTCGCGACTTCGACGCCCTTGGCCGCGAAATGCTTGCGGAAGAAATCGACATTGGCCTCGGTCTCGCTGAATTGTTTTGGCGTGACCACGGCCGAGAACACCGGAATTTCAGTTCGCAACTGCACGTCCATCAAGGCCTTGACCACGGTTTCGGCGACATACTCGTCGTCGATCACTAAACCGGCCGCGACGATCGCGGTGTAGCGCCGCGTCTTGGCGAGCAACTGAACGTGAAGCGGGATCTCGAATGAGCCCGGCACTTCGAACACATCGATCTGGGCGCGCGCGATGTGGCGGGCTTCGATCTCAGCCAGGAACGCAACGCGGCCTGCTTCCACGACCTCGGGATGCCAGGCCGATTGCACGAAAGCGACCCGCTGCGGCTTGGCAAAGCGTGGATGTTCCGTCGCGGCGGCCTGTCCGGCGGACTCTTTTACGGGTTCTTGCGGCGTCTCACTCATGGCGTACCTCGATCTGCGGGAACTATGCCGAAGCGCCGAGTTGCCAGCAAGCATGTTCCCTCATGGGAATGTGCATGGACCCCATGAGCCGGAGCCAGACTCCGGCCAAAGTCGCGACGCGGATTCGAATCCGAAAAAATTAACGATTAAGGCGTTCGCGTGAATCCGATTCCGGTTTGTTCTCATCGCGATCGTTAACGCGCAGGAAGAGCTGTGGACGATCCCGCTTTGCCTGTGGATGGACTCCCCGTGCCGTTGCGCCGATTCCGCAAATCACATCACTTCGTCCCGGCAAGCTCCGATATCGGCGGGCGCCGGACCATCGGGGAGTTGCAAACGGCAACGGCGCGCATGTCAGCGCGTGTCGCGCCGGCCGCGTGCGTACCACACTCGTATCCGAATTTTGTAAAGGCAAGGTCGAGACGGCATGTCCCTCCTCGAAGGCATAATCGATTCCCGGAACAATCCGCTCGCAGTGGTCGAGGATATCGCCGCCGATCATAATTGGGCGTTCGAGCGCTCCGGCGAAGATGAAGTGACGATCGTCTCCAAGGGCGACTGGACCGACTACCAGCTCTCCTTCACCTGGATGGGCGAGATCGAGGCGCTGCATCTGGCATGCGCCTTCGACATGAAGATTCCGCAAGCGCGCCGCGCCGAGGTGCAGCGGCTGATCGCGGCGATCAACGAGCAATTATGGGTCGGGCATTTCGATATCTGGACCCACAGCGGCATGATCATGTACCGGCAGGCGCTGGTGCTGCCGGGCGGCCTCACCGCCTCGGCCGCGCAATGCGAAACCATGCTGGTCAGCGCCATCCACGCCTGCGAGCGTTATTTTCCGGCGTATCAATTCGTGGTCTGGGCCGGCAAAACCGCGCCGGAAGCCATGAGCGCGGCGATGTTCGATACCGAGGGCGAGGCGTAGGGCTGTCTCGTTCGTCATGCGCGGGCTTGACCCGCGCATCCATCTGGAAAAGAGTCTTGCAAAGATGATGGATTGCCGGGTCAAGCCCGGCAATGATGAGTGTTGTCGTCCCGGCGAAAGCCGGGACCCATACCGCGTGATGCCCGAATTCAAGTAAGATGCTTGTCGCTCTTACCGCGCCTCACTAAAACTACGGTGGCTATGGGTCCCGGCCCCCGTGCGCAATTGCGCACTAGGCCGGGACGACGAGCGTAATTTGTGGTGATACCTGTGAAAAACGCCAGCAGCCTACAAAACATCCAGGACACCATCGTCCTCGCCGGCGCGGGGAAGATGGGCGGCGCGATGCTGGCGGGGTGGCTGGCGCAGGGCCTTGACGCCCGGCGCGTGACCGTCATCGAGCCGCATCCTTCCGATGACATCCACGCGCTCGCCGCCAAGGGCGTGCGCCTCAATCCCTCCGCCAAGGATATTGGCGCGGTCGCGACCCTCGTCGTGGCGCTGAAGCCGCAATCTTTCCGCGAGGCCGGGCCTGATTTAAAGCCATTTGCCGCGCCGGCCACGCTGGTGGTGTCGATCATGGCGGGAACCACCATCGCCTCGATCGAACAAGCCTGCGGCGGCAGCGTGGTGCGCGCGATGCCCAACACCCCGGCTGCGATCGGGCGCGGCATTACGGTCGCGGTGGCGTCGAAGAAAGTTAGCCCCACGCAGCGCACGATTGCTGATGCGCTGCTGCGCGCCACCGGATCGGTCGAATGGGTCGATGACGAAAAACTGATGGATGCAGTGACCGCCGTATCCGGCTCCGGCCCCGCCTATGTGTTCCTGCTCGCCGAGGAACTCGCGCGCGCCGGTGTCGAAGCCGGTTTACCGCTAGAGCTTGCGACCAGACTCGCACGCGAAACCGTGTCCGGCTCCGGCGAATTGCTGCATCGCTCAGAACTCGCATCGGCTACGCTGCGCCAGAATGTCACCTCGCCTGGCGGCACCACGGCGGCGGCACTCGAAGTGCTGATGGGACCGGATGGCATGCAGCCGCTGCTGACGCGCGCGGTTGCGGCGGCAACGCGGCGGTCGCAGGAACTGGCGAAGTAGGTTTCTGTCCTCATCCTGAGGAGCGGCCACTTGGCCGCGTCTCGAAGGATGGATGCACGGGCGGACTCGCGGCCATCCTTCGAGACGCGCGCAAGTGCGCGCTCCTCAGAGCCTGACTGATAATTGGCAGGAGCCACCGTGTGTGGCTTTAAGTACCGGTTCCCGCGCAACTTTAGAATCGATTAGCGTGTGGTTCTGAAATTTTAGAATCAAGATAAGCGAAGCCAGATCGACTGCCGCAGGACAAAAATGCCAAAGTGCGGCCGTCCTGCGAATTATGAGTCAGACTCTCAGGATGAGGACCGTCTTTATCTACCCCGCCGCCAGCCGCTTGTTGAACGCCTCGACATTGACAAGCCCGCGGGCATGGCGGCCCTCGCCGATGCGGCGCTTGTCGTCAAAGGCTTCGACCGCAAAACGGATCACCCGGCGTTCGACCGCGATGACGCGCGCAGTAGTCCGCACGGTCGCGCCGACCGGCGTTGCGGCGAGATGGCGGATATCGACTTCGGTGCCGACGGTGACCCAGCCCGGCTCGAGAAAAGCGCTGATGGCATCGGCCGACGCCATCTCCATTTCCAGGATCATCATCGGGGTCGCATAGACCATCGGCATATCAGGAACGAAATGCCCGACGGTGCGCTCCGGCGGCACCACCAGCAAGCGCTCGGCGCTCATGCCGATTGTGATGACGTCGCGTGCATCCATGGAGGATCCGATTTCAGTCGTCATTCCGGGATGGTCCGAAGGACCAGACCCGGAATCTCGAGATTCTCCGATGTGCAAATGCACATCGGAGTTCGTGCTTCGCACGCCCCGGAATGACGTTACTACTCGCCTGCCTTACTTCTTCGCGGCAGCGGCGCGCTCAACGAAAGTCTTGCCGCCCTTCATCTTGTGAGCCAGCGGCGCTTCGTTGATCTGGATCACAACGTTATCGGCATCGACGCCGAGGTTCTTCACCAGCGCCTGCGTGATGTCGCGCATCATGCCGGCCTTCTGTTCGTCGTTACGGCCGGCGGCCATGCTCACGGTAATTTCAGGCATTATTTTATCTCCCTTTTCTCTTGCTACGGCATCTCGCCGTTGACCTCATCCCTGCGTAACGGCTCCGCCGTTATCGCACGAGGAGCGGCCTCTTGGCCGCGTCTCGAAGGATGCCATATTGTCCCCATGGTTCGAGACGGCGCAACAGCCAAGTTTACGCAGGCTGCGTGTGTATGCCGCGCCTCCTCACCATGAGGATCAATTCCACTTCACCTCATGCCGCGCCAGCACTTCGCGTACCTTGGCGACCAGTTCGTCCTCACGGCACGAGAACTGCGCCGGCCGGGTCTCGCGCCATTCCTGGTTGGAGGCAATCGCGGCAGCCGCCTTGGCACCCTCGATCAGATCCTTGATCTGGACCTCGCCGCGCGATTTCTCGTCGCTGCCTTGAATGATCACGCAAGGCGAATGGCGCCGGTCGGCATATTTGAGCTGGTTGCCCATGTTCTTGGGATTGCCGAGATAAAGCTCGGCGCGGATTTTGGCGTCGCGCAGCACCGCGACCATCTTCTGGTAATCAGCGACACGGTCGCGATCGAACACGGTGACCACGACAGGACCAAACTCCGGCGTGGTATCGAGCTTGCCGAGCATCGTGAGCGCGGCCTGCAGGCGCGACACGCCGATCGAAAATCCGGTCGCCGGCACCGGCTCGCCGCGAAAGCGCGAGACCAAGCCGTCGTAACGCCCGCCGCCACCGACCGATCCGAAACGTACCGGGCGGCCTTTTTCGTCTTTGGTTTCGAGCAGGAGTTCCACCTCAAAGACTGGACCGGTATAGTATTCAAGACCGCGCACGACGCTTGTTGAGAGTTCAATACGATCTCTGTATCCCGCGCCGTCTACTAGATTCGCTATTTCTCGAAGCTCCTCGATCCCGGCAGACGATGTGGGATTCCTCCCCTGTGGCAAGTCTAGGAGATTCAAAAACAAGCCGTAGTCCTGAATGAGATAACCTTCCGCGTCCTTATGATATGTTGGTGTTGAATGACGTTGACGAACGTTGGTGTCGGTTGTGAAGTAGTCGATCACGGCATCTTGCTGGGCTTCAGTTAGATCAGCACCCTTAGCAAAATCACCCTTTCCCTCTTCTCCACCATCCCATCGACCCGAACCGAGCAACTTACGAATTTCCGATATCGAAAACTTATCTAGTTTGTCGATAGCCCGCAGCACAGTTAGCCGTCGCCCTGCGTTCTCGTCACCGCCAAGACCGATGTTCTCCAAAACCCCGTCGAATATCTTGCGATTGTTGACTTTCACCACATAGCTGCCACGCAGGATTCCCAGCGCTTCCATGGTGTCCGCGGCCATCATGCACATCTCGGCATCGGCAGCGGCGGCTGACTGACCGCCGGACGCAGTACCCACAGTATCGGCGTCGAACTGCATGAATTGCCGGAAGCGGCCGGGTCCCGGTTTTTCGTTGCGATAGACGTAGCCAAACCGATAACTGCGGTAGGGCAGCACCAGATTCTCGGTTCCGTACCGCTCCGCCACGTACCGCGCCAGCGGCGCGGTCAGGTCGTAACGCAAGCTGATCCACTGCTCGTCATCGTCCTGGAACGAGAACACGCCCTCATTGGGCCGGTCCTGATCCGGCAGGAATTTGCCGAGCGCGTCGGTGAACTCCATCGCCGGAGTTTCCACCGGCTCGAAGCCGTAGCGCTCATAGACTTCGCGGATTTTCTCGACCATCGCGCGCGTCGCCGCGATCTCGGCGGGACCGCGATCGGCGAGCCCCCGCGGCAGGCGGGCGCGCAATTTCTGGGGTTTTTTGGGTTTCTCGGCCATCGGCGGCGTTGGTACCAGCGCCGGCGCGATGCGGCAACCTTACTGACTTCCCTTCTCCCCTTGTGGGAAAAGGTGGCGCGCGCAGCGCGCCGGATGAGGGGTCTGTATCCGCGGACGCAGACCCCTCACCCGGCCGCGATGCTTCGCATCGCGGCCACCCTCTCCCACAAGGGGGAGAGGGGAAGAAAGTCCCTCACGCCGCCACGGCCCTGCCCTTCGGCTGCACCTCGGCGCTGTAGTCCGCCATCAACCGCTCCGAAATCGCGCCGGGCTTGAACTTCCACTGCGCGATTTCGGACACCGGCGTCACCTCAGCGGCGGTGCCGGTGATGAAGCACTCGCTGAACCCCGAAAGTTCCTCCGGCAGGATGCGGCGCTCGATTACCTCGATACCCCGGCGCCGGGCGAGGTCGATCACGGTGGCGCGGGTGATGCCGGCCAGGAAGCAATCGGCGATCGGGGTGTGGATTTTGCCGTCTTGAATAAAGAAGATGTTGGCGCCGGTGCATTCGGCGACGCGGCCCTGCCAATCCAGCATCATCGCATCGGCGTAGCCCGCGCGCTCGGCTCGGTGCTTGGAGATGGTGCAGATCATGTAGAGGCCGGCGGCCTTGGCCATCGCGGGGATCGTCTGCGGATCCGGCCGGCGGTAGTCGGCCAGGCCGATCCGGATTCCCTTCAGCTTTTCGGCCGGGTCGAAATAGCTCGGCCATTGCCAGGCCGCGACGGCCAGATGGATGGTATTGCTCTGCGCCGCCACGCCCATCATCTCCGAACCGCGCCACGCAATGGGGCGGACATAGGCGTCCGGCAGGTTGTTGGTATCGATCACAAGCTGCTTGGCGGCATCGATTTCGGCCACTGAATAAGGGATCTCGAAGTCGAGAATCTGCGCCGATTGCTTCAGCCGCTCGGAATGCTCCCGGCTCTTGAAGACGGTGCCACCATAGGCGCGCTCGCCCTCGAACACGGCGCTGGCGTAATGCAGTCCGTGGGTCAGCACATGGACGTTGGCAGCCGCCCACGGCACCAGTTTGCCATCGTACCAGATGACGCCATCGATTTTGTCGAACGAAACTCCCATGGGCTCTCTCCCGGATTGACGCTTTGCGCGCCGCGCGCCGTGGCGCTGTTGGTTGGGTCTGGCCCCGCCCCAGCCGGCCTAAAGGCCGGTTTCCCTGCCAGTACGGTCCTGAGGACCCGCTTTTGTGGAAGGCGGAAGTCCAGTATGTTTGCCGAGATGCTGCTCGACAGTTGCACAGTTGATTTGCGGCCCTTGCCGCCGGCTCAGGGCTTTCTCACCCTGTTTGGAATGTCGCCACGAATAAACGATCTAATATTTCGTCACGACTGGCAGTTTTGTAACATTGAACCCAAGATATGTCAATATGACTGACATAAATTTCTCGACGGCGCCCCCTGCTCCCGATTCGCAGGCTAGCGAGGCGCATGCGCCGAACCCCGGTTCGGCCGATTTGCGCTGGGACATCATCGAGCTGCTATTCTTCGCGTATCGGGATTTCGTCGGCGATGCCGACCACGAGCTCGAAGTGTTCGGATTCGGCCGCGCACATCACCGGGTGCTGCATTTCGTGTATCGTTATCCCGGGCTGAAGGTGGCCGATCTGCTCGACGTGCTGCGGATCACCAAGCAATCCCTCGGGCGGGTGCTCAAGCAGCTGCTCGATGAAGACTATATCGTCCAGAAGGCCGGCAATAACGACCGGCGGCAACGCCTGCTGTTCGCCACCGCCAAGGGTGAGGCGCTGGTCGCCAAGCTGGCGGGCCTGCAAACCGACCGGCTGAACCGGGCGCTGCGCGACATCGGACCTGATGGCGCCGATACCGTCCGCCAGTTTCTGCGCGCGATGATCGACCGCGACGATCCCGACAAGGTGCTGGAAACGATCTTCGGGGCCGGCACCGCAAAGGCAAAGGAATAATCGTGGCCCAGGCTGCAATTCTCGCTCGAACGCCACCGCGACCGGCCGATGATGCGCCGCATCTGCTGCTGGTCGATGACGACCGCCGTATCCGCGATCTGTTGTCGCGCTTTCTGTGCGGCGAAGGTTACCGCGTCACCACCGCGATGAGCGCGAGCGATGCGCGCGCCAAGCTGCTTGGCCTGCATTTCGACCTGTTGATCCTCGACGTCATGATGCCCGGCGAAACCGGATTCGACCTGGCGCGCTTCATCCGCACCTCCTCGTCGGTGCCGATCGTGATGCTGACTGCGCGCCATGAGGCCGAAAGCCGGATCGAAGGCCTGCAGATCGGCGCCGATGATTATGTCGCCAAGCCGTTCGAGCCGCGCGAGCTGGTGCTGCGGATCGGCAATATTCTCAAGCGAAGCGCACCGCCGCCGGTGGAGACGCTGGAGCAGACCGCATTCGGTCCCTACGTCTATCACCTGGAACGCGGCGAGCTTCGCCAGGGCGAGGAAACCATCCATCTCACCGACCGCGAACGCGACATGCTGCGCATGCTTGCGCTCGCGCGCGGCGAGACCGTGCCGCGCAACGCGCTGACCGGCGACGGCACCGTCAATGAGCGCGCGGTCGATGTGCAGATCAACCGCCTGCGGCGCAAGATCGAGCGCGATCCCGCCAATCCGCTGTTCCTGCAGGCCGTGCGCGGCATCGGCTACCGCCTGGTCGCGTCGCCCTGAATTGCCGCAAGTGTAACCCGTAGAGTGATTCCTGAACGATGAGCACGCTCGACACTGGCCTCACGCTGATCCGCACCGCTTCGCGGCGCGTATCCGCGGCCAATGGCTGGATGGGCAACGCGTTCAAGAGCTGGATGCCGACCGGGCTTTATGCCCGCGCGCTCTTGATCATGATCGTGCCGATGGTGGTGCTGCAGTCGGTGGTGGCGTTCGTGTTCATGGAACGGCACTGGAACACGGTGACGCGGCATCTGTCGGCAGCGGTGGTGCAGGATATCGCCAGTCTCATTGACGTCTACAAGGGCTATCCGCAGGACAAGGACCACACGCTGTTGCGACGGATCGCTCAGCAGCGGCTCGGGCTGGTGGTTGATTTTCTGGCGGTCGGCGACATGCCGCCGCCGGGCCCGAAACCATTTTTCTCGCTGCTCGACCAGACGCTGTCGGTGCAACTCGGCCGGCAAATCGCAAAACCGTTCTGGATCGATACCGTCGGCCGCTCCAATCTCGTCGAAATCCGCATCCAGCTCGACGACGCCGTGATGCGCATCTTCGCCCAGCGCAGCGCTGCCTACGCTTCCAATTCCGAGATCTTCCTGTTCTGGATGGTGGGCACGTCGTCGATCCTTCTGATCGTCGCGGTCCTGTTCCTGCGCAACCAGATCAAACCGATCCTGCGGTTGGCCGATGCCGCCGAGAGTTTCGGCAAAGGCCGCGAGGCGCTTAACTTCCGTCCCCGCGGCGCACGCGAAGTGCGCCGGGCCGCGCAGGCGTTCCTGGAGATGAAAGCGCGCATCGAGCGTTCGATCGAACAGCGCACCGCGATGCTGGCCGGCGTGTCGCACGATTTGCGCACCATTCTGACCCGCTTCAAGCTCGAACTGGCGCTGATCGGCGACAGTCCGGAAATCGACGGCATGCGAAAAGATGTCGACGAGATGGCCGGCATGCTCGAGGCGTATCTGGCTTTCGCGCGCGGCGACGGCGGTGAGCAGGCGCAGCCGACCGACATGACGCTGGCGTTGGAAGAGTTACGCAGCGACGCCGAACGTAACGGCCATACCGCGACCGTGTCGTTTCACGGCCTGCCGGTCGTGACGGTGAAGCCGGCTTCGTTCAAGCGCTGCCTCGGCAACCTCGTGTCCAACGCGGCGCGGCACGCCAATGCGATTTCGATCACCGGCCACCGCGATCACCGCTATCTGACCGTGACCATCGACGATGACGGGCCGGGCATACCACCTGACATGCGCGAGGAAGTGTTCAAGCCGTTCCTGCGGCTGGATGACGCCCGCAACCAGGATGAGGGCGGCACCGGCCTCGGCCTTGCGATCGCCCGCGACATTGCCCGCTCGCATGGCGGCGATATCACGCTTGGCGACAGCCCGATGGGCGGCCTTCGCGCTTCGGTGCGGGTGCCGGTGTAGCGTTTTGTTTCTCTCTCTCCCCGCAAGCGGCAGGGCTATCGCATATGACTTTCCGCCGCGGTAATCGCCTGGGGCCTCATGGTTCGAGACGCCTCGAAGACGAGGCTCCTCACCATGAGGGTTCAAGATTTAGCCGCGCAGAAAGT
>NZ_JAAVUY010000007.1 GCF_018449695.1 Bradyrhizobium sp. dw_411
GCTAAGCGGCCATCTGCTCGGACTTCCGCTTTCTCGGGCCCCGTTTGTAGACGCAAGGCTTTCGTGGCGATCGCAGCCCGCTGGGGGCTCGCCTTTCGGTTAGCACTGGCGGTCTTCTGGCAGGTTTGGCAGCCGGATTTTTGGGGAAGTAGACCGTCCAAGTTGGGTCCACGTTCCCAATGCGTTCGACTGAACTGATGGCTAAGTAATTGATTTGATTGGCAGGGGCGGCAGGGCTCGAACCTGCGACAACCGGTTTTGGAGACCGGTACTCTACCAACTGAGCTACACCCCTGTGGGAACCAAGCGTCGCCGCTGATCCGTGCCGTTTCAAGCATAGGCGATGGCCGGATTGCAAGCCGGATTACATGAGGCAACCGGTTAACGCCCTGTTCAATCCCGGTCTCCTCAGTCAAACTCGACGCCGTCCGGCCGACAACAAAATAATGCTCAAGAAAATGGGAGAGACCATGACCGCGCAAACTGCCGCGAAGCCCCTCGCCGCCCCGCGGACCCCGCCGCTGCCCCAGGCCAGGCCGGAATCGCTCGGGCTGTCGTCGAGCCGGTTGCAGCGCGTCTCGGACGCGTTCAAGCGCGACATCGACAAGGGAACCATTCCGGGCGTGACCATCCTGGTGGCGCGCCGCGGCCAGATCGGCTGGTTCGATGCGCTGGGCAAGCAAAATCCCGCAGCCACCGCGCCGATGGCGCGCGACACGCTGTTCCGGATCTTCTCGATGACCAAGCCGATCGTCTCGATCGGGGTCATGACGCTGCTCGAAGAAGGTCATCTGCTGCTGACCGACCCGATCGCCAAATACATTCCGGAGTTTTCCAACCAGAAGGTCGCCGTCGAACATAACGGCAAGCTCGATCTGGTGCCGCTGGCGCGGCCGATCACGATTCAGGATCTCCTGCGGCACACGTCGGGCATCACCTACGAGCACAGCGGCAACGGCCCGGTGCATCAGATGTACCAGCAGTCGAAAGTTCGCAGCCGCAAGATCAGCAATGCCGAACACGCCGCATTGGTCGCGAGCATGCCGCTGGTGTGCCAGCCGGGCAGCGAATGGAATTACAGCCGCTCCACCGACATTCTCGGCCGTCTTCTCGAGGTCGTCTCCGGCAAAACGCTCGGCGCGTTCCTGACCGAACGGATTCTCGCCCCGCTGCAAATGACGGAGACCGCGTTTCACACCGGCGAAGAAAATGCGCCGCGTCTGGCCGAGGCCTTTGCGGCCGATCCCTGGACCGGCGAAAAAATTCAGCTCTTCAACATGCTCGACAGACCGGTAATGGAATCCGGCGGCGGCGGACTTGTCTCCACCACCATGGATTATGCGCGGTTCTGCCAGTTGCTGCTCAACGGCGGAACGCTTGAGGGCACCAGAATTATCGGACGCAAGACGCTGGAATTGATGGCATCCAATCATCTCAGCTCCGCCGTCAAAGTCGACTCGCCGTTGATGCCCGCCGGCCACGGTTTCGGCCTCGGCTTTGCCGTCCGCACCGATCAGGGCATGGCGCCATTTCCTGGCACCGTTGGCCAGTTCTTCTGGAGCGGCATCGCCGGCACGTTCTTCTGGATCGATCCGAAGGAAGAGCTGTTCGCCGTGTTCATGTCGCAGGGTCCCGGCCAGCGCGAATATTTCCGCACGCTGGTGCGAAGCCTTGTCTACGCCGCGGTGGAGTGAGGAATTCCACGCACCGCATACAATACGTCGTCGTCCCGGCGCAGGCCGGGACGACGAGAAGTCTCAACTGATCGTCGCCCCACCGTCGATCACGATGGTTTGCCCGGTCATGAACGTGCCCGCCGGTGCAGCAAGAAACACGGCGGCGCCGGCGATTTCGTCGGGCTCGCCTATCCGCAGCAGCGGCGAGCGCGCGGTGGAGGCCTTCAAAGTCTCTGGATTGTCCCACAGCGCCTTGGCGAAATCGGTCTTGATCAGGCCCGGCGCGATACAGTTCACGCGGATATTGTGCCGGCCGTATTCGCAGGCGAGATTGCGCGCGAGCTGCATGTCGGCGGCTTTCGAAATCGCATAGGCACCGAGCACGGTCGAGCCTTTGATTCCGCCGATCGACGAGATGATGGTGATCGAACCATCCTTGCGCTCGATCATCTGCGGCACCACCAGCGAGATCAGCCAGTGATTGGCGACGATGTTGTTGTCGAGGATCTTGCGGAACTGGTCGTCGGAAATGCCGGCCTGCGGCCCGTAATAGGGATTTGAGGCGGCGTTGCAGACCAGCGTGTCGATCTTGCCGAACACGCGGTTGGTTTCCTCGACCAGATGCTTGAGATCGTCCTTGGTCGAGATGTTCGCGGCCACCGCGAGCGCGACCTGCTTGCCGGCTTTGTCATTGATCGCCTTGGCGACCTCGTCACAGACCTGCTGCTTGCGCGAGGAGATCACGACTTTCGCGCCGTGTTCGGCCATCCGCTCGGCGATGGCGCGGCCGATTCCGCGCGAGGAGCCGGTGATGACGGCGACTTTTCCCGACATATCGAACAACGTCATGTCTCTCTCCCCTTGATGAATCCGGCTGGTTGCCGGTTTTCGATTTTTTTAGCGCGTGGTCTTTTTCTAGTGAATGGTCCTAGGCAAGCTTGGTCCCGCTGGCGACTTCCGGCCCGGCCGGCTGATGCATTGCGTTGTGCGACGCATCCGCCATCCATGGCTGCTGGTTGACCATCGGAATCCGCCAGCCGCTATGGTGCGCGCTGGCGAGATGATCGAGCCGCGTCACCGAGCAATTGTCGATGGTGAAGGCCAATCCCTTCTCCGGCTGATTTCCGAGTGCGAGGCCGACCGCGGCCTTGATGGTGCCGCCATGCGCGACCGCGATCACATCCCTGCCGGCGTGTTCGATAGTGATCCGCTCGATCGCGCCGCGCACGCGATTGTAGATATCCATAAAACTCTCGCCGTTGGGCGCGCGTTCGTCGATCGGCGCAAACCAGTAGCTGCCGACCTCGATCGGGCGACTGGCGAAGAATTCAGCGCGATTCAATCCCTGCCAATCGCCGAGATCCTGTTCGGCAAACGCCTTCTCGTGAGGCATCGACAAAGGCTCGGGAAATCCCGCCGCCCAGATCGCCTCGGCCGTCTGATGCGTGCGCTTGAGGCTGCTCGCATACCACAGAGCACCCCGCGGCAAAATTTTTCCGACCGCCTCGAACACCTCGCGGTCGCTGGTATCGCAGCCGATGTCCTTCTGGCCGTAGATGCAGCCGCCGTCTTCGCGCACCGGCGCGTGACGCACCCACCACCATCTGGTCGCAACGACGCCCGTGGGAACGGAATGCTGCGCGACGAATGGAGCGGCTGGATTGGACATCGCGAGAACCCTTCAATAATGTTGCGTGTCCTACGTCAGAGCACACATGATCTCAAGCAACTTGGGCGACTTGACGATCTGCTTCGGTGTTTGAAATCTTGTTTGAAATTCCGCAGGGCGGCAAGCATCGTTTTTGTGCGCGATTTCCAGACGAAAACTGGTAACACGCAGAAAACGTAAAAGGTGAACATAAAATTACACGGGAGAGACTCATGGGCCGCCTCGAAGGCAAATCCGTCATCATCACTGGCGCAGGAAGCGGCATCGGACGCGCGGCCTCGTTGCTGTTCACCAGGGAAGGCGCGAAGTTGATCGCGGTCGACCGCAGCGACAGCGTCAGGGAAACCGCCAAACTCGTCAGCGATGCCGGCGGAACCGTCGAGGCTGTTACCGCCGATGCCGGTTCGGAGAATGACGTGAAGGCCTTCATCGCCAGGGCCGTATCGACATACGGCAAGCTCGATGTAATCTGGGCCAATGCCGGCATCGGCGGCGGGTTGGTTCCGCTCGCCGACCAGACCGTCGATCACTGGCAGGAAATCCTGCGCATCAATCTGATCGGTCCGTTCCTCGCGATCAAATATGCGATGCCGCACATGATCGCGCAGAAACATGGCGCGATTGTTTGTACGGCCTCGGTTGCGGGCCTCAAATCCGGCGCCAGCGGACATCCCTACGCGGCAAGCAAGGCCGGCGTCATCAGTCTCGTGCAGACCACTGCCTATTCGCTGTCCGGCACCGGCGTGCGGATCAATGCGGTATGTCCCGGCCTGATCGAAACCGGCATGACCAAGCCGATCTTCGACAATGCGCGCGAGCGCGGCACCGACGGCAAGATCGGCCAGCTCAATCCGCTCAAGCGCGCCGGCCAGCCGCACGAACTGGCGGCGATGGGATTGTTCCTGGCCAGCGATGAAGCGTCTTACGTCAATGGCCAGGCGTTTCCGGTCGATGGTGGTCTCACGGCGTCGATGCCATATGCGGGGAAACCGATTTAACGGACGCGATCCATCAGTGTCGGCCCTGCGAACGCAGGGACCCATACGCCGCGGCCCATCGTTGAAGAATATTGTTCGACGACTTTCGCGCAACACAACGTCCTGTGGTTATGGGTCCCGGCCCAAGGCCGGGACGACACCTGTTATGTGGCGCGACTGCCAATTCCGTCATCGCGAGCCAACGGATCGCGCGAATGCGCGCCCGATGACAGGGCTCCGCGAAACAATCCATAGGGCAACAAGGAAGTTGTGGATTGCTTCGCTTCGCTCGCAATGACGACAAACATATCTTCGCATTCCCGCGACGCGTTTCGCCCGAGTTGTGCCAGAAATCTTCGCCCCCTCTCCAAACAGAGGGCGCAGGGAATGCCGGGCGCCTGGTGCGCCCGCTGCTGCGTGTGCGAAGGTCGTAGGTAAAAAAGCACACGCGTTAGTCAGGTCACACCGAGAACACCCGGCATTCCCCGCGCAATGGTTTACGGCTTACTTCGCGCTCTCCCCGGTGATCGGGCTTTTTTGCCACCGTCGCCTCGCGCAGTCTCCTGCGCGGGACTTGACGCCAGCGTCGAGGCGTCAGGACCACACGACTTCGCCGTCCGCGGCCATGTCATTCGTCACGTGACATTGCCGCGTCCATCGCATCCCGCGCTCAACGTCCGTGACGACCGCGAAGCGCCCCTCTTGTGAGCGCGGGATGACCATGGATATAGACTGATTTGCAATTTCTGAAAATCAGAATATTTTTACGAGGGGGGACTGGACAAATGAGCCAGTGCCGGGCGCATTGATTTGCCCGTCGGGTAGATCGCTTGAAGATCAAATCAAAGCGGACACCGCTTCGAAAGTCCAGCATCCATTATCGTTCAATTGCCTATGGCATCGCGCATTTCGCAGTATGATGGGCTGCTGCCCTCGGGCATCACAGAGGAGACGATGATGAGGTCGCTGATGGCCGCGGTCGCGGCTGTTCTCTTGTCCGCGCACGCCGCAGCGGCGCAGAACTTCCCGAACCGGTCGCTTACACTAGTCGTCGCGGCAGCCGCTGGGGGCACGACAGACGTGCTGGCTCGGATCGTGGCAAGGCGCATGGGAGAAGACCTCGGCCAGTCAGTCGTCGTCGAGAACGTAGCCGGCGGCGGCGCCACGGTCGGAACCCGCCGCGTGGTTCGCTCGGATGCCGACGGCTACACGCTGATCTTCGGCAACATGGGCTCACTGGCCGCGAACGTCTGGCTTTTTCCCCAACTCGGCTTCGATCCGCGCCAGGATCTCGCGCCGGTCGGTCTTGTCGCGATCGTGCCCATGGTTCTCTCCGTGAGCAAGAAAAGCGGCATACGCGACCTCGCCGGCTTTCTCGCGACGCTTAGGGCGAGGCCGGGTGCTCTCAATTTCGGCCATGCGGGCCCGGGCACGACCGGGCACCTGGCCGCCATCACCTTCCTGTATGTGACCGGCACGCAGGCCCACGACATCCCCTATCGAGGGGCCGGTCCCGCGATCAACGATCTTGTCGCCGGCACGATCGACGCCGTGATCGACCAGACTGTCACCATGATTCCGATGCATACCGGCGGCAACGTCACCGCGATTGCGACCACAAGCTCCAGCCGCCTTGCCCAAATCCCGGACGTGCCGACCTTCGTCGAGGCCGGCGTACCCGCTTTCGACCTGACGGTCTGGAACGCGATCGCTGCACCCGCAGCTACCCCGCGGCCGGTCCTCGAACGCCTTGAATCCTCGCTCAAGACCGCACTCGCCGATCCTGACCTGCGGCGCCGCTTCGCGGAACTCGCGGCGGATATACCCCAACCCGACCAAATCGGAGCGGAGCCGCTGCGGCGGCTGATCGCGTCCGATATCGAACGCTTCGGCCCAATCATCCACGCCGTCGGAGTAAAGGTGGAGTAGCGGCTTGCCGCAGGGACGACACTCGTTGCGTGGTAAGTTCGCAGATTCAAATTTCAAACGGCAAGAACGCAGGAATCCTGACCGTCATTGCGAGCCAACGGGTCGCGCGAACGCGCGGGTGCTGACCGGCTCCACGAAGCAATCCATTTCTGCGATACAAATAAAGAATGGATTGCTTCGTCGCAGGGAATGCCGTGCGCCCGCAGCCGCGCGCTCGCAGCTTCCAAAGGGCGGGCTCACGCAGACAACAGGGACTTTTTGGCTCGGGCTTCGCTGACCGTCAGCCAGATGGCGGAGACGAGAAAGTAAAAAGCGCCAAATGCGGCATAAGGAGCGATATCGGTGATGCTGGGGACGGCTGGAGCGGTCGCCTGTTTGATGAACACGACGCCGACGATGGCGGACTGACCACCAGCCAGGATCATCGCCCATTGAGCGCCGTAGGTCCGCCAGCGGCGAACGCCAGTGATTAACTGGAACAAGCCTGCCAACACGGCCCACGCACCGAACACACCGAGGACCGCATTCATGCTTGTACCGATCGTCAGCGCGACAGCGACGCCGGCGATCACACTGATAACGACGTTAAGCGCCTGGCTGGAGTTGTTGATCAGGCCACCGTTGCGCTGGGCGTCGACAAAATTCGCGGCCGCGTCCAACAACGGATAGGCAACCAGGAGTGCGGTGGCGATCGGCGGGACTGCTTTGCCAACGGTAAAGGCGCCCGCGACCCACGCCAGGGCTACCCCGGCACGCACGAAATAATACGATTTCAGCCAATGCGAAGCGACCCGCTGGCTGGATTGCTGGATGATTGAATCACTCATGTTCATTTTCCTTGTTGGTGATTAAGTCCGGAAGATCGGCATATTCCGATCCAGGTCGGATTCGGGTCGAAGCAGCTTTCGCGTTTAATCAAAACCTGCGATTTTCACTGTTTATTCTCGCATCAACGCGCTAGAATGATGCGTTCTAATATGAGATTTGGCCATGACTGAATTACTTGAAAATTTGACCAATCGTCCGGCGCCGGGTGAAGGCGGCGACACCTCGACCGACCTCCTGTCTCATGTGCTGTCGCAAATTCAGCTCACGGGAGACCGGGTTTATTCAACCGCGCTCAAAAAGAAGGGCCGGCTGGGGCTGCAAAGCGATGCGGCGTATGTGTGCGTCGTCACCAAGGGCGTTCTTCGCCTGGAGCAAGACGGCCGCACGCCGGTCGTCATCGATACGGGCGACCTTGTCCTGCTGCCGCGCGGCGCAGGCGGCTTGCGCTTGACGGCCTCGGATACCTCAACGACCGTTATCCTTTGTCGTTTCAGGTTCGATCCTGACAGCCTTCGGGGCATGATTTTCGCCATGCCTCAATACATCCAGATTCGGAAGAATGAGAGCGCGAACTGGCTCGAAGGCATCGTACATTTCATGATGGTCGAGGCTGTCGACGTCCAGCCAGGGGCTGCCTTGATGATTTCCCGGCTCATCGACCTCGTCGTCATCCGGGCGTTGCGCACCTGGGTTCATCACGGAAATAGGTCGGGATGGCTTGGAGGACTTTCGGACCCGAGGATCGCGACGACGCTGAAAGCCATTCATGAGCGCCCGATGCAACGCTGGAGCATCGAGGCCCTTGCTGGCATCGCAGGAATGTCCCGTTCGAGCTTTTGTGAGCGTTTCACCGCCTTGGTCGGCCGTTCCCCGCTGCGCTACCACAATGAATGGCGCCTGGCGCTGGCGCGGGGCCTTCTGGCCAGACACGGCGCGCGGGTCGGCGAGGTCGGCCTGAGTATCGGTTACGAGTCGGAGGCGGCTTTCAGCCGGGCCTACAAGAGTCTATTCGGCCACTCACCGCGTGATGAATTCAAGCTGCGCAACGGTACAGCCGTTTAGGCGCAAATAGACGTCGCACATGATGCTGCTCTCCCAAGCTTGAAGTACGACGCAGCGGCATCGACCACGTCACACTCGCGCTCACCGCGCCTTCTCCCCACGCCAACAAAATTCAATTGTGACTTTAAATTGAGTCGTGACTCGCGACGATCTATGACAGAATTACTACAGCGAGATTTATGACAGATTTATTACAGCCGAATATCAGTTCGGTTACATGTGTGGAGCGGTCAATGAGTCTGGAATGGCGTGAGCAATCAGGTTCCTTGTCGAGGTCCTTGTCGCGATCAATGACGCGTTCAGTGTCGCGTTCCCTTGCCTGGTCGAATCCGCTGGCCTGGTGGTGGAGCATGCTGACGCTGGTCAGCGGCGTGAACATCGCGGTCTGGTTCCTGCTCTATCGCGAGCTGCGCGAACAGACGGCAGGCAGTCTCGTCAGCACATCCGGCATCGAGATCATGCTGCTGCTCTGCGCGGCCTATGTGTTCGGCTGCGCCTTCAGGTCGTTCCTGCCGCGCGCCGATGTGCAGCGGATTTGCCTGTTCGACACCTGGCTGTCGAGCGTGGTGGTCGGCCGCTCGGTCGCGACCGTGGCGGAAGTCGCGTTCGCGGTGCAGTGGGCGATGATGCTGCATCAATTGGGCACCGTCACGGGCGCCGACACCGTCGTGAATATCGCGTGGGTGATCGTGCCGTTGATCCTGATCGCCGAATGCTTCTCGTGGTACGCGGTGCTGACCACCCATTATCTCGGCAACGCGATCGAAAATTCGATCTGGGCGGTAGCGTTCTTCCTCGCGGGCATCGGGCTGTGCAGACTGCTGCCGGAATTCGACGGCGCGGTTCGCGCGATCCTTGTCGTCAACATTGTTGGGATCGCCGCCTATCTGGCGTTCCTGATGACCATCGACGTCCCGATGTACCTGAACCGATGGCGCACCGAAGTCGCTGATGGCGGCAAGTTGCTGCTGCGGCCGATCGAGGGTTTGCGTGACGTCAGCACACGCTGGGTCGTGACCCACGATATCGCGGAGTGGAAGGGCGAACTCACCTGGATGGCGCTGTATTTCAGCATGGCGGTGTGGGCCAGCCTCGCGCTGTGCGTGTTCTACGCCTCAGCGGATCAGCTTCCGCGCTATCGCACCCATGCGGTGGTGGTGAGCCAGTCACTTGATGTGCCGGCACAGCCTAACCTCTCTCATCCGTCGTCCCGGCCTTGAGCCGGGACGACGTGGAGAGAGTTGTGGCCGACACTATCAAAATGCTGACCCCACTCACTCCACGCGCCGAAACTTCTGCGCGCGATGTCCGTATCCGACTTCCGCGGTATAGAGGTTGCCCTTGGAGTCGATCGCGATGTTGTGGACCCATTTGAACTGGCCGGGCTGGCGGCCATGGCGGCCCCATTGGGTCAGCACCTTGCCGTCCTCACGGTTGATCGTGATGATCTGGCCGTTGGCGCCATCCGCAATGAAAATGTATTTTTGCGCCGGGTCTTCCGACAGCACGAGATCCCAGACCGAACCGTTTTGAAGCGTGTCAGGCTCGATCCGGAATTCCTTCACGAAAGTGCCGTCCTTGCGGAAAATCTGGATGCGATCGTTGGCGCGGTCGCACACATACACCAGGCCGTCATTGGCGATCCGCACGCAATGCACCGGATTTGAGAATTGCTCGGACAGCGGCGCATCGGGCTTGTAGGCCGCCATCTTCTCATCACTCGGCTTGTGTCCATACGCACCCCACAGACGCTTGAAGGCGCCGGTCTTGGCATCGAACACGATGATGCGGCGATTCCTGTAGCCGTCGGCGACGTATAATTCGCCTGCCGGCTCGTCGAGTATCATATGCGCGGGACGTCCGAGACTATCGGGGCTGTTGGAGTCGCCGGTGGTGCCGGCCTTGCCGATCTGATGCAGGAATTTTCCGTCACCCGTGAAGGTGAGGATCTGTGAATCCGCATTGTCATTGCCGGCGAGCCAGACATTGCCCTGGCTGACGACGTGAATCCCGTGCTCGTTCCTGGGCCAATCGTAACCCGGCCCGGGACCGCCCCAGGCCTTGAGCAGATTGCCTTCCTGATCGAACTCAAGCACCGGCGGCGCCGCGGTACAGCACTTGGTCTCCGGCGGATTCTTGGTCGCGCCTTTTTCATCGTCAAATACGGTGGCGGGGCGATGGATGATCCAGACGTGATCGTTGCGGTCGACCGCGATGCCCGAGACCTGCCCGAGCACCCAATTGCCGGGCAATGGTTTGGGCCAAAACGGCTCCGGCTGAAATTTCGGCACACCCGGCGCATTGGAGGGTTGGCCCATCGGCGGCGGGAATGTCTGCGCGAAAGCCGGACCTGCGAAACCGGCGATAATGACGGCCAACCGCAGCGCCTTGAACGATCCGATCATTATCATTTCCTCCCCTGCCCAATTATCGTTTGTTGTTGCCGTTCATCGTTCGCGCGGCTGGCGTCTACCTCACCTTGACATATTTCCGCAGCACGCGCGGCCGCGGTTCGCCCGCAAACACATTGCCGAATTTATCCACAGTGCCGAACTCCGCGCCGCTTCCGGTTGTCGTGGCCGGATTGCCGCCGGGATCGAGAATGAAATATTTCACCCAGCCGCTCTGCGCATCACCGATCCGGATGCCCTGTTCGAAACCAGGATTTTCGACATTGTCCGACTCGGAATCGTAGACATAGATCAGGTCTTCGTCGTTGTAGGAAAATGCGATCCCGCTCGGCATGCCGAACTGGTGCCATGAGGTGAGATATTTGCCGTCCTGATCGAAAATCTGGATCCGCGTATTGACGCGGTCGCACACGAACAGGCGGCCTCGTTTGTCCATCGCGATGCAATGCGGCGTGAGAAACTCGCCCGGCGCGTATCCCGTTTTGCCCCAGGCCTTGATGAACTTTCCGTCCTTTGAATATTTCACGATGCGGTTGTTCGAGCCGTGCCCGTCCGCCACGAAGATATCGCCATTGGGCGCGGTCACCACCGCAGCCGGCGACCTGAAATGATAGTCGTCATTCCCGGCCACACCGGGCTCGCCCAGCGTCATCAGCACCTGCCCATCGGGGCTGAACTTGCGCACGAAGTGCCCGGCCTTGACGCCGGCCTTGGCGGCGATGTTCACCGCCTCCTCGCTCGCCGCATCGGTCGCCCAGACATTGCCCTCGCGGTCGACATGCAGCCCATGCGGCCAGATGAACATGCCGGCGCCGAAACTTTTGACGACGTTACCCTTGGGATCGAACTTGTAGATCGTGTCGTGCGGCTTGAGCTTGCCGTCGGGCAACATGCAATCCACGCCAAAACGCCCGCCTTTGGCAAACACCAGCGGACTGGTCTCGTCGCATCGGATAAAGGCCCACACGCTTTCGCCGTCGGTGTCGATATACATCGACGCCGGCGGCCCCATCTCCCGGCCGCCGGGAAGCTTGGCCCATTCGCCACCGGGAACGCTGGGGCCGCCTCCGTCCGCCAATCCCCGGACCGGACGGTACGGATTATAGCTCGGCGCCTGGGCGAAGCCCGCTGCGTCCATCGCGAGCCATGCAGCAAGGCCCCACAGGGCTATCGATCCGGCTCGCAGGATTGTCGACATCAAAGGCCTCGCGTTCGGAATAAGGGATGTGAAAGCTGCCATGGCTGAAGCTGTCAGCGTGCCGCCGGTGGCGCCAGCCCGGCCTTCACGATAACCGGCACGGCCTCGGGCGATGTCAGAAACCGCAGCAGCGCCTGCGCCGCTTCGGGCTCGTGGACCGAATTGGTCAGCGCGCCCGCAAAGGAAAACATCGGCTGGACCTCGGCCGGAAGTGCACCGACGAAGCTGATGCCGGGCACCCGGATCAATTCGCTGACCTGCTGGAAGCCGATTTCCGCCTCGCCGCGCGCAACCAACGCGGCGACCGGTTCGCCGGACGGCGGTCCGCGGATCTTCCGGCTCTTGCCCGCGATCTCCTGGGCGACGCCGAGTTTGGCAAACAGGGTGGTCGACAAATACGTCCCGCTGCCGCTGTCGGAATAGGCGATCGACTTCGCCGCCAGCAGCGTCTTGCGCAGCGCTTCGACGCTGCCGATGTCGGGTTTTGGGGCGCCTTCGCGCACCACCATGCCGATCAGCGAACGCGCCAGTTCGGCCTTGCTGTCGGGCCGCGTCAATCCGCGCTTGCCGAGTTCGTCCGCCGCGCCGCCGTCGAGGATCACGACGTCGGCGGCCTCGCCGCGCAAAAGCCGCGCCGGAATGGCCTCCGGCGAATCGCCCATCGAGGGGCCGCGCATCGTCACCAGATGATGGCCGCTGGCGCGCTCGAATGCCGGACCCAATTGCTCATAGACGCTGTAAAAGCCGGACGAAATCAGCACATGCACGTCTGCCGCAGAGGCCGCCTGCCCCATCCAGAGCACGGCCGCACCGATCGCGAACAGCCATCTTGCCAGTGGCCTTGATTTCACAGCTTCCTCCCACACGGTTCTTGTTGGTTGTTGCCGGCATCGTACCCGGTCAACCGAACTTTGGAAGGGCTCTTGATGCGTTAGAGAACGCCGGCATCCCGGAACAGCGCGCGGATATCGTCGACGATCCCGTGAAAGCGCGGATCGCGCCGGATCGCCGGTTCACGCGGTTGCGGCAAGTCGACCCGGAAACGCCTGAGGATTCGGCCCGGGCGCGGACTCATGACCACGACCTCATCCGACAGCAGGACCGCTTCCTCGATATCGTGGGTGATCAAAAGCACGGTCTTGCGATGCTCGGCCCAGAGACGGTTGATATCGGCCTGCATCCGTTCGCGCGTCAGCGCATCCAGCGCGCCGAACGGCTCATCCATGAAAAGCACCGACGGCTCGCACAACAGCGCCCGGCAGATCGCCGCGCGCTGGCGCATGCCGCCGGACAGCTCACTCGGATAATTAGCCTCGAACCCGCCCAGGCCCACCTGCGCCAGCAAGGCGCGGCCCTGTTTGGTTGCGGCCTCGAGATCCAGGCGCTTGATCCGCGCGGGCATGACGACGTTATCCAGGATCGAAAGCCACGGCAGCAGGACGTCGGTCTGGAACACGATGCCTGCATCCGTGAAGCAATCCTCGAGCAGCTTGCCGTCAATGCGCAACTCGCCTGAACTTGGCCGGTAAAGCCCGGCCGCGAGCATCATCAGCGTGCTCTTGCCGCAGCCGCTCGGTCCGAGAATCGAAACGAAAGAGCCCGCCGCGATATCGAGGCTGACATCGGTCAATGCATCTACGCGCGCACCGCGGCGCTGATAGGTCATGCCGACATGCGAGATGGAGATCGACGCACCGCCGCCGGGCGGTCGCGCAGCAGCTTCGGTCACGACGCCGTATCCTTCACAACGTCGCTCCCGCCTCGTCCGCCCTGACGGTGCGCAGCGGCGTCGGCAGGACCATCCATTCCAGCAGCACCACCAGCCCGTAAAGCACGCCGCCCATCACCGACAACAACACCAGGATGCCGAACAGCAATGGAATCTGGAAATTGTTGTTCGCGATCAACTGCAGATAGCCGAGCCCGCTGCTCGCCGCGATGAACTCGCCGACGATGGCGCCGACCACGGCGAAGGTCGCCGAAATCTTGATGCCCGCGAAGATATAGGGCGCCGCGACCGGCAGGCGCACCCGCAGGAATATCTGCATCCTTGTGGCACCAAATGAACGCATCAGATGGATCATCTCCACCGGCGCACGCTTCATGCCGACCACGGTATTGACGACGATCGCAAAGAACGCGATCGAGAACGCGATCAGCACCTTCGGCAACAGTCCGAACCCGAACCACACCACGAAGATCGGCGCGAGCGCGACCTTCGGGATCGATTGGCTGGCGACCAGCAGCGGATACAATACGCGGTCCAGCCAGCGCGAATAGACGATCGCCACGCCCAGGGGGATGCCGACGACGATGCTCAGCACAAATCCGGCGGTGGCTTCCGCGAAGGTCACGGCGGCGTTGACGAGGAGCTGCCGCCATTCGTCGGAGATCGCGCCGGCGATCTGCGTCGGCGACGGCAGCACATAATCGGGAATGCCCGCCAGCCGCGTCACCGCTTGCCAGATCACGAGCAGCGCAATAAACGCGCCGGCCACGGGCAGCGCGTGGCGCAGTTGAATGATCAGGGATTTCAGGCGTGAGCGCGGCTCACGACCGCCGTCGTCCGCACCAGCCATCAGGACGCGGCCCGGCGCGCGGCAACGACCTCGACCTCGACGTCATCGTCCTGGTTCAAGCCCGCCACCTCAACGATAGTCCGCGTCGGCCACGCGCCGCCGAACGCGGCCACATAGGCATCGTTGATCAGCGGCCGGATCCGCGCCATGTCGGTGACGTAGACCCGCGTCACCAGGACGGTCGCAAAGGACGCGCCATGATGCTGCAGGGTCTTGTCGATGTGATCGAAGATCAGGCGAATGCGCGCCTCCAGCGTTTCGGCCGGGCGTCCGGTCGCGGGATCGAGACCGCGCACGCCCGACAGGAACACCATTCCATTCCATTCGACCGCGCGCGCCCACGGGCCGGTGGCGTCGGGCACGTCGGGGACTTTGAGGGTGCGAACGATCTCACTCATCGGCAGGAACGAACGCATTGGTATAGTAGTCGGAGACGGATCTGCCGGGAGCCGCACCGGCCACCGGCGGCGTAAGAATCTCGATCGTGCTGCGCCAGCCTTCGTCGCTACCGGCGAACAACCGCTTCGGCTCGCCGCGGCCGAGAAAATCCACCAGCTCCTTGACCTGGCCGAGCGTGGTATCGGCGAACAACACCTTCGGATAGGCGGCTGAGGCGATCTGCGCCGCTTCCTCCGGATGCTCGATGGTGAACTTGAAGGCTTTGGCGGCGGCGGCGTTGAAACGCTTCACCAGATCGGGCTTGTCGTCGATGGTCTTTTGGGGCGCCGCGAGCGTATAGCCGATCAGCCGAAAACCCCAATCGCCGACCACCAGGGTGTTCAACGGCTGCTGCCCGACCTGTTTTTGCAGAACCGGATACTCGTTGGTCATGAAAATATCGGCGAGCACATCGACCTTTTTGGTCAGCAGCAGATTGAACCGCGCGCCGGGCGCGACCCGCACCACCGTGACCTTGCTCTCATCGATGTTGTTCTTGCGCACGAAGGCCGACCATATCTGGCTGAAGGTCGCGGTGGCCGTGATCTCGACGGTGCGGCCCTCGATGTCCTTTGGGGTTTTCAGCGACACATCGGACAGCGAGACCATCCCCATCGAGTCGACCTTGCCGACGGTCGCAATCGCCTTCAACGGCATGCCGTGATTGACGGCTTCGATCAACTGGACCGACGGCACATAGGCGAAATCATCCTGACCGCCCGCCACGGCCTGCAACGCCTGGGTTCCGCTGCTGCCTTCCTGGACCTTCACGTCGAGGCCCTGGTCGCGGAAGAACCCTTTTTCAACGCCAACGATGAAGGGCGCGAACTCGCCTTTCATCTGCCAATTGAGGCGCAAGCTGACGGAATCTGCCGCGGATGCCGAAGTCATTCCGGCGAATACAGCCCCCGTAAACAGCAGGAAACCGGCGAACACCCGGCCTATTCCAGAATCGCGCGGCGGTGCGTCGATTGCAGGAAAAACAGCCTCAAACCATCGTTTGCACGTCATATCGACCCCGAGCGATTTAAATCAAATCATTTACCCAAACAGCAAGCAAGCGCCGCGCCAAATGGCGCGCCAATTTATTTTAACGACGGGCTTTTACCCGCAGATGACGCCTACTTTCGCGATGGATCAAGCTTTCGGCGCTGAATTAACAGTTAGGTAACCGACATTGCTAACGCGAACTCTACCCATGGGTTGTATTTATGCTTCGGGGAGACGCGAAAATGCAGGATCCGATTCCACAGACCAGCGCTGTGCATCGCGCAGCCGCGGCCGGAACATTTGATTTCAACGACGGCGGACACCCGAGCCGGCGCAATCCAGTCCGCTGGCTTGTCACCTGCGGTATCCTGCTGATCGCGGCCATCGCGCTCGGCACCGCGATGATGATCGACAACTTCCGCAAGCATGCGCTGGAAAGCAGCAAGCGCGAACTGGAAAATACCGTTCTGCTGCTGGCGCACCATTTCGACCAGCAACTGGACGATACCGCGATCCCGCTCGGCGACATCATCGCGCAGGTCCAACAGGCCGGAATAGCAACGCCGGAGGATTTCACGCGCCGGATGTCCGCGCCCCAAACGCACCTGATGTTGCAGGCCAAAGCGGGCGATTCTTCCAAGATCGCCGGTTTCAACATTTACGACGCCAGGGGCGTTCTGGTCAGTTCATCGGAAGTCCCGGACGTTCCGGTCGTCACCGTCGCCGACCGCGCCTATTTCAAGATTCTCAAATCAAGCCCGAAGCCGGCGCAGATCCAGATGGAACTGGTGCGCAGCCGTTTTACCGGAATTTGGAAAACCCTGATCGCCCGTAAGATAACCGGACCGAACGGCGAGTTTCTCGGCATCGTGTCGCGGGCCATCACCCCCGGCAAATTTGAGGAGTTCTTTTCCTCGCTGACGCTGGCAGCGGACGACACGATCTCGATTCACCATCATGATGGCCCGCTGATCGCGCGCTACCCTCATGCCGAAGAGATTATCGGCAAGAATTTCAAGACGCAGACGACGCCGCAGGCGACGGCCTTTCTGAACCTCGATCACGGCACCACGGAATTGACCAGTCCGGTCGATGGCCTGCAGCGCCTGGCCTCCATTCGCAGCCTGAGCCGGTATCCGCTGTCCATCATCGCGACCACGACGGTCGCCTCGGCGCTGGCCGAATGGCAGGCACAAACCCGATTCCTGATCACCGCAGCCGCGCTTTCGGCGCTCGTCGTCGCCATCATCCTGTTCCTGATCGTGGGGCGGCTGTCGTCGCAGCATCGATTGTCGCAACGCCAGTTGACGCTGGAAAAACTGCGCCTCGATACCGCCGTCGATAACATGTCGCAGGGTCTGACGCTGTTCGATCAGTCGAGGCGGCTGGTCATCTGCAACCAGCGCTATCTTGAGATGTACCGGTTGTCGCCCGACGCGGTCAAACCGGGTTGCAGTTTTGAGGAATTGATCCTGCTTCGAAAACAGGCGGGAACGTTCCCCGGCGATACCGAGGAATATTGCAAGCGAATTCAGGAAAATGTCGCGCGCGGGGAATCCTCCAACATCGAGGCGATGGATGGACGCTCGGTCCAGATCACGCGCCGGCTATTGCCCGATGGCGGCTGGGTCACCACCCATGAGGATATCACCGAGCGGATCCGCCGCGAGACCGATGTCTTCCAGCAAGCCAAGGAACTCGAAATCATCAACATGCAATTCGATGCCGCCTTGAGCAACATGACTCAGGGGCTGTGCATGTTCGATGGCCAGAAGCGGCTAGTGGTCTGGAACGACCGTTATGCCGAGCTGTATCAACTGCCGGCCGAATTGCTGAAAGTCGGCACGCCGCACGACGCGATCATCGCCGATCGCATCACGCGCGGCATCTTCAAGGGCGCGACCAACAAACAGGCCACCAGCGCCAAGATCGCGGCCCTCAGTCAGCTTCCAAAGCACTCGACCTCGAGCCGGATCGATGAATTTGCCGACGGCCGGTTCGTGCTCGTGACGCGGCAGCCGATGGCGGACGGCGGCTGGCTCGCGACCCATGAAGACATCACCGAACGGCGGCGGGCGGAAGCGGAGATCGTCCATCTGGCGCGGCACGATGCGCTGACCGGCCTCGCCAATCGCGCGGAATTCAATGCGCGGCTGGAAGAAGCCTGCAAGCGCGTGGCGCGCAACGGCGTCGCCCTCACCGTGATGATGATCGACCTCGACGATTTCAAGGCCGTCAACGATACGCTCGGACATCCCGCCGGGGACCAGTTGCTGATCGAGGTCGGCCGTCGCCTGCAGTCCACCATCCAGGACACCGATCTGCTGGCGCGGCTTGGCGGCGACGAGTTCGCCGTGATCCAGGAAGGCGCGCCGGATCAGCGCGAAGGCGCCAGTGCGCTGGCGCTGCAAATCATCGACGCCATCACCCGGCCGTTCGATCTCAACGGCGACCTCGCCGGCGTCGGCACCAGCATCGGCATCGTGATGGCCCCGGAACATGACGTCGAGCCCGAGGGCCTTCTCAAGCGCGCCGACCTTGCGCTCTACGACGCCAAGGCCAACGGCCGAAATGAATTCCGGCTGTTCCAGCCCGAAATGCTCGAGGCGGCCGATATGCAGAAGGCGGCGGAAAACGAACTGCGCCTCGCCATCGAGCGAAACGAATTCGAGCTCTACTACCAGCCGGTGGTCGACATCGAAACGCGGCTGTTGTGCGGCGTCGAGGCACTGGTGCGCTGGAAGCATCCGACCAAGGGCATGATTCCACCGGACCGTTTCATCCCGCTGGCGGAATCGACCGGCCTGATCGCGCCGCTCGGCGAATGGATTTTGCGGCGGGCCTGCCAGGACGCCGCGGCGTGGCCGGCGCACATCAAGATCGCCGTCAACATCTCGGCGGTCCAGTTCAAGAAGGGCAATCTGTTCGACCTCGTTCTGTGCACGCTGATGGAGACGGGTCTGGCAGCAGAACGGCTGGAACTCGAAGTCACCGAAACCGCGCTGCTCGAAAACCACGAAGCCCACCTGACCACGATCCGGCAGTTGAAAAATCTGGGAATATCTGTCGCGCTCGATGATTTCGGCACCGGATACTCCTCGGTCAGCTATCTGACGATTTTCCCGTTCGACAAGATCAAGATCGACAAGTCGTTCACCCAGGGCGTTCTTGCCCGCCGTGACTACAAGGCCGTGATCGCCTCAACGCTCGCGCTGGCGCAGGGTCTCGGCACCATGACGACCGCCGAGGGTGTCGAGACCGAAGAGCAGCTCGAATACATGCGCACGGCGGGTGTAAATCTCGTGCAGGGCTACCTGTTCGGCCGGCCCGTTCCGCTGCCGCAGCTCGATCTCAGCGACAGCCCGCGGGGAGTTTCGGCTCCCTCGCCCAAGGCCAGGGTGGCTTAAGGCAAGAGCAATCCGTCGCTGGCTACCGGGCCAGCGCTTCGAACGTATCGGCGAGCTGATCGATCCGCGATGAATCCCGCACCACGCGCAACCGCTTGGCAAGGTCGTTCAGCACGTCGCGCAGGTCGCAATGCTGCGTGACCAGCCATTTCAAATTAGGCAATTGAAATTCGAGATCAATCGCTTCGCCGAGACGGTTGCTGTAGGAAGGATCGATCTTTAACGCGCTTTCGCGCAGCGCCGCATTATAGGACGCACACAGGGCCGGCGTCGCCGCGATATCGAGTTGCCACATCTCGCGCAGTTTTATCAGTCCCTCTGGCTCCCCGAGCAGCGCCACCGCATCGGCCTGCCGGCTCCGGGCGTGGCGGGCGCCTTCCATCGCCAGCGGAACCCGGTCGTCGCTGCTGTTGACGTATTCCAGGTAGTCGCGCAGCGGGGAATCGGGATCAAGCGCCGCAAATCTGGCTTCGTCGCGCGCGCGATCTTCCGCGGCGATCTTTTCATCCCGGGCGAGCTGTTCCTTGTACGCCGCCTGCAACTTCTCCTGCCGCGCCGGTGCGGCAAGCTCATCGAGATACGACGCGAAGGCCGAGGCCCCGATCAGCGCGACGAGCGCGGCCCCGGCGAGTGCGCTGGCAACTTCTTCCGACAACAATGCGACGAGCGCGGGAATACGAATCCACAGCGCGTAGACCACGATGACCGGCGGCACGAGCACCGGGACGATCCAGGTCCAGTCATGGCTGGCAGCGTAAAGGTTCGCCGCGGTGAACGACGCATGGCCGGACAGCGGCAGCAGCACGAGTGCCGCGATCGCCGCCCACTCCGGCATCCTGCCGTTCTTGAATGCGACCAGCATCAGGCCGGCGAGCACGATCCATAGCGCGACGACAAAGGTCGCGATAAAGGCGGCGGCCCATGGATCTACGGCCCCTTCGCCAGAACTCGCGTCGCGAATGACCGCAAGTTCCAGGGCATAAAGCAGCCCCGCCAATATCGCGAGCATCACCGCGCCCACAGGCGGCGAACGCAATGGCCGTTGGACCGGACGCGGCTCGTTCATGAAGATTGCCCCCTCGGGTGCGGCGTTATTTGACCGTCCCCGCAAATGAGAGAGATGCAACGCCCTTTCATGCGTCGCGGCTCGATCCAATCTCGTTCGATTCTATTTCTGCCCGATCGACGTCAACCCGGAAGGCCCGTTGCTGCCGACCACCTGGATGACGACTTCGCCGTCCTTGGCCCAGACAAAATGCGGCTGCCTCGGCGGCTCGGTCCATACACTTCCGGCCGGCAAAGCTTTCATGGCGCTTTCGTCGAATTGCTCGCCGTAACCCATGTAGAGCGTGCCTGAAATCACGGTGGCGATCCGCTCGTCGGGATGGAAGTGCGGCTGAACTTTCAAATTGGCCGGGAAGCGCAGGCGGTACATGTACATGCCGGGCTTGTGGTCGTCGCCTACGAGATTCACCCGCTGGCCGCCGACCGGTGTCGGCACCCAGACGAACTCGTCAGGCGCCAACCGCGTGACCGAAATCGGCTCGGCTTGCGCGGATATATCGCAGACCAGCAGTGCAAGCGCGGCGCATCCTGCCATCATAAAGATGGTGGCTTTCATCGTCTCTCCCCCCGGTCAGAACTTGCAGCGAGGGCGTTAAACCGCCCCCGCCTTTTGCGCGTACTCCCATGACGCCTTCGACAGCGGCACCGTGCGCTTGGCCGATTCCATCGCCTTGGCGCTCGCCGCGGTGCCATCGCGAATGCGCCCGGCGATCCCCTGCGTGATGCCGGCGAGCCGGAACAGGTTGTAGGAGAAATACCAGTTGAGATCGGGAACGGCGCTGCCGGTAACGTTGCAGTAGATCTGCGCGGCCTCTTCCATGCTTGGAATGCCAAGCGTCTTGAGATCGATATTGGCCAGCCCCGGCATGGTCCATTGCATCAGGAGATATGTGAAATCCGCCATGGGATCGCCGAGCGTCGACAATTCCCAATCCAGTACCGCGATCACCCGCGGCTCGGTGGCATGAAAGATCATGTTGTCGAGGCGATAATCGCCATGCACGATCGAAACCCGCTCCTGCTGCGGCATGGTGCGTGGCAACCACTCGATCAGCTTTTCCATTTCGGGAATGTGTTGCGTCTCGGACGCGCGGTATTGCTTGGTCCAGCGATCGACCTGGCGCGCGAAATAATTGCCGGGCTTGCCGAAATCGCCGAGTCCGATCGCCTGCGGATCATAGGTATGCAACTTAGCAAGCGTCTCGATCTTGCTGGTGTAGATCGCGAGCCGCGCCTGCGGTGTCTCGCTCGGCAGCGCCGGATCCCAGAACACCCGGCCCTCTTCCATTGACATGATGTAGAACGCCGCGCCGATCACGGCGTCGTCGGTGCACAGCGCATAGGCCTTCGCGACCGGAAAGCCCTGCTTGCCGAGTGCGGCGATGACGCGGAACTCGCGATCGACCGCATGGGCCGACGGCAGCAATTTGCCGAACGGCTTGCGCCGCATCACATAGGAACGATTGGGCGTATCCAGCCGATAGGTCGGGTTCGACTGGCCGCCCTTGAACTGCAGGACGGTCAGCGGACCCTGATAACCTTCGACATGCTCGCGCATCCAGCCGTCGAGGCGCATCTCGTCGACGCGATGCCGCTCCTCGACCGGCCTGGTGCCGGAAAATTCCTCGTCGGTCCTGACGCCTTCGGCCACGATGACGCTCCCTTTGTTATCTGAGCATGACTTTTTCAGAGATCATGCCTTGGGGAGCGTCAGCGGGGAAGCTCCCTTAGTGCGAGGTAGGAGCGTTGGCATACTTCCGAAGTTCAAGTCTGGCAATGGCGCGGTTGTGGACCTCGTCCGGGCCGTCCGCGAGGCGCATGGTACGCATCGAGGCGTAGTCGCGCGCCAAACCTGCATCGTCGGAAACCCCGGCGGCGCCGAACGCCTGGATGGCATTGTCGATGATCTTCAGCGCCATGTTGGGCGCCGCTACCTTGATCATCGCGATCTCGAGCTGGGCGGTCTTGTTGCCGACCTTGTCCATCATGTCGGCGGCCTTGAGGCAGAGCAACCGGTTCATCTCGATATCGGTGCGGGCCTCGGCGATGCGCTGTTCCCAGATCGAAAATTCGATGATCTTCTTGCCGAACGCCGTGCGCGACGACAGCCGCTTCACCATCTTCTCCAGCGCTTCCTCGGCCTTGCCGATGGTGCGCATGCAGTGATGGATACGGCCGGGACCCAGACGCCCCTGCGCGATCTCGAAACCCCTGCCTTCACCGAGCAAAATGTTGCTGGCGGGAACCCGCACATTCTCCATCAGCACCTGCGCATGGCCGTGCGGTGCATCGTCGAATCCGAACACCGGCAGCAGCTTCTCGATCGTGATGCCCTTTGAGTCGAGCGGCACCAGGATCTGCGACTGTTGCTGGTGGCGCGGCGCCTTCGGATCGGTCTTGCCCATCACGATGGCGATCTTGCAGCGGGGATCGCCGACACCCGACGACCACCATTTGCGGCCGTTGATGACGTAATGATCGCCGTCGCGCTCGATGCGGGTCTCGATATTGGTGGCATCGGAAGAGGCTACCGCGGGTTCGGTCATCAGGAAGGCGGAGCGGATTTCGCCATTCATCAGCGGGCGCAGCCACTGGCGCTTGTGCTCCTTGGAGCCGTAGCGCATCAGCACTTCCATGTTGCCGGTATCCGGCGCCGAGCAGTTGAACACTTCCGAAGCCCAGCCGATGTGGCCCATTTCCTCGGCCAGCGGCGCGTATTCCAGATTGGTCAATCCCGCGCCGCGGAATTCGTCATCCTCATGCGCCGAGGGCGGCATGAACATGTTCCACAGACCTTCGGCATGCGCCTTCTTCTTCAGTTCCTCGACGATCGGGATCACCTTCCAGCGCTCGCCGGCCTCGTCCTGCTGCCGGTAGACCGGCACGGCGGGGCGGACATGCTTGTTCATGAACGACTGCACACGGTTGAGCCATTCGCGCTGACGGTCAGACATGTTGAAGTCCATTGGGCGTTCCTCGCATTTCCCAGAAGAAAATTATTGCACGAATTTATTGGCGGCACTGTCTCCCCGCCGCCTGTTCACCGCAAGACCATTTTCTCGCGCACTGGCGTGGCGATGCGTCATCCGCATTGACATTCCAGTCTTCAAACCATAGTTTCATACAAGCGTTTGAATTGCAATACTCCTCTTGCCCGGCCCCAAGATGCCGTCAGACCAGACCCGAACCTCCATTCTGGACGCGGCCGAGCGGCTCTATGCCGATCGCGGCTTCGCTGACGTCACGCTGCGTGACATCGTCGCCGCCGCCGGCGTCAATCTGGCTGCGGTGAATTATCATTTCGGCTCCAAGGACGAATTGATCGCCGAGTTGTTCGTCACCCGCAGCCTCGCCACCAACCGAGCGCGGCTCAACGAATTGAAGGCGGCCGAAGCTGAGGGCGGCGGACGCGCCGAGATCGATGCAATCCTGCGCGCGCTGGTGGGGCCGACGCTGCGCGGCTGTCTCGGCCCCGGCAATGAACGCTCGGCCGCGGCGCGCTTCATGATCCGCGCCTCGATCGAGGCAGTGCCGCCGATCCGCCGCATCAAGAACCGCGAGATCGATCATTTGCGGAAATTCGCCGCCGCGATGCAGCGCTCTTTGCCCGGCCGCAACCAGGTCGATCTCTATTGGGGCCTGCATTTCGCATTGGCGATGGCGCACCAGACCATCCGCGACAGCGAACGGCTGACCAAATTGTCGGAGGGATCGTGCGATCTGGATGACGTCCAGGGCATCATCGAGCGCATCGTCGCGGTGTCGGTGATGGCGCTGACCAGGCGCGAGGCGGACAGCAGAGCGTCCGAACCGGTCGCCGCCCGGCGGGGGCGCTAATTCACTGTGGCTGGTGTTGCCAGATCGAATAAGCAACCGTGCCGTTGCCGGACGCCGTCGCGGGTACCGAATAGATCAAGACGCCGTCTTTGAAAGTGTAATCGCGCACCTGTTGTACGCCCTCCCAATTGGGATAAGAGGCGGAGTCGATCTTGAACGTCAGTTGGCTCTTCACCGGATCGACCACAACACGTCCGGTATGGGTGCTCGAACCCAAAACAGCCTCGCGGTATTCCTGAGGTGTCCCGCGTGTCTTGTCGCCGGCGACAAACTTGGGTCTGTCGGGACGAAAAATCTGTAGCGAATAACGCCCGTTTTTATCGACCATCAGGAGACCGTTGGGATGCTCGCCATAGTTGGTGGTGCGCGTGCCGTCGGCAAGTATTTCATAGGCCGAAGTCATGACCCAAGTGCCTTCCAATGAAAGGGGTTGGGGATCGGCAGCCGCCGCAGATGCGCCGATCGGTATTTGGGACAAGGCGACAAGAGGCACACAGGCCAACCATGTCAGGGAAATCGTTTGAATCGCGGATTTCATCATTTTCATTGTCATCACTTTTTTTCAGAAGCCGGACGGTTGCCCGGATTAATCGTTCCGCTCGTCTATGAAAAACGATAAAAATGCCCACGTCCTGGTGAGCTGGGGTCACCATCAAACCCGATATCGAAGTCCCGGTGACCACCGATGGCCCTTCCCTCCCTTCGTAATCTCCAGGTGTTTGAAGTTGCCGCGCGTCATCCCACGCTGCGGGCCGCTGCGGATGCGCTGTTCCTCACTCACGGTGCCGTCAGCCGCCAGATACGCGCTCTGGAAGCCGAACTAGGCGTCGCGCTGTTTACCCGTACGCGGCAGGGCATGATGCTCACTCCGCAAGGTCGACGCTTGCAGGCAACCGTCGCCGAAGCGTTGAAATTGATGCATGACGCCACCGCGACCATTGGCCATCAGGCGCGGAATTCGTCGACACACCTTGTCCTCACTGCTCTGCCTTCGTTCGCTACCCGTTGGTTGTTGCCGCGCTTGCCGGATTTCCAGTCGCGTCATCCCGACATCACGGTGGAGTTGATCCCGGCGATGGCGCCGCTCGACCTCATAGAGAAGCAAATCGACCTTGGAATACGCAACGGCGAAGGAAGCTGGGCCGGGGTCACGTCGGAACGGCTGGCGCAGGAGAAACTATTTCCGGTTGCCGCGAAGGGCGGCGTCCTTGGTCACAACAAACTACCTCGTTCCGCGCAACAACTGCTCGAATATCCGCTGCTGAACCCCTATGACGACTGGCAACGCTGGTTCAACCGCGCAGGTGTGACCGCGCGCCTGCCCTTTGTGGGGAAGACATTCAATGACGCCAATCTGCTGCTTCAAGCCGCCGAGGCAGGCGAAGGAATTGCCTTGGGACGAAAGTGGCTGGTCGCCGATGCCTTGAACGAAGGAATCCTGGTTCGCCTGCCGGGGCCGATGATCCTCTCGCCACGATCCTACTATTTGATCTATCCGGAAAATCAGCCGCTATCGCCTCATGCGGAAGCCTTCGCCGTTTGGATACGAAAGCAGATGACGCTGACCGGGCGCGAAGCGGACAGCAGAACCTCCGAACCGGTCGCCAGCCGGCGGGCGCGGTAGTTACGATCCCCTGTCATCAAGCTTTTACGGCGACGCCTCAAACTGTTGCCCTGAAATGCGCGCGGCGCCGGGGGGCGACATGAGGACGATGCTGGTGATGGCGGTTATCGTGACGTCGGCTTTCGCTGTCGCGGCGCAAGCGCATCATCAGGCAAAACCGTCGCGAACAACTTTCATCTGCACCAAATCCGGCTCCAAAAGCGCCGGCCTGACCAAGATTTGCTACTACGACTGCGGTGGATCGGAAGCAGCGACCACCGTGGATGTGTACGAGGCCTGCGCGCGCTGGACGCCGCGCTGGCGGCTGAAGCGAAACATCCAGTACGGGCCGCGGGAATCCGCGCGGTAACGAAGCCGTTCGAACGACGCCAGCAAGACTTACGAAAAGCCCAGATGCGCCCGCGTTTCGGCCGCCGAGGCAATCACACCGCCCAGGCTTTTCACGATATTGGCGGCGTGGGTCACCAATTCGGCGTTGCTCTTGGCCAGCACGCCTTTCGACATATAGAGATTGTCCTCCATGCCGACCCGGACATGGCCGCCATACAGATAGGCCTGCGCGACCATCGGAAATTCGGCGCGGCCGATGCCGAAGCCGGTCCAGATCGCGCCCGGCGGCAGCAGGTTGCGGCCGTACAGCATGGTTTCGGACGAGGCGTCGAAACCGTATTTGACGCCGAGCACGAGCGAGAACAGCCCCGGCCCCTGCAGCACGCCCTCGGCGATCAGGTCGCGCGCCAGATGGCAATCGCCGGAATCGAACAGTTCCAGTTCCGGCATCACGCCGACGGCGCGAATGCGGTTGGCCATCTTGCGGACATTGGTCGGCGTGTTGATCACGACCTGGCCGCCCGAATTCATGGTGTTGAGATCGAGCGTGCAGATTTCGGGGCGCAGCAGTTCGATATGTTCGACGCGTTTTTCAGGCACGACCAGGGTCGTGCCCGGGCCGGCCACCTTGGGGTCTTCCTCCGACGGGACGAAGCGCCCGCCGGGCCCGGTGGTGAGATTGATGATCAGCTTCGGGTTGCGGGCGCGAATGCGATCCATCACGTCGCGATAGAGATCGACCGACATCGAGGGACGGCCGGTTTCGGGATCGCGCACATGGATATGGGCGATCGCGGCCCCCGCCTCGGCCGCCTCAAGCGCACTGTCGGCGATCTGTTGCGGCGTAATGGGCAAATACGGCGATTGATCGGGCCGCGTCAGATTGCCCGTGATCGCGCAGGTGATGATGACCTTGTTAAAAGCCTGGTTCGCCATCGCTGATGCCTCCCGCCGCCGTCTTGAATGTTTTGACGCTTCTTGGATGATCTGACGCCATAGCGCAACGCGGAGACGCAGGCGAGAGCCGTCTGCGTCAGGTCCGGTATGTCACGCCCGGGATCAGGCCTTGCTCTTTTTGCTAGCCTTCTTGTTGGTGGCCTTTTTGGCCGAAGCAGCCTTCTTCGCCGATTTCTTGGCCGGCGGTTTTGCGGCCTTCTTGGCCGCCTTCTCGGCGAGCTTGGCCTGCTCGGCTTCCGCGGCCTGCTTCAAGTCTTCAGCGGCTTTCTTGACAGCGCGCGCGTAACTGTCGGCGGCGTTCTCGGCCGCGATCTGCATCCGCCGCGCCGCGGCGCCTGCCAATAGCAGCGTATCCTTGGCGGTCTGCTTAAGTTGCGCCTTCGCTGATTTATCCTTGGCCTTGGCGGCCATCTCCATCAACCGTCCCTGACGTTTCCTGGCGGCATCCATCAGCACCTTGTGCTGCGTTTTCGCGATGGACTTGATGACGCCATCGAGATCGGCTTCGGCCATTTTTGATTTCCCGGGATTTGACGAAACAGGATGGAGCGAGCATTTGGAGCGTTTCGCTATAAACAATAACAGCCGCAAAAACAAACCGTTAATGCAGCGGATGATCCGCGTCGATCACGCTGCGATGCCAGCGTTGAGACGGTTGAAGACCGCGAACGAGCGCCGGATCAGATCAGGCTCGATCCCTTCCACGATGAAGACCAGCCGGGACCTGTGGTCGTCACTCGGCCAATGGCCGAGATGGGTCGGGGCATGCACCAGATGCTGCACCCCGTGCACGACGATAGGCCGCTCCTCGCCCGCGAGCGCCAGGATGCCTTTGACTCGCAGGATTCGCTCGCCGTGCCGGTTGAGCAGCATGGTCAGCCAGATGCCGAACGCGGTCCAGTCCAGCGGCTCGTCGACGACGATCGAGAAGGCGCTGACGCCGCGATGCGGTGCCGCCCCCGCGGCAGGCTCCTCGATCGCCTTGAACCCGCCGCCGCTGCCTGATTGCAGGAGAACGGCCGCATCGAGTGTCTCCGCCGCGGAGAGCAGCGGCGCGGTCGGGTTCATGGCGCCAAGCCGGGCCATCAGCCGCGCTGTCACCGGCGCTTCGGCAAGGTCGGTCTTGGTCAGGACAACCACGTCGGCGATCGCGACCTGGCGCACCGATTCAATGTGGCGCTCGAGTTGAAGCATCCCGTTGACCGCGTCCACCGTGGTGACGACCCCGGCGGCGCGAAAATGGTGGCGCAGGACTGGATCGGCCTTGAGCGTCGAGAGCACCGGAAACGGATCGGCGAGCCCGGTGCTTTCGATCACCAGCCGCCGGAACGGCGGTATCGTCCCCCGCTCGCGACGGGAATGCAGGTCGCGGATCGCGCTCGCCAGTTCTCCCCGGACGGTGCAGCATACGCAGCCGGATTTGAGCAGCACCATCTGATCGTCCAGGCGCTCGACCAGAAGGTGGTCGATGCCGATTTCGCCGAGTTCGTTGATGATGACCGCGGTGTCCCCGAGCGCGGGATCGGCCAGCAGGCGGCGCAGCAGCGTCGTCTTGCCCGAGCCGAGAAACCCGGTGAGCAGCGTCACCGGCGTGAAGGCCGGCAAAGCCGATGCGCCCTCACCCATGACCGGCGTCCAATCGCGTGAGAACTTCCAGCGCGAGCGGATCGCAGGGCCGGCCGCACAGTTTTTCCGCCGCCGGCCAGAGATGACCGAGATCCTCGACGATTTCGCTCTTGCCTGTGAAGGTCGACAGCAGAAAGGACGCGCCCTGCCAGTCGGAAAGCCGCATCCCGTAGAGCGCCAGCACCCGGTTGGCGAGACGGACGCGATCGGCACGCTCCCGCCGGCGCGCTACCGGATCGGCATTGCGGGTATAGACGCCGTCGCGCGCCGCCGCATCTGCCCAATGTTCATTGGCGCCGAGAATGCCGCACAGCGAACACATCGTTGCTTCTCCGGCTGTTGGACGAAATTACTTCTTGCGCGGATGTCGCTTGGCGAAATCGTCCGCCATTTCGTTCATGGTGACAAATCGCACGCCGGCATGCGAGGCGATGTGCTTGTAAAATCGCTCCAGCATCATCAGCACCTGAGGCCGGCCTGACACGTCGGGGTGAATGGTGATCGGGAACACGGCATAATCGTTCTCCCGATAGACCCAGTCGAATTGATCACGCCACATCTCCTCGAGATGCCGCGGATTGACGAAGCCATGGCTGTTCGGGCTTTTCTTGATGAACATCATCGGCGGCAAATCATCGAGGTACCAGTTCGCCGGGATCTCGATCAGATCGGTCTCGCCGCCGCGCTTGAGCGGCGTCATCCAGGCCGAGGGATCTTTCGAATAGTCGATCTTGGTCCAGCTATCGCCGACGCGGACGTAATAGGGATGGAAATCATTATGCATCAGCGAGTGATCGTATTTGATGCCGCGTTCGAGCAGAAGTTCGTTGGTCACGGTCGAGAACTCCCACCACGGCGCGACATAGCCGGTCGGCCGCTTGCCGGAGAGTTTCGTCACCAGATCGATACATTTGTCGAGGATGACGATTTCCTGTTCGCGCGTCATCGCGATCGGGTTTTCATGGCTGTAACCGTGGATGCCGATTTCATGGCCGGCGTCGGCGACGGCCTGCATTTCCTTCGGGAAGGTTTCGATGGAATGGCCCGGAATAAACCAAGTCGTCTTGATCCCGAAGCGCTCGAATAATTTGAGCAGTCGCGGGCTGCCGACCTCGCCGGCGAACAATCCGCGCGAAATATCGTCAGGCGAATCCTCGCCGCCATAAGAACCGAGCCACCCGGCCACCGCGTCGACATCGACGCCAAATCCGACAAGAATTTCCTTAGCCATTGATTTTCCTTTTCATTGACCAGCGACTGCGAAGTTTGCCCTGCCCTCGGCAACTGTCGCGCGATCGACGGCGACAGCGTGCGAGTTTGCAAATTTCATTCCAAACAAGCAGCCGGCCACGACCAGCGCCTTCAACCACCCGTGAGCGTGATTGAAGGCGACGATCGAGGATTTATTGGATGTTTTTTGAGCGCCGGATGAGCCGCTATAAGCACCGGCAGCGCTGGCGGCTGGCTACGCCGGCCAGTGCGCGAGCACGTGTTCGACGGCGCGCAGCGTGATGGCGTGCGTCGTGAAGGTCGGGTTGACGCCGGCCGAGGTCGGGAACAGCGTATTGCCCGCGATCATGACGTTCGGGACCTCGTGCGTGATGCCGTAGCTATCGGCCACCGACGTCGTGGGATCCTTGCCCATGATCGTTCCGCCCATGAAGTGCTGGTTGACCAGCGGGCTCGCCCACACTTCGGTGGCGGATGCGGCCGAGACGATCGACTTTCCGACCGTCGAGGCGTGGGTGTAGAGCGCGCGCTCATTATCGGTGAACGCCATCGTCAATTTCGAGAGCGGCAGACCGAACTCGTCCTTGTCGCCGGAAAGCTCGATCCGGTTCTCCGGCCGCGCGATCATTTCGCCGACCATCTGGATGTGCGTGAAGTGCTTCGCCGCGCGCTTCATCCAGGGATCGAGCGCCGCACCGTAGATGTCGGGTCGCGATCCCGCAAAGCCGTTCAGCCCGTTGGGCTTCGCCGCCGGGGCGAGCAGCCATTGATAGCTCGCGAGATAACCCTTCTTGGGATCTTTCTCGTAGTCGTCCTGCGAAACCATCAGGCCGATGCTGGTGCCCTGATAGGCGTCGGTTTCCTCCGCGAACAGGCCGTAAACGTTGAGCGTCGGGTGGACGAGGATGTATTTGCCGACCATGCCGTTGCGGTTCGACAACCCCTGCGGATGCGCTGATGTCACCGAGTTGAACATGATGCGCGGCGTCTGCGTCAGCGCTGCCAGCACGACGAGGTCGGCGTTCTGGACGTGCTGGACGCCTTTGGCATCGACATATTCGACGCCGGTCGCGCGCTTGCCATTCGGCGTGGTCAGCACGCGCGTCACCCGCGCGTTGTTCAGGAGCGCCGCACCATGCGCGAACGCTTCGCGCAGATAGACTGTCTGCGGGTTTGCGAGCGCCCCGGTCGGGCAGCCCGCATCGCACCAGCCGTCGTACAGGCAGGCCGGGCGGCCCTTCTTGTCCTGCGTGTTGATCGCAACCGGCAGCGGGGCCGTGCGCAGGCCCATCTTGTCGAAGCCGCGCTTGAGCATCTGCGCCGCCGGAAACATCGGGAGCCCCGGCATGGTGTAGGGCGTGCCGGCCGGGCGCCAGACTTCGGCCTTCTCGTCGCCCGCGATCCCGACTTCCTCCTGGATGCGATCGTAGTACGGACGCAAATCGGCGTAGCTGATCGGCCAGTCGTTGCCCTGGCCGAAGGAGGACTTCATGTGGAAGTCCTCTTCGTGCAAGCGAAACCAGGCCGCGTAGTGATGCGCCGCAGTCCCGCCGGTCTGCGCGCCGGTCGAGAAATTCGTCCGGATCGCTGGAGAAGTAAGCTGGAGTTCCGCATCGGCCCCGCCCCAATGCAGCGAGCGCGCATGGATATCGGAACTGATCATATCTGGCGGCAGCACCGAGCGTCCGCTCTCGAGGATGACGACCTTCTTGCCTTTAAGGGCCAGTTTCGCCGCGACGAGCGCGCCTGCGGCGCCGGAGCCGACGATAACAGCGTCGACATGCGTGTTGGTTTTCTTTGCCGTGGCCATCATCGTCACCACGTCGCTTGCGGCATGATGTGCGGCATGTAGGGGATGTCGAGGTTTTTGAACCCCTCGGCGGAGCCGTAGACGACGTCGACGCCATCGTTGCGCATCATCCCGTAGAACAGCGGCGCAGCAACCGCGCCCGTGTCCCATGGCTTGATTGTTCCGGTCCGCAGCGCCTCGATGACGCCGTGCTGCGCATCCGGCGAGAGCGAGGCGAACGCGCCGTTGCCCTGCGCGGTCAGCGACGCCGCGAACGCGGCGATCGCGTTGTGGTAATACGGCGCCATCGGTCCGCGAAGCTGGGCGAAGCGCAGCAATAGCCGCGGCGCCGGGCTTGCAAGTTCATGATCGATGTAGTGCGCGACGCCCGCTTCGCGCGCGCCCGGAACGAGGGCGTCGCAGAGGGCCTCGATGATCTTGACCTCGTCGGAAGAGAGAGCCTTGAACGGCAGGTCCAGTGCCCGCGCCTCGCGCGGATTGAAAAGCGAGAGCGGTGCCGCGGCGGTCAATGCGAACGACACACCGCCGGCTTGCAACAAATGCCTGCGATCCATGATGGCTTTTCTCCCCCCAGTGTCCGGGACCGGCCGTCGTTGCGGCCGTCCCGGTAAGCCTGTCTCCGTTCGAACAGCGGAGCTTGGCACGTATCACGTAGCTTATAGGCGCGTGCTTTTTTCGCAAGCGCGACGACGCGTCAGGCCGGCAGCGGATTTCCCTTGGTCTCGGGCAGGAACAGCGTCGCGATGATGCCAACCACATAGATCGACGCCAGCACCATCGCGGCGCGGCCGAAGCCGCCGAACTCCGTGATCATGGTGCCGGCGAGCAACGGCCCCAGGAAGGCAATGAAGCGCGGGGCGTTGAAAGCAAAGGCCAGCGCGGTCGCCCGCATCCGGGTCGGATACAATTCCGGCAGCCAGACCGGCATCCAAGTATATTGCCCGTTGCTGAAGAACGCATTGACCGTCGCCAGCAGCAACAGCAGCTTGAGATCGGTCGTCACGAAGAACAGCACCGGCGTCATCAACAGCGCTATGACCATGAATGTAATGGTCACAACCTTGCGGCCGAACGCATCCATCAAGAAGCCCATGCTGAGATAGCCGAGCACCGAACCGACCGTATAGGCCATGCCGGCGTAGCTTGCCCACTGGGCGGCATTAAAGCCTTCCTTGACGGCCAGCGAGCCGATGAACGGCGGCACCCAGGTCGAGATGCCCCAGAAGCCCACCGTGGTCGTCAACGACATCAGAAAAACGACAATGGTGCGCTTGCGCAGTGTGGCATCGGTAAAGAGATCGAACAGCGTGAACCGCGTCAGCTTTTCGGCGCCTTCGCCGAGCGCAGCACCCGAGCGCTTTTGTTCAATCGCCGCGCGCCGCTTCTGGTTGGTCGCTTCCCAGATTTTCGATTCCGGGATAGCGCGGCGAATCCACAGCGTCAGCAGTGCCGGAAGCACCCCGAGCGCGTACATATAGCGCCAGGCGTCGGGTCCGGCCTGGCTGAGAAACAGCCAGGTGAACGACGCCAGGAAAAAGCCGAGGCCGAGGCCGCATTGCATGATGCCGGCGCCCTTGCCGCGGGCGCGGTCAGGCCACAATTCGGCGAGCATCGAGCTGCCGGTCGCCCATTCCGATCCGATCGCGACGCCGACCGTAAAACGCAGCGCGACGAACGAGATCCAGTCGAAGGAGAAAGCAGAGGCCCCGGTCGCGATCGAATAGGCGATGATCGCGATCACCATGGTGCGCTTGCGGCCGATATAGTCGGCCAGAATGCCACCCAGCAGGCCGCCGATGCCCCAGCCGAGCAGCGTGATCGCAATCACGAAGCCGATATAGGACGGGATCTGCGGATATTGCGCCGGCGCCAGCAACTGGCGCAGCGCCACGCCCGCGGTGAGGATCAGCGCGTAGGTCTCGAACCCGTCGAACAACCAGCCGAGGTTCGAGGCAATCAACGCATTCCATTGCGAACGTGACAGCGCTTTGTACCACGGTCCGTCTGCGGCTATTGCGGTAGTCGTCATCCCTGTTTCCCCAAAATCTTTTAGATTCAAAATCGTTACGCGCGCGCCATCTTGTTTGCAGCGCTTTTCACAGCTTTGATGATCTCGGGATAGGCGGCACATCGACACAGATTGCCTGCCAGATAGTCCCTGATCTCTTCATCCGTGGGCTTCGGCTTCTCCTCCAGCAACTGATGCGTCATCAGGATGAACCCGGACGTACAGAAGCCGCATTGGAACGCCCCCTCTTCGATGAACGCCTCCTGCACCGGGCTGAGGTGAACATTGTTATCGAGATGCTCGACCGTGGTGACGGTTTTGCCGTCGACAAACGCTGCCGGATACAGGCAACCCGACACCGCGGAGCCATCGACGATCACGGTGCAGCAACCGCACAGGCCCTGGCCGCAGCTTTCCCGGGCGCCGTTCAAATTCATCCGGATCAACAGCTCGACGAGATTTTCATGGGTCTCGACCAGCATCTCGGTCTTGCTGCCGTTCAGTTCGAAACTGATCGATTTGGCGTGTTCACTCATCTCACTCTCCGATCGGATTTCCGGCCTTGAGGCGGATGCCTCTCAGCACGCTCTCCGCCGTCAACGGCAGATCGGTCAGGCGAACGCCGACCGCATCGTGGATTGCATTGGCGATCGCCGGCGAAACGCCGAAGGTCGCACTTTCTCCGACGCCCTTGGCGCCGAAAGGTCCGCCGCCCTGTTCCGCCAGCACGATATGGTTCTCGATATCGGGTGGAATGTCGTGGATGCCGGGGATCTTGTAGTCGGCGAACGAGGCGTTCGTGACCTGGCCCGCATCGTATTCCATGTTTTCGAACATCGTGAAGCCAAGCTGCATGATCGCCGCACCCGACAATTGCGTTTCGACGATGTTGGGATTGAGCGGCCGGCCCATATCGGCGACGTTGATGAGCTTGGTCAGCTTCACATGCCCGGTCTCGGTATCCACCTCGATCTCGACGCCGGTGCCGCCAACCATCCAGAACGGCGTGATGTTGTCGGACATGCCGGTCACGCTGTCGGGCGATTTGTAGGTCGGAATGAAGCTGCCGACGCCCATCACGTTGCCGGCCTGCATGCCGTATTTCTTCTTGAATATCTCGCGGGTCTCGATGTTGGCGTTTTCGGGAACGCCGACGCTGCGCGCCATCGCTTCCAGCTTCTGCTTGGCGTCTTCGGCGGCCAGCTTTACCGCATTGCCCATGTGAAAGGTCGAGCGCGAGCCGAGCGTCGCCATGTCGTAAGGCGTAACGTCGGTGTCGGGATGAATCACCCTGACATTCTCCGTCTGCACATTCAGCACTTCGGCGACGATCTGGGCCATCGCGGTGTCGGAGCCCTGCCCCATATCCACCGTGCTCATATAGAGCGCGCAACTGCCGTCGGCGTAGATATTGACGAAGGCAACCGATGTCGTCGGCGAGATCGAAGCCTTGAATCCAACACCTACACCGCGACCACGAAGCACCGTTCCGGTGCCGCGATCGAACGGCGCGGACCAGTTCATCCGCTCGGCGATCTTTTCCAGCACGAGATCGATGGCGGCGTCCTTCATCGCGGTGCCGGTGGCCTGCGGGCGGCCTTCGCGCAGGATGTTCTTGCGGCGAAATTCGACCGGGTCGATGTTGAGCCCGCGCGCGATCAGGTCGGTGTGGCTTTCATAGGCCCAGACCAACTGCGGAATGCCGAAGCCGCGCAACGCGCCGGCCGGCGGCCGGTTGGTATAGAGGGCGTAAGATTCGATCGCGACGTTGTCGATATCGTAGGGGCCGGGCGCGGTGAAGCCGGATTTCTGGGTGACGCGCGGCCCGATATCGGCATAGGCGCCGCCGTTCCAGTAGACCGCGCAACTGCGGCCGGTGACCTTGCCGTCGGCATCGACCGCGCTCTTGATCCGGAACGTGGTGGCATGTTTGCTGATGGTGTAGAATTGCTCTTCCATTGTCAGCGACCATTTGACCGGCCGCTTGGTCATCAGCGCGAGCGCCGCGACCAGCGCTTCGAGCTTGATGTAGAGCTTGGCGCCGAACCCGCCGCCGAGATGCGGCACCTTCACCTGCACTTTGTTCTCGGGCCACCCCAACAGCCGCGATATCTCGATCCGGACGAATGACGGGCTCTGCGACGCCGTATGGATCGTCAGGCCTTCACGCGTCGGCTCCGCCGCCGAAACCATCGGCTCGAGCGGGGTATGCATCACCTGCTGGGTGTGAAATTCATGCTCGAACACGTGCGCCGCGCTGGCGAATGCGCCTTCGACATCGCCGCGCTTGAGATGGAAATCCAGCGCGATATTGGTGTCCTTCTTGCCGTGCAGATGCTTGAGATCGGGAAAGGTGCCGGCCGGCTTGAGAACGTCGTGAACGACGGCCTTCGAATCCATCGCTTCGACTTCGTCGAACACGGCGGGCATTTCCTCGTACTCGACTTCGATCAATTGCGCCGCGCGCTCGGCGATATGCGCGTCTTCGGCCAAGCAAACGGCGACGGGCTCGCCGACATGCCGCACCTTGTCGAGCGCCAGGATCGGTTGGTCGTGGAACGCAGGGCCGTAATACGGCTGCGGAATGTGCTTGCGGATATCCTCGCCGGTATACACCGCGAACACACCCTTGAGCGCCCTCGCCGCTGACGTGTCGATGCTGACGATGCGGCCATGCGCCACGGTGGCGCGCGCCACTTTCGCGATCAGCATGCCCGGCAACCGCAGATTATGGACGTAGTCGGCGCGGCCGGTGACCTTGGCACGGGCTTCGAGCCGGGGAAGCGAACGCCCGACCTGTCCGGCGGGCATCAGGCTGTGAATGGTCATGACTGGGTCGCTCCAACGCTAGCCTGCCGCAAGGCGCGCTTCACATAGACTCGCACCAGTTCGGATTTATACGAAGCCGAACCGCGGGAATCGTCGATGACTTCGGCCTCGGCCATGGCGGATTCGCCGGCACGTTCGAACAGCGCCTCGCTCGCCTGCTGGCCGCGAAGTACTTTCTCGGTCGCAACGAGCCGCGTCAGCTTTTCAGTGGCGGCGCTGATCATCAGCCTGACATCGCCGATGCTGCCGTTCTCGACGCGCAGCGAGCAGGCAATGCCGAGCGCCGGCCAGTCGTCAGCCGATCGCGTCGTGCATTTGAAATAGACCGACGACCACCCCGCCTGGGACGGAACGTCGACAAAGGTGATGAGTTCGTTGCGATCAAGCACGGTCTCATAATAACCGCTGAAAAGTTCTTCGATCATGATCTCGCGCTGACCTGACGGCCCGGCCACGATGGCCTTGGCGCCCAGCGACGACAGCACCGGTGGCAGATCCATATGCGGATCGCCATGCGCCAGATTGCCGCCGAGCCGCGCGACATTGCGCACCCGCACATTCGACAGGTGACGCATGGTCTTTTCGATGACGGGCGCGACCTGACGGACCTCGCCGGAGTGCTCGATCTGCGACAGGCTGGCCAGCGCGCCGATCCGCAAAGTCCCATCGCCGCCGCGTTGGATTCGTGAGTAATCCGCTTCGACCCTTTGCAGGCTGACGAGACGGTTTGGACGGAAAACGCCCGACTTCATCATCAGCATCAGCGCCGTGCCGCCGGAAATCGGCCGAACGTCCGGGTCTTCGGCATCGAGCAGCGCGATCGCCTCGTTGAGCGTCTTCGGCTCCGCCAGTTCAAACGGTGTCATGTTTCGCTCCCGGTATTCGCGGCCTGGAATTTGGCCTGGATGCGCGAGGCGAACTGGCGCTCCATTTCCTTGCCCTTTGATTTCAAAACCGGCTGGCCGAGACTACCGAGCTTGCCGGTCAAAGCAACGTCGAGTTCGTAATTGACGGCGGTGCCGCCGTCCTGCTCGGTCAGATCAGCGGCCGAAGTTGCCGTCAGGCGCCCGACCATGCCGATCGGCGTGCCCTCTACCTTGGCGACAACACGATTGGGTTCGTCGAGTTCGACGATCTCGACGGTGACCGCGAATTTGAACTTGATGTAGGCGACCCGGCTTTCCAGCGTCGCGGTGTAGTGACGGTCGTCGATTTCAACGAGATCCGCCACGCCGTCGACACAGGACGCGAAGAAATGCGCATCGCGCAGCTTTTCGAATACGGCCTGGCGCGGAGCAGGAACGTCGATCTTGCCGGTGAATTTCATGCGCTTGCCTCGATCAGCTTTTCGATTTCGCCGGCAATTTGCACCGGGCACTCCAGCGGCGTCAGGTGCCGGCCACCGGCGATCACGTTCAAGGTCGAGCCGGGGATCCCTTCCTGCAACGCTTTCGACATCGCAATCGGCGTTGCGTAATCCTCCTCGCCGACCGCGATCCGTGTCGGCATCCGCAGCGTGGCGAGCTTGTCACGCAGATCGAAGGCGCCCATCATCCGGCAGGTTTCAGCGTAGGCTTTCGGATCGGTCTTGACGAAGGTCGCGACCGTGCGATCGACCAGATCGGTCTGTTGCGCGCGGAAGGCGTCACCGAACCAGCGGGTATTCTGGAACCCGACAAGGCTCGCCATGCCTTCAGAGACGCCGCGCTGGGCGCGCTCTTCCCACGCCTTCGGGGCGTCGGCGCCATACCACGCTGTCGTGTCGAACAGGCCGAGGCCCGTTGCCCGCGACGGATATTGCGCCGCAAAGGAGAGCGCGACACAGCCGCCCATCGAGGCGCCGGCGACGACCGCCGAGGGCCAGCCGATGGCGTCCATCACGTCGGCCAGATCGTCGGCGAACTGCGTGAGAGAATAAGGCCCGGGCGGTTTCCCCGAGGCGCCGTGGCCGCGGCAGTCGATCGTCAGCACCGCGGCCTTCTTCGAGACGATGTCGGCGACCGGCCGCCAGAATTCACCATCGAGCGCCAGCGAGTGGATCAGGGCGACCTTGCGAGGCTGGCTCGCGCCGGTCACGGCGTATGAAATCGATGTTCCGTCGCGGACGGCGAGAGAGACCTTGTTCATGGGTTGAGAATTCACCTGTCGAAGTGATCCACGCAGCCGTGCACATCACGGGCTGCGGCCACGTCATGCGGTTCTGACGGATCAGGCCGGACGTCTCAATCGACAAATTCTAAGGGAGGCATTAGAAACCCTAATAGCCACCCAGGATATTGAAATCATGCGGAAAAATTTGCCAAGCCTGTCAGCCCTTTATGCTTTTGAGGCTACAGCGCGCCACCTCAGTTTCAGCCGGGCCGCGATCGAACTGAACCTGACGCAGGGCGCGATCAGCCAGCGCATCCGGGCGCTGGAGGAGTTTTTGGGCGACAAGGTGTTCATCCGCGAAAACAACGCCATCCGGCTGACCGAGACCGGCTACGAATATCTGCGCTCGACCCGCAACGTGATCACCGAGATCATGGTCGCGACCGATCGCGCCATCGGCCGCCACCGCGGGGACGAATTGACCATCGGTTGCCTCGGCACCTTCGCGATCAAATGCCTGATTCCGCTGTTGCCGAGTTATCGCGCGAGCCATCCGGATATTGCTGTGCGGCTGCGCACGCTGGTGCCGTTCGGCGATGCGCTGCACGACGACTACGATGTCTCGATTCACTATGGCCTCGACGACTGGCCGGGCATGGCGACATGGAAGATCAATGACGAGGAAGTGTTTCCGGTCTGCAGCCCCAAACTGTTGCATGGGGCTCATCCGCTGCGCGTTCCGACCGACCTGCGCCATCACACGCGCATCCATACCTCGTCGCCCCTGATCCTGCGCGACGATTGGCCGTTGTGGCTGGAAGAAGCCGGCATCCCGCAAATCTCCGCGGCCAGCGAAATCTCCTGCGATCTGCTGTATCCGTCGTTTCAGATGGCGATCGAAGGCATGGGCGTGGTGATGGGGCGCAGCGCGGTGGTCAAATCCGACATCGCGATGGGTAGGTTAGTCGAACCGTTCAAGATCCGGCTGCCCTCGCCCCTCGCCTACCACATCGTCACCGAGGAACACCGCGCCAAGCTGCCGAAGGTGAAATCCTTTGTCGACTGGCTGCTGCAGGAATTTCGGCAGACGATGAGCGAGAAGCCGCGGGGCAGGAATCGGTGAAGCCCCGCGCGTGCCTCGTGGCCTATGCCTTCATCGCTGTCCGTTCCGGTTATTCAACCGGTTTGAACGACGTCGAGATGTCGCGCGCCCGCATCTCCATCACGGGCCCATCGCCATCTTCGTTGCGGGTATAAAGCGGTGTCTTCAGATCGCGCGAATACCACGTCTCTATTCGATTGCTCCCGGCCTTGCCACGGACGGAGCCATGACTCACCTCGATGATCTTCGTCAGCGCGTAAGAGCATCCGCCGACGTCGACATTAACCGCGCCGTCGAACGAGACCGCCGTGTCCATGTCGGCAACAACAGCGCCGTCCTCGCCTTTCACGATCTCCTTGAAATCGAAGGGCTTGCCCAGCGCAAAATAATCCTTGGTCACGTCGATGGAATACGTGCTGACCCGCGCCGCCGTTGCGGCTTCTCCCGAACTGCGGACCTGCATACGGAAGCCGTTCGGATTTGATGCCCGACGCGTAAATTTTGCCGGCGAAAAAAATTCATACACGACGGTCTCGTCGGCCTTGCGGATGACTTGCCGGTGCATCTGGACCGCAAGCGGCTCCTTGTCCTTCCGCGTCGCAGTCCAATCGAAGGTGATCTCGAACGGACGCGTCGTCGATTTGATCACCGCGCAGTCGAGCGGCTCCGCGAACGCGGGCGTGACGAAGAACAAGGCGAGCAAGGGTGCGAGGCGGCGCATCGGGATTCTCCGGAATTCGAGCGTCATGGCGAGCGCGATGGCGTCGCATGCGGTGTTCGTCGCACCATCTGGCCGCAGCGTTCGACCGCTCGCAGCCGTTCGGGCACGAAGCCCATGGCTGCCGTGCACATAAATCGAAGAAATCTGGGCTCTCGGAAACGTTTGGAGCGGGTGAAGGGAATCGAACCCTCGTATTCAGCTTGGAAGGCTGCTGCTCTACCATTGAGCTACACCCGCGTGCGGCCGATCAACTATCACGCCATGCCTGCCGCCTCAACCACCCCCTGACCGTCTTTGGCCATCCTCGGGCCGGACCGGGCCTTAACAGGCGGCGATTTCCTGCCTATATTGGGGTCACCACTAACAACGAAAGGAGGTGATCCAGTGTCTTATACCAAGCGCTGTCACCTCGCTGGGATCGCCCGCTAAGCCCGTTTGGCTTGGCAACAGGGCGCTCTCAGCGCCTGGACCAGCGAGTGAAAAAAATCGGGGCGCGACGGGAGCCATCCCGCCGCGCCCTTTTTATCGTCTGCGCCATGCTGCGCTGAAATCAATTTCGAAATCCCTGAAAATCAGAAGCCGCCAATGCTGAGGTTGTGCGGACGCGAGCCGCGCCGGGTTTCGGTGATTCGCTCGCCGCCATTGCAGGCCGAACTGCCGTAATAGCGGTGATGGCCCTCGGTATCGCGCCAGTCGCCGGCCTGGGCCGATGTGGGAGCCCGCGCGCTGTCGCAGATGATCGTGGCTGGCTTGTGGTACATGACCCTCTCCATCGCTCGCATTATTGTTGTTGCGTAGTGCCCATCAGTCGCAACGTTTGCGAGGCGCGTTCACGGCGGATCTTAACTATCGCGTTTCCGGAATGTTTCGTTGGGGGTGCTGTGCGGGCGAGACGGTGAAACGAGGCGGTGGCGGTGGGTGCGGTAAGTTTGGGGACTACCAGAGCCGTTTCTTGGCGAAGGCATGACCTGAACCGGATTTCAGATAGCGTTCAAAAGCTTCGGCTTTTTGCCTATCTGAGAACGCCACATACGTCACCAATTTCCTAGGGGCATACTTCGATGTATGCGGCGACTTTCCGGCATTGTGTTCCACAAGTCGCTTCTTGAGGTCAGATGTTACGCCAATATAGCGCTGGCCCAAGGTCGACACGCTTTCCAGCAGATAAACATAATGCATTGGGCGGCCCTCCTTCGCCAAGGCTTCGGAGGGCATCCTGCTTCGCTATCTGGCAGGCGACAATCCTGCGAAGCGCGTTTGCGCGAAGCAGGATGGTGGGGGAAGAAGGACTCGAACCTTCGAAGTCATAAGACGGCTGATTTACAGTCAGCTCCCTTTGCCACTCGGGACACTCCCCCGCTCAACAGCATCGAAACCCACCCGCTAAAATGGCGGCAGATAGGCTACCGATGACGTTAATACCGGGGGCCGATGGCGGGCTCCCGGTCGGCGCGTTTATGGCGGAAGGGCAGTGGCAAAGTCAACCAACGCGGCCAGTTAATCCGAGGCCATTCCGGGGGTTATCAGGCCCTTTGGGACCCCAAATTGCCATTATTCGGAACCCATGACACAAGCTTGGCCCATGAAAGCCTTCCCATGAGCGATCGCGATCGAAAGTCCAAAAAGCCCAACTTCCGGCGCGGCGGCGGCAAAGGCCCCGAAAGGTCAGGTGATTTCGGCCGCCGGCCGGCCCGCCAGAGCCGTGACGCCAGCCCGGACGGCCCGGTCATTCTCTATGGCTGGCACACGGTGGCGGCGGCGCTGGCCAACCCGGAGCGCCAGATCCGCAAGCTGTGGCTGACTGAAAATGCCGCCCGGCGGCTGGCCGACGACAACATCCAGTTGCAGGTCGCCCCGGAGATCGTGCGGCCCGAGGTGATCGACCGCCGGCTCGGGCCGGATGCCGTCCATCAGGGCCTTTTGGCCGAAGCCGAGCCCCTGCCCTCGCCCGATATCGATACGCTGGCACAAGAGGGAATCGTGCTGGTGCTCGACCAGATCACCGATCCGCACAATGTCGGCGCGATCATGCGCTCGGCCGCAGCCTTTGCGGTCAAGGCCATCGTGACCACAGCGCGTCACAGCCCGGAGGCGACCGGCGTGCTGGCGAAATCAGCCTCGGGCGCGCTGGAACTGGTTCCGATGGTCACCGTGTCAAATCTGGCGCGCGCGCTCAACGAGATGAACGACCAGGGCTTCATGACGGTCGGGCTGGACAGCGCCGGCAGCGAAAATCTTGGCACCATCGCCTTGCAGCAGCCGCTGGCGCTGGTGCTCGGCGCCGAGGGCAAGGGCCTGCGGCAATTGACGCGCGAGACCTGCAGCGTAGTGGCGCGGCTCGACATGCCCGGCGAGATCAAAAGTCTCAACGTGTCGAATGCGGCGGTACTGGCGCTCTATATCGGCGCCAGCAAGCTTGGCCTGATGGGCTGAACCTTCTCAAAAAGAAAACGCCCGCTCGCAAGGGCGAACGGGCGTCGATATCTCTCGGTCATACGCGATCAGTAATAGCGACGCAGCACGTGCTCGCGATGGCCATAGTGATGGTAGCCGTAACGCGGGCCGTAAGCGCGCGGGGCGTAGCCGTGATGGTAGCCGTAGCGATAGCCATGCGCATGCCAGGAGCGATAGTGGTGGTGGCCATAGCCGTAGTAGGAGCGATGGTGATAGCCGCCTTCGCGATAGACCGGATAGGGCGCGTAATTGCCGGGGCCGGAATAGGTCGGGCCCTGATCGACATAGTAGTACTGCTGCTGCACCGGCGCCGGGGCCTCTTCATACTGCTGGACCGGATCGGGCAGACGCTCGCGATAACCACCGCAGGGGTTGCAGCCTGAATAGACCGGCTGCGGAGCCACATAGACCTGGGGCTGCGCGCACGGGCTGACATAGGCCTGTCCACACGGCGAGCATCCGCCCAGACCGCATGCCGCCGCGGGCACGGCGCTCGCGGCCACCACGGCCAACGCCGCGACCAATCCTGAAATCATCTGACGCATTTACTCTCTCCTGTGGGTTGTTTCTTGTTGGCAAAGTCTTGGTTGGACAAGTTTACTGCGGAAGCCCTTGCGGGATTTTTGGAAGAGTCCGGGGGTTCCGATACTGAAAGTCCTGCGGCGGCGCTTCGATCACCGCCGGCGGATAGAAAGGAACGGCAGGCTGCACCGGCTGCGGGGTCGATTGCGCCGACCATGATTGATGATAACTCTCGCCCTGCTGCGGCCGGCCATTCGATGGCGGCTCGATTTCCAGGCGGCCATAGCCCGGCACGCGGCCGGAACTCGGATAATAGTGACCGACATGCGGTTCGGGGTCGGCGTAGTGCCCACCGTAGATGGTCGGCTGCACATGGATGCCCTTGCCGAGGCCCCAATCGCCCTCGACGACGGCATAGGAGGCGTCGATGCCGTTAATAAAGACGGGCACGCCGGCACGGCCGGGAATGACGATCACGGGGCCGCTGTCGGCGAACGCCGCCGCGGTGGTCGCGATCAAAAAAGCTCCTGCAAATGCCGCACGCATGACGCCGTGTCCCGATTACAGGCGGCACCCTAATCGAACGCTTGAGAGCAAGAGTTAAGGCCGCCAGCCAAACTGCCGGTAAGCCTAACGCCTAAGCCTTCACGCTCCGTCAATTGCGAGCGATCACGGTATCGGAATCTTAATATCGGTTAACCGGCGTTACACGAACGCCGTCTCGACGATGGTCCGCATGCCGATCGCGATGGTGACGAGGCCGACCGCGCCCTGCAGCCCGCTATTGGCAAATGTCAGCCAGCGCGCGGAGACCGCGAGCGGCACCGCAATGACCGTCGACAGTGCGCCCATTCCGATCATCGAGCCCACGCCAAACAGCGCGACATAACCGAGCCCGACCGCAACACTGGGGGCCTGCGACACGGTGAGCACCAGAAGCGCCGCCGAACCCGCCATGCCGTGCATCAGTCCGACCAGCAGCGTGCGCCAGCGAAAGCCGTGCGCATGCATGTGGGGCGCGCGGGCGTGCGGGACGGCCTCGCCGGCATGGCTGTGCGCGTGGACATGCACGATGCCGTCGCCGTGGCTGTGCTTGTGAAAATGCACGCGGTCGCGCCACAGCCGCCACAATACATGGGCGCCGAGACCGACCAGCATGATGCCGACCGCGGTCTCGATCGGTTGCGACAGATGCTCGGGAATGGCGTGGCCGAGCACCAGCGCAGCACCAGCGAACGCGAACAATGTCAGGGTGTGGCCGAGCCCCCAGGTCAGGCCATGCTTGATGATATCGCCGACATGGGTGCGGCGCGCGGCGATGCTGGAGACCGCCGCGATATGGTCGGCCTCCATCGCGTGCTGCATGCCCAACAGAAACCCAAGCCCCAGAATTCCAAACATGTCTTGCCTGCCCCGCCCCGCCGGAAAATCGGCGGCCCTGCGACTAATTGAACCGGTTCAGGCGATGAATGGAAAGCGTTATTGCAGTTTGTGCCAAGCGCGGCTGGTTTGGCGCAAGATGCGACAAAACGCGCAACGATAAAGCACGTGGCCACCAACCCTCAGAAGAGCTTTGTGGCGCCGGGTTCACGTGCCTCTCACATCCATTTGACCCTGCGGGGGACTTCGGAACCGGCTTGCCTGTCCATACTTGTTTGGGTGCGTTGTCCGAACGAGGAGGAGAAATCCATGACAAAAATGAAGATGATTGGCGCGGCCATCATCCTTTCTTCCGCGATTGCAGGACCCGCGATGGCGCAGCCCGTGGCGTCCCAATACGGTTATGGACAGAGCGCCTATTGCGCGACCCGCGAGCCGGGAAATCCATTTAGCGAGCAAGACGATTACCAGGCGTGGAGCGCCTGGCGAAGCAGAGGTGGCTGGGATAGCCGCGGCGATAACGCTTGCCTTCGCGATCCCCAGATTCACTATCGGCAGGCCGGCTTCTAGTCCGGCCGCGCGATCTCACGGGCGTAAAAAAGGCGGCCTCGCGGCCGCCCCGTTCCACGAGGAGTTTTTGTGCGCGTGGCGCCGCGCGCTTGAGTCTTCGGCCTAAATTATCTGCCAATGCAACTTTTCAAATAGCGTGTTCGCGTATCCCTTTCGGCATCGGCATCGCCTGCGGAAACACCGAGACACCATTCGTAATGAACCGCAAAATCGGTCGACCAGCGCGTGCCCTGAAAATGGCTCGCGCAGGCGGGCTCGATCAATCTGCCGCGCACCTGATTGAGTGCGGCCTTCGCATAGGGTTTGCAAAAAGCGGGATCCGCTGCATGCGCCACGGTCAGCGTTGAGAGAAATACCGACAAGACAAATGCAATAGCGGACGCCGGTCTGTTCGCCATGTTGCCTTTCCAGGATGTCGATTTTCCAAGATACCGATTTTGCTTTGGCGGTCTTGAGACCGCAGCGGGGATCACTGGCAGAGGGAAACTAATCGCGCGTTAAACATCGGTAACCTGCCCCCGCCGCCACGACCGGCGTGTGTCCGAATCACGCGTTGTCATTGTATGCTGAGGCCGCCGCACGCAGCCGGATTGGCAGAGGTAGAGCCAAATTGATCGGCCGCGGAATCTCGCCGGAGGCTGCAAGTGCGCTCAGCCCTTGCTCTATTGATCACGTTGTCGTGCGCCGGATGCGCGGACTTCCAGAAGCTGGTGGCGCAGACGCCCCCGCCGGCCGCTGTGCCGGTTGCGTCTTCCACAACCTCTTCTCCGGCAACCACGTCTGCAACAACCTCCACTGTGCCCCCCAAGCCGCTTCCAGTGGCGGAAACTGTGCCGGCACCCCGGTTCGAATGCAGCGATGGCACGATTTCCAGTTCGCAGGACGCCTGCCAGATCGCGATGGCCCGTGCCCGCCTGCCAGCGTCCAACAGCATTTCCCCAAGCCCTGTTTCCTCAAGTCCGGCGCGGTAATCGGGAACTCTAACACGTAATTTAATGGCAGGGCTGGTGGGCCCTACCTACCTTCCCAGAGGTAGCTAGGTCACGCTTGTTTGAATGCGTGTCAGGCGGGCGCATAGCGCATGCCATCCGGTATTCCCTTGAGTGGCGCTGCCGCGTAATTAACTTCGAAACATTCGGCATTGCAGGGCGTTTGACATATGGTGGCATCAGTCTCGGGCAAACGTACCGCTCCGGCTAGTGAGCGCCCGGGCACCGCGGCTAAATTCGCAGGTGTTGAGGTCCGCTCGATGACAAAATTGCTTCTGATCGAGGACGACGCCGAAACGGCCGAGGAAATCACCGCCGAACTCGCCGATTGCGGCTTTGTCGTCGAATGGGCCTCCAACGGTATCGACGGTCTCGACAAGGCGCGCGCGTTGCGGCCCGATGCGATGATCGTCGATCGGCTGCTGCCGGGCATGGATGGCCTCACGGTGATCGAGGCGCTGCGGAAAGATCAGGTGCGCACGCCCGTGCTGGTGCTGAGTGCGCTCGGTGCGGTCGACGACCGCGTGCGCGGATTGCGGATGGGCGGCGACGACTACCTCACCAAGCCGTTCGCCTTCGTGGAACTGATTGCGCGGATCGAAGCGCTGCTGCGGCGCCCGGCCGAATCGCGCGACCGCACGCTGCGGGCCGGCCCGCTTGAACTCGATCTGATCGAGCGCACCGTCAAGCGCGGAGATCGCGTGATCGATCTGTTGCCGCGCGAATTTCGTCTGCTCGAATACATGATGCAGCGATGCGACCAGTTGCTGACGCGGGCAATGCTGCTCGAGGAAGTCTGGAATTACAAATTCGTCCCGGCGACCAATCTGGTCGATGTGCATATGGGCCGGCTGCGGCACAAGGTCGATGGCCCCGGCGACATCCCGATGATTCACAATGTCCGAGGCACCGGATTCATCCTTCGCACCGGGGTATAAAGTGCCCCGGATGCGGTCGCCGCAGTTCATCCAGTCGACCACCTTCCGCTGGGCACTGACCGTGGCCGGCATATTGGCGATCTTCGTCACCCTGCTGTTCGGCTTTATCTACTGGAAGACCGACAAATATCTGGTGGCGCGATCCGACAGCATGATCGCCGGCAATTTGAATATCATTGCGGCGGTGCCCGAAGAGGATCGCCGATTGCATGCGATCGATCAGCATTTGAAGGAAGATCCTCGCAGCGTTCAGTATGCCGGACTGTTCGATGCGAACGGCGCCAGGCTTGGCGGCAATCTGGAGCGGCTCCCCCCCGATCTCAAGCTGGATGATTCAGTTCAGCGCGTCGCGGTCGAGAAGGTGCTTCCGGACGGCAATGAGGAAAATCGCGTCATCCGCGCCATCGCCAGACTGATGCCAAACGGCAACGTGCTGGTGATCGGACGCGAAGTCGATGAAGCCAATAAAATTTCCCATGTCGTGGGTCTCGCCGTCACGCTCGGTCTGTTGCCGGGCTTCTGCCTGTGCCTGCTTGCCGGAGCGTGGCTGAGCGTGCGCGCCCAGAACCGCGTCGAGGAAATCAACCAGCGGGTCCAGCGCATCATCGCCGGCGATCTGCGCGAGCGGCTTCCCTATCGCTCCGTCGATGAGCCGCTGTCGAAACTGGCGATCATCGTCAACGGCATGCTCGACAAGATGGAGACGATGATCCATGCGCTGGCCGGCGTCGGCAACGATATCGCCCATGACGTGCGAACGCCGCTGACGCGCGCCCGGCTCACGCTGGAGCGCGGACGCACCAACGCCACCTCGCTGGATCAGCTTCAGGACGTCGTCGACCGGTCGATTGCGGGCATCGATCAGGCCCTGACGATCGTGACCGCACTGCTGCGGCTCGCGGAAATCGAAAACAGCCGGCGCTCGGCCGGCTTCGGCGAAGTCGCCCTCGACGACATGCTGGAAGAGATCGGCGATATCTACGAACCGATCGCGGAGAACAAGAATATCGCGCTGCGCATTGAAGCGTCGCGGCACATGACCGTGCGCGGCGACCGCGACCTGCTGGTCGAGGCGGTCGCCAATCTGGTCGACAACGCCATCAAGTTCACGCCGGAAGGCGGCAAGGTCGGTATCGAATTGACGCGCGGCGAAGGCGCTGTCGTCGTGCGCGTCACCGACACCGGTTGCGGCATCAGCGCATCGGAGCGCGATGCCGTGCAGCGGCGTTTCTATCGCTCCGACAAGATCAGAAACACACCGGGCGTCGGCCTTGGCCTCAACCTCGTGACCGCGATCGTGAAATTGCACGGCTTCCGTCTGAAAATCTTCTCCGGCCCGGGTTGCCGCGTGGAGATTATTTGCCCGGATGGACCGACCTGGACGCAATCGGGACTGGCAAGCACACCGATCGAAAACGTGATGCCGTCACCGGCAGCCGTCCCGTCCGGCACGTAACAAGGCCGTCAGCCCCACCGCCAATTCTTCAGCAGATTTAATCTGCGCTGTTCCGCGTGACGTTTCGTTGCCGCAGACACATCTAGAAACTAACAGACAATTTAGCGTTCTAACGCCCAATTTAATGGCGGCGCGAAGGCTGCGGATTAGTGTCGCAATACGCTTCCGATAACGCACAGACAGCATTGAGCGGAAGTTCGGACGGAATTTCATCCCGTCATGATGCAGGACGAAGACAACGAGGCGCATGTGTCTCGACTTCATGTCCGATTAACGGAGAAAAAAATGCAAAAGACCGCTTTGACAATTTTCGGCGCGTTGCTGGTTGCCGGCTCATTGGTTCAAATGGCTTCGGCGACTGAACATCACGTGCGCAAGCACCGGGTGCACGCTGTCGCCAGCGAGCAGTTCCTCAACGCCAATAACGCGGTGCACGCCAACGCCGTCTGCACGGGCCGGGAAGTCGGCAACAGCCACGACAGGGACAGCGACTATCAGGCGTGGAGCAACTGGGAAGCCGGCGGCTCCTGGGATGTCCGCGGCGGCTGCTGATCGATGCAGCGTTTGATGCGCTGACACTCGCAGCCCATCATTCACGACAAAAACAAGAAATGACACCAAGCAAAATGGGCGGCCTCTGGCCGCCCCTTTTTTGTGTCCATCTTCAACGGAAATCGCGAAGCGTGACGCCGCACAGCATCGGCAGCAGCAGGAAAGCTGACGCGACCCATAGCGTTTTCGAGCGAAGTGGGTACCGGTTCGCGTAAAGAAAACGCGTCAAAACAAAAGACTAGACCCGGTTCTGATTCAATCAGAACCGATAAGGCTCTAGTTTGCGGGCAACCCGTGGGCTCTCAAACAGGCCCGCGCCCTCTGTGCCGGACCGTCAGGCACTCGGTACGCATGCCAATCCTCTTGAGTGTAGCCGACAGCACGAAGGCAGGCAGTCATGCCCAGGTCTCTTCGGCGCGCGTCCTCAACGCTTCTGCCGTCACGCTTGGCCTGACAGACCGGGTCATGGTGGCAGTCGAGGCGTGCTTCGGCCGTGCTCATAAGCGCAAACACTGAAACAACGGAAAGAATGACGGTTAGAGATTTCATTGATTGGCCCCCTGGTTGAATCAGAAACTTCTTCCGTCGCGGCGATGGACGGTGATGGGTTGGCCGTGTCGTGCCATGCAGTCCTGGACGGCGTGCCCCTGATGTGACGATGCCTGACGGTTGCGCCACATCTCTGGAGTAACCCCGGATTCCGTGAGGCATTGCCCGAGAGCGTTTCCGCGGGCCGCTGCAACGGATGCCAAAGAACAGATGGCGAGTGCGACAAGAACTATGGTTTTCATAAAATCCCCTGTGAAAAAGTGACGCAACCTAGCCGAGTGCCGGGATGTCGACCATCCCTGTCACCGTAAGGAGATGCTTAGGAAAGGCGGATCACGTAAAACGGCCAGGAGAACGGCTGTCCGATGCTTGGATATCTGCCGTCGGCTTGCTTGGCGGCCGGCACCGGCAGACCACCTCGTGGTCGCGCTTGCTCGGCTGGCCCGGTCAAGTGCGGGGCACAGTTATGACGCTGGGGTGAGTCTGCATCTGGCCCCGAGGGGCGACCCGTGGTAAAGGCCGCGCGCGACACTCACCCTCATGTACCCTTCAGAAAGGCGGAAGGGGCATTCGGTCGGTAAGTGTCTGTATTTGCTTCGTTCGCCGGTTTAGCTCAGCGGTAGAGCAGCGGTTTTGTAAACCGAAGGTCGGGAGTTCAATCCTCTCAACCGGCACCACTGGTTTAGCCGACATGGCTTTACTGACCCCCGCAACCCCGCCGGGTTCCCCAGTCAGGTTGGCCAACCTTCCCTTAGTTTCGAGCCGATAAGGCTCCCCGGTGGGTGAACGGCCGACGCTGGGCCGACATTTCGGCAGGATGATGTGGAGCCCCACCATGCCGCACCGGCCTCACTGAGTGGCCACCCGTTGACAAGCCACATTGACCCAATCGAGACAACAAGGATTCAGGCGAGCGCGATATCCCCCGCGATTGTTGGCAGGGATTGCCGCTTCCTTCGCGCCAGCGTGCAGAGCCACGCTATCTGCAGTTTGAATTTGCTCTTTTCATCTCGCAGTACCTATCGCACTTGGAGATGTGGTTCTTTTTACACGCCTCAATGCATTTTTCCATCGAGCATGCATTTGTTTGGGGCTGTGCTGCAGAGACGATCGCAGTCGTTCCTATCAGCGCCAGTGCGGCAATCGTTGCTGAAATACGAAGCATAAGGAAACCTCCTGTAATAGCGGAAGTATCAATGCGACTGATGCTACTTACTACTGCGCGGCTATTTCTTCTTTGCTGCAATGTGAAACGGGACAGCCCGGCGAATGTAGTTTGACGATGGCGGCTGGATTGATCTACCCAACTGCCATCATCGGCGTTTGGCACTCACGGCAAGCACGTGATGATTCAAAGCAAAGAGACCACTTCAACGCAAAGAGGCCACCAACTGAGGCGGCCTCTTTGTTCTAAATGTTTGTTCGTTTTGGATGGTTCATCCGCTGAAATTTCTCGGCCCACAGCTGCGCTTTTCTGACTTTCTCACGCAGTTCGTTCAATTCGGCTAACTGTGTGATGAGGTCGTCTGTCACGCCGGTGACGATTGGCAGTCTCTTTTCGGTGGACGCTGCAATGCGGTTGCGAAGAGAACTCATTATAAAACCCCCGTTTTACTGAAAATGAACTCCACTGTTCAGGACGAAAAATGCCCTGGAAGTGTGTAACTGAGGCGAACGGGAGGTTCAAATTAGACCGTCGCGAAAATCAAATTTTCGCGGCCCACGGTTAAAAAAAGCGTGATCAAAGGCGGCCTCTCACCCAAATGGGTGAGAGAAAGTGGCCAATGCCCGGAGGCTGCCAACTGAGACGGCCTTACTTTGTCGCTGGACTTAAGCACCACAAGGCGCACGCCGCTCCAAAGTTCGGTGCCGTGGGGTTTGCGAGATCGATCGCCGCAGCATCATCTCGAATCCGTTGCAATGCCCGTGGGGATAGACATCCAAAGATGCGCGTTGCCGGTCGGGTAGCCGACTTAGTTCAAATCACGCCACTGCAGTTTTCAAAACCGGCCACAAGGATCGTGCGGTCAAGTATCGCCCGGTGGATAGAAACGGACGAAGAGCAGAACTTTCGTCCCGGCGTCATGGCATTTCGTTTCAGACCATCTTCCAAAGCCCATAATCTTAGCATGTTCTTGCTGGCTGCCCTGAGGGCAGCAATCAACCGGCGCCAGCCCGGTTTGGCCGGCACGGCTTCCACAGCCCCACCTGCCCGGCCGGATCAGCGCTCTTGACGAAGCCGCTTTCGGGGTCAGAATGGAAGACCAACTGAATCGGAGCCGCCCATGAAGTTTTTCATTACCGCGCTCGATACGTCTGGAATCATTACTTTACGCCGGGATTCCGTACCTGCCGCCATGAAAAAGGCGACGGAACTGTTGTCAGACGGCTGCCTGAACGTCGAAATCCACACGCCCGACGGCGCTGCCTACAGCCCCGGTCAGTTCGAGCAGTTGCGGGAACAGGTTCAGGCCTAGTCCCACTTCAACCAGCCCGCCAGCTTAGGCGGCTTTGCCCGGCCTTCAGGAAACGCAATCGGCTGGCCGCTTCAGCGCGCAGTGATGCGCTTAAAACCTACAATTATTTCAATATTTTATATCCGGTTCCAAATTTCCGGGGTTTCGGTTCCCCGGGTTCCAGCATGGCCCCATGCGCGAAAGTTCCGACCTTCGGGCGTTGTTCCCCGAAGGGAACGCCATGGCAGATTACCGCGCCTATCTGATCGATCAAAATAACCGCGTGATTTCGCGCAAGGACATCGTCGCGCCAAACGACGAAGCCGCGCTGGAGGCCGCCGGCCTTTATGCCGATGGCTTCGACGTTGAGGTCTGGGATCACGCGCGCAAAGTGGGACGGCTCGATAAAAAATAGCGTCGCGCAACAAGACCGATGCGGCTCCAACTTTCACGGGCCTCGCAAAAACGATTCAACAAGCGCCCGCGATCATGATCTGTGTATGAAAGGGTACACAGGAACGAAATCCCGCAGATCTCGTTGGCCTGGCATGCGCAATCCTTATGATTTTCCATTTTGATCTGAAGAGGAGGACGCCATGCAGGGCCTGAAAATCAAGGGCCAGCAGGATCGCTCGAAGATCAACATGCACGAACCCGTCGAGGTTCAATATTGGACCAAGCATCTGAAAGTATCGAAGGAAGAACTTCAGAAGGCGGTCGACAAGGTCGGCAACAGCGCCGCCGCGGTACGAAAAGAGCTCGCGGCATAGGTTTTAAGAAGCGCGATGCATCGGCGAGAGGCCCCGCCCATCGGGGCCTCTTCGCTGCGTGATGACGGTGCCCACTTCCAGAGTGCGGACGCGCCGTTAAAGTTTCATCATCTCGTCGGGCGGCGGCGGTCCCCACAAATTCGCGCTCTCGGGTCCCTTGGGCCAGACCTTGGACATCTGGGGATTGTCGCGATGCCACGGTCGCGGCTCGAACAGACCGAGGCTTTCGTCCGCGATCAGGTCGATCTCGCAGAACAGCTCGTTGATCAGGCCATTCGGCCCACGATGATACGTAAACAGGTTGTGGCCGATGCCATGGCGGCCCGGTCCCCAAATGATCTTGTAACCGTTCCGGCTGAGCAGGTCGGCCGCCGTCTGCATGTGGCTCCAGTCACGCAACTCGAAAGCCGTATGGAAATGGGCGTTCTGCCCCGTCCCGACCAGATTGATGGTGTGATGGTCGCGATCGCAGCGCAGGAAGGAGAAGAAGTCCGCCATCCAGTCGCTGACCCTCATGCCGAGAACTTTGCAGTACCAGTCCGTGCAGGCCTTGACGTCGGCGACGTGGAAAGCGATGTGGCCGAGCTTGTGCGGCTGGATGCCTTTGCCGGAAAACGCGTGATCGCTGGGTTTGTCCTGGACGAAGACGGTAATGCCCGTTCCCTTGAAATCGTCAAAACTGATCGCCTTGGCGATGCCAGGTTCCGGGTCCGACGCTGTGTTCACCTTGATGCCGTGCGCGGCGACCTGTTTGGCAAACGCGTCGAGGTCTTCGCCGTGCGCGAGCTGAAAGCCGATCGTGGTGCACTGCGCCTGCGCGCCCTTCTTCAGGACGACCGAATGGGGATCGACCTTGCTTCCGAGGTAGACGGCGCCGTCGCCTTTTTCGATCCGGGTGAGACCGAGCACATCGGTGTAGTATTCAGTCTGCCGCACCAGGTCCGGCGTTTCGTAGATGACATGAGAGATTTTCTTCACGCCGATCATGCATGTTCTCCTTTGAAAAGATCATTCCGGTTTTCGAAGTATTCGAGCATGGCCGCCACGTCGCGCTCCCCGATCAACGGGATTGCGCGATCGAAGATACCGCTCAGGCAATCGATGATGTCGGTCTTGATTCCGCTTCCGTCGGCGATCTCGCGAGCCTGCTTCAGATAGTATTTCAGCGCGGGAGCCGGCCCCTGCAACGGCAGGAATTTGCGCGCGATCATCCAGGGCCCGCGGATGCCGAGCTGCGTCGAGCTGCCGCTGCCGGTGGTCAGCGCATTGAGCAGCAGCTCGGGCTCGACGCCCAGTTTAAGCCCGAACGCAATCGCCTGCGCCGCGCCGGCGATATCCAGCGCGACCAGAATATTGTTCGCGAGCTTGACCTTGGTCGCGCAGCCGAACGCACCGAGATAAAGACTGACGTCGCTGATGCCCTTGACCGCGGGCGCGACCCGATCGACCGCGTCGCGCGGACCGGCGAGGAATATGTTGGCCTTGCGCGCCGCGATCATGCCCGGCGTTCCCGCAACCTCTCCATCGAGGAAAATCGCACCCTTCGCGGCCAGCGGCGCGACAAAGGCTTCCTTTGCTGGCACCGGGTGCGAGCCCAGTTCGACAATGATTTGACCCTCGCGCGCGCTCTCCAGCAGCCCGCCCTCGCCTTCGATGATGCTGGCAAGCGCATCGATATCCGGCATGCACGAGAAAACGATATCGCAGACGGCACCGACCGCCGCCGGCGAGGTGGCAGCCTTGCCGCCGATCGCGGTGAAATCCGTCATCTGGGAACGACGATATCCAAACACGTCGTGACCGCTCGCGATCAGGTTTTTCGCGACGGGAAGTCCGATCTTGCCAAGCCCGACGATACCGATTTTCATGGGGCGCTCTCCAGACATCAGGCGAGGCTGACTGCCATTTGCGAAAACGACACCGTCAGGGTCATTTGTCCCTCATTCACGGTCCATGGATGCAGCGTGAAAGTCCGGCCGAGCTTGCTGACGAGAGGATCGGCATTCGCGATTGCGCGAGCCTCCTCCTCCGTCTCCACTCTCAGGATCGTCATACCGTCGCCCGAGCCCGGCACATTCATCGGGCCGGATGCGAAGACCTTTCCTTCGGCCTCAAGCGCGATCAGGTAGTCGAGATGCTCGGCGAGATAGGGAACCAGGTCCCGGCCGTTGCCCTTGGACATCACGACCCAAAACTTTTTGCTCCACATGCGTGAAACAAGTTCTTTGGTGCGGGCGTCGAATTCCGGCATTGCCATCTCCCTGCCTCCCCGCTCACACGCGATCTTCGATCATCCGGTTTTTCAGCCGGCCGAGACCCTCGATCTCGACCACCACCTCGTCGCCCACTTTCAGAAATTCGCCCCTTGGCATGCCGACGCCGGCCGGCGTGCCGGTCGCGATCACATCGCCCGGCTGCAACTCCACATGACGGCTCAGATAAGCGATCTGCTCACTGATCGAGTGCACCATCTGTCCGGTATTGGATTGCTGCTTGATCACGCCGTTGACACTCAGCCGAATGACCAGATCTTCAGGCGTTGGCACGGCCGCCGCCGGCGTCAGCCAGGGACCCATCGGGGCCGCGTCCGCAAAACACTTTTGTCCGATCCAGTCATAGACAAATGGACTGCCCTCGCGCTTCATCAGGTCGCGCGCCGAAAGATCGTTGACGATGACATAGCCGGCCACGGCATCCAGTGCGTCGGCCTCCGCGACGTTGCGGGTCGGACGGCCGATCACGACGCCGAGTTCAGCTTCCCAGTCGACGGACTTCGAAAACGCGGGAAGACGCACATCGGCCTCGGGTCCCACGATCGAACCCGCGGAGGTCTTGATGAAGAACCAGGGTTCGGCGGCCTTCTCGACAGCGGGCAATTTGCCCGTCATCTGCCGGATGAATTCGGACATCTCATGCAGATGGTCCCAGTAATTCGCACCTGCGCAAAAGAATGTGCCGGGATAGAGCAGCGGCGCCGCCAGCGTGACGCTGTCGAGCGCGACGGAGTCGCGGCTGCCATCGAATTCTTCGAGCCGCTGGCTCGCCTGCTCCCAGTCGCGAAGGATATCGAGAACATTGCGGGCTTCGGGCCCCAGCACTGTGCGGGCATCGGTGACGGAGTCGCGGAAAAGTATTCCGGCCCGCGTCACGGTGTCCTGACGGGTCGCATAGCTGACGAGCCTGTAGTCCGCTGCCGGCATCGGTTTCCTCCCGCACGATCCCGAAGGTTTTTCCCTTCTTGTACCGTACCGTACGTTACGGTAGATCGACTATGCCGGAGAGTCAAAGGTTTCCATACGGGCTTCGGCATGCAAACCTTGTGATATGTTACGGCATGGACTCATTGAAGCGATCAGCCGCCCCCACCGATGCCCCGATTTCCGGTGAACCGCGCCGCGGGGCGCGCGGCAGCAAGCGGGACAAGATCGTCCGCTCCGCCTCCAAGCTCTTCCTCGAGCGAGGCTATGACAGCGTTTCGATGAACGACATCATCGATCTCGTCGGCGGCTCCAAAGGCACGATCTATTCGAACTTCGGAAGCAAGGAAAAGCTGTTCGAGGCCGTCGTCGAACAACTGTGCTCCGACGTTACGATACATATCGATGCCCGGCCGCTCGGCACCATCGAAGAGCAACTTACCCGCATGGCGAAGTCATTTGTCGCCAGGGTGCTCTCGCCGCAAATCATGTCGTTCCACCGGTTGGTGACCTCGATCGGCCGGACTTTTCCGGATGCCGGGCGGCTGTTTTACAATACAGGCCCTCGTACCGCCTACCAGATCATCGCGGGCTGGATCGCCCTCCAGCAACGCAGCGGCAAGATCCGCAGCGACCTCGATCCGCATCGCCTCGCGGTCCTGTTCCACGACATGTTGATCGGTGAGCAACAGTTGAGCTGGCTGACGTCGGCATCGAGCGACAAGGATCGTGACAAGCGCATCGATCAGACGATCCGCATCGCCGTGGCGGTCTTCCTTCAAGGCTCCGCTTCCAATCAAGGCTCCGCCCCTGATGCGCCTGTCGGCAAAAGGCGGAACGGCGCCCGCACCAGCCTGCCCACGAAGAAACGACCGGTCTCAAGGAAGAGCTGACCGAGACGTTCGCCCTCGCCTCACGGCCGGGCCAATCGATTCACTTTCGTTAAAATTGACGGGACCAGTAACCTTCATCGGCAAGGTTAAAACTCGAGTCAGATTGCGCGTGGCCGTGCAAGTTGTATGGCTTTTACATGTCCGCTTCATTCCACACCGCCGACAAGAGTACGCACCGCCGGGTCATGCTGGTCGGGCTGACCTTCTGCGCGCTGTTTGTGGCCTTCAGCTTCTTTGCGCGCGAGCAACCCGAAAACACCTACGTTCTGCAGAAGGCGGACCGGCTCGTTCGCACGGCGGGCACGCCGCAGCCGGCTCATTAAATTAATTGGTTTCCCGGAGGGAACCGGCAGGCCACCTCCGCGGTTAGCCCCAACGCGATTATTCCCTGTAGGGAGGCGATCATGTCTGATTGGCGCGACACCATGGTGGACCGGCCGCAGGACGATGATAGGGCCTATATGACAGGCTGGACGATTTCCGGCCTCGCCGTGCTGGGCGCCATCGTCACAGTCTGGGTCTTCGGAATTTAAGGGGCTTGGAATTCCTGGACGTCTCGTTGCGGCGCACGCGCGAACGCGCGGCACTATTCCGGCTGCGCCTTGATGAAGTCGACGAACGCCCGAAGCGGTGCAGGTACGAGACGCCGTCCGGGATAATAGAGAAACGGTCCCGAGAAGCGCGGCCACCACGACTTCAGCACAGGCTCGAGCGCGCCGCGCTCCATGTGCGGTCGCAGCCAATCCTCAAACAGATAGACGATGCCGGTCCCGGCGATCGCGATATCGACCGCAAGCTCGGTCGCGCCGCCGGCCTGCACGATCAATGGCCCGCTCGGATCGACCCGCACCACCTCGCCTTCCTGCTCGAACTCCCACGGCGCGATCATCGTGCCGCTGGGGAAACGGCCACGAAGGCAGGCATGGCCTAGCAACTCGCGCGGATGTTCCGGCCTGCCATGGCGATCGAGATAGGCAGGCGCAGCCGCGGTCGCAAAACTCTGCACGCGCGGTCCGATCGGCACCGCGATCATGTCCTGTTCCAGCCGTTCTTCGTAGCGAATGCCGGCGTCGCAACCGCTCGCCAGGATGTCGACAAAACTTTCCTCGGTGATCACCTCCAGCCGAACCTCAGGGTAGGCGGCGAGAAATCGCGGAACGATGCCAGGCAGCACCAGCCGCGCGGCGCTGACCGGCACATTGAGGCGCAGCAATCCCGCCGGGCTGTCGCGAAAACCGTTGACCCCGTCGATGGCGGCTTCGACCTCGGTCAAGGCCGGGCCCAGCCGCTGCAGCAGGTGAGCGCCTGCCTCGGTAGGGACAACGCTGCGCGTCGTGCGGTTGAGCAGCCTGATACCGAGTTGCGTTTCGAGACGACGCACCGCCTCGCTGAGCCCGGATGCGCTGCTGCCATGGACGCGCGCGCCATCGCGAAAACCCTTGGCCCGGGCCACCGCCACAAAGGCATTCAGATCGCTCAGGTCGACTTTCATTGTTCGTTTCTCCGCACAGCCCGTGCGGATTGTACCCGATTATCGCAAGCAAAGGCGACGGCTATCTCTGGGTTCTCTTGAAGGGAGATCCATCATGGCCAGCATCGAACAATCCGGCACATTCAAACTCGGCGACCGCTCCGTGAAGCGGCTCGGCTACGGCGCCATGCAACTCGCCGGGCCTGGCGTGTTCGGACCACCCAAAGATCACGACGCCGCACTGGCCGTGCTGCGCGAAGCCGTCGCGTCAGGTGTGGACCATGTCGACACCAGCGATTTCTACGGTCCGCACGTCACCAACCAGCTCATCCGCGAAGCGCTGCACCCCTATTCCGGTGTTCTCGTCATCGTCACCAAGGTCGGCGCCCGGCGCGGCGCGGACAAATCGTGGATTCCGGCCTTCTCGCCCGAGGAGCTTACCCAAGCGGTCCACGACAATTTGCGCAATCTGGGCCTCGATGCACTCGACGTGGTCAACCTGCGCTGCATGTTCAATCCACATCACCCCGCAGAGGGATCGATCGAGGCCCAGCTAAGCGTGCTGGCCGATCTGCAGCGCAAGGGCCTGGTGCGCCACATCGGGCTCAGCCACGTCACATCAACGCAGATCACGGAAGGGCGCAAGATTTGCGAAATCGTATGCGTGCAGAACCACTACAATCTGGCGCATCGGGCCGACGATGACCTGATCGATCAACTTGCCCGCGACGGCATCGCCTATGTGCCGTATTTTCCGCTCGGCGGCTTCACCCCGCTGCAGTCGTCGACGCTGTCGGATGTCGCTCAGCGCCTCGGCGCCACGCCGATGCAGGTCGCGCTGGCCTGGCTGCTACGCCGCGCGCCCAACATCCTGTTGATCCCCGGCACGTCATCAGTCGCGCATTTGCGGGAAAATCTCGCCGCGGCGTCTTTGGTGTTACCGGACGACGCGATGAAAGCATTGAACGTCATCGCGAGCGTCCGCGCTGCCTGATCGCTTCAAACCCCGGCCTTCGCGCTCTGCATGCTCTTGAGCATCAGCTCGGCGAAGGTCGCGGCCGCGACGGGAAGACTGCGGCCGCGTAATTGACACAGCACGAGGTCGGCGGTCGGCAAATCCCGCACATCGACCGGCCGGCCGGTCAGGCCCATGCCGAGATCGCCGGAGGGCGCACCGATCTCGATCTGGAACGAGATCATGTTGCAGCGGAACACCAGCCCGCGCAGCATTTCGAACGAGTTCGATTCCGCCAGCAGGTTGAAGCGCAGGTCGCGCCGCGTGGTGACCTCGTCGAGGATCTGCCGGCCGCTCAGCGTGCGATCCGGCAAGGCGGCGGGATACTCCGCGCATTCCGAAAGCCGCACCACTTTCTTCGCCGCCAGCGGATGATCGGATCGCGTGATCACGACCAGCCGCTGCGGAATACTCGCGATCACGCGCAGCGACGGCCACATCGTCGGGCGGTAGACCAGCGCCAGATCGACCTCGTAGGCCGCCAAGGCGTTCAGCGCCCTATCGTGGTCCATTACTTTAAGATCGAACAGCACCTTGGGATGCTGTTTCTGGAACGCCGCGATGTGGGACGGCAGGAAATCCAGCGCCAGCGCCTGGCTGCAGGCGATCTGGACCGGGCCTCTTCTTAAGCCGCGCAAATCCTCGACCTGCGACAGCATCCGGTCGGCTTCGGCAATCTGGCTACGGGCATAGCGCACGAACATTTCGCCCGCGGTGGTCAGCCGCACGCCGCGCGGACGGCGCTCGAACAGCGGCGTGCCGACTTCAGCCTCAAGGTCCTGGATACGGCGGTTCATCGCCGACGGCGTCAGATTGAGGCGCTCGGCGGCCTTGCGGATCGAGCCCATGCGCGCGACCTCGACCACATTGGCCAGCAGCTTCAGGTGTCGCATGGCGTCTCCAGTGAGGCCTTTTCTGCACCGCCCATAACGAAAACTAGCAGCAGATTAGGTCACTTGAAAGCACTAGCTTGATCCAACAGCCGGTGAGCCTGGCCGCACCCAGGCGCGAACCGGGGATTGGTCCCAGACTTAACAGGAAAAACCGCAGGAAAAACCAGATGATCGGACACCACGTTTCTCGTGGAGTGAAGGCGCTTGCGCTGGCAGCGGCCTTCTCCATCGGCACTGCCGCCGCCCAGGCTGACACCAAGATCAAGCTGATTCTGAACTGGAAGTATGAGGGGCCGCAGGGCATGTTTTTCCTGGCCCAGGATCGCGGCTACTTCAAGCAGGAAGGCCTCGACGTCACCTTCGATCAGGGCAACGGCTCCGGCGCGGCGGTCCCTCAGGTGGCCAATGGCGCCTACGACATGGGCTTCGGCGATATCAACGCGCTGATCGAACTCGCCGCCAAGAAACCCGACGAAGCGCCGGTCGGCGTCTTCATGCTCTATAACCGCCCGCCCTTTACGGTCGCGGTCAAATCCGACAGCCCGATCAAGACGCCGGCGGATTTTGTCGGGCGCAAGCTTGGCGGCCCCGCCAATGACGGCGCGCTGAAATTGTTTCCGGCGCTGTGCGCCACCGCCCAGATCGACTGCGGCAAGGTCGAGATCGTCAACATGCAGCCCAATCTGCGCGAGCAGATGCTGATGCAGGGCCAGGTCGACGGCGTGTTCGGCTACGTCACGACGATCCGTTTCAGTGCGAAACTGACCGGCATCGATCCCGATAAGCAGTTCCGTTTCATCAAATTCGGCGATTACGGCATGGATCTCTATTCCAACGCGATCATCGTCTCACGCAAATTCGTCAAGGAGCATCCGGAAGCCGTCAAGGGTTTCCTGAAAGCCCTGAATCACAGCATCAAGGATGCAATCGCCGATCCGCAGGCCGCGATCGACGCGGTTGCGACCCGCGAACCCCTGATCAAGCCGGCGATCGAGCGGGCGAAACTCGACGCCACCCTGGCCGACGAGATGAGCCATCCCGAAATTGCAAAAATCGGCCTCGGCGATGTCAGCGACGAGCGGATGACCAAGGCGATCGAGATCCTGGTCAAGGCCAAGGAATTGCCGCGCACGCCCGCGGCTTCGGAAATATTCGACCGCAGCTTCCTGCCGCCGTTAAGCGAGCGGCCGACTGCGATCCGCCCGGCGACCTAACCCGGGCGGCGACGCGACAACACTCTTCACCACAACACGGATGACTATTCATGAAGCTTTCGCTTGACGGTCGCGTTGCGCTCATCACCGGCCCGGCCAAGGGCATGGGCGCTTCCATCACCCATGCTTTCGCCGCCGAAGGCTGCAAGCTCGCGCTGATCGGCCGAGATACCGCGGCGATCGAGCCGGTCGCGGCCGAAGTCAAAGCCAATGGCGGCATGGCGATCGTGATCCCCTGCGATCTCACCGATCCCAAACAGTGTGAAGACGCCGTCGAAGAGACCAAAAGCCAGTTCGGCGGCCGCCTCGATATTCTCGTCAATGTCGCCGGCGGCTCGGGGCCGATCGGCAAGACCGGCGTGCAAACCACGCCGGAGGAATTCGACGAGATCGTCACCCTCAACGTCAATGGCTGCTTCCACACCATGCGCGCGGCATTGCCGACCATGATCGCGCAGCGCTACGGCAAGGTCGTCAATGTCGGCGGCACCTTCGGGATGCGCGGCCGCGCCGGCCGCGTCGCCTACTCCGCCTCGAAATGGGGCCTGCGCGGCGTCACCAAGAGCTTCGCGCTCGAGGTCGGCCAATTCAACATCAACGTCAATTGCGTCGCGCCGGGCATGGTCGATGGACCACGATTCCGCGACAAGGTCTGCCGCGACATGGCGCAGAAGCTCGGCATCACCGAAGCCGAAGCCGCCGAACGCCACGCTGCGGACTACGCGATGAAGCGCGTGACGGTGGACGCCGATGTCGCCAATGCCTGTCTCTTTTTGGCCAGTGACGTATCGCGCCAGATCACCGGCGTCGATCTGCCGGTCGATGGCGGCTGGGCGATGCTGTAACGGGAGGCTGGATCATGTCCGACACGGTAGATCTCGTTATCAACGGCGGCACGATCGTCTCGCCGGATTCAAGGTATAGCGCCAGCATCGCGATCAAGGACGGGCTGATCCATGCGATCGGCGCACCAGAAGCGATGCCGCCGGCCAGGCAGACGCTGGATGCAAGCGGGCTTTATATCCTGCCGGGCGCCATTGACGTTCACGTCCATTTTCGCGATCCCGGCTATCCGCAGAAGGAAGATTTCGCCAGCGGCACCGCTGCGGCGGCGTTCGGCGGCGTCACCACTGTGTTCGACATGCCCAACACGCTGCCGACCATCGACACCCCGGAGGCGCTCGCCGACAAGCACACAATCGCTTCCTCGAAGGCCTATGTCGATTACGGCCTCTATGCGGTGCTGGGCGAAGACAGCATCGAGCATGTTCCCGGCCTGATCGAGGGCGGCATCATCGGCTTCAAGCTCTACATGGGCAACACCTTCGGCCGCATCCCCTCGCCCACCACGGGCGCGATGCTGGAAGCGTTCGAGGTGGTCGCGCCGACCGGCAAGCGGATTTCGCTGCATGCCGAGACCAACTCGATCATGGAGCGGCGGGAGTCTCGCCTGCGCGCGTCCGGCCGCACCGAAGCGATCGCGCATCTGGACGCGCGGCCTGCGGTGGTCGCCGTCGAAGCCGTGGCGCGCGCGGCGATCCTCGCTGAATGGACCGGCGCACGCATCCACGTGCTGCATATCTCGTCGGCTGCTGAATTGCGCCCGCTCGCCGAGGCAAAAGCGCGTGGCGTCGACATAACCGGCGAAACCTGTCCCCACTATCTACTGCTGTCCGAGCACGATTACGAAACATTCGGCGGCGTGATCCGGGTCAATCCGCCGGTGCGCGAGGCGACCAATCGCCAGCCGCTGTGGGACGCGCTGATGGACGGCACGGTCGACGTCATCGCCACCGACCATGCGCCGCATGCGCCCGAGGAAAAAACCCGCCCCGACATCTGGACGGTGGATTGCGGATTTCCGGGGGTCGAAACCCAGATGCCGCTGATGCTGACCGAGGTCAATCGCGGCCGCGCCACCCTTGAGGATTATGTGCGCTGGAGCGCGGAGAACCCCGCCAAGATCTGGGGGCTTTATCCGCGCAAGGGCACGCTCACGGTCGGCTCGGATGCCGACATCGCGATCGTCGACATCAACCGCGAATGGACAATCGACGACGCCAAGATTCAGTCGCGCTCGAAGATTTCTCCCTGGCAGGGCCGCAAGGCCACCGCGCTGCCGATCCACACGCTGGTGCGCGGACGTTTCGTAATGAAGGACCGCGTCCTGCAAGAGGATGCACGCGGCAGTGGCCGCTCGGTCCACGCCATCCAGCAGATGCCGCCGGCCACGCCGCGCAACACCGACACGACAATGGCCGCCATCACCTCGCGAAGCGAAAGATAGGCCAATGAACGCTTTGCCAGCCGAGCCCGTGCTGCCCGCCGGCAATGTGATCGACCTGGAAAAGGTGCGCGTAACGTTCGGCAGCGACAAGAATCAAGTCACGGCGCTGGCGGAAACTTCGCTCCGCATTACCCATGGCGAGTTCGTGGCACTTGTCGGGCCTTCCGGCTGCGGCAAGTCGACCATCCTCAAGCTGGTGGCAGGAACGCTGACCGCCACGCAGGGCCATGTGTTCGTCGCCGGCCGCGAAGTCGGCGCCGACCATGTCCGGATCGGCATGGCGTTCCAGAACCCGACGCTGCTGCCATGGCTCAATATCCGCGACAACGTCATGCTGCCGCTCAAGATCGTGCCACCATTCAAGCTGGAATTCGCAGCCAAGCGCAAAACCGAATACCGCGACCGCGTCGAGGCCTCGCTGGCGCGGGTTGGTCTCGCCGGCTTTGGCGACAAATTCCCCTGGCAATTGTCCGGCGGCATGCAGCAGCGCGCCTCGCTGTGCCGGGCGCTGATCCACGATCCGACATTGCTGCTGCTCGATGAGCCCTTCGGCGCGCTCGATCAGTTCACCCGCGAGGAATTGTGGGAGATCATGCAGAACCTGTGGATCGAAAAGCGGCCGACGGTACTGCTCGTCACCCACGACCTCAAGGAAGCCGCCTATCTGGCGTCCCGGATCTGCGTGATGCAGGCGCGTCCCGGGCGCATCGTGGACGACAGCGTGGTGCCGTTCGTGCGGCCCCGCACCATTGACGTGTCGTTCCAGCCCGACTTCGTATCGCTCACCCAACGGCTGCGCGAACGCATCGTCGCCGCCCGCGCCGTCCAGGAGACCGCGTCATGAACGAGCAGCTTCGACGCCGGATCCTGTCGACCACCTGCATCATCGGCTTCTTCGTCGCCTGGGAGCTGTTGTGCCTGGCGTTCCACGTCTCCGATATCGTGCTGCCACGCCCGAGCGAAATTCTGGTGACGCTGTGGACGCGCTTTCCCGCGATCTGGCCGCACGCGCTGCAGACGCTCTATACGACGCTGGTCGGATTTGCGCTGGGCATCGTGATCGGCATCCTCCTGGGCATGCTGATCGGCTCGTCGCGGCTCGCCTATGATGTCGCCTATCCGATGCTGGTCGGATTCTCCTCAATTCCCAAGGTGGCCGTGGTGCCGATCTTCGTGCTGTGGTTCGGCGCCGGCACCGTGCCGGCGGTGCTCACGGCGATGATCATGTGCATCTTTCCGATCGTCGTGAACGTCGCGACCGGCCTGGCCGCAACCGAACCCGAACTGCAGGATGTGATGAAAACCCTGCGCGCCACCAAACTGGAGATTCTCTGGAATGTCGGCCTGCCGAGGACGATGCCCTATTTTTTCGCGTCACTGAAAGTGGCGGCGACCCTGGCTTTCGTCGGCACGGTGATTTCGGAGACCGTGGCCTCCAACCGCGGCATCGGCAATTTGATGATGATCGCCAGTTCGAGCTTCGACGTGCCGCTGGTATTTGCCGGGCTGTTCATCCTGGCCGCGCTCGGCGTCGCGCTTTATGTGGTTTTCTCGTTGATCGAGAGCCGCGTCACCGGCTGGGCGGTACGCAGCGACAACTTCGCGGCCGGCGGCTGAGCCGCCTTGTCCGCTCGCTACAGCCAAGCGTAGACCAGTGCCACATTGGCCACGCAAGCGGCCAATAGGGCCACCGACAGCGTGAGGTGCACGCGCTCGCAGGAGGTTTGCAGGATCGTTCCCATGACGTCGGGAACATCAGGCGATTCTAGCCGGGGAGTCTCGGGGTTTATTTCTGTGGTGATTCAGGACTCGTTTACGACTCAGGGACTCGCGTAAAAACACCCCCTCAATCGGCCCGATTCTCGCCGAAATGGCCCCCTAACCCCTCCGACCTCCCGGCTGAAACTCGGGATCACCTGAAGCGTTAATGAGATGTTTTAGCGGAGCCAAATGATGCCCTATGCGCTGTTTTGCCACGAAGCCAAGCTGAGCAAGACCTATCCGACCGAGGCGGATGTCTGGAAGCTGGCCCGGCAAAGCGGACTGGTGGTCGATACGACGACCGAATCGGACCGGCCGGCGCCGCGGCCGTTACTGGACAATGATTATGAGATCAGGTCCTGCCGGCCCGATCCGCAGGAAGACCCGGCCAAGAATCAGGCCGACGCCGAGCGCGACGCCGAACAGGAATTACGGCTGGGGTCATAAGACGCTGAATTCGTGAAAAGCCGAATTCGGGAGAATCAGGTTCCTGCCCCGGCAGCCCCATGGGACGCGGGCGAACCCGGTACTCAATCAGTTCTACGGCGTCGCCTCAACCAGCGACGCCTGCTCGGCGGCGAGTGCCACGCAGGCTTTCTTGCGATGCAGGCCCCGAATCGCGCCCGTGATCTTGAGCACTTTCCCGGCGGGACACGAGGCGTCCTGCACGAAGGCGACCTCATAGGGCGCCAGCCAAAGCGGTTCGGATTTGAGGATGGTCTGGGCCAAGACTGTTTGAGTCGAGACGGTTTGAGCCGAGGCAGTTTGAGCCAGGCAAGCCACGCTGGTTGCGGCAAAAACCAACGCTAACGTCAAAACACGCATGTTTGTTGTCCACTGACCGGCGGAACCACAATAACCGATCATGCGCAAAAGTTTCATGACCGGCGAAAATTATTTTCGTCCGCCCACTCTCCCGCCCGGCTTTCGCAACAAAATGCTACAACAAAAAAAGGCCGGCTTGAAGCCGGCCTTTTCCGCAAAATTTGTGTTCTTATCAGTAACGGGCGGCGACCGGGCCACCCCAGCCGAAGCGATAGTTCACGCCCAGCTTGAAGGTATGCTCGTCTTCCCGGAACCTGGCGCCGATCACGTCAGCCGGCCCTCCGGTAAAGGTGGTGCTGCCGAAGTTGAAATACTGATATTCGGCCTTGGCGGACCAGTTCGGCGCGAACATGTATTCCAGACCGCCACCGACGGTGTAACCGTCGCGGTGCCTGCCGTCGGTCGTAAAGGCGACCGGGCCGAGAGCGTTGCTGGCGCCGACACCGACACCGTCACGCCAGGCATAACCGCCCTTGGCGTAGAGCAACGCCGGACCCCAGGTGTAGCCGAGCCGGCCGGTCACCGAGCCGAGTTCATTGGTGTTGCCGCTCACCGTGGTTCCCGAGATCGGGAACGTGGCGCCGCCGCCATTATTGCCGTTGAGCCAGCTATACTGGGCTTCAGCACCGATCACCCAGTTCGGCGCGAACTGGTAGTCGGCACCACCCTGAATACCGCCAAGGAACTGGCCGTTGCTTCCCTCAAGGCTGTTGTTGCCCCCGAACGCACCGCCAATATGGCCGCCGATGTAGAAGCCGGTCCAGTTATAGATCGCTTCCGGTGCCTTATAGACAGGAGCTTTCGTATAGGTTCGCGCCGGAAGATCGGCCGCGAATGCAGGAGCAGCGAATACGATACACGCGGCTGCGCCGAGCAGAAGTTTTTTCATGAGTAGTCCCCGTTGTTGACGTTCGTGACATCAATCAAACATCGTGGCGGCAATTTGGTTGCTTCATGACCCGCGGCTTCACATTTGTTTCTCGACTGTTACAGCGCAGCAACAACGTCATTTTGTTCCGCCGGAACTTTCATTTTTTTGCCGGAAAAACGGCTACTTGCGGCAATGTTGACGCTGACATCACGATCTCGCCCCAACATGGGACATAAAGCTCGCCGAAACGTGATCAGGATTCCCGGTGTGTTTTTTGCGGCACGAGGCGGAAATCACCGGTTGAAAAATGCGGATTGCGGCGTGTGATTGGCCGGCGCGGTGAGCCGCTATCGCGACATCTTTTCCATGTCGGGAAACGGCAAATAGACCGCGCCGTCGCAGAGTTCACCGACCTTCTCGGCCATGCGGTCGAGCCGGCCGTCGACGAACAATATCGCGCGTTCGCGCGGCTCGCGGTAACTGCCGTCGGATTCCCGCGGCGAAAAACGCACGCACGCGACATAACGGACGTGCCCGCTGATGCTCCGCTGCACCGGCTCGGCCAACATGGCCTCGTGCACCCCAACGGGATTGTTGAGATAGGTTTTCATGAACGCCAGCAATTCGGTGCGATAGTTGTTCGGGAATGGCTGGTTGGCGCCGGCGCGATCGGCGGTATAGGTCATGGTTCTGGATTCGTCGGAGGAGCTCGGCCAAAGACCGGCACAGGCCGAAAGCGCGATCGGCAGCATCAGGATCGCCACGCACTTGATCGATGCCGCAAAATTTATCGAACGTCTCAAGTGCAATCCGCTTTCCAGAGTCTTCCCGGCTTCCAGGTCTTGCCGGCGGCTGGTTCTAGACCGTCCGCCAACGAAAGGGAATCTGCATTTCCAGACAAGTTTTGTGCCGGCAGGCCCGATAACACGGCATTTCCCGACCAAACAGCTTCGGCCCGCGCCATGGGGGAAGCCATGACACGGGCCGGGCCGGATACACGGGAGATAGCCGGAATGGCGTATCAAGCCACGCCGGTAACGGCGTCAGCCGCGCTTGGCGGTGTGGTTGACGTGCTTGATCGCGACCTTGGCGTGGGTCTTGATCGCGCCCATCTTCTTGTGGAAGCGATGATGGCGATGATGACGATGCGTGACGTGATGGCGGCCCATCTTGGCATTGGCGTTCAACACGCTCGGCTTAACCTGCTCGGTCTTGATCACGGGCGCCGGATTCTTGGCGGGCGTGGCAGCGAGCACCGGGGCGGCGAGAACGGAAACTGCGAGCAAGGCCGCGGAAATGGTCTTCAACATGGTCGTCTCCTCTTGCGAAAGGGATCATGGAGTGGCCGGTCGGATGGCCGGGCTCGTGGATCATGGTGCGACCTTAGAAGTCTCGCGCTGAACCCATCCTGAAGCGCGGCGATGGACTTCGTTCATCTGCATGACAACTTGGTTATGTTGGAGCGGTAGCCAAACCTGGTTTGCAAAAGGCAGGGTTTGCAAAAAATTCCCGAAAATTGAAAAAATTGTCCCGGGAATGTTGCGTTGCGGCGGGTGTTCAAATGAACGGGCTTGGGTATAGGATTGAACCACCGACATCAGGAGAGACGCATGAACAAATTTGCGATCCGGCTTTCGACCCTGGCAATGTACACGATGGCGCTGGCCGCAGCGCCGCTGGTGACACCGGCCTTCGCCGCCGGCAGCGACAATCCCTCGCCGCCCGCCAGCAGCACCACCAAGGACAAGAAGAAGAACGACAAGAGCTCTGCCATCGACGATCCGAAATTCCTCGAGGGTTATCGCACCGCTTATACCACGATCTATGATCGTCATGACTACGCCGGCGCGATCGAGCAGTTGAAGGCGCTCGGCCATGCAGACGTCGCCGATGTCGCCAATCTGATCGGCTACTCCTACCGCAAGCTCGGCGACTACAAGGTTTCGCAGATCTATTACGAGCGCGCGCTGCAGGCCGACCCGAACCATGTGCGGACCTGGCAGTATTACGGCCTGTGGCAGCTCGAACAGGGCAACCGCGACCAGGCGCAGTATCACCTCAACAAGATCGGCCAGATCTGCGGCACCGATTGCGCGGAATACCGCTCGCTCGCTTTGGCGCTGGAAAAGCCGACCGGGACCGGTCTGGTTTACTGAGTCAGAGCGTTTTCAAGCGAAGTGGATACCGGTTCGCGTAAAGAAAACGCGTCAAACAAAAGAGCACAACGAAAAACTAGATCTACGAAGCCGGCGCAAACTTCACAGTTTGTGCCGGTTTTGTTTTGATCGCTATTTCATCAGCGCCTCGGCCTCGGCTCGAAATGCCTGGCGGGCGGCGTCGCGGAAATAGAACATGTGCCCGCCCGGATACACGATGAGCTTCACCCGCTCCGGCGACGCATAGGCCGGCAATTGGTCGAGCAGCATTTTTGAACCGAAATAGGGTGTGGCGAGATCGAACAGTCCGTGTCCGATCAGCAGTTTCAATTTCGGATCGAGCGCGAGGACCTGACGCAGATCGGAGATCGATTCGGCGGGGCTGAGGCCCCGGCCAAAATCCCAGGCGCGTTCAACCGAGCCATTAAGCAATCGATACGATCCGTCCGGCCGCCAATTGAGTTTGCGCATGGTGAGGTCAACCACCGCACTCGTCAGCGGCGCGACCAGGGGATCGCCCGAGGGATCGCCGAAGTGAGAGACGCTTGAATCCGGATTGGGATCGAAGCCCAATACCGAGGCGTCGTAGCGCCCGGTCACCTTGCCGTCTCGGCGATCGAACTCGCGGCGAAACTCAGAGACGTCGAAACGCCCGGCCAGCCTGCGGCTCACGGCCTGATCAATCCCCGTCAATGCCGCGACCTGGTCGGCAAGGCGCGTGGTGGCCGCGGCATCGGCCTCGCCCTTGACCAGATCGCTGAGGAAATCGCCGCGCGCATAGGTTTCGACATCGGCCATATCGGCGCGGGTCACCGGGCCCTTGGCGACGCGGGCGACGGCGGCCATGCTGGGAAGGCTCGCGGCATATTTCAACGGGCTGGAGCCGCTGAAATCGCGAAAATCAAGCGCGGGAGAAATCAGGATCAGTCCCTTTATCCCGACGCCCTGCTCGGTCTGCAACTCGCGAACCATTTTCGGCACGCGAATGCCGCCATAGCTTTCACCGACGATGAACTTCGGCGACAGCAATCGGTCAGACTTTTCCAGCCAGCGGCGAACCACGACCGAGAGCGCATTGACGTCGCCGTCGATCGAGTAAAAGCGCTTGCGCACATCATCATCTGTCGAGACGAAGCGGCTGTAGCCGGTGCCAACGGGATCGATGAAGACCAGATCGGTGAAATCGAGCCAGGTCTCGGCATTGGGCTGCAGGTCCGGCGCTGCCGACAAGATCGCCGCATCGGGATTGACCGGCAGCCGCCATGGCCCGGCCGCGCCGAGCTGCAAATAGGCCGAAGCCGCGCCCGGTCCGCCATTGAGGAAAAAGGTCACGGGACGGCTGTTCGCCTCGGCGCCATCGAGCTGGTAGGCAGTATAGGCAATGTCGGCCTGCGGATCGCCACGCTCGTTAAAGAGATGGATCGATCCGGCGGTCGCGGTGAAAGCGAGCGTGCGGCCGGGAAGCGCGATGGTCTGCTTGGTGATCGAATCCGGCGGCAACCGGCGCGCATCGGCCGCGGATGGCGGCGAATCCTTGATTAAACCACGCACGGCTGGCGTGCCGGATTTCTGACCCGACGGCGCAGCCGCTGACGGCGCCTGAGACGGCGGCGGCGCATCCTGGGCGCGCGCGCCGGCAACGGCCGAGAATGCCAAAACTGCCAGAACCAGCCGCAGATGGCGCGGCGTGACGAAATCGACGGCCATGCCGTTGTTCTCCCTGCTGACCCCGACCAAACCGTAGCATCTGTAAACCTGCGAAAGCGGCATTTTCCGGCGCAAACCGGCGTTCCGGATCAAAACTGCGGCAGATCGGGATACATCAAGGGCGCCGGACAGCGATCTCGACAAGGACGGCCAAGGTCGTATACGACCTCAGCGCAGACCCGCGACATCAGTGCCCATGAGCCCGCGATCCCATGACCAGCCTTCAGCGACATGACCGTATCGCCTTCGTCGCGAGTGCGAGTACGGAGGCCCAGCAGGCGCTGGCGCAACTGGTTGCGCTCTATGGCAATCACGATCCCGCCGATGCCGATATCGTGGTGGCGCTCGGCGGCGACGGACTGATGCTGCAAACGCTGCACGAACACATGCATTCAGGCAAGCCGATCTACGGCATGCATCGCGGCACCGTCGGCTTTCTGATGAACGAGTTCGGTTCGCACGACCTGCACGCCCGTCTGGCGGCGGCCAAGGAATCGGTGATTCATCCGCTTTTGATGCGCGCCACCGACGTGCATGGCGTGGTGCATCTTCATCACGCCATCAATGAAGTCGCGCTGTTTCGCCAGACCTATCAGGCCGCGCGGTTGCGGATCCTGATCGATGAGCGCGAACGGATGGCGGAGCTGATTGCGGACGGCATCATGGTGGCCACGCCGGCGGGATCGACCGCCTATAATCTGTCGGCGCAGGGGCCGATCCTGCCGATCAATGCCGCCTTGTTGGCGCTGACGCCGATCAGTGCGTTCCGGCCGCGGCGCTGGCGCGGCGCCCTGCTCCCCAACACCGCCTTTGTCGTGCTTGAAGTGCTCGAGGGCGACAAGCGCCCGGTGGCGGCCGTGGCCGACCATGACGAGGTGCGCGATGTGCGCCGTGTCGAGGTGCTGTCGGACCGGACCATCTCGATGCGGATGCTGTTCGACCCCGGCCACAGCCTGGAAGAGCGGATTCTGAGCGAGCAATTCGGGCACTGAGATTTCGGCCTGCCCGGCCTTCGCCTCACCTCGCGGAAAGCCTCCGTCTCCAGCCCTTCGCAACCATTCGTTAACCGGCCGCGGCATATGGTTAACGTCGGGTATACCGTCCGTGCCGGCATGCCCTTAGGGCCTGGCCATGTTTCGCATCGACTTCAACAAGCTGCGATTTCTTGTCTGCGACGACAATCCGCACATGCGCCGCATTCTGCGCACGCTGCTGCATTCGTTCGGCGCACGCGAGGTCTATGAATCCGAAGACGGCGCGACCGCGCTCGAAATGTACAGCCATTACGTTCCCGACATCGTCATCACCGACTGGTCGATGCCGATTTTCGACGGGCTCGAACTGGCGCAGATGATCCGGCAGCCGGAATCGAAGGGCAATCCCTTCGCGCCCATCATCATGTTGACGGGCCACTCCGAGAAGCGGCGCGTGACGGTGGCGCGCGACGCCGGCGTGACCGAATTTCTGGCCAAGCCGATTTCAGCCAAGGGGCTTTATCAGCGCATTCTCAACGTCGTCGCCAATCCCCGCCCCTTCATCAAGACCAAGACCTATTTCGGCCCGGACCGCCGGCGCAATACCACCACTGCCTATATCGGCCCCGAACGCCGCGTCGGCGGCGAGGTGGAAGTGCTGCAGCAGCCATCGCTGCTCGACAAGGCGCGGACCCCGGTCTAGCGCACCGCGCCAAAGGAAACTGTCATGGCGAAACAAAAGTCTTCATCGCTGCAGGTCAGGGCTTACGCCGACCATCACGTCATCACGCAACCCAATCCGCTGCGGAGCGTGCTGCGACGCGTTGCCGAAAAGGACCTCGACGACCCCGTCGCGCGTGCCGAAAAAGCTCTCGCCGGCCTGTCGGGCGAATTCAAGAACTGGATGGAAACCGAAACCGGCCGGCTCGCGGCCGCCCATGCCGCCATTCTCAAGGACGGCTTCACCAAGGCCTCGCGCGAAGAACTGTTTCGCGCCGCCCATGACATCAAGGGCGACGCCGCCACCTTCGGTTTTCCGTCGGCCGCCGCCACCGCCGAGAGCCTGTGCCGCATCATCGAGCACGCGCCAGATTTGGCCAAGGTGCCGTCCAACCTGATCGCGCACCACATCAACGCCATCCAGGCCATCGTGCATGAACGCACCAAGCTCGATACCGCCAGCACGGCAAGCGAGTTGAGCCGGCGGCTGCGCGGGGTCGCCGACGAATATCTGGCACACGCCAATCGCGACCGGCCCGATCACCTCGAAGCGATCCTCTCGCCGAGCATTGCGCCGGCGGATTGATCCTGCGAACAACGGCAACGTAGGGGGGCAAAGGCGCTCTTGCGCCGTGCCCACCATTTTAAACCGATGTTGGTCTGACGATGGTGGGCACGCTTCGCTTTGCCCACCCTACGACGGTTGATGGAGCGTACTTAAGCCGCGATCAAGCCGTGCTCGATCGGCGCGATCGCCTCATCGGCCATCAGCTCGTCGCAGAACATGCGGGCTTCTTCGCGGGCCGACTCGGTTGCAAAGCGCCGCAGCAGGATCAACAGCGGTTCGGCGGCCTGCCGGTCGGTTTCGCAATAGGTCAGCACGCGTTCGACCATCCGGCGGCGCAGCCGTGTCGCGCCTGCGTCGGTATCGACAAAGCCGGTTTCGTGGCTGACTTCGAGCGCCATCTGGAACGCCGCGAAGGTCGATTCCGGCAACCCGGCGCGCCGCAGCAGCGCGTGCAGGCTGGCGGTGCCGCGATCATGCAGCAGCGCGGAGACCCGCGCCCGCGGCAGACCGGACAGCTCCGCCAGGGAAGCATCGAACAATTCGAGATTGCCCGACAACAGCGCACGCAGGATCAATCCAGCCGTGAGCTGGCCGGTGGCGCGCAGGTGCCGAACCAGGCCACCCATGTCGTCGCCGCGCGAGGCCGCCGCGATATTCACCGTGGAACGATCGCGCGCCTCTATCGTCACCCGCTCCGCACGGTCGGCGCTGAGCCAGTTGCGGGCGACCACGAACTGCGCCAGCGTATCGGATAATTTCGCGACCAGCGCGGCCCGCGTTGCGGCCGGCAGGCCGTCGAGCACCAGCATCGATTCCCGGATCGCGGCGAGATGGCCGTGACGCTCGACGATGCGATCCCAGGAGAATGGCGCCAGCTCCGCATAGGCGTTTTCAATCAGCTCGAGTGCCGCGGCCGGCGTGCCGACTTCGGCGATCGCGGCGGATACGGAAGCCGGCAAATGGATGCGGCGGGCGATCGCGCATTGGGTTTCACCATTGCCGGTCGCGACGAGGTCGACGAGATCGGTGTCGATCAGAAGCGGCGAGTGTTCGAGGACCGGAAGCGCCACGGATGGCTGATCGACCGACAGCGCCTGCACGATCGCGGCGGGCGCCTGCGAGCTTCGCGCAAACACTTCGGCCATGGCCTGGCGCACCAGCGGCGAGGCATCGTCGAGCAGCATCAACAGCGCGCCTTCGGCGGCGCCACGGTCTTCCGGGGTGAGATCCGAAACCAGCCAGGCTCGCGCCAATGACCGCGTCGCCTCTGCCCGTTCGCCCGCCGGAGCGGTACGAATCCAACTAATGAACTGCCGAACGATCATGGTCCTGCCGGCCTACGCAACTTGAAACGACACCGTGACGCGGTGCCACTGTCATAGAAAATAAACCACGACGCTTAACAAAGCGTTCACTATAAACGACTGGTTTTATTGACGTTTTGTTAAGGGCTGCAGCGCGGCGGCAGATTGCGAAATTCAGCGGAGGCGGATTATCAGCCGCTGAACGTGCCGTTGCGATCGCTGAAGAGATCGAGCCCTTGCGAGGTTCTCGCCGCTGAATACGGCACCGATGATGCGGTCGCGGTAGCGACCGGGCTTGTCGCCGCAACCGGAATTGCAGAAGCAACCTGAGTTGTTGCAGCGACCGGAGTTGAAGGCGTTGGCATGTCCGACGTCAGCGAACCGGAATTGCCCCACAATTTCCGAACCGTCGAAGAGACCGGCTGAAACAGCGATCGGAAAGTCGGATCGGCTGGCGCAGTGTCCGAAGTGGACGCAGAAGCGACCGTGATCGGCGCTGCTGCGCGGGTATCCGGAAAACTCTGCAGGAAACTTGCATTCTCGTACGGCGCGGTCTGCGCCGCGCTGGCGACGGCCGTGGTCGTAGGCGCGCCGCCCACCGCCGCCATCGCGCTGCGCGACGCCTGAGAGTTGGCCGCGGCGGTGTAACGCGATGTCAGCACCGAATAGACTTCAGAGACACTGCGCGCGCCCCCGCTGCTATCGTAGAAGATCGAACGGTTGGCCGCGGCGGCGTTGGGAAACAACTGCGCGCCGGAGGCTTTTGGGTTGTCCTCGGCATTGCTGATCAGCCTGGCCGCGCCACCTACTCCCATGAAGTGCGCCATATAGAGTTCGGCATCGGTCGGGCGGCGGCCGATCTTGCCGGTGAGATTGAAACTGTTGGATTGGGTCAGGATGCCAGCCATCGCCGAAGCCACAACAGGATCGTCGCGCAGCTTCATGATCGCCGAGCGCGCGGTGGGATCGCTGACCGAATAGCTGCCGGCGGAGGATTTGGAGATCGCATCGGCATATTGGCCGTAGCCGAGCGCGGCGCCGGCTTCCTTCACGGTGCCGAGCCAGGTCTGGTCGATGAATTGATAAAGCCCGTGCGCCGACGAGGTCGAGGCGCCCGCGGCCGGATTGAAGTCCGATTCCATCTTCGCGGTGGCAACCAGATATTCGAAGCTGGCGCCGGTGGTGCCTGCGGCCTGCTTGATTGCGCCGGCAACCCGCAGGCGCGATGGGTCGACACCTGCCGTGGCGGTGGCGTTTGATGTGTCGGCCGACATGCTTTGGTCTCCGCTCCCCGCGAAACGACCCACTCGGCCTGATCGAAAGCTCCCACTGACGCCCAGGCCACGATCACAGTGGCGCGATTATGGTTAATGCGGGGTTAAGGGAGCTCGACCCTCCCCACTGTCGTCATTCCGGGGCGCGCGTCTTCGCGCGAACCCGGAATGACGGAAATCACTCCCGATAAACCGCCTTGGGATCGAACACCTTGTCCGCATCCACAAACGACAGCTTCGCCCCGCCTTCGCCGGTTTCGACCTTGCGATAAAAACAAGAACGGCGTCCGGTGTGACACGCGGCGCCTGACTGTTCGACCCGAATCCAGACCGCATCCTGATCGCAATCCATCCGCAACTCGATCACGCGCTGGGTATGGCCTGACGTCTCGCCCTTTCGCCACAGCGCCTTTCGCGAGCGGCTGTAGTACCAGGCTTCGCCGCTGGCAATGGTCTTGCGCAGCGCCTCGTCGTTCATATGCGCGACCATCAGCACATCGCCGCTCGCGGCATCGGTCGCGACGCAGGTCACCAGACCCGACGCGTCGAATTTGGGCTGGAACGCCAGCCCTTCTTCGAGGTCGTGATTATGTGCGGATGCAGACACGGCAGTCCTCGCAAATTCGAAAACGAGGACTAGAGCCCGGTTCTGATTGAATCAGAACCGGGCTCTAATCTCATGTTTTGACGCGTTTTCTTCACGCGAACCGGTATCCACTTCGCTCGAAAACGCTTTAGCGCTGCGGCCCTCGCAACATGGACAGGAAACGCGACTGTTCCGCCGGATTGTCGCGGAACATGCCGGTGAAGCGGCTGGTGAACGTCGACGCACCGTGCTTGGCGACGCCGCGAACCGACATGCAGGTATGCTCCGCCTCGATCATCACGGCAACGCCGCGGGGCTTGAGAACCTCATCGATCGCGGCTGCGATCTGCGCGGTCAGATGCTCCTGGGTCTGCAGGCGGCGCGCGAAGATATCGGTGAGGCGCGCCAGCTTGGACAATCCTACCACCCGCTCGACCGGCGTATAGGCGATATGCGCCTTGCCGTAGAACGGCATCATGTGATGCTCGCATTGCGAGGTGAATTCGATGTCTCGAATGAGCACGAAATCGTCGTAGCCCGCGGTCTCGCCGAAAGTACGATTCAGCACTTCCGCCGGGCATTGATGGTAGCCCTGGTACAATTCGTCGAACGCTTCGACCACCCGGCGCGGCGTATCCACCAGACCCTCGCGGGCCGGGTTCTCGCCGATATAGCCGAGCAGGACCAGAACGGCCTGTTCGGCTTCGGCGCGCGACGGACGCGGCTGGTCGGCGCGAACCGCGGCGGCCATGAATTCGGCAGGATCGAGTTCGGCCGGCCGGGTTTCCAGCGGCTTCGCATCAGGGCGGATGGCTTTGATCAAGGCGTCCATGTCAACTCCGTTCGACCGGTCAATATGTGAGACCGGAGTGTCACCGGCAGACGGGGCGGCACGCCGCCAGACGCCTGAGTCCGAATATTCCAAATCGTGACGGCTGAACTGCCCGGCCCGCAAATCGGCCGGGCTGTATTTCCGCCGTCGCCGACCATATATAGGACCGACGGCCACGGTCGCCAAGGGCGTTCGGACCGGCAAGCCCGAGACCCCAATCCCATGCTGAACGACATTTACAACAAGCGGATCATCGAACTGGCCGGCAATATCCCCCGGCTTGGGCGACTGCCCGCGCCCGACGCCAGCGCCACGGCGCATTCCAAGCTGTGCGGCTCGACCGTCAAGATCGACCTCAAAATGGACGGGCCCGTCGTCACCGACTTCGCCCATGACGTGAAGGCCTGCGCGCTGGGCCAGGCCTCGTCCTCCATCATGGCCAGCCATGTCGTCGGCTCGACGGCGGACGAGTTGCGCGAACTGCGTGAGACCGTACGCAAGATGCTGAAGGAAAACGGCAGCCCGCCGCAGGGCAAATGGGCCGATATCGCCCTGCTCGAACCGGTACGCGACTACAAGGCGCGACACGCCTCGACCCTGCTGACCTTCGATGCCGTGGTCGATGCGATTGGCCAGATCGAAGCGAAGAGCACGCAGCCGGCTTCGGCGCAGGGGTGAAGAACTTCCGTCATTCCGGGGCGTGCGCAGCACGAACCCGGAATCTCGAGCGAACAACCTCTAGATTCCGGGTTCGCTCGCTTTGCTCGCGCCCCGGAATGACAACAAAACGAATTGGATCTACCGCCGCCTACTTCGCCGGAACCGCCGCGACGCCGCCGGTCGGTACCAATGCCTCAGCGGTCTTGGTCGATTTCACGACCGGCGCGATCGGCTCGTCGTCCGTCGTGCTGCTGACAAAACGATCCTGCACCGACTTTGGCGGCAACGCGGCGACCGGCGTCGAAGCAACGCTGTCATTGCGCGGCAGCAGCTCGGCGACGGCATCGGTGGTAATGAGATTGGTCAGCCGCAATTCGGCAGCCGAGAGTTCGTGCAGGTCTTCCCACGGCGGCACGTTGAGCGACAGCAGCAGCAAATCGCCTGCACCGCCCATGTCGAAGGTATATTTGGTCAGCCGGCCGATATCGCGCTCCACGATCATCAGATCCTGCGCGGTGTAGCTTGCGGCCCGCGGATCGTCGGCGCGATCACCCATCCAGATCTGATGCACCCGGACATGCGCCGCCTCGGGCACGTAACGCGTCTTGCCTGACAAGAGCAGGAACACGCACATCGACTCGCAATAGGCCTCCGGCATGACGCGGGCGCGCTCGCCCTGCGGGGTATGCACCGAAACGCTGATGCCGACAGTGGTCATCATGCCCAGGCCACGCCAGCGCCGTCCGAGCGCGATGGAATCATTGACCGAGCCACCGCTGGAATCCAGCACGACGGTGGCGCCATGCAATTCACGCCCGCGCGCGAATTCCTCGAACTCATGCGGGCTATCCGACGTCACGATGCCGACCGCGCTGACCCAGCCACGGCAATCCGGCTGGCACGCGACCCAGTTGAAGTGCATCGGCAGTTTGCGTTCTTCGAGAGTGGCAGCGGCGTGCGCCGAACCGCCGAGCATGGCGAGCGCGCCGGGCAAAGCGATGCAAAGGGCGGCGGCGCCTGATAGCGCCCAGCCGCGAAGATCAAGCGATCTCACGAGCCTCAATTTGGTTCCTTCCCCAAGCCCCGAACCCGGACAGTGGCAACGGCCAAACTTCAACGCCACATGATTCTGTCATACCGGCGTAATGAAAAAGGTAACGCCGGTTGACCCATGCGTCTATCAACAATTGCTGCACTGCCCTCACAACAAAGCGATATTTTGGCGATGTGACTCCCAAATGCATCGCTGCTCTGGTTCCCTGCTTGGGAACCGTGCAAATGATCGTCGAACAATGAGCAACGCGCCTATGAAATATTCGTACTGCCAAAGCTGCGCCGGCGCGGTGCAACGGCTGCCGCGCAATGCCGGGCGCGGAATGATCTGGGTGTACCGGCACACGCTGTCGCCGCTGGTCGGTTACAACTGCCGTCATCTGCCGACCTGCTCGGTCTATGGCGACGAGGCGATCGAGCGGTTTGGTTTGTGGGCTGGCGGCTGGATGACGCTGGCGCGACTGCTGCGGTGCCAGCCCTGGGGAACTTCCGGGATCGATAATGTACCGCTGACGCGGCCGCCCGGCGCGCGATGGTATCTGCCGTGGCGGTTCGGGCGCTGGCGCGGCGTCAACGCGCCCTGAGATGTTTCGCAGCAGCACTTCCAAGCAAAGCGTGCATTGCTGCCGCGCCGGGAACTGAAGCTTCATCAGCGTATTGGTTCGATGTCTTCAAGGGAGGACGTCAACGATGCGCTGGAAAATCAGCCACCACGGGAGCCACGATCCCCGCCAGATCGATCTATTGGCGGTTGTTGCCCTCTTGATTTTGATTATCGCGGCCTTTCGGTATTTCGGTGAAAGCCCGGCGACGCCCGTCACCACAAGCTTCATTGTGCCGAGCCAAAGCGTTCGGTGGTGAGACCGGCTCCTTAATTCGAAACGCGAGAGCTATCTGGAAAAGAACAGCGTGCGCCCTGAATCTGCCGGAGGCGGTGGCGGGCGGGGCCGCTTGGGCCGCGCCGGTGCCGGCGCTGCAGGCTCGGCCGGTGGCGTTGCATCCACGCTTCCCGTGGCATCGGGAGGCAGCTTGACCGACAGCAGCAGGTTGGATTCATACGACCGCCAGCGATAGCCGATGCCGAAATCCATCGGCTGGGCGCGCTGGAACAATTCTGCATAAGACTGCTGATACCGCCCGGGGAATTCGGCGATCGGACCGGCGTAGCGCCCGAACGGGAAAAACCGCCATTGTTTGGGGCTGTAATTGTTGAGCGGAATACCTGAATCGTCCTGGATGATGGTCGCGCTGTTGGCGAGAATGAAATCGCGCACCGTGGTGAAGTTTCCCGCGTACAGCAAATATGACGCGCTCTTGAGCAGGCTATTGCCGGGCGCCAGCCCTTCGCAGAATTTCAGGAAGCCCGAACTCTTGACGCCGCTGTTGGAAAGATCGGTCGAGAAATAATACAGCGTCTTGGCTTCGCCATCGCTGCCGGCGAATACGATCCGCACGCCGCGCGTCGCGTTGGGGCCGACATTTTCGTTGGCGAAAAACGCGGTGCCCTTGTTGTCGAGCGCGACCGGACTGACGTCGCGAATGGTCTTGCCCGAACGCGCCAGGAACACATAGAGGATCGGCAAGGTGCCGTTGAGCTGCCCTTCCCGCAGATCGACCTTCATCAGTTTGGTGATGAAGAAGCTGAAATTCAGGATCGCCGCCATCGAATGTTCGACATTGTTGAGCGCCGGACCGAGGCTGCCGCGCGGCAGTTTGGTCAGATCGGGCACCGACCCCGGCGGCTCCAGCGCGCTCAGCACATAGGTTGTCGCCTTGGGATAAAACGCGTTGGCGTAGAGAAAATCGGGACCGCTGAACATGTAGAACATGGTCGGCCGCGGCGCCGCCAGATTTGTCTCAGACCATGTCCGGATTTTCGAAAGCTGGCGCTGCTCGAGTTGCGCGAACGAATTATCCAGAAACCGCGCATGGCGCTGCCACGCCGGGTCTTTGGTGAGCGGCGTCAGCGGCGATTCCGCCGACGGCGCCATGCCCGCCAGGAAAAGCGCGGTGTCGTTCGCGGTCACGGTGTCGGCGGCGCGCCCGGGCAAAACCGCCGCAAGCAGCATGGCCGCGGCAAGCGCCGAAACTCTGAGCGTTGCAATTTTCATGGGTCGAAACATCTCTATTCGCGACGTGGCGGTTGGTCCGACAACGCAGTTACGGGATCGGCGCCGTTCCGTTTGCGGAAAACAGCGTAGATCAACAGGCCTGAAATCATAATTAAAACACCGAGAAACGACTGCAGCGGCCGGCCGGTCACAAGATAATACATCATGAACAGTGTCACGAGCAGGAAAACCAACGGCGTGATCGGGTATCCCCAGGCGCGATAGGGCCTCGGCAAGTCCGGGTGGGTAATCCGCAACTTGATGACGCCGAGCACGGTGAAGAACGAACAGAACAACAGCGCGAACTGGATGAAATCCAGCACCGCCTCGAAACTGCGCGTGAACAGCATCAGGCTCGCGACCACGAGCTGAAACAGGATGGCGTAAACCGGGGCGCCCTGGGCGGATTTGCGGGAGAAGATCGCAAAGACCGGAATGTCCTCGCCCATCGTCATCATCACGCGCGGACCGATCCACATCATCGCGCTGATCGACGACACCAGCCCGATGCAGATCATCGCGCCGACGATGCGACCGCCGATATCACCGAAAATATACGTGCCGGCGATGCGCGCGACATCGAGTTGCCCGGCCAGCTTGTCGATCGGCGCGGTATGCAGAAACACCGCGTTGAGCGCGACATACAGCACCAGCACGATCGCGGTCCCCGCCAGCATCGCGCGCGGCAGGTTTCGCTGCGGCATGTCCATCTCGCCGATGATGTAGGTCGCGGCATTCCAGCCCGAAAACGAATACATCACGAACACCAGGCTGATCGCGAATGGCGCGCTGGCGATGTAGCCGAATTCGGAAACATGGGGCGCGAACGAAACCGGTTGCGGCGTGCTCACGGCAAACCCCGCGATCAGAAAACCCACGATCAGCAAGACCTTCAAGATCGTCGCGACCAGTTGAAAGTTGCTGGAGTGCCGCACGCCGGTGAGTTGCACTATCGACACCAGCCAGACCGCGCCGACCGCCAGTGCCAGCGGCGGCGCTCCCGGCAGCACCGATTTGCCGTATTCGCCAAAGGCCATCGCGGCCAGCGCGACCGGCGCGGCGAAGCCGACCGTCGCCGACACCCAGCCGGCCAGAAAGCCGAACGCCGGATGAAAGGCGCGGCTGAGGAAATTGTATTCGCCGCTGGAGCGCGGAAACATCGCGCCGAGTTCGCTGTAGGAGAACACGCCGCACAGCGCGACGATGCCGCCGACGGTCCACAGCAGCAGGATCGCAAAGCCCGAGGGGATGTCCTTGACCTGAAAACCAAGACTGGTGAAGACCCCGACGCCGACCATGTCCGCGACGACGATCGCGGCCGCCACCACCACCGATACCGTAGAGCCGCCGGGCAGCCGGCCGGGCCGTGCCGCGCCTCCCGTTTCCAGTGCCGTCATGCCAGCCCACACTTGGGGGTGCCCGCGCGCCCCATTTTTTGATCGTGCAGGTTGGCCCCCGCCAATTCAAGCAATGTTAACAATGATTTAAATCCTGCTGTGATTTTGGTATCTTGATACCTTTTGAGGGAAAGGAAGCCGTCCTGGGCCACCGTATCGTTGCGAAAGAAGGGCCGCGGCCCACAATCACGACACGATTTTGTGTTCTTTGGGCCGTTCCGGGAGTGGGGAGTATTCCCGGAGGGTTAACGTCCTCGCAACACTAGCGAGCTGAGATACGCCGGAACGACGGCGGATATTGGGGCAGTGGGTGGATGGTCGGAGTTACTCCGAAATCTGGGACATTTGATCGCGAGGGCTTGGCGGCGTCGCCGGGCGCATCGCGTCATGTTCCGCCTCGCGCAGCCTGGCGCTGGGCCGCCATTCTCTCGGTGTTTGTGCCGCTCTCTTTCATCCTGGTTCAATGCGGACAGGCGCCGAGCGCCGGCACGCTGGCCGCCAATGTGCAGGGATCCTCGGGTGGATCGTCGGGCGACAATTTCGACGAACGTTTCCCCAAGCCGCAATTCAAGGATCGCTTCCCGACCGCGAGCGAAAGCCTGGAGCAGCGCCAGGCGAACGTACAGCAGGCAAGCGTAAACGACGACCCGCCCGCCCGGCGCAGCGTGCAGACCGTGCCCTACCGCGTCGCCTCCCTGGCGCCGACCGTCCCCTATCAGCGGCCGCCGCATGAAGACACGACGACGCTGGTCAGCCTCAAAACTTCGGCCTTCCCCTATTACGGCAACAATCCCCGCACCGACGCGCCGTTCCTGAATGTTTCAGACGGCGAGCGTCGCGGCCACCGCAGCTACAGCGGCCGCGTGCTCTGGCAGGACACGACCTTCAACGACAATCGCACGCTGATGCACGTCCCGGAGAATTTCGACATCCACAAGCCGGGCGTGATTGTCGTGTTTTTCCACGGCAACGGCGCCACGCTGGAGCGCGACGTGCGCGACCGGCAGTTGGTGCCGCGACAGATCACGGAATCCGGCGTCAACGCGGTGCTGCTGGCGCCGCAGCTTGCGGTCGATGCCGCCGATTCCAGCGCCGGCAAATTCTGGCAGCCGGGCGGCCTCAAGCGCTTCGTCGCCGAGTCAGCCGATCATCTCGCCGAGATGTACGGCGATCCCTCTTCCGCCAAGACCTTCGCCAATATGCCCGTGATCATCGTCGGCTACAGCGGCGGCTTCGTGCCGACGGCCTGGAGCCTCGAGGTCGGCGGCCTCGGCAATCGCGTGCGTGGCGTGATCCTGCTCGATGCGCTGTATGGCGAACTCGACAAGTTCGCATCCTGGGTCGAGAAAAACCGAACCGGCTTTTTCGTCAGCTCCTATACCCATTACACCGCACCGCGCGATCACGAGCTGATGCGCATGCTGCGGGAAAAAGGCATCGCCGTGTCGGACGACATGGATGGGCCGTTGCGGCCGGGCAGCGTGCTGTTCGTGCAAACCCCGGAAGGCGTGCGGCATCGCGATTACGTCACCCGTGCCTGGACCCACAACCCGATCAAGGAAGTGCTGGTCAAGATGGCGTCGACGCCGTCCTTGACGCGGGTCGCCGCCAGCGGCGACGCTCTCCCGAGCCGATAGCGACAATTCCTTCGCGGCTGTCAGCTTTGCGTTTTTGAAAAATTGCGCGTGGCGATCAATGTCGTCAGCGCCAGCGCGACGAAGGCCACGCCGACATATCCCACACCAAACAGAAGATCGCGCGCATACAGCACGCCGCCGATCGCCGAGCCCAGGGCCTGCCCGATATAAAGCACGGACGTATTGAGCGACACCGAGGCCGACGCCAGCGACGGCGCCGCCGCGACCAAGCGAACCTGCTGCATCGAATTGGTGGAGGCGAAACCCAGCCCCCAGATCACAACCCCGCACGCCATCGCCGCATAGATGCCGGCGCTGAGCGCCCAGACCGTGATGCCGGTCAGCACCAGGAGCGTGAACAGCAGCGAGGTCTTATAGGCGCCCCAGGAATCCACGATGCGGGTGGCGATAATGACTCCGATCATGCCCGACACGCCGTAAAGCATGAACACCAGTCCCACCGCGTCCGGACCGACATGCGTCAATTTCGCGATCAACGGACCCATGAAGGTGAAAACAGCGAACTGCCCCGACATCTGCAATGTCGTGATCAACAGCAGCACTGGAATCATCCGGTTCCGTCCGACCTCAGCCCAGGTCTTGAGATCCACGCGTGCACCGAGCAATCCCTTGGGCAGCCGCCACGCCAGAAAAAGCATCTCCAGCATCGCGACCGCGCCGATGCCGCCATAGACCGCACGCCAGCCATACCGGCTGGCGATGAACGTAATCAGCGGCAGGCCGATCGCCGCGGCCAAAGACCATCCCAGAAACACATAGGCGATGGTGCTGCCGCGTTTTTCCGGTGAAACGATCAGCGCCGCGGTGCCGGCCGCCTGCGGCGTATAGAGCGAGCCGACCGCCAGCATGATCAGTCGAATGATCAAAAGTGTGGTGTAGTCCGGCGCCAGCGCCGAGGCAGTATTGGTAAAGGCGAGCACGGCGAGGGCCGTCGTCAGCAAGGTGCGGCGCTCGACCCGGCTGGTCAGCCACGCCGTCAGCGGCGAGCCGATGCACAATACCGCCGCGCCGAACGTAATCAGCAATCCAGCGGTAGTGACGCTGACGCCGAGGTCGGACGACAATTCGATCAGCATGCCCGCCGGCGCCAGCACGGAACAGCCGGTGATGAGATTCCCCAACATCAGCGCGGTCGGAGCAAAACGGCGGCCGGCGTGGGAACCCTCGGGCAGGTTTTTCATGCAATCGCATTTAGAGCACGCAGAGCGCGAATGAAAGAGCCGGGCGGGGCGATTACAAAAGACTGTTGCGAAAAGAGCGCCGCAGGCCTGTCTTACAGGCATAATTTTCTCGAAAGAGCTGGATTGCACCGCGCGAATCCCCTGCTATACCGCTGCTTCCCGCTTACCTGCGCTCGTTCGCAGGAGTGAGCCACAGGAGACTGCCATGAGCGACGACAAGAACAAGCCCGCGTCCGGATTCCAGTACAGCCTCAGCAACCTGAAGCCGGTCGAATCCAGCAAGATCGCCCTCACCTTCCCCGACGGCGCCAAGCGCGAATTTGCACGAAACATTACCGGCCTCGACATCGCCAAGGGCATTTCGCCGTCGCTGGCCAAGCGCACGGTGGCGATGGCGCTCGACGGTGTGGTCACGGATCTGGCCGACCCGATCGAGCATGACGCCAAAATCGAATTCATCTCCCGCGACGACGCGCGCGCGCTGGAACTGATCCGCCACGACGCCGCGCATGTGCTGGCCGAAGCGGTGCAGGCGCTGTGGCCGGGCACCCAGGTCACCATCGGCCCGGTGATCGAAAACGGCTTCTATTACGATTTCTTCCGCAACGAGCCGTTCACCCCGGAAGATTTCGCCGCGATCGAAAAGAAGATGCGCGAAATCATCGCGCGCGACAAACCCTTCACCAAGGACGTCTGGGATCGCGAAAAGACCAAGCAGGTATTCCGCGACAAGGGCGAGAGCTTCAAGGTCGAACTGGTTGACGCCATTCCCGGCAACGAGCCGATCAAGATCTATTATCAAGGCGACTGGTTCGACCTGTGCCGCGGGCCGCACATGACCTCGACCGGCAAGATCGGCAACGCCTTTAAGCTCATGAAGGTGGCCGGCGCTTACTGGCGCGGCGACAGCAACAATCCGATGCTGACGCGCATCTACGGCACCGCCTTCGCCAAACAGGAAGAGCTCGACGCGTATCTCAAGCAGATCGAGGAAGCCGAGAAGCGCGACCATCGCAAGCTCGGCCGCGAGCTCGATTTGTTTCACTTCCAGGAAGAAGGCCCCGGCGTGGTGTTCTGGCACGCCAAGGGCTGGACCATCTTCCAGGCGCTGGTCGCCTATATGCGCCGGCGGCTGACTGGCGATTATAGCGAGGTCAACGCGCCGCAGATCCTCGACAAGGTGTTGTGGGAAACTTCCGGCCATTGGGACTGGTACCGCGAGAACATGTTCGCCGCGCAATCCGCCGGCGACGAGGCCGAGGACAAGCGCTGGTTTGCGCTGAAGCCGATGAACTGTCCCGGCCATGTGCAGATCTTCAAGCATGGCCTCAAAAGCTACCGCGACCTGCCGTTACGCTTGGCCGAATTCGGCGTGGTGCATCGCTATGAACCGTCAGGCGCGATGCACGGGCTGATGCGGGTGCGCGGCTTCACCCAGGACGACGCGCATGTGTTCTGCACGGAGACGCAACTCGCCGACGAATGCCTGAAGATCAACGACCTGATCCTGTCGACCTATGCGGATTTCGGCTTCGAGGGCGATCTTACCGTGAAACTCTCGACCCGGCCCGAAAAGCGCGTCGGCACCGACGAGATGTGGGACCACGCCGAGCGCGTGATGGCGACGGTGCTGCAGGAGATCCAGGCCAAGAGCCATAATCAGCGCATCAAGACCGAGATCAATCCCGGCGAAGGCGCATTCTACGGACCGAAATTCGAATATGTGCTGCGCGACGCCATCGGCCGCGACTGGCAATGCGGCACCACGCAGGTCGACTTCAACCTGCCGGAACGGTTTGGGGCGTTCTACATCGACGCTGATGGGTCGAAGAAAACCCCGGTCATGGTGCATCGCGCGATCTGCGGCTCGATGGAGCGTTTCATCGGCATCCTGATCGAACACTTCGCCGGCAATTTTCCGCTCTGGCTGGCGCCGGTGCAGGTGGTCGTTACCACCATCACCTCGGAAGGCGATGAATACGCCAAGGTGGTCGCGGCGGCGGCGCGGCGCGCGGGCCTGCGCGTCGAGATCGACCTGCGCAACGAAAAGATCAACTACAAGGTCCGCGAACATTCGCTGGCGAAGATCCCGGCGCTGCTGGTGGTCGGCAAGAAGGAAGCCGAAACCCATTCGGTCTCGATCCGGCGGCTGGGCAGCGACGGGCAAAAAGTGCTGCCGACCGACGAGGCGATCGCAGCACTGGTCGAGGAAGCCACGCCGCCGGACGTGAAGCGGGCGAATGCGGCGTAAATTAGAGACCTACTAAATGGTGACGCTTGCCAACCGGTCCGGCTCGCACGATATGCCGGACATCTGCCAAGCGACCACCTGAAAGACCCCGCATGCCCGATGCTATCGACCTCCTGAAAATCCGCCGCTCGGTAAAACCGCGCGAGATGAGCGGTCCCGGCCCCTCGCCGGCCGAGTTGGAAACCATCCTGACGATCGGCGCGCGGGTGCCCGATCATGGCAAGCTGACGCCGTGGCGCTTTATCGTATTCGAGGGCGATGCACGGGCGCGCGCCGGCGAGGTGATCGCGCAGGTCTTCGCGAAGAAAAATCCGGCAGCATCGGCGGACGAGATCGAGATCGAAAAGCGCCGGATGATGGATGCGCCGCTGGTGATCGCGGTGGTAAGTTTCACCAAACCGCACCCCAAAGTGCCGCCGTGGGAACAGGAATTGTCCGCGGGCGCCAGCGCGATGAATCTCGTCACTGCCGCGACCGCGCTCGGGTACGGCGCCAACTGGCTGACCGGCTGGTTCGCCTTCGATCGCGACGTGCTGACGGGCCTCGGCTTGAAGCCCGAGGAAAAGCTCGCCGGTTTCATCCATATCGGCACGATCTCGAAGCCGAACGAGGACCGCCCGCGCCCGGTGTTATCGGATATCGTGACGCGGTTTTAACCTCCCCCGTCCTCATCCTGAGAGCCTGACTGATAATTCGCAGGAGCCACCGTGTGTGGCTTTAAGTACCGGTTCCCGCGTAACTTTAGAATCGATTAGCGTGTGGTTCTGAAATTTTAGAATCAAGAGAAGCGAAGCCAAATCGACTGCCGCAGGACAAAAATGCCAAAGTGCGGCCGTCCTGCGAATTATGAGTCAGACTCTGAGGAGCGGCCCGTTGGCCGCGTCTCGAAGGATGTGCAGCAGTGGGGCCTCATGGTTCGAGACGGCGCAAGAGCGCCTCCTCACCATGAGGGATTATGCAGCCGCGCCGACCTCACGGCCTCACGCCGCCTGCGACGCACGCCGGCCGAACTTCGCGAGCAGCGCCTGAACTTCGGCTGCAGGTTTCGCCGCGCTGAACAGGAAACCCTGCACCTCATTGCAGCCTTCGGCGCGCAGCCAGTCGAGCTGGCCCATGGTTTCCACGCCCTCCGCCGTGGTCGTGATGTTCAGGCTGCGGCCCAAACCTGAGATCGCCCGCACGATCGCGACGCAATCGGATCGCTCCGCGATGTCCTTGATGAAGGAGCGATCGATCTTGATCTTGTCGAACGGGAAACTTCTGAGATAGCTGAGGCTCGAGTAGCCCGTCCCGAAATCGTCCATCGAGATCGAGACGCCGAGTTCGCGCAACTGATGCAGGATCGCCAGATTGGCTTCGGTCTCCGCCAGGAACAGCGATTCGGTGATTTCAAGTTCGAGCCGCAACGGTGACAGGCCGGAATGCGCCAGCGCCGAGATCACGACCTGGACCAGATTGCGGCTGCGGAACTGCACCGGTGAGAGATTGACCGCAACCTTGACGTCGTCAGGCCATTTCGCGGCTTCGGTGCAAGCCTCACGCAACACCCATTCGCCCAGCGCCACGATCAAGCCGATATCCTCGGCGACCGGAATGAAATCCGCCGGCGAGATCATGCCCTTTTCGGGATGCCGCCAGCGCAGCAGCGATTCAAAGCCGCTGATCCGGTCCGCCGCGATGTCCACCAGCGGCTGGTAATGAAGCTCGAACTCGCCATTGCTGAAGGCGCGGCGCAGGTCCAGTTCCATGTCGCGGCGCTTTTGCGCCAGCCGGTCCATCTCGCGTTCGAAGAAACGATGCACACCACCGCCGTCCGACTTTGCCCGGTACAGCGCCATGTCGGCGTTGCGCATCAATTCCTCCGACGTCGTGCCGTCGCCGGGCGACAGTGCGATGCCGATGCTGGCGCCGATCACCACCTCGATGCCGTCGATATCGTAATTGGCGCTTAAGGCCTGGATCAGCCGGTTCGCCTGATCGCTCACCTCGTTCGGCGAAACTTCCGATGTCAGGATGATCGCGAACTCGTCACCGCCGAGCCGGGCAGCGAGGTTGTTGCCGCGAATCTCGGAGCGCAAACGATCGGCCACCGCCTTGAGCAGGCGATCTCCCATCGGATGACCGAAGGAATCGTTGACGTTCTTGAACAGATCGAGATCGACGCACAAGACCGCAACACGCTTGTTGCCGGACTGGCTCTGATCGAGCGCCTGCTTGAGGCGTTGCTGATAGAGTTCACGGTTCGGCAGGTTGGTCAGGCCGTCATGATGCGCCATGTGGGCGATCCGGGCCTCGGCCTTGTGCCGCTCGGTGATATCGACCACCGCGACCAGATAACCGTCGCGTCCGTCGAACATGACGCGCCGCCCGAAGGTCAACACATGGATCTCGCTGCCGTCGGCCTTGATGTGCCGCCAGTTGCGGCTGGAATGATAGGCATCGCCGATCTGCTGCAGCGCCTCGGAATGGGTGACCCATTCGTCCTGCGGCCAGATTTCCTGCAGCTTCATGCGCAGGAAGGTCGCGCGGCTATAGCCGTAATGCTGCACGGCCGCGTCGTTGACGCTGAGAAATCCGGTGGTCTCGGCGTCGAACACCCACATCGGCATCGGGTTGTTGTCGAACAATAACCGGAACGACGACTCGCGCCGCTTGAGCGAGGTGACGTCGGACACCGTCAGCGACAGAATGTCGCCAAACGCATTCGCGCCCAGTTTCAGGTTGCGATCGTCGCTGTCGATCTCGAACTGATCGCGGTTGCCGGTCCTGATCACCTCGAACAGCCGTGCGAGGACCTCCGGCGCGCATAACAGATTGTCGCCCGCACTGAGCCGGCGCCACAACAGACCGGTTGACGGTACTTTAAGCAACCGCGACGCGCCCTGATTGTGATGAACGATCTGGAAATCGAACGGCTGGCCGTCGGAATCGCGGATCGCCGCCAGCGACAGCACGCCTTCATCGGTGGTGGCAAAAATCGCATCCAGCAGATTATATTGCGCGGCTCGCTCGTTGATATAGATGCCGATCAGCGTGCCGCCCCAGCGCGACGACGTCGGCAACGCCAGCACGTCGTAGGTCTGCACCAGACCGTCACGCACGGAATGGGCCACCGCAAGATGCGGACGGCCGCTCGAAAGCGCATTGGCTGCGGCTTCGCCCAGCGCAGTGGCGCAATCGGGCGACAGCGCGCTCAGCGGAATGTCCCAGCGGTCGTCGTCCAGCCATTTCTGGACGTAGCGACCGGTGCGCGAGATTTCGAACGCCTGATTATTTTCCTTGATCAGGGCGATATGATCGGCGAGCCGGCCAAGGCTTCCCAGCATCACATCTTCATAGCGGGGCAGTGTGTCGCCGGGCCGCAATGCCGCCTGCCATTTACGCTGCAGGATCGGGACATCATCGAACATGTCAGAGTGAAGTTTTCCCGAAGATCTCTTCACAGCATCCTTGGCACCACTCTCGGCAGTGCTCCTGGCAACAACAACCATGACATTCCCCGCAACGCAGCATCCCACTGCATCCAACGCAGCCGGACTTTAATGCGGTGTAAAAATTTTTCGGATGGTGCGATGATCCGGCCAATATAAAACTTTAAAGTCGCGCGATGGTTAGTGCGCATTAGCGACTATGACAGTTGTGTGTAGGATTTATTTTCCGGCCTTACACACCGCCCTCATGAGCGGCCTCTTGGCCGCGTCTCGAAAGATGGCCGCGAGTCCCGATGCCGCCCATCCTTCGAGACGCATCGCTTGAGCGATGCTCCTCAGGATGAGGTCGGCGCCAGCTTCGCGGCCTCTCAGGACGGAGTTTTGTTAGACCCTCATGCTGAGGAGCGCGGCGAAAGCCGTGCGTCTCGAAGCACGAAGCCACAGACCTTGAAGCCGTCCTTCTTCGAGAGTGTCCAAGAGCGCCTCCTCACCATGAGGACCGTCCGAATCAGCGCGCGACAACCTCGACTTCGCCGTCGACGCCGTTGACGACGTTGAACGGCCGCTCGTAGACCTTGCCCTCGTTCTTGGCGATGGCGCGGTATTCGCCCTCCGACAGCACGACGCGGGGGAATGCGCCGATCGATTCCTTGATGACGTCGCCGCCCGGCGTGATCACCGACCATGCGGTGTTGGCCAGGGCTTCGCCTCCCCTGTCGCTGACCAGCTTCAGGGTAATGACCGCCGCGCGGTGGGTGATGATCACATCGGTCAGCTTGCCGGCCTGAACGCGGATATCCGAGCGCACCACGGAATTGGCGTCGCCATAGTTGGAGATGATGTAATAGGTCCCCTCCGGCAGCAGCGCGACATCGCCGGCGGCGACGTTAGGCACCAGCGAGGCGCGCTCAGCGGTTTCAAACTGGCTGCCCTTGTAGATCGCGAACGAAATCTGGTTTTGCGGAATCCGCGAGGTGCCGACCCGGCCTTCGATCCGCAGGCCGCCGGCCGGCAGCAGGAAGGATTCGCGATCGGTCTCGGCCTTCAACGTCACCGGCCGCACCGCGCTGACCAGTCCGAGCGCGACATGCACCACGTAATTGCCGGGCGGCAGCACGATGTTGGGCGTAGCACCCCGGTCCTCGCGGATCAGCTTGAAGGTGCCGCTTTCGTCCGGCCGGTCCGAGAACACCCGCCACACCAGCCCGTTGTTGATGACCGGCAGGTCCTTGCCGTAACGCGCCGTCAGCGCCAGCACGGCCTGGCCGGGCGCGGCAGTGCCGAGAGGTGCAAGGGCGGCGGGCGGCACGGCCGCGATCGAGGGTGGCGGCGGAGGTTGCGTCACCGGCGCGGGCAGACTGGGTATCGATGCCGGGCCGGATGGCGGGGCGAGATTCATCGCCGGGCCAGCCGGGGCTTCCGGGACCGAAGCCGGCGGCACCGGTGGCGGCCGGTCGGTGAACATCTGCGCCGAGACGGAAACCGGCAGAACCAGCGTCACGACGAGCGCGGCAGCGATCACAATCGCTGCAAGCGGGCGTCCGATCCCCGGGGAGCCGTTGGTGCCGTCACGTCCGATCATCATGACGCATGCTTTTCACTGAAAACGCGGCAAATTCAAGCCTCCATGACACCCTGGAAGCCTCCGGGGAACCGGTGACCCGCCCGGGCGTTGCTCCCGGGAAGCGACCTCCCGTCACAATCTCTCCCCCACAGCGGCATAAACCATGCTCGCGGCAGATTCTGGCGGCTTCGGGCCGTTGCGGATAGGCTTGAATTTGGGGTTGGGTTTCGGCCTCCCGGGAGATTGCTTCGGTGCTGGATAGTTTGATGGGGCGAGGCCAGAACGGCTCCAATGGCAGCAACAGAGTGGGGCTCGGCAGTGTCCGGCGGCCGGTGATCGGGCTGGCGCTCGGTGGCGGGGCCGCCCGTGGATTCGCCCATATCGGTATCATCAGGGCTCTCATTGCGCATGGCATCGTCCCCAACGTCGTGGTCGGTACCTCGATCGGCGCCGTGGTCGGGGGAGCTTATGCCGCAGGCCAGCTCGATACGCTGGAGGACTGGGCGCGCAGCCTGCAGCCGCGCAATATCCTGGGCTATCTGGATATCCGCCTCAACGGCTCTGGCCTGATCGGTGGCGACAAGCTCGCCACCCAGCTCGAGGCCGCCCTCGGCCAGACCATGATCGAAGACCTGCCGCTGAAATTTGCGACCGTGGCCACTGAAGTCCGCACCGGCCACGAGATCTGGCTGACCCATGGCCGCATCGTCAATGCGATGCGCGCCTCCTATGCGCTGCCCGGGATATTCGCGCCGGTGCTGGCGGGCGACCGCTGGCTGGTCGACGGCGCGCTGGTCAATCCGGTGCCGGTGTCGGCTGCGCGCGCGATGGGCGCGGAGATCGTCATCGCCGCCAATCTCTCAAGCGACGTGTTCACCCACAGCACCACGATCTATTCCCACGGCGCATCAACCGCCGTGCCGGAGATCCCGATCGAACCTTTGCCGCCGAAACGCGGCTTGGGCCGCCTGTTCTCTGCGGAGCGCACCGTGAAGCGCGAATTCTTCGGCGGCGGCGGACGGCCGGGCATCTCGACCGTGATGGTCGATGCCTTCAACATCATGCAGGACCGCATCACCCGCGCACGCCTCGCCGGCGATCCGCCCGACATGTTGATCTCGCCCCGGGTCGGTCAGATCGGCTGGTTTGATTTTCACCGCGCCGACGATCTGATCGCGCACGGCCGGCGCGCCGCCGAGCGCGCCATCGTCTCGATCCAGGAAGCGATCCATATCCTGGCGCCGGGCGCGGCCGAGCCGGACCCCACCATCGACAAGACGCCCTGATCCCGAGACGCCTGATCCCGAAAGGAATCCTTGATTTCGAGAGAAATCAGGCGGTCTTGATATATTCGCGCAGCGCTTCCTGCTCGTGCTCGTATTCGCGCACGCGCCATTTGACGATGTCGCCGATCGAAATCAGGCCGACCACCCGCTCGCCATCGAGCACCGGCAGATGCCTGAACTTTCCATCCGTCATCATTTCCATGATCGCGCCGACCGTGTCGTTCTGCTTGCAACTGATGACCTTGCGGGTCATCACGGCGCTGACCGGCTCGTCGAGCACCGCGGCGCCGCGTTCGCCAAGCACACGCACGATGTCGCGCTCCGACAGGATGCCTTCGATGCGGCCCTTGCTCATCGCCAGCACGGCGCCGATCTTGCGTTCCGCCAAAACCTTGATGGCGACGGAAAGTTTGGCGTCCGGCTCGACGCTCTGGATCTGATGACCTTTGGAATCGAGGATGGCTCGTACCGTCATTGTCGTCTCCCTGAAGCCAATCACGCCCTTGAGCGAGCGCGTTCTTGTTTCACTTTAGAGTCTTCAATCAACAGTTCAGCGTCAGCTTGGTTGCAGACGCATTCGTCGCAGGCGCATTCACTTGAGCACGGCTTGCCGCGGCGCATAGGCGGCTCACACCGTGCCGCATCATGAGGGGATGATGAATGAAATCGCCCTGCGCCGCAAGCTGAGGGATTCAACCGTTGTTCGATACATCCCGCGACGACGCATCTGCAGCATAGGGCGCTGCGCGCGGAACCGGATCGAACAATGCAAACAGCAACAGACCGGCGAGAAAACCGCCGATATGCGCCTGCCAGGCAACGCTGGCGCCGTCGGCGCCGATCGCAATCGATCCGACGCCGAAGATGATATTGACCGCAAACCAGACGCCGAGAAAGCCCAGCACGCGGCCGTTGCGCAATGCCCGCATCAGCGACAGCGCCGGCACCTTGGCCGCCGCATCGGCGTCGCCGCGATTGAACGACAGGAAGCTGCCTCGTACAAAGGCAAACCGCATCGCGGCCGCCATGGCGCCCGAGACCGACGCCGACGCGCCGATCATCGGCGCCAGCGCATGCTCATGGGTGACGAGATGCGCCAGCGCACCCGCCGCGGCCGTCACCGCCATGAACAGGAAAAACCGGACCGCGCCAAAACGCCGCGCCAGCGCGCTGCCGAACGGCAGCAGCCACAGCACATTGAACCCGATATGGCTGAGATTGACGTGCAGCAGCGAGTAAGTCACGAAGGTCCAGACCTTGGCGCCCTCGCCGCCGGGAAAGTCGATCGCCAGCAGCGTCGAATCGTAGCGCTTCGGAATGAAGCCGAAGACGTCGATGGTCCAGTTTTCCAGATCCACCGGCAGCAGCACCCGCAGGTGAAAAAACGCCAACAGCAGGACATAGGCGGTCAGGGCGCCGGGCAGCGTCAGGATCGGCTCACGCGGCGGCGCCGGCTGCAGTTCCGGCGGGGCTTCTGGGGCGGATTCCGGTGGAAATTCCAAGGGTTCGAAGACCTTAATCGGCGGTTCACGCGAGCGATGGCGCCCAATTAGGCGGCTTGGCGCTGCAGCGCAAGGACGGCATGGTCACAGATAGCCAAATGCCAAAGAAAAAGGGAGGCCGCTGAGAACGGCCTCCCTCGTCTTGCTGACCTTTCGCGCAGAGCCCCGGGTGACATCCCCACCCCTCCCCGCGCGACGACCAAATCTGTTTGACGCCGCCTGTGTAACCATCCGGCCGGGCCTGGAGAAACCCGGCGAGAGATCGAATGCGCAGACCATAACAGGCGTTCCACGAACGGAAACCCCATAGTTAATTTAACGTTAACAGCGTAAAGGCGTGCGCTTCGGCCCGAAAACGCGCCGGCGGCATGGACGCTGCAAAGCTGGTCTTGCACAACAATCCAGGGAATGCGCGTGCGTGAAATCAGGACAGATGTGTCCTTTCACGCCGGGGCACTGGGGCAAGGCTGAACGATGAAACATCCGTCAAGTCGGGAATTTTTCGCCTATTGGGACGAGCAGCGCGGCACCGCGCGCGCGCCGGACCGCAGCGAAATCGAACCGGGTGCGGTGCGAGAACTGCTCGGCGATATCTTCGTGCTGTCGTACGACGCCGACGCCGGCTATCCGTTTCGCGTCGCCGGCACACGGGTTTGCGCCCTGCTCGGCTGCGATCTGAAGGACCGCAGCTTTTCGGCACTGTTCACGCCGGATTGCCGCCACGAAATCGAAGGGGTCGTGAGCGCGGTCGCCGAGGAAATGCTGGCCGCGATCGCTGGCATCACCGCGACAGCGCAGGATGGCTCGGCGGCGCATCTGGAATTGCTGCTGCTGCCGTTCAACACCCGCGCACATGCACCGATCAGCCTGACGGGATCGCTCGCGCCGTTCGAAAGCGAACCCAGCCTGTTGCGGGACTTCCGCCTGACATCGTGGCGCTATCTGCACCGGCCCGAGGGCCTGGTTCCGCGCGCGTTGCGCAAACTCGCGATCGCGCGCGGCTTCATGGTCTATGAGGGCTTCCGCTAGGGTCTGCCCGGGTTCAAATGGGTCGAGCGCTCGGTCTTAACTGTGTGATGGCGACGCCGGAAATCGCGAGCAGCCCGCCGACAATCAACTTTGGGGTCATGCGATCGCCAAGGAACAACACGCTCGAAATCAAGGCGAACACCGGAAGCAGCAGGCCGAAGGGTGCGACGCGGCTCATGGAGCAACGCCCGATCAGCCAGAACCAGAGGCCAAAGCCGACAATGCCTCCTATGAAAATCGTGTAGGCGAGCGCCAGCCAACCACGCTTATCCGCCGTGACAAGGCTCGCCAACTGTCCATATTCCAGAAACAGCGACATCAACATGACCTGTGGCACCGTCAGTGCCGACGACCACCCCATCAACATCAGGGGATCAAACGGGCCGTAGCGCTTCGTCAAGACGTTGGACACTGCGAACGCGAAGGCTGCCCCGATCACAAGCAGCAGCGGAAGTACGTTGGTCGACAGGTCAGGCCCCGCTGCCAACACAACGACACCGGTGAATGCCAGCAACACGCCGGCGGACGTCGTCAGAGACGGCCTCTCCGCGAGCAGCGGCCACGCTAACAGGACGGTGAAGGGCGTCGCGAGTTGATAGGCGATCGCCGACATGCTTCCCGAGCCGAGCCCAAGGCCTACATAAAACAGCCCGAAGTTCAGTCCCCCAAGAAAGAGCGAAATAGCTGCGACAGGACCCAACTGCTGACGCGTGGGTCTTTTGACGAACGGCACAAGCAATAGCGCGATGGCCATGAAGCGCAGCGCGAGGAAGAAGAGAGGCGGAAACTCCATAACGCCCACTTTGATGGCCACGAACTGATAACCCCACAGCAAGGGAACGGCCACCGCGCAGACGATCTGGATGGGAGACATGACATCCTTCCTTTCAAGACCGATCGGTCTATATATCAACGCGCCAGCAGCGAAGGCGTCCAACGGTCGTTTTACTTGATGAAGCGGTCGAGAAGAGCGTCAGCGGTGGCCTGCGATGTAATACGTGTCGGTGCCGTCTTGCCGACCACGCGCAGACCCTCAACGAAACAGACGAGAATTCGGGCGGCCATTGAAGGATCGACACCGTCGGCCAGCTTGCCTGCCGCCTTCGCACGGGAAAGCGCAGCAGCCACCCTCGCCTCCATGGCTTTGAAAAAGCTCCCGATGCGACGATCGACTTCAGCATCGCGGCCAGCCAGTTCCATGGCCGTCGCCACCAGCAGGCAGCCGCGCTTACCATGGGCCCCGCTCGTGCGGTCGACGTAGCCGGCAAGATAGGTCCGCAGGCCATCGACCGGCTCCCTGGAGGGGGCAAGTTCGTTATCCATCCTTGTCAGGGCGTCGGCGATGTAGCGATCAAGCGCCCGCAAGAAGAGCGAGTGCTTGTCACCGAAGGCAGCATATAGGCTGCCACGCGAGAGCTTCGTCGCACGAAGCAGGTCCGGGAGCGCCGTGGCGTGATAGCCGCGCGACCAGAACACGCCCATCGCACGTTCGACAGCGGCTTCCGCGTCGAAACTTCGGGGACGGCCCCGAGGCAACTGTACTGGGGTTTGGTGGCTCACAACCGATATATAGACCAATCGGTCTATAAATTGCAAGTTAAACGGTCAGTGTGGATTGCAATGTTTCCGCCCTAGTCGCCTTCCTCGAATTTGGCGATCAGCGGCCCCAACAAATTGGAGAAATCGTCGCTCCAGGGATATTCCCCCGGCTCCGGCTTTTGCAATTCCCAGTCCTTCAACAGACCGAAATCGTCGTTGTTGCGCGCCAGTACCATGACGGTCGAAAACTTGATCATGGGATCGCCGCCCGGGACTTCGTCTTCGTCATAGAGTCTTGCAATCAGCTTTTCACTGGCCGCCGTCTCGGTCACCACGCCGGTCAAATCGAGGTGATTGTTGGAGATGTGGGTGACGATGATGCCGCCGGGACTGAGCCGCGACAGATAAATTCGCAGCGCTTCGCGCGTCAGCAAGTGAACCGGGATCGAATCCGATGAAAAGGCATCGACCACGATCACATCATAGCGGGCATCCCGGGCATCGGCGATCGTCAGACGCGCATCGCCAAGAACGATCTTTGCGTCCGGCTTGCAGTCACGTAAAAAAGTAAAGCGATTGGGATCCCGGGCGATACGGATCACGTCGGCGTCGATCTCATAATAATCGAGACTGTCTTGCGGCTTCATGAGGCAGGCAATCGAGCCGGCGCCAAGACCGATCACCGCGGCGCGAATGGGCCCACCCTTCTTGTCCTGCACAGCGTCGATCGCCTCCGCGATCGGCGAGTCCGGATGGTAGTACGTGGACAGTTGCGGCCGGCCGGTGACCGGCTTGCCGTCGTCGGTGGTCAAGCGCTGCGCGCCGTGCAATTCCATGCCATGGCGCAGCACGCGAAAGCGGCCGTCCTCCGTCACCTCGATCTTGTGGACCCCGAAAAAACTGCGCACGGTTTCCAGGTGCCGCACATTCGGCGGATAGACCCGGGTGATCGTGAATACGGCGGCGAACAACACGGCCAGCCGCAACGGCCGCTGGCGGAATGCGACGGCGCAGGCGACCAATATCGCCACAGCACCCCAGACCATCCAGCTATAGGGCGGAATAACCGAGATGTTTTCGAGCAAACCGGGCAGCGTGACGACGACAACAACGGCAACAAGGCCGAGAATAAGTCTGGTTTCCTTTCCAGTCGGCCAGACCAGCCCCGGCCGCGCCAACGCCGCTGCAACGATCAGCAACGGGTATTCCGCGATCCATGAAAAGATCCGGGGAGCGATCAGGCCTGAAAAAATGCCACCCAGCACACCGCCCAGCGACATGCAGAAATAGAACCGCGTGAGATAGGCCGCTTGCGGACGCGTGGCGGCCATCAGCCCATGGCATATCATTGCCGTCACGAAGAACGTCAGCAGATGAAGTGCCACATCGACGGTCAGCCAGGTGCGGATATCGAGCGCCAGCGTCAGCACGATCAGCGCCAGCAAAAACGGCTGAAGATTGATCCAGGTCTCGCGCCGGACCAACTGGCGCTGGCTGAACACCAGAATGAAACTGATCAGATAGAGCGACAGCGGAAGCACCCACAGAAACGGTGCGGCTGCAACATCGGTCGTGATGTGCGTTGTCGCCGCGATCATCAGTGCCGACGGCACGAAGGCGAGCGCCACCCAATAGATCATGCGGACCAACGCAGGTGCAGTTTCCGTCGACTGCGCGACCGGCAGGACAGCCTCGCCGTCGCGGCGAAAGAACACCAGACCTCCGCATGCGGCGATCAACGCGATCAGCAGATAATAGCCGGAGCGCCAGACGCCGCCCTGGAAACTCAGCGTCAAAAACGGCTCGATGGCGAACGGATAGGCGAACAGTGCCAACAGGCTTCCGGTATTGCTCGCCGCATAAAGGAAATAGGGATTTTCGGCCTGTCCCAAACCAGAACGAGCGAACCACGCCTGCAGCAACGGTCCGTTGGCCGCCAGCGCAAAGAAAGGAAAGCCGATGGAAACACCGAACAGACCGAGCAAAAATATCTGCTCATGTTCGGCTGGCGGCAGTCCCCATCCCTGCGCAATGGCAAGCGGCAGAAAAACCGCGCCCCCCAACATCACAGCGAGATGGATCAGCAACGCAAGCGGACCACGCACAAAGCGGGTCAAGAGATCGGCATAGGCGTAACCCAATAGCAGAATGCCCTGAAAGAACACCATGGCGACGGACCACACGGATGCCGATCCGCCAAATCGCGGCAGCACCATTTTCGTGAACATGGGCTGGACTGCAAACAGCAACGCGGCGCTGAGAAAAACCGCCGCCGTATAGATTGTAATGAGGAACGCCGAGGAGCTGCCTGTCCTGGTATTTATATTTGTCGTGGTATTCGTCTCGGCGGGTACCGCTTCAACCCGATTGCTCGCAGACATTCATGCCACTCTATTAAGCCGTTCTCATCTTCGCTTACGTGACTGCAAGCCGATCATCGATAGAACCATAGAGAGCTATTGCGGCACAATCCTTGAGTTCAACCGTTGCTCGAATTCGGAAGAGGATCGATTTTTGATCGATGAATTGGGGGATGCGTTTCCGGCATCCCCCAAAAGTTGTTTCAGGTCATTTCAGCGATAGCGAGCGCATCGCCGACGCGCCGGCGAGCAGCGCTGTCACCTCACGCCTGGAAATTGAACAGCTTCGCTGCGGTGCGGCCGATAATATCGGCCTTCTCATCGTCGCTGAGCGAAGTCGATGCGAAAATATGGTCCACCGGGTGGAGCTGCCAGGGATAGGGATAGTCGCTACCCAGCAACACCTGACTGGCGCCGACCTGGGCCACCAGATGGCGGATCGCCTCCGGCGTGAAGATCAGGGAATCGAAGTAGATCTGCTTGAGATATTCCGTCGGCTGCTTCTTGAGCGTGATCGCGGGATTGCAGCCCTTGGGACCGACCAGGCAGGGATGATCGGAGCGATCGGCGTACGACCCGAGGTAGCCGCCGCCATGCGCAGCGATCACCTTCAATCCGGGAAAGCGGTCGAACGTCCCCTCGAAAATGAGATGCGAGAGCGCGATCGTCGTCTCCAGCGGATTGCCGATCGTGTTGGTGAGCCAGCCATTGCCGGACAATCGCTTCTTGAGTTCGGGTATCGCTGCCGGATGGATGAACAGGGGCACGCCGAGTTCTTCGGCCTTGGCCCACACCGGATGAAATTTCGGATCGGAGAATTCCACGCCGTCGACGATGCCGCCGATCGCGGCCCCCTTCAGCCCCTGCTTCTTCACCGCGGTCTCGAGTTCGCGCACCGCCAGATCGGGCGCCTGCAGGGTCAGCGACGCGAAGGCTGCGAACCGGTCCGGCTTTGAAGCGCAGAGTTCCGCGAGCTTTTCGTTCTGGATCTTGACGATCGCACCGGCCAGTTCGCGGTCGCGGTTGTACCAGAAAGGATTGATCGACAGGATCTCCATGTCGACGGCCTGCGAGTCCATCACCGCGAGCCGCCTGGTCATGTCGATGAAGGCTTCGTCCGCGCCATTGACCGGCACCTGCATGACGCTGTCGGCTTCGGGGCCGAGCAACGCGCCGGCTTCATGGAAATGACAATGGGCATGCACGTCGATCGACTTGACCCGTTTGCCTGCGACCATCACGGGCAAGGTCTGGCGTGTCGGCTGCTGGCCGTGCGCGCTCTGCAGCATGCCGCAGCCGCAGAAGACGGCGCCCATGGCGGCGGCCGCGGTGCCGGCCTTTAGAAATTGACGGCGTGTCGTCATGAGATTTCCCCGGTGGCTGTTGTTCGCTGGCGTGGTTTGCCACCACCACGTCATGCTGGTTCTGATTGGATACCGCCGCGATGATGAATGCCCGGACGGTCAGGCTGGAGGAAAGATCGTAGGACATGCCGCCGGCCGCTAGCAAGACGGCCCCTTCGATTCCGCGTGAGGCAGCCTGAATTCGCGATGCCATTTCGCGGTGCCATGACGTGCCGGCGAAGCCTTTGAGCCGGCTTCGACCGCCGCCCGTCCCAGCCCCCCCTAAAACGCGAATGCACAACCTTCGTGCAACCATTGCTAACCACTCATTAACCCTGACGGCCGTAGGGTCGAGCGGCACCGAAAAGCCGGTTGCCGGGTGGCGAAGATGGCGTTAGCGCACAAAAAATCGATCCTGCCGGCCGCCGAAGAGCGGCGGCGTTTTCAACGGGTCAAGGTTCACCTGCTCGGCCGCTACATGCTTCCGGACCGGCGCGAGTTTCCGTGCCAGATCATTAATATGTCGCCGGGCGGACTGGCCCTGCTGGCACCCGGCATCGGCAATGTCGGCGACCGCGTGATCGCCTATCTCGACCATATTGGCCGGGTTGAGGGCAAGATCACCCGCATTATCGACAATGGCTTTGCGATGAGCGTCGGCGCGACCGCGCGCAAACGCGACAAGCTTGCGGCCCAACTGACCTGGCTCGCCAACCGCGACATTCTCAATCTGCCGGAAGATCGCCGCCACGACCGTATCATCCCGCGCAACCCGATTGCGCTGTTGACGCTCGAGGACGGCACCAAGATGACCTGCCGCATCATCGACATGTCGCTGTCCGGCGCCGCCATCGCCGCGGAAAACCGCCCGCCGCTGAAATCCCTGGTCCTGCTCGGCAAGGTCCAGGCCCGGGTGGTGCGTAAACTCGAGGAAGGCTTTGCGCTCGAATTCGTTCACGAGCAGTCGGCCGACACGCTCGAAGACGCGGTTACCGCGCGGTAAATTGCGCGGCGTCCCGGAGGGGACAGAAATTATTTCGATTCCTTGATCCAAAGTTTCAATGGAACACGCTCGCGGCCGGAGCAATCCATGGTGCCCGTATAAAAACCGGACAAGACTCCGCGATAGCGGCATTCGATACCGTCCACCCATAGCGTGGCCTCAATGCGCGATTCGGAGGGCATCATCTGAATTCGTATCCGGCCGCTTTTTTCCTCCGGACCGTCCTGCGTACAGAGGCCGACGTGCTTTATCGACAACGGCCCCGAATATCCTTTTGGCGTGGCCGAGCCGTCCTCTGTGACGGTGGCCGTCAATTCCCATTCGCCGAGATACCCGGAATAGCCGACTAGCTGCATTGGGTCGGCTGCGGCGGGTACGGCCGGCAGCATCAGCGCAAACAACAACACCGCGCGCGCAGGAGCCTTACCCGCCTTCACGGTTCAATGCCCTGCAAGGTACTTGCGTGCATCGGCGACCTCGATGCGGGTATTCCCCCCGCTCCCGACTTGCTCAAGAAGCTTGCCAAAATAACCGCGTGCCCTGGAAGCGTCGCCGAGTTGGGCAGCGGCTCTCGCCGCCCCGGCAAGAGCACCAAGTCGGTTCGGTTCCTTTTTCAAGGTCGTCTCGAAAGCCGTCAGCGCGTCCTGCGCGTTGCCGCTGTCGAACAGCATCTCACCATAGAGTTCCCGCGCCGGTTTTGGAACGCTTGGCGTCACCGGATGCTTCTCGGTGCGGTCCTCCGCGTCGGCGGCGTCGCTCATGGCCTTCAACGCCTCATTCTTCTTGCCTTCGGCGTAGAGCAGCCAGGCGGATGCGATCTTGGCCTGGATGTCGACCTGTTCCGACCAATATGCATCCTTTACTTCGCGAAGTTTGTCGCGAAGCTCACCTAGTCTGGCGATATCGGGCTTGGCTGCTTCCGGATCGCCGGCCCGGGCGGCTCCAAGCGCGCGCGCGAAATAAGTGATCGCTTGCACGTTGGCAAGCGGGCTCGGCCGCACCGTCAGCGCTTGCGCGCCTTTCCAGTCGGCGCGCTCCAGGGCATAGCGTGCGGGTGAGGCCGCCTCGGCGTAAGGCCCCGGAATGAAGGTTTCGCTGAAGCCGGTGACCGTCCCCATCTCGTCGACCACGGCCTTGGCTTTGTCGTCTTGTCCGAGCTGCAAATAGGCATAGACCAGATAGTCCATTGCATGCAGTTGGTCGGAGAGGTCTCTCGATTCCTTTGCGGACCGTGCCGACGCGACATTGGACGAGACCGAGTCGCGCCAATAGCCGACCCGGGTGAAGATGTGCGAGGGCATATGCAGAGCATGTGGTGCGTCTGGCGCGATCTTGGCGTATCGCCGCGCTGCTTCGATGCCTTTATCTGCGATCGACGGATAATCGTAGAGATGGATTAGATAGTGTGCCACGCCCGGATGCAGCGGCTGGCGCAAGGCGATCGACTCCAGGATAGCTGCACCCTTGAGTTGGTTGGAGTAGGTTTTGTCGGCCGGAGATGCCGATGTGTTGAGCGCAAGCGCATAGTGGATTTGCGCTTCGTCGTCATCAGGATATTTCTGCGCCAGAGCTGCCATCGCCTTCGCATAGGCGACGACGCGGGTATGGTGATCCACCCTGTCGTAATCCGCATACATCACCGCCAGCGCGTCGACATAGCCTTTCTCGCGCTCGGTCGTGAACCCGACCGTTCTCGCTTTCTCGATCGCCGCCGCCCCCTCCGCGAGATTTTTTGTCGGCGGCGCGATGTGGGGATTCCACAGCAGACTTAAGGCGATACCCCAATAGGCGATGCTGCAGGCAGGATCGGCCTTTAACGTATCCTCGAACATGTTCTGCGAGGCGCGATACCAAAACGAGTGTTGATACAACATGCCCCGGTCGAACAGCTTTTGCGCATCAGCGTTGCATGACGTCTCAAAATGGACCTTGCCAAGCTTGTCATCGTCCGATTGGGCAAAGGCTGGATGCGCGAGTGACACGCCAGCCAACACCGCGACCAGCGAAAGTGATGCCTTCAGCATGATCCGTCTCCCGTTCTCGTAAATCGCCAAGGTGTCTTTGGAATTTTGTGGCGGCCGGAAAGCGCCAGCTATACTTTTTCCGTCGCACTATGCAGATCTCGCCACGAAATCGGGAACGTGCTAAACTCGCTGGGCTGCAACCGGTTCAGGGGTGTGTCGATATGCCGACGCCCGACCTAGGAACGAAAATCGGCCAGACCCCGGATCCCTCGGTATTGCCGGCGGACTTGATACGCGCGCTTGACTGGCTTCGCGGCCACCTGTCAGAGCCGGTGCAGCTCGATCGCCTTGCTGAGGTCGGCTGCGTAACCCCACGGACCCTCGAAAGACATTTCAGGGAGTTTCTTGGCACCACGCCGCTCGGCTGGACACGCCGGATGCGACTTGCGCGGGCGCGCCAGGCGCTCCTGCACGCCGGCCCCAATGACACCGTCACCGACATCGCATTGTCGAATGGCTTTGCTCAGCTCGGCCGGTTCGCTGCGGAATATCGACGGGCGTTCGGTGAACTGCCATCGAGAACCATGCGAGTGAGCGAACACGCGCCGCGCGATGGCGGTTTCGATGAAGCCATGCGCCTGACTCTGCTCGCTTTGCCTTCTGCATTTGCGGTTGCCCCGAAGCAATGCAACGCGGCCCTCGAAGAACTCGGCCGCCCTCAGGAACTGGCGCCGAGCTACGGCTTGCCAAAGGCCGTGGCCGGATGGTGCTGGGGACAACGGGCCTCGCACCGCTTCAGTTCCAGTCCCGATCGCGACAGGGCCTTGTCGTTGCAATTGGCCGACGAAGCCTATCAGCTTGCGCCAAACGACGCCCTGACGCTGACCCTCAGCAGCGGTGCATTGGTGCTGGCGCGTCGTCTCGACGAAGCCGACCGACGCCTTGAGCGCGCTTTGGCGCTCGACCCATGGCTCGCCTATGCCTGGGTCCGCCGAGGCTGGATGTCGGCCTATCTGGGCGACAGCGAGGCGGCGATCCGCGAGCTTTCCACCGCGCTTCATCTGATGCCTTTCGAGCCGTTACGTCATTTGAGTTTCATCGGCATGGGTTGTGCGCATTTTGCCGCCGGCCGCTACGTTCACGCGGTTCGCTGGGTGGAAAGCGGTGTCAAAGCGAGCCGCGGCTCCTTCTGGGCGCAGCGTGTGGCGGTCGCCGCTGCAGCGATGACGGGGGCTCGTAGCGAGGCGAGGAGAATGGGACGGCAACTCATGCGCAAGGACCCCGACCTTACGGTTGCCGAAGCGCGGCAAGCTTGGCCATTCAGGCCGGAGTTTATGACCCGTCTCGGCGAGGGTCTTGATCTCGCAGAGCTGCCGCGGGCCTGAAAGCCTCATCCTGTCTATCAATCGCCCCGCTTGGCCGGCTTCGACAAATACTCCTTCGACTGCGCCCCGCTTTTGAGCGGCGTCACTTTATCGGGGTCGATCCGCACCATCAGATAGTCGATGTGATCCTCGATCCGGGTAAACCAGTGACCGGTGCCGGCGGGGATCACGACCACATCGCCGGCCTTGATCTCATAGGCGATGCCGTCGCGGATATCCGAGCCGTTATTTCCGGGACCGTTGAACTCGACCACCGTGCGCATGGTGGCCGGCCGCCGCTGCCGGTTGACGATATCGGGGCCCAGCACCAGCGTCGCTGACCCCGAGATCACATGATAGACCTCGCTGATCTCATCATGCTCGGCGACGGAATCCGGGGCCGGCTTGTCGAGCTTGCCGCGATGGACCCGGCCGATGCCGATATGGGCCTTGCCGATGTCGATATCCCGCACCTGCTGGTCCAGCAGTTTCTCCGCCAGCGCCTTGTCGGCATAGGCGTCGATCTCGCTCAAGGGAATATAGGTCCCCGGGCACATGGTGCAGGTCGGCTGCGGATCGGTCGGATTGATACGGGCCTGATCGGCGGCCTGCGCCGGGACGCCGGTCATCAGGCACAGAATTGTCGGAACACTCCAGATAACAGATCGCCAGATAACAGGTCGCCAGATAATGGATCGCATGATCACCTCGCTGTCGGGCCGGCATGGATGCACGGGACGTCCCGCTCTGCCAAGTTTTACGGGGCTCCGGCGGACAGCGTTAGCGCGCCGTAAAGCGTTGGCGTTAGCGAATCCTGATTTTCCCGCGGCTTGAAGACGTAGCCCGCGGCGCGAACAGCGGTTTCAGGCTGTTTGCGCCGGTATCCGTTGCGTTAATGCGGGCCGCTTTGGCGGCCGCAACCGCTGCAATGATGGGCTGCGGCGCGTTAATGCGTAAAATTTGAATCAATTGCAGATGACTAAAATTCTAATCGAATTTTATTCAAGTATAGATCGAATTCGCGTCATCTTTTACTTTCATTCGCGTCAAATGTACTTGGCTTACTTAGCGGCGGCGCAAAACCTTTGTGCGAAACGTGGTCCCAACAAGAAACGGGGGCCACAATGTTTGGGATCACTGGACGGGGGAAGGGATTGGCGGTCATCGCCATCCTGATTGGATTGACGGCATCGGCGAAAGCCGCTGATGAACGCACACTTTACGCAAGCCTGGGTGACAGCACCCGCGCACCGATTGGATGGGTTGAGTTTTGTGCCGAAAACCCCGGCGAATGCCGCAACGGTCCTTCAGAGCCGCGCGACATTGTCATGACGCAAGCCGCCTGGCGCGACCTGCTGCGGGTCAACCGCTGGGTCAACGAAACCGTCAAGCCGCTGACCGACATGGATCATTGGGGCGTCGTTGAAAAATGGTCGTTGCCGACCGACGGCTACGGCGACTGCGAGGACTACGTGTTGTTCAAGCGCAAGCTGTTGATCGACGCCGGATGGCCCCGCGAGGCTCTCCTCATCACAGTGGTGCGCGACCGGCAGGGTGAAGGCCACGCGGTGCTGACCGTCAAGACCGACAAGGGCGAGTTCATTCTCGACAACCAGAACGAAAGCGTCGTGGCCTGGACCGAGACCGGATACCGCTTCGTCAAGCGCCAGTCGCAGAAAGATCAGAACGTGTGGGTTTCGCTCGGCGACAACCGGCCTGCCCTCGCCACCGCCAGCGCTCGCTGACGCACAAGAGATAACGGAGACACGCGACCCGGTCACATCCCCACCCCTCCCCGTCCCAGACCGGATCGCGCGCGGCCAGCCCTCCCCCAAGGGCTGGCCGCACCTTTTTTGAACGGCGCTGTGCAGGAAGGCCCTTGGATCAAAAGGGGCTTTAGAAGTTACGCCCGTTTAAGAGCAGCGACGGAAAGTACCGGCTGGGAAACGCGAGCCTGGAAATTTCGGTTGACCCTGTTGTCTTCGAAAGTGGCAGCAACAGCGGCGTCGATGATGGAGAGCTTCTCCGCCTGTGCGGCATGATACGCGCGCCAGAATTCCGCTGACACCCACAACTCGGATTTGCCCCTGGCCCCCGACCATCCGAGACTCCCCGTCGCCTCGGCGACCGCAAATTTGCGACTGAGTTGGCTTCGCGACAGATTGAGCCACCGTGCCAGACCAGAAACCGACATCACGTCGGTTGGAATGCGCTCCAGGCCGGCAGGATTCTGCGGACAACCGGTGATCAAGCGATCCATGACGATGCCACCGTCATGGATCCATGTAACCAGAGAGGATTTTCCGATCGACCGGCCAACGGCACGGGACGCCAGCAACCCATCCGCGATCAGGGGTTGGATCGCGCCGAACCTGGCCGGTTGCCCGCGCAGGGCCATCGACCGTCCGCCGCCGTCGAGCCCGTCCAGCGTCGCCAGGTGAACGGCGAGCCATTGCAGCGACATCGCCAGGGTATTCGGTGACGGTTCAAGCCGCCGGCAGCGTTTGCCCTCGCAGGCTGCAATGTCACTCACGATACCGTATTTCCGCATTTCATTGATGAAGGCTGCTGCGGTATTCCGGCTGGCAAGATTTTGGTTCACCGCCATATTGACGAAATGCTGCGAAAGCAGCCCGGAGCCGGCTTGCCGAGCCTCATTGCGAAAATAGGCGGCAAGTATCGTTTGTGCCATCAACCAGCGCTGCGGCCTCGCAAAAGACGCTGCCGTTCGCGGATTGGCGCGGTGCATCAAGACCAGCGCCTCTGCCTGGGTTCGGACACAGGCTGCGAGGGCGGGATGAACCACGATATCGTTCGCGGTCATCGCCATCGGAACGGTTCACTTTCTTGGTTTGCAAAACCGGCTCGGCTCTGCGCCGGTAGCTGGACACTGCGTTTAGCGTCGCTGTCAGCATAGTGATTCACCGTCCCGGTAGTCCTGATGATGGGCCGTTACTTTCTGAAGTTTTTCTGATATTTGGGTTTTCAGCGGCTTTTTACGGAACAAATGCCGGCATTTTGCCGCGAAATCGAATGGCCCGGGGTTGTGTCGCGATGGTGCTTCGGTTTGCCGGTTTTGAGCTCGATCGGCAGCGGGCCGAGCTACGCCGCCCCGACGGCACACCCACCAAGGTGCGGCCGAAAACACTCGCCGTCATCGAAGAGTTGGCCAACAACGCCGGTCGGGTGTTGAGCAAGCAGGAGTTGATGCAGGCCGTCTGGCCCAACATTTATGTGGGCGAAGACAGTCTGTTTCAATGCATCAAGGAAGCCCGGACCATCCTGGGCGACGATCAACGCCAGCTTATCAGGCTCGTTTCCCGTCGAGGCTACCTGTTCACGGCCGAGGTTTCGATCGATCCAGCGCCGGCGACCGCGCAAACGCCTTTGACCGTTACCGCCCCCTCGATCGATCCCTTGACCGATCATCCCTTGGCCGAGACACGTCCCATCCCCGAAGGCGTGCCGCCAAAAGCTCATAGCTGGCGCCGTCCCGTCGCGTTGATCCTGGCTGCTTTCTGCACACTCGCCGTCATCGCGGCGATAATTATGCCTCGCGACCTGTTCGGCCGCAGGCTGCCGACGATCGCGGTCATGCCCATTATGACGACCGACGGCGACAGCGAAGCCGCGGCGATGGCGACGGGCGTGACAACACGATTGGCCGACGGTCTGGCGAAGATCGAGACCATTCGCGTGTCGGCGCCCTCGACAGTGCAACAAGCCAACGGCACGGAACGCTCGGATTTCGTGGTGCAGGGCGAGCTGAAGAAAAGCGAGGGCGCATGGGACGTGCGGGCGCGCATGACCCGGGTGTCGACGGGCGAAATCGTTTGGACCGAGCCGGTATCGGTCATGTCAGCCGATACTGACCTGCCGCTGCAGCAATCCAGGCTTGTTGCTGGCATCGGTCATCCGCTTGCGGTCCGACTTTCAGAGCTGATGGCCAACGACGCGCCGCCAATTGCGGGAAGCGGCTCGCCGCGAAGCATGAGCAACGTCGCGGTCGAGCAGGCCACCGCGTCGATCATGAAGATAACCCGCGAGCGCTTTGTGGAAGCGCAAACGATGTTGGTGAAGGCAGTTGCCGACGATCCCGAGAATATCGCGCTCGCCGTCTCGCTCGCGGCACTTCAACTGCGCGGCATTCAGATGGTCTGGTACAATCCGGCGGACCGCGCAACGGCGCAGGCAAGCGCGAAGTCGGTCCTCGAGCGCGCGCTACGGCTCGAGCCGGGTTCTATTCCAGTCCTGGAAGCCTATTGCCGCTTTCTCAACGCGACCAACGAGTTCGTCGAGAGTCTCGTGGCCTGTGCGAGGGCCTTGAACGTAGATCCCTGGAATGGCATGGCGCTTTACCACATCGGTCTTGCCCAGCTTCAACTGGGACGCTTCGACGATGCGCTGGCGACGTTTCAGCAAGCCGACCGTTTCGACACGCCGCGGGTGTCGCGCTGGACCTGGATGGTCGGTGCGGGCTGGGTCAGTCTGCTGATGGACCGCAACGAAGACGCAGCAAAATGGCTGCAACAATCCATCGCCGTGACGAAGGCATCGGGACGCCCGCAAATGCTTCTGGCCGTGGCCTACCAGCGTCTGGGACGCCTCGACGAGGCACGGGCCACTATGGCGGAAGCAATGGCGTTGCGACCGGGTTCGACATTGGCCAACGTCGAAGTGCCCAAGCTGAATGCCAGCGAGGTCTACCTCGCCAGCAGCCGAAGGATTTTGCAACAGATGGCGGAACTCGGATTACCCGACAGATAATGGTCCAGCTCCCGCAAAGGCTCGCCGTAACTTTTGGGCGACCCGTAAATCCCGGCTTTGCAGCCGATACGATCAGCCCGGCGCCCAGAACAACGGCTCGTAAGCATAGGCCGCGCCGGCCTTGGCGACATGGCCGATCCCGGGGAACGGCAGGTGCGCGCCGGCAACGGTCAGCCTGTCGGTCGACGTCATGTCGAACACTTTCTGACGCGTGGAAATTGCTGTCGCCGGATCGACGTCATAGGCGATCGCCCATTCGGGATGCGCGAACTGAAGCGCATAGGAGTGAATGATATCGCCCCAGATCAGAAGCGTATCGCCGCCCGACGTGACCCGGTACATCGTGTGGCCCGGCGTATGTCCCGGCGCCGCATGCGCCGTGATACCGGGCACGACCTCCTGACCATCGGCAATGAACTTGGTGTTTCCGGCCGCGATATAGGGCGACACGCTGGCGCGCGCCATGTCGAAGAACGGCTTGGCGTCGGCCGGCGCCTTCGCCGCAACTTCCTCGCTCAGCCAGAACTTGGTGTCCGCTTCGCTGATGACGAACTGGGCCTTGGGGAATGCGATCTTGCTCTGCGCGGTCAATAGCCCGCCGAAATGATCGGGGTGGGTATGGGTCATCGCCACGACATCGACGCTGGCCGGATCGACGCCGAAGGCGGTGAGATTGGCTGCGAAGCGTCCCATCGTCGGGCCCATCAGACTGCCGGTGCCGCTGTCGATCAAGACGAGCTTGTCGCCGGTGTTGACGAGGAATGCGTTGACCGCGGTCGGCGACTTGTCCGCCGGCAATGACCGGCCGGACAGCAACTTCCCGGCCTCGGCCGGATCGGCTTTCAGAAACATCCCGACCGGAATTTCGAGCATGCCGTCATTGAGGGCGATGACCTCGAAACTGCCGACGGCGTGACGATAGGCGCCGGTGACTTGATGACCTGATAAGGCCGCCTTGGCCCAGACTGAACCCTGTGTGGCGGACAATGCCGCCGACCCGACCAGACCACCGACGACGAAACGACGAGTGAGCATCATTGGGAAACCTCCGACTGCGATTTTCATGTTGCAAGGAGGACGATGACAGCCGGCGTCCCCTGACCGCGATAACCGCATTTTGGAGCGCCGCGTTATCCGAGCGCACCTCACCAGGTTTGTGGAGGACAACGACGCCATCGCGATCGCTCCCCGGTTCGGCACGGAAACCTAGTCTTCCAGCAGTGGACTTATCAAGGGCCTCGGCGGCAGGGTTGCGGCTTTCGCGTCCCAGGGGCCGGCTATAATTTTTTTATCCCATCTGTGAAATGGATCACATCCGCAAGTAGTTTCCCGGGGCATGTATGGGCCTACCGGGCGGCGCAAGCCGATTTCAATGTCCGGGGCTGGCAAGGCCGTTGGCGTTATACTGCGCTGGCGGCCTTGTTCTTTTGGAGCTTCTGGTCGCGGCGTCCGCCTTTGCCCGAGACCGCGCCGGTCGGCCTGCGGTTGCGGCGGGCCGTATCCTCGCAGGCTGGTGATTTGCGTTCGGCGGGCATTTACCCGCTCTATGCGCTCCCCATCCCACGAGGAATCCATCATGAGTGCCGAACCCATGCTGACATCAGACGTCATTGGATTGACAAAAGTCGCGCCGTTCTCGCGCCGCGGCTTCATGACCGCCTCCGCCGCCGTCACGGCGGGCTACACCCTCGCCGCCGGTCCGGTGCGCGCCGACGTCATCACGACCAATACCGACGGCCTCACGACAGGCGAAGCGAAGATCAAGGTCGCCGACGGCGAAATGCCCGGCTATTTCGCGCGCCCGACGGGCGTGGCCAATCCGTCGGTCATTCTGGTGGCGATGGAAATTTTCGGCCTGCACGAATACATCAAGGACGTGACGCGGCGCCTCGCCAAGCTCGGCGCGCTCGCAATCGCGCCGGATTACTATTATCGCAGGGGCGTCGACCTCACCAAGATCACCGATATTCCGGCGCTGCTGCCGATCGTGAATGCCAAGCCGGATGCGGAATTGCTGTCCGATCTCGACAGCACCGTGGCCTGGGCCAAAGCGCAGGGCGGTGACACCGGCCGGCTCGGCATCATCGGATTCTGCCGCGGCGGACGCTCGGTCTGGGAGTATTCCGCCCACAGCGGCGAACTCAAGGCAGGCGTCGCATTTTACGGCCCGCCGGTCGATCCGGCGAATCCTCTTTGGCCGAAGAGCCCGACGCAGTTGGCGCCCGAGATGAAGGCGCCGGTCTTGGGACTCTATGGCGAGGCCGATACCGGCATCCCTGTCGCGACCGTCGAAGCGTTGAAGGCCGCGCTGATCGAGGCCAAGAAGACCGCCGAGTTCAAGATCTATCCGGGCGCGCCGCACGGCTTCCACGCCGACTACCGCGCCAGCTACCGCAAGGAAGCCGCCGAAGATGCCTGGAACCTGATGCAGGGCTGGTTCAAGAAATACAAAGTGCTGGGTTAAGCAGCAAAGAACTTACGCGACGCAGATTTCACGAAGGCGCGCGGTGATGGCCGCGCGCCTTTTCTCTTTTAACAAGCTGCGGCTTGGAGGCTTGCTCGATCTCCCAGAACATCCACACAAAGGCGGCGCCCAAACTGACGACGACACCGAGAAACAACAACGTCAGGCCCGGGGTCGTGAACGTGGTGAACATGGTCGACATCCCCATGCGGGTGAATTCGCGATCAGGATGAATTAAAGCAAGCGCCGTACCAGTTGAGGCCATCAAACAAACAGCCCCGGTGCAGGAGCACCGAGGCCGTTGATTCCTGAGCCGCAAGCGTCAATCCGCCGCGGACTTGCCGCCGCAGACTTGATCAACCACACACTTGAGTCGGGCGCAGACGCCAACCGTACCGTGTGTGCACGCGTTGCTGCACGATGTAGCAACCGTTGCTGTCATCTTCATAATATGAATTGTCGGTGTAGTAAGGGTCATCGTAATAGCCGTCATAGTAGGCGTAGGGTCCGACGCCGAAGCCGATAAATCCGCGCCGATGGAATCCATGATGGAAGCCGTTGCCGTGGAAATGGTTATAGGCAACAGCGCCGGCGCCACCGATCGCGGCTGAACGGGCGAAGTTGCCGCCGCCGACCGCTGCCGAACGAGCGAAGCCACCACCGACCGCTGCCGAGCGAGCAAAGCCGCCACCTACCGCCGCCGAGCGAGCGAAGCCACCGCCGCCAAAACCGCCGCCGCCGTGGAATCCACCACCACCGTGGAAGCCGCCACCTCCACCGCCGTGACCACCGCCGCCGCCACGGGCCGAGGCAACGCTGGGTACCAGCATGGCGACCGATGCAGCCGCCGCCAGGGCGATCATCGTTTTGCGTAACATGACTTGTCTCTCCTCTGTAACTAGTCGCACCTGCGAGACGACTCTTTCGACGCAATCCCGTTCCGGGAATTTAGAGCAGTCCTTGAAAAGCCGGTTCATTTCTGCGCGACTGAACGCGAGTGGACGATGCAACAAGCTTTGGCGGGGCGGATAATTGCAGATAAGCTCGTCAAAACCCGGCCAATCGCGGCAGCAGGCAACGCATGCGCAAACTGATCGCCTTCGACGACGACACAGCGGACAAATTGACGCAGCTTGCGCGCGACCGGATGGCGACCTTTCAGGAATTGGCGGACGAAGCTTTCGCCGACCTGCTCAAGAAGCACGGCATTCCCATCGACCTCAAGGACGCGCTGCGCAAGAGCGCGGCCCTGACAAAGTCAAAGCAGTCTCATCCAGCAGGAAAGCGGAAATCATGACGTCAGATCCGGATCCGTTCGAGCAAGGCCAGGACGCGGCGCGCAAAAACATTCCCGCCGAAGCTAATCCGTATCAGGACGGCAGCGAACAACATGCGCTTTGGGCCGCCGGCCACGAACAGATTGCAGGTACGGCCGAGGCCGGCGAATCCGAAGACAGTTGAAGAAGACGGCTAAAACGCTCGTTTTCAACCGATCTTCCTGAGGCCTTTTTTGAAGCGCGGCCCGTTACCGGCGTAGAATTTCGCGGCACTGCCCATCGCCTCGACCTGCGCCGGTTCGAGCGTGCGGATCACCCGTGCCGGTGCGCCGATGATCAGCGAGTGCTCGGGAAACTCCTTGCCTTCGGTGATCACCGAACCGGCGCCGACGATGCTGCCGCGCCGGATCCGGGCGCCGTTCATCACGATCGAGCCCATCCCGACCAGCGCGCCGTCTTCCAGCGTGCAGCCATGCAGGATGACATTGTGGCCGACCGTGCACCCCTTGCCGATCACCATCGGAAAGCCACGGTCGGTGTGGCAGGTCGAGTTGTCCTGCACGTTGGAATTTTCGCCGATCTCGATCCACTCATTGTCGCCGCGCAGCACCGCGCCGAACCAGACGCTCGCGCCGGGCAGCAAGCGAACCTTGCCGATCACCGTGGCAGTGTCGGCAATGAAGTAGTTTCCATCGGCGGGAAGTTCGGGCGCCTGCCCGTCGAGTTCGTAGATCGCCATTCGCTATCGGTCTCCTATGCCAGGAGACTCTGGCACAGCGGAAAGCTTCAGGCCAGCACTCCGGCGGCACGCAGCGTCATCAGGAAAAACGTGCCAGACATCAGGCTCCAGAATCCCGCCAGCACCGTCGCCATCATCACGAATTCGAAGCGGCGGCGTTCGATCCGCGCACCGCGTAGCGTATTGCGCATGATGATGAAAGGGGCGGCGAACACCAGGAACGGCACCGCGGCGAATGTCTTTGGCGCGACACCTTCCTGCAGCAATCCGAAACCGGCCGGGCGTTGCACCAGGGCCTGATATCCGCTGGCGAGCGCGCCAGCCAATGCGAAACCTATGCAAAGGGAGAGGAAGGAATTCAACGCATCAGGCGACATGACTGGACATCCGCTACTCAAGGAACCCGCAAAAACGCGCTAGGCACCCCATTGGCATCGCAAAATTGCCCGCCGGCCGCCACACTATCCTTAAGGAAAGGTTAACATCAAAAGCCGGAACCGCGGTCTGGACATGGCTCGCGTGGTGGCCGCCCCCGCGAAAGCGTGCGGAATTTCAATGTCGCATGGCATATTCAGCAATGATTCGGGGCTAATCCCCGGGACGCTCAATGATGATACCGGTTCATGACCCTGTTTTCGACGGCCCAGCACATTGCCCGCGACACACGCCGGGATCCCCGCGGCCACCTGATCCCGATCGCACTGGGTAGCGTCATCGCCGCCGGCGCGATTGCGCTGGTTGCCTATCTGTTGTGGCCGACCTGGACACCGGAGGCAGCGAGCGATCCCGGACGGTTGCCGGTGAGCGTCGGGGGCAGCATTTTCAACGTCCCGACCGCGGCAGTCCGCATGAAAATCCAGCGTCACTCGGGTCCGCAGGAACGCGTCGATCTCAGCTTCTCGTTTCCGTCGCTGCAGGCGCCTGACGCGCCGGATGCTCCGAAACACACGAGCGCGGACGTCCTGGAAGATGCGATCCAGCCGATCGACCGGATCTTTCTATCGATCGCGGCGCATCATGACGCGTTGGCGCCCGAGACCCGCGTGAGCACGATCTATCCGCGTTATCTTGAAAAGACGGCGCCGCCCCCGCAGGACGGATTGACAGAGCGCGCCTTTCGCGAGGGCTCACCCTATAGCGGTGAAGATCTGTATCTCGGCGATGCGCCCGCGCTCAGTGCACGCTGCACCCGGGACGCCAAGACGCCCGGCATGTGCCTGAGCGAGCGCCGCGTCGAGGGCGCCGATCTGACGTTTCGTTTTCCGCGAAGCTGGCTCACGCATTGGAGCGATGTCGCCGAAGCGATGGACCGGTTGACGGTGCAGTTGCACGGGCCGCGGGGATGACGGTCTGCAAAGTGCGGTCATTGCGAGGAGCGTAAGCGACGAAGCAATCCATCCTAGGCGCAACGATAACGCCCCATGGATTGCTTCGCTACGCTCGCAATGACGTGGCAAGAGTGGGGCTAATCTCACCCCTGATCGACCAGATCGTCCTCGAGGATCGCCATCTGGAACTGGAACGAGCGGTCGTCGTCTTCATCGTCGACGAACAGCACGCCGATGAATTCCTCACCGATATAGACTTCGGCGGAATCGTCCTTCTTCGGCCGCGGCACCACGCGAATCTTGGGATTGCCGAAAAGGCGCTTGAGATAGGCGTCGAGTTTTCTGACTTCCTGAACGTCCACGGCAGTCTCCAATACGATCTCTGGTTTTCCGGAAGTTTCTAGGACGAGACGGCGCGATCCGCCAGCCATATCCTTGGAAATCGAACAGGCAATTCAGGCAGATTACAACTTGCCCCGGGGAACTAAAGTCCGATCGCGTTGATCATCTGATCCATGGTGCGCGACGGCTCGGCGCAACCGGCCTCGCCGACGATCTTGGCGGGGACGCCGGCCACGGTGACGTTATGCGGCACGGCCTTCACCACCACCGATCCCGCGGCGATGCGGGCGCAATGGCCGATCTCGATATTGCCGAGAATTTTCGCACCCGCGCCGATCAGCACGCCATGGCGAATCTTGGGATGGCGGTCTTCGTTTTCCTTGCCGGTGCCGCCGAGCGTGACGCCGTGCAGGATCGAGACGTCGTCTTCGATCACTGCAGTTTCGCCGCAGACGAATCCGGTGGCGTGGTCGAGGAAGATACCGCGGCCGATCTTGGCTGCCGGATTGATATCGGTCTGGAATACCGCCGACGAGCGGCTCTGCAGGTACCAGGCAAAATCCTTGCGGCCCTTGTGATAGAGCCAATGCGCCAGACGATGAGTCTGCAGCGCATGGAAGCCCTTGAAGTACAGCAAGGGATCGATGAAGCGCGAGGTCGCGGGATCGCGATCGTACACCGCCACGAGATCGGCGCGGAAGGCGTTGCCCAGATCAGGATCGTCGCGCAGCGCTTCGTCATAGGTCTGGCGGATCAAATCGCCCGACAGCGCCGAATGGTCGAGGCGCTCGGCGATGCGATGCACCACCGCGTCTTCAAGCCGTTCGTGATGCAGCACGGTCGAATAGATAAAGGATGCCAGCTCAGGCTCGCGGCGAACGATGTCTTCCGCCTCGCTGCGCACGCGATCCCAGATCGGGTCGAGCGCCGCCAGTTTCGCGCCCTGCGGGTTGATCTGATGCATAGCCATGACTGCTCTCGCCCACTTCTTTTCAGCGGCCATCATCTTAGCACGACGATCCGGCTGATGTCCCACAACACTTACGCAAGGGTGAACGTCGGCCTAAGCTTGGAATGCCCATTAAAACATTGAAATAACAGGAATTCTTCGCTCGCCCCTATAGCCACCCCTGCCCCGAGCGCCTGCCCCCGGCGTTGGTTGAAGGTGGTTGGGAATTCCAGGAATTCAAGCGGCCGGAAAGCAGCAATCAGGGACGGCGGGACAAAAATTCCAGCACGCCCGTCTTGTAGACCTTGTCGCCGACCGCCCGCATGTGGTCGCGGTTGGGAATATCCAGCACCTCGGCGCCGGGAATGACTTTTCCAAGCGCCTGCGCCGAGCCCGCGATCTCGTCAGCGGTGCCGACCGCGATCAGCACCGGCACGTTGATGGCGGCGGCTTCTTCCCGCGTCATCAGCCGCCGCGAGCCGCGCAGGCAGGCCGCCAGCGCGCGGCGATCGGAACGGGTCTGGTCGGCGAAGGCGCGGAAGGTGCGCCCGACGGGATCGGTGACATCCTCAAGCGACGGCGCCTCCAGCGCCTGCGCGACATTCTCGCCGGGGCCGCCGCCCTCGATCAGGCCGATCCCGATGCCGCCCAATATCGCGGAGCGCAGCCGCTGCGGCGCTTGCAGCGCCAGCACCGCCGCCATCCGCGACCCCAGCGAATAGCCCATGACATCGGCGCGCTCGATCTTGAGATGATCCATCAGCGCGCCGATATCGCCGGCCATGGTGGCGATCTCGTAATCGGCGGCGTCGTAGAGCTTGCCGGATTCGCCATGGCCGCGATTGTCGAAAGCGATAACGCGGCGGCCGTTTTTCTTCAGCTCCGACACCCAGGTCGGATAGACCCAGTTCACATTCTTCGACGAGGCAAAGCCATGCACGAGCAGGATCGGATCCCCCTCGCCCTCGTCGAGATAAGCAATTTCAACAGCGCCGTTATGAAAACTCGGCATCGGTCATTCCATTGTTTTGGGGATAAAAATTGAGGCGGAGGGTTGGCGGCAGACCTAGCCGTTTCAGACGGCAGCCGCCACGGCCGGTTGGGCCGCAGCAGCCATCTGTTTTCGTAACCGCCGCGCCTTTTTGTGGTTGAGCCACGATTGGGTCGCGCGTTCAGTGGTGGCCTTGATCGACGACAGCACACCGAACGCGGCCAATATGGCCCAGAACACCCACAGCGACAGATTGAAGGCGCCGGCCGCCAGCAACAGCGCGCCGCGGCCGAGTATTTTCAGGATCGCGCGGGTCTGGCTGCCCTTGGATTCCGCCAGCCGCGCCGCGCGTGCGACATCCGCCGGACCCTCGGCAATCCTCAGCGTATCGAGCGCACCGCGGGCGCCAGCCTTTTCGCCGACGCGTCCGACATCTTTCGCCAGCCGCACCAGCGCGCCAGCCTTTTCGGCATGGAACGCGGCCCGGATCGCACTGACGGTCTGTCCCGGACGCATTACCGAACCGGAGGCGACCGCGTTCTGCAGCATCGGCGTATCGACGAGATCGCGGGCCGAACGCCCGGCCCATTCGGTCAGTCCCTCGCCGAGCCGCCCGACCTTGCGGGCATCCTTGACCAGCGTCAGGCCCGCGCGCACCGGCGCGACGCCGCCAATCGAAACGTAAGTGGCGGCGGTGACCGCCAGACCGGCGGTGGCAAGACCCAGCACGAGTTTGTCGGTGTCCTCGCCCATCGCCAGATGCTTGCTCTCGCGCACCACGTCTCTGATGTCGCCGAACACGAAGAGATCGCCGGCGACGGTCCCGGACAGGCTGCCAACATCATCGGCATTTCCGGTCACAAGCCCGCTGGCAAAGCGCTTGGCAAAATGCGACGACGAGTTTTCCTCTGTGATCGCGTCGCTGACCCGTTGCGACAATTCCTCGGGCAGAGAAATATTCTTTTCCCAGGCGAGATCGACAAAGCTGCCGGCAAGCCCGGCATCGTTGGCCGCGAGCGCGGCCTCGATATTGTCTGAGATCGCCGTCTGGCTATTTCGCAGGGCAGAATCGAGCTGGAGGTCGGACAAGGCTACTGGGTCGTCCTGCGCCGCCAAGATGGCATAGGCGTCGCGGGCATGCGGCCACAGCGCGTGAAGCGCAAACCCGCTTACCGTCATGACAGCCAACGCCCAGGCGATCCGCGACCGATTCATCCAAAAATCCGTTGTATCCCCACACGCCTTCAACCAGGCATCTTCAGAGGCATGCCACCCATCACATGGTGTGCCGCTTTTAAGACACAACGGCCCCGACGAAAGGAGGGCTTCTCTGGGACGACAAGATTGTGTCGAATTTGCATGAGAATGACGCCGCCTGCGTTGTTCCGGGCACTTGCGGGGGCACTTGTCCAAAGGCTCGGAACTTCGGAGTTCCGACACTAGGAATCATCCGCCGCCGCCAGTATGGTCTGTCGCATTCCGGCAATGCGGGTCGTGTTGATTGCGTCCGTCTCTGCCGCTATCCAAGGTGAATTCGATGTCCGATCATGTTGTTCCGCACTTCCACAACGATGCCGGCGTTTCCGTCATCGAGATCGGCTCGCAGGAGTTCATGTGCGTGGGCGCTAACCCGCCCTTCGATCATCCGCATGTGTTCCTCGATCTCGGCAATGACAATGAGATCATCTGTCCCTATTGCTCGACGCTCTACCGCTATGCCGCCGACCTCAAGGCCGGCGAAGCACGCCCGCCCGAATGCGTGCTGAAAGACAAGGTCGCCTGATCGGCCGGTGGCGGTTTCGCGCACCATCATCGTCGCGGGTGCCGGTATCGGGGGATTGACCGCTTCGCTTGCGCTGGCGCGGCAGGGTTTTCGCGTCGTCGTGCTGGAAAAGGCCGAGCGGCTTGAAGAAGCCGGCGCCGGCCTGCAGCTCTCGCCCAATGCGAGCCGTGTGCTGATCGGGCTTGGCCTGCAACCACGGCTGGCGCCCCGCGCCATCACCCCGGATTCGATCAGCATCATCAGCGCGCGAAGCGGCGGCGAAATCGCCCGCCTGCCACTCGGCGATGCGGCGACGTCAAAGGCCGGCGCACCCTATTGGGTGGTGCACCGCGCCGACCTGCAGGCCGCGCTGCAGGCCGAGGTCAACGACCATCCTGACATCGAATTGCGGCTCGGCTGCCAGTTCGAGGATGTCGGCACCCATGCCAAGGGACTGACCGTGATCCAGCGCAGCGGCAATACGCGCCAGCAGGAAGTGGCGCTGGCGCTGATCGGCGCCGACGGCATCTGGTCGGCGGTCCGGCATCATTTGTTTCCGGATGTGCAGCCGCGCTTCTCCGGATTGATCGCCTGGCGCGGCACGCTCGATGCGACGCAATTGCCGCGCGAATATACCTCCCGCCGGGTTCAGCTCTGGATGGGATCGAACGCGCATCTGGTCGCCTATCCGATCGCCGGCGCGCGCCAGATCAATGTCGTCGCGATCGTATCGGGCACCTGGAACAGGCCGGGCTGGAGCGCCCCCGGCGAGGCCAATGAAATCAAGAACGCGTTCGCCGCCGCGCGGTGGCCCGCCGGCGCGCGGATGATGATCGGCGCGGTCGACGAGTGGCGCAAATGGGCGCTGTTCACGGTCCCCGAGGGCGGCGAATGGACCGACGGCGCGATCGCTCTGTTGGGAGACGCCGCCCACGCGATGCTGCCGTTCGCCGCCCAGGGCGCGGGCATGGCGATCGAGGACGCCGCGGTACTCGCCGAATGCCTTGGCGCAACCCGGAACGAAGGCGACCCGAGCATGACAAACGCGATGAAAATCTATGCGCGCGTGCGCCGCTCGCGCATCAGCCGCGTCCAGCGCACGGCGCGGCAGAACGGACGCATCTATCATCTCACCGGTCCCATGGCTTTCGCGCGCGACCTCGCGATCAAAGCGATGGGCCCGCAGCGCATGCTGGCGCGACAGGCCTGGATTTACGACTGGCGAATGTGAGATGTAATTCTAGAGCCTTATCGGTTCTGATTGAATCAGAACCGGGCTCTAATCTTTTGTTTGGACGCGTTTTCTTCACGCGAACCAGTATCCACTTCGCTCGAAAACGCTCCAAGCGTCAATAGGCCGTGCTGCCGGACCGCGAACGCGCCGGTTTGTCCTTTGCAGGTGGTGCGACTGCGGCCGTTGGCGTGGTCGCCGCCGGTGGCGTCTCACGGCATTTGTTGCGCCGCCAGGCTTCCTCGACGAGTTTTGATTGCGCCCGCGCGGTGATGTAGTCGTTGCGATAGGCGAGTTCGCCGACCACCGATCCCGCGGCGCCGGTTTCCGCCTTCGCCATCAAGCCCTGCAATTCCGCCGCCTTGTTGGAGATGGTCTTGCGCTCGGTCTCCAACTGCTTGCAGTCGTAATAATCATATTTGGCGGGATCGGCGAACGCCGACAACGCCGTGTCGCTCATGTCAGCACAGCCGGCAAGCCCCGCGCCCAGCGCAAGCATCGTCATGGCGGCGACGGCGCGCCGCGGCAGGCGCGAACGGGAAAGCAAAGAGATCATGGGCCCCTGATAAACCGACTATGTTGAGATTGCCTAAAGCAGGCACAGGTGTCCGCATTGAGGCTTTGCCTTGTCGCCCGCGCTCGCTTATGGAGGGGGCGCGTTGTCCGGCCCGGCCTAATTCCACCGGGGCTGGAAAACGTGCCAAAAGATAGGCTAAGTATCTGATCTGGCGACCAAAGCGGACGTGGCGGAACTGGTAGACGCAAGGGACTTAAAATCCCTCGATGGCAACGTCGTGTGGGTTCGAGTCCCACCGCCCGCACCAAACCCGGCAAGCGCAGTGAGGTCAGTATGCCCGACGAGAACGATGATCTTTTCGGTGAGGACGGGGATGACGCGGTTGAGGATTTCAACCGGCTCACGGATCTCCTGTTCAAACGCGTTTCGGCATTCGCCGACGAGGAGGACGTTGCCGACGACCTCCTTCCACTGCTGCTGCTGCGGCTTTCGGCGACCACGCGCATGATGGCCTATGCGATGTCGGTGGCCAAACCCTCCAGCGGCGGACTGAAGCTCGACCTCGATCGGTTTCGCCGCGACGCCGACGAACTCATTCGCGAGATGAAAAAGGACGCCGATGGCTTCATCGCGCGCGCCAAGGAGGCTATCGCGGCAGAGGAACTGGATGAAAATGACGATTGAAAGTGCACTCGTAATTATGTCGCCGTAATTACAAGGAGTGCCCCTGTCCGGCAATTCCTCTGCAAAGCAAAAACCCACCGGCGTGAACCAGCGGGTTTGATCGCATGACGCAGCCGATCGTTTATATCTTGATGCGGAAGCCCGTCATCGCTGAAGTCGTGTCGACGCTGGTGCCGGTGCCGGCGAAGCCAAACTTGGCGCCCGGCGTCCCGGGGAAGCTCGACGCAAGGCCATTCGTGACCTTGCCATAGGTGATGCCGGCATAGAGATCGAGGTGTTTGGTGACGATGTAGTCCGTCATGAACGATACCTGATCGAAGGTGCCGGCGCAGTCGGTCTTGCTGGCGCCGCCCGCCGTACAGGGCGCGCTGTCAGCCGAATACGAGTTCTGGTTCACGTGATAATAGGCGCCCGTGAAACTCAAACCCCACGCCAACTCATACTTGGCTCCGACCCAGTAGAAATCCAGAACTTTGCTCGTCGTGAAGGCGTTGTTGTCGGGCAGCGTCCCGGTAACGGAGAGAATATACCCGCCGGCCGAATCTCCCGACAGCACCGGGCTGTTCGGATTGGCCTGACTGATATTGGTATAACCGGCGAACAGCGTCAGTTTGTCGGGGGTCGTTTCGGCCTTCGCCGCTTTGGTGGGATATGCACCGGCCACCGAACCGCTGCCCAAGGCGAAGGTATATTTGGCCATGACGGACCAGGCCGTGTTGTCCGAGATATTGGCGGCGAGCGTTGTACTGCCCGCGATATCGTTGACGGCCGTTTGCAGGTTCACGGCGCCATGTTCCTTTGTGTACACGGCGTCCAAGGCAAAACCTCCGTAAGTTCCGCCGACATTGAAGCCATAGCTGTTGCCGAAAATGCCGGTATCCGCGCCGCCCGTGCCATACATCACAGCAGCGTGGACCGGGCCGTATTGGTAGACATACTTGGCCGAATTATCCCAGCGCGCGGCTTGCGTGCTGCCCCCGCCGCCGTTGGTACCGGAATATCCGAGAAGCGAGAACGCATAGGATAGCGCCATCGGATCGTAGATCGCGATGTTGTCGAGTTGAAGAGATTGCTGACGGCCGATCGTCAGCGTGCCGTATAAGGGATTGCTCAGGCCGCCATAGGCCGGTCCGTTGAAAGCCTGACCGCAGCGGCCGCTGTCCGCGTTCGAGTTTTGCGCAGTGTAGGTCAGACCGGCGTTTTGAATGAAGGAGGCGCAACCGTTGGCGAGTTCGCCCCGGAGCGGATCGAAACCCGTTTCCAATCTGCCGACGATATTCCAGCCCATGCCGATGGGTGTGTCGACCCTCACGCCGATATTCGATTGCTGCAGGCCGTTTGCCGCGATCGTCGAGATCCTCTGTCCCGTGTAGTTCCTGGTTGTCGTGAAGGGAATGAATTCCAGCGTCGATACCACAGCGCCGGTCGGGCGGCCGTTGGTTTGATAGGCGTAACCGACGTCGAGCGTGCCGTACAATGTGATGCCGTGCCAGGTCAGACTGTCTGGAAGCGGATCATAAAAAGGAACCGCCGGCTGAGCCTTCAGGTCCATATCCGCGGCGTGGGCGGTGGCTATCAGGCCGACCATGCCGAGGGCCACTACGAGCATCTTCTTCATTCAGTTTCCCCAATCGAAATTATCGCGAACAGGCGTCAGACCTCCGTTTTCCGCTGTATGCGGACGGATAGAACGCCTCGCGCGAACCGCCCCAAAACGACGCTGAAACGCGCCGATATCCTAGGGACTCCGCTGGATCGGGTTTTTATTCCCTGGAAGCGATTTTCCGCTGCTTTGCGCGTCAAAGACGCAAGGCTCATCGGAAAGACCGAATTGTATCGATTGCTCCCAGACGCACGTCCGTTTTTAAGTTGTGCATTCTGATGCAGCGAGATCTCGTTGTGAGGAAAGCGCGGCTTCGCTTCCTCATGACTTTGCAGTGATCTGAAAACCAATCACGCAACGCAACGATCCAAAACGCTTGGCCACAACCTGCCGCGTGCGAATCGATCTCCAAACGATCTCGCTGCGTTTTAGAAGCCTTCAAAGCTCACGCGCATATAATTTGCGGAATAGCCCTGCCCTGGCGTTGTTCTCCCTCTCGTAGAGGGTGCGACAGAACATCGCAGTTTCTCATTGTTCTAATTCTAAACTACCAGGGGCGTCAGTTGAACAACGAGCATCACGCGGGCAACCGCCATCAAAAACAAGAGAATAACAGGCTTCAAGAAAAGAACCCTGGATCAAGCAGCAGACGATCTCGCCACCGCTATGCCGGCTTCTTCGGCGTCACCCTGCTCGCTCTGGTGCCCGCGTCGGGACAGGCGCAGGAAAAGCCGAACACGCTGCCGCCGGTGAATGTCGAGGCGCCGAAAAATCGCGCCGCGACCAGGCCGCAGCCGACATCAGCCACGCGAACGACGGGCGCCAAGCGCCGGGCGTCACGCTCGACCAAGCCGCCGAAGCCGGTGGTCCAGACCGTCGACGACGGCAACGGCCCGAACAACAACAATTCCGGCCCGCCGCTGCAGCAGGCGCCGTCGCTCGGCAAGACCGGCACCAAGCTCGCCGATCTGCCCGCCAGCGTTCAGATCATTCCGCGCGAAGTCGTCACCGAGCAAGGCGGCACCTTGCTGCGCGATGCGATCAACAACGCCAGCGGCATCAATTCGGGCGGACAGGACTCGCTGGGTTATTTCGACCACTTCCTGATCCGCGGCCTCAACGCGCAGGTCTATACCGATGGTTTTTCGGACGGCGACCAGCTCGGCGGTCTCGTGCATTCGCTCAATGGCGTGCGGCGCGTGGAAATCCTGGAAGGGCCCGGCTCGGCGTTGTTCGGCAGCGGCCCGCCCGGCGGCACCATCAACATTGTGCATTACGACCCCTCCCCGGTCTTCCATTGGGGCACCAGCACGCAGTTCGGATCGTTCGGCACCGTGACCAACAACAATTATGTCACCGGCCCGACCACGATCCCGGGGCTGAACTACCGCATCGACACGACGTTCGGCGGCGGAGAGGGCTTTCGCGATCTCACCAGCCAGGACTATGAAGTCCGGCCGGCCTTCTCCTGGCACACCGGAGAACACACCTTCAATTTCGCGCTCGACGCGCGGCACATCGAGCAGACGCCGGATTCCTACGGCCTGATCTATATGAACGGCTCGCCGATCACGGGCGTTTCGAACACCGCGAAATATTCGACGCCGTTTTCATTTGCAAAGCAGGACGACATCCGGCCCACCTTCACCGACCAATGGGACATCACCAACTTCCTGACCATCAACAACCGCTTCTCCTTCACGCACCGTGAAATCGACGCGATGCGCAACAATGACAGCATGAGCGCGACCGGCACGCACATCGCTGTTGTCAACGGGCTCGATGCTCTTCTGGGGCGGCAACTCCGCTTCCAGAACGATTCAGATTCCTTCTTCGATTATCAGTTCGAGCCGGTCTGGAAATTCTACACCGGCGGCATCCATCACACGCTCTTGACCGGCTTCGAGTATCAGCACCAGGTGATGGACACCAACCGTGTCACGGCTGATCTTCCGAACATCAACAATATCTTTGCGCCGGTAGCCACAGAGAACATCAACACCCTCGCGTTCCAGTGCGACGCCAAGCATTCCTGCGACAACAATCATCTCGTCGCAAATTACTATGGACTCTATGCCACCGACCAGATCGACGTCACCGACAAGTGGAAGGTGCGTCTCGGAGTCCGTCAGGATTGGTTCGACAATGAGCTGGATCCGCTGATCACGGTGCCGGGTCAATTCGCGCTGACCGGCGTTCCGATTCTCGCCGGTGTCCCGGAAACCCGCAGCGACAAGCCGCTGAGCTGGAACGTCGGCACGCTTTACCAACTCACGCCCTGGCTGGCGCCCTATATCGGCGCCTCCCAGAGTTACATGACCAACTTCAATTCCGAAAACACGACCAATGGCATCGGCAAACCGGAATCGGCACGGCAATATGAAGGCGGCCTGCGCTTCAGCTTCCTCAACGAAAAAATCGTCCTGACCACCGCCGTCTTCAACGTGTCGCGCGACAACGTCGCCACGCTGGTCAGCGGCGTGCTCCCCAATGGCCAGGAACTGATCGATTTCGACAGCCAGATCACCAATGGCGTCGAGGCTTCGTTCCAGGCCAAGGTCACCGATCAGTGGACGATTCTGGCCAACGCAACCCATCAGGAAGCCGTCGTCACCTCCGCGCCGCAGGCACTGACGACCATCGGCAATCATCCGCAGGGCGTGCCGGCCAACATGGCCAACATCTGGAGCACCTACAAATTCGCGATCGGCGGCGTGCAGGGATTCCAGGTCGGGCTCGGCGCCAATTATCGCGACAAGACCTACAGCGATACGACCAACGTCAACGCGGTGCCCTCTTATGTGATCGGCAACGCGATGATCGGCTGGGAGAACGCCAATTGGGGTTTTGCGCTCAACGTCAAAAACTTCACCAACCAGACCTACTTCGTCGCCGCGAACGGCGCCGGCGGGTTCGTCGGCGAAGGGTTGGGCGCCTACCTGACGGTTCGCTACCGGCAATAGAGCCGATCGGCACATCGCGCGAACACGACAGCGATAATCGCGACGGATACTTCCGTCGCGGTTATTTTAACGTTTGGACTTTTTCGCCGTCGATTTTTTTGGCGCTTTCTTTGATTTCTTTGCTTGGGATTTCTTCGCCGTTGATTTCTGCGTCTTGGTTTTTTTCGCCTTGGCCTTTTTTGCCGTGGATTTCTTCGCGGCTTTTACCGGCGCGGCCTTTTTCGCCGCTCGCGCGGGTGATGGTTTCTTGACGGCCTTCGGCGTGGTCGCAAAGCTCTGCGGCGGGATCGGCTCATTCATCCAGAAATCCAGTTCCTGCGCGCGCGAGCCGCCCGGCTTCCATCCATCGAGCGGCTTGTAGATCTGGTCGGCGTCACCGCCGCTGCCGAGGAAAGCGCGCCAGGAATAGTGGTCGTAGACGCCGTTGATGTGCAGCGCATAGGCCTGCGCCAGCTTTGTGTTGCCGCGGATAATGACCAAATTCTCGTCGTTCTTTTCCGACGCGGAAACCGAGAAATTGTGCGAGCCGGTGACGACGGCACACTGATCGGAAAACGGATCGATCACGATCGCCTTCGAATGCACGATCGCAATCATGCTAGCGTTGTGCATTTCCTGGACGTTGAACTCGGTATCCGCCCAGGATGGATGGTCCTGCGCGGTGACGCCGCTCGGAAGCCGCACATTGTCGTGGAAGGACTGCGCCGGCGCGCCCGATTTGACGACCTGGCCGCCCACCGCGACGATGTCGCCGTTCTTCGACGGCATCATCGTCGAGACCACGCCGCGAACGTAGATGTCGTTTTGCCTGGAGCGGTCGAGCAGCGCGCCGAGCAAAGGCGACTGTCCCGGCATGAACATCAGGAACAGCGCCCCCTCCCTGGCGCCGGCGATCAAGTCGAGAACCGGCTTGAATTCGGCTTCGTTATTGGTCGCGGCGAAGTAGAGCGAGATATTGTTATCGTTCGTCGGGATCGAATTGGACGCCTTCAGGCTGGCCGGCATGTCGTCGCCGGCGGCCACCAGCTTGCCCCACTGATCGAAATAGCGGCCGGCGATAACAGTATCTTCAACGATCAGCACGTTGTTCATTTGCGTACAAAGGCCGGTCGTCGTCCAGTTCGTGCTGCCCGTCAGCACCCGGCTGGCGTTTTTGCCGGCCGCGTCGCTCTCGACCACGAATTTGTTGTGCACGCTCGGCGAGGATTGGCCGTGATGCGATAGATCACGATGCTTCACGTCGAGCCCGGCCGCGACGAGCGCCGGCGCTACCGTCGCCTTGGTCGCGCTGCCGTTACCCAGGATAATATGACCGCGGCTGCCGAACGGTTTGAGCGCGTCGATCAGTTCCTGGTCGTTCATTTCATAGATGGCAGCATGTATGGTGCTGCCGCGCCGATCCGCGTCGCGCAGGAATTGGAGGATTTCGTGCAACGCGTCGCCCGCCAGATAAAGCCGGGCCGGGAATCCCGGTGTCGCCAGTTGGGTCAGGAACTTCCGCAACGATGCATCGCTGACATCGCCGTTGACGAAGCGGCTGACGATCTGGGACATCAGCGTCCCCCGGTTGAAATAGGCCGCCAATCCGCCTCCGGCATCGCCTGAAGCGACCAGCGGCGCTGTCCATGCCGACGCCGATGTCGCGTCCGTTGCAAAGGGACCGCCCGCCGCACCGGTCATCGCGGTAACGCGATACGACACGCTGTCGGTTGCCGCCACGCTGTGATCGGTCCAGATGCAACGGCGGATCGGCGACTGCGCCGACGAGATGCCGGTCGGCTGAACCGGCCCCTCGCCGGCTTTCGGCGGGATACGATTCACCAACAACGTGATTTGCTGATTGGTGTCGTTACGCCGTTCGATCTGAAAGCCGACCCAGCCGGCCGGCCATTGATCCGGCTGCCAGGCAATCAACACATCGTCGGCATTGGCATAAGCCTTTACAACTATCGTCATGATGCCTCCCTGCGCGCTCGACTTGAACATACTCTTTTGTCGGCCGGATGAATTGCAGTGACGTGCCGCGCCATATTTACACAACTGAAAGATGTCTGTCATCCCGCATACCGAAGATGCGCCAAATAGCGGCGCTTTCCATTTACGCTTTGACGGGTTGTGAGCTAGGCTCTGTGTCTCAAATTCGGTCACCCCGGAATTCGGCGGCACCGGCGGGAGAACGCAAGATGCAGACGGTCAATCTCTCTTTTGAAGAAGCGCTGGATGAGCGCGTCGGCGACATGCTCGACGCCTGCACGCGCTGCGGCAAATGCGTTGAGGCCTGTCCCAGCGTGAAACCCGCGGGGATCGCCGATGTGAAGTCCGAGGATGTCATCAGCGGCATCCTCGATATCGTGCGTACCGGCCAGGGCCCGGAGGCATCGCGCATATGGGCCGCCTCCTGCATGCTCAGCGGCGAATGCATTCAGGCCTGCGACGAGAACGTCAATCCGCGCTTTCTGCTGGCGATGGCGCGCGTCGCGATGGCCAAGGCCAAAAACGCATTACCCGAGCGGCGGCGCAATGGCGTAGAGAAATATCGCGAGCTCAGCCGGGACGTCGCCGTCCTCTCGCAACTGCAGCTCGATGACGAGGTGCTGGAGCGGCTCGGGCAGAAATCGGCTTCGGTCACGACATCGACCGAGACGCCGGATTTTGTGTTCTATACCGGCTGCAACGTGCTCAAGACGCCCCATATCGCGCTGCTCGCGCTCGATATCATGGACAGGATCGGCATCAGCTATCAGGTGATGGGCGGCCCGAGCCATTGCTGCGGCATCATGCAATTGCGCCCGGGTGACGTCGAGATGTCCGGCCGCATGGGCGCCAACAGCATCGATAAACTGTCGCAATCGAAATCCGGTCAGGTGATTTCGTGGTGCCCAAGCTGCTATGTCCAGTTCACCGAAACGACGCTGCCGACGCTGGAGCGTCAGCAGAAATCGCGCCCGTTCGAGATGACGCCGTTCATGCGCTTTCTCGATGGCCGGCTCGGCGACTTGAAGCCGCATCTGCGCAAGCCGATCAATCTGAAGGTCGCGCTGCATCGGCATCCCGGCCTTTCCGGCGCCGTGCAGGCCGCCCTCGACATCCTGCAGGCCATCCCCGGCGTTGAACTGATCGACCTGCAACAGCCGGCGGTCGGCTTGCAGAGCACCAGCCTCAGCGTTCTGCCGGCGTACAAACGCGAATTGCAGCTCAACGAGCTGCAGGCCGCGAGCGACGCCGGTATCGACGCGCTGGTGACGGTCTATCATTCCGAACATCGTGAACTATGCGCGCATGAGGGCGGCTGGCCGTTCCGGATCGTCAACCTCCTCGAACTGGTCGGCGAAAGCATGGGGCTGCAGCAGCAGGATCGCTACAAGGAACTCAAGATCATGCAGGATGCCGACCTGATCCTATCGGAGTGCGGCGACCTAATCGCGCGCCATGGACTAGACGCCGGCAAGGCGCGCGACGTCGTGATCAAGGGCATGCTCGGCGACCAGCCGCTGCCGCTAAAGCCGGTTCCGCGCCCGGCGGAACTGGCGCCAAATCCATAAACGTCCGGGTTTTAATGCTCGGGAACCACCTCGCCCCGAAAATGTTGTCCTGCAGCAATTGGAGCATGACGACATGGCCAGCGAAAATCACGGCGATCCGCGCGCGGTAAAACGGCTCGAAACCATCAAGGATTTGCGCGCGATCACCAAGCCCTCGCCGCCAAGCAACCCGCCGATTCTGAATAACGGGCTGGAACTGCCGCGCAGCAGCCATTGCTGATTGCGCTCGCATTACGACTTCATCCTTCGAGACGCCGCTTCGCGGCTCCTCAGGATGAGGTCCTGGAGGATGCCCCTCAGGAGAAGGTTCGAGAACCCTCATGGTGAGGAGCGCGTCTTCGCGCGTCTCGAACCATGAAGGCCACAGGCCGAACAGCGGCAATACAAGCCAACCAATCAAAGCCCTAACTATGCGTCGGCCAGTGCCGCTCGCGGAACCAGATGCGGTAGTCCGACGACATCTTGGCGCGCTGCGCCTGCGGCGCGCGGCGTTTGCAGGTCGAGGCTTCCTGGCTGTTTTCCGGCGCGCTCCAGCGCAGTTCCGCGCAGTCGTTCGGATTGTAGGCCATCTCGAACTCCCCGGCCCGATCCAGCACGTCCTTGAGCGACAGCGTCCATGGCGAACCATCGCTGCGGGTATAAGTTATCTTGCGCGAGGCCAGTTCCGATATCAGCACGCCCTGCAACTCGCTTTTGACGCTCTCAAGGCTCTTGCCGGCCGGCACCGCGAAGCGCGCCGCCCGTCGCACAACGCGGTCGGGGAATCCCCTGACAACATCGATCGCGATCAAGAGACGGAAATCGCGCGCCGGCGTGGAGTAATCCTCCCAGGCGCCTGTGGTCTCGAAAATCGACGCGCCGTTCGGCATCGCGATCTCGCCGGGCTTCTTTTCCTGATACTTTCTTCCGTTCTCGATCGAGGTGACTCGCGTCTTGACCTGCTCCTCGAGGCTCGCGATCGCGTCCGTCATCGCTTTGACGGGATCGAGTGGATCGGGCGACATCACGTCGTCCATGCGATCGTAAAACTCCTCGGCGCTTATCTGCGACTGCTCGAGCGAAAAATCGCCGTAACCCGGATACTTGGCGATCTCGGCATTGGTCAGCCGCCGCAGCGCGCCGTCCTTACGTACGATCGGCCGGAAGCGCTTGAAGCCGGGTCCGCCGAGTGCCGGATCGTGGACGAACAGGAAATTGCCGCGCCAGAAGCGCTTGCGCGTGATCGAGCCATCCGGCTCGGCATCGACCGCAAGGAATACGCCGGGCTTGCCATCCACTTCCGCCACGCGATGCACCAGCATCAGCACATGGCCGTAGGGGTCGGCATAGACCGTGCCCGGGCGCAACGCCTGTTGCGTCAGCGGAACCGTATAGAAATCGGTGTTGTCGTCATTGCCCGATACGCGCACTGCGCCGGTATGCACGACATCGCCGACCTCGCGCAGATATTCGCTGACATTGGTCGGGCGCCTCGGCTTCGGTTTCGGCGCGGGCGCTGCGGCCTCCGGCGGCGGCGCCGGCGTATCCGTCGATGAACCGCCAAACAATCCCAGCAGCTTCGGTGTTGGCGCGGGCGCCGGTGCGGCGGCGGGAGCCGCAGCGGCTTCCTGCTGTTCGGGCGGCGCCGCCGGACGCGTGACCTCGGGATGTTCGACGTCGAACCACTGGTAGCATTTCGGCGGTTTGCCCCCGAAGCCGCGCGAGCAATTCGAATAGCCGAACGGCAGCCCCATCTTGTAGGCGAAATAGGCGCGCAGGAAATAGACGAAATCGGCGCAATCGGGGCGAAGGCCCTGCTGCGCGTTGTCTTCGCCGCGGCCGAGATAATTGAACAGGAAATTGCGCGATTGATCGCGCAGCACTTCGTGCCACACTTTCCAGGACAGGCTCTGGTCAACAGGCGCATCGAACAGTTTCTCGACCCACGCCGAGAACAGCGCTTCCGTCGTGGCGTTCCAGGTGTTGCGCACCTTCCAGAAACTTCCCGGCGGCGTCGCCACCGGTTCGGGCTTGCTCGCAGCCACCGTGATGTCGCGCGTGATCGTGCCGCATTCGGCGGTCTGCTCGGGCACCAGCGTCGCATGCCAGGCGCCCGCAGCCGGCTGATTGACCTCGGCGAACCAGAAATAAGGCGGCCCGCCGTGTCGTTCGGGCGATTTGGCCGCAACGCTGCCGTCCGGCGCGATCAGCGACAGCACGCCCTGAATCGGCTTTTCGATCACCACCATGACCCGCAGCGGCGCGCCCTTCCACGGCGACACCGGCGACGGCAGCACCGAAAGCTCGGGATCCCCGCAGGCGCCTTGCGCCGACGCGCTTACGCCCGAGAAAAGCAGCAACAAAGCTGTCGCCGTAGCAACCCGGCTTGCGAGAAGCATGTTTTAGCAACCTTCCTGAGGAGACCCGGAACCGCACACGACCCGCCAGCGGGGCCGTATCGCAGGATAGCTGAATTAACAGGCATCCGTCAGCACAATTGAATGCGATTTTGCGACGCACGCGGAGGCCGTGAGTCCCGACAAATCCGCAGGGAGACCATACCCGCGCCCTGCTTGACGCTGCGCCCGTACAAGGATGGGATTCCTGCCTCTTCCTCATCCTGAGGAGCGGTGTCTTCGCCGCGTCTCGAAGGATGAGAGCCCCGGCCCTCTCATGGTTCGAGACGGCGCAAGCGCGCCTCCTCACCATGAGGACCACTCGTATCGCTTCTAAAACACGCCTACCGTCGCCCGCGAACGCTGATCGAGAGAATTGAATGACCCGTATCGCCGTTGGCGGCTTCCTGCACGAGACCAACACCTTCGCACCGACGAAGGCGACTTATGCCGATTTCGTGCATGGCGGCGGCTGGCCGGCGATGGTGCAAGGACCTGAGGTGCTCAAGACCATCCGCAACATCAATGTCGGATTGGCGGGCTTTATCGCGGAAGCTGACGTCAACGGCTGGCAACTGGTGCCGAGCATCTTCGCCGCGGCCAGTCCCTCGGCCCATGTCACCGAGGACGCGTATGAACGCATCGTCAAAGTAATGATCGACGGCATCAAGAACGCCGGACCAATCGACGCGGTCTATCTCGATCTGCATGGCGCAATGGTCACTGGACATCTCGACGACGGCGAAGGCGAAGTTTTGAGGCGCGTGCGCGAGGTTATCGGCAAAGATATGCCGCTCGTCGTCAGCCTCGATCTCCATGCCAATGTCACTTCTGCAATGATCGAGCATGCCGACGCGCTGATCGCCTATCGCACCTATCCGCATATCGACATGGCCGACACCGGCCGGGCAACAGCGCAGCATCTCGCGCTGATGTTGCGCACCAAACAGCGCTTCGCCAAGGCGTTCCGGCAATTGCCGTTCCTGATTCCGCTGAGCTGGCAATGCACCGAAGACCAGCCGACCAAAGGCATCTACCAAAAGCTCGCGGCGCTGGCGAACGAGGCCGTCCCGACGCTGTCCTACGCTCCGGGCTTTCCCGCCGCGGACTTTCCCGACTGCGGGCCGAGCGTGTTCGCCTATGGCAAGACCCAGGCGGACGCGGACAAGGCCGCGGATGCCATCACCGCGATCATTGCCGGCCATGAAGACGATTTCGACGGCCGGATCTATTCACCGGACGAAGGCGTGCGATACGCGATGGAGCTGGCGGCAAACGCGCGCAAGCCGATCGTGATCGCCGACACCCAGGATAATCCCGGCGCCGGCGGCGATTCCGACACCACCGGCATGTTGCGTGCGCTGGTCCGCAACAAGGCCACCAAAGCTGCGATCGGCGCGATCTACGATCCCGCTTCGGCCAAGGCGGCGCATACTGCAGGTGTCGGCGCCACGGTCACGCTTGAGCTCGGCGGCAAGTCGGGCATCCCGGGCGATGCGCCCTACAAGGAAACTTTCATCGTCGAGAAACTGTCCGACGGTCAATTCGTCGCGACGGGCCCCTATTATGGCGGCCGTGACATGGACATGGGGCCGTCGGCCTGCCTGCGGATCGGCGATATCAGCGTGGTCGTGGCTTCGCACAAGGCGCAGCTCGCCGACCAGGCGATGTATCGCTATGTCGGCATCGAGCCGACGGAGCAATCCATTCTGGTCAACAAGAGCTCGGTGCATTTCCGCGCCGACTTTGGGCCTATCGCCGAAAGACTGATCATCTGCGCCGCGCCCGGCGCGATGCCGGCCGACTCCTCCGCGTTGCCATGGACGCGATTGCGTCCGGGTATTCGCACCAAGCCAAATGGTCCGGCCTTTGTTGCCACAACCAAATCACACTCGCCTGCTCCTTCTCCAGCCATCGGATAACAGACATGCCCAATATCGACCGTATCGACGAATTTGCCGACGAACTCACCGCGATCCGCCGGGACTTGCACGCCCATCCCGAGATCGGCTTTGAGGAAGTCCGCACCTCCGGCATCGTCGCCGACAAGCTCACGCAATGGGGCATTGAAGTTCATCGCGGGCTTGGCGTCACCGGCGTGGTCGGCGTGCTCAAGGGCAAAGGCAATGGCGGCAAGCGCATCGGGCTGCGTGCCGATATGGATGCGCTGCCGATGGAAGAGAACACCAATCTGACATGGCGCTCGACCATTCCCGGCCGCTTCCATGGCTGCGGCCATGACGGTCATACCACCATGCTGCTCGGCACCGCGCGTTACCTCGCCGAGACCCGCAATTTCGACGGCACCGTGCACTTCATCTTTCAGCCGGCCGAGGAAGGCCTTGGCGGCGCCCGCGCGATGATCAAGGACGGCCTGTTCCAGAAATTTCCCTGCGACGAGATCTACGGACTGCATAACTCGACCGAGATGAATCATGGCGAGATCGCGATCCTGCCCGGCCCCGCGATGGCCGGCGCCGATTTCTTCGACATCACCATCCACGGTTACGGCGCGCATGCCGCGAGGCCGGATCGCTCCAAGGATACGGTCGTGATCGCGATGGCGCTCGGCCAGGCGCTGCAGACCATCGTCAGCCGCAACGTCGATCCGCTGCAATCGGCGGTGCTGTCGATCACGCAGATTCACGCCGGTTCGGCCTATAATGTTATCCCCGGTGAGGCGAAACTGGCCGGCACGGTCCGCGCGTTTTCCGATGAGGTCCGCGCGCTGATCCGCGAGCGAATGCGCGCGATCTGCGCCGGAATTGCCGGCGCCTTCGGTGTCGAGATCACCGCCGATATCCGCGACACGTTCAGCGTGCTGGTGAGCCAGCAGGAACATTCCGATGTGGTCGCCGAAGTCGCCCGCACGGTGGTCGATCCCGCCAAGGTCTTCACCCTGCCGAAACCGAAGATGGGCAGCGAGGATTTCTCCGACATGCTGCAGGCCACGCCCGGCGCCTATTTCTGGGTCGGCCATGACGGTACGGTGCCGATTCATAATCCCGGCTACATACTCGACGACAAGATCCTGCCCATTGGCGCCAGCGTATTCGCGCGCATCATTGAAACCCGTTTACCGGTGGCCGCCCAAGGATAATTTCAAGGACAAGTTCATGGATAAATCATCATCGCAGGACAGCGTCTCCGCGCTGCACGATCTCAGCGCCGTCGATCTCGTCGCGGGCTTTCGCGCCCGGCAGTTCTCGCCCTCCGAAGTTCTGGAGGATGTGCTGGCGCATATCGCGGTGTGGGAACCACATATCAAGGCGCTGTACGCGTTCGACCCGGATGGCGCGCGCTTGACCGCCAAGGCTTCGACCGAGCGCTGGCACAAGGACGAGCCGATGGGCCCGCTCGACGGCGTTCCCGTCACCATCAAGGACAACATCGCCACCAAAGGCACGCCGGTGCCGCTCGGTGCCGCGACCACCGATCTCGTGCCGGCCCCCGCGGATTCACCGCCGGCCGCGCGCTTGCGCGAAGCGGGCGCGGTGATCTTCTCCAAGACCACGATGCCGGATTACGGCATGCTGTCGTCGGGCCTCTCCAGCTTCCATCCCCTCACCCGTAATCCCTGGGATCTCAGCAAGAACCCCGGCGGCTCCAGCGCCGGCGCGGCGGCGGCGGGGGCAGCGGGCTATGGTCCGCTGCATCTGGGCACTGATATCGGCGGCTCGGTACGGCTGCCGGCCTGCTGGTGCGGCTTGGTGGCGTTGAAACCAAGTCTGGGGCGCGTTCCGATCGATCCGCCCTATGTCGGCCGCGTCGCCGGACCGATGACCCGCACCGTCGACGACGCCGCGCTGATGATGAGCGTGTTGTCGCGCCCCGATCGCCGCGACGGCATGAGCCTGCCGCCCGACAGCATCAACTGGAAGGCGCTGGAAAAGTCCCCTCGCAAACTGCGCCTCGGCCTGATGCTCGATCTCGGCGTCGGTCAGCCGCTGGAGAAAGACGTGCGCAACGTCGCGGTGAGAGCCGCCAAAGCCTTCGAGTCTGCCGGCGCGGTGGTGACGGAAATCGATGGCGTGCTGACCCGCGAAATGCTCGACGGCCTCGACCATTTCTGGCGCGTGCGGCTGTGGGACGATCTGTCGAAGCTGTCGCCTGACAAGCGCGCCAAGGCGCTGCCCTATATCGTCAACTGGGCGGAGGCCGGCGCGAAGCTTTCCGGCGTCGAGGCGATCCGGGGTTTTAACGCCACGCTGGCGATCCGCGCTGCGGCCGGAAAGCTGTTCGGCGAGATCGATTACGTGATCTCGCCGGTCTCGCCGGTGGTGAATTTCCCTGCCGAATTCGCCTCGCCGCTGAACGATCCCGACCGGCCATTTGAACACATTGCCTATACCGTGCCGTGGAACATGGCGGAAAATCCGGCTGTAACGATTAACGGCGGCTATGACGGCAAGGGTTTTCCGATCGGCGTCCAGATCGTCGGCCGCCGCTTCGACGACATCGGCGTGCTCGGCATGGCCAAGGCGTTCGAGAGTTTGCGCGGTGCGCAAAGGCCCTGGCCAGTGGCGCCGGGGAAGTAATTTCCGCCGTCATTCCGGGGCGCCTTAAAAAATAGCGAGCAGCGTAGGGTGGGCAAAGCCAACGGGTCGCGCGAATGCGCGCCCGATGACAGGCTCCGCGTGCCCACCACAGTGCATCCGACGTAGATGGTGGGCACGGCGCAAGCGCGCCTTTGCCTACCTTACGGACTGCATTACAATGATCCCGGCATCAGGCCGCGCTCGCTCTGCGCCGTTGCAGCGCTTCGCGGATCAGCGGCAGCCGGTCATTGCCGAAATACATGTCGGTCTTGTCGAGGAAGATCGTCGGCGATCCGAACCCGCCGCGCGCTATCACTTCGTCGGTGTTGGCCTTGAGCTGGTCCTTGATGGACTGGCTGTTAATCGCGGCAAAGAACTGCGTGGGATCGATGCCGATACCCTCGCAAATGTCCGTCAGCACCTCGTCCTTTGAAATGTCCTCATCGTCGCCCCAATAGGCTTCGAAGACCGCGCGTGCGAACGGCAGCATCTCCGGGCCGAGATAGATGCAGCCGCGCATCGCTTTCACGCTGTTCACGGGAAACACCGTCGGCGGCATCTTGATCGCGAGACCCGCCGAGCGCGCCCAGTCGGCAAGGTCCTTTTTCATGTAGCGCGCCTTCAGCGGCACGGGTGTTTCCCGAGAGGCATAGACGCTGGGATTGACCGAATTGAAGATGCCGCCAACCAAAATCGGCCGCCATGAAATCTCGGCGCCGAATTCCCTGGCCAGCGGCTCGATGTTGTGGAACGCCAGATAAGTCCACGGACTGGAACAGTCGAAGAAGAATTCGATCATGGCGTTTCCCCTGTTGTTTTAACTTTTACCACGGTCCTCATCATGAGGAGCGCGCTCTCGCGCGCGTCTCGAAGGATGGGCAGCGGAGCGAACTCATGGTTCGAGACGGCGCAAGTGCGCCTCCTCACCATGAGGGATAGAATTATTCCAGTATCGCACCAATCCTACCCCCTGCTTTCGTTGCCTTCCACCCCGCCTAAATGCCGTATACGACACATCCGGAACGTGGCAGATAGACCGCCAAACAACTGGAAAACCGAGGATACGCGCAAGATGCTGTTTCCAACCACGATCGCCGGCTCGCTGCCGAAGCCGGAATGGCTGGCCGAGCCCAATACGCTGTGGGCGCCCTGGAAATCCAAAGGCGACGAGCTGGCGCGCGCCAAGCGCGACGCCACCATGCTGGCGATAAAACTTCAGGAAGATGCCGGCGTCGATATCGTCACCGAGGGCGAACAGGCCCGCCAGCATTTCGTCCATGGCTTTCTGGAAAAGGTCGAGGGCATCGATTTCGCCCACAAGGTCGAGATGGGAATCCGCAACGACCGCTACAAGGCGATGGTGCCGCAGGTGGTGGCGCCGCTCAAACTGAAGGGCCGCGTTCATGCCGACGAGGCCCGCGTCGCGCGCGGCCACACCACGCACAAGCTGAAATTCACCCTGCCCGGCCCGATGACCATCATCGACACCATCGCCGATCAATATTACGGCGACCGCGTCAAGATGGCGTTCGCTTTTGCCGAACTGCTCAACGAGGAAGCGCGAGCCTTGCAGGCCGACGGTGTCGACGTGATCCAGTTCGACGAACCCGCCTTCAACGTCTACATGGACGAAGTCTCTGACTGGGGCATCAAGGCGCTGGAGCGCGCCGCGCAGGGACTGACCTGCACCACCGCCGTGCACATCTGTTACGGCTATGGCATCAAGGCCAACACCGACTGGAAGGAAACGCTGGGCAACGAGTGGCGCCAGTATGAAGATATCTTTCCGGCAATCGCCAAGAGCCCGATCCAGCAAGTCGCGATCGAATGCCGCAATTCGCGGGTGCCATTGGAACTGCTGGGTCTATTGACCGGCAAGATCGTGCAGGCCGGCGTGATCGACGTCGCCAGCGACACCGTCGAGACCGCCGAGGATGTCGTCAAGGTGATCGAAGCCGTCTCGAAATTCGTGCCCAAGAGCAACATCGTCGCGACCACCAATTGCGGCATGGCCCCGATGCGCCGCGATATCGCGGAGGCGAAGCTGATGGCGCTGGGGGCTGGTGCGAAGCTGGCGCGGCAGAAGTTGGGGTGAGGATCTACATTCGTCATTCCGGGGCACTTGCGTAAGCAAGTGAGCCCGGAATCTCGAGATTCCGGGTCTGGTCCTTCGGACCATCCCGGAATGACGGCATCTAATCTTTAATCGACCGAGCGCTCGGATGCAGCGCCGGTCTGTAACCAGCCACGAACGCCCTCACCGTCGACGGCGGTGTCAACAGCATCGCATCCCTGATCTCGCTCAGCGCCTTGCGATAACCAGCCGGCGACCACGTTAGCGCCCGGCCGCCGACGATCAGAAAACTCTCCGCCCCCGCCTGCAGCATCGCGCCATCGGGCAATTGCTCCCATCGCACCGGCAGCGGATGCAGCCGCTTTTCGCGGCCATCAAGCCGCTCATGATGCAGCACCGGATCGATATCGCGCGCCAGCACCTTCGTGGTGCCATTGCCCGCATCCCACGCCGCGCAAAACCGGTTGGCGTCGTCACGGCGGCAGAAGAAGCATGGGCGGTGCCCGGCCGCGAACGCGGTGGCTTCATCGAGGAAAAACAATTCGGTCCAGCTTCGCCCGCCCATCACCTCGCGCCGCCGGCCGCGAAATTCGCACACACAGGTGAGCCAGGCCTTGCCGGCCCAGCGCCGTGTCAGGGTTTTGGTGACGGGATCGTGGATGATGCCGCGATTGCCGGTGAATAATCCACGATGTGGCGTTGCGATGATGTCGCCTGACGGCGTGACGCGGTTTTGCAGGGGCATTCGGAGCCCCGTTGTTAAGAGGTAGTCGTCATTGCGAGCGAAGCGAAGCAATCCATTTGCACAGCGCAAAGAAAGAATGGATTGCTTCGTCGCTTCGCTCCTCGCAATGACGAAGAAGTCACTGTGCATCGCCCCGGAATGACGGCAGCCCCATCACGCCGCGCCGTCGCGAATTGGGGGCTGGAACGAGAGCGCGGTGTCCCAGGGAAAGAAAATCCAGGTATCCTGCGACACTTCGGTGATGAACGTATCCACCAGCGGGCGTCCCTTGGGCTTGGCATACACCGTGGCAAAATGCGCATCCGGCATCATGTCGCGCACCAGGCGGCCGGTCTTGCCGGTATCGACGAGATCGTCGACGATCAGCAATCCCTTGCCGGTACCACCGCCGAGTTTCGCAGTGTCCGCCGAAATGCCTTTCAGCACCTGCAACTCGCCCTGCTTGGTATGGTCGTAGCTCGCGATGCAGACGGTATCGATGATGCGCACGCCGAGTTCGCGCGCCACGATCGCCGCGGGCACCAGCCCGCCGCGGGTGATCGCAATGACTGCATGAAACGGACCGACTTCATTGAGCCGCCAGGTCAGCGCCCGGCAGTCCCGGTGAAACTGGTCCCACGACACGGGGAAGGCTTTGCCTGCCCGCTCCTGCGCACTGAGTTCCGGATTTTCTGCCATGATTATCCCCTCTAGATTTTTCGAATGACGAATGTGCCGGTGGCGGTCGCGACCACCTTGTCGCTTTGCCACAGTTCGGCGCTGCCGTGACACATCTCGCGGCCGCGCATCACCACACGGCCGAGACCCTTGATAGAGCCCAGCCGTGCCGGCCGGTGAAATTGCACGTTGAGATTAACCGTCGGCGCGAACTGGCCGCCGTCGAGCGTTGATGACAACGCGGTGCCCATGGTGTCGTCGAGCATGGCTGCGAGAAACCCGCCCTGCACATTGCCCGCCGGATTAAGAAACATCTCGACCGCTTCGAATTTGGTTTCGATGGTGCCGCGCTCGCCGTCGATCTCGACAAAGCTGAGGCCAAGTGTCTTCGCGCAAGGCGGCGGCGGCGCGCTGCCCTCGACGATCTTCCAGAAAAACGAATTCTTGTCCACGCGGCTGCCTCTCACGCGTTTAATTTGCGAGCAAGTAAAGATACCAAACCCAGACCAGCGAGGAGCCCGAAATAGGAGAGTAGCGCCCAGCGAAAACGGCTTGAGCGGCGGCGGTAGACTTGAACATTTGCCTGCAGGTCGGCCGGCTGAGCCGCGATCTTGGCCTCAAGCACGTTTAGCCTCGGAAAATTCTGACCAGGATAATCAAGCTGGCAGTAGAACGTGACTAACCCGATGGAGTAGTCACCGATGCGGTTATAAATTTGGCGACCCTGCCATTGCAGATAGAGACCGAACAGGCACAGACACGCCAAAGGAACGGCAAAAACGATGCCTATAACCAAGTGTGTCTGCGCCACTTCGGAAGACATCTTCTATGCTCCACCGTGCAACTGCTTTAACATCTCCTTCACCGCGGCCATTGCGGCTGCGAGCTTCTCGGGGTCGCGCGAACGCACCACGAGGTTGGTGTTGGGCTTCTTGTCTTCGTCCTGAAACGGATAGCTGCCGATGATGGTGTCGGGATGGGCGTTGGCGATAATCCGAAGCGGACCGCCGATATCGCCTTCCCGCGCATTGGCGCGCACCGTCTCCGACAGCATCCGCACGCCGGATTTCAGTTTCGGCGAGACGATGTCCATCATCGCCTGCATGATCGAGGGCACCCCGGCCATCACGATGACATTGCCGATCTTGAAACCGGGCGCGAGGATGGTCGCGCTCTGGATCAGCTCGGCGCCGTCGGGAATTCGCGCCATCCGCAGCCGCGCCTCGTTCAGCTCGCCCGGGCCCGAGAACCGTTCGGCAAACCGAGCCACCACTTCGGGGTGATGATCGATGCCGACGCCGAACGCTTTCGCGATGCTGTCGGCGGTGATGTCGTCATGGGTCGGCCCGATGCCGCCGGTGGTGAAGACATAGGTGTAGCGGTGCCGCAGCGCGTCCAGCGCCGCGATGATCTCGGGCTCCTCGTCAGCCACGACCCGGACTTCCTTGAGGTCGATCCCGATATTGGTCAGGTATTCCGCGATAAAGCCGATGTTCTTGTCTTTGGTCCGGCCGGACAGGATCTCATCGCCGATCACCAGAATACCCGCCGTAATGATCTCGCTCATAACCTCTCCTCGTCTTGCGACGCACCACGCTTTGGCCAGGTTGGACTTGCCCCTGGTACATTCGGTGCCAGAGGCACAACAGCGCCTTGCCACCGAAATAAGCACCCGCCAGCCGGTTTTTCGGGCAACATCCCGATCATCCCTACTAAATGGGTCTTGCGCCAATGCATATCGCGCTGGCCCGGCCCTTGCTACCGTCCCTTTAAGTCATGCACTGTCCTGCATGGCCTCGAAAAGCAGTCAGGATATATGGCAGTCGCGTTCGATGAAATGAATGGGCCCAACGGCGAACTCCGCTCGGCCTACCTTGAACTCTCCCGCTGGCTCAAGGAGACGCCGCCGGACGCCCTGGAGTATCGCCGCCAGGAAGCGGAATTGCTGTTCCGCCGGATCGGCATCACTTTCGCCGTCTATGGCGACGCCGAGGCCCAGGAGCGGCTGATCCCCTTCGACGTGATCCCGCGGATCATGTCGGCGAAGGAATGGGGCATTCTCGAAAAGGGCCTCAAACAACGGGTCCGCGCGCTCAACATGTTCCTGCGCGACATCTATCACGGCCGCGATATCTTGCGCGCCAACATCATTCCCGACGATCTGATCTTCCAGAACCCGGTGTTCCGGCCCGAGATGAACGGCCAGGACGTCCCACACGACGTCTACGTCCACATCGCCGGCATCGACATCGTCCGGGTCGATGCGGAAAACTTCTACGTGCTGGAAGACAATGCGCGCACGCCCTCCGGCGTGTCCTACATGCTGGAAAACCGCGAAATCATGATGCGGCTGTTTCCGGACCTGTTCGCCCGCCACCGCGTCGCGCCTGTGGAAAAGTACCCGGACGAGCTGCTCTCGGCGCTGCGGTCGGTGGCGCCGCTCAGCGCCTCGGCGGAGCCTACGGTCGCGCTGATGACGCCCGGGGTCTACAATTCCGCCTATTACGAACATTCATTCCTGGCCGACAAGCTCGGCATCGAACTGGTCGAGGGCCGCGACCTCATCGTCAAGAACGACGAAGTGTTCATGCGCACCACCGAGGGCCTCAAACGCGTCGACGTGATCTACCGCCGGGTCGACGACGACTTCCTCGATCCCCTCACCTTCCGGCCGGATTCGGCGCTTGGCGTGCCCGGCCTGATGTCGGCCTATGCGGCCGGCAATATCACGCTGGCCAATGCGGTGGGTACCGGGATCGCCGACGACAAGGCCGTGTACTCCTACATGCCCGACATCGTGAAATTCTATCTGGGTGAAGAACCGATCCTCAAGAACGTCCCGACCTGGCGCTGCCGCGAGCCCAAGGATCTCGCTTACGTGCTCGATAATCTCAGCGAACTCGTGGTCAAGGAAGTTCACGGCTCCGGCGGTTACGGCATGCTGATCGGCCCGGCGGCCACCAAAGCCACCATCGAAGCGTTCCGCGACAAGCTCAAGCGCGAGCCCGAGGGTTTTATCGCCCAGCCGACGCTGGCGCTGTCGACCTGCCCCACCTGCACCGAGTCCGGCCTCGCGCCGCGCCATGTTGACCTCAGGCCATTCGTGCTGACCGGCAGCAACCATGTCACGATCATCCCGGGCGGGCTGACGCGCGTGGCGCTGAAGGAAGGCTCGCTGGTGGTCAATTCGAGCCAGGGCGGCGGCACCAAAGACACCTGGATACTGGATGAATAAATCAGGCCTCAAGAGAGCAATCATTACGCATGCTGTCGCGCACCGCTGAAAACCTGTACTGGCTCGCCCGCTACGTCGAACGCGCGGAATATCTCGCGCGCACCATCGATGCGACGCTGCGCGTCACAGCCCTGCCCAACGCCTATATCGGCAAGACCAATGAATGGGATTCGGCGCTGTTGACCGCCGGCGTCAGCGCCAGTTTCTACGAGGTCCACAAGGAAGCCAACGAACACAACGTCGTCGATTATTTGTCGTTCTCGCCAGACAACCCCTCCTCGATCCGCAATTGCATCGAGAACGCGCGGCTCAACTCGCGCTCGGTGCGAACCGCGCTGACGAGCGAGATGTGGGACACCATCAACTCGGCCTGGATCGACCTGCAGGAAGTCTGGGGCAAGGGAACCAAGACCCGCGAGGAGCTGACCAAGTTTTTGCGTTTCGTGCAGGAGACGTCGCTCCGTTTCGACGGCTCGGCCTACCGGACTATGCTGCGCAACGACGCCTACTGGTTTTCGCGATTAGGGCTGCATCTGGAACGCGCCGACAACACCGCCCGCATCCTCGACGTCAAATATCACGTGCTGCTGCCCGAGGAAGAACATGTCGGCGGCCCGCTGGATTATTATCAATGGACCTCGATCCTGCGCTCGGTATCGGCGCTGACCGCCTATCACTGGGTCTATCGCGAGACCCTGAAACCCTGGCTGATCGCGGATCTGCTGATCCTCAACGATTCCCTGCCCCGTTCGCTGGCGAGCTGCTACGGCAACCTGGTCCGCAACCTCGACCAGATCGGCGTCGCCTATGGCCGCCAGGGCGCCTCGCAGCGCCACGCCCGCGGCGTGCGCAACCGCCTCGAACACAGCCATATGGACGACATCTTCCAGCACGGCGTGCATGAATTCATCCAGGAGTTCATCGCTGACAATGCTAGGCTTGGCGAAATCATCACCAAGCAATATCTGATCTGATAGATTAGAGTTGAACACCACAGGCCGTCATGGCCGGTCGTCTCGGCCATGACGCCAACACCAACAACGTCATTGCGAGCGCAGCGAAGCAATCCACTCTTGTCCTCGTTGCACGATGGATTGCTTCGTCGCTTCGCTCCTCGCAATGACGCTTGAACTTCAGCTCCGTTCCGGTACCCGTCATGCGCCTGCGAATTGCCCATTCCACGACCTATCGCTACGAACCGCCCGCCACCGGCGTCATTCAAATCCTGCGGATGACGCCGTGCAGCCATGACGGGCAGTATGTCGCCGAATGGCAGATCGATGTCTCGACCGATTCCCGGCTCGATGTGCATCGCGATGCCTTCGGCAATGTCACGCATGTGCTGACCTTTGGACCGCTCGCCGATCTCACCATCCATGTCGAGGGCCTGATCGAAACCCACGATACCGGCGGCGTGCTCAAGGGCACCGACGAACAGTTCCCGCCGAGCTTTTTCCTGCGCTCGACGCCGCTGACCGAAGTCAATCCGGCGATGGCGGCCTTTGCGCGCGAGCTGCGCTCGGAATCCGAAAACGACGTGCTGGGTTTTCTGCACGCGCTGATGATGCAGATCAACGAGCACATGACCTTCGACGAAGATCCCACCAACAGCGGCACCTCGGCGGTCGAAGCCTTCGGCCTCAAGCGTGGCGTGTGCCAGGACTACGCGCATATCTTCATCGCCTGCGCGCGCTCCGGCGGCGTGCCCGCGCGCTTCGTCTCCGGGCATTTCTACCGCGCCGACGGCATGGTCCATCAGCAGGCCGGCCACGCCTGGGCCGAAGCCTTCGTGCCGGATCTGGGCTGGGTCGGCTTCGATCCCGCCAACGCGATCTGCACCACCGACGCCCATGCCCGCATCGCGATCGGCCTCGATTATCTCGGCGCCGCCCCGGTCCGCGGCACGCGTTATGGCGGCGGCATGGAAACGCTGACGGTCGCGGTCAAGGTCGATCAGGTCGGCCGGCCCGGACAATCACAGAGCCAATCGCAATCGTAGCTGTCATGAAACAACGCCGCCGTTTTGACGTTCTTTGATCCAAAGGTAAGATAGAAACGTCAACTGACCGACGAGTCGGGGCGGTTCTCAAGCGGCGAAGGGCGACAGCGTGCAGCACTCATCGGGATTCAGGTCGCAGCCAACGCTGCGGCGCGGTTGGCTCGTCCTTGGCGCGGCGGTTGCGCTGACCTTCCCTCTCCTCGATACCACCGCCGCTCAGGCCCAGAATCTCGATCTGGGCAAAACGGCGCCGCGGCTGTTTACCGATACCTGCTCGGCGTGCCATCGCAGCCCACGCGGCCTCGCCAAGGGGCGCTACCGTCTCACGCTGATGATGTTCCTGAAGGAGCATTACTCGACCAGCTCGAACACCGCCTCGGAACTCGCGGATTATCTGGTCTCGGTCGATGTACCACAGGGCGGCCCGCCGCGAACGGGCGCCAAAAAACCGCGTAAACCGCGAGCGCCGGCCCAGGCGCCTGCAAAACCGGATTGAGATAAGCTAGAGCGCTTTCCGCTTCGATGGACTCATTGGCACCGTTCCGGTGGCCTCATGGTTCGAGACGCGCGAAGACGCGCTCCTCACCATGAGGGACCGAGACCTGATCCCGGTTCAGACCTCATCCTGAGGAGCATCGCGAAGCGATGCGTCTCGAAGGATGGCAACAACGTTGAAGTACAAATCGTTCAGGACGGCTGGGACGCGCGTTGCGTGGCCATTGTCGTGCCGCTCAGGCTCGGGATCACGACCAGGCGATTGACCTCGCCGTCATTGTAAGCCTTGAGGAAGCGGTCGTAGTCCTTGATCGATACGCAGCCATTTGAATCGCCGTTGACGCCGAGCATGTAGCTGTGCACCAGCAGGCCCGAACGACCAAAGATGTCGTTGCCCTCGACCGGCGTCATGCGCAACGCCGCAACGCCGTGAAACATCCGTTCGCGCGGCTTCAACTCATATTCGGCTGGCGGCGTCGCGCCGGTCATCGGCACATTCACATGGTCGAGATCGTCCCGCATGCTGCCCATTCCCGAATGCGCCTCGAGGACGGTGCCATTCGGCATGTAGACGGCATGCGCCGTGATGTCATAAACCGCCGTCACGCCGTCATAGCCGAGTGCCGCGAGATCCGGTCCCTTGCGGCGAAACAACCCTTCGGGGGTCAGCGAAGCCAGCGTGACCCGCCCGAAGTCGGATAGTTTCTGCGTCAGCGAACGTTCGGCCGGGCGCGCCGGGCTGTCGGTCTGTGCCAAAGCCAGCGCTTGTCCCGGCGCGGGACCTGCCGTGGCAAGCATGTCTGCCGCCGCCGGACGCGAGCGCGGCAATGGCACACCGGTGGAGGTAGAGGCCGCGGGTCTGGTCTCATCGACCTTGCTGTCGGTCACCCCAAGGCGGAAATCCTGCGGCATCTGCTGCGGACCCATTCCGTCCTGCCCGCGAAACTTCATTTGCAATGCGGCTACGGTCGAGCGGTCGAGTGGCTGCAATTGCGCGCGAACGGCGGGCGGTGGCGTCATCGACTGCGGAAAAAAGCGATCCTCGAACGAGGCAAAGGACCCGGTACGTTCAGCATTTCCAGGCAGCGCGGCCGAAGCGAACGCGAACAGATCGGAATTGGTAACCCAGGCTGCGGCGGCCAGCGACACGGTGACGGAGAACAGGCCAAGGGCCGTACTCGCGAACCAGCCCCTGCGGCGGCGCGGCACCCTCCTAACAGCTGTCGCTGCGTCGAAAGCCATCAAGTCCCCAATAACACCTGACCAAACGTACGACCAATCCCCCGGGATTCGTCAGGCAGTCTGTAATTATGGGGCTAAAAGTGAGGCATAATCGAGACAGCGGCGATGTCCGCCCCTGCTTCCGTCCGGAAAACCCCGATTCTACCGTCCAAACCCCAAGGTAGTTAAAGCCCTTTTACTCCTTTCGGACCGGCGGGGCCAGCCCGACGATGGGTGTTTTTACCTGTTTGGAAGGTAAACGGGCTTGTTTGGGGATGCCCAAACCGGCCACGAAAGCGTGGGTCCGGCCGTTTTTTAACCAGAACGGGACATCGCACAACCTGCGGTCGCACATCGTCAGCTTCGCCGGTCCGCTCCGCGATACCAGATGCGAGCTGACGGCGGCGGACGCTGCGGCAATTTTCCGGTGAAAGTAATGAGCGCACGCCAGCGTTCCATCCAGGGACGTGGATGCACCAGTTTCTTCAACCGCTGTTGCCAGTGGCCGGGGTGATAGACATCGACCGTGATCCGCCATGCATTGGATCTGTCATATTCGAGGGTCACAACTCGTCCAAACAATTCCGTCGATTCGTCAGGCGCGTCGATGGTCAGCAGGATTGGGCTGCGCTTTGCATAAAGCGTGACGACCAAGCCGTCTTTATCGGCCTCCCAGCATTGCCATGGTGCGCCGACAAGTTGCGCGCGGCCATAGCGGCGCAGAAACGCCATGGCCAGCACCCGCGCCTCGTAAAGGTCAGGCGCCCAATCCGGATCGTCGGTGAGAATTCCCATGGCGCCTAAATGGCATCGCGCGCGATCGATGCAAATCAACAAGCCGCGCTTTGAAGCACGTTAGAAAAATTCCAGAGAAGATCGGGGGCACAACTCGTCGTGACAGCAAATTACGTCGGTAGCGGCGTGTGGCGCGCTGCGCTCGATGAGCGGCTATCACATTATTGCCATGCCTATGAGAACTCGTCATTGCCGGGCTTGACCCGGCAATCCATCTATCTTCGCAGCAACTTTTTCGAAGAAGATGGATTGCCGGGTCAAGCCCGATGATGACAGTCTGATTTACCCGACGGGCAAATCAACCACACGCCTCGTAAATCAAAGTCCAGCCCCTCGCTCAAAAATATTCTGATTTTCCGAAATTGCAAATCATTGGTATACTCGCAGCCATCCCGTCCCACATGAGGGGCGGTTCGCGATCGTCACGGACGCGGGATGGGATGCGGTGGACGCGGAAGCGCCGATAACGAACGGTGCGTGAAGCGGACGGCGAAGTCGTGTGGTCCTGACACCCCGACGCTGGTGTCAAGTTCTTGAGAAGCAAGCTTCTCAGGGGCGACGGTGGCAAAAGAGCCCGGTCACCGGGGAGAGCGCGAAGGAAATCGTTAAAACCATTGCGTGGGGAATGCCGGGCGATTCCGGTGTGACCTGACTAACGCGTGTGCTTTTTTGCTTTTGACCTTCGCACACGCGGCAGCGGGCGCATCGGGCGCCCGGCATTCCCTGCGCCCTCTGAAGAGAGGGCGGAAATTTTTGATCATAACTCGGGAGAAATGCGCCGCGAGATCGCGGACGCACGTCTGTCGTCATTCCGGGGCGATGCGGAGCATCGAACCCGGAATCTCGAGATTCCGGGTCTGGTCCTTCGGACCATCCCGGAATGACGGCGCCTCCCCCAATCGTCATCACCCGCGAAGGCGGGTGCCTGAATCGGGTTGGACGCCTCCCCTTAAATTGGCTACTAGTTTCACGCTGATGATCGCAAAGAATTCAGGGACCGGGAATGACCTATTGCTGCGGAGTGCTGGTGCGGGACGGGCTGGTCATGATTGCGGATACCCGCACCAATGCCGGCCTCGACAATGTCTCGACCTTTCGCAAACTGCATATCTTCTCAAAGCCCGGCGAGCGCGTCATGGCGATTGCGAGCGCCGGCAATCTGGCGATCAGCCAGTCGGTGCTGTCGACGCTCACCGAGGGGCTGGAAGATCCCCACACTGGCGACGTTGAGACGCTGCTGAACGCGCCTACCATGTTCCAGGCGGCGCAGCGCATCGGCAAGGCGATCCGCGCGGTCCACGCCACCGAAGGCACCGCGCTGCAGTCCGAGGACATCAATTTCGACGTGTCGTTTCTGTTTGGGGGCCAGATCAAGGGCTCGCGGATGCGGCTGTTCATGGTCTACCCGGCCGGCAATTTCATCGAATGCACCACCGACACGCCCTATCTGCAGATCGGCGAGCACAAATACGGCAAGCCGGTGCTCGACCGTGCGATGCATTACGATGTCGAACTCTATGAAGCGCTCAAGACCAGCCTGATCTCGATGGATTCGACAATGCGCTCCAATCTCGGCGTCGGCCTGCCGATCGATGTGCTGGTGGTACGATCAGACGTTTGCGACGCCGATCTCAATCACCGCATCGAAGCCGGCGAGCCGTATTTTCACGACCTGCGCTCGCGCTGGTCGGCGGCGCTGCGGGCGGCGCATCAGAATATTCCACGACCGCCCTACAAGACCGAAACAGCAAAAACTTAAAACACCAAAAACTTGAAAAAGGCAGGAAGCACATGACCGAAGCAAAGAACAAGATCGCGGTGGTTACCGGCGCCGGCACCGGCGTAGGACGCGCGGCATCGCTGGCGCTGATGAATGCCGGCTTCACGGTCGTATTGGCCGGGCGGCGGCTGGACAAACTGGAAGAGACCGCCAAGCTCGGCCCCGCCGGCAAGAGCCTCCCGGTGCCCTCCGACATGACCGATCCTGGATCGATCGCGGCGTTGTTCGCCAAGGTGATGGACACCTATGGCCGGCTCGACGTGCTGTTCAACAATGCCGGCATGGGCGCGCCGCCGGTGAATTTCGAGGATCTGAGCCTCGCACAGTGGCAGGCGGTGGTCGCGACCAACCTCACCGGGCCGTTCCTCTGCACCCAGCACGCGTTCCGCATCATGAAGGACCAGACCCCGCGCGGCGGCCGCATCATCAACAACGGCTCGATCTCCGCGCATGCGCCGCGTCCGTATTCCTCGGCCTATACGTCCACCAAGCACGCGATCACGGGTCTGACCAAGGCGACCAATCTCGATGGCCGTGGTTACGACATCGCGGTGGGGCAGATCGACATCGGCAATGCCGCAACGCCGATGACCGATCGCATGGTCGAAGGCGTGTTGCAGCCCGATGGCCGCAAGATTCCGGAGCCGCGGATGGACTCAAAGGCGGTCGGTGACGCCGTCGCCTACATGGCCGGCCTGCCGCTCGACGCCAACGTGCTGTTCATGACGGTCATGGCCAGCAAGATGCCGTTCGTTGGACGGGGCTGATTTATCAACGTCATTGCGAGCGCAGCGAAGCAATCCATCGTGCAACAAGGAAGTGTGGATTGCTTCGTCGCTACGCTCCTCGCAATGACGGAACTTACCCCCTACTCCAGCCGCTGCACATCGCGCAGCGCCGGGAACAGCTTCATCCACAACAGCGCGATCGCGACTGTGCCGATGCCGCCGAGCGCGGCGGCGGGCATCGCACCGAACAAAGCGGCGGTGACGCCGCTTTCGAACTGGCCGAGCTGGTTGGAGGCGTTGATGAACAGGAAATTCACCGCCCCGACCCGGCCGCGCATCTCGTCCGGCGTCGAAAGTTGCACCAGCGAAAAACGAATGACCACGCTGACCGTATCGGCCGCGCCCAAGATCGCCAGCGCCAGAACCGAGAGCCACATCCACTGCGACACCGCGAACACCACGGTCGCGACACCGAACACGATGACGGATTGAAACATCCGCATGCCGACATGGCGGTTGATGGTGTAGCGCGCCAGCACCGCGGTCATCAGCAGCGCGCCGACCGCCGGCGCCGCGCGCAAAATGCCGAGGCCGAGCGGGCCGGTCTGCAGGATATCGCGCGCATAGATCGGAAGCAGCGCCGTCGCGCCGCCGAGCAGCACCGCGAACAGGTCGAGCGAGATCGTGCCCAGGATGGACGGGTTGTTGCGCACAAACCTGACCCCGGCAAACAGGTCCGCCGGCGTCGTCGCGTCCCGCACCACCGGCGGTTTCCTGGTCTCGATCGCGCCCATCGCCACCATGCCAAACAGCCAGAACACGCCCATGATGGCGTAGGGCACACTTGGCGCAATGGCGTAGGCCAAGCCGCCGAGCGCGGGACCGGTGATGGTCGCGAGCTGCGCCGCGCCGCTCGAGATCGCGGTTGCGCGCTGCAACGAGCCTTCGGGCGCGATCAGCGGCAGCATCGCGGCGATGGTCGGGCTTTCGAACGCCCCGGCGGTGCCTAGCACCGCCATCGCGATGAAGATTTGCACCACCGTGAGCGAACCCGAATAGGCGCCCCACGCCAGAAACAGCGCCGTCAGCGCTTCGACGAACAGACAGACCTGCGCGACGCGCTTGCGCTCGTAGCGATCGGCGGTATCGCCGGCCACGAACACCAGAAGCAGCGTCGGCAGAAACTGAACCAGTCCGACCATGCCGAGCGCGAAGGCGCTGCCGGTCAGATCGTAGATCTGCCAGCCGACCGCGACCGAGGCAATCTGGCTGGAGAAACGCGAGAAACTGCGCGACAGCATAAACAGCAGAAACGATCTATGCTGGAGCAGCGCGCCGGAACCCGCAGGCAGTGGGGACGACATCGTCAACCGGTTTCTCTGCTCCCCATCGTGCGCCGTCACCCTCGCCTTGTCCCCTGTGATGCCGTGCCGCCTGCGCCGTTGTCAACGCCGGTAGCTGCACAGGTGGATTACGCATTGCGCAGAAGATCGCGCGTCGTTCATAATTGCGCGGGCTTTGGGGGAATCATGCTTCAATTGCAATCGGCGTTCGGCGTGTTGGTGTTGCTGGCGATCGCCTGGGCGTGTGGGGAAAACCGCCGCGCGGTCTCGCTGAGGCAGGCAATGATTGGTCTCGCCGCCACCCTGATCACCGCCGTGGCGCTGATCAAATTGCCTTTCGTGGCGCATGCGTACGGCGCCATCAACGATGCCGTCAGCGCGATCGCATCGGCTTCACGCGCCGGGACTTCGTTCGTGTTCGGCTATCTCGGCGGCGGCGCGCTGCCGTTCGATCTCAAGGCGCCCGGCGCGGATTTCATCCTGGCGTTCCAGGCGCTGCCGGTCGTGCTGGTCATGAGCGTGCTGACCACGCTGTTGTTCTATTGGCGCGTGCTGCCGCCGATCGTCCGCGGCATGGCGTGGCTGCTGGAACGCACGCTCGGAGTCGGCGGCGCGGTCGGGCTGTCCACCGCCGCCAATATCTTTCTCGGCATGGTCGAGGCGCCGCTGTTCATCCGGCCATATCTGTCGCAATTGACGCGTAGCGAATTGTTCCTGGTGATGACCGGCGGCATGGCAGGAATCGCCGGCACCGTGCTGGTGCTTTACGCGACCTTGCTGGCGCCGCTGATCCCGGATGCCGCGGCGCACTTTGTTATCGCCTCGGTGCTGGGCGCGCCCGCAGCAATCCTGATCAGCCTGATCATGGTGCCGGAAACCGCGAACAAGCGCACCGGCGGCGCGTTGATCGATCCCGACATGCACGCATCCTCCACCATGGACGCGATCGTCAAAGGCACCACGGCCGGGCTCGAACTGTTGCTCAATATTGTGGCGATGCTGATCGTGCTGGTGGCGCTGGTGGCGCTCGCCAACGCGATCCTCGGGCTGTTGCCGGCCATCGGCGGCGCTGATATCTCGCTGCAGCGGATGCTGGGCACCATCATGGCGCCGGTGTGCTGGCTGATGGGCCTGCCATGGCCGCAGGCGATCACCGCGGGCAGCCTGATGGGCACCAAGACCGTGCTCAACGAATTGATCGCCTATGTCGATCTCTCGAAGCTTGGACCCGACGCGCTCGATCCGCGCTCGCGGCTGATCATGCTCTATGCGATGTGCGGCTTCGCCAATTTCGGCAGCCTCGGCATCATGATCGGGGGCCTCGGCACCATGGCGCCGGAACGCCGCGACGAGATCAATTCGCTCGGATTGAAATCGATCATCTCGGGCACGCTGACCACCTGCCTGATGGGCGCGATCGTGGGAGTGATGAGTTGAGCTACTTCATCCCCAGCAACGGCACAATTTTGTCCATTACATACATCGATCCCTCCGCGGTGAGATGGGCGTGGTCCCACGCCAGGGGAATGCCGCCGTCGATCGTGAGCGGGCATTGCCGCGCCGGGCAGACCGCATCAACGATCGAGATGTAGGAGAATTTCTCGTGCGGCGGCAGCGCAGCTTTCATCATCCGGTCGAGCGCGAAAATATCTGGCAAGACGAAATCGTCCGGATGGGCATCGGTGTTCCGCAGACGGGCGCGCATCAGCATCGACGGCAGTCTCGCGCGAAACTGCACGGCCGGGCCGAGCAGATCGACCGCAATGCCGGCGGCGTTAAGTCTGGCGATGGTCTGGCGAAGGTCGGCGATCATGCCGTCGAACCGCGGTGGGCGGGCATATTCGAGCCAGTCGGCGGAGAGGATCACGCGATCAGGCCTGTGATCGGCAAAGAAGGCTTCCATCTGCGTCGCAAAATCGCGACAGGGAACCTTGCCCTGAGCGGCCGCATTAAGCGTCGGCATGCACGCCGCTTGCGTCGCCTGCAGGATATTCACGGCCTGTGGGTCGGTGACTTTGCCAAGCCCGTAGAAATAATGCGCGGCCAGGCTGTCGCCCCACAACATGATGTTGGTTTTGCCCGGCGCGAGCCCAAGGCAATCCGCGCCGAACACTCCACTGTCGGAGAAAAAGCAAACGCCGTCGCGATACAGCGGCCGTTGGTTATAATTGTTGTAGGATTCCAGTTGCAGCGCGACGCGATCGGCATCCGACGGCGCGCCGCTCGCGACAATTCCGCCGATGCTACCGGCCAGCAGCAACGCCGTCGCAAGGCCTGCGATACGGAACGCGGCGCCACGCGTTGGCGCCAGAGATTTCTGGCGGAACGGCTGTTCGACAAATCGCCACGACAGATACGAGATCAGGACCGTCAACACGAACAGCATCACCTTGTCGCTGGCATCCAGCACCAGGCTGCTTTTCGAAAAGCGCGTAAACGTAAACAGCGGCCAGTGCCACAGATACAGCGAATAGGAAATCTGCCCGAAGAACTTTACGATGGTCAGCGGCGAATAAGGACTTCGCGCCCGGGTCCGCACGCCGATGCCGCTCCAGAGAAACACCGCCGCGCCGATGCAGGGCGCCAGCGCATTGAAACCGGGAAAGCCCGGCCCCTGCCGCAGCGAGAATATCGGTATCGCGATCACCACCAGCGCGATACCGCGGACGATTTGCTGCGCTCGCGCGTTGCGCAGCACCGGCAAGCCAGGAGTTGCGATCAGGCCGCCGATCAGGAATTCCCAGGCGCGCGGCGGGCTCATGAAGAAGGCATTGGCGGAACTGTCCGACTTCATCAGCCAGATGCTCAGCACGAACGACGCCAGCGCCAGCGCACCCAGCAAAACCGGCAACGCGATGCGCCCGCCGCGCGTCGCGCGCGCCCACAGCAACAGCGGCAGCGCCAGATAAAACTGTTCCTCGACCGCAAGCGACCAGGTGTGCAGCAGCGGTTTCTCCACCGCAGCATGATCGAAATAGCCGGTCTGGAACCAGAAGAAGAAATTCGAGGTGAAGGTCACGACCGCGGCGATCGAGCGGAAGAATTCCTGACGCTCCGAGGTCAGGAGATAATGGAACGACGGAATCGCGGTCAGCGCCACCATCGCATAGAGCGCGGGGAGCAAGCGGCGCACCCGGCGTTCGTAGAACCGTGCAAAGGAAAAATTGCCGGCCTCCAATTCCGACTGGATGATCCCCGTGATCAGATAGCCCGAGATCACAAAAAAGATGTCGACGCCGACAAAGCCGCCGAACACCGCGGGCGTTTCGAAATGAAACGCGACCACCGCCAGCACGGCGATGGCGCGCAGCCAATCGATATCTTCGCGGTAGTCGCGCCTCACAATCGCTACGCCGCCCAGACCTGATTGCAGAAAGTGGAGCTGCGCGTCGGGCACATGATGAGGCGTGCGCGCATCATGTCGCGAGTTCGACCGTCTTGAACTCCGCGGGCAGGATCACTTCGAGCAATTCGACGTCGTCCGAATAATCCAGAATCAGGTGCTTGACGCGGGGCGGCTGGGTCCAGGCGCTACCCGTTTGCATCAGGGTCTCGCCCTGCCCTTCCAGATAGGTTTTGACCCAGCCCTTGAGCACATAGACCATCTGGAATTCGACATCATGGAAATGCAATTTTGAAACCTCGGCCGGATTGCAGGGACCAATCAGCCGGATCACATGGGCTTGCGCGACGCCCTGGCTGGCCGCGGCCACGCCGAGATCGCGGTAATGCGCATAGGCGCGCAGACCATCGGCTTTGAAATCCTCGTCGCGGTAATGGCTGATCGCGATGCGCTGTTTCGGACGGGCGCGTTTGGCAGCGGGCGCGGCGCGCGCCTTCGATTTCAGTTTTTTGCGGGCTGAAGGTTTTGCAGCGGTTTTGCTCGCAGGCTTGCTCGCCTTGCGCGTTGATTTCTTTTGCGCAGTGGTGCGGCTGGCGGCCCGTGAGGTCGGCTTCTTCTTGGCCATTGTGGATCTCCCTTTCTGTTATCGGGAAAGGGTAGCATAGAATCGGGTGCAGTGGTGCGCCGTAGGGTGGGCAAAGCGAAGCGTGCCCACCAGTTACGTCAACGGTCGATCATGGTGGGCACGGCGCAAGCGCGCCTTTGCCCACCCTACTGACCTCTGTCGCTCAATGCAGCCGGAACACGCCGTCGATGGCGCGAAGCTCGGCGGGCTTGATCAGCTTGGAATGGGCGACGGTGACCGCGAACAGGGGTCCCTCGAGCTTCTGCTGCCAGAAAGAGAGGAAATCCTTCAGCGCCGGAAAATTCGGAAACAGATCGTAATTTTGCCAGACGTAGGTTTGCAGCAGCGAGGGATGATCCGGCATGCGATAAAGAATTTGCGCCGTCGTCAGCCCATAACCCAGCACCTGTTTCCGGAAATCGTCGGAAACCCCAACCCGCGAGACCATGCCAACCTCCATTGCTGGAGCGCATTTTCCGAAGTGGCCGCCAACCGGGAGCCACCCGGCGGAGATGCGCTCACATGAGAGAAATGTGACGCACGATACCAACCCATCACAAGCCTAAAAGTTTGACGGTCTGTTGATATTTCCAGCGCTGGCAGCGACTTACCGCATCTGCTAACAGCGCGAACCGCGCTCGAACGTCAGCATTAACGATGCCGAATGAATCTGGCAGGCGTCATATTCGAGTGCCAATTTTTCTGCTACAGGCCCTTGTCCCCCATTCAAGTCTGGCCTATGTCCACCTTGGTCGCGCTGGCACTCGCTGGCGGGGACTGCTAATTTCCAAAAACTCGACAACATCTTCAAAAGCTTAGGAGGACTGCATGAAATTCCGTCCGCTTCACGACCGCGTTGTGGTCAAGCGCATCGACGCCGAAGAGAAGACAGCTGGCGGCATCATCATTCCGGACAGTGCCAAGGAAAAGCCCTCGCAGGGCGAAATCACCGCCGTCGGCCCGGGTGGCCGCGACGAAGCCGGCAAGCTGATCCCGATCGACCTCAAGGTCGGCGACCGCGTCCTGTTCGGCAAGTGGTCGGGCACCGAGGTCAAGCTCGACGGCCAGGAACTGCTGATCATGAAAGAGAGCGACATCATGGGCGTCCTCACCGACGTTCCCGCGACCAAGAAGAAGGCGGCGTAAGCGCCAAGCCCGTTCCCTCCTCCTGAGGAGCCGGCGCAGCCGGCATCTCGAAGGATGAGGCTGCAAGCTCTAGCCCTCTCATCCTTCGAGACGCCCGCCGAGAGCGGGCTCCTCAGGATGAGGATCAAAATTTCAAACGGAGAAATCTATGTCAGCTAAAGAAGTCAAATTCGGCGTTGATGCCCGCGATCGTATGCTGCGCGGCGTCGACATTCTCGCCAACGCCGTCAAGGTGACGCTCGGCCCCAAGGGCCGCAACGTCGTGCTCGACAAGTCGTTCGGCGCTCCCCGCATCACCAAGGACGGCGTCACCGTCGCCAAGGAAATCGAACTTGACGACAAGTTCGAGAACATGGGCGCCCAGATGGTGCGCGAAGTCGCTTCCAAGTCGGCCGACGCGGCCGGCGACGGCACCACCACCGCGACCGTTCTGGCCGCGGCGATCGTGCGTGAAGGCGCCAAGTCGGTTGCCGCCGGCATGAACCCGATGGATCTGAAGCGCGGTATCGACATGGCGGTGGAAGCCGTCGTCGCCGACCTCGTCAAGAACTCCAAGAAGGTCACCTCGAACGACGAAATCGCCCAGGTCGGCACCATCTCCGCCAATGGCGACGCCGAAATCGGCAAGTTCCTCTCCGACGCGATGAAGAAGGTCGGCAACGAGGGCGTCATCACGGTTGAAGAAGCCAAGTCGCTCGAAACCGAACTCGACGTCGTCGAAGGCATGCAGTTCGACCGCGGCTACATCTCGCCCTACTTCGTCACCAACGCCGACAAGATGCGCGTCGAATTCGACGATGCCTACATCCTGATCAACGAGAAGAAGCTCTCCAACCTCAACGAACTGCTGCCGCTGCTCGAAGCCGTGGTGCAGACCGGCAAGCCGCTGGTCATCGTCGCGGAAGACGTCGAAGGCGAAGCTCTCGCCACCCTCGTCGTCAACCGTCTGCGTGGCGGCCTCAAGGTTGCCGCCGTGAAGGCTCCGGGCTTCGGCGATCGCCGCAAGGCCATGCTGCAGGACATCGCGGTTCTGACCGGTGGTCAGGCGATCTCGGAAGACCTCGGCATCAAGATGGAGAACGTGACGCTCGCCATGCTCGGTCGCGCCAAGAAGGTGATGATCGACAAGGAGAACACCACGATCGTCAACGGCGCCGGCAAGAAGGCCGACATCGAAGCCCGCGTGGCGCAGATCAAGGCACAGATCGAGGAAACCACCTCGGACTACGACCGTGAAAAGCTTCAGGAGCGTCTGGCCAAGCTCGCAGGCGGCGTCGCGGTGATCCGCGTCGGAGGCGCGACCGAAGTCGAAGTGAAGGAGCGCAAGGATCGCGTTGATGACGCGATGCATGCGACCCGCGCGGCGGTTGAAGAAGGCATCGTACCGGGCGGCGGCGTCGCCCTGCTGCGTGCTTCCGAGCAGCTCAAGGGCCTGCGCACCAAGAACGACGACCAGAAGACCGGCGTCGAAATCGTGCGCAAGGCACTCTCCTCCCCGGCCCGCCAGATCGCGATCAACGCAGGCGAAGACGGCTCCGTCATCGTCGGCAAGATCCTCGAGAACAAGACGTATGCGTACGGCTTCGACTCGCAGACCGGCGAATACGGCGATCTCGTCAAGAAGGGCATCATCGACCCGACCAAGGTCGTTCGTGCGGCGATCCAGAACGCAGCCTCGGTTGCGGGCCTGCTGATCACCACCGAAGCCATGGTGGCCGAACTGCCGAAGAAGAACGCTCCGGCCGGCGGCGGCATGCCCCCGGGCGGCGGCATGGGCGGCATGGATTTCTAATCCAGCCGTTCAGGCAGTTTCAAGAATGCAAAACCCCGGCAGCGATGCCGGGGTTTTTGTTTGCAACGATCCCTGCTCGTCATTCCGGGGCGCGCCGCTTGGCGCGAGCCCGGAATCCATACTCACGATCGTGGTTATGGATTCCGGGCTCGATGCTTCGCATCGCCCCGGAATGACGAATAATTGCTGATCAGCTCGCAATACCTGGATAGAGGTCAACCCATCCGGGATTCTGTCCTTCAATCAAACGAATCTTCCAGTCACGCCGCCATTTCTTGAGTTCTTTTTCGCGAGCGATAGCGGTTATGGCGTCGTCGTAGATTTCGAACCAGACAAGCTTGTCCACGTCATAGCGTTTCGTAAAGCCTGATATCGCCTTCGTCCGATGTTCATGCACGCGCCGAACGATGTCGTTCGTTACACCGAGGTAAAGCGTGCCATGTTTCTTGCTGGCAAGGAGATAGACGTAGAAGGCCATCGCGAACGATCGTGGTTATGGATTCCGGGCTCGATGCTACGCATCGCCCCGGAATGACAAACGATAGCTTGCGACGCATGGCGATCAAAACGAGACTTAATCCCGCCCCTCAATCGATCCGCGCCACCACGGCGAGCCGCTTGATACCCTGGTTGCGATAGGCGTTCAGGAAGGCGTTGTAATCGCGGAACGAGACGCAGCCGTTGGAATCGCCGTTGGGGCCGAGCATGAAGGTGTGTGCGAGCAGGCCGGAGCGGCCGTAGATCGTCTCCTCGCCGCCGACCGGATTGAGACGCAACGCCGCCACGCCGTGGAACAGCGCTTCGCGCGGGGTCAGGTCATACATATGCGGCGGCGTCACGCCACGCATCCGGATGTTGGCCGAGCGCGGATCGTCGAGCTGGCTGCCGAGGCCCGAATGCGCCTCGAGCTTGCTGCCATCGGGCAGATAGACCATATGCGCGGAAATATCGTAGACTGCGGTCGATTGATCGTAGCGCGGCGTACTGCCTTGCAGCGCCGGGTTCTGTGCCGGACCGAGGCTGCCGGTCGCGCTGGCATCGGCTGACGCAAACGACAGCAGCGATCCACCATGTGGCTGCTGCGGCTTCGGCGTGCCCCAGAGTTTTTCGACCATGGTCTGCCGCTCGTTCGAAGCGAGCGACATCACGGCCGCCTTGGCGCGCTGCGCCATGTCACGGATGGAGTTGCCCGTCTTCGCCGGTGCGGGCTCGACGGCGCGCGGCGGCGGGGGAGCAATCGCGGCAACCTGAACCGGCGGCGGCGCAGCTTCCTTCGGTTTTGGCACTTCCGCCAGTTTTGGCGCGGCGGCCGGCTTGGGCGCTTCTGCCAATTTGGGCGCCGGGAGAACCGGCTTGATGACTTCCGCGAGCTTCGGCGCGGGAGCCAATGGCGATGCTTCGGCCAGCTTCGGCGCTTCAGGCTGCGCCGCCGGCTCCACGCTCTGCGGCGCCGCTGCGGCGAAGCGATCCATGAATGAGAGCGAGGGGGCGGCCGAAACCGTTGCGGGGGCGGCAATGACCGGCTGCGGCCTGGTCTCGGCGATACGTGTAACGCTCTCTGGCGGCGTACTCACGGCGGCAACGACCTGTGGCCGCCGGATCACCGGTGCATCGAAATGAGTGCTGCCGAGCTGCGGAAAGGGGCTGGCCGCAAAGATATTGGCGTAGACGGTCCAGCCGCAGCCCAGCACGAGGCTGGCGACCGCAGCACTGCCGAAGAAACTTCGGAAGCTGACTTTCCGGGCTGAGCTTCTGGGTTTGTTGGCCGCGAAACTGTAACACGCAACTGTACTGGTACTCATCCGCCCTGCATCCAGACTGCTTCCACCATATCCCCCTGCAGTCAGCATCCGATCATGCGCAATACGCCGGCATGTTCGAACGCCAACCTGCGTACGATGATCACCCGAAACTCTTTCGGCCAATCCTCTCGCAGAGGCGCGGAGCGTCATTAAGGCGAGTTTTAGTTAAATGCGGATTAAGTGCGGGAAGTTGTCGGATCGTCCCAATTTGATACGGAAATACAGGGCTTTGCCCGCACATTTGCGGATCGGGCCACCCATCTAGCGCCCCGAAAATGCCTGATTGTAGCATCCTCGCCATCCTTGGTCAGCGCGTGCAGGTCGCGGCTGAACTTTCCCGTTAAGCTGAACTTGCCCGTTAATAAGAGGACAGCTCGGCAATAAGAAGACCCCGAGATGGCCGCCCCTGCGAAGTCTTAGTAAGCTCGTGCCAGGCGATTCGTATGGCGTTCAAGCACGCTGCGGATGGACGCCGCGTTTTCGGGGCTTCAGGAGACAACGATGCAAAGCGTGGGGCGCAGGCTGGCGTTCGTACTGGCTTCATCCAATCACGGAACCATGATCGTCAACCGGTTTGACTACCGGATGGTCGATCAGAACAGCGGCTACGGCGTCGGCTATCAGATCCTGGAAACAGCGTCGTTCGACCCCTCGGAAGTCAAGCTTGCGGTTGACCTCCTGGCCCTTCGCCGCAAGCATTACGGCGACGGTGTGGTTGCGTTCGATTGCGGCGCCAATATCGGCGTCCATACCGTCGAGTGGGCGGCGGCGATGACGGGTTGGGGATCCGTTGTCTCGATCGAAGCCCAGGAGCGCGTCTACTATGCCCTCGCCGGCAATATCGCGATCAACAACTGTTTTAACGCCATTGCGGTGCATGGTGCGGTGTCGTCCGAAAGCGGCGTGATGAAAATTCCCAATCCCAATTATTTCGTTCCCTCCAGCTTCGGCAGCCTCGAGCTGCGCCAGCGCAACGGCAACGAATTCATCGGCCAGCCGATCGATTATGAGAACACCGTCAATGTCAGGAAATTGACGCTCGACGAATTCAACCTGCCGCGCGTCGATTTCATCAAGATCGATGTCGAAGGAATGGAACTGGAAGCGCTGGAGGGCGCCAAGCGCTCCATCACGCAAAGCCATCCGATCATGCTGATCGAGAAGATCAAGACGGATGCCGAAAAACTACGAGCGTGGTTGAAGGCGCACGGCTACGAGGTCATCGATGCCGGGATCAACATGCTCGCCATCCATCAGAGCGACAAGACGCTCTCGGACGTCCAAGTAACCCCAGCGGCACAGCCGGCCGCCTAGACGCAGCGCGCAGGTATAGCTTAAGGCGCCAATTCCGGCGGCGGAGAGCGGTCGAACACATCGCCCTTGGCGCCTTCGAGCAGATCGAGCGCATAGTTTTCGATGATAAGCGGACCCCGCTTGCGCGACAATTCGGCAACCCGCTCGATCCGCGTGAATGAATCCTTGAGGGACGACGGCAGATAGGGCTGACCACCCGGCCGCGCCTCGTCGACATATAACAATTTGCCGGACAATTGCGCCGCATCCGGCTCGGGCATGTTGACCCAGCGGATCCGCTGCGTGATCTGCGCCACGCAGGTGCCTTTCGGCAGATAGAAGGCAAGCCAGCCGGTGGTGCCGTAATCCGGCGCCAGCACGCAGGTCGCGCCGGTATGCGCACGAACCGTCTCGATCGCGGAAGCGAGTTCGCTCCAGCCGACGCCGACACTGCGCACGGTGGCGTCGCGGCGATAGCCTGTGAGCGCGCCGGTATTGGCCTGTACGATCAACAGCGCGAACATCAGGATGCCGGTGGGCGCGGCCCAGCGCAGGCAAAAGTCGACAACGCGCTGCTGGTGTCTATCCCATCGCGTCAGATTGGCGGCTACCGCGGCGGCAATCGCGAAGGCCGGATACACCGGCGCGAACCAATTGGCTTCGACCCGGGCATGCAGCGCATGCAACGTGAAATACAGAACGACGGTCCAGAAGATCGCGTTGATCAGCCCGCGCGCGGCCGAGGCCCCGCCACCGCGCTTGAACAGCGCATAAAGCCCCATCACGCCCAGAATGAATACCAGCGGCGTAGCGAACACGATCTGCGTCGGGACCAATTCGGCGAGGAACACCGGCTTGAAATCCTCGACCCGCGACCGGCCGAGCTGCTTGATAAAGGAAACCCAATGATGATCCGCGTTCCACAGAATGACCGGAGAAAATATCAGGAGTGAAACGAGGCCGCCAAGATAAGGCCAGGGCGAAATCAGCCAGCGCCGCAGCTTCGGAACACTGATCAGCCAGATCAGGATCGCCGGGCCGAAAAACAGCGCGGTGTATTTCGACAATAACGCCGCGCCGACCGCCGCGCCGACCGCGAGCCACCAGGCGCCGCGCCCGGTCTCCAGCACTTTTGCAAGACACAGCACAATGAAACTCGAGGCCACCAGCAGCGGCGAATCCGGCGTCACGATCAGGGTGCCGACCGCCGCCATCATGGTGACATTGAGCAGAATGGTCGCGGTTGCTGCGACACGCTGGCCGCCGAACAAAATGACCGCGGCGCGGTACACCGCATAGCTCATCGGCAGCGCCAGCAATATCGACCCCAGCCGCACGCCGAGTTCGGTATCGCCGGCGATCATGGTGCCGAGACGGATCACGAGCGCGACGGCGGGCGGATGATCGTAATAGCCGAACGCCAGATGTTTCGACCATGTCCAGTAATAGGCTTCGTCGAAGGTCAGCGGCGTCCAGGTCGCGCCGACCAGCCGCAGCGCCACCAGCGCCAACACCGTGAGCGCGGTGTTGCGGACGAGCCGCGCGTCAGTCGGGTTCATAACCGCTTCATCGCTTGCGCCAGACGAACAGTCCGGACATCGCGTAATTCCAGACCACGCCCATCAAGGCACCGGCCGCTCCCGCCAGCCACCAGATCGGCTCCTGATCGTACACCGAGAACGCCACGCCGACATTGGCGAGTAGGCCGACGCTGCAGACGAGATAGAACAGCAACAGACCGCGCAGGATCGCAAAACCCTTCAGGCGCTGATCGCGATAGGTAAGAAAATTGTTCAGGATGAAATTGCTGGTCATCGCCAGCAGCGCGCCGCAGGCCTGCGCCTCCGGAAACGGCAGTGCGAAAACTTCCAGCGCCACGAACAAGGCCGCAAAATGCACGAACAGGCCGATCGATCCGACCATCGCAAACAGCAGAAACCGCAGCGACACCACGTCATGGGTCAGCTTCGCCAGTACCAGGCCTAAGAAATCCAGCGCCACCATGGAATCGAGCTTACTCTCGCCATGCAGCCGCGAGCCGAACGTATAAGGAATTTCCTTGACCTTGAGATCGCCATGCGCGGTGGCGACGACATCGAGCAGGATCTTGAAACCCTGCGTCGAGAGCTGCGGCGCCAATTGCTCGAAGCGATCGCGCTTGATCATGAAGAAGCCGCTCATGGGATCGGCGATCTTGACCCGCAGCACGCGCTTGGCGACTTCGGTCGCCAGCGCGCTGGCGCCGGCGCGCTGCTTGTTGAAGCTGTCGGCGCTGCCGCCTTCGATATAGCGGCTGCCGACCACGAGTTCGGCCTCCCCGCTTTGCAGCAGCTTCAGCATCACCGGGAGCTGGGTCTCGTCATGCTGCAGGTCGGCATCGATGACCGCGGCGCAGGGCGCGCTCGAGGCCAGGATACCCTCAATGCAGGCGCCGGACAGGCCGCGGCGCCCGATCCGCCTGATACAGCGGACCCGGGAATCCCCGCGCGCCAGCGTCCGCACCACCTGCCAAGTTCCATCAGGGGAATTGTCGTCGACAAAGATGACTTCAAAGGCGACACCCGCGAGCGCTGCTTCCAGCCGCCGGAACAGCGTGGTCACATTGTCGCGCTCGTTGAAGGTCGGAACAATGACCGAAAGCTGAGGCGAACCAGCGACCTGCAGCGGGTTCAAGGCCCCCGGGGAAATGGCGTCATTCATGCCGCAGCGTATATCCGCAGGCTCCGGCGATGCCAAGCCAAAGGCCTCAAAACAGCGGTGAACAGGAGCCGGAACGGGCCCAAAAATGCCAACGACCACGGAACAGAGGGTGCGCGTACATCCGGCGCAGCCGAGCTATCCAGTGGTCGTTCCAGCGCCGGTGCTATCAAGCATCAACGTCGCCGTTGGGAACTAAATAGGAACGATCGGGCCGTTTGCAAGGGGGCCGATTTCGACCCCCCGGGGGGCCGCAACAGGCCGCCGTTTAACATGTGTTTACGGAGCCGGACTAGATTCGGGGGCGAATAAAGCGCGCCGAGGGCTGACGCATGTTCAAAGAGCATTCCCCCATCGTCTACGACGCTCCCGCCGACCTCAAGAAATGGCCCTCGCTCAACGGCCATCGGCTCAATGGCAAAAGCCAGCCCTATCTGGTTTACAACGGTACCCTCGCCGACTGCATCCGTGAATTGCTGGCCAAGCCCTTAAAGGGCATTTCCCTGTACGACATCGTCACCGAGCTCCAGCCGGCCTTCGACCAGAAGGTGCTGTCGCCGGGCGATGCCGCCGAAATCGCGATGCGCAAGGATTTTCCCAAGGACTGATTCGAAGGCGTGATCCAGAGACGTGGGCCGCCACTATTTCGGCGCCGCCGATCTGCTGCGCCCGACGAAGGCCGTCACGATGTCCTTCTGTGCGACCGCGATGGCATTATTGGCCGTCGTCATATGCGCTGACGCATCGACATCGGGAAATTGCTGCGACAGATAATCCAACAGCGAAACTCGGAAATGCTGCCGTTCGGAAGAACATGCATTGGCAATCAGGGAGGTGAAATCCTGGCCTGACAGGGTTTTGTTGCTGTCGCGCGTATATTCCTCGGCGAGGCAGTTCCAATAGGCATCCCGTCCCTCCAGGGTTTGCTTCTGCGCTCTTTCGAGTTCGTCAGCTATCGCGAATGACGTGACCATCGCAAAGGCCGAGGCTATCGCTGCTGCAACAAGCGCTCGCATGTTTTTCTCCTTTTTGCGATACTACCCTGAAAGGCCGCTGCAGCTAAAGGGCGGCCGCATCGATCCGGCGAACTGGCCAATCACAATTGATTTGATTAGGCTGCGCTTGCGCAAACCCCTTTCCTCTTTGACGCGAGCCGCCGGTGAGCAAGCCCCCGAAATCCACCTCGAAGAAATCAGGCCATATCTATATCGGCATCGGCGGCTGGACCTTCGCGCCGTGGCGCGGGGTGTTTTATCCGGAAAAGCTGACGCAGGCGAAGGAACTGGAATATGCGGCGTCGAAACTGACCTCGATCGAGATCAACGGCACATATTACGGCTCGCAGAAGCCTGAAAGCTTTCGCAAATGGGCGCGCGAGGTTCCCGATGGTTTTGTGTTCTCGTTGAAGGGACCCCGCTTTGCCACCAACCGCCGGGTGCTCGCGGAAGCCGGCGATTCCGTCAAACGGTTTTACGATTCCGGCGTGCTTGAACTCGGCGACCGGCTGGGGCCGGTGCTCTGGCAATTCGCGCCGACCAAGAAATTCGACGAGGCCGACTTTGGCAAATTCCTCGAATTGCTGCCGCGCAAGCTGGACGGGCGCGCGCTGCGCCATGTGGTCGAGGTGCGCCATGACAGTTTCTGCGCGCCGGATTTCATCGCGCTGCTGCGCAAATTCGAAACGCCTGTCGTGTTCGCCGAGCACGGCAAGTATCCTGCCATCGCCGACGTCGTCGGCGACTTTGTGTATGCGCGGCTGCAAAAGGGCAATGACGAGATCAAGACCTGCTATCCGCTGAAGCAGCTCGATGCCTGGGCGAAGCGGTTGCAGCTATGGGCCGATGGCGGCGAGCCGGATGATCTGCCGCGCGTGGATTCCACCAGCTCGAAAAAAACGCCCCGCGATGTGTTCGCCTATGTGATCCATGAAGGCAAAGTGCGTGCACCCGCCGGTGCGATGGAACTGATCGAACGCGTGAAGTAACCGGGCGAGCGATGGCCAAAGCCAAAAAGCTCTTCACCATCGGCTATGAACAGACACCGGCCAAGGCCGTGCTCGATGAACTCGCGCAGGCCGGCGTGAAACTATTGGTCGATGTTCGCGCCGTCGCCTCCTCGCGCCGACCTGGATTCTCCAAGACCCAGCTTGCCGCCGGACTCGATGAGCGCGGCATCGCCTACCTGCATCTGCGCGGATTAGGTACGCCCAAGGAAGGCCGCGAGGCCGCGCGCACCGGCAAATACGACGTGCTGGAGAAGATCTACACCAGGCATCTGAAGACGGCACAGGCCAGGGAAGAACTCGACGAGTTGTCGGCGCTGGTCAAGAAATCCGGCCCGGTCTGCATTCTCTGCTATGAGCGCGATCATCAGCACTGCCACCGGCGCTGGATCGCCGAGATCATCGAAGACCGCGACGGCGTCAAGATCGAAAATCTCGCCGCGCCGCAGGTTTGAATTGTCATTCCGGGATGCGCCACTTGGCGCAGGCCTCAGATGTGCAATTGCACATCGGGGAATCCATAACCACGATCGTGAGTATGGATTCCGGGCTTGCGCTACGCGCGCCCCGGAATAACGGCGTAATAGCGCGTCGGGCACGGATTTTGCTTCGTGGCCAACGATAAAACACCGGGAGATATTACTCATGAGCAACATTCCCGTGATCGACGTCGCGCCCTTGATCAACGGCTCGCCGGCCCAGGCGCAGGATGTCGCCAAGGCGTTGGGGAATGCCTGTCGCGATGTCGGGTTCTTCTACATCACGGGGCATGGCATTCCCCCGGCTTTGAGGGCGCGGGTGTTCGAGAGCTCGGCAGCTTTCTTCAGTGGGCCGGCATCGATCCGGCAGGCCGCATCGTTCAGCGGTCCCGGCGGCAACCGCGGCTACATCACGCTCGGCGGCGAGGCACTCGATCCGGGCAAGCCGGCCGACGTCAAAGAAGCCTTCAATATCGGCCTTGAACTCGCTGCCGACGACCCGGAACTGCTGGCCCGCGCGCCGTTTCGGGATGCCAATGTGTGGCCGGATATCCCAGGCTTTCGCGAGACGATGCTCGATTATTTCAACCGCGTCTGGCGGCTCGGACGCGATCTGCATCGCGGATTTGCGCTGGACCTCGGGCTCGCGCCCGACTTTTTCGAGTCAAGGCTCGACAAGCCGATCGCAACCTTGCGCCTGCTGCACTATCCGCCGGTGACACGGCCGCCGTCGGACGGGCAACTCGGCGCCGGCGTTCATACCGACTATGGCAATGTCACGCTGCTGGCGACCGACGCGGTCGGCGGGCTGATGGTGCAGGACCGCTCCGGCCGCTGGCTCGACGCGCCCGTAATCCCCGACACATTCGTCTGTAACATCGGCGATTGCCTGATGCGATGGTCGAACGACGTCTACGTTTCGACGCCGCACAAGGTGGTGAGCCCGCCGGGTTCAGATCGCTATTCGGTGGCGTTCTTTCTCGATCCCAATCCGGATGCGATCGTGGCGTGCTTGCCGACCTGTATCGCTCCGGATCGGCCGGCCAAATACGCGCCGATCACCGGCGCGGATTTCCTGCGCTCCCGGCTGGAGCCGACCTACGCCCTGGCGAAAAGCTGAGTCTATCCCAACTGCCACACCGTCATCGGCCGGTCATAGCCTTTGATCTCGACCGCGCCGAGCGACACCGCATCGTCGCCCGCCTCGCCCAGCGCATCGTGAACCGCGGCTGAAATCAGCAATTGCGAATTGAATTGCTTGTTGAGGGCCTCAAGCCGCGCGGCGAAATTCACGGTATCGCCAATGACCGTGTATTCCTTGCGCCGGGGCGAGCCGATATTGCCGGCGACCACTTCACCGAAATGAAGGCCGATCCCGATGCGCAGCGGCCACGTCGTCGCTTCGTTGATGCGCTCCATCGCGGCCAGCATCTCGCGCGCCGCCGCGACCGCGTGCTGTGCAGCCCCGGGCACCTCGAAAGGGGCGTTGAACAAGGCCAGAAATCCGTCGCCCAGGAACTTGTTCACGATGCCACCATGCCGGTCCAGGATTTCCACCAGCACGGCGAAGGCGCCATCGAGACGCTCGACCACTTCCTGCGGGGGCCGCAGGCGAGCCGCTGCGGTAAAGCTGCGAAAGTCGACGAACATGACCGCGACGCGGCGGATCTCGCTGGCGGTAGAGGCGCCCTCCACCATCAACCGCTCGACCACTTCAGGCGAAACATGCTGGCCGAACAGATTGGTGACGCGGTCGCGCGCGGTGGCGGCCGCGATGCTGGCCTCGAACTGATGCCGCAGTTGAACGCCGACCGAGCCCGCCAATATGCCGCCGATCAGAAACATCGCGCAGCGAATCAATTGGAAGTCGAATTCCGGTGCGGGTTCGCCGGCAAAGGCCGCCGGGTGATACCACATCGCCATCGCGAGCAGTTCCGCAGCGGCCACGAAGCCGGTGAAGGTGGAGATCCAGAAATCCAGCCGCAGGGTCGAAAGAATGATGAAGACGAAATAGGCCAAGGGCGCCACGAATCCCAGCGCCTCCGCCGGGCCCATCCAGTTCATATGCAGATAGAGCACGAATGTCGGAAGGCTGGTCTCGACCAGAGCGGACATATAGCGCCGCAATGTCGGGATATCGCCGTGCAGCGCCATCCGCCGCGTAATCAGACGTAGAACCCACAATTCAGCCAGTATGAACGGAGTATAAACCGCATACAGCCGAGCCACACTAAACTGGCCGTGCGAGATTTTCATCAGTCCCGAAGGTGCGACCAAAAAAATCACGGTCAAGACCGCAACCAGCAGCGAGACGGTGACGATGACCGCCTTGACGCGCAAGATTTCGGTCAGAAGGATTTCGCGGGTCAGGGCGTCGCGGAAGCCGGCCGGTACCAGCGAGCGGTCATGCCGCCCCAGCAAGCGCCGCAACACCGTCATCCCGTGGCTTTCGAGAGACGTCATCCATGCAACCGGCGTGATCGCATCATGTTGCGGATTTCCCGATGTGGCGCGCGCCTTTCAAGCCGGCGCGCATCATTCAAACAGACCGTCAGGCGTGAAACTTCAACCCATCGACGATCTTGTCAATGACTTTGCGTTCGGCGCGCATCGCCAAGCCCACCAGATTGAGCTCGGCGCGGATCACGGCCTTGACCACCTCGCGGTTGGCCGCGTCATGCGTCGTCTTGAACATATCCTCGGTATAAACCGCCGGCGTGACGTTCCGCGCCAGTGCCCGCTCCAGCGCGCGGCTCAGCGCCGCACGGTCGGCGCCATAGATCAGGATCGGCTGGCCGATCAGTGACAAATATTGCGTCCCCGAGCCGTCGCCATAGGGCTCGCCGATACATTCCGGAAACGCCGCCGCGATGCCACCGGCCAGGAATGAAGCGACGTTGAGCTTCTGCCACGCTTCCAGGTCGGTTCGAATCACGACCGCGATCTTGGTGTCGAATTGCATGGTGTGTTTTTCCCGTCGTCATTCCGGGGCGGCGCGCTTAGCGCCGAACCCGGAATCTCGATATGATTTACACAATACCCGGATAACTCGCTCGAGATTCCCCGATGTGCAATCGCACGTCTGAGGTTCGCATCTTCGATGCGCCCCGGAATGACGGGGGATAAAAATTACCCCTTGGCGTCGCAGGCCCAGGCGCGGATCACGCATTCCTTGCCGCCGAATTCGTAGCATTTGCGCGTGGCGGCATTGAGCGAGCTCGAAATATGCGGCTTGACCGCATAGCCGTGGGCGCCGCAGGGATTGGCCATATCGACCGCGAACGCAGCGCAAGAATGCCTCATGGTTACGGTGGTGGCGCAGTCGCCCTTGCATTGCTTGCGCGCCGCGGCGCGCGCATCGGCCTCGCCGGCAAAATCATAGGCCTGGCCATAGGCGCCGCATTTGCCGATCGCGAACGCGCCCGCCGCCCATGATTCCGTTACGAATCGCGTCCCGGCCACGGCCAACGTCAGGACAAAAACAAGCATCGCGCGGCGCTGCGCAGCGGTCGAAAACCTCAAGATCCACTCCCCGAGCCCACAAATCCCGGCGCAAATCTAGGGAGAGGACGTTTCAACTTGGTGAACAGGCGATTGAAAAGCGCGCTTTACGGCGTGATGAGGGCCTCACCCCGCCGCGCCGCTTCCAGCGTCTGGGGCGTATCGATATCGAGAAACGCGCCAAAGCCTTCGACCGGGACTTCCGCCACCGCTTCGCTATGGCGCGCGATCAAATGACGGGCGCCGATATCGCCGTTGAGCGTCATCAACTCGTTGAAGAAGCGGCGCGACCACAATACCGGATTGCCGCGCTTGTTATCGCTGACCGGCACCGCAATGAGATGACCGCGGTCCGGCGCAAAAGCTTCGATCAGCCGGTCGATCAGGTTCGACGAGATCAGCGGCATGTCGCCAAGACAAATCACCGCGCCGTCGGCATTGTCAGCCACCGCCGCGACCCCTGCCTTGACGGAGCTTGCCAACCCCTCGGCGAAGTCGGGATTGCGGACGAATTTCACCTTTAGCCCTTGCAGCGCTTTCTCGACCTGCTCGGCCTGATGGCCGGTAACGACGATCACGCTTTGGGCCTTCGAGGCCAGCGCTTGTTCGGTCACGGTCCGGACCAGCGGCTTGCCGCCGAGGTCGGCGAGAAGCTTGTTGGGACCGCCCATCCGGGTCGAGCGTCCGGCCGCCAGAATGATCGCCGCGACGTTGCGGTTGCCGTCGGCTTCAAAATTCTCGCGTGGCTGAGGCCGGGTCACGATTTCCATCAGCAGCCCGCCGACGCCCATGACCGTGAGTTCGCCGCGCGTGACCTTCAGTCCCGCGAGCAGGCGCGTCAGCACCCAATCGAAGCCGTTCTCTACAGGCGAACGTGCACAGCCCGGCGCGCCCAATATCGGAACGCCGCCGGCATTGGCGATCAACAGCAGATTGCCGGGATCGACCGGCATGCCGAAATGCTCGATGGCGCCGCCGATGCGGGTGACGGCGGCCGGAATGACATCGCGCCGGTCGGCGATCGCAGACGCACCGAACACGATCACAAGCTCTGCACCAAGGCCGAGCAATTCCTTGATCGCCGCCGCCAGCACCGTCTCGTCATGCCGCACCCGGCGCTCCGCGATGATGGTGGCGCCGGCGGGGGCCAGCCGGTCCGCGGTGACCCGCAGGGTTTTTTCAATCACCTTGGGCGCCAGCCCCGGCAGCAGGGTCGAGATCACACCGACGCGCTTGACGGTATAGGGCGCGATGCGCAATGCGTCGCCACCGGTCGCTGCCACGGCGGCGTCGCGCAGCTTCGCTTCGACCCCGAACGGAATGAGCTTCACGGTCGCGACCATCTCGCCTTCGACCACCGGCTTGTAAGCGGCCAGCGTGGCGAAGGTGATGGCTTCATCGACGCCGTTGATGCGATCGACCGCCGCGCGGTCCACCACCAGCACACCGGCCCCGGCCGCGAACAGATTGGCGCGGCCGGTGAAGGCGCGCTCGACCGTGATGCCCTCGCCCGCAACGGCCTGTGCAATGCTGGCGGCTGCGACATCCTCCGAGACGTCGCCTTCCTCGAGCCGCACCACGACGATTTCCTTGACGCCGGCGCGGCTCAGCGCCTCGGCTTCAACCGGGCCGATCGTGGTGCCCTTCTTGAGCACCAGCGGGCCCTGGCGCAACGTATGAACGGTGACGCCGCCGATTGCGTCCGCCGGGCTGGCGGGACCGAATTTCATGCAGCACTTTCTTTCGGCAGTCTTAACTGCGCGGTGATCTCGGCCATGATCGAGACCGCAATCTCGGACGGCGACACCGCGCCAATATTCAGACCGATCGGCGCGTGGATGCGGGCGATGTCCGCATCGGTGGCACCCTGGGCCTTCAATCGATCGCCGCGCTTGGCATGGGTCTTTCGCGAGCCGAGCGCGCCGATATAGAAGCAGTCGCGCTCAAAGGCGTGCAGCAAGGCCGGATCGTCGATCTTGGGATCATGCGTCACCGCAACGAACGCCGTGTAGTGATCGACCTTGAGCGGCGGCAGCGCCACATCAGGCCATTCGGCGACCAGCGGCACATCGGGAAATCGCTCGGGGCTGGCGAAAGCCGTGCGCGGATCCACCACGGTCACGTCATAACCGAGCGAGCGCGCCAGCGGCGCCAGCGCCTGGCTGATATGAACCGCGCCGATGATCACGAGCTTGGCGGTCGGCGCATAGACATTGAGAAACAGTTTCTTGCCTTCAACCTCGATCGAGCCGCTCTTGCCCATGCGCAATTGTTTTGTCAGTTCGGCGCGCAGTGCATCGCTGGCGATATCTTTGGCTTTGACGAGGCGCTGCTCGCCATTGGCGGTATCGGTGATCAGGATCACCGGCCGGCGCGCGGCGCGTTCCACATTGACTTCCGCGAGGGTCTCAAGTTTCACGATTACCCGACTTTCTCGACGAACACACGGATGGTACCGCCGCAGGACAGGCCGACATTCCATGCGGTCTCATCGGCAACGCCGAATTCAAGCATTTTTGGCTGACCGCTGGCGATCACATCGAGCGCCTCGGTGACCACCGCACCCTCGACACAGCCGCCGGAGACCGAGCCCAGAAACGTGCCGTCGTCATTGATCACAAGGCTGGAGCCGGCCGGCCGCGGCGCCGAGCCCCAGGTATCGACCACGGTCGCCAACGCGACGCCATGACCGGCCTTCTGCCAGTCCTCCGCCGCTTTGAGAATATCTTCGTCGCGATCGAGCATAGGAGCCTCTTTCAAGCTGCGGGGCGGATGTGGCTGGCGTGGCGCGGCGATAGACCTGAGGAAAGTGCCGCAATCAGCCCCTCGATTGAACTCAAATTATGTACCGGACGGAATTCGTCAACGTGGGGCAGCATCATTTTGATGCCCTGCGCCTTGGCTTCAAAACCACCATAACGCAAAAGCGGATTGAGCCAGATCAAGCGGCGGCAGGATCTGTGCAGCCGGTCCATCTCGAAGGCCAGCTTGGCGTCGGCCTCGCGCTCCAGCCCGTCGGAAATCAACAGCACAATGGCGCCCTGCCCGAGCACGCGCCGGCCCCAGAGCTTGTTGAAACTATGCAGCGAGGTCGCGATCCGGGTACCGCCGGCCCAGTCCTCCACGCTCAGCGAACAACTGGCCAGCGCCTCGTCGGGATCCCGTGCCCGCAGCGCCCGCGTCACATTGGTCAGCCGTGTGCCGAACAGGAACACCGAAACCCGCTTGCGGGCATCGGTGATGGCATGCAGGAAATGCAGGAACAACCGGGTATATTCGCTCATCGAGCCGGATATATCGAGCAGCGCCACGATCGGCGCCGGCTTGTCGATCCGCCCCAGCCGATGGATATCGATGATGTCGCCGCCGGTGCGCAGACTGCCCCGGAGCGTGCGGCGCAGGTCGAGCCGCAGGCCCCGCCGGTCCGGCTGGTAACGGCGGGTGCGCAATTCGGCCTGCGGCAACTTCATCTCGGCGATGGCGCGGGTGACGGCGGCGATTTCGGCCGCGCTCATCTGCGCGAAATCCTTTTTCTGCAGCACCTCCCTGTCGGAGACCGAGAGCCGGAGTTCCTGCTCCTCTGCCTGGGGTGCTTCGGTCATCTGAGGCTGCGCGAACGCCTCCTGGACCCGGCGTGAAGCCGGCGGCGGCTTTTTCTTCGCCTGATCCGGCAGCGGCACCGAATCCAGCATATGCTTCCAGTCTTCCGCGGCGCGAAAAAACAGATCGAACGCCTGCGCGAAGACCAATGCATGCTCGTGGCGCTTGACGAACACGGCTTCCAGCGTCGTGAAGACATCGGCGCGGTTGCCGATCTCGATCACCTGCAGCGCATTCAAGGCATCGATCACAGCGCCCGGCCCGACCGGAATCCCGGCCGCCCGCAACGCGCGGGCAAAGCCGACGACATTGTCCGAGATCAGGCCGGTGACGGGGGTAGGTGTCATGTTAGACCAATCTATGCCGTCATGCCGGGGCGCGCGAAGCGCGAACCCGGAATCTCGCGGTACAATCTCTGGATTCCGGATTCGTCGCTACGCGACGCCCCGGAATGACAGTCAGTCGCCCGTCGTTTCCTTCAAAACCTTCTGCAACGCATCGCCCTGCATCCGAGCGATATCGTCCTGGTACTTCAACAACGCCCCAAGGGTATCGCCGACCACCTGGGGGGTCAGCGAGCGGGCATCGAGTTCGGTCAATGCAGTGGCCCAGTCGATGGTTTCGGCGACGCCCGGCGACTTGTAGAAATCCTGATCGCGCAGCGCCTGCACGAAGCTGACGACCTGCCGCGACAGTTTCGCTGAAATGCCCGGCACGCGCGATTTAACGATCGCGAGTTCGCGTTCGGCGCTGGGATAATCCACCCAGTGATAGAGACAGCGGCGCTTCAACGCGTCGTGGATTTCGCGGGTGCGATTCGAAGTGACGATCACAATCGGCGGCTGCGGCGCCTTTACCGTGCCGAGTTCGGGAATCGTGACCTGGAAATCCGAGAGGATTTCCAAAAGATACGCCTCGAAGGCTTCGTCGGCGCGATCGAGCTCGTCGATCAGGAGCACCGGCGCACCGGCCACATCCGGCTCCAGCGCCTGCAGCAGCGGCCGCTTGATCAGATAGCGCTCGGCGAAGATATCCGAGGAGAGCTGGTCGCGATCGGTATCGCCGGCGGCTTCCGCCAGCCGGATCGCAATCATCTGCGCCGCGCTGTTCCATTCATAAACCGCCGACGCAACGTCGAGACCTTCATAGCATTGCAGCCGGATCAGTTTTCGCCCCAGCGCGGCCGACAACACCTTGGCGATTTCGGTCTTGCCGACACCGGCTTCGCCTTCGAGAAACAGCGGCCGGCCCATCCGCAGCGAGAGATATGTCACCGTCGCCAGCGAACGCTCGGCGAGGTAACCGCGCGAGGTCAAGAGTTCGAGCATCGCATCGACGGAGGTAGGCAGCGCCTGATCATTCATGGCCGATGCACCATGCGCGAGAACTCATTGCAGAAAACGGCTCGGGAGAAAACCGTCCCGGGAGAAAACCGTCTTGATGCGCTGGATACCGCAATGTCAGGCTTTGCCGGTCGCAGCTTCAACGGCGCGGCGTGCGAGTACCGAGATCAGATGCGCGCGATATTCGGCGCTGCCGTGCAGGTCGCTGTTGAGGCCTGCTGCCGGTACCGATAGGCCATCCAGCGCTTTGGGCGAAAACCGCTTCTTCAAGGCCTCCTCGAAAGCAGTGACGCGGAACACGCCGTCCGAGCCGGCGCCGGTGACGGCGAGGCGCACATCCGATGGACGCTTGGCAACGAAAACCCCGACCAGCGCATAGCGCGACGCCTGGTTGCGAAACTTGATATAGGCGGCCTTCTTGGGCACCGGGAACATCACTTTGGTGATGATTTCGTCGCTCTCAAGCGCGGTCGTGAACAGGCCCTGGAAAAACTCCTCGGGCTTCAGACGCCGCTTGTTGGTGACGATGGTGGCGCCGAGTGCGAGGCATGCCGCGGGATAATCAGCGGTCGGATCGTTGTTGGCGAGCGAGCCGCCGATGGTGCCTTTATGGCGGACCGCGGGATCGCCAATCAGGCCGGCGAGTTCGGCCAGCGCCGGGATCGCCTCGCCGACAATGGCCGAATTGGCAACGTCGGCATGTTTGGCGGTGGCGCCGATCACCAGCGCGCGGCCCTTGATCTCGATGCCGTCGAGGCCTTCGATGTGCGAGAGATCGACCAGATGCGGCGGGCTCGCGAGCCGCTGCTTCATGACCGGCACCAACGTGTGCCCACCGGCAATCAGCTTGGCGTCTTCATTCTTGATCAGGAGATTGGCGGCCTGTCGCACCGTCGCGGGACGATGATATGTAAATTCGTACATGAGTAATCCCTAATCGCCGTGCGCTGATATCGGTTACGCGAGATCGGAGTTGGCCATCGCCTTGGCGCCGGCCGCGATCGAGAGAACGATATTCTGGTAACCGGTACAGCGGCACAGATTGCCTTCGAGTTCCTCGCGGATCGTGTGGTCACTGAGATCGTGGCCCTTGCGGTGGACGATATCGACCGCGGTCATGATCATGCCCGGGGTGCAAAAGCCGCATTGCAGGCCGTGATGTTCACGAAACGCTTCCTGCATCGGATGAAGCGGACCGCCATCGGCGGCGAGGCCCTCGATGGTCTTGACCTCGTGCCCGTCCGCCATGACCGCAAGCGTGGTGCAGGATTTGACGGCCTTGCCGTCGAGATGCACGACACAAGCGCCGCACTGCGACGTGTCGCAGCCGACATGGGTGCCGGTCAGCCGCAGATTCTCGCGCAGGAATTGCACCAGCAGGGTGCGGGGATCGATATTCGCTTTGACGGGGTTGCCGTTCACGATCAGGGAGATTTTGGCCATTCAGCACTCTCGTTTGCTGTCCCGTCGCATATCGGCGGCACAGTCAATAGAACCATTCCAAGGGCCATATTATGGGCCATCCCGGCAATGAGCAACCTCAAGGCGGCATGGGCCTGATATGACTTGCCTACCGGGACGCAGGCGTGATCCGGCGCGGTCAAGCGTCGAATCTTGCTGGCCCCGGATTAGTTAGCCCTGCACCGCCTTGGCAAAATTCGCGAAAAACTCGTCCGCCAGTTTCTTGGCCGAACCGTTGATCAACCGCTGGCCGAGCTGAGCCAGCTTGCCGCCGATCTGCGCCTCGACGTCATAGGTCAACAGCGTGCCGCCATCCTTTTCGGCCAGCGCCACCGTGGCACCGCCCTTGGCAAAGCCGGCGACGCCGCCCTCGCCTTCGCCCGAGATCTTGTAGCCGTTCGGCGGGTCGAGATCGCTCAGCGTGACCCGGCCCTTGAAGCGGGCGGACACCGGCCCGACCTTCATCTTGGCGACGGCGCGGAAGCCATTGTCCTCGGTTTTCTCCAGCTCCTCGCATCCGGGGATGCACGCCTTGAGCACATCCGGATCGTTCAATTTGGTCCATACGGCCTCGCGCGGCGCCGCTAACTGGACTTCGCCGTTCATCGTCATGGCCATGATGGTGCCTCCGGGGTCGCTTACTGCCTCATTCCCCAAGTAAAGCACGCAACGGCCAAATGAAAGGGGATCGGTGGACGAGGAGCGATGCATATTCGCAGCGCAAAAAGGCCTGCGCTGATGCCGGGGCCGAACTTCCCGGGGGGCAAGCTCCTGGAGACAAATTCTTGGGGATTGGCAGAGGCTGGCGGGGGTGGTTAGGTCGCGCGCATCATGAGTGCCTCGCTTTCGCCCCTGCTCGCCCCCATGCTGTCGAGCGCCGCCATGCGCGCGGTCTGCGACGATATGGCATACCTTCAAAACATGCTCGAGTTTGAAGCGGCCCTTGCACACGCCGAGGCCGCGGTGGGCGTGATTCCGGCCAATGCGGCTGGTCCGATCGCCAAAGCTTGCAATGCCGGTGCGTTCGATCTGGCCGCCTTGGCCGATGCCGCGACGCGGTCCGGCAATCTCGCTATCCCCCTTGTCAAGGCGCTGACCGCCGGTGTCGCCAAAGCCGATGCCGAGGCCGCGCGCTACGTGCATTGGGGCGCCACCAGCCAGGACGTGATCGACACCACCACCATGTTGACGCTGCGCGCAGGCATCGACGCGCTGCTGGCGGATACCGGCCGCGCGATCGCGGGCTTTGCCGAACTGGCACGGCAGCATCGCAACACGCCCGTGGTGGCGCGCACGTGGCTGCAACATGCCCTGCCGATGCCGTTCGGCCTCAAGCTGGCCGAATATGCCGCCGCCCTGCATCGCTCGCGCGGACGATTGCAACGGCTGCGCCGCGAATCGCTGGCGCTGCAGTTCGGCGGTGCGGCCGGCACCCTGGCCGCGCTCGGCGACAAGGGACTGCTGGTCGCGGAAAAACTCGCGCAGCAACTCAAGCTGCCGTTGCCGGATGCTCCGTGGCATACCCATCGCGACCGCATCGCGGAAGCCGCCTCGGTATTGGCAATTCTTTCTGGCACCTGCGGCAAGATCGCCCGCGATATCCAGTTGATGATGCAGACCGATGTCGCCGAGGCATTCGAGCCGTCGGGTGAAGGCCGCGGCGGCTCTTCCACCATGCCGCACAAGCGCAACCCCGTCGCCGCCGCCACCGCGCTCGGGGCAGCCATGATGGCGCCGAATCTGGCCGCGACAATTTTCGCAGCCCAGATCCAGGATCACGAGCGCAGCGCCGGGCCGTGGCATGCGGAATGGCCGACCTTGCCCGGCCTGCTGCTTGTCACATCTGGCGCGTTGGCTGGGATCGTCGATATCGCCGAAGGCCTCGAAGTCGATGCGGCGCGGATGCGCGTCAATCTCGACGCCACCAACGGATTGATCATGGCCGAAGCGATCACGATGGCGCTGGCGGAAAAGATCGGCAAAAGCGAGGCCCATCATCTGGTGGAGGCCGCAAGCAAGCAGGCCGTCGCCGGCAAAAAAAGCCTGCGCGACGTGCTGGCGCAGGATACCAAGGTCGCCGTGCATCTGAGTGCGGAGCGACTGACGCAATTGTTCGAGCCGATGGCCTATCAGGGCGTCTCGCAAGCCCTGATCGATCGCCTGCTCGCCTCTCTCGACGATAAATAAAAAGACAGAAGGAGAAATTCCCATGCCCATGATCGACGCCGACGGTTGCCTGCTCAACGTATCCGTCGAAGGCCGCGACAGCGGTCCCACCCTGATGCTGTCGAATTCACTGGGCTCGACCATGCAGATGTGGGAACCGCAGATGGCGGCGCTCAAGCAGATCTTTCGCGTGGTCCGTTATGACCGGCGCGGCCACGGCAAATCGGGCGTGCCGCCCGGCCCCTATTCGATGGAGCGCTTCGGCCGCGATGTGCTGGCGATCCTCGACGATCTCAACATCGAGAAGACGCATTGGTGCGGGCTCTCGATGGGCGGCATGGTCGGACAATGGCTGGGCGCCAACGCGCCGGAACGCTTCGGCAAGATCATTCTCGCCAACACCGCCTGCTACTATCCCGATCCGACCAACTGGCTCAATCGTATCAAGGCAGTCAAGGAAGGCGGCCTGGCATCGATCGCCGATACCGTGATGGCCGCCTGGCTGACCGCGGATTTCCGTGAGCGTGAACCGCAGGTCACGGCGAACCTGAAGGCGATGATGATCGCAACGCCGGTTGAGGGTTATATCGCCTGTTGCGAAGCGCTGAGCACACTCGACCAGCGCGAGCTGTTGCCTAAAATCAAGAGCCCGACGCTGGTGATCGCCGGCCGTCACGACATGTCGACGCCCGTTGCGGCCGGCGAATTCATTCGCAGCCACATCCCCGGCGCGGCCTTAACGATCCTCGACGCCGCGCATATTTCCAATGTCGAACAACCGCATGCCTTCACCGACGCCGTGGTCGGTTTTCTGACGCAACGCTGAACCTAAACGAGACCATTGCCTTCAGCAGCATCCAGATTGTCATTCCGGGGCGATGCGCAGCATCGAACCCGGAATCTCGAGATTCCGGGTCTGGTCCTTCGGACCATCCCGGAATGACCGCCCTTGGCAACTTCGCTCCTCGCAATGACAGAGAGGAAAATCAATGGACGACCAACAACGCCGCGACGACGGTATGGCTCAGCGCCGCAAGGTTCTCGGCGATGCCTGGGTCGACAAATCGATCGCCAACAAGAATTCGTTCAACGGCGAATTCATCGACCTGATCACGCGCCATGCCTGGGGCGAAATCTGGACCCGGCCGCATTTCGATCATCGCACCCGGCGCGTGCTGGTGATCGGCACCATGGTCGCGCTCGGCCAATGGGACGAATTCCGCCTGCATGTCCGCGCCGCGCTGTCGGAAGGCGGCTTCACGCCGGAGGATATCAAGGAAATTCTGCTGCAGCAGGCGATCTATTGCGGCGTGCCCGCGGCCAACCACGCCGTCAAGGAAGCGTCAGCGATTATAGGGGAGCTCGGGCTGCTGAAGGGCAACCTGCTGGAGGGATAGATCGCCCGATGTCACGCTGGTGACGGGTTGAACAGGCCGTTCCAGCACCAGCACGATCGCGGTGCCGAGCAGCATCAGAAGTTCCGTCGCATGCAGCCGCATCGCGGCGGGCTCGCCGACCTGCGAGGCCATGATCATGCTGGCAAAACTGATCACGCTGCCGATGGCGAGTGCCATTCCCAGCGCTTCATCGCAGCCGCCGGCCTTGCGGAGCGAGGCGCGGGTGATGAAAACCAGGAAGATCGCGAAAAACGCCACGACGGTCAGCCGGCCCAAAGCAAACAGCCACGCAAAGCGAATCGTGGTCATCGCCGCCAGATGCAGATGGTCGCTGATGAACAATCCCACCGAAATATTCGGCCGCTCGTAAAGGCCATGGATCGGCGAAACCATGATCCGGAATGCGATAATGGTCCAGGTCGGAATGAAATAGGCCGCCAGCAGCGCCCCATTGAATGAACTGATCCGCCAGTTTGTGGACATGTCGCTTCCCGCTCGTCCGCGGGCTCATCCGGGAGCCACGGCTTCTGCGGCGACGTAACGCGCTTAAACTGCGACGGGCAATTTAAACCTTTTGTTTACCTTAATGGCCACCCGGCTTTGGTTCCAGTTCCGGAACCGGGTCGTGCGCTTGGCCGCATTAAAAAGCGCGGCCAAGCGGGATCAATGGCGAGAATGACTAATCCGCAGCGATTACACCGCCCCGCGCGCTTCGACATACATCGCGTAGAGCGAGTGACAGCTTGCCATGAACAGGCGGTTCTTTTTGGGACCGCCGAACACTAGATTTGGACAACGCTCCGGCAGATGGATGAAGCCGATGGCTTTACCTGCGGGATTGAACACCTTCACGCCGTCGAGTTCTTCGGGCTTGGCGGAAGGCGAGCCATTGCTGCCCCAGCCGCACCACAAATTGCCGTCGGTATCGACCTTAAATCCGTCGAGTGCGCCGGGCCCCTCGGCGTCGACAAGTTTCGTCTTGTTGGACAGCGTCGCGCCATCGGCACCGACATCAAAAGACCAGATCAGCCGGTTGGGCTGCGCGCGCGATTCGATGATGTAGAGCTTCTTTTCGTCCGGCGAGAACGCCAGCCCGTTCGGGCCCTGAAGTTCTGCGGTGACCAATCCGAGTTTGCCGTCGGGCGCGATGCGATACACCGAATGCGGCAATTCGGGCGTCGCCTTGTCGCCTTCCCACTCACCGGAAATGCCGAACGGCGGGTCGGTGAACCAGATCGATCCATCGGACTTGCACACGATATCGTTGGGCGAGTTGAGGCGCTTGCCGTTGAAGCTGTCGGCCAGCACCGTGATGGTGCCGTCATATTCGGTGCGCGTGACGCGGCGGGTGAGATGCTCGCAGGTGATCAGGCGGCCCTGTCGATCGCGCGCGTTGCCATTGGCGAAATTCGATGGCTGCCGAAAAACGCCGAAACGACCGGTGACTTCGTCGTAGCGCATGATGCGATTGTTCGGGATGTCGCTGACCAGCACATAACGGCCGTCCCCGAACCAGACCGGTCCCTCGGCCCATCGCATTCCCGTGCCGACCTGTTCGAGGGTACTGCTGAACAGGCGATATTTGGCGAAGCTCGGATCGAGAATCTCGACGGCGGCATCGGGATAGCGCTGGTTCGGCTTGAAATCGAAAGACTGGGCGCTGGCGCGCTGCGGCAAAGCTAAGGCGGTCGCAGCAGCCCCTGCGGTCGCGAATACACCCCGGCGGGTCATGTTCATCGGCATTTTCTCCCTGATATCGCGCGGTCGTTACGCCCCGACGGTGGAATCCATCGAATTGGCGTTGCCGCTTGAACGAACCGTAGTGGAGGTTCCCGATCAGGTCCAGATTGCCGAAGCGCGCAGCCGGTCCGCTGAAATGCCGGAGTTATCGCGCATTAAGCCACTGAAAGAACACGACAAAGGGAGGATACGCGGGACTCAAAAGAAAAGTCCCGCCTTGCGGCGGGACCTTCCTGATTCAATTTAACTGAGCTCAGAACTAGCGACCGCCCTTGCCCTGCTGATTGGGATTCTGGGGCTGACGATTCGGGTCTTGCTGCTGCTGTCCGGGCTTCTGACCACCGCCTTGCTGCTGACCGGGTTTCTGACCCGGATTCTGGTTCTGCTGGCCCGGATTCTGGTTCTGATTGGACATCGGGATCTCCCTTGTTGAATGTCGCAGGGATCAACCGCGAAACCGGGGATTGGTTGCATGAAATTCGCGGTTCCCATGGGACACGGCACGGCCGGGGATTACGGCTGCGGAACCGGCCCCCGGAACTAGCTATGTACAAGCCCTTGGGGACCACCTCACGCTGTTGCCGCCCCCGGTTCCCGCTGTTAGAAAATCACACGACGCGTCGTTCCGGCTGCCGGAGCCATCGCCGCGTAATTGTTAAGCGCGTACTCCAGACAACGGCAGCGCATGGACTATTTCGCCCAGCAACTGATCAACGGCATCGTCCTTGGCTCGATCTACGGCCTGATCGCCATCGGCTACACCATGGTCTACGGCATCGTCGGCATGATCAATTTCGCCCATGGCGATATTTTCATGATCGGCGGCTTCATCGCGCTGATCACATTCCTGCTGCTGGTCTCGCTGGGACTGACCGCCGTCCCGGTGATCCTGCTGATCGTGCTCCTGGTGTCGATGGCGATTACGGCTCTTTACGGCTGGACCATCGAGCGCATCGCCTACCGGCCGCTGCGGCACTCGTTCCGCCTCGCCCCGATGCTCTCGGCGATCGGCATGTCCTTTGTGCTGATCAACTACTCGCAGATCGCACAGGGCGCCCGCGTCAAGCCGGTGCCGCCGATCATCACCGGCGGCTACACGCTGCATGAAGGCAGCGAAGGTTTCGTGGTGCGGCTGTCCAATGTGCAGATCATCGTCGTCATCGCCACCATCGTGCTGCTGGCGATCTTCACCTGGCTGGTGTCGCGGACCCGGCTCGGCCGCGACATGCGCGCCTGCGAACAGGACCAGACCATGGCCGCGCTGCTCGGCGTCGATGTCGACCGCACCATCTCGATGACGTTCGTGATCGGCGCGGCACTCGCCGCGGTCGCGGGCATGATGTACCTCCTGTATTACGGCTTGGTGGATTTCTTCATGGGCTTCGTCGCCGGCATCAAGGCGTTCACTGCGGCCGTGCTCGGCGGCATCGGCTCACTGCCCGGCGCGATGCTGGGCGGGCTGTTGATCGGGTTGATCGAGACGATGTGGTCGGCCTATTTCTCCGTCGAATACAAGGACGTTGCCGCGTTCTCGATCCTGATCGTGGTTTTGATTTTCCTGCCCACAGGCCTGCTCGGCCGGCCCGAAGTTGAAAAAGTTTGACGGACGAGCGCGTGACAGCACCCGCGAGCCAGCCGACGTCGTTCTCGCGCGTGCCCGGCATCGCCTTCATCTTCAAGAAAGCGCTGATCAGCGCGCTGGTCGCGCTCGTGCTGTTTTCGCTGATGATCGGTATCCGCACTGAAGCCGGGCCGACGGGGCAGTTGATCTTCTGGACCAGGTTCGGCGACCTCGCTTCGATGGTCGCCATCGTATTCGGCGGCAGCATTGTCGTTGAATTGCTGCGGCAATGGTGGGGACCGGTCGAGACCGTCAGGATCGTGCCACCATCAGCACAAAACGCCATGGCGATCGGACGGCGCGCCATCGCGCCGGTGCTGTTGATCTTCACCTTTCTGGTGCCGGTGATCTTCTACGATCAACGCTACATCCTCGATCTCGGCATCCTCGTGCTGACCTATGTGATGCTGGGATGGGGGCTGAACGTGGTGGTCGGGCTCGCCGGGCTGCTCGACCTCGGCTATGTCGCGTTCTATGCCGTCGGCGCTTATTCTTATGCGCTGCTATCGACCACTTTCGGCCTGTCATTCTGGGTCTGCCTGCCGCTGGCCGGCATTCTCGCCGCGTTCTGGGGCGTGCTGCTGGGATTTCCGGTGCTGCGGCTGCGCGGCGACTATCTCGCCATCGTGACGCTGGCGTTCGGTGAGATCATCCGTCTCGTCATCATCAATTGGCAAAGCCTGACCGGCGGTCCCAACGGCATTTCAGGTATCCCGCGGCCGAGTTTTTTCGGCATCCCGCTGACCCCGGGCGATGACGGCCTTGCTGCGCGGCTCGGCATCGAATTCTCGCCGACCCATCGCATCGTATTTCTGTTTTACCTGATCCTGGCGCTCGCGCTGCTGACCAACTGGGTGACGATCCGGCTGAGACACCTGCCGATCGGCCGCGCCTGGGAAGCGCTGCGTGAAGACGAAGTGGCCTGCCGCGCGCTCGGCATCAACACCACCACGACCAAACTGACCGCATTCGCCACCGGCGCGATGTTCGGCGGATTCGCCGGCGCGTTCTTTGCGACACGACAAGGCTTCATCAGCCCGGAATCCTTCACCTTCCAGGAATCGGCGCTGATATTGGCGATCGTCGTGCTCGGCGGCATGGGATCGCAACTCGGCGTCGCTCTCGCCGCCCTGGCCATGATCGGCGGCTTTGAGCTGTTTCGCGGCTTCGACCAGTACCGCATGCTGGTATTCGGCGTCGCGATGGTGCTGTTGATGATCTGGCGGCCGCGCGGGCTGATCGGCCACCGCGCGCCGACCGTCTTTCTCGAGCGCAACCAGGCCATCTCCTCCGAGCTAACCAGCGAAGGCAGGGGATGAGCCTGTCATGAGCGACCAGCACATTCTCAGTGTCGATCATCTGACGATGCGCTTTGGCGGCGTCGTCGCGGTCAACGATCTGTCGTTCACCGCCGAACGGCGCAAGATCACCGCGCTGATCGGGCCGAACGGCGCCGGCAAGACTACCGTGTTCAATTGCATCACCGGATTCTATAAGCCCACTTCAGGCTCGATGCGGCTGACCCATGATGACGGCCGCAACATCCAGCTCGAGCGGCTGAACGATTTCCGGATCTCCAAATTGGCCAAGGTCGCGCGCACCTTTCAAAATATCCGGCTGTTTCCCGGCATGACCGCACTCGAAAACCTGATGGTGGCGCAGCACAATGCGCTGATGCGCGCCTCGGGTCTGACTTTTCTCGGGCTGATCGGCGCGCCGTCCTGGCGCGCGGCCGAAAAGGACGCCATCGCGCAGGCTACGCAATGGCTCGACCGCATCGGACTGCTTGCGCGCGCCGATGATGCCGCCGGCAACTTGCCCTATGGCGATCAGCGCCGGCTCGAGATCGCGCGCGCGATGTGCACCGAGCCGGCGCTGCTGTGCCTCGACGAGCCGGCCGCCGGTCTGAACGCCCGCGAAAGTGCGGCGCTGAGCGAACTGTTGCTTTCGATTCGCGCCGAGCAAGGCACTTCGATCCTGCTGATCGAGCATGACATGTCGGTGGTGATGGAAATCTCCGACCATATCGTCGTGATGGATTACGGCGTGAAGATCGCCGAGGGCGCGCCAAAGGATATCAGCGATGATCCCCGGGTGATCGCGGCTTATCTCGGCGCCGACGAGGACGAAGCGATCGCGGTGATGGAGAGCGGAACGTGACCGCGTCGTCCACGGCCCCCCTGCTCGCGATCCGGTCGCTGCGCGCCGCCTACGGCAAGATCGAGGCGCTGAAAGGCGTCGATCTCGACATCAAGTCCGGCGAAATCGTCGCCCTGATCGGCGCCAACGGCGCCGGCAAGTCGACGCTGATGATGACGATCTTCGGCAAGCCGCGCGCCCGCGCCGGATCGATCACGTTCGACGGCCGCGATATCACCGATGTGCCGACCCACGAGATCGCCCGGCTGCGCCTGGCCCAATCGCCCGAGGGCCGCCGGATTTTCCCGCGCATGAGTGTCGCGGAAAACCTGCAGATGGGAGCCGACGCCACCGACAGCAGCGAGGCGGAACGAACAGCCGGACTGGAACGCGTGCTGACGCTGTTTCCGCGGCTGAAGGAGCGCATCACCCAGCGCGGCGGCACTTTGTCCGGCGGCGAGCAGCAGATGCTGGCAATCGGGCGCGCACTGATGAGCCGCCCTCGCCTCCTGATGCTGGATGAACCTTCGCTCGGCCTGGCCCCGCTGATCGCGCGCCAGATTTTCGATGCGATCCGGACCTTGAACCGGCAGGACGGCCTCACGGTTATGATTGTCGAACAGAACGCCAATCACGCGTTGCGGCTCGCCCATCGCGGCTATGTCATGGTCAACGGCCTGATCACGCTCAGCGGAACGGGCGCGGAACTGCTGCAACGGCCGGAAATCCGGGCCGCCTATCTCGAAGGCGGCAGACGGGGCTAGCGATAACACCCCGTCATCCGGATTTGCGCCCGAACCGCAATCGGCGTGGTTTGCCCGAAATTTGCCGATGACTTCGCGCCAAAATCAGCCGACAATGGTTCTGATTTTCGAGCCCGGCGGCCTGCCGGGTCCTTCCCGTAGCGACCTACCCGCGAGGACACCTCATGAAATCACTAAAGCTCATCGGCCTGGCACTGGGCACCTCGCTTGCGCTGTCGACGGCAGCACTTGCGCAGGACATCACCGTCGGAGTCGCGGGCCCAATGACGGGCGGCGAATCCGCGTTCGGCCGGCAGCTCAAGAACGGCGCCGAACAGGCGGTCAAGGATCTCAACGCCAGCGGCGGCCTGCTCGGCAAGAAGCTCGCACTGGAAGTCGGCGACGATGCCTGTGATCCCAAGCAGGCGCGTTCGGTCGCAGAAAAATTCGCCAGCGCGAAAGTTCCGTTCGTCGCCGGGCACTACTGCTCGTCGTCGTCGATCCCGGCATCGGAAGCCTATGCCGACGGCAACGTCCTGCAGATCACGCCGGCCTCGACCAATCCGCTGTTCACCGAGCGCAAACTGTGGAACGTCGCCCGTGTCTGCGGCCGCGACGATCAGCAGGGCCTGGTCGCCGCCGAGTACATTTTGAAAACCTACAAAGGCAAGAACGTCGCCATCCTCAATGACAAGACCACCTACGGCAAGGGTCTCGCCGACGAAACCAAGAAGGCGCTCAACAAGGCCGGCTTTACCGAAAAGATGTTCGAGTCCTATAACAAGGGCGACAAGGACTTCACCGCGATCGTCTCGCGCATGAAGCGTGACAACATCGATCTGGTTTATGTCGGCGGCTACCATCAGGAATCCGGATTGATCGTGCGCCAGATGCGCGATCAGGGTCTCCAGACCGTGCTGATGGCCGGCGATGCGCTGGCTGACAAGGAATTCGCCTCGATCACCGGACCGGCCGCCGAAGGCACGCTGTTCACCTTCGGTCCCGACCCGCGCAACAAGCCGACCGCCAAGGCCATTGTCGAGAAGTTCAAGTCCGCCAACATCGATCCAGAAGGCTACACGCTCTACACCTATGCCGCGATGCAGGTCTGGTCGCAGGCCGTGACCAAGGCCGGCACCACCGATCCCAAGAAGGTCATGGATACGATCAAGGCCGGCGCGTGGGATACGGTGATCGGCAAGATGGAGTTCGATGCCAAGGGCGACATCAAGCAGATCGACTATGTCGTCTACAAATGGGATTCCAAAGGCAACTATACCGAGATCAATCCGAAGGGGTCATAGGACCGCCAAGTCTGATTCCATACAGTCTGATCCGATACATTCTGATCCGACATTACGCACTGTCTTCAACGCCCCGGTTCGCCGGGGCGTTTTGCGTTTGGCTCGTGAATAAAGGATTGCTATGGCCTCGGTGCGAAACGGCTCATCGAGCGACGGCCGGATCAGGGCGCAGTTCCCACCAGCTTGCCGGCCGCAACGTCCGATGCGCGGGGCCTGGTCGCCACTTCGACCGCAAGCGTAAGTTCAGCGGGACGAAACGGCTTCTGCAGACACACGACATTTTCGAGTTCCGGTGTTTCGGTGACAAAGTCGAGCATGGTCATGCCGGATATCGCGACGATCGGAAAATCCGGGATGCGCTCGCGCATCTTCAAGATGACTTCGAATCCGTTGGTTCCCTGCAGGAAGATATCGACAATCGCCAGGTCGAATTTGGAACTTTCGAATTCCTTCAGTCCTGCGGCCGCACTCGCGGCTTCAACCGCCTCGAAATGATTGATCCGCAGCACGATGCAGACCATCGTGCGTACATCCGGCTGATCATCGATCACGAGAACGCGGGGCAAGGGAAGACTCACGAAATGGCTCCGTTCAGCCTATCGTCAAATCGGGGATTTGGAGGCAGGCCCTTGGACATTATTCCCCATTGCCGTAAAAATGCGGTTACTCCACCCGCCGCGCTGGCCAACAGCCGCGTTAAGACTTATGTAACCTTGGGTTGAGGTCGTCAATCACTTGGAGGAACCTTGGCGGGCATTCTCGTTATTGACGATGATCGGGCGGTTCCAGGCACGATCAGGTTATTGCTTGAACGCGCCGCACATGCCGTCGAGGCCGTCGATAACAGCAATGCCGGCCTGCGATTGCTGGAATCCCAAGGGTTCGACCTCTTGGTCGTCGATATTTTCATGCCGGGGATGGATGGTTTCGAGACCATGCGGCTGGTTCATCAGTCGCGACCGCAAATGCCGGTTATCGTCATGTCGGGTCAGCAATTCCGTTCGGCATCCGAACGGGGACCGGATTTCCTTCATATGGCGACAAAACTCGGGGCGATTTCAAGCCTGCAAAAGCCGTTCAGGCCGCAAGAGCTGCTTGCCGCGGTCGCCAAAAGCCTGTCAGCTTCACAGCGATCGTCGAGGCCGGCCAAAGCAAATAAGGAAACAGGTGCCGACTGATCTTAACATATCGGCTACCTATGCCGGTTCGGCGGGCGAACTAACATGACAATATGGCTTCGACACCAATCCGATACCAAGTCGGATGGCTAAGTCGCGGGAGGCGACCGTGCACGCAGATGATCGTAATATCTTTCTTTCGACCTTGCCCGCGACACCCCGCGAACGTGCCGCGGCGCTGGCCGTGGTCGGCGTCTCCTCGGTCCTGTTCGCCTTTGCGGTACCGTTCGCCGGAACACCGCTGGTCCAGATTCCGGCGTTCGTCGCGAGCTACCAATCCGCGCTTGCGATCATCGATCTGATCACCGCGATCCTGTTGTTCTCGCAATTCGGCATCCTGCGGTCGCGCGCCCTTCTGCTGCTGGCGAGCGGGTATCTCTTCACAGCCGGCGCCGCAATCGCCCATGCCCTGAGCTTTCCGGGCCTGTTCGCCCCGACCGGGCTTTTCAACGCCGGTTCGCAGACCACCGTCTGGCTTTACATGATTTGGCACAGTGGATTTCCCCTCCTTGTGTTCGGCTACGCACTGCTCAAAGACAGGGACGGCGGCGCCATGATTAAGGGATCGGTCGGATCCGCGATCCTCGGCAGTGTCGTTGCGGTCGGCGTTGCGATTTCGATCATGGTTTGGATCGTCACCCGCCTGCATGACTTTCTGCCGACACTCCTGAGCGGCGGGCAATATACGCGCACCATGATCGCCGTGGTGTCGACGATGTGGTTTCTCAATCTCTCGGCCCTGCTGCTGCTGTTGTTCCGGCGGCCCTATTCCGTACTCGACGTCTGGCTCATGGTCGTGATGTGCGCGTGGCTGTTCGACATCGCATTGTCGGCGATCGTCAACGTCGCCCGATTCGACCTGGGCTTTTATGTCGGACGGCTCTACGGGCTGTGCGCGGCCATTTTCGTCCTGGCGGTGTTGCTGGTCGACAATGTCGGCCTGCAGGCCCAGATCACTCATCTGTTCGCTATTCTGCGCCAGCGCGCCGCTTCCGACCGGCATCGCCACAGCGAACGCGAGCGGCTGTTCAGCGCGGTGGTGGAATCGTCCAAAGATGCGATCATTACCAAGACGCTCGATGGTGTCGTCACCGGCTGGAATCGCGCCGCCGAGCGGCTGTTTGGATTTACTGCGGCGGAGGCGGTAGGCAATCGCATCGACCTCATCGTTCCGCCGAACCGGCTCCCGGAAGTAGGCCAGATACTCGAGCGCATCACGCAGGGCGAGACGATCGAAAATTACGAGACCGTGCGGCGGCACAAGGACGGCCACGAAGTTCATGTCTCGCTCGGCATCGCCCCGATCAAATCCGCCAGCGGAGAGACCATCGGCGCTTCCAAGACCGCGCGCGACATCACCGAGAGCAGAAAGACGCAGCAAGCGCTCAAACAGGAGATCGAAGAGCGCCGGCGTATCTTCGAGACCTCGCAGGATCTCATTCTTGTGACCGACACCTATGGCCGCTTCGTTCAGGTCAGCCCGAGTTCCATGACGATCATTGGCTACCAGCCCGAAGAGATGATCGGGCATCTCGCGCTTGAATTCATTCATCCCGACGATCTTGAAAGTACGCGTGAGGAAATGCGCGAGGCGCGGCAGGGGCGGCAGATGCGCAATTTCGAGACCCGCTACGTCCACAAGGACGGCAAGGCCGTGCAACTGACCTGGATGGGGACATGGTCCGAGCCCGTACGCCGGCACTTTTTCGTCGGACGGGACCTCACGGAAAAGCGCGCGGCCGAAGCCCAGTTCCGTCAGGCGCAGAAAATGGATGCTGTCGGGCAGTTGACCGGCGGCATCGCGCATGACTTCAACAATATTCTGACCGTGATCACCGGCACCATCGGTATCCTCGCCGACGCCGTGGCCGGCGATCCGCAGATGGTTGCCATCGCCCGCATGATCGATGACGCCGCCGAACGCGGCGCCAATCTGACCAAGCACCTGCTCGCATTCGCGCGCCGCCAGCCACTGCAGCCGCGCGAGGTCGACGTCAACACGCTGATCCTCGAGACCGTCAAGCTGCTGCGCCCGACGCTTGGCGAGCATATCCAGATCGACCCGCTGCTGGCGGATGACGCCTCGGCGGCGCTGGTCGATCCCAGCCAGCTCACGACGGCTATTTTGAATCTTGCGTTGAATGCCCGCGATGCGATGCCGACCGGCGGCAATCTCGCACTCGAGACCAACAATGTGTATCTCGACGAGAGTTACGCGGCCATGAATACCGAAGTGGTGCCGGGAAACTACGTCATGCTCGCCGTCAGCGACACCGGTTCCGGGATCGCCGCCGCCGACCTGGAAAAAGTGTTCGATCCGTTCTTCACCACCAAGGAAGTCGGCAAGGGCACCGGCCTTGGACTCAGCATGGTGTTCGGTTTCGTCAAACAGTCCAACGGGCATATCAAGATTTACAGCGAGCAAGGTCACGGCACGACCGTGAAGGTCTACCTGCCCGTCGCCACCGGGCTAAGCGTGACGACGCCCGAGCCGCAGCTACCGTCCGGCATTGAAGGCGGCACCGAGGTCGTGCTGGTCGTCGAAGACGACGCGCTGGTGCGCCGATATGTGATCACCCAGATCGAAAGTCTTGGCTACGCCACGCTCGAGGCAAGCAATGCCGCGGAAGCGATGACCATCATCAACACCCCCGTCACCATCGATCTGTTGTTTACCGACGTGATCATGCCCGGGCCCATGAACGGTCGCAAGCTTGTCGACGAGGCGTTGAAGCATCGTCCCACGCTCAAGACGCTGTTCACCTCAGGCTATACCGAGAATGCCATCGTGCATCATGGACGTCTCGATTCCGGCGTGCTGCTGCTCGCCAAGCCGTATCGCAAGTCCGATCTGGCGCGAATGATCCGGCAGGCACTGGGCTGTTGATGCGCTGTTTGGTGAAGGCTGATATAAAAATCGAACCTGACGGGATCGAAGTTGGATAAGCCTGCACCATGAAAAATCTCCTCACCGATATTGCCGGCGTCCGCGTCGGGCATGCCGACGATGCCGCGCTGGCGTCAGGTGTCACCGCGGTGATTTTCGATCAGCCCGCGGTGGCGACGATCGACGTGCGCGGCGGCGGTCCCGGCACGCGCGAAGGCGCCCTGCTCGATGTCGCCAACACCGTGGAGCGGATCGACGCCATCGCGCTTTCCGGCGGCTCTGCGTTCGGGCTGGAGGCAGGTGGCGGCGTGCAGGCCTGGCTCGCCGAACAGGGCCGCGGCTTTGTCGTGCGCGGAGCCGTGATTCCGATCGTGCCCGGCGCGATCTGTTTTGATCTATTGAACGGCGGCAACAAGAAATGGGGCCGCTTCGCGCCCTATCGCGAACTCGGCTACGCCGCGGCAGCGGCGGCGGCTACGGATTTCGCGCTCGGCAATTCCGGTGCCGGCCTCGGCGCCACCACGGCGAATTTCAAGGGCGGGCTCGGTTCGGCGTCGGCGACCACGCCAGGCGGCATCACGGTCGCGGCCCTTGCGGTGGTCAACGCAGTCGGCAGCGTCACCGTCGGTGATGGACCGTGGTTCTGGGCCGCGCCGTTTGAGATCGACGGCGAATTTGGCGGACGCGGATTGCCCGCGGCCTTCACGCCGGACATGCTGAGAGCGCGTCTCAAGGGCGGACCCAGCGCGACGCCGGTTGAAAACACCACACTGGCCGTGGTCGTGACCGATGCGGATCTGACCAAGACCCAGGCCAAGCGGCTTGCCGTGATCGCACAGACCGGATTTGCCCGCGCGATCTATCCGGTGCACGCGCCGCTCGATGGCGACGTGCTGTTCGTTGCAGCAACCGGCGAAAAAACGATCGATCCCCTCGCCGGCCTCACCGAACTCGGCATGGTCGCAGCCAATGTCGTAGCCCGTGCGATCGCGCGCGGCGTCTACACCGCGGCCGCACTGCCATTTCCCGGCGCGCTGCCGGCGTGGCGCGATCGTTTCGGATAGAGATCGCCAACCGTTCTCCGTGGACGAGTTCAGTCTCAGACGTTGAACGACAGCGGATTGAGTGAGAACGATGCGGAGCTGGCCTCGCGCTGAATCATTTGTTCGATCGCGTTGTAAGACGAAGACGCGGCGCTGGATGAGGTCCCCGACACGCCCGCGACCTGGGATCCCGTGCTGGAAGTTGGGGATGTCGTCGTCGTGCTGACGGTAGCCGGCGTGGCGGAAGCCGCCTGCATGGCCTGCAACAACGGATCGGTGCTCGACCCGTCGGTGCTCGTAGTGCTGCTGTCGCTGGAACCGCCGATATGGGCGTGATGATGATGGCCGCCGCCCTTGCCGCCCGCGCCCTTCAACGCCGATGACATTTCGCTGAGACTGACCGAGCCGTCGCCATTGGTATCGAGCTTGTTGAAGACGTCGTCGGCCTGCGCGAGGTTGGTTCCACCGGCGCCAAGCGCGTTTTCGAATTCCGATTTGGTGATCTGGCCATCGCCATTGCCGTCGATCTGCGAGAACAGATCCTGCAGGGAACTCGACGGGCTGGTCGACGTGGTGGACGCTGAGGCGGTGGATGCTGGCGATGACTGGCTCTGCGCCGCCAACAGCGCGCTGAAGGTGCCCGGCGATATCTGCGAAAATCCCGTGCTGCCCGAAGGCGCAGTCGGACCGGCCGATGCCTGGGCCGCGCCCGAGAGACCGAACATATCGGCCGTCGCCTGGCTGAAGCCGGTGGATTGGGACGACGACTGGGCCGATGAGGCCAGCGACTGGATGGCATCCAATGCGGTCGACGCGGCGCCAAGAGCAAACAGCATGGCAAAACTCCGAACAACGCCGCAAAGCGCGGCCCACACCTCTGAAAACCTGAGATGAGCAAACGCCGTGCCATTGGAGAAAAGCCAATAAAACAGGGGTTTTCTGCTGCCGGAACCGCCCACTCCCCCGGCAATTGATGCCGCTGCGGCAGAATTTTCCGACCCTCCTGCGCCCTCGCCCCCGCATTGCTCCTGGGCTTAGCGCATGTTACGCGGAACCATTCGCACGCTTCGAAAATGGTTCGGGAAAGCGCACATGTCTCAGCAATTTGCGGCACGCCCGCTCGTTATCGCGCCGTCGATCCTGGCTTCCGATTTCGCCAAATTGGGCGAAGAGGTGCGCGCCGTCGATGCGGCCGGCGCCGACTGGATCCATCTCGACGTGATGGACGGGCATTTCGTCCCCAACATTTCCTACGGCCCAGACGTCATCAAGGCGATGCGCCCGCATACGAAGAAGATCTTCGACGCGCATCTGATGATTTCGCCGTGCGATCCGTATCTGGAAGCTTTCGCCAAGGCCGGCTGCGATCACATCACGGTTCACGCCGAGGCCGGTCCGCATTTGCATCGTTCCTTGCAGGCAATCCGCGCGCTCGGCAAGAAGGCCGGCGTTTCGCTCAATCCGGCGACGCCGATCTCGGTGCTCGAATATGTCATCGACATGATCGATCTGGTGCTGGTGATGTCGGTCAATCCCGGCTTCGGCGGGCAGGCCTTCATTCGCTCGGCGCTTGGCAAGGTCAGCGATGTCAGGGCAATGACGGCGGGACGTCCGATCGATATCGAGGTCGATGGCGGCGTCGGTCCGGATGTCTCGGGTGCGCTGGCGGCTGCCGGCGCCAACGCCTTTGTCGCGGGCTCCGCCGTGTTCAAGGGCGGCACGATGGAAAGCTACAAGGCCAATATTTCCGCGATCCGCGATGCCGCGGCCAACGCGCGCGGCGAAATGGTCTAGCTCTTGCGCGGCGCTTCCAGGCCTCTGAGCAACAGAGCCAGCAAGGCGTCGATCCGTGCCGGCAATTCCGGGTCGCTCCATTCGTTGGAATGGGCGGGATGATGGAATCGGATCGAGGCGTCGTAAACCGCGCGCGCCGAGGTCCTGACATCGGCGACCTCAAAGGCGCCCTGCTTGACGCCATCGGAGATGATGGAGGCGATCTGGTCGGCCAGGCCTTCCTTATGCGCCTTGACGACCTTGCACGCTTCCTGTGCCAGCGTGAGATAGGTCGCGAACATCTCGGGATCTTCGTTGAATCTGTTTTGCTTGGCGGTGAACAGCGCCCGCAGCCAGCGCTCCAGTTTGGCCGGTGCCGGTGCATCGGCTTGTGCAATCTTTTCCAGCGGCGCGCTGGCGCGATCGAGCCAGCGTTTCGCCACCGCCTCGCGCAACGAAGCCTTGCTCGGAAAATGACGGTAGACGCTGCCGTGGCTGACATCGAGCGCCCGGGCAACATCGACCACGGTGGCTTTCGCCAGCCCGTAGCGACGCAGCACGTCCTCGGTCACTTCAAGAATTCGCTCAGGCGTTAAAACCAGGATCTCGTTCATGCGCGCACGTTGCCTTCTCGCTGTCGAGTATTCCTATCCGTGCCGGAGCATCATTGCTCGGCAACGGGGCCGTAAACGTCAGAAATCCCCTTGCGACCCAAGTCCTTGCAACTCAAGTCCTTGCAACCCAGATCGAGTATTGCAGATCCGCAGCCCATCGGCACCGAGCTTTCGCAAAGCAAACTGATGGGCTGTCATCGTCGTTCCCTTAGCGGGTCAACCTTTCGGCCTGCGCGGCAAGATGACGGGCGACGCGCTGGTTGACCCAGTGCTGGAGTTGGGTGGTCAGGTAAAAAAGTTCGATAGCCATGGCAAAGTCCTCTGAAAATCCCCGGTTCGCGGTCTATCCGCCGCGTGCCGGGTGGCGCCTTCCTACCGGCGCCGGACTTGTATATAGCGTATCTCGCTGACAGATTTCAATATCTGTCAGTCAATATTATGTGAGAAACCGCAGATAAATGGCGCTCAAGCGGTATATTGGCACCCGACCGGGCCGACGTTTGTCTCACCGGAGTGGCTCTGCTAAAGCGCGGCTTAACCTCAGAAAACCCAGAGTCGTCGATGATATCCCGCTATACCCGCCCGGAAATGGCCGCCATCTGGGAGGCCCAGACGCGCTTCAAGATCTGGTTCGAAATCGAGGCGCATGCAGCGGATGCGCTGGCCGAATTGGGCACCATTCCGAAGGAAGCTGCGAAAGCGGTCTGGACCAAGGCGCGGGACGTTATTTTCGACGTTGCCCGGATCGACGAGATCGAGCGTGAAACCAAGCACGACGTCATCGCCTTCCTGACCCATCTGGCGGAAATCGTCGGCCCCGAAGCGCGCTTCGTGCACCAGGGCATGACCTCATCCGACGTGCTCGACACCTGTCTTAATGTGCAATTGACCCGCGCGGCCGACCTGTTGATTGGGGATGTCGACCGGGTGCTGGCGGCGCTGAAGAAGCGCGCCTTCGAGCACAAGATGACGCCGACCATCGGCCGCTCCCACGGCATTCATGCCGAGCCCATCACATTCGGGCTGAAGCTCGCGTTCGCCTATGCCGAATTCACCCGCGCCCGCGAGCGGCTGGTGATCGCGCGCAAGGAAATCGCGACCTGTGCGATCTCGGGCGCGGTCGGCACCTTCGCGCAGATCGATCCGCGCGTGGAAGAGCATGTCGCCAAGGCGATGGGCCTAACACCGGAGCCGATCTCGACGCAGGTGATTCCGCGCGATCGTCACGCGATGTATTTCGCCACGCTCGGCGTGATCGCCTCCTCCGTCGAACGTCTCGCCACGGAGATCCGGCACATGCAGCGCACCGAGGTGCTGGAAGCCGAGGAGTTTTTCTCCGAGGGCCAGAAAGGCTCCTCGGCGATGCCGCACAAGCGCAACCCGGTGCTGTCGGAGAATCTCACCGGTCTCGCGCGCATGGTGCGCGCCTATGTGACGCCGGCGATGGAGAATGTCGTGCTGTGGCATGAGCGCGATATCTCGCACTCCTCGGCCGAGCGCATGATCGCACCCGACGCGACCGTAACGCTGGATTTCGCGCTTAATCGTCTGGCCGGCCTGATCGACAAGCTGCTGGTCTATCCGGCCAACATGCAGAAGAATCTCGACCGCCTCGGCGGCCTCATTCATTCACAGCGATTGCTGATCGCGCTGACGCAAAAGGGCTGCAGCCGCGAAGACGCCTACAAGCTCGTGCAACGCAACGCGATGCCGGTGTGGCGCGGCGAAGGCGACTTCGAGACGCTGTTGAAAAAAGACGCTGATGTGAAGAAGTATCTCACCGACGCCGAGATATCCGAGCAATTCGATCTCGGCTATCACTTCAAGCACGTCGATACGATCTTCAAGCGCGTGTTCGGCGAAAGCTGAACGGCGGATTGTCGTTTCGCGTAACGATCAGCCCGGTGCGCCGTCAACCATCCGCGCGGCGACGCGATCGCGCTTGATGAAGTGATGCCATGCCGCCGCGACGATATGGATCACGATCAGCGCGAGCAGCACATAGGCGATGTATATGTGCCAGTCTTCATAGAAGCCGGCCGCGGCCTTGTCCGGCGACGTGAACTGCGGCACCTTGAACAGGCCGAAGAAGCTGGAATAGTTCGGATCGCGCGCGCCGGAATGCGCCCACCCCAGTATCGCGACCACGATCGTGACGCCATAGAGCGCCCAATGGCTGATGCTCGCCGCGACCCTTTGCAACGACGAGATGTCAGGCGGCAATGCCGGCGTCGGATTCACGCCTCGCCAGATCAGCCGCAGCACCATCAATAGCAGGATCAGATAACCGATATCGGCGTGGATCGAGCGATAGAAGAAGCGATCCGGCCGCGCCGGGATATGATTCATCCACCAGCCATACGCCAGCATGCCGATAATCGCGATACCCAGAATCCAGTGAAACCATCGCGCAACACTGCCCCAGCTGGCCGTCGTATTTCGAATCATGTCTGCGCTGCCTTTAGGAATTCATGCGTGGAGACTCTTGGTAGCGCTCCCTTAAAACCCGTGCCAATTGAATTATTCCAAATCGCGGCACCCGATATCCCATTGACATCGCGCCACCCTGCAGTTGCGCAAAATTACTGAACGGTAACCCGGGATCGGCTAGGATCGCGGTGTGCCAGCACCTGCGACGATTCTCGTTATCGATTCCGGCCTCGGCGGCCTCACGGTCCTGCGCGAAATCGTTCCGACGCGGCCGGACGCACATTATGTCTATGTCGCTGACGACGTATTCTTTCCTTATGGGCACCATAGCGAGGACGAGATCATCGCGCGGGTAGTGCCCCTGGTCGGCGAATTGATCGCTGCGCACAGGCCCGATCTCGTGGTAATCGCCTGCAATACGATGTCGGTTTCGGTCATGGCGCCGCTCCGTGCGGCCTATAGCGTGCCGTTCGTCGGCACCGTGCCGGCCATCAAGCCGGCCTGTGCGGCATCCAAGACCCGACGCGTGTCGGTGCTCGGCACCCGGGCCACCGTCAAGCGCGAATACACGCAAGCGCTGATCCGGGATCATGGCCAGGGCTGTGAAGTAACTTTGGTGGGTTCAGGCGAACTCGCCTCATTGGCAGAAGCGGCGCTCAGCGGCGTTGAGGTCAGCGATCAGTCGATATTCGCCGAACTCGCACCGTGCTTCGTCGGGGAGAAGGATGCAGCCCGCACCGATACCGTCGTGCTGGCCTGCACCCACTATCCCCTGCTGATGGACCGGCTGGTCAGGCTCGCGCCTTGGCCGGTAAATTGGATCGACCCCGCGCCGGCCATCGCACGGCGTGTTGCGGATTTGATGAAGCCCGCTGATGACGCGACCGAAGAGGCCGGCGCTGAAATGATTTTCACATCAGGTCGACCGCACGCGCTAAACCATGCGTTGATGCCGTTTTTCGGCGGCCGCGTTCCGGCCTGAATCACCATTAACCTTTTTGAGCTCTTACCGCCGGAAGAAAAAAAGCCGGTGTATTCACGTTTTATTGAGGTTGACGGTTTACCTTGTTCGCGACGTGCGACTGCGCAGGAAGCGCAGAGTGTTTTTACAGTAAGTAAAGGATTGCGTTCATGTCTGGTATCGTTCTCTCGGCGTCCGTTCGCCAGAACCTCCTCTCCCTCCAATCGACTGCATCGCTGCTCGCCACCACCCAGAATGACCTCGCCACCGGCAACAAGGTCAACTCGGCGATCGACAATCCCACCGATTATTTCACGGCGCAGGGCCTCAACAACCGCGCCAGCGACATCAACAACCTGCTCGATGGTATCGGCAACGGTGTGCAGGTCCTCCAGGCCGCCAACACCGGCATCACCTCGTTGCAGAGCCTGGTCGCCTCCGCCCAGTCGATCGCCAACCAGGTGCTGCAAAGCCCGACCGGCTACTCGACCAAGTCCAACGTAACGACCGGCGCCATCAGCGGCGCGACCGCCGACAACCTGCTGGGTACCGGTCCGTCTGCGACTGACGCGACCTTCGCCTCCACCACGGCCGGCTCCTCGGTCGTCGCGGGGGTTACCGCTGCAGCCGGCACCGAAAGCGGTTCGGCGCTGACGCTCTCCACCACAGGCTCAAGCGCCCTTAGCACCTCGACGCTGGGCACCGCGAGCGGCGATTTCGATCTCTCCTCGCTCGTCGGCGACACGTTTACGGTCGGCAGCCAGACCATTACGTTCAGTGCGAGCGCGACGTCCACGTCGACGTCCGGTTCCACCACGACCATCGGTCTGGGCTCCGGCACGACGTCGACCCTGGGCGAGCTTCTGACCGCGTTATCGGCCAACTCCAGCGGCGCTGCCGGCTCAGCCTCGATCTCAGGTGGTGCGATCACCCTGTCCACCACCACGGCAGGCGGCGACTTCACCTTCGGCGGCACCAACGCTACCGCGGTTCTGCAAGCTCTCGGTCTCGCCAACGCCAACAACGTCGTCCACACCGCGAGCTCGTTGCCGAGCACGGCCGCTATCACGACCACCACCGTGCTTTCGGGTACCGCGACCGGAGACCTTTCCACCCCCTTCGCCAACAACGACACGCTGACGGTTGACGGCAAGACCCTGACCTTCAGCAGCACGGCCGCGACCAGCACCTCGGCCAATGGCGGCACCATCAGCACCACCGGTACGATCCAGGATATCCTCACCGCGATCGACGCGATCACCGGCTCGAGCGGAGCGAACGCCGCCACGATCGCCGCCGGCAAGATCACGCTGCACACCGGCACCGCGGCCGATCTGAGCATCACCAGTTCCAACAACGCAGCGCTTGGTGCGCTCGGTCTTGGCACCGGGGTTACCCAGGCTCGGACACCCGGTACCGGCGGTCTCTCCGGCGAAACCCTGACCATCGGCGCCACCAATACCAGCTCAACGCAGACCGCGATCACCTTCGGCACCGGCGCCGGCCAGGTCTCGACGCTCAACGGGCTCAATGCCGCGCTGGCCTCGAACGATCTGCAGGCCACGATCGACGCCTCCACCGGCAAGATCAACATCGTGACCACCAACGATGCGGCTTCGTCGACGATCAAAGCGATCACCGGTACGGCGACGGTATCCGGCTCGGCGTTCGCCAATGTGGCCTCCGGCGGTTCGGCTCCCGTGCTCGATCCGAACTCGCAGGCGACCCGCGCCAGCCTGGTCACGCAGTACAATAACGTGCTGCAGCAGATCAACACGACCGCTCAGGACTCGTCCTTCAACGGCGTCAACCTGCTGAGCGGCGATACGCTCAACCTGACGTTCGATGAAACCGGCGCTTCCAAGCTCGCGATCACCGGCGTCACCTTCAACGATGCCGGCCTCGGTCTTTCGAGCCTGGTCTCCGGCACCGACTTCCTGGACAACAACTCGGCCAACACGGCTTTGACCGCGCTGACCAAGGCCTCGACCACCCTGCGCACGGAAGCTTCCGCGCTGGGTTCGAACCTGTCGATCGTGCAGGTCCGCCAGGACTTCAACAAGAACCTGATCGACGTGCTGCAGACCGGTTCGTCGAACCTGACGCTGGCCGACACCAACGAGGAAGCGGCCAACAGCCAGGCGCTGTCGACCCGCCAGTCGATCGCGGTCTCCGCGCTGGCGCTCGCCAACCAGTCGCAGCAGAGCGTGCTTCAGCTCCTGCGCTGATCGAAACAGCAAACCAAAAGACGGAAACGGCGGGGGAAACCCCGCCGTTTTTGCATTGGATAAGGCCTTGGCGCAGCGAGGTTTTCCGGTGCGCGGCTTGAGGTAGGAAAGCGTTAATCACACAATTTAAGTACGCATTAACTCTAATTTAAAGGAGTGCCGATACAAGCATAGCCACAACACTAGGAAGGCTTGACACATGTCCGGTATCGTTCTCTCGGCTTCGGTTCGCCAGAACCTTCTCTCCCTGCAGTCGACCGCGTCACTGCTTGCCACCACCCAGAATGACCTCGCCACGGGCAACAAGGTCAACACGGCGCTGGACAATCCCACGGAATTCTTCACGGCGCAGGGCCTCAACAACCGCGCCAGCGACATCAACAACCTGCTCGATGGTATCGGCAACGGTGTGCAGGTCCTCCAGGCCGCCAACACCGGCATCACCTCGCTGCAGAGCCTGGTCGCCTCCGCCCAGTCGATCGCCAACCAGGTGCTGCAGGCGCCGACCGGCTACTCGACCAAGTCCAACGTGAGTTCGGGCACCATCAACGGCGCGACCGCCAACAACCTGCTCGGCAGCCCTGGGGCCGCGACTGACGCGACCTTCGCCTCCACCACGGCCGGCACCTCGGTCGTCGCGGGGGTTACCGCTGCAGCCGGCACCGAAAGCGGTTCGGCGCTGACGCTCTCCACCACAGGCTCAAGCGCCCTTAGCACCTCGACGCTGGGCACCGCGAGCGGCGATTTCGATCTCTCCTCGCTCGTCGGCGACACGTTTACGGTCGGCAGCCAGACCATTACGTTCAGTGCGAGCGCGACGTCCACGTCGACGTCCGGCTCCACTACGACCATCGGTCTGGGCTCCGGCACGACGTCGACCCTGGGCGAGCTTCTGACCGCGTTATCGGCCAATTCCAGCGGCGCTGCCGGCACGGCCTCGATCTCAGGCGGTGCGATCACCCTGTCCACCACCACGGCAGGCGGCGACTTCACCTTTGGCGGCACCAACGCTACCGCGGTTCTGCAAGCTCTCGGTCTCGCCAACGCCAACAACGTCGTCCACACCGCGAGCTCGTTGCCGAGCACGGCCGCTATCACGACCACCACCGTGCTTTCGGGTACCGCGACCGGAGACCTTTCCACCCCCTTCGCCAACAACGACACGCTGACGGTTGACGGCAAGACCCTGACCTTCAGCAGCACGGCCGCGACCAGCACCTCGGCCAATGGCGGCACCATCAGCACCACCGGTACGATCCAGGATATCCTCACCGCGATCGACGAAATCACCGGCTCGAGCGGAGCGAACGCTGCCACGATCGCCGCCGGCAAGATCACGCTGCACACCGGCACCGCGGCCGACCTGAGCATCACCAGTTCCAACAACGCAGCACTTGGTGCGCTCGGTCTCGGCACCGGGGTTACCCAGGCTCGGACGCCGGCGACCGGTGGTCTCTCCGGCGAAACCCTGACCATCGGCGCCACCAACAACAGTTCGACGGCGACCGCGATTACCTTCGGAACCGGCGCCGGCCAGGTCTCGACGCTCAACGAGCTCAACGCCGCGCTGGCCTCGAACGATCTGCAGGCGAGCATCAGCACGACCGGCGTGATCAACATCGTGACCACCAACAATGCGGCTTCGAACACGATCGGCGGGCTCACCGGCGTCACCGGTACGGCGACGGCAGCCGGCTCGGCGTTCGCCGGCCTGACGATCACGGGTCCGGTCCTCGATCCGAACTCGCAGGCGACCCGCGCCAGCCTGGTCACGCAGTACAATAACGTGCTGCAGCAGATCAACACGACCTCTCAGGACTCGTCCTTCAACGGTATCAACCTGCTGAACGGCGATACGCTCAACCTGACGTTCGATGAAACCGGCGCTTCCAAGCTCGCGATCACCGGCGTCACCTTCAACGATGCCGGCCTCGGTCTTTCGAGCCTGACTTCAGGCACCGACTTCCTGGACAGCAATTCGGCCAACAATGCTTTGGCCTCGTTGACCCAGGCCTCGACCACGCTGCGCACGGAAGCATCCTCACTGGGTTCGAACCTGTCGATCGTGCAGATCCGCCAGGACTTCAACAAGAACCTGATCAACGTGCTGCAGACCGGTTCGTCGAACCTGACGCTGGCCGACACCAACGAGGAAGCGGCCAATAGCCAGGCGCTGTCGACCCGCCAGTCGATCGCGGTCTCCGCGCTGGCGCTCGCCAACCAGTCGCAGCAGAGCGTGCTTCAGCTCCTGCGCTGATCAAAACAGCAAACCAAAAGACGGAAACGGCGGGGGAAACCCCGCCGTTTTTGTTCGTGATCGCGGTGCAGCGTAATTAGAGCGTTTTCGAGCCAACGGGTCGCGCGAACGCGCGCCCGATGACAGGCTCCGTGGGTGCCGGCTCGCGTGAAGAAAACGCGTCAAAACAAAAGACAGAGCCCGGTTCTGATTCAATCAGAACCGATATCTAGCCACGGCACGGTCTGATTTTGCCCGGTTCCAAACACATTTGATAACTGCTGATAACCATATTTTAAAGGCCATCACGATATAAAATCCGGGCAGTTCAGAAGTCCGAGTTCTGCGTAAGCCCCCAGTTGAGGTGTTGGATGTCTCATGCCGCTCAAGCCTATTCGCGTACGTCACAAGCGACAGCACATCCAAGGGAAATCGAAGCGCAGGCGCTGCTGATGGCGGCAAAAAAACTGCTGGATGTCCAGACCAACTGGACCGGCCCCGACAATAACATGCACAAGGCGTTGCTCTTCAACCGGCGGCTGTGGACGATCTTCATGAGCGCGGCCGACACCAATGACAATCAGCAGCCGGTGCAGGTTCGTCAGCAAATCGCCAATATCGGCTATTTCGTCATGCAGCGGACGGTCGATATGCAGTTGGCTCCGGATCCGTCGAAGCTGAAATCGCTGATCGAGATCAACACCAATATTGCGGCCGGCCTCGCAGGCAAGCCCTGAAGGCAGGCGCCCCGTCGCGCAGGGCTTTCGCGAAGGCTTGACCCAAGCCTTCCGAGCAAAGCCTCCTGAGCAGAGCCTTCCGAGCGAAGCCTTTTGCAGGCGGGTTCACAAGCTGGATCCTCGGCGCAGCGCATCCACGACATACACCGGCAAGGGGCATATCTGCTTTCTTGTCTGGCGGGAATCATTCAAGCTTTGAAGCGAAGCTCGGAACTCCCGCCATGAATCCTCAGCAGCAGGATACTTCGCCTGCCGGATTGTGCGATCTGGGAAGCCGTCTCCTGCAGGCCGGCCTCCTCACGGAAGCCGCTGATTTGTGCCAGCGCGCTTTGGCGATCGATCCAGGTCACGCGGATTCGCTGTGCCTGATGGGAGAAGTCTGCCTTCATCTGGGACAATTCGATCAAGCCGTCGAATGGGTGGCTCGCGCGCTCAGAATCGCGCCGAAAGCCGCTTATCTCTCAACCCTCGGAACCGTGCTGGTGCGCGCGGGCAGGCCGGAGGAGGCTTCGAAGGCCTTCGAAAAAGCCATATCGATCGAGCCTGAGAATGCCGAGAACTGGAAGAATTTCGGCGCGGTTCTGATCGATCTCGACCGTCCGGATCGAGCTTTTTTACCTTTGCAACAAGCGCTGAAACTGCGCCCGCGTTACGTCGCTGCCGCGAATCTCTATGGAATGGCGCTCTACAAGCAACAGCGATACGCCGAGGCGCTCGAACATTTCAATCTCTCGCTCGAAGTTGAGCCGGCACAGGCGGATGCGCTCCAGGTCCGCGCTCTGGTGTTGATGAATCTGAATCGGCTTGAGGAAGCGGTCGCAGACAATCAACGTTCCCAGCTTTTAAATCCCCTGGATGCCGATACGCATAACAATCTGGGAGCCGTACTGCAGAAGCTTGGACGATACGAAGAGACCTTGGCTTGGTACGATTGCGCGGCGGCACTTCGCGCCAGTTTCGTGCCGCCTTTGATCGGCAAGGCGCATTCACTGATCGAGCTCAGGCGGATCGACGAGGCCTTTGCCAGCTACGCGCAATGCCTCGCACGCGATCCGGAAAATCCGGATGCCCGCTGGGGAATCGCGTTGCTCCAGATGCTGGTCGGAAATTTCGAGGCGGGCTGGCTTGGTCGTGAAGCCCGATGGGATCTCGGGCTGATGCCTGACCCCGAATTACCCCAACCTCTCTGGCTGGGTGACAGCGCCATCGAAGGCAAGACGATCCTGCTCTATGCAGATGAAGGGATCGGCGATCTATTTCAGTTTGCCCGCTACATCCCGATGCTGTCTGCTCTCGGCGCCCGAATTATTCTCGCCGCCGCCGGTCCTGCGTGTTCCCTGATGTCCCGTATGGCTGGCGTTGCGCAATGCATTGCGAAACCGATCGGGACGTTGCCGCCCTATGACGTCCATTGCCACGTTTCCAGTTTGCCCCTGGCATTCAAGACCACGCTTGCGACGATCCCTTCGGCCGTTCCCTACCTGCCGCCGCCGATCGACAACCGCGTCAAGGAATGGGAGCGACGGCTTGGCGCCCACGATCAATTCCGGGTCGGTCTGGTCTGGTCCGGCAATGCCGGCCACTCCAACGATCACAACCGTTCGATGCCCGTGCGTGAACTGACCGGGCTTCTCGATCTCGATGCCATGTTTGTCAGCTTGCAGAAGGACCCGCGCGATCAGGACCGGCGCATCCTTGCCGGTACCGGGATCATCGACATGACGGAAAGCCTTTCAGACTTCGACGAGACCGCGGCGCTGATTTCCTGCCTCGATCTGGTGATCTCCGTCGACACCAGCGTGGCGCATCTTGCCGGCGGAACTGGCTGTCCGGTCTGGATCTTGCTGCCCTATACCCCGGACTATCGCTGGATGTTCGATCGCGAAGACACCCCCTGGTATCCGACCGCGAAGTTGTTCCGGCAGACGGAGAACCGACGGTGGTCAGAGGTGCTCGAGCGACTGCGCGTCGAACTCGGCGGTCTCATCGAAGGTTGGCGCTCCGCGCGCCCGACGTTGCCTTAGGCCGTGCGATCGGTGGCCAACGGCCGCGTCGGCGTATCCTTGGTCATATCGAGGGTATGGAAATAGGCGCGGCGGCGCAGCGCAGCGTCATCCGGAAACTGATTGACCACCTGGTCGGTCTGGCTATTGACGACCTGATAGACGATCGAGGCCGCGGCACTATCGAAAAATGCCTGACGCGATATGAAATCGTTCGAGGCCTGCGGGCCGATGCCGGCGTCGGGAACGGTGACGCTCTGGCTCGGCGGCAGTTCGGTCGCAACGGCATCGTCGACCGCGCTACCGGCGGTCTGTACAATAGGCGTTGCAACCGGTGCCCCCACCGGCTTGATGCTGAAATCCGTGCTCATGGCAGCCTCCTGGCTTCCCCCGAGTCAAATCCCAACCCTCATCCGCATGCAATTATGAACTACAGCTCTCAACGCAAAGTTAGAGAACGCAACTAATCCCGCGCTGACAGCAGCGCGAGAATTTGATGAAAAATGTAATGTTTGTAGTGCGGGCGTACGCCGCGCAAAAATTTTCAGAGCGAGCGGCTGACCGCCAGCGGCGTCATATGACGCGGTCCCGGCGTCGCGCGCCGGCCGGCCGCGGTGTAGGTGTTGGGAATATTGCGGCGCTGAATCTCGGTGTTGACGCCGCGGATGACGCTTTCGGATACGGCATGCGCCGTTGCGAGCACGGTGAGATTGATCTGCAGCATGGCGCGAAACGTGTCGTGATGACGATGCAGCGTGGTCAGCAACTCCGGCGCTGCCTGCGTCATGTATTTCTGGCTGGCTTTCAGACAGGCGACGATGTTGGCATAACGACGGGACAATTCCGTCTTCTTGGGCTCGAAGGCCATCGCTTCGCGAATCTTGCCGGCGCGGACCAGTTCGGTTTCGCGCTCGACGAGGCCGAGCAGCGCGCTCATGACCTCCATCATGTTCTCCGCAAGCTTGCGCGCCTCGGCGGGCGTCGATGCCATCGGGATTTGTGCCGGCGCAGGCTGGCGTTGCGGATGTGGGGTCATGCCTGTTTGTCCTGAGTCTGGCCGATCTGGGCCTGGCCGATACGGTTGGCTTGCTGCAGAATGAGCGTGCGGTAGACGTCCTTGGCAATGCCGACGCCGCCGGCTTGCGCGAACGATTTCGAATACTGTTCCGTCAGCATCGAGCGCCACACGCCGGTGCCGGTGGTGCTGCCATACGGGCCTTCACCCTGCAGGCCGCTCGTCATCTGCGAAAACATCGAATTGAGAAACATCGCCTCGAAATCCTGCGACGTCGCCTTGGCCTTGGTCTGCGCCGTCGGCGAAACCTTCGCCAGCGCATTCATCATGTCGTAATCGGGATGGCCGTTGAACGAGGGGATCGCGGCCTTAGCGAGTGCGCCGTTATGGATCGATGCCGCGTGGCTGGTCTGCATCTGCATCACATCACCTCGATGTCGGCCTGGATCGCGCCGGCGGCCTTGATCGCCTGCAGAATGCTGATCAGGTCGCGCGGGCCGATGCCGAGCCCGTTGAGGCCGTCGACGAGTTGCTGCAATGAGACGCCGTCTTTCACCAGCGCCAGTTTCTTGCCGTCTTCGACAACGGAAACATTGGAGCGCGGCGTCACCACGGTTCGTCCCCGCGATAGCGGATTGGGCTGGCTGACTTGCGGGCTTTCAGAGATCGTAACAGTGAGATTGCCTTGCGCCACCGCGACCGTGGCGACGCGCACGTCCCGGCCCATCACGATGATGCCGGAGCGTTCGTCGATGATGATCTTGGCGGCAAGATCCGGCTCGACCTGCAATTGCTCGATCTCGGTCAGGAAGGCGACGACGTTGCCCTTGAATTCCGGGGGGATCGACAACTGCACGGTCGAGGGATCGATCGGTTCGGCGGTCTTGGCGCCGAGGAAGTCGTTGACCGCGGCGGCGATCCGCTTGGCGGTGGTGAAGTCGGCGTTACGCAGCGCGAGCCGCACATTGGGCAGGCGGTTGAGCGCGAACTCGATCTCGCGCTCGATGATGGCGCCGTTGGCGATGCGCCCGACCGTCGGCACGCCGCGGACGATCTTGGCGGCTTCGCCCTCGGCCTGGAAGCCGGAGATCGCGACCGATCCCTGCGCCACCGCATAGACGTTGCCGTCGGCGCCGAGCAGGGGGGTCACCAGAAGGGTGCCGCCCTGCAGGTTCTTGGAATCGCCGAGCGCGGATACCGTGACGTCCATCCGGGTTCCCTGGGTGCCGAAGGCGGGCAGGTTGCCGGTGACCATGACGGCGGCGACGTTGCCGGTACGGATGGTGGCGCCGCGGATGTTGACGCCCATGCGCTCGAGCATCGCCTGCAGCGACTGCTTGGTGAAGGGGATGTTGTTCAGGGTGTCGCCGGTGCCGTTGAGGCCGACGACGAGGCCGTAGCCGATCAACTGATTCTGGCGCACGCCTTCGATATTGGCGAGATCCTTGATCCGGGAAGTCGCGCCCGCGGGCATGGCAGACAGCGCCAGCGCGATCAGCGCGGCACAGGCCACTCCCAGTACTTTTCCCGAACTTACGCCTGGCATCCTCAGCTCCCCGCGAGGTCTCGACTGGTCTTGGCTGGATCCCCGACACTCCCATGACGGCGGTCCACCACTCTCTATGCGAGCGCCATGCCATGCCCTTTTGAGAAGACAAGCGATTGATTTGATTAATAAAATAAAAATAAGCAAATCGCGGGGCGGGGTCGCGGCAACGGCGAAACTGCCTCCCGGCGGCAGATTTTGCCGGGCTATTTACGCTCCATTAACCATAAAAGAGCCATGCTCGCGGCTACACAGGCGAGAACAGCGATGCGCATCTACGGACCGAACGGCACCACCCTCGGGTCCCCGGCGGGTAACATCCGGCGAACCAGTTCGAGCGGCTTTTCGCTGCCGGACGACGCGGCGTCGACCACGGAGACGCGCGCGACCGTCGCGCCCAAGGCGTCGGCGAACATCGATGCGCTGCTCGCCATGCAGGGAATCGAGGATCCGGTCGAGAAGCGCAAACGTTCGGTGCAGCGCGGCAAAGGCGCGCTCGATGTGCTGGACGACCTCAAGATCGGCCTGTTATCGGGCAATTTCGACGCTTCCACGGTCAGCCGGCTGCGCGATGCCGCCGCTAATCTCAAATCGTCCTCGGGTGATCCCGGCCTCGATGCGGTGCTATCCGAGATCGAGCTGCGGGTCGAAGTCGAACTCGCCAAGGCCGGCCAGTTCTGACGTCGGACGGTGTTCCCGTCCGCTCTGCTCCCCTCGCTCCGCGAAGCGGCCGGGAGGGGTCGGGGGTGGGGGGTCTATCAACTTGCTCTGCTATTGCCGGCGAGTTTTCAACACCCCCGACCCCTCCCGCCACGCGCTTCGCGCGCGGAGGGAGGGGAGAAGGCGTCGCACGCCGTCGCCTTCTGCTTGAGCAGCCGACTCCAAGTTCCTGCGGCGAAACCTCGCGGTGCCCGGTTTCTGGTCCGCGGCCGATATTGTCTGTCACAACACGCCGCTATATAAGGCCCGCGCGGACGGACCCTTTTCGTTCGCCTTGCACGATAGATGGGCTGGCCTTGGAAAAGTTGAAGAATTATCGACCCTCCGAAAAAGAGCCTTTCATGAACGACCGCCAGCGCGATTATTTTCGCGCCAAGCTGCTGGCGTGGAAGGACGAGATCCTGCGGGAATCGCGGATCACCTTGCAGACGCTCCAGGAAGAGAACGTCAATCATCCCGATCTCGCCGACCGCGCATCGTCTGAAACCGACCGTGCGATCGAACTGCGTGCCCGCGACCGGCAACGCAAGCTGATCTCCAAGATCGATGCTGCGCTGCAGCGCATCGAAGACAACACTTATGGCTATTGCGAGGAAACTGGCGAGCCGATTTCGCTGAAGCGGCTGGAAGCCCGCCCGATCGCAACCCTTTCGGTGGAAGCGCAGGAGCGCCACGAAAAACGCGAGAAAGTCTATCGCGACGAATAGGACCTGTCCGAAACCTCATTGACCGCCATGTGCGGTCATCTTTTTTTGTTGATAGATTTTTTGGAAACCGCCGCCGATGGACAGAATTCTCACGGCCGCACAAACCATCGCTGCCGCCCGCCGCACGCGCACGCCGCTGCCGCCGCTGGCTGCGGAGTTCGCCCCGCAGGATGAGGCCGAGGGCTATCTGATTCAGGCCGCATTGGCGGATCTGCTGTCGTCCGATTTCGGCGCGCAGGTCGGCTACAAGATCGGCTGCACCAGCGCTGTCATGCAGGCCTATCTCGATATCCCGCATCCCTGCGGCGGCAGCGTATTCGCGCGAGGCGTTCACCCAAGCGGCGCATCGCTGCATCACGCGGATTTCGTCCGTGTCGGCGTCGAATGCGAAATCGCCGTTCGGCTGGCGCGCGATCTCGTGCCATCCGCCGCGCCATTCACGGCGGAGGCGGTCGCGCAGGCCATCGAGGCCTATCTGCCCGCGATCGAAATCGTCGATGATCGTTATGTCGACTGGCAAACGCTGGGCGCGCCGACATTAGTGGCCGATGATTTCTTTGCCGCCGGCTGCGTGCTCGGAAAGCCGGTGGCGCGATCGGCAGCCCCCGATTTGCTGGAGGTCGTCGGCCGCGCGCTGATCAACGGCGATGAGATAGGGCGGGGCACCGGCGCCGACGTGCTCGGCCATCCCCATCATGCGCTGGCGTGGCTCGCCAATCATCTCGCCGCCGGGGGTAACGGTTTGCGGGCCGGGCAGATCGTGTTGACGGGCAGCCTCGTCAAGACGATTTGGCTTAATCCAGGCGACGAAGTCGCGATGGAATTGTCCGGGCTCGGGACAGTGAGTGTGGACTTTCGCGGCTAGGCGCTGGCGACAATCTCGTCATTCCGGGGATGCCTCTTCCGGGCTGTAGCGCAGTTCTATCGCGGCGGCGCGCGTCGGCAACGAGCGGATCATCGCAGTCTTCAAGTACATCACATGATCGCGCATCAGCATTTCGGCGCGCCAAGCTTCACGTCCGAGGATTGCCTCGAATACGCGTTGGTGATCGTCATGGCGTCGTCGTACGTCGCGATATTCAAATTCGACGATCATGCGGGGTGAAGAGATCGGAACTTGACGACACAGGCGAACCATATCCTGAAGCATGCGCGAGCCTGCGGCGGCATGAACGGTTTGATGGAAACAAGTATTGATTGTGCTGTATGCCGCACGATCGCCTTCGATCAATACGCCGCGACTCAGCAGGCGGTCACCGTCATACAGGGATTGTTCGAGCAGGCGTTGATGCTCCGAAGACAAGCCACGTTCGGCAGCGAGCCGCGCTGCGAGCCCTTCGAGCACAGCGCGAAGCTCGAAGGCGTAGACGATCTCAGCCACCGGAAATTCGCGCATCCGATATCCGTGATTGGGAGCGTGATCGAGCAGGCCCTCCGAGGCGAGCTTCTGCAGCGCGGCGCGCACAGGCGTACGTGAAGCGCCGAGCTGCTCGGTGAGACGGACCTCGTGCAGCCGCTCGCCCGGTGCGAATTGCCCGTTGCAGACGGCATTGCGGAGCTCCTCGAGAACCGTCGCGGCCCGTGTTGATGGAGCGTTTGGGACGTCCATGAGCCGTTGGTTCATTGAAACACCATCCCCAAGCTGATCCTCGTTGTATGTATACATTTATTCGTCCGATAGACAACTCGGCATGACTTGCGCGTCGGCTTTGCATTGAAATCAGCTAATCTGCTCTATCTCTCAGCACGCCGTGCCTTACTTGGGAGCATTTTGTATACATAAATGTTTGACACTTCCCATCGTGTATCCCAAACTTGCTTGCCCAATCTGCGAGACCTGCAGCAAGGCCAAACTCATGCTGCGCGCCATTGCAGCTCCAAAAGACTCATTGCGAGCGCCGATGCGGACTGAGCTCATTTCGATTGAGACCGATACGGTGCCGCTGGATGGTGCGCTTTATCATCCTGATGAGTCGCAGGTCCGCGGAGCCATTCTGCTATTCCACGGCAACGTCATGAACTTTTACAGCGGCATGCTGCGGTTTTTGCCGCCTGCGCTGACAGCTCTCGGGTTTGTCTGCCTGGCGTTCAACCGGCGTTCACACGATATTCTCGCGACGTACGACAGCCGCGCGGCCGTCGGCGGCGCGTTCCAATTGGTCTCGCGCGACATCCGCGACAATCAAATTGCCGCAACATGGCTGGCACGACAGGGCTTTCCGAATCCGATTGTGATCGGCCATAGCAACGGCGGAATGCTGGCGACGCAACACGTCTGTGACCATCCGGACACGCCAGGCCTCGTTCTGCTTTCAGCGCATCGTGGCGGGAAAATCGACGAAGTTCTAAGCGGCGGCACGCGCGGCAACGGCATGATGACGGAGGACCGTCACCTAGCCTTCAAGGCAGAAGCCGAAAGGCTGGTCGAAGAAGGGCGCGGTCATACGCTGATGGTGATGCCGGGCTGGTGGTACGTGGTAACGGCAGAGACCTATCTCGATCGCATCAGCAATATGCCGAATGTAGTAGCCAATGCGAGCCGCATCACCTGTCCTGTTTTATACGTTCGCGGCGACAAAGAAGTGCCAAGCCAGTACCCGGCGGAAGAGTTCCGGGCGGCTGCAGCAGGCCCTTGCGATGTTTCGATCATTCCCGATTGTGACCATTATTACAGGGGCCGCAGCGATGCTGTCACGGCCGTCGTCACTGGCTGGCTGCAGAAATTACCGCTGCGCAAACTGTCATGATAAGCGCGCACCCGACCAATGACCAGGTTCGGGGACCGCCCAGTGGCCTTTCGGCTGTTGGAATTTCCAAGCGTTTCGGCGGTGTGAAAGCCCTTACCGAGGTCGATCTATCGATTCGGCCAGGTGAAGTGCACGGTCTTGTCGGGGAAAACGGCGCGGGCAAATCCACGTTGATCAGAATTCTCTCGGGAGGTCTCAAGCCGGACGAGGGAAGCGTGCAACTGGACGGAATATCGCGCAGCTATTCGTCACCGGCCGACTCCCGCAAAGATGGCGTGGTGACCATTTTTCAGGAATTGGCCATTGTGCCGGAACTGACCGTGGCCGAGAACATCGTGCTCGGCGCCGAGCCCAGTTTCGACCGATTTGGCCTTACGCTCTCGCGCCATCGTGCAAACCTGATCGCGGAAAGCGTCCTTCGGAGATTGCGTGGCGATGCAATCGACCCCCGACGCCGCGCCGGAACCCTGTCTGTTGCCGAACGCCAACTCGTCGAGATCGGTCGAGCGATCGCGTTGGACGCGCAATTCTTCATCATGGACGAGCCAACCGCCTCGCTTTCTCCACGCGAATCCAACGCACTTCTGGACGTCGTGCGCAAACTCCGAAGCGAAGGAAAAGCAATCCTCTTCGTGTCCCATCACCTGGACGAAGTGCTTGAGATTTCCGACCGGGTCACTGTCCTTCGAGGCGGCCGCGCGGTGACGACTTTGCCCGCGAAGGCCGCCACGAGCGAGCAGCTTATCGAATTGATGATCGGCCGGCCGATGGAGACGCTCTATCCACCGCGCTTACCCTGTTCCGGGCCACCCGTCCTCCGCGTGCGAAATCTGAGCCGGCCGCCTTCCTTTGAAGATATATCCTTCGACTTGCACCGCGGCGAGATTTTGGGCTTTGCAGGACTTGTCGGTGCCGGTCGTACCGAGATCATGCGCGCGATCTTCGGGCTAGAGCCGCCACATCGCGGTACCATCGAGTTGGATGGTAAAACTGTTGCTTTCCGCTCTCCGAGGCAAGCCGTTCGGGCGGGGCTGGCCTTCGTTTCGGAGGATCGCAAGGGTGACGGGCTTGTCGCGCAATTGAGCGGCCGGGAGAACCTCGTCCTGACTGCGGCAGCCGAAGGCGGATCCGGCACCGTGGTTCGACGCGCGAGCATTCGTGTACTTTCGGAAAAGATACGACAGCAGCTTCACATCCGAGGGTCGCTGGACCTGCCTGTCGCCGGCTTGTCCGGGGGCAACCAGCAGAAAGTCGTCATTGGTAAATGGCTGCTCGGCCATCCACGCATCATGATCTTCGATGAGCCGACGCGCGGTATCGATGTGGGAGCAAAGGCCGAGGTTTATCGGACCATTCAGAAGGCTTCGCAGGACGGCGCGTCGATCCTTCTCGTGTCATCGGAATTGTCTGAACTGATACACGTCGCGCACCGTATTCTGGTGATTTCCGGCGGACGTATTACAGCAGAAATGAGCTCCGATGATTTCGATGAAAAGGAAATCCTGAAAGCGGCGTTTGCGGCTCACCTCTCCAGCGCGGCGACTGAAGCGGAGTTGCGGGCATGAGTGCGCAGGATCGTGTCGATATGGCAAAACCGGAAGTCACAACACGCGATCACGGAGCAGGCGTCGGGCGCTCCCTCCTGTGGCTTCAGAATGCGGGCCTTCCGATCGCCCTCGTTGTTCTTGTCCTGTTTTTTTCAATCAGGTCCGATTTGTTTCTAACGGTCCAGAACCTTCGAAACGTGGGATTGCAGGCAGCCGCGCTTGCCGCCGTGTCCTGTGGCCAGACGATCGTCATTCTGACGTCGGGACTCGATCTGTCGGTGGGGGCCACCGTCGCGCTGGTCAGCGTTGTCAGTGCTCTCGCAATCAATCATTTCGGCATGGCGGCCGGCATTCTCTGCGGAATCATGACCGGCGCCGTGATTGGCGTGATCAATGGAATTCTTATTACCTGGTTCCGCGTATTCCCCTTTATCGCAACATTGGCAATGATGTCGGTGCTTTCCGGCCTGGCGCTGTCCATCAGCGGGGGGACGCCCATCACGGGGTTGCCACCGGAGTTTACATCGCTGGCCTACACGAGGGTTGGCGGTGTGCCGTTGCCGTTGATCGTATCCGTCACGGTTCTCGTTCTGGTATTTCTCTTTCTGCACTATTTGCGGCTGGGCCGTCACATGTATGCCGTCGGCGGCAACCGTCAGGCGGCGATCCTGTCCGGGCTTAACGTCTCCGCGATCACCGTTACGGCCTATGCGATGTGTTCGCTTTGTGCGGCGGTTGGAGCAATCATTCTTAGCGCGCGTGTGGGATCAGGCCAGCCATCACTCGGCGGCTCGCTCCCGCTGGAGTCGGTTGCAGCCGTGGTGCTCGGCGGCGTTTCGCTATTCGGCGGTCGCGGATCAATCTTCCAGGTCGCTGTCGGCGTGGCGTTTGTCAGTATTCTGTCGAATGGACTGAATCTGCTGAACGTCAGTTCGTACACGCAAATGATGATTGTGGGCGGCACGCTGATCGTCGCCGTCACATTCGATCAGCGATTTGTCGCGAGGTCCTGAGAGAGTTCGACGCGTTATTGGAAGTTATCAGAAAAGGAGTTGAAGCATGATAATGACGAAGTTCTGCCAGACGGCCGCCGTGCTGACGATTGCTCTATTCGCGGGCGCCGGCCATACCATTGCGGCGGAGAAGCTGGGTGCCAGCCTGCCGCTGACCCAGGGACCGTTTTTCACCGCGCAAATCTATGGGATGACCGAAGAAGCCAAGAAGCTCGGCTACGATCTGGTCGTTCTCGACGCTGGCGGTTACGGCAAGGTCGACAAACAGGTCAGCGACGTAGAAAATCTGTTGGCTCAAAAAGTCAAAGCCGTCTTGCTCAATCCAGCCGACCCGACTTCCTTTGTCGGTGTCTTGAACGATGCGAAATCAAACCATGTTCCCGTGGTCGGCGCGGGCATGCCCTTTGCCGGCACCGACGGCTCCGTTTCGCCGAGCCACTGTGAAATCGGCAAGGCGCTCGCTGAAGGTGCAAAAGCGCTGCTGCCAAATGGTGGCCAATTGGCTGCATTGGTTGGACCTGCCGCGGGCTTCTGGGCTAACGAACGCTGGCGTTGCTTCAAGGAGCAGATCGCCAATACGAAGATACAGATCGTCGCTGAACAGGCCAGTGAGCCCGATGCGGCTGTTGGCTTGTCGATCGCCACCGACATTCTGCAGCGGTTCCCGACGGTTCAGGTACTCTATGGAGCGGACGACACTGTCGGCGTGGGCGCCGCAAGAGCCGTTCAGGCCAACAGCTTATGCGGGAAAGTAAAGGTGCTGACAGCCGTGCTGGGCGATACCACCGAGGAACTCATGAAAGCCGGCTGCATGGATTATGTGGTGGCATTGCAGGTCGTGGAGGTCGGACGGCGGTCCGTCGATATGGCGGACAAGCTGATCAAGGGCGGCAAGCTCGAAGCGAAAGACGTCGTCATCCCCGTCGTTCCCGTGACGCCGAAGAATCTGAGCAGCATCGATCTTTCGACCATCCGTCCGCCGGCTCACTGATTCGAAATCATGGGATGGCGGCCGAGCCGCCATCCCATGAGCGATACTTGAACGGAACTCGATCATCCTTGTTCGATAATCGGCGGTAGCTTTTGCCGCGATTGCGGAACTGGAGCCTTATCGGTTCTGATTGAATCAGAACCGGGCTCCAGTCTTTTGTTTTGACGCTTTTTCTTTACGCGAACCGGAATCCACGGAGCCTGTCATCGGGTGCGCGTTCGCGCGACCCGTTGGCTCGTAAACGCTCTAAGCCTGCTTAATGCAGGTGTGGCTCGAATGGTGGCGCGCCGGCGACGAGTCCACTGCAATACTGACCGACAATGGGCTGAAAGCGCTCGATCATCGTTTTTAAACCGGCTGTTTGACCGACAAGGTCGGCGGCCATGGTTCTTGCGCGCCGGACGAGGCCCGGATAGTCGATGGTGAGATGCTTGCCATTTTCGTAGAGCATTCTGCCCCCGACCATTACCGCCCGAATGGCACTTCCGTCTTCTCCGTAAACAATTTGATTGGTTGCATTTGCCAGGGGGACGAGCGGACCAGCGCTGAGGTCGAGAAAAACGAGGTCGGCCATTGCGCCGCGTTGGATGGTGCCGATGTCGGATCCAAAGCCAAGAGCCTTCGCGCCGCCGACGGTGCCGGCATGCAGGGCCTCGCTCGCAGATAGCCAAAGCTGGTTGTCATGTTCCGACAAACGGGAAACCAGAGCTGCGAGCCGTATTGCCTCGAACAGGTTCAACGTATCGGAAGTTATGGCCGCGTCGGTCCCGATCGCAACATTGACACCTGCCGAAAGCAGGCGCCGGACCCGCGCGACGCCGGATCCAAGCCGCAAATTGCTCGTCGGATTATGGCAGACCGAGCAACCGTGTTCGGCAAGGCGGCCGATATCGTCATCGTTCAGCCATACACCGTGTGCGACGGTAAACTTGGGCGACAAAAGGCCAAGCTTGGCCAGATGCGACACTGCCGTCGAATGGTGGACGAGCGGCGCAACGATGGACTGCATCCGTGATTCAGCAACGTGCATCTGCATGCCGATCTCGAAGTCGTTGGCGAGGTCTCGACAGGCTATCAGGAATTCATCCGTGCAATGATGAGGAATGGTCGGCGCGAGTGCCGGTCTTATCGATGATCGATCGAACGCCCAATTCTGCAGAATGGTCCGGCAGCGCGCGACGGACTCCTGATGGGAAGCAAACCGAATGCTGTTGGCTTCCTCGCGCACCGGCGGCGGCATGGCTTCAAGCAGGCCGGGAATCGATTGGTAGAACGAACGATCGGCCATCATCGGGGCAATGACGGCCCTCATTCCGATGTCGTTGTAGGCCCGTGCAACGGCCTCAACGCCTTCAGAAGTGGGAGCCGGAAATTCGCTAAAAAGATCGTAGGCTGCCGTACAGCCCTTGCGCACGAGTTCGGCCGCGCCGAGAAGCACCGAAACATAACTGATCTCGGGATTGCGCCGTCCACCCAGCCAGGGGAAGGCATTGAGAAGCAATTCCAGGTTCCAATTCTCGTTCATCCCCTTGGAAAGGCTCATCTGACCGTGGGTGTGCGCATTGACCAGGCCCGGAATGATCAGGCGATCCGTGGCGTCTATCCGTTGTGCATCTGCGACCGGCGTTTGGGGCGGGATGATATCCCGGATCCGGCCGTTCTCGATCACGAGATCGGACAATTCACCCGCTTCGGAATCGGGCAACAGGAGTAATCCGCCAACGATGTGCAGCCGTGTCATACCAGTCCTCTATGATTTTCCTTTCAAAGTTACAGCGTTGCACGCTTGTGCGGTTATTTATTTTGGAGCGGACCATGCGATTCCGGCGGATTGTGCCTGCCTCCGGTCAGCCGTTCCCGTCGCTGAGAAGTTTAGCTTTGCTGCGAAGTAGAGCCTTAAAAGCCGGTTTCATTCATTTAGGCAGGTGACAATGCCGCCGGGTTCGCGCCTGCGACGCGCCCAGGAGCGACGTGTTTTTTTAATCCCGCGCGATTGGAATCACGATCTCAAACGAAGAATGGCGCCGACGAGAACCGTCGGCGCCATTCTTGATCGTGTCAGGTCTTAGTTAGCCAGCGGATCCGGGCGTACCTGAACCTTGTAGACCTTCGGCATCTCGTCCTTGCCGCGTTCGCTGTGGAAGTAGGCGCGCGTGCCCGTCGTCGTCCACAGCTCACGGCCCTTCCAGCCGATCTTCGCATCGTCGATGCGGCCGTCGACGTTCTTGGCGAAGAAGCCGAGCGGATAGGGCAGCCGGATATTGACGAACTTGCCATTGACCAAAGCGAGCAGGGATTCGCTACCATTGGCGATCGCGATCGGCACGTCATTGCCGAGACCGAGCGTGTTGTGGACGTCAACCCAGATATAATAAGCGTGGTTGGCGCTGCCCTTTTCATCGACGCCCTTGAATTGCGGTCCGGGCATCCGGTAGACCGTCCAGCCTTCATAGCACTGCTGACCGGTCGCCGCGTTCGGTCCCGAGAGCGGTTCCTTGCACTTGGTCCGGTCGAAGCTTGCCATGTGTCCGCTCGAGTACACGGTCCAGGCAATGCCCTTGGAATCGATGTCCACGCCGCGCGAACCGTAGGTGCCCGGAGGCGGTGCGAAGAATTCCGTGACGGCCGTATGGGTCGGATCGCTTCCCGGGATCATGCGCATGATGAAGCTCGGCTGTGCAATGCGCGTGAAGCCGGGACCCATCGCCTGTCCCCAGACAACGTCACCCTTCGGGCTGGGTTGCAAGGCATAGAACGCGGCCTTCACCCACTTATCCTTGCCGGGCTCGATCGGCTGATCGGGATTGACGAAAGCCTCGCGCTTGCCGGTGCCGCTTACATTCGCGATCGTCGGCGTCCAGCCCTGCGATTTCATCTCGTCGCCTGTGGCTTCGAACTTCTTGACGTCGAGCCATCCGACCACGCCGCTGTAAGGCTGCCCCTGGCTGAACCAGAGTCTCTCATTGTTGTCGAACAGCAGATGATGCGTGTTGAAGCAGGTATCGATCATCGTCCACTTCTCCGTCTTCGGATCGTAGAACGATGTCTGGCGGGCCGATTCTTTCAGCGGCATGACTTGCGCCGACGGAAGGTCAGATCCTTCCTTGCAGGCGGCGGGATTTGGCGCCCGGCGAATCCGCGCCGTGAGCCAGAGCCGGCCCTTTTCGTCCATCATCGGATTGTGGATGCTGGTGTGGCCATCCCAAATCGCCTCGTCGCCGAAGAACACCGACGGACCCATCGGATCGTCAGCAGCGCTCGGGGTCTCCGGGTCCTTGAAGGGCTCCTTGATGAGCCAAGTCTTGTTTTTGACGGGATCGAGCACCGGGACCGAATCCGAGCTTTCTTCCGGCGATCCGTAGATCGGTCCGTAAGCATTGACCGTCGGGTTGCGCTTGTCGGTCGAAACCTCGTCGTGCAGATAGAGGCCGTGCTTGCCCCATTCCCAGGAGGTAATCACGACGTTGCGTTCGATGCCCTTGGGGCGTTCCGGCTTGTCCGAGGGAATCTCGCCGGCCGCGATCCGATCGGTCCAGTCCGCGAACATCTTGTAAGCGCGCTCCGGGCCAAGGCGGCCCAGGGTCAGCGCCATGTTGGTCATGGCCTGGCCGGATTGCACGCGGCGTTCCCACATGTCTTCGGAGTTCTTGAACTCGCCGAGTTCCTTGACGTGGGGCGAGCGGATGTTCTGGCTGCCGAGCGCGTGGCACGACTGGCAGGAATTCTTGATGCTGTCGATCCATGTAGCCTGCGAATCCATGCTGGCCGGCATTTTGGTCGGGCTCTTGTCCGAGCCCGGGAATTCGCTGACGTCGGGTATTTTGAGCATCGAGTACCAGTACATGCCGGGATAATATTCCGCGGCGGCCTTGGCGGTTGGTGCGGGCTTCGCCTTCAGATCGAGCGTCTTGCCCGGCGAGGCATCCTGCTTGTCGGAATCGACCAGCCCGTAGCCGCGTACCCAGACTTTGTACTTGGCGGCCGGCAGTTCCGGCAGCATGTATTGTCCGTTGTCGTCGGTGACGACGATTTTGGCGTAGCGGGTCGGAAGATCGGTGGTCTCCGCGATTACCCAGACACCGGCTTCGGGTCCGTTGGCGCCGGTAACCTTTCCGCCGATCGAATTCGCGGTGACGTTCAGCTTGGTCTGGGCGCTCAGCGGCCCGCAGCCGATTGCCATGAAAGATGCACCAATAAGCGCGCAGAAACCTGCACGCTGGCGAAGATTAGATATCATGCTGTTAGCTCCCGAGCCGCAGTGGGGATTTCGATGCCCCCACGATTTTGACAATGTGAAAATCATGTCTTTTGATTTCCAACAACATCCGATGGAACGGGTACGCTTGTCAACGCAGATGCAACGTACAGGCTTTGCTGCAGCGCGAACGGCGCAATTTTTTCCGGTGCGTTAACCGGTACTTCCCGGCGAAAATCGTTGGAAGCGTCGCGCACTGCCGCTCGTCGTCATTCGATATCGCGCCTGCGTTTACCCCAACATTCCCGGCCGCCTCGAAATCTGGGGAAACAAACGCCGCCGGCGACGCCAACTTTGGATAGCGTCGCGATTTTCTCGCAACCGCCTGCACGACATCACAATTCGGTCAAGAAAAGCGAGCCACTGCACCCTTTCCGATTTGTAACTTCCCTTGATGAAGCTCTGTGCGCAACCTGCGTCCCGCACAGATTAACATTGGAGAAGAGCCGTGAACCTGATGGATGGCGAATATGGTTCGGCAGAGTTTTCGGATCTGTATCTGCGTCTGCTGAGTGCCGCGCTCGATGAAACCAATTCGTCGCTGTCGCCGCGGATGCGGGAAAGCAATTTGAGCGCGCATGTCGCCCGCGGGATTTCGATGGCCGACGTTGCCTTTCCGTCAATTCGCCGTCAGCGATAACGCGCATCCAGGGACCGGACATTTAGGACCGGACATGCAGGATTGGACATACAGGATTCGAAATCTGGGATTGGAAATCTAGGATTTGACATGGCGAAACGCCGTTTCTTTGACCGTCCCTCCGGCTTGACGGTAGCTGAAATCGTTTCATTGACGGGCGCCGAAACCGTCGAAGGCGCGCGCCTTTCGCATCTGATTACGGATGTCGCACCGATTGATCTCGCCGGGCCTGGCGATCTGACCTTCATCGAGAGCAACAAATACGCCGACGCGCTGGCGACAACCCATGCCGGAGCCTGCCTGATGCCGCCGCACTTCGCAGGCCGGCTGCCGGGCACGCTGATCGCACTGCGCACGCGCGAGCCCTATCGCGCCTTCGTCGCGGTGCACAGCGCGTTTTACCCGCAATCGCTGCGCCCGGCGTCGCTGTTCGAGTTGAGCGACATTGCACCGGGCGCCACGGTCCATTCCGACGCCCGGCTGGAGAGCGGGATCACGGTCGATCCCGGCGCGGTGATCGGGCCGCGTGCCGAAATCGGCGCGGGAAGCTTGATCGGCGCAACCGCCGTGATCGGGCCGGATGTCATGATCGGCCGCGACTGCGTGATCGGCGCCGGCTGCTCCATCATGCATGCGTTGATCGGGGATCGCGTGGTGATCCATCCGGGGTGCCGTATCGGGCAGGACGGGTTCGGATACACCGAAGGCGTTGGGCGACAGAAGATTCCGCAGACCGGCCGCGTCATCATCCAGAACGATGTCGAAATCGGCGCCGGGACGGCGATCGATCGCGGCGGCATCCGCGACACCATGATCGGCGAAGCCAGCAAGATCGATAATCTTTGCCAGATCGGCCACAACGTCGTCATCGGCCGGCACTGCGTGGTGGTGGCGCAATCGGGACTGAGCGGCAGCGTGACGCTGGAGGATTATGCGATGCTCGGGGGCGCCGTCGGCCTCGCGCCGCATGTCACCATTGGCCGGGGCGGCAAGGTCGCCGCGCGTTCGGGAGTCATGAATGATATCCCGCCGGGAGAAACCTGGGGCGGCTACCCGGCGCGGCCGCGCATGCAGTGGATGCGCCAGCAGGCCACGCTCAACCGTCTTACATCGGGCGACAAGGCCCCGGCTCGCCCGGCACCTTCCAACAAGAGCTAAGAGCTGAGGTTCGCAGGTTCTAGCGATTGCGCTCGATGGCGGCGCAGGTCTTGTTGTGGGCCAGCATGCAATCTTCCTGGCGCGAAATATCGATCAGTTTGCTCAGGAACAGATAGCCAAGCACCAGAGCCGCGACGATCGCCACCACGATAATCCCGAGCATCGCGTCGGAAACCGGAGGCGCTTCGCGCTCATGGGGGCGATGGGGCGGCCCGCTCTGTGGCGCCGCGCCGCCGCTTTGATCGATTGCCATGATTTCAGCCTTCAGTCGCGAACGGACCCGATGGCGAGGATCATCGCACGTCTTGGCCGGTGATTCTATAAAAGACAAAGGAATCGATCCACTTGCAGGCGACGCCGACCGCAATCCCGACGACGGTGTCGACAAGGCGCAGGATTGGCTGCAACCCGGCTTCCTGCGGATTGCCGGCGGCGACGATCATGATGACGGCGATCGTGATCGCCGTTAAGCCCGCCTCGTCGCGCCGGCCGATGAGAAACATCAGCAGGACGCCGATCGCGATCAGCGCCGCCATGCCGACGATCGTCGCGGGCAACAGCCAGAGATAGACCAGGCACAACACAAAGCTTGTGAAGGTTGCCATCAGGCGCACCATTCCTGCCGTGAGACTGTGGACGCGCGAATCCTTGTAGACGAAGACGGTGGAAATCACCGCCCAAAGCTCGCCAACGGATGTGGTGGGCCAGCCCCAGAGAGGCAGCAGGAATGCCATGACGCAGTAGGTGATGAGGCATGCGATGGCCATGTCGACGGCATACGTGATGTCCCACACCGAGAGTTTTGAAAATTTCATGAGCGCTACATCAACGATTCGATTTTGGCGTCGAGGACAAATCTTACGCCTTGCGTCCGACATCCGGGGAGAGGGTGTTTCATCTTTTGAGCATGAAAGATAATGCCAGGCGCCGGGCCGGCGAGCCTGTAGCCAAGCATGATCTCAAGTATGATCTCAATATGATTCTGCGCCGCTCCCGCTTCGTTCATCAATTGCCGGTTGGCAAGGACCGCACCCTGATCGTGCATGCGATCAGCCATATGCGATTGCCTGCCGACGCCGATGTCAGCACGCTGATCGACCATTTTGCGCAGCCGCGACGGATACCTGAAGACTGCGAGGCGATGGCGGCGCTGATTGCCCAGCCGGACGAAAAGCTGTCGGAGTTGCGCGATGTGGTCGAGCGCACCGTCATGGAATTGCTGTCGCGCCAGATATTGACCGAAAAGACGCCGGAGGAAGAGCTGGCGACGATCGGCGCGGAGCTTTCGTCCAAGCACGGCCGCGACCCCGCCGAGATGCTGGAGCAGTACCGGCGCGAGTTAAAGGAGGGGGTCGCTTCCTACTGGTCGGTCGGGGCTGCGTACGGCCTCGACGATCTCGGCGCCACCGGCAAGCGCGTCGACGCCATTCTGTTTGGCGATTGCGATATCCAGATGGAGGCCGATTTCCTGCGCCGCGAGGCGGCCCGCCGCGGCATCGATCTGCATGTCTCCGCGACATTCCCCGACGACATCAGGTTTGCCAGCGAACACAAGCATGACGTGATTTTCATCGGCGCGTTGCGCGCGCGCCATCTGGTCGCCGAGGATATCGACGGCTTCAATCCGCATGCGGCCTATATCGGCCACACCACCGAGCTTCTGAGCAAGTTGCGCGAGATAACCTCTGCGCCGATCCTGATCGACAATCTGCCGGAGCCGACGGTGCAGCCGCTGGGACTGGCCGAGCGCGGCGTCAAGGGACATCGCACGCGATTCCGCCTGACCAATGTCGCATTGGCCGAACTCGCCAGCGCCTTTGCGGATGTCTATGTGATCGATGTCGCGGCGGCACTGGCGGCGGTCGGCTCCGAGCGGCTGCTTGATGACGGGCAGGTCGGCTTCACCCATTTCGGCTCGCCGGGATGGATGCTGCAGCGGCCGGAAAATGAAAAGGCCGCGGTTCATAATATCTTTCCGGATACCGCGCCGCTGGTGCAGGCGCTGGGCGGCGATCCCTACGGCCGCGAGACTGTGATCGCCGAGAAGCATATCGATGCGCTCGTCACGGTGATGGGAGTGGGGCGCAAGAAGTGCGTCATCCTCGATTTGGACGGCACGCTGTGGCCGGGCGTGCTCGCGGAAACCGGCAGTCCCTTTGCCTGGACGCCGGAAGTCAGCGGCGCTTTCTCCTATATCGGGCTCTATTTCGGCCTGCATGAAGCCTTGCTGAGCCTCAAGAAGCGCGGCGTCGTGCTGGCCTGCGTGAGCAAGAACGACGAAGCGACCGTGCGCGAGCTCTGGAAATATCCCGATCACTATCCCAGGCAACGCCTGCTCACGCCCGATGATTTTGTCACATGGCGCGTCAACTGGGACGACAAGGTCGGCAATATCCGCTCGATCGCCGAGGAATTGGGCTTCGCGCTCGATACGTTCCTGTTCATCGACGACAGCCCGGTGGAACGCGATCGCGTGCGGCAGCGATTGCCGGAGGTGGAAGTCTGGGGCGAGGATCCCTTCAGCCTGCGCCGCCGGCTGCTCAATGATCCGCGGTTACAGATACCGGTCATTACCGCAGAGGCGGCCACGCGCAGCGCGCTGGTGAAGGCGCAGATCGCGCGGCAGCAATTGCGCGCCGAGACGGTGGGCGAGGCGCAATATATCGAGTCGCTGCGCATTCAATGCCGGATCGAACGTCTCATGCCGGACTCGACCAGGCTGGAACGGGTCGGGGAGCTGTTTGCGCGCACCACCCAGTTCAACACCACGGGCCGGAAGTTCTCCTCTAGCGAATTGGCGGCGCTGGCCGGCAATCCGGAGGCGCGGATTTTTGCGATCGACGTGTCGGATCGCCTCGGCGATCACGGGCTGGTCGGTGCGGCAATCATCAACGGCGGCGATATCACAGGCTTTGCGATCAGTTGCCGTGCGCTCGGCATGGGCGTCGAGCATAGGTTCCTGCGCCATGTCCTCGACGCGATGAAGGATGCATTGCCTTTGCGCGGGCGCATCATCCCGACGCCGCGTAATATCCCCGCGCGCAATATCTATCGCGACAATGGTTTTGCAGAGCGGGAAGAGGGGCTGTGGGAATTTCCCAAATAAGCCCGCCGGAGCGGTGCTGCGCAGAGGGCGCCAGCTCGAATTCAGTTGCTATGCAATTGGGGCAGGCGGCGAAGGGTAGATGTGTCGGCAGCCATTTCCTTGCGAGACTGATAAACTTTCAATACTTTTTTGGATGTTTCAACATTTAACCGGGCAAAGTCATTTTTCAGGGCTTCCAGGTCACCTGCGGTTATTCGACATTTATCGGCACCCAGAAACAGCAAAGACATGGTCGTAGCCCAGGAGAGATCCAGGGCCTTTGCCAAAATCAGAATTACTTCCCTGTTCTTGTCCACCATCGCACGCTCCACGACGTCAATCGGGAGGGCGCATAACAAGGACAAGGCGACCGCGGTTTCGTCGAACTTGAGGGAATAGGCGAATTCAAAAATCTTCTCTTCATTCAGCTCGCCATATTGATGCAGTTTCCCCACGGTGCGTTTGGCGGAAAAGTAGCTTTTCGATGCTGGTCCGAACTTTGCGTGGATCATGCCGGTGACATCGGTGACCACGGTTTGAATCTGACCACCCATCTCGGAGCGCTCCCGCTCCAGCTTCTTTTTGACTTCTTCGGACGCCTTCGCAATCAATTGTTGAAAGAGATGGCGGGGGATGTCTTTGCGCAAGCCAACTTGCTCGGCAAGAATAGAGTCATCCTCCGAGCGCTTTACAAGCTGTAGAAAGCTGCAATTTGAAAGACGCGCGCCGCCGTTGCCGGCTACGGACGTTACGACCTCTTTGTTGCCACGCGCGACCAAAACATCCGTAACGTCATTGGAAATTGATTTCCGTTTTGAAATCGCAAGCAGGTGTTGCTGACTTTTGCATCTGGCATTTTCAACCAGCATTTTGGCGTCGAGCCGCTCGGATTGCCGAAGGACGGGGCCCGCAACATCGATCGAATCGTCAAAAGCGAGTTTCTTGATTACCTTGAACGGCGCATTATTGCTGGGGGCGAGTTTATTAGCCAGCCGAACGCGCGAAACGATTTCAATTTCGTCCGCAAGTAGCCCGATGACTTCGCCGAAAGTCCAAATTTGATCTTCGGAGTACCGGCCTGCAATAAGAATATCGGTCGCGTGCCATAAAGCCTTCAGGCGGCTTTCGGCCGTTCCTCTGGATACCGCGCCTTCCAATTCCGCCAGTAGCGACGTTGGTTCGGTCATCTGACACGCCCGGTTTTCTCTATAAGGACTTTCCTGTACGCAGCCTGGAATAATGCCGGCGTATTAAACGGCCTGCGCGTATAACAAATAAATAAATCTGCTGCCGATTTATGTTGCCAGTATTAACAGGGTGCTAATGCACCGGCTCGACACATCAGGTCTCCGCCGGCTTCCGTTTTTTTAAGGCTATAGTTTTACCGGGCGCCAAGAATTTAAATATAATATAAATATAAAGGCGGTAGAGGTGATGTGGCAATCGTCTACCGATTCTCAAGATAAAAGCCGCGTCAGCCTTTTGGCCGACGCGGCTTTTGTTTAAGTGCTGGAGGCTTGCATTGAATGGCAGATCGCCTCAACCTCTTCAAGTTTGATGTAATGGTGTTTTTCGGTCTGTCAGCTGAGGTCCATGATGACCATTGATTTGCGGGAAAGTTATGAGGGCGATTCCGGTGGCGCTCTTAACAAGGACTCGATTTGGCGGGGTGAAGAACGGCGAGAAAATCCACGCACGGAAATTGATGAGGTCGCTTATCTCTCAAGCGGTGGAGCGAGTACACGTTGTCGCGTGCTCAATATTTCGGCGGATGGTGCGGCAATCGATGTCCCAAATGCGACCTTCGTTCCCGATCGCTTCCAATTAATGACTGAAACAGATCGCCGGGTCCGAAGATGCCAGGTCGTCTGGATAAAGCAAAACCGGATTGGTGTCGCGTTCGTGAAAGATAGCGACGCAAGTTAGTCCTCCCGAGCTGCAGCAGGATCAACGCCCGCGGTGACTCCGGTTAAAACCGTCAATACTCGACCCACACAGCGGGGGCAGTCGACGGGCCTGAGCTGCGACCGCATTATCCGCAACCGATACAGATAAAAAATCGCTTTTACGAAACGTTTAGGCGATTTCTTTATAAGTGATCATTCGCTTAGAATAGCGCTCTAACGCTCAGGATGAGCGATGTCACCTGCAGTTTTGTCGATCGTCGACGAAGTAGAAACAGCGATAAGCGCCGGATCGCCGGAAAAGCGTCTGGAGACGATCAAGCGCGTGACGGATCTTTTTCTGCTGTCCGCCGGCAATTTTAATAGCGAGCAGATTGACTTGTTCGATGGCGTGCTCGATCGCCTCATAAAGACGATAGAACTTCGGGCGATTGCGGATGTCAGCACCCGCATTGCTCTTGCCGAAATGAGCAGTCAGCTTGCTCCTTTGGCCCAGGCGCCTCCATCTGTCGTTCGTCGCCTTGCGGGCAATGACGAGATCGCCATCGCCGGTCCTGTTTTGGCCGAATCCGCGCGACTGAATGCCGAGGATCTGATCGAAATAGCGAATACAAAAGGAGAGCAGCACCTGTTGGCCATTTCGGGCCGTTGGTGGTTGAAGGAAATTGTGACCGATGTGATCCTGGCTCGCCGATACCCGGCTGTTAGCCGCCGGATAATCAATAACCCGGGCGCACGCGTTTCCGCCGCCGGATTTGCGATTGTGCTGACACAAGCGGAATCTGATCCTGAACTTGCTGTCGAAACCGGAATACGGGTCGATCTGCCCCGGGAGCTTCGTCAGAAACTCCTGCTCAGCGCAACTGAAGCAGTCCGCTCCAGCCTGCTGTCGCGCGCGCCTGCGGACCTTTTCGAGGAAATTCGAACTGCGATTGCAGCCGCCTCGGCAGGACTGGATCGCGAGATGTCCAAAGTTCGAGATTTTACGGCGGCCAAGAGCTTCGTGGCGTTGCTGCACGAAAAGGGCGAATTGAATGAAGCGACCTTGTTAGAATTTGCCAGCCAGCGTCAATATGAAGAGACCGTGGCCGCGCTTGCCAAGTTATCGCGAACCACGATTGAGGTAGTCAGGCCCCTGATGCAGAGTCTTCGCGACGACGGTATCTTGGTCCCTTGCAAGGCAGCGGAGCTTGGTTGGGAAACCGTGCGGGCGGTGCTGGATAGCCGCTTCGCGGCCGGAAAAATGGGACCGCATGAACTGGCCAAAGCCCAGGATCAATTTGCCAAACTAACGGTGGAAAACGCGCGCAGGTTGCTCAGGTTTTGGCAGGTTCGATCCGCTTCATGAATTTATTGGGCGCATCTCATTCGACCAATTCATCGGCCGCAACAAGAATGGATTGCGGCACGGCAAGCCCCAACGTCTTTGCGGTCTGCGTATTGATCACCAACTCGAATTTAGTGGGTCGTAGCACGGGCAGATCGTCCGGCTTGGCGCCGCGTAAAATCTTGCCGGCGTAGACGCCGAGCTGACGATAGGTATCGGAAAGGCTGGCACCATAGCTCAGCAGTCCGCCATCCGCCGGATACTCGCGGATGTGGAAAATGCCGGGCAACCCATGACGAGATGATAGCGCCAATATGTGGCCTCGACGGGAGTCGAAGAACGGATCGTTCTGTACGACCAGCCCGGCAATCCCGGCCTTCGTCAAAGTGGCAAACGCCGTTTCGATTTCGGCGTCTGTTGCCGCCTCTTGCACGACCAACTCGCGGCTGAGCGCCTTGGCTGCGGCAGCAACCGCCTGCCGATGCTGCTCAACCACCTCGGTGCCAAAACGCGGATTGACCAGCAACCCCAGGGTTTGCGCCGATGGTACCATCGAACAGAGGAGCTCCAGCCGCTTGCCACCCAGGTCGCCCGTGAAGAAGTTGACGCCGGTGGCCGTTCCCGGCCGGTTCATGCTGGTGACCAGGCCTGCGCGCACCGGATCTTCGCCGACGAGAAAGACAAGGGGATGATCCGGTGAGCCCGCAACCTTGGCTGCTCGCGCGGCCGGGTCGCCTGCGCCCACGATCACCGAAAGGGGGTGGCGGACCAGTTCGGCGGCCAATGACGGCAAAGTGCTGTAATCGCCATTCGCCCAGCGATACTCGATGCTGACGTTGCGGCCCTCGACATAACTCATCTCCTGGAGGCCGCGGCGAAAGGCGTTGGTATGGCTTGCGGCTTCATCGGCGGAGCGCGTGCTCAGAAATCCGACCGTAGGCATTGTCTGCTGGGCGCGTGAAATTGCCGGTAGCGCAGCCGCAATTCCCAGCCCCGCCATAAACGCTCGCCGCTTCATTGCTCCCCCGAGGTTTAGTCAAGGCATCCTATCCACAATCAACCATTGGGCGAGGGCAATTATGCGGTGAGACTGCAAAAAATGTCGGCACGCTCGATATCCATTGCGATAATGGTTTTGCGGAGCGGGAAGAGGGGTTGTGGGAATTCGTGAAATCGGCGGCGGGCTGAACTGATGTCGCGGATCGATTTATGCCGCGGCAATTGTGCATCTATTCGATCACCTGGTCGGCGCGGGCAAGCAGCGTCGCGGGAATGTCGAGACCCAGCGCTTTTGCGGTCTTGAGGTTGACGACCAACTCAAACCGGGTCGGTTGCATGACCGGCAGATCGGCCGGCTTTGCACCACCGAGAATCTTGCCGGCATAGATACCCATCAGGCCGTAAAGTTCGTCAGTGCTGGTTCCGTAACTTGCCATGCCCCCGGCTTCCGCGATTTCGCGGCGGAAATAGATGGCGGGCGTTGCGTTGCGGGCCGCCAATTCAATGATGTGACTGACGCGGGTAAAGAAGTAAGGACTGGCCATGACGAGCAGTGCGCCAGCGTGCGCCTCGACCAGCGTGGCAAAGGCGGCATCGATTTCGGGCTCGGTGTTTGCTTTAAGAATGATCAACTGCTGACCGAGGGCTCGCGCGGCCTCTTGTATGAGGCTGGCGGATGGCTCGGACCAGGTTTCACCGGGATTGACGAGCACGGCAATTGTCCCGGCCTTGGGAACCAGCTCGCGAAGCAATCCGAATTGTTTGGGTCCCAACTCACCCAGAAAGCTGGCGACGCCGGTCAGGTTTCCTCCCGGGCGGTTGAGGCTGGCGACCAGGCCCAGCCTGACGGGATCATCAGCGACGGTGAAGATGATCGGTATCGTCGCAGACGCAGCCCTGGCGGCCGGCGCCGTCAGTTCTCCACCGGCGGCGACGATGACGGACACGTTGCGGCGGACCAGATCCGCAGCGAGCGCCGGCAGGCGATCATTTTGACCCTCGCTAAAGCGAAGTTCGAACTTTACGTTTTTCCCCTCGGTATAGCCGATCTTGCTCAGCCCCTGACGAAGCGCGGTCAGCAAGGGTTCATCGCTCGCGGATGACCTCGTGCTGAGATACCCGACCACCGGCGTTGCCTGCTGCGAGCGTGCCGCAATCGGCCATGCCGCAGCCACGCCGCCGATGCCTGCAATAAATTCCCGCCGCCGCATGTCCGCCCCGAAGATCAGAATGTCGCAATTTAACTGTCACGACATCGAAAGACCACTGCAAGCCCATCCGACCAAATATCTTCGGAGCTATCGACTTCCGGGTCGGCCAGTAGGCGACATAGGCGAAGGGGTTTAGTTCATCTATTATCCAAATTGATTTGTCATCTGACCTAGGCGGCGCGAGGAATGACTTCACCAACTCTGGACTCCGACCCGAGCGAATCCCGCTACCGGTTCGACCGGGTGCAACGCTGGCTGCACTGGATCATGGCCGCGCTGATAGTGGTTGCGATCGCATTGGGTGCGATATCGTCCTTCCTGCCGGCCGGACATCAGCCGCGCCAGGGTATTTTGGAAATACACAAGTCGCTCGGCTTTACGATTTTCGCTCTTTTGATCGTGCGCGTGGTGTGGCGTCTGGTGGCCGGCGAGCCGCTCTACCGCGCGCCGCTCGGACGGCTGACCCATCTGGCTAGCCGCGCCGGCCATGTTGCCCTCTATGGCTTGATGCTTTTCATGCCGGTCACCGGATATCTTTACTCGGCGCCGGGTGGCTTTTCCTTGCCCTGGTTCGGCTTATTCCAATGGCCGCGTCTGCTGGCGCATGATGATAATCTGAGCGCATTGGGAAAGTTGCTCCACGATCGGGGTGGATGGGTGATCGCGGTTGTGGTGGCGGTGCACCTCGCCGCGGTGGCCTGGCATCAGTGGATCAAGCGCGACGAGGTGCTGTCCCGGATGACGGGCTGAAGCTGCGTCAAAGCACCGCAACTATCCCTCCCGGTGCCCCGCTGCGGAGTACCTTCACCGGACCGACAATTGCCATCTAATGGCTGGATGAGTAGACAGATTGCATTGTCGTTCGTGCTCGGGGGAGCGAATTCATGAAGTCATATTGCGTTGCAGCGGTTCTGGCACTGGCTGCCTCGGCGTTCTTGCCCACCAAGGCATTGGCAGCGGATTGCGCCAATCGCGGTCAGCTCGACGACGCCTATTGCGATGCCGACAACGATCTCGTCGCCGATATTCCGGCGAAAACCCGGGATCCCAGCGTGATCGTGTTCGCCTATACGCCGGTGGAAGATCCCGCCGTCTACGAAAACGCCTTCAAGCCCTTCACCGAATATCTCGGCAAGTGCATGGACAAGCGCGTGGTCTATTACCCCGTGCAATCGAACTCGGCCGAGATCGAGGCGATGCGCTCCGGCCGGCTGACGGTTGCGGGCTTTTCGACCGGACCGATCGGGTTCGCCGTCAATATGGCGGGCGCGGTTCCCTTTGCCGCCAAGGGAACCGAAAAAGGCGTCGAGGGCTATAACCTCATCGTCATCGTCAAGAGCTCGAGCCCGTTCCAGAAACTCAGCGACCTCAAAGGCAAGAAATTCGCGCACACCGCGCCATCCTCGAACTCCGGCAACCTCGCGCCGAAGGCGTTATTTCCGGCGGAGGGGCTCAAGCCCGGCGAGGACTATCCGATCATCTTTTCGGGCGGTCATGACAAGTCGGCGCTGGGCGTCGGCTCCGGCGACTACGAGGCCGCCGCCGTCGCCTCCGACGTGTTCGACCGCATGGTCGCGCGCGGGACGCTCAAGGGGGATGATTTCCGCATCATCTATCGCAGCGCGACGTTTCCGAGTTCCGGTTTCGCCTACGCGCACGACCTCAAGCCGGAGATCGCCGACAGGCTGAAGAAGTGTTTTTACGATTTCCGTTTCCCGCCCGAGATGCAAAAGGATTTCGAGGGCGACGATCGTTTCTTCCCGATCACCTATTTGAAGGAGTGGGCGATCGTGCGGAAAGTCGCCGAGGATTCCGGCACGCCCTACAACAAGGCCGCCTATGAAAAGGAAGCGGCACGAGAAGCCGAAGCCGCCAAAAAGAAGGCCGAGCAGCCGAAGAAGCCGTGATGCAGGCATCTGAAATCGCGCCGGGGGTTGGATCTGCAGAAGACTCGCGCGCGCTGGTATTGCGCGGGCTCACCAAGGAATACCGCAAGGGTTCTCCGGTGCTGAGGGGAATCGATCTGGTGCTGCCGGGTTCCGGGCTGACGGCGATCATCGGTCCCTCCGGCACCGGCAAGAGCACGCTGATCCGGTGCATCAACCGGCTTGTGCAGCCGACCTCGGGAGAAATCCTGTTCCGTGGTCAGGACCTCGCCAAGCTGTCCGGGCGGGCGCTTCGCAACGCGCGGCGGCGGATCGGGATGGTGTTTCAGGAATACAATCTGGTCGAACGGCTGACGGTGATGGAAAATCTGCTGTGCGGTCGACTGGGTTACGTGCCGGCGTGGCGTGCGTGGCTGCGCAAATTTCCGCCTGGGGATATCGCCCGCGCCTTCGACCTGCTCGATGCGGTGGGGTTGCCTGATTTCGCGACCCGGCGGGCCGATGCCTTGTCCGGCGGGCAGCGCCAGCGCGTCGGCATCGCGCGCGCCATCATGCAGGAGCCTGAGATTATCCTGGCGGACGAGCCGACGTCGTCGCTCGATCCCAAGACCTCCGTGGAGATTATGGAGATCCTGAGCAAGTTCGCTAGCGAGCGCGGCATCCCCGTTATCGTCAACATCCACAATGTCGAGCTGGCGCGGCGCTTCGCTTCGCGCGTGGTCGGCATGTCCGGCGGCAAGGTGGTTTACGACGGCCCGCCGCAGGAATTGACCGAGGCGCATCTAAAGCAGATTTACGGCGGCGAGAACTGGATGGAATGAGCGACGTCGCGAACCAGAATGCAGACCGGCCAAAGCCGTTCGCCGTGAACTGGGGCGCGCGGCTCGGCTGGTGCCTGCTCGCGCTGTATCTGGTCTATGCCTGCGCGCAGCTTGGCTTCAGCCCGGCGCGGTTTTCCGCCGGGCTCGAACACGGCCAGCGCTTTCTGGAGCGGATGTTCCCGCCGAATTTCACCCGCTGGCAGTTGATCGCCAGCGGCATCGCCGAGAGCCTGCAGATCGCTGTGATCGCCACCTTCGCCGGCATTTTGGTTTCGCTGCCGATCGGTCTGATGGCCTCGCGCAACCTGATGCCGGGCTGGATCAGTTGGCCCGCGCGGGGCTTCATCGCGCTGTGCCGTTCGTTTCATCCCATCATTGTCGCCATTCTCTTTGTCAAAGCGATCGGGTTTGGCGCACTGGCGGGCGTAATGGCTTTGATCGTGGCGTCGATTGGCTTCATCTCAAAGCTGTTCGCCGAAGCGATCGAGGAAATTTCCGCCAAGCAGGTCGAGGCGGTGCGGGCCACCGGCGCCGGGTTCCTCAGCGTCCTGATCATGGGCGTGCAGCCGCAGGTGCTGCCGCGCTTCATCGGCTTTGCGACCTACCAGCTCGATTCCAATTTGCGGAACTCGACGATGGTCGGCATTGTCGGTGGCGGCGGCATCGGCGCTTCGCTATTCACGGCCTATCAGCGTTTTGATTTCGACGTGGTGCTGGCGATCCTGATCGTCATCGTCAGCCTCATCATGCTGGCCGAAATATTGTCCGGCTGGGCGCGCAAGGTGTTCCAGTGACGGTGACCGAACATCTCGACCGGGAGTGGCAGCGTTTCACGCCGTTGAAACGGCTGTCGCGATTTGCCTTCTATCTCTTCGCGGTCGCGGCACTGGTCATCTCGGTGCGGACCATCGATGTCATTCCGGAATTTCTCTACGACGCGCCGGAACAGATGGCCGATCTGTTCAGGCGGATGTGGCCGCTCGATCCCAATTACATCAAGCCCACGATCACGAGCCTGATCGAAACCCTGCATATCGCCACGGTAGGGACCGTGATCGCGATCGTGCTCGCGGTGCCCGTCGGATTGCTCGCCGCGCGCAACGTCACGCCAAGCCTTCCACTCAATCTGTTCGCCAAATTCGTTTTCGTGACCTCGCGCTCGATCAATTCGCTGGTCTGGGCGCTGCTGTTCGTCGCGGTGTTCGGGCCCGGACCATTGGCGGGCACCATCGCGATCGCGTTCCGCTCGATCGGCTTTACCGGCAAATTATTCGCCGAGGCGCTGGAGGAGGCCAATCAAGGCTCGATCGAGGCGCTGACCGCCGCGGGCGCCTCGAAATTCTCGATCCTGCTGCTGGGCTACTGGCCACAGGTTCGCCCGGCCTTCTGGTCGATCGCGCTGTTTCGCTGGGACATCAATATCCGCGAATCCGCCGTGCTTGGTCTGGTGGGCGCCGGCGGCATCGGTGTCGCGCTCGAGACCGCGCTCAATCTGTTGTACTGGGATCAGGTCGCGGTGGTTCTGCTCGCGATCTTTGTCGTGGTCATCCTGGCCGAAATTATCGTCACGCAGGTGAGGGCGAAGGTTCTGTAGCTTCGGTGCCAAATGCGCCGTGTCACAAATCTTTCATATACCGCCTATACTTCGCCGCTTTACCCTACTGCTGATCGTCCGATCCAAGTGCCTCTTTCCGCATCGGAGCTTTTCCATGAAATCGGTTCGTTTTGTCCTGATCTTGCTTGCGCTGTGCGTTTGCGCATCCTGGCAGTCCGCCAAAGCGGCTGACATCATCTGCTACAATTGCCCGCCGGAATGGGCCGACTGGGCCTCCATGCTCAAGGCCATCAAAACCGATCTCAACTACGACATCCCGCACGACAACAAGAATTCCGGCCAGGCTTTGGCGCAGATCCTTGCCGAGAAAAGCAATCCGGTCGGCGATATCGGTTATTTCGGCGTTACCTTCGGCATGAAAGCCAAGGCGCAGGACGCGCTGGAGCCTTACAAGCCCGCCAAATGGGATGAGGTCCCGGCCGGATTGAAGGATCCTGACGGTTACTGGACCACGATCCATTCCGGCACGTTGGGCCTGTTCGTCAACAAGGACGCGCTTGGCGGCAAACCGGTGCCGGCGTGCTGGAAGGATCTCCTGAAGCCCGATTACAAGGGCATGGTCGGCTATCTCGATCCGAGCTCGGCGGCGGTCGGCTATGTCGGTGCGGTGGCGATCAACATCGCGCTGGGCGGCTCGTCCAAGGACTTCAATCCCGCGATCGGCTTTTTCAAGGATTTGAAAAAGAACGACCCGCTCGTCCCCAAGCAGACATCTTATGCGCGCGTGGTTTCGGGCGAGATGCCGATCTTGCTGGATTATGATTTCAATGCCTATCGCGCCAAATACTCCGAGAAAGGCAACTTCGAATTCGTGATCCCCTGCGAGGGCTCGGTGGTGTTTCCCTATGTCGTCGGTCTGGTGAAAAACGCGCCGGACAAGGACAAGGCCAAAAAGGTCATGGACTATCTCTTGTCCGACAAGGGGCAGGCGATCTGGACCAACGCCTATCTGCGCCCGGCACGCCCGATCGAACTGCCGGCGGCCGTCAAGAACAAGTTCTTGCCCGACAGCGACTATGCCCGCGCCAAGAGCGTCGACTGGGGCGAGATGGAAAGCGTGCAGAAAGGCTTTGTGGACCGCTATCTCGCCGAGGTCCGTTGACTTGATCTAGACTTGGCCCTGAGGGAAGGGCAGCATCGCCTGATGTCGCATCGCTCTTTCGTCTGGTTCTGCCTGCTGCCGTTGGCCGTGGTGACGGCGGCCTTCTTCCTGCTGCCGATGGTGCGGCTGGTGGTGACCAGCGCCGATGGGCCGCAAGGCTTGGCCGGATATCTCGCGATCCTGACCGAACCGCGCTACCGGGCGACCCTGATCAATACGGTTCTATTGGCGGCCGCGACCACATTGGTCACATTGATCGTGGCGACCATCGCCGGAATGTTCCTGCAGCGCCATCGCTTCCCCGGCCGCGCGGTGCTGATTGCGATGCTGACTTTTCCGCTGGCGTTTCCGGGTGTCGTGGTCGGCTTCATGATCATTCTGCTGGCCGGCCGCCAAGGGTTGATCGGGGATATCACCAAATTGCTGGTCGGGGAAAAATGGGTGTTTGCCTATTCGATCTACGGATTGTTTCTCGGCTATCTCTATTTCTCGATCCCGCGCGTCATTCTCACCATCATGGCGGCGGTACAGAAGCTCGATGTCAGGCTGGAGGAGGCCGCGCGTTCGCTCGGCGCCAGTCCATGGGCGGTGCAGCGCGATGTTGTGCTGCCTGCACTGGCGCCGGCCTTCGTGGCGTCAGGCGCGATCGCCTTCGCCACCGCGATGGGCGCGTTTGGAACGGCGTTTACGCTCGCGACCAATATCGATGTGCTGCCGATGCTGATCTATACCGAGTTTACGCTGGCCGCGAATTTCTCGATATCAGCCGCGTTGTCGGTCGGGCTTGGCGTCATCACCTGGTTCATCCTGGCGCTCGCGCGTTCCTTCAGCGGCGATGCGGTCGCGGCGGCCGGGTGAAACCATGCGCGATCGCCTGATCTTTGCCGGCCAGTTGCTGTTTACGCTTGTGGTCGCCGCTTTCCTGGTGGTGCCGGCGGTGCTGTCGATGATGGCCGGCGTGACCGTGAATTATTTCCGCGGCATTTCGTCGGGCGTGACGCTGCAATGGGTAGGGCAGGTCTGGGAGCTCTATGCCGGAACCATCCTGCTGTCGTTCATGATCGCCATCGCGACGCTTGTCGTGACGCTGGTGGTGGGCGTTCCCGCGGCCTATGCCCTTCATGTTCGCGGCGGCAGGCTTTCGCGTATCGTCGAGGAAGTCATCACCTTGCCGCTGGCGATTCCGGGGCTGGCGATTGCGCTCGCGTTATTGATGACTTATGGCGGCTTCAGCGATTTTCGTCGCTCATGGTTGTTCATCCTGGTCGGACACGTCATTTTCACGATGCCTTTCATGGTGCGGTCTGTCATGGCGGTGTTTGCCACCGTCGACGTCAAGACGCTCGATGAAGGCGCCGCGTCGCTGGGCGCCTCGCCGTGGCGCCGGTTTCGCGACGTTATCGTGCCGAACGCCGTGCCGGGTATTCTGGCCGGCAGCCTGATGGTGGTGACGCTCTCGCTCGGGGAATTCAACCTGACCTGGATGCTGCATACGCCACTCACCAAAACGCTTCCGATCGGTCTTGCCGACAGCTACGCCTCGATGCGGCTCGAAGTGGCTTCGGCCTATACGCTGATATTTTTCGTCGTGATCATTCCGCTGCTGGTGGCGATGCAGGTCTTCGCGCAAAACGAGGCGGCGCGATGAGCGCGATAGCGGGTCATGGCGCGGCGGTGCGGGTCGAGAATTGCGGCAAGACATTCGCGGACGGCACCCGTGCGCTGGAGCCAGCGACGCTCGACATCGCGCGCGGCGAAACGCTGGTGCTGCTCGGCCCCTCCGGCTGCGGCAAGACCACGATGCTTCGCATCATCGCGGGCCTCGAACTGCCGGATGCCGGCGGCAAGGTGCTGTTCGACGGCAGGGACATGACGTCAACTCCGATCGAGAAGCGCAATGTCGGCATGGTGTTTCAGTCCTATGCGCTGTTTCCGAATATGAGCGTTGCGGAAAACATCGGCTACGGCCTCAAGATACGCGGCGTGCCCGCGGATGAGCGGGCCGCGCGGGTTGCCGAACTGGTCACGTTGACGAATATCACGGGACTTGAAAACCGCCGGATCGACCAGCTCTCCGGCGGCCAGCGTCAGCGCGTGGCCTTGGCGCGCGCGGTGGCGATCCGGCCGGGGATCCTGTTGCTGGATGAACCCTTGACCGCGCTGGACGCGGCCTTGCGGGATCGCTTGCGCGGCGAGCTTAATCGGTTGCTTCGGGCACTCGGTATCACCGCGATTTATGTCACCCACGATCAGGCCGAAGCGATGGAGCTGGGCGATCGCGTGGTGGTGATGCGCAAAGGCGCGATTGCGCAGATCGGCACGCCCCGCGACATCTATTTCGCCCCGCAAAGCCGCTTTGTCGCCGAGTTCATCGGCGCGGCCAATATCATCGAAGCGCCGCTCGATCGTGGCGAACTGGTTTTGCCGGGCGGCCGGCTGCCGATCGGCGGCGATGCCAGCCTGCCGGCTGCGGTTGCGATGATACGCCCTGAAACGATCGGGATCGTCGACGTCGGTACCGCGGCGTTGACGGGAATAGTCGACAGCGTCAGCTTCACGGGCAATCGGCAGCGCATTGTCGTCAGCGGTGTCGCCGACAAGCCGCTCACGGTAGACGCGCCGAACCTGGTAAAGGCCAAGGCCGGCGACCGGATCGGGCTTGCGATATCAGCGGAAGCCATTCGCTTGTTGCCGATGGAAGATTGAACAACGATGTCCAACAAACCAATTTGTATCGCTCAGATTTCAGATTTGCACATCAAGGCGCCGGGGCAGTTGGCTTACGGCCGTGTCGATACGGCGAAAGCGTTGGAGCGCTGTGTCGCAGCCTTGAACACGTTCAAGCCAGTCCCGGACTTCGTCGTGATATCGGGAGACCTCGCCGATACGCCGACATCTGAAGAATACGACTACCTCAAGCAGATGCTGTCGGCGCTGAAACTGCCGTTCGCCGGCATTCCCGGCAATCATGATTCCCGCGACATGATGCGCGCCGCGTTTCCGCAAATCGCTCACGCGGCCCCAACCGGGCCTCTCAACCAGAAGATCGAAGTCGACGCTCTCGATCTGCTGCTGCTGGATTCGAGTGTGCCGGGCAAACCCCATGGCAGGCTCGAAGCATCCACCCTGCAATGGCTCGATACAATGCTGGCCGCGTCAGTGGACAGACCCGCGCTGCTATTCCTGCATCATCCGCCATTTGCCGCGGGCATCTGGCACATGGATCGCCAGAACCTGGAGAATGCCGCTGAACTGGAATCCATCGTCAGGCGTCACCCGCGCGTGCAACTCATTGCGACCGGTCATGTTCATCGCGCCGCACTGACGATGTTTGCGGGCATTCCCTGCACCATCTGCCCGGCGCCAAATCACGCGGTAGACCTCGATCTCGCCGAACTGCGCGAACCGTCTTTTAAGGTCGAGCCGCCGGCGTTCCATCTCCACACCTGGTTTCCGGGTGAGGGTTTCGGCCGTCTGGTGACGCATCAGGTACCAACAGGCGAGTTCGACGGGCCGCATCCGTTCTTCGGACCTGATGGAAAGCTGCTCTAACTTCGCTTGCTCGCGCGAAGTCGTCGTTTTCGTATCGGCAAGCGCTGATGGTCTTGCGCTTTTTGTCGCGCTCTTGCTGTTTTGTGCCGGCGGTTGAACCCGTCGCAACTTTTGGGGCAGCCGGCCTTAAACTTAGGTAAGGTCTCGATCGACCCTCTGTACAATAGCCCGCTCTGACTCCTTCCGATTAGGGTTGCCTTAAGCTGCCGATGCGTCGGGCGGTGAGGCGATCCGAGGAGTTCAGCGATGAGGATCTTGTTCGCAGATCTTTCCCAGAAACTGGCAGAGTCAGCTTCAGACTTCGCTTGTGTCGATCGAAATCTGATCAGGGATGTGCACGATTGCTATCGGCCAGGACTATACGACATGCGCGGTCCCGGCCTGAGAATGGCGCGACAAGTCGTGAGACGGAGGCGCATGTGAAGCCAATCAAGGCAGTTATCGGCGCAGCGGTATTTCTGGCTGTGTTCGCCGTCACAGGGAATGTGCGGATGGATTCCGTCGCCGCAAGCGGTGACCCGAGAGCCGAAGCGGTGACTGACGCGAACGGAAATTTGCACGTGCCTGCCGACTATCGATTGACGTATGAATTCCTGGGAACGTGGGCCGTTGCCGCCGACAAAGACCCGGGCTCGTCGGAGTTACACACGGTCTACGTTTCGCCCGGGAGCATCGCTGCCTATCGCAAGGAGGGACACTTTCCTGACGGCGCGGTGCTGGTGAAAGAGGTTTTCAAGGCGGCGACGGGAGAAATGACAACCGGCACGATCAGCCATGCCGACAGTCTCATCGGCTGGTTCGTGATGGTGAAGGACAGCGAGGGTCGCTACGCCGGCAACAAGCCGGTGTGGGGTGACGGCTGGGGCTGGTCGTGGTTCGACGCTGCCAACCCGTCGGTTTCCTCGCGGCATCTCCCGCTACCGGGTGGCGGCGTGGCGACGTCGACCGACTACCGGGAGAATTGCAAATCCTGTCATCTGCCGGCGCAGGCAACGGATCTCATTTACGTCGACGGGTACCCGCCGTTGAAGCGGTAGCGTAGCGGTGGCCTATTTATTAAGTAAAAGTTAACCATACCGGGCCTAGCTTTTCGCGCGCCAAAGGTGCGCTCCAGCGAAAGTTCGACCATGATCGATCAGCAAACCGGCGTTAATCGCGTTGTTCTCGGTGATCCCGTGCCGTTGTTCAGCGCGCCGCTGGTGACCGGTGGATCATTCGATCTGCATGTCAGCGCGGGCCGCTGGGTGGTGCTGAGCTTCCTCGGCTCGCCTTCCAATCCGCGGGCGATGGTTGAAATCGACGAACTCGTGCGCGCCAGTTCTTCGCTTGGCGAGGACCACGTCGCGATCGGTTGCGTCTTCACCGGGCAGCCCGACGATATCGCGAGCTTTGCCGCGCTCACCAGCAACAAGCTTTTCTTTCTCGCCGATTATGATGGCGCGATCAGCCGTGCGTTCGGGGCGCAGGAGATGCCGCGCACCGTCGTGCTCGATCCGATGCTGCGGGCGGTCGCCGATATCGCCTGGGACATGCCGCAGGGACATGCGCAGACCGTCGGCAATGTGCTGCGCGGGCTTCCCTCGGTCGATGATTCCGCAGGGGTGCCGATGTTTGCGCCGGCGCTGATGATCCCGCGCGTGTTCAGTTTCGAGATCTGCGACTTTCTGGTACAGTTCTACGACCAGCAGGGCGGCGTGGATTCCGGCTTCCAGTTCGACGTCGGCGGCAAGACCACGACGCTGTCCGACTGGCGGCTCAAGCGCCGCAGCGACGTCGCGGTGGCGGCGCCTGAAGTGCGCGATCTCGTCCGCGGCCAGATCGTTCGCCGGCTGCTGCCCTCGATCGAGCAATTTTTCCAGTTCAAGGCGACCCGGATGGATCGCTGCATCGTCGCCTGCTATGACAGCGAGGTCGGCGGCCATTTCCATCGTCATCGCGATAACGTCAATGCCGGCGCCCAGCACCGGCGCTTTGCGGTCTCGATCAATCTCAACAATAATTTCGAAGGCTGCGACCTGATGTTTCCGGAATTCGGCCGCAAGGTCTACCGGCCATCGGAAGGCGGCGCGCTGGTGTTCTCCTGCGGCGCCCTGCATCAGGTGACTCCGGTCACCAAGGGGAAGCGTTATGCCTTCCTGGCGTTCCTTTACGGTGAGGAAGACGCCAGGAAGCGCGAAGCCAACAATGCGCGACTGCATATCGGCGAGACGCTCTACACCGGCATGAACGACCGGTTGTTCCCCGAAGACGCACCGTCGCTGGACATGACCGCGGTGGCATGATCGCCGCGATAGCGGAACCATGAAGCCCGGCATCAGTACCATGTTGCGCATTGTCGGCAATCTGTCAGGGAACGCCGGGATCAAGCCGGGCTAACACCCGTTTCATTCGGCCTCTTGTTGATCGTTCCGCCGAGCAGGCTGACGAGTTCTGCCTGTCGCTGGACGCCGGTTTTTGAAAACACGGATTTCAGGTGCGTTCGGATCGTATTGGGCGACAGTCCGCTGGATAGCGCGATCTGCTCGATAGACTTGCCGGTGGTGAGTTGACTGGCCAATCTTGCTTCCGCTGGCGTGAGATCGAAAAGGGCCTGGAGCAGTTCCGGTGCAGGGCTGTTGTTCGGAATGACCGAGGTGATGAAAATAATCGACAACGAACCGGTAAAGACATCGAGCCCGGCCCCCCGCAAGGGGACCACATGCGCGACAAAAGGCGGCTCGTGTTTGGTGCCGCCCACGGGAATCGATCTTCCGAATCCTGTTTGGGAGTTGGCGACATTTGAAATGGCTTCCATCAAAAGCGCCTGAGCGGGCTTGCTTTCAAATTGCACGATGTTGCCTGCTCCAACACCGATGCCGGCGCATGCCAAGAACCGTTTGTTGGCCGAGATGACACGACCGTTTGCCGTCAGACCGGCTGCCGGCAATCCGATCAACTCGAGCGTTGTCACAGCCGTCTTTGCCCGGTCCAGCCCGAGCCGTCCCGACAGCAGCGCCGCCCGGGCCAGATGCGGCCGCAACTTATCAAGCTCTTCCGCAACAGCCCGCGGCACAGGGCCCTTGTCGTGGGCCTTCTCGATCGAAAAAACCAGCGTGTCACCCGATGGCGCGTGGATCGATGTTCCGACGCACCATCCAAGCCCGCGAGGCCGCAGGAGGTCGGTATAGTAATCCGACGCGTCTATTTCCTCGATCGTCAGCGCGTCGAAATCCGTCAGAAATCTCGGCTCATTGAGCGGGACCAGCCGCTGCCCTCGGGGATTGTCGAGAAACCAGCGGCTCCTGGTCCATTCGACAACGGTGCTTTCGATCGCCTTCGATGAAAGCCATCGTGGAACGCCCGGGCCGGCCGCGAACAACAAGGTGCCCTCGGCATTCGCCATTTGTGCAAGTCGGTCGAGGACTGGTCGCCACTTCTCCGGCAGGACGGCAGCTTCATAAATTTCATCAATAAACGGATCAAAAACAAACGAATCGTTGCGCACTACGCCCCCTGGTCAGTCCCCTGTGATCTCAGGTTGCAGACGCATTCCTCGCGGTCAACACGGAACCGGATTTATCGTAACCAGGCCGGTGAATTGCTGTGGCGGATCGCTGGAACAGGCCAGCTTAAGCGCTGGACGGGAGAGTTTACCTAAACGAGTGAAGACAGGCGGCTCGTCCCATGATGATCCTCGACGAAAGTTCAGATTTCTTTTCAATTGCCTCGCGTGATCAGCCGTAAGTGAAGTCCGGCTTGCTTTGCCCGACTTCTATGATGTAGCCGTCGGGATCGCGAATGTAGCAGCGCGTTTCGCCGTATTTGTCCTTTGGCTCCGTGATAAATTCGGCTCCGCGTTTTCGCCAAAGTTCGTAGCAGGCATGAATATCCGCAACGCGAATATTCATGAAGCTGCTGACTGAATCCGGGTCGGCGGGGACGCTGAGCGTTACCGATGGCTTGTCGGGCGTCGGGCCGCCCCCGACGTTGACGATGAGCCATGTGTTCGCGATCTGGATATATCCCGGCGCGCCGCTACTGTCGCCCCGGCTTAGAATGCGACCTCCAAAGACCGTTTCGTAAAATCGAGCGGATCGTTCGATGTCGGCGACGGTGAGAAAGTGTGCGACCGATATCCCCTCCAGCGGCGGCATTTGATAGCTTTTCTGCTCGACCTGAATCCCGTTCATGGACGGCTCCCATTCGGATGATATTCCAACTCATCACCTAACAGCTTCACGTTAGAACGGCGAACCTCAGCACCTCAATTGAACGTAGGGGTCACGGAACGATACGAAGGTTTATGGCGTTCGCCCCGAAGACCCGCCGCCCATGACATGCATGACATGGCGGAAGGTATTTTTGAGGGGCGTGGTCGGGCGAACGTATCGCGAGGCGCCAAAGTTTCAGCGATCCATGTCCGCGCTGATACCAGCCACATGCGCGGGCAGGGCGATTTGAAACACGGCGCCTTTGGGAGTGTTCGGGACGACCCCTAGCCTTCCGTGGTGGCCCTCGATAATCGAACGGCAGATCGACAGGCCCAGCCCCATACCGCCGGACTTTGTCGTGAACAGTGGAGTGAACACGCGCTGGATATCCTGCGACCGGATTCCTGCTCCGGTGTCGGCGACCGACACCACGACATCGTCGTCGCCGTGAACCCCGGAACTGACGGACAGAACCCGAGGCCCGTCCTCGACCGCCATCGAATCGATGGCGTTTGCAATCAGGTTCAGCAGCACTTGCTGCAGTTGAATTCGATCTCCCATGATCCGCGGCAGTCCCGAATTGGCCGGGGAGTTGAGGTGTATTCCGTGCCTTCGCAGATCGTCGCGCGTCAAAGCAAGGGCGTCCCCGATGAGATCGTTGACGTCGAGCAAGGTTCTGATCTGGCCCTGCTGCTTCAACGACGCCCTGATACTTTCGATCACCGCTTCCGCACGGCGGCCATCGGCGGTGATCTGCTTGAATGCGTCCTTTGCGTTGTCGAGATCGGGTACCGGGCGATTGAGCCAGCGGAAGCCCGTGTCGGCTCTCGTCATCATGGCCGCCAGTGGCTGCCTGAATTCGTGCGCCATCGTGGCCGCGACCGCGTCACCGGTCATCAGGCGCGCGTCGCGCTCGCGGCGCTGGTCGAGGATCGCGTGGAGCAGCCTGCTGTAAAGCATCGTTATTTCATACAGCAGGAAAATCAGGACGAGACTGCTGGATATCGCCGCAAAGGTCCGGACCGAATACCAGCCGATGCCGAAGCGCATCGAGGAAGAAAAGTAATTCAGCGGGATCAACATCGAGTAGGTGCACATCACGACCAGCAGCCAAAGATCGAGCATCGAATTGCGCCGGAACCAAAGCACGATAAGCGCCGCAAAACTCATCAACGCCACGGGCAATCCGACATAAGGCCAGAGCGGTCCGAAATGAGAGGAGTCCAGCATGATCGGCGGCAACGACGCTTCGCCCGCAATGAAAAGAAATGAAACCGCCAGCACGAAGGCCGTCGTAGCCACGGCGCTTGCGACGATCGCCGTGCTCGCGGCGCCACGGAGGGACCGTTTGCCGGGATTGCCATCCTTCAACAGGGCATAGGCGATCACAAACACGGGAAAGACGGCGTATTGAAAGAAGTAGACCCAGGACGTGCTCTGCAGGCCGCCGATCAGGCCGGTTCGTGTGAACACGCCGGGGAACGTCAGCAGATACGGGATCAGCATCAACGCCGTGAAGAGATAGCCATTCGCAATCACCAGCAACGCACGCGAGCGCTGGATGGAAAATTGGGCGAATAGAAGCACCGCGGTGATGGAATCGCTGACAAACATCCCGGTCAGATAAATCGGGATGAAGGCTTCGACCCGGCCCGTCTCGATTCTCGATAGCGGCCCGGCGGTGATCAAGATGAAGACGGTTACCAGCACGAGCACAACGACAAGCGCGAACCGTTTTTGCGCCGGACCCGGCGGAGAGTTCGCAAGGGTGTAATGCTGTTCCTCTGGCGTACCGGCGACCGCTTTCGGCATTTGAGGCACGCCCTACCGGTTCGCAGAACGGCACGGAGCCGTCCTCAACCAGTCCTGGTGCCGTACGGCCCGCATCTCGCACCCCAGTTGGTTCTGGTTGATGGGACGGTCGATGGCAGCGCAAGCTTCGGCCGCCCCCATAGCCTTCAAAGCCTATCCCATGAGCCAACGGTCATGCAATGAGATGACCGGCAGAGGGCGACCAAATATGACAGGATCGAGCGGCGTAGATCCGGCGTCCGCTACGGGTATCGCTGTCATTTGACAGAGACGAATCAACGATGTTTAGGGTACCTGCAAGCGATATCCGCTGCCGCAGGACATTGTTCACCCATGGATATGAAGAGCCCCGTTTCGCTCAATAGCGAATATCGTTTTTACGAAGGTCCGGTTGCCACCTGTGTTGCCAACGGGATTCAGGCTGCGAATTTTCTCGGCGATCGATTCCTGAGAAGGACGCTTCGTTTATCTTCAGAAATCGGTGAGCTGTACGCTCACTCGATGAACAGCGCCTTTTCCGCAACAGAATCCTTTCTTGTCACGGGAGCGCCGCACGCAACGGCCTATTATCCGCGGGACTTTGCCTGGTTCTATCCCGACGTTCTCGATCCCGATACCATCATGGATTCCGAGGATGCCATTCGCAGGGTTCGTCTGCTTGAAAGAAGTGTCCGGCTCATGCTGGAGGCCGTTCGCGCCGGTGTTGTCACCACCACCATTATCCCCGCGGGACGCAACCGGTACATTGGCGTCAACTACTTCTCGCGACCTTCAGACACGCTGCTCGGCATCCTCGCCGGTCTGGAGCAAATCATAACCGCCGACCAAAGGGCGTCGGCGTCGTATCTGGGGTTGTCGCAAGGCGCCCATGCGGGCCGCCTGTTGCTGAACGAGTATCGCGACGATCTGAAAAAGGCGATCATCCAGCTCGCAACATCGCTGGAGCCGTTCGACGATAACGGAACCGGATATTTGCTGTGTGACGCGGCCGCACCCCGCTCCGCGGCGACGGATACCCGCGCCGAACGCAGGCGTTTCGTCACCAATGCCTGCGTTTATGCAACCTTTACGCGCGCGATAGAACTTGAAGTCATCGGTATCAGCGAACTGGAGCAACTGCTCGGGCGCGAACTTTCTCAATATAAAGCGCAACTTCTCTCCTTGTTCGGCGCGCGTGGCTATATCCGCCATTCCCTGGATTGCCGGAACGAACTGCCTGCGTCTTGCGTTGCGCTGGACTTCGTCAATGTGCAGCGAGGATTTTGGGATTTAAAACGCGAGAGCGAGCGCGCGTTGTTCGCAGCCACGACGGACCTGATCCTCGCGGACCCGCGGTTTCGTGTACCGAATACGTCTCACTTCCTGGTTTCCACCAATAATCCACGCCGAAGGATGATCCACAAGATCGCTTCCCCCTCCTATCAGGGGCGTTCTTCCTGGCCGACGTTTAATGTCGAATTCGCGGACCGCATGCTGGATTACGATGACTTTTCAGGAACCGATACCTATCGATCCTGCGCCCGGGATATCCTGAGCGACATTCGCGCTGCAACTGAATTGCATGGTGGATATCAGGAGCTCCTGACTGAGAAGGGTCTCAGATATGTTACGTGGGCCTATAAGGGAGCTGTTGCTCACTCCTGGTTTCCTCGTTTCCTGACCGTCTGGAAAAGGGCATTCGGAACGCCGCTGCTGGATTGGAAATAACAGCGTATCGATGCGGCGGCTTCCCCAAAACGAGCACGGCCTTCGCCAGGGGAGCTGGCGAAGGCCGCGTAGTACATCTCTTCCCGCCTAGGTTCGCGAAGAGATGTGGGAGCTCGTTTCCGTTAGGGGGCCACGGTTTTTCGAAAACCGGTTCACACCCTAGAACGGCAGCAGCACGTCCATCACCTGTTGGCCGTAACGTGGCTGCTGGATGTCGCTGATCTGGCCGTGGCCGCCATAGGCGATGCGGGCCTGTGCGATCTTGCTGGAATCGATGGTGTTGTCGCTCTGGATGTCTTCCGGCCGCACGATACCGGCGACGATCAGTTCGCGCATTTCGAAATTGACGCGGACCTCCTGCTTGCCTTCGACCACGAGGTTGCCGTTCGGGAGCAACTGGGTGACGACGGCGGCGATGTTGGTCTGCAAGGTTTCCGCGCGCTGGATCGTGCCCTTGCCGTCGCTGTTGGAGGTGGCGTCCGCCGTCAGCAGGCGGCCGGGAAGGGCGGTTTTTCCGGTCAGGAGGTTGCTGCCGAGGAACGCGGTAATGCCGGAGTCTTCAGTCACGGTGCGGGTGCGCTGGGTCTCGTTGGCGAAGTTCGCCTGGTCGGTGATGTTGACGGTGACGGTCAGGAGGTCGCCGATCTGATGCGCGCGCTGGTCCTTGAAGAACGACCGCGATCCGTTGCGCCACAGTGAATTGGCGTTGTAGGAAACCGCTTCCGGCTTCGGCATCGGCATCTGCACCGGCTTGTAACCGGGCGCCGTTGTCGGATTGTCGATCGACGACAGTTTCGGCGTTTCACCGATCTGGGAAAGACGATCGATCGATGAACAGCCGCCTGTGAGACCGACGATGGTCATCAGACTGGCCGTCAACGCGAAGCGATTGATACTGGACCTGAACAACATCTACATTACTCGGCTTTTGGAGACACTGGCGCGTTATTGCTGTTGGCGACTGAAACGGGGGCGGCGGTTTCGGCATCGGCGGTAGCGGGAAGCCGCGGGGTGGCGACTGAAATCGCGACCTGGCCGCGGCCGATCACGACGCCGGACACCGTGCGCTTCGATTGCAGATTGAGAACGTTGACGACGTCGCCGTCGGTGCCGTTGTCCATGGCCTTGCCGCGAACGGTGAGATAGAGGCCGGTGGCTTCGTAAATCAGCGTCACGTTGTCGTCGCGCTGCACCAGGTCCGGTTTGCCGAGATCGGCGACCTTGATGGCCTGGCCGGCGCGCAGTTGCTTGCGCATCTGCATGCCCACGGCCTTGGTGCGGGTGGCGGCGTCGCCGCCGACTTCGGCCTTCGGGCGCCGTTCGGTGATCACGTCGGAGGATTTCAGCACATCGTTGCGCTCGACGTTACGGGTCAGCACCGCCGTTTCCACCGTCTCGATCGCAACGCCGGTGAATCGCAGTTTGGCCGACGGCTTGTTGTTATCGTTCGAAACCTCGAAGGAGATATCGAAGCGGCCGTTGCGCGGCTCGTAGCGGACCGAGATCGGCTGCAGCGCGCCGGTGCTCGACGCCTCCAGCCTGATATCGGCGATGTCGCGGTCGAAGGTCAGGCCGAGATTGGCGGCGTCGCCAAGGCCGTTGCGATGTTCGAGCGTGTGGGCGACCGCGGCTTCGATCTCCTTGCCCTCGAAGGCGCGCGACAGCCGGGTCACCGAAACCGCCTTGATGTCCCTGGTGTCGACGCCGATCACCTGATGGGCCTGCAATGCTGCGATAACCTGCGCGGTCGGCAGCGAGCCGGTGGTGCCGAGATCGGGCGCACGATAGATCGCGATCTGCGCGGATGTGCCGGCATTGTCGATCATGTCGCCGATCCGCACCACGTCGCTTTCGACGGTGACGGTTGAGCGAAGCACCGGACCTGCGATGACTTCCTCGCTGTCCTGCGCCCACGCCGTCACGGATGTGGCAGCAAGCAGGATGACGGCAAATATGAACGCGCGGGCAGTCATCGTCAGCTCCCTCAGCGGAACAGCGCGGTGGTGGATTGCATCATCTGGTCGGCCGCGGTGATCACCTTCGCATTCATTTCGTAGGCGCGTTGCGCGGCGATCAGGTCCGACATTTCCGAGACGACGTCGACGTTCGCCTGTTCGAGGCTGCCTTGGGTGATGCCGGCATAGCCTTCGGCGTTGGCGAGGCCATCCTGCGGCGCGCCGGAAGATGGCGTGTCGGTGAACAGGTTGCTGCCGACCGGCTGCAGGCCGGCCTTGTTGATGAATCGCGTCAGGCCGATCTGGCCGATGATCGTGGACGTGTTGGTCGATCCCGGCAGCGTCACGGAGACCTGGCCCTGGGCGTTGACGGTCAGGCCCGAGGCATTGTTCGGGATCGTGATGGTCGGCTGTACCGGATTGCCCTGCGCGGTGACGATGCGTCCGGTGTTGTCCATCTGGAACGTGCCGTCCCTGGTATATTGATAGGTGCCATCCGGCATCAGGATCTTGAAGAAGCCTTCGCCGGTCAGCGCGAGATCGAGATCGTTGCCGGTCTGCGACAGCGTGCCCTGGGTCATCGAGCGCGGCGTGCCGACGGTCTTGACACCGCCGCCGATATCAATGCCGACCGGCAGGATGGTGCCCTGATCGGAAGCCTGCGCGCCGACCCGGCGGACATGCTCGTAGATCAGGTCCTGAAACGAGGCGGTCTGCTTCTTGTAGCCGGTGGTGCGCAGGTTCGCGATGTTGTTGGAGATGACCTGGACGTTGAGTTCCTGGGCCGCCATTCCGGTCGCAGCAGTATGAAGCGCTTGCATGGATCGTCTCCTGAATGGCCGTTAAGCCGGAACGTCGGCGAGTTGCTGAATTGCAGTCTTGTGCAGATCGTGTTGCTGCTGCAGCAGCGTCGACATCGACGTGTAGGCGCGCGTGACGTCCATCATGCGGCTCATTTCCGCCACCGCGTTGACGTTCGACTTCTCGATGAAACCCTGGCGGACCACGGATTTGATGTCGGGCTGCGCCGCGCCGCCTTCGCCGGCGGCATAGAGGTTCAAGCCCTCTTTCAGCAGTTTCTGCGCGTCGGCGAAGTTCACCACCCGGAGCTTGCCGCGGATCGAATCCGTGCGGTTGTTGCCTTCCACCACGGTGACGGTGCCGTCGGGCGTGATGTTGATGTCATGGTCGGTCGGCTGAAACACGATGGGGCCGCCGGTGCCGAGCACCGGATTGCCAGCAACCGTCACCAACTGGCCCTGGTTGTTGATCTGCAGGCTGCCGTCGCGGGTGTAGCGTTCGCCGCCCGGCGCCTGCACCACCAGAAAGCCGGAGCCGTCGATGGCGAGATCGAGGGGATTTTTGGTCTGCTCGCTCGCGCCCTGGGTAAAGTTGCGGAAGGTGCCGCGGTCCTGGACATAGCTGACGCGGCGGTCGCCGCCGACGAAGTTGTCTTCGTGCGCGCCCGACTTCAGATATTCCTCGAACAGCGAACTGTCGGCCTTGTAGCCCGTCGTATTGACGTTCGCGATGTTGTTGGCAACGACATCCATCTGCCGTTCCAGCGTCGTCTGCCGCGATAGTCCGACGAGAAGCGTGTTCTCCATCGCTCATTCTCCCCTTGATGATCCGCGCCCGAAGCCCTCCCAGGCTGGTTGCGGATCCTGCGAACCGCTGGCTCTCCCAAGCCGCGATCCGCAGACCACACAGCGAAAGCCGTGCCAGTTCGGAAAACGTCGATTTTATAACGGCTTAGATATTTAAGAGGGGTCCCGCACGGGCGGCAATAAGGTCTTGTTGACCATGTTTGCCCGGCAACTTTTTCCTACCTGGAGCGCAAAAGAAAGGTTCCATTAACCATTATTACCTTAGCGTTGCTTTCAGAGAGCGCGACTGCGCTGGCGGCATTCGTATTGCGTCCTTGAGCCTGCCTGCCGGCATCGCGTTCATTTCCCAGGGGATCGTCTCTTAATGGGATCATTTCCTAACAGGGCTGCGGGCAATGGCAGACAAGGACGAAGCGGAAGGCGGCGCGGAAGCTTCGGAAGAAGTCGTCGCCAAGCCCAAAGGCAAACTCAAGCTGATCCTTGCCGTGGTCCTCGTGCTCGTCGTCTTGGGCGGCGGATTGGGCTGGTTCTTTTTCCTGCGCCATCACGGCGAAGAGCAGCATGCCGAGGCGCCGCCGCCAAAACCGTCAGCCTTTGTCGAGGTGCCGGACATGCTGGTCAACCTGGTCGGCTTGCCCGGCGAGCGTGTGCAGTATCTGAAATTGAAGATCGTGCTCGAGGTCAAGGAAGAGAAGCAGGTCGAGACCATCAAGCCGAACCTGCCGCGCGTCACCGATATCTTCCAGACCTATCTGCGTGAGCTGCGGGCGAGCGACATCGGCGGTTCGGCCGGGCTGTTTCGCTTGAGGGAAGAGTTGACCAAGCGCGTCAATGCGGCGGTGTCGCCCGACAAGGTCGCTGCAGTTTTGTTCAAGGAAATCGTCGTTCAGTGACGAGACGGATTTGGAATCATGGCGGGTAACGATCCAGTCGACCAGGATGCAATCGCAGCCCAATGGGAAGCGTCGCTGGATTCCGAGGACCCCACGGAGGCCGCGGAAGCGGCTGCGGCCAATGAACTCTCCGGCACGATGGCCCTGCAATGGGCCGCGATGGTCGAAGACGGCAGCCGCGATTTCGGCAACGGCAAGAACGGCGGCGAGCGGGTTCTTTCGCAGGAAGAAATCGACAATCTGCTCGGTTTTACCGTCGGCGACGTCAATCTCGACGACAATTCCGGCATTCGCGCCATCATCGATTCCGCGATGGTGTCCTACGAGCGTCTGCCGATGCTCGAAATCGTTTTCGACCGGCTGGTGCGGCTGATGACCACCAGCCTGCGCAACTTCACCTCCGACAACGTCGAAGTGTCGCTCGATCGCATCACCTCGGTGCGGTTCGGCGACTACATGAATTCGATCCCGCTGCCGGCGGTACTGTGCGTGTTCAAGGCCGAGGAATGGGAAAATTTCGGCCTCGCCACAGTGGACTCCAGTCTGATCTATTCGATGATCGACGTTTTGCTCGGCGGCCGCCGCGGCCAGACCTCGCTGCGCATCGAGGGGCGTCCCTATACGACCATCGAAACCAATCTGGTGAAGCGGCTGGTTGAAGTCGTGCTGACCGATGCCGAGCAGGCCTTTCGGCCACTGTCGCCGGTGACTTTCAGCATCGACCGGCTGGAAACCAACCCGCGCTTTGCCGCCATCAGCCGGCCGGCCAATGCCGCCATTCTGGTGCGGCTGCATATCGATATGGAAGACCGCGGCGGCAATATCGAGCTGCTGCTGCCCTATGCCACTATTGAGCCGATCCGCAGCGTGTTGCTGCAGATGTTCATGGGTGAAAAATTCGGCCGCGATCCGATCTGGGAAGGTCATTTCGCCACCGAAGTGGGGCAGGCGGAGATTTCCGTCGATGCCGTGCTCTATGAAGCCGACATTCCGCTGAAACAGTTGATGAAGCTGAAGGTCGGCGACACCCTGCCGCTGGAGATGCGCGCCGACGCGCTGGTCGCGGTGCGCTGCGGCAACGTCACTCTGACCGAAGGACGGATGGGCCGGGTCGGCGACCGCGTCGCCATTCGCGTCACCAAGCAATTGCGCAAGCCGAATACGACCTTTGCGATGTTCGAGAAAGCCGACGAACAAAACAAGCTGATGGAGTCCCAATGAGCCATTCATTAGGTGTTGCGATCGAGAGCCTGGTGGCAGTCCTGCTCCTGCTCACCATCGGCTATTGCATGCTGCTGAACACCCGCCTGAAGCGGTTGAAGGCGGACGAACATTCGCTGAAGGCAACGATCGGGGAGTTGATCACGGCGACTGAAATCGCCGAACGCGCCATCGGCGGCCTCAAGCATACCGTCCGCGACGTCAACGAGAACCTCAACACCCAGCTCACCTCGGCGGGCCAGATGTCGCTGCAGTTGAAGAAGCAATTGCAGGAAAGCGACAATGTGCTGCGGCGGCTGTCCAAGATCGCCGCGGCGGCACGGCCATCGTCCGAGCCGGAAGCGGAGCCGGCGGTTCCCAAGATGTCGGCGGCCAAGGCGGTTGCCGCCGCAGCGCAGGCATTTTCTGACCGCAGAAGGGCTGATGGCCTCGCCGCATGAAAGCTTTTCGTGACATTCGCGTTCTGCCTGTTGTCCTGGTTGCGATCTTCGGCCTTGCGGTATTGAAGATCGCCGGGCTCGTGATCGATGGCGGCTACGTGTTCGATTACAGACCTGAAAACACCGGCCAGTCCTGGGCGCAGGAATCCTTTAATTTCCCCGGCGGAAGCAAGACCGCTGCCAACAAGATCGACAAATCCGACATCACGGGTTCGGTTAACGAGAAGCCCAAGGAAGAAGAAGCCAAGCCCGCCGTCGCCGCGCCGGAAGTGGCGAAGCCCGAAGGTGTCGCCGTCAATCCCGAGCAGCAGCAACAGGGCATGACGGTGTCGCCGTCCGAGCGCGCGATCCTGGAGCGGCTGCAGGCGCGGCGGCAGGAACTCGAAGCCCGTGCGCGCGAAATCGACATTCGCGAAAGCCTGCTCAAGGCCGCCGAAAAGCGCGTCGAGTCCAAGGTCGAGGAAATGAAAGCCGTGGAGTCGCGGATATCGACCGCGACCCAGCAGAAAAGCGAAGCGGACACCGCGCGCTTCAAGGGCATCGTGACCATGTACGAGGCCATGAAGCCAAAGGACGCCGCCAAGGTGTTCGACCGGCTCGAAATGCCGGTGCTGATCGAAATCGCAACCCAGATCGCGCCACGCAAGATGTCCGATATTCTCGGGCTGATGCAGACCGAAGCGGCCGAGCGGCTCACCGTCGAGATGGCCCGGCGCGCCGGGTCGGACAAGTCGGCTTCCGCGGCCGAACTTCCCAAGATCGAGGGCAAGATCATGCCGCAAAAGCCCAATTAACGGGGATATTTAACAAGTCCTTAAACCGCCAATTCTAGATTCGAAGGCTTTAGGGCATGCGGGGGCGCATGGCCGGCGATGTTTGAACCGAAAGACACGTTGGAATGGCGCGAAGGGCTGCCGCTGGATCTGGGTCACTGGGCCGTGTATGCGCGCGGACGATCCAGCGTGGCCTCAAGGCGGCGTGCTGGCTGCTTTTGATCGCGCTGATATTGCCCGGCGCCGGCCGCGCCGAACCGGTCAAGGGCGAGGCGACATTTTCCGCCGGTGGCGGTTTTGCCCGGCTGGTGCTCAAGCTGGCCGATGATGTCGAGACCGAAGTGGTCACGGCCGGTTCGATCATCGTGATCCGCTTCAAGCGACCGGTCGATATCTCCATCGACCAGTTGTCCGATGCGGTGCCCGATTATGTCGGATCGGCGCGGCGCGATCCCGATGGCATGGCGATCCGGCTGTCATTGTCGCGCCGGGCCACCGTCAACACCATGACGGCGGGCGAGCGGATATTCGTCGACTTCCTGCCGGACTCCTGGAAAGGGCCGCCGCCCGGCCTTCCGCCGGAAGTGGTGCGCGAGCTGGCCGAGCGCGCACGCGCCGCGGAACGCGAATTGCGCCAGCAGCGCGCCGTCGTCGAAGCCAAGAAGCGTCCGCCGACGCGGGTCCGCGCCTCGGTGCAGCCGACTTTCGTTCGTTTCATTTTTGAGGTGCCTGACGGCGTCGGGGTTTCCTCGGTGCTGAACGAGCAGAAACTCAAGCTGATGTTCAACGCCGTGCTGGTGTTCGATCTGGCGGACGCCAAGCTCGCCGCACCTTCGAACATCGCGTCGATCAATCAGCGCACCGAAGGCGAAACCTCCCTGGTGGAAGTGACGCTGATCGGTGACGTCGACGTTCACTCGTTCCGCGAGGACAAGAACTACATTATCGATGTGGCGTTCCAGCAAGCCGACAAGGCCTCGCCGCTGGCGGATGCCTCGCACGCTCCGGCCGCCGCGCCGGCTGCGGGCGAGAAGCCTGCAGTGGCGGCTCCGGCCTCGCGCCATGCCAATGAGCTGACGCCGCCGACCTCGGAGGTGATCGCCAAACAAGCCAATATCGAGATCAAGCCCGATCAGCCGCCGGCTACGTCCGAAACGCCCTCCGAAACTGCCAAGGAAGCTTCCAAGGAAACGATCAAGGAAGTTCCGTTGGAGCCGCTGAAGGAAGCGCCCAAAGAAGCGATGAAGGAAATGCCGGCTGTTGTCGCCGAGGCCGCGAAGCCGGAGTCGGCGGTAAAGGAGATGCCGGAGCCCGCGCCGAAAATGGCCGCTGCCGAAGCGCCGCGCGAGGCCAAGCCGCAAGAATCCAAAGTGCCTGAAGCCAAAGCGCCCGAAGCTAAATCCACGGGCAGCGCGGCCAACGTCAGCGCCCGGCGTGACAGCGAAGGGCTGCATTTGACCTTTGGATTTACGACCATCACGCCGGCCGCGCTGTTCCGTCGCGCCGATGCGGTTTGGCTGTTGTTCGATACCAATAAGCCTGTTGATGTCGAGCCGATCCGCAGCAATGGCGGCGCGCTGATTGCCGAAGTCACCCCGATGCCGCTGGACAAGGGGCAGGCGGTTCGCATCCGGCTCAACCGCCCTCAAATGCCGTCGCTGACCGGCGACGATCAGGCCGGCGGCTCGAACTGGGTCGTCACCTTTGCCGACACGATGCAGACGCCGACGCAGCAATTGGTCGCGACGCGCAACGTCACCGATCCCGCCAAGGCCAGCGTCACCATCCCGATCTCGCGGCCCGGTCTGCTGTACCGGTTTGCCGATCCGGATGCCGGCGACGCCCTGATGGTGGTCACGGCGACGCCGCCGGTCCGCGGCTTCATCAAGCGGCAGGACTTCGTCGACATGTCGCTGCTGGAATCGATCCATGGTGTGGCGATTCGTCCGAATTCCGACGATGTCACCGCCGAGATCGCCACCGACAAGATCATTCTCAGCAGGCCCGGCGGATTGACGCTGTCGTCGTCCAATAATGGCGGGGAGCGCGCCCCGACCTTGGCCCGGCCGATCTTCGACGACGGCGAGTGGCACAAGAACCAGGAAGGCATTTTCAACACGCGCCTGGACGCGTTGATCCAGGCCTCGGCGGAGGCCGATCCCGAGCAGCGCGCGCTGCCCCGGATCAATCTCGCCCGCTTCTATCTGGCGCGTGAGATGTATCCGGAAGCCAAGGCCATTCTCGATCTCGCCTTGGTCGATGCCAAACCGGGTGCCGAGGACCCGGTGGTTCTGATCACGCATGCGGTGGCTGCCATCCTGATGGGGCGTTCTGAACTCGGGCTGAAGGATCTCGCCAATCCGGCGATCGGAACCAATTACGATTCGCAGCTCTGGAAGGCGCTGGCCTACACCCGCACCGGAAAGTGGGTCGAAGCGCGCGAGAAATTCAAGAACGTCGAATTCGCCATCAACTCGCTGCCGATCGAATTGCAGCGCATCGTGATCTTCGACGCGTTGCGGGCCACGCTTGAGGTCAAGGATTATTCCGGCGCCGACAAACGCGCCAACGAGTTGCAGATCATCGGTCCGCCGACCGGGACCAAGCCGGCTTTCGCGGTGATGCGGGGCCGCATCGCCGAAGCGCTCGGGCGCGACAAGGATGCGCTGGACGAATACCAGAAGGCGGTCGACTCCGACGATCGTCCCGCGGCGGCGGAAGCCACGCTGCTTGAAATTGCCCTGAAGCAGAAGCGCGACGAAATCAGCACGGCCGATGCGCTGGCCCAGCTCGAGACACAGGCGATCACGTGGCGCGGCGACGGGCTCGAGGTGCAGACGCTGGGGATGCTGGGGCATCTCTATGCCGAAGCCGGGCGCTATGCCGATACGTTTGCGGCGGTGCGGACCGCGACCCGGCTGCAGCCCAATTCGGAAATCTCGCGGCGCGGCCAGGACGAAGCGTCGGCACTGTTTGCGCAGCTCTTTCTCAGCCAGAAGGGCGACGACCTGCCGCCGATCGACGCGCTCGGGATGTTCTATGACTATCGCGAGTTGACCCCGATCGGGCGGCGCGGCGACGAGATGATCCGCCGGCTCGCCGATCGCCTGGTGGCGGTCGATCTGCTCGATCAGGCCAGCGAACTCCTGCAATACCAGGTCGACAAGCGGCTGGAGGGGGCGGCGCGGGCGCAGGTCGCAGCACGCCTCGCGATGGTCTACCTGACCAATCGCAAGCCGGACCGCGCCATCGCAGCGCTTCGCTCCACCCGAATCGCCGATCTCTCGGGCGAATTGCGCACGCAGCGGCTGTTGCTGGAAGCGCGCGCGCAGAGCGATGTCGGGCGGCACGATCTGGCGCTCGATATCATTTCGAACATCAGCGGCCGCGAAGCGATTAGGCTGCGCTCCGATATCTACTGGGCGTCGCGGCATTGGCGCGAGGCGTCCGAACAGATCGAATTGTATTACGCCGATCGCTGGCGCGACTTCAAACCGCTGAACCCGACAGAGAAGGGCGATGTGATCCGCGCGGTGGTCGGGTACGCGCTGGCCGAGGACGCGATCGGGCTGGCGCGCTTTCGCGAAAAATATGCGCCGCTGATGAGCGGCGATATCGACCGCGCCGCGTTCGAGACCGCAAGCAAGCCGGCCTCGTCCACCAGCGCCGAATTCGCCCAGATCGCCAAGATGGCGGCCAGCGTCGATACGCTCGACGGCTTCCTGCGCGAAATGCGCATGCGCTTCCCGGACGCGACCGCGCGCGCGATATTACCGCCGGGAACCCAGAAGGCCGACCCGTTCCCGACCGGCTCGTTGCCCGGGATCGTTGGAATTAAACAGGTCAGCAAGGCGAAGTAGGGCGTCCTGCTCTCGACAGTGGCTCCCTGAATCGGCAACCTTCCTCCAACCAAACGTGGACAGGAATCCGCCCGCATGAGCAAGCCCGTCAAGACCGAAGCGGAACTGGTTGATATGGCCAGGGCTGAACTGAAAGCCCACGCCGATTGTCCGGATGGTATCGTAATTTCGGTGTTGCGCACGGGCGAGAGCTGGGAGTTCCGCACCGAAGCGGATGCTGCGACGGTTGCAAAACCCGGCTATCCCGAATGCGTCGCGCTGATCGTCCAGATCGGCGATCACCTCGGCAAGCAGTTCGACGTGAAGGGGTGACGCCCTAGCCGCCCGGCTGGCGCAACCGGCGGTCCTGCTTGAGCAACAGCGTGTTTACCGTTGCGGCCACCAGCACCAACAGCAGCGTCACCGACATGATCACCTGGATGTTCTGCAGGCCGATCGCGGTCATCAAGAGATAGCCGAGGCCGCTCTGCGAGCCGAACATCTCGCCCAGAATGGTGCCGATCAGCGTGAGGGAGAAGCCGATGCGGATGCCGGAGAAAATATCCGGCAACGCCGCCGGCAGCAGCACCGAGCGGATGAGATCCCAGCGCGTCAGACGCATCGCCGCCGCGGCCCGGAAAAAGATTGGCGGCACGTTGCTGCAGGCCGCGAGCGTGAAGATCGCGACCGGCACCACGCCATGGATCGCGCCGAAGGCAATCTTGGCCGGCATGCCGATCCCGAAGATCAGGAGCACGATGGGATAGAGCGCGATTTTTGGAATCGAATTGCTGGCAAGCAAAAACGGTTCGAACACCTCTGCCGTCATGCGGTTGATTCCGAGCGCGAGGCCGATCGCCAATCCGGCCACGATCGAAATCGCCAGTGCGACGATAAAGGCCGTCCCGGTCTCGGCGATATGGCCCCAGAACCGCGCGGTCTGCAGCAATCGGGCGAGATAGAGAATGGTCTCAAGCGGCGGTAGCAGCGCGTTGCGGCCGACCAGCCAGAACAAAATTTGCCAGAGCGCCAGCAGCATGATTACCAGAAACAGCGACGGATTGGCCTCGATGGTCCGGCGCATCAGACGCGCCCCCGCCGTGCCTGTAATGCGCGGTCCCAGCGGTCGAGACTCATATTGACGGTCACCGAGATCAACAGAATGAGCAGGATCAGCGGATACATCACGTTGTTGTCGAGATTGTCGTAGGCAAAGCGGATCTCGTAACCGAGCCCGGTCGAGGACATGATGAACTCGGCGCCGATGACGCCGATAAACGCATAGGCGATCGCGAGTTTGACGCCAGTGAACAGATAGGGCGCGGCATAGGGCAGCGTAACGCGGCGGATGGTTTCCACGGGGCCAAGCTGGAATACGCGGGGGGTCTTGGCCAAAACCGGCGGCAAGCTGTCGAGCCCCGATAGCGTCGAGACGATCATCGACACCACCGCGAGCATGAAGCCGATCAGCACCTGTGGTGCGTCGCCAAGGCCGAATACGATCAGAAACAGCGGATAGAACGCATAGATCGGAATGGCGTAATAAGTGGCGAACAGCGGCTCCAGCAGCGTGCGCAGCAGGCGGGCGCGATGCAGCGCCGCCCCGGCCGCGATCCCCACCACGACGGAAAGACCAAACGCCAGCGCGACATTGGTGAGCGTCTTCACAATCGCCGCGTTGAACGTCCCATTCTCGATCATCGCCCACAGCCCAAGCACGATCCGGCTCGGCGCCGGCAGCGTCAGCGGCTTGATGATTTGATTGCGGCAGAGAATTTCCAGCAGCGCCAAAGGCAACACCACCGCCAGCAGCCTGTAGAGGACGATGCGCACGCTAGACGCTCCCAGGCGCCAGCGCCTGCATCGACTGCGCGCGCAGCAGCGTCCATAGTCTGGCGGTGATCTGGCCGAATTCCGGCGCGGAGACGATCTGGCTGTCGCGCTCGCGTGGCCAGCCGGTTTCGATCACCTCCAGTATGCGTCCGGGCCGCGCCGACATTACCGCGACCCGATCGGCCAGCATGGCGGCTTCGTCAAGCGCGTGGGTGATCAACAGCACCGTCGCGCCGGTGGCGCGCCAGATCCGCAACAACTCGTCGCCCATCAACAGACGGGTCTGCTGGTCGAGCGCGCCGAACGGCTCGTCCAACAAAATCAGCCGCGGCTGCATTACCAGCGTGCGCGCGATGCAGACGCGCTGGCGCATGCCGCCGGAGAGTTGCGACGGATAGGCTTGCGCGAAATCCTGTAAGCCCATCAATTGCAGCGCGTATTGCAAACGCTTTTCGATCTCGGCCTTGTCGAGCGGCTGGCGTCGTAGCCCGAAGGTGATGTTGTCGGCGACGTTGAGCCAGGGAAAACTGGCATTCTCCTGGAACACCACACCGACGCCATTCGGCACGGTGTTGCCGATCGGCTGTCCTTCGAACGTGACTTCGCCGGAAGAGGGTGGCGCGAGAGCTGCGATGACATCGAGCAAGGTCGACTTGCCGCAGCCGGAGGGGCCGACCACGGCAAAGAACTCGCCGCGGCGCAGGTCGATATCGATCGGTCCCAACGCGTGGGTACGGCCGAGTTTGGACTCATAGACCCTGTTGACGCCGCGCAGCGAGACGTGAATCGGAATTGGAGTATCCACTAGTAGTCTTTCTGCAGATCGTCGGCGAGAAAGCGGCGGTCGATCATCTTCCCCCAGTCCGGCGTGCCTGTGTAAGCGCCGACATGACGCTGCGCTGCGATCATCGCGTCCATGCCCTTGATGTCGAAGCGTCCGACGCCCCAATAGGGGATCGCGCCCGGCGCCGTGGCCGTGAGGTTGTGCACCGCCTGGCGGCCGATGGCGGGGTCGAGATCGTACACCTTGGCAACGATATCGCCGGCTTCGTCGGGGTGAGCGTACATGAATTCGACCGCCTTGCGCCGCGCGCGCAGCACCGCGCGCAGGAAATCGCCATGCTCGGCGACCGCCTTGCCGGTGGCGACGCCGATCACATTGCACAGCGGCGGCAGCGCGTCGGCGGCGCGAACCACCGTGCGCAGCTTGGCGCTGTTCTTCGACCACACCGGATCGGCCAGCGTGGCGACATCGATCGCGCCGAGATCGAGCGCCACTACTTGTTCGCCGAAGCCACCGACCTTGGTCGGCGCGAAATCGGCCGGAGTCAGGCCTGCGGTCTGCGCCAGCAGCACGTTGAGCGCCTGGCTGGTCGAGCGCGGATTGGTGTAGCCGACCTTGCGTCCCTTGAAATCCTGCAGGCTCTTGATCGGCGAATCCGGTTTCACCGCCCAGACGAATTCGCCGACGGTGAGCACGTTGTCGCTGATGATGCGCAGATCATTGCCCTGCTCGATCGCGGCGACAGTGCCGGCGAGATCGGCCTCGCCATAATCGAGATTGCCGCCGAGCAGGTTGCGCAGCGTGGTGCCGCCGCCATTGGAGGAGAGGATGCCGGAGACGTCAGCGCCCTCCTGTTTGAAGAAGCCCTTCTCCATCGCAACCGCATACGGCATGCCGTTGGCGGCGATACCGTAATTGCTCACCACAAGCTGCTCGGCCCTAGCCGCATTGATGAATGTCAGGCCGGCAAGTGCGGCCGCCAGCATCAGGCTCCGTGGCATTGTTGCCATCGTTCGCTTCTCCCTTATCGGCCCTTTGGGCCTTATTTTTTTAGCCGCGCATGTTCGCGCTCGCGCCAATATTGCACGCTTTTTGTTGCAGGTATTCTGTCTATCCGCCGGGGAACTGCAAGGGCCGCTTTCGGCTTCGGAGCCGATGCGGGCCAGATATCAGACGGGCGAGGCGACGCGCCTGGCCATCAATTCTTGTGGACCATCTCTGCCGGCGCTTGCGCAAAAGCGTAATTCAATCCGACCAGGCCGCTGAAAACGGTCGCGTGATTTTGGCCGAGCTGCGCGGTCAAGGACGTGAGGCCGCTCCAGGCCGGGGTGAGGGTGACTTGCGTCCCCACGGTCGCGGTGGCCCAGTCTCGTCCCAGCACGACCGCCGGCAGCGAATAGCTTGGCGCGGCGATCGTGGTCAGCGACGCCGTCACCATGCGGTCGAGTGGATCGAATTCGTGATCCCACACGATCTGCGCAAACGGATGCCATCTGCCCCAATCGAGCCGCGCCTGATAGCCCAGCACGCCCACTTCGGAATTGCGGACCTGGCTGCCGAACGACAGGCTGGTGAAGCTGCCGCTTTCGGTGAAGCCGCCAATTCGCGCCTGCTGCAGGATGAAGCCGGCGACCGGGCCGTGCGTTACGATGCCGGTGTGGAAATCGTAGCCAATTTCGCCGGCGAGCGAGAGATCGTCGCCGGTGGTCGATCCGTTGTTCTGCTGAACGGTGATGCCGATCGGCACGAGACGGTTGGTGCTGTAGCCGAGCCAACTGGCGGTACCGACGAGATCGCCCCACCAATTGGCGTTGCGGTACGCCGTGTAGAGGCTGAGCGCGACGGCATCCTGTTTGTAACCGCCGCCGAGCGAGAACGATGGATTGACGTAGCCAGCCGTGATCGCCGCGCCCGCGAGCCAACCGTTCTGCCACTTGTAGTCGATGCCCAGGCTGCCCGCGAGCGGCAGACCGGGATCGCCGGGAAAGCCCGCCGAGCTGTTGTCGAGTTTAAGATATGACAGCTCGCCATTGACCCACACGTTCCAGCCGGAGCGGCGCTGGCGTTGGGTGAGATCGATCTGCTGCTGGATGCCGCCGATGGTCTGGAACGTGGTCTGCAGCGCGGTTTCCGCAAGGAACGATATCTGGCTCGGTGCGACCAGCAGATTGTAGAAATAATCCGCCTCGATCAACTGGCCGGCTTCGGTGAGATGAACGCCGTCCATGAACAAATAGGTTTGCGTGGCGTCCGCCGATTGCAGATAGCCGTGCGTTGCGCTTGGCGTCGTGGTCGGCGCGCAGGTCACGCCGTAGCCCGAGGTTTGTCCGGACCCGATCGCGGGTAGGCAGGCATAGGCGCTGGGGCCGGTGGCATGCGGATCATGCGTGATGCCGAATGCAAGAGGGTTTTGCTCCACCGCGGTAAAGACCGAGTTGGTATCCGCGAAGATAAACCTGACACCCGCCGCCGTCAGATCGCTCGTGGTCGCCGACAGGATGGTATGTGCGTAAGACTGCGTGGCGGCATTGTCGGAAGGGCCCGGATAATAATTGCTGGTGATGATGGTGCGCGCGCCGGCGGCCTGCAGGCTGGCTACGGCGTTGCTCAGGGCTTGCGCTTCACCGAGCAGGTAAGTGACCGCCATCGGAGAATTCGCGCCGTATGTCGAGAACGCCGCTGCGGCATCGTTGGCGCCGCTGGCCAACAGATAGATCGCGTTGGGATTGGCGCGGCCGTTCACCGAAGCGAGGTAATTGCCGATCTGGGTCGCCGTGCCCGGCAGCAACGGATTTGGGTATTGGTTGCCGGTGGACGTGGCGAACATATAGCCCTGCGGAACGAGATTATCGACGGAGTTGCCGATCGCGTAGTTCGTGCCACCGGGCATGCCAGCGGAATTGGCCGACAGCCCGAAGAAACCGGCGAGCAGTTGCGCGTTGCCAAGGCCCGGCCCGGTCGGATGGGCGTTGCCGCCGGCCGCGAGCGAAGCCGCAATTGACGCATCCATGCCGGACAAGCCAGTCGCATGCGGGCCGCTGGCAGCACCGGTGTACCAGCCGGTGTCAAGCGTGCTGTCGCCAAAGCCGATCACCTGGTTGAAATTCTGCGCCCGTGCCGATGGCGTCAGGCTGAGAAACGCCGCGCCGGCCAGGCAAATGTGTTTCAACCTCAGCATGCAACGCAATCCGGCTACTCAATCACCCTGTCCGCGGTCGACAACAGCGATGCAGGGACGGTGATCCCGAGCGCATTCGCGGTCTTCATGTTGATGATGAGTTCATACATGGTCGGCATCTGCACGGGAAGATCTCCGGGACGCGCCCCCTTTAAAATGCGATCGACGTAACCCGCGGCCTGACGGAATTGCTCGGGGAGGTTGCTGCCATAGGACATCAGGCCACCCGACGATGGAAATATCGGGAATGGATAGATCGCCGGAATCCGGTACTTCGCCGCGGAGGTGACGATCAAATTGCGCTGTTGCAGCAGATAGGCGTCCGCCAGGATAATCACGGCCGTGGTCTGATCTTCGCCAAACTTTTTTTCTGCAAACTTCGCAAATGCGCGATCGATATCCGCTTCATTTTCGACCGGCGCATCCACAAGCTCGACGGCATAGTTCTTGGCCGCCTGGTCCGTGGCCTCTTCCGAGACAATCCACTCGCGCTTGCCGCCGGCGTAGACGTTGCTGTGCATCAATGCGACGGATCGTGTGCGCGGCGCGACCTCCTTCAACAGGCCGATCATCTTGCCGATGGTGGTCGGCTCGACATTGGCGAAACCGGTGATGTTACCGCCGGGATGCGCCAGCGAAGCTATGAAATGAGCGCCGAGCGGATTGTTGACGCCGATAAACACGATCGGAATGGTCGAGGTTTCGCGCCGGATCGCCTCAACCCCTGGACTGGTGCCGGTAAGGATGACATCAGGTCCAAGCGCTACGATCTCCTTAGCCTGCGCCTCCAGCGCCTTGGCCCGGTCGGCCACATCGCCGGCGATATAACGGCGTTCGATCTGGATGGTTTTGCCGTCAGTCCATCCGAGCTTCGCCAGCGCATCGAAGAATGGCATTCCCAGCGGCGGGTTGGTGGGAGGCGAGGGGATCAGCCAGCCCAGCAGCGGCAGCTTCGCCCGAGATTGCGCATGCGCGCCGCCAAGGCCAAGCGATACGGCGCACCCGATGACAAAATCCCGCCGCTTCATGATGGCTCCAGACCCCTGAAGCGGCATCGTAACCGAAGAGATAGCCGCCGAAAATGCCTGCTGCGGACTTTAACGCAGCCGTGCCGGGCGCGCGGTGGCTTCTACGGCCGCCGGCCAAAGAACGCGTTATCGAGCAGTCCGCGGATTTTCGCCTGCGTCGTCGGCTCGGGATTATAATAGGGCGCTTCCATCACCAGCGATGCGGCGCGATCGAGGTCTTCCTGTTTCATGCCGATTTGCTGCAGCGAGACCGGCGCGCCCAATTGCTTCATCAGATCGAAAATGCCCTGTGCGGCATTCGAAGTGCCTTCCGATATCTTCATGGCGCGCTCGATCCGCGCCATCGCCTCCGGCGCTGCCGCATAGTTGTAGGCGACAGCATGCGGCAAGATCACCGTGTGGGTCTCGGCATGCGGCAGATTCCAGGTGCCGCCAAGCACATGGCAGAGCTTGTGGTGCAGGGCCATGCTGCTGCTGCCGAGCACCGCCCCGCACAGCCACGCGCCATAGAGGCAATCGCTGCGGCCGCCGGGATCGCGGGAGTTCTTCGCGATTTCAGGCATTCCCTGCGCCAGCGCGCGGATTCCCTCTTCGGCCATCAAAGTGGTGATCGGGTTCGCGTTCTCCGCGTACAGACCCTCGACCGCATGGGCGATGGCATTAAAACCGCTGGCGATCGACGTCGCGACTGGCAGACCCGTGGTCAGTTGCGGATCGTAGATCACGGTCCTCGGCAGCACGCGCCGGTCGCGTCCGGTCCTTTTCAATCCAGCTTCGGTCAGCCCGTAGATCGAGGTCATTTCCGAACCGGAATAGGTGGTCGGGATCGCCAATACCGGCAGACCTGATTCCAGCGCGATTGCCTTGCCCAGTCCAACCGTCGAGCCGCCGCCGGCCGCGACGATGCAATCGGCACCGAGACGCATTGCCTCGTCATGCGCCTTGCGTGCGACCTCGATCGGAACGTGCATCACGGCATGCGGGTAGATGCCGACGCTGCGCGCGCCGAGGCGCTGCGAGATATCGTTCGCCAGCTCCTGTCGCCCCGGCGTCGACAACACCAGCGCACGATTGGCGCCGAGCTGTTCGATTTCGCGCGGCAGATGTTCGATGGCGTTTTCCCCGAACACCACGCGCGACGGCATCGCTTCATAGACAAAGGATTTCATGCTGGACTCCACGCGCGGTATTTCCGCGCGACACACTTTATCAGAATGCTTAGGGCTTGTTGATGCCGGCGTCGCGAATGATCTTGCCCCACTTCTCACTCTCGCGGTCGATGAACTGGCCGAACTCCGGCCCCGGCAGGAAGTTCACATCGAGGCCCTGCACGGCCAGCTTCTCCTTGATAACAGGATCGGAAAGCGCCGCACGGATTTCGGATTGCATCTGACTGACGATGGGATCGGGCGTGGCGGCCGGCGCCATGAAGCCGTACCAGCCGAGCGAGACGACATCGGTGCCTTGCTCGCGCAATGTTTTCGCGTCCGGATAGACCGAGCTGCGCTGGTCCGAGAAACATCCGAGCACCCGCAGCGCGCCGGATTTGATGTGCGGCAAGGCTGCGGGCAGGGCGGTGGTAGTCGCGTCGACGCGCCCGGCCAGAAGTTCGATATAGCACGGCGCATCGCCGCCGAATTGAACGGCGACGCCCTTGATCCCGGCGGTTCTGATCAGCAGCTCTGCCGCCAGATGCGGCTGGGAGCCGGGCGTGGGTGTCGCGAAGGTGACGCCGTCGGGTTTTGATTTGGCGTAAGCGATGAATTCCTGCAGGGTTTTGTAAGGCGCGTTGGCGTTGACGATCAGAAACAGCGGAACGATCATCGCCATCGCGATGGGGCGCAAATCCCTGTGCGGATCGTAGCTGAGCTTGCCGAACATGGCTTCGGCCGTTTCATACGGTGCGGCAGCATACAGGAACGTGTATCCGTCCGGCTCGGCGCGCGCCACCGTCTGGTTGGCGATCGTAGATCCCGCGCCGGGCTTGTTCTCGACAAAGAATTTCTTGCCGAGTTTGCCTTCGAAGTATTCCGCCAGCAGGCGCAGCGAAATATCGCTGGAGCCGCCGACGGCATAGGTCGAGATCATGCGCACCGGGCGGGCAGGCCATGTTTCGGCTGACCACGCGGCAGTGGCCCGGCCGAGCGTCATGGCTGCCGCGAACCCGCCGAACACATCCCTGCGCGTGATCTTCATGATTTCCAGCGGATCGTCCTACTGTGCAATCGATCCCCAGTTCGAGACCAGATTTTCCGAAGCCCGCAGCGACAGCGCGAACACCGTGTAGGTCGGATTGGAAGCGCCGCAGGTCGGGAAAATGCCGGGGCCGGCGACATAGAGGTTCGGCACCTCGTGGGTCTGGCCGAAGCTGTTGACCACGGAATTATCAGCACCGGTGCCCATGATGGTGCCGCCCATCAGATGGATGGCCGGCATCGCGGTGCGCACCTGCCAGACATCCTTGGCGTCGGTCGCGCGACCGATCTTCATGCCCTCTTCGAGATTGGCATTCCAAAGCGCCGCTTCGTTTTCGTCGTAATTGTGGGTGATGCGCGCGAGCGGCATCCCGAACTCGTCCTTCTGGCTGACCAGTTCGACCCGGTTCTCGATCTTCGGCTGCTCCTCGCACGCCGCGGTGTAACGCGCGAAGCCCCTGGAGCCGCGCTTCATGAACGCGGCGAGCTCGGCGCCGAACAGATCGGGCCGGGCGTTGTGAAGGCCGGTCAGGCCGCTCGCCTTGGTGGCGCCGCCGCAGACCAGCAGCGTGGATCCGAACGCGCCCTTGTGGGCGGTCTTCGCATAACGCTCATACGACATGTACTGGCCGCCGATGGTGCCTTTGGCGGGCTCGAGGTCCTCGTCGAACAGCGCATTCGTCACCGCAGTGAAATGCGTCATGATGAACTTTCCGACCAGCCCGCTGGCATTGCCGAGGCCGTTGGGATGCTTGTCGGTGGCGGAATTGAGCAAGAGCCGCGGGTTCTGCGCCGCCCATGAGGCACAGATGACGACGCTGGCCGGCTGTATATGTTTTTGGCCGTCGCGGTCGAAATACTCGACACCTGTGGCCTTCTTGCCTGTGGGATCGGTGAGCACGCGCGTGACCGTACTCCATGCCCGCACCTCGGCGCCGGCCTTGCGGGCTTCACCCAGATACGTCACCAGCGGATTGGCGAGCGCGCCGATGGGGCAGCCGACATGGCACCAGCCGTCATAGATGCAGGCGGGCCGGTCCTTGAAGTCGGTCGAGTTCATCGCAACCGCTGCCGGCGCCATGCGAATGTTGTTGGCGGCAAAACCCTTTAGCCAGACCTCTCCGTTCCTGAAGGTCTTCATCGGCGGCATCGGATACGGCCGCCCGCCGGGCCGCCACAATTCTTCCGCCTTGGCATCGCCAGAGATTCCGATGTCGTGCGCGACCTTGTCGTACCAGGGCGCAACGTCTTCATAAGCGATCGGCCAGTCATGGGCGCGGTTATGCTCGCTCTTGATGCGGAAATCATTCGGCAACAGACGCGGGACGTTGGCGAACCAGTGCAGCGCCGCGCCGCCCACACCCCAGCCGCCGTGATACCCGATCGGAGCGACCTGTTTGCCCTCGAGAATAAAAGGCGGTCCGGCGGGTTTGATGCGGCGGCCCCACGTATCAGATGAGATCAGGTCGGTCGCTTCCCAGTCAGGGCCGTTGTCGAGCAGCACGACCTTCTTGCCGGCCTTGGCGAGCACGGCAGCGAATGTCGAGCCGGACGCGCCGGCGCCCGCGATCACGACATCGATTTTTTCGTGGACGTTTTCTTGCGTAGCCATTTTTATTACCACCTCTTTTCGGGTGCGATATGCGCCATATAGGGGACGCCGAGACTCTCGTAGCCTTCCATGGTGCCGTAGACGACATCGACGGCGTCGCTGCGCAGCACGAAATAGACCAGCCCGGCCGGCGGACCCTGCCAGCCTTCGATCTTGTTCTGACGGAGCGCATCGATGAAATCATGCTGCTCGGTCGCCGAAAGTGCCGCGAAACGCTTGCCGCTGCGGGCCGTGCTCGCTTTGTCGATGCCGCCGATCGCGGCGCGATAGAAATTGATGTAGGGCGGCTTGACGTTGACGATGCGGGCTTCGAGCAGCGCCTCGCCGGGTGTCACGGAGACCTGCTGGTCGATGAAATGCGCGACACCGGCCGCGCGCGCGCCGGGCAACAACGTCTCGCCCAGCGCTTCGATCGTCTCGGCCTCATCGCCACTGAGCAGGCGGAACGGCACCGCGCGGGCGCGCGCCTCTCCCGGCGTCATCAGTATCTCGGCACCGGCCACCGTAAAGGCCAGCATGCCCATGCCGGCCCCCTTGAGGAAGACGCGCCGTTCCAAGGCGTTCAATTTGTCCATGCGTTTCTCCCCAACGTAAGCGGTCGCCAACAGCGCCGTTTGAAATGATTCTAAGGGGAATGAACGATAAAGAGCGCGATGAATCAAGCGCACGCCTTCGTGATCGCGAAAGCGGCTGGCATGGCCGGTTCGGCCGGGGTTACTGCTGAAAAACAGGGCTGCTGGCGGTCGTACCGATTTCAGTCGTCATTGCGAGCGCAGCGAAGCAATCCATCGCGCCGTGTAAAGAAAAGAAAGGATGGATTGCTTCGCTGCGCTCGCAATGACGGCAGAACACAATCCCCGGTACTTATTTCCGCATCAGCGGAATCTGCAGATTGGTGGGGCGGTTCTGCTCGGTATCGAAACCGCGGCCGTCGATATTGCGCGCGCCCCAGAACAACAGATCGCCTCTGAGGTAGACGAGGTCGTATTCCATGAAGTTGGTCCCTTCCTTGAGACCGAACGGCAGGAACGTCTTTCCGAATATGCTCTGGGGCGCGTTGACCGCCCAGGGCGCGTATCCAACCGAGGCGACTTTGTTGAGCAGGTCGGCAAATCCCTGCACCAGGGGAGTGACCTCGTAGGTTTCGTCCGCCAGGAAATCGACCTTCTGCGCGCCCGGCGCGATCGGATGGGCGCCTTGCCATTGCATGTGTCCGCCGATCCTGATCCGCACCAATGGCACAGCACCGTAGGGATCGGCGAAGTTGACGACATCGAGCTCGAACCGGTCGGATGGCAAATATCTGAAGGTGCGTTTGAGATAGAATGGCTTGAGCGAGCCGTCCGGGTTTTTGCTCGGCCGGATCTCCGGCGCGATGCTCTCCCAGTTTCCGAGCAGCGCCTGCTTGATATCAGCGATGTCTTCCATAACGGTCGCCTTTGGTTGATTGCCGGATGACTGCTCCGCGGCTCCGGCTGGTCCGATCAGCGCCAGCAGCAACACCAGCGATGCTCGGATGCCGTTGCTCATGCGCGCGCTCCAATGGGGCCGGCGCGGCCTTTGCCAAGCCGCACGGACCAAACCCGCGATGCGTTCTGCCTGTCAGGCAGTCCCTCGCATGCACTGCATTTTGATATAGAGAGCGCTGGTCCCGCTGAAAAAGACTTTGTAAGCTGGGCCCATGCCTGCGGGATATGGGAGATTACGATGGAGTTACGGCATCTCCGCTACTTCGTCGCGGTGGCCGATGCGGGCAGTTTGACTGTTGCCGCCGAGCAAAAGCTCCACACCTCCCAGCCGTCGCTGAGCCGGCAGATCCGGGATCTCGAACGCGAAGTCGGCGTCGCCCTGATCAGCCGCAGCACTCACGGCATCGAACTGACGTCGGCCGGCAAGGCTTTTCTGGACCATGCACGGATGTCGCTGCTGGAAGCGGACGCGGCCAAGGAAGCCGCATTGCGCGCCGCGCAGCCGGCGAAACCGACATTTGCCCTGGGGTTCATCTCGGGAGCTGAAATCGGGCTGTTGCCCGAGGTGCATCGCATCCTGCACGACGAGTTTCCCGGCATCGACATCCGGCTGTCGAGTGATTATTCCCCCGTGCTGGCCAAGGCCCTGATGCGGCGCAAACTCGATGCGGCTTTCATGCGGCCCGAAGAGAACATGGGCGATCTGGCCTCCAGGCGCGTGCGGACCGACCCGCTGATTTTTGTGTTTCCGAGCGACCATCGCCTCGCCTCGCACGAGGCGATCGCGCCGGAAGCGATCGTAAACGAGACTTTCTATTTTCCGTCCAAGTCCGCCCCCGCGGTGCGCCGCGCGGTTCTGGAGTATTTCAACCGGGCCGGTATCGACCTCAAGCCGGATCATGAAGTGCACAATGTCGTTCACGCGATCTCGATGATCACATCGACGCGCGGGGTCATGCTGCTGCCGGCTTACACCAAACGTTATCTGCCGGAATCGATCACGACACGTCCGGTAAAGGGTGAAGTACCCACGCTCGATCTGATCCTCGCCTACCACAAGGCGAACAAATCGCCGGTGTTGAAGCTGCTGCTTTCCAGTGTCGGCAAGCTCGTTGGAGCGCCATCGTAGCCGCACTATGGATTGCTTTGCTTTGCTCGCAATGACGAACAAATCCTCGCCGCTACCCGCTGCCGCCATAGCTTTGCACGAGACTGCCGGCGACCAGCGACCAGCCGTCGACCAGTACGAAGAAGATCAGCTTGAACGGCAGCGACACCACTACCGGCGGCAGCATCATCATGCCCATCGACATCAGGATCGACGCGACCACGAGGTCGATGATCAGGAACGGCAGGAACAACAGGAAGCCGATCTCGAAGGCGCGTTTCAATTCGGAAATCATGAAGGCCGGGATCAGAATCCGCAGCGACATGTCGGCGGGGGTCGCCGGTGGCGGTTCGCCCGACAGATCCATGAACAGCTTGAGGTCTTTCTCGCGCACGTTCTTCTGCATGAAGCCGCGCAACGGCACGGAAGCACGCTGCAGCGCGTCCTCGACGCTGATCTGGTTGGCGATCAGGGGCTTGATGCCGTCGTCATATGATTTCTGCAGCACCGGGCCCATCACGAATGCGGTCAGAAACACCGCCAGCGCGATGATGACGGTGTTCGGCGGCGCGGTCGCGGTGCCGAGCGCGGTGCGCAGCAGCGAGAGCACGACGACGATGCGGGTGAACGACGTCATCATGATCAGGATCGATGGCGCGACCGAGAGCACCGTCAACAGCGCGATCAACTGGATCGCGCGCTCGGTGACGCCGCCATTGCCCTGGCCGAGATTGATGCTGATATCCTGCGCAAACGCAGGTCCCGCCAGCGAACCGGCGGCGATCAGAACGGCAAAAAATAAAACTCTACGCGGGAGGGTCGACGGCCTCACGAAGGCGTCTTGGGACGACCGAGCAGTGATGCCATTTCGTCTTCCAGATTCTCAAAGCCGCTCTTTCCCGCAGGTGCGGGCACCGGCGGCGGCATCGGTTCGACGCCACGCGCTGCGCTGCGGCCGGGCGGCGGTTCGGGAGCGACCGGCGGCGCGCCGATACGCGGTTCGGAATCGCCGGAGGGCCGGCGAAGTGCGGCTTCCAGGCGTTGCGCCATCTCGGCGAGATTCTGATCCGCCGACGACATGGCCGGGGCCGGAGCGGGGGCCGGGATCGGGGGCGGCGCTGGAGGGGGCGGCGGCGGTGCAACGGCGCGTTCCGGCGTGCGGATCGGGGGCGGCTTTGGCGCTTCGCTCTGACGCGTCGGGCGCGGCAGCATCGGTTCGGTACGCGACGGCATCACGCCGCGCGACGGCGGCGGCTCGGGGCGCGGTTCGGGCCTTAGTTCGGCCCTGGGTTCCGGGCGCGATTCCTGGCGGCTGCCGATCGGCTCCGGCGAGAATCCGGCCAACGGATCGCTGCGTTCGCTGCGCCGCTCCGATATGGCCGGCGTTGCCGGACGGCGGATTTCGTCGGCGAAAGAAGGACGGGACGGGCGGGGCGGCGGCTCGGGCATTTGCGGTTCGGGAAGCTCGAAGGCCTCGGCGCGCGGGCCGTCGTCGCCCCAATTGCCGGCATCCGGCAGCGGCGCGATCCGGGGCTGCGGCTCGACGCCGCCGACCGCCGGCCGTGACGGTAGCTGATCCCGTCCGGGCATCGCACGCACGATATTGGGCTCGACCACGATGTCGGTCGGACCGCCGATCATCAGGAGGTGTTCGATATTGTCACGCCGCACCAGCACCAGCCGGCGGCGGCCATCCACCGCGGCGGCGTCGATCACGGCGAGCCGCGGCATCCGGCCCCGGTTGGTATTCGCGCCCAGCCGGTTCCCCGCGAATCGACGCACCAGCCAGGCGGCAAGGCCGATCAGCGCCAGAACCGCCACGAATGCGAAGAAAAATGTCAGTGCCTGCATGCTTTGTCCCCGGCAAACGGCGTTTTCTTCAAGAGTCTGTTTGCTTCAAGTCTACGCGTCGAAGGTGGATCGAAACGAGCGCCCGGTGGCATACCAGATGGCGAACGAAGCCTCGATCCGGCCCTAAACGTTAATTCCCCGCGGCAGAAACTGCCGCCCCATATCCTAATAACCTATGAATCGTCTGAGCCAAAACGACTTCTCGCAATCCCGACGCCTTTGATTTCATTGGTTAACGCAGCATTCGTGGCGAAAATGTGCACGGTGCCGGGCGAATCGGCATTGCAGCGGGACATTGTTCAGTGCGGCAATTTTAACCCGCTGTTAACCATACACACGGCAAATTCTGCCCACCTCCTGCGGCGTCGTGCCGTCAGGCGAGGGGAGAGCGGCGCGATGGCTATCAACGATCTTCCGATGCTGGCGGCGCTGCGCACCAAGATGCAGTGGCATCAGGAGCGCCAGCGGGTACTCGCGGAAAACGTTTCCAACTCCGATACGCCGAATTTCAAGCCGCGCGACCTGGTCGCACCGAAATTCGATGTCACCGGCGCCAGTCCCACGGGATCGATCGGGCCGCTGGCGATGGCGCGCACCAGTACCGGTCATATGGTGATGGCCGGGGCCGATCCGACCTTCGATCAGAACAACAGGGTCGGTTTCGAGACCAGGCCCGCCGGCAATGCCGTCAACCTGGAAGACGAGATGCTCAAGGTCTCGGCCAACCAGATGGACTACGCGGCGGTGAGCTCGCTCTACAGCAAGAGTCTTCACCTGCTGAAGACCGCGATCGGCAAGGCCTGACGCATGATCCGGACCGCCAAGGAAACTGCAAAGAGATAAGGGAGCGGCAGCATGGCAACCGACGCAAACGATTTCGCCCGCTCGATGGGCATCGCGACCTCGGGTCTGCGCGCGCAGTCCGGACGGATGCGGGTGATCTCCGAAAACATCGCCAATTCGAGTTCCACCGCGGCAACCGCCGGCGGCGATCCCTACCGCCGCAAGGTGCCGACGTTTTCTTCCGCGCTCGACCGCACGCTGGATGCCCAGGTCGTCACGCTGGGCAAAATAAGACCCGACCAGACCGCGTTCAACGTCAAATACGAGCCGAGCAACCCGGCCGCGGACGCCTCCGGCAACGTCAAATATCCCAACGTCAATCCGCTGATCGAAATGACCGACATGCGCGAAGCGCAGCGGTCTTACGAGGCGAATCTCAACATCATCAGCGCGACGCGCCGGATGATCCAACGCACGCTCGACATTCTCAAGAGCTGAACAGGAAAACTGAGTCATGGCTTCTCCGTCAGTCGCTGCAAACGCCTACGCCGCACTCTCCCGCATCATGGACAGCAACGGCGCCGCCACCGGCAAGGGCGCCGAAGTCGGCGGCGGGCAATCCTTCAGCGCGGTGCTCAAGGACGCGATCGGCAGCGTGCTCGACACCGGGCGCAAATCCGACCAGCAGACCGTCGCGATGGCATCGGGCAAGGCCAATGTGATGGACGTCGTGACCGCGGTGGCGGAAACCGACGTCGCCGTCTCGACGCTGGTGTCGGTGCGCGACAAGGTCATCCAGTCCTACGAAGACATCATGAAGATGGCGATCTGAGTTTTTCAACCGCCGTCATTCCGGGATGGGCCGAAGGACCAGACCTGGAGAATCTCGAGATTCTCAGATGTGCAATTGCACATCATAGTTCGATGCTTCGCATCGCCCCGGAATGACAAGTTGACAAAATGGAACACATGTAATGACCGGTGCTGAAACTCTCGACGTGGCGCGCGATGCGATCTGGACCATCGTGGTGGTGTCGTCACCGCTGATGGTCGTCGGCCTGGTGGTCGGCGTCGTGGTGTCGCTGTTCCAGGCGCTCACCCAGATCCAGGAACAGACGCTGGTGTTCGTGCCGAAGATCCTGGCGATCTTTGTGACATTATTGCTGGCGCTGCCGTTCATGGCGGATGCGCTGCACAGCCACATGATGCGGATATCGTCGCGAATCATAGGCGGTTGAGGCACTATGCGTCGATCATGCGCATCGATATCTCACTGCTGCCTGCGCTCGCCGCCGCTTTCATGCTGGTGTTCGCCCGCGTCGCTGCCATGGTGATGGTGTTGCCGGCGCTGGGTCAGTCCAATATTCCGGTTCGCATCAAGATCGCGATCGCGGTGCTGCTGACGTTGATCATCCTGCCGCTGCACCGTACCGCCTACACCATCGACATGAGTTCGATGACGCCGCTGGTGGTTTCGATGCTGCATGAGATCATCATCGGCGTCGTGCTCGGCGCCACCGCGCAGGTCGCGATGTCGGCGCTGCAGGTCGCGGGATCGGTGATCGCCCAGCAGCTCGGGCTTGGATTTGTCACCGCGGTCGATCCGACCCAGGGCCAGCAGGGCGTGGTGATCGGAAACTTCCTCACGATGCTCGGCGTGACGCTGCTGTTTGCCACCGACAGCCACCATCTGATCATTGCCGCGCTCAACGACAGCTACACGATTTTCTCGCCGGGCGATCTGGTGCCGAGCGGGGACGTCGCCGAACTCGCCACCCGCGCCTTTGCCGCGGCGTTCAAGATCGGCATGCAATTGTCGGCGCCGTTTCTGGTGTTCGGCCTCGTCTTCAATATCGGCCTTGGCGTGCTGGCGCGGCTGATGCCGCAGATGCAGGTCTATTTCGTCGGCGTGCCGCTTTCGATTCTCACCGGCTTTCTGATCTTTGCAGCCGTGCTCGCCGCGATGATGGGAACATTCCTCGATTATTTCGTCAGCGTCATGCACGACCTGATACCGCTCAACTGAAAGCCCCCAAGCGATGGCGGAAGAAGACGAAGGCGCAGAACGCACAGAGGACCCCACACAAAAACGTCTGGATGATGCCCTCGAACGCGGCGATGTCGCCAAAAGCCAGGAGGTCAATACCTGGTTCATGATCGCCGGCGCGACGCTGATATTGTCGTCGTTCTCCGGTTCGATCGGCAGCATCCAGATGCCGCTGCGCAATCTGATCGCCAATTCGTGGATGATCCACGCCGACGGAAACAGCCTGCTCGAACTGGCAAAGACCCTCGCCTATATACTGTTGGGGGCGCTCGGCGTGCCGCTGTTGTTGCTGGCGCTGGCGGCGATCGCCGGCAATATGCTGCAGCACCGTCTGGTGTGGTCGGGCGAATCCCTCAAGCCCTCATTCAGCAAGATCTCGCCGGCGTCCGGCGCCAAGCGGATCTTCGGCAAGCAGGCGGCGGCGAACTTCGGCAAGGGCCTGTTCAAGCTGTTCGCGCTGGGCGCCGTGATGACGATGATCCTGTGGCCGGAACGGCTTCGGCTGGAGTCGATGCTGCATTTCGATCCGAACATGATTTTCGGCGTGATCACCGGCCTGACGCTGCATCTGATGGGCGCCGTGGTGGCGATGCTCGCGGTGGTCGCGATCGCGGATTATTTCTTCCAGTACCGGCAGTGGTACAACCGGCAGAAGATGTCGCTGCAGGAGATGAAGGAAGAATTCAAGCAGTCCGAAGGCGACCCGCACATCAAGGGCCGGATCCGGCAATTGCGGCATGCGCGGATGAAGAAGCGCATGATGGCCGCTGTTCCCAAGGCCTCCGTGATCATCACCAACCCGACGCACTATTCGGTCGCGTTGTCCTATCAGCGCGGCATGGCGGCGCCGATCTGCGTGGCCAAGGGCGTCGATCGGATCGCGTTGAAGATCAGGGAGATCGCGGGCGAGCACGACATTCCCATTGTCGAGAACGTGCCGCTGGCGCGCGCGCTGTACGCCACCGTGGAGATCGACCAGGAGATTCCGGTAGAGCACTATCATGCGGTCGCCGAAATCATCGGCTACGTGATGGGTCTCAAGCGCGGGTTTTCGGGCCGGCGGGCGTGATGCAAGCAATCATTAGCCAGGGAACGGTCGGGCTTAAGGCGCCGGAAATGCGCGCAACCAGCGAAATAACAGCGTGATGGACTTGCATTGGCGGGTCCGATTCAGGCACTCAGGAGCAGAGCGTGCGAAACACACGACAAATCCAGCGCGTGCGAAGCACGCATCACCTTCAAGCCGACAGGCCACGTCCCCTGGCATGACCGCCGAACCTGACCACGATCTGTTACCGGAACCGCTGCCCGCCCATGAGCCGGCGCGGCGCAGCGGCAGCATCGTGCTGGTGTTGCTGGTGGCGGGCGGGATCGTCGCGGCCGCGGTGGCGCTGATGACCATCGGCCGGGCGCAGGCCCAGCCTTATATCCTCGGCCTGCTGGCACTGCTGGCGACGGTCGGGCTGTTCAATCTGTTCGCCTATGCGGCAGGGATCATCCGCTTCGCCGATCGCTCCACCGACGATCCTGTCATCCGTCGCATCGCCGATCTGGCTTATGATGGCCTCGCGGTCACCGATCCCGGCGGCCATGTGGTCTATTTCAACGCCGCCTATCTGGCGCTTACGGGGGCGACGACCGCGCTCGACGTGCGCCCGGTGGAACGGGTCTTCATCGGCAATCCCGATGTCTCCGAGGCGGTGTTTCGGCTGCTCAAGGCGGCGCGCGAAGGCAAGCGGCAGCAGGAAGAAGTCCGCATTGCCGGTCAGGACGGCAATCACGGCCGCTGGCTGCGGATGCGGGTACGGCCGCTCGGCCAAAGCAAGCGCGAGGCCAGATACGCGGTGTGGTCGATTGCCGACATCACCCGCGACCGCGAGCGGCAGGAAGACGTGTTCCAGGAGTTGCAGCACGCGATCGAATATCTCGATCACGCGCCATGCGGCTTCTTCTCGGTCAATGCCGCCGGTGACATCGTCTATATCAATGCGACGCTGGCGAACTGGCTGGACCATGATCTGGCGGAAATCGGTTCGGGCGGCCTGAAGCTGGCCGATATCGTGTCCGGCGACGGCGCATCGCTGCTGACGTCGATTCCGCCGGTGCCGGGCGAGGTCAAGACCGAAGTATTCGACATCGACCTGCGAATGCGCGGCGGCAAGACCGTGCCGGTGCGGCTCTATCACAAGCTCGCCTTCGGCGCCGACGGCGTGCCTGGCGCATCGCGCACGCTGGTGATCAGCCGGGCGCGGGACGAGCGGGCCGATCCGCAGCGCGCCGCCGAAGTACGCTTCATGCGCTTCTTCGACCATACCCCGATGGCGATCGCGACCGTCGATCGCGGCGGTGCGGTGGTCCGCGCCAATGCGCGCTTCGCCAAACTGGCGCAAGGCCTCACGGCCGATGGCGCCGCCAGCAAATCGATCTTCCGCACCGTCAATGCGCGCGACCGCAGCCTCCTGATCGCGGCGATCAACCAGGCGGCCGAAGGGCAGGGCGATATCCCGCCGGTCGAGGCCATGCTTGACGGACCCAAGGAGCGCTGGGGGCAGTTCTTCGTCACCACCGTCGAGGAAGACGAACGCGAGACCGAAGCCGCCATCGTCTACATGCTGGAGACCACCGAGCGGCGAACGCTCGAGAACCAGATCAACCAGTCGCAGAAGATGGACATGGTCGGCCAGCTCGCCGGCGGCATCGCCCATGACTTCAACAACGTGCTCTCCGCCATCATGATGGCGAATGATTTCCTGCTGAACGCGCACAAGCCGACCGATCCGTCGTTCCAGGACATCATGCAGATCAAGCAGAACGCGACCCGCGCCGCGACGCTGGTGCGACAGCTCCTGGCATTCTCGCGCCGCCAGACGCTGCGGCCGCAGGTGCTCGATCTCGGCGACGCATTGTCCGACCTCACCATGTTGTTGCGCCGGTTGATCGGCGAGAAGGTCAAGCTCGACCTCGTGCATGGCCGCGATCTCTGGCCGGTCAAGGTCGACGTCTCGCAGTTCGAACAGGTGATCGTCAATCTGGCCGTCAACGCCCGCGATGCGATGCCCGAGGGCGGCAAGCTGACGGTGCGGACCGGCAATGTATCGTCGGAAGAAGCCGCCGGGCTGTCCTACAAGGGAATGCCGGCGGCGGATTATGTGCGGATCGATGTCGCCGACACCGGCACCGGGATTCCCGCCGAGATCGTCGACAAGATCTTCGAGCCGTTCTTCTCGACCAAGGAAGTCGGCAAGGGGACGGGTCTCGGCCTGTCGACGGTGTACGGCATCGTCAAGCAGACCGGCGGTTTCGTCTATGTCGACTCCGAAGCCGGCAAGGGCACTTCGTTTCATATCTTCCTGCCGCGGCATCACGCCGAGAAGGAAGCTGCACCTGACATCGCCGCTGCTAATGGCGCGGCCACGAATGGCGTCGCCAAAGAGCCGCCGCCGGCGGAGGTGAAACCGCGCACCGATTTGACCGGGCAGGGCACCATCCTGCTGGTCGAGGACGAGGACGGCCTGCGCTCGCTCAATGCGCGCGGTCTTCGCTCACGCGGCTACAGCGTCATCGAGGCGGCGAACGGGCTCGAGGCGATGGAAGCGCTGGAAGAAAAGAACGGCGCGGTCGATCTTGTGGTGTCCGACGTGGTGATGCCGGAAATGGACGGCCCGACGCTGCTCAAGAACATGCGCGGCCGCAATCCCGATCTTAAAATCATCTTCGTGTCGGGTTATGCCGAAGACGCGTTCGAAAAGAGCCTGCCGGAGAACCAGCAATTCGCCTTCCTGCCGAAACCTTTCACGCTGAGCCAACTGGTCGCCGCAGTGAAGGAAACCATGGCGCCATCGTGATGGCCGCCTTGATCGACCCTTGCGGTGACGGGCGCAATACAGCAATACAATGAGCGTCCTTGCCGCATCCCCGCGACCGAGCGCCGCAGCCGATATCCCCGATCATGGCTTCACTTTCAGTCGATACGGCCCATGTTAGGGGCGTTTCCCCCCGCACGGGGATTTGAGGAAATTGACATGAAACTAACGCAACGCGCCCGCGGCATCGTTCAGGCGATGGCCATCATCCTGTCGCTGGCGTTACCCGCGATGTTGGCCGTCTCATCATCGGCCGATGCCCGCATCGGCGGCGGCGTCAGCTCGGGTTCCCGGGGCTCGCGAACGTTTTCCGCGCCGCCGAGCACCTCGACCGCACCGAGCGCCGCGCAGCCATTCAACCGCACCATCACCCAGCCGGGTAGCCCGGGCCTGGGCGCACCTGCCGGCGGCGGCTTCTTCAACCGGCCCGGCATGGGCCTGTTCGGCGGTCTCGCCGCGGGCTTCCTTGGCGCCGGCCTGCTTGGCATGTTGTTCGGTGGCGGAATGTTCGGTGGATTAGGCGGATTGTCGTCGATCTTCGGCCTGATCCTGCAGATCGGCCTGATCGTCATCGTGGTTCGGCTGGCGATGTCGTGGTGGCAGCGCCGTCACGAGACCGCTTATGCCGGTGCCCCCGCGGGCGGAATGGGCGGACAATCAAACTTCCGCACCGGATCGGGTTTCGGCTTGGGATCGGGCAGTGCGCCGATCGAAATCGGCCCCAGCGACTATGAAGCCTTCGAGCGGTTGCTCGGCGAGCTTCAGACCGCGTGGTCGAACGAGGATATCGCCAAGCTGCATACGCTCGCGACCCCCGAAATGGTGTCGTATGTCACGCGGGATATCGCTGATCATAAGGCCCAGAACCTCATCAACACGGTCACCAACGTCAAGCTCTTGCAGGGCGATCTGGCCGAAGCCTGGCGCGAAGGCGACACCGATTTCGCCAGCGTGGCATTGCGGTACTCGCTGATCGACAAAACAGTCGATCGCGCCACCGGCCGGTTGGTGAAGGGCAGCGACCAGCCCACCGAGGTGACGGAAGTGTGGACCTTCCTGCGGGAGCGCGGCGCCGGCTGGGAACTGTCGGCGATCCAGCAGACCTGATCTTTTGCGATACGATGACGATACAAGGCGCTGCGGTTGGTTCCGCGGCGCCTTTTCGTTTTCGGGCACTTCATTGCGGCGTTGCGAAAGCGGAATAATGTCGGCCGGGCCGGGTTGATGTCAGACTTGGCCGGGCCGTCAATGAGGGCCGGAAAGCGAATTTGAAAAACTACTCGTAAAAACAACCTGCAAAAAACAACCTGCAAAAAATCTGGAGGAATCGATGTCTGCATTCACCAAGATGATCTCGCCTGTATGTTTTTGCCTCGCCGCCTGTTTGACCGCGGCACAGCCGGCGCAAGCGCAGTCGGCCGACACGACTTTCTTCATCACCAGTAACGGCATCGGCAACGGCGCCAATCTCGGCGGTCTGGCCGGAGCCGACAATTATTGCCAGACGCTGGCGCAAGCCGCGGGAGCCGGCACCAAAACCTGGCGCGCTTATCTCTCGACGCAAGCCGCCGACGGCAAGCCCGCGGTGAATGCGCGCGATCGCATCGGCAAGGGACCGTGGCAGAATTCAAAGGGCGTCGTGGTCGCCAAGGACGTCGCCGAACTCCACGCCGCCAACAATCTGACCAAGCAGACGGCGCTGAGCGAGAAGGGCGATGTCATCAACGGCCGCGGCGATACGCCGAACCGCCATGACGTGCTGACGGGATCGCAGGCCGACGGCACGGCTTTCGCCGCCGGCGAAGATCGCACCTGCAAGAACTGGACGAGCAGCACGCAGGGTTCTGCGATGCTCGGTCATTCCGATCGCATCGGGTTGCGCGACGACGATGCGTCGAAATCCTGGAACAGTTCGCATCCTTCGCGCGGGCCGGATGGCGGATGCTCGCAGGCCGATCTCAAGAGCACCGGCGGCGACGGTCTGCTGTATTGCTTCGCGGCGAACTGAGAATATTCGGCCTGTAACAGAGAAGGCCGCCTGCAACAGGCGGCCTTCGTTTATCGGCAATCCTGCATGGAGAGCCTTACCAGCAGGGCCGGCACCAGCAGCGATAGGGGCCACAGGCCCTGACATAGCCCGGTCCGCACCAGCGACCGTAACCCCGGCACGCGGTTTCCTTGATCGGCGAGAAGTTTCGCGCGGCGCCCGGGATCGCGGCGCCGGTGGATGTGGCGGCGTTGGCGGTCCAGCCGATCGAGTTCACCAAAAGAATGGCTGCGGTTGCCAATACGATAAATGCAAGTTTGCGCATAGGCTCTCCTATTCGGGTTGATATCACTTCCGGGTTAGCGTCCCGCGTTCGGGTCGGCGTCCCGCGTTGCCAGCCTATCATTTTCAGTTCGCGCCGGAATTTGGTTTTTCAAAACGACTCCTGAAAATTTTCCGTACCCGCTTTTGAACCGATCAGTCCGATCCGCAGACTCACGCGGTGGTTGTGGCCGTGAACGGGGCCGGTGATGGAAAGAGCGATGAGGCCGTTGGTCCTGGTGCAGTTGTTATTCTCTGTGGGATGATCGGCGCGGCAGTCGCTTGACGAAAGGCCGACCGGACTTGATCTTGTCGAAGACAAACGCGTGTGGCCATCCGTGACGAATCTCTGCAGGAATCCGAGGCGACGGCGAAGCATTGGTGCTACTCGAACCATTGTCTCCATCAATGGTTGGAAATGTAAAACAGGTGAAGGACGATCCATGCGCTATGAACTCTATTACTGGCCGAGCATTCAGGGCCGCGGCGAATATGTCCGCCTTGCGCTGGAAGAGGTCGGGGCCGATTACGCCGATGTCGCGCGGAGCGCGCGGGGCATGCCCGCAATGATGAAGATGATGGAGGCGGACAAGGGTACCCCGCCATTCGCCCCACCGTTTCTCAAAGCGGGCAAGCTCGTGATCGGACAGACCGCCAACATCCTGCTCTATCTGGGCGCGCGCCATGGTCTCGCGCCAAAGCCGGAAGCCGGGCGGTTATGGGTGCACCAACTCCAACTCACGGTGGCGGATTTGGTGCTGGAAGTTCACGACACCCATCATCCGCTCGGACCGTCGCTGTATTACGAGGATCAGAAGGCGCCTGCGAAAAAGCGCACCGACGAATTCTGGAACGAACGCGTGCCGAAATATCTGGGGTATTTCGAGCAGTTGCTGGAGAGCCATGGCGGTGCCTATGTCACGGGACGCCGGCTGACTTATGTGGATTTGTCGCTGTTCCAGATCGTGGAGGGGCTGCGCTACGCTTTTCCCAGGCGCATGAAAGCCTATGAGCGCGGCATTCCCGGGCTGGTCGATCTGCATGATCGCATCGCAGCGCGGCCGAATATCAAAGCCTATCTCGCCAGCCCCCGGCGCATCGCTTTCAACGAGGACGGCATCTTCCGCCACTACAAGGCGCTGGATTTGTGACTTTCTTCATTCCGGGGCGCGTGGCAGCCACAAGCGTCTTTGCGAGGAGCGAAGCGACGAAGCAATCCATTCTTTCTTTTCGTGATACGATGGATTGCTTCGCTTCGCTCGCAATGACGACGAAGATCACGCCGCGTTGTTGCGGGTCGGAAATTTTACCTGTTCCGCCCGTCGATCGGCGTCATCGCCAGTTTCGCCAGTTCAATACCGTCGATGCAACTGACGTTGAGCGCGATCACCTCGGTGCCGTCGGGCTTGCTGCCGCGCGCGAACACCGCGACGCCGCAGTCGTTGCAGATCTGGTGCTTGATCGCGTGCTTGTTGAAGAGATATTCCCGCAAATTGTCGTCGCCGGCGCGTAGCTGAAAACTCTTCGGCGGCAGGAATGTGAAATGCAGACCCTTCTTGGTGCAGATCGAACAGTTGCAGGCGGTCACCATTGCCATGTCGGTGGTGCATTCGAAGCGCACCATGCCGCAATGGCAGCCGCCGGTGTAGGTCTTGCTGTCGGGCATGACGGGCTCCGCAAATGGCTATTCATCAACAGAATAGCCATTTTCGGCAAACTTGCGGCGGGATTTTGCGAGCCCGCAGTCTTCAGGCGAGCTGGTTGACCCGCGTTCCCTGTCCGGGCGGCAGGGGAGCCTGAGCCTGCGGCTGGGCCGCGCTGACGTCGTTTGAATTGTCGTCGGGTTGCACGGCCGGCGGTTTGGACGCGCTGGGGTCGGGCAGGTTGACAGGTGTCGGCGCGGAAATGCTCGAAATGTTCATAGAGGGATTCCCTGAGGCTAATGCGTCCGACTGTGACGAGGCGGGAGCGAAAGCTTTATGAATCCAGACTGTAAATCACGATATATCCAGGCCAATCCCGTCACGTGGTGACGGGCCGCTCAATGCGTCAGCTAAAATTGTAGCGATTGCGCCTGATGTCGTTACTGATCCGGGCTGCGCGAAATGGCGATCGATGCGTCGGTCTTTGTGCGCTGGCAATTCATGTCGAGGCGGCGGTAACGTATCGAGACATCGTCGCCGCGGAAAAGGCCCATTCGCGACAGGCAGCGTGAAACGCCTTTTACCATTTCGTCCTTTGGCAGCGTGAAGATGATGGCGGCGGCGCCGGCGGCGAGGTCGATGAATTCCGGCTTCGGCTTGCGGCTGGTGCTCTTGGCGTACAATTCGTTGGAGAATTTGCGGCTGGTACAGCCAAGCGACATCTCCCTGGTCTGCGGATGCGACAGATAGATGACTTTGGCGGCGGTGATGCCGACCTTGAGACCGTCGATCTGGCTGGCGAGCTGCGCCGCAAGATCGTCACAACGGTCGGCGCGCGCCGGCGAGGCGCCGGATACGGTAAGTGCGATTGCGGCAAGTAGCGCCAATGCGACGCAAGTGATTGGTCGGCGAAATTCCGGTATCAATGTCATCGTGAATGCCCCTTTGCGCCATTGAAGCGTCTGCGAAGGATTGGCGCAAGAGTGGGAGGTCGGCGATCCCAAGCGAAAAATACCGCGCACGGAAACTTCACCGGCGCCGCCAATTCAACCCATCCTAAGATTGATGAATTTTAATATTCAATTATAAAGAGATTTCTGAAGCCATACCATGGAGGCAGACATGGATCCTAGAAACGGGGCGTATTGGTTTTATGACCGCAATGCCACACCCGACTTCAAGCAGCTTGTCGAGAAATCTCTGGCGCTGTTCGGCGTGTTCACCGGTGTGACGCTATCCTTCTACATCAAGGATTTTTTGTTCGGCGACAATATTCCAGTTGGCTTCCTGGACTTTTCCATATTTGCCCGGGTCTTGATCTCGGCTTCCGTCATCGCGCTGTTGCTGCGTTATATCGTTGGCAGCGCCGTTCATCTCAATGCGACCTATGTGGCCAAGGTCACCACGAAAATCGAAAACGGGGTTCTTGTTGAAACCAAGGAGCCGAAGTCCAGGTCAATGTGGTGGCTGTTCGTCGACATCTCGTTCCTGGTCGCTTTTGGTCTGCTGGCGGTGGTCATCATCTACTCGTCTGACCTGGACAAGTTTCTTTGGAATTCGTCTGTTTTCATCGGGGTTGGACTGGTCTGGAGCCTGATCGCTCTCATCGGGCGGCCCGGAGATCGGGCGGTCGCCGCACGCTGGACGGTGATCGACGGGTGTCAACTCGCTGTGACGGCGAGCCTGTACTACTACGCCGTAAACTGGAGTGACTTTGACAAGACGCGAGTGCTCACCTTCATCTACGGTGTCTGCCTTTTCATCGATTTCTGGGTGGTCTCTCGTCCGCCGCCAACGCTGTGGGTGACGCGGCTCCCAAATGCAGCGGCACAGCGTGCGGCTCTAGCGGCGAGGATTGCAGCTCTTCAGACGGAGCTTGCGGCTCTCCAAGCACAGCTTGCGGCTCTGGCGCCGCCGCCCGCGGCGCCCCCGGCTCCAGAAGTCGTGGCTGAGCCCCCGGCGGCGGCTACAGGTGCCGCGATCTAGTTTCGTTGCGGACGATAAGACGAGAAGACATTTCGACAGCGCGGAGGCCGCCCTGTGCGGGGCTGCCGCGACCGCGGAACCTTACCTTTTGTCCCAAAAGTGCTTAGAACGGTGGTATCGCCGATGCGTCCCAAAGCCGACGCTTCCGGCCCCCAACCTGCGAGCCCGCCATGAACGCCCCCACTGCTTTTCCCGATCCCAAGCCCGTCCCGCCCTACAAGCACACGCCGCTGTTTCCGCTCGGTGCCGACACCACGCCGTACAAGAAGATCACCAGCGAGGGCGTGCGGGTCGAGAAGGTGCTGGGCAAGGACATGCTGGTGGTATCGCGCGAGGCGCTGCGGGCGCTGTCCGAAGCCGCGTTCGGTGATATCAACCATTATCTGCGGCCGGGGCATCTGAAGCAGCTTCGCAGCATCCTCGATGACAAGGAAGCCAGCGACAACGACAAGTTCGTCGCTTTTGACTTCCTCAAGAACGCCAATATCGCCGCTGGCGGCGTGCTGCCGATGTGCCAGGACACCGGCACCGCGATCATCATGGGCAAAAAAGGCTTTCGCGTCATCACCGATGGCGATGACGAGGCCGCCTTGAGCGAGGGCGCGCGCGATGCGTATTTGCGCCGTAACCTGCGCTATTCGCAGGTGGCGCCGCTGTCGATGTATGAGGAGAAAAACACCGCCAACAACATGCCGGCGCAGTGCGAGATCTATGCCGAAGGCGATGACGCCTACAAGTTCATGTTCATGGCCAAGGGCGGCGGGTCCGCCAACAAGAGTTTCCTCTTTCAGGCCACGCCTTCGGTGCTGACCAAAGAGCGGCTGCTGGCGTTTCTGAAGGAAAAGGTGCTGACCCTGGGTACCGCGGCATGCCCGCCGTACCATCTGGCGATCGTGATCGGCGGTACTTCCGCTGAACTCTGCATGAAGACGGTAAAACTCGCCTCCGCGCGTTATCTCGATGCGCTGCCGACTCATGGGTCGGCCGACGGCAATGCGTTCCGCGATCTCGAGATGGAGCAGGAAATCCTCAAGATGACGCAGTCGCTCGGCGTCGGCGCGCAGTTCGGCGGCAAGTATTTCTGCCACGACGTTCGCGTGATCCGGCTGCCGCGCCACGGTGCTTCCTTGCCGATCGGTCTCGGCGTGTCCTGTTCGGCGGACCGTCAGGTGCTGGGCAAGATCACCAAGGACGGCGTCTATCTCGAAGAGCTCGAGCATAATCCCGCGCAATATCTGCCCGCGGTGGAGCAGGCGCTCGGCGGCGATGTCGTGAAAATCGATCTCAATCAGCCGATGAAAGAGATTTTGGCCACGTTGGCGAAGAACCCGATCAAGACGCGGCTGTCGCTGACCGGCACCATGATCGTGGCGCGCGACTCGGCGCACGCAAAATTGCGCGAGCGGCTGGAAAAGGGCGAACCGCTGCCGGATTATTTCAAGAACCATCCGATCTATTACGCGGGTCCGGCCAAGACGCCGGACGGCTACGCTTCCGGCGCGTTCGGCCCGACCACCGCCGGCCGGATGGATTCCTTTGTCGACCAGTTCCAGGCGGCGGGCGGATCGATGGTGATGGTCGCCAAGGGCAATCGTGCCGTCGCGGTACGCGAGGCCTGCAAGAAGCACGGCGGATTCTATCTGGGCTCGATCGGCGGCGCGGCGGCCAATCTCGCCGAACACTGCATCAAGAAGGTCGAGGTGGTGGAATATCCCGAACTCGGCATGGAAGCGATCTGGCGCATCGAGGTCGTGGATTTCCCGGCCTTCATCATCATCGACGACAAGGGCAACGATTTTTTCAAGGAATTGAATCTGGGGTGAGGGGGATGCCGCGCCGGACAGTCTTGCTCATTCTGATAATGGTTGCAGCGGTCGCTGCCTGTGTCGGTTTCGTGGTTCTCCATCCCTATCTGCGTAACGTTGTCGCCCGGCGCGGCATGTCGATTTGGGTTGCAGTCGAGCCGCACGACTCGCGTCTCTCTCCATCAATGCAGGTCGCGTTACGTGATCACATTCCAGAGGCCATCGCGGGCGAATTCCAATGGGCTCAGCGCGCGGATGGCCTTGAGACGGCCGAAATGCCCGTCCTTGCTGACGGACATGAAGTGGATCGCGTTCTGCTCGTGCGTGTCGATCCCGGAAAATACCGGTTCGAGATCCGGAATGCGCCAGCCGGTCATTCCAACGCTTCCGCGTGGATGAGTGAGTTGCATGCGGTCGTCGTGACGAACGGCAGCTATTTCACGCGCAGCAACACCCACAGACGCCCCTGCTGAGCGACGGTGTTGAACTCGGTCCGGCTGATTATCGGGCTGCACACGGAGCATTCATCGTGTCCGAGCATTTCGTGGGTGTTCGTGACTTGCAGCAGCAGGATTGGCGCGATCTGTTCCGGACGGCGAGGTTCGGGATGGTATCATACCCGTTGCTGGTTGGGTCCGGCGCCTCGCGCGTTACAGCGGATCGCCGTTGGCTCGCGAACCGAACTTTCATCGGCAACGATTCCGGGGGCCGCATCATCCTCGGCACCACCAAGGAAGCTTTTTTCTCGCTGGATCGACTGGCATTGTTTCTCGGTACCGCGCCACTTGATTTGACACTGGCGCTGAATCTCGATGGTGGTTCAGTTGCGTGTCAGTCCGTATCAGTCGCGGGTTTTACGCGCGACTTTTGCGGCGATTGGGAAACCAAATACGAGCAGGGACAAATACAACTGCTGCAGCGACTCATCGCATTGCCGCGCCGCGGATTGCCGATCATCGTGGCGGTACTCCCGAGATAGCCGGCGAGGTCGTGGACTTTCCGGCCATCATCCATCATCATCGACGACAAGGGCAATGACTTCTTCAAGGAATTGAATCTGGGGTGAGGGGGGACTCGTCGTCCCGGCGTTCGCCGGGACGACCCGTTGAGAGAGCTATGCCCGCGAGAGAACTACGCCCGCGTTCCCTTGAACGGAAAACTGCCCATCGGGCCGATGCCCATTTCGCCGGAGATGCTGTCGCCGGAAACCTTGCCGGTGAAGTCGAGCGTCAGCGGCATCGGGCTGGTGATGGAAACCTTCCACGAGACGTCGTCGCCATTGGCCTTGCCGTCGAAGATCTCGACGGTATTGCCTTCGGCAGCTTGCGTGCCCGTCAGCGTGCCGCCGGCATTCTTCAGGCTCAGCGTCGTGTCGCGGTCGCCCATCGGGGTGCTCATGACGATATTCCAGTTCCCGTCCACGGCCATTGGCATCTCCTCGCATTATCAGCCGCAAAACCGGAATGGTTCTGGGATCGGGCTTTAACCCTCCGCGGCGGTATAGCGCATCTTCGCGCCAAGCCCAATGGAGCGCCGTGGAGCCTTTTAATTTCAGGCACGGGCGGCGCGAAGCCTGCTGGTGACGAGAAGGCGAAACGCGACATATTGCACGGCGAAGGCCGCGACCTTGGCGCCGATCGCGACCACCGACACATAGATTGCCCACAGCTTCATGTCGCCGGTCGCCGCCACCGCGATGGTGCCGGCGCCAAGCGCGATCATCAGTGCGGCCCAGGCATAGCCGGCGAAGGTGACGTATTCCGGAATGGTCTGCGCCACGATCGGCGGCACGTAGCGCAGCATCCAGCCACGCTTGAGCATGATCGCGCCGATCGCGAAATGCGCGATCGAAGGTTTGGCCAGCACGAAGCGCGGATCGTCCGTCAATAGCGTCGCACTGCCGAGCACGATCACCAGCGCCAGGCTGGCATAGGTCATGAAGCCGAGCTGCAAGCCCTTGATGCGGGCATGGATTAACTGAACCACCGCACCCGCGATCGCAACGACGGTCGCCAGCACGACATTGCCCGTGATCAAGTACAGCGCAATGAACACGATGGTGGAAAGGAAGTCTGTTCCAAGTTTGACGAAGACGTCTTTCATGGTGGGGGTTCCCTCGGAATAACTTCTGTCATTCCGGGGCGATGCAAAGCATCGAACCCGGAATCTCGAGATTCCGGGTCTGGTGCTGTCGGACCATCCCGGAATGACGGAATCTGTTTCGTTTACGCCGCCCCCACCCAATTGCCATGAAACCCGTCGGGCACCCGATGCGCCAATTGCACCAGCGCGACGGGGCCGGCCTCGATATCCCCGGCATTGAACACCGCCAGATCGCTGCGGTTTTCGCGGCCGCGGTAAACCGTAGCGAGCAGCCAGCCATCGCCCTCGGCCGCGTCGTCGCTCCGTGCCACGAACACCGGCTCGGAGATGCCATCGCCGGCCGGCAATTGATAATGCCCCAATCGCGATCCCGTGCCGTTGACATGCATGACCCCGGAAAAGGCGTTGAACATCGGCAAATCGGGATTGGCGCAGGCGTACCAGCCATGGTTGCTGGAGAGTCCGGCGCGGCGATCGTCGATGCGCGGGAATTCACCCTTGATGTCGTCGAGATAGGTTTGCGTGAAGCGATCGGTATTCCCCGCGAGATCGAAGATCCAGCGGCACAGCCGCGCGCGGGACTTGATAGGGTCGGTTGGAGAGCCGTCGGGATGGGTGAACAGCGGCGCCTCTTCACACTGCATGACGTCGGCGATGATGCGGTCGCCGTCCTCCCAGGCGTTCATGATATGGAAGACGTAGCAATTCTCGGCGCGAAACCAGACGCTGTCGCCAGCGCTTCCATTGCGCTTCATCACGCCGACATAGGCGCCTTTTTCGGGCTCCCAGGCATAAGGCGGGCGGCCGCTCATCGCGCGCGTCATGCTGCCGGTCAGTGGCAATATCGGAAACAGCAGATGATTTTCGGTGGCGACGAAGTCATGCACCATGCTGGTATAGGGCGCCTCAAAACGATCGAACCGCGTCACCACGCCGGAGGCATCGACCGATCCGAACGAGAGCGCCGGGGTGAACGGTCCGGCGGCATTGTAGCCGAAGAACATCATCTCGCCGGTGACGGGATCGATCTTCGGATGGGCGGTGAAGGGGCCTTTGATGCCGCCGCCATAATTGCAGGAACCCAGCGTCGCCAGCGTACCGGGCTCGATCTCCATCGGCAGATGGGCTTCTTCCAGTGCGAGCAGGCGTCCGCCGTGAAAGATGATGTTGGTATTGGCGACGCCGCCATCCGGAATAGCCGTGGCCGGCGCGTCCGGCAGTTTGCGGCCGAAGCCGCCGAACAGCGCGCGGCCGGTATCATGCTCGGCCTGCCATTTCGGGGTGCGGACCCAGCGGTTGCGATAGCTGGCGCGGCCGTTCTCGAGATGGAAGGCGTGCAGCATGCCGTCGCCGACGAACCAGTGCGCGCCGGGGGCGTCGAATTGCGGATTGGGACCGTTGCGATAGAGCGTGCCGTTGAGTTCGCGCGGCAGTTCGCCTTTCACTTTCAGAAACGGCGCGTCGCATTCCATCGGAATGGGACCCTGATTGGAGAAGGCGGTGTCGGGCGCTGTCTGCTGTTGCATCGGTGGCTCCCTCCTTATCTTTACATCGTAAAGATCAGATATCGCGGCTGGCTTCGAGCGTCAAGCGAAATCTTTACAGTGTAAAAATAGGAACTTATAAGGCCGCGATGGTGAAAAAATCCGACTCGGCCCTAACGCGCGTCCGGCTCACCGCGAAGGCGGCTTCCTCCGCACGAATGTCACGTCAACCGGCCGCACCCCGGTCCAACGGCAGCTCCAGGGATGCGCCCTATCATCACGGTTCGCTGCGCGACGCCTTGCTGGAAGCTGCCGAGCGGGTGCTTGAACGCGAAGGACTGTCGGGACTGACGTTGCGCGCAGTGGCACGCGAGGCCGGCGTATCGCATGCCGCGCCGACCCATCACTTTGGAGACCTCGCAGGTCTTCTCAGCGAACTCGCCGCCATCGGGTTCCGGCAATTCAACGCCGCAATGGCCAAGGCCGGTGCCGCCGTCGATGGTTCTCCGGAGACGAGTTTGGCGCGGGCCAAGGCCTATGTCGGGTATGCGCAGGCCCATCCCGGCCTGTACGGGCTGATGTTTCGTACCGAGCGTCTCGACATGAAGCGGCCCGCGCTGGATCAGGCCGCCAGCGCCTCGTTCAGGGAATTGGTTGGCGCGGTCGGCGCCAGCCGTCACGAGCCAATTTCCGAACAGGCGATGTCGCTCGATCAGGCCGCTGCGATCGCACGCGCCTGGTGCCTGGTTCATGGTTTCACGATGCTGCTGCTCGATGGCCGGTTGTACAACATTCTCAAGCGATTGCCTCAGGGGGCGGATGCCGAAACCCTGCTCGATGCGATGTTGCGCGCACCCGTCGGCCGTCCGGGGGGATAACGCGTTATCTGGGGAAGGTTTCGACAGGACGCGCGAAACACCTGACATTTGCGCGGAATCGATCTAGAACCATAGCTTCGCTATCCCATCTCACTCGCGCGTCAGTTCCCGGATCCATGCCTGCTATTCCCTTGAACAAACCCTATCGCGTTGGCCGTTCCCGTACCGGGTTAGGCCTCTTCGCCACCAAACCGATCAAGAAGGGCGCCAAAATCATCCGGTATTTTGGCCCGCTCTTGGATTCGCGGAAGAAGAAAGACGACGCGATCGAGAACAAATATTTGTTCGAGCTCAACGGCCGCTGGACCATCGACGGATCGGTGCGCAAGAACATCGCGCGCTACATCAATCATGCCTGCAAGCCGAACGCGGAATCCGACGTCAGCGCGCGCAAGCGCAAGGTCGTGATCCGCGCGATCAAGAAGATCGAGCCCGGCGAAGAGATCAACTACGATTACGGCACCGATTATTTCAAGGCGTATCTCAAGCCGATCGGCTGCAAATGCGACGCCTGCGAAAAGAAGCGCAAGAAGAAGCGTGCCGAGGCCAGAGCCGAACGGCTGCGCCTGAAGGCCAAGGAAGAAAAGAAGGCGCAGAAGAAGGCGCTGAAGGAAGCCGAGAAAAAGGCGGCCAAGGCCCGCCGGAAGAAGGCCGTGAAAGCGAAAGCGCAAAAGGCCCAACTTACGAACGGCAAGCTTTTGAACGGCCATAGCCAGCCCAAGGCGGCGCGAAAAAAATCGGCCGCCGCGAAGCCCAAGACTTCCGGAAAGACTTCTTCCATGAAGCTTGAGACTGTCGCAACGGCCGTTACTGCGGAAATGCAAGCCGCGGCCTAACCTCGTAGGATGGGTTGAGCGCTTGCGAAACCCATCATCTGGCGCACCATTATCAGAGAAGTCATTTGGTCGGGCCGCGACGCGATGGGTATCGCTGCGCTCCACCCATCCTACGCACTTCGATGGCTCCATCCTTCGAGACGCGCGCTATTGCGCGCTCCTCAGGATGAGGTCTGAGAACCCTCATGGTGAGGAGCGCGACTTCGCGCGTCTCGAACCATGAGGCCACGAACGAAGTAGCGATGACTCGAAGGAGCCGGAAAAGGCTCTAAACCGCCAGCGCATCACTGCTCCGGCGCAAGCCGATATATTGCAGCTCCGCCAGCGCGCCGGGTACGATGGCCTGTGCCGCGATAAAGATCTGACCCAGCAAATTCGGCGTCACGGCGCTGGAAAACAGCAGCGCGATGCTGGCGATGGTCCATGCTGTATTCCCCGCGATGACCATGATCACCAGCAGCTTCGGCATCGATTGCCGCGTCGCCAGCCATCCGACCAGCGCGGTATAGGCGATCAGAAACAGACCGGTCTCGCACAACAACGGCTCCGGCAAACCAAACAGCGGCGCTAGTTCGGCTGCGCCAAACGTCAGCAACACGGCCATCATGCCGCTGGCGATGGTGTCGAGCAGGAAGGCGCGGCGAAACAATGGGGATGCTTGGATCATGGCAGTTCTCCTTTTCTAAGTTGGATCGATCGCGAGGGAGTTAGCGCGCCAGTGACCGGCGCCAGTTGCGGAGCTGACGGAGCAGGCGCTTCGGGCACAGCGTCTTGCCGACGCTGCTCTCGACCGCCTGCACATGCGCGAACACGAACACACCGGTGTGGTGCACCAGCGGCTCGGGCATGTTGAGCGAACGGGCTAATATCCGGGTCGCCAGGTTGAGCATCCATGGCAGGATGCCGGCGGGTGAGAGGGGGCTGGATCGCGTGTTCATGGTCATCTCCTGTGCTGGCGAAGATGACCCGGCCCGTGAGGCAGTTCGATTACCTCGGACGTAATGGAACGCATGAAATTCACATGGTAGGTTTTTCACCATGAGCACACACACCGCCACGGCGCGAACTGAGCGTCCCCAGCCCGTCCATATCGGCGATCACCTGCGCGAGTGGCGGCAGCGCCGCCATCTCAGCCAGCTTGATCTGGCCGGTGACGCCGAGATTTCCGCGCGTCATTTGAGCTTTGTCGAAACCGGCCGCGCCGCGCCGTCGCGCGACATGGTGCTGAAGCTCGCCGAGCGGCTCAACGTGCCCTTGCGCGAGCGCAACGTGCTATTGGTGGCGGCAGGATTTGCGCCGGCGTTTCCGCAGCGCACGCTGGACGATCCCGCGCTGAAAGCCGCGCGGGCTGCGATCGATCTGGTGCTGAAGGCGCATGAACCCAACCCGGCGTTGGCCTATGACCGGCACTGGAATCTGGTGTCCGCCAACCGCATGGTGATGCCGCTATTGCAGGGCGTTCCGGCGCGCCTGCTCGGCCAGCCCGTCAACATCCTGCGTCTCGCGTTTCATCCCGAAGCGCTGGCGGTGCGCACGGTCAACGTCGCCGAATGGTGCGGGCACCTATTGGAACGTTTGCACCGCCAGTGCGAGATCACGGCCGATCCGGGACTGATCAAACTCTATCACGAGCTCAAGGCCTACCCGATCCCGGCGCGGTCCGCTCCGCTGCCGCCGGACAACGTCGCGATCCCTTTCAAGCTAAGGTTCGGCAACGACGTCCTGAGCTTCATGTCGGCGACGATGATTTTCGGAACACCAGTCGACGTCACGCTGTCGGAAATGGCGCTGGAGACGTTCTTTCCGGCGGATGACCTGACCGCCGAGCGGCTGCGGGCGATGGCGGCGGGGTTTAAGTAGTGACTGCGTTTTTTGACGGCTGACCGTGGGATGCGTCGTGCTATGGTCGCGCTATACTGATTTGCCGCAGCAGGATGACTGCATGAAAACTAAAAGGCACTATCGCCCCGATTTAGAATGGAGCAAATGGGTCGCCGAGTCCGTGGTTGACGAACTCTCGGTGGCAAAGTTGATCCCCGAGGATCAGGTCAATTGGGCAAGAGATATTGTTGCGCAGGACATCCATATCAAGCTGCTTGCTGGCTGGCGGCCCCAAGAGAACGTATCCTCTTGGCGAATGCCCTACGGATTAAACAATCAATTCATGAAAGCGTTAAGCGGCCTAATTGACGACTGGTGCGACAAACGATGCCTCCGCCCTCTGTCGCGCGTTCTTGGTCCTTTTTTGAACTTCAACGGCTTGACGGATGGATGGGCCGACTTAGCAACGGGCCTGAAAAGTGTTCGCGCCCAGGATCAGAGCGCATTGAGCTCGGAAGAAATGGCCATTATCAACGGCCTCATCCAAACAACAGATGAAGCCCGTAGGGCGGATTAGCCGAAGGCGTAATCTGCCATCTTTTTTCTTTTCGCTGCGGTGGGTTACGCCTGCGGCTAACCCACCCTACGCACCGTCAAAGGACTGCGCTCAATGCGAGCCCATGCTGTCGTGCTCACGTCGCAGGCCGAACCGTCGCTAATCCTGGGTTCGGCAACCGATTGGCCGCTTCATCAGGATTACTGCGCAGCACACGATGGGCCGCTGGAATAGCTCGCGTCGCCGGAAGCACGATGACTTTTGCGCCGACTTTCACCCGCTCATAGAGATCGGTGACGTCGTCATTGGTCAGCCGGATACAACCGGACGAAACCCGCTTCCCGATCGTGTCGGGCTTGTTAGTGCCGTGAATTCTGTATTCGGTCTCGCCCAGATACATGGCCCGGGCGCCGAGCGGATTGCCGGGGCCGCCCGCCATAAACCGCGGTAGGTACGGCTGACGCAAAACCATTTCGGCAGGCGGACGCCAATCCGGCCATTCTGTTTTCCTGGCCACGGTCTGTTCACCGGACCACGTAAAACCCTCGCGGCCGACGCCGATGCCGTAGCGCATCGCCTGCTTGCCGTTGAGCACGAGATAAAGAAAGGTATTTCCGGTGTCGACAACGACAGTTCCCGGCGCTTCGTGGCTGATGTAATCGACGACCTGCCGAACAAGTTTTCCGGGAGCGTCCGCGGCTTTTGGAAGTTCCACCTCGGGCGCTGGAATTGAAGCCGGAGCAGGAGCAATGGCAGGCGCCGGAACCGGCGCAGGAGCCTGAGCTTGAAGCTGTGCCTGAACCGGAGCAGGGGCCACCGCAGCCGGTGCCGGCGGAGGCGTCAGCGCGGCCTGATGCGTGGAGGGACGCTTCGGTTGAACTGTTGCCGGACGCGACAGCAAGGCATAGCCCATTGCGCCGACAGCGATGACGACGACAGCTATTTTGCCGGCCATCGGCAACGCAAACGTCTCGGTCTTTCCGCGTTTGGCCCGCTTCGCCGATGTTTTCGCCAATTACCTTCTCCCACATTCCCGTGCCCGGGACTGGATAGGCCGGCATCTTTTAAAAAATACCCAAGCGGTTTTGGTCAGATTTGAGTATCGTTAATCGTCGTTAACGCGCGCGAGTCCGTAGGGTGGGCAAAGCGCCAGCGTGCCCACCAACTTGCCTCAACGCTGGAAGATGGTGGGCACGGCGCAAGCGCGCCTTTGCCCACCCTACGATTCTGTCGTCATTGCGAGGAGCGAAGCGACGAAGCAATCCATTCTTTCTTTGCGCGGCACTATGGATTGCTTCGCTTCGCTCGCAATGACGATGTTGAGACTTTCGACTACCCGACGGGCAAATCACGTCACCTTCCGCTGATCGCATGTCCAGTCCCTTCGGTAAAAATATTCTGGTTTTCCGAAATCGCAAATCGGTCTATATCCATGCTCATCCCGTCTCATCTGAGGGGCGGCTCGCGATCGTCACGGACGCGGGACGGGATGCGGTGGACGCGGATGTGCCTTTGACGAACGGCGCGATAGCGGACGGCGAAGTCGTGTGGTCCTGACGCCTCGACGCTGGCGTCAAGTTCCTGAGAAGCAAGCTTCTCAGGGATGACGGTGGCAAAAGAGCCCGATCACCGGGGAGAGCACGAAGTAAGCCGTAAACCATTGCGCGGGGAATGCCGGGTGATTCCGGTGTGACCTGACTAACGCGTGTGCTTTCACCTTACTACCGTTGCACACGCGGTTGCGGGCGCGCCAGGCGCCCGGCATTCCCTGCGCCCTCTGAAGGGAGGGCGGGAGTTGCACATATAATTCGGGCGCTTTGCGTCGCGATCGCTCACTCGTCATGCCCGGACTTGATCCGGGCATCCATCCATCTTCGCAGAAGAAGATGGATCACCGGGTCAAGCCCGGTGATGACGACCTAAAAATGTTTCACGACGTTGAGAGAATATCGTCCTTGCAGGGATCCCGCTCACTTGCCGAGGCCAGGACGGCCCATTATCTTTGGGACTTCCAAAAACGAGGACGCCCGATGAGCACCTTAAAGCCGCTTCAGATCGATATCGTCTCCGACGTCGTGTGCCCGTGGTGTTACATCGGCAAGCGCCGCATCGAGGATGCGCTGGCGCTGGCGTCGGATATTCCGGTTGAGGTGCACTGGCGGCCGTTCTTTCTTAATTCCTGGATCCCGCGCGAGGGCATCAGCCGCGACGAATACCTTACGGCGAAGTTCGGTTCGGTCGAGGCCTACAAGGGCATCGCCGGCCGCGTCGTCACGGCGGCGGCCGAGGAGGGGCTGGTGTACCGGCCCGACCAGGTCAAGCGGCAGCCGAACACGATCGATTGCCATCGGTTGATTCTGTGGGCCGAGGCGAAGGGCAAGGCGGCCGAGATGAAGCAGCGGCTGATGGAATTGTATTTCCAGGGTGGCGGCGATCTCACCGACGTCAATGTGCTGGTGCAGGCGGCGGCCGATGTCGGGCTCGATGCCGACGATGTGCGGCGCCGTCTGGCCACCGACGAAGACGTCGCGCGGATCTCGGCGCAAGCGGAGGAGGCAGCCAACAAGGGTATCTCCGGCGTGCCCACTTACGTGTTCGCCGGCAAGTACGCGGTATCGGGCGCGCAGCCGGCCGATCAGCTCGCCCGTGCCATTCGCCAGGTCTCGGCGGAAGTAAACGCGCAAGCGGCGGAGTAGGGCCGTACTGGCGTCAGGATTTCCTGCGCTCGCGGACCAGATGCACGGCGCGGCGTGCGAGTTCGCGGACCGAGTGGCGTGCCGTCAACGCAGCGTGGATCATCGACACCACGGGATCGCGCCGACGCAGCGGGATAAGCACGTCGCCGATCCTGAGGCGTCCGCGCCAGATCGGATTGATCATCGGATGATCCGCGCTTGCGGTAGAGTCCGCCGTCGCGATCACGGCGCTGGCGCAGAGGTGTTTGGTCAGTTCAAGCGTCAGTTGCACGCCGGGTGAAAACTTCGCAAAGCGCTCGTCGACGCCGAGCTTGAAATAGAAGGCGCGGTCCTGGTGCCGCAGCACGATGGCTGCTGCGACTGGCGTCTCGCCGGCATGCAGCGTGACGATTTCGCATTGGCCTGACGCCGCAAGGCCGGTGGTGGCGCGCCGGATAAAGCCGGCATCGCCTTCATCCTGCTGCAACGCAGTTCCGCGCCGGGCTTTCCAGCCGCTGGCTTCCAGCGCCATGAAGGTCTCGACGGCAGCCGTGACCGCCTCTGGCGTGCGCGCGACATCGAAACTGATAGCACCGTGCTCGGCGAGGCGGTTGCGCTGGCGGCGCAATTCCTTCAGCTTTTTTCCGCCCAGCGCATCGCGCAGCAATTCATCGGCATCGTGCCTGGCGTCAAGACAGGCGCGTGCATGGGATTGCAGCACCCGCGGGCGCAGGCCATTCTGCCGCAATACTTCGGTGATCGCTTTCATCGCCGCGCCGTTCATCGAGACGTCGCGCAGGATCAGCGCATGGGCGCCGGCGTTGCGCGCCTGCGCGATCATGTGGTTGACCGCATCGTTGGCATTGTCGCGGTCGAGCAGCGGCGTGCACAGCGTGCCATAGGGGCTGGCGCTCGCCAGCGCGGGCAGCGGGATCTTGTAGGCGCGCCACATCGAGACGACCGGCAACAGCCCGATCAACCGCGCCGCGCCATCCGGCACCAGCGGCGTCTCGCTCCACGCGCAGAGCGCGGAGGCTCCGGTGCGGCCGCTGGCGAAGGCGTTAACCGCCAATTCCCAATCGGGCAGATAATAACCGTTCGGCTCGATCGCGCGCTCGGCCAGCATGCGCCACGGGGTCGCTGGGATGTCCGTGAGCGGTACCAGCGCCAGACCATGGCCCGTCACGCCACCCGGCGAGGTAGCCGCGCCCAAGCGCGCGCCCGCGGCATCGTCCGGTGATGCGCGATGGCCCAGTTCTGGTTCAGCAACCTCGATCACGTCCCGGTTTCCCCGTTCGCGAGATGGCGCGGTTCACCACCGCGTTGTCGGGAAAGGGTAGCGGAAAGATTGGAAAAGTCCGTGGCGCACGGATTCAATTCGAGCGGTATTGTTAACGCGTCGTTTATCGGCGAGTGGTGCCCACTTCGCTCGAAAACGCTCTCAGATCGGCTGATAACTCTCGTTGGCGCAGGTGTCCTCGGCCTCGGCACGGCTACGGTCGAGGATGACCCCATTGTTGATGGTGATGCGATAGGTTTCGACGCCGAGCGGCTTGCCCACGGCATTAGTCAACTCGGCCTTGACGCATGCGGTCCAGCCGAGGCCACGCAAATCGTGGTGCGGTGGCGAGACCTGGACCTGCTGCGGGTTCGACTGAGCGACGAATACTGAATCCAGTTTTTCCCGGACCAGTTGTTTCACATCGGGGGGAGCTTCGAGCGGCGGAGGATCGCTGGCTTTGGCGCGCAGAAATTCAGGCAGAGGCGAGCGGCTGTCGGCGATGCCGCATCCTGCCAGCGTCAGCGCTACGCCCGCAATCAATGCCGTGTGGATAATCCCCCGCATCATCAAATATTACCCCGCCCCGGTTAAGATTGCGCGGGGGTGGGGGTCAATTCGCCGGCTTGCGCCATCAACAATTACTGAAAACCGGGCAGAGGATTGCTGAATGTTTCTGCGCAAACAGCCGACACAATTGTTCCTCACAGCATCGCGAAGGCGCTTGAGACCATGGCCACCGGCTTGTTGTCGGCGGCGCTGGACAGCGTGACCCGGCCGAAGCTCATGGTGCGCCCGAGCCGCACCACCCGGGCATCGGCCAGCACATCCGACGACATAACGGGCCGCATGAAGTGCGTGGTCTGGTCGACGGTTGTCATCGGCCGGTAGCCGCGATTGGCGGTCAGGATTGCGATCACCATCGAGGTGTCGGCCAGCGCCATCAGCGCTTGGCCGCAGACGATGCCGCCGTGCCGGCACAGCCGTTCCGAGAAAGCCATTCGCAGCACTGCGCCCGGCTGCCAGTCGGCAGCAGCGCCCGTTGGCGGGGCGTATTCAATGCTGGAGATCGACAATCCCAAATCCAGCACCCAAGGTGCGAATACGTCGCCAAGGACGCGCCGCGCTTCCTCGATATCGAATTCCTCGGGCTTTTGTTCTAAGGCTTGGGGCTTGTCTGGCATGAAGCAGATCCTCGCCGGGGATGATGCCTTATGCCAGAGCGCATCCGGTGCGCAAAGGGAAGCCGCTTTGGCACGTCTTGAGCGTCTCTTTTGGACGGCTTGAAAATGCCTGACTTGAGGCCGTAGGGTAGAATCTGTGTGGGAGTAGGGTGATGGCGTTGCGGCGATTGGCATTGATTTTCAGCGTTGTGGCAGTGGGGCTCGCGCTGAGCGGCTGCACCAAATGCGGTCCGATCTGGGACGACTGGATGCAGAAATCCTGCAAGTCGGACCATTTCTAAGTGCTATGCCCGGCGCGTTCGCCGGCCCGCTTGGCGGGGCGGTCTGCGCGGTGATATCCTGCGCAATGATATGTTATTGGGGACAATACAGGGAGCATCCCATGAAAGTTTTCCGTGTGGCGATGGTTATCGGGTTGCTGGCCTCGCCTGCCTACGCCCAGATGCCCGCCTTGAATCTGATGCAGGACAAGCCCGGCAAGACGCAGGATGAGAAGGATGCCGAAGCTGCGCGCGACAAGGCCTATAAGGAGTCGCTAAAGAAGATCCCGGATGCCAAGGTGCCCGCGGATCCTTGGGGCACCGTACGAAGCGATGCGCCCAAGACATCGGACAAGGCCACAGCTTCCGCGAAGCCAAAGAAAACTGGCAGCACCGCGAATTAAAGCGTTAGAGATAAACGCCGCCCTGCCGGGAATGTCGGCGCGTTGAGCTTGCGGCCAGGATCAGGCGGTCCTTGATCAGGCGGTCCTTTTTTTTCGCCTCATCTCTTGTCTCACTTCTCCCGGCCGCCGACATCGCGAACGAGCGCGGCAAGGCGGCCCATAAAGTTGTTCACCCAACCGTCTTCCTCTCGCGGAGCGGCCTGGCCGTTTTCGGGCGCCGATGCATCCCCGGGCGCCTTCATATCGAAGCGCGCTTCCTCGGGGTCGTCGTCTAAAATCTGACGCCGGCGATTTGCTGACAGCATTCTGGGTTCCTCTTCTCGGAAGCCAACGTGCTACAGAAGATAGAGTTCCATAATCGCTACAATCAGTAGATGACGAGGGGGAGACGCCTTCAGGTCAGTGCGGCGGACTGGTCCAGCAAGGTTTGGTAGCATTCGCAGGACATCCGCATCAGCGCGGGTCGGTTCAGGATCTTGATCACGCCGCGCGAATAGGTGATCACACCGGCGTTCTGCACCCGGCTTGCGACTTCGGTCACAGACGTCCGCCTGACGCCCAACATCTCAGCGAGAAATTCCTGCGTCAGCGCTACGGTGTCGCCGCCGGATCGGTCGGCGCTTTGCAGCAGCCAGCGGCAAAATCGCGCCTCGATCGGGTGGAGCGCGTTGCAGGCGGCCGTTACCCGCGCCTGCGACAGCAGCACTTCGTTGTAGCGGATACACAGATTGCGAATGGCCTCGCTGCCGGCAACGGCCGTCCTGAAATGGGGAGCTGCGATCCTGCTGCAGGTCAGCGGCATCTGCACCACGACGCGCACCAGCGATTTGTAGAGGCCAAGCCCGGCCATCGCGCCGACGACGCCTTCGCGGCCGACAGTCGCGGTCTCGATCGCCTTGCCGTCGCGCAGCACGGCAAGCAACGACAGCATGCCGTCATGCGGGAAATAGATTTGGTCGACTTCGTCGCCGGCTTCGGAGAGTACGATGCCCTGTTGAAGTGAAATCGTCGACAGATGCGGAAGCAGGCGGTCGAAATCGTTGCGGGGCAATGCGGCGAGCAGTTTGTTGTCCAAAGGACCTGCGTTCGAGTTGGCCAATGCGGTATCCCGCCCGGTCGGTCGGGCCGATTTTACCGCAGGGGTGGGTAAGGGACGCTCCGAGAGGGCGATCCGCGGGAAACGTCAATATAGGAAGATGGCGCCCGCGATGTCGGCACGGTACCGATCATAGCGGCGGACCGATCCACAGGTACCCTGATGCAAGATGCGATTGGGCTGCAATACCATTGGCTTACGTGCGTCACACGGCGGCAAAGTTTATATGTCGGAAATCGAACAGAGGCTCTTCCGGCAGCCGCAGAAAATGCACGTTATTGGTCAAGTGGCAGCCGAGACGACTCGGTTTGGCGACGCTGCACGCTATATTGAGCCGGTCGTTATCTGTTGGAGTTGCGACATGGTTTCTCGTCCGCGCGATCTCGCAGACCGGATGGCCGGCCGGCGCAGGCCGGACGACGGCTATCTGCGCGAAACCTTTACTTTGCCGCGCGACAAGGCGCGTAGCAGGGCGCGCGATTTCCTCACCCGCTACCCCAAGGCGGCCTATATGAGCGGCGTGGAAAGCTGGCGTGAGCTACCGGGCGGCGACATCGAATTCACCATGCGGCGGCTGCGGAGCGCTGATTAGTGGGCTTCCACCAGGGAGCTGCGCCAGGGGTTTCAGCCGGACCGGGGCACGGTCGATCAGGCGACAAACGCCGAAGGCGTTGGCGCTGGGATCATCTAATCGGGCGTCTCCGCCACCAGGCGGATGCGGAACACCGGTTGCTTGGCTTCATCCAGAAGCTCCATTTCCCATTCGGAGTTTTGCTGTAGTTTGCGGGAAATGCCGCCGATGATACCGGCGCAAACGCTGGTCAGCTCTTTCCACGCGGCATCATGATCGGCAAATTCGGTGCCTTGATCGGACGCGCCGCAGATGGTGCCGTTTCGGATGCGAAAAAAATAGAGCGGCATGGAATGACCCAATGCGTGAAGGCCGCTCTAGGCCCATGAAACCAATAAAATCTCACACGCAGTGAATTCCTGAATCCGGGACGGATCAATCCGGGAATCTACGGATTTGGCGTGGCCGCCTCGCTTGCGCGCAGCGGCGATTATTCGCTCTCGGTAATCCGGATCAGGCCGTCGCCGGTGACGACAGGGCCTTTGGCCGTCTCGGTGACGTAGCCAAGCATGATCAGCTTTGCCAGATGAGGCGCAGGGATAACCGGGGTGGGCGAAGTGATCGCGACTTCGATCAGGGAAGCGAACTCTTCAGGCGTCAAAAGCTTCGGCGTATGCATCGTCATCGGCGAACTCACGATCAGGACGTGGCCGTTGTCCGATTGGCAAGACCACAAGGAAATTTATGAGCCGATTCCTGATCGGAAGCGAGGGCTCTCGGTAGTACTACGGATCAGGGCGGCTTCTGTTTCAAACCGAACAGGTCAGGCCCGCGGATGTGGGGATGACGGCCTGGTTTTGCCAGTCCGCCCGGCGGGCGGTCGTGGCGCCGGCTTCCGGGCAGGGCCTGTTTGACGGCCTGCTTGTGCCTACTTCAGCGAACCATTGGCGGCATGAGATATCGCTGCCCCGTTCACGCCGAGACATCGGGCCTGGTCTCGAAGCGTGCCGGGCTTGCCCAGCAACAGGCAGAAATAAAAAGACGGCGCATTCACGCGGGATTAAGCGCCTTTTTTGATTCAATTTTAAGCAACGATCAGCAGAGTTCCGTTCATGGAACCCGCAAGAATTGCCGGGGCGTTAATACCAGGAGGTAGCATCTTGAAGCATTTATTTAGGCGCTTTTTGGCGGATCAATCAGGCGCCACCGCGATTGAATACGCCCTGATCGCGGCAGGTATTTCGCTCGCCATCATCGCCGCTGTTAACGGCCTCGGCTCAACGCTCAACACATCATTCTCGACGATCAACACCGCCTTGAAATAGCCGCCGGCGGAGCTCCCGGCAGCGCTCCTGTCTCCCGTGGTGAGCTTTCCAGCGCAAGCCTCGTTTCGAGCCCGCCTCATCTGAAACCGGATCGGATGATCGCCGTACCTATTCGATGGCGGCGATTGGTCCTCCAGATTAGCCCCGCCGTCAGCGACCCCCTTTCGCGGTCCCCCGCGAGACGGGGGTCGTTTCACGGCGGAACTGGCGGGTAGCGTTTCCGGGCGAAAGCCTGCCCCGGCTTGATCCGGGATGGATACCGGTTCGCGCAAGGAAGGCGCGTCAAACAAAAGATTGGGCCCGGTTCTGATTTAATCAGAACCGACAAGGCTCTCCCCAAGAAGAAAGCCGCCACCAGCATTCTGCTGATGACGGCTTGGGAATTGCACTCGCAAGTACAGCCTAGCGCCACGTAGTTAATAAACCGTTTCCAAATTCCGTAGAAATACGGAAATGTGTCCCATCTATTTTGGGGACCCGCGATCGGGATGGCCTCCGGTCGCCGTCACTGCGAGGCTGCCCGATGAAGCGCGCGGGACCGGGCACGACTGGTCGGTAAACTCAAAAGGGTTCGGCGAACGCGCTTCACTGCACCGATAGAAAAATAACAGCCAGCACGACAATCCACCCCACGATGATGAGGGAAGCCACGGCGCCGGCCGTAATTTTAAGTTTCTCCTGTGTCGTGTAACCGCGCATGGGAGCTCCGATTGGCGACCTCTTTCATTTTGAAAAGCTATGAAATCTTAATTTGTTTCGCGCGCAACTCGGTGATCAGATGCAGCGCAATGACGCCGCGCAATACGGTGTCATTCTCCCCAACCCCGCTGGGTGGACCCCCGTCTGGCGGGGTTTTCGTTGTGGCCATATCTGCGTCAAACAGTGGCCTGTTTCTGCCGATATCGTAATATCCGCGATCGAAACAAGGGGTCAGTGGCGTTTGGGGCGGCAACGCAAGCTGCGTCGCCACAGACGAGGGTATTTAAGCCGGTCCGTCTCGCAAGATGAAGATTCAGTCAAATCGTGACACGAAGCTTACAGCGCGCGGGTGAGGATTGATGAGACGCGTCAGCGCGAGGTGCGCGGATGTTTGAAGGCCTGACGAGACGCGATGTTGTGATCGCCGCAATCATCCTGATTGCCGTGGTCGCTTTGACGATCGAAGGCACATATTACGGACTTCATAGATACGTACTCGATCGTCCGGCCGGCCTTCAGACAAAGCAGGACGGTCCAAAGCCCGACCAGCAGGCCAGATAAGGAAAAACCCCGCCCAACGGGGGTCGGGCGAGGTTCCTCTAGGGATGTCGCTGGCAACGACATCGCAGTGCGATAATGACGATTTCGGATGCGGGGGCGATTAAATAAAAGTTCAGAGATCCCGGCAGAATCCGCTGGAAATCTTTCCCCTTTGCGTGTTTCCGCTGCAGAAGGGAGGAGTCCATCGCTCCTTCGGCACTCGTTGAAATAGCCGCTTACAGATTCAAAGCCGGTACTTTCCAGGAGCACGCGTTAACCCCGCTTTTACCAAGCCGCATCAGCATCAGGCATAGATGCGGCGGAACCGGAGCAGTGCCGGGCCGGCAGCCGCATGAGAAAGCCGTCCGGCGTCACGCCCGGGCGGCTTTTTTTTCTGAAATTGAAAAGACCAGAAAGAGGCCGCCAACGGAGGGGGCTTTCTTATTCTAAATTCGCGCTCTTCTTCTGCGGGATTTCGGCCGCGATCTTTGGGCCGACAGTAGTTGCGCTATTCTGACCCGTTCGCGCAGTCGGTTCAGTTCGCCCAACTGGGCAATGAGACTGGTTCTAATATGGGTGAGCGCCTTGAAGCGCTTATTCAAAATAATCATCAGAAAATAAACTCACAAAAAAAGGATGTTCGCAAAAGTTATGTCGATTATGTCCCAAAGGTTCACGCGCTGTATGTGTACTAGTTCACACTGGGCCAAAAACGGCCGCTGCTGAATTTAAAGGGCCACGAACATCAGGCGGTATGGGAGCGGCCGGAAACCGGCGAAAAAGTGGGAATGGATTGTGCACCAACAGACGAAAAAGGGACTCCGCTTTGCGGAGTGAGCCCTACGGAAGACGACGCAAAAAAAGCGAGCGTCTGGAATGCGCGTCTGGAAATTGACGAATGGCGGCTGGGCAGATGAAAGAGGCTGCCAATCGAGGCGGCCTCGTTGTTCTAAAGGCTTGGTCTTTTTTGATGGTTCGTCTGCTTCGATTTTTGGATCGATAGCTGCGCTTTCCTGACCTTGTCGCGTAATAGCTCCAGTTCGCGCACCCGCGCGTTGAGGCTGGCAACTGTATTGGTTACGACTGAAATGCGCGTGTTGGTGACTTCTAAACGTCGCTCATAAAGAACACTCATATTAAACTCCGCCAAATTCTTAAGGTGTTTGAAAGTTGACGAATTAGTGGCTTAAAATAGGCAGAGCCTAAAATCAAATGACATTTTAATGTATTTCTTAGCCGAAGATGGGTGAACGAGTAGCTCTCCATTATTCGAGGCAGATCAGTACCTGAAAAAGAACATAAAGAACATATTGCGAACTTAGAACAAATAGGGTACATTGTTCCATCGATCGCTGATCCACTGATTCACCCACCGCCCGTTTGTCCCGCTAGCGAATCCCCGCCATAAGGAGCACCACCAATGTCCGCTACTGCCCTGCGTATCGTCGAAGGATCCTCCATGGACAAGACCAAAGCCCTGTCCGCCGCGCTCTCCCAGATCGAGCGCCAGTTCGGCAAGGGCTCGGTGATGAAGCTCGGCAAGAACGACCGCTCGATGGATGTCGAGACTATTTCGTCTGGTTCGCTCGGTCTCGACATTGCGCTTGGCGTCGGCGGTCTGCCGAAGGGCCGGGTGGTGGAAATTTACGGGCCGGAATCCTCGGGCAAGACCACGCTGGCGCTGCACACGGTGGCCGAAGGCCAGAAGAAGGGCGGCATCTGCGCCTTCATCGATGCCGAACATGCGCTCGATCCGGTCTATGCCCGCAAGCTCGGCGTCAATATCGATGAGCTGCTGATCTCGCAGCCGGACACCGGCGAGCAGGCGCTGGAAATCTGCGACACGCTGGTGCGCTCCGGCGCGGTCGACGTGCTGGTGATCGACTCCGTGGCGGCACTGGTGCCGAAGGCCGAACTCGAGGGCGAGATGGGCGATGCGCTGCCCGGCCTGCAGGCGCGGCTGATGAGCCAGGCGCTGCGCAAGCTCACCGCCTCGATCAACAAATCCAACACCATGGTGATCTTCATCAACCAGATCCGGATGAAGATCGGCGTGATGTACGGCTCGCCGGAAACCACCACCGGCGGCAACGCGCTGAAATTCTACGCTTCTGTGCGCCTCGATATCCGCCGCATCGGCGCGATCAAGGAGCGCGATGAAGTGGTCGGCAACCAGACCCGCGTCAAGGTGGTGAAGAACAAGCTGGCGCCGCCGTTCAAGCAGGTCGAATTCGATATCATGTATGGCGAGGGCGTCTCCAAGATGGGCGAAATCCTCGATCTCGGGGTCAAGGCCGGCATCGTCGAGAAGTCCGGCGCATGGTTCTCCTATGACAGCCAGCGCCTGGGGCAGGGCCGCGAGAATTCCAAGGCATTCCTCAAAGCCAATCCCGATATGACCGCCAAGATCGAAGTCGCGATCCGCCAGAATTCCGGCCTGATTGCCGAACAAATCCTGGCCGGCTCCCCCGAGCGTGACGCCGATGGCGAAGAGGAGCCCGCGGAGGATTGATCTTTTCCGGGCCTGAGCCGTTAGGCTTAGGCTCCGACACAAGCGGGCGCTGAGGACGTTGAGTTGCCGACGTTCCCGGCGCCCGTTTTTGTTTTAAAGCCGATAGTGAGTGCGATGAGGAATATCCATGTAACCGTATTGGCCGCCATGTGCCTCATAGGCTTCGTCAGCATTGGTCTGGCCGATGATGCATGCATGAAGTGCACTCAGGCGCATCGGTACACATGTATCCAGGACTACAGCGAGTGCACGGAGAGTTGCAGGAAATTTGTCACCGGCGACAAGGATGCGTGCCGGCAAAGATGCCAGACACGCAGTGACGATTGCGCGTGGAGAACTGCTTTGAAATGCGGGACTTGTTCGCCCGCAAAATCTGCTATTCCGCCGCCTGCGCGTATTCAGTGATCGGCGGGCACGAACACACCAAATTGCGGTCGCCATGGACGTTGTCGACGCGGCCCACCGGGCACCAGTATTTGTCGGTGCGTGACGTGCCGGCGGGGAAGCAGCCCTCGGCGCGCGTGTAAGCGCGGGCCCAGGCATCGTCGGCGATATCATGCACAGTGTGCGGCGCGTGACGCAGCGGCGAGGCCTCGACTTTCCAGCGACCGTTTTCGATCTCGGCGATTTCGCGCCGGATCGCGATCATGGCGTCACAAAAACGATCGAGTTCCGCCTTGCTCTCGGATTCCGTCGGCTCGATCATCAGCGTGCCCGGCACCGGGAAGCTCATGGTCGGGGCGTGGAAGCCGTAATCGATCAGCCGCTTGGCGATGTCGTCGACGGTGACGCCGCTGGAGGTTTTCAGCGGCCGGGGATCGACGATGCATTCATGGGCGACGCGGCCTTTGGCGTTGCGATAGAGCACCGGAAAATGCGGATCGAGTTTTGTGGCGATGTAGTTGGCGTTGAGGATCGCAATCTCGGTCGCGCGCGTCAGGCCTTCACCGCCCATCATCAGGATGTAGATATAGGAAATGGTCAGGATCGACGCCGAGCCGAACGGCGCCGCCGATACCGGCCCGATCGTTTGAGGTCCGCCATCGCCAACGGGATGTCCGGGCAGGAATGGCTTTAGATGCGCCTTGACGCCGATCGGTCCCATGCCGGGGCCGCCGCCGCCATGCGGAATGCAGAACGTCTTATGTAAGTTGAGATGGCTGACATCGGCGCCGTAATCGCCGGGCCGCGACAGCCCGACCTGCGCGTTCATGTTGGCGCCGTCGAGATAGACCTGTCCGCCATGGCCGTGCACGATGTCGCAGATTTCGCGGATGTGCTCCTCGAACACGCCATGGGTCGAGGGATATGTGATCATGATCGCCGCGAGCTTGTTCGCATGCTGCGCCGCCTTGGCCTTGAGATCATTCACATCGACATCGCCGCGCGCATCGCAAGCCACCACCACGACCTCCATGCCGGCCATGCTGGCCGAGGCCGGATTGGTGCCGTGCGCCGAGGAGGGGATCAGGCACACTGTGCGATGCGGCTCGCCGCGCGCGGCGTGATAACCACGAATGGCAAGCAGTCCGGCATATTCGCCCTGCGCGCCGGAATTCGGCTGCAGCGAGATTGCGTCATAGCCGGTGATCTCGCACAGCCACGCTTCCAGCCGGGCAAACAGCGCGTGATAGCCCTGCGCCTGCGCGCGCGGCGCGAACGGATGCAGCGCACCGAATTCCGGCCAGGTCAGCGGGATCATCTCGGAGGTGGCGTTGAGCTTCATGGTGCAGGAGCCCAGCGGGATCATGGCGCGGTCGAGCGCGAGATCGCGGTCCGAGAGCTTGCGCATGTAGCGCAACAGCTCGGTCTCGGAGCGGTGCGCGTGGAACACGGGATGGGTGAGGAAGGCGCTGGCGCGCTTCAACGCTGTGGGCAGCGCATCGCGCGTTTCCGTCTCTACTTCGGCATAAGTCAGTTCGCCATCAAAAGCCCACCACACGGCTTCGACGATTTCCGGTGTGGTGGTCTCATCCAGCGCGATGCCAAGCGTGCCCTTGCCGATATTCAGGTTGATGTTCTCGGCCAGTGCGCGCGCAACAATCGCGCTTTGCCTGTCGCCGACGTCCACCGTCACGGTGTCAAAGAATGCCTCGGACTTCGGCGCAAAGCCGAGCTTGCGCAGTCCCGCCGCCAGCACCGCTGCGCGGCGATGCACGGTGCGGGCGATGTGGGTCAGCCCTTCCGGCCCATGATAGACGGCATACATCGAGGCGATCACGGCCAGCAGCACCTGTGCGGTGCAGATGTTGGAGGTGGCCTTCTCACGGCGGATATGCTGTTCGCGGGTCTGCAGCGCGAGGCGATAGGCGGGCTGCCCCCGTGAATCGATCGACAGCCCCACGATACGCCCGGGCAGTGAGCGCTTCAGCGCGTCGCGCACCGCCATATAGGCCGCATGCGGTCCGCCATAGCCCATCGGCACGCCAAAACGTTGCGCCGATCCGATCGCGATGTCGGCGCCGAGTTCGCCGGGCGACGCCAGCAGCGTCAGCGCCAGCAAATCCGCCGCGACAACCGCCAGCGCGCCCTTGGCATGCAGCGCGGAGATGGCCGGGCGCAGATCGCGCACCGCGCCCGACGTATCAGGATATTGCAGCAGCGCGCCAAACACATCGGCGCGGTCGAGATCGGCGAGGGGATCGCCGACAATCAAGGTCCATCCCAGCGGCTCGGCGCGGGTGCGCAGCACCGCCAGCGTCTGCGGATGCACTTCCGAATCGACAAAGAAGGATTTGGTTTTCGCGCTTGCCGCGCGCTCCGCCAGCGCCATCGCTTCGGCTGCCGCTGTGCCCTCGTCCAGCAGCGAGGCGTTGGCCACGTCAAGACCGCTGAGGTCGCAGATCATGGTCTGGAAATTGAACAGCGCCTCCAGCCGTCCCTGGCTGATCTCCGGCTGATACGGTGTGTAAGCCGTGTACCAGGCGGGATTTTCGAGGATGTTGCGCTGGATCACCGCCGGCAGGATGGTGCCGGAATAGCCTTGGCCGATCAACGAGGTGAAGACTTGGTTCTGCGACGCCAGTTCTTTCATATGCACGAGCGCTTCGGTTTCGCTCAAGGGTGTGCCGAGATCGAGCGGCGCCGTTTGCCGGATCGGCGACGGCAGCGTTTGCGCCATCAACTCGCCAAGGCTTTTGGCGCCTACGGTCTCCAGCAGCGCCGCGATATCGCGGGGGGAGGGGCCGATGTGACGGCGCACGAAAGTGGTGGCGGGCTCGACGAAGTTGCGATGCGCGGTCATGGTCATGTCCTCAAGCCGTGTGTGCCTTGTAGGCAGCCTCATCCATCAGGCCGCCGAGTTCGCTTTTGTCCGCGATCTTCAATTTGAAAAACCACGCCTTGCCGGCGGCATCGGAATTGACCAGTGCGGGCTCGGCGGTGAGCGCATCGTTCACCTCCAGGACCTCGCCCGAGATCGGTGCGTAGACGTCGGAGGCCGCCTTGACCGATTCAACGACCGCGGCGGCTTCGGCCTTCTTGAGGCTGCGGCCGACCTTCGGTAGTTCGACGAACACGACATCGCCGAGCTGCGATTGCGCATAATCCGTGACGCCGATGGTGGCGATATCGCCCTCGATGCGGAGCCATTCGTGGTCGGTGGTGAACAGCGTCGTCATGACAAATCCTTCAGCGTTTGTAAGTGTTGGGTACAAAAGGCATCGGCGATATCTGCAGCGGCAGGCGCTGTCCGCGCAGTTCGGCGAATACCCGGCTGCCGATCGTGGCATGCGATGACGACAGGTAGCCCATCGCGACGGGCGCATTGAGACTCGGGCCGAAACCGCCTGACGTGACCGCGCCGATCTGCTCGGTCGAAGCAGCATCCGCGAACAACGGCGCGCCTTCGCGCACCGGCGCGCGGCCCTCGGGCTTCAATCCGACGCGGCGCTGCGGTGCGCCCGCATCAAGTTGCGCGAGAATCTTGTCTGCACCAGCAAAACCACCCGCGCGGGCGCCACCCGTGCGGCGGCTTTTCTGGATCGACCATTGCAGCGCGCCCTCGACCGGCGTGGTCGAAGTATCGATGTCGTGGCCATACAGACAAAGCCCGGCCTCGAGCCGCAAACTGTCGCGCGCGCCGAGCCCGATCGGCAGCACGTCATGATCTGCCAGCAAGGCCCGGGCGAGCGATTCGGCCTGATGTGCAGGCACTGAAATCTCAAAGCCGTCCTCGCCGGTATAGCCCGAGCGCGACACGAAGCAGTCGATATTGCCGATGCTGTGCGGGCCGGCATCCATGAAGCGCATCGTGCTCACGTCAGGGCAGAACTCCGCCAGCGCTGATTCCGCTTTCGGCCCCTGCAGCGCGATCAGTGCACGATCGGCCAGTGGCACGATCTCGCAGGCGTCCGACAGATGGGCGCGCAGATGCGCTTCGTCGGCGGCCTTGCAGGCGGCGTTCACCACCAGAAACAGATGGCTGCCGAAATTCGCCACCATCAGATCGTCGAGAATGCCGCCTGTTTCATTGGTGAACTGGGCGTAGCGCTGCCGTCCCGGCGCAACCGCGAGGATGTCCTGCGGCACCAGCCGTTCCAGCGCCAATGCGGCGTCCTCGACCTTGCCGGATTTCGGCCGCAGCTCGATCTGGCCCATATGGGAAACGTCAAACAGACCGGCGGCCGTTCGCGTATGCAGATGTTCCCGCAGCACCCCGGCCGGGTATTGCACCGGCATGTCATAGCCGGCGAACGGCACCATCTTGCCGCCGCTTGCGACGTGCAAGGCATGCAAAGGCGTACGTTTCAAAGGGGATCGGTCTGTAGATTGATCCTGGCGCGCAAGCATCACGGGGCCCTCGCGGTTTTGCGGGGGTGATTCCCCGAAAACCCGTCGAAGCCCCATCTGTCGCTGTGCCTGAGAGTATTATCCCGTCGGCGGACACGTCGGGGACCAGACCCTTCGGCGTCTCTTTCCAGATGCTAGCAAGTCACGCGGTCCGTTTGCCTGAGAGTTTCCGGGGCGGTTGCTCCTTCGGCGCCGGCGTTTAAGCCGATCTCTCCCGACGTGACTGTCTTGAACGGCTGAGAGAAAACCACGGCCGGACCGGGCCTGTCAACGCGGCGGCGGGCCCTGTCACAGGTTTTACGCGGGTGCGGCAAGTATATGATCGCACATTGATATCCTTGCACACTTTCTGGACAGCGCTCGCACGCTTGTCTAAAAGCGGTGCGACTGGCGGTGGCGTGCCAGATGACACAAAAATAACCGGGGTTCCCAAGTGATTCCCGGCTGATTCCCGATGGTTGTGCGATTGGATGGACATGAGCGGCGTTAACGAAATCAGGTCGACATTCCTGAATTACTTTGCCCGGAACGGTCACGACATCGTGCCGTCGTCGCCGCTGGTGCCGCGCAACGATCCGACGCTGATGTTCACCAATGCCGGCATGGTGCAGTTCAAGAACGTCTTCACCGGCGTCGAGAAGCGCCCCTATCAGCGCGCCACGACGTCGCAGAAATGCGTGCGCGCCGGCGGCAAGCACAACGACCTCGACAATGTCGGCTATACCGCGCGGCATCACACGTTTTTCGAGATGCTCGGCAATTTCTCGTTCGGCGACTATTTCAAGGATCGCGCGATCGAACTCGCCTGGAATCTGGTGACCAAAGAATTCGGCCTGCCGAAAGATAAACTCACGGCCACGGTCTACATCGACGACGATGAGGCGTTCAATCTCTGGAAGAAGATCGCGGGCCTGCCTGAATCCCGTATCATCCGCATCGCCGGTTCGGACAATTTCTGGCAGATGGGCGATACCGGCCCGTGCGGACCGTGCTCGGAAATCTTCTACGACCACGGCGACAAGATCTGGGGCGGACCTCCGGGCTCGCTCGAGCAGGATGGCGACCGCTTCATCGAGATATGGAACCTCGTGTTCATGCAATACGAGCAGGTGGCACCCGGCGTGCGCAATCCCCTGCCGAAGCCGTCGATCGATACCGGCGCGGGACTGGAGCGCGTCGCGGCGGTGCTGCAGGGCAAGCATGACAATTACGACATCGATCTGTTTGTTGCGCTGATCCGCGCGATCTCGGAACTGACCGGCGCCGATCCGCAGGGCGAGCAGAAGGCCTCCTTGCGCGTAATCGCCGATCATCTGCGCGCATCGTCGTTCCTGATCGCCGACGGTGTACTGCCGTCGAACGAGGGCCGCGGCTATGTGCTGCGCCGGATCATGCGCCGCGCGATGCGCCATGCGCAATTGCTCGGCGCCAAGGACCCGCTGATGTACCGGCTGGTATGGGCGCTGGTTCGCGAAATGGGTCAGGCCTATCCGGAACTGGTGCGCGCGGAAAACCTGATCGAGGAAACGCTGCGGCTGGAAGAGACGCGCTTCCGCAAGACGCTGGAGCGCGGCCTCACCATTCTCGACGAAAAGAGCGCGACCCTCAAAAAGGGCGACATGTTCGACGGCGACACGGCGTTCACGCTGTACGACACTTATGGCTTTCCGCTCGACCTCACCCAGGATGCGCTGCGTAACCGCGGCATCTCGGTCGACATCGCCTCCTTTACCGATGCGATGGAGCAGCAGCGCGCCAAGGCGCGCGCGGCATGGGCCGGAAGCGGCGATACCGCGAGCGAGAACGTCTGGTTTCCGCTGCGTGAGAAACTCGGCGCCACTGAATTTTTGGGCTACGAGACCGAGACCGCCGAAGGCGTCGTCTCGGCGCTGGTCAAGGATGGCAAGGATGTCGAAAGCCTGAAAACCGGTGAGAGTGGCGCGATCGTTTTGAACCAGACGCCGTTTTATGCGGAGTCCGGCGGCCAGGTTGGCGATACCGGCGTCCTGACCGGCGAGGGCGTTCGTTTTCGCGTGACCGATACCCAAAAGAAAGCCGGCGATCTCTTTGTGCATCTCGGCACCGTCGAACAAGGCACGATCAAATCGGGCATGGCACTGTTGCTCGAAGTTGACCACGCCAGACGCTCGTCGATCCGTGCTCATCACTCCGCGACGCATCTGCTGCATGAGGCGCTGCGGCAGGTGCTGGGCGATCACATTGCCCAGCGTGGCTCACTGGTGGCGCCGGATCGCCTGCGCTTCGACTTCGTGCATCAGAAGCCGATCACGCCTGACGAATTAAGCCGTGTCGAAGACATCGCCAACGCGGTGGTGCTGGAGAATGACGAGGTCACCACCCGATCGATGGCGGTGGATGATGCTCGCGACGCCGGCGCCCGCGCGCTGTTCGGCGAGAAATATGGCGACGAAGTCCGCGTGGTGTCGATGGGCAAGACCGCGCGCGAGCACGGCGCCAATGCGCTCGGCTGGTCAGTGGAACTATGCGGCGGCACCCATGTAAGGCGTACTGGCGATATCGGCCTGATCTCGATCACCGGTGAAAGCGCGGTGTCGTCGGGCGTGCGCCGTATCGAAGCGCTGACCGGCAACCATGCGCGTAAACACGCCAACGACACCATCGCACTTGCCAAAACCGCGGCGTCGGAGCTGCGCACTACGCTCGACGAGATGCCGGCGCGGATCGCCGCGCTGATGGAAGAGCGCAAGAAGCTGGAGCGCGACCTGTCGGATGCGCGCAAGAAGCTGGCAATGGGTGGCGGCGCGGCGGCCTCGAACGGCGCGGCCGCGGCTACTGCAGGTGTGCGCGAAGTCGGCAACGTCAAGCTGATGGCGCGCGCGGTCGAAGGCATCGAGATGAAGGATCTCAAGAGTCTCGCCGATGACGGCAAGAAGCAACTTGGATCGGGCGTGGTCGCGATCGTCGGCGTCACCGGGGACGGCAAGGCCGGCGTGGTGGTCGGCGTCACCGCCGATCTCACCTCGCGCTACAACGCGGTTGATCTGGTGCGGGTGGCTTCCGAAGCGCTGGGCGGCAAGGGCGGCGGCGGCCGGCCCGATATGGCGCAGGCCGGTGGACCCGATGGTGCCAAGGCCGATGCCGCGCTTGCGGCGATCGAAAAGGCGATGGGCAACGGCTAGCCGACGGGTTTAAAGTCCTGCCCTGAAGCGGCTAAAGCCGCTCATTTTCGGGGGAAACAAAATGATGGATCAACGCACGGCGCCTTACGCCGCACTTTTGTTGCGGTTGATACTCGGCTCTCTGTTCATCGCGCATCTCTACTGGAAATTCGCGATCCTGGATGGCGGCCTCGACAAATGGTGGGGCAATTTCGCCGCCAACGGCTATCCGTCCTTCGTGCCCTGGTATTGCATCTCCGCCGAATTCATCGGCGCGTTGCTGATCATTCCCGGCATCTACACGCGGTGGGCGTGTCTGTATGCGCTTCCGCTGATGCTGGGCGCGGCGCAATATTGGGCCGTTCGAAAAGGGTTTTACTTTACCGGGGGCGGCGCGGAGTTTCCGCTGGTCTGGTCGGCGCTGCTCGTGGCCCAGATCCTGTTGGGAGACGGGCCATTCGCCGTGATCGCATCGCCGTGGCGTGCGGCAAGGCCGCAACCGGCCTAGCTCAATCCGGGCGAGCCGCGGCTCAACCCTTGCGCAGGAACAAATAGTCCGCGGAGTAGGGCGCGCTGAAGAAGGAGCCTGCCTTGTCGCAGGCGCCTTCGAGCTTGCCGCCCTTGGTGTTGATGCGTTGTACCGTGGTGACGCCGGTGAGGACGCCGCTGCCGCGCTGGGACGCCACGGCGAGCTTCAGCCAGGGGATATCATTCGGCGAGGTCCCCGGCGCATTGCCGACGGCCTTTCCGACCACGGCGCTGCCGTCGCTATGTTCCCAGTTCGGTCCGGCATAGTGACGGCCGATGGTCTTGCCATCGGCGAACAATGTCGCGATCGGTTCGCGGAAGGCCCAGGCTGGTTTGCCATCGGTACCCGCCTTGCATTCGTACACCTGCGCGCCTTCGGCGTGCACGCTGAGCACCAGAGCCTCTCCCGGCGCGGCGATGGCTTCGGGCAACGCGGTCTCGGCAGCGAATGCACTTGCGCATGAGCCCGACAGCAACAGCAGTGCAAGCGCAGTGGTTCTTGCAAACGGCATGGTCATGTTTCCTGATTTTCCTCATTACCTGCGACAAACGCGAAGCGTTTGCGCAAGAGAGCAAGGCGGCGGCGAAACAATCCATACTCCATGGATTGCTTCGCCGCTCTCACAATGACGAGACCGATTTTCGTGACGTGTATTTACGCCATCGCCTTGGTCAGGTTTTCCGCGACCTTGTCGAGGAAGCCGGTGGTGGAGAGCCAGCGCTGGTCGGCGCCGACCAGCAAGGCCAGATCCTTGGTCATGTAACCGGATTCAACGGTATCGACGCAGACCTTCTCGAGGGTCTTGGCGAACTTCGCCAGGGCCTCGTTGTTGTCGAGCTTGGCGCGGTGCGACAGGCCCTGGGTCCAGGCGAAGATCGAGGCGATCGAGTTGGTCGAGGTCTCCTTGCCCTTCTGGTGTTCGCGGTAGTGCCGCGTCACCGTGCCGTGGGCGGCTTCGGCTTCGACGGTCTTGCCGTCGGGCGTCATCAGCACCGAGGTCATCAGGCCGAGCGAACCATAGCCCTGCGCAACCGTGTCGGACTGCACGTCGCCGTCATAGTTCTTACAGGCCCAGACGTAACCGCCCGACCACTTCAGCGCGGAAGCGACCATGTCGTCGATCAGGCGATGTTCATAGGTCAGGTTCTTGGCCTCGAACTGCTTCTTGAAGTCCTTCTCATAGACTTCCTCGAAGATGTCCTTGAAGCGACCGTCATAGACTTTCATGATGGTGTTCTTGGTCGACAGATACACCGGATAGCCGCGGGCGAGACCGTAGGTCAGCGAAGCGCGGGCGAAATCGCGGATCGAATCGTCGAGGTTGTACATGCTCATCGCGACGCCGGCGCCGGGCGACTTGAACACTTCGCGCTCGATCACGGTGCCGTCCTCGCCGACGAATTTCATCGTCAGCGTGCCCTTGCCGGGAAACTTGATGTCGGTGGCGCGGTATTGGTCGCCGTAGGCATGACGGCCGATGATGATCGGCTTGGTCCAGCCCGGCACCAGCCGCGGCACGTTCTTGCAGATGATCGGTTCGCGGAAAATCACGCCGCCGAGGATGTTGCGGATGGTGCCGTTCGGCGACTTCCACATTTCCTTGAGGCCGAATTCCTTCACCCGGGCTTCGTCCGGGGTGATGGTGGCGCATTTGACGCCGACGCCGACCTTCTTGATCGCGTGGGCGGCGTCGATGGTGACCTGATCGTTGGTCTTGTCGCGGTATTCCATCCCGAGGTCGAAATATTGCAGCTCGACATCGAGGAAGGGGTTGATCAGCTTGTCCTTGATGTACTGCCAGATGATCCGGGTCATCTCGTCGCCATCGAGTTCGACGACGGGGTTGGTCACCTTGATTTTTGCCATGGAGATCGGGCCTTTTTGGAATAGCGCGTTTCGGGATGGATGGTAGGTTCCGCCAGCGCTATAGCACCGCAAACGCCTTGGCGAAAGCCAAGGCGTTATGCAGTTTCAGCCCATCTTTTAGCTCAGGGCCGCGCTTCTGCTTCTTGGTTTGACGTGTTTTCTTTACGCGAACCGGTGCCCACTTCGCTTGAAAACGCTATCAGAACACGGCCTGCGTGGCCGTGCCCGCCACGATGTACCAGGTCACGAACACCCCGCAGATCAGGGCGCCGGGCAGGCTGGTGCCGGTTCGCCGCCAGGTGAAGGTCGCGATGATGGCGGCGATCGCCAATAGCGGCACGAACTGGATGGCGACGATGGTGGAGAGCGGCACGAAGCCGGGATCGGGCAGCGGGTTGAACAGTTTCCCGGAGATCCACAGCGTGCCGTATTGCAGCACCAGCAGCACGATGAAGCCGAGTGTCAGCGCCAGGATATTGGTCAGATAGAGCGCGCCGCGTCCGGCTCCCATGGTCGAGAAGTTCCGGTGCAGCACATGCAGCGCGATCACGAAAAACGCCGTGAACGGCACCAGGTAGATCAGGAAAATCAGGAACTGCTTGGCGTTCATCAGCTTGAGCGCGACGATCCAGAACCGGAAGTCGATCTTGAACAGAAGATCGGCTAGCCACAGCGCGGCATAGCCGACGATCACCGTCGCCAGCGCGATCAGGATCGACGGTCCGATAATGCCGGACCGGCTGGCGCGCTTGGGTGCGAACGGCATCAGGGCCAGCGTGATCAGCCCGTTGAGAACAGCCCAGACCAGGATCTGGTTGGTGATGCCCTGGGGCAGATAGGCCGATGGCGTCACGAAGGTGCCGCCGAGCGCGAAGGCCGGGTAGTAAGTCAGCGCCGGAATGAAGGCCGACAGGATGAGGGCGGTGGTCCAGCGGCCGCCGCTGGAGGCAGCAGGGGCCGGCGTGCTGCCGTCGGCGATCTCCGGCAGGCGCAGGTGCGAAAACGTTGATGCTTCGAGCAGGCCGTCGAAGACGCCCAGCAAAAGCGCCACAAAGCCGATCAGCGCAACCAGTGTGCCGATCTCCTTGCGGAACCAGATCTGGTCGTCTGCCGGGCGCGGCGTGCCGCCCTGGAGCGTCTTGGCGAACCAGTCGAGGCTGTAGCCGATCGCTTCATGCGAAATATGCTCGGCCGGGTGGGTGATCGCCGGCGTATAAAGCACCCGCGCGGTCCCCTGCGCGATGTCGCCATAGACCTTGCCGGGCTCGACCGCGCCCTGGGTGCCGAACAGCGCCCACAGTTTTGGGCTCTGGGTGACGTCGCGGGCGAGATCGACGCCCCACATCAGGGTGGAGAATTCCTCATATTGCGCGAACACCAGAGCGACGTTGCGCGGCCAGCTCGTGGTGCCCTCGGCGGCAAACGGCTTGCCGGTCGAGGACCCCTCCAGCACCATCGACTTGTAGTCATTGGGCATCGCGGCTGCGGCGGCGAGCACGGTCCAGCCGCCCATCGAGTGGCCTTCGAGGCCGATATTGTTCTTGTCGACGATGTCGAGGCTGCGCAGATGCGCCAGCCCGTCGGGGCCGCCAAACCCGTTGGCGAAGGCCGGCCCATCGCTATAGCCATGACCGGTCTGGTCGAGGTCGAGCACGACATAGCCGCGGCGGGCGAATTCGATCGCGAAGCCGTCCTGGATCTCGCGCGAATTGATGTAGCCGTGAACCGCGAGAATGCCGGGGGCGGGAGTCTGGGCGGTGGCGTTGGGCGGGATGTAGAGCAGGGCACTCATGGTGTTGCCCTTGGCGCCGGTAAACCTGATATCCCGGATCTGGATGCCGCCCGAGGTTTGCGTGAGATAAGCGAGCAGGCCGCCCGCCAGAATCAGAACCAAACCGGCAATCGCCAGCGACCATCGGCTGCGCATGGATCCCCCTCCCATATTCCCGGACCGTTATCGGCCTCGGGTTCACTTTGCTTTTGATTGGCAGCGTATCCGAAACTCTTGCGCGCGCAAGCTAAGGTCGTACTCCGCCTGTGGAGGGTGTATTTGAGGTTTCGGCCGAGCGATAAAAAATGTCACTAAGCCAATTATATTGCTTGAGAAATTCTGCCAGACAGGCAAACGGTTAGCGCTGCCGCTGAGGTGTTGAATCAGATCCTTCGGAACTTGATTCAAAGCCTTCAGACCTTGAATCAGAAAGTGAAGAGAGATGTCCGGTTCGGGCACCGACAAGACCAAATCAGGCGTGACGCTCGCCGGACCCGTCGTCATTCTGGTCGAGCCGCAGCTCGGCGAGAACATCGGCATGGCCGCGCGCGCGATGGGCAATTTCGGGCTGACGCGGCTGCGCATCGTCAATCCGCGCGACGGCTGGCCCAATGTCCACGCCCGGCGGGCGGCTTCCGGCGCCGACCATATTCTGGATCATGTCGAACTCTATGACACCGTCGAGCAGGCGGTCGCTGACTGCACGTTGCTGTTCGCGACCACGGCCCGTGCCCACGACCAGGCCAAGCCGGTGGTCGCACCCGAAGCCGCCGCGACCGAGATGACGACGGCAATCGCCGGCGGTGCCACGGTCGGTATCCTGTTCGGCCGCGAACGTTACGGCCTGCAGAACGAAGAGGTCGCGCTGGCCAATCGCATCACGACGTTCCCGGTCAATCCCGGCTTTGCCTCGCTCAATCTGGCGCAGGCGGTGCTGCTGGTCGGCTATGAATGGTTCAAGCTCGCCACCTCCGGCGCGCTGCCGTTCGGGATGCCCGAACGCTCCGAGCGCGCCTCGCAGCACCAGATGGAGGCGTTCTTCGACAATCTGGTGCGCGAGCTCGACAAGGTCGAATTCCTTCGCCCGCCGGAGAAGCGCGAGACCATGCTGGTCAACCTGCGCAACATCTTCACCCGGATGGATCCGACCAAGCAGGACATGCACACGCTGCACGGCGTGGTGATGGCGATCGCCGAGGGGCGCAAGGGACCGGCCAAGGGCGGCGTGCTCGATGGCGAGCAGGCCACGCGGCTGCGCGCGTTGCTCGCCGAACACGGGCAGGGCGCATTGCCGTCGGAAAGCGGCACGGTGCGCGGGATCGCGCGGCTGTTGCGGCGAAATCCGACCGACGCCGAACGTATCCTGTGGCAGGCGCTGACCACCGACCGCCGCTTCGCCGGGCAATTCAAGCGCCAGACGCCGGTCGGCCGTCACATTCCCGACTTCGTCTCGTTCGTGGTCCGCGTCGCGATCGAACTGATCAATCCCGAGGAAGCGGACGTGATCGTCAGCGACCGTGCAACGCGAAAAGCCTGGCTGGAGGCACGGGAATACCGGGTCGTGAGCATGGCCGTCGCGGACGTCGAGCGCGATCTTGCGACTGAACTCGACCGGCTTGAAGCCAGTTTGCCGGGTCTTCCCTAGTCAGACGAACGCTCGGTACATTGCCGGAAACCGGCATAAAGGGAGGAGTTCTATCATGACGCTTATTGCGGAGGCAGCTGTGGCCGCTCCGGTCAATTCGCGCTCCCGCGTGATCCTGGCCAGCCTGATCGGAACGACGATCGAGTTCTACGATTTCTATGTCTACGCGACGGCGGCGGTGCTGGTTTTCCCGCATCTGTTCTTTCCGGCCGGTAATGACAGGGCCGCCCTGCTGGCGTCGTTTGCGGTGTTCGGTTCCGCCATGATCGCCCGGCCGCTCGGGGCGATCGCATTCGGGCATATCGGCGACAGGCACGGCCGAAAAGTCACGCTGGTTGGTGCGCTGTTGACGATGGGTATCGCGACCTTTCTGATCGGCGTCCTTCCTACCTATCCCACCGCGGGCTGGGTCGCTCCCGCCTTGCTGGTTTTGCTGCGTGTCGCGCAGGGATTTGCGCTTGGCGGAGAGTGGAGCGGGGCCGCTCTGGTCGCGACTGAAAACGCTCCGAAGGGCAAACGCGCGATTTTCGGAACCTTTCCGCAGCTTGGTGCGCCCCTTGGCTTCATCATCGCCAACGGGCTGTTTCTATTCATCGCGGCGCTGCTTCCCTCCGGCGATCCGTCCCGGCCGTCCGACGCGTTTCTCGCCTGGGGATGGCGCATCCCGTTCCTGTTCTCGGCGGTGATGGTTGTCGTCGGATTGTGGGTCCGCTTGAATCTCGTGGAAAGCACGGCCTTCGAGCGCACCGTGCGAACAGGTCAGGTCAAGAATGTTCCGCTCGCCGCCGTGGTCACGACCTACTCGCCGCAACTGATTCTCGGTACGTTTTACATGCTGGCGACTTTCGTCTTGTTCTATCTGATGACGACATTTTCGCTCAGCTACGGACGCGCCGCGGCCAATGCGGCGCTGCCGGGTCTCGGCTATGACTACCGGACGTTCGTGCTGATGATGATCGCCGGCGTGGTGTTTTTCGGGATTTTCACCATGGCCTCCGGCCCCTGGGCCGATCGATGGGGGCGCCGCAAGACGCTGATCTGGATCACGATCGCCATTATCCTGTTCGGTCTCTGCTGGGTGCCGATGCTTGCGGCTGGTTTTGCCGGTGTCATGGCGTGGTTGATCCTGGGCTTCACCCTGATGGGAATCACGTTCGGCCCGATGGGCGCGTTGCTGCCCGAGCTATTTCCCGCCAATGTGCGCTATACGGGCTCCGGCATCTCGTACAACGTCGCCTCGATATTGGGCGCCGCAGTCGCGCCCTTCATCGCGGTCGCGCTTTGGAGCGCAGGCGGCGGAAGTCCTTTTCTGGTGGGTATTTATCTTTCCGCGATGGGGGCGCTCACCTTGATAGCGTTGTTGATTGGGAAGGAAACCAAGGACGTCGACATTGAGGAGTAAGCGAGGCTGGGTTGGGCGCCTGATTTTCAAGAATTGACCGACTAGCTGGGTTACGCTCGCGACAAGCTGTCGCTTTGCTGTGACCAATCCCTGTGATTTTCTCCCCGCCGTCGGGATTAAGTCGCGCGGCTGAGTGTTCAACAAAAACAAAACATAAAAAGGGAGGCTAACAACATGCGTCTTTTCGGGCTTGGGCTATTCGTTTCCGCGTCGGTTTTCGCCGCAGCACCCGCCATCGCGCAGACGCCAGCCTCCGGGCCGATCGACGTGCCCGCCAAAACCATCCAGGTGCCGACCACGGTCAGTCCTCAACTGCAGAAGATCATCGCGATGCCGCTGCGGTCGAACTGGAATCTCCTGCCCAAGACCGGCGAGGAGTGGAAGCCGGTGGCGGACGCAGGCGCGGCGGCGCTGGTCAAGAATGTGCCGGGCATGCTGGAGCGGCTCAAGGTTAAGGTCGAGAAGACGACCATCGACGGCGTACGGGCCTATATCGTCACGCCAGAGACGGTCGCGCCGGAAAACCGCAACCGCCAGCTCATTCACATGCATGGCGGCTGCTACGTGCTCAACCCCGGCGAAGCCGGGTTGCCGGAAGCGATTTTCATGGCCGGCTTCGGCCACATCAAGGTGATCTCGGTCGATTACCGCATGCCGCCCGAGGCCTCGTTCCCGGCGGCGCTCGATGACGGCATTACGGTCTGGAAAGCGGCATTGAAAACGACGAACCCCAAGAACATGGCGATCTTCGGCACCTCGGCCGGCGGCGCGCTGACGCTTGAAATGGTGCTGAAGGCCAAGGAGCTCGGGCTGCCGCTGCCAGGCGCGATCGCGCCGGGAACGCCGATGTCGGATGTCACCAAGGTGGGCGACACCTTCTACACCAACGCGATGCTGGACAATGTCCTGGTCTCGCCGGACGGTTTTTGCGACGCGGGGGCCAAGGTTTACGCCAATGGCCGCGACCTGAAAGACCCGATGCTGTCACCTGTCTATGGCGACATGACCGGCTTTCCGCCCACTATCCTGACCAGCGGCACGCGCGATCTCCTGCTGAGCAATACGGTTCGCGTTCACCGCAAGCTTCGTCAGGCGGGCGTCGAGGCTCAGCTTCAGGTCTATGAGGGAATGTCGCACGCGCACTACATCCGGGACGACACCGCGCCGGAGTCAAAGGAAGTGTTCGAGGAAATCCAGGGCTTCTTCGACAAGCATCTCGGCAAGTAAGGCCTGGTAAACCGGTTGATGGCCGTTCAGACGGCCATCAACTCGTTCGGCGTGTTGCCGGCGCGTTTCGGCTTCTTCAGTTTGGAAGGCACGAACAGCGAGCCTGCGGCGAGGCCCGCGGTATCGGCGACGCCGGGATCGCGCGTCACCATGGCCGCGACGATGGCACCGTCCATCAACAGCCCGAGCTGATGCGCCAGCACTTCCGGCTCCGCCACGCCCATTTCGTCAGCGAGTTTTTCGATATAGGCCAGAACCACTTTCTTGTGGCGCATCGCAATGGCGCGAAGCTGTTTCTGGTCCTTATCGTGCTCGCCGACCGCATTGATGAAGGGGCAGCCGTAAAAACGCTCCTGGCGAAACCAGTCCTTTAGCGCAGGAAAAATCCGCGCCAGTTTGGCCTGCGCAGTGCCGCCGCCGGATTCGATGGCGTCGATAAACCATTCGCGCCACTGCTTGCCCTCGGTCTCGAGCACGACGTGCACGAGATTGTTTTTCGATCCGAATAATTTGTAGAGCGTGGTCTTGGCGGTGCCGGCTTCATTGATGATGGCGTCGATGCCGGTCGCGTTGATTCCATTCTTGCAGAACAGATGCGTGGCGGCGCTCAGCAATCGCCCGCGTGCGGATTCATCGTCACCCGCGGCGAGACCGGCTGCGGCGGAACGTGCTTTCGAAGATGCTTTGCCCATGGCGTCAGTTAATCCAACTGTATGGTTCTCATCAAGTCGCATCTTTCTGCGACCAAAATAATCGCACGTAGCAGCAATTGCATCGCGATTGTGCATCGCGGCCCTGATCGTTTTTCGGGCAGCTTTGGCTAAGCGGCTTCATTGTTTCGCGTTTTCCCCAAAGGCGTGTCTGGCATGCTTCGTGCAGGATACAGACCGTTCGGTATCCTGCCGCCTAGGGAGAAAATCAATGACCGCGGTCGCTCAAAAAACAGTGCTTACAGGTTGCCTCGCCCCGATCGACAAGGACGGGCTGGAGCAATTGATCGTCACCAGCAAGGCCAATCCGAAGGTCATCAAGACCTTGAAGTGCAAGACGGTGGCTGAAGGCAAGTTCCGTCACGCCAACTACATCCGCAGCCTGCCGCCCTACATCGTCGACGAGCCGCCGGGCCTTCTCGGCGACGACACCGCGCCGAATCCTTCCGAAGCCTCATTGGCCGCGCTGGGTTCGTGCCTTGCGGTTGGACTCCACGCCAATGCCGTGCATCGCGGCTGGATCGTCAACAAGCTGGAGCTTCAGCTCGAGGGCGATCTCAACATCACCGCGGTCTGGGGCACCGGCGACGTCAGCGAGAAGCCGGTCGGCTTCACCGATGTGCGGGTCAAGGTCGACATGGTCTGCGAAGGCATTCCGCAAAGCGAGATCGATGCGCTCGTGACGCACGTCAAGAAGTGGTCGCCGGTCGCCAACACCTTCACCCGGCCGGTGAACCTCGAAGTCGGCGCCTGATCGTCCCTGTCACCAATCTTCCTCTTAGCCAGTCGTTCTCGCAAATCTTCGGTGCGGAGAATACCATGGGTTCATTAGCTCTATCGCGGCAGTTGGCCGTCGACGATCTTGTATCGGCGTCGATCGCCGAGCAGGTCGCGACCATCGCGCGAAAAAATCTCGCACCCATGGCCGTCGCGATCGACGAGGGCGCGGTCTATCCGGACGAACTGCTGCGGCGCCTCGGCGATGTCGGGGCCTGGAGCAGTCATCAACCAAAGAATGGCGCAGCCGATCTGCGCTGCGCCATTCAATCGATTTCCGAGATCGCCGAAGTCTGCGGCGCGACCGCGTTCATGGCGTGGTGCCAGAACACATTGGTCTGGTATGCGGCGAATTCCGACAATCCGGCACTTTCATCGGCGCTTACCGACGGCGTCGCGACGGGAAAAGTTCTCGGCGGCACGGGTCTTTCCAATCCGATGAAGACCTTCTTCGGCATCGAGAAATTCAAGTTGAAGGGCCGCAAGGTTGAGGACGGCTATGTCGTGCGCGGCGCGCTGCCCTGGGTTTCCAATCTCGGGCCGGATCATTTCTTCGGCACGATCTTCGAACGCGAGGATGCGCCCGGCGAGATCGCGATGTTTCTGGTCGACTGTTCCGATCCCGCAGTCACGCTGCAACCGTGCAAACCGTTTCTCGCGATGGACGGCACCGGCACTTATGCCGTGCAATTGCGTGACGTATTCGTGCCGGATCGTCTCATCCTGGCCGAGAAGGCCGGACCATTCGTGCGGAAAATCCGCGCCGGTTTCATCCTGCTGCAGGCCGGGATGGGCATCGGGCTGATCCGCGACTGCATCGCGATCATGAACGAAGTCGATGGTCCCCTGGGCCACGTCAATCGCTATTTGCCGCAGCAGCCGCAGGATTTCAACCAACTGCTGTCCGAGCTTGAAGCGGAAACGATGGCGCTCGCGCGCGACCCCTTCAACACCAGCGACGACTACTGGCGCCGCGTGGTGACGCTGCGACTGCACATCGGCGACGCCGGCGTCGCGGCGGCGCATGCGGCGATGCTTCATTGCGGTGCACGCGGCTATCTCAAAAGCCATCGCGTGCAGCGCCGGCTGCGCGAGGCCTATTTCGTCGCGATCGTGACGCCGGCCACCAAGCAGCTTCGCAAGATGCTGGCCGACATGTGACTTCCAAAAATGATTTCCGATCGACCCTGACTACAAACCACTAAAACAGGAGAGGCTGCCATGACGGACGTTCTGATTTCTGCCGGCGAACTCGCCGAACTCTCATCCAGGGAGCCGGTTGTCATCATCGACACCCGAAATCCGGATGCCTATGCCGCGGGACATCTCCCGAACGCGGTGAACGTGCACGAGATCTTCACTTTCCTTGCGACCTCGACGCCGGAAGGCATCCACGAACTGAAGACGAAGTTCGCCGACGCGTTCGGCAAGGCTGGATTGTCGGGCGAGGAAACCGCCGTCATTTACGAACAGTCGATGAACTCCGGCTTTGGCCAGTCCTGCCGCGGTTATTATCTCCTCACCATGCTTGGCTATCCCAAGGTCAAGGTGCTGGATGGCGGCTTCGACGCCTGGTCGGGCAAGGGCCTGCCGGTCACGACAGCAGTTCCGTCGCCGACGCCGGCTTCCTTCGCAATCGTTCCGGACGCCGCCAAGATTTTGATCGATGCCAAGACCATGCTCGCCGCGGTCGGCAAGCCCGGTATTGCGTTGCTCGACGTGCGCGATGTCGATGAATGGATCGGCGACAGCTCTTCGCCCTACGGCAAGGATTTCTGCCCGCGCAAGGGTCGCATCCCCGGCGCCGTCTGGCTCGAATGGTACCGCATGATGAAGCCGACTTCGGAGGGCCAGCGCTTCAAGTCCAAGGACGAGATTTTGGCGGAATGCGCCACCGTCGGCATCTCCGAAAATACGCCGGTCTATCTCTATTGCTTCAAGGGCGCGCGGGCGTCGAACACGTTCCTCGCGCTCAAGAATGCCGGGATCAAGGACGTGCGGATGTATTTCGGCTCGTGGAACGAATGGTCGCGTGATCCTTCGCTGCCGATTGAAGAGGGCTTGCCCACCGAGAGCAAGCTGACCGTCAAGGCCGCCTAATAAAGCGGCACAGAACGTGCATGTTTTCATTGCCCGGCCGCTTCCAGGCGGCCGGGTGGTGAAATCCCCTGATGTGACGGGTTTTGCCTTCTCATCATCTGGCACCACGTGAGGGAAATGCAGCATGTCCACCTTTGACGATCCCTTTGACGCGGACCGCGCGCTTTCGCGATCGGGCTGTGTGTGCGGCCAGCATCGCTCTGCGGGTGAACATGATCAGGCCGCGCTGGCGTTACGCTGCGAGCCGGTGCCAACCGAAACCGAACAGCAGCGTTACGAAGGCGTCGTCGCCTCGGCTGTGATGCGCGCGATGTTTCCACGGGACGCCGCACGACGCGCGTTCCTGAAGTCTGTCGGCGCCTCGACCGCGCTCGCTGCCATTTCGCAATTTTTCCCGATCAAGACCGCCACCGAAGTGTTCGCAGAAGCCGGCGCGCCGGAGAAGAAAGACCTCAAGGTCGGCTTCATCCCGATCACCTGCGCGACGCCGATCATCATGGCGTCGCCGCTGGGCTTCTACGCCAAGCAGGGGCTGAACGTCGAAGTGGTCAAGACCGCCGGCTGGGCGGTGGTTCGCGACAAGACCATCAACAAGGAATATGACGCCGCGCACATGCTGGCGCCGATGCCGATTGCGATTTCGCTGGGGCTCGGCGCGCAGGCGATCCCGTTCGCGGTGCCGGCGATCGAGAACATCAACGGGCAGGGCATTACGCTGGCGATGAAGCACAAGGACAAGCGCGACCCGAAGGACTGGAAAGGCATGAAGTTCGCCATTCCGTTCGACTATTCCATGCACAATTATCTGCTGCGCTATTATCTCGCCGAGCACGGCCTCGATCCCGATACCGACGTGCAATTGCGCTCGGTGCCGCCGCCGGAAATGGTCGCCAATCTGCGCGCCGACAATATCGACGGCTTCCTCGCGCCCGACAACATCTGCCAGCGCGCGATCTATGACGGCGTCGGCTTCATGCACATCCTGTCCAAGGAGATCTGGGACGGGCATCCCTGCTGCAGCTTCGCGGCAAGCCGGGAGTTCATCACGGGCTCGCCCAACAGCTTCGCGGCGCTGACGCGGGCGATCCTCGACGCTACGGCCTATGCCTCGAAGGCGGAAAACCGCAAACAGATTGCGGAGGCCATCGCGCCGGCGAATTACATCAATGCGCCGGTTACGGTGCTGGAGCAGGTTCTCACCGGCACCTATGCGGACGGGCTGGGCGGGGTCAAAACCGACGCCAAGCGCGTCGATTTCGATCCGTTCCCCTGGCAATCCTTTGCGGTGTGGATGCTCACCCAGATGAAGCGCTGGGGTCAGATCAAGGGCGACGTCGATTACAAGGCGGTGGCCGAACAGGTCTATCTTGCTACCGATACGCGCAAGACCATGACCGAGATGGGGCTGGCGCCGCCGGCCTCGTCCTACAAATCCTTTGCCGTAATGGGCAAGACCTTCGATCCGGCCAAGCCTGAGGATTACCTCAACAGCTTCAAGATCAGGAAGGCGTCGTAGCGCGATGACGGCTTCGCTTCGCTTCCGCGCCGCGATCGTGTCGATCGCGCTGTTTGTGGCCTTCCTCGGGATCTGGCACATCGCCACGCGCGGCGCGGCGCCGGTCGCCAGCATGAATCCGGAATATGCCAAGCTGATGGGCCTGACGGCGACGCAGGGCAAATCGGCGATGCCGGGTCCGCTCGATGTCGGCGCGAAACTGTGGGAGCATCTGAAGCGGCCGTTCTACGATAACGGACCGAACGACAAAGGCCTTGGTATCCAGCTCGGCTATTCGATCGCGCGCGTCGGGCTCGGCTATTTCCTGGCTGTGATCGTCGCCATTCCGCTCGGCTTTTTGATCGGGATGTCGCCTTTGATCAACCGGGCGCTCGATCCGTTCATCCAGATTCTGAAACCGATCTCGCCGCTCGCCTGGATGCCGTTGGCGCTTTACACCATCAAGGATTCCGGGCTCTCGGCGATCTTCGTGATCTTCATCTGTTCGGTGTGGCCGATGCTGCTCAATACCGCGTTCGGCGTCGCGGCCGTGCGCAAGGAATGGATCAATGTCGCGCGCACGCTCGAGGTCGGCACGCTGCGGCGCGCCTTCACCGTGATCCTGCCGGCGGCCGCGCCGACTATTCTGACGGGGATGCGGATTTCGATCGGCATCGCGTGGCTGGTGATCGTCGCGGCGGAAATGCTGGTCGGCGGCACCGGCATTGGTTACTTCGTCTGGAACGAGTGGAACAATCTGTCGATCACCAATGTCATCATCGCCATCCTCCTGATCGGCATCGTCGGCATGCTGCTCGATCAGATTCTGGCGCGCTTCACCCGCATGGTTACATTCCCGGAGTGAAGTCATGACCGACAAATTCATTTCGATCGAGGGAATCGCCAAACGCTATCCGGGCGCTGCTGGTGGCGCGACCGCGGTATTCGAAAATCTCTGGCTCTCGATGGAACGCGGCGAGTTCGGCTGCGTGATCGGCCACTCCGGCTGCGGCAAGACCACGGTGCTCAATATCCTGGCCGGGCTCGATACGCCGAGCGAGGGCACCGTGATCGTCGATGGGCAGGCCATCGAAGGTACCAGCCTCGACCGCGCCGTGATATTCCAGAGCCATGCGCTGCTGCCTTGGCTCACGGTTCTTGGTAACGTCATTTATGCCGTAAAATCGAAATGGCGCGGTTGGGATCGCGCCAAGGTGAGGGCGCATGCGCAGACCTTCATCGATCTCGTCGGTCTGACCGGCTCGGAACACAAGCGCCCGTCGGAACTATCGGGTGGTATGAAGCAGCGTGTCGGCATCGCGCGGGCGCTCAGCATCACGCCGAAGATCATGCTGATGGACGAGCCGTTCTCCGCCCTCGACGCCTTGACGCGCGGCACGCTGCAGGACGAAGTGCGCCGTATTTGTCTCGAGACCGGACAAACTGCGTTCATGATCACCCATGACGTCGACGAGGCGATCTACCTCGCTGACAAGATTTTCCTGATGACCAATGGTCCGGGCGCGGTGCTGGCCGAGATTGTGGAAAATCCGCTGCCGAGGGATCGCGGCCGCATCGATCTGCATCGCCATCCCTATTACTACGCGCTGCGTAATCACATCGTCGATTTTCTGGTTAGCCGCAGCAAGAGCTTTGCGACCGATACGCCCGGCCATGATCCGCGCAATGTGCCGGTGGTGCGGATCGGCAAGCCCGAACTGTCGATCGCCTCGGTATCCGATGTCACGCACGACGAATTGAAACAGGCATCCTGGCAGGGGCTGTCCCGGCCATGACCGATTTAAAAGGGAGAGACACATGAAACGAACCGACCTCACCGAAAAGCTGCTCGACATCAAGCGCGAGAAGGGCTGGAGCTGGAAACACATCTGCACGCAAATCGGCGGCTATTCCGAAGTCCTGATCGTCGGCGCCATCCTGGGCCAGATGAAACTGACAAAGCCGCAGGCGGCGAATGCGCAGGAGCTGTTCGGGCTGTCCAAGTCCGAAACCGCGATGCTCAACGAAGTTCCGATGCGCGGCGAGGGCACGCCGATGCCGCCGACCGATCCCCTGATCTATCGTTTCTACGAAATGGTGATGGTCAACGGGCCGGCCTGGAAGGCATTGATCGAGGAAGAGTTCGGCGACGGCATCATGTCGGCGATCGATTTCGACATGGCGATGGAACGCGTCGCCAATCCCAAGGGCGACCGCGTCAAGATCACGATGTCGGGCAAGTTCCTGCCATACAAATATTACGGCGCCACCGGCAACGTCCCGGAATATGGATTCAAGGAGGGGTGAGGGTAGGGACGCGTCGAAGAAAGCACGTCATTCCGGGGCGTGCGAAGCACGAACCCGGAATCTCGAGATAAATAAAACTCCTCCAGATTCCGGGTTCGCGTCTGCGACTCGCCCCGGAATGACGGAAGTGTTGAGACATTCGCCGCTTCGCGCCGTCCGGAATGACGGGAATCGCTACGTCCCCGCCTTTACCTGCGCGACCGCCAGCGCCATCAGCTCGTCCATCTTGGCGCGAATCTGCGCTTCGGTGACGGCGATTCCCCTGGCGTAGAGATCGGCGGTCACCTTGCGGAGCGCTCCATGGCCGCCTTCGTCGAAATCGGCGGTGATGATGTCCTTAGCATAGGAGGTGGCGGCTTCGCCCGATATTCCCTGTTTGTCCGCCGCCCAAAGGCCCAGGAGCCTATTGCGGCGGGCTTCCGCCTTGAATTTCTGCTCTTCATCCAGCGCGAATTTCTTCTCGAAACCCTCCTCCCGCTTGTCGAAGGTGGTCATGACCGAAAGTTCCTCCCTTTGAGCCGGGTTCTAGCCGATCCGGCACCTGCGGCCTCATTGTAAGGCAGCTTCTGACTGCCTAGATATTGGGTACAATCGCCGAAACAACGGGCCTAATAGCCGCAGGCAGCGGACTAAAACTGTGTCCGGGCAAGCCGGATCGATTGTGCTGAATAGGTCAATCAGGTAGGTTGGATTCCAGGCTTGGTTCTCGTTCTGTTTTCTGTCCCTGGCCTTCACGGCAGCTCCGTCGTGGGTCGCAGTCCCTTGTCATCCGGAGCACACCAAATTCATGGATTTCAACAACACACGGTACATCCCAATGAGCCGTCGACGCCGCATTTATGAAGGCAAAGCCAAGGTCCTTTACGAAGGTCCGGAGCCGGGAACCCTGATCCAGCACTTCAAGGACGACGCGACCGCGTTCAACAAGCAGAAACACCAGGTGATCGAGGGCAAGGGCGTCCTCAACAACCGGATTTCGGAGTACCTGTTTCAGCACCTCAACGACATCGGGGTGCCGACCCATTTCATCCGCCGCCTCAACATGCGCGAGCAACTGATTCGCGAAGTCGAGATCGTGCCGCTTGAGGTCGTGGTGCGGAACGTGGCGGCGGGATCGCTGTCGCAGCGCCTCGGCATCGAGGAAGGCACGCAGTTGCCGCGCTCGATTATCGAGTTCTACTACAAGAACGACCAGCTCAACGATCCCATGGTGTCCGAAGAGCACATCACCGCGTTCGGCTGGGCCACGCCGCAGGAAATCGACGACATCATGGCGCTGGCGATCCGCGTCAACGACTTCCTCACCGGGCTGTTCCTCGGCATCGGCATCCGCCTGGTCGATTTCAAGATGGAATGCGGCCGGCTGTTCGAGAACGAAATGATGCGGATCATCGTCGCCGACGAGATCTCGCCGGATTCATGCCGGCTGTGGGACATCAAGTCGAACGAGAAGCTCGACAAGGATCGCTTCCGCCGGGATCTCGGTGGTCTCCTGGAGGCCTATACCGAGGTCGCCAAGCGGCTCGGCATCCTGATGGAAAACGAACGGCCGGTGGGCTCCGGCCCGGTGCTGGTGAAGAGCTGAGGTTATTCTTGTGAAAGCGCGTGTCACCGTCACCTTGAAGTCAGGCATTCTCGATCCGCAGGGCAAGGCCATCGAAGGCGCGTTGAAATCGCTCGGCGTCGATGGTGTCGCCAGCGTGCGTCAGGGCAAGGTGTTCGATATCGAGATATCAGGCTCCGACAAGGCCAAGACCGAGGCGGCGTTGAAAGACGCCGCCGACAAGCTTCTGGCGAACACCGTGATCGAGAATTATGCTATCGAGATAAACGGCTGAGGATCAGGCATGGCTGAAGTCAGCAATGAGTTGATTTTTGAGGTTCTGAAACCCCTGCAACGTGACGTTGGCGAGGTTAAGAGCAGCATCGGTGATGTTAAGACGGAATTGAATGCTCTTCGAGGCCATATGATTTCGTTGCAGCAGGACGTTCATAACATTTACGGAATTTTGGGTCGTCACGATTTGCATCTGGAACGCATCGAGCAACGGCTTGAACTCAATGATGCGCCCAATCTGACATGAAATCCGCCGTTCTCGTCTTTCCTGGAATCAATCGCGAACGCGATATGGCCCGCGCGCTCAAGCTGGCGTCGGGTCAGGAAGCTGCGATGGTCTGGCATGCCGAGACCGCGCTGCCTGATGGCACCGATCTCGTGGTGGTGCCCGGCGGATTTTCCTACGGCGACTATCTGCGTTGCGGCGCCATCGCCGCGCGAGCGCCCATCATGGATGCGGTACGCGCCTTTGCGGCCAAGGGCGGCCTCGTGCTCGGCGTCTGCAATGGTTTCCAGATTTTGTGCGAATCCGGCCTGCTGCCGGGCGTTCTCATGCGCAACGCGCAACTGAAGTTCATCTGCCGCGACGTGCATATTCGAGTCGAACGCTCCGACACGGCCTTCACGCGCGGCTACAATGCCGGGCAGATCATTCGCGTGCCGGTCGCGCATGGCGAGGGCAATTACGAAGCGGACGAAGAGACCTTGAAGCGGCTCGAAGGCGAGGGCCGGGTGCTCTATCGCTATTGCTCCGCTGACGGCGTGGTGGATGAGCACTCCAACATCAACGGTGCGGCGCAATCGATCGCCGGCATCGTCAGCGAGCGCGGCAATGTGCTCGGCATGATGCCGCATCCGGAAAACCACGTCGAAGACATCATGGGCTGCACCGACGGCCGCGGCCTGTTTGCCGGCCTGGTCGCGCATCTCGAGCGCGCGGCGTAAGAGACTTCACCCCGCTTTGCTTTAAAGAGCCTCATGAACCAGCCGCAAATCACCCCCGAACTCGTTGCCAGCCATGGGCTGAAGCCGGACGAATACCAACGCATTCTCGAATTGATCGGCCGGGTGCCGAGCTTCACGGAGCTTGGGATTTTCTCGGCGATGTGGAACGAGCACTGCTCGTACAAATCCTCGCGGCTGCATCTGCGGGGGCTGCCCACCAAGGCGCCCTGGGTGATTCAGGGGCCGGGCGAGAACGCAGGCGTTATCGACATCGGTGACGGCCAGGCAGTCGTGTTCAAGATGGAGAGCCACAACCATCCGAGCTACATCGAGCCCTATCAGGGCGCGACCACCGGCGTCGGCGGCATTCTGCGTGACGTGTTCACGATGGGCGCGCGGCCCATCGCCTGCCTCAATGCGCTCTCTTTCGGCGCGCCGGAGCATCCCAAGACCCGGCATCTGGTTTCGGGCGTGGTCGCCGGCGTCGGTGGTTATGGCAATTCCTTCGGGGTGCCGACCGTCGGCGGGCAGGTGCGTTTCCACACCCGCTATGACGGCAATATCCTGGTCAACGCGATGGCGGTTGGTCTGGCCGATACCGACAAGATTTTCTATGCGGCGGCGTCCGGCGTGAACATGCCGATCGTCTATCTCGGCTCCAAGACCGGCCGCGACGGCATTCACGGCGCCTCGATGGCGTCGGCTGAATTCGACGACGATTCCGCCGAGAAGCGCCCGACCGTGCAGGTCGGCGATCCCTTTGCGGAAAAGCTGCTGCTCGAAGCCTGCCTTGAGATCATGGAAGCCGATTGCGTGATCGCGATTCAGGACATGGGCGCGGCGGGGCTTACCTGCTCGGCCGTCGAGATGGGCGCCAAGGGCGATCTCGGCGTCGATCTCAATCTCGACGCGGTGCCGACCCGCGAAACCGGCATGAGCGCCTACGAGATGATGCTCTCCGAAAGCCAGGAGCGCATGCTCATGGTGCTCAAGCCCGAAAAAGAGAAAGAGGCCGAGGCGATCTTCCGCAAATGGGGGCTCGATTTCGCTGTCGTCGGCTACACCACGCCAAGCAAGCGCTTCGTGGTGAAGCATGGCGGCGACGTGATGGCCGATCTGCCCATCAAAGAGCTCGGCGACGAGGCGCCGCTGTACGATCGGCCGCATGTCGAGACGCCGCTATTGCCGGTCATTCAGGCCCGCGAAGTGAAGCCGCCGATCGGGATTGTGGCCGCGCTGGAAAAACTGATCGCGACGCCCGAGCTCTGTTCGCGACGCTGGGTGTGGGAGCAATATGACCACGTCATCCTCGGCAACACCGTGCAGCGGCCCGGCGGCGATGCCGCCGTGGTACGGGTGCAGGACGGCCCGAAGGGGCTGGCGCTGACGGTCGATGTCACGCCGCGTTATTGCGAAGCCGATCCCTATCAGGGAGGCATGCAGGCGGTGGCCGAAGCCTGGCGCAATATCACCGCGGTCGGTGGCCGGCCGCTGGCGATCACGGACAATCTGAATTTCGGCAATCCCGAACGGCCTGAGATCATGGGCCAGTTCGTCGGTTGCCTGAAGGGCATTGCCGAAGCCTGCCGCACGCTCGATTTCCCCGTCGTGTCCGGCAACGTCTCGCTCTACAACGAGACCAATGGCCGTGGCATTCTGCCGACGCCTTCGATCGGCGGCGTCGGCCTGCTCGATGATTTCACCAAATCCGCCACGCTCGCGTTCAAGGCCGAAGGCGAAGCGATCATTCTGATTGGCGAGACCCAGGGCTGGCTTGGCCAGTCGGTCTATCTGCGCGATATCTGTGGGCGCGAAGAAGGCGCGCCGCCGCCGGTGGATCTTGCGGCGGAAAAGCGCAACGGCGATGTGGTGCGTGGCATGATCCGCGCCGGCACCGCGACCGCGGCGCATGATATTTCCGATGGCGGATTGTTGATTGCGCTGACCGAAATGGCGATGGCCGGTGGCATCGGCGCGCTGGTGCTGGCGGCGCCGGAATCGATCGTGCCGCATGCTTATTGGTTCGGCGAAGATCAGGCGCGCTACATCGTCACGGTGCCGGCCGATCAGGCCGGGCTGGTGCTTGCGAAGATGAAGGGTGCCGGCGTGCCCTGTGCGCGGATCGGGACCACCGGGGGCGACGATATCGCTGTTGTCGGCGAAACTCCGGTTTCGGTCGAATCCCTCAAGACCGGCTTCGAGAACTGGTTGCCGGCCTATATGGGCGGCAAGGCGTAGCACTTCGCCCTATTGGGGCGGGAACCAGTTCCATCGTTCGCCGTTAAGTCCAGCGATTTTGGACACTGGAGAGCGAGCGATGACAATTCTGAAATGGGCGCTGATTTTCTTTCTGGTGTCCGTGGTCGCAGGCGTCCTCGGCTTCACCGGCATCTCCGCCGCGTCAGCCGACGTCGCGCGGTTTCTGTTTTATGTCTTCGTCGTGATCTTCCTGGTCCTGTTGATATTGGGGCTCACGATCTTTCGGGTGTAAGGCCGCGAAACGGAAAAGGCTGCTTCCGTCATTGCGAGGAGCGCAGCGACGAAGCAATCCACCTTGTTACCGCAGTTCATGGATTGCTTCGCTGACGCTCGCAATGACGTTCTAAACCGTCAAGCCGGCTAACCCCCTCAAGCCACTTCCTCGATCTTCACCTTGTCCGGATAGAACGCCAGGTGCCCGGTGATTTCGGTCATTGCGGGGAAGGGCGTCTCGTAGGTCCAGATCGAATTCTCCAGCGTCTTGCCGTCGGCGATGACGCTGTAATAGCTGGCGTCGCCCTTGTAGGGGCAATGCGTCGACCGCTCGGTCCGTTGCATCAGCGCCATATTGGCATCCGCGCGCGGCACGTATTGCACCGCCGGGTAGCTCGCTTCCTTCAGCGTCAGGGCATGGGTGGTATCGGCGATCACGACGCCGTCCACGGAAACGCGGACGCGCTTCGGGTTGGCGGTGATGGTGATCGGGTGGTCAGGACCGGGAAGTTTCATGGGATGGTAGCCTTTCGGTCAGCCCGTTGTGATCGCATGCGACGATCGTTCCGGTTTTCAATGGTCAGGGTGAGAATATAGTGGGGCGGGGCGTGACATCCAGAGCGTGATCGGCAAAACTGTCCCCTGATTTGAGGTGCCGGTAAGCCGGGCGCGGTTCGAACCGCCGAATGGGAGAAATTTGGGATGCCGATGGACGCCCACGATATCGAATCGATGATCAAGGCAGCTATCCCCGACGCCGAGGTGACGATCCGCGATCTGGCTGGCGATGGCGACCACTATGCGGCGACGGTGATTTCGGCCTCGTTTCGTGGCAAATCCCGCGTGCAGCAGCACCAGATCGTCTATCAATCGCTGAAAGGCCAGATGGGCGGCGTGCTGCACGCTCTGGCGCTCCAGACAGGAGTACCGGAGGGCTAGGTCGCCCAGGCGGGACGGGGGAGCGCCATGGCGGTGGACAGGGATCGCGGGCCGCTGTTTCGCCCGGTCGCGTCGAACCAGCGTGTCACCTATGCAGAGCTGTTTTTCGACCTGGTGTTCGCGTTCGCGGTCACGCAGATTTCGCATACGCTGCTGGGTCGCTTTACCCCGCTGGGCGCGCTGCAGACCACTTTGCTGCTGCTCAGTGTGTGGTGGACATGGGTTTACACCGCCTGGATCACCAATTGGTTCAATCCTGAACTGACGCCGGTTCGCGTTCTGCTGTTTCTGCTGATGCTGGGCGGCCTTGTGCTGTCCACGTCGATCCCGGCGGCGTTCGAAAGCCGCGGATTGTGGTTTGCGCTCGCCTATGCCGGGATGCAGGTCGGCCGGACCAGTTTCTGGTTCTTGATGACGCCGCGGACCAGAGTTTCGGCGCGCGCCAACGCGTTGCGTGTCCTGGTCTGGCTATCGGTCTCGGCGTTGTTCTGGATCGCGGGCGGTTTTTCGGAAGGAAACCAGCGGCTCGTGCTTTGGGCCGTCGCGCTCGGCGTCGAATATATCTCGCCGGCGCTGCGGTTCTGGATCCCGAAATACGGCGCGTCGTCGGTCACGGACTGGCATGTCGACGGCAGCCATATGGCCGAACGCAGTGCCGGCTTCATCATCATCGCGCTTGGCGAATCCATCGTCGTGACAGGCGCTACCTTTGCCGATCTGACCTGGACCAGCGCCACCGTGACCGCCTTTCTGTCGTCGTTCATCGGCTCATTGGCGATGTGGTGGATCTATTTCCACAAGGGGGCCGAAGCCGGCTCCGAACTGATTTCCAAATCAGACGAGCCCGGGCGGCTGGCGCGGCTGGCCTATACTTATCTGCATCTGCCGATCGTGGCCGGGATCATTCTGTCGGCGGTAGCCGACGAACTCGTGCTGACGCACCCGGCCGATCACTCCGATCTCAAGACGGTGCTGAGTTCGATCGGTGGCCCGCTGGTGTTTCTGATCGGAACCATCCTGTTCAAGCACACCATTCGCGGCTGGCTGCAGCTCTCGCATGGCATCGGCATCCTGGCGCTATGCGGATCGGCCTGGTTCGCCAGCGACATGTCGCCGCTGCTGCTGTCGATCGTTACGACGGCAATCATGATTGTCGTCGCGGTGTGGGAAACGGTCTCGCTGCGATCCCCGGCCAAATCGCACGGGGAAGCGCTGTCTGAAAAGCCTCAGTCCGAGGCCACCAGCGCGTGAACCGAGAACATTCCGGCCGCGTCGGTCCAGGATTCCAGCGGTGTCCAGCCTGAACCGCGCGCCAGCGCATTGAAGCGATCGAGGCTGTATTTGTAGCTGCTCTCGGTATGGATGCTCTCGCCGGCGCGGAATGAGAAATTCTTGCCCAGCACCCGTGCGGTCAGCGCCTTGCGGCTGATCAGGTGCATTTCGATGCGATGGCGCTCGCGATTGTAGATCGCCCGATGGGTGAACGCGCCGACGTCGAAATCCCCGCCCAGTTCGCGGTTGATGCGATGGAGCACATTGAGATTGAAGCGCGCGGTGACTCCGGCGGCATCGTTATAGGCATCGTACAGCACGCGCTCGTCTTTCTCGAGATCGACGCCGATCACCATCCGCGCGCCGTCGCCCAGAATGTCGCGGGCGCTGCGCAGGAAGGCGCAGGCCTCATGTGGCTCGAAATTTCCGAGCGTCGACCCCGGGAAAAACCCGACCTTCGGCATCGCGCGGACGGCTTGCGGCAGTTCGAACGGCGCGGTGAAGTCGGCCGTGACCGGGTAAACCGCGAGGCTGGGGAAATCCGCGCGCAAAGCATCGGCCTGCGCGGTCAGGAAGTCGCCGGAAATGTCCACGGGCACATAGGCGCCGAACGCGCATTGGTTCAGCAATAGCCGCACCTTGGTGGTCGCGCCGGCGCCGAATTCCACCAGCGCGGCTTTCTTGGGGATAATGGCCGAGATCGCGCGGCCGCGGTCGCGCAGGATCGTCAGCTCGGTGCGGGTCGGATAATATTCCGGCAGCACGGTGATCTGTTCGAACAGCTCCGAACCCGTGGCATCATAGAAATATTTCGGAGACAGCCGTTTGGGATGCTGCGACAGATCGCCGATCACGTCGCGGCCAAAGGCTGAGGTTTCCTGGTCGAGAGGATGCGCTTTCGCCAGGGTGGCAGCGTGCATATTCATGACAATCTCCCGAACGCGCTCTGTGGCGCGGTTTGAATTCGCAAAGTATCAGCCGGCATAGTCGGCAAGACGCAGTCCCGTGAATTGCCAGCGGTGGTGCGGGTAAAAGAAGTTTCGGTAGGTGATACGGCTGTGTCCGCTGGGGGTTGCAAGCGATGAGCCGCGCAGCACCAGCTGATTGACCATGAATTTGCCGTTGTATTCGCCGAGCGCGCCCTCGATGGCCCGGTAGCCGGGGTAGGCTGCGTAGGCGCTGCGCGTCCACTGCCACACGATCCCGAAAGCGTCGTTGAGCTGGCCGGCGCGGGCGGCGACTTCCCATTCCATTTCGGTCGGCAGATGTTTGCCGCTCCAGCGCGCAAACGCGTCGGCCTCGTAATAGCTGACGTGACAGACCGGTGCCGTGGGATTCACGGGCTGCAATCCGCCGAGCGTCATGATGTGCCATTCGCCATCGACCTGCCGCCAGTGGCCGGGGGCCTGCCATCCCGCGTTGGTGGCGGCGGCAAACCCGTCCATCAGCCATAGCGTCGGCGTCGTGTAGCCGCCGTCCGCCATGAAGGCGAGCCACTGCGCATTGGTGACGAGGTTGCGTGCCAGCCGCACCGGACCCACCAGCGCGCGGTGGGCGGGCTTTTCATTGTCGAAGTGAAACGTGTCTTCGGCATGCCCGATGCTGTGGATGCCTTCGGTCAGCGTCACCCAGTCTTCGCCCGGTGCTTGCCCGCCGGCGGGCGCTGCAGCCGGAAATGTCCACTGCGAATCGTAGGCCGGCGGAATCGGGTTTTGCGCAAATGCATGCAGGATATCGGTCAGCATCAATTCCTGATGCTGCTGCTCGTGATTGAGGCCGACTTCCACCAGCGGCGCGATTGCGGTCAGTGTGTCGCCGTCTGCCTCGTGAAAGAACTTCACCACGGCGGCATCGACATGCCGGCGATAGGCGGTGATCTCGTCGGCGCTCGGCCGGGTCAGATGGCCGCGCTGGTGACGGGCGTGCCGGGGCCCGGCGCTGACATAGTAGGAATTGAACAGGAAGGCATAGTCGGGATGAAAGGGCTTGTATCCCCCAGCATGTTCGCCAAGCAGGAATTGCTCGAAGAACCATGTGGTATGGGCGCGATGCCATTTCGCCGGGCTCGCATCCGGCATCGACTGGATGAGCTGATCCTCAGGGCTCAGGGGGGCCGCGCGGCGCTCGGTCTCGTCCCGGACAGTCAGAAAGGCTTCCGCCAAAACCTGGGCGGGGCTGCCGGAACCAGAGAATAATGACGGGCTGGGGGTCGCAAGGGCGGCCGCAGCGGCGGATGCTGATTTCGTCACTGGTGTCTCCGGTTCGCGAAGAGAACGTTAGTCCGGCGGACCGGTTCCCCAAGAACAGCCTGTCCTACATAGGGGCTTCCGTTCGTTATAAAAGCCTCTCCGGAGGTATGTTTGGGGGTATACGAGAGTATGCCCGTGGGACCGGGCGGGCGTGGCCCGCCAGACCTGTGCATGCCAGCTCCCCGCCATTTTACTTTGGGTGCACAATGGTTTGGAGTACATATATGGTCAGTGTCGGGTTTGACGGTTGATGCCGGCCCGAGAGGTTATGCCACAGGGGCAGTGCCCAAAAGGAAGCGAATATGAGCATCGAGCAATTCATCGACAATGAAGTGAAGTCGAACGACGTCGTGCTGTTCATGAAGGGGACGCCGCAGTTTCCGCAGTGCGGTTTTTCCGGACAGGTGGTCCAGATTCTCGATCACGTCGGCGTCGGCTACAAGGGTCTCAATGTTCTGGAGTCCGCTGACCTGCGTAACGGCATCAAGACCTACTCGAACTGGCCGACCATTCCCCAGCTCTATGTGAAGGGCGAATTCGTCGGCGGCTGCGACATCATCCGCGAGATGTTCCAGGCCGGTGAACTGCAGCAGCTTTTGGCTGACAAGGGCGTCACCCTCAGCGCGCCCGCCACGGCCTGAGCCTGAGCACGCGCCAGATCGGCCCGGCGCGGCTCGAAGTCACTGTCGCCGATATTACAACGCTCAGCGTTGACGCGATCGTCAACGCTGCAAATAATTCTCTGCTTGGCGGCGGCGGCGTGGATGGCGCGATCCATCGCGCGGCCGGGCCGGAGCTGCTGGCGGAATGTCGCACCCTTCATGGCTGCGCGACCGGCGACGCCAAAATCACCCGAGGTTACCGGTTGCCGGCACGGCATGTTGTTCATGCCGTGGGTCCGGTCTGGAACGGCGGAAACCAGCACGAAGATGAAGCGCTGGCGTCGTGTTATCGGCGCGCCGTCGAACTTTGCCAGATCCACCACCTTGTGTCCGTGGCCTTTCCTGCCATTTCCACCGGCGTCTATCGTTTCCCCGCCGATCGAGCGGCGCGCATCGCAGTGACGACCACGGTCGAGGCACTGGCCACCGCGCCATCGCTGCGACTGGTGATCTTCTGCTGCTTTTCGAGCGACAGCGCCCGGCTGCACGCACAGTCGCTGGCTGGGTTCGGCAACCCTTGTGCGGATTAAGCCCGCCGCTAAACTCGCCCCTTAAGAATTCCGGGCAGCGGGCAGGGAGCGGGTATGACCTCACGACACGCCATGCGGTCGCTGATCTCGGGCGCGCTGGTGATGGTCGCGGCGATATCGCCCGCCGTGGCTGAAGGTGGTTTCGATCTTCCCGCCGGAGCGCATTTCAATCCGCAAAAACTGCAGCGCGTCGGGGATTTTCTTCGCGACGAAGTTGCGAACGGCAAGATCCCCGGCGCGGTTCTGCTGATCCAGCAGCACGGCAAGCCGGTATATCATGAACTCATCGGCGTGCGCGATGTCGCAACCGGTCTACCGATGACCGACGACACCATCTTCCGTCTGTATTCGATGAGCAAGCCCATCACGTCAGTCGCGGCGATGATGCTGATCGATGCGGGAAAGCTGAAGCTCGACGATCCCGTTGGCAAGTACATTCCGTCGTTTGCCGCGGTCAAGGTCGGCGTCGAAAAGAAAGCCGCTGACAGCGCAAAGGTGCTCGAGCTGGTGCCGCCGACCCGGCCGATCACCATCCACGACCTGATGACGCAGACATCCGGTATCACCTACGGCTTCTATGGCGACGGCATGGTCAGGCATCTTTACCGCGCCGCCAAAATCTACGATGGCGATTTCGACAATGCCGAATTCGCCGAACGCATCGCCCGGCTTCCACTGGCGATCCAGCCCGGCACGGCGTGGGACTATGGCCATTCGACCGACATTCTCGGCCGCATTATCGAGGTCGTATCGGGGAAATCGCTGTTGCATTTCGAGCAGGACAATCTGTTCGTGCCGCTTGGTATGACCGACACCGGGTTTTTCGTGGCCGATCCCGCCAAATTCAAACTGATCGCGCAGCCGATGCCCGCTGATCGCGCGTTCAGAGTCGGCTTTGACGACAACCCGGAAACTCCCAAGAAATGGGAGTCCGGCGGTGGTGGCATGATCTCGACCGCAGCGGATTATGCGCGTTTTTCGCAGATGCTGCTCAACGGCGGCAGCCTCGATGGCAGGCAATATCTCAGCCCGAAGGCGTTCGCGTTGATGACGTCGGATCACATCGGGCCAGGCACCGGCGTGGGGCACGCGTTTTTTTATTTTCCCGGTGACGGCTTCGGTTATGGGCTCGGGTTCGGCGTGCGCACCGATCCTGGCACGGCCAAGCCGCCGCCGCCGGGTTCGCTCGGCGAACTGAAATGGGATGGCGCCAGCGGGTGCTATTTCGTGATCGATCGCAAGCAGGATATGTTTTTTGTATTGATGGAGCAGACGCCCACGGAGCGCGGGCGCATCCAGGCCGGTGTGAAGAAACTGATCTATGATGCAATGGAGAATTGACGGCGCGGCGCACCGCTACGCCACCGCGGGGTTCGCGCTTCTGTTGGCGGCGCTCTCGGCTGGAGGGCCAAGTGCCGGTCGCGCGGAATCACTGTCGCCGGGGCGGGCCAGCTTCTCGCGCGAAGGTTTGGCGCGGGTCGGCGACTACCTCCGCAACGAGATCACGACCGGGAAAATCCCCGGTGCGGTTCTGCTGATCCAGCAACACAGTCGTCCCGTCTATTTCGAGAATTTCGGCATGCGTGATGTCGAAAACAAGATTCCAATGAGCGCGGACACGATCTTTCGTTTGTATTCGATGTCGAAGCCGGTCACGTCAGTCGCGGCCATGATGCTGGTCGACGACGGCAAGCTTGCGCTTGGCGATCCCGTATCGAGATACATTCCCGCTTTTGCGGACGTGAGGGTCGGTGTCGACAAGGTCGATGCCAACGGCAAGCCGGTGCTGGTGCTCGAGCCGCTCGATCGACCGATCACGATCGAGGACCTGCTGCGCCATACCTCGGGTCTCACTTACGGCTTCTACGGCGATAACGCGGCGCGGAAACGTTATGCGAATTCGGATTTGTTCGAAGGCGATCCCGACAATGCCTTGTTCGTCGAACGCCTCGCGAAACTACCGCTCGCCGAGCAACCGGGAACGCTGTGGGATTACGGTCATTCCACCGATGTTCTCGGCCGGGTCATCGAGGTGGTCTCGGGGCAGTCGCTGTTCGCCTTCGAAAAGCAACGGTTGCTCGATCCGCTTGATATGACCGAGACGGCTTTCTACGTCGCCGATCCCGCGAAGCGGCCTTTGATTGCGGAGCCTTTGCCGACCGAGCGGTTCGCGCGCCGGGTGGCGGGGCTGATCAGCGATCCGACCATCCCGCGGCGCTGGGAATCCGGCGGGGCAGGCATGGTCGGCACCATTGGCGATTATGCGCGCTTCGCGCAGATGCTGTTGAACGGCGGTACGCTGGATGGCCGGAATTATCTCAAGCCTGAGACCGTTGCCTTGATGACGTCGGACCATATCGGGCCAGAGACGAAAATCGCCCGCGACTATTTCTACTTTCCGGGCGGTGGCAGCCGCTTCGGTCTCGGCTTTGCGGTGCGAACCGCATAATTGCCAAATGCGTTGTTGCCGGCAGGCGAATATCGCTGGAACGGCGTCGGCGGTACCTTCTTCTTTATCGATCCAAAGGACGACATGTTCGCTGTCCTCATGATGCAGGCGCCGTCGCAGCTTAGTCGGATAGAGGTTGAATTGAAGACGCTGATCTATCAGGCGCTCGACAAATGAGCGGCGGGCGTTCTTTTTCGCCGCTTGACGCGGCCGGCTGGATCGCGCTTGCGATCTATCTCGCGCTGGTCGTCGGTTTCTCCTGGAATCCCACACCTTTTGCGCAAGGTCTGGCGGCGATTGGAATTGCGATTGCCTGCACGCATGCAGCCTTGTTCTATGGCTGGAAGGATGCGCTGGCTTTATTGGCGATTTGTCTCGTCATCACATTCGCGATGGAGAACGTCGGCGCTGCGACCGGGTTTCCGTTCGGCCATTATCATTTTGAGGTTGGATCGAATCTGATCCATGTCGGAGCCATCCCGGTCATTGTCGGCCCGTTGTGGTTCGGCATGGGATATATTTCGTGGATCGTGGCGGGAACGTTGCTCGGTGGCGCGGACCGGCGCTTGAACGGGAATATCGCACGCGTCGCGTTGCCCATCGTCGCCGCATTCGTGATGACGCAGTGGGATGTGGTGATGGACCCGCCCGAGGCGACCATTTCAAAAGCCTGGATATGGCATAATGGCGGCGCGCATTTCGGCGTTCCCTTGTCGAACTACCTGGGTTGGCTCTTGACCTCGTGGCTGTTCTATCAGGCTTTTGCGATCTATCTCGGCCGCCCGCGAACTGCGTCAGAAGCGACGACAGAGCAAAGTCGCAAGCTCCGGCTGGTGGCGATCCTGCTCTATCTTGCTTCCGGTCTTACCCATGTGACGCCATGGATCATCGGCCAGAGCGGCGAAGTCGCCGACGCTGCCAACCACATCTGGCGTATTCAGGATCTGCGCGAGAGCGCGGTCGTAGTGTTGCTGTTCACGATGGGCTTCACGTCGCTGCTCGCGGCATTGCGGCTGACGACGGATGCCGGCGATTGCTAAGGGAAGATGGCGTCTTACGCTCCCCGCGCAATCTCCCGCACCAGCCCGACCGTCTCCTCGATCATCTCGGCGGTGACATCGAGATGGGTGCAGGCCCTGATGCGGCCGTCCATCATTGCGAGCAATACGCCGTGCGGACGCAAGCGCGCGACCAGGTCGTCGCCGCTGATGCCTGCGCCATCGGGCTTGAAGAACACCAGATTGGTTTCGGGTTGCTGCACGTCGATGCCGGCGATCTGCGACAGCCCCCGCGCCAGCGCCCGGGCGTTGCTGTGGTCATCCGCGAGCCGGTCGACGTGATGGTCGAGCGCATAGGTACAGGCGGCGGCGCAAATGCCGGCCTGGCGCATCGAGCCGCCAAGGCGCTGCTTCCAGCGCCAGACCTCGTCGATGAAATCGCGCGAACCCGCGATGACTGCGCCGACGGGCGCGCCGAGCCCTTTCGAAAAATCGATCCAGGCGGAATCCCAGCCCGACGCCATGTCGCTGGCGCTGATGCCGGTCGCGACGCAGGCGTTCAGCAGCCGCGCGCCGTCCATATGGGTAGCGAGCCCGTTTGATTTCGCGATCTGCACGATCGCATCAAGATCGGCTTTGTTCCAGATCGTGCCGCCGCCGATATTGGCGGTCTGCTCGACGCTGATCACGGTTTGCGGCGGCTGATAACGGGTGCGCGGATGAAGGGCTGAGCGAAACGTATCGGGCGTGAATTTGCCGTCGGCGCCCGGCAACGCCGTGATCTGGAAACCGCCGAGTGCGGCGTGGGCGCCGCCTTCGCGGGCGATGATATGCGCGGATCCATGCGCGAGAATTTCATCGCCGGGCCGGCAATGCACCAGCGTCGCAGTGACGTTGCACATGGTGCCGGATGGCAGGAACACCGCGGCTTCCTTGCCCAGCAAAGCGGCCACGCGTTCGCACAGAACATTGACCGAAGGATCGTCGCCGATCTGCTCGTCGCCGACTTCGGCGCGCGCCATCGCTTCGCGCATGCCGGGTGTCGGGCGGGTCTGGGTATCCGACAGCAGATTGATGCGGACCGGAATGGCCTTGGGGTCACGCGGGGCAGGGGTGTACATGGCGAGGTCTCTGAGCTGGCTTCGTCATTCCGGGTTCGCGTCTTCGACGCGCCCCGGAATGACATCTAATCTTACCCAAGAAAAAGGCCCCGGCAAAACCGGGGCCTTCGATCTCGGGATACGGCGAAGGTACCGATTAGCGCGAATAGAATTCGACGATCAGATGCGGCTCCATCTGCACGGCGAACGGCACGTCGGACAGATGCGGGACGCGGTTGAACTTCGCGGTCATCTTGGAGTGATCGACCTCGAGGAAGTCGGGCACGTCGCGCTCGGTGAGCTGGCTGGATTCCAGCACAACGGCGAGCTGCTTGGAGGATTCCTTGACCTCGACCACATCGCCGATCTTGAGCTTGAAGCTCGAGATGTTGACGCGGCGGCCATTCACCTTGACGTGGCCGTGATTGATGAACTGGCGCGCGGCGAACATGGTGGCCACGAACTTGGCGCGATAGATCACGGTGTCGAGGCGGCGCTCGAGCAGGCCGATCAGGTTTTCACCGGTGTCGCCCTTCATCCGGCCGGCTTCGACATAAATGCCGTGAAACTGGCGCTCGCTGATGTTGGCGTAATAGCCCTTCAGCTTCTGCTTGGCGCGCAACTGGACGCCGAAGTCGGAGAGCTTGCCTTTGCGGCGCTGGCCATGCTGGCCGGGGCCGTATTCTCGCTTGTTCACGGGGCTCTTCGGGCGGCCCCAGATATTCTGGCCCATACGGCGATCGATCTTGTATTTCGCCTCACTGCGCTTAGTCATCGCGTCCTCTTTGCAAAGTTTGAGTTTTGAGGAGACGCGCCCTCCTGTGCATCGGGAATTTCCCGGTGCCGACAGGTCCAATCCCTAAAGCATAAGGAGCAGACCACGGGTCGCGAAACGCATCGCGGGCCGAAAACGGCCCGCGAGCAGGCGGTTTCTAGGGAGAAACCGCCGTTCTGTCAAACGATTAGACCATGGTTTTTGGGTGCTATGCCGTCATTCCGGGATGGTCCGCAGGACCAGGCCCGGAATCTCGAGATTCCCCGATGCACAATTGTGCATCTGAGGTTCGATACTGTCGCATCGCCCCGGAATGACGGCCCAGGGGAAAGCCGTCAGGTTGCGACCGCCCGGACCGGTTGTGGCTCGCTCTGGAGCCTTTGGGCACGCAACTCGGCTGCTATTTCGGTGTTCAGCACCTGTTCCAGCCGGGTCAGGGCCTTGGCGATCAAGGCCGCGTCGGTAACGCGATGGTCCCAGCGGATCACGACATCAATGCCCTGATCCGACCCCACCACACCATAACTAAGGATATAGGGGCCGGGACTTAAGGCATGAAGCTCGCCGGCCCCGTAAGCGGCGACCGACGTCACCGCGACATTGCCGAAATAATTGGCGTGCTGACGTCCGAAATTGGTGCCGATCAGCCAGATCAGGCGGCGCAGCGGCAACGGGAACCTCGTTGTCATCAGAATCTTCCGGAACGCCGGCACCTCGTTGACCGGAGCGTCCTTTGCATGCCGGATCAGCGCATCGACCTCGGTCAGCGGCAACTCCTCCGCCGCCGTGACTTTCTGCGGCAGTACGCAATCCTCGCCGTCCTCGACGCGCGCGATTGCGACCGCGGCGACGCTGCGCGGCAGTTCATAAAAATGCGGCCACGGCCATTTGGCGTACAGCGTGCGCAGCACGGGCTCTTCTTTCGCCACCAGGCAGAACGCCTTGACGAAGATCGCCGCAAAGCCGGGCGGCTGCGCCATCATTTCCCGGGCTTCGATCAATTGCCGGATATGAAGGGTTCGCCGCAATGAGACGAACGGCACGCTGATCGAGGCGTGCATGAGGTCGGCGAGGAACCGGCGCGGCAGTGAGATTTTTCGAACCGTTCCGCGCATGTTCCGCTCAAATTCCGCCAAGTTCCTGCAATGGCTAAATGGCTTGCCAAGTGGGTCTGTCCGCCAATTGCTGCATTTAGCACGAACCGTTCGGCCTGATCTCGGGTTTTTCGAGGTGCCAAACGCAAAAACGGCGGGGTTTCCCCCGCCGTTTCCGTCTTTTGGTTTGCTGTTTCGATCAGCGCAGGAGCTGAAGCACGCTCTGCTGCGACTGGTTGGCGAGCGACAGCGCGGAGACCGCGATCGACTGGCGGGTCGACAGCGCCTGGCTGTTGGCCGCTTCCTCGTTGGTGTCGGCCAGCGTCAGGTTCGACGAACCGGTCTGCAGCACGTCGATCAGGTTCTTGTTGAAGTCCTGGCGGATCTGCACGATCGACAGGTTCGAACCCAGTGAGGTTGCTTCCGTGCGGAGCGTAGTCGAAGCCTTGGTCAACTCGGTCAAAGCCGTGTTGGCCGAGTTGTTGTCCAGGAAGTCGGTGCCGGAGGTCAGGCTCGAAAGACCGAGGCCGGCATCGTTGAAGGTGACGCCGGCAATCGCCAGCTTGGAAGCGCCGGTTTCATCGAACGTCAGGTTCAGCGTATCGCCGCTCAGCAGGTTGACGCCGTTGAAGGACGAGTCCTGAGAGGTCGTGTTGATCTGCTGCAGCACGTTATTGTACTGCGTGACCAGGCTGGCGCGGGTCGCCTGCGAGTTCGGATCGAGCACGGGAGCCGAACCGCCGGCGGCCGCATTGGCGAACGCCGAGCCGGATACCGTCGCCGTACCGCTGAGCGCTTTGATCGTCGACGAAGCCGCATTGTTGGTGGTCACGATGTTGATCTTGCCGGTGGAGGCATCGAGCGTGGCCTGCAGATCGTTCGAGGCCAGCGCGGCATTGAGCCCGTTGAGCGTCGAGATCTGGCCGGTGCCGGTTCCGAAGGTAATCGCGGTCGCCGTCGAACTGCTGTTGGTGGCGCCGATGGTCAGGGTTTCGCCGGAGAGACCGCCGGTACCGGGTGTCCGAGCCTGGGTAACCCCGGTGCCGAGACCGAGCGCACCAAGTGCGGCGTTGTTGGAACTGGTGATGCTCAGATCGGCCGCGGTGCCGGTGTGCAGCGTGATCTTGCCGGCGGCGATCGTGGCAGCGTTCGCTCCGCTCGAGCCGGTGATCG
>NZ_JAAVUY010000008.1 GCF_018449695.1 Bradyrhizobium sp. dw_411
GGTCTATCGATAGTCCGTAACCCCTCACCCGAAATTCCCGCTGCGCGCGAATTTCGACCTCTCCCACAAGGGGAGAGGTGAGTGAACCCGTTGACAGGCCGATTCAACCAAAAACCTAACGCTTTAGCTAGGCCTCGTCAGCGCGTGGGCGCGGAGCAAGCGCACATCAGGCGAGTCAGCGCCACCGAGCAGGAATTCGCGGTCGGCTTCAAAGATACGCGCAATCGCCTTGGCGGTCTGCTTGATGGTCTTGAGCAGATGCTGCTCAAGCCCGACCGACATCCACACCGGCCGCAGGATGCGGATATCCTCCGGCATAATGCGAAACAGTGCCGGGCTTTCGTCGCCGACGAAAGCCGGCAGCACAACAAGTCCCGTCCCCGCCACGGCCGCGCTTCGCTGGGCAATCACGCTGTTGCTGCAGAACGTCACATTCGGTTCCGGCACGATCTCTTCCAGCCACCGCACCGAGTCGATCGAGATCATCTCGGGGATATAGCCGACGTAACGATGCGCGGCGAGTTCATCGCGCGATTGCGGCAGGCCGTGCTTGAGACGGTAGGGTTCGGAGCCATAGAGATAGATCGCGATCTCGCCGATCTGTTCACTGACGAGGCCCGCGATCCCGGGATCGAAAAAGCTAAGAAAGATATCGGTCTCCTTTTTCAGGAGGTCCACGATATGGGGATTGCTGAACAGTTCGATCCGCAGCGAGGGGTCGCCGAGCGTCATCTCCTCGACCCGGCGGGCAAGATAGCCGCTCGACAGGCCCTCCATGGTCGCCACGCGCACGGTTCGGGTGCGGTTTTCGGTGCCGAGCCCGATGGCCTCATGCATCGCGGCCGCATGGACTTCCATCATCTGGATATGCTTGAGCAGTTCCTCGGTGTCCGGCCGCGCCCGGATGCCGCGGCTGGAGCGGTCGAACAGCCGGCGCTCGAGCATCAGTTCGACATGCGCGACGCGGCGGGTCACGGTCGAATGATCGACTTTCAGGACCTTCGCCGCGCCATAGATGCTGCCCTGGCGCGCCACTTCCAGCACGACCCGAAGATCGTCCCACGCCAGTTTCGGCCGCTCCGCCATCCCGTTCCTTCCGCCTCATCCGGGTCCAAACACATCCCAGATAAGCACCTGCCTGTGCAAAAACCCCTAGTGCCGACTATACGAGGCCATACTAGGTTGCCGCAAGGTTTCGCGGTGCGTGCACCACGCTTGAAAACCCCTTTAGACACAGGCCTTATTCCGTGAACGGGATGACTGACACATGCGGATCCTGACCACGGATGTCGTGATCGTCGGCGGCGGCGCGGCCGGCTGTTACGCCGCGCTGGAACTGTCGAAGAAGCAAATCAAATCGATCATCGTCTGCAAGGGCCTGGTCGGCAAAAGCGGCGCCTCGATCTTTGCCGGCAATCTCGTGCTCGGCGGCGCCCTGCTTGGCAATACGCCGGAGCAGGCGCGCAACACCGCCGAATATCTCGTCAAATATCACAACCAGTTCCTGATCGATCAGAACTGGGCGCGCCGATGCGGGCAATGGATCGAGAAGGTTTACTACCCCGAGCTTGAAGAGGCCGGGTTGTATTTCCGCAGGGATGACGAAGGCAATGTCGTCACCAGCCCCGGCGCGGTGCGCAGCGTCGCCGCCAACGTGCAGGGTAATTCCGGCGTGCCTTTCATGGACCTGCGCCGCAAGCAGGTGATGAGGGCCGGCATCCAGCGCATCGAAGAGACCGTCGTCACGCGTCTTTTGAAACGCGAAGACGGCAGCGTGTGCGGCGTGTTCGCGATCGACTGCATGAGCGGCGAACACATCGCCTTGCTCGGCCGCGCCGTGATCCTCGCAACCGGATATGCCGACCGGCTGCACACCCGCTCGACCGGCACCCGCGAAATGTCCGGCGACGGCCTCGCGATGGCGTGGCGGGCTGGTGCGACGCTGGTCAATCTGGAAATGCAGTGGTGGCACACCAATGACGTCGCGCATCCGCCGAGCTGGCAGCGGATGCAGATCTATCCCAATCCCGTACTCGGCTCGGAAGCCTCGGCGCGGATGGTGAACGCCGAAGGCAAGGAATTCTTCAACCAGCAGGTTGACGATCCCCTGGCATTCGGACCCTACACCGTGCAACTCAAGGCGCTGGTTAAACAGGTCCGCGCCGGCAAGGCGCGCTACGATGGCGGTTACTTTGCCGGGTTCGACAACATGGACCCCGGAGAAGTCGACGCCTACACGACCTATGGCAAACCCTTCAATCAGCTCGGCATCGATCCCGACAAGCGGCTATTGGAAACCGCGGTTTCTGCGCATTACCGGCAAGGCGGCGTTCTCGTCGACAACACCACGATGCGCTCATCGGTCGCCGGACTTTACGTGGCCGGCGGTCTCGGCGGCCATAGCAACGGCCTGATTGCGCTCGCGACCTTCGACGGCAAGACGGTGGCCGATGGAATTTTGGCCGGCTGGGACAAGCTCAAGCCCGGCGAACTTCCAAAGGATGAAGTCGCGGCCGAGCAAAACCGCCTCGAAGCGCTGCTGGCAATGCGGCAGAAGGGTCCCTCGCCCGCCGAGATCAAGACCAAAATTCGTAGCGTGATGTGGCAAAAGGTCGGCGTCGAAAAAAGTGCGACGAGCCTTTCCAGCGCGCTGGAAGATCTTGCCCATATCCGGACCACGTTATTGCCGACCATGAGCCTGCGCAGCGGGACGCGCACGGCGAATTATGAATGGCTCGATGCGATCGACGTCCACAACATGATCGATTCCGCCGAGCTGATCATTCACTCCTCGATCGAACGCCGCGAAAGCCGCGGCCCCTTCATGCGGCTGGATTTCCCGGAAACCGACAATGACGCCTGGCTCGCCGCCAATATCATGATCAAGACCGACAACGGCTTCCGGTTTGAACGAACCCGCTACGAAACGCCGTTTTTCGAGCCCGGCTTTGCCAGGCGCGACAATCTGTCGGTGGCTTGGTGATGAACGATACCGTGATGAACAAGCCCGTGGACGCCAGAAGCATCGGCAAGGCCGAGAATTTCGACAGTCTCACCGCGCGCAACCACCGGCTCGCTGCCGGCGATCCGGTTCGCCTGCGCATCCGCCGGGCCGGTGGCGATCTCGGCGAAGAAATCCGCTTCGACAGTTTCGAGGTTCCCTACCAGCAATCGATGCGCGTGCTCGATGCATTAATTTATGTCGCGGACAATCTCGCGCCCGATCTCGCCTATCGCTGGTTCTGCGGCTCGAAAATGTGCGGCACCTGCGGCGTCAGAATGAACGGCCGCGAAGTGCTCGCCTGCTGGGAAAGCGTCGAGCCCGAGATGACGCTGGAGCCGCTGCGCAACCTGCCTGTCGTGCGCGATCTCGTCGTCGACCGTGCACCCTATGAGGCGCGGGTGGCGGCGTTCGAGCCATGGCTGGTGCGCGATCATGATTATGTTGGTTTTCCCGAGCCGCTGACCCACAAGGAGATGAAGCACGCCTCCAAGGCGCTGGACTGCATTAGCTGCATGGCGTGCTTTTCGGCATGTCCCGTCATCGGCCTTGGCAATCTGACGGATTTCGCAGGGCCGGCGCCATTGGTCCAACTTGCCCAGACCGCGCTCGATTCCCGCAACGACCCGGACAAAGTGGCAAGCGCGCTGGAGCGCGCCGGAATCTTCAACTGCGTCTCCTGTTACAAATGCGAGGAAGCCTGTCCGGCGAAAATTCCGATCGTATCGCACGTGATCGAGCCGCTGAAGGCGAAGACGGCGGCGCTACGGCCACAGCTCGCAAAACATTCGCTGACCTTCACCTCGATCATCGCCTCGCGGGGCAAGATCGATCCGACCGAACTGGTGCTGCGGGTTCAGGGCCTCAAAGCCGTTCACAACATGGCGCGCGCATTGCGACTATTGATCGCCGGCAAGATCAAGCCGCTGCGGACCCTGTTCAAGAAAAGAACCAGCGCGATCGCCGCGGCGCGACGTCTGCTCAGCCAAAGGGATACAGGACCATCATGAAATTCGCCTATTACCCCGGCTGTTCCGCCAAAAGCTCCTGCGCCGAGCTGAACGAAGCGATGCGCAATGTCGCGCCGAAACTCGATCTCCAGCTTGCCGAAATCGAGTCGGCCACCTGCACCGGCGCCCGCGAAATCAGGGCCGTCGATCCCATCGGCTTCCTCGCGCTCAATGTCAGGATTCTCGCGCTGGCGGAGCGCGACGCGCTGCCGCTGATGACGATCTGCAACACCTGCACGCTCAATCTGATCGACGCCAATGCGCGCTTTCTCGAAGACGAGGACATCGCGCGCCAGGTCAATGAGCGGCTGGCGCCGGAAGGCTTGCACTACAACGGCACCACGCGCGTGACGCATTTCCTGTGGGTGCTGTTCGAAGACGTCGGCATGGACCATCTGCGCACGCTGATCGTGAACCCGCTCAACGGCTTTTCGGTCGCGGCGTTTTACGGCTGCCACATCACGCGGCCGCCCGGCAAATACGGTTTCATCGACTCCCGCAACAACCGCTCGCTCGAACAGCTCTCCGAATTGCTGGGCTGCAAGCCGATCGACTATACCGGCCGCACCGAATGCTGCGGCTTCCACACCGCCGCGCATGACGAGCGGATCGCGATCAAGCTGACGGGGCAGCACATCGAGTCTGCCAAGACCAACGGCGCACAGGCTTTGGTGACGCCCTGCCCGCTGTGCCACACCGTGCTCGACAGTTTCCAGAAGGAAATCGAAGTCGACATCGGCCGAAAGCTCGACATGCCCGTGCTGCATCTGCCGCAGCTCGTTGGCCTCGCTTTGGGGATGTCACGCGCGGAATTACGCCTCGACAAGCATCTGGTCTCGACGGCCTCGATCAGACAACACGAGGCACACGTGTAACATATCGATAATCTTCAGGGTTCGCCGATGTCTTCCTCCGTTAAAGTAGCGGCCGTGCATGCCGCGCCGATTTTTCTGGATCGGGCCGCCACGACCGCGAAAGCGATCTCGATCGTCCGGGAAGCCGCGAAGGCCGGAGCGGGCCTGATCGCCTTCCCCGAGACCTACATCCCGGCCTTTCCGGTCTGGGCGGCGCTGTGGGCGCCGATCGAGAACCACGACCTGTTCGTGCGGATGGCCGAGCAGTCGGTTTTACTACAGGGGCCAGAGATCGCGCTGCTGCGCGACGAAGCCAAAACGCTCGGCGTCACGATTTCGATGGGGATCAGCGAAAGCTCGCCGGCCAGCGTCGGGCTGATCTGGAACAGCAACGTCCTGATCGGTCCCACCGGCGAAATTCTCAACCATCACCGCAAGCTGGTGCCGACCTTCTACGAAAAGCTGGTCTGGGCCGCGGGCGATGGCGCCGGGCTTCAGGTCGTCGATACGCCGGTCGGGCGTGTCGGCAATCTGATTTGCGGCGAGAACACCAATCCGCTGGCGCGTTACGCGCTGATGGCGCAGGCGGAACAGATCCATATCTCGAGCTGGCCGCCGATGTGGCCGACACGACGGCCCGATGCCGGCGGCAATTTCAATAACGTCGCGGCGAACCGCATCCGCGCCAGCGCTCATTCGTTCGAGGCGAAGGCGTTCGGCATCGTCACCGCCGGCTATATGGATAAGGCGATGCGCGACTTTTTGATTGCGCGCGATTCTTCGGTGACTGAGGTGATCGACCGCACTCCACGCGCCGCGAGCTTCTTTGTCGACCCCACCGGCGAAACAATCGGCGATGCGTTGCAGGATGAAGAAGGCATCGCCTATGCCGAATTCGATTTGCAGCGCTGTATCGAGCCCAAGCAGTTTCACGACGTCGTCGGCTATTACAACCGCTTCGATGTGTTCGAGCTGACCGTCAATCGGAAACGTCTGGTACCGGCGATCTTTGTCGATACGGATGCAGCGCCTCAGGCCTTTATGGGCGCCTCATCTGGCGAGCAGAGTCCGTAGGATGGGTTGAGCCCTTCGCGAAACCCATCACTTCCGGCAATGATGGGTATCGCTTCGCTCCACCCATCCTACAGGATGTCGTCCCTGCGTTCGCAGGGACGATATCGAGGATAACAACATTTGGAACGTCGAGATCACACCCCATCCAGCATGATCATCACATCCGTCGCCGCACTTTGGCGCAGCGCGATCAGCGGCTGGTATTCGGGCGCCTCGTACCACCTGCGGATCGAGGCCTTGTCGGGAAATTCGACGATCACCACCCGGTTGGGTTTCCAGTCGCCTTCGAGGACTTCATGGCTGCCGCGCCTGGTCAGGTAGCGCCCGCCGAAGCGCTCGATCATCGGCATCACCTTCGCGAGGTAGTCTTCAAACACCGCCGCGTTCGTGATCACGTGCTCGCCGATATAGTAGGCCGGCATAGCCACTTCCTTTCCCACGGGCAGAAAGCAACATGTGCCCAAAAGCAAAAAGGCCCCCGAAGGGGCCTTTTAAACTTAAACCGCGTCTTTGGCTGCCTTGACCGGCCGTGCCCTGACGATCTTGCGGGCCGGCTTGGCCTTGAAGGTCATCGGCTCACCGGTGAACGGATTGGTGCCGGCACGGGCCTTGGTGGCGGGCTTCTTGATGACGACGAATTTGGCAAAACCAGGAACGAGGAAGATGCCGGTCTTCTTCAGCTCCTTGTAGCCGACGGTCGCCAGCGTCTCCAGAACACCCTTTACATCCTTCTTTGCGATTTCGTTTTCCGCAGCGATCTTCTCGATCAGTTGCGATTTCGTCATCTGTACTGCCATTTTGCGTCCTCTTGGTTTGATTCGCCTCACGCACACTATTGGGAATCAAGCCACCCGCCAATGCGCAAACCCCTATTTTAAACCACTATCTGACGATTCCTGTGGTTTTACGGCCGAATTCAGGCCCTCATTGAGAGCAAGGCACGCTTATCCCTGCCTGTGCAGGGCGTCATTTTAGACTCGTTTGATTCGATGCAAGGGATAGAGCGATTGCAAACGGGCAGCAAAGTAGCCAGTTTAGTCGCAGATGGAATCCAATGCTGCCCCGGATACGACGTGGTCAAATCAACGCCTCAGCCCAAAAATAACAAGACTAAAAAGCCTTCCGCGAGCGGGGCACCCAAAGCTGCCCTCACGATCTCCCGGCCCGAGATGCTCGTGAACGGCTCGGATCAGGAGTTCCGGCGGCTAGTCCACAGCCTGTTTGGCTTCTTTTCCCGCCATCAGACCATTCGCGAAGGCCACGCCGCCGTCATCGGGCTGGCCGGCATTGAATACACGACGCTGATTTCGATCCGGCATCTGGCCGCTCTGGGAGATGTTCACGTCCGCGCGGTCGCCGATCATCTGTATCTGAGCGGGGCGTTCGTGACCGCCGTCACCAACAAGCTGATGGCCAAAGGCCTGATCGAGAAGGCTTCCCATCCCGTCGACCGGCGCCGGCTCAGCCTGACGGTCACCGCGCGGGGCGCCGAATTGCTGGAGCGGCTGGCGCCTACGCAGACCATGGTCAATGACGTCCAGTTCGACTGCCTGTCGGCAAAGGAATTCCATCAATTGCTGGATATGGCCCAGCGCCTGGTCGATTCCAGCGACCGCGCCATTGCGCTGCAGCGCTACCTCGCGGACGTGAATGTGACGCCGTTGCGCGACAAGTCCTCGGCGAAGCCGACAGTTCCCCGCAAGCGTTGAAGTTCGACGGCAAGACGTGGTCGCGGTTTAGCGACGTGCTGTCGAGCAACCAGAAAATCACGCAGTTGCTATCAACGCGTCGCTGATCTTCTCGGCGATCATGATGGTCGGAATGTTGGTATTGGCCGTAGGCAGGCGCGGCATCACAGAGGCATCGGCCACATAAAGATTCTCGCTGCCGATCACCCGGCCGGTGGGATCGACCACAGCGTGAGAGTCCGAAGGATCACCCATCCGGCAAGTGCCGGTCGGGTGCCAGACACCGAATGCATTGCGGCGCACGAAATCCGCCAACTTGCCTTCGTCCGCCGCGACATCGCCAAACGCTTTCCCGTTCAGCAGGAAGCGCTTGATCACGAGGTGACGAAGCCCCGCCGGCACATCAAGCATCGCGCCCAGCACCGAAGCAGCCAAGCTGTTGGCGCGATTGAACTGGCTCAATTTCTTGATCCGCGGCGAGAATGACGCTGGAAAGAAATCGCCGGCGGCCGCGTTAAGCGCGGGATGAACCGCGAGCGCGAACAGTTTTCGCGTTGCCGCCATCATCCGGGCGAGATCGCGCGGATCGTCCAGCAGATTGAGATCGACCGCGGGATAGTCGCGCGGGTCGGAAGACCGCAGCGACAACCGCCCGGCGGAAAACGGCCGGTTGCACCACAGAAAATAAAGCCCCAGCCGTGCGCCGAGCGCGTGCCAGCCGGCGCGGGCAGACGCGGTGATGTACATGTCCGAGCGGTCGCAGCCTTCGATGGCGGATGAATAGCGCATCGCGACGAAACTCGCCCGGCGTTGCGCGATCGGCAGGCGCAGGGGGCGCGGCAGAAACTGGCAGAAGGTCAGTGCGGGATGGTCGCGTAAATTGTTGCCCACGCCTGCCCGGTCGATGGCGACTTCGATTCCCAGCGCATGCAGCGCCGCGGCCGGCCCAACACCAGCCCGCATCAGGATCGCCGGCGACAGAATGGCGCCCGCCGTCACGATGACGCGCCGGGCACGAACCAGGACGCTCTCCCCATCCCTCGTGACGCGAACGCCGTCGGCACGGCGGCCATCCATCACCAGCGCGTCGACCTTCGTGCCGGTCCAGACAGTCAGATTGCTGCGCCGGCGCGTCGCCTGATCCAGATAGGCTATCGCAGCGGAAACGCGGCGATCGTTCCGGTTGGAGAAAGCCGGCGGGAAGATTCCGTCCTCGAATTCGGCGTTCTGGTCCTGCCGAAACGGGATGCCGCTAGCTGCGAAGGCCTCGCCCACCGCCGCTCCAAACGGCGGCCAGTGTGGTTTGGCCACCCGCCGGATCGGAACCGGTCCATCCTTGCCGTGCAGCGGCCCGTCGAAATCGAGATCGGTTTCCAGCTTGCGGAAATACGGCAGCACATCGTCCCAGCCCCAGCCTTTTGCGCCGAGATCGCGCCACTCGTCATAATCGCGCGGCAGCCCGCGATTGGCCGACTGCACGTTGATGCTGGAACCGCCGCCAAGCACGCGGCCCTGTTCATAGGCGCGCGACAGGATCTGCCCGTCCCTGTCCTTGCCCGTGGAAGCGGTCAGACCGGGCCAGACATAACGATCGCCGAAGAACACCGGCATCGGATAGCTGTCGAGAATTTCGGCCGGCTCCGCGCCCGGCGGCGTATCCTGCCCGGCCTCGATCAGCAGCACGCGGCGATGGCCATCCGCCGACAGACGATTGGCCATCACGCAACCGGCGGACCCGCCGCCGATAATGATCTCGTCAAAGGACGGCGGCGACCGCGTTGTCCCGGCCGCCGCCTCCGCCATCAGCGGAAATCTCCCTTGGTCTCCGGGATCAGCAACGCCCCGATCAGGTAGATCACGAAGATCACGCCGATGAAAATCGACAGTGACATCGGGATCTGTGCCGGACTGGCGCTCGCGAGTGATACGAAGGTAGGCATCATGCCGCCCAGCGCGAACCCGATATTCCAGGACAGGCCGGTGCCGCTGGCACGGATTTCGGTCGGAAACCGCTCATTGAGAAAGATCAATACCGGCGCGTAACCGGCATTGCCAAGGAAAGCGATCGCAAACGCGTACAGCGTGATGGAGGTCGTATCCGTCGCTTTGGCCATGCCGAGATAGCACAGCGGCAACAGGATCAGCATGCAGACGCCGACCACAAGAAACGTCTTCTTGCGGCCGATCATGTCGCTGAGCCCGCCGATCAAAACAGCGGATATCAGCGCCACCACACTCGCGCCCATCAAGATCAGGGACGACGTGCTGTTGGGAACCGCGTTCACGACTTTAAGAAATGATGGCAGATAGCCTGATGTCAGGTAGTAACCCGCGCCACCGCCGAACGTCACCAGCAGATTGAGCAGCAGCACGCCGCGAAAGCGGTTTGAGAACAGCAGCTTCACCGGCGACTGCGTCGCCGTGATGGTACCGGCGGCCTTCTGCTTCTGCTGCTCCTTGAAGAACGGCGATTCCTCGAGATTGGTGAAGATGAACCAGCCGAGCAGCGAACTCAAAAGCCCCGAGAAGAACATGCAGCGCCATCCCCACACCGCGAAGGCATCGCCGGGAAACAGCGATGACATCACCAGGAAGACGAACGACGCCATCAACGCGCCGATGCCGGCGCCGCCGCCCCCGACCAGACCCGACATCGCGCCACGACGATTGGGCGCCGCCCATTCGGTGCCGATGGTGTGGGTCGAAGCGACCACGCCGCCGACGAAGATGCCCTGAACGAGACGAAGGAGCAGGAAAATCACCGGCGCGATGACACCGGCCTGCGCGATGGTCGGCAGCACGCCGAACGCCGCGGTGCTGATGCCGACGCCGACAATGGCGACAAACATCGCGTTCTTGCGGCCATGCACGTCGGCATAGTGACCGAAGATCGCCGAGCCGACCGGGCGCATCAACAGCGTCACCGCGAAAGATGCGTAGACCGCCGCCAGCGACAGCGTCGGCACGTTGGACGGAAAGAACAGCGCGCCGACGACCGGGGCCACGTAGAGAAGAATAAACAAATCGAACAGATCGAGCGACCATCCCAGCACCGACGCGATGATCGCATTCCTCATTTGCTTGCTTGCAGCGCCGGGGACGGCCTCGGTCCCCTCTACATTCGCGATGGTCATTTTATTCCTCCCTGTTTGCCCCAAAATGAATTTTCAACGCCCGATAAATTTCGGTGGACGCTTAGCGTTAAAGGCTTCGACACCTTCCTTGAAGTCTTCCGATTGTCGCAGGCGGCTGTAGCAATGGCCTTCCAACTCGATCGCCACCGTCAAAGTCGAGTCTTCGGTGTCGTTGAGCAGCTTCTTGGCGGTGCGCTGCGCCAGCGGCGCGAAGGTACGCAGTTCGTCGACCAGCTTGTCGGTGACTTTCTCCAGTTCGGCATCGGGCACGCACTCGGTCGCAATGCCCCAATCGAACGCCTGCTTGGCCGGAATGCGCTTCGAGCGCATCACGATATCCTTGGTGCGGGTGATGCCGATCATCTTCTGCAGGCGCGCCGAGCCGCCCGATCCCGGGATCTGGCCGAGCTTCTGCTCCGGCAATGCATACAGCGTGGTTTCCGACGCGATGCGGAAATCGCAGGCCAGCGACAGTTCAAAACCGACCCCGAAGCAATAGCCGCGGTTGGCGACGATCACCGGCTTGGCGCAGCGTGTCGGCGAGGCGATGTTCCAGGCGAGTTTGGAGACCTTCTCAGGCGTCGCTTCCATGAAGCCGCCGATATTGCCGCCGCTGGAGAAATGCTCGCCGACCGAGCGGACCACGATGATGCGCACGCGGTCGTCTTCATCCAGCGTCTCGAACACCAGCCGCAACTGATCGCGCTGCGGCATCGAGACGACGTTGAACGGCGGCCGGTTGAGGATGATATCGGCGCGCTCATGCGCTTCATCGATTTCGACCTGAAAACCGTCGAGCTTGGCGAGGCGTTGATCTGCGAAACTATAGGGAGCGGGCATATTCGTTACCTTTCTTGTTACGTATGTTGTCAGGCCGCGTTGGATGGCGGCGCGTCTTCGCGCTGGTAGTCGCCGGCGACAAGCAGGCGGCGCAGCAATTTTCCGACCGGAGATTTTGGCAAGGCATCGACAAACACAAAGCGCCGCGGGCGCTTGAAGTTGGCGAGGCCCGACGTCCTGCAGAACAATTCGAGATCCTGTTCGCTGACAGGTCCCTTGCGCTTGACAAACGCCGTGACGATCTGGCCCCATTTTTCGTCGGCGAGACCGACCACGGCCACTTCGTGCACTGCCGGGTGCAGCGACAGCGCGCTTTCGATCTCGACCGGCGAAACATTCTCGCCGCCGGTAATGATCATGTCGTCGACGCGGCCGGTGACGAACAGGTCGCCGTCGGCATCGACAAAACCGGTATCGCCGGTGAAGTACCAGCCATCCCGCAGCGATTTGGCGTTCGCCTCGGGCCGCCGCCAATAGCCTTCAAAGGACTCGTCGCCGGCCAGGAGCGCGATGATCTCGCCCTCCTCATTGGGAGACGCCACGTCCGCCGCCGACCGCGCGTTGAGCCAGACTACCCTGATCTGCTGATTGATACCGGCCTTGCCGGCTGAGCCGGGTTTTGCGGGCGCATTCTGATCGATCGTGAACGTGTAGATTTCCGAACTGCCGTAATGGTTGACGAACAGTTCGGGCCGGAACGCCTCGTTCAGCGTCTTCAGCAACCCGTCCGTCATCGACGCGCCGGCAAAACCAAGCTTGCGCACGCTCGATACGTCGGTCGATTTGAATTCCTTATTGTGCACGAGATCATGATAGAGCGTCGGCACCAGATAGAGATTGCTAACCTTTTCGCGCGCGATCAGCGCCAACGCCCGGCTGGTGTCGTAGCGCGGCAGGCACACAAAAGTGCCGCCGATCAGCGACATCGCGATCAGCGAACGCACCCCCATGGTGTGATAGAGCGGCATCACGCCCAAGGTGCGCTCGCCGCGCCGGTATAAATTCTGCGCGACATGCGCAATCCCCGCGGAGCGTTCGGCGCGGTGACGCCGCGGCACGCCTTTCGGCCGCGACGTGGTGCCGGACGTATAGAGCATGATCGACCATGCTTCGGCGCTAACACGGGGTGTCACGTCAGCCGCGAGTTCGGCCACCATGCGGTCGAACAGGAAGGCGTCCCCCGCGTCGCCGCTGCCGACGAAGATGCGCGGCAAGGCGCAAGCCCGTTTCGATTCGGCGACCGCCTGTGCGGAGACATCCTGGTACACGAGCGCACAGGATTCGGAATCTTCAAGGCAGTAATCCAGTTCGTCCGCCTTGGCGCGCCAGTTGACCGGAGTGATGACAATGCCGGCCAATTGGCAGGCCCAATGCAGCGTCGCTGCCGCCTCGCAGTTCTGCAGCATGGTGGCGAGATGATCGCCCGGTTTCAGGCCGATGCGGTCGAACGACGCCACCAGCGACGATATCCGCGCGTACCATTGCCCATAGGTCAGGCGAATGCCGTCATCGACGATTGCCAGTGCGTGAGGATCGCGCGCCACGCTCGCAACAAAGCTTGTTCCAAGGTCAAGCATCTGTCTTCTCTCTGTTTTGGTCCGCTAATTCCGCCGCCGCCTCGAGCGCCGCGCGCACGATCGGCGCATAACCCGTGCAACGACACAAATGTCCGCTCAACACATCGCGGATTTTCTCCTCGTCCGGCTGCGGATGTTCGCGCAGGAACGTATCCAGCGACATCAGGATGCCGGCCGTGCAAAACCCACATTGCAGCGCGTGGTTTCGCTTGAACGCGGCCTGCAACACGCCAAGACGGCCCGCCGCCGGTGCAAGGCTTTCCACGGTGCGCAGTTCGCAGCCGTCGATCTGCACCGCCAGCGTCAGGCACGCCCGCGCCGGCTGGCCGTCGATATCGATAGTGCAGGCGCCGCATACGCCGTGCTCGCAGCCGACATGGGTGCCGGTCACGCCGATCCTGTGCCGCAGGAAATCCGTCAGCAGCAGGCGCGGCTCGGCCTCGCCAGCGCACGGTTTGCCGTTCAGTGTAAAGCGGACATCGTGGCGATGCTTGGCCTGCAATCGGCTCATTGCAGCACCTCCCGCACCAGATCGCGGCCGATCATCCGCACGAGATCGCGGCGATAGCGCGCGGTGGCATGGACATCGTCGCGGGCATCGAGCTCGTAAGCAAAGGCATTCAGCGCATCATCCAGCGCGCTACCCTCAAGACGCGGCAAATCGCGGATCGCCGGCATGTCCGCGACGCCGCCAACCGCAAGGCGAACGCCATTGTCCGTCGCCACGGCCGCGCAGGCGACGATGGCGAAATCGCCATGGCGGCGCGCCACTTCGCGAAATGCGCAGCGCTTCTCAATGACCGGCAGCGATACCGCTTCGATCAATTCGTCATCGGCGCGCGTCGTCGCCATCATGCCCGCGAAGAATTCTTTCGCCGCGACGCGCCGGCGCTTTTTGGCGTTGCGCAGATGCACCTCGCCGCCGAGCGCCTGCAGCATCAGCGGCAATTCGGCGCTGGGGTCTGCATGCGCGATCGATCCGCAGACGGTTCCGCGGCTTCGGGTCTGCACATGACCGGTCCACGGCAATGCCAGCGCGACCAGCGGCAGGCTCGCACGCAAATCAGGCCATGCCAGCAGCGCGGCCTGCCGCACACCGGCCCCGATCATGATCGAGCTTCCCTTGCGCTCGATCCGCGCCAGATCCTTCAGCCGCATGATGTCGATCAGCGTCTTGGGCCGCGCGAGGCGCATGTTGAGCATCGCCATTAGCGATTGGCCGCCCGCGATAATGCGCGCGTCGCCGCCATCCTTCTTGAGCGCGTCGAGCGCTTCATCGAGATGCTCGGCCCTAACATAATCAAATGCGGCGGGCTTCATCGTTGCCCCCCGAACAGACCGCGCAGCTTCGCAAACAGGGACGGCCCTGATCCGGCGGAACCGCCACCGGCCTGGCGTGCGAGCGCTGCAAAGAATTGCCCAATGATCACCCGCGTCGCGCCGTCGAGCAGACGGCCGCCGATGCTCGCGACCTTGCCGCCGATCGCGGCCTCATAGACGTAATGGATCGACGTACCGCCGCCTTCGGTCGGCGTCAGCGTGATGCGTCCTTCGCCACCGCCGAATCCAAGCGCCCCCTCGGCCGTGCCGCCGAGCGTGACGGCGTGCGGCGGATCGAGGTCCGACAATTTCACGTTGGCGCGATAGAGCCCTTTGACCGGGCCGATGCCGATGGTCACATCGGCGCGGAAATGCGTGTCAGAGACTTTCTGGACGCTGTGACAGCCGGGGATCACGGCCTTCAACGTCTCGGGATCGAGCAGCATCGCCCAGACCTGTTCGGCCGGCGCGCCAACCTTGGCTTCGCCCTCGCCGCGCAGCTTGCGGTCGCCGCCCTGCTTCTGGATATCATCGCCCGCACGGCCTGCCGGTGCCACGCGCTCGGCACCATGCACGGCGTCGGCAAGTTTCGCTGGCACCAGCGGCAACGTAATGTCTCTCAAGCCAAGCGCATCGGTGACGGCATTGGCGATGCAGACCGGGGTCGACATACAATTGCCCTCACCGACACCCTTTGAGCCCAAAGGCGTGACCGGTGACGGCGTCTGCATGTGGATGATGAACGGCTCCGGCGTCTCTATGACTGTCGGCAGCAGATAGTCAGCGAGCGTACCCGTGAGAAAACTGCCATCGGCCCCGTAGGCGTATTCTTCATACAGCGCCGCGCCGACCGCCTGCGCGAAGCCGCCGCGAATCTGGCCATCGACCATCGCGGGGTGCAGGATGGTGCCGCAGTCGTGCATCGTGACGTAGCGGTCAATCCGCGTTTGTAACGTGGTGCGATCGACCTCGACGCCGCAGAAGTCAAAGATAAAACCGTGACAGAGCGACGAGTTGATATGGTCGTCATCGTCGGGCGGGGTTAGTTCCGGCGGCGTCCAGAACACGGTTTCGCGAATGGTCTGCCCAACGCCGTCCGGCAACGCACCCGGCGACCAGTGGCTTAAGCCCGCGACACGCGAGAACGAGACTTTATTGTCAGGATTGCGTTTCGACCGGACCTGGCCGCCGGCGAAAATGATGTCGTCGGCTTCGGTGTTCAACTGGCTCGCCGCGACGCGCGCCAATCGACCCGCGATGCGCTCAGCCGCCAGCTTGGCAGTCCCGGCCACAGCCGGCGCGAAGCGGCTGGCGTAATTGCCTGACGCAATCGACCACGCGTCCTTCGCGGTATCGATTTCGGTATTGACCCTGACATCGCCGGGCGTGAGCCCAAAGACATCGGCGACCACCTGTGACAGCACCGTGCGATGGCCCTGCCCCTGCGGCACCGAGGCGACATGCACGCTGACGCTGCCGACCGGATCGATCGCAACGGTCGCGGTGGCCTGCGCGCCGTTCTTCGGGCCCGCTTTCCGTCGCTCCGCCGGGGTCAGCACCGTCGTGATGTAGCCCATATTGGACACGCTGGGCTCGACCACCGCGGTGTAACCGATTCCGTAAAGGCGCCCCTCGGTGCGCGCGGCATCCCGGCGCGCTTTCAACTCAGCAAGTTTGCCCTCGACGACGCCGCGCCGGATTGCCTCCTGATAGTTTCCGGAATCGAGCAACGCGCCGCTGGCGGTGCGATAGGGAAACGCATCGGCCGGCACGAGATTGCGCGTGATCACGTCGAGCGGATCGAGATTCAATTCGATCGCGATACGCTGCACCAGACGCTCCAGCGCGAAGTAGACCTGCGGGCCGCCGAAGCCGCGGTTCAATCCGGTCGGCGTCTTGTTGGTGACGACGACACGGTTGCGCACGGCCATATGGCGAATGTCGTATGCGCCGCTCAGATTGCCGTGCATGCGATAGAGCGTCGCCGGCTCAGGCGCGCGCAGATGCGCGCCGCAATCCTCGACCTGGTCCCAGTCGAGCGCGAGAATGCGGCCGTCTTCGGTTACGGCAGCACTGAGCGTCGTCGCGCGGTTGGTCGCGGACACCGAGGCGGTCAGATGTTCGAGCCGGTCTTCGATCCATTTCACCGGACGCCCCGCCGCGCGGGCAGCGGCGGCGATCAGGACGATGTAGGGAAAAATCCCCTGCTTGACGCCAAAGCTGCCGCCGGAATCCGGTGGCGTGCGCAGCCGCAGCCGGTTGCCGGGAACTTTCAGCGCGCGCGACAGCACCGCATGAATGCTGAAGGGTCCCTGGAAATTAGCCAGCACATCGTAAGCGTCTTCGCCGGGATCGTAGTCGGCGACCAGACCATAGGTCTCGATCGGCGTGCAGGAATTGCGCGGATACGTAATGTCGATGCTGATGCGATGCGCCGCCGACGCAAAGGCCTGCTCGGGATCGCCGTAACGAAATACCCGGTCGCTGGCGACGTTGCCGTTGAAGCCGTCATGCAGCACCGGCGCGTCTGGCTTGATAGCCATGAGCGGATCGACCACCGCGGGCCGAGGCTGATATTGCACTTCAATGAGATCAATCGCGTCTTCGGCCAGATAGCGATCGGTTGCGACGACGACGGCGACCGCCTCGCCGACATAGCGCACACGCCCGACTGCGATCGGCCAGCACTCGACCGGCGCCTTGACGCCGACCACGAGGCTCGACGTCAGCGCCTTGATATCCGCGCCGTCGAGCACGGCGACCACGCCCTGGGCGCGTTTTGCCGCAGCAGTATCGATGGAGATGATGTCCGCATGCGCGTGCGGCGAGCGCAGGATCGCGGCATGCAGCGTGCCGGGATGGACGCCGATGTCGTCCATGAAGCGGCCACGGCCGGTCAGCAGCGAGGAATCTTCGACGCGCGGAATCGATTGGCCGACCCAAGGACCGACCGAAGCTGAGCCCGGCACTTTGTCTTTGCTGGCGAGTGCGTGGCTGGCGGCTTCCGCCATCCCTGAAATCCTCCCGCGCATTTTACGATGCGTCGGGAGAAATTATCCGGCGATGGCGCCCATGACTGCCATATCAATCGATCTCAAAACTTACCATCCCGTCTCATTTTCGGGTGCGTGCACTGCAATATCAGCACGCCAGACGGGAGATGTTGCGAAACTCGCGCGGACTAACGCCGGCATGGTTGCGGAAGAACCGCGTGAAGTGCGCCGGTTCGACAAAGCCAAGCTCATGGCTGATGTCCTGCAGGCTCGCCGGCCGATTGAGCACCGCATCGACAGCTTGCTCCATGCGTACGACATTCTGATAAACTTTTGGCGGCACGCCGATGGAAGATTCGAATAAACGAAACAGATGCGAACGCGACAGGCCCGCTTCCTTGGCCACGGTATCGAGCGAAACGCTGCGCCGCATCTCGGTCCGCATCGAGGCCGCGATCTTGCGGATGCGCCAGTCGCTGGAGGCGACATTCATTTCCCGGATCGAGGCCGGGAAACTGCGCCACGGTGTGAAGCGCTCGATCACCGCGATCATCAGGTCGGACAGTGCAGCCTCATGCGCGCCGCGCGCGTCCGGGCGCGCCATCATGTCGGCCGCCAGGTTCATCGCCAGGCCGCGAATGCGCGGCGATACATCGCCGGTCGGATGACTGAAGAATCCGGGCGCGCCGCTCGCTGCCCAGCCCGGCCGGAACGCCATCAGCCATTCCGGCTCGATGTAAAGCGCGAGAATGACCGTGCGTGGCCGCTCGGGATCGTGAACATAAGAGTGCGGCTGCCAGCCATTGACCAGCACGGCCATCTGGTTGGTGAGCGGATAGACCTTGTCGCCGACGACAAATTGGGTGTCGGCGCCCTCGACCTTCAACAGCACATGGCAATGCGGATGCGCATGGCGCACCAGCGACCAGTCCATATCGAGAAGCGCAACCCGGCCAAACGCCCCGTGCGCAATTCGCAACGCCGTCGACATAATCATCTCTCCTAAAACCGGACGTCCGCGCTAACGCATATTGCGCGGCCATCCCATCTCATTTCCCCGTCTTGTGACTTCCTGGCTTGAGCCAGCGTTTGTTGTTTTTATTGAACTCTCAGCCCGTCACGATCCTGGCAAAGGCGGCCTTGGAATCATCCTGAAGTTCGCGCGCCAGATCGACGTTTTCAATGCCCTTGACGTGAATACGCTTGAATTCCATCGGCTCGGTTGCAACCGGCTTGGTGGCGTCGATGCCCATTTTGGCGCTGATGCCCTCATCCGACGACGGATCGAGCTTCGAGCCCTGCGCACCGGAGACCACGACGAGATCGCGATCGGCCTGAAAGCGCGTTGCGATCGCCCATTCGATCTCGTTGGGGTCGTCGATATTCACGTCCATGTCGACCACGACAACTTGCTTGATGTCGTAATGACCGCCAAAGGCGCCCATGATGATGTTCTTCGGCTCGCCCTGGCTCGCCTTGTCGATCTTGACCGCGAGGTGATAGCGGCAGGTGCCCCCGCGCGGCAGGCGCACATCGCGCACCGAGGGGAAGCTGCGCTGCAGATGTTCCAAGAGCGTCGCCTCGCGCGGAATGCCGCCGAGCAGAAGATGCTCGACGCCGCCGCCGACGATGGTGTGGAAGATTGCATTCTTGCGATGCGTGATCGCATCGACATGGATGACCTCGCGGTCGGCGCGCGGCCCATAATATTGCGGGAACTCGCCGAACGGGCCCTCGGGCTCGCGCACCTTCGGCAGGATACGGCCCTCGATCACGATTTCCGCATGCGCCGGCACGCGAACCGAATTAGTCCGGCACTTGACCATCTCGATGGGCTGGCCGAGCAGCGCGCCGGCGATTTCCATTTCGTCGTCGTCGAGGGCTGCGATGGCCTGCGATGCCAGGATGCAGGCCGGATGCACGCCGATCACCAGCGCGATCTCAAGCGCCGCGCCGGCCTCCTCCGCCATCCGGAAATAATGTTTTGTGTGCCGCGGCAACAACAAAACGCCGATGCGATCGGGGCCGCTGACCTGGCAGCGATGGATCGAGACGTTCTGGATGCCGGTCGCGGGATTACGGGCGATCAACAGCGCGGCCGTAATGTACGGACCGCTGTCATGCTCATTGTGTTTCGGGATCGGCAATTGCCTCAGCAGGTCGACTTCGCGATGGACGACGTCCTGCACCGGCGCCGCCGTCACCTCGACCCATGGCAGCGGATGGCGCACCGCGTTCTGGAATCGAGAGAGCAGTTCATTACTGGCAACGCCGAGCGAATCCGCGATCCAGCTACGGTCGGCGAACAGATTGGCGACCACGGGAATAGCGTGCCCGCTTGGCTTGGGGAACAGGACCGCGTTTTCCAGTTCGAGCTTCTTGGCCACCGCCGCCAGTTCGTCGATCAATGAGATGCCCTCGCGGGCGACCACAAGCCGATCGGTCGCCACCAGCCGCTGCAGCCAGCTCCGTAAATCCGGATGCTGCCAGTTGCGCTCAGTGGCGGGTATCGCCCGGCCTGCTTCCATTACGTCCTCCGTTTGGCTTGGTCCGAGACCAAAGCACTGGAAATCCCCTGATATCAAGCCGGGTTCCGCTCTGCTGCCATGCAGCAACTGTTTGGCTAGTTAACCGACCTGGGCCAAGACGCGGCGGTATTGATTGGGCGATGTGCCCGTGTGCTGCTGAAAAAAGCGCGTGAAATTGCTCTGGGCGCTGAAGCCGAGTTCCTCTGAGATGCTGCCGATCTCGTTATCGTATTGCCGCAGCCGGCCAACCGCGGTTTCAACGCGCAACGCGTTGACGTAGACGCGGGGGCTGACGCCGGTGCAGCTACGGAACAGATGATTGAAATGCGGCCGGGACAGGCCGGATACCCGAGCCACCTGATCGAGGTCCACCGCTTCGGCGGCGGATTCGCGGATATGCCGCAGCGCCCGGCCGATGCGGTAGTCGCTCACACCGCGCGGCCGGTGAAGGCCCGCGGCGCGCTCCCGCCAGTCCGAAAATCCATAGGCCACGTTCAAACAGAGATCGAGGATCAGTTCCTGCAGCTCGTCATGTCCCTGCGACGGATCCGCCATTCGCCGCACCACGCCGGCGCGCAGCCGGTCGATCTCGCCGGTGATCGCAATCCCCGCCTGCGGAAAGAAACCGGGCTCAGCGCAACTGACAAAATGGCGATCGGCCTGCGCGAGCCAGCCGGGCTCTATATAGAGTGCGAGGAACAGCGTCCGCTCGGCGCCACGACTGTGTTCATAGGCATGCTGCTGCCATGAATTGACCGCGACCAGGGTGTCGCTGCGCAACGGAACCGTCTGCCCTTCGACGACGAAATTCTGGTCGGGGCCGCTCGCCTTGAAGATCAGGTGATAATGCGGGTGCGCATGGTCCACCAGCGAGGTGTCCATGTCGAGAAGGGCGACGCGTCCGAAGCGGCCCTGCAGGATGCTCAAAGCCCTGGTCACAGCAGATATCTCCGACCGGGGCTTATCCAAATCCCGGTCACGCTGTCATCAGGATACGCCGAATTGCCCGTGACCGGTATGTGTCATCGGACAAAAAATCATCCGGAATGATAAGCGGCGGCCGCTAGTTCCCAACCGGCGCTGCGGTCACGACCACCTCAACGGGTGTCGGTGCAAAACCCGCCGCCGGATTGTGCTGCTGCGGGCAGTTCGAGATCACCACCAGCACCGGCATCTCGGCCCTCAGCACCACGTAATCGCCGGCCTTGGACACGCCGTCGGCAATCCTGATGTCGCCGTCCGCGGTGAATGGCACGCGCATGAAGAAATTGATGTTGGAGACGATCTGCGAGGGCGACATCGCCCATTTGGCCAGTTCCGCGATGAAATTGGTCCGGCAGCTCTCCGTCTTGACGACGCCGTAGCGCACCTTGTCGATCTCGCAGCTACAGCATCCCGCCAGCGTATCGTGATAGCCGCAGGTATCCTCGACGACCGTCATCATCTCGCGGGCGAGGTCCGAATAGATCTTCGAGCCTTTGGTGATGTAGAGCGACTTGTTCAGCTTGACGGTGTTGGGAAGATTGATGCGATCCAGCGGCAGTTCGGCACTGTAGCACAGGAAGTCGATCGCCTGCTGACCCATCGTGTCGATCAGCGTCAGGGTCTGGCCCGGTTCGAGACGCGCGGACCAACTTGTCTTTGCCGCCACCGTTTCGCGAAGAATGATTTTGCCCTGCTGAGGTTCTGTAGAAGCATTCATGATTTCACCCTATCGATCGAACCGGCGCGTCCATCTCATCATTTTCTTCAAGCCAGCGAAACAGGGATCTGGACGCCTTAGGCCTGCAGGTTCGCCGCGCCTGCGGTCGCGTTTCTCTCCACCGACACACGGCGAAAAAATCATCCGAAATGATAAATCGCCCGCGCTACGGCTAAGCACGCCGGCACGCCACGGCCTATGCTTGCCCTCAAACATAACGGCGGAACCACGCCGGCCGTATAATCGAGGGAGCGAACCATGGACGTTGTATTTCAGGACGCGAGCCGCGATCGCCGCGAGCAGGAACGCCAGCAGATCTTTCGCGACAGGTTCGTCGCGGAAACGCCGCCCTGGTATCACGGCGCGATCCATCTCGGCTTTACGCTTTTGACCACGGGCGTCGCGATGTGGCTGTGCTGGACCCGCATCCATAATGCCGGCCTGGAATGGCTGCTGGTGATTCCGATCGCGCTGTTCGGCAACTGGATCGAATGGGCCGCGCATCGCTACATTCTGCATCGCCCGGTGAAGGGGCTGGAGATGATCTACAAGCGCCACTGCACGGTGCATCACCAGTTCTTCACCCATCACGATCTGACCTATCACGGCCACAAGGAATGGCGCGCGCTATTGTTTCCGCCCTTCGCGCCGCTCGGTTTCGTGCTCGCCGCGCTGCCGCCAGCACTCCTGCTCGGCGTAATCATCTCGGCCAATGCCGGCTACATCACCGTGTTCACGATGGCTGCCTATTATCTGATGTATGAAGGCCTGCACACGCTGTCGCATCTGGACGACGCGCGGCACCCTTATCTGAAATATATTCCGCTCATCAATACCGTGCGCCGGATGCACACCATCCACCACGTGCTCGGCTTCATGCAGACCCGCAATTTCAACCTCACCTTTCCGATTTGCGACGCCTTGTTCGGCACCAGCGATCTCGACCGCGGGCTGGTCGGCACGCTGTTCAACGGAAATTCCAACGCACATATGAGACGGGATTTGCTGCCGCACGACCCCGGCATCGCCGTGCCGCAGCTCGACAGCGGCGGGAGCGAAGCAGCGAAGACGGTTTGAAAACAACGATTCCGTCATTGCGAGCGAAGCGAAGTCCATCGTCCCGCGTAAAGAAAGAATGGATTGCTTCGCTTCGCTCGCAATGACGGTATTCTCCATCGTCGCCCCCAACTCTCCACCCGTCGTCCCGGCGAACGCCGGGACCCATACGCCGTGCCGTTATTGTAAAGAACGGTGTTTATAGACCTTCGCGCAACACCACGTCCTGTGGTTATGGGCTCAAGGCCGGGACGACGGTGTGGAGACACGGGCCCGTCATCCCGCGGCTCATCATGCCGGCAAAAATTCAGCCGCGGCGCGCCGCTTCGATGGCCGCGACGTCTATCTTCTTCATGGTCATCATCGCTTCGAACACGCGCTTGGCTTCGTCGCCGCCGGCCGCCATCGCCTCGGTCAGCGCACGCGGCGTGATCTGCCACGAAATGCCCCATTTGTCCTTGCACCAGCCGCACATATTTTCCTGGCCGCCATTGCCGACGATGGCGCTCCAGTAGCGGTCGGTCTCGGCCTGATCGTCGGTCGCGATCTGAAACGAGAAGGCCTCGCTGTGATTGAACGCAGGACCGCCGTTAAGGCCGATGCAGGAAACACCGGCCACCGTGAATTCGACGACGAGCACATCTCCCTGTTTGCCGGAGGGGTAGTCGCCCGGCGCACGGCGAACGGCGACGACCGCGCTGTCGGGAAAGGTCTCCGCATAAAAGCGGGCAGCGGCTTCGGCACCCCCGTGGTACCAGAGACAAATCGTGTTCTTTGCCATCGCATATCCTTTCGACTGGAACCGGTCGCAAGTTTGCAAGATCGTAGGATGGGTAGAGCATTTGCGAAACCCATCGCTTTGCCGCACGCAAGGGCCGCGCCAAATTTTTACGAGGTTTGGATCGACAGACGATCGATGCGGGTTTCGCGCATGCTTCGACACGACCCGGTCATATGCGACCGCGACAAATCCCGTTCCCGTTTATCGCCGCCGGCCTTCCGCCAGCATGATAATGCCGGTCCCCACCACGACAAAAACGATGATTGCGGCGAGCACTTCCACCGAGACCACGGTCTCGTACCAGTTGCTCCAAAATTCAAGCATGCGCTGACCTCTATTGAAAGCGCGCGCCCGGCACTGAGAAAATCAACGTGCGATCGGTTGGTCGGCCGTGGCGCGATCGTTCCATTTTGGCCGGCCTGCCGGACGGATGGCGTGGCCGGCAGCGTATGGCGCAGCCGGCCTTCTCCATACAACGTCGCTACAACGCGTTACCTTCTGCAACACGCCAGGAGTTAGTTCCCTCTGCGTCAGCCATCGGGCAGCGAGAACACCGTGAGCTGGCCACCCAGCGCCGTGTAACCGTGCAAGCCGGCATAGCCTCCGACGGCGCCCAATCCGGCGGTGGGCTCGGTCAAGCCGGCAGCCAGGCCAATGCCGGCCCAACCACCCACGCCGGAGAGAACGGCAATGTGCTGCTTCCCGTTACGCTCGTAACTCGTCACGTTTCCGATGATGCCGGAAGGTGTTTTGAACTTGAAGAGGTCCTTGCCGGTCTTGGCATCGACAGCCTTGAGATAACCCTCGAGCGTCCCGTAGAACACAACGTTGCCGGCGGTTGCCAGCGCACCCGACCAGACCGAGAATTGCTCTTTCTTCGACCAGACGATCTTGCCGGTGCGGGCGTCCCAGGCAATGAAGTTGCCCATGTGGCTCTCGCCGGGAGGCGGGTACATCGACAAGGTCGCCCCGACATAAGGCTGCCCGGCCGTGTAGTTCACCCTGAACGGCTCGTAATCCATGCAGACATGGTTGGTCGGCACGTAGAACAGGCCGGTGCCGGGAGAGAACGCGGCAGGCTGTTGATCCTTGGTTCCAAGCGCAGCCGGGCAGATCCCCCTCACATTGGTATCCTCGCGCTTGGTGGAGTATTTCGGATCGGCGATAGGACGGCCATAGGTCGGCGAGGCCTTGTCGGTATCGACCTTGATGGCCCAGTTGACTGCCGGATCGTACTTTTCAGCGACGATGAGCTCGCCGTTGGTTCGGTCGAGTGTGTAAGCAAAACCATTTCGATCGAAGTGAACCAGGAGTTTCCGCGCCGTCCCGCCGATGGTCTGGTCGGTCAGGATCATTTCATTGACGCCGTCATAGTCCCACTCGTCGTGTGGCGTCATCTGGTACACCCATTTGGCGATCCCGGTATCGGCATCGCGCGCGAAGATGCTCATCGACCATTTGTTGTCGCCGGGCCGCTGGCTCGGATTCCAGGTACCGGGATTGGCCGAGCCGTAATAGACCAGATTGAGTTCGGGGTCGTAGGAGTACCATCCCCACGTCGTCGACCCGCCAAGCTTCCACTGCTCGGCGTGCCATGTCTTGAGGCTCGAATCGGGGCCGACCGGCTTGCCGAGTTCCGTCGTCTTCTGCGGATCGATCAGCATTTCATTGTCCGGACCGACCGAATAGGCGCGCCATGCCCGCGTGCCGGTTTTCATGTCGTACGCCGTCATCGAACCGCGAACCGCAAACTCGCCGCCGGAGATGCCGACGAAGACCTTGTCCTTGATCACCATCGGTGCCGAAGTCCCGGTCTCGCCCTTCGACGGATCGCCATTCCTGGCCGACCAGGCCACCTTGCCGGTCTTGGCATCGAGTGCGACCAGCGTCGTGTCGGCCTGATACAGGAAGACCTTGCCATCGGCGTAGGCCAAGCCACGATTGACGGTATCGCAGCACATGACCGCGACGACATCGGGGTCTTGCCTGGGTTCGTATTTCCAAAGGATCTTGCCGTCATTGTTCAGATCAAGTGCATAGACAGGATTCGGAAATGGACCATGGACGAACATGACATTGCCGATCACCAACGGGCCGCCTTCGTGCCCGCGCAGAACGCCGGTCGAAAACGTCCAGTTCACCTGCAATTTGGTGGCATTCTCCGAGGTGATCTGATTGAGCCGCGAATAGCGATGGTTGGCGTAGTTACCGGTCGGCATCACCCAGTCCTTCGGGTTTTGCGACATCTTGATGAGTTCTTCGTTTGCATTCGCCGCGCCGGCAACAAGCACGGCGGCTGCGCTGAAGCAGATTTTTGAGCTGAAGCTGATTTTCGAAAAGAGAGGGCGCATCAGAGTTCTCCCTGTTGCACACGTCGCAGAGCGACGGGCCCAGGCGTCGCCGCTGATTCAGCGTGCTGACGCCCGGTGGTGCCGATATCATTTCGGTCACCTGTACTGCCGCCTTTGCTATTCCGATAGTTGCGAGTTTGTCGCGCGACGATTTCACGCAAATTGTTCTTCAACGCGTGTCTATCGATATCGTCTCTGCTTGAGCGGCGAACGCCACCCGCACTATGTACTCGGCTGGCGAACCTGCCTCGCCTGATTCATCAAATCTTCCAGCTCGGCCCGTTTGCGCGAGATCAGGAGTTGCGCTGACGCACTGTCCAGACCGGACTGTTGCAACTGGCGGATGACAGAGCCGAGATCGACGAGCTGCCCGCGCAGTCTTTCGATTTTGCAGGATCTTTCATATGAGGACCGTTCATATGAACAGCTTTCGAAGGAAGATTTTTCAAATGAGGACAGCGGCTCATCGCTCATGCCGGCTATGGCGCTTCGCGCGCTCCCCCAGATTCGAATATCAGGACCACTTCCCCAGCACCTTGCGGGCCGGCCGATAATTCCCGCGGAGTCTTTCCGCGATGTTGGCACCCTGTTCGCTGCCGCCAAGAACGTCCCGCTCCCGGATCAGGCTGATCATTTCCCGGCGCATCGCCATCAGTCCGAGCGAGGTTTCCGCGCAATCCAGGTCACGGTTGATCAGGTCCCGGATGGAACCCTCGGTGTCCAGCATTTTGGCTCTTAGAGTGCTGATTTTACGTCGAATTTCATTGATTTTATTGTCCATGCCTTGATAGAACAAATAAAGAACATAGAGTCAAGTCCGGGATTGGCGAGGTGATAAAAATGAGCATTCAGAAGCGATTGACCGAACAGATGACCCGCGCCCAGGCGTTGAAACTTCGCAGCCTGAGCGAGGAAGCGTATCAACCGAGATTGTTCGAACATCACCTCTCGCAGGCCGAAGCTGCGCGGCGGATCGAAGTGCTGAAACAGGAAATCGCACTCGCCGATTCATTCTGATGTGCAATCGCGCTCAGCCCTCGGGGCTGCGTGACATCAATCACATTCAATCCGTCGCTTAGGTTCTACGGTCGCGTCATTCGAACGGTGAACCTCACAAACGGAGATTAAAGATGTTTCGCAAACTCGCTGTTGCTCTCGTCGCAGTCGCTTCGCTTTCTGCCGCTCCGGCCTTCGCATTCGGTGGTCACTTCGGCGGTGGTCACTTCGGTCACGGTCATTTCGGCGGCCATCATTTTGCCGGTGGCCATTTCCATGGCGGTCACTTTTATCATGGTGGCTTCTACCGCAGCGGCGTCTACGCGGTTGGTTACGGATATTCCTGCTATCGCACGATCTGGACCGACTTCGGGGCCATTCGCATCAACGTCTGCAACTGATTGCTCTCTGCTATAACATTCTTGGCAATTGAAGTTCTCGGCGCCCCAGTCCCCCGGCTGGGGCGCGCCCTCTGATCAGCCGGAGAACGCCGTCCCGCGCGCCTCGGTTTCGTTTGCATCGCCTCAACTTTTCAGTCTAGAAGCCATATGATCATGCCTCTGATCAGACCTCCGATCATGCCTTGGCATGGCAAGCTTCTGCCCGAAAAATAACGAGAAACACGGCGAACGTGACCCGATCCAATACCCGAACGCTCTTCTTCGCGCTGCTGGCGTTGGCCTGTGGCCACACGCTTTCGACCTGTCTGCGGACATTGCCGGGGATCAGCCTCGATCTGATGGCAACTGATTTTGCTACCGCACCGCAAACCCTCGCGAGCCTGATCGCGGTCTATCATTTCTCGTTCGCGGCGATGCAGATACCGGTTGGCGCGGCGATGGACCGGTTCGGGGTACGGCGGGTTTCGCTGATCTTGTTTGCCGGGACGATCCTCGGCGCGCTGGCGAGCGGCTTTGCGACTAACACCGCCAGCTTCGTGTTCGCGCAATTCCTGATCGGCGTTTCGACCTCGGGCATGCTGATGGGTCCGATGACGCTGGCGGCCAAGCAGCTTCCGCCGGAACGGTTTGGCCTCTGGTCCGGCGCCATTCTTTCCGTCGGCAATACCGGCATGCTGCTCTCGGCGAGTCCGCTCGCCTTCGTTATCGAACATTACGGCTGGCGCGCGGGCTTCCTGATCTCGGCGGTGATCGGCGTCGTGATCGCAGCGGCGGTATTTTTCCTGGTCCCGAAAGATCGGATCGAGGAAAAGCAACGCCCCTCTCCGCTCACGCAGATGTCCGAGGTGCTGCGCCTCGGCTTTTCGCGCCCGATGCGCGGCATCATCGCGCTGGCGCTGGTTTCGCTCGCCTCCACGCTGGTGCTGAGGGGGGTGTGGGCCGGCCCATGGCTGATGGACGTCAAAGGCCTGACGCGAATCCAGGCCGGCAACCAGCTCGGCCTTTTCACGCTCTCGCTGATAACAGCGCCGCTATGTGCGGGAATGATCGATCGAAGGTTCGGTCACCGCCGGATGATTCTGGCAGCCGGACATCTCCTGGGGGCGGTCTGCATAGCGCTGATGGCCCTGGGCGGGCCTGATTCCATTCTTCCGCATCTGTTTCATGTGCAAATGCTGCCGCCGCAATTCGATCTGGTCATGCTGGTCACGATGGGCTTCACCGTCTCGACCCAATCATTGCTGTTCGGCATGACGACGCAATTGATGGGCCCGGAAATGGCCGGCAGGGCGCTGGCAGCGACCAATCTGGCCGTGTTTCTGGGCACCGCGTTGCTGCAATCCGCCACCGGCGTGGTGGCGGCGAAATATGGCCTCGCGGCCGTGCTGATGTTCGTCGCCGCGGCGCTGGCTGTCGGTGCGCTGACTTTCTTTTTCTATACGCGGCCGGCACCTAACCCGCAGCCGGAGCCACCCGCGGCAGGATGATCCTGATTGTCGTTCCCTCGTCGGGCTCGCCGTCGAGCCGCGATCGGATTTCCACAGCGTCGAGCGCATCGGTTTATCGGACATGGCGCCGCTTTTTGTCCGGCACGGGATTTACTCACCAATAAACGTTTAGCCGCAGTTGCGTCTTCAAGTCATACACCGGGTAATCCCTGAGCAAGGGAACGCCGACCTCGAGCGACAGCGCAACCGTATCGGAGAGTTTCTTGCCGACACGGACATCAAAGGGAATGAACCATCGGCCGGTCTGTCCCGTGATGGGATCTCCAAAATTGACGCGGATATCCGGACTTGGAAACAAGGTAAGCGACCATCGATCCGGCAACCCGATATTGAACATCGGCGCGAACTGAAGGTTGCTGATGTTCCTCTTGGTTGGATCGCCGGCCACGCTGACGTCATAGCGCAAGAGCGGCTCGAAATAACTTGACGCACTGATCTCCGGCAGGCCAAGCCGGGCGCCGACGATCGGCATGACCTGCCACTTTCCCGAACCGAGCGCGTCGTCACCCGTCGGCGCGATCAACCGCATGCCAAAGCCGAACGCCAGGCGCGAACTGACATTGCGAATGAGCGCAGCCTGCGCATCGATGTCGCCGTTGCCATACAAATAATCGCCATTCGGATTATTCGAGTTAATTGGATTCCTGGCCAGCAATGGCAAATCCCAACGCGTCGCCACAATCCACCCTGACGGGAGATCGAAGGCATGATCGTAGCGTAAATTCAACGTCTCGGTCGTAACTTCACGCGTCGAACCCGGCGCCGTCTTGTACTCCGTCATGGCTTGAAACATGTTCGGCGGCGGCTTGAAAAAATCGGGCGCTCCGGTGTCTTCAAGAAAATTTTGCGCAGTGGTCTGCGATGCGGCTGGTGTCGGGAGCAGCAGACAAGGCGCAAGGATACAGGCGGCCAAGCCGCAAAATCGCCGTCCATGTCGCAACCGGCGATTGCCCATCATCGCTACTCATACAGCAGCCGCCCTAATCCGCCGCCGGAGCCACCCGCGGCAGGATGATCCTGATTGTCGTTCCCTCATCGGGTTCGCTGTCGAGATTGATCCGGCCGCCGAGGCAATTGGTCACGACGGTGTGGACGATGTGCAGGCCCAAACCCGTACAGCCGCGATCGCGGCGCGTCGTGAAGAACGGATCGAACGCCTTGCGCCTGACATCGAGGTCCATGCCGCAGCCATCGTCGGAAAAAGCAATTTCGACATTGTTCTTTCCCGAAGCCCGCACCCCGATATCGACGACACCTCCCTTGCCATCGACAAACGCATGCGTCACCGCGTTGAGAAAAAGATTGGTCAGCACCTGCCCATAGGGGCCGGGATAGCTGTTCATCGCCAGCCCCGGCTGGCAGTCGACACGCAGCGTCACGTTTTTCTCGCTGAGACCCGGCCGCAAACTTTTGATCACCTGTTCGGTGAGCTCGCCGAGATCGAAGATACGCTGATTGGCGTAACTGCGGTCGGTCGCGACCTGCTTGAACGACTGGATCATCTCGGCCGCTTGATGGAGATTGGCGACCAGTTGCGATGACGCCGCACGGCTGATTTCGAAGAACTCCTTCAATGTGGACCGCTTGAGCCTGTCTTGCGCCAGTTCCGCCGCGATCAAACTGATTTTCCGCTCCAGCGATGACGCCACGGTCAGGCTGGTGCCGACGGGATTGTTGATTTCGTGCGCGACACCCGCCACCAGCCGGCCGAGCGCGGCGAGCTTTTCCGATTCAATCAGGAAGTTCTGGGTCTCCTGCATGTGGCGCAATGCCGCTTCGGCCGCATCCCTGGCGATACGCAGCGCCTGTTCGCTGGCATGAAGCGCCGCCTCGGCGCGCTTGCGCTCGGTGACTTCTTCGGCCGCGACATTGATTCCGACGATATCGCCGGCCGCATTGCGCAGCGGATGCCAATACGTGACCCAAAAGCGCTCCTCGGCCTGGTCGGCGCGCTGGCCGGCGACCTCGATGCCGGTGACGGGATCGCCCGTTCTCATGATCGAACGGACGATGTCTTCGACCGCATCCGCCAAACCCGGCACACAATCCCGCACGGTCCGCCCCAGATGATCTTCAACCGAGATCCCGCAGAGATCGGTCAGGCGCTGGTTAATTTGCAGATAGCGGCAGTCCGGCGACAGCACGGCGAGCCCGATCGGCGCGGTGTCATAGATCAACTGCAGCGCCGGTTGTTGCGGAATCGGCCCACGGACCCTCGGCGGCGGTTTCACCGAGCTACCCCCACGCTCCACGCTCGTTCGCACCAAACGCTCCCCCGTTACGCACACCCTTCACGGTTGGCCATCAGCAGCCGCCAGCATATACCATTTCTCACCCGCCATGACCGCCTTCAAAGCGGATTGACGTAATTTGTGATCGCGACCCTGGCGCAGCCGCCCCCTCAGGGCGCGGCCTGCGCCCCGGGGAAACTCCATTGTCCGTTCAAAATCTCCGGTTGCGCCCGATAGAGGCGCACCATGTAATTCCAGCCATTTACGATCGGCAGGCAATTAGCGATCTTGCCATCGCAACCGCCGAATTGAACGGCAATTGAATCTTCCTTTCCCTTCTTTGCCGTGATGCTGTTGAGCGTGTAGGCGTTGTCGGGATTCTTTTCGAAATAGCCTTTTGCGTTGTAGACGCTGATAGACCAGAAGCCATCGACCGGCACTTTGCCGACATCGAGCTTGTAGACCGTGCTGCCATCGTTTTTGGCTGGTGTAACGCTCAAATAGAGAGCGTCCTTGTCCGGATTGCCACCCCATGCCGCCGCGGCCTGGATGAGGCGTCGCACCGGATCGACCTGTCCTCGTGCACCGAACGATCGACGCGTATCCGGAATCGTGGAGGCAAGAACCAGAAGAGCATCGCGTACCTTCTTCTGGCTGACCAAATCCCAATTGGGTACCTCGAAACGACCCGGACCGGCCTGCTTGACTGTGATCGCGTCCTGCAGCGCAACCGCCTGTTTGATATCTTCCGGATTGTTGGGATCGGCCAATGTCCGGACCGCCAATCCGAGGTAGCGGGTGCCAATCCGCTCACGCGTGAAGGTATGTGATCCCGAGCCATAATATACAGCGGGCACATATTGATCCTCGTCGATCACCTGCAACGACATGAAACGATTGCCGGCGTCAGGCATACCGATCGTCACAGCTCCGGCATCGAGATCGAAGATCGCGACGGAATAGAGTGTGTCGCGATTGCCGCGCACGACGAACTGGTCATCGATTCCCATCGGAGTGCGGCGGTGGTTAAACTTGCCCAAGGCGCCGTCCTTGACCGACAGGCCGAAGAACATGTCGGTCTCGGCGCGAATGAAGTTGTCGGCGGTGACGGGTAAGGCCCCTCCGGAGGTCTGCGCGTCAGCGCCGGGAGCGAACATCATAATTGACAGCATCGCTGTCGCGCATTGTTTGGTGATCGACATGGCAATCCTCCTGATTTTTGTTGTGCTATTTCACCAGTGCCAAAGCGGGTGGCTGCCATCCGCCCTGCTTCACGACCTCCTTCGGCACATAGGTCCGAAAGGTCAGCGAGAAAGGCTTGCCGTCCGGCGCCGGCAGCCAGTTTGACTCCGCTACGCCGTTGACCGGCTTTGGCCCGATCGTGATCTTCAGCGAACCGTCGGGCTCGTATCTCAACGGCGAATATGTATTGAAATTGAATCGATTGAGCGGATTGGGAACCACGCGATAGTCAGGCACACCGACCAGGATCACCGACCAGTACGCATTCACCGCGGCTTTCGGCAGCCCATCGGCAGCGAAGTGCATGACGTAGCTGTTGCCGCCATTGAGAGGCTTTTCATCGCTATCGCGCGTAGCGATGAAATAGACGACCTCGTCAACCGTGTTTGCCCAGATGCCGGCGAAATTGACCGCGGCTCGAAGCCGGAAGTCCTTGCCAAAATTTCCAACCGGACTTTCGCCTCCCATCCAATGGTTGCGATAGGGCATGGCCTTTGTCAGCGCATAGTCCTGAAATTCGGGAACGACCTTCTTGAGTTGAGCAGCGACTTTGGTGCGCGCGGCCTCACTTGACCCCACATAGGCCGCCACGGCTCGCACCTTTTGCTGCAGCTCTGCGGCGTTGGGGGCGACATCGAGCGCACTCGCAAGCCTGGCATCGACGTCATCGAAAATCTCCGGTCCGATCAAGTCCTTGTTGCCAAACATCGGTACCGCCGGCGGGACCGCGATGGTCGGCGTGCCAAGGGCGGTCAGGGTGAATTGCTTCTGCAGGCGAACAGCTCCATCGCGATCCGTCTTCAGTTCCACCCGGCCCAACAATTTGGCTTTGCTGGAATGAAGCTCGATGCGAGATGCATCCGCAGGAATCCGCGCGCTCGATCCAGGCTTGACCAGCGCAAATTTTCCGAACGGCTTCGACGGGAACGTACGCTCGTTGATATTGGCGATCACCTCGCCCCATTCATCCAGAATCTGTGCCGTGTAGTAGCGATCCCTGACTTCCGGGACTTCCAGGATGACCGGTATGCTGTCGTCGGCCGCAATCCAGGCTTCGAGATAGGCCACGTCAAAATTGGGATTGACGAAATCGGCTGAGCCAAGCGGATTGTATTTGATCGTATTATACGCAAAGCCGGGATCGCTGCGATCCATGTGCTCCTGCCTGATGGCCAGCACGCGGCCCAGCAGATAGATATAGGCATCGGCGATGGTCCGCTCATCGGGGGCCGGCGGCACAGAAGACTGCGCTCTCGCCGAATCTATCAACGCCATGGATTGAAATGCACCGGATTGAAAGGCATGTGCACCGATTGAGCCCAATGCCAGAAGTCCCAGCGACTCTCTACGACTGATTGTCATGGACCAATGTCCTCCAGATTTATACGTCCGGCATCGGCAGGTTCGCGGCCGCTGCGCAGTGACGCAATTAATTCAGTGCAATAAACACAATGCGATCAGACCGGCGCTTGATATGAACTGCCGGCAGGCGGCGCTACACTGGAAGTGCAATCACTGACCGGAAAATGCCGGGCTCGAAAAAATTTGTGCGTTTCCTGCGCTGCACAATCGCAGCAGGGATTGCGGTGATAGAGTAGCGGCTGATGCGCGCGGATCTCATGATCCCGCCATGATCGAGACCGACACGTCGGACGCGCGCATACTCATCGTGTGCCTTCGAGGACTTGTGCTGACGCGGGAATTTTCCGGCATGGCCAGGCTTATGGAGGGCAAACAGATGAGCCATTTCCAGATGCTTCAGGATTGGCGTTTACTCAAGCAGTGGAATATGGAGGGCTGGTCAGTTGCCGCACTGCAGCCCTGGAGCGCGGCTGCCCCACATTTCAAATCTGTTGCGATCATCCATGACGGCGTCTGGAACCGCCAGGCGGCTCTGTTCGCTGCAATCTTGCGCCGTGAAAATGTGCTGGTGCGGTCCTGGAGGCCTGGAAGCCTGTCGAACGCCAGCCAGTGGTTACTGAACCTGGCGTGAGTGAGTCCCGCGAGAGACGTGCTGGCGGCCCGACACGGCACGCCAAAGCCTGGAGGTCAGCGGCCGATCCGCTCGCTCCGTCGGGGCGTCGACCTTGAACCTCTACTGGCATTCAAGGTTTCTGACGGGCGTTCTCCGAATGACTGTGCGTACTCCTTTGCAAAATTACTGAGGTTGCCGAACCCACAGGTGTACGCAACGTCGGTCACGGAAGTGCCCTCCACTGGTCTGCACAACAATGCCCTGGCGTGACGCAGGCGGATCATCTTTGCAAATGCCATCGGCGAATAACCCCGGTGCTCCCTGAACGCGTGAAAAATACTCCTCGCGCTCGAATGGGTTGCCGCAACCAGCGCCTCGATTGTGATCGGCTGGTCCCAATTTGCCTCGACATATTCCTCCACCAATCGCACCTGCCAAGGCGCGGCACTGCGCGGCGTATCATTCAGCAGATGGCTGAAATTATGGGGGTTCGATTGGACGAAGGTGACGAGCAGCGCCTGCTCCATTTCGACCATCGCTGTTGCCGCCGGGAAACTGGACCCATGCGAATCGGCCTCGGTGATCACAAAATCAATGAGGCGCTTCCAGAACGCATTGGCAGGCCGTTGAAAATCAAACACCGGCTCGAATTCCAGATCCGGCTTCGGCTGGAATCCGAGAAGACTGCCGAGTTTGCGTGACACTGCCTTGCGATCGAGCTGGACGTTTATCGTTTCAAAGGTATCGTCATAAAGGAGAGTCAGCGGTTTTCCCGGAGCATAGATAGCGGTCCGTTCTCCTCCCACCGAGACCCGGTGGCCGCCGGTGATCGCTTCTCCGCTTCCGGAATATGCGATCGGCACCGTATATCCGATAGGGAAATCGGGAAAATGGAATTCGACCGCGGCCCCGAAGCTGCCAAACGAGAGGCCCAGAGATTCGAGCTGCAGGTAATTGCCGCGCGCTCTGAAATTCCTGTGTCCCCTGGAGGCGATAAGTTTATTCTCACCAAAGTAGCGCCCAACGGCGTTCCTCATCTCATCAATGTCTTTGGTACGGATAATCCCGAAGCGATCCAGAGGTCTCGGTCGGAGTGACATCGCATCATTCCTGGCGGGCGGAAAGTGAAGCTTTACCCATTCGAATGGAATGTTTCCCAAGGATTTTATAATGTATTTTATCGAGACGCATCAAGAATCCGCAGGTGATCTGCGCGGCAATTCGCTTCGCGCAAGGAGGCCCGGTTGCATCTAACTTGCGCGTCGGCGGTTCGCGGTCCTCAAAACGGATTGATGTAATTCGTGATCGCGATCTGGCGCAGCAAGACCTTGCGGATGACATGCGCGGCCTTGACGCGATCGGTGAAGATCGCGGCGGTCCCGGTGCTGCCGGCCGGCAGGCTATCCGCCAGCCCGGTGTCGTCGAGCCGGATGCGCGCGACAAACGGCGCGGCTTCGATGCCCTTCGATTGCACCGCCGTACCCGAGGTCTGCACCTGCCCGGTCGCGATCGCCTGCAGCACGCTCTCTACCTCGCCGGAAAACACCCGCCCGGGCAGATATTTGAAGGTGACTTCGACCGCCTGCCCCGGCGCGACATAGCGCGCATCGATCTGGGCGAGCTCGACGCCGATCAGTGTGTTCGATGTATCGATGAAGGCCATCACTGGCGCCAGCGGCAGATTGGCGACGCGCGCGCCCTTGCGCAGCGCGAGATTGGTGACGTAGCCGTCGATCGGCGCACGCACCGTGGTCTTGTCGAGATTCCATTTGGCGCCTTCGAGCTGTGCGGCGAGCTGGTCGACTTCGGATTGGCGCTGCTCGACATCGAAGCCGCGGCCGGAATCGCGTTCGAACAATTGCGTCATCTGCGCGAGACGCGTCGCGGAGAATTTCAGTTGCGCCTCAATCGCCTTGACTTGCGCATGATAAGGAGTGGGATCGATTCGAAACAGTACGTCGCCGGTCTTCAGCGGCACATTGGCTGTCACGGGAACGTCGATCACCTCGCCGGCCACGTCGGGAACGATCGCGACGGAATTGCGCACCACGACAGCGGTTCCCTGTGGCGCGCCCCACCCCATCGGGACGAACAATCCGATCAGCAGCAGCAGGAAGACGATGACGGGCGAGACTTTCCAGAACAGGTTGAAACGGACGATGTGCAATTTCACCAGCAGGAAGAGAATGACGAGATAGACGTTGAGCAGGACGACGATCATGGCGCCGCCCCCGGCTGCCGCCGCGCCGGCACATCGACATAGGCCCAGATCAGCGCGACCGGCCACAGCGCAAAGCCGCAGATCAATGTGATCCATCCGGCCGCAGTCACTGCTTCCGCCCAAGGATGCCCGCGCGTCTTCGCGATGTGCCCGGGCAGCCAGCCGAGGATGCAGAACACTCCGACGGCGCTCGCGACGAGGACAATGAGGACGATCCAGGCGAAGATATCGAGACCGGACATGTACGAATTCCTCAGCTAGCCGGCTGCGGCTCGGGGAATTTCCATTTGCCGCTCAGTACTTCCGGGCGCGGCCGATACAGCCGGACCGTGTAGTTCCAGCCCTTCATGATCGGCAGACAGTTTGGAATCTTGCCGTCGCAGCCGCCAAACTGGATCGCGATCGATCCATCGGCGCTTCGCTTGCCCGTGACGCTATTGATCGAATAGGCATCGTACGGATTCTTCTCGTAATAGCCTTGAGCATTGTAGAGGCTGACAGACCAGAACGCGTCGACAGGCACGTCCTTGACGGCAAGCTTGTAAATGGTCGTGCCGTCATTGTTGGCCGGGGTGATGTTGAGATAGGTCGCATCCTTGTCCGGGTTGCCGCCCCAGCCTGCGGCGGTTCCGATCAAATGCCTGACAGGATCGACCTGCGCTCTGGTGCCGAATGCCTTTGAAAAATTGGGTATCGTGCTGGCAAGCACCAGCAATGCATCGCGCACCTTCTTCTGGCTGGCTTGATCCCAGTTCGGCACCTCGAACTTGCCGCCTGCTTTCTGCTCGGCCTTGATCGCGTCCTGCAGCCGATGGACGTCGGCGACATCTTTCGCATCCACCGGATCGACCAGGGTGCGGACGCCCACGACCATGTAGCGCGTGCCGATCTTTTCCCGGGCGAAAGTGTGCGGCCCTGCATCATACGTCACGGAGGGCACGTAATGGTCTTCATTGATGATCATCAATGACATGAAGCGCTTGCCGGCGTCCGGCATGGTGATGGTGACCGGTCCGGCGTCAAGATCGAACACGGCGGACGAATACAGCGTGTCGCGATTGAGGCGAATGACCGTCTGGTTGTCGATCCCGGCCGGCTCGCGGCGATGCAGGAATTTTCCGAAGGCGCCGTCCTTTACCATGCTGCCAAAATACAAATCCGACTCGGCGCGGATGAAGTTATCGACGGTGACGGGAACGGAGCCGACCGTCTGGGACTGCGCCTGAACCGCGCTCGTTGCCGCCAACGAAATGGCCAGCGCGGCGATCTTCAATTTATTGTTCATGCGTTCTCCTGACTCACGCGCGCTGCACCGGCGGCGGCGTCCAGGAGCCGTCGACGACTTCCGCCTTGGGCCAGTAGGCGCGGACATAAAGCGAAAAATCGCCTTTCGGCGCGGGCAGCCAGTTGGCGCGCTGGACCGGGTCGGCCGGCGCATCCGTCTGCACGTAGATGGTGAGCGAACCGTCGGCGTTCGGCTTGAGATCCTTGTTCTTGGTGCCGACCGAAAAGCGGTTGATCGCGTTGGCGATGAAAAAATGGTGCTCGTTGTAGATCGAGAGCGACCAGAAACCATTCACTGGCGGTGTGCCGTCCTTTGCGAAGGTCACGGTGTAACGGCTGGCGTTGTTGAGGCGCGCCCCCGACGCATCGAGGTCCTGATAGAAATATTTCGTTTCGTTCGGAGAGTTGACCAGGATGTTCGATTTCGCCACCGCCGTGCGGGTGAAGTAGTCCGCCCCGAAGGCAGATTCGTTGGAAATGGTGCTCCAATTATACGATAGCTGCTGGCCGTAGTTGCGGAACTGAAACAGAGGCGTCACAAGCTTTTCATCAGCATCTTTCGCGGCCTCGATCATTGCCTGCTTTATTTTTGCATTGTCTTTCGCAGCGGCGAGTACCGCGAGCACCTGCGAATAGCGTGCTTCTTCGCCGGCCAGCGGTGGCGCATCGGCGAGTACCGCCGGAAGCTCATCGAAAAATTTTTCGGGGATCACCCATCGGGTTTCTTCTTCGCCGGGCGGGCCGCCGGGTATCCTTGGCAATTTGCTCCACTCGTTGATCTTCATTCGCCCGTCATACTCCGCAAGCGGATACATCGAGATGCCGGTCAGCACGCCCTGAATCGCCTGCTTGTCCTGCGGCGTATCGTCCTGGAAGATGCGCGGCGCGACAAGGCCGGTATTGCTCGACGCGCGGAATACGCGGGTGATCCCCTTCGGCACCTCGCCATTCCAGCGGGGGCCGACAAGGAGGTAAAAACCGGGCATGGTGCGGTACATCTTGCCGAGCTGAACGAAGCTGTCCGTACGCAGATCGACAATCTGATAAACCCAGAAACGATCGCCGAAATCCGGCACTTGAACCACCACGGGCGAAACATCGAGCGCGGCTATGCCGAGACCGTAGACAACATCCTGGTTCGGGCACGCGACGTTGCGCTCTTCGGGATTGACATAGTCCGTGAGCATGGTCAGCCGGTTGAGCGGCGCCTCGAGCAGCGGGCCGGCGTACCTCTGTTCCGTCATCTTTGAGAACGCGAGCCGCCGGTTGTACATGTTGACCAGCGGCCAAGCCCAGAAGAAGGAGTCGCGGGCGACGTGGGCAGCATAAGCCTCTGTGATCCTTACGCGCGCATCCGGACCGGGCGGCAGCGCGCGCGCCCATTCAGGCGATGGCGGCAAAGGCTGCGGATTGAGCGAAGACGTCTCGGCGTTTGCGACAGACGGCACTCCGCCCGCGAGCACTGAGGCGATTGCAAGCGTGGTTCCGGTGAGCAGGATATTTCTGCGATCAGTATCTACGTCGGTGGTCATGGCCTACCCTTCCGGTTAACAAGTGCGGATTACTGTGCTGCAATCTTCTCCACGTCCGGCAGCTTCCACACCTTGTCGAAGAACTCCTTCTTCGGCCCGTAAAGACGGAACATCAGCTCGAATTTGCGGGCAGGGTCGGTTGGTATCCAGTTGGACTCCTGGCCAGCCGGCGGCCTCGCGCCGAGATAGAGGTCAACCGTCCCATCGGCATTCTTCTTCACTTCGGGATTGTTGGAAGCCCGGCTGGCGCGATCAACGTTCTTGATCAGCGCGTGGGTATCGCGGTCATAGGCTGTCAACGACCAGTACTGCTCGATCGGGACATCGGCAGCGACGCGGAGATGATAGGTCTTCGCGCCTTCGTAGTCCGCACCGTCCTTGTCCTTAATGTTGATGATGTAGAACTGGCCGGCGCCCAGCCGCTTGATCCCGATATAGGCGTAATGATACGTGATCCCACGCCAGTCCACGGGATAGTCGTTCGCGCCCTCAAAACTCTCGCTCGCTCCCTTGAGCATTTCCGGATGCGTGGGAAACGTCCAATGGGTGCCTTCGAAAAACACAGGTGGGGCGGCGTCGTATTTGGCGGCCATCCACGCATGCGCGTCGGCGATACTATCCTTCAAGACCTGCTTCATTTTTGTATCGGGCGCGAAAGGCTTGCCTTTCTCGATCCCGATCGAGCGCAATTGGTCGATCATAGCGCGGTCACGACCCAGCCAAGGTTCGCTCTGCACCATGCGGTCGAGGTTCACGAAAAAACTCTCGTCGTAACGAATGGTCGTGTCGAACAGGATATCCTTGACGTCGGTGAACACGGTCGCCGGCGGGTTCGACGCCTGCGAGAGCGGATAGACTTTCAACTGCCTGGCATAGGCGATCGACTTCGCAACATCAGCCTCGGCGTGACTCCTGAGGTTTGATCTGATCAGGGCATAGCTACCCCAGGTGTTTGGCTGCAGCGCCTCGTAGCCCGCTGGCACCTGCCCCTTGTAGTCCGGCGGCAGCATCACCAATTTGACGCCCGCGCCCTTGTCGACACCGAGCAATCCGCCATCCTCCAGCGGCTCCTGCCAGACATTGACGATGTTGGCGTTAAGCGAACCGTTTGCATCCGCCGGCGGAATTTCGATCACGATCGGCCCGACGTCCTTGGTATTGAGGAACGTCATCAAATAGAGCGTGTCGGGATTGGGCGTCAGCGTCTGGTTCTTCCAGTCGAGCGGTTTGCCCCAATAGATCACCTGGTTCACCTTGCCCGGCGTCTTGGTCAGCATCTCCTGAAGCATCAGGTCATAATTGACGACGGGCATGCCCCAGATAACAGCCTCGACGGCGCGGCTTCGGACCAGCCGCTCTTGTGGTGTCGTCTGCGCGGTCGCAACTTCCCCCGCGAGACAGGAAAGGACGAGTGCCATAAACAATTTTTTGCACATGTGCGCGATATCCTCTCACGGCTCGAACGCGAACACCTTCTTCCAGTCCTGCTTCATGTCGACGACGCTCCAGCCCTTCGCCTTGGCTTCTTCCCATGCCTTGTCGAGCTTGCCGATTTTGGAATTGCGGTCGTAGGCGTATTCACGCACCGCGTCGGTGTGGTGGACCAAACCGGCAAAGCGTGCCCCGCTTCCGGCCATGGTCCATTGCAGCATCTGCAAGTCTCCATCGGAATTTCCAAACGCGAAGATCGGCCGGCGGCCGATGAAGCGATTGATGCCGACGGGCTTGCCGGGTCCGTCGTCGACAAATTCGATCTTGGCAATCTTCAACAGCTCCGGCTTGCCGCCGGCGCCGAACTCGAATTTTACCTCGCCGGACGAGCCGACCACCTGCTCCGGCGGAATGCCGTAGACACGCTCGGTCCACGGCCGCATGAACTCGATGCCGCCGCCGGACACGATGAAAGTCTTGAAACCGTTGGCGCGCAGATAGGCCAGCAGTTCGAGCATCGGCTGGAACACGAGTTCGGTGTAGGGCCGGTTGAAGCGCGGATGCCGCGCTGTCGCGGTCCAGTCGATTACGGTCTTGCTGAAATCCTCGACGGTCATGCCGGAATGCGTCGCCGATATCAACGGCAGCAAGCCGGCTTCACCGGCCGCCGCCAGCGTCTTCTTGTCGCCTTCCAGCAGGGCCTTGAACGGCTGCTTGGTTTTCCATTCCGGGTGTTGCGGCGCCATTGCCTTGATCCGGTCAATCGCAAAGGCGAGCTGGAAATAAAATGGCTGCTCGGTCCACAGCGTGCCGTCATTGTCGAAAGTCGCGATGCGCTCAGGCGCCGGGACGAAATCGGGGCCACCTTCCTTCGTCACCCGGCCGACAAAATCGACAATGGCCGATTTGACCGCGCCATCATTCCAGGACGCCAAGGCATCGGACTGCGCGAATGCCCCACGTCCTGGCAGACAGCAAACGGCGATGACTGCAATGGCGCCAAACACCGCACGCCGGCTCACATATCGGGTTTCGCTTTTCATGGCGACGTCCTCGAGCAAACCAACCAAATTCTTGAACCGGCGCATGGTCTTCGCATCACCCCGCATTTGGACGCTTCAATGTTTCCATGATCTGATCGACGCTGAAGCTGGATGGCGTCTGTCGTGGCGGAAACTCCTTGAACGTATCGATGAACTGCGCGACCAGGGCTTGGGCGGGAACAGCCAGGAACGACAGCTTGAACACCCAGTCGTTGTAGGTGTTCGACGTGATGTCCGCGCGTTCGTATGGATCCATCCGCAAATTATACATTTTAGGTGCACGCATGCAGACGAACGGTTCGCGCCAGATCTGGATGGTGCCGGCTTCGCGTTGTTCGCAGAATACCAGCTTCATGTTGTCGTATCGCATCGAGACGAGTTGGCCGTCATCGTTGAAGTAGAAGAACTCCTTCCGCGCCGACTTCGGTTCAGCCCCGGTCAGGTACGGAAGCTGATTGTAGCCGTCGAGATGTACTTTGTAGGTGCGTCCGCCCGACTGCGGCTGCCAGCCGGAGAGCAGGCGTTCCTTCACGCCGGTATCGCCGGCCGCCGCGAGCAGCGTCGGGAACCAGTCCAAGCCCGAGAAGATTTCATTGGACACGCTTCCGGGCTGGATGCGGCCTGGCCAGCGCACGAACGCCGGCACGCGGAACGCGCCCTCCCAGTTGGAATTCTTTTCATTGCGGAACGGCGTATAGCCGCCGTCAGGCCAGGTGTTCATGTGCGGGCCATTGTCGGTCGAGTAGATGACGATGGTGTCATTGGCAATGCCGAGATCATCGAGGGCTTTGAGAATTTGCCCGACATGTCCATCGTGCTCGATCATGCCGTCGAAATATTCACTGATCCCGCTCTGGCCCAGCATCGATGGACGCACATGGGTGATGGCGTGCATGCGGGTCGAATTGAACCAGCAGAAGAACGGACGATTGGCTTGGGTTTGACGTTTGATAAAGTCGATGGCGGCGGACGACGTTTCATCGTCGACCGTTTCCATGCGCTTTTTGGTCAATGCGCCGGTGTCTTCGATGGTCTGCTTGCCGACACGGCCAAAGCGCGGATCGACGGTTGGGTCGTCGCGGTCGGTCGCCCGGCACTTGAGCACGCCGCGTGGACCGAAACGCTCCTTGAAACGGGGATCCTTCGGATAAGCGGGGTTCTCCGGCTCCTCTTCGGCGTTGAGATGATAGAGGTTGCCGAAGAACTCGTCGAAGCCATGGACTGTCGGCAAAAACTCGTTTTTATCACCGAGGTGGTTCTTGCCGAATTGGCCGGTCGCGTAGCCGAGCGGCTTGAGAGCTTCTGCGATCGTTATGTCTTCTGCACGCAGGCCCGCGTCCGCGCCGGGTAGCCCGACCTTTGAAAGGCCGGTGCGCAAGGTCGCCTGCCCCGTGATGAACGAGGAGCGGCCAGCGGTGCAGCTTTGCTCGGCATAATAGTCGGTAAACATCATGCCTTCGCGGGCGAGGCGATCGATGTTCGGCGTGCGATACCCCATCACGCCAAAGGAATAGGCGCTGACATTGGTCTGTCCGATGTCGTCGCCCATGATGAAAAGGATATTCGGTTTGCGGCCGGACGCGGCCGGGGATGGAGCCGGCGTCGCGGCCGGCGCGGCCTTTTGTGCCTGTGCCAGGGCACTCGACGTCAGCGCCGCTGCCGCGACCAGGCTGGAGCTTCCCAGCAGGATGTTGCGACGGCTGAGGGCGCGGTCGTCGGCATCGTTCGCCGAGACATCGGGATGCTTGCTGGTGTTCGCTTCGCTCGACATTCTATCCTCCGTTCTTGATTTTTCTCTGGTCCTAAAACGACCGGCTTGGGCGGCAACGGCAACGCGACGAAAAACCTATTTGTGGTACATTGGCTTTGCGGAGGACGGCTCTGGTGCCAATGGCGATAATGCAAAGGTCAGCCACGCATTCCATCCTTCGGGTCTGTTTTGAGCTGCGAACTCCTTATAGGCTTTCACGTTGACGTAGCCCTGCATGCTTCCGACCGGAAACAGGAAGCCGACCTGCGGGCCGATGCCCGCGATCTGCGAGCGGAAGCCGTCGAGCGCAGGAGGAGCGCCGAAGTCGTCGGTTACCTGTTGCAGGAAATAGCCGACGACGCCCAGTTGAAACTTGTTGTCGAAGAAGCGGGAAGCACCCCAATCGAAATGGAAATCGATCCCGTTCTGGTAATTGGTATCGGTGTTCTTGAAGTTGTAGGTCAGCCCCATGACCCAGGAAAATTCATTGCCGGACTTGGGATTGAAATAAGTGTAGCCGCCGCCAAGATCGATGGCGCCATGACCGATGCCGAGATTGGCGAGACGGTTGGGATCGTAGTCCCCGACCGGGATGTCGCCGGTGCCATAGACCATGAAGTTGTTGACGCCCTGATTCCATTTCAGCGAAACTTGCGGCAGCACGTCTCCGTACGACGTCAGATCCTGCGTTCGGTTGAGCGCGATGGTGTTACCAAGCGGCCCGGTGAGAGAGAGTGCTGCCGACGCTTCGCTCCGTCCGGCGATGCCGAGCACGCTGACCGATAGCTGGGCGCCGAGTACCGGTGTCGCGAACACGTAGGTTGGCCCGTATCCGACGAGGTCACCCCGCCCGCTGATTCCGACATCGAGCCGGCCGCCGCGCGGGAATTGAGCACCCGCACCCGACGCGACGTCGGTATGAATATAGAATGTCGCCCATGACCATCCGGGCGTAGAGGGCGCCGCCGCGAGGCTGCCGAAGGTGCCCGGCAGCCAGAAGCTGAGACCTCCTTCGTCGGCGAAGGCGGGCGCAAGGCTTCCCGCACAAAGCAGCGCGCAGAAGCCGGCGCCTACCGTTACAGCCTGGAACTTCTGTCGCTTCATCACGCCCCCTCTCTTCGTTCGAACATTCGCCGAGACTTTCGGACAAGAACATCCGGCCCACCCGAAGGTGGGCCGGATGAGCGTGGCGCCACGGCTACTTGATGCCACGCTGCTGGAGCTGCTGATCGATCATCCTGTTGAGGTTGCCGCGGACCCGGTCGAGATCCAGTCCCTCGGTCAGAGCCTTCTTCTGCTTCATGGTATCCAGGGTGCTTTCCATGATGTTCGCCGGATTGAAGCTCGGCGGGAACGAGCGCGGCGGGAAGTCCTTGAACGTCGCCACGAACTGGAAGACCTCGTCCATTACGCCGTACATCGTTTGAACGTGATTCATTTGCCAGTCCCAGAAAGTGTTGGACGTGATGTCGGCGCGCTCGAACGGATCCTGCATCAGATTGAATATCTTCTGCAGGCGCAGCGTCGTGAAGGGCTCCGCCCACACCTGCATCGTTCCCGGCGAGCGCTGTTCGGAAAAAACGTACTTGTAGTCGCCGTGCCGGTAGCAGACGAGCGTGCCGTCATCGTCAGAATAGAAGAACCTGTCGCGCGCGCTTTTGGTACCGTCATTGTTGGCCGCCGATCCGCTGACAGTGCGCAGGAATTGTGACTGGTCGTAACCGTCGAGATGCACCTTGTAGGCGATGCCATTGGCCGTGTAGCCCGCCTTCAGCTTGTTGACGATATCCGGCTCGCCCGCGATGGAGCAAAGTGTCGGTATCCAGTCGTTGTGGCTCATGAGCTCGTTGCTCACCGTGCCGGGCTTGATCGTGCCGGGCCAGCGCACCAGGCACGGCACCCGGAAGGCGCCTTCCCAGTTGGTGTTCTTCTCGGAACGGAACCAGGTCATGGCGCCATCGGGCCAGGTATTCATGTGCGGTCCGTTGTCGCTGGAGTAGACGACGATGGTGTCGTTGGCGACGCCCATATCGTCGAGCGCCTTGAGCAAGGTGCCGATAGTATCGTCGTGCTCCATCATGCCATCGACATACTCGCTGTCGCCATGGGTGTAGCGGCCGCGATGACCTGCGCGAACGTGGGTGCGCAGATGCATTCGGGTCGCGTTGAACCAGCAGAAGAACGGCTTGCCCGCGGCTTGTTGCCGCTTCATGAAGTCGATCGCCGCGGCCGAGGTCTCGTCATCGACCGTCTCCATGCGCTTCTTGGTGAGCGCACCGGTGTCTTCGATGGTCTGCTTGCCGATCTTGCCGAAGCGCGGATCGACTGTGGGATCGTCGCGATCGGTCGCCTTGCATCGGAGCACGCCGCGCGGACCGAACTTGGCGAGATAGGCCGGGTCCTTGGGATAATCCGGCAGTTCCGGCTCTTCCTCGGCGTTGAGATGATAGAGATTGCCGAAAAATTCGTCGAAGCCGTTCACGGTCGGCAGCGATTCGTTGCGATCGCCGACATGGTTCTTGCCGAATTGCCCGGTGGCGTAGCCGAGATTTTTCAGCAACCCGCCGACCGAGGGATCGAGCTGGCTCATGCCCATGGGCGCGCCGGGGAAGCCGACCTTGGTCAACCCGGTGCGAATGCCATGCTGGCCGGTGAGGAAGGCCGCGCGGCCGGCGGTGCACGACTGCTCGCCGTAATAATGCTGGAGCTTGATGCCTTCGCGGGCGATGCGGTCGATGTTCGGCGTCTCGTAGCCCATCAACCCGTTCGAATAGGCGCTGATATTGGCGATACCGATATCGTCGCCCCAGAGGATGAGGATGTTCGGCTTGCGGCCGGACGGGGCCGTCGATGGTGCTGGAAGCGGCGTCGCGGCCGGCGCCGGCGCGGTTTTCTGCGCTTGCGCCAGCGCGCCGGAGGTCAGCGTCGCCGCCGCCACCAGAGTGGACGTACCCAGCAATATATTGCGGCGGCTGAGGGCACGATCGTCGATCTCGTTAGCCGAGACATCCGGATGGTTGTTGGTGTTCGCTTCGCTCGACATTCCACTCTCCGCTCTTCACAAGAAAGCTGAAATCATGATGTACATGGCGTCGGCCGGACGATACCGGCCGACGGATGACTGGATGCGCAGATGGCTGGTCCTTGCGAACCGAACATCTCAAACCTTGGTGCGTCTACTTGGCATGCGCCGCGATGGCCTTCTCGATTTGCGCCTTGACGGCCTCCAGATTGAAACTGGCGCCCTTTTGCATCGGCGGGTACTCGATCGCGGTCTGGGCCAGCTTGCCAATTTCCTTCTGTACAAACTGGAAGCGCCAGAACTCATAGGCGAACCAGTTGTAGAACCCCAGCGAGCCGTTCGCGCCGTTGGGGAGGTTCATCCGTTCGAACGGATCAAGACGAATATTGGTCAGGATCGGCCAATCGACCTTGACCGTGCCACCAAGCCAGCCGCCCGGCTGATCGGTGAACCGGTACTTGTAGTCGTCGATGCGTATCGCGGAGAGCGTGCCTTCGGTAAAGTAAAGGATCTCGTGACGAGTCGATGGACCTTTGCCCGTGATCAGCGCCGTCTGGTCGTAACCGTCCAGATGGACCTTGTAGTTCTGACCATCGATCTGCTTGCCCTTGAGGAGTTCGGCAGTGATGTTTGGATTACCTGCTGCCGCGACGAAGGTCGGGAACCAGTCCATACCCGAGAAGATACCGTTTTCGACTTTGCCCGCCGGCACCTTGCCCGGCCAGCGCAGCAGCGCCGGCACACGGAAGCCGCCTTCCATAGCGGTGCCCTTGCCTCCGGCGAACGGAGTATTGCCGCCATCAGGCCAAGTGAAGTTCTCCGCGCCGTTGTCAGTGGTGAAGACGACGATCGTATTGTCGTCGACGCCCATGTCCTTCAGCTTCGCCATCAGCGCACCCACGATGTCGTCGATTTGCGCCATGCCAGCTTCCTGGATGGACCAGCCGTTCTCCGAATTGCGCATGGACTCATACTTTTCGGAGAGATGCGTGACCACGTGCATGCGCGTCGGGTTAAGCCAGAGGAAAAACGGCTTGCCATCGGCCTTCGCCTTATCGAGGAACTTGAAGGCATTGTCGCGGATCTCGTCATCTACGGTTTCCATCCGCTTGGGATAGAGTTCGCCGGCATCCTCGATCTTCTGCTTGCCGATCTTGCCCCAGCGCGGCATCTCCGTCGTGTCATCCGTGTCGGTGGCGTAGCTGTGGACCATGTTGCGCGGCCCGACACTGGCGATGAGGTCTTTCGGATAGTTCCGGTGTGATGGATCCTCCATCGCATCAAGGTGGTATAGATAGCCGAAGAACTCGTCGAAGCCGTGGACGGTAGGCAGGAACTGGTTCAAGTCACCCAAATGGTTCTTGCCGAACTGGCCGGTCGCATAGCCCATCGACTTGAGCACCGTGGCAATGGTCGGTGCCTCCGCCGGGATGCCGATCGGCGAACCGGCCTGGCCAACGGTGGTAAGGCCAGTGCGGATCGGTAGCTCGCCGGTGATGAAGTTAGCGCGACCCGCGGTACAGGAAGCCTCAGCGTAGTAGTCAGTGAAACGCATCCCCTCGGCGGCAAGTTTGTCGAGGTTCGGCGTTTTGCCGGACATGATGCCTTGATGATAGGCGCCAATATTGAACCAGCCAATGTCGTCGCCCATGACGACGACAATGTTCGGCTTTTGCCCGGCGGTGGCTGGCGCGGGCGCGGCCTTCTGCGCCTGCGCCAGCAGTGTGCCGGATGTCAGCGTCGCCGCCGCGACCAGAGTGGACGTGCCGAGCAGGATATTGCGGCGGCTTAGGGCGCTGTCATGGCGGTTTTCAGTTTCTCGCTCTCTAGTGTCGTCAGGCATGTTGGGCTCCTTTCTTCACTGTGAGGACTGACAACTATTATTCCGCGGCTTGTATTCTCTTCACGCACCGAAACCCGAGATGGCTGGTGGACGTATCGATCGCTTCGGCGTGGCGTGCGGCCGGGCGATAACGCCGGCAATAGTTCGGCGCGCACAGATGCGAGCCGCCCTTGATGACCTTGCGCGGAATCTTGATGTTCGGCTGACAGGGATCGTAACTGGCGTCCTCGCGGCCGCCGCGCGGGTTCTGTGGAATGCAGCAGGCTTTCGCGGCGTCGGGCTCATGCTTCGAAGAAAACCAGTCCGAGGTCCATTCCCAGACATTGCCGATCATGTCGTGGACGCCGTAACCGTTCGCCGGAAAGGCTTCCACCGGCGAGGTGCGGTCGTAGCCGTCGAGATGAAGGTTGTGCAGCGGAAAATCGCCCTGCCAGGTGTTGGCCATATATGCGCCACCGGGCGTGAATTCGTCGCCCCATGCGAATTCGGCGCCGTCCAGTCCGCCGCGCGCCGCGAATTCCCATTCGGCTTCGGTCGGCAGATCCTTGCCGGCCCATTTGGCATACGCGAGTGCATCGGAATGCGAGACGTGCACCACCGGATGATTATCGGATGTATTGATGTTGCTCTTTGGGCCGTAGGGATGCCGCCAGTCGGCGCCCTTCATAAAAGTCCACCACTGGCTCCAGTCGCGCAGATCGAAGGTCGACGGCGGGTGTACGAATACGAGCGAGCCGGCATAGAGCATATCAGGCAACGCACCGGGATAATCTTTGGGGTCGGGTGGTATCTCGGCGTAGGTCTTGTGGCCGGTCGCGAACACAAACCGTTTGAACTGACGGTTGGTGATCGGCGTACGATCGATCCAGAAGCCGTCGACCGAGACCCGGTGCGCCGGCGCCTCCTCCGGGTAATGATGGTCCGATCCCATGCGGAAGGTGCCGCCGGGAATCCAGACCATATTGTCGGGCTGACGATCCCCCATCCGATCGCCGCGTTCGACATCGGGGCCCAGCATGGTCATGATTTACTCCCGGCCTGTGCCGTTACTGGCAAACGTCCCAGAATCCCTAGGTCCGGCTCGGATCGGTGTAATACCAGCAGGAACCGGGAGCAGGCGGAGCACCGGCCCATGCCGCAGCCGTCGCCGCCGTGACGAAACCGATCGCGGCGCCCGCCGCGATCGCGCCGCCTGGACGCCAATAATAATTCGTCGGCCGCACCCAACGCCCAGGGCGATAACCCGGGCCGGCCACCGCGCCGCGTCGCACCACCGTCCGGCTCGCTGCGCCGCCGCGCGGACCGACCACCGTGGTCCGGTGCGCCGCGCCGCCGCGCCGCGCATTGACCTGAACGATCTGGCTATCTTGGGCGCTATCTTGCTTGAGCTGCTGCGGAACCGCGCTACCGGCAGCGCCGACCAAAACCGAAGCGGGAGAGATCGAAGCCGGCGAAATCATTGTCGCGGTGACACTCAGTCCCAGAACCGCTGCCAGCGTCACAGAGCGATAAGACTTCGAGCGATAAGACTTGGATGCACGATTACTTTGTAAAACGAAATCAATCGGTAAGCGCATTTGCTAAGCCCTCATTTGCGACTTCACGGCGCAGTTGATCCGCGCCGCGGCAGCAATTGGTCAGCCCCTCTTCCCTATTCGCCGCGTGCCTAAGACACGCAAGCTATCATGGCGCTCGATCATTCAATTCCGGCGCTTGGCGCGCGAACGCCGGTGAAACGCAACGGTAGACGAACTTTGGCCCGATGTGATGTACAGTTTGTGCCAATCTGCAGCGACGACGTTTCCAGCCTTAACGTAGAATGTCGTCCATCGATCAATAGATCGATCCAATGCGTTTCGTTGTATTTGAAAATGCAACGGAAATTCTTCGGCGGCGTTTGAGACGATTGCAGCGAGATTTGTCGCAGCATCATCGCGCGCTTTTTGCCGCAGGGACCAAAGCGGTTGTTGCCGTTCCGAACTTGTGCCTAGACTGAGAAGGCAGTGAGGTAAAATCACGCTCGATCGTTCGGGCTGGTTTGACCGCACGACAATCAACTGGGAAACATCGCAACTGGAAAGCATCGCAACTCGAAAGCATCGCAACTGGAGAGCAACGCCATGACTATCGCGAAAAACACATCCAGCATTGGCGTCGTCACCGCAACACTTATGCTCGCTCTGATGTCGAGCAGCCAGGCGCAGGTACCGCTATCGGCCTATACGGACGCAAATGGTTATATCGATGTTCAAGCCCTCACCTGCGCGCAGCTTGCGGGCACGTTCCAGGAAGACGCGGACTATCTCGCCTCGTGGTACAGCGGCTGGTATAACGGACTGGCGAAGAAACATTTTGCGCATATTACGCGCGCCAAATCCGGCGAGCATCAGGTGATCGTCTATTGCAAGCAACACCCGGAAGTTAAGGTTATTCAAGCCATCGATGTGTTGCTGAAAAACGAAAAATAGAACTTTCGGCCGCCGCAAAATTTGCAAGCGCGCCAATTTGGCGGCGGCCAGCAAGCCGGCGGCGATCTCTTCAGCCTCCTCCACCCGCCGACGCCGCGCGCGCGGAACGCACATCGAGGCGCTCTCCGTCCGGCTTGCTGATGTAGAGATGGCCCTCCAGCACGGATTGCATGTTCTCGAACATCGCATAGAGATCGTCGCAATAGACCGAGGGATTGTCGTAACCGTTAGCCTTGGAAAAACGATGCGGAAGATAGCCGCCGCCGCAGGCGTTCATGAATTTGCACTGCCGGCAGGTTTCGCAAAGACGGATCGAGGCATCGCGGGCGGCTTGCCAGCGCGGCTCGTTCCTGACCTCGTCGATTGCATGCTCGAAAATATTGAATTTCGTATGCGTGGAGCCGTCGCCGGCAATCCGCAGCACATCATGGGCCTCCACCGAGCCGTCGGTCATGACGGTGCAGAGCTCGATCGGCTTGTGACCGACGCCCTCGGTCGGTGAATTATTGCCGAGCAGAGCGGTGATCATGTCGCCGATGATGCGGATGTTGGCGGTGGGCTCGCTGCGGTTGGCCGCCAGCCACAGATCGAACAGGCCATTATAGAACGCGGCGACCGATGGCGGGGTCTCATCCACCGTCGCGTCGGGGATCATGATGTCGTAATTGGCAATGCCGCATTTGGCGAAGAACGCGACATATTGCTCGGGCGAAAAAGCTGGATTGCAGACCGCCAGGGCGCTGACGCCGATATCGCGCGATACCAGCATGCGGGCGGCCTTTTCCGCCGCAGCGTGGGTGCCGGTGCCCTGAAACGTCCGGCGGTTGATATCGTGGATATGCGCCGGCCCATCCAGGCTGATCGCGACCGAAATGTGGCGCGACTCGAAACAATCGAGCCATTCCTCATCGATCAAGACCCCATTGGTGGTCACCGCGATCGGGATGTCGCAGCCGGTTCGAAACGATATGGCTTCGCAGGCTTCGGCTATCAGGTGGAAATTCTCTACTCCCCAAAGCAGCGGCTCGCCGCCGTGCAGAATGATGGGAAAATCGACCAGGCCATGCTGGATGACGTGCTCCTCGATGCGCTGCAACAGCCGATGCAGCACGTCGGCGCCCATGAGCTTGGGCTTGTTATATACGGCGGCGTCGCGGAACCAATAACAATAGGAGCAATCGATATTGCATCGCGCGGCGACCTTCACGAGCAACTGCGAGATCGGCTGATCCTGGAAGGCCAAAACGTTGGGATCGTCAGCCGGCATGCCGATACCTGATGATATCCGAGGGATGACCGAACGATGTAAAGCTAATACGCCCGGACGAAGCCTCCCCTGCGGAATCCGCCGCCGCCGCCATAATACCCGGCTTTGCGAAAGCCGCCGCCATATCCGCCGCGCACAAATCCGCCGCGCCGGAAATAGACCTGCGTTATTGCGTCATCTTGTCCGCGCAGATCGCTCAGCAACGCGTTGATCCCTTGATGATCGCTCTGAAGCGAGGCGCCAGGCCCATGCAGTTGCAGGACGCTCGCTAAAACCTTCAGCGTGGTGATCGGCATGATTATGCTCCTTTTGACGCAGAAACAGAGCTGTACGATGCGATGTTGCGTCGCGGTAAGCGTGCAAACATTCTCAGGGCGCGCGATAGCTAAGTCCCGACGCTGTGCGCGCGAACGTCAGGGATGTCGGATCGTAGACCAACTCGGCGCCGATGTGATGTGCAGTTTGTGCCAATCTGCATGACCTGCTTTGCCACAATTGTGAGCCGTAACGGACGATGTCTTCAATCGATCAATAGATCGATCCGGAAAATCCTTGCGCTCGCAATTCGACACAAATACTTCGATACCGATTTTGGAAATCGAAAAGATGTTTTGCAGCAACAACATCGCGCGCATTTTGCCGCAGGGGACAAAACGGGTTGGTGTCGCCTCAAAGTTGTGGCTAGACTGGCTGGGCTGTTGATTGCGATTTGCGTGTGATCGCTTCCTTAGGGAAGATCGACGATGCGTCATGGTGTGAATGCAGCCCTTGTCGCCGGTGCGATATTTTTGTCGCCCGGAGGAGTTGCGCTCGCGGCCGAAGGCGGCATCGGCGATTACCTGCTGGGTTCGCGCGGTCCGGGCGCCGGCATCACGCCGCCCCCCGGCCTCTACTTCCAGGACGACACGTATTTCTATGACGGCAAGCTCAGCGGCGGACGCTCGCTGCCGACCGGGGGATTGCTGGTCGCAAACCTCTCTTCGCAGACCTGGCTCAACCTGCCGACCACGCTCTGGATAACCCCTGCCAAAGTATTCGGCGGCGATGTCGGCGTGTCCCTGACCACGCCGTTCGGTGCGCCGCGCATCAATGCCAGTCTGCTGGTGAACTCGCCGCGGTTCGGGCCGATCGGCGTCAGCGCCACCGACGACCAGACCAACGTCAGCGATTTCTTTCTGAATTCGTTTATCGGCTGGCATGCCGGCAATTTTCACTGGCAGGTTGGCGTCGGCGGGATCATTCCGTCCGGCACCTATGTCCCCGGTCAATTGTCCAACGCATCTTTGAACCGGCCCGCGATCGATGTGTTCAGCACCTTCACCTGGCTTGACCCCCGCATCGGCTGGGACCTCTCGGCTGCGGTGGGCGTGACCCTCAATCAGACCAATACCGCCACCAACTACACGACCGGCGACGAATTCCACCTCGAATGGGCCGCGACCAAATACATCACCAAGCAATTCACCATTGGTCTCGTCGGTTACTACTATCAGCAATTCACGCCCGACAGCGGGTCCGGCGCCACGCTCGGCCCTTTCGAGGGACGCGTCGTCGCGCTCGGCGGATCGCTCGGCTACACGTTCGAGGCCGGCAAGCTGCCGATCTCGACACGCATCAAGGTCTTCAGGGAATTTGACGCAGTGAACCGCCAGGAAGGCACCGTGAGCTATTTTACCGTGTCGCTACCGCTGGCGATCGACGCCAGCAGCCAGCCTATGCCCGACAAGCCGATCAAGACAAAATTCTAGGAGACATTAAAAAAATACCCGCAGCTCGACGTCGTTGTGAGGGCATCTCGCTAGATACCGGACCATCGCCCGTTCTCACAACTCTGCCGAAGTGACCGCATCACGGGGGGGTCTGTTCGATGAGCGAACATATTTCGGTGCAAACGCGCAGCATCGACAGTTTTGAGGAAATCGACGATTCGATTCGCGGCGCGCACATCGAGACCGTGCAGCTCGAGCGCGGACGCCTGCGCGGACATCTCACCCATATGTCGGTCGGGGGTTTACCGGTCGCAGCCGGCGCGTTTTCCATCGGCCTGCGGGCCAGGGGCGTGTTGAGCGACGATCGGGTCACGATCGCCGTGCTGACGGGCGCAACCGGACGCGTGACGCAATGGTCCTACGAAACGCGTCCCGCGGATGTCCTGGTCATGCCGGCGGGCGTCGATCACGATGCACGGTTCTATAGCGGCGCGTCCTATGCCGTCATTTCGCTCGATCAGGCCGACATCGACGCGGCCTTTGCGACCGAGCCACGGCTACGGGAGCTCGGCACTTGGCCGAAGCGGCATTTCCGCGCCGAGAAGCATGGCGGCGAGTATGTCATTCGTCGCCTGCGTGACATTATCGCGCGCCTCGCGGCTCCTGACGTGAAATGGAATGCCGACGCCGCCGAATTCTGGAAGCAATCGATCATCGGGACAATGACGACGACAATTCTCGCCAGCACGCCGTCGGAGCTCGATGGACCCCTGCTGTCGGCAAAGCGGATCGTGCGCAAGGTCGAGGACTACATTGAAGCGGCCGGATCGAAACCGGTCCACATTTCCGAACTGTGCAGGGAGGTTCACGTGTCTCGCCGGACGCTGCACCGCGCTTTCTATGAGGCTGTTGGCATCGGGCCGGTCGCCTTTCTGCGCTGCCGGCGGCTGTGTTCTGTCCATTCAATCTTGCGCGCCAGCGATCCGGCGACGACAACGATCGCAGATGTGGCGATGCAGCAAGGCTTCCTGAATCTCGGCAGGTTTTCCGGCTACTACCGGTCGCTGTTCGACGAATCCCCGTCCCGGACCCTGGCGGGATTCGACCGCCCGACGCCCCGGTGCGGCGATAGCCCGCAAATTCAGCGCGCGCTTCCCGATAGCGCAGAGATCAGGCCGGAGTGGCGGCAGGCCCTCACCCACATCGGCGCTCCAGAGCAGCCTTGACGTCAAGAATACTCGCTTTGGTTGCAAATCAGACCGTACTGTTGTGAGCGTATTCATCCGGAATTGAAAATGATCCGTCCGGATCGGCCTGGCTACGGCAATAGTACGCACGACTGTCGTATTCAGGAGCCGCCTGCGCAGCGCCGGGTTTTCCAATTGACAATTTATAGTTGTAAGTTCTAATTCAGTCTAAAATCGTCGCTTTGGTATTTACCCGAATATTACCGAGATAAATTTTTTGCTCGCTTTGTGAAACAGATCGCAATCTGGATTCACCAAGCCCCTTATTGATGAGCTGCAGATTCCGCTGGCACCCGAAACGGGATAACGATCATGCGCGATGTCAATCTGTTCGCCCTTGGACTCACAACTGCAATCAGCCTGATGGTGCTGGCTGATATGCCGACCCCGGCACTGGCGCAAACGCCGGCCGCATCGCCCCCTCCGAAAATAACACCGCTCACGCCGAGCCTGAAATGCGATCCCGTCCCCCTGACGGATCCGTTCAAGGGCAAGCTCGCCGGCCCGGAGCTTCCCCCGGGGATCATCCCGGTGAGCGAAACAGACAAAGCCAATATCCTGTCGCTCGATCTACCCTGCCAGGACAGAGCCGTCCCGAGCGGACTTGAGGATATCGGGCTGGATAATTTGCAGCGCACCTTCGATTTCTATTCGTGGCGCACATTCCTGGCGCTGAATTCACCCGCCGATGGCACGACTACCATTGATCATTCGCAGCCCGACACGCCGACGCGTTGGGAGGCGATGGATAATTTCAAGCAACTGCTCGATGTCATGCTGCCCGCCAACATGCAGCCGCCGAAATGGCCGGCCGACAAGGCGGGAATGGCAGCCGAACGCGAGCGGCTGATCCCGGAGGAGTGCCGCGCGCTGCATCAGCAGATGCCGGACCGGATGATCGTCAAGATGATCGAGGAGAGTTTCAACGAGCCGTTCAAGACCGGCCCCTTGATCGACCAGCAGGGACATTACGCCATCTTCGACATCCTGATGAACCGGCAGATGTTCGACTACATCATGCTGCATCATCTCAACACCAAGGCCGGGCAGATGAGCGCGGCCAATCTGGTCGTCGATTTCCCGCCCGGCGACAATGCCAGCAGTGCTCTTGGCGCCTTCATGCTCAAGGTGTCCTGGAAGATTCTGGTGCCGCAGGAGATCGACGCGAAGAACTTCCACATGGTGAAAGCGCTGGTGTTGATGCCGCCGGGCGATCCGAAGGTAAAGCGGCCGTGCCTGCCGGAGACCCTGGGGCTGATCGGCTATCATGCCGTACATAAGACCACGAGCCGCCCGCAATGGATATGGACCTCGTTCGAACACGAGAAGAATGTGCCGGACAAGGATGAAGTCGCGGCCAAGGCATTCAACGGCCCCTACAATTTCTTCAGCATCAGTTGCAAGGATTGCCCGGCCGCGAACGCCACGCCGCCGCGACCATGGGATCCCGATCCGGCGCTGCAGCTCAAATTCCGAAAGGACGACTCGTTCAAGAGCCAGATCGTTCGCGAGACCCCGCTGACCGATGCGGCCAGGCACATGAACGCGATCTTTCACGACATCATCAAGGGCACGGTGTGGGAGCATTACATCCTGCTCAGCACGCAATGGCCGAGCAACTTTGGATGCACATCGCTTCATTCCGCCAATTTCGGCACACCGGCGCCCAAGACCGATTTCGTCAAGCAGCCGGACATGACCTGCTCGCCGGCACCGACGTTCTTCGCCAACTCCACATTGGAAACCTACAGCCAGGGAAATATCCCGCTGGCTTCATCGAGCTGCATCGCCTGTCACGGCAATGCGGTGAGCTTCCAGACCGGCGCATCCAATCAAAGACTGGGGCAAATGCGTCTCAACCAGTCGGATTTCACTTTCATCCTGGAAAAGGCGCAGTAGGCCCGAGTTTCACAAGGCCGAATTGAACAGGAATCGCCAAGGGAATCGCTGAGGAGATCGTCATGAGCACGTCAACGTATCACGAGCGCAGTTCAGCCACATCAAACGCGACCAGTCCTGAACAGGCCGGTGATGTATCCCGGCGCACACTGCTCGCCGGAACCGCCGCGGCGACGGCGGTGGCCGCCGTCGGTCCGATCGCCGGCACCGCCCACGCACAGGGCGCAGACATCAATTCGAAAAAAGACATGATGGCGTTTCTCGCACTTTCGTCCGCGCTCACAGGCGTTCGCCTCGCGGTGCTGGCGCCGGAATTCACACAAAACAAAACCAGTTTCCTGGACTCCGATCCCGGCGTCGACCCGATCCAGGTCAAGAACAACTACTTCGCGTTTGTGAATAACAAGGACGCCGCGACATTCGGCAAATTGCTGCAGATCGCCAGGGATCACGACCAATCGCCGCAGGATATCATCGCCGGCGTGAACGCCGCGGACGATACCAAATTCCTGGCGCGCAGCATCGTTTTGATGTGGTACCTCGGCTCCTGGTACGATCCAAAGCTGTTGCAAGGCAACGCCGCGCCGGGAACCGCAGCCTTCATCCCTTCCGAAGTCGTCTCCGCGACGGGCTATACGCAAGGGCTGGTCTGGCAAATCGCGCGGGCCCATCCGATGGGCTACAGCAATTTGCAGTTCGGCTACTGGTCCCGCGAACCGGACGATCCGAACGATCCGGCTGACCGGTCGAATGTCGGCGTCATCACGCAAACGATTCCCTGAGGAGCCCGTCAATTTAGGAGCCAGTCATTTTAGGAGCTAGTCATGGCCGAGTGCATCACATGCGATGTCGCAATCGTCGGGTCCGGTTTTGCCGGCGCGATCATCGCCAATGAATTGAGCCAGAAGGGTATCAGTGTCGTTATCCTGGAAGCCGGGGCCGGCGTTCCGCCGAATATCAACGACTACATGAAGACCTTCTACAACGCTTCCGCCAAGGTGCCGGAGAGTCCGTTTCCTCCCAAGTTGAAGCAGAACGACACCGACAAGGACCTGATTGATCCCTTACACGTGGCGGCCGGCAGACCGACGGTGCTCAGCCTCGGCGCGGACACCTGGCAAAAGCCCGAACAAAGCTATCTCGTTCAGAAAGGGCCGAAGCCTTTCACCAGCACCTATGAGCGCGTTGCCGGCGGCACGTCTCATTGGCTCGGCACTTCGCTGCGGTTCGTGCCGTCGGATTTCACGATGAAATCGAGCTACGGCAAGAACCAGCCGAACTTTCCGCTCCCGGATTGGCCGAAAGCCATCACCTCGCAATCCCTGAGTCCGATTTACGCCCGGGCCGAAGCCGAGCTCGGTGTTTCGGCCGACGTAAAGGAGCAGAGCTTTCTCGGGATCGATTTTCCCAAGGGCTACAGTTACCCGATGCCGAAGATTCCGCCTTCGCTGCTCGATCAGCGAATCGGCGACGCGCTGGCGCAATTGAACGAGAACGAGACAAAGTTCCTCGAAATGGGAAAGCCGGTCACCGAGGTCAAGGTGAGAAGCCTGCCGGCGGCGCGCAATTCGCAGCCGTACCGAAATCGCCGCGCCTGCGCCGGCAATACCAACTGCATTCCGATCTGTCCGATCCAGGCCAAATATGACCCGACCATCACGCTGAACGAAGCCACCAACCGGGGCGCGCGGCTGATCGATCACGCGGTCGCCAGCGAGATCGTCGTCACGAACGATCGCATCAGCGAAATCAAATTTATCACCTATCAGGACGAAGCCGGACCCAAAACCGGCGAAAGCTGCGTCAAGGCCAGGATCTTTGTCATCGCCGCCAATGCAATCGAAACGCCGCGGCTGTTGCTGATGTCGAAGAACAACGGCCGCACTGCCAGGGGGGTCGCCAACAGCAGCGACATGGTCGGCCGCAATCTGATGGATCATCCTTATTACGTGGCCTGGGCGCTGCTGCCGCCGAATGCCAAGCCGGTGTTCCCCTATCGCGGCCCGCTGATCACCTCGGGCATCGGCGACCTCTGCGACGGCCCGTTCCGCGCCAAGCGTGCGGCCTTCCGGGTCGATATCGGCAATGAGGGCTGGAATTATGTGATCGCGGGCGGCGCGAACGGCGCCGACCCACACGTCACGACGGTGGATTTCGTCAACGGCATGAACTCGAGCGGCCTCAATGTGCAGGATTTCAGCCAGATCAGGAGCAACAGCGCATTGCTCGGCCCGGATCTAGCCCACAAACTGAATGACCTGATCACCCGCCAGCTTCGAATCGGATTCCTGGTCGAGCAGACGCCCGATCCCAACAACCGGGTGACGCTATCGGCGAAATTCACCGATGCGCTGGGACTGCTGCGTCCGGAGATTTCCTACGATATTTCCGACTATACCAAGCAGGGCATCGTCGCCGCATTCAAGATGAAGAATTTGATCTTCAACAAATTGGGCGCAAAGGATTTTACCGTGCGGGCCGCGGGCGATCCCACCGGATTCGACGAAGTGATCGACGGCAAGCCGGTCCAACTCGCCTATGGCGGCGCCGGCCACATCATGGGCACCTACCGGATGGGCGACAATCCCAGGACGTCGGTGGTCGATTCGTTCCAGCGCACGCACGATCACAACAATCTGTATCTGGTCGGCAGCGGCACATTTCCAACCGGCGGCACAGCCAATCCGACGCTGACGCTCTCGGCGCTGGCGATGCGGACCGCCGACAGCATCGCCGTCGACCTCAAGTCGCACGGCTAGGGGCGTTCGTACGGCGATCATGTTCCGACGGCAAGTCGACGAATTGTATCAACGCCTCCCACGGCATCACGGGCGGAGAAGGATATGACGCGCACTGACTGGTTCCGAAAACCGCTGATCGCCACCTGCGCCGTCGCCGCGCTGTTGCTGGGGCCGGGTCCCGCCGGTGCCGGCGGCACCTGCCCGGTGCCGGCGGCTGATCACCTTCCCGCCGTCCCGCCGGGGCCGCTCAATATCGGCACCATCAAGCCTCTGCTGCTCGATTATCACGCGAAGTTTTATAATGACGATGTCGCGGCGGTGTTCGATTCAGCGCAGAAATTCATGGAACAGAACGCGGCCCAGTCGAAGCGGCCTGTGATTGTGCTCGATATCGACGAGACGTCGCTGACCAACTGGCCGAATCTGGCGGCCGACGATTTTGGTTTCGTCGCGGGCGGCACCTGCGACGTGCTGCCGGCGGGCCCGTGCGGCTTCAATCAATGGATTTTCAAGTCGAGCGCCGAAGCGATCGGGCCGGCCTTGAAACTGTTCAAGGCGGCGAAGCTCATCGGCGTCGGGGTGATCTTCATCACCGGCCGCCCCGACAGCCAGCGCGACGCGACCGTCATCAATCTCGAGCATGCCGGGTTTGACGGATGGACCGAGCTTCGAACGCGGCCCGACCGGGACACCCGGACCGTGCAGGCGTACAAGATGGACGAGCGCATCGCGGTCGAGAGAGAGCCGGAGGGCTACACCATCCTCGCCAACATCGGCGACCAGATCAGCGACATCGACGGCGGCCACGGCGGCTGCACCTTCAAGGTGCCCAACCCGTTTTATTTCATTCCGTGAGATGGCGGCAGCGGCCCGGTGTTTCAATTCGTTCACGCACCGGGCGAGCCGTTAGCGCAACGGCAGCGCATTTTGTAACTACAGTTTACTTGACTATTTCGTAAATCGTAGCTACAAATAAATTATGAAGATCGTATGGGATGAGCCCAAGCGCCTCGCCAACCTCATAAAGCATGGCTTGGACTTCGCCGATCTCAACGAAACGTTCTTCGACAATGCCCTGGTGATTCCGTCCCATAACGCCAGCAAGCGTTGGGTAGCTGTCGGCATCAATATCCGCGGCGTTATCGTTGTCGTATTTGCCCGGCTCGGACGTGAGGGTGTGAGCGTCATCAGCATGCGGCCCGCAAGCCGGAATGAAAGGAAGCTCTATGCCGAACGCTAAAAAAACTGGCTACAGCAAAAAGAATTTGCGCGATGTCAGTGACAATCCGGAACTGACGAAAGCGGATTTTGCTCGTGCGAAGCCGTTCGCGGAAGTTTTTCCCGATCTCGCCGCCTCGATTCGAAAGGGACGCGGTCCGAATAAATCTCCGACAAAAAAGCTGGTGTCGTTGCGACTTAGCCCTGAGGTGATTGAACACTTCAAATCGACAGGGGCCGGCTGGCAGTCGCGGATCGATGAGACCTTGCGTAAGGCTGTCAAACGCAAGGCCTCTTGATCGGAAACGCGACGGAAGTCGAATCCTTCAGTTCTGCACCGGTATATTGCGCGCGTTGGTTTCCTTGCCGTCCACGATCTTGACCACATGCGTGGTCAAGAGCGGATCGCCCTTCTCGTCGAACCTGAAGGGACCGCGGGTACTCTCGAAGCTGATCTTGGCGAGTGCATCGCGCACCGCCGCACGATCGGACTTGCCGGCGGCTTCGACCGCCATGATCGCCATGGTGATGGAATCATAGGCTTCGGCCGCATAGGCGTCCGGCACCCTGCCATAGGCTTTCTGGAATTTGGCGATGAAGGCCTTGGCCGCCGGGATATCGGCCGCTGTCGCCACACTGAAATGCGTGGTGAAGTAAATGCCATCGGTCGCGGCGCCGCCGAGTTCGACGAATTTCGGCGTGGCGATGCCGTCCGAACCGAACCGGATCAGGTTCAATCCGCTCTGGGCGTATTGCTTGGCGACCAGAGCAGCTTCGGTGTAGCGCGACCATTCCACCATCGCCTGCGCCGGGCTCGCCTTGATGCGGCCGAGCTGCGCGGTGAAATCGATATCGCCACGGGTGTAGCGCTCCTCGGCGACGATATCGAAGTTATATTTTGAGCCCGCCAGCTTGAAAGCCTCGAAGCCGCCGCGGCCGAAATCGTCATTGACGTAGAGGAAGGCGAATTTGGTTACCTTGGGAAATTTCTCGTGGATGAAGTCCACGAGGTCGGCGACCAGTTTGGTGTCAGGCACCGGCGAGCGGAACACCCATTTATTGCCCTGCGTCGTGATGCGCTGCGCGGTGCCGGCGACCACGATCTGCGGCGTCTCGGACTGGCGGCTCACCTGCGAAGACGCGAGACTAGCGGGGCTGGAGATGCTGCCCACATTGATCAGCACTTCATCGCGCGAAATCAGCCGTTTGATCACATTGACGGCCTCCTCGGGCTTGCCATTATCATCGGCGAACACCGGCTCGATCTTCTCGCCGCGAATGCCGCCGGCAGCGTTCTTTTCCGCAACCGCGAGATTGACCGAATCTTTTTCGGCGGAGCCCATCGCGGCGGCGTCGCCGCTCATGGGACCGAACACGCCGATCTTGATCGTGTCGGCGGCTGCGATCTGAACCGAAGCCGCGATCATCAGGGCGGCGACACAGACGCCGCTCAAAGTTCGAAAGCGCATTTTCATCTCCTTTTGGTTCGGGACCTGTTCACGTATTCGCGGCTTGAGCAGGATCGCCATCGGCGAACTCCCACTCCTGTTCACCCAGATAACTCGCCCACACCTTGGGGTTCTCAAGCAGGCGATCGCTGGAATCGGAAAGCACGATCGAGCCGGTTTCGATGACATAGCCGCGCGTCGCCAGCGACAGCGCCAGTTCGGCATTCTGTTCGACCAGCAGGATGGTAACGCCGCTTTCGCGGAAATAGTCGATCGCATTGGCGATTTCCTCGACCACGATCGGCGCGAGGCCGAGCGAAGGCTCGTCCAGCATCAACAGCACCGGCTGCGCCATCATCGCGCGCCCGAATGCCAGCATCTGCTGTTCGCCGCCGCTGAGCGATCCCGCCAATTGCCGCCGGCGCTCGTACAGCCGCGGAAACAGCTCGAACACGCGTTCGCGCGTCGCCTTTTCCTTGCCATGCGCGCGCGGCGAAAACGCCCCGACCGTCAGATTCTGCTGCACCGAGAGGCGCGGAAACACCCGGCGACCTTCCGGCACATGCACGATCCCACGTGCCACGATCTGTTCCGGTGAAAGGTTCGTGATGACCTCGCCCTGAAACTCGATGGTGCCGGCGGTCGGGCGTATCAGCCCCGAAATCGTGCGCAGCGCCGTCGATTTGCCCGCGCCATTGGAGCCGATCAGCGCCACCACCTCGCCGGCTTCAAGCGAGATATCGACCTTGCGCAAGGCCGTCACCGCGCCGTAACCGGCGCTGACATTGCTAAGGCGAAGCATGGGCGGCTTCCGGTTGCGAGCTTTGAGTGGGTTTGGCGCGGCGCTTGAGACGGCCGCCGAGATAGGCCTTGATCACTTCCGGATGCGCGCGAATTTCGGCGGGACTGCCGTTGGCCAGGCGCCTTCCGTAATTCAGCACCGTGATGCAGTCGCAGGACGGCATCACGACATCCATGTGGTGCTCGACCAGCAGGACCGTCACGCCAGAAGCGCGGATCATCCTGATCAGGTCGACCATTCGCTGGCTCTCGGCGCCATTGAGGCCGGCGGCGGGCTCATCGAGCAGCAGCAGCTTCGGCCGCGCGACGATGGCGCGCGCGATCTCGACCAGGCGTTGCGATCCATAAGGCAGCGCACCGGCCTGCATGTCAGCCAGATGCGCGAGGCCGACAAAGTCGAGCGCCTCGCGGGCGCGCTCGGTAATCGCGGTTTCCTCCGCCTGCTGCTGCGGCGAACGCAGCAGTGCGTGCCAGATCTCGCAATGGGTCTGCCCGTGCATCCCGACCATGATGTTTTCGAGCACGGTCATCTCGCGGAACAGCCTCAGGTTCTGGAAGGTCCGCCGAATGCCAAAGCGCGCACGACGATCGACCGGCCAGCGCGTGATGTCACTGCCATCGAACTGAATTTTCCCGGCGCTGGAGGCGAGATGGCCCGAGATCAGATTGAGCATCGTGGTCTTGCCGGCGCCATTGGGGCCGATCAATCCGTGCACCGAGCCCGCCGCCACCTCCATGCCGACATCGCCGACGGCAACCAAGCCGCCGAAGCGCCGTGACAACCCGCTGATGTCCAACAGGGTGCTCAATTCTACAGCCTCGCGGTCCAGGGTTTCTGCAAAAGCCAGCGCTGCCCGTGCTGCGCGATATATTTGACGAGATCGACGAGAATGCCGCTCAGGCCCTTGCTGCCAGCACCCGCGAATACGATGACCATCACGCCGAACAGCAGCAGCCGGAATTCGCCGGAGGCGCGCAGCAGTTCCGGGATCAACACCACGATCGCTGCGCCCAGCGCCGCCCCGGGCAGGCTGCGGATGCCGCCGATCACCACCATGATCAGGATGTCGATCGATTTCTGAAAGTCGAAATCGTTCGGATTAAGATAGCGCGAATGAAACGCGTAAAGACCGCCGGCAATGCCGGACGCAATGGCCGCGACCAGGAAGCATTTGCTCTTGTAGACGGCAATATTGATGCCGCTGGCGCGCGCCGCTTCCTCGTCCTGTGAAATCGCGGTCAGCGCCCGGCCGAAGCGCGAATGGGCGATCCGGTCGAAGGCCAGGAACACCGCCGCCGCGGTGATCAGGCAGATATAATACAGCGCTTTTTCACCGCCCAGCGAAAATCCAAACAGCGTCGGCGCCGGAATGTCGATCATCCCGATGCTGCCGCCGGTCAGCCAGTCCTCGTTGAGCATCACGAGGTGAACGATGATCGCAAATCCCAACGTCGCCACCGCGAGGCTCGAGCCCTTCAGGCGCACGATCGGAATCAGCAGCAGGCTGGACAGGCCCGCCAGCAATCCGCCGGCCACGATCGCCAGCACGAACGGGACATGAAAGGAGATCGCAAGCGACGCGGCCGTGTAGGCGCCGATGCCGTAAAACGCGCCCTGCCCCAGCGACACGATGCCCGCCATGCCCACCAGCAATTGCTGGGAGAAAGCAAGAATGACGCCGATCAGCGCCAGGCTGAAAATATGCACCCAATAGGCATTCGACTGCAGCAGCGGAACCGCGGCGAGGAGTAACGCGACGCCTAATCTGGCTATCAGCGATGAACGCATGGGGTCACACTTCTCGGCCGCCGCGGGTCAGAAGCCCCGTCGGCATGAAAAGCAGGATCGCGATCAGCACCACCATGCCGACCGCGTCCTTGTAGGCGGTCGAAATCAGTGTGCCCGAGAACGTTTCGATCAGTCCGAATATCAGCCCGCCGATCATCGCGCCGGCGATGCTGCCGAGGCCGCCCAGCGTCGCCGCGACGAACGCCTTGATGCCGGTCAGGAAGCCCATGTTGAACGAAGCAAAGAACAGCGAGCCGAGCAGCACACCCGCGGCGCCAGCCATCATGCCCGAAATTGCAAACGTATAGGTTGTCGTGCGGTCGACGCTGATGCCCATCAGTTGCGCAACATCCGGGTCCTGTGCCGCCGCCTGCATCGCGATGCCAAGCCGGGTGAACCGAAAGAACAGGATCAGCACGCCCATGATCAACCCGCTTAGGAGCACGATCCAGATCAGTTGCGGCGACACGGTGAAGCCGGCGAACTTCACGCCGCCGGATGCGAACAGCGTCGGATAGCGCAACGGTTCGGAACCCCAGACCAGGCGCGCGACGTTCTGCAGCACGATCGAGACGCCAAGCGTCGCGATCATGATGTTGATCGCCGAGACCCGGCGCAGGCGCAGCGTGCGGTAAACCACGACCTCGACCAGCATCGAAACCAGTCCGCCGCCGAGAACACCCGCCAGCAGCACCAGCCAGAACGGCATGCCCTGCAGCCAGAAGGAACTGAGGCCGGCCATCGAGCCGATCATCAGCATTTCGCCTTGCGCGAAGTGGAGGATGTCGGTGGCGCGGATAATCATCGAGATGCCCAGCGCAATCAGGCTGTAGATGCACCCGATCGCGAGGCCGCCGAGCGTGGTCTGAACGAGTTGATCGATTGTCATCGCGCGCCTTCTCTTCACAAGAGCTAACGCTGTGCCGCACAAAGCAGCAAGATCAAATTGCATGCGAATGCAAGGGCAATAGGCCTATGTTTTGTGCAGCTTATATCAGGCTTTTCGCCGTATCATTTCGCCCACGCCGTAAAATTTTTCCGGCATGCTTGCATACGTATGCAGATATGCCAATGTTTTGAGACGCTTCCAAATGCGCCAGGGAATTCGAAGCCATTTTGGAGAACCGACGCCGCGCGCTTGGCATCAAGCGTGCAAGGAAGCCCAATCGATCCCGTACGAATGTTACCGCCCGGAGTGAACGCATGAAAAAAAGAATTCAACTGGCTTTCGACATGTCCTGGACCACGGTGGAAACCCAGTGGCGGCTCCCCGGCTCCTGGGTCGATCAGCATCACCCCAATATCGGCCTGTTCGAGGAAGCCGCTCGCCAAGCCGAACGCGGCGGTCTCGACATGATCTTCTTCGGCGACAGTACGGGAATCCCGAGCACCTGGAAGGATTCGATCGAGGATGCCGTCAGTTACGGCGTCGCCTGGCCCCGCTTCGAGATGAGCCCCTGGATCACCGCGATGTCGCGGGTCACCAGCCATCTCGGCTTCGGTCTCACCTATGCCTCGACCTTCATGCATCCGTTCTATACCGCCCGGCTGCTCAACTCGCTCGATCACATCACCAACGGCCGCATCGCCTTCAATGTCATCACCTCGCAGCGCCGCGCCGATTTCGCCAATTACGGTTATGACGAGCTGGTCGACCATAATGAGCGCTATGAACGCCTCGAGGAGTTCATCGACGTCTGCCGCCGGCTCTGGGACAGCGTGGCCCCGGATGCCTTCATCTGGGATCGCAAGACCGGCATGGTCGCCGATCCCACCAAGGTGAAGGCGATCAATCACGTCGGCAAGTTCTTCAAGGTCGCGGGTCCACTCAGCGTGATCCCCTCGCCGCAGGTGCATCCGGTGATTCTGCAGGCCGGCGGTTCGCCGCGCGGCACCCGCGCCGCCGCCCATGTCGCCGATCACGTATTTGGTTTGACCAAGACGGTTCCGCTGATGGCGCAGCAGCGCAGCGATCTCGACAAGGCGCTGGTCGCGGAAGGCCGGGACCCGGAGAAGGTCGGAATTCTCTGGTCGAGCCGGGCTGTCGTCGGCGAAACCAAAGCCGAGGCCGACGCGCTTCGCGAAAGCATGATCGCCGATGTTCCGGTCGAAGCGGTCGGTGCCTGGCTATCCCATAATACCGGCTACGATATGTCGCTGCTTCCTCCGAAATTTTCCCTGAGAGAGCTGCAGGAACGCATCGTCGCCGCGAACGCCTCCCCGGTCGGCTTCGTCAGCCTGCTGGCCAAACAGCACGGCGAGACCGCGGAGATCACCCGCGAAGAGTTCTTCCGCCATGGCCTCAGCGCTGCGACCGGCCACAACATCACCTTCGCGGGAACCGCCACTCAACTGGCCGATCAGATGGAGGAAATGTTCGAAGCCACCGGCAGCCGCGGCGGGTTCATGCTGTCGGTTTCACAATCCGCGCCCCGCGCGATCATGCTCAATATCATCGATCAGCTGGTGCCGGAATTGAAGCGCCGCGGACGGTACCGCAAATCCTACGAAGGCAAGACGTTGCGCGAGAATCTGTCTGCCTGATTCTTCAACGGGCGTTGGCCGGCTCGCCTCTCAGGCCACGCTGGAGGCGAGCACGCCATATTGGCCGTCGATATACAAGAGCGCATCGACATCCGACTGCCACAGCCTGACATCGCGAACCGCGCCGATGAAGATAGTATGCGAATGCACCGGGATCACCTGCGTGATTTCGCAATCGAAGCTCGCCAGCGTGGCCGACAGTGCCGGCGCGCCGGTGAACAGCGGCTGCCAGGGAGTTTCCTCGAAACGCCGATCACGCGATTCGGACGAGCTGAACCGCCGCGCCAGTTCGACATCCCCGGAACTCAGGAGATTGACGCAGAAGATGCCGGTGCGGCTGATGGCGTCATGACAGCTTGAGTTGAGATTGACGCAAACCAGCAGCGAAGGCTCCGGCTCGACGCAGACCGAGCAGACCGATGTGGCGACCAGGCCCTGCGGAATGGACTGCTCGATCGTGGTGATGATCGATACGCCGGCCGCCAGCCGCCGCATCCCGCGTTTGAACAGAGCGCCATCGATCACGGCAGAAATCCGCCGCGAAAATGCACCAATGGCGTGGCCTGCGGATCGCCCGATGTCGCGACGACCCGTCCCAGAATGATGACCACGTTGTAGCGCTCGATGGTCTCGACCAGTTCGCAATCGATCGCGCCGATCGCATCCGCAAGAACAGGCGCGCCTGTCGCCAGCTTGATCCACGATGCCGTCGAGAAACGGTCCGCGCCCTTCAGGTCCGATTTGCCGCCGAAGATCTCCGCCAGCGCCTTTTGCCCTGACGGCAGATAATTGATGGCAAAATGCCGGGCCTCGAGGATAATCGCCAGCGCCGAGGTGCGCTTGTCGACCGATACCAGCATGGTCGGCGGATCAGCGCATAGATGCGTGGCCGACAGGCCCAACAAGCCGGCCGGGCCGCTCTCCGAGCGCGCCGTGACGATGGTGCTGCCGGTCGCGCGCTGGCTAATCGCCTGCCAGAACTGCTTGCCATCGATCGTTCCAGGCTCGTCAGGCATGATCATTTCACCCTTTTTCGACAGCGCTTTTCAGCAACCATCAACCTTGCGCCGAACTTGGGACGGCGACGGCCGCCAGACAAGACTAAATTGCATGCGTATGCAGACCATCCTGCAAAAGGTTTAGGCAGTGCATCGCGTCGCTATGGCTCTATAATGGAGGTAGCATCTCCTGTATTTTCTACCTTTTGCCTGCCGGGCACCTTCCCAGAGACCAGCACACGATGGCGAGACGATCGATTACCAAGGCCGCAGTAACGAAGGCCGGAACCCACGTCACCGCCGAGGATGTCGCGCGGACATTGGGGGTTTCCCAATCGACGATTTCACGCGCTTTCTCGATGACCGCCAGCATTTCGGACGAGATGAAGCTGAAAGTCATCAAGGCCGCTAACAAGCTCGGCTATCAGCCGAACGTCATCGCGCGCAGCCTGATCACGCGGCGCACCAACATGGTCGCGATCGTGATGGCCAATCTGGTGGACCCGTTCTATCCGGTGGTGCTGGACGAACTGGTGCAGCAGGTTCAGTCGCGCGGTTTTCAGACGCTGCTGTTCGTGCCGTCGCCCGGCCAGGATGTCGACGATATCATGCCGAACCTGCTGCAGTACCAGGTCGACGCGATCGTGCTGACGTCCGCGACGATTTCATCCGCGATGGCCCGCATCTGCGCGGCGCGCGACACGCCGGTGGTGTCGTTCAACCGCTATGTGCCGGGACTGCAGATCCACGCGGTATCGAGCGACAACATTGCCGGCGCGCGCCAGGTCGCGGATTTTCTCGTCGCCACAGGCCATGAGCGCCCGGCCTTTATCTCGGGCGAGCGCGACGCCACCACCAACCGCGATCGGCGCAACGGCTTCGTGTCTCGTCTGAAGCAACTCAAGATGAATTCCTGCATACAGGAAGAAGGCGGCGACTTCAGCTATGAAGCCGGCTATGCCGCGACCAAGCGGCTGCTGCGCCGCGCCGGGCACCCGGATGCACTGTTCTTTGCCTGCGATGTGATGGCCATCGGCGGCATCGACGCCGCGCGCGAACTCGGCATAAGCGTGCCAGAGGACATATCGATTGTCGGCTATGACGATGTGCCGATGGCCGCGCTGCCGAGCTACAGCCTGACCACGATCCGCCAACCGATCCGCGAGATGGCGAAGGCCGCAGTCGATGTGCTCGATCTGGCGGAGCCGCGCGGCATGAAATCCGGGCCCACCACCCGCATGATCCCGGGATCCCTGATCACGCGCTCATCGACGATGAATCGGCGTGCGCCTGTGCGCGTCGGAAAGGCGTCGCGGCGGTGAAGGCGGTGATCGCTGCGAGCGATCAGCCGCGACAAGACTGCTCATTATGCTCACCGTCATTCCGGGATGGTCCGAAGGACCAGACCCGGAATCTCGAGATTCTCCGATGTGCAATTGCACATCGTAGCTCGATGCTTCGCATCACCCCGGAATGACGGTTGCTTGGGTTACAGCGCATAATTCCAAATAATGAAATAGTATCTTTCAACAAGAGCCATTTAAACTTACAACCGCAACAATATACTCGCAGCGTAATTCAACGCTGTGAGGAAAAATGACGCAAGTTCAGCAACTTAAATTATACGGATCGCCGCTTTCGGGCCATTGCCACCGGGTTGAGCTCCTGCTGCGGATGCTCGACATCCCCTATGAGTTCATCGCGCTGTCGCCGGAACAGCGGGCGTCGGAAGCGTTCCTGAAACTGAATCCGCTGCGGCAAATCCCGGTGCTCGAGGACGACGATGTCATTGTCGCCGACAGCGTCGCGATCATGGTGTACCTGATCAGGAAATATGCACCCGGATCGTCGTGGTTTCCGGACGATGCGGTGACCGCCTCGCAAATCCAGCGCTGGTTATCGATCGCGGCCGGCGAACTAGCCAGCGGACCGAACTCGGCGCGATTGATGGCGGTGTTCGGCCGCCCCGGTCATCCCGACACGATCGGTCAGACCTCAAAGCGTCTGCTCGACTTCATGGACGCGCATCTTAAAGGCCGGACCTATCTTGTCGGTGACGGACCGACGATCGCGGATCTCGCTTGTTACGCCTATGTGGCGCACGCGCCCGAGGGCGGTATCGACCTTGCGCCGTATCCGTCGGTGCGCACGTGGCTAGGAAATGTCGAGGCGCTTCCGCACTTCAAGCCGATGCCGGCCTCGAAACCCAGAATAGCTGCCTGAGAGAACTGCATGCATCCGGGCGAACGGCATCCGTCGTTCGCCTGCGATGCGGAGACGACGTGATGTTACAAGCCAGCAAGTCACCGTGGCATAGCGGCGAACTCACGATCCAGCGCAGTCTTGGCGTCGCGGACCGGATGGATACGCTCGGCCGAAACAACCTGCGCAATTTCCTGCTCGACCAGCACCGCGAATTCTATCCGCTGCTGCCGTTTATCGCGCTGGGTACGGTCGATCCCGCCGGCGACGCATGGGCAACGTTGCGCGCCGGCCGGCCGGGTTTCCTCAGCTCGCCCGATACCAAGACGTTATCGTTTGATCTCGGCCGCGATGTGAACGATCCCGCAGATATCGGCATGAACGACGGCGACTCCATCGGCGCGCTGGGCATCGACCTCTCGACGCGGCGACGCAACCGGCTGAACGGCATGGTCCGGCGTAACGGCGCCACGGGATTTTCGATCGAGGTGGTCCAGAGCTTTGGCAATTGCCCGCGATATATTCACAATCGCAATCCCGAATTCACGCGCGACACCGACGTGCCGGCGAACTCGCCGCCTCAAATATCGTCGTCGCTGGACGCGCATGCCCGCGCGATGATCGCGCAGGCCGACACTTTTTTCGTCGCCTCCTATGTCGACGCCGAGGACGGCACGCGGCAGGTCGACGTCTCCCATCGCGGCGGCAGGCCGGGATTTGTGCGGATCGACGAAGACAACACGCTCACGATTCCGGATTTCAACGGCAATCTGTTTTTCAACACGCTCGGGAATTTCCTGGTCAATCCCCGGGCGGGACTCGTGTTTGTCGATTTCGCGACCGGCGACGAACTGCAGCTCACCGGCGACGCCAAAGTCATTCTCGATTCGCCCGAGATCGCGGCGTTTCACGGCGCGGAACGGCTGTGGCAGTTCAAGCCGCGGCGGGTGATTTTCCGCCCGGAAGCGCTGCCGCTGCGCTGGTCGGAAGGCACGGGTGCCTCGCCGCATTCGCTGATGACGGGCGATTGGAGCGCGGCGCAACAGCGCCTGCAAGCGGAGACATTATCGAAAAATTGGCGGACCTTTCGCGTCGCCGATATCAAGGACGAGACGCCAGCGATCCGCTCCCTCGAATTCGAGCCGGCCGACGGCGTGGGCATCATGCGTCACCAGGCCGGCCAGCATATTCCGATCCGTGTGAGGCCCGTGAGCGGCGATGCGCCGCTGATAAGGACGTACACCCTCTCGATGGCGCCCTCGCAAAATAAATACCGCATCAGCGTCAAGCGGGACGGTGCGGTATCGAATCACCTGCATCAACTGAAGATCGGGGACACCGTCGAGGTGCGCGCCCCCGCCGGCGCCTTCACGATCGACGCGAAACAAGATCGCCCCGCGGTCCTGCTCGCGGCGGGTGTCGGCATCACGCCCATGCTGGCGATGCTGCGCCACGTTGTGGATGAGAACGCTCGCACACGGCACATCCGGAAAATCTGGCTGTTTCAATCGGCTCGTCAGTCCAGCGAATTGGCCTTCCGCGAGGAGATCGCTGACATCATCGGCGCATCCAACGGGCATGCCAGATATCAGAGCGTGCTCAGCGATCCCAACGCGGTCGCTGGCAAAGACGCCGATCACGTCGGACGCATCGACGTCGCGCTTTTGAAACGCGTGCTGCCGTTCGACGACTATGATTTCTATCTGTGTGGCCCGCCGTCGTTTACGCAAGGCATCTATGACGGCTTGCGCCAATTGGGCACCGCCGACGCGCGCATCCATGCCGAAGCCTTCGGACCGAGTTCGCTGCGGCGAAGCACGGACAGAGTGCGCCCGGCTTCCGGCAACATCCCCGCGACGGAGCCGACCCGCGTTATTTTCGCCGAGTCCGGCAAGGAGACCCGCTGGCACCCCGGCACCGGCACGCTGCTGGAACTGGCGGAAGAGCGCGGACTATCGCCCGCTTACGGATGCCGCAGCGGCAACTGCGGAAGTTGCGCGGTGAAAATCCTCAAAGGCGCCGTCGCCTATCCGTCTGAGCCGTCGTTTCCCGTGTCCGAAGACGAAGCACTGCTGTGCTGCGCGGTCCCCGGCCAAACAGCGGGAGAGGACTCCGCGCTGCATCTGGCAGTCTAAACCAAGCCGCCGATCAGGTGCGGCTTTTGCCGCTCCCGTTTTTCTCGGCGGCGCGGCGCAAGGCGTCGGCGAGCGCACCGCCGCCGGAAGCCTCCTGCGGCTTGCGTGGCGCCGACGAGGTCATCGACGCACGGGAGATATCGCGTGGCGCCCCCTGAGCCCGGGATTCCTTGGGCCCAGTTGCGTCATCGAGACGGAGCGTCAGCGCGATGCGCTTGCGCGCGACCTCGACCTCCAGCACCTTCACCTTGACGATGTCGCCTGATTTCACGACCTCGCGCGGATCCTTGATGAAAGTCTTCGACATCGCCGAGATGTGCACCAGCCCGTCCTGATGCACGCCGATATCCACGAAAGCGCCGAACGCCGCGACATTGGTGACCGTGCCTTCGAGGATCATGCCGGGCTTGAGATCCTTCAGCGTCTCGACGCCTTCCATGAACACCGCGGCCTTGAAGGCCGGACGCGGATCGCGACCGGGCTTTTCCAGCTCGCGCAAGATGTCCGTCACTGTCGGCAGACCGAATGTGTCGTCGACGAACGCCTGCGGCTTCAACTGGCGTACGATCTCGGCATTGCCGATCAGCGCCTTGATGTCGCTCTTGGTCGCCGCGAGAATCCTTCTCACCACCGGATAGGCTTCCGGATGCACGCCGGAAGCATCGAGCGGATCGGCGCCGTCATTGATGCGCAGAAATCCCGCGCATTGCTCAAACGCCTTCGGCCCCAGCCGCGGCACTTCCTTCAATTCTTTTCGCGACTTGAACGGGCCGTTGGCGTCGCGATGCTGCACGATGCTTTGCGCCAATCCCGTTCCGATGCCCGATACCCGCGCCAATAGCGGCGCGGAAGCGGTGTTGGCATCGACCCCGACCGCGTTGACGCAGTCTTCGACCACGGCATCGAGCGAACGCGCCAGTTTGGTTTCGCCGAGATCGTGCTGATACTGGCCGACGCCGATCGCCTTCGGGTCGATCTTCACCAGTTCGGCCAGCGGATCCTGCAGACGCCGCGCGATCGACACCGCGCCGCGCAGGGTTACGTCAAGCTCCGGCAATTCTTCCGATGCAAAGGCCGAGGCCGAATAGACCGACGCGCCGGCTTCAGACACGACGATCTTGGACATTTTCAGGTCCGGCAACAGCTTCACCAGATCCATCGCGAGCTTGTCGGTTTCGCGCGACGCCGTGCCGTTGCCGATCGCGATCAGATCGACGCGATGCTTCACAGCAAGTTTTCCCAGCGTCGCCAGCGCTTCGTCCCAACGCTTCGCCGGTTCATGCGGATAGATCGTGTCGGTCGCGACCACCCGGCCGGTGGCGTCGATGACAGCCACCTTGACGCCGGAGCGAAATCCGGGATCGAGCCCCATGGTCACGCGCGCGCCGGCTGGCGCCGCCAGCAGCAGGTCGCGCAAATTCGATGCGAACACCCGCACCGCTTCGGTTTCGGCCAGGGTCCACAACCGCATGCGCAAATCGATATTGAGATGCACCATGATCTTGGTACGCCAGGCCCAGCGCGCGGTCTCCACCAGCCAGCGATCGCCAGGACGGCCCTGATCGGAAATCGCAAAGCGATACATGATCTTCAATTCGTAGGAATTGGAAACGTTGGCCACCGCCGGTTGCGCGTCAGGCTGCATTTGCAGGTCGAGAATTTCTTCCTTCTCGCCGCGGAACATCGCCAGAATCCGATGCGACGGCAGCTTGTGCAGCGGCTCGCTGAACTCGAAATAGTCCTTGAACTTTTCGCCTTCGGTTTTCTTGCCCTTGCGTACGGTGGATGCCATCAGTCCGTTCGACCACATCTGCTCGCGCAGCGTGCCGATCAGGTCGGCATCCTCGGCAAAACGCTCCACCAGGATCGCTCGCGCCCCCTCAAGCGCGGCGGCCACATCAGCCACCTGCTTTTCGGCATCGACGAAACCCGCTGCCACGACCTGCGGATCGTTTTGCGGCTGCGTCAGCAACATCTCCGACAACGGTTCGAGACCGGCCTCCTTGGCGATCTCCGCCTTGGTGCGGCGCTTCGGCTTGAACGGCAGATAGATGTCTTCCAGGCGTCCCTTGCTGTCGGCGGCGAGAATAGTTGCCTCCAGCGCGGCATCGAGCTTGCCCTGTTCGCGTACCGAATTGAGAATCGCGACGCGGCGCTCTTCAAGCTCGCGCAGATAATTCAGGCGCTCCTCCAGCGTGCGCAATTGCGCGTCGTCGAGCGCGCCGGTGACTTCCTTGCGGTATCGTGCAACGAACGGAACCGTCGCGCCGCCGTCCAGCAGCGCCACTGTCGCCTCGACCTGCTGTTCGCGAACGCCGAGCTCTTCCGCAATCCGTTGATTGATACTTGCCACGCCAAATCCTTCCGAAACCGTCGCGGCGAGTGGGAGGCTCACCGCAGGGACGCCGCTTATGGAACATCCCGCCTTGATTCATCAACCCATCGTATCAAACAAATTGTCCTGTGGATGGGTTGCAATTGTGCACGAAGCGATCCAGCCGGCCGTTCACGCGATTGCGCGAAGATAAAGGTGGATCGATGGCACATTAATGTGTAGACGGACGCTCCTCTTGGAGCATTCATGTCAATCTGTGGCCTTGATTTCGGAACGTCGAACACGACGCTCGGCACCATCGAAGGCCATGCGCCGGTTTTGGCCACGCTGGAAACCGGCGAAACCACGATTCCGAGTGCCATTTTCTACGAAGTGGATGGCGCCGTCCTGATCGGCCGCAGGGCGATTGAGGCCTATGTCGAGGGCGCGCCCGGCCGCCTGATGCGCAGCCTCAAATCGGTGCTCGGCACCTCGCTGATTGAGGAGACCACCCGGCTCGGGCGCGAACGCACCAGTTTTCGCGACGTGATTGCCTATTATCTCGGCGCGGTGAAGCGGCGCGCCGAGCAGGCCACCGGCCGCGAACTGCGCGATGTCGTGCATGGCCGCCCGGTGCATTTCGTCGACAACGCGCCGGATGCCGACCGCAAGGCGGAACAAACCTTGCAGCAGATCGCGCGCGAGATCGGCTTCGATGACGTGACTTTCCAGTTCGAGCCGATCGCGGCGGCGCTGGATTATGAGCGGCAGATATCGAGCGAAGAAGTTGCCTTGATCGCCGACATCGGCGGCGGCACCTCGGATTTTTCGATCGTGCGTCTCGGGCCGCAGCGCCACAACAAGGCAGATCGCGCGGCGGACATCCTGGCCAATGACGGCGTGCGCATCGGCGGAACTGACTTTGACCGCCAGCTCAGCCTCGGCGTCGTGATGCCGCTGTTTGGATTTGGCAGCGCGATGAAGCGCGAAGGGCTCGATGTGCCCTCGAGCTATTTCCACGATCTCGCGACCTGGTCGAACATCAACCGAATGTATGAGCCGCGCGTAATCGCCGACATCCGCCAGGTCCGGCATCAGGCCAGCGAGCCTGATCTGCTGGACCGGCTGGTGCGCATCGTCGACGAACAGCGCGGCCATACGCTGGCGATGGAAGTTGAGGACGCCAAGATTGCGCTCGCCGACAAGCGCCACGCGGAAATCCCGCTGGAATGGGTCGCGCCGGGTCTGCACGCCGCGATCGCCCGCCCCGATCTCGTCAGCCACACCACACAATTGGCCGAGCGCATCGCGGCCCGCATTAAAATCTGCCTCGCGCAGGCGCAATTGTCCGCCGATGACATCGACGCGGTGTTCCTGACCGGCGGCTCGGTGCGGCTCGCCCATGTCCGCAAGGCGATCACCAAGGCGGTGCCGTCAGCGCGCATCGTCGACGGCGACACATTTGGCGCGGTCGGCAAGGGCCTTACCCTTGAGGCGCTGCGGCGTTATGGGCCGAGGGACTGAGCGCGGTCCTAACGCCGCGGCCCGAATGAATGAAGCCGGAATAGCCCAGTACTCGCAATGCGAACTCGTCAGCCCTTCTTGACCAGTGGGCAAGAGCTGTCCTTCAGAGGACGAAACGCCTCTTCGCCGGGGATCACGGCACGCAGCTTGTAGTAATCCCATTCGCCCTTCGATTCGGAGGGCTTCTTGACTTCGTACACGTACATGTCGTGCACCATGCGGCCGTCTTCCCGGATGCGACCATTCTTCGCGAAGAAATCGTTGATCGGCAGTTCGCGCATCTTGGCCATTACCGCCTTTGCGTCATCCGTGCCCGCGGCTTCGATCGCTTTCAGATAATGCATTGTCGACGAATAATCTCCCGCGTCGCCCATATGCGGCGGGCGCTTCATCCGCTCGAAGAAGCGCTTTGAGAACGCCCGCGTTTCATCGTCGCGATCCCAGTAGAAGGCGTTGGTGAGGACCAGGCCCTGCGCGGCGTCCAGGCCAAGACTCTTGATGTCGGTGATCCAGACCAGAAGACCCGCCAGTGTTTGCCCGCTTTTCTGGATGCCGAACTCCTGCGCCGCCTTGACGGCGTTGACGAACACTGTACCGGAGCCGGCCAGTCCGACGACCTTGGCCTTGGAGGCCTGCGCCTGCAGCAGGAAGGACGATTGATCCGAGGTTTCGACCGGGTAGCGCGAAGAACCCAACACCTCGCCGCCGAGCGATTTGATAACAGCCGACGTATCGGCTTCGAGTGCATGGCCGAACGCATAATCCGCCGTGAGGAAATACCAGCTCGTCCCGCCAGACTTCATCATCGCGGTGCCGGTGCCTTTCGCCAGCGAGTAAGTGTCGTAGGCGTAGTGAACGCTGTTCGGCGTACACGCGTCGCCGGTCAACCGGGAAGCCCCCGATCCGTTGATGATCGCGATCCGGTCTTTTTCCTTGGCCAACTGGGTGACGCTCAGGGCGATCGACGAATTGATCAGGTTCGCAATCATGTCGACGTTTTCGACATCGAACCATTTGCGCGCGATGCCGGATGCGATATCGGGCTTGTTCTGATGATCGGCGACGACGAGTTCGATCGGCTTGCCGAGGACTTTTCCGCCAAAATCCTCGATCGCCATGCGGACCGCGGTGACCGAACCTTCGCCGGATTCATGGGAGAACTGACCGGACATATCGGTCAAAACCCCGATCTTGACCACGCCGGCGGATATGCCATCGGCCAAAGCAGCTCCCGGGACATCTATCGATGCGACTGCCGCCAGGGCAGCAAGCGAAATAGCGAACGCGGTTCGACTGATGGTCATGATGGCGTACCTCCTCACCCTGGGCACTTCGAAGGGCGGATTTTCCGATCCTTATTATTACATGCATAACTAGACTGAATTTTTTTTATATGTCAATCCGGCTCGTGTAGAATGGTCGCGTTGGGCTTTTATGCCGCGGGGAGCAACTGCATGACCACGACATCGCGCTTTGGCGTAACCCGCGATCCCATGAATCGGATGCATGCCTGATGGCGCGTTCGGCGACAGCCAAACTGGCGACGCAAATGACGGCGCCCGCCGCTCAGGCGCGAACCAAGCGGGCAAGTCCGGTCCGGTCCGAGCGCAACTGCTCGGTCGCGCGCACGCTCGACATCGTATCCGATGCCTGGGCATTTCTCATCATTCGCGAAGCCTTCTTCGGGACCCGAACCTTCGAAACATTCCGTGCCGCCCTCGACATTCCACGCGCCACGCTGACCGACCGGCTGCGGAAGCTGACGCGTCTGCAGATTTTTCGCCAGGTCGCGGCCGAGACCGGACAACGCAAGGAATACCGGCTCACCAGAATGGGCTTTGATCTCTACCCGAGTTTCATCGCGCTGATGCAATTCGGTGATCGCTGGCTTTATGACGGCAAACAGCCGCCGCTTGTGCTGGTCCACGGCACTTGCGGCTGCGAAAGCCATCCCATCGTCGCCTGCTCGGAATGTGCAGCCGAAATCGACGTCCACGCGGTGCAATATCGCGACGGCCCCGGCGCCGGCCGCAAACCTGCGCAGGCCGGCCGAAATACACGGCGCGCATCCGACGGCAGCCGCTTCATGCAGGGACGGCCGAGTTCTGTCTCGCGGGCGCTCCAGATCATCGGCGACAAATGGAGTTTCATGGTCGTTCGCGAGGGATTCTTCGGCAATCGCCGCTACGACCGCATCCAGTCGGAACTGGGCATCGCGCCGAACATCCTGACCGACCGGTTGTCGCGTCTCGTCGCCCAGGGCGTCTTGATCCGGCGTCTTTATCAGGAGGCGCCGGAACGTTATGAGTACCTGCTGACGAGCATGGGCCGGGCGCTCTACGGGCCGTTTATCACGATGCTGGCCTGGGGCGATCGCTGGCTCGCAAAGGGCAAACCGCCGCTGCTGCTGCGCCACACCACCTGCGGACATGACTTTCAGGCCGCGGTGATCTGCAACGAATGCCACAAACCCATCATCGCCGCGGATATGCGCTACAAGCTCAGTTACGATCCCAGGGAATTCGGAGCGCTAGGCCCGAGATCGATCGCGTGACCGGCAATTGATGGGTTACCGGGTGGTTTGATTTTTCGACAAGCCCTCCACGAGCTTGAAGCGCATGATCTTGCCTGATCCTGTCCGCGGAATTTCCGAGACGACGTGAGTAGCCTCCGGAAGTTTATAGGACGACAGACTTTTCCGGCAATGCGCCAGCAGCGATTCAAGATCGATCTCGCCTTGTTCGGCGACGACAAACAGATATGGCACTTCGCCCAACGTCGCATGCGGCACACCGACCACCGCGCAATCGACGATTTCGGGATGAAGGATCACGACTTCCTCGATTTCCGCCGGCGCGATATTCTGCCCACCCCGGATGATCAGTTCCTTGATGCGGCCAGTGATCGTGAGAAAACCATTTGGATCTGATTTCGCGAGATCGCCGGTGTGATACCAGCCCTTCCGCAGCGCCGCCGCGGTTTCCGCCGGCTTGTTGTGATAGCCCTGCATCAGATTGGGACCCCGAACGATCAATTCTCCTTCCGATCCGATCGGAAGATCTTCCAGCGTCGTGGGATCCACGATGCGCACCGCAAGCCCCGGCACAGGAAGGCCGCACGATCCCATCACGCGCGTGCCGCTCATCCAGTTCATCGTGACCATCGTCGATGTCTCGGTAATGCCGTAGCCATCGAGCAGCATGATGCCAAACTGTTCTTCAAACGATTTGTTGAGGGCCGCCGGCATAATGGCGCCGGCGGAAATGCATAACCGGATATTCCCGAGCCGGGTCACGCCGGCTTCCCGCGCACGCTGCACCAGATAGTGAAACATGGTCGGGACACCGGGAAACACCGAGTATTTTCCGGTTTGCATCAAATCCAGAACCTGCTGTGGCGAAAATTTTTCCAGGATGTGCTCGCTGGCGCCCGCCGCCAGCACACCCAACACCGACAAATTAAGGGCGTAGGAATGAAACAGCGGCAGTGGCGACAGGACGACATCGTTTTCACTGAGATCGCAGATCGGCGCCCAGCAAGAAGCGACGATCCATAACATCCCGCGGATCGACAGCAACACGCCCTTGGCGCGGCCTGTGGTGCCCGACGTATAAATGATGAACGACGAACGATCGATATCGGTGGGGTCGAGAGCGGTCCCGGTATTGCCTTGCGTCAGTTGGTCGAGGCTCAGGCCAGCTTGTTCAGCGCTGGCCCCGGCGAACACCATTAATGCCGAGTTCCCCGCGCCTTGCACCAGTTTTTCGATCAGTTCCTTGCGCGCCGGCGTCGTTATCACCGTGCGGCAATCGGCATCCACCAACCGATACGCGATCTCCGCTTCGGCGGCGTCGTAATTGATGGGCACGAGAACCGCGCCGGCACGCAAGCCGGCGAAGCAAGCTTCGATCCAATCGACCCCATTGGGGAGAAAAATAGCGATCCGGTCGCCATCCCGAACGCCCTTCTCGGCAAAGCCGGCGGCCATCCGGGCCGTACGGCTCGCAAGTTGGGAATAAGTCACCGATCTCGTAGCATCCCAATAGGCAACCTTGTCAGGCCGTTCCTTTCGGTGCCGCTCGAGCAAATCCGATACTGACGCTATCAACCCGGTATGTAACATGGCTTCCTCTCCGGCCGCTCAGACCATGCTGAATCCACCGCTGATGCTGATCACCTGGCCGGTAATCCAGCTTCCTGCATCTGACGCCAGCAGCGCGACCATCGGAGCCACGTCCGACGCCTGGCCGAGACGGCGAAGCGGATAGGCGCGCACCAGCTTCTCGTGGTTGGCATCGAGCCAGCTTCGGTCATGGGCGGATTCAATCAGCCCCAGCGCGATCGAGTTGGCCGTGGTGCCGGTGCGGCCCATTTCCCGGGCGAGCGACTTCATCAGCGCGATGGTTCCGGCGCGTGCGGCTGCGCCTATCGCCAATCCGGATTCGCCGATGCGGGAAGAGTCTCCCATGATTGAAATGATCCGGCCTTTACCGGAGGCTTCGAGCAAAGGCGCGGCCGCATGGCAGCAATGGATTGCGCCATACAGACACGTGTCGATCTGCCTGCGCCATTCCTCCGGCGTGGTTTCGACGAAGCGCTTGCGCAGCACGAGGCCGGCATTGTTGACGAGAATGTCGAGCCCGCCGAATTCCGATTTGACTGCCGCCACCATGCTTTTGACGGATTCAAAATCAGCGATATCGGCTTTGAAAGCCTTGGCCTTGCCACCGGCCTTCACGATCTGGGCAACAACCGCTTCCGCCTCATCCCTGGACGAATGATAATTCACCCCGACCGCGGCGCCTGCCTCGGCAAGCGCCAGCGAAATCCCGGCGCCGACATCCCGGCCACCGCCGGTCACAAGGGCCACGCGGCCCGCAAGCGTACTCATGGTTGGCTTCCTTTCACGTTCGTGCGCGCGTTCTCCAGGAGATTGAAGAGGCGCTGAGGGGTCATTGGTAGAGTGGATACATCGATGCCGAGCGGCGACAGCGCATCGGAGATCGCATTGGCAATCGCCGCGGGCGCGCCGATCGTGCCGCCCTCGCCCATCCCGCGAAAGCCACCGGCCACCGCCGATTCGCTTTCGATGTGGAGCACCTCGATGTCGGGAATTTCGACAGCCGACGGGATCACGTAATCGACGAGACTGGCGCTGACGAGCTGGCCTTCTTCATTGTAGACCATCTCCTCGTAGAGCGCGGCACCGATGCCTTGCGCGACGCCGCCATGGACCTGTCCGTCCACGATCATCGGATTGATGATGCGGCCGCAATCTTCGGCGACGATATATTTGAGTATCTTCACAAAGCAGGTGACGGGATCGACCTCGACGGCAACCAGATGTGTCGCGCCTGCGGTGGTTCCGTTGATCGGATCGTAGGTGAAGCTGCCCTCCAATTCCTCGCGCGCCTCGACCGGCAAGGTTCGCATATCGGAATAAACCGCCTTCGCAATCTGCTTGAAGGTTACCTTGCGGTCGGTTCCTGCGACGGAAGCAAAGCCACCGGACACGTCGATGTCCTCGGCGCTGGCTTCGAGCAGATGCGAGGCGACCTTTTTGATTTTCTCGCGCAAGATATACGACGCATGTTTCGCAGCGCCTCCGCCCAGCACCGCACTGCGGCTGGCATAGGTTCCGGTCGACATCGGGACCGCGTCGCTGTCGCCCTGGATGACCCGGATGTCCTCGAATTTGGCGCCGAGATCATCGGCGATGATCTGGGCCAGTGTCGTTTCCAACCCCTGCCCGTGCGAGGCGACGCCGAATGCCGCGGTGACCGCGCCGGTCGAGTCTACGCGGATCTTGGCGGTCTCCGAACCAGTATTGATCGGCATGCCCGGCGCCACCGCAATTCGTGAGCCGATCCCGGTTAGTTCGGCATAGGTCGCCAAGCCGATCCCGAAATAACGACCCTCGGCCCGCGCCGCGCGCTGCTGCTTCAGCAGACTTTCATAACCGGCAGCCTCAGCCGCCGCTTCCAGGCATTCGACGAATCCCGTCTTGTCCCAGATAATTCCCGAGGCAATGCGATAGGGAAATTCTTCCGGGCGCACCAGATTGCGCCGGCGTATCTCCAGCGGGTCGATACCAAGCGCCTTGGCGCCCATATCCATCAGGCGCTCGGCCACGAAGGTGGAAACCGGGCGGCCAACACCGCGATACGGGCCGGTCGGCGGCTTGTTGGTCGCAACCGCACGCACGGCGCCCCGGTAGGACTGGATTTTATAGGGGCCGGGAAGAAAGCTGACGACCTGGACCGGCTCAAGCCCGCATGTCCAGGGATAGATCGAATAGGCGCCGACGTCACCGATCACATCGGCTTCGAGCGCGATCGCGATTCCGTCTTTGTCGAAGCCCATCTCGGCTTCGATGATCTCGGCGAACGCCTGACTTGAACTGCTGATGTCCTCCAGCCGGTCGGCCGTCCATCGCAGCGAACGCCGCAGCTTTCGCGCGGCGACGCAGAGCAGGATTTCCTCCGGGTAAAGCGAACCTTTTGAGCCGAAGCTGCCGCCGACATCAGGCGCCACGACCCGCAGCCGGTTGCCGGGCAGATCGAGCGATTCCGACAGCGCATCCCGCACGATGCCGGGGATGTTCGATGACGTATAAAGCGTGATCGAATCCCGCCGGTTTTCGAATTCGGCCGAATAACTGCGAGGCTCGATCGCAAGCGGAGCAATCCGGGACATTTCAAATCGATCCCGGACACGAATATGCGCGCTCGCGAGATCAGCTTTTACATCGCCCTTTTTGAATTCTCTTGCAACGAGCACATTGGTCTGCGCCAATTCGTGAACCAGCGGCGCGTCCTTGGCGACGGCCAGTTCCGGATCGTTGACGGCGTCCAGCAGCTCATATTCGATCTCGATCAGCTCGAGCGCATCCTCGGCCAGATAGCGGTTGTCGGCGATAATGGCGACCACGGCTTCGCCGACATAGCGAACCTTTCCGGTGGCCAGCGCCATGATCGGCGTGGCGTAATAGCTCGGCATCCGAGAAAACGGAATGACCGGCTTGTAATCATCCGCGATATCAGCGCCGGTGAAAACCGCGACGACTCCGAGTGCCGCTTTTGCCGCCTCGGTATCGATACGCAGGATTTTCGCATGCGGATGTTCGCTGCGCCGGAACGCGACGTGAAGCGCGCGGTCGGGCCTGCGATCCGAGGTGTATTCTCCATTCCCCGTCAACAGACGCGGGTCTTCGGTCCGCTTGATGGGCATGCCCACATGACGCGGTCGCAGCAAGTCTGATACCTGGACGGCCTCGTCCTTACTCATACGTGTCTGGCCCCTTGCGCAGGCTCTGCCATTGCGCATCGTCATGGCCGCAGATGACCGTGGCGCCGGATTTTTCGATCCGGCGGATCTCCTGATAAGATTTTAGAAGTTCATCCGCATTCCAGGTGTTGCGCGGCACCGTATCGCTATCCAGGCTCTCGCGAAGACTGACTGCATCGGACGCCAGAAGAAACGAGCCGTCACGGTCGAGCTGCACCGAAGCACCGAGCGTCCCCGGCGTGTGCCCCGGCAGCGGAATCAAAACCAATCTGCCGTCGCCGAACACATCGCGCTCACCGGTAACAGCTTCCATCGGTTGCCCGTGGTCCCAGTCGGCGCGCAGAAAGCCGGCATTCTCCGCGCCCGGCGCCTTCGCGGCCTCGATCTCCCTGGCATGCGCCAGGATGGTCGCCTTTTTGAAGAACTGATTGCAGCCGCAATGATCGGGATGAAAGTGCGAATTCACCACGATATCGATGTCGTCGGGATTGACGCCGACGCAGGCGAGGCTCGACAGCAGCGTGTCTTCCGCGCGCATGACCGGGGTCATGACCTTCATCAGCGAACCCCATCGCTCTTCGCCGTGCTCGACGACGGAGGGATGACAACCCGTGTCGAACAACACATTGCCCTGCTTGTGCCGGATCAACGCGCTGCTGACCGGCGCCTCGAAGGTCTCGCTGCGATCGGCGGTCTTGACGTAAACGCTTTTCTTGAGACGCAGCCGGCCGCCCGACAAAAATTGCAATTTCATGATGCGTTTCCGTCTTGCTGATCGACGACTGCCCGGATCGCCGCAACGATGTTCTGGTAGCCGGTACAGCGGCAGAGGTTGCCGGACAGGCCCTCGCGTATTTCGGCATCGCTGGCCAAGGGATACTTTTTTAACAGGTCCATGCCCGTGATCAGCATCCCGGGCGTACAGAAGCCGCATTGCAGGCCGTGCTTCTCGCGAAACTGATGCTGCAACTCGTTCAGCGCTTCCGGCGTGCCCAAACCTTCCACGGTCGTGATCTCGGCGCCATTTGCCCGCACAGCCAATGTCAGGCAGGAGCGAACGCTGTCGCCATTCACCAGCACCGTGCAGGCGCCGCATATGCCGTGCTCGCAGCCGACATGGGTTCCGGTAAGCCCGAGCGTTTCGCGCAAGAAATCAGACAGCAGCAGCCGCGGCTCGACAATCTCCTGATATTTGCGTCCGTTGACGGTGACGGCGATATCCATTTTCATGGCTTCGCCCCAACCGCGCGCGCAAAGGCCGTGTTGAACGCCCTTTCGGCGAGCGCCCCGATCAGGTTTCGGCGGTAATCGGAAGACACGTGGATGTCGTCCGCGGGCGATACCGAGGCGCGAACGATCTGCGCGAACCGCAACGCGGTCCGGGCACCGCCCTCCGCGCCGCGCAATATCTCTTCCGCCTCTCGCAGCCGCCGCGGCGTATCGTCGACGCCCATCACCGCGACCCTGGCGTCAGAAACGGTGTTGTCCGTCAGTTCAAGCGATACCGCGATGCAGCCGAGCGCAAAGTCGCCAAAGCGGCGCGCGACCTCCTCGAAGGCCCAGCCGGTATGTGACGTCAAAACCGGAAACTCGATTTCGAAGACGATTTCTTCCGGCTCAAGGCAATTGCTTAGCGCCGATACGAAAAACTCCTCGGCGGGGATTTCCCGGCGGCCGGCAGGCCCCTCTACCTTGATCGTGGCGCCGTAGAATACCGCGAGCATCGGCAATTCCGCCGCCGGGTCCGCGTGCGACAGGCTGCCGCCGATCGTGCCTCGGTTGCGGATCGCCAGATGGGCAACATGCGGCATGGCGGCCGCCATCACCGGCAGATGAGCCGCGATCACATCGGAAAATTCAAGATCGGCGTGCCGCGTCAATGCGCCGATGACGACCGTGTTTTCCCGCAATTCGATGAATGACAGTCCGGGTATGCGCAGGAGATCGACGATCAAAGAAGGCCGCGCCATCCGGAAATTCAGCAAAGGGGTGAGAGACTGCCCTCCCGCCATGACCTTGCCGTCCCCGCCTGCTCCCACAAGCGCATCGATCGCGGATTTGAGATCGCGAGGCGCAACATAGTCGAAAGCGGCAGGCTTCAATCTATTTCTCCCGAAGCGGACTGGATCTCAGATTTTCTCTTCCAATGCACTCCATTCAAGAACCGCGAAACCGGGGCGTTCTTTTTTCCGCAAAGGCCCGCGTACCTTCCCGGAAGTCATCGCTATCGGCGGCGTGATCGATCAAATGCTGAGCGTGGGCGACATCCAGCGCGCCATCGCCGAGAGATAATCCATTCAGCATGTATTTCGCGCCAGTGATCGACAACGGCGCCTTGCCGGCGAGCGCGTCGGCAAAAGCCACCGCACTGGACAATGCATCATCGCAGATTTCATCCGCGAGGCCCATCGTTTGTGAACGCACGGCATCATAGCGCTCCGCCGAATAGAGAATCCGCTTGGCGTTCGCTACCCCGACCAGGGCCAGCAGGCGCTTGACGCTCTTCACGCCATACACAATCGAGAGATTGGCGGCGGGGATTCCGAACTTTGCCGTCTGATCCGCGAAACGAAAATCGCAGGCGAGCGCGAGATGGCAACCCCCACCCAGGCAATAACCCGATACGGCCGCGATCACCGGCTTGGGCAGATTGGCTATCGCAGCCGAGCAGTCATCGACCGAAACCTCGTAGGCGGCGCTTTGTTCTTTGTCTTTTCTGACGCGATCGAATTCCGTGACGTCCGCGCCCACGCAGAAGTCTTTGCCCGAGGTCGCCAGCACGACTGCGCGGACGCTGTCATCGCCGGCCATGCGCAAAAATATGCCGGCCAGTTCGCGCCACATACCGAGCGTCATGGCATTACGGACCTGCGGCCGGTTAAGGCTCACAACCGCGACGCCATTGCGTTTGGTCACGAGAATATCTGGCATTTCCGATCCCGGCCGTTGCCCTCGTCAGGCAAAGCCCTCGTTTATGGCCACAAGACGTTCCTGCTTGCAGTTACTTGCATAAGTAGACTTATTTTTCCGGCAGCGTCAAGCCGGCGGAAGCTTCCGGCAGGAAAATGACGGCAGCGGGAAAGGCCCACCCGATCACGCAGATCGCATGTTCTGGAACGATAGCCCGCACTGCAGCAGATGGCTTGCCGCTGAATTTTGAAAAGCTTTTGGCCGGTTATTATGAAACGTGAACCGGTTCCATCTTGAATGAAACCCCGTCAGTCGCCCACTGACGCCCTTTGCAAAATTTCGCGATCCGCGCGGGCTGACACCGGTTCTCCGCCAAACGGCGGAGAAGCTTTCTCATGCATGGAGCGATCTAACCGGTTCGCTCCAGAATAAACAGCCCCGCATTATAGTCATTTGTGAAAATGAGCCCGGACTTGTCGACGAAAATATCGCACGACTGGATCACACGCGTGCGGTTCGGGCGTGTATCGATCATCCTGGTTGGAGCCGGAGGAACAAAGGCGGCAACCTCGGACGGCCTGAATGCATCCGAAATATCGAAGACGCGCACGCCGGCATTTTGATACGTCGCAAAAACAAGATCGGAACTCACGAAGCTATCGGGCCGGTTTTCATGCAAATTATGCGGTCCGAAATGGCCGCCTTTTTTGGGATAGTCGTCGTCGCTCGGCGTCGGCAGCGTCGAAATCGAGATTGGATTGGTTGGTTCCCGGATATCCATCATCCAGATGTGCTTGAGCCCGTCGGCGAGGTTGTCCAGGACAGCTTCGTCGAGCACGACCAGCAGATCGCGGTCCGGCAGCGGCAGACAATTATGCGTGCCTCCGCCGAAGGGAGGCGACCAGTTCTTATGGACGATCAATTTCGGATTGAAACGGTCGGCAACATCGATGGAAACCAGTCCGGCGTCGCGCCACGCCGCATACGCCGTATCGCCATGAATGATCGCGTGATGCAGGCCGCAGCGCCGGTTTTCCGGCCATGCGAGCGTCTCGCCGGCGGCCCTGTTCATGCCGGGTAGCCAATATCGCCCGGCTTCGACCGGCCGCGCCGGGTCACTCATATCGATCGTTATGAAAATGTAATCGGTAAATCCGTCGAGCAGCGCCGACGCGTAAGCCCAACGGCCGCCGGTGTACCAGATACGATGAATACCGCCGCCTTCGACCGGCATGAAGCCGATCTGCCGGGGATTTGCCGGATGGCTGATGTCATAGACCGTCATACCAGCGGTCCAGTCCCGGCTTTCGCTTGTCTGCGTTGCCGTGCCGACTTTCTCGCCCAGCGCCCCGGTGTAATAGGCCGTCTCGTCCTTGAACAATTCGGACGCGAACATGTTCTTGGCGTTGATGACAAGCAGCAGATCGTCGCTGGTCTGCAGATGGATGTTCCAGGTATTGGCTGGAGCCTTCACATAATTCACCGGCACTGGTTTTGCGGGATCGCGCACATCGATCACACTGAATCCGTTGGAGAACATGTGGCCGATATAGGCAAACCCTCGGTGCACCATCAGTTGAACGCCGTCGCTGCGTCCCCCCTGGTCGGAGTAACCGACCAATTTCATATTCCTGGCATAGTCTGGCTTGATATCCATCACCACTCGTTCCTCCCGATCCAGCGAGCTTGAAAAGCGCTCGTCTTGCGCGTCACCATCCGATTTACCGAAAATCGGCTGGCCAGATTCTTATCGCTTTGCGTCAGGCATATGGGTTGCCAGGAACGAGCGCCGGCAAGCCATCATCATGAAACGGCATCCTCCGCCGACACCACACCGAGGTAACGCGAGACATCGATATTCTTCTCATGAATGGATCGCGTCGTCTCGGCGATGACGACGGACCCGCTGTTGAGCACGACGATATCGTCCGCGATGTCGATCACGAGCTTGGGATTTTGCTCTACGAGAACGATCGACAAGCCCTGCGATTTCAATTTCGCGATCGTCGCGAAAACGCCCGCGACGATCTGTGGCGCAAGCCCCTCCGAGGGTTCATCCATCAAGAGAACGCGCGGGTTCGAAATCAGGGCGCGTCCGATCGCCAGCATCTGTTGCTCGCCGCCCGACAGATTTCCGGCATAATGTGAGGTGCGCTCGCGAAGTCTTGGAAACTCATCGAGCACGGTATCGAGCGTCCATTTGGGCGCCTGCCGCCCGGGCAAACGGCGGCTTGCGACAACGAGGTTTTCACGCACGGTCAGGCGCTTGAAGACCCGGCGGCCTTGCGGCACCAGTCCGATACCCTTGCGGGAGATGGCTTCCGGCCCGAGCCTGGAAATGCTCTCCCCGAACAACGCGATATCGCCGCGGCGCGGCTGCAACAATCCCACGGTCGTATTCATGCAGGTGGTTTTTCCGGCGCCGTTTCGTCCGAGCAGGCCGAGCACCCGCCCCTCGCCGACGGAAAACGATACGCCGTGGAGCGCATGACTCTCGCCGTAATAGACATCCACGCCGGAAAATCGGAGAGCGTCAGCCGGCAAGGTAGACCTCCCTGGTCTGAGGCGCGTTGACGACCTCGTCCCGCGTTCCATCGAGCACCACAGCGCCAAAATGCATCAGGGTTATTCGCTCGGCAAAGCGAAGTGCGACGTCCATGTCATGTTCGATCATCACCGTGGTCACGTCGCGGGGAATCGACAACAGGAGATCCTGGACTCCCCGCCTTTCATCGACGGAAAGTCCGGCCAGCGGCTCGTCCAGCAGGAGAACGCTGGGCTGCTGGGCCAGCGCCATCGCGATTTCAACGCGGCGGCACTCGCCATACGATGTTTCGGAAATCTTGCGATCGGCAAGATGTACCAAGCCGACGCGTTCAAGCGCTTCGTGCGCGGCATCGCTCACATCGCGGCATTGCGAAAGATTGGCGAAGGGATTCCATCGCAACGGCATCAAGCCCATCAATGCAATACTGACGTTGCGTATCAAGGTGTCCTGGGGAAACAGGGTTATGATCTGGTAGGTGCGCGCCAGTCCCATATGCGCCCGTGCCCGCCCCGGACTTCTGGTGATATCGCGTCCCATCAGGGAAATCTCGCCGGCGTCCGGCTTGATCTCTCCGGCGATGAGATTGAACAGAGTGGTCTTGCCGGCGCCGTTCGGGCCTATGATCAGGCGTCTCTCACCGGCGGCCACGTCGAGATCGACGTCGCGGGTGACGCGCAACCCGCCAAACGATTTGCAAAGACCTTTGACGCGCAGCGGATTCATGAAGCTTCACCCGACGGCGCAGGCACCGCACGAATTCGGCGCGCACCGCCAAAACCGGTCTTGAGGCGTGCGAGGCCCGGGACAATTCCTTCCGGGATGAAGATGATGATCAGGACGAAGATCAGCCCCAATACGAGACTCCAGCGCTCTACAAAGGAGCTCGCCACGTTTTTCATGAAGACAATGACCAGGGCCCCGACGAAGGGCCCGAAGATGGTCGCCGAGCCGCCGGACAGCACCATCAGCAGGATTTCGGACGAACTTTGTACGGTCAGCACCTGTGGGCTGACAAAGCCGTTGTAATAGAGAAAAAGCAGACCGGCGATTCCGCTCAGAAAGCCGGACATGACAAATGCGATATAGCGTGTCAGCCAGACATTATAACCGAGCGCCGTCATCCGCCTCGGTTCGTCGCGCGTTCCGCGTATCGCCGCCCCGAGTGGCGACAACACCAGACGCGAGGTAAACGCCAATGCCAGGATGAAGACCGCGAGCGCCAGATAATAGAACGGAGTCGGGCCTTCAATATCCAGCCCGAACGGCTGAGGCCGCGCCGGAATACTGATGCCGTTGTCGCCATTGGTCAGACTGACCCATCGATAGGCGACGCCCCACAGGATTTGCCCGATGGCCAACGTGATCATCAGAAAGCCGATCCCGGTCGAGCGCAGCGCCAGCGCACCGAAAATGGCAGAGATCAACAGAATGATTGCCAGCCCGATGACAAACGCCGTCAATTGATCGAAGCCCGACGTAATCGCGATGCCGACAGCATAGCCGCCGATCGCGAACAGCGACGCGTGGCCGAGGGAAACCAGCCCGGCGTAGCCGACCAGCAGGTTCAAGCCCATCGCGGCGATCGACCAGATCAGGATCTGGCTCGCGATATTCACGTAAAAAGTATCGCGAATCCACAATGGCAGCGTGACCAAAATCGCAATGAATGCGAAGACGGCCAATATTCTTGAATAGCCGGCCGTCATGTCAGGCGCCCGAAGAGGCCTTGTGGCCTGAACATCAAGATAACCAGCATGGGCAGGAACAGGATCACATAGGCCAGGTTCGGAAACAGAACCTGACCGAAATTGAACAGAAATCCGATGATGAAGCTGCCGACCAGCGCGCCAAGAAGGCTGTTGGTGCCTCCGAGAATGACCACGATCAACGCCAGCGGCAGCATTTCCGAATCCAGCCCCGGATAGATCGACAGATACGGGCCAGCCATCAGACCCGCGAACCCCGCGAGCGCCGCGCCAAGCGCGAAGACGACCGAGAACAAGGCAGACACTCGGATGCCGACCACGCGCGCCATCGGCGCATCATCCACGCCAGCCCGGATCATGGCTCCCAGACGCGTCCGCTCGATCATCAGCCAGAGACCAACCGCGATGATCACGGCGATGCCGACGACCGCGAGCCGGTAAAGCGGAAATTGCAACGCGAACAGGGATGCCGTGCCTTCAAGTCCCGGAGGCGTGGGCACCCGGACCGGGTCACCGGTCCAGATCATCAGCGACAAGTCCGCGATGATGAAGGACAAGCCAAGCGTCAGCAGGACCTGTTGCATAGCGTTGCCGCCCAGCGGCCGCAACAGAAGGCGCTCAACCGTGACGCCGATCGCCGCCATGATCAGCGCGGTCAATATCGCCGCGATCCAGAAATTGAGACCGAACCTGATGAGGGTGACGCCGAGATAGCCGCCGAGCATGAAGAACGAGCCATGGGTCAGGTTCGGAATACGCATCAGGCCGAAGATCAGCGAGAAGCCGGCTGACAGCAGGAACAGCAATCCTCCCAGGGTGACGCTGTTGATGGTCAGGATGAACCACATATCCCGGCCTTCAGTTTTCGAGGTTCTTGGCCGGCGGAAAATCTCTCGAATATACCGGCTGAGCCAGGAACGCTTCTTCCGGATAGGTCCAGAACTGCGACACCTCCGGATAGGTCTTCACGATCGTGTTGCTGAGTTTCCCATCCTTGCGGTCGATGCGCTTGATGAAGATATCACCGACGATGTTGCCGTATTTATCGAAATGAAAAGTGCCGCACGGTGTGTCGCGAAGGGCAATACCTCGCAGCGCCTCCATCAGCTTCTTTTTGTCGGAGACATCGCCACCCGTTGTCCGCAGCGCCGCGTCCAGGCAAAGTCCGGTCACATAGGCCCACGCCGCGTATTCTCCGGGCACGTTGTCGTAGTCCTTCAGCATTGCTGCGACGAAACGCTTGTTGCTGTCCGTCTGCAATGTCGCGGCATAGATCGAGGCGCTGTGCAGGCCTACCGCCTCATCGCCGAGACTCTTGAGCAGCGCGTCGTCGCCTGTCGTCCACCCACCGACCAGCGGTATGGTTTTCTTGACTCCCAATTCGGCATAGGCGCGCATGAATTTCACTGGATTGGAGCCCGTGAAACCCATGAAGGTCGCATCGACATTTTGTATCTGGGCGATGTAGGGCGTGTAATCCGGCGTGATCAAGGGCGGCCAGAGTTTGCGAACAACCTTTCCGCCCTCGTCCTCGAAGACACGTTGAAAACCCGCGACCTGTTCGTGACCGAATGCGAAGTCGTCGGAAATGGTCGCGACGCGGTTATGTCCGAGTTCTTTCCTGGCGAAATCGCCCATCGCATGGCTGGCCTGTCCTGAGGAGCAAACGTTGCGGATCATCCAGGGGTTCGCGTGCCTCTGCGTCAGGTCCTCCGCGCCGCCAAGATTAATGATGGGAATCTGTGCGCGGCGGATATAGTCCGAGATCGCCAGCATCTCGGTTGCGGTGATCGGGCCGATTATCAAATCCACCTTTTCGCGCTCGACAAGTTCCTGCACCTTGGAGCGCGCGCCGGCCGGCGAGCCGCCGGTATCGGCCACAACGATCTCGACCTTCCGGCCACCGATCGTCGATCCTGAATCCTTCAGGAAAGTCGCAAGACCTTGCTCTATCAGCAGCCCGCCCTGAGCCAGGGGGCCAGACTTGATCGTGAGCTGGCCGACCCTCACCGGCGCGCCTTGCGCGATAGCCGGCGACCGGACACCTGCCGCCATGATACCGGCTCCCAACGTGAAAGCTCGACGCGAAAGCATATGCGGCATGGGCTCAACCTTTCCGAAGTCACTGTTGGAGTCGGGGAAGCAAGTGTCCTGTCGTCTCAAGCGTGCAGGAAATTCGGCATCGCCAGATGACGCATCATGTGTTCGTGCACCGGCAGTTCGGGCGCCTTCGATTCTTCACGGTTGCTGCTGTTGATGGTAAGCGCGGTCCCGAGGAAGCGGCCGTGACGGACGACCTGACCGTTGATCGCGATTCTCTCCGGCTCGAAGCTTTTCAAGGCCGACACGACATCGCCGGTTCGCTCAAGCGCTTTCACCATCGCGAACGCGTCGCATGCAGCCTTGCTCACACCAAACCCGGAATGCGGACGCGACACCGAAGCGGCATCGCCGATCAGCGCAACACGGCCGAAAGCCATACGGGAAGGAATGAAATCGTAGATGGGCGTGAAGAACGGAGAGTCGATATTGTCCAGGCAATCCAGAAACTGGGGCGGCAGGATATTGCGCGCATCATCCCGCATCTCGGCGACAATTTCCTTGCGGATCAGCGGCGGCGCGATGGAGAATTCGTGGTGCCGTCCGGTTTCGTCGGTGCACATCTCCTTCAGCTTCGCGTCGTCGACAACGCGATACCAGATCCAGTTGTAGCGACGAAACCCGGGCCGCAGATCGTTATGGAGCCCCGCGATGGGATAGCCCATCACCTGCTGTTCCTTCGGAAAATAGAAGGCGAAGTATGGAAAGACCGATTCGATCGTCTGCGGGGCTAGTCGCGATTCGACAGGCGTCCCGCGCCATACGACGTAGCCCGAATAGACGGGCTGGATTTCCGGGGCGAATTGCTCGCGAACGGCAGACCTGAACCCGTCGGCGCCGACGAGCAGGTCGGCAAGCACAGTCTCGCCGTTGGACAACTGGACCCGCACGCCATCGTCAGATTGATCGGCCCGCACGAAACCGCAATCGAGGTGATAGTTTTCGCCGGGAATGCGATCGAGAAGGAGCCGGTAGATGCGGTCCCAGGACGTGTGGATCTGAGGCACCGTCATTTCGCTGATCACCGAGCCGTCGCTGCCCAAAGTGATCCGGCGATCCGCCCTGATGCCGAGATCATCGAGCCCGATGCCGATGGCGGCGAAGACTTCCAGCAGTTCCGGATGGGTCGTTATCCCTGCTCCTCGTCCGGTCAAGCTCGTCGCCGAGCGATCGTGGACGTCGACCAGCCATCCGGCCTGCCTCAAGAGAACCGCCGCAAAAAGCCCTCCTACGGAGCCACCGATCACTACGGCACGCTTTGGCTTGCCAGTTATTGTACCCATGACCGAAATCCCCACATAAGTAATCAATTGAATACTTACGGAAAGAGACGAAGCTGTCAATGAGAGGAGTGCAACTGGAGCGAATTGCTGCTAAATTACGCGCATTGACCTGGATAAAGCAGAGAGAAACCAAATTTTCGGCATATGAGCGCCAAGCGATGGTGCCGCGCGCCGACCGTGATTGGCAGCATAAATGATCAAATGATTACTTTTAGTGGCCAAGCAGGGGTCTTGCCCTTCTGCATTGCGCTCTGTACGGCCATCCCAAGCGCAAAGGGTGATCGCGATGTCCACCAAGAAGGTACCTGCCCGCACCGGCTCGACCGTGACCAGGCGAAAGCGGTCTGCCGGGTCCGGACGGCTGCTTCGCCAGGAGCGCGCCGACACCATTTCACACGCGGCTATCGAGTTCTTCGCGGAGCACGGCTTCAAGGGGCAGACCAGAGAACTCGCCGCGAGGGCCGGCGTTACCCAGGGGTTGCTGTATCGCCACTTTCCCAACAAGGACGCCATCATCGAGAAAGTCTATCACGACGTCTTCCTGTCGAACTGGAATCCGGAATGGGAAGTATGGATCGGAGATCGTGCCGTTCCGCTGCGCGATCGTCTTGTCCGCTTCTACAAGGATTACACCAAAGGCATCATGAAGCCGGAGTGGATCAGATTGTTTCTCTACTTCGGGCTCGATGGACGCGGCGACTTCGCAAAGCGCTATCTGAAAAACATGCACCAGACGATATGGTATCGTATCGTCGCTGAAGTCCGGCACCATTCAGGCCGCCCCTCGCTGGACTTCGAAGCCATCAAGGTCTCCGAAGTCGAGATGGTATGGGCGTTAATCGCGAGTATCTTCTTCATTGGCGTCCGGCATTATGTTCTCGGATTGACGGTGCCCGACGACATCGACTCAATTATAGAAGCCAAGATCCACGCGTTCCTGGAGGGAGTTCCTGCCGCGATGGCGGATTCTCCCAATCAGGAAGCCATATTCGACCTGCTTCCGGATATGTAAGCCGTGAAAAAATCTCCGACCGCAGCACTGCCATCGGCGGACACCCCCGCCTCGCCGTCCGGCGAGCATCGTCGCGCCATCACGAAAGCAGGCCCAGGGAACAACCGAACCAAGCGAGGCGCGCTCAAAGCCCGGCAGGGGAAGCGCCTGAGCCGGGAAGATCGCGAAAAAGCGATCGTCGATGCGGCAACCGCATTCTTCGCCGAAGTCGGCTTCTCCGGACAGACCCGCGAATTGGCCGCGCGTGCCGGGATCACGCAATCCTTGTTGTATCGGCATTTCCCGACCAAGGACGCGCTGATCGAACGGGTTTATCGGTCGGTCTTCCTGTCAAAATGGAATCCGGAATGGGAGGTCTGGATCAGCGATCGCGAAACACCTCTCGAGGACCGCCTGATCCGCTTCTATGTGAGCTATACCAAGACAATCATGAGCTACGAGTGGATCCGTCTCTTCCTGTATAGCGGTCTCGACGGACGCAACGAACTGAGCAAAAGATACTTGCGCTTTATGCATCAGCGCATTTGGTGGCGCATCATCGCGGAAATCCGCCACCATTCGAAGCGCCCGTCACTCGACGTCCAGCCGATCACCGTGATCGAAGTCGAGCTTGTCTGGGCCTTTATCGCGTCAATCTTTCATATCGGATTGAGACGTTTCGTTTTTGGAATCACGTTTCCCGAAGACATGGACGATATCATCGCCGATAAGGTCAGGGGCTTCCTCAACGGTGCCCCCGCGGCAATGGGCGCGACCTCGACCAAAGACGCCATATTCGAACAACTGCCGAACCTCTAGAGAGGAAGCCGCCTTCGCGTCTGGCTCTACGCCATCCCGGGGAGCGGTTGAACTCCAGGCAATGCCCCTCATTTGACCGCAGGCGGCGGCAGGAACTGGTCGACATTTTTGGCGTCGACGAGCACGTGTTTGACCGCGACGTCGCCTGTTGGCTTGTTGCCTTTCAGATATTCGACCATCGTATCGACCCCGAGCCTGCCCCATGCCACCGGATTGAGGTTGACCGTGAGCCCAACCGTACCAGCCTTGACCGCGCGCATCGCCGGCGGAATGCCGTTAAGGCCCGTCACGACCACCTGACTGCCTTTGCCGGCAGCCGCAATCGCTTGCGACGCCCCGAGCGCGATTTCATCATTCGCGCAATAGATCGCCTTTACGTCGGGATGAGCCACCAGAATATCTTCGGCCTGCTTCAACCCCATCTCGCGCGTGAGTGCGACGTCCTTTCGATAGACGACCTTGATGTCGGGGCTTGTCTTGATGACGGTATCGAACCCCTCGGCCAGATTCCGGAACGTGGCTGCGCCGGACGGACCGGCGACCATGGCAATCTCGCCCTTGCCTCCGATGCTCTGCGCAATCCACGCGGCGATCTCGCCGCCGATCTTCTTTTCATCCATGCTCACATACGCCGATTCATTGGCCGAATTCGCGTGGCGCGCGATTGAGATGACAGGGATGCCGGCCTTTCCCGCCGCGTCATAGGCCGCGCCGACCGCAACGGCGTCGATCGGCGATACCAGAATGCCGTCGACCTTTCGTGCGACCAGATCCTGAATGCCGTCGACCTGCTGTGCGACGACTTCGTTGGCCGTGACGAATACGACATTGGCGCCCAGTTCCTTGGCGCGCGCCTCGATACCTGATTTCATCGCGATGTAAAAAGGATTGACGTCCGAGGCGAGCGAAACGCCGATCGTCACGGGCTTCGGTTGCGCAAGCGCGGGAGCACTGAGCGCCGCGAACGCGGCAGCGGCCGAAATCAAAACCAAACGACGCTTCATGGACCTCTCCTGTTTTCCAAATGTTTAGCTAATTCACCTTCGCCCTGAGCTGATCGGCGGCGGCGGCAGCGACGATCACCACACCGATCGCAATTCGTTGCCAGTAGCTGTCGACGCCCATCAGGTTCAGACTGTTGGTCAGAACCGTCATGATGAGAACGCCGATCATCGTTTTGTAGAGATAGCCTTCGCCGCCATGTAGCGCCGCGCCACCAAGCACCACCGCGGCGATCGCGGTGAGTTCATAAAACTCTCCGGCGGTCGGCTGGCCCGACTGCAGCCGGGCCGCCAGCATCACGCCGGCAATACCCGCGGTGATGCCGCAAATCACATAGACCAGCAATGTCACGCGGCGCACCGGAACGCCGGAAAGAAACGCCGCCTCGCGGCTGCCGCCGGTCGCAAACACCCGCGTCCCGAACGCCGTCTTGTGCAAGACCCAGGCAAAGATGGCGAAGATGAAAATGGCCGCCAGCACCGGCCAGGGAATACCGAACAACCTCGCGGTGCCGAACCAGATAAAACCTGCCGGCAACCCGTCGTCACCGACAACCGGCGCGCCCTTGGTCATCAGCAGGGCCAATCCGCGGACGAACACCATGCTGCCTAACGTTGCGATGAACGGGCTGACATTGGCGCGCGCGATAACAAGACCATTCGCCAATCCGACCGCCGCGCCGGTTGCAATTCCGCTGACAACGCCGGCAAAAATCCCCGCGCGCAGCATCACTTCCGCCGCAACACATCCGGACAGGCCCACGATCGACCCCACCGAAAGATCAAATCCCCCACCAATGACGACGAAGGTCATGCCGACACTGATCACGGCCAGCACGGCGGCCTGCAGCAGGACGTTGGTGATGTTTGTCGAGGACAGGAAACGATCCGACATCAGCGTGGAGGCAACGCACATCGCCACCAGAACAAGCGCCGGAATCTGGTTCACGACATTGGTTCGCCAGCGGCCCAGGAATGACATCAGACCGCGGTCTCCAGCAGCGCGCGCAGAGATGCCTCGCCGTAGGTATTGTCCCGACTGACGCGGCCGACCACACGTCCCTGACGGAGCGCCACAACGCAATCGCTCAGCCCAAGAAGCTCGGGCATGTCAGACGAAGACAGGATCACGGCCCCGCCACTGCTGGCGAAGTCGGCGATGTAGCGATGGATATGGGCTTTCGCCGCGATATCGACGCCGTTGGTGGGCTCGTCCAGCAGCAACAGATCAAGACGCCCCGCGAGCCACTTTGCGAACACGACCTTCTGCTGATTGCCTCCGGACAAACCACGGACGGGCATATCGGGATTATGCGGCCTGATATCGAGCAACGTCATCAAGCGCACAACAGCGGCTGTGATTTTCTGCTCGTCCCTGCCGGATGCCGTGCAAAAAGCCGAGATGTGCGGCAGGACGATATTGTCACGGACCGACAGCGCCATCACCAGCGACAGGGCGCGCTCGCCCGGAACGAAGCCGACACCGTTTTCGATCGCAGCGGGTACATCCCGTGGATATTCCGAATTGCGCTCGCCTGGGCGGCCGCTGCGAACACCGAACAGACGCCGCAGCAATTCCGTGGCACCGCTTCCGAGCAGTCCGCCTAGTCCGATCACCTCGCCCTGCCGGCACGTCAACGCGCCGCCGGGAAGAGAGACGCTCACCCTCACATCCCCCGCAGATCGCGCACCGCCAGCCTGCAAATCGAGTTCTCGTCCGGTCATCGCGTGGATCAAGTCATTCCGCTCAAAGGGCGCTGACGACATCGCTGCAAGTCGGCCATCGCGCAGCACGGCACACTCATCGGCCAAGATGTCGACCTCTTCCAGCCGATGCGAAATATAGATGATCGTGACACCCTGGTTTCGCAGGCGGCGCAAAACCGTAAACAGCCGCTCGGTTTCGCGCCTCTCCAATGAAGCGGTCGGCTCATCCAGGATGAGAATGCGGGTCTTGTGACCAAGCGCGCGGCCGATCACGACAAGCTGACGCTCGGCGAAAGTCAGATCGCGGGCCCGCGCGTCGACATCGATATTGACGTCGAGATCCCCAAGGATGGCCCTGGCGGATTCCTTCATCGCCCTGGCATCGACGCATGGCAGAAGACCCGCAACCCGGCGCGACGGCAGATAACCCAACAACATGTTTTCCGCGACGCTCAGCGCGCCGGCAACCCGAAGCTCCTGCGGCACCAGCACGACACCCGCTGCAATCGCTTCGGGCAACGATTTGAAGTGCGCGGGTTGCCCATCCAGTTCGATCCGGCCGGCATCGGGCGGATAGATGCCGGATAATATTTTGATCAGGGTCGATTTGCCCGCGCCATTCTCTCCCAGCAAAGCCAGAATGCTGCCGCTCTTTACTTCCAGCGACACATCCGAAAGCGCGCAAGTGGCTCCAAAAAATTTGGACACATTGGCGATCCGGATGTGGGTCATCGCGCCGCCATCCAGCGCGTCGCGGCGGGAATCCATGGACCCTCGGCTTCTCCGCCAGCATAGCTTGCGGAGAAGTGGTCGCGGCCTTCCATGATCAATTCGACAACATTTCCGCCCGCCGCCTTGAGCGCCCGCGCCATCATGTCGGCTTGCGGGATCAGATGAGGAAAATCCTTTGTGCCCACCGCCAGCAGAAAAGGCGGAGGCGTTCCCTGGATCATCTTCAGCGGACTGGCCTCCTCAGTTATTTCAGCGGCCGCGGGATCTTCCATTGGACCGAGAAAGCGGGGCCGGATGCTGAGGCCCGAACCTTCACCAAACGTGTAGACGCCGGAGATCGGCAGACATCCTTTGATGACGTCGACGGGCAATCCGAGTTCAGCCTGCCAGTCCCGGCGAACGGCCATCAGCGCCGTATAATGTCCGCCCGCAGAATGGCCGCCGACGAAAATGCGATCGGGATTGCCACCGTAACTCTCGATATCGGTCCTGACGTCCGCAAGCGCCTTGCAGCAATCCGAAAAGCCGGTGGGAAACAGATGCTGGGGCGCGAGGCGATACCCCGCCGACACAAATGTTATTCCGGCGGCGCCCAGCGGCGGCGCCATGAACGACATCCATTCCTTGTAGCCGCTGGTCCAGCCGCCACCATGATAAAACACCAACACGTCGCCGGTCGGTTTCGTTGCCGGAAAGATCAGCAGGCTCTGATACGGATCGTCGCCGTATTGACGCTCGACAGCCTCAAGCGCCGGAAGGCGCCGCATCAACTCGTCATGATACGCCTGCCCGGCCGGCGACAGAGGTTCCTGGGGTGGGTAATGCTGGATGAGCATTTGATGACTGCCGGTCAACGGGACTCGCGGGCCACCACCATCTTTGGATCGACCAGCCTACCCCGTTCGATCACCACCTCATTGTCGAGAATGACGGTGCAATCGCGCATCGGCACGTCGTAATGCCCGCGCGTGTTTCGCTTGCCGCCGCCTTGCGTGTTGGGACCGGTGGAGAACAGAAAGTTGCCCGGGAAGGTGCGCGCCGCAGCACGGCTTCGTTCAGGTTCGTCGCCATTGAGCGCAATACCGTACCAGAGGGATTGCGGATTAAGACCCCAGCCTAGATGAGAAATGGCATAGGGATCGCGATCGTCCGGACCGGTCATTCCCGCGGCAAGCCATTCATCCATCAGCTTGGCGTCAAGGCCGCCCGAGATTTTGGTGATGAAACCATCACGGACTTCCATCTCGACCCTGTCGGTGACGTAGCGGCAATAGGGCAGAATCACGATGTCGCCGGGCTGAAATACCACACGGCCGTTCGCCGTCCCCTCATTCGGGAAGGTATGCACGTGTCCCGCGCCCCAATGGTCGAACCGCCCCGGGGATTCGGCGAAGCCATATTGGCTCATCACCGGGAATTCCCCGCATTTATAAGTAAAATCCGTTCCGGCATCGCTGACGACGCGGACTTCGCGCGTCTTCTCGAGCTTGAGATGAGCGTGCAGGACAGCTTCCTTCAGGCCTTCCGGCGACATCAACTGTTCAAGATCGTCCGGCGCGTCGATGATCATCAGCACGCGGGTGCCGACATCGCGAACGTCCTTCAGCCATTTGCTGAACAGCGGCACGTGAAAGATGACGATGAGATCGGCCTTCATGGCAGCCTCAAGCGTGCCCTTGCATTTTCCGATCGTGGGCACGCCGACCTTGGTCCAGGACGGCATCGAATTGACGCACATCTCGTAGATATCGGCGCCCAATTCGTCCGCCGCCGCGAAGGCGGACTGGACATATTCCCTGCGGGTGCCGAGGTCGCTGACGATGGCGATCGTCTCGCCGTTCTTGACGTTACAGCGCTGGAACTGCTTTCGAAAAAGCATCGTCAGCTTGGCGGGGTTGAGCTCCTGGCTTCTTAATGCTGCATCGTGCATTTGCCGCTCTCCACTTTGTTGCTCGCTGGCCTCAACGATATATAAGTGGCGAAGTCGGTCAATAGTAAACTTCATTCGGTATTGAAGTGAGGTCGGGGTGGTTCAGGTCAAGAAGGAAGCGGTGCGCGATTCAATTCTCGAATCCGGCCGCAAGCTGTTCAAGGCGCAGGGCTATGCCCGTGCCACGATGAATGCCATCGCACGCGAAGCCGGCGTCGCGCCGGCGACCCTGTACGTGTACTACCGATCGAAGCTCGAAGTATTTTTTGCCATTTACGATCCCTGGCTCCGGGCCAAGCTGGAGACGCTGCAACAAGAAAGTCAGCGCATCAAGCAACCGCAAAAGCGGCTGGAATTCCTCCTGATGGGGCTGTGGCGCGACGTGCCTTTTGCGGACAATTCCTTCACCAATAATTTGATGCAGGCCGTCTCCACCAAGGGCGCCGACGAGCATTACGACACCACCCTGCTGGAATGGTCAAAAGCCCAGATCGCCGCCGTCGTAGCGGATTGCCTGCCGCCGAGGCGCCGTCAGGCGCTGAACCTGGAGCGGATTACCCATCTACTGTTCATGGCGTTTGACGGGTTCTCGCTCAACGCACACTTCGCGCCGGATCGTCCGTGCGATGTGGCGATGGTCAGAATGGTGGCCGAATTGCTGATCGGTCCAACGCCGCGCAAGGCTGCCTAATTTCGGATGCCGCGATCGCAGGTAGCGTTACGGATGCGGGCGCGGCGAATCTTTCTCATTGCCGACCCAGACGTCGCTTTGCTTGATCTGCCTGATCAAGGCTTCGGGGTCGAATTTCCGGAAACCTGACGGAATCTCGAATAGTTGTGCCGATTGCGGCTCGTCGCGAAGGTTCTGTGCAGCAACAACCGTGCCGTCTTCGGTCTTGATTCGCAGCGGAAATTTGCGCGCGGAATCGATCCAGCCGAGCATTTCCTGATTGGGAGACAGGATCGCGCGGTAAGCGATCGTATTGTTCCCTTCGACCGTCTCTTCCCCGATGCGCTCGCAACGCCAATTGCCCTGATCTTTTGCATCCTGATTCACAATGCCAGCCACTTTCGCCATCGCCTCCCACTGCCGGCACGGATTATCCGGATCGACCGGCACGAAGATCCGGGTCAGACGATTCGACTGACGGGCTTCCATGAACAGCCGCGCCGCGGGCCGCACAAAAAAGGCAGCGTGCTTTGTCCCCTCGATCACAAAAAAGCCGTCGGCAAGTTCCGGCGTCTCAATTCGCACCTTGTCGCCGGACACCCTCAGCCTGCCCGCCGGCGCCGGTGCGCCATCATCCTTCAATGTCACGAGATCAGCGGAAAATTGCTGCGCCCGCGCCGGGGCGTGGCCGCAGAGCAAAAAGCCTGCAACGGCAAGCAAGCTCAACCATGACCGGTTGGACGGCAAAACAATCATTCGGTCTTCAGTCATCGTCGGAATCCGTTGGATGTAATTTCGCGATTTGGGTGGCTGGTCGACAAAGAGCGACGCCGACCGAGCCATCAGGCCCGATCGGCGTAGCCTTAGTGAGTCAGATCGCAATTACTCGGTGTAGGGCTGAGTAACCGCGTGGCTGAAGTCGAACGCGTCGAACATGTCCGCAAGCGCCGGGCTGTTGGTCGGCACATACTGATTGTTCTTCGAGTAGGTCGGGTTCGGGAGGTTATCGCGGCTGCGGTTCGTAAGCGGCTGCAGGCTCCAGTTACGCTCGATAAACTTCAGCAACGACACGTGGTCTCCGTAGTTGTGGTAGACCTTGCCGCCTGTCGAGTAGGGCGAGAGGATCAGGATCGGCATGCGCGGTCCGTCGCCGAAGAAGTCGATCGACTGGATGAAGCCCGAGTCCCAGTAACCGCCAGCTTCGTCCCAGGTCACGAACACCGCGGTTTCCGCTTTCAACTGCGGATTGGCATCGAGCGCCTGGAGGACGTTGAGGACGTAACCTTCGAACAAGTCGACCTTCGAGCTGGAAGGATGACCGTCGAGCAGACCGTCCGGCTTGCCGAACGACACCGAAGGCAAGGTGTTGTTCTGGATCGCCGTGATCAGATCAGCAGTGTCCTTGACATGCGCGGTACGAACGGCCGGGTTGGCCATGATCGAGGTCGCATATTGGAACGGATTGCAGATCTGGCAGTAGGCGATACCAACGGCGTTCGCCGGATCGGCAATCGCCGCGGCCGTCAGGTTCGGGCTGGTCGGGTTCGCCGCAACCGCGGCGTTCGAGAGTGCAACGGCCGCATTATACGAACCGCCGTAATAAGCCCACGAAATGTTCTTCGCGATCAGCTCGTCGCCGATGGTCTTGACCGGTGACGGCGGAAGGTTGCCCGCACCCGACAGTGAACCGTTCGGCAGGTAGCCGGGGTTGGTGTTGTCCAGCATGTAGTAGTGGTTGGGCTGGCAGTTCGGCTCTGCCGCGTAAGGCAGATTCTCGAGATAGCTCACGATCGGCTTGACGCCAGGCTGGTTGATATCAGCGCAGGCGCTGAAAGAGTTGTCAGCCGTGTACTGGTTGACGCTGCCCGCAACCGGATTCGGGTTAGCAATCTGGTTCGCCGGCGGCGTGGTCGGATTGCCTTTGCCGTCGCTCCAGAATCCGGCGTCGCCGGTGCCGAGCATGAAGTGGTTGGCGCCGGTGCCGCCATGGAACGATTGATGGAAGTTATCGCCCAGGGTGAAGCGGTCAGCCAGTTGCTTCAGGATCGGAGCTTCTTCCTGCTCCGCATTGTAGAAGCCCATCGAATTGGCCATGCTGAAGTTGCTCTTGGCATAGGTCGCCATCACGAAGGGGAACAGGTCGGCCAGACAGCCCGAGCTGTTGGTCTTGGTCGCGTGGGCAACGCTGCAATCCTCTTGCTGCCAATCCTGGTAGAAGCGGTGCGTGGTGTCGCCGGTGTAGTCGTCGTCGGTGAGCTGGGGACCCTGCAACGGGAACGGACCCGTCAGAGTGCCGGCTCCGGGAACGCGGGTATCGAGGCTGCCGGTCGGCAGGCCGGTGAAACCGGTGGTCAGGATGTCGAGGCTGCCGGGATCGATGTCCTTTTCGACGCTTGCTTCAGCGATCGACTTGAACGGAGCACCGGTGTCGCTCTGCGCAGACGGGGCACCATTGGTGTTCGGCTGCGGCATCGCGTTGGTCGGGCTATAGGGCGTCTTGGCGATTGCCGGCGCGCCGATGTAGTACGAAGTCTGCGCGGCGACCGAGTACTGCTGCGCCTGCGCGAAGTTCGGGCCCGGCGTGCCGTCCTCGTTGACAATGCCCTTGGACAGCAGGTTCGAGATCGTCTGGCCGGCGCCCTTCGGCTTGTACACACCGAAGGTGTGGTCGAGGCCGCGGTTTTCACCGATCAGGACGATGACGTGCTTGATCGGCGAAGCGGTTTTCACGGTTTCAGTCGGGTTCGACCCATTGCCATTGCCGTTGCCGTTACCATTGCCGTTTCCGTTTCCGTGGCCGTTGTTATCACCCCGGCCGTCTCTACCATCTCTGCCCCTGTTGAACGGGTCATTATTGTCCCGGTCATTCCTGTTATCGGCGTTGAGGAAGCGGTTGGGATGCGAACGCAAATCCCAGATGCTTCTTCCCGCGTTGCTGGCAGCGAAACCCGCGGTAGCGATGGCCATCGTCGAAACGATGCACAGCGCTGTCGTGGCCTTCCATTTTCGTCTGAAGCTGAATGTCGTTTTCATTGTCGACCCCAAAGGTTGTTTCAACGCTTCGGTAGTTAGTGGGTCAACATGACGCAGGCATATCGATGATGTGAACTCGCGCGGAAAAATCAGAACGATTCAAAATATTTTCTCTGAATGAATTTTTGAATGAATTTTTTCATCACGCAGGAACTTTTGATGAAACGAAAAATTAGTCGCGCGTCCTCTGCATCTCCGTGAAGATGCGCGATGCAAATAATATTCAAAAAATATCTTTGGCAAAGCCACCACGCGACTCGATGAAGATCGAATCTCATGGATTCGGCGGCCGCGAGATCACTGCAGCAATTATTTACGCGAGCAGAATAGTCATTCCGCTCACACTGATTCGATTCAAATCGATTCGATAAAGTTACGGCTTCAGTGCAGCACGTGCTTTGATTCACACGTACTTCGACTCACGCGAGCTTCGACTCATCGGCAGCCGCGCCGCGTGATGAATCACGCGGTCCCATGAAAATCAAATCTCAAGCAAATCGATAGCACCACGATCACGGCGGTAATTTGTTCAAGCAGGAAGTTTATTCAGCCCACATCGATCCGATAGAATTCCGGGATCCGACAGGATTCCGGCTTCAGTGAGAAACGTGCTTCGACTGCATTACTTGCCGAAGTGCCGCGTAGTGCGAATCATGCACCGCGGGATTGAACAATGACCATGGCTCCGCGCTGGCCAGCACCGCCGGAACGGCGGCTGTCATCAGCGACCGATAGTTTTTGAACTCGGTAGCCGCATCCGAAGCCCGACCGTCAGCAACCGCCATGTCGATCCGCCGAAGGGTGAGGACGAGTTCCTTGAGCGCCGCACGCGCAAGGACCCGCTGCTGCTCGCCACCTGACACGCTGGTGTTCTTCCGATCGGGATATTGTTCGGTCAGTTCGCGCAACTCGCTGCCGATCGTATCGACCGCAAGCGAAACGACTGCCTTGTCACCCGCCGGAATTGCAACGCCGAGAACCGTGGTGAAATCGTTGATTTCCTTCAGCGTTGCGCCGGCGCCGTCGTGCTCATAAGGCAGCATGCCGTCTCCCACCGCGGTGAGATAGGCGACGATATCCTGCCGATCCTGAGCGGACAGGCCGAGATCGAACACCCGGTCGAAATGCGCCACCACCTGGCCGTAAGTGTCGAAACGGCCATCGTGAAAATACGGCGCATTGAAATCGGCATTGCGCAGCGTCGGCGTCTTGAAAAGTCCGCCCGACCCGACGTCATGCTGCTGATGATCGACGAATGCGCCCGAAGGAACGTGACAGCCGGCACAGCTCAGATTCGGATCATGCGGAAATGGCTTCCTGAACAATGCCTCGCCACGACGCTCCGATTCATTGATGGTACCGACCAATCGGCCGCCCGGACCAAGACTGGGATTGGGCAGGAAGTCGATGTCCTGGATGTAAGCAACGATGGCATCCACGATATCGGGCGACGGCTCGGGTCCTGCGAATTCGTTGACGATGACGTTGTGGACGAAATCATGCAGCGACGCCATGCGGCCGTCATGGCCATAGGGCGCGAGGTAGCGCGCGCCGCGCAGGCTCGGGATCGTGACCGGATCGAGCACAAAGTTGTTGGCGTTCGGATTGAACAATGGTCCGGTGGTGTCGAAATTGCCGGGCCGCGTCGACATCTTCGGCATGAAGAACTTGGCGTTGCCCGCGCCGTTGACGTGGCAGGTACCGCAACTGACGCCGGCCTGCCGTGCTACCCCACCGAGAATCCCCGGTGAACTGAAGGCCAGATTGCCAAGATTGACCATATACGACTTGCCGCCGGCAATTTCAGACCGAAACACCTCGCGCGGCTTGCTGAGTGCGTCCTCGTTGAGCTCGGTTTTTGCAGGCAATGTGGTTTGATCGCCGTCGACCGGAAAGGCCATCGCCCGCCCGCAACCGCACCCGAGCAACAGGCCGAGCGCGACCGCCGAAATTCCTAAACGGCGGACATTCATCGCGAAGCGGGCTCCAATGTCGGGCGATGCAACCCCAGTTTGTTTGACGCATCCTGCAGCGCGACCACCAGTTCCTCACTGCTGCGTCGCAGTGCTGGAATATCGACGTGTTGCAGATCCGGCGCGGCGACGATCGCCTTGAGTTGCCCGACCCTTGCATCCACCACACCGGCGAGCTTGACGTCGGCCGTCCGAAGCGCCGCGGCGAAAATCGTGTGATAGGCGAATTCGATGCCGTTGACGTTGTTACGCATATCGTCGAGCGACGTTCCGCTGATTCGCGATTCACCGCCATCGGCCTTGCTCTCGCCGACCTCGTAAGCCAGCCGCACGGTTCCGTCCAACAAACCCTGCGGCGTCAACGGCATGTCGCGAAGTTTGCCGTGAAGACTGTCAAGGTGCTCGACCAGCGCGCCAGCATCGTTCTGCACGTCGGTGCGGCCGGCGCCAAACAGCCTGGCCTCGATGGCATGAAAGCCGCTGTCGGCATTGGGCCACGCATCGATCTGGGCATCGAGTTCGGGAACGAAGCCCGCGGTGAACACTTCCGAGCGTTCCCATCCGGCGCGCGCCGAAATCCACGCCTTCTTTGCCCCCGTCAAATCACCGGCCACGGCGCGCTCGCGCAAATCGCGCGCGCCTGCCAGCGCCTGGCCGATGCCTTCAATCATATAGGGACGATATTTCTCAGCCCCGTCGTCGAGTGGCGCGGCGGTCACCGTACCTACGCCAAATCCCAGCAGCGCAAGAAACACCACCACTCTCACGTCGATCATCGGCTTAAGACTCCCGCGCGGGCAAGCCCGCGGTCACCACAAAATCAGTGGCAGCCATCGCGTGCAATATTGTCAACTCTGTATGCGGTTTTGTGACGGGATCGTTTCACACGGCGATTTTTTTCCGAATAAAAAAATTTGTCGCGTGGAATAATCCGTTTGGAGTTGAAATTGCGCGGAACTTTGGAGTCACGCACCAAGAAAATAATCAGGAAAATAATTTCGAAAAATCTGCGTATTCCTACCACAAGACTGATATGTGATGAGCGCTCCGTTTATCTCGCATTGAATCATCCGCCCATCCTGGCAAGGTTCGCATGCTCGTCGATACCGAGGCCCTGCAACTTTTTGGATTCTTCGCCGCGCTTTTTCTACTTTGCGGAGCGATCGCACTGATCGATGCCCGTCGCGGCATCATTCCGGACGGGTTGAATTTATCGATTGCCGGTCTCGGGCTGATGAAAGTCGCCGTTGCCGGCGGTGCAGCGGCGGGCGTCGAAGCTGCGTGTGAGGGCGCAGTCATCGGTCTGATTTTCTGGCTGCTGCGGCGATTGTATTTCGCATGGCGGAAAATCCAGGGGCTTGGTCTCGGAGATGTGAAATTCCTTGCCGCTGCAACACCATGGATCGGCATTGCCGGAATTCCCACCCTGTTGCTGATCGCCACGCTGACGGCGCTCGCCGCGGCCGGCAGCCTGCAACTGGCCGGGCGAGGCATGACACGCCAGACATCTCTGCCGTTCGGACCGTTTCTGGCGATCGGCCTGCTGCTGACCTTTGTCTTGCAGCAATTCCTCAGCGCGATCTAAAAAGCCGCGTCATCGTCGCGTCGCGGCCGAACTCCCGATCGCGCTCACCGGAAGCAGACGGACCGCGCCGCTCGACTGGGCGTCGCCCGGCTGCGGCAATGCCAGCACGGCTGAGCGTTCATCCTTTTCCATGGTTACTTCGCGGCCCTGAATCGCACGCAGCTTCCAGCCCTGATAATCCTCGCCGACTTTCAGCCGCAGCGCCGTTTTGGTCGACTGGTCGAGGAAAATTCCGAAACCCTCGTCGCCGCTCGCGATGGTACCGACCAGGGAAAGCGGGGGTGGTTCGATCTCCTTTTTTCGCGGCGGTGGCTTGATCGGCGCGACTTCGGCTGCGACCGCCGGCGGTGGACGGCGGGAGGGCGAAAAAATCGGACGGTCACGCGTCCCCGACAATTGATTGAGCGGCACGCCCCATAGCGGATTGGCGCTGGGCGCCCGCGCCGGCACGGCCGGCGCCGGGACAACACGTATAGCCGTGGCAGGCTCGGCCGGAACGGAAGATATCGCGGGCGGACCGGAGGCCCGGCTGCTGTCGTTGAGGCCGGCATCCAGCGCACTGTCGGATACCGCAGTCGCTGACGCGGTTGCATCGTGAGCCAGCAACGCCAGCGACGTAAGACCGATTATGAGTCCACGCTTCATTTGGCGCCTCGCCATTGCCCGGACACCACAAGCAGGATTCGCAGCTTGCCGCTTCCGGAGCCCGATGCCGTGAGTGGAGTCTGGACCTCAAGCTGATCGACAAACAGAAAGGGCATGCCGGCCTCAAGATCGTAGAGCAGCGGCTGTAATTGGGGCTGATCGATCTCGCAGCTCGCGATCATGCTGAGGAACCCGGTGCGCGACGGCGCACCCTGCAGGTCGAGCTGGGTCGACAGCACGTTGCCGCCGAGTTTCATCACCGCTCCGGCCACACGCTGCAGCAGCGTCGCCCCCGCGATCGTGACTGTCGCACCCTCGAGATATGCCGAACCCGATGGAATCGTCACGTCACTGGACGAACCCTGGGGCGCCGCAGGCCTGCGGCCTTCGAGTTGCTCCAGCATGGCTGACGCCGACGCCACCTCGCTGCGCTGGTCGAGCACATCGGCGGTCGACGTCGCGATGATGATCAACAGCGCGGCCAGCAGACCGATGTAGATCGCCGTCGCCACGATGGGGGACGTGGTGATGACTTTTCTCGATGCAGCGTATGCGCTCACGTGCCGGATCCAAAATAGGCTGTGATATGGGCTTCGATATGGAATCGCTCGCCGGTCTCGTTCGCCGCGTGCGTGGTCGGCGCGAAGAAGGTCGCGCGGGTGAACTGCGGCGACTGCTCCATCAGGCGGATCAAGGACGGCGCATCCTGCGTCATGCCCACGACCTGGACCTTGTCCCCCTCGATCCGCAGTTCCGTCACATAGGTGGTATCCGGCAGCACGCGCGAGATGGCCTCCAGAACCATGACGCTGGACGGCGTCGTCTGCTTGCGTTTGGCCAGCAGATCCAGACCCGATCCGGCTGAATTCGGACCAAGGCGCAATGCGGCACGGCGTTGCGAAATCTGCCGCTGCAACTCGTCCTGCTCCGATTGCAGATGGCCGCCAAGATAGGTCGATATCAGCAACGAGGCTGCCGCGGCCACACCGGCGGAGAGCAAAATCGCGCGCAGCAGGCGCGGCACGCTCGCCATTGACCCGATTGAGCTGCGCCATGGCTGGTCGAGCAGTTTGATCCGGACCGGCGGGCGAGCACCCACCGAAGCCGTCGCGTAAATGGCGACGGAAGCCGCATCCAGCGCACGGACAAACTGGAGCAGCGGCTGCACCTTCAGCTTCGACGTCGCAGCGAAGATCACGTCGATCCGGTCATTCGCCGCCGCCGTGGGCGGGCTCCAGCCGAACACCGCGTCATTGGCGGTCCAGGGCGTCAGACGGTCGATCTGCGTCCGCACCATGCCGTCAAGAAAATCGCCAGCCTTGCTCGGAAAGTCGAGCAGACAAGTCATGACATGATCGGATTGCAGTTGCAGCTCGACACGGCTGCCGCGAAAGGCGCCCTGCCAGTCCGCCGGCAACGGTGGCTGAGGCCTGCCATTTTCGAGGCGAAACAACAGGTCGGAAAATGCCGGGGCATTCTTTGCCGGAACCGTCCTGGTCGAAATCATCTTCGTGCTGAACGCGCCATCGTCGCCTTCGACGAGCAAGATCCGGCGCACGCTCACCAGACGGCTTGCCACCTCGTCGATCGCGCCGGTCACGGCCGCGATCCAGTCACCGAACAGCGCTTTCAATTCGGAGATAACGGCCATCACACGCCCCCGCGCTTTCGAGCGCCGCTGCTACGGATTTCCAGGTCATCCTGCCAGGACAGCACGCGATACGGTTCCACCTTGTCGCCAAGCGCGATAACGACTTCGGATACAGCGCGGCGGCCGTTGTTGAAACGGATCGTCGCCTCTATCCGGTAGCATGTGCTTTTGGCCGTTGGCTGGTCGCTCTGCGCCGCGGAGGTGTTCGCCGTCGCGAGCGGGTCGTTCGTCAGCGCTGATGGCGCCCCCAACGTGTCGCCCGGTTTGTCGCCCCCCTTCCCGGGCAGCGCGGCAATGACCTCGGGAGCCGCAATCGTGGCATCGACGTCAGGCGATCCGTTGAACACCGTCACGAACGGCAATGCGCGCTCTACCAGTACCGGCGGCAGGCCGGCCACGAGCGCGAGTTCGTTCACATGCGTAAACAGCGACTGCCGTGGCGTATAGTTCAACCCCGCATAGAGCGCTTCTTCCACATTGGCGGTCCCGGGCGCCGGGCGGGTTCGCCATCCGACGATCCGGTCGGCGTCTTCCACAGCATTCGCCCGGCTCGCGCCGAGCCCTGCGAACAGACCGGCGAGCACTTCCTTGGGCGCGAAATTCAGATCGATCCGGGCGGCTTCGGAAGTGAAGGTGACCAGAACGTCCGCATCGTCCAACCGGAAGTGAAACGATCCGTGCGATGGCCGCGTCTTGTCGTCCGCCAGCGTCAATTGATAGGTGGTGAGCTCAAGACCGGCGGATACCAGCGCTTCGGTCTGCAACGCGACATCGTTGAGCGCCAGCGCTTGCGCCGAGGCCGACAGATACACTGCGAAAATCGCCGCCAGTGCCGACAGCGCCATGAGAATCCAGAGCACCGCGACGATCACGAAGCCCCGTTCCGAAGATGATGCTTCCGCGCGGCCCGGCATCATAGCGTTCCTCCCTGCCCTGCAACCCCGGCCCTTGTATCCGGCGGTGTATTCGGCGGTGTATTCGGCGGAACGCCCTGTTTGGTCTCGTCGTCGCAACCGCCCTCCGGCCGTACGCAGTCGCTCGGCGCCTGGACGTGAACCGGCGCTATCGTCGAAACCGACAAGACGCGTCCGGTACTCGCATCGCGGATGGTCAGCCGGATCATGGCCGGCAGCTTGCCGGTTCCGCGCCACGACGCTTTCCAGATTCGATCCGGGCCGGCATAGGCGAACGACAGCCGGAATGGCGCGCGCAGCAGCACCACGGGATCGCTGAAGTGCAGTTGCTCTGCCAGCGACGAGCCCGGCGGCAGCGGTGCAAACCGCGTTCGCGACCTTACGGTCACGAACTCACCGCGATCGCTCGTCTCACCTAGGCGCACGACATCCAGTCCGGGTCCGGCGTTCGGCCCCAGCGCGGTGCGCACGAACGTCACCGAAAGCTCCGATCCTTCAAATAATGGATGGCGGGTATCGCGATCGGGTGGAACATATTCAGCCGCGGCGAGATCGGCCCCGATCCGCTGCAGCGCGATACCGATCACCTCGCTGCGCTGAATGCGGCTGAGGCCGCGATTCCAGTTCGGCAGCCACTGCGCGGTGATGCTGGCGAGGGCCGAAAGCACCAACCCCATCAACGCCAGCGCGACGATGGTTTCGATCAGCGTGAAACCACGTTCGCCGGCGCGCTCCTGGTGCATCGCGGCGGTCATTGCGAGGCCTTCCGCATCAGGCGCACGGTGCGAACATCCGACACCGCGCCGCTGGGAGATCTGACCCGGACCCTGACCAGTTCGGGAACCCAGGGGATGTCGGCGTCCGGCACCGTCCAGTCGCCGCCCAGCGGCGTCACGTCGACCGTCCAGCGGTAGTCGTCGATCTGACCCGATAAAGAACCCGGCTGAAGATCGGCGCGCGGCGGCAGGCCGGCGGTCATCACCGTGCGCGCCGTCTGCATCAGCGCGACATGATGCTCCAGCGCCATCACGCCGCGCCCGTTGGTGGCCATCAAGGAACCGATCGCGACGATGGAAACAGCGACGATCGCAAGCGCAATCAGCACTTCGATGATCGTGAAGCCGCCATCGTGGCGATCAGTTGGCGCTGGCATCGTGGGGAACAATCTCGATCCTTCCGGTCAGCCAGTTGACGCGAATCTCGTAGCCGGTGTCGAAGCGGGTCAGCGCGATGGTGCCGCCGCAGGACGTGCCGTTGGCGAAGAAGCTGATGGTCGACAGCGCCGCCTGTTGCCGGCACGTCTGCGGCAGCAGCGCATCGAAGCGCACATCGTCGGGAATGCGGATCACATTTCGCGACGCGCCGGAACGGATCGCACGCGCTGGTGCGTCGACGACGGTGGCGACGCTGGTTTGATTGCGGACCGCCGCGTTGCGATCCGCCTTCAGCAGCGTGGCGGCCTGCAGCGCGTATGCTTGCAGGCGCGAGCGCGACGTTTCTCGTGGAATGAAGGGCAACAGCACGGCCGCCAGCAACGCGATGATGGCCAGCACGCACACCATCTCAAGCAGGGTAAAGCCGCGCTCCCGGACGTTACTCATTTTTCGCGCTGGTGTTTTCGAGCGAAATGTCGGCGGCAACCCCGCTGCCGCCTTCCTGACCGTCGGCCCCGTAGGACATGATGTCATACGGGCCGCGCTCTGCGGGCGAACGATAGACGTAGCCGTTGTTCCACGGATCCTTGGGGACGTTGCCGCCCTTCAGATACGGCCCGTTCCAGGCCGCAACGCCCGGCGTCTGCCGGACCAGCGCCGTCAGTCCTTCCGACGTGGAGGGAAAACGGCCGGCGTCGAGATAGAACAGATCGAGCGCGCTGGCGAAGCTCTGCAACTGGATCCTTGCCGCCTTGACCTTGGATTCGCTGAGATAGTTGAGAACGCGCGGACCGATCAGGCCCATGATGAGGCCGATGATGGTGATCACCACCAGCATCTCGACCAGCGTGAAGCCTTGCTGGCCGGCATCGGGCACGACCCTGTCCTGCCCGGGCCTGTCTTCTGCGCGCGCAGCGAAAATTCCACCGATGCTTTTGAGCGATATCATGACGAACCAACCTTTGATCTAGCCCAGCCTTTGATTTAACCAACGAGTTGCGTGACCGACAGCAGCGCGGTCATGATCGACACGATCAGCCCACCGACGACGGTACTGATGGCGACAATCGCGAGCGGCCCGACGATCCCGACGACGCGATCGAGGCTGCGCTGCAATTTCGCTTCATAGAATTCGGCAACCCGGCCTGACAGCGCCGGCAATTGCCCGGTTTCCTCGCCCAGTCGCAGCATGCGGACCGCCATCGGCGGCAGGCTCGTCGTCACCGACAGCGCATCGGACAGCTTGCCGCCATGACGGACCCGATCCGCCGCCGCAGCCCAGGTCTGCTGACCCCCGGTCACCGACATGATGTCAACCAGGATGCGCAACGTGGCGGTGAGGTTGACGCCGCTGCCAAGCAGGACGCCGAGATTGCGGCAGAAAAGACTGGTGCGATAGAATTGAAAGATACTTCCGATGCCGGGCACGTGCGAGACCGCGGTCATGATCGCGGGGCCGGTTCCGGGCCGGCGCAACAGCCACCAAATTCCGGCGACCGTCGCCGCGGCGGCGAGCATCATGACGGTGGCATTGGCCCGCAGAAAGTCCGACAACTTGATGAAGCTGCCGAGCGTCGTATCCGATTTCGCACCGAAATCCTGCAACACCGTCGAAAACTGCGGCAGCACGAACAGAATAAAGAACAGCATGACGCCGGCGGCGGCCACCAGCACGAAGGCCGGGTATTGCATGGCGTCCGTGAGCTTGCGGCGCATCAATTCGGATCGCACCCGCTCCGTCCCCAACATGTCGAGTACCTGGTCCAGCGTGCCGGTGACTTCGCCGACGCGCACCAGCGCACCATACATCGGAGGAAACAGTGACGGATGGCCCGCAACCGCGTCCGCCAGACTCTCGCCACCGAGCAGCGCCGCACGGAGCTTGCCGACCACCGGCCGCATCCGCCCGACGTCGGCATCATCAGCCAGCAGTTCGAGCGCGTCGTCGAGACGGGCACCCGCCTTCAACAGCAGCGCCAGATCGCGCGTGAAGGTCGTGACCTCCGCCGCGCTCGGCTGTCTGAACGAACCGAATCCGCCCGAGCCGGCATTGGTCCGCTTGTCCTCGACGGTTTCGATCGGCAACAGCCGCAAATATTCGATCCGGCGGGCGACTTCCGCCGCGGTCGGCGCCGAGAGCGTGCCGTTCACGATCTCGCCGCTTTGTGTCAATGCTCGATAGCGATAATTCGGCACGCATTCACCGCACGGTTGTGACACGTAGAATTTCGGCAGGCGAAGTGAGGCCGGCGCGGCATTTCGCGATGCCGTCGTCCAGCATCGTGGTCATTCCGGCGCGGATTGCCATTTCGTCGATCTTCAGCCCGTCGGTCTTTTCCGAGATCAGTTCGCGGATATCGCCGGTCAATTCCAGAAGTTCGAAGACGCCGAGACGCCCGCGATAGCCGGTGCCACCGCAGCGTTCACAGCCGCACGGCTCATGAATCACCTCCCCGGCGCGCAGACCAAGCGTCGCCAGCCGTGGGTCCTCATCGAGATCGGCATGGGTGAGCGCCCGGGGTGATTTGCAGCGCTCGCAGAGCTGCCGGACCAACCGTTGCGCGACCACGGCGCGCAATACCGATCGCAGCAAATAACCTTCGACACCGAGATCGAGCAGACGGGGTACTGCCGCCGCCGCGGTTTCGGTATGTAGTGTCGTCAGCACCAGATGCCCGGTCAGAGCGGCGTGGACGGCCACATGCGCGGTCTCGGAATCGCGCACCTCACCGATCATGATGACGTCGGGGTCCTGACGCACAAACGAGCGCAGCGCCGAGGCGAAGGTCAGCCCGATCGCCGGCTTGACCTGCGACTGATTGATCCCGGGGATTTCATATTCAACCGGGTCCTCGATGGTCAGGATCTTGCGGATCGGTTCATTGAGGATCGACAGGATGGTCGCCAGCGTCGTGGTCTTGCCGCTGCCGGTTGGCCCCGTGACCACGATCATGCCGTGAGGCAGCTTCATCAACCGCCGCAGCGTGGCATCATCGGATGACGAAAATCCGAGTTTTTCGACCATGAGAAGCCCGCGGTCCTTTGGCAGGATGCGGATAACGGCGGATTCCCCGTGCTGCGTCGGCATGATTGCGACGCGGATATCGACGTCGGTGCGCCCGGCCCGCAACCGCGCGGCGCCATCCTGCGGCAGGCGGCGCTCCGCGATGTTGAGGTTGGCGACGATCTTGATGCGGGAGATCACGGCCTGCGGCAACACCCCGGCCGGCGCCGCTGCCGGCCGCAGCAGGCCATCGATCCGCATGCGGACCACGAGCCCGTTGGGAAACGGCTCGATGTGGATATCGCTGGCGCGCAGCTCAACCGCTTTCTCCAGCAGGTCATTGACCGCCCGCACGACAGGCGCACCGCTAGCGAGATCCCGCAGGCTCTCGATATCGTCTTCACGCGGCTGTGACGACGAGCTTCCGGCTGGATCGATATCGTCTTCGCCGAGGCGCTGGTTCAGAACCACCGCGACGTCCTCGGAGGTCGCGATCCTGATGACGACGCCCGCTCCCAGCACGATCTGCGCTGCACGCTGCGCCGCGCCGTCGGTCGGGTCGGCGACCGCGAGCGTGGCACTGCCGTCGGCAGATCGATAGGGAAAGACCACCATCTCGCGCAGAAAACGTTGCGAAAACGAGCCCGCCAGCGACGACGCCGATATCATGTCCTGCAGCGTGACGCGCTCAAGCCCATAGAAGCGTGCGGCTTCATCCGCGAACTCGCCGGGCGACAAATTCGTGAGTTCCCAAAGCTTGACTCCGCGACGATCGGAGACAGCGGGCTCGACCGTATCGTCAAGACCGTCAACCGCCGTCAAATGTTTGCTTTGACGCAGATGTTCCACGAATTGCAAGGACACGTCGCTGGCCATTCGTCTTTCCGTTTGCGCCATTTTTTTGGAATTGGTCGGCCGACCACGGATCATCGTCCGAGCCGCACTTATTGATCCGAAGTGTGACAGCTGTACGAAGCGCATGACTTGCACACCGCTCAAATGTTCGAGCGTTGCCTGAGTTCCAGTATTCCCTGAAATTCCAGTGCGCTGTGTTCCGGAATCAACACCGCAAAACAATCAGACGCGAGCGAGCAAATTATTTCTGTCATGATCCGTCGTTAAGTAATCTCCGCTGGCTCGGATGGATCGTCACGCGGTCTTGAGCCCGAACTCATAATCGGGATGACGGGATGATGGTACGCGTCGGCAAACTTGGCCGGTACCGAACGATTGGTCACAGCACCTGCGCTATTTTTGTCTTGCTATCGATGGGTCTGCTGGTCTCGTGCAACTCGGCAACCGTCGGGTCCAATGAGGGATCCCAGCTTGACGTCATGGACAAGGTGCGCTCGCTGGATCTGATGCCGCGTCAGTCGCAGCCGGTAGATGACGGCACCGCGGCATCCGGGCGAAGCAAGAGCGGCAGCCGTCCGGCGATGTATGAAGGCACCGATGTGACCGCCGTCTCCGACGAGCGGCCGCAACCGGCAGCGAACGGCAAGAGCTTCGACCTCAATTTTGAAAACACCCCGGTTACGACTGTCGCCAAAGTGGTGCTCGGCGATATCCTCGGCGTCGGCTACACGATCGATCCGCGTGTGCAGGGAACCGTCAGCCTGGTCTCGGTACGGCCGGTCGCCAAATCAGACATCGTCTTCGTGCTGGAAAATGCCTTGCGTTTGAGCGGCGTCGTGCTGATCCGCGATACTGCGGGCTATCGCCTGACACCGCTGGTCGATGCCGTGGGCGCCGGGCATGTCGACGCAGCAGACTCCAGCCCCGAACCCGGTTTCGGCGTGTCCGTGGTGCCATTGCAGCATGTGTCGGCACAGACGCTGTTGAAGTTGATGGACAGCTTCGCCACCAAGGCGGGCACGGTTCGCGCCGACGCGACGCGAAACCTCCTGCTCATTCAGGGCACTGGCGCGGAACGTCGCACCGCCGTCGACACTGCGCTGAGCTTCGATGTCGACTGGATGCGTGGGCAATCGGTCGGCGTTTTTCCGGTTACGAGCGGACCGCCGGCCCCTATCATCGCGGAGCTGGAAAAGATCGTGGATTCCGGCGAAAATGGTCTCAGCCAGAACGTCATCAAGTTGCAGCCGATCGCCCGCCTCAACGCCATCATGGTCGTGAGCAAGCGGCCGGAAATGTTGCGCACGGCAGCAACCTGGATCAAGCGGCTCGATCAGGCCGACACCGAACGAACCAGCGTTCACGTCTACCAGGTGAAATATGGCGACGCGCGCCAGATCGCGCGGGTGCTGACCGACATGTTCATCGGCGGATCAGGCTCCAGTCTGCTGGACAGCGCCGCCGACCAGGTCGCACCGGGATCCGGCGCCTCCTCGTCTTCGAGCGGCGACCGCCTGTCGTCGAACGGCAATGCTTCATCGACGACGAACGGCTTCGGAAATCCCGGCGGAACAGCAACGGGAACAGGAACAGGGGCCGGAACCACATCGGGCTTTGGCGCGCTCGCCGGCGGTGCGAACAGAGGTTTGGGCGGCGGCGGAGGCGCAAACGGAGCCAATGCGCTTGACAGCGGCCGCGGCGCGGCCTCCGGCAACGGCCAGCCGGTATTGCAGGGCGACGTGCGGATCACGCCCGATACCGTCAACAATTCCCTGCTGATCTATGCCGATCAAGCCAATTACCGCATCATCGAGGCCACGCTTCTGCAGGTCGATAAACCGCAGATTCAGGTGGCGATCGACGCGACGATCGCCGAGGTGACGCTCACAAACGACCTGAGCTATGGCGTGCAAACCTACCTGACCAGCCGCAATGTCGGACTGAAGCCGAACACGGGCTCCATCCTCAACACCCAGGCGACGACCGCGCCAGCCACCACCACCGATCCGACGACGGGAGCCACGACCGTGGCGGGATCGTTGACCAACGCTTTCATCAACCGCGCCTTTCCCGGGTTCAACTTCCTGGTCGGCAACGGAACGCAGCCGACCGCCATTCTCGACGCGCTGCACGCCGTCACCAGCGTCAAGGTATTGTCCAATCCGTCTCTCGTGGTGATCAACAACCAGGTTGCGACGCTTCAGGTTGGCGATGTCGTGCCGGTCTCCACCGGCAGCGCGACCGTGCTGACGACCAGCAATACTGTCGTGAACACGATCGATTATCGCAATACCGGCATTATCCTGCGGGTGGCGCCGCGCATCAGCGCCAACGGCAACGTCCGCCTCGACGTGGAACAGGAAATCAGCAACGTTCCAACAAGCAGCAGCAACACCCCCAACCTGACGCCGACCGTATCGGAACGAAAGGTCAAGAGTTCGATTCTGGTCGCGAATGGCCAGACGGTGCTGTTGGCTGGATTGATCAGCGAGCAGCAGAACGGCACCCGCAACGCACTCCCGGTCTTCGACCAGATTCCCGTTCTCGGCGACGCGTTCGGACACCAGGATAACAACACGACCCGGACCGAATTGATTATCTTTATCCGGCCGCAAATCATCCACAACAGCTCCGACGCGCACATTGTCGCCGAGGAGCTCAGATCCAAGCTGCGCGGCGACATCGCGACAACCGCGACCAATCAGGCCAAGACCACCAGTGTTCACTGATCTGCGAAAACCGACCCCATCCCGCCTGGTCACGCGCGTTCGCGACGCTGTTCTCGCCAAAGCAGTGTGCCGATGCCTGTCGGCCGTGTCCATTATTGTGCTGGTCGGATCGGGTGCGGCCCCGGCCGCCCATGCCGACGCGCTGGCTCAAGGCACCGCGGCCTATTCCCGCGGCGACTACCTTCGCGCAGCCCGGGAGCTGTCACCTCTGGCTCAGCGCGGAAACGCCAAAGCACTCGGCTTGCTGGGCTTCCTGTATGAGCACGGTTTCGGCGAACCGCAGGACTATGATGTCGCCGCCGATTTCTACGCAAGGGGCGCCGTTCAGGGAAATCCGTTTGCGCAGGCCATGCTCGGATTGATGTACGACAAGGGGCACGGCGTTCCCCTGGATTTCATCCTCGCCTACAAATGGCTCAATCTCGCCGCGGCAGGCTCGCAAGGCCACGACCAGGACAATTTTGCGAGGTTGCGTGATGCCCTGGCATCGAAAATGTCGAAGGATGAAATCGCCGCAGGGCAGCGGCTCGCGATCGACTGGATTGCGATCAGCTTCGACCCAAAGCTAAAGGCCGATCGCGGTCCGTGGAAGTCGCTGCACCGTTCGGAATAGTTTTCCCGGCGCTCGACAAATAACAAAGCATTGAACGAATGGCTGCGTCTTCAAACGCAGCCATTCGGCCGTCCAAGCCTTGATCGGCGGAAAACACACGCCGACACCGCGCCACCGAGAACAGCTGCACCACGGGGCAACGGGTCGCGCCCGTTTAGCCGCCGTGGCGCCGCCGGCCTCACTTCTCCGGTTTGTATCCGTCGTTCAGGGTTTGCAGGAACGCGATGATGTCGGCTTCGTCCTGCGCAGTCATGGCCGGCGTTTCGCCGGGATGGCGGTTGAAGGGGGGATCGCTGACATCGACATTGGCGTGATACTGCGCCGGAATATCGTTGTACTTCTGGGCCTTCCCGTCGGCACCGAGCGGATAGATCTTCTCCGGATTCGTGTCGCGGAAATTGTAGAAATCCATCACCTGCTGCAGCGTCTGGAACACGCCGTTGTGGAAGAACGCATGCCGCACGGCAGTGTTGCGCAAGGTCGGCGTCTTGAACATGCCGCAAAATTGCGTCTGGTCGGCGACGTCCTTGCGGATCGGTCCGCAAACCCCGAGATCGAAATAATTGGGGTCCTTGGTGTCGGCGAGCGCCATATTCCGGGGTGCAGCCAGGGCTTCATACTGGGTGTCGGTGAACAGCGGCGGGAATCCGTCACGCGAGGGCTGCGAATTATGGCAGCCGGCGCAGTTGGCTTTTTCCTGATCGTTGAACAACCGATAGCCCCGCATTTCGCCTTCGCTGAAGCGGGCCTTGCCTTCGAGCCAGTAATCGAACTTGCTGGTGTAAGGATGGAAGCTCGGTTCCTCGACTTGATAGCGGCCGACCGCGAACGTCGCCTCCGCAACCAGCAAATTCGCGTTCTTGAAGATGTTCTCGCCGAACAAGGCCGCGAATTTCCTGGCATAAGGCGCCTGGCGCAGTTTTTCGGCAATGATCTCGACGCTGCCGCCGTCCATCTCTCGCGGGTCGAGCAGCGGACCTGACGCCTGCATCTGAAGGGTATCGGCACGGCCGTCCCAGAACAGGCCGCCCTGCGGCACGATGTTCGCAGCACTTTGCGCGGTCTGCGTCGCGGTCTTTTGGACGCGGTCTGCGGTCTGACCGACCTCGGCCATCTGCGCCAGGGTTATGGTCTCGTTTTCCCGGTCGTCAGGGCCGATGCTGAAGTCGGACTGCCGCTCGAGGTAGGTCAGCGAGGGGACGGCGCGCACACCGGGAAGCGTCAGCGCGGGGCCACCGAGCATGACCGGACCGTCGATTGAGGGGCCGTAGGCGTGGTCCGGGCTGTGACAGGACGCGCAAGCCATCTTCCCCGACGACGACAGGCTGGTGTCGAAAAATATGTCGCGGCCAAGCCTGGCCATCCCGGAAAGCGGCTCGACCGGACGGTGGATCAAATGGACCGGATTCGGATTTTCGCCGGGCAGCGTCTGCGGCTCGGCAGCGAGGACGACGCCGGCCATAAGGCCGGCGCCGAGGCAGCACAGGATTGTGCGATGTAACATCTAATCTGGCTCAATCGTTCTTGGACTTGGACTTGCTGTCCACGGTGCCGAAAGTCGGATCGAGGATCAGCGCGGTGCTGTTCGCCTTGTTGAAGTTGAACATGTCCACGATCGAACCGGTCGTGGCATCGAAGGAGCCGCCACCGATACGTTCACCGTTCAGCCAGTTGTCCTCGATGAATTGCGGGATCGAGGCCTGCGTGATCAGCACGTGGCTGATATAGTTCTTCTTGGCGTAGGGCGAGATCACCATGAACGGCTGGCGCGTACCGGGACCGCAACGTCCCGCGACAGGCAGACCATGGATACCGGCGGGTTCCGTCGCACCGGGAACGCCGCAGATGCCCGCGCCGTTCAACGCATCGGACGGCGAGAACGACGAATGCGTCGTCGGAGAGAAGCCGTGGTCGTACCAGCCATCCGAGTCGTCATAGGCGAGGACAACCGCAGTGCTGTCCCAATCAGGCTGCTGCTGCAGGAAGTTGATCAGGGTAACCAGACCGGTCTGCTCGTCGAGCGGATCGGAGTTGCCCGGATGCGCGTCCTGGAAGGCCGCCATCTTGATAAAGGACACGGCCGGATAATTGCCGGATCCAACCGCGGTGGTGAAGTCTTCCAGATCGTAGGCATGGTTGGCCGGATCGACGGTCTTCTTGCCCGGCACCGTGGTGTAACCGATCGCCTTGGTCGAGGTCGGACGGGCATGGGTCGGATTGGCGGTCGACGCAAAGTACTGGAACCAGATGTGATGCGGGACATAGTCGCCAACAGCGCCGCCGACGACCTGGCTAACAGACGATCGCGTGCAGCCGGTGGTGCCGTTGTTGTTGATGGTTTGCAGGTTGAAACCACCGACAAACGAACCCCACGGAATATTGGCGGCGTTGAGCAGATCGCCGATGTTCTTGGCTGTCGACATGCCCTGGGTGGATGGGCTCGAGCAGGTGTCGCCGGTCGGATCGATATCGCCGATCAGCGTGAAACCACCGGTGCCGTCGGCGAGCAAATTCGAGCTGCCAGTACCCTTTGTCTGAGTAAAGCCGTTGGTCTGGCCGGCGAACATGTTGATCGCGCCGGGCGTCGACGGACCGTACTGGTCACCCCAGGCATTGTCGCTCATCGCGTAGTTCTGGGCGTAGTTCCACAGAGCGGTGACCGTGTTGCCGTCGAAATAGCCCATCACCTGGCCTTTGGTGCCGAAAGCGCCGGCGCCGCCGTTGGTGCCGCTGCCGGTATTCGACGGGAACAGGTCGTTCTTCCCGCCGTCATAGGCCCTCTGCTCGGGCGTGTAGGAATGGCCCTGGTCAGCCGTGTTGGCCTGGGTGCGATCGAGGCGGAACGGGTTGGTAGCGCCCGCGCCATTGGCCGAATTCAGGTTGGGATTGTTCTCGAGCAGCGCCGGGTTCGTCAGAAGATTGTTGATGTCCCGCTGCGTGTTCTTGGCGGGCTCGAAAAGAGGTTCACCTTCGGGATTCAAGGCATTCGGATAAGTAGCGAAATAGTGATCGAACGATTCGTTCTCGTTGAAGATGACCACGAGGTGCTTGATCGGATATTTGGTCTTCAGCGTGTTCGGATTGACGGCGGCGTCCTTGTCCGCCTTGTCGTTTTTGTCGTTCTTGTCCGCCTTGTCGTTGTCGTTCTTGCCAGCGATAACCGGTCCAATCGACGTCGCAGCAACCGTAATGGCAAGCAGCGCGACCGTGGACAGCAAAGTCTTCGCCAATCTTCGGTTTCTCATTTTATTTTTTTCCCAAATCAAAAGGGGTTGCAGAGCGAGAAATCCTTAAGCAGCGTCAATGACGGACGTGTGTCGTTTTGATTTCAGTCGATTTGGATCGCAGTTTTCCGCAGCAGCGGTGCGGCACGGCTCGGGCCAATGGCAACTCCACCGCGGATCGCGGTTCGCGCCAAATCATTTGCTAAGTCACGACGCTGAAAGTTTTTTTTGGATGCGGCGCAATTCAGGCGTCGGCAAACAGTCCACACGGCATTCAAATGATTTCAGCGCGAAAATTTTTTTGCTGGCTGCGCCCGGACAACGGCTCATGTTGAAATCATGCAGCCGGGATAGCCCTTCAAAGCGGAAGCAAACCGGGGATCTACGACCAGCGCATCGTCACACAGACGAGGAGGATCGGAGACGAGGAGGATCCAAACTGTCAGGTTCCGGGGCGAGCGGGCTGCGATCGCAACTGCGTGCAACCGCGCCGGGATGTAAGTCGTCTCTTGTTATGACGTCACACCAATAGCTTGACTGTAAATTCGTGATTTGAGCCCTAATGAGTTCAATAGGTTACTTGCCAATTGTAAATCCCACGCTGGTGGCGGAGAACGGCTAATTCAGATCCGTTATCAGGGTAGTCTTTCCTATTGTCATCCGGGATGATCAGGCGATCTTTTCAAGTCGGAGCGGATTGTCGGCCAATCGTCGTTCCAGCCGTTGAATAAGTTTTTCCAGTTCATTCAGATCGTCGCGTGACAGTTTTGGGCCTGGAGAGCGGACAAAGTCGCTCTTGATGACGCCGCGGCGGTACAATATCCGCTTTCGCAATGCCAACCCGATCCCGGGCTGCGCTTCGTAGCGCAAAAGCGGCAGGTAGATATCGAAAACGTCTTCGCCGCCCGTCGGGTCACCCAAAGCAAATCGCCGTATCACCTCAACCAGCATTTCCGGATAACCAAAACCCGTCATCGCCCCGTCGGCGCCTCGCGCCAATTCCTGAGGCAGATAAAGCCCGCCATTGCCGACCAATATACTGATCCGCCTGTGTTTACCTTCCAGCGAGCCGCGCCGCAGGCTACTCAGCTTGTTGAAGCCCGGACAGTCTTCGTGCTTGAGCATCACCAATTGCGGACACGCATCGATGAGCTTGTTGATCGTATCGACCGAAATGTGAACCAGCGTTGCCAATGGAAAGTCCTGCAGGGCCATCGGGACGGAGCTTCCCAGTCCCTCGCAGATGCCGGCAAAATATCTGAATGTCTGATCCTCCGTCCGCAGCGTCGAGATCGGCGCCACCATGACCCCGGCCGCTCCCGCCTCCATCGAATCCATGGCAAACCGCAGCAATGAATCCGTGCCCGGGTTACTTACTCCGACGATGACGGGGACTTTGCCGCCAACGCGGCCAAGAAACCGCTTCGTCACTGCGCGGCTTTCTTCCTCGGATAATTTGGACGCCTCCCCCATCATGCCAAGGATGGTCATGCCGGTTACGCCGCAATCGAGATAAAAGTCGACCAAACGGTCGATGCTGTTCAGATCGACTGTCCCGTCGTCCTCAAACGGCGTCGCGGCGATGATATACACGCCCTTATCATCGGCACTTATCAACCTGGTCATCGCGGCATCCTTAAATCTCGATACGCTTCATTCGCGGGAAGGGAGCCACCCCGTCGATACGTCACGAAGGGCCATGCTGACGGGGGACGAATTGTCCGAAATCCTTTCGTCCAATGACCTCGGCGCCATTCCAGACGTGATTGCCCCGCACGAAAGTCGAGACCACTTTCGCCGTAAAGGTCTGGCCGTCAAACGGGCTCCAGTTGACGCCATCATGCGCTTTCGATGAATCGTAGACAAACCGGCCGGGTTGAAGCACCGCCAGATCGGCGTCGGAGCCGACCGCAATGGCGCCTTTTTTGGGCCAGAGACCGAAAAGCCTGGCTGGCTTTTCAGCCATGAACCGCGCCACGGCGGCGGCAGCGTCCATATCGTGCGCCTCGGCGCCCGTGAAGAAGGCGGGCATCAGCGATTCAATACCGGGAACGCCCGGGCCGGCATCGAAGATCGATCCGCCAAGCTTGTTTTGCAGCGACATGGTCGAGTGATCCGAAGAAATGCACTGCACGTTGTCGCTGCGAATCTTTTCCCACAGTGCCTCACGCGTACCCGACCTGATCGGCGGATTGACCTTGATCAGGGCGCCAAGCCTCTCACCGTCGTCGGTAGCATCGAATATCAGGTAGTGAACGCAGATCTCGCCCGTGGCTTGATGGCCGCCCTTCCGGTAGCTCTCGAGCAGTTCAAACCCGCGCGGCGTCGAAATGTGAACGATATGGGCCTGGGCTCCCGCGCCGGCCGCCAGTTCAAGAAACAGTGCCGTGGCGGCAAGCTCAGCGGCCTCGGGCCTGCTTTCCGAATGAACCTGGAGACTTTCCTGACCGGTCGCACGCATGCGCTGGGTGTGGCTGCGCACGATTTCCTGGTCTTCGTTGTGAATGCCGAGCGGAAGCCCAAGCTCCGCACAGGCCTGAAGCATTGCCAGTTGCTGATCCGCGGGAATTCGCGGGAACCGAACCGGATGACTCTCGCAGACTGATATTTTGAAAGCGCAGACCCCTGCCTTTGCCAAATTATACATCTCGGCGGTGTCTTGCTGCGGCGCGCAGGTGCCGTACAAAGCGACGTCGCAATAGGAAAGATCTTTCACCGCCTGCACCTTGGCGTGAAACAGCTCCATGGTGCTTAGTGGTATCGGATTGTCGAACGGCATTTCGATCATGGTGGTGATCCCGCCGCACACCGCCGCGCGGCTGGCTGGCTCCAGACCGGGCAGACCCAGATAACTTCCGGCATGGGTCTGTGCGTCTATCCCACCGGGCACGATCCACGACTGCCCGAAATCATGAACCTGCGACGCCTGGGGCGGCTTACCGGTCCCGATCGCACGGATCGTCTCGCCGTCGATCGCAATCCAGCCACCGGAAATGGGGCCCTCGGGCGTAATCACCGTACCGCATACGACTTTTTCGTAACTCATCGACCGATCCCCTTCGCGGGTTGGGTAGTAGGGAGAGAAATGTGTTGCGCGCCCGCGCCCATCGCGGTTCCGAGCCGGATCGGCATGGCACCGAACTTGTCGAAAAAGTCCGCCAGCCGCTCGACGATCAAATGCAAGATTTGTTCGCCGGTTTCGATCGTCGCCGCTGCGGGGTCTCCGTGATAACCGGCATCGTCGCCCTGAAAGATAGGCGGCCAGGCGGCGCGGGCTTCGCTGACCGGGTCGGAGGATTCACCGGGGACGACCCACGGCTGCAAGGTCCGCAGTTTGAGCGGTGCCGAGCGCTTGAGGATGGCCTGGTTTGCGGCTGGATCGTCCTTGCCAACCGCGAGCATCAGGCATGTTTCGAATTCGCAGGCATGCCCAAAGCGCCGCAATCCGCCCTTGAGCATATCGGGCCATTCGGTATCCGCGACCGCCCAATAGTCGACTCCGGTCGCCGGAATTCCATCGGTCACGAGTTCCGCGATCTTTGAGCGAAGCGGCGCGGAATTCCCGCCATGACCATTGACGAACACGATGCGCCGGAATCCGGTTTGGGCGAATGAAGACGCCATGTCTCCGAGCACGGCCAAGTAAGTCGAAAGCCTGAGGCTGACGGTGCCGGCGTGGCTTAAATGGTGCGGCGAAAAACCGTAGGGCAGACTGGGCGCGACCAGCACTCTTGTCTTGGCGTGGTTCGCGGCGAGCCTTGTCACCGCCGTGGACAATCGCGCGTCTGTATCGACCGGAAGATGCGAGCCGTGTTGCTCGATGGCGCCGATCGGAATGGCGACCACAGCTCCCGCGTCGCGCGCCTCGGCGATCTCGTCGCGCGTCAGGTTCTGCCAGAGATTTTCGCGATGTGTCATGTCGTCCCTTTTGAACGTTACAGATCGAGTACCAGCTTGCTGGTCTTGCTGCCCGAACAGCAGATCATCATCATCTTGTTGGCTTCGCGTTCGCGCCTGGAAAGCACCGAGTCGCGGTGATCCGGGATGCCTTCCAGCACCGGCGTCTCGCAGGTCCCGCACACGCCTTCCATGCACGACCGGCTCACTTCAACGCCTTCGGAAAGCAGGACCTCCAGAATCGTCTTGTTGACCGGGATGAGAAAGGTTCGGCGGGATTTGGCGAGAGTTACTTCAAATCCACCCGGAGCCGGCGCTTGTTCCGAAGCGAAGCGTTCGACATGAACCGTTGCCGGATCGAGTGAAGCCGTTGCCATCTCGAATGCCTTCAACAGGCCGGCAGGGCCACAGGCATAGAAATGTGCGCCGGGCGGCTGTTCGCGTACGATGGTTTCAAGATTCAGGCCGGCAGCTTGCGGCTCCTGGTCGAAGGCGATGTGGACGCGGCCGGGATGCCGGGACTGGACCTCAAGAATTTCAGCGAGAAACGCCGCCCGCTTCCTGGTTCGCGCCGTATAAAACAGCTTCCAGGAACGGTTGATCTGCTGCAGCCGCTGCAGCATCGACCAGATCGGCGTGATGCCGATTCCGCCAGCGATCAGAATCGTTTCCGCGGCACTTTCGTCAAGTTCGAAATCATTGCTTGGCGCCGTAATCTGCAACTCCTGGCCGGGCCGCAGCGTATCGCACATGAATTTGGAACCGCCACGGCTTTGCGGATCTCTGGCTACGGCGACCACGTAACGGTGAGTCTCGTGCTGGGGATTGACCAGCGAATAGCTGCGCTCCAGCCCATCCTGCATGAGAATCTCTGTATGCGCACCCGCCGTGAACGAGGGAAGAGCCGTGTCTTCGGCAGGACGCAGTTCGAACGTGAAGATATCCTCGGCTTCGTAGCGAATGCCTTGAACACGGACGTTGATGAGTCGTCGGCTGGTCATCCAGTCACCGGCCATGGAAATGGTAAAAGGCTCCCGTACGGGTTTGCCTTATTCGGCAGCCTTCATCGAATGCAGAGGTCCGACCGCTCTCGTCATGGCTTCTTCATACGCATCCAGCCAATCCGTGCCCTTCTGGACCACGATATCGCCGCCGCGGGCGTCGCGGCACAGATGCGGCTCGTCAACGATGCGCGGAAGCTTGCCGTTGTCGCGATAGTCGATCGCCGCCTTGAGCAGGGCCCGGCGCGTCAGCATCACCATCCGGTCACTGGCGGCGAGATGCTCCATGGTACGGTCGACAATGGTGCCCATGCTTTCCTGGATCGCCTGATCCTGCAGGGGAATTCCAATAATTCCGCTGTAGCTTTCACCCGAACGCTGCATGTCGCGATCCATCATGTAATCGTTGACCGCATTCGCCTTGGGACGCCAGCGGCCCATCCAGTCATTGGTGCGCGGAAGATATTCTACCGGACGGGCGAGGCCCGGCACCAACGAGCCGTCATCGTAGCGCATCGCCGTATCCTTGCCGGTTCCGCGGAACACGTCGATGTTGAAGATCATCGTGTGTTCGTCGTCGATCGGGACCCACGCGTTCGCGGACACATTGTTGGTCACGACGTCGCTTGGATAGGTCACCCAGAAAGGAAAGATAAACGACGCAAACCGATGATGCTCGTTGCCTTCGTCGGCATCGCGCTGCGCCGAATACATCGTCCCGTATTCGGTCTCCGTGACGTTGATCTCCGGAGACTTGTTGATGATCGTGTAGCTGAGTGGGTCGTTGCGATCGAGGCGGTCGACATCGATATTGCCGCCATGCAGGAACCCGGAATGCGAGGTGTCGATGTCGCCCTCCAGCGCCTGCAGCCAGTTACAATCACGTTGCGTCAACGCGATGCCGACATCCTTGGTGTCGACCATGGTGGGCTCGAGATCAGGCAATGGCGGCGGAACCTCGCGTGCGCCCATGTACACAAAAACCAGCCCGCCGCGTTCGGTGACCTTGTAGGCCTTCGCCTTGGTGCCTGCCGGGTAACGTTTCTTGTCCGGAACGTTCGGCTGATCGAGACAGTTGCCGTTAACGTCGAATTTCCATCCGTGATAGATGCACCGCAAGCCACCCTGCTCGTTGCGCCCAAAGAACAATGAAACGCAACGGTGCGGACACTGATGATCGAGGATACCTGCCCTTCCCGACGAATCCCGGAACGCGACCAGCTTTTCGCCCAACAACATCAGACGCATCGGATCGCCGTCCGACACGAGTTCGGACGAGAGGCATGCAGGGATCCAGAATTGGCGAAACAGATTACCCATCGGCGTGCCACGGCCCACGCGGGTAAGCAGTTCATTCTCCTCTGCAGAAATCATGTTCTTCCTCATCTGGTTCGAAGCTCGCGCGGCTTACGATCGCCGGGGCTTCCGCGAGATAGCGGCGCATGGGACCCGGTTCGCGGATCCCCGCTGTGTGGTACACACGTGGCATACCATCAGAATCCTGACGCCAAATCAACCTGACTTTGCATCGAGATATCTGCCCATCGGTGTCGGCTCCGAGTCGACGCCGTCGGTAGACAACAGGTCGATCCGATAGTGTGGTGCCCCTCTTGTGAGGCGCAGCTTTTTTTGCTGCGCCTCCTGACGATCACCGCAACTTCGCTGGGCAAACAACGCGTATGCGAGATTCTAGGGAGCCAGATATTCGTTGGTGTAAACCGAGGCCAGATCGACCTGCCCCTTCATATCGAAATACTTTTGAAGGAGGCTTTGGGTCTGCTCCCAATCTTCTTTGGAAGTCCATCCAAATGGCTTGCCCTCGGATTTCGCCGAATGAAGGAACGGCGGAAAACGCTTGAGCTGGACAAGCTGCAGTTTCTTGTCGATCAGCGGCCGTTCCTTGGCCATCGCCGCGATCGCGGCATCCGGATCGGCAGTGCCTTCCTTGTAGCCCTTCGCCGTCGCGGCCAGGAAGCCCTTGAGAACTTCCCCGTTGGCAGCCGCATAGGTCTTTGTGGTCACGAAGCCCACGCCAAGCAGGTTGATTCCGAAATCCGACATCAGGATCGGCTGAGCGATCGGCTTTTCGGCATCCACAGCCAGCGCATCGGTAAACGACCAGCCGGTCATGCTCTTCGCACTGCCACCGAGCAGCGCCGCCGGCGCCTGTCCGGAAGCCGTGTTCACGATCGTGACCTTGGCGGCGTCAACCTTGGCGGATTGCAGGAAGGCAGGCAGAAGCTTCGAGGCTGCGTCCGCGGCTGACGTCGCGATTGTCGTCCCTTCCAACTGCTTCGGGTCTGTAATAGGGGCGCTCTGAAGCGAAACGATCGCGTCGGGCAGCCGTTGCAGCAGGCCGCCTACGGCAACAAGACTAATGCCAGTCGACACGGATTGGATCATCCTGGCGTAATTGGCGAGCACGATGTCCGCATTGCCGCTGGCGACGGCCTGCAGCGCGGCGGTGGTCCCCTGGCCGTCGATGATCTTTAGATCAATCCCCGCATCGCGGTAATAGCCCTTTTGTTGCGCAAGAAATATTGGCCCGTGATAGCCGGTTGGCAGCCAATCGAGTTGAAGGGTGACCTTTTTCAGATCCGCGGCCTGGCTGGCGCCTGCAAAGGAAAGCGCGAGCAAGACCCCCGCAGCGCCAGCGGCAAGCTGAAACAGTTTTGATTTCGACATTTTTGGCCCCATTGATTGTATACCAGTGGTATGAAAGGGGTCTTTTATGAGTTTAGCAAGCCCCGCCTAGGCCGATAATTGTTGCAGTGATCGACGAAATCTTAGGCGATCGCGAATGGTCCCTGTGGAATACCATTGACATTCGTTTCGGCTTTTGATGATAGGCCGGTATACGTCATTAAAGTGGTGTCATGCGTGCGATGCCATAATCCCGCGCACCTACCGTGAGTTACCCGCCTTGTCGGATGAACTTTTACTGGAAGATCGACCCAGCCTGACCGACGCCGCGTATGAGCAGTTGATCGACATTCTCATTCGGGGCGAGTTGCGGCCCGGGGATGTGATCACCGAGCGTAAGATGGGCGAACGGCTGAACGCTTCGCGAACTCCGATTCGCGAGGCGTTGGGCCGCCTTGAAGCCGAAGGTCTGGTCTTCAAGCAAGCTAATCGGGGGGTGACCGTCAGCCCATTCTCCGCGGAGGCCTTTATTGAAATCCTCAATATACGTCAGTTGCTGGAGGGAGAAGCCGCCCGGCTCGCCGCAGGCAATATTCCAGCATCCAGGATCGCCGAGATCCGCGAAGCCCTGGCGGTGCTGGACGCCAAGAAGAAGCCGTCCCTGAGTGACATCTGGGAAGTCGACGACATGCTGCACGGCGCGATCGCGGATGCCGCGAACAATCATCTGATGGCATCGATGATCCGCGATCTGCGTCGCCGCACCCATGTCTTCAATGCCTATCGCAATCAGGCCAAGCCCCATTTTGCCGCCCATGAAAATGCGGCCCTGCTCGACGCGATCGAAAGCAATGACCGCGAAGGAGCCCGCGACGCGATGGTCCGGCACATCGCGCGCGTGAAAACGTCCATCATCGAAAAGCTCACCGGCATCTGACGACGGAGTTGGCCTCAGGCCATGTGGCTTCTGATTCAATCAGAACCGATAAGACTCTAGCCGTCGGCCTGGGAACGCATCGATACATGCCACGGCAGAACCTTTTTCTCTGCAAGACCGATCGCCCAAAACAGAATCATTCCCATAGCGGAAAGAAAAATGATCGCCGCGAACTGCTGATCCATACGAAAATTCGATCCGGCAACCAGAATCACGTAGCCCAAACCAGCCTGCGACCCGACAAATTCCGCAACCACCGCCCCGATTACCGACAAAACGGCCGCCAGTTTCATTCCTGCGAAAATCGAAGGAAAGGCCTGAGGCAGGCGAAACAGCCAGAATATCTGCATCTGCGTCGCCCCCGTGCAGTACGCCAGATGCAGCATCTCCGGCGATGCGCTCTTGAAGCCGACAACGGAATTTATGACGATCGGAAAAAACGACATCATGGCCACGATGGTGACCTTTGGTGTCAAACCATAGCCGAACGCAGCCAGCAGAAGCGGCGCAATCGCAGCTTTGGGAATAGTCTGCGAACCGACGATCAGCGGGTAGATCGCCCTGTCAACCACGGGCGAATGCGCAATCATTGTCGCCAGCGGAACCCCAAGCAACACGGCAATGACGAAACCGAAGATAATCTCGGTAAGCGTCACTCCGCCATTGACGACCAGAAGCGCCCAATTCTCATACAGAGACGCGACGATGTCGGTAGGTTTCGGCAGCAGATACATCGGCAGGTTTATTATTCTGGCGATCGTTTCCCACGCGACGACGAAGACCACCAGCGTGATCAACGCGTAAGGTATCCTCCATTCACCCCAGCCGCCGACCGGGGGCGCCGGCGGAGACAAATCAGCGGACGTCATGCATCACCTTCTTCGCGTAACACACCCAGCTTCATGAAGATTTCCGTGATCTCCTGGGTGTAAGCGGCAAATTGCTTGGTCTCGCGCATCGCCAGGCGACGCGGACGCGGCATGTCGATGTCGATCAAACGCTCGATCCGGCCAGGACGCGGCGACATCACGACAATACGGTCGCTCAGAAAAACGGCCTCGGTGATCGAATGGGTGATGAAGACAACCGTCATCCGGGTCTCGGACCAGATGCGCAGCAGATCCAGCTGAAGCTGGTCGCGCGTCAGCGCATCAAGCGCACCAAACGGCTCGTCCATCACCAGCAGTGGCGGCTTGTGAAGGAGAGCCCGGCAAATCGATACCCGCTGGCGCATGCCACCTGAAAGCTCGTGCGGATAGGATTTTTCAAAACCGTCGAGGCCGACCATCTTCAGCAGATGGCGTGCGCGCTCTGTCGCCGCAGTCACATCCAGCTTGCGAATTTCCGCCTGTAACAGCACGTTTTGAATTGCCGTGCGCCAATCCAGCAGAACGTCACGCTGAAAGACAATTCCGATATCCGAATTCGGCTTTTCGATCCGCCGGCCATCGACAAGGATTTCTCCGCCCGACGCCTTGGTCAAACCGGCGACCAACATCATCAGCGTACTTTTGCCACATCCGCTCGGTCCCACGATCGAAACGAACTCACCGGCACGAATATCGAGATCGATATCGCTGAGCGCGCGCACCGTATCGCTGCGCGAAGTGAAATTCTTCGAGACACGCTTGATGGACAAGAAGTGGGAATGCGACGGAACGTCGAGCACAGAACCTCCAGTTCGCTTTCCGCTTGGTACATCAGCGGTATTCCAAGCTCAAAAACTCAGCAAGCACAAAGCCTTCTCACCTCGCTGAATTTTTGAGCAGAGCATAAGAGCCGTATGAACGGGCGGCCCGGATTGTTGCCGATACTCCTTGGCAACTTGGCAACGGATTTCAGGCTCTGGCGGAGAATCCGCCGGGCCGATCGACGGCGCGTCTTGTTACTTCAAAGCGATCAGGCAACTTTCGTTTGGCTGGATCTATTGAGTTTATTCAGCCGATGCTGGCCCGAAGTTATGGGAGCATAGCGAGCCGGATTGCCAGCATTCGAACAGGCCGGCAAACATTCGATGAGAGCGTCGTAGTTGGGTTGGTGAAAAAAGGCGACGGACAGGCGGCGGGTCAGAACACCCGCAGGCGGATTGGCTACCCGATGCGCCGTGGAGACATATCGATCATTGCTCCATTGAGCCATGAGGTCTCCGATGTTGACCACAAAACTGCCGGGGACATAAGGCACGGCCTGCCAGCTTCCATCATGCCCTTTGACTTCAAGTCCGCCCGGTGAATCATCTGTCTGCAGGATCGTCAGGCAGCCATAATCCGTGTGCTCGCCTGCACGCACCGATCCTTCCGGAACTTTGCCTTCCTGCGCCGGATAGTGAGCTACCCGCAGATTTGAAATATGTTTGTCAATCTTGTCGTTGAACCAGTCTTCGGTGGTTCCGAGGGCTAACGCAAAACCCGACAACAAACGCGCAGCCAACGCCGACATCTGTTGATAATAGATTTCAAACGCTTGCTGCATTTCCGCGGGGTCTGACGGAAATCGATTCAACGCAAAATTGGCCGCGGCCACCGGATCCGACAAGTCGACGCTGCCTGGTACGGAAGGCGGTCCCATCGAGAACGCTTCATTCAGATCGGGCTTGGCATCCATTTTCCCCGCGCTGCGGGCAAGACTGACGCCCCCGAACGGAATATATCCGCGATAGCCTGGCGGCTGACGTTCAATCTGCCGCTTCTGGGCTTCGGGCAGATCGAAAAACGCGGTGGCCGTAGCGCGCACTCGCTCGGACAGATCAGGGTCGATACCGTGGCCGGTAACGCATAAAAACCCGATATCCTCGCAAGCTGAGTTGATCTTTTCAGCGACGGACTTGCGTTCAGCGATGGCTCCGCCAAGGCCTGAGACGTCGATAATGGGGACAATAGTCACTACCGTCTCCTGGATTCTTGTTGCGACCATTAGTACACCGACGGTATACCGTTCGCAAGCGCATACTCGGAGTTCAATCCAAATCGCAGAGACGACGGCTCTCTTGCATAACCGTTTCGCTTGAGGAGCTGCTCTCAACGCATGATTGATAACGGGCATACGCGTGCAGCCTTGAGGGAAATTTCCTCGATGCTTGCTGTGCGCGGCGAATTACTCCGCACATAATTTGCGCGTCGTCATTCGGGACAGATCGTGCCGAAGCGCTCGTCATATCTGATCCCGAAGACTGGGACTTCGGGTGTAGAGAGCGACTATTGGCACAATCAACAGACCGAACACAGCCTGTTGCATCGCGTAGCTGAGGCCCAGCCCTACAAGCAACGACGTCAGGATGGTGAGCACCAGTGTGCCCACAATGGTCGAGCCGTAGCCACCCCACCCGCCAAGCAACGACGTTCCGCCGATGACTACGGCCGCGACAGTGGTGAAAAGATAGGGTTCGCCCACCCCGACGAACCCGCCTCCCGAGAAGCCGAGCAACGCCATACCGGTTATCGCCGACATGGCGCCGCTGATCGCGTAAGCGATCACCCAAATGCGAAACTCCGAAATAAGAACGCGCGAGGCCGCCTGGCGATTGCCGCCGACGGCATAAAAGCTTCGACCGAATGGCGTTTTCGACATAACGGTGACGACGACAATCGCCAGCGCAATCCAGACTATGGCGATCGGCGGAATGGGCAGACCGAATGTAGTGCCGGCAACGGACGACATGCCGCGAAGCCAGCTTGGGACTGCGCCAAGAACCGTGCCCGCATAGACCGAGCCAATGCTGGTCACGATCTGAGAGCCTCCCACGATGGCCAGGCCCAATCCGAATGTAACGATCAGCGCCTGGCCTTGAAGGCGGAAACTCAGCAGGCCGTTGAGAATGCCCACGACCACCCCACCGGCCAGCACGATCAGGCAGGCTGGAAACGATGGAACACCCCAATTGAGCAAGCTGGCCAGCAAGATATTGCTCGAACCAATGACATAAGGAATCGACATATCGATGCCGCCAAGCAAGGCGCACTGCGTTTGCCCGAGCGACGCGATACCTAAAAACGCGGCCAGCAGCAGCATCGAGCGGATATTGGTGTAGGAGACAAAACCCGGCACGAGAAAACTCGCTGCCGCCGACAGCGCCAGAAGCAGCGCGATTCCGAAAACAACGTTCTGGCTGAGCAGCGTCCGCCCCGGGACGTTGCCTTTGGAGTCGTCCGGTTTGCTCATAAACTCCTCATTGGCGGCGGTTCATCAGGCTGTTCACGAGTAACGACAACACAAGGATTGCTCCTGTGGATAATTGCGTAACAAACCCGGAGACCGTGCCAAAGTTGTAGGTCGATAGCACATAGGTGATCAGATATATGTTGATCGCCCCGAGGATCGAACCAAGACCACCGCCAGTGCCGCCCGCAAGGCTTGTTCCCCCAAGCACCAAGGCCGTAATAGCGGAAAGTGTATAGGTGTTGCCTTGGGTCGGATCTCCCGAACCGATCAAGGCCGTGTAAGCCAGCGCGGCGGCCGCCGTAAAAACACCGGCAACGATATGTGCTCCAAATCGAGCCCCCGCGATATTCACGCCATTGGCGAAAGCCATACGCTCATTCGCGCCGGTAAGAACAATTTGCTGATAGAAAACGGTCCGCGAGAAGAAAATCCAGAAGCCGATCATGATGATCAGGCCGTAGAACACCGGCGACAATATCGAGATTCCGCTGCCCCAATCCAGCATCCAGTCCGGCGCAACTCCGGACGGCCGGTCGAGAACCACCAGATTGATACCGCTCAAAAAGAGGTAGCCGCTCAGAGTGACGATGATCGGGGCCACCCGGACATAGATGATGATGGCAGCAATCACAATCTGGTAGAGCACGCCCGCGGCCACGACATAGGCGATCACCATGATGGGCGAAGCGTAGTCGTTTTCAACCAGCCACTTCACCAAAGTGACGTTGATGAAACCGAGCAGCGGCCCGACCGATAGATCGACTCCTCCGCGGCCGGCCAGCACGATAGGCGTCACCGCCAGCGCAGCCAGGATGAGAGGTGCAGCCACGATAACGGCTCCCCCCATTCCATTTGCCGTAAAAAGTTGAGGACCCCGCAATGCAGCGACAAGCAGAAGAAATCCCAGGAGCGAGATCGGCGTGACCAAATACTGATTGCGCTCGAACCAGGCACGAAAAATATTTCTCACGCTCGCACGAAACCTTCTCGCATGGGATGAAAAGCTGTTTCATCTGGCTCTCCAAACATTGCCGCCAGCAGCGTGTGTTCGGAAAACAGCTCAAAAGGAACGGTCCTGAACAGAGATTTATTTCGGAACACCAGGACGCGGTCAGCGAAGTCGAAAAACTCCTCGATTTCACTCGAAAGATAGAGAACAGCACCACCCTGATCGGCAAACTTCCGAAGTTGGGCATAAAGCTCCTGCTTCGTAGCGATATCGACGCCGCGCGCCGGATCGTCGAGGACGATGATTTTCGGCTCCATCGCAAGCGCGCGGCCTATCAGGACTTTCTGCTGATTGCCGCCGCTGAGCGACGTAATCAAGTTCGACTCATGTCCCACCTTAATCGACAGCCGCCGCACCTCGCCGTCGAATGCCTGCTTCAACGGGCGCCTTTTGATCCAGCCATATTCCCCAAATCGGGATCGGTAGAGCGGCAACGAGAAGTTTTCGAAGATCGACAGGTTCGGAAATATGCCCTCACGCGCGCGGTCACCGGAAACATAGGCGACACTTTTGCCCGAGGCCCCGGACGCCACCTGAAATGCATCCCTGGCGTCGCGACCCAGCACGGATACAGTTCCGCCTGACGGCGCGCGCAGCCCCGCTGCGATCCGAAGGAAATCGCCGTGCCCCTGCCCGTCCAGTCCGGTAACGCCCACGATTTCACCGGCGCACAGCTTGAAATCGAATTGCGGCGCGCCGCGTTCGATTTCAAGTCCGGTTGCCGACAGCACGACGTCGCCGACAACTCGGTTAGCAGGGGAAGCGGCAGCCGCTTTGGCTTCCAGGATAATGCGCTTTGCCGACATCGCGCTCAGGAGCCTGGACTCGTTGATGTCTGCTCCGACGAATTCGTCAACCACCTCGCCGTCACGCAGCACCGTCGCACGGTCGGCGATTCGGACCAGTTCGGCGATCCGGTGTGTAACGATGATGATGCAGCAGCCACTTTCGCGAAGTCTTTTGATTTCGGTATGAAGCCGAGCGGATGCGTCCAGATCCAGGGCCGCCGAAGACTCGTCGAGAATCAGAACCCGGGGATTGGCCAGCAAAGCGCGCGCGATGACGATCCACTGCTGGACGCTGAGCGGAAGATTTCGAACAATCGTGTCCGGGTCAATTTCTGTCTCGGTAAACCGCTTGAGCAGGTCGCGGCACTGACGCCTGGCGACGGCGCGCGTACGCGAACGTTTCCATAAACTGTCGGTTCCTGCGAAGATGTTGTCCACGACACTCAGAGTCTCGGCAACGAGCACTTCCTGAAAGATCATCGCGACACCGAGCGCACGAGCCTCCATCGGGTCGCGCGGGCTCCGACCGAAAATCGATACGCGGCCCGAGTCGGGCAGCACGACACCGGAAATCATTTTGGCGAGTGTCGATTTTCCGCTGCCATTCTCCCCGACGATCGCATGAACTTCGCCTGGGCTGATCGTCAGGCTGCAGCCGTTAAGCGCGGTAGTTTCACCGAAACGCTTGGAGACGTTTTGAACCAGAACCTTGCCCGTGAGGTCATCCATTACGGGTCATCGCTCTTTTCCTGCTGGCACAATGAACGTCCCGCTACCCGAACGCATCTGTTCCCGGACCGCCCGCATGGATATGCGAACGGTCCGGGCAAAACGTGCCGACTACTTCTCCGGCTTCCATTTCATTGGATCGCTCGGCCGAAGGAAAACCTGATCCGCCAGAGATGAAGGAAACCAGTCCTCGGCCTTCGGCTCAAGCCAGTTCGGATCGTCGGTCTTACAATTCTCCGAGACCTGAGCCTTGTTGTCCTCGTAAGAGTATTTCATAACTTTCCGAACGATCGACTGAATTTTCGGGCCCTGTCCTTGCAATATCCGCAAGGTCACGTTCCAGCCAAAATAGATCTCTCCGCCCGGCGGCCAGATGTAGAATGCGGTATCGGCCCATTCCGGGTGCTGACGCCAATAGCACGCGGCCCCCGCCTCGCCCTGAAGGCTCATGGGTACAACCGGCCGACCCGATTGCAACATCGCCTGCAGAACTCCATTTTCGGAAGGCGACTGCAACACGATTCCATCGATCGGTTCAGGATGCGTCGCCAGGAACTTCTGAACCTCGACCTGCGCAATCTGGTCGGTCCATTTACCCTGCACCGTTCCGGCCAGCTTGACGTTCGGATATTCCGAGATCGCCTTGAGTGCTCCCTTGTCAAAGCTATCGGACGTATTCACGCCGGCGATACCGCTCACCATCAAGATGTTGCCCTTGCCGCCAATCTTTTCGATCACAGCTTTCGCAAGTTCGTAACCACCGTCGACGTAGTTCGCCATCGCGCTGACAGCCTCCGGCGCACTGACAAATCCGTCATAGGAGACGACTGGAACGCCTTTGTCATAGGCGTATTTAATCGTCTGATTGAGTGCCGTGGGATTGGAGCAACAGAGGAAAATGATGTCCACGCCTTGATCGACGAGCTGCCGCATCTGCTGAATCTGCACCGCGTCCTTGAGGTCGGACTGGGTAATCACGACGTCCTTGACCAAGCCGGCCTTCTTGGCCTCCGGCACTAAAACATTCATCAAATGGTTCATCGCCACAGCGCGCCAGGTATTCCCTGCATAGGAACTTGCGAAGCCTATCGTCCACGGTGGACCATGCTTCGGCTTGAAGTCACGCAGCATGCTGGCGCCCACAGGCACCTTGGAATCCAGGCCCTCATAGGCCTTTTGAAGATCAGGAGGCAAATCCTGCAGTCCGTCGGCAAGCGCCGCGCGTGTCCAGAAAAGTACCGCCACGAGTGCCGCAAAGATCACAAATAACCTGTTTTTCACTGGTCCCGTCCCTTTAGTTGGCGCCACGGATTTAAGCAGTTGCAATATCTCACTCATCAAGTGCTGGATTATCGATCGGGAGTCCGAGCAGCACGCGACCATAGGCTGCTGCGTTTACGTCCCAGTTTTGAGTGGTGTGCCGATTACCGATCGTGAAATCGGAAAAATAAAGCGAGAGCGGGTTGCGTTCGTAAGCAACCGCTCCCCCGCTGGCTTCGAGCACAATATTTACAGCCGATGCGTTGAGCCGCCCTGCATAAGTGGCGAGCGCGCGATATCGTGCCCGGTCTTCCGTCGTCGTCATCCTGCCGCTATCAGCCGTAGCTTGCGCATCTTCGAGGACGGCGTATATCAACGTGCGTGCGGTCGTGACCGCCGCTTGCGCTTCGGCGACCTTCACCTGCTGCGTGGTGTAGTTGGCGAGTTTTGCGCCGGACATGGTTCCCGCACGGTTGCGGGCCCCAGCAATGTAATGCTCGACGGCGGCTTCAGCGATTCCCAGTGCCGCGCTTCCGATATAGCAGCCGAAAAGCGCGTAGGCCGGCAGATGGTAGAGGGGCGCCTTGTTGACCGCGGATCCCGGACCTCGGCCATGTCCTTTCAACTGGGCCATCTGGACCGACATGTGGCTTGGCACAAACACTTCGTTGAGTGCGACGTCGTTGCTCGCCGATCCCCGGAGCCCGATCGTATGCCATGTATCGATGATTTCGGCCTTTTCCCGCGGGATCAGAAAATGACGATCATCAATCCGGCCGTCGGATTCCTCACAGTCTCCCGTGAAGATCAGCCAGTCCGCGATATTGGCGCCGCTTACGAAAGGCCACCGTCCAGAGACGATGTAGCCGCCGTCGGTCTTGCGCACCTTGCCTAAACCCGGAATGAGGATGCCGCTGACAAGAGCGTCGGGCATGCTGCCCCAAATCTCTTCCTGACCAGCCTCGGGCCACTGGGAGATCATGAAATTGTGCAACACATTCTGCGCGGATATCCACGCGGTGGACCCGCACCCGCTCCCGATCGCGCGTAACACATCGACTCCATCCTTGAGTCGCGCCTCCGCCCCGCCATATCTTTTCGGTTGAAAGATTTGCGCCACGCCAGCGCGCTTCAAGTCTTGCTTCGTCGCTTCGGGCGGGCAGCGATTTTCGTTGGTGACAGCCGACCTGCTTCGCAGCGTCGGAATAAGAGCCCGGGCGCGTTCAACGATCTCGGCACCCGAATGACACACCTTAGAAGACGAGAAGGACGCTTCAGCTAGCTTAGATTGTTCAATCATTATAATGTCTTAACTCATTTTAAGTTTATGTAATGGATATTCTAGAATGGATAATCTATAAACGCAAGCCCGCGCGAATCCCGCGATTTTCGTGTAGTGTTCGGGTCACTCGCAGCCATCAAGGATTGAGGACCTTTTTTGCCTAAACTCGGAATGGAAACTATTCGCCGGCGTCAGATCATCGACGCGGTCGTGGCGATCATTGAATCGCGCGGCTGGAACGATCTGACATTTCAGCAGGTCAGTCGCGTTTCCGGAATTTCGACCGGCGTCGTCGTTCATTATTTTGGCAATAAGCGAGAGGTGGTGCTGGACGCGGTGGCTGAAGCCGGCAACCGCCTCGATCGAACACTCAAGGATGTTCGCAAAGCGAACGCCCGAGCAGAAATTCAATTGTCGCGGTTGAATGATCTTCTATCGACGCCCGCCCAGCATGATCTTCCAGGGCCCCGATTCTGGATCACGGTGTTGGCAAACAGCGCCTTCGACGATGCCGAACTGCGCGCCGAGATGGCGCGCATGCTGGACCGCCTGGCAGAAACAGCGGCGGAAACGTTTCGCTTGGGGGTATCTCAAGGCGTGTTTCGGTTGGCGCGACCGCCGGAACAGATCGCGGAAGATTATATAACCGTCGTGCTCGGACTTTGGAGTGCGGAGGTCGCACGAGGAAAGTCCGCCGGCCGTTCGTTAGCGTTGGCGCGCTTCGGAGCAACTGAACTTGGAACTCCGAACCTGCAGGAACTATCTGCTTAATGGCACGAAAATTGCCTGAGTTTAGGCAATGACCAAAATTCACAAGCCAGATTTTTCCCGCGGCAAACCCAAGCATCAAGAATTCGATGCGATCGAACGAGCCGAGCGGATGATTCCTGCGCTCAGGCAGAATGCGCAACTGGCGCGCGAGCTCCGCCGGGTACCTGACGAAACGCGAGAGATGCTCCGGGCATCGGGACTGGCCCGCATTCTCCAGCCTCGCCGGGTCGGTGGCAGCGAGATGCCTCTCGTTTCTCTTCTCGATGTCCTGTTGCCGATCGGCGCCGGATGCGGATCAACAGCGTGGGTTCTGGCCCAGTATCTGATCCACAATTACATGATCGCGCGCTGGCCAGAGGAAGCGCAGGAAAAAATCTGGTCGCGGCCGGACGCCCTTATCAGCGGCATCCTGGTGCCATTGCACGGGAAAGCGCATCGAACCACGGATGGCTATCTGTTGTCCGGTCATTGGTCGCTTGTCAGCGGCGTCCACGAAACCGACTGGTGCATTCTTTCGGCGACAACGACCGGCGTGAAGGGACCCGGCGAAGACTGCAACTTTGTCGTGCCCACTTCCAGCATCGAAATTCTCAACACCTGGAATCCGATCGGCCTACATGGGTCCGGAAGCGATGACGTTCAGGTCCGCGATTTGTTCGTGCCGGATCACATGGTGCTGCCGGTCAAAGCCGTCAACGGCCATGATGCGCCGGGATGTGCAGTTAATCCAGGACCGATCTATCGTCTCCCCTGCTACATGATCTTTGGAACGCTACTCGCGAGCACGGTACTCGGCATGGCCGAGCAAATGTTCGAAGAGTTTCTTACCTACGCTTGCAGCCGCACGTCGGTGATGAACGCCGCGCCGGTCGGCTCGTTCGCCACCAGCCATCTCGACGTCGGCGAAATATCCGCCATATTACAGGCCTCCGAAGCCCTCTTGCGAGCCGATCTGGTGGAGATGACCGAAATTGCCGAAGCAGGCCGGACGCTGAATGACAAGCAACGCTCCAACTATCGCTGCAATGCCGCTTTTGCTGCGCGCTGTGCGTCCCGCACCGCGAGCTTGATCATCGATCTGGTCGGGGGACCCGCGGTCTCCGATGCAAACTTCATTTCGCGAACCTACCAGGACATCTTCGTCGCAACGCGACATTCGAATTTGAACTGGAATGCCAACGTCACGGATCACGGCCGGGCGCGATTCCGCATGTCGCTCAGCAACACCGCGCTTTGATTCAGGGTTTCGGCCTGACACGCGTCCAGAACTCATCGAATTTTTGGGTATCGAAGAAAGCGATGACCTTGAAAACCCTGGCATCCTTCATCTGAAGGTACCAGGTGTAGTTATTATGATAAGGAAGCCCGTCGTGTCCGATGGCATCGAGATCGAAAAGGACAATGACCATGTCGCCGTCGGCGTAGATGCCGTGCACCGTTGGAACCAGCGGCTTGGCCATTCGTGCATTGAACGGAATGCGTACCTGATCGATAAATTCCTGTTTGCTGTGGTAGGTTTTTGACAGCGGCGACGAACCAACGATCACCCATTCGACGTCGGGAATAAGCAGATCGAACGGGCTACCTTCGCCTCTTCCCCAATGGTCGAAACTTGCCTGAACGAGCTGCTTGTTGGTCTCTTGCGTGGAATTTGTTGCCATATCACATCCAGATTACGCATGTAGGAATTGACCGACGCCATGTTGATGATGACGCCATCGCGCGATATTCCCTAGTGGGTGTTGAATATCTCCTGGTACGCGGCCACCGACTTCTCGGTCGCCGCGATTTCGGCGCCCGTCGGGTTCGCCGGGTCGGAAGCCTTCGGCAGGCACCCAAATTTCATCAAGGCGGCCATCAGCAGGAGACGGGCTTTGATCGAATTAAGATTCGACCCGGAAATAAAAATCGGGTCGAGATCTGAAAATCCCTCAGGATTGCCACGGCCCACACGCACGACGGGAACGCCGCTGAAGATGGCTTGCGTAAGGATTGCCGTTCGCACATCCGACGTGAGCTTACCGTATGGATTCATTCCTTCTGCAACCACGCCGACGAGACGGCCGGTGCGAAGCTTGTGAGCCAACAGAAACTGCAGGTCTTCTTCGATCGCATGATCGTCGCCAAAGTCTTCTCCGCAGTAGGTGCCATCCTTTACAATGGCAACCGAAGGGACCGCATTTTCAAGCAACTGACCGGCCTTGTCCTTGAGGACCAAATCAAAGGTTTCCAGGCCTTGCGCGGCCAGACGAACGGCCATGACGCTCTCGGGAAGGCGCGTCATATTTACCTCTGACAGGTAGGTGTGCTTGTAAGCGGGCAGATACTGCAGCGAAACGATGTTGGCATGGGTGAACTGTCCAAGAATGCCGCCGTGGCCGCCGCTCGCAATGTAGCCCCCGGCTCGCGCATCCACCTTCGTCACTTCGCGGGCGGCAAAGATCTGCCGGTCTTGAATTGCGACAACGCCCACGCGATTCATTCCTCCCGCATCGGCCCAAATGCGAGAACGGATGTAGTTCAAGGAATCAACAATATTGATCGGGCCGTCATTGCTGATCTGGCCTTGCGGTCGCTGGGCAGAGTTGCAGACAATCGGCCGTTGCGTATCGATGAGTAAATTCATCCAATAAGATGTTTCTTCCACCGCCGAGCTGTTCTGTGTCCAGATTGCGCCGTCGTATGACCCGCTGGCCATGATCGCCTGGACGTCGTTTGTAATCTTGGCGAGCACGGGCCGTGGAGGAGACGCCCACAGATGAAAAGGCCGATAGGGAAAAAAGTTTCGTCCCCTTTCCTCCGGCAAAATGTCTCCGGCTCCGACGTCGGTTCGTTCACTTGCCGGGACACCTTTGGTGTAACCGCCTGGAGGAGCCACGCGATAGTAATCCATCTCGGCAATCGAGCTGACCAAACTGGCATGACCGTCAATGCCGATACTGAGCCTGTCGATTTCCTCGAAGCTGCGCGACCCATCCGGATAGAAAGGTTGCCGGGCAACGTTTGAAAGCGGCGAGACAGTGTCGTCCTCCCAGGCGGAGCCGTCTTTCTGACGAGCCATATAAGGGAGCGGATACAATCCGTCCTCCGGCTGCATCTCTATTTCGTAGACCGCCTTATCCGACGCATCCTTGCGCTCGCGATTGAAGACGCCGCTGGTTGAAAGATATCCGTCCGGCGGACCATACAGTTCTGCCGAATCCGCTTCCAAGGGATGGGCTGAAAACTGCTCGACATAAACCTTGGCGGGCGCAGCCAATCGCTGGGGTCGCAGCGCATCGAAGCGCTCTTCAGGCAAGGGCGGCAATTTGTGGCGTGTTCGCGCTTTCGCGGATGTCACGAGCGGCGGCGTGTTTTGAATGGTCGCCTGATCGCCGGATAGATGTGCAACGCGGATTTTGGTCATACACACGTTTCCCTTCAAGGCTGGAGAGCAACGGCAGATCCCGTCATCAGCTCCGAAGCAAGCGAAGAAAACGATCGCTCCGGATTACCCGCGGGCTGATCACCCTGGATTCCGGATCCAGGATTTCATCGGCGAGCCGAGCTTCGTGGGTGTTCTGCTAAGTCGGCATAATTGGAAGACTGACACTCGAAGGATGGGTCGCGTCATGAAACACCGTCTGGCTTGCCGGTATCCATTCAAAGGGTGCTTCCATGCCGATCGGGCCACCCGTATTTGGGTTGCGGTCGATTCCCGGAAAGTTGCTGCTTGTTACCTGGAGGCGGATGCGATGGCCGGCCTCGAAACGATGGCAGCACGCGCCGACTTCGATCGTATATTCGTAGATGCTATCGGGCTCGATCAGGCTCGGTTGATCGAATCCGTTTCTGAAGCGCGCGCGGATGACGCCCTCCTGAATGTTCAATGATCGGCCATCAGGAGACACGTCGCACAGCTTGACCACCCAATCAGTGTCGCGTGCAGAACTTGCAGCGAAAAGATGCGCTTTCACGATGCCGGCCACCCAGACCGATTGCTCCAGAGGCGGCGAACTGTAAATCAACACATCGTTCCGCACTTCGACATTCCGCTGGTCCATCGGCCCCATCGGCGCGGCCTCCGGGTAACAACAGGAATGCCCGCCAATGCTTTGTACCGGTGCCGTCGGGTTGTAGAAAAAATAATCCGCGGGTTCGATCGCACCGGGTTCTTCGAGGTTCAGAACGCCGTTGCCACTGAGCGAGTTGGCACGCCCGGCGCTGTGCAAATACCAGGTTTGCGTGGTCACTCCGGGTAACGGCCAGTGGTCCGCGTCGTGCCAGGTGTTGCTTCCGGTCACAAAAACTTTGACGCGCGGCAACGCGTCAAGGGCCTCACGTCGTCCTTTTGTCCAGGCATCGAGCCATGCGAGTTGATATTCGTCCGCCATATTGCGCGCCGCGTCGCCGAAATCCACTGCGCCGACCTGTTGGGTCCAGGGTATGTGATACCAAGGCCCGACGAGAAGCCGATGCTCGGACTGCGTTTCCGATGTGAACCGCTCATAGGCATGCATGGTCTGCGTAACGAAGCTGTCGTACCATCCGGACAGATGCAGGCAGGGCACGCCAATCTGGTTGAACCGCTCGCCAATCTCGAATTCCTGCCAGTAGGCGTCGAAGGAAGGATGCTCGAGATAGTCTTTCAGAAACGGCATCAGATCCGGTTCGACGAGAAACGGAATGTCTTTCAACGCAAGCGTTGGCGCCGCGCCGCCGCAACCTGCGGCATGGCGGATATCTTCGAGCAGGTCAGGACGGTTGGCGCGGCGAGCAGCGTCCGACGCCAGCAGCAACGCCCAATCGAGAACGGCCGCAAGACCGAAAGCACCGCCAACGTGAGTCAGCCCGTCATACATACCCTGCGGATAGAAACCGGGAATCGCCGTGACAAGCGCAGGCGGTTTCTCGGCCGCGGCGAGCAACTGATTGAGGCCGGGCAATGAGAACCCAAAACTGGCTACTTTTCCGGAGCACCAGGGTTGCTCCGCGCACCAGGCGATCGTGTCGAAGCCATCTTTCCCGTCGCCGCGCAGTGGATAGAAATCACCTTCGGAGCTACCGCGGCCTCGCGAATCCTGCACAACCACGCCATAGCCTTGGCGGGCGTACCAGGCAGGGTGAGCATAAACATAAGCCTGCGCCAGGCGCTTGTCATAGGGCTGGCGCTGCAGGAGCGCCGGAACCTTTTCGCCGGATTTCGGACGCCAGACATCGCAACTCAACACCGTCCCGTCTCGCATCTTGACCGGAACGTCCCTCTCGCACAGTACATCAGCCATAGCGCCCTCGTTCGCTTTCACCATTTCAACGATCCTGATCCTGAGTGAGTCTTCGGCGACGAACATCGGTTTCGGCGACGCATGTCCCGTGCGAATGAATTAAGTGTCGTTGAAGCTGCCATGGATAAGCATCATGCACGATGGGCCTCCCGCCACGGCGTCACAAGTCGTTCAAGCAGTGACGCGGCCAGAAAAAGCAAAATCCCCATGAAAGCGAGAACGGTGATCGCGCCAAACAACCGTGCCGTCTGAATCTGAGCGCCCGCCTGGATGATCAAATAACCGAGGCCCATTTCCGAGCCAATCCACTCGCCGATAACTCCGCCAATCACCGACAGGGTTGCAGATATTTTCAGGCCCGACATGATGAATGGAAGCGCGCTGGGAAGCGTGAGCTTCGTGAATGTCTGAAACCAGCCGCCGTTGTACGCGCGAAAAAGAGTCTTTATTTCCGGGTCCACCGACGTAAAGCCGGTGATGGTGTTAATTGTCAGCGGAAAAAAGCAGATCAGCGCTGTGGTGATCACCTTTGGCAAAATGCCGTAACCGAACCAGATGATGAATACGGGAGCGATTGCGATCACGGGGATGGTTTGCGACGCCACCAGCAATGGATAAATGGCGCGATTGATCAGGCGAACATGGGAGACCAGGAATCCCAGGATCATCGCCACGACGAAGGCGAGGAAGAATCCGAAGATCACATTTTTCAGTGTGAATTGAAAATGCTGCCAGAGCAGCCAGCGATCTTTGAGTATTTGCGCCGCGATGTCGGAAGGCTTCGGCAACACGAAGACCGGCACTTTGAAGAGAACGCAAAGCCATTCCCACAGCATGAAAAACGCCCCGAGAACGATCATCGGCGCGACGAAATCGCCGAGAATTCGGGCAAGCCTGTTATCAGAACGCTCCATTAACTACCCTTAGGACGGCATCGCGTTAGCTGAGCGGAACACATCAGCCTTGCAGCTTGGGAGAACCATACGCTTTCATGATTTCATCACGCAACGCGGTGAGCAACTGGTGCTTGATTGCGCCGAACTCCGGAGTCGTGGTGATTTCATGAGACGATCGGGGACGTGGCAGATTTACGTCGATGCTGGCCTTCAACCGCCCGGGACGCGTGGTCATGACATAGACACGGTCAGAAAGGAAAATTGCCTCGTCGATATCGTGGGTGATGAAGACAATGGTGCGGTTAAAGCGCGTCCAGATTTCCAACAACCACTCCTGCATCAGACTTTTCGTCATCGCGTCGAGCGCCCCAAAAGGTTCATCAAGCAACATCACGTCCTGATGCGACAACACGGTGCGCATGAGTGCTGCGCGTTGCCGCATACCGCCTGACAGACGCGACGGCCATGCGTTTTCGAAACCCTGGAGGCCGAAAGTCGCCATCAGATCGCGTGCTTCGCGCTGCGTGGCCGCGCGGCTGCGATTTAACAGCTCGGCACCGAGCGTCACGTTCTGCAGAACTGTGCGCCAGGGAAGCAGCAGGTCTTTTTGCAGCATGTAACCGACTTGTCCCTGCCGGCCTGCAACCGAACGGCCGTCAATCAGCACGTCGCCCACATCGGGTCTGATCAGGCCCGCAATAATGTTAAACGCTGTGCTTTTCCCACAGCCGCTGGGGCCCACGATGGAGATGAACTCACCGGGTCGCACATCGAGGCTGACGTCCTCGACCGCCGCAGTAATACTGCCTTTGTTGGCGAATGCCTTGCTTACATTTCGAAGCTGGATTTTCAGATTATCGGTGGCCATTCCAGTTCTTTCTGCGGCTAGCCGGCATAACCGCGAAAAGCAAAGTGCGCTGAGCGAGGACCGTCATGGCGGGGGTTGAGCTGCAGCGCCGCTTCAAGTCCCCCATTGCTCTGGAGGACTTCCCTTCATGAAGTACCTGTCTTCGTACCGGCCAGGGAGGGCCTCACGGCCCCATCAAAACGGGTGTCTGCGGCAACACTGCATTGGAGAAGGCTCCTGCAGCATCGATTTTCTTTTCGACAACCTTTTGCTCATAATACCAATCGGCCATCTTGGTCCACAGTTGCGCGTCCTGCCATCCCAGTCCGTTCTTGGCGGTACCTTCGTCCCGCACGATCTTGTCGATGATTGAACGTGATTGCTTGGCGAACTCTTCCGAAACCTCCGGGACATGCGCCAGCAGAATTTTGCGCGCCTCATCGGGGTGCTCCACAGTCCACTGCTCTGCTTTGAGCACGGCCGTGTTGAAGCGGCGCAGAAGATCAGGTTTGGTTTTCAGCATCTCTTCCGACGCAATAATGCAGAAATAATAACCGTCCTGCACGCCATAGTCCGTAAATTGCATGTAGTTTGGGTAGACGCCGGTGATCTGCTTGAAAGTACCCAGCTCGTACCAGGAAACGGTGTCAGTGAGGTCGGCTTTTTTGGCTGCAACAATGGTTGGACCATTGAACTGCACCGTTACGACCTGAATCTTTGACTTATCGATTCCGTTTTTAGCTACGAAATCCCAGAACATCGCGCGATTGTTCGGCATCGGGGTCAGCCCGATGATCTTGCCCTCGATGTCCTTTGGCTTCGTCAAATGGTCTTCCGGTCGGGACGAAAGACCCAGCGTGGTCTTGCGGTGGATGGCCGAAATCGAAACGATCGGCACTCCCTGCGCGCGCGCTCCGATGATGTCGCCCGCATAACTGATTCCAACCTGGTCCTGACCGCTCGCCACCAGTTTGATTGGATCTGTGGCAGCCGCCGGCGGATGCATTTCGACATCCAGGCCTTCGGCTTCAAAGAAGCCATTGTATTTCGCGACAACAAACTCAGTGTGCTGTGGGCCCGGAACCCAATTTAGCGCGAAGCTTACCTTGTCCTTTTCCGCGGCCTGCGCGCTGCTCAACGCGGCCAACGCGGAAAAACCCACCACGGCCAGTGCGCATGTCCAGCGATCCCAAACTGATTGCGTCATTCTATCCATGCCCCTTTTAAATCGCTCCCAGCGCTGCAGAATTGCGTCAGCTGCCTGCACTTAGAATATACGTTCTAGAATAGATATTCCATCAACGCAAGCCGATTTGTGCATCGCACTCCGGGACGAGCAGGATTTCTCGCATCGAGCGTGTTTGGCCACGGGTGTTATGAGGGGTTCTCAAAATGTCGGTGGCAGCGGATCACCAGGAAAACACCCGCCGCGTAGGATCGTAGCGCGCCGCTTCGAGCGCTCTCTGATCGAACATGTTTCCTTTGGAAAGCGACCGGTTCGCGGCATATTCGCCGGAAACGGCTTGGCAACGATCGGTGATCGGCCGAATGCGCTTCTCCCAGGCCGGCAAAGCATCTTGCACGTTCGCGATTTCGTCGAGCTCCATCGCGAGGCTGTAGGAATTGACCATGGCGCAGCCCGCCCCTTGTGCGATCGCCGGGCACATCGCGTGGGCGGCGTCTCCAACCAAGGCAACCTTGCCTCTCGTCCAGACGTCCAGCTTTGTCGTCTCGTACCGGTCGTAACGAGCGGCTTGCAGCTTGGCGGCCTCGATCAACACCGGTTCAAGAAACGGAAACATCTCGACCCAGCAATCAAGCTGGATCGGCACACGCGAGCCATTGGGATCGGTGGCAGGCGCCATTAAACCCAGATAGAGGTCGTTGTCGTTGCAAGGCGAATAAAGGATGCGCTGAACGCGTGGCCAGAAATTCCACATATCGATCGTGTTGTCCCACTCGCCATGACCAAGTTCCTTTTTCTTGCGGGGGACGATGAGACGGATCAATCCGTCCGTCGATATCCATCGGTCCTGTTCGAAGCCGATGGAGTCCCGGACTTTCGATCCGACCCCGTCAGCCCCGACCACAAGATCAGCCTCTCGCACTTCGCCGTTCGCCAGCGTGATTTGCCCTGAAGTTTTCGCTTGAACAACCTCGGAATTGACAAGAACCTCGACGCCCTCCGTCTTCGCTTTTCGCGCCAATGCATCGTGCAGGTGCTGACGCGTCATGATGCGCCAGGGAAGCCCGTTGAACGTTTCGCGTGACACGCTCTTGTTATGCATCCAGGTTTCGTACGCCGGCGGCGTGTGCGAGCCGGAAAGCACGTCTTCGAGGATCCCAAGTCCTTCGAGAACCCTTAAACCGTTGTGCCAAAGATAGATGCCGGCGCCGAACGCGCGCAATTCCGGACCCTTCTCGTGCAAGCTCACGGTCCAGCCGCGCTGCCTGAGCGCGATGGCCGCAGTGAGGCCAGCAAACCCCGCACCCGCGATCTCCGCATGCCGCGTCTTTCCGTTGTGCCGGTTGATGTTGGTCATTTTGATCCGGGTTCCTTCAAATAGGCAGGCCGCCACTCCGCGATGGCACGATCGTCGGTGAAACTGCCCGGCTTAATCATCCGTTCGCCGACAGGACGATTGCAGCGACCGCCTCGGGCGCCTCTTCCGGCACATAGTGATCGGTATTGTCGATCTGAATCGCCTGCATGTCAGGGCGCAATCGCTTCGTCGTCTCCCAAGCCTCTGGCGAGACAAGCTTGCTGTGCGCTCCGCGGACGAGCACAACCGGTACCGCAACCTCGGAGAATGCGACAACGAGATCCTCCCGCAAGCCCTTGGCAGTCCCGGCCATCGCGTCAGGATCGGCCAGCGGCCAATATTGGTCAGCGATCTTCCGGTAACCATGCTTCGCTCGTCGGCGCACAGCGTCCGGCGGCAGGTTGACATAGCGATTCTGCAGATAAGTCTCGATGTCGCCGACCGAATCGAACGGGCGGTTCCCGCCATTCACGCGCGACTCCAGCGTATCGAAGACATCATCCTCAATGAATGGCGTGAAATCCACCGCAACGACCGAACTGACGAGGTCAGGGCGTCGCACAGCCGCTACAACGGCGTTGCGCGCTCCGAGAGAATGGCCGACCAAAACAGCAGGCCCACAGTCCAGCGTCTCGATCAGCGATAGCGCATCGTCGGCGAATGCAGCAGCAGAGTAGTCGCCTTCGGGCTTGCCGCTGCGTCCGTGACCGCGCTGGTCCACCGCAATCGATCGAAAGGAGCCCTTGGTAAGATCAAGTATCGGATCCCAGACCGCGGCTACGGCGGTAATCCCATGCATGAAAATTGCGACCTGGCCGCTACCGGCCTCCCGTCCATTCAGGGCGATGCGCGGCGTCTCAATGAGGTGCTCCCGAATAGCTTCACTGTCTTCGTTCGTGGTCAATCGCATTAGCTGTTCCTCACCGTAACAAAGAATGCGAGCAAACGTCATGCCACCGCTCAGCTGCTGATGCTTCCACCGCTAATGTTCCCCGCGCCGGAACGGCTGCATCAAGGCTTGCGGTACCCGCGCGCGCTGCGTTGACACCACAAGTGCCGCTATCGAGAGCACATAGGGGATCATCAAAAATATCTGAGAGGGAATTGCCCCCGCAACCACCTGCTGGAGGCGAAGTTGATAGGCGTCGAATAAACCGAACAGAATGGCACCGAGCAGAGCCTTCCACGGCTTCCATGACGCAAAAACCACAAGCGCGGTACATATCCAGCCGCGGCCCTGCACCATCGTTGGAAAGAAGCTGTTAAATACCGCGATGGTGAGAAATGCTCCCCCCATTCCCATGAGGGCGCTGCCAGCGACGACAGACCATATCCTGATGCGAATTGGGTTGAGTCCCTGCGCCTCGACAGCGTGCGGATTCTCGCCTGTCATCCGAATAGCCGTGCCCAGAGGCGTGTAGACCAGAACGTAGCCGACGATCACGGTCAGAATGATGGCGACGTAGGTCGGCGCGGCCTGCACGAAGATGGCCTCTCCGAGAAACGGAATATCTGACAGTAATGGTACGCGCCACGGCTGAAAGGGTACTATGGTTGGCGGCGATGCAGCCATCGGAACGGCGAGGCGGAACGTATAGTAGGCCAGGCTCGAGGCGAACAGGGTTATACCGAGGCCCGTAACATGCTGCGACAGGCCGAGCGACACGGTGAAAACAGCATGAATCAATCCGAATAACGCACCGATGAGTGCGGCCGCGAACAGTCCGAGCCAAAGATCGCCACTACGGTAGACGGTCAGCCAGCCCACCATTGCGCCTATTGTCATGATGCCTTCGATGCCGAGATTGAGCACCCCCGAACGCTCGCACAGCAACGTACCGAGCGTGCCGAAGATCAAGGGCGTCGCAATGCGCAGCGTCGCCGCCCAAACGCTGGCCGTCGCCAGGATGCCGAGCGCGTCCATCATCTTCGAATCCGATAATTGGTAAACAACAGGGAGAGCAACATCGTCAGAAGAGACACCGATACGATGACATCGGCGATGTAACTCGGAATATTGAGGGCGCGGCTCATCCCGTTGGACCCGACAAAAACCAGCGCTACAAAAATCGCACTGGCGATGACGCCCAGAGGGTGAAGCCCTCCCAGCATGGCAACGATGATTCCGGAATAGCCCCAGCCGGGCGACATGTCGGTCGTGACATATCCTCTCACGCCAAGAACCTCGATCGTGCCGGCAAGACCCGCCAATCCGCCTGAGAGGCCGGCCACGACCAATAGCGACCGCGGCAGCGATATGCCCGCGAAGCGCGCGGCCTCGGGGTTAAGTCCGGCTGCCCGAACCTGAAGACCAAAGACCGTCCGAGCCTGTACAAACCAGACGGCCAGCGCCACGACGAATGCCAGCAGCAAACCGACATGCAGACGGCTGCGCGAGACCAAAAGCGGAAGCGTGATGCTCGAATCGACCGCAAAGGACTGTGGCCAGCCCAGCGCGTCCGGATCCCGCAACGGTCCTTCGATCATCATGGACACGAACAGGAATGTAATGAAATTCAGAAGAAGCGTGGTGACGACCTCGTCAGCGCCGGTGCGGATTCGAAGAAAAACCGGCCCGATCAGCAGGATCGCTCCCGCCGCGGCGCCGATCAGGATGACCAGGGTAATGGCGAGGGGCGCCGGGAACATGGCGACCGCTGAGTGTCCGACGGCCGCGCTCGCGAGTGCGCCGGCATAGAGTTGACCTTCAGCGCCGATATTCCAGATCCGGGCTCGAAACGCGACTGCAGCGGCGAGGCCCGTGAAAATCAAGGGAGTAGCCCGGACCAATGTCTCCGTGATCGAGAGCCGGGAGCCGAAAGCTGAAACGACAAGCAACTTGTAGGCCTTGAATGGATCTGCGCCAGCCAAGGCAATCAAGAAGCCTGCGATGATCAGCGCGCTCGCAATCGCGGCCAGGGGCGCCGCCACGACAAGGGCCATCGAAATGTCGACGCGCCGTTCGAGTCTCACTGGGCAGTCTCCCAGACACCTGCCATCATGAGGCCCAACGTCCGCGCATCGGCAGCTTCTGCGGCCAGCGGCGCTGAAAGCGAACCCTTGAAGATCACCTGAATCCGATCAGCGAGCGCGCAAACTTCATTGAGATCTTCGGAAATCAGCAGCACGGCCGTCCCGGACGCCCGCGCGGCCAGGAGTTCCGTATGAACCGACGCAATTGCGCCCTCGTCCAGGCCGCGGGTCGGCTGGTTGGCGACCAGCAATCGCAATTGGCCAGCCAGATTGCGGCCGAGGATGAGTTTTTGCATATTGCCCCCCGACAAGCGGCGGACCTGCTGATCGACGTCGCCGCCGCGAATATCGAACCGCCGGATTAATTCTGCCGCAAAAGCCCGGGCACCTTTCCGGTTAACGAGGCCAAACCGGGAAAATCTGTTCTCACCAATACGTTCGAGGACGGCGTTTTCCCAGATGGCCATTTCGCCGACGACGCCTTCGGCGTGACGATCTTCGGGGATGCGGCCGACGCCGGCGCTGGCCGTCGTCCGAGACGATTCCATCGTTGCACCGTCGAGCGTCAGGCGCCCCTGGGTTGGCGGATCAATCCCGCAAACAACATGACCGAGCGCAGCCTGTCCATTGCCGGAGACTCCAACAATACCGAGCACCTCGGCGGCGCGGACCGTGAAATTGACGTCGCGAAGCTTGACCTCGCCACGCTCGATAAATCCAAGTTGCTCAGCGGCGAGCACTACACGGCCGGGCTCGCTGCGTTGTCGGACCGGACGGTTGACGCGGCGCCCGACCATGAGTTCGGCCAACGTCGCCTGGTCCGTATCACGCGTCCGCCTCTCGGCGACGATCCGGCCGGCACGCAGAACGATGACTCGGTCGGATGCCTCCATGACCTCACCGAGTTTGTGAGAGATGAAAATGATCGAAAGACCCTTCTGCGCCATCGTCCGTAACGTGGAGAACAGACGCTCTGCTTCCGGCGCGGCCAGCACCGCCGTCGGTTCGTCCAGAATCAGAATACGTGCGTCGCGATAGAGCGCCTTTAGAATTTCAACGCGCTGCCGTTCACCCACCGAAAGGTCGCTGACATAAGCGTCGGGGTTGACCGCGAGCCCAAATTGTTCGGCCAGCGCGATCAATTTGCGCCGGCCACCGGCTCGGTCCGACGCCACGCGATTGAGCGCCTCGGTGCCCACCATGACATTTTCAAGAACGGTCAGGTTATTGGCCAGCGTGAAGTGCTGATGGACCATGCCGACGCCGGCAGCGATAGCGGCGCGCGGCCGGCCGAGCTCCATTTCCCGGCCAAAGACGGCAACTTGTCCCGCATCGGGTAAAAGGTGCCCGAACAAAATATTCATCAAAGTGGTCTTGCCGGCGCCATTCTCGCCAAGCAACGCCACCAACTCTCCCTCGTACACCTTGAAGGAAATATCATCGTTCGCGACGAGCTTTCCGAACGTTTTAGTTATCTTGTAAAGCTCGAGTACTTCGCGCTGGCGTATGTCGACGTCCGTCACGGAGATCGCAGAACTCATTTCCTTGGGATCATGTACAACCATGGCAAGCCTCAAAAGTCCTGACAGGATTCCAGGACTTCACGGCTGCTACAGCCATCGCGACTTCAACCGCCTCACGCCGGGTTTGAGGCGTCGACAGGGATCTCCAATTTCCCCGACATGATCGCAGCCTTGCGCTCTTCCATCGCGGCGACCGCTTCGGGGGTGACGAGATCCTTGGCATAGACCAGTTCGTTTCCGCCATTCTTCATCAAGGAATATGACGAATAATCCTTGTTCATGGGATTTCCGGCGCGGTAATCGGCGATGAAACCGTCGATGATCGGCCTGAACATCCAAACGGCGTTGGCAAACACGGTTTTCGGATAACGCGGCGTATAGTCCAGGTAGTTGCCAACGGACAGAACGTTGCGCGCCTGGGCGCCATCCGCGGTGCCAATTCGTTCGCCAAACAGGATGTCGGCTCCAGAATCAATCTGGGCGGTGGCGGCTTCTTTCGCTTTAGCTGGATCGAACCACGTCCTGATATAGGCGATAAGAAACTTGGCATCGGGCCGGGTCTGTTTAACGCCAAGACGAAAAGCGTTGACCGGCACGTTGACCTCGGGAATGGGGAAGCCGCCGACGGTTCCGAACACGCCGGTTTTCGACATCTTGCCGGCCATGACGCCTGCCAGATAAGCCGCCTCGTGATTAAAGGTCTGGAAGACACCGAAATTGTTAGCCTGGGGCTTGCCGCCTGATCCCATCAAAAATCCAATTTTTGGATATTCGGCGGCAACCTTACGAACGTCCCCTTCGACGGTATAAGACTCACCCCAAATGATCTGGACGCCCTGCTCCGCATATTCGCGCACAACGCGCGGATAATCCGCCGTAGCCACGCTCTCGGAGTAAACGTAGTCAATGACCCCATCTTTCGCCGCGGCGGTCAGGGCGGCATGGACACGTGAACTCCAGGCATTTTCAAGTGGGACAGCGTGTATGCCGGCCAGCTTGATCTTGTCGGCCGCGCGGACCGGGCGGCCCAGCAACGGGACAGCACTTGCAGCGGCGGCCGTCGCGATCAATCTGCGCCGCGTCAGCATGGATGATTTTTCGATTGGAGATTTCATAACGCGCCCCATTTGTTTCGCGAGGCCCCATTCGGAACCAAGATCAGCAGGAACTTATTTGGCTGAGATTAGACCTACGACGCAGGCCAACAAGTTCAAACAACCGGCATGAAATGCACGCGGGATGAGCGAAGACCGGTCTTTTCGCCCACTTTTGCATACGTAAGCACATCTGGTGGGCAAGTGCGTGAGGCGTGGAGCATCGCGTCGGGAAAGCGTGCATGAGCGAGCCGCGTTAAAATCGTTCAGCTCCTGCGGCAATGATGTTGGTGGTGTTAATCCAATCACAGGCAGCAGACTCGCAGGTCGATGGCCCGCTTTTTGCTAGAAATCCGGCGTTATACAAACCTGGGAGATACGCCTTGAAGCGGAAGATGCATCTGGCTTTCGATTTTTCGTGGCATGAAGCCGACGCGCAATGGCGAAATCCCGAATCCTGGGTGGGCGCGCATTTTCCAGCTCCGGGAGTTTTCGAGGACCTTGCCCGTCTGTCCGAAGCGGGCGGCATCGACATGATTTTCTTCGGCGATGGCACCGGCATTCCCAACAACTTCAAGGGCGGCATGGAGGAAGCCATTCGTTATGGCATCGGCTGGCCGCGGTTCGATATGAGCCCGTGGATCACCCTGATGTCGCGCGTCACAAGTCATATCGGGTTTGGGCTGACCTATGCGTCGACATTCATGCATCCCTTCTACACCGCGAGGCTTCTCAACTCGCTCGATCACGTTACCAACGGCAGAATGGCTTTCAATGTCATCACGTCGCTGCGGATGTCCGATTTTGCGAATTACGGTTTTGACGAGTTGCCGGATCACGGCGCCCGTTATGACCGGCTCGAGGAATTCATCGATGTCTGCAGGGCACTGTGGACCAGTGTCGAGCCAGACGCGTTCGTCTGGAATCGAAAGACCGGAATCGTCGCCGATCCAGCGAAAGTACGTGCGATCAATCATGTCGGAAAATATTTCAAGGTCAAAGGACCACTGAGCGTGATTCCCTCGCCGCAGCGTCAGCCTGTCATCCTCCAGGCGGGCGGCTCGCCGCGCGGCACCCGCGCCGCGGCGCATGTCGCCGATCACGTCTTCGGTATGGCCAGGGCTATTCCATCGATGGCAAAGCAACGTAATGACCTCGATTCTGCCCTTGTCGCCGAAGGCCGTGACCCGCAGAAGGTCGGGATTTTCTGGTCTACCAGCGTGATCGTGGCCGAAACCGAACAGGAAGCACTCGCGCTCAAGGAAAACATGCTTGCGGACTTGCCGGAAGATGCAGTCGGTGTCTGGCTGTCGCATAATACCGGCTTCGACATGGGGACTTTGCCGCCGCGCTTCACGCTGGCCGAAGTCCAGGAGCGCATCGTCGCGGCAAATGCTTCGCCTGTGGGTTACATCCATATTCTCGCGCAGGAGATCGGAGATCGTACCGAGATCACGCGTGAAGAATTTTTCCACCACGGCGTGCGAGCGGCGACCGGTTACAACACGACGGTTGCAAGCAGTGCCGCGAAAGTCGCCGATCAGTTGGAGGAAATGTTCGAGGCAACCGGTTCTCGAGGCGGCTTCATGATCCCGATCTCGCAGGCGGGGCACCGGACACCCGTCATCAATATCATCGACCATCTGGTCCCTGAACTACAGCGGCGAGGTCGATTCCGGACGGTCTATGAAGGCCGCACCTTGCGCGAAAATTTAGCCGACGAGTGAGGTGTCTCACGCACGCCTCGGTAGGGCCATTAAAGAACACACGTCAAATTACCAAGCGGATATCGCCACCCTGTCGTTCATTGCATCCCGCTGGATTAGCCGCATTCTTCGTGAACGCCAGGCGCGGTCCAGCAAAAAATCCGGATTTTTGCTCGAATTGGATTCGACGTGCTGCTCAAAAAAACTGCAGGATGGGCGTCAGGCGACCTTGATAAGTAGGAAACTTCAAGCCTAAACTATTTAGGCCTAAAAGACTTCGCTGACTATTCTTTGTACTGAGGATGGTTCTCCACGTCCGGCGCCCCCAAACTTTGGCGCACCGAACTTCGGCGGACCGCGGGTGACACACGTCCCACGACCATCATGGTTCGGGCGTTCAAGGGGGATCGTTGCATGAGTTTCAGGAACTTTGCCTTAAAGGCAGTTTTGGCAGCCGCTGCACTGAGCGTCGCACTGCCATCCTACGCCGCTGATCCCGTCAAGATCGGCGTCGGAATCGCAAAGACCGGCCCGTTCGCGCCGGCCGCAATCCCCACTTTGAATGCGTATCAAATGTGGGCGGACGATTTAAACGCCAAGGGCGGGATGGATGTCGCCGGTACCAAGCGCCCGATTCAGTTGGTCGTATATGACGATCAATCGGACTTTACCAAGGAAGCCGCGATCTATGAGAAGCTGATCACCGACGACAAGGTTGATCTGCTGCTCTCGCCTTATGCCACGCCGTTCCATTTTGCGATCGTCGGTGTTCTCGAGCGATACAAGTTTCCGATGGTCGGCAGTACGGCAGCTTCGGTTCAGCTCCGAACGATCAAGCCGGGCAATATCTGGTTTCCGACCTCGGCGATCCCGGACAAAATGGGACCCGAACTCGTCAGCCTGATGAAGAAACAGGGCGTGAAGACGGTTTCGATTTCAACATTGCAGTCGCCCTTCGCCCAGGAAATGGAAAAGTATGTCAAGGCCGCGCTGACGGATTCCGGCATCAAGCTGCTATCCTCTCAGCAATACGCCATGGACGTGAAGGATATGACCTCCATCGTCAGCGCCATTAAAAAAGAGCAGCCCGATGCGGTGCTGTCGCTTTCCTTTCCCGCCGACTCGATCCTCTTCATGAAGGCCGCGCGGGAACAGGGATTAACCGCGCCGTTCCAGTTCGTACTGGTAGGTCCCACCGCCGACTTCTTCGGCAAGATATTCGGCAAGAACCTCGACGGCGTCATGACGATGGGACATTGGTCGCCGTATCAAACCAAATGGCCAAAGGGAATGCCGTTCTTCGAGGCCTATTCGAAGAAATTCAACCAGGCGCCAGACTATCTGGACGTGGCGCTGGCCTATATGTCCTGCGAAATCACCGAAGCCGCCGTGGCAAAGGTGGGCCTGGACAAGGAAAAACTGCGCAAGGAGATTTCCTCCACGACGTTCGATACGATCGACGGTCCTGTGAAGTTCACAGGGGTGGAAAATTCCACCACTCCGACGATGTTCCTCCAGATTCAGGACGGCAAGCCGCAGATCGTCTGGCCGCCCAAGGAAGAGACGGCCCCGTTCCAGAAGAAGGGACCCTGGGTAAACTGAACGAGCGTAGTTGAGGCGACATCCTATCACCTAACCTGGCGGCCCGATGGATCAAATCGCCTCGACTCAACTCCTGCTTTCGGCCCTGATACTGGCTTCGATTTACGCACTCGTCGCTCTGGGCTTGAATCTGATCTACGGCACCATGCGCCTCCTCAATGTGGCGCATGGTGACCTCATGATGCTTGGCGGATACTTTTCTTACTGGGTGTTTCAGCTCGTTGGAATCGGACCGTTATGGTCCATGTTCGGGGCCGTTCTACTGACGGCCATCCTTGGCGCAGCGTGTTACCTGAGCATCGTGCGTTATGTAATCGGAAACCGCGAACTCGCCGCCAGGCTCGAAGCCAATTCTCTGCTGATCTTCTTCGGATTCGCGATCATCATCCAGAACGGTCTGTCCATGGCCTTCACCTCGGATCCTCGAAGCTACGGCTATCTCAACAGTATTCTGGCAGTGGGCGACGCACGGGTCGAATTGAACCGGCTGGCGGTTCTGGGCCTCGGTACGGTCGCCAGCGCCGGCTGCGTGCTGTTCTTCCAGTTCAGCCGCTTCGGTCTGGCGACCCGAGCCCTGATTCAGCAGCGCGACGCCGCCTCGCTGGTTGGCATCAACGCCGACCGCATCCAGCTTCTGGTATTTTGTGTCGGCTTCGGAATGGCCGGCCTTGCAGGGTCGCTGGTCAGCATGACCGAGACGGTAACGCCATTCGGCGGATTTCCTTATACGATTTCCGCCTTCGTGGTCATCATCCTCGGAGGGCTCGGCAATCTCGGCGGCGGAATTCTCGGCGCTGTTTTACTGGCCATCATCGAAATTTATGGGGTTGCCTTGACGTCCGCTGCGTATCGCTCGATCCTGCTGTACGGTGTTTTCATCACTGTACTGCTCATTCGCCCGCAGGGCCTGCTTGGGCGTAGTGCGCGATGAAAGAGCGCGCCTTGACCATTGTCTCCATCATTGCAGCTCTCGCGTTGTTTGTCGGCGCACCGCAAATTGTGAACGCCTACTGGCTTGGCGTCGCACTTCAGCTTCTCAGCGGCATCGCGCTGACCCAGAGCTGGGTCGCATTCTCCGGCCTGACAGGTTACGTGTCCCTGGGCCATGCAGTGTTTTACGGTGCCGGCGCCTACGTGATGGCGCTGCTGTGGCAGTCCGCAGCGCTGTGGGAGATATTAGTCGCGTCCGGATTCACGGCTGCAGCACTTGCGCTGCTTATCGGCTATCCCGCCTTACGCGTCCGCGGGCCTTATTTCGTGATATTGACGCTTGGCCTGTCCGAACTCTGCAAATATGTGGTTATCGCGATCGAAGCGGCCCTTGAGTCAAGCGGCCGTCTTCTGTTTGATACGCCTGATCCGGTGTTCCTTTACTACATCATGCTGTTGCTGGCCGTCCTTGCGACCCTTTTGACCTGGGGACTTGCCCGCTCACGCTGGGGCGCCGGCCTGCGCGCCATTCGCGAGGACGAAACCGCCGCATCCACTGTCGGCGTTCCCGTCACCTTCCTGAAAATCATGGCGTTCGTTCTCTCCGCGTTTATTCCAGGTGTCGTCGGCGCAGTATGGGTGCTTCGCACTACCTTTTTCGAGCCGATGCAACTGTTCAGCCCCACCACCTCATTCACGATCGTGACGATGGCTGTCATCGGCGGCAGCGACGGGGCGCCAGGGCCGATCTTTGGCGCAGCCTTCATTGTGATCCTGTCGGAACTGCTTTGGGCGCGCGCGCCCCAATTCTACCTCGTGCTTCTTGGCATTCTGCTGATCAGCTTCGTGTTGTTCATTCCGAGGGGAATTTACGGTCAACTGACGGCGCTTGCGCAACGGAGGCGCGCTTGAGTTTCCTGCGCGTCGAGAACCTCACCTGCCGGTTCGGCGGCATTGTCGCGCTGCAGGATATTTCCTTCAGCATGGAAAAGGGCGAAATCCTTGGATTGATGGGCGCGAACGGCGCCGGCAAGACCACGTTGCTGTCGCTTATTGCCGGCAACGTAGCGCCGTCCGCCGGTCATATCCTGCTCGAAGGAGAACGGATCGACGGGCGCAGCCCGCATCGGGTCAACGGCCTCGGCGTCGCCCGGACATTTCAAATCGTGCGTCCCTTCGCCGGAATGACGGTACTGGGCAACGTCATGATCGGTGCGCTTTACGGCAGAGGCCGAACCATGTCGCTGCGTCACGCCCGCACGCAGTGCCTGGAGATCCTTGACGAGGTCGGGCTTGCCGATCGGCGCGATTTGCCGGCGGCCGCTCTGACGCTGGCGGGCCGCAAGCGGCTGGAAGTTGCCCGCGCCCTCGCGACCCAGCCACGTTTGCTTCTGCTCGACGAAGTCCTCGCCGGACTGAATGCCAGCGAGGCGAACGACGCGCTCGATCTGATCCGCCGCCTTCGCGAAACGCGCATGTTGAGCATCATCATCATCGAACATGTGATGAAGGCCTTGATGCGGCTCAGTCACAGAATCCTGGTCCTGCATGACGGCAAAAAGATCATGGATGGCGAACCCGCGGAAGTAGCCAGCGACCCGCGCGTGATCGCGGCCTATCTCGGCGAACACGCTCATGTCTAATCTTCTCGAGGCAACGGATATCAACGCCGGCTACGGCGAAATGCAAATCCTGAAGCATGTGAATTTTGTCATTCGGGAAGGCGCCATTACGGCGGTGATCGGCAGCAACGGTGCGGGCAAAACCACGCTGATGCGCGCCTTGAGCGGACTGATCGCGCTGCAAAGCGGCGCGATCCATTTCGACGGCCAGATGATCGGCAAGCTCCCGGCCTATGAGCGGCTGGATATTGGCCTGGCTTTGGTACCGGAAGGCAGACTTGTATTCCCGGATTTCACCGTACACGAGACGCTCCGCGTGGGCGCGTTCGCACGTCGTGCGCATGCCGGCTGGAAGGCTCGGCGCGATCAGATGTATGCACTGTTCCCCCGCCTTCTGCAGCGGCGCTCCTCGCGCGCCGGGTCCCTGTCGGGCGGCGAACAACAGATGCTGGCGCTTGCGCGCGGCCTGATGTCCATGCCCAAGCTGCTGCTGCTCGACGAGCCCAGCCTTGGTTTGGCTCCCATGATGGCCGACGAGGTTTTCAGCCAGTTGCGGGCGATCCGCGACCAAGGCATCACCATCTGCATCGTGGAGCAAAACGTACAGGCCGCACTCGGCCTCGCCGATTACGGCTACGTGTTCGAGGACGGACAGGTCCGGATGGAAGGCCCCGCCGCGGACCTGCTCGGGCTGGGATCGATCAGGGAAAGCTATCTCGGGCTGTGATGCGACGACGCGAAAAATCAGGCAACGGCGTCAAATTGGCTGGCGGAAGCGGCCTCAATCCTCCGGATGATATCAGCGGTAGTTGTCACTTCGCCGAACTCCATGGCGATGGTCGTCAGGCTCACCCGCTGAATCTCGGCCGCGGCAATGACGCCCCATCCCATGTCGGGATAATCCATCGCCGCACAGGCGTCCGCAAGCACCACCACCTTGTATTCCCGGTGCGCCGCATCCCTCACGGTGGTCTCGCAGCAGACATTGGTAACCGTGCCGCACACGATGATGGTGTCGATGTCGTGCGATCTCAACACCGTATCCAGATCAGTGTTGTGAAATCCACTGAAGCCAAGCTTGTCGACGACAATGTCTCCGCGGATGGGCGCCAGCGCGACGATGATCTCGACACCCGGGGTGCCGCGGGCAAGCATCGCGTCGACGGTCGGATACATGTCTCGCATCCGGCCGGTATCGCTGCCGTCGCCGCGCACGATGTGCCGCAGAAAGATAACGGGCATCCCAGCCTTGCGCGCCGCTGCAGCGCAATTGGAGATCGGCTCGACAATGCCGGCCGTGTCCGGCACGTAAACCGCGCCTTGCGGGTTGCAGAACAATTCCTGCATATCGACCACGACCACCGCCGTGCGCCGCGTGACGATCGGAAAGCTCGTTGGAATTTTCCTCATCAAACGAAAACTCCTGAAAAGACAAATCTTGGCACGACGCCTTGTCACCCACACGTGACTGGTCAAAAGATATTTGCGGCGACCGAGGGTGTCAACGCCACGTCCGGATCGGCAGATTGACGCCACCTCGCCTGCCATCGTTACGCGCCGGGCCGCCCAATGAGCAATAGCGGACTGTTTCGCCGTTCGAGTCTGCGCAAGACGGATATCCCTTTAGACTTGATACTTGCGCTATTCCCAAATTAATTTAAGCTTATAATAGTTTACGAGTGGGAGAACAGATGTGCCGGTAATCATCGCGGGCGCCGGTATCGGCGGTCTTGCTCTAGCGCTCTCACTCGAGAAACTCGGCATCGAGTTCATCTTGTTCGAAGCCGCGCCAGAACTGAAGCCGCTGGGTGTTGGCATCAATATTTTGCCACACGCAACGGGTGAGCTGGCGGAATTCGGCATCCTTCCGGCGCTGGAAAAAGTCAGCGTACGGACCCGGGAACTTCGCTACATCAACAAGTTCGGTCAGCTTATTTTCAACGAACCGCGGGGCCTCTACGCGGGTCACGATCTGCCGCAACTTTCCATTCATCGCGGCAGGCTTCATGCGATCATGCTGGCCGCCGTTCGCGAACGCTGTGGCGATACTGCGATTCGTCCCGGCCATCGCTTCGAGAGCTTTGAACAATCGGAGTCGGGAGTAACTGCGCATTTTCGTTGCGTGGACGGCAGCCTTTTCACGCAGACCGGACGGGCTTTGGTCGGCGCCGACGGCATTCATTCAGCGGTGCGCGCGCAACTTCACCCCGAAGACGGGGAGATGCAATGGAACGGCATCATGATGTGGCGCGGCGTCGTCGATTGGCCGGTCTTCGATGGCGGTGACACCATGATTGTGTCCGGCGATATGAAAGAAAAGCTGCTGTATTATCCGATCCTGCCCGGCGCGTCGGACGGCACAATGCTGACCAATTGGGTGCTTTGCAGCAAAATCAGCGAAGGCGGAGCGCCGCCGCCACGGCGGGAAAGCTGGGCGCGGCACGGCGTTCTCAACGAGGTCATTCCGTTTGCCAGACAATTCAGGATTCCCGGATTAGACGTCGCCGCCATGATCACGGCGACTTCGGACTTCCTCGAATACCCGATGTGCGATCGCGAGCCATTGACCAGTTGGGGCAAAGGGCGCGTCACACTGCTCGGCGACGCTGCCCATCCGATGTTTCCGGTTGGATCGAACGGCGCGGCGCAGGCGGTGATCGACGGCAAGCGCCTCGCCCAGTATCTTTCCGGCGGCCAGGTTGACGAAGCGATCCGCGCCTACGAGGCCGAGCGGATTCCGGTTACGTCAGCGATCGTGCGCTCAAATCGTGGCGGCGGCCCCGAACGTGTCGTCGACGTCGTATCCGAGCGCGCCCCGAACGGGTTCGATCGTCTCGAAGACGTCATCACCCGCGAAGAGCTTGCCGCGATAGGCGGCAGCTACGCCAAAATGGCCGGCTTCGCGGTCAAGGAAAAATCCGCCTGAATTTATTTTCCGTCCACACAGATCGAGGATCCGAACATGGAATCTATCACCATCAACAATCATCCCATGACCTATACGGAGAGCGGAACGGAACACCCGCGCGCGCTCATCTTGCTGTCGGGCTGGGCCCAGGACGATCGTCTGTTCAAAAATCTGGCACCGCTGCTTTCGAAAGACTTTCACGTGCTGTGCCCGAATTTCAGGGGACACGATGCCGAGCAAACCTTGCATGGCGATTTTACCGAAGCCGATCTCGTCGATGACGTCGCTAAATTCATCGAAGCCAAGAAACTGGAGAAGTTCAACCTCGTCTCGACCTCTCACGGATGTTGGGTGAATATCGATTTGTGCGAGAAGTTTGGCACTGCCAAGCTCGACAAGACCGTCGTGATCGACTGGCTCATGACCCCGCATGACGGCTTTTACCAGCAGTTGAAGGAAGGCCAGGACCCCGTGAATTACCACGTCGGGCGACAGAGTTTCTTCGATGAGTGGGTGGCCGCCACCGACAATGCCGACGTCATCAATCACATCCGCACCGAGATGCCATGGTTTAAGGGGGAGATGTGGGTCAGAGCATGTCGAGAGATCGAGCGCGCCTACCGAAAATGGGGCAGCCCGCTGGATCGCATGGAGGCTCTCGCCAGCAAACCGCAAGTCCTGCACGTCTATTCACAACCGCTGTCCTCGGAATACCGGGATTTCCAGAATAATTTTGCCGCAGGTCATCCCTGGTTTCACCCGCTGCACATACCCGGCCAAACTCATTTTCCGACGCTGGAAAGCCCCGTGCCGGTGGCCAAGGCCATCCGCGATTTCTACCTCGCAAGCTGATCTCGAACGAAGGGGAGATATGCGATGCCGGCGAAATTGCGAGCGATAATCTCCGGCGCCGGATTCGGGGGACTGACAGCCGCGACCGCCCTCGCCCGGCGCGGCTGGACTGTTACCGTGTTTGAGCGCCAGCCGGAAGTTCGTGCGGCGGGTTCGGGCATCTACATATGGGAGAACGGGCTTCGAATTCTCGAAGCTATCGGGGCCAACGTGGTTCGCCCCGATACTTTCCACGGCCGCGCCATGGAGCAGCGCGATGGCCAGAATCAAGTCATCGACGCCGGTGAGTTTCCACCGGATATGCGCCTTGTCACCGTTCCGCGAAAAGATCTTCTGGAAAGCCTGAAAAACACGGCCATCGGCGCCGGTGTCGATATCCGCACGGGCGCGGAAGTTATCGGCGCGAGTGCCGCGGCGGAGCTTCACTTTGGCGGCGGTCATACCGAGACGGCCGATCTGGTCGTTGGCGCGGACGGGATCTGGTCCGCTGTACGGCGCGCGCTTGGCCTTGAGCTTTTCCACGAACAGACTGTTGAGGGAGCGCTCAGGGCCATTATTCCCGGGACGCAACAAGACCTCGGCGACAACGGCCGTGACAAATATATTGAAAACTGGAATGGCACGCGTCGCTTTTTGATCACGCCGCTAACACCGACCGAAATGTATCTCGCCTTTACCTGTCCAAAGGAAGACGATGCCGGCAAAATCAGTCCTCTCGACAAGAAGGCGTGGACCTCATCATTCCCGCACTGGTCGCACCTGATCGAAAGGGTGGAGGATATTATCCCCTGGAGTCCTTACAGCACCATCAGCGTTAAATCATGGTCCGCGGGGAGATCGGCGATTATCGGCGATGCGGCCCATGCACAGCCCCCCAATCTCGGACAAGGTGGCGGCATGGCGATGCAGATCGGCCTGGCGCTGGCCGTCGCGATGGAAGGCGTCACGGACCGGCGCGACATTCCGGACCGCTTGTCCGCATGGGAGCAACGCGAGCGCGAGCTCGTTGATCATTGCCAGAAATGGTCCCGCATGTATGGAGAGGTTTCGTTTCTGCCAGATGAGGTTCGCAAACGAGCCATCACCCACACTATGGCTGATCCCTGGGTCCGCAGTCAGATTACGAGAGCAGCACGAAGCCATCCTACCGGAACGTGAGCATTTCGATCCGGATGTGAGGCCTCTTCGGAAGAGCCGCCGTCATAGCCTGTAGAGGCGGGTCGCCGTGTCGTTTAATATCTTTCGCTGGTCGATTTCGGACAGCGGTTCGATAGCCTGTCTGAAAGTACGGTAAAGCGAGGCGTAATCGGTCCAAAGCTTTTCAACGGGAAAGTTGCTGCCATAGAGACAACGGTCGGCACCGAACATGGCCACGGTATCCGCGATAACAGGCGCGACCAGCTCGAACCGGTAGGCATGGTCGAATGTACCAAGGCCCGACAGCTTGACGTGGACGTTACTGCACTCGGCCAGCGCGCGCATGCCCGCGCGCCAACGCTCCAATCCATCTGCCGACCTGTCTTCCAGCATCCCGGCATGTTCGAGTACGAAAGTTATATTGGGAAAGTCGCGCGCCAGCTTTGCGCCATCCGCCATTTGACTTGTGAAAATCTGCAACTCGAACGGCAGACCATGCCGCCCAACTTGCGAAAGACCGCTTCGCCATTGTGGATCGTTCATGAGGTCCGGGCGGCCCGCAAAACTATATTGCGGGTTGGCGTGCCAATGGATCTGCTGCCGGATGCCGCGCGTCAAAGGCAACTCAACCAGTCGCCCCAGCAAAGTACCGACATCCGGATCCGCCAGATCGGCATGAGCGACGTTAGCATGCGGCCACCCGGTGGCGTCAGCCACGGACTGTACCCATTTCGCCTCATCGAGGCTTTGGCCGGCTGGCCAGTTGGTTTGAACGTAAATGGATCGGATGACGTTGCTGCCGGCGATGTCCGACCTGAATTCATCCATCGTGTAGTCGCGACGGATTGCCTCGTAAGGGCCGAAGATCCGCGGCACCGGCGAGCCCGATAGCCAGGCGAGATCGAGCAACCGCCATATGTGGTGATGCCCGTCGACCGTGGGGATCGCCTTCATTCCATCCTCCAGATTTCAGCTTGTTGTGCGGCCGCGGTGCTTGTTCGACCAGAACGCCGGCAGCTCCGTGCAATCCTTGCCACCCCAGCCGTCCTTGCTGGCCTGATCAAAGACGCCGAGGGTCTGTTGCGCGAGCGGCAGCGCAAAACCGAGATTCTTACCCTCGGCGACCATGGTGCGCAGATCCTTGCGGATCGAGTCGCAGTCGAAGGTTGCCGAACCCGGATCTTCCAACTGCAATGCCTTGGCTACCGCTGACCCGCGGGCCCGCAGCACATTGGGACCGCCGGATGATTCCGTGAACATCTCCACAACAAGAGAGGTGTCCAGGCCAAGATGCTGAACCAGCGCATAAGCCTCCCCAAAACTCTGCCAAAACACCGCCAGCGGCAGATTGATCGCGAGCTTCATGCTGGATCCTGCCCCGACCGGGCCAACATGGTCGACCCGACGACAAAGCTGATCAAGCACCGGCTTCGCACGCTCGAAATCCTCTTTCGTACCACCGGCAAATCCCAGCAGCTTTCCGTTCAAGGCCGGACCCACCGTGCCTCCCACCGGACATTCGAGCAGCGACGCTTGCCGATCCTGGACTTGCTTGGCCAACAACCGCTCCGTCTCGGGCTGCACGGTGCTCATTTCGACAAAGAGCTTGCCGGCGACATCGCCCGCCAACAGACCGGCAGGACCGTTGTAAACGCTCTCGATGGCTGCGGCGTCGGTCAGAATCGTGATAACGAGGTCAGCCTGTTCCGCGAGTTCCTTTGGCGAGGCGGCAACGATGGCGCCCTGCTCTCCAAGCGCCTTCGATTTCGCCACTCCACGATTCCACACGACAACATCGTGTCCGACATCGATCAATCTTTTGGCGATCGCAGCGCCCATGCGACCCAGTCCTGCAACTCCGACTTTCACGATGCGTCCTTTTCTTCTTTTCTGTCATCAATGCCTGTAAAAAACGGGCGAACAACGCAGCCTATACCAGATGGTCCAGGATTTCCGGGTCGTTCAACAGATCGGCTGCACGATTATGATGCCGCACCTTGCCTGCTGCCAGGATGTAGATGCGATCCGCAATACTGCACGTCAGCTTTGCGTTCTGTTCAAATAGCGCCACCGTCAGTCCTTGTTTGCGGAGTTCGCCCAACGCCCGGCCGATCTCGCCGATCACAATGGGGGCCAACCCGAGCGAGGGTTCGTCAAGCACGAGCAGCCGCGGATCGGACATCAGCCCCATCGACACCGCAACCATTTGCTGCTGTCCACCTGACAGCGTGCCCACCGGCTGCCATCGTCTCTCCTTGAGGACCGGAAACATCTCGTAACAACGCTCGATGTTATGGGCACATTTCGCTTTGTCTTTCAGCGGATCTCCCGCGATCACGAGGTTTTCGTCTACCGACATTCGCGAGAACAAGCCGCGCCCTTCCGGCACGATCGAAATACCAAGATTCACGCGCTTATGAGGCGGAACCATCCCGAGGTCGCGGCCGTCAAAAACGAGCCGTCCCGATTTTGGCTGCACCAGACCGCCGATCGCCTTGACCGTCGAGGATTTTCCCGCACCGTTCGGTCCGACCACGCCGACGATTTCGCCGGCACCGACGCTGATCGCCAGATGGTCCACCGCCAGAAACGGGCCGTAGCGAATAGTGAGGTCTGCAATTTCAAGCATCGGCTGTTCCAAGATAGCGGTCGATCACCCGCTGGTCAGCGAGGATATCGGTCGGCGATCCCTCCGCCAGCTTCTCGCCGGCCATCAGCACGACGACCTTGTCGGCGAGTTCACGGATCACCTTCATGGTGTGCTCGATCACAAAGACCGTGCAGCGCGACTTAAGCTCCGATAGCAGTCCTATCATGGTGCGCACTTCACTCGACGACAGGCCGCCGACCGGCTCATCGAGCATCATCAGTTTGGGTTGCTGAACCAAACGCATCAACAACTCCAACTGCCGCTGCTCCATCAGGGTCAAGCCGCCGGCGCGAGCCTCATAGCGATGGGATATCCGCAACCAATCCGCAAGCTCGTCGACGGCTTCGGCCCCCAAACGGACGCGCGCATCGACCAGGGCGGTAGCGACATTTTCCCGGACCGTGAGTTCGCCGAACACCCGCACCGCCTGATAGGTTCGGGTGAGGCCCGCCTTGGCGACCTGCGATGGATTCTTACCGGCGAGCGAGACGTGATCGAACGCGATTGAGCCGCTGCTCAGCCGGGTATGGCCGGAGATTAAATTGACGAACGTGGTCTTTCCGGACCCGTTGGGTCCGATCATGCCCAACGTCTCGCCCCGATGCTGAACGAGATCGATGTTCTTCAAGGCGACGACACCGCCGAAGCGTTTCGAGACAGCTTTGGCTTCAAGAAGGACTTCGGTCATTTCGGACTCCGGCGCGGAACGGGCGCGTCGATTTCGGCCGCCGGCAACCGTGGCGTTCGGCCAAGACTGCCTAAAAGACCGGCCGGCATCAGCACAATGACCGCAATAATCAGAGCGCCGTAGAGCACGTCCTTGATGGTGTAGTATTCCTGCAAAAAGAACGACAGCGGCGCCAGCAGCGCGGCGCCGAGCACGGGTCCCCAGATCGTCCCGCGGCCACCGAACGCAACCATCAGCCAGATGTTCATGCTGATCAGCACATCGAACGAACGTGGCGAAATGAAACCGATATAGGGCGCGTACAGCGCTCCGCCGACGCCTGCAAAAAGCGACCCGACAAAGAAGGCAATCATCTTGTAGCCGGTGACATTGATGCCGAGCATGGCGGCCAGTTCGTCATCTTCGCGGATCGCGATCAGCCGGCGGCCGAGAGTCGAACGCATGATCGCGATCAACACCATCACGCCAAGCACGGCGGCTGCAGCAAGCACCAGGTCGTAGCTGAGGCTGGACAGCGGCTCGCCCCGCAGCGATGGCAGCGGAATCTGCGAAAAACCGGTGTCGCCATTGGTGAGACCCGAGAAATAGATAAAACCAAGTGTCATCACCGTCTGGATCACAAGCGAACAGAGCGTGAAATAGAACCCCTTCAGCCGTAGCGACGGCAATCCCAGGACAGTGCCGGTAATCGAGGCTGCCAGCGCACCAACAGGCAGCGCCAGCCAAAACGACCAGCCATTCGCGGTGAGATCGACGACCGTGTAAGCGCTGATACCGGCGATGCCTGCGAACATCAGCGGCATCAGGCCGGTGTAACCGTACAGCAGGTTCATGCCGCAGGCCCACAGGATGTGGATCATCGTGACGCCCGCGACAAAAGCGAGATAGCGGTTACCGGACAATGCGATCGGCAACACGAACGCGACGATGGCGAAACCCGCCAGCAGCAGGAGATTCGCGGAGTGACCTTGGATACGGCCACCGGTCTTGAAGCTTTGTGTCATCGCGCGAACAATCCGGATGGCTTGAACAGCAGAATCAGAAGCATCGCGCCGAGATAGGAGAATGCAGCGATTGTCGGACTTGCGACCGTGCTGACCGCCGCCTGCGTGAAGCCGAATACCATGCCAACGATGAATGCGCCCAGCACAGAACCGGGACCGCCAATGATCATAATCGCGAAGGCGGTGATCGACATGGTCCAGGCGATCGTCAGATCGAAACTGTAAGCCAGCGCAAACAGAATTCCACCAGCGAAGATCACCGCATTGCCGAGCGCAAAGGAAAGGCTATAGCTTGCCTTCACGTTAACACCCCGAAGCGCCGCAGCATCGCGGTTCTGGAACACGGCCCGGATGGCCCGCCCGTAACGGTGGTAACGCAGCAACGCGAACAGAGCTGCGAGAATGGCCAGCGCGAGCACCAGCACCAGCAATCGGTTGTTGGCGACCGGAAGCGGCCCAATGAAGGTGATGCCTCCAATCAACGGCGGCAACTGAAATTGGTCACTCCATTGCCCGTAAGTGAAGGCAAAGATACCGGCAAGAATCTGCGTGATGCCGAGGCTCAGAACGAAATAGGAAATATTCCGATTGGGCACATCATAGAAGCGGCGGATCAGCACGAATTCGAGAGCATACGACAGCGGGACGCTAAGCCCGATGACGAGCACCGCAGCGATCGCCGGATGCAGCCCCCAACTCACGGTCATGGTCCAACCGAACAAAGCCGCCAGCAGGAAGAACTGGCCGTTGGCGGCGTTCGGCATCCAGATACTGCCGTAGACGATCGTCACCCCCACCGCGACCAGCGAGAAAATCGCGCCGAGGATCAGGCCGGTGGAAATGGTGGACAGCAAGATGATGAGATTAGCGTTCGACAAGCAGCACTCCCGGAAAACAGGAAGCCCGCCGCGACTATTCGCAGCGGGCTTCGGCGCTCACTTAACCAGCGTGTAGACAGGAATCACTTCCGGGTCCCATTCGGTATAGAAAGTCTGCTTGGCCTTGTACGCCTTTCCGACAATGTCGGTGATCTGCATGATGTAGATGTATTCCTTGCGCGCGCCGTTCTTGTCGAATTCGATCGGAATGTTCGACGTCGTCTCCTTGGTCTTCAAGGCCGACATCGCGTCGCGAAATTTTTCACGGTCGTCGGCAGCCTCGGGATTCTTGTCGAGCACTTCCCGGATGACATGCGCGGTGACGTAGCAGAAATTCTCGCCATAGGACGGCGGCCGTTCATATTGCGCAATGAACTGCTCGACGAATGATTTTCCTTCATCGGTCAATGCGTCGAGATTGGAGTCAAAGAACGTCCCGTAATATGAGCCGATACTGCGCTTGCCCCAATTCATGACCTGGGTAGTAAGCCCGAACGGATGGATGATTTGGTTGGGCTTGATACCCAGATCAAGCAACTGATTGGTAATGGTATTGTCGAACCCACCGGCGCCGATCACGACGACGTAATCGGGCGTAGCCGCCAGGACCTGCGCGGCTTGCACGGTGGCGTCGTTCGAGCCCTGCGGAAACGCGATATCCGCCACGATCTTGAGGCCGGACAGCGGCGCCTGATATTTGAGCCCGGCGGTGATCGCCCGCATCAGCGCATAATCCGAGTAGATCAGCGCAATGGTTCCACCCGGCTTTTGCTTCTCCACAAATTTGGAGATCGCATAGCCCCAGCCCACTGCGTCGGGCTCCAGGCGGAAAGTGTAGCGGCTGCCGGGCTTGGTCAGTTGCGGAAACGCGGCAACCGGCACCACGAACGGCACCTTGTTCTGTTCCGCATAACCATACACGGCCAGACCGGTGTCGGAACTGGTCGGGCCGCTCAAGGCCAGCACTTTGTCTTGCACATCGAGGCTTCGGGCGGCGGCGACTGATTGAGCAGGGCTGGTCTGGTTGTCCGCGATGACGAATTCGATCTTGCGCTTGCCCGGAGTGTTGATCTGTTTCTCCGCGAATTTAAGACCGGCGACACAACTGGTGCCGAAGAACGTCCACGCGCCGGTCAATTCGGTCACGAAACCAATCTTGACCGGCGGCTTTTCCTGCGCGCCGCCGATACCCGTAGACAATAACATCGCCACCGAAATCATGGCGGCACAAACTAACGACCTCGTCATTGCAGCTTCCTCTCCCGATTTCATTTTGATTCAGGCTTGCGGGTCGTCTCGCCCGCTTAAACCTCCTGCATAGCTTTGTATCAGGCTGCCTCGCGCCGTTTTCCGGATGCATCGAGCAACCCTGCCGCCACAAGTGCCTCGCGAATGCGCGCGATCTCGGGCTGCCCGATCTTGACCAGCGGCGGCCGGACCACGGCGCGCGGCAGGCGGCCAAGAAGCACAAGCGCTTCTTTCATGCGGTTATGCATGTCGACAAACGGGTCGGCATAGAACACGCTCGCCATTGGATGAATTCGATCGTTCAGCCGGCGCGCTTCGGCAAGATCGTTGGCGGTAACTGCCCGAAACAAGCGGGCTTGCAAATCGGCGATCACGCTGCCGCTTCCCGACAGCAATCCGTCGCACCCGAGTACAAGGGAGCTCAACAGCCACGCGCTGTTCGTGGTCAACACGTTGACCGGACGGCTACGCGAGCGCAGCGACCGAATCTGCGCTTCGTGCTGCGGGACGTTCGGCGTCCAATCCTTGATGGCACGAATGGTCGGGACTTCGTTGAACAAGCGATCCAGTGTTGCCTGAGGATAGCCCTGCCCGGTCGCGAGTGGATACTGGAACACGATCAGCGGCAGATCGGACGCCGAAGCAATCGTCTTGAAGTGCGCTAACGCCATCTCAGCGCTTTGCCCGAGCGTAAATGGCGCGGGCGGAAACACCAGCAGCGCGGAGGCGCCGCCGGCTTGCGCGCGCCTGGCGATCCGCGCCGCCTCGAGGCTGCCATCGGCCCAAATTCCGTGGATTAACGGAAGACGATCACCGACTTCATCGGCGGCAATTTCCATCACCCGGCTTTGCTCCTCCGCGGTGCATGAGGCGACTTCCGTGGAATGTGCATTGACCGTGATGGCCGACAGGCCTTCGACCGCCGCGACGTCCCGCAAATGACTGCGAAAGCTCGGCTCGTCGATCGACAGATCATCATGAAACGGCAACAAGACCGCGGGGATGACGCCCTGAGGAACAAATTGATTAAAGCGAGCCATGGCTTTCTCCCGTTCTATTGGTCATCGATCAAGCTGGTCTTTGCAGTCTCACGGGCGCGCGCTCATCAAGCGGCCACATGAGGGCAAGGCGATTGGCTACTTCGGCGGCGAGCGGCCCGCAGTTTTCGATTTCGGCCCGCGTCATACGGTTGGTGGGCGCAGCTACAGAGATAACGCCGACACATTCGGTGCCTCCCGATAACCGCGGCGCCATGATGGGTGCCGCGACTGCCCCGACGCCGATTTCATTTTCTTCGTAGGTCGTCGCGAAACCGCGGCGGCTCGCGGCGTCAAGTTCCTTGCGTAGAACCTTCGTATCAACATTCGTGTGCCGCGTCAGCGCGGCCATTCCATCGCGCTCCAATAATTCCGCGACACGCTCGGGTTTGAGCGTCATCAGCCACGCCTTGCCGGTTGCATGGCTGTGAATGCTGACCTCGAAATTGAAATTCGGATCGATCCGCAGGGTACGGCGGGTGCCGACCACCGCGTAGATCCAGGTGATCTTTTCGCCGCGTTCGACCACGGAAAGCCGGACCAGTTCACCGGTGCGCTCCGCAAGGTCTTCCAGCAGACTTGTACATTGTCCAAGCAAGCCTGATTGCTGCAATTGCCGGAGTCCGAGATTACTGACCCTGTAGGTCAGGTGATAGCGTTGCGCGATGTTGTCGCGCCAAACGTAACCGGCATGCTCGAGCGTTTCGAGGAGACGCGAGGCGATCGCCTTGTTGATGATGAGTTCGCGGGAAATCTCCGCAAGGCTGAGACCGTCAGCCGCGCCGGAAAGCATTTCAATCGCCTGAAGCGCGCGCTCGACCGCCAGCACAGTGGTTTCCACCGGCTTTGCAGCACGTCGGGAGCCACTGCGGTTTTCGATCATTTTGCCGATCCCCGCTTCAACAACAACGCCAAGCCCCGACGCCGCTGGCCGCAGCCTCGATCGCCATCGCCCGTCCTTCCGGATGCGGCTGAATTAGCTTGGTGCAATATGGACATCCACCCCAACCCGAATGATCCTCCGTCGAAAACGGCCGGTCCTTTGGCAGGCCGCGCCGTCGCATATCCGTCCGTCGCAGCGCCGTCGCTTGCCTGTCGATGCGGCCCTGCCCGTCAAATACCACACCATAGAACTCGTGCGCAGCGGCTTTCGATACATATCCCTGACGGACGTCATTCTCGATGTCATCGAGCTTGCGATCGAGAGGACTGCCGTAGCCGCCCCCGCCGCCCGAGCAAACGGTATATGCATCCCCCGCCTCGATCTTCTGGGACAGCACCTTGCCGGTCGGAAAGCGCTCCAGTTCGCCCCCCCGCTCCAGCCGAACCTCGTTGCCGAGCGCACTCAGCCCCCCGAAAAGACCCCAGGGGCGGCAATCGACCCGCTCGATCTGAGCATTGAACATGATGGGATGCCGCGCCCGCACGACCTGCTCGGTGCCGAGGCCGCCGCGGAATTTTCCGGCACCGCCGGAATCCTCGCGCAACGCATAGCGTTCGACAATCAACGGGAATTTGGCTTCCACCTGCTCGCTCGGACCATTGTGGGTATCGCCGTCGTTGATCGCGACCGTGGCGCTCATGCCGTCCTCGCCATGCTTGGCGCCCCAGCCGCCGCCGATAAGCCCGCCAAGATAGAGGTACAGCTTGTTGTCACGCGGCTGGCGGCCGTTGATCGACGCAATCACCAGATCCGCATGGTGTGCTGCAATCACTCGCGTCGGAACAGCCGATGCCAGAGCCTTGAAAATCGTGTCCACGATCGTCATGGGATAGGTCATCCACCACCGCATCGGCGCCGGGCGCTCGGCGCTGACTACAGTGCCAGATGGCAACACGATTTTCAGATTGCGAAACGCGCCGTCGTTGACGGGCAGCTCAAGTCCGGCGGTCAGGCATTTGAACGCGACCTGCGCCGCGGAAAGCCCCGCTGTCTGGCCCGAATTGTAGAAGCCTTTGACCTGGGTGCTGACATCTGTGAGGTCGATCGTCATCTGATCGCCCGCGACGATAATCTTCACGCGAATAGGAATACGCCGGCCGATATCAATGCCGTCGTCGTCCATGAACGATTCCGCCTGATAGGTTCCGTCCGGAATTTGCGCGACGCTGTCGCGCGAGACCGCTTCGGCATGGTCGAAAATCGATTCAATCGCGGTCTCCAGCGCGAATCGGCCATATTTGCGAACCAGCTCGAGAAACCGCTTCTCGCCCGTCCGAACCGCGGCGACCTGCGCCTTCAAATCACCCATCGCGCGCTCGGGCAACCGGACGTTCATGCGAATGACGGAGAGAATATCCTCATTCGGAACACCCGCTCGCCAGGCCTTGACGATCGGCAGTTGCAGACCTTCGGAGAAGATATCCGTGGTCATGCCGTCCAGAGTGCCACCAATGTCCTGCCAATGCGCCATGCAGGCGGAGAAGCCGATCAAATCGGCGCCGTCGAAGATCGGCACCGAAAACGTCATGTGATTGAGATGACTCCCGGTCGTGTAGGCATCGTTGGTGAGCAGCACGTCGCCGGGATGGATGCCGTCCGGACCGAAATGCCGCAGCTTCGCCTTGATCGTCTCGCTCATCCCGCGGATGAACATAGGCAACCCGAGCCCGATCGAAATGGTGTTGCCATGCTGATCGAACAAACCGACCGTGAAATCGAGGGCCTCGTAGATGATCATATTATACGCGGTCCGCATCAGGTTGGTCTTCATCTCCTCGGTAGCGGCGATGAATCCATTGCGGATGATTTCGGTAGTGACGGGATCTTGCGACGTGCGGCCGTGGGTCATGGTTGGACCTCTATCTTGATGTCCAGATTACCCATTTGATCAACCGTCAGGACGTCGCCGGGCAACAGGACAGTGGTGGACGCGTATTCCTGGATCAACGCGGGACCCGTCAGACGATGGCCGCGAAGCAGCCGCGCGCGATCGTAGAGCGGCGTCTCCAGCCGCCCGCCCATGACGCCAAACTCGACGGGACGAACGCCGATCAACGCTTCGTCCGCCGAGGCGCTCGCTGCGGCGTCGAGCGGCGCAAGACGAGGCTTGGCAATGACGCCGATAACCGACAGCCGAAGGTTCACGATCTCCGCGGATTCGTCATTCGATGCGTAACCGTAACGCTGGTTGTGCACGGCATCGAACGCAGCCTTGATCGCATCGATATCCCGCGCCTCGAAAGCCCCGCTATCGATCTCGACGGTGACGGCGTGCTCCTGGCCGATGTAACGCATGTCGACCGCATGTTTCACGATGATATCGAGACGCTCGGGCGCTGCTTCATCGATATCGTCACGGCCCCGCTGCTCCAATTCGCGGAAGATTGCGTTGAAGCTGTCAAATGGAGCATCGGCCAGCCGCGCAAACAGCGTGCGCACATAATCGCGCCTGAGATCGCTGACCAGCATGCCATAGGCCGAGAAATGGCCGGGCGCGTTGGGGATGATGACCCGCGGAATCTGCAATTCTCTCGCCACCAGAACCGCGTGCAACGGTCCCGCACCGCCATAGGCGACCATGGCGAAATCGCGGGCATCGAGGCCGCGCGCCGTGGTCACGCGCTTCACAACGTTGGCCATCTGGGTGACCGCGATACGGATAATTCCATCGGCAGCTTCGGCGACCGATAGTCCCAGCGGCCCGCTGATTTGATCGGTCATCGCGCGCGCTGCGCCGTCGACGTCGAGTTTCATCTCGCCGCCCAGGAACAGATCGGGCGCGAGCCGGCCGAGCAGAAGATTGGCATCGGTCACGGTCGGCTCGGTGCCGCCATTGCCGTAACATACCGGGCCGGGCACCGCGCCCGCACTCTCCGGCCCCACACGCAGCGACTTGCCTTGCGCGAGACGCGCGATCGAGCCGCCGCCGGTTCCGACTTCCTCGATGTCGATCATCGGAATCTGGATGGGTAAGCCTTCGGCGTAGCCGCCGACCATGACCTGGTTTGCCGTCAACTCGACGCCATCGAGGATGACGCCGGCTTTCGCGGTCGTGCCGCCCATGTCAAAGGCGATCGCGTTGCGCAAGCCGATCACCGCGCAGAGTTCACGCGTCCCGATCACGCCAGCCGCGGGTCCGGATTCCAGCATTCGAATACATTCACGGCGGGCTTGTGCGGCATCATAGAGACCGCCGGTCGACTGCACGATCAGGAGTTTTCCGTGAAACTTGACGCCACTGAGCACGCGATCGGCTTCAGAGAGGTAGCGGGTGACATGCGGTCCGATATAGGCGTTCGCCGCGACCGTGGAGGAGCGCTCGAACTCGCGATACTCCTGACTGAGCTCGTGCGACGCCGTCACGAACGCATTCGGCATCATCCGGCTGATGATGTTGCGGGCGCGAATTTCATGATCCGGATTGCGATAGGAGTGCAGGAAGAGAATAGCCACGGCCTCGACGCCCTCTTCCAGGAGGCGGCGCGCGATGGCTTCCACTTCCGTGTCGATCAGCGGACGCAGCACTTCGCCTGCCGCATCCATGCGCTCGTCGACCTCGACACGGAGCGCGCGCTCGACCAGCGGCTGATGCTTGCGAAAGAAGAGATTATAGGCTTCCGGCCGGTTGATGCGGCCGATCTCGTAGATATCGCGAAAGCCCTTGGTCGTGACCAGGGCCGTCCTGGCGCCCTTGCGTTCAAGCAGCGCATTGATCGCGACCGTCGTGCCATGCAGGAACAGCCGGGCATCGGCGAAATCCGCACCGGCCTTGCCGACACCGTGATTCATTCCCTCGATCAGGCTGCTCGGCGTGGTCAGGGTCTTGCCCAGCCGGATTCCACCGGAATCTTCGTCGAAAACGGCGACATCGGTGAACGTGCCGCCCACGTCGGCGGCAATGCGCAATCCAGGAGACGACGAACTCAGCGACGCCGAACTCACGACAGGCGCTCGTCGACGATCCGGTTGCTCAACAGACCGATGCCTTCGACTTCCACCTCGCAGACGTCGCCATCCTTCATGAACAGTGGCGGCTTTCGCGCGAACCCGACACCGGCCGGCGTGCCCGTCACCAGCACATCGCCGGGCCGCAGCGTCATCGCTTCAGAGACGCGCGCAATCAATTCAGGGATCTGGAATATCAGATCGTTGGTGTTGGCATCCTGAACCACCTGGCCGTTCAGGCGCGTCGTGATCCGCAGGCCAAGACCGCCGGCAGGTACTTCGTCGGCAGACACGAGAAACGGCCCGAACGGTCCCGTGTTGTCGAAATTCTTGCCCAGAGTCCATTGCGGACCCTTGAACTGCCAGTCCCGGATCGATCCGTCATTGAACACGGAATAGGCGACGACGTGATCCAGCGCATGGTCCATCGAAATGCGCCGACCGGCCTTGCCAATCACGGCGACCATTTCGCCTTCGAAGTCGAGATGTTCGGAAATCTGCGGCCGCACGATCGGCGCGCCATGACCGATCACGCCTTCTTCGGTGCGAAGAAAATACACCGGGAATTTCGGCTTTTCGTAGGGGCTTTCAGCAGCATGGTCGGCGTAATTGAGACCGACGCAAATGATCTTTCCGATTGTCGCCATCGGCGGCAGGAATTTCAGTGTCGCCGCATCGATCGCGGAAGCCTTCGCAATGGCGTTCTCAGCCGTGCCGCGCAACGCCGGATCAAGCAGAATGGCAAGGGGGTCGCTCGGCAGCGACGTATCCGCCAGTGACACGATTTCTTGCTTGCGCTGCGCAATCAAGATCTGACGGCCCGCGGCCTCAGCCAATCCGAGTCGCATGAATTCCTCCCTTTTATATTGTTACGTTCTTGGCGTAACGTTGTTACCTAAGCTATTTCCGATCGGGAAAGGATGTCAAGAGCGCTTCATGAGCAGTGGCAGGACCGGTCATGAAAGCGAAATTCTTTCTCGCAGTCCGCGATCGTTACCGATGCGCTTTGCTCACCTGCAAACGACGACCGCGTCAGGATGTCGAAGACGTTCCCGACCCGACCGTGCGCTGGAGTTATGATAACTCCACGCTCGACCGGTAGGTATCCAGCGTCGCCTGAAAATGCTTCTTGATGAGCGCGCAGGCTTCGTCGGTATTGCGGGCAAGAACCGCGGTGCGCAGCAATTGATGCTCGAGCGAGCTGTCGCGCCTCATGGCCCCTGTCGACAGGCTATAGCTGCGATACCGGGTGGAGTGATCGTACAGCAGCGCCCGAAGCCGCATCAGCCATTGCGAATCGCAAGCCCCGACCAGCGCATCGTGAAAGTCGCGATTTCTTGCCTCCCAATCGATAGCGGCTTCGATCTCCTGTCTGGCAACTCTCTTTTCGGCGAGTTCGAGACGATAATAGGCGGCGACGATTTCCGCTTCCCAATCCTCACCACCCAGCATGATCGCGCTGCGGATCGCCTGCATTTCAAGCATGATACGCAAATCGGTGATTTCCTGGAATTCGCGCACCGACATCGGCGCCGCGCGAAAGCCTTTCTGCACCTCCAGCGTGACAAGGCTCTCGGACACCAGGCGGGACAGCGCTTCACGCACCGCGCTGGCGCTGGTGCCGTGACGCTGGCTGAGATCGATGATCTGCATCTTGTTTTCGGGCTGAATGGACCCGGACAAGATATCGCTTCGAATCAGCCGATACGTCGATTCCGTCAGGCTCCTTGTATCGTCCGGCTGGGCTGCTTTGATCATCGAGGCGGTTTCCGTGAAGTCAGTGATTCCTGCATCTCATTGTATCTCAAACTTTCGAACCACTTCGCGGTCAATCTCCACGCCAAGGCCCGGCGCTTCCGGAATTTTGGCGACGCCATCTACCGGCCGCAGTGCATCGGTCAGGAGCGCGTCACGGATGCCATGCTCGGTGCAATCCCATTCCAGCAAGGGCGGGATCGGGTACAGCGCCGATGTCGTATTCGGAAGCAACGCCAGCCAGTGTAGCGAGGCGGATATTGCAATCGCAGTCCCCCAGGTGTGCGGGCTGCACCTGATGCCGAAGGCGTGAGCCATGTCCGCAATCTTCTTGCATTCGGAGAAGCCGCCTGCGGCGCAGATATCAGGCTGAATGATATCCATCGCGCGCCGTGCGAGAATGTCGCGAAAGCCGAAGCGCGTAAACTCGGCCTCGCCGCCGGCGACAGGAATCGGTTGCCGTGCCTTGACCTCGAGATAACCCTCAATGTCTTCGGGTGGGACCGGCTCTTCAAACCAGGCAACGTCGCAATCGTCGATGCGATGCGCGAGGCGGATGGCATTGACCGCGTCGTAGGCGCCGTTGGCATCGATCATCAGTGAAATGTCGGAGCCGATGGTCTTGCGCACCGTCTTGACAGCCTTTGCGTCGGCCTCGACGCCGAAACCTACCTTCATTTTCATCGCGCGAAATCCGCGCGCCAGATGCCGCTCCGCCTCTTTGACGAGATTGGTTTCGATGTCGCCATCGCGATAACGAAACAATCCGCTCGCGTAAGCCGGCACGCTGGTGCGTAAAGGCCCTCCCATCAGCCGATGCACCGGCAGCTTGAAATGCTTGCCCTTGATGTCCCACAGCGCAATGTCGATCGCACTCAACGCATCGATCAGCGGTCCCTTCGAACCATGATCGCGAAAGCGGCCGTAGAGATCGTCCCATATTTTTTCGATCGCGAGCGGATCGGCTCCGATCAGAAGCGGTCGAACCAGTTTCAATGCGCCGATGGCCATGCGACCGGGGCCGAAGGCTTCGCCCCAACCGATCAAACCATCGTCGGTCGATATTTCGACAAGCACCGCGCTTCGCCGATCGGCCCACCCTCTTGAATAGGCGAACGGCCGCTGAAGCGGACTCTCGAGCAGATACGTCCTGACGTCGGTGATTTTCATCGCACGGCCCCGTAAACCAACATAATTGACATTTATCACAAAAATCGACAATCTTACAAAAAATAAATATTATGGGAGGAATTCATGGAGCGGCGAACACTCCTCAAATCGTCTGTGGCGGGTGCGGCCTCCCTGTTTTTGGCCGCGCCCGCCGTGGCACAATCCAGACCGGTCGTGAAATGGCGAATGGCGGCCAGTTTTCCCAAGAATCTGGACATCCTGTACGGCGCGACGGTTCGGGTTTCGGAAAGGGTCGCCGCGCTGACCGACAACAACTTCCAGATCATGCCATTCGCGGCCGGCGAGCTGGTCCCTGCCCTTCAGGTGCTGGATGCCGTCCAGAACGCCACCGTCGAATGCGGGTACACGCCGAGCTTTTTCTATGTCGGCAAGGATCCGACGTTTGCTTTCGATACCGCGATGCCGTTTGGGCTGAACGCGCGGCAACAGGCCGCCTGGGTCAACGAGGGCGGCGGCTTCGATTTGATGCGCAACTTCTACAAGAAATACGGCGTGCTGCATTTTCCGGCCGGCAACACCGGCGCGCAGATGGGCGGATGGTTTCGCAAAGAGATCAACACCGTCGACGACCTGCGCGGATTGAAGATGCGGGTCGGAGGCCTCGGCGCGCAAATTCTTGCCAAGCTCGGCGTCGTACCGCAGCAGATCGCTCCGGGCGACCTCTACCCGTCGCTCGAACGCGGCGTGATCGATGCCGCCGAATGGATCGGCCCTTATGACGACGAGCGTTTGGGCTTCGTGCGGGTCGCCAAATATTACTACTATCCGGGCTGGTGGGATCCCTGCGCGCAGACAAATGTTTTCATCAATCAGCAGCACTGGGACAATCTGCCCAAGGCCTATCAGGTCGCGCTGGAAACCGCATGCGCCGAAGCCAACAACTGGATGGTGTCCGCCTACGATGCGCGCAATCCAGTCGCCCTCAAGCGCCTTGTGGCGGCCGGCGCAATTCTCAAACCTTTTCCGCAGGAAATCCTGGCGATCTGCGAGAAGACGACGTTCGACCATTACGAAGAGATCGCCAAAACAAACGAAGCTTTCCGCACGGTCTACGAGCCATGGAAGAAATTCCGGTCGGACATTCTGCTTTGGTTCAATGTCGCGGAATTTTCGCTGGATAGCTTCATCCTCAGAAGCGAGCAGAAACGGCGCCAAGGTTAATCAGCCGGACGTCGGGTCTTTCACAGTTACACATATTCAAATCGGAGCGACATAATGAAAATTGCGGTGATGGGAGCCGGAGCCATCGGCTCTTATTTTGGTGGACGTTTGGTCGCCGCAGGCGAAGAAGTGCACTTCATCGGGCGAGGCAGCCCTCATCTTCAGGCGATGGGCGAGAAAGGCCTGAAGATCATCAGCCATCACGGTGACGCCTTCATTGAAAAGATTCATATCGCGACCGACCCGAAAGCGGTCGGGCCGGTCGATATGATCCTGTTCTGCGTCAAGCTTTGGGATCTCGATAAGGCTGCCGAACAGATCAAGCCGATGCTCAAGGCCGATACCGCCGTCTATTCTTTTCAGAACGGAATCTATGCCGAAGGACGTCTGGCCGAATTGCTCGGCCCGCAGCACGTCATCGGCGGCTATGCCGCGACGCCTGTCACCGTCGTCGAACCGGGCGTGATCCGGCAATTCGGCGAATGGTGTACGCTCGGGTTCGGCGAACTCGATAACCGGCGCACGCCCCGCATCGAGAATTTTCTGGCGGTATGCCAGCGCGCGAAAATCGACAGCCTGATCGAAAAAGACGTGCTCGCCGCGCTCTGGATGAAATTCATCTTCATCACGACCCATAGCGGCGCAACATCCTTTTGCCGCTCGACCGAGGGACCGATCCGCAGCGACCTGTGGGGACGGCAGATGCTGGTCGGGCTCGCCAGCGAAGGCACGGCGATCGCGCGCGCCAAGGGCATCAACATCGCCGCGAGCAATGCCGAGCATGTGCTGGAGCAGATCGACGAACTGCCCGTGGAGGCGCAGGGGTCGATGTACACCGACTTGCAACGTGGCAACCGGCTGGAACTCGAATGGCTCAACGGCCTCATGGTCAAGCTCGGCGAAGAAACCGGCGTTCCGACACCCTGCCATCGCGCTGTCATGATGGCGCTTAACCTGCATGCCGTGGGCAATGGCCGCTAAACGCCAACCGGGTGATCCGAAGCATGAAGGATGACCGCAAACATATCGCGGTCCTATGCACGCTCGACACCAAGAGCGAGCATGCGGCTTGCGTCAAGACGCTGATCGAGGGCCGCGGGCATCGGGTTATTCTGATCGATATTGGCGTGCTGGGAGAACCGGGTCTCCCGGCCGACAGGACCCGCGCCGAGCTCGCCCGTGCGGCGGGCTCGGAGATCGGCGAACTGGCACTGGCCGCAGATCGCGGCAAGGCGCTGGCGATCATGTCGACCGGCGCTGAAGCCGTCGTGATGCAGATGTATCGCGCCGGAGAGCTGGACGGCATTCTCGGCCTCGGCGGCGGATCTGGAACCGCCGTGGCGACAGCGGCGATGCGAGCCCTTCCCGTAGGCCTGCCCAAGGTCATGATTTCGACGATGGCTGCGACGCCAAAGGCCGCGAGCTATGTCGGCACCCGTGACATCACGATGGTCAACACCGTCACCGATCTGGTCGGGATGAATCCGATTATCCGCGGTGTCTTGGCCAACGGCGCGGGAGCCATTTGTGGCATGGTGGAAATTGGCGCCAGCCAGGAACATCGGCAGAACGACAAAAGCCGCCCCACGGTGGCCATCACCGCGTTCGGCGTGACGACCGAAGCAGCGATGCGCTGCCACGCCCTGCTCACGCAGCATGGCTGCGAGACGATGATTTTTCATGCCAACGGCACCGGCGGCCGCACGATGGAAGAACTGATCGCACAAGGCGCCATCGACGCCGTGCTGGACCTGACCATCACCGAGCTGGCTGACGAGCTCTGCGGCGGCTTTCTCAGCGCCGGTCCCGGGCGGCTTGAAGCAGCCGGCAAGTTCGGCATTCCGCAAGTAGTGCTGCCGGGCGCCATCGACATGGTCAATTTCACAACGTCCGATACGGTGCCGGAACGATATCGTCATCGCAGGCTTCATGCCCATAGCCCCAATACGACACTGATGCGGACCACCGCCGAAGAAAATGCCACGCTCGGTCGTTGGGTCGGCGAAAAGCTCTCCCGGGCAAAGCGCCGGGCCGTGCTTATCCTGCCGTTGCGCGGATTTTCCGAATACGATCGAACAGGCGGCGTGTTTTATGAACCCGACAGCGACCGCGCATTCATCGACGCGGCGGCGACGGCGTTGAACGGACACGCAGACATCCTGCGCCTCGACGCCAATATCAACGACCTGATTTGTGCCGAGACCGCCGTCGCACAATTGCTGACGTTACTGCAAGATGGCCGGTCTGAAGCGCTCGCATCGGATCAACCGTCTAACTAAGCACGAAACCGCATACAGGATATGAGGCAGCCCATGGGACATCAGTTCACGAGAGAGCAAGTCGAAGAAAGGCTGCGTGCGTCGTTGTCCAAGGGCAGCCCGATCATTGCCGGCGGAGCCGGCAATGGCCTGTCGGCCAAATGCGCCGAGCTTGGAGGCATCGATCTTATCATCATCTACAACAGCGGAAAATTTCGCATGGACGGATTGCCGTCCATCAGCGGGTTGATGCCGTATGGCAACGCCAACGACATCGTTCTCGAACTGGGCGAAAGGCATGTGCTGCCCGCCGTGGCACACACACCGGTGATCGCGGGTGTCTGTGGCACCGACCCGACCCGCGACATGCGGCGTTTTCTCGCGCAAATCAAGGATGTCGGGTTTTCCGGCGTGATCAACTATCCAACGGTTTCACGGTTCGATGGGGCTATTCGGCGCGATTTCGAGGCCGTTGGCCTCGGCTTTGCCCGTGAGGTCGAAATGATCGGAATGGCGCGCGAGGCAGGTCTCTACACCTGCTGTTACGTCCGCTCTGTTGACGAGAGCCGGGACATGGCAGCCGCCGGCGTCGATGTCGTCGTACCGCATGTGGGTCTCACCAGCGGTGGAACGATCGGCGCAGAGGCTGCCATGTCACTGGACGACGCCGCCCGGACGACGCAGGAGATCATCGACGCAGCACGGTCCGTGAACCCGCATGTCATCGCGCTCGCCCATGGCGGCCCGATGGAAAGTCCTGACGACGTCAACTACGTGATGGAACGCACCTCGGCGCAGGGTTTTGTGGGAGCGTCGAGCATCGAACGGCTGCCAGTGGAAACGGCTATCGCAGGCACCGTTCGCGCGTTCAAGGCGATTTCATTCCGAAACAAATAACCGCACCAAAACGGCCCTGCTCCCCATTAAGAGGCTCGCCCTTTCGCTTTCATCGACTGCGCGTGCTCGATGTCGTTTAATTCCGGCGTTACAGCAGGAACGAGAGAGCCTCCTCGCAGCGATCTTCCACCTTGAGCGCCAGCAGATCATCGGCTCGCGTCCTGCCCAAATTGACGGCCGCTATAGGTATGCCGCGGCGGGCGGCAGCCTGGGCGAAACGAAAGCCGGAATAGACCATGAGAGACGAACCCACGACGAGCATGGCGTCGGCGTTCTCGAGGTGCTCATGCGCCAGGGCGACCTGATCACGCGGGACGTTTTCGCCGAAGAAAACAACGTCCGGCTTCAAGACGCCACCGCAGAACGCGCAAGGCGGCACGACAAAGTCCGAGAAGTCCAGATGGTCCAGGTCGGCATCACCATCCGGCAACGCGATCGCGTCGAGGTCGCTCCAAGAGGCGTTGAGGCGGGTCAGCCGATCCTGGAAACGGGCACGTGGGTCGGCCGCCAAACATGCCATGCAACGGACAAGGTCGAGGCGCCCATGCAGGTCTATCACCTCCCTGCTCCCGGCCGACTGATGCAGCCGATCCACGTTTTGGGTAAGGAGGATCTCGCATTGACCCTTGGCCTCCAATCGGGCCAAGGCGTGATGCGCCCCGTTAGGTCGGGCTTGTCCGAACCGCCGCCAGCCGATCATGCTGCGCGCCCAATAACGGCGACGGGTCGCTTCGTCGGCGACGAATGCCTGGAAGCGGACAGGCGGCGTACGCTTCCACTCGCCGTGTGCATCGCGGTAGTCGGGAATACCTGAATTAACGCTGCAGCCGGCGCCGGTCAGGACGAACAGTCGCCGGTGCCGGTCGATGAAGGCTTTGAGTTCGTCGTACATGTTCGGAATTTAGTGTGTCTCTGAACCAGTTGCCACCATCGGCTGCGAGATGCAGGTATTCTGCGCAAGCACCACGATTCTAACAGCGTATTGCATACTGCATACTAATCAGGTGACTATCCATTTTAAGATAAAAGCCTTGACCCAAGCCAACGATAAAAGGCGAAAACGACATGCCTAACTTAGCAAGCGAGATAACGTCGATCGACTGCTATCCGGCCCGCCTGCCGCTTCGCAAGCCGCTGGTGATGTCAACCTACCGGATCGATGACGGGCCGGTGCTGTTTATACGCTTACGTTCCGCCAATGGCGAAGAGGGTTGGGGTGAGGCACCTGCGAATCCCATCATGTCCGGTGAAACGCTTCAGGGCATGCAAGCGATCATTGAAAACTATATAGAGCCGCGCCTGATCGGCCGCTCCGCGCTGGATCGGAAAGCAATTCTGCAGGAAATTCGCGCCGGCTTGTACGGCAATACGGGGGCGCTGACAGCCGTTGATCTTGCGCTGCTCGATCTCGCGGGCCGAATTCTCAACGTGAGCGCCGTCGATCTGCTCGGCGGGGCCATCAGGCGCCGCGTTCGTCCGCTCTGGCTGATCGGCGGTTCAGGCGACCCTGAACAGGACGTCGATGAAGCGACCAGGCTTCGCCAGCAGGGTTTTACCGCCTTCAAATTGAAAGTCGGTGTCGCGCCGCTCGAAGCTGAAATCAGGTGCTTGAAAATGCTGCGCGAGTCACTGGGGCCTGACGCATTGATCGCGGCCGACGCAAACATGGGTTGGGATGTCGAGACGTCGATTCGCTTTACACGATCGGTCGCGCCCTACGGCATCGCATTTCTCGAGCAACCGACCAGGAACGGCGACGTATCGCGGATCGCAGCCGTATCGGCGGCCTCCCCGATACCGATCGGAGCGGATGAAAGTATTCACAGTACCGGCGACCTGCTCGCCCATGTCAAAGCCAAGGCCATCGGCGGCGCCAGCCTGAAGTCCATCAAGCTCGGAGGCGTATCGGCGGTCGTCAATGCCGGCCATCTTTGCGACGCGCTGGGGCTTTCGGTCAATTTAGCGATGCTGATGGAGTCCAGCCTGGCAACGGCCGCCATGGTGCATGCCGCCTGCGCCATTCCCCAGGTCGATTGGGGCCTCAGCCTTGGGCATCTATGGCTGGCTGAAGATCCCGTGCATCATCCTCTGGTTTGCGTGGATGGCATGATCGACTGCCCGTCAGGCCCGGGCCTCGGCGTAACCGTCGACGAGCGCCGGATTGCGGCGCTCGCCTGCTGATGGTTACTTCGCAGCGGTGAAGGTGACGGAATCGGGACGGACCTGTTTGAGGTAATCGGAGTCGATGAACTGCTTGAAGTCGATCGGCTTGGCCAGCTTCCCGAGACCTTTCAATTGCTCCTGAATCGTCACAAAATTTGTCAGCGAGTCGTCATCGAGCCGAACGTCGAACCGCAGCTTTTTCATCAGGCTATCCGTTAGTTCCTTGTCCAGCTTGAGAAAGCTCGCGACCATCGCCGAGGCCTTGGCGGGATCCTTGTTGATGAGATCGGTTGCCTCCACCATCGAGCGCATGAACGCTTCCGCGGCAGCCGGATTCTTCTCGGCCCATCCCCGGTTCAGGTAGATATAAACCCGCGGGCTCATGATGCCTTCGTTGCTTTGCAGCAGCCTGGTATTTTGAATTGAATCGACAGCACGCGTAAGCCACGGTTCCCACGACGTAAATGCATCGATGTCATGGCGCTCCAGCGCGGCTACCATCTCGGGTGCCTCAACCTGAATGATCTTGAAATCACTGGGGTTGAGCTTGAGCTTCTCGACCATGGCCAGCCAGAATACTTCGCTGCCCGATCCCTTCGCCACTCCGATCTTCTTGCCTTTCAACTGATCCAGCGACGTATAATCCCGCGCGACCAGACCGTACCACTTCAACATCAGGACGCCTTCGGCAGCGACGACGACATTCGGATCGATGTTGTGATTTTGAATGCCGGCAGCCTCGGCACCGAAGGCAGACTGAACCTGGTTTTGAATCACATACGCGACCATGGCCGATCCGCTGGGCCCCGTATTCACCTGCACGTCGAGGCCGTTTTTCTCGAAAATGCCGGCACTCTTGGCGACGTAATAAGCGGAGAAACTGGGATCGACGCCGGTGGCGATCGTCATCTTGGTGGATGCAGCGAAACAGCCCTGCGTCTGCACGGCAATGGCGAGACAAAACGCCAGAAACGAAGTGTACCTCATTTGATCTCTCCTGTTTTCCGGCCAGCGCCGGTGTTAGCTGGAGGCAGGCAGCCCAGCGATAACCCCATCAAGCTGCCGGCGAAAACCGCCGCGCGAAACGAAAAATGCCCCACCGGAACAGGCGATCCGCGCCGAATCCCAGAAGGCCCAGACAAACCAGCGAGACAAATATCTCATCGACGAGCATATACATTCGCCCGTTCCAAAGCATGACGCCGAGTCCCTCATTCGCCGATATCATTTCGGCCGCGACGATCGTCGTAAAGGAATTTGCCATGGCGAGGCGCATGCCCGTTAAAATGAACGGCACGGTCGCAGGCAGGCCGACATAAGCGAAAATCTGCCAGCGGCTCGCGCCGAGAACCTGCGCGGCGCGAATCTTGTTTGGCGCGATTGCGCTGACGCCGGCCGCCGTGTTGAGAATGACGATGAATATCGTTGTGTAGATGATCAGGAATATCTTGGATTCTTCCCCGATGCCGAACCAGATGACCGCGATCGTGATCATCGCGACTGACGGAATGAATCTGAGAAACTCGGTCCAGGGCTCGAGAAGCTTGCGCACGAGCGGAAAACTCCCGATCGCGAGCCCGACCGGGATGCCGATGGCCGATCCCGCAAAAAACCCGATGGCGATACGCCGAAGGCTGGCAAAGATATTCTCAAACAGCGATCCATCGGCTGCCAATTTCATCGCCTTGGAAAAAACGACCAAAGGCGCCGGAAAAAGCACGGAGCGGACCAGATAGGTCGAAGCGACATGCCAGGCCAGGAACAACGTCGCAAATCCGATCAAATGCGGAACGAACGAGCCGAGATTCCGCAATGCCCGACGGGACCGGCTTGTAACGTTCACAGCCGCCGGCTGCACCACCTGACCTGGATGTATCAGCGTCATGCTGCCGCTCCGGCGGAAACCCGGGATGCCTTGGCTACTTCTTCCCGTATCATGTCATGCACTGTCGAATAAATTTCGGTGTAGGCCGGATCCTTGCGATTACGGTCGCCGGCAAGATTCACCGGAACGATGCCTTTGAGCGTGCCGCCGGGCCCCGCCGTCATCACACCGATTTTGCTGCCCAGGATGATCGCCTCATCGACGTCATGCGTGATGAAGAGAATTGAAGTATTTGTCGCGAGCCATATCCGGCGCAATTCCTGCTGCATGATGGAACGTGTTTGCGCGTCGAGGGCACCGAAAGGCTCATCCATCAGGAGCATTTTGGGTTCGTTCGCCAACGCACGGGCGATCTGAATGCGTTGCTTCATTCCGCCAGAAAGCTCGGAAGGATACTTGTCACCCTGCCCCGACAAGCCAACCATATTAAGGAATTCCAGGGAACGCGCGCGCCATTCACGCGTCGGCCGGCCCGACATGCGAGGCCCAAAGGCTATATTGTCGAGGGCCGTCAGCCAGGGATACAGAGAATCCTCACCTTGAAAGACCACGCCGCGATCACGCGCGGGACCTCGCACCGGCTTGCCGTCGAGCAGAATTTCGCCGGCCGTCGGTTGCTCGAAGCCTGCAAGCATGCCGAGTACCGTGGTCTTGCCGCAGCCTGAGGGGCCCAACAGGCACAGGAAGTCCCCACGCTCCATATCGAGCGAGAAATTGGCGATAGCGGTTGACGTGCGTCCCTTTTGACCCACGAAAGACTTGGTCACATCTTGCAGACTGATAAACGGCAACGCCATCCTCAACCTCGAATATTCGCAAACCTGTCACATCAACGGGTCAGGACCCCCTGGATGGCAAGTCAAACAGAAACTCAGCCTCGATGCACCAGCAACCTGCGTGCCAGATTCTGGACGATGTGCCGAAAATCGTTCAACCCAGCACAAAACCTCCATCGGCAATCAACGTCTCGCCCGTCACATAACCGGCGGCGTCGGAGGCGAGAAAAACCGCCAGCTTGGCGATCTCTTCGGGCGTTCCCCAACGCCCAAGCGGCACGCGGGCGATCCCGCGATCGCTCTTATTATCCGCTTTGACCGTTTCAATCGTCATTCGTGTCAGCGATCGGCCGGGCGCCAGGCAAACCACCCGCACATTGTGCGGCCCCCACTCTACCGCAGCGGCGCGCGTCAATTGCGAAACAGCCGATTTGGCGGCAGCATAAAGCCCTCTGCCTTCGGCGCCGCAAAAAGCCGTTTGGGAGCCGATTGACACCACGACGCCGCGACGCCGCTTCACCATGCCGCTTCCGATACCCTTCATGAGCTGGAATACGCCAAGAAAATCCACGTCGAACAATTTGCGAACTTCGTCGACCGACGTTTCGAGCACCGGCTTCGCCACCAGGATGCCCGCGCAATTCATCAGGATGTCGATCGCACCGGCGTTCGCGATCAGGCGATCAACCGAGGCTGCGTCACCTTGATCATAGACGTGGCACTCGGCATTCAGACGGCCGGCGATGGCCTTTAGCGTGTCCTCCTCGCAATCGGCGAGCACCAGCGAGGCGCCGTGTTCGGCCAAAAGTGTAGCGATGGCGGCGCCAAAGCCGTTGGCTGCTCCGGTCACGAGCGCACGTTGACCTTTGAAATCAAAATCCTTGGCAAGGCTCATGTCAGATTTCGCTGCTCCAGCCAGAGGCGGGTTTGCTGCGCCCCATGGGCTATGGTTGTTCGAGGTTCAAAACCGAGATGGTTGCGGGCCGCATCGACCTTCATCGGTCCGATGCCAAACGTATTCCAAGCCAATCCGTCATCATGCAGTTCCACTTTCGCCGCCGGCACGACCTCGCATATGCCTGCAACGATCTCGTCAAGGCTCTGCATTCGGCCCGGGCCGATGTTGAATACACGCTGCGACAAGGTTTTCTTGTCCAGCGCCGCAATCACCGCATCGGCCACGTCCTCGATGAAGATATGCTGGCGGCTCTCCCGGGTTTGCCTCACTCTTGTGGTGCGACCGGCCAGCGCATCCTCCACGATCGTTCGGATCAGGCAAGCGCTGGTGCGTCCCGGACCGTAACACGAGGCGACCCGAAGCGCGACGCTGTCGACCCCGTACTCGTGAAAATAGCCCGCGAGCAATGCTTCCCCCGCAGCTTTTGTCGCCGCATAGATCGTGGTCGGATGCAACGGCGTTTCCTCATCGACGGGCGCGAGGTCCGGGCGATTGCCGTAAGCCGTAATGGAAGAAAACCAGACAATGCGTGCGAGACCGCGAACCCGCGCGGCCTCAAGAAGGCCGGTGAGGCCCTGCAGGTTGATTTCGCAAATCCGCGCCGGCTGCCCCTGTAATAACATCGGGCCCGATATGCCCCCGGCATGCACGACTTTTGAAACACCGAACCGGTCGATGATATCAAGCCACCGCGCTTGATCCCCCAGATCATGTTCGACCACCGGATAATCGCGCTCGGTCAAAGGGACTATGTCGCTTGCGACAATCCGGCGTCCCGCCAAGGAGAGCCGCCGGGCGACCGCGCCGCCGATCAATCCGCTCACCCCCGTGACAAGGATTGTATCGCCGGTCATTCCGCGGCATCCGCGAACAGGACGCGCGGACGAACCGAACTTAATATCCGGCGCAGTTCCACCTTGTCGCCAACCTTGATCTTCATGATCGCGCACGCTCGCTCATCGATCGGGAGACATCCTTTTGGAACATTCGAATCGATCCGGACCCATCCCCGCAAGGAAGCAGCAACGCCCGCATCCATCTCGATCAACTCGTCCTCAATAACGCCAATCGCCGCTGCATCACGGGGATTCAGCCTGATGACACGGCGGCGGCTTACCGCGCCGGCTTCGAACGAATCCGCCGCCGCAACCGTCGCGATGTGAAAGCGAAGTCCCCGCAGGCGTTGCCGGGCGCGGTCACTGGCGGCCGCATCGGCGCTTCCGTCAGGTCTTAAAACCACGCCATACAATTGACGGGCGGCCTGTTCGGAGACATATCCCTCTTCGACATCGGCCGCGACGCGTTCGGGATCTCGCTCGAGCGGATCGCCGTATCCGCCCCCACCTGCGGAACGGATCATCACCATGGCGCGCTCTTCGACGTGGTGGCCCGAAATTTTTCCGGGGCTGTCGAAGTCTTCGATCTCGCCGTCCCGGTCGATCCAGGCGCCGACGGGAAAACCCGACATGCCGCCGAGCACGCCAAACGCCGGCACCACAGCGCCATCCGCCAGCAACGAGTAACGCGCCTCCGGCGCGAGCACCCGCAATCCGCGCTGCATCGCCAGCCCGCCACGCGTGCGCCCGGCGCCGCCTGAATCGATTGCCAGACGCGAACTTTCGACCAGCAGCGGCATACGCAATTCCATGACTTCCGTCGACTGCACAGTCACGAGATCGCCCCAGTCGATCGGCGCCATCACGCTTGGCCCGTCATCTTCGGCAAACGCACCGTTGCCGCCGGCCGACCATTCGTAATGGACCCATTCGCGCTTTGCCCGGGTATCGAAGCCACCGAGAAGGTTATGAAACGAGGTGCGGCAGAGATCTCCGGCCACCTGCGACGGAGCGACCTGCGACAGCGCGCCGATCATGGTGGCGATCACGCGTTTGCGGATCTCGCCATGCGATCCGGCGGGCGCGGGACGCTGGACATTCACAATGGTACCGGGCGGCGTAATCACCTCGATAGGCCGGAACGAGCCCTGGTTAAGCGGGGCGGCAGGATCGAATACCGATTTGACGGCGATGAAGACCGAAGCCGCGGAAACAGCCGCCGTCGAGTTGACGGGAAACGGTACTTGCGTGGAGGCGCCGGTGAAATCGGCAATCATGCGATCGTCTCGTATCGTCAATGCGAGCGGCAGCAGCAGCGGCTCAAACTTTCCGCCCATGAACGTCTCGAGATAGTCCTCGTAATAATAGGTCCCGTTCGGAAGCCGATCGATGCTGGCCCGCATCCGGGCTTCAGCACGATCCATATCCAGGCGAACGGCCTCCATAAGCTGATCGATGCCGTAACGGTCGCAGATCTCAAGGATGCGTTTCTCGGCCACCCGGCACGATGCGAAACTGGCGTTGAGATCGCCGAGCCGCTCCTCGGGCACGCGCATATTGGACATCATCAATTCGAGTGCGGCTTCGTTGGTTTTTCCGCCTTCGATGATCTTGATCGGCGGAATACGGATACCTTCCTGGTAGATATCCGTCGCCTTGCCCGACATACTGCCGGGAACCATGCCACCCACATCCGCCCAATGCGCGCGCACCGCCGGGAAAAATATCAATTTCCCATCCTTGAAGATCGGATATATCACCGTGACGTCGTTGAGATGGGTGCCTCCGGAATAGGGATCGTTGACGAGAATCACGTCGCCCGGCGCAAGCCCGGATCCCAGTTTCTCCATCGCCGAACGTACCGACCAGGGCAGCGGCACGACGTGAGATCCGATATCCTCGGACTGCGCCACCACCTGGCTATCAGGGGCGAACAGCCCGCACGAGAAATCCTTTGCGTCATAAATCGCAACCGAACTTGCTGTCCGGCACACTGTCGCGCGCATTTCCCTGACCGTCGAGATCAGCGCCTGGCTCAGCACTTCGAGTGTAATGGGATCAATCACCACGATCTAAAAACTCCCTACGCCCGGTTCAGAACCAAACAGCCGACGTGATCCAGCATCGCGTCCCAGCCCGGCGGGACGACCGTCGACGAACCGTCTTCTTCCACCAATGCAGGCCCCGGAAACCTTGTTGCGGGCGGAAGCAGTTCGCGCTGATAAATAGGCACGTCATGAGAGATACCGCCAAAGATAACGGCAGCCTGTCCCGTGATCGCGGTCTCGATCGAACGCCCGCTGCTTTCCGGTGGCGATAAAACAGGCTTTTCTGAAATCTGCCAGATCGCGATCCGGTAACTGACGATCTCAATCGGCGCTTTCGTGGTCGCGCCATATCGCGCCGCATATACTTCGCCGAATTTTTTCTCGATCGTTTCCATGTCGGCAACGTCGAGCGGGCAGGAAACCGACAATTCGAACGATTGCCCGGAGTAACGCATATCGAGACTCGCCAGATATTGCCGCCCCTGCGACCCGGCAGATCCCTCGGATAATTCCTTCTCGCCCGCGGATATCAGTTCCTTGAAGCGCTGGCGGACGTCCTGAACACCGGTTTCGCTGGTGCGCGAAAGATGAGTCTTGACGAAATCCCGGCGGGAATCTGCAAGGAGAAGTCCCAGGGCCGAGAAATTGCCTGGCAAGGGTGGGACGACGACGGTTCGCATGCCCAATTCGTCCGCTACCTCGGCAGCGTGAAGCGAGCCCGCGCCACCGAACGGCAACAGCGCGAAATCCCGGGGATCAATCCCGCGCATGACCGAAACCTCCTTGATCGCACCGGCGAGCGAAACCGCAGCGATGCGCAGAATGCCTTCGGCCATCTCAATGGTCGTAATGCCGATCGCCTCCGCGAGTTCGCCAATCGATTTTAACGCGGCCTGTTTATCGAGCCTGATTTCGCCACCGAGAGGGCGATCCAGACGCAAGCGTCCCAGTACGACATTGGCGTCACTCAGCGTGGGTTCAGTCCCGCCCCGGCCGAAACTGGCCGGCCCTGGAAACGCACCGGCTGAGCGCGGCCCGACGGTCAGGAAGCCGCCGGATGAACGCGATGCAATGCTGCCGCCGCCGACGCCGATGGTATTGATGTCGATCTGGCGGATCTTGATCGGAAAGGCACCTACCCTGCCCTCCGTCGTCATGCCATATTCGCCGCCGCGGACCAGACAAACATCCGTCGACGTCCCGCCCATGTCGCATGTGATGAGATCAGGATAGCGCGCCATGGCTCCAATATGCCCGGCTGCGATCACGCCGGCGGCAGGACCGGATAGCATGGACAGAACCGGAAGCGCCTCGACGAGCGGCGCCGGCAACGCCCCGCCATTCGATGTCATGATCGAGAGCGGAGCCAGCGAACCTGCCTGCAAAAGCCGGGTACGCAAATCTCCGATGTATTTCTTCATCCGGGGCGCCACATAGGCATTCAGCGCCGTGGTGGAAAATCGCTCATATTCGCGATACTCGGACAGCACTTCGGCCGAAGTCGTCACGACCGCGTTTGGCATTCGCCGGGCAATAATGGCGGCACACCGCCGTTCATGATCGGGATTGGCGTAAGCGTGGAGAAAACAGATCGCGACGGCTTCGACGCCGGCCTTGATCAGATCATCGGCGACACGCTCGACTTGCGCCTCGTCCAGCGGCCTGAGCACCGTTCCATCCGCCATTATGCGCTCGTCGATCTCGAAACAACGAGACCTGGGCAGCAACGGGCGGATCGGCGGCGCCTTTATATTATACATCGCCATGCGGTTGCCGCGGCCGACGATCAGCACATCCTTGTGGCCTGTCGTCGTCAGGACCGCCAGTGACGCCCCGTCGCGTTCCAGCGCGGTGTTGGTCGCAACCGTGGTGCCGTGAACGAACCGTTCCAGCCCCGACATGTCGATGCCGAGCAATCCCATGCCGGTGAGGATTCCGTCGGACTGGTTGCGCGGCGTCGATGGTGTCTTCAGGATTCTCAAGCTGCCGGAAACACGGTCAAACAGAACGAGATCCGTAAACGTTCCGCCGACGTCTACCCCGAGCCAGCTCATGCAAAATACCCCTCAGCGCCCAACGAACACGGGCGAACGCTTTTCCAGAAAAGCCCGCGCGCCCTCCCGGTAGTCTGCACTTTCCAGGGCACTATCGATAAGGGCGTGGATCTCGGCCTCTTTCTCATCGATCCGGTGCGCATCCAGCGCTTCAAGCACCAGCTTGGACCCGCGCAGCGACAGCGGAGCGTTGGTCCGCAACTCCTGGGCTATCTCGCGCGCGCCGGTCAGCGCGTCCTGTGCATGCACGTTATTGATCAGGCCCATGCCAACGCACGCGTCGAGCGGGAAAAAACGGCCGGTGAACAGAACGCGCTTGGCGTTGGCAAGACCAACCGCGCGATAAAGCAGACCACAATCCAGTGCCGAATAGATGATACCCAGCCGCGCTGCGGGAATACCCATTCGCGTGCTTGAATCGCCCACGCGAAAATCACACGCGAGCGCAAGGCCGCATCCGCCTCCGACACCATAGCCGGACACGGCGGCGATCGTCGGAAGCGGAAAATCGCGAATGGCAATCGTCGCCGCCTCGGTCGCGTCCTCGTAGACACGGCCGGATGCGACATCCGAGCGAACCTCGCCAAATTCCGAAATATCAGCGCCGGCGCAGAAATTTCCACCGGTGCCCGTCAGGATCACGGCGCGAACGCCGGAATTTTTTTGGAGGTCGATGAAAATACGTTCGATGCGCCGCCACATCGCAAGGCTGACGGCATTTCTTTTTTGCGGGCGATTGAGCGTGACGGTCGCAACTCCATCTTCCAGCGTAACCAGAACGTCGTCAGACACGCAGCAAATCTCTCTTTTCAGCCGTGATCAAAGATAATCTTGCCTTGGCAGTCGCATTATGAAACATTCTCATTTGGTGTACAATGTACAAAATTGAATCCGATCGACCCAAATATGGCAGGCGCACTGGACGGGCTTAAAGTTCTCGATCTATCGAGCCATTTGTCGGGACCTTATTGCGGAATGCTGCTGGCCGATCATGGCGCCGATGTCGTCAAGATCGAAAAACCGAATGGTGGCGATGAGGCGCGCGGCATGCCGCCTTACGTTTCGGGCGAGAGCGCACCGTTCATGCTCTGGAACCGAAACAAGCGTTCGATCGTCCTCGATCTGAAATCCGAATTCGGCAAGGCCGCGATCCTGGAGTTGATCGACCAGGCCGACATCTTGATCGAGAATTATCGCCCGGGAACGCTGGCACGGCTTGGCTTGTCCTACGAAGTATTGTCGGAACGCAATCCACGCCTGATCCTGGGCTCGATCTCCGGTTTCGGGCAGACCGGACCATATAGCCCCAAAGGGGGGTTCGATCTCATCACGCAAGGAATGTCCGGACTGATGAGTTCGTGCGGGCCCAAGGACGGTCCACCCTTTCGGCTTCCAATCGCGATTTCCGATGTCGCCGCGGGCGTGCATCTGGCGTTCGGGATTTTATGTGCGGTCCAGGCGCGGCATCAGTCCGGCAAGGGACAGCAGGTTGACGTCGCACTGCTCGATTCCGCGATTTCATTCGGCGTTTACGAAGCTGCGCACGTCTTCGCCACGGATGAACGGCCTCCTCGTCTCGGACAGTCACACCGCGGCAGTTCACCCTACGAAGTATTCCAGACACGCGACGGATGGATCACGATTGGAGCGGCGCAGCAGAATTTCTGGGAAACGCTGTGTGATCTCGTCAATTTGCCGCAGTTGAAAACCGATCCCCGCTTTATCACCAATGCCGACAGGGTACTGAACAATGCCCTGCTCGTCGGAATCCTCGGGGAAAAAGTACGGCAGCAGGCTTCATCCTACTGGCTTGAAGCCATGGACCGAGCCGGCATACCCTGCGGCCCGGTACTTGCATCGGACGAGATACTGACGGACCCTCATGTGCTGGCGCGCGAAATGGTAGCAGAAGTTGATCATCCAACGGCCGGACGCATGAAAACCCTTGGTGTCGTCGCCAAACTATCTGAAACTCCCGGTGCGGTGCTTGGCGCAGCACCGCGTCTTGGTGAACATTCCGACGAAATTCTTGCTGCCTTGAATACTGGCGTTGCTTCCAAGCTGGATCGCTAGGTCAAACCCGGGAACATCACACCATGAAGATAAATTTGAGCAAGACGTCGGCATGCTGGTTGGCGGCCGCGATGATCTTTTCTCCCTGCGCCCTGGCACAGCAGCAACCCGGTCTGACCGCGACTTCGATCCGCATCGGGTCATTCGGAGCCTTGACCGGTCCGGGTTACCTGTATGGCAAGCTCGCGATGAACGGCGTGGAGGTGGTTTTTGATCAGGTCAACGCTGCCGGCGGCATTAACGGCCGCAAGCTGGAACTGGTGCGCGAAGACGATCGCTGCGATCCCGCGGGAGCCATCGGAGCGGTACAAAAGCTGATTTTTCAGGAGCAGGTCTTCGCTCTGATCGGCGGAGGATGCAGTAATGCAACCTTCGCCGCGCGCGAGACAATCGAAAAAGCCGATGTCCCGTTTCTCGTGGTGTCGTCGGTGCATGACGGCATCACGACGCCGCCGGCCCGTACCATTTTCAGCACCGCATTGACCTCAACCATCGAAAGCAAGGCCCAGGTTGAATTCGCACTGGATACCGGCGCCAAAAAGATTGCGGTTGTCTCCATGCGCGACTCCTGGGGACGCGCACGTTACACACCCTTGCTGGAAGAGTTGAAAGCAAAGGGCGTCAAGATCGTTGCCGACGAAGAAATGTCGCCCGACGCCAACGACGCCACGGCACAAGTCCTGCGGTTGAAGCAGGCTGACGCCGATGCCGTCATCATGGTGCTTTTTCCGAAGCCTGCCGCCGTCTTCACGCGCGACGCCCAGAAACTCGGTTTCAAACCGCTTCTGATCGGTCAAACCGGCATCGGCGATCCCGCCGCCTTCGAAGATCAGGTGGGGGTTCCCGGCGCGACTGCGAAGTTCAGAACCATTTCAATGGTGAAATATACGCCGGACGATCCGGCCGTGGAAAAATGGCGCAAGCTCGTGGAAGCAAAATTTCCGGGGGATCGTCTGTCGGTCTTCAACCTGTTCGGAATCGGAAGTGCGCAGGTTCTGGTCGAAGCTTTGAAACGCGCCGGCCCCGATCTCACGCGGGAAAAACTTGTGACTGAACTCGCCAACATCCGGGAATTCCCGGTCGACGTTTATGGCGCTCCCATCACCTGCACCGTGGAAGACCATCGGTGCAACAAGGCGCCCGCCTGGCTCGCCAAGGAGCCCGCGGGTCCGGTCAAGGTCCTTAGCATTACTCGCGTCAACTGAGGTTTACTTGCTGCTGTTCAGTTATCTGCTGCTGGGTGGAATTACGACGGGGGCGCTGTACGCCCTTGTCGCGATAGGTCTTGTGGTCGTCAATAAATCCACCGGGATCATCAACTTCGCCCAGGGCGAACTCTTCATGTTCTGCGGATTTCTCGCCTGGATGACCCACGTTCAGTTCGGGCTGGCCTATCCACTGGCTTTTATCGCCGCCACGGTCGGAGGCTTTCTCCTTGGTATCGTGACCGACAGACTGGCTTTCAGGGCGTTGGCCAAGACGGACATCGTGGGTTTGGTGCTGGCGACAGTTGGCCTGGCTTTCGTGCTGCGAGGTACCGCCCGGATGATCTGGGGCGGCAAGGGCGACTATCTTTCATTCCCGCCGATTACGTCTCCGGAGCCGGTGATGATCGGCGACATCATGGTCGTCCCCCAGCAGATGGCTGCCCTGGCTGGCGCCATCGCGATCATGCTGGTGTTCGCGGCGTTCTTCCGGTTTACCCGGATTGGCAAGATCATGCGCGCTACCGCCGATAACGCCAAGGCCGCGACGCTGGTCGGAATTTCCATTCAGAATGTTTACACGCTGGCATTCGGTGCGGGCGCTGCGATCGCAGGAGCCGCAGCCGTTCTGGCTGCACCCCTGACGCTATTGTATCCCGACATGGGCTTTTCGTTTTTCATTAAAGGTTTCGCAGCCGCCGTGCTCGGTGGACTGACCAGTCTGAGCGGCGCCGTCGTCGGTGGATTGCTGGTCGGCGTCATCGAGTCGATGGCGGGCGGTTACATAGATTCCAGCATGATGGAAGTCGCGCCGTTTCTGCTGATCATGCTGGTGCTGATTATTTGTCCCACCGGCCTCCTCAGTCTGCACAAGACGAGGGACGTCTGATGCCGATGTTTTGCCGCCGGAACGTCCTTTCGGGCCTGTTCATTCTTGCCCTTGGCGTTCCGGCATTTTCAAATGCCTATCAGCTTTTTGTAGCCAACCTGATCCTGATATATGTGCTGCTCGCGATCGGTCTGAATGTTCTGGTCGGCTATGCCGGCCAGCTCGCTTTCGCAAATGCGGCGATGTTCGGCATCGGAGCCTATGCTACGGCTCTCCTGCAGGTTCATCTGTCCTGGCCATTCTATTTTGCATTTCCGGCCGGCACGCTGATTGCCATGGCCGTTGGCTTGCTGATTTCATTGCCGGCCCTTCGTCTGAGCGGGTTGTATTTGGCGCTATCGACGCTGGCTTTCGCTCAGTTCACACAATGGGTGTTTTCGCATTGGGACAATCTGACGTTCGGCGCGGGGGGATTCAAATCGCCGCCGATTTCCTTTGCTCCCCTGCCCGTCAGCAAGCCGGTCGGGCTTTATTATCTCAGCCTGATCGTCGCAACCTGCGTCACGCTTTTCGCGCAGAATGTGGTGGCTTCCCGGATTGGACGAGCTTTTGTGTCCATTCGTGACGGCGATGTCGCGGCGCAGTCGCTCGGGATCGATCTGCTCGGACACAAAGCCCTCGCCTTCGGCATCAGCGGCTTTACGGCGGGTCTGGCCGGCGGGCTCTACTCGCAATTGCTCAATTTCGTGTCGCCGGAAGGCTTCGACCTTTTCCAGATGGTCATCCAAAAGGCGACCATCGTGGTCGGCGGGCTTGGGTCAATCACCGGCTCGGTCCTCGGGGCCGGCGCGATCATCATCATCCTGGAACTGCTGCGCGAAGCGAAGGGCGCCCAGGAGATTGTGTTTGGCGGCGTCCTGATATTGTTCGTGACTTTTTTTCGGCGCGGCATCGTGGGCTCGCTTCAACAGCACTTTCGCGGGTGGGACGAGCCGCTGCACAGCGCCCGCCCCATCGGTTCCGCCCTGCCGTCTCAGGTTCGACTCGGCGAAAAGGAAAGCTTGTCGTGACGGATCTGGCGCTGGCGGTTCGTGGCGTTTCCGTACAATTCGGCGGCGTGCACGTTCTCGACAGCGTCGATCTCAGTGTCCGGTCGGGAGAAATTCGGGGGCTGATCGGTCCCAACGGCGCCGGCAAGACAACACTGCTCAACGTCGTCAGCGGCATTCATGCGCCCGGGCGAGGAGACATCCTGCTGGATGGCACGTCCATCCGCGGCCACAAGCCAAGCGAAATCGCGCGACGCGGTCTTGGACGCACGTTCCAGACGTCGCGACTGTTTCGAGGCATGACGGTGCTCGAGAACATGATGACCGGTCTGCATCGGCGCACCGACTCGAACATATTCAGCGCCGGCTTCCGATCTCGACGCGCCATGGCCGAGGAGCGGGAAGCCGAGCACGCTGCACGAAAATCCCTCGACTTTGTCGGGATGGCGCAATTTGCGGATCGGCGCGGCACCGAGTTGTCCTTTGGCCAGCAACGCGTTGTTGAAATTGCACGTACGCTGATCAGTGAGCCAAAAGTCGTGCTGCTCGACGAGCCTGCCGTCGGGCTGAGCATGAACCGGCTCGCGGAGTTCGATCTGCTGCTGCGCCGGATTCGCGACGAAAAAGGCGTTACGCTGATCCTGATCGAGCACGTCATCCGTCTGGTCATGGAAGTCTGCGACAAGGTCACGGTGCTGAGTTCAGGACGCGTCATTGCCGATGGCGATCCAAACCAGGTTCGCAATGACCCGCAAGTCATAGAAGCCTATCTCGGGAAAGAACTACGTGCTCGATATTCAGCATCTTAGAGTCGTCTACGGGATTACCGAGGTGTTGCGGGACGTTACCTTCGACGTTCCGCAAGGTTCAATCGTGGCACTGCTCGGAGGGAATGGATCCGGAAAGACGACGATGCTCAACACGCTCACCGGCATGGTGAAGCCTGCGGCAGGATCCATCCGTTTCGAGGGCATCGAATGTGCCGGATTGCCCGCAAAAGGCTTTGTCCAACGGGGGATCGTTCAGGTTCCGCAGGGACGTGAAGTATGGCCCAGCATGAGCGTGCACGAAAATCTCGAGCTCGGTGCGGTCACCCGCAAGGACTGGCCCGGAATCCGCAGCGACATGGAAGAAATGTTCGAGATTTTCCCGAAATTGAAGCCACATCAACGCAAACGCGCCGGCGCCTTGAGTGGCGGAGAGCAGCAGATGGTTGCGATCGGCCGCGCATTGATGGCCAGACCGAAATGCCTTTTGATGGATGAGCCTTCAGCGGGCTTGGCTCCGGCGATCGTATCGGACATGGTCGACACGATCCTTGCGCTCAATCGGAGAGGACTGACCATCCTGCTCGTCGAACAAAATATCGGGGTGGCCGCCGCCGTGGCGGAATATGCGCATATTCTACAAAATGGTGAAATCGCATTTTCCGGCGCCGCGGCGGGACTGGTAGACAACCCCGCCGTGCTTGGTGCTTATCTCGGTCGCTAGCGCATGGTGAGGTTGGATTGATCTGTCACAGCAACGGAAATGCGTTCCCGAGCTTGACGCTGGATTTGTATACAGTCGACATAACCTGTCAAATGGACGTTTGGTTTTAACGGCGGCGCGGCGATAATGCGCCAAGCCTGCAGATCGAGTTGAGAAGATGCGAAAGATCAAGACCGTGACGAAGCGGACCAGCGCCAGGCCCAGACTGCTCGCCGAGCACACCTCGCGCAGCAATGTCAGCGCATCTCCCGCGCGACCGCAGATCAGTTCGCGGATCAAATTGCCCGACGCATTGGGCTTTGAACTGGCCGCAGCGATTGAACAACAGATTATTTATCTCGAACTCAAGCCGGGCGCGCATCTGATAGAGCAGGATGTCTGTGACGCTTTCGGTGTCAGCCGCTCGCCGGTTCGCGAGGCCTTTCGGCAACTTGAGGCGGGCGGTCTGGTCGTCCGGTATCAGCGTCGCGGAATTCGCATCACGCCCATGACAGAGACCGATCTGGAGGAACTATATACGTGCCGCGCACCGCTCGAGGCGATTGCGGCCGCGGCTGCGGCACGGCATGCAACAGATCAGGATATCGCCGAAATGCGCGACGCTATTGACCGAATGAAAATAGCATTTTCCGAAAAAAACGTTCGCGATTTCTTCCGTTTCAATATTGCCTTTTTTGAAACCATGCACAGAGCGGCAAACAACAAGACATTGCTTCGAATCTTGTCGGTGATCGAACGACAGGCCTCCCGATATCGCTACCTGGCACACAGCCAGAGCAATTCCATGGTTCCTTTCGTGCTGAGGGGAAACAACGAAATTTTCCAGGCCATTTCGTCCCGGATGCCGCAACAGGCTCGTTCTGCGGCCCTGCTGGTTATCGAAGAAGCGCGAGAAATTATCCTTCGCGCTCTACGCGAATATGCAGGCAAAGCCGAACGCAAGACCAAAGGCAAGCGAAGCTGACCGACAGGGCAGCAGCTTATGCCTGGGCTTGCGCTGAACAACGATCCGCAGGCAAACGCGGCGAACCGAAACCGATCATGCAAATTCAAATTATGTAACGAGGTATGATATAACGAGGCGTGTTCGCATAGCCTCGCTACCGTCCATCCTTAAAGAGAAATCGGTTCCTCGAGATATCGCTTATAGCTTTGGGATTTCGGCTTTTCCTTATCCTCAGCCTTGACATACGTGATCGTCGAACGCCCTTTGTACTCTTCCGGCACGATCATCACGCGCACAAAACTCGAAAGCTGATGTTCGGACGCTTTGGCATAGACGCTATCCGGGCCATGCTCCACCCAGGGATCCCCCGGCCACACCCGATATCGATGCCCTACCGAATCCACGAGTAGATTTCCCTCCAGGAGGCAGCGAACGCCGGCGGCCGCGTGAGTATGCGTCAAGGCTTCGCCGCCGAGCGGGAAGCTCACCCGATCGAGCCGCATCAGCCGTTTTATCGAGGTATCGATCTCGATCGCATAGTCGCCGGCGATGCGGCTTTTGATTCCCTCGCTCTTTATCTCGCCAGACGCAGTATCAGGCGCTACCAACTCCCACCGCCAAATGCAGGCGCCCTCGTCCTTACCTCGAACCTTCGTTTTGTGAGTTGAGAACCAGGCGTCGTCGCCTTTAATGGTCTCGTTCTTTTTCGCGTCACTGATCTCCGCGCACCCTGCAACGCAATACATGATGCGGCGTCCGGGCGGCAGTTCGGCTTCCGCTTCTTCCGTGAAATGATCATGATAAATTCGTAGCTGGAATTTCGATATCGTGGCCATGGGATCCTTCCTGTCTATTTTTCGTTGGATTGGTTCGGTGAAGCCCGTCTGTCAGAACGGAACGCGGCAATGACTTCGAGTTCGACGGCTGAATTCCGGGGTAACGCCGAGACGCCGAGCGCGGATCGCGCATGTCGTCCGGCTTCGCCGAAGACCTGCACCATTAACTCACTGGCTGCATCGATCACCGACGGCTGCTGATAGAAATCAAAGCCGCTGGCGACAAAGCCGGAGAGTCTGACGATCTGTGTCACATGATCAATTGAGCCAAGTGCCTGAGCCAGGCAGGCGAGAGCCTGAAGCGCGCAGATTCTCGCAGCCTCCTGCGCCAATTCTATGCTTACGGTATCGCCGACGCGGCCTTTGATCCGCACCTCACCGTCCTGTTTCGGCAACTGCCCGCTGACATAGGCAAGATCGCCATGAAGGACGACCGGAACATAATTGAACTGCGGCTGAGCGGCGTCAGGAAGAACCAGTCCCATCTTCAACAATCGCGACGACGGAAGCATTGCCTTATCATCATGAGGCGCAATCATTTGGCATCTCCAGTTTCGGGCAGGGTGTCGCTTTCGCCGAGATAGGCCGCAATCAGGTCCGCCTTCTGCATTAGTTCCTGCGGCGTTCCAGAACTCACGACGCGCCCTTCTGCAAGTACATACGCCCGATGCGTCGCTCCAAGCGCCAGTCGCGCGTTTTGCTCCGACAAGAGCACCGTCAATCCATCGCGATTCAGCGCGACGATGATTTCCTTCACCCTTTGGACGATGACCGGAGCGAGTCCAAGCGACGGCTCGTCCAGCATCAGCAGCTTTGGTGAACTCATGAGCCCGCGACCAATCGCCAGCATCTGCTGTTCACCGCCGGACAGCGTGCCGGCCTTTTGATGCAAGCGACCACTGAGTTCCGGAAAAGACGCCAGGATCTCGTCTAGCCGGCTTGCCGTCGAGGCTTTGCCGGGAGCGGCGACCCCTCCAAGGACCAGATTCTCCTCGACGGTCATATCCGGCCATACGTGCCGGCCCTCGGGAACGTGCGCGATCCCTGCCCTGACAATCTTCCTCGTCGCAATAGAATGGATATCTTCGCCCAAAAAGCGAATGCTGCCGCTAAGCGCGTCGACCAGTCCCGAGATCGTGCGCAGCAAACTGGTCTTGCCGGCGCCGTTGGCGCCGATCAATCCGACGATTTCGCCGGCATTGACGGTGATATCCAGATCGCGCAACGCCTGAACAGGCCCATACGCGACATTGAGCTTGGCGACATCCAACATCGTCATGCTTCAACGCCCAAATAGGCTTCCACGACATCGGGATGCTCGCGGATGAACCGGGGCGTGCCTTCCGCCAGTTTCTTCCCCTGTTTGAGCACAATGATATGTGCCGATATCGACATCACCAGTGACATGTTGTGCTCGATCAAGAGAACAGTAATGCCCTGGCCGTTAATGATGCGAATAAGACGACCCATCAGCTTCGTCTCATCAGGACTTAAGCCGGCCGCAGGTTCGTCGAGCAACAGAAGCTTCGGTTGCGTCATTAACGCAATACCAAGACCGAGAACACGCTGCTCGCCGTATGGGAGTGCCCCGGCAATGACGTCCCTTCGATGCCGAAGACGAAGCAGGTCAAGCACCCGGTCGACCTGATCGCGGGTCTCATTCCGCTCCAGTCTGAAGCCTGGCGTTCGCAGCAGCGTTTGCCAGATTCCCGTCTTGCTCGTCAAAAATTGGCCCGTTGCGAGATTGTCGGCAACCGACATGCTGGCGAACATCGCGGCGTTCTGAAATGTCCTGACCATACCCGCCTTCGCGATGCGCTCCGGCCGCCAACCGGCGATATTCTCGCCGGCAAACTGAACAGTGCCGCTGCTTGCCGCAACGAAACCGGTAATGGCGTTGGCCGTCGTGGTCTTGCCGGCTCCGTTCGGACCAATCAAACTGACTATCTGACCGGCGCGAACCTGAAAGCTGACGTTATCCACGGCCGCAACGCCGCCGAAACGAACGCCGAGTCCATCGGCCGTCAACAGAGGTTGCGCCTCGTTGCTCATCGCGCACCATCTCCGATGCGAAGCGATTTCTTCGTTTTGCCGATGACAACAAGCGCCAGCGAGATCAACCCCTGGGGCGCGAGCATGACCAGAACGACCAGAAGGATGCCGAAGATCGGAAGCCGCCACTCCTGCGCGACCCGCAAATATTCCGGAGCAAACGCGAATATGAATGCCCCAAAAATGGGGCCGGAAATCGTACCTCGGCCGCCCAACACCACGGAAACCAGCATTGTAATGACGAGCCCGAAAGAAAACACGTCATCCGGTGCGACAACGGACGTGTAGAACGCATAGACCGCTCCCGCGACACCGCACATGGCCGCGCCGATCATCAGTGACAGAAGATCGACTGGAAATGCGGGAATTCCAATCGCCGCCGCAAGATCCTCGTGATCGCGTAGCGCTCGCCAGGCACGGCCGTATCGGGATTCACGAAGCGCGTAAGTCACCATGCCGGCCAGGCAAACAAGGCCGACCAAAATCTCGTAACAGACAACTTCCGTTTTCAAGGATGTCGTCCAGCCAAGCAAACTGTTCGCTTGCGATCCGATATTGGAAATTCCCATCGGGCCGTTGGTGATATCAACCAGATTTACGGCCAGGATTTCCGCGATCACGCCAAAGCTCAGCGTAACAATCGCAAAATAGGGGCCCCTCATACGTAACGCGACAAGCCCCACTGCAAATCCAACAATCGACGTCAGGAGCGCAGCGACAGGCAGCACCAAAAGCAGCGAGAAATTCAAGGAGGTTGCCAAAATCGCGGCTACATATGCGCCAAATCCAAAAAAAGTTTGATGCCCCAGCGATATCTCGCCTCGAAAACCAAGGGATAAATTCAGGGCCAGAGCGAGCAGAGAATAAATCAGTCCGAAGATCACCAGCCGCATGAAGTATGGACCAATGACATTCGGCAGCACGAAACCGACCGCAAGGACGGAAATGACAACGATGATAACCGCAAGGGATTTCATCGGATCCGTACCTGCTTGATGCCGAAAATGCCTTGTGGCCGCACTGCAAGAACGAGAATGATGAAGACAAATCCAATGATGTCCTTGAATCCGGGCGGCATCCACGCGCCGCTGAGCGATTCCGTCACGCCAAGAAGAATGCCGCCGGCAACCGCGCCGCCCAGACTCCCCATTCCGCCGATCACGACGACGACAAATGCTTTCAGAACTGCGGCAAGTCCCATGGAAGGATAGACAAGGAACATCGACCCAAGCAGGCCGCCTGACAGCGCGGCCAGTCCGCAGCCAACCGCAAAGGTTGTCGTATAGATGCGGTCCACGTCCAGCCCCACAAGCGCTGCCGCATCGCGATCCTGAACGACGGCGCGGATCTGCCGGCCGGCGGACGTTCGCTGCAACACAAGATGAAGTCCGACAATCGCTACAAGCGTGAGAGCCGCCGTAAACAACTCAAATCTGCTGAGATACACGCTGCCCGGCAATATCAGCGGCGTCGTGGAAAAAGAGGTCGGAATGTTGTGCGGGACCGGTCCCCACAATACCAAGCCGGTGTTCGCCAGAAAAATGGATATCCCAAGCGTGGCGAGAGCGATGGTCGCGTCGTCTTTCCGCCTCAGCGGCTTGAGTACCAGCCGGTCGATGACGGCGGCGAGGAGCATGGTGCCCAGCACGGCTCCGGCGAGAGCGGGAAAGAAGCTGATACCCCCATTGGTCAATGAATACAGGATCAGGCCACCCAGCATATAAAATTCGCCATGCGCGAAGTTGATAATTCGAAGAACACCGAAAATCAGACTGAGCCCAACGGCGATAGAGGCATAGGCAAGCCCCATAATGAGGCCACTGGCGAGATCCTGGAGCACTGCTTAATCCCGCGAGGTGTCGTAGGTTTTCTGAACGACGCCTTTGCCTCCCTCGTTTTTCGTCACGAACATCAGCGTATGGGCCTGATGGTTGGCGTCGAATTTCACCATCCCGATCGGACTTTCCCAATCGAGGCTCTCAAGTGCGGTCTTGATCTTCTCTTGACCGGCGTCACCCGCCTTTGCCACGGCCTCAAGAATGGCGGTCATTTCCACATAACCCGACAAAGCGTAGAGGCCGGGGTATGCCCCCTTCGATTTTTGCCATGCGCCGATGAAATCCTGCGCGCCTGGATAATCCACGCCCGAGCCCCAGATCTCCGCGTTGTACACGCCGTCGGCATCCGCGCCGGCCATATTGAAAAACTCAGGCGTGTTGAACGATCCAACACCCAGGACCGGCAGATCCAGGCCGAGCTGTTTGTATTGTTTCATGATCAGCGCGCCGTCCTGAGCTTCTCCGACCAGAAAAATGCCATCCGCTCCCGCACTCTTCACAGAGTTGAGCATCGAAATGTAATTGACCTCTCCATGCTTGAAGTATCGAACGAGCACGAATTCGGTGCCCAATTGCTTGAGGACCGGGGTAAAGGATGTGACTGCGGATCGCCCGAAATCATCGTCTACGGCGAGCGCGACGAGCTTTTTCAGATGCAGGCCTTCGCCGATGAACTTTGCATAATAATTGGCTCTCAACCCGTTGTGGATTTTCGTGCGGAAGAACCATGGACGCACCGGATTCGTCAGAGACGGATCTGCGGAGATTCCGTTGACGAATGACACCCCGTATTTTTCGGAGATCGGCTGCACCGATTTCGTTGCGGAACTGCAGAACGCGCCTGCAAGCGCCACAACCTTGTTCTGTGTGATCAGCTTCTCGGCGGCAGCCGTTGATGAGGCTGGCTTGCATTCCCCGTCCTCGACAAAAAGCTGCACTCTTTTGCCGCCCAATCGCCCGGCCTTGTTGAACTGGTCAACGGCGAATTGTGCGCCGGCGACCTCTTGCTGACCGTCCAGGGCGACGGACCCTGATGTTGGCGCAACCAGGCCAATTGGGATTATTTCTTCTGCCGCAGCGGGCGCGATACTCAGCAGGACTGCAAGCGAAGCGAGCTTAAACAATGTGTTTTTCACGTTCATCGTTTATTTCTCCTGGTACTGCCGATTATCTGAAAGCAATCTTCCTGGCTGGATGATCCAAATTCGCAAACACCGCTTCCCGTGGCCAGGTCTCGCCAATTCGCGACGCCGCGCGCTGAAGCATGGCGTGCAACTCGGTTATGCGATCGAACGGAAAGCGAAATGTCGGAGCGGCGATAGCAAGCGATCCGAGAGCCTCCGGACTGGCGGAAATTCGAACAGGAACCGCAATGCCCGACATCTGCTCCATAAGCTCTTCGCGCTGAGTTGCGAAACCCGCAGCCCTCGCTTCCTCGATCTCCTGTTCGAGAACGGAGATATCCGTGATGGTCTGCGTTGTGAGTTTGACGAGTTCAACACCGCCGAGAACTCGCAGAAGTCTCTCGCGGGACAATCCACTCAACCATGCCTTGCCTGTTGAACTCGCATGAAGCGCAATTTGCTGCCCCAGAAGGGACTCAACGCGAATGCGATTGGCGCCTTCCGCTTTGGCGATAACGTAAAGGCGATCGTTATCAGCGGCCGCAAGCTGCGCGAGCTCTCCAGTAGCGTCGGAAAGGTCGTTGAGAACAGGTTGAATGAGTTCGGGGAAACCCAGCCTGTCCATATGCCGGTTTGCAAGCGAAACCGTCTGAAGCGAAAGATGATATCGCTCGGTCCCGGCGTCCTGAAGGACGTGGCCCGTGCTTTCCAACGTGATGAGTACCCGAGCAATCGAACCTTTGTTCAAGCCGGTCAGCGCGCTGAGATCGCTGACAGACATGCCCGCGGGGCGATCTGCCAAAGCCTCCAGCACTGCCATCGCGTGAATGATGGAACTTACGAGCATTTTTGCAACCCAGTTGCAATTCGCAACCTTGTTGCAGTAACCGCTACAGGTGCCTCCGTCAAGAGTGTGCGCTGATGAATGCCTATCCAGCGGAGTTCGTCACCGGCTGGCGATCGCGAAAGCTGGCCACAGGTGTCTTGCCGCCGAATTCTGCAACGCGCGTTTCTTGACCAGCGAATTCTCGGGCTTGTCCTGGCCGCCGTCTTCCGGCCGTCGGGGGATCAGGACCCCGGTTTGACTGCAAACGTCACAGACGCGCACCAAATCGAAATACGATTGAGCGATTTCCAAAATACGCGTGAAAAGACCAAGCAACATATCAAAGACCTCAGAGTCCCGTCGCAAAGGTGCTCTCACAATACTAAGAAATGTTACCGCTGCAATCTGCGGATTAAAACCAACGCGAACGACCATTCGGAAAAAAGCAGTCGAGCCGCGTAGCTGCCCAAGAGTGGTAGCTGCCCAGGAGTGAAAGTGAATCGGCGAAACTAAAACTGCATTCCGAGCGACGGCTTTGACAATGAGAGCACATCAATAGCCGAAACTTCTTTCGGCACTGCCACGCGGCGAGAGACCAAGTTCTCGCCGATACAGAGCTTACAGCGAGGGTGGCGTATTGACCCAGACGACTTCCGTGACCGTCGATCCCGGATTCAAAAAGCTATGAAGCGAGGCCGAGGAAAAGAAAAAAGAGTCGCCCTCACTGAGCTGATAGGAAACTCCGGAAACAGTCAGCAGCAGTTGGCCGCTTTTGACAAAACCGACCTCCTCTCCCTCATGTTGCAGGTTTCCGTCGCTGCCCGCGCCCGGCTGAAGCCGGACCAGAAACGCTTGCAGCATTGAACTCGATCCGAAGGGAATCATCACTTCGGCTTCGGTGCCGCCGGACGACACGCTTCCAGCATCTGCCGCCGGAATGATCTGACGCTCGTTCTTCCGGATAACCACTTGTCCGTCCGTCGACCGATCCTGCAAAAGTGTGGCGACAGATGTCCCGAGCGCCTTGGCGATGCGATGCAGCGTGTTGAGCGACGGCGCGGTTTTGTTGTTCTCGATCTTCGAGATCATGCTCTCGGAACAATTGGACAGATCGGCAACATCCTTCAGCCGCAGCCCTTTGACCAGCCGGGCATGTCTTAATTGAACGCCCATCGAGACGTTGGTCTCCAACGCGTCGGTGCCAGTGCTCGGCGAAACATTGCTCAGATTCAAAGGCATAGGATCCGCTTTTGCATGCAAATGGCCCGTTGGGGACAGCACGCGCCGAATAACCTGTTTAAGTTGAAATATCCAGTCCGCGATGCAAGTGCTTGAATTATACGCAATCTGCTGCGACGCGTGATGGCATATTATGCAATTTACCCGACCTTTTGCTCATTCAAGTTCTTGACTATTAGGAAATTTAACTGAACATTTGCCCCGACGCCAAGACCGGGGAGAGAGTTCAATGACCATCCGCAACGGTAGAGATTATCTGGCAGCGCTCGGCGATAGCCGGAGCATCTATTTTGAGGGCCAGCGGATCGACGACGTTCGAACCCACCCGGCCTTTGCAAAGGCCACCGCATCGTTCGCCAAGCTGTATGACTTCCAGGCGAGCCCGGGCAATCTGGAACTCATGTCGTTCGACGTCGGCAATGGCCGTCGCGCCAACCGCGCCTGGCAGATGCCCCGCAGCTACGACGATCTGGTCAAGCGCCGTGCGGCGCTGGAGGCTTGGTCGGAACTTAATTTCGGCATGCTGGGCCGCTCACCGGATCATGTCGCGTCCACCATCACAGGCATGGCGATGGGCGTCGATGTATTCGAACGCTTCAGCGCCAAGAGCGCCAAGGCAGTGCGCGATTACTACCACTATGCGCGCGAACATGACCTGTTCATCAGCTACGTGCTGCAAAGTCCAACGATCGACCGCACCAAGCGCGCGGACCAGCAATCCGCGCTGGATATCGCCTGCGCTGTCGTCGACGAAGACTCCTCGGGCATAACCGTCCGGGGAGCGAAGACGCTGGGCACTTCCGCGGTCATGTCCGATGAAATTTTCGTCGGCGCGATCGCGCCGCTCGCCAAGGAAGAAGAGAATTTTGCCGTCAGCTTCGCGATTCCGCTTGCGACCAAGGGCGTTCAGCTCTTGTCGCGTAAATCGTATGAAGCTGAAGCGCGCAGCGAATTCGATTATCCGTTGTCGACGCGCTACGACGAAAACGACGCGGTGGTTTATTTTCACGACGTGAAGATTCCCTGGGACCGCGTCTTCGTCAGCCGGAATATCGCCGCGGCGCGTGCCCAATGGCATGAAACGCCAACCCATGTATTCCAGAACTACCAATCCCAGGTGCGCCTGATGGTGAAGATGCGCTTCCTGGCCGGGATCGCGCGCCGGATTACCGAAACGCTTGGAACGTTCGACATGCCTCCGGTCAAGTCGAAGCTCGGCTATATCTCCGCCCACGCCACCATGGTCGAATCGATGGTCAACGGCATGGAAGCCGCCGGCCGCTGGCACGGCGACTATTACATTCCCTGCCGCGAACATCTCTACGCGGCGCAGGTTTTGACCCAGGAGATGTATCCAAAGATCATCAGCGCCATCCGCGAACTCGCCGGCGGCGCGGTGATCATGCTGCCGTCCTCGATCGAGGATTTCGCGAATCCGGAGCTGACGAAAATCATTGAATCGACGCAAGGTTCGATGACGCGCAGCGCCGAGGAACGCGTCAAGATATTTCGCCTGGTCTGGGATGCAACCGGTTCGGAATTCGCATCGCGCCATCTTCAGTACGAGATGTTTTATGGCGGCGGCGCTCACATCACTTCGGGACACGCCTTCAGAACGTTCAACTGGGATCGCGCCGTCGGAATGGTCGACAGGCTGGAGCGAACATATGACCTGAAAGGATCAACCGACCCGGAAAATATCGCGGCCGGCCTCTCCCTCGCGAGTTGAGGCGCCGGTTGAGAAATGTGGACCGATTCTTGCTGGAACGATGATGCCTGGCAAGTACGGCGAACCTCTCACGGATGGCTTGGGGCGTTCCGGAAAACAGCAGCGTGGACACGGAATTGACGACAAGGTTGGCGTTCGGGGAATAGAAGCATGCGCGTTCTGATCGTCGGTGCCGGAATTGGCGGATTGACAACCGCTCTCATTCTCCATCGGCTCGGCATCGACGTCACCATAGCGGAAGCCGCATCGGAAATCACCGAGATCGGAACCGGGATCAATTTGCTTCCCCATGGCGCCGGTGTGCTTCACGAATTGGGATTGGGTCCGCAACTCGCCGCCGTCAGTCTTCAGACCCGGGCCATCGAATACAGAACACAATACGGACAATTGATCCTTCGCGATCCCCGCGGCCTTCATGCCGGATCGCCCTGGCCTCAATACTCCATTCACCGCGGCAAACTTCAGGCAGTTGTGCTCGAAAAGGTCAGGCAGACGCTCGCGCCCGACGACATACTTGTCGGACACAGCTTCGAGCGGTTTGAGCAGACCAAAAAAGGCGTAACGGCAACGCTTCTGCGCCGCGCCGACGGACAATATGTTGATTTCGAAGCCGACCTGCTGATCGGGGCAGACGGCATTCATTCTGCCGTATGCCGGCAAATCCACCCGGACGTCGCGCCGCTGAAATTCTCCGGAACGATGATGTGGCGCGGCGTCGTGGAGGCCGAACCGTTTCTCGACGGCGAAACAATGATCGTCGCCGGTCATCACGATACCAAAACGGTCATCTATCCGATCGCAACCAGAGCGGCGAACCAGGAAACCGTGCTTACGAACTGGGTCGCCGAGATCAACATCGGAAAGGACGCCTCCTATCAACAGGAGGACTGGAGCCGGATCGCGAAGCTCGAAGAGTTCGCCCATGCGTTCGAAGGTTTTCGTTTCGGGTTCGTGGATGTGCCGCGATTGATTCACGCCACCAAGCGCATTTTTGTCTATCCGATGGTGGACCGGGACGCGTTGCCTTACTGGAATGACAAGCGCGTCACCCTGCTGGGTGATGCCGCGCATCCGATGTATCCGATCGGCGCCAATGGAGCTTCGCAAGCCATTCTTGATGCGGCCGCGCTCGGCCAGGCACTGGGCGAAGAGCACGATGTGGAAGCCGCACTGGCGCTCTACGAAAAGCGCCGGCTGCCCGTTACCGCCCAGGTCGTTACCAGCAACCGGGGCAAGGGACCGGAAGCCGTTCTCGAATTGGCCCGGCAACGCATTCATGGTCCGAATGACGACGTCGATGCACTGATCTCGCGCGCCGAGATCGACGCAATCACCAGGAACTACCAGAAGGTTGCCGGATTCGATGCGGCAACACTCACCCATCGCGCCCAGTCGGCGCAATGACCGCCGTAAAACAATGGCAGCAGACCATGGCGGTAAGACAATGGCAGTGGGTCGACGTATGAGCCAAACGTCGGCCTCCGAAAAGCGGCTCCCAACTCCGAAGATCGCGAAACTATCCCGCGATCCCACATCAACAGGCGGCTGAGATGGACCAACAAGCGGCGGTAATCGAGGTCGATAGCGTTATCGATAACGGGAAGTGGACATCATTCCAGACGGCGACCGTTCTGATTTGCGGCGTGGTCACATTGGTCGACGGTTTCGACGCCCAATCGATCGGCTTTGTCGCACCGGTTCTGGCGAAAGAATGGGGTGTCACGCCGGCGTCGTTCGGTCCGGTGTTCAGTGCCAGCCTGGTGGGCATGATGACGGGAGCCCTCAGCCTCGGCCCTGTCGCGGACCGTTTCGGACGTAAACTGGCCGCGATACTTGCCGTATCATTCATGGGAGTGTTCACGCTGGCCACGATGGCGAGCACATCCATCGACAATCTTCTGATCATACGTTTTTTAACAGGCGTCGGGCTGGGTGGCGCGCTCCCCAACTGCGTCGCGCTGAGCGGGGAATACGCACCCGCGCGCTGGCGCGCGACGGCTATCGGCGCGATGTTTTGTGGATTCCCATTGGGAGCGATGCTGGGTGGCCTGCTGGCTGCCCGGATCATTCCGGCATTTGGCTGGAAATCGGTGTTCCTGGTCGGCGGCATTGTCCCCCTTATTCTGATTCCGGTCCTTGCGATCCTGTTGCCGGAATCGATCCGGTATTTGGTTGCACGTCAGAAAGAGCCGGCGCGGATCATGACGTTGCTCCGGAAGATCGCACCGGACATTCAGGCCACGGAATCCAGCAGGTTCACGATTCGTGAGAAAACCACCGGCGGCGTTGCCATCGGAGAGCTGTTCTCGCACGGCCGATTACCCGGAACATTGCTGCTTTGGGTTTCGTTTTTCGCGAACCTCCTGCTCTATTACTTCCTCATCAACTGGCTGCCGTTGCTGCTTCAGCAGGCCGGGCTTTCGCTCAGCAACGCGATCCTGCTGACCGCGCTCCTGAACTTCGGCGGCATTATTGGCACCATCGTATTTGCCCGCAGTCTTGACCGAACCGGAAACAGCCGCATTCTCGTCTGGGCCTTCCTCGGCTGCACGATCTTTACGGTCGCGCTCGGCTATGCCGGGGCCAACATTCCCGCGCTGATCGGGTCGGTTTTCGTCGTTGGTTTCTGTACCAATGGAGCGCTCAACAATCTGAGCGCTGTTGCGGCGAACCTTTATCCGACCAATATCCGCGCCACCGGTATCGGCTGGGGGCTCGGCTTCGGACGTATCGGCTCGATCGCTGGTCCGATGATCGGAAGTTGGCTGCTGCTGGCCAAGGTGGATCTCGCTCACCTGTTCTCGATCATCGCACTCCCATCCCTATGTGCCGCGGTAGCGATGTTTTTCCTCAACCGTCGAACATCATCCATATCGACAGCCGGGTCGCCGGGCGTGGAGGCAGCCATTGCCGATATTTGATCGAACAAATCAGGTAGCCGGGCGATTGGACAGCGTATCTACGCCCGCGCAACCGCTTGGTTGTATGCCCCGCATGGCATGGCTTGTGCATCACTTTTGCATCGAGCGCCGCAAGCCTTCAATATGCGTCTAGGCCTGCATGGCCCCGACACCACGCCCGGCTTTTGAATATTTCCAGCAAGGAGATGCACGATGAATTTCCGTCAAATCTTGCCGCGAATGCTGATCGTCCTGGCCGCGTCTGTCGGAATGCTCAGAACCGCACCGGCCGCCGAGAGCGTCAAAATCATGATGGACTGGCAGTTCGGCGGAACGCACGCTCCTTACGTTTTCGCTGAATCCCGAGGCTACTTCAAGGAAGCCGGAATAGACGCGACGATCGATCAGGGCCAGGGCTCGACGAACGTTGCCGTGAGCGTTGCGAGCGGTGCATATCAGTTCGGCCTTCTCGATCTGCCGACATTGATCAAGTTCAACGCGCTGAATCCCGAGACGCCTCTCGTCGCGGTTTATGCGGCCTTTGACGAAACCCCGATTGTGATCGTGACGCCTGTCAGCAAAGGCATCAAGGAGCCGGCGGATCTCGACGGAAAAAAGATTTCGGGCGCTCCCGGCAACGCAGCCAGGGAGATTGCCGGCATACTGCTCCGGCATGCCCATGCCGAAAAGGCCCAGATCAACTGGATGCCGATCCAGGGCAATCTGGTTGGGGCAATGCTGGCAAAGGGTGAGGTGGATGGGCTTGGTGGACAGACGACCTCCCAAATTCCGTCAGCGGTTCAAGCCGGATTCAAGCTCTCGGAACTTCGTGTCATCCGTTATGCGGACTATGCCCCTGACCTGTACGGCCTCGCTTTCGCCGTGACCAAAAAATATGCCGAGAGCAAGCCCGAGATCGTCAAGGCGGTCGTTCGTGCACTCAACCGCGGCACGATAGACGCGATCGCGTCTCCCGATCAGGCCCTGGCTGCCTTTCTCGCCAGATTCCCGATGATGCAGGAAGATACCGAAGCCATGCGCTTGAAGCTCGCGATCGGGCACGCCCTCACGGCGAACACCCGTGCCAATGGGTTGAGTTCGGTATCCATCGACCGTCTGCAAAAGAACATCGATGAGGTCGCTGCGACGTTCCAGATCAGCAATCCTCCGAAGGTCGGCGACCTTTATACCGATCGCTTCCTGCCTCCGAAAGAGGAGCGTCTGCCGAAGGCCGGTGGCTAACGGGATCGTGCGCAGAGCCTTGCGGGAGACGTCCGACAAGCCAATGCCGGTGCGAGCAGTAACAATATGTCAGGACGGGCAGCTTCGGTGACTGGTCTCAAACTTCCGCACCATCATCGCTACGATTATCATCCGATCGATCGTCGGCAGGACTATTCGTGGCCCGGCGGAAAGCGCCTGGCTTTCTACATCGCTTTCAACATCGAACATTTTGCCTTTGGTGCGGGCCTGGGGCTCGATCCGCAACACACCGATGGACGGCAGACGCACCGGAACTGGGCCTGGCGCGATTATGGCAACCGTGTCGGCATCTGGAATTTGCTCGATGTCCTGGAGGAGCTTGGACTTCCGGCGACGATGCTGATGAACAGCACGGTCTGCGATCACTATCCCGAACTGATTGAAAAAATGATCGGCCGCGGCGACGATATTCTCGGCCATGGCCGCACCGGCGGCGAGGTATTGAGTTCGTTTTGGGAATCGGACGAAGCGCGCATCATCCAGGAGACGACGGACTCGCTCGCCGCAAGTTTCGGCGCGGCTCCGACCGGCTGGATGGGCCCTGGCTGCAACGAATCGCGCGTGACGCCGGATCTTCTGAAAGAGGCGGGATACGAATATCTGCTGGATTGGCCGATGGACGATCAGCCGGTGTGGATGCGAACCAGATCGGGACAAATTCTCTCGGTTCCCTATCCAATGGAATTGAACGACGCCGGCTCCCTTGCCATCCGCGACCACACCGGGCGCGAATTCGGCGATATGATCGTCGATCAGTTCGAGGAGTTGTTGCAAGGATCGGCAAAACGTCCGCTGGTCTTTGCCCTGTCGCTGCACGCGTTTATCGTCGGTCAGCCTTTCCGGTTGAAGCCGTTGCGAGAGGCGCTGCGTCACTGTGTCAATCACCCCGAAGCCGGTTCGGTCTGGTTTACGACGGCCGGCGCGATCGCCAAGCACTGTTTTGACCTGCCCGCCGGCACTATCGCCGGCGATTCCCGCAGGCACGAACCAACGAACGAATAGTCACGGCGCCCGGCAAAGTGCAGGGTTGACGACGGTTGGAAACGTCGCCGCGATCTGGAGATGTAAACGATGTCGGCCTTTGTGTCGGTCAACGGTGTGTCCTTGCAATATGGCGGTGCGGAGGGGACGCTTGCCTTGCAAGATACGACATTCAGCGTGGCCCAGGGTGAGTTCGTATCGGTGGTGGGTCCGTCGGGGTGTGGAAAGTCCACCTTGATGAAAGTCCTGAGCGGTCTATGGCCAGTGAGTGCGGGGCATGCCGTCGTCAATGGGCGCGAGGTAACAAAGCCGCTCGACTTCGTCGGCATGGCCTTTCAGAATCCCAATCTGCTGCCTTGGCGAACGGTTCTCGATAATCTCATGTTGCCCTTTGAGATCGTCGAACAACACCGAAACAAGCTCAGAAGGCAACGCGCCGCCTATGAACAGAAGGCTTTGGACTTGCTGTCGCTGGTCGGATTGGCGGGCTCCGAGCGCAGAATGCCCTGGCAGTTGTCGGGAGGAATGCAGCAACGCGTTCAGCTCTGCCGGGCCATTATCCATGACCCGCTTCTCCTTATGCTGGACGAACCGTTTGGCGCACTGGATATGTTCACCCGGGAAGAGCTTTGGCTCGTTCTTCAAGATCTATGGATAGAGCGTAAGCCGACAGTCATCCTGGTGACGCACGATCTGCGTGAGGCCGCTTTCCTGTCGGACCGCGTCGTCGTCATGAGTTCAAGGCCCGGCCGGATTATCGCGGAATGCACTGTCGATGTGCCCAGACCGCGGCGCACCGAGCAAATCTACGAGCCGACCATCAGCGAAATTGTGCTGAAGCTTCGCGCACAGATAGGCGCCGCGCGCCATACCTCATCGGGGCGCCCGGAAAATCGCCAAATCGCCGGGCCAGCAAGCGCATGACCAACAAAGCCAGACGTGGGATCGGCCGCAGGTTGCTGCCGTGGATCGTGATTGCGGCCATATTCGCAATATGGGAACTCGTGGTTCGTAGTTTCGGCATTCCACAGTTTGTGTTGCCTGCGCCCAGCGCTATTTTTGCCGCCGGCTGGAAATTCAGGGTCGGAATCCTCGACAACTCGTTGCAGACATTGATGACCACTCTCATCGGTTTCGCACTTGCCGTCGCATTCGGATTGATCGCCGGAATTATGATCGGTTCATCGTCGCTGGTCTACGAAGCCTTTTACCCGGCGTTGATCGGGTTTAACGCTATTCCGAAAGTTGCGATCGTCCCGCTTCTCGTGATCTGGTTCGGCATCGGTACCGTACCGGCCGTTCTAACGGCGTTTTTGATCTCGTTCTTTCCTATTCTGGTAAATGTCGCCACCGGCATTGCGACGACGGAGCCGGAACTGAGGGACGTTCTCAGGGCTCTCGGCGCCTCACCGGCGCAAATCGTCCGCAAAGTGGGTTTGCCCCGCGCCATGCCGTATTTCTTTGCCTCGCTAAAAATCGCGATGCCCGTGGCCTTTGTCGGTTCGATCCTTGCGGAAACTGTCGCGGCCAATAAAGGCATCGGCAGCTTGATGCTGGTTGCGACGGCCCGCTTCGATGTCGCACTTGCCTTCGCCGCACTCCTGGTAACGGGATTGATGGGAATGGCGCTCTACTGGATCGCCAACCTGTTGGAGAGACGTGTAACAGGCTGGAGCATCAGAGGCGCGTCGGACGCCGTTGTACTTCATCCGCAGGGTTGACAGGTCTGAAATGCCGCGGCTTCGGACCCGGGGTCACATACGCAAGAGGTGAAAAATGAGCGAAGCCATCGCTGTCGTTGGGCTCGGGATCATGGGTGGAGCGATTGCCAACAACCTGAAATTGGCAGGAAGGTCGGTCCGGGGGTTTGATATCGATCCGGCCGCGCGACAGCGCGCCACGGAAAATGGAATCGAAGTGACGGATAGTATCCGGTCGCTCGCGACGGGATCATCGATCATACTGACAAGCCTTCCCAGTTTCGGCGCCGCCCGGACCGTCGTTGGCGAGATCGTTGACGCGGTCAGTCCAGGCTGCGCCATCGTTGAACTCTCAACCTTCTCGTTGGCCGAAAAAACGCTCCTGCGCGATGAAGCCACCAAAGCCGGTTCTATCTTGATTGATTGTCCGCTTAGCGGCACCGGCGCCCAGGCCAAGACCCGGGATCTCGTCGTCTATGCCAGCGGCGATGACGCCACGGTTGATCGATGTAAGCCAGTGTTTGGTGAATTTGCGAAGAAGTTCTTCCACCTCGGCGCGTTCGGTAATGGAACAAAGCTGAAATTCATCGCGAACCATCTCGTCGCGATCCACAATGTGGCTTCCGCAGAGGCGATGGTACTGGCCATGAAAGCCGGACTCGACCTCAACCAGGTGGTAGAAGTGGTCGGTGCAGGAGCAGGCTCCTCGCGCGTTTTCGAAATGCGCGCGCCGCTGATGGCTCGAAATGAATACGAGCCCCCAACCATGCAGGTTGAAACGTGGTTCAAGGATATGGATGTGATCACGGCATTCGCCCGCACTCTGAAAGCGCCGACCCCACTGTTCGACTCCACGCATGCGTTTTATGCCGCTGCAAGCTCGATGGGATATGGCGAAGTTGACACGGCGTCGGTTTGTGCCGTGCTCGAACGCATGGCGGGCATCGTTCGACCTTCGTCCGCGACCTCGGCAAAATCTTCTTCGAAGTGTTAGCCAGCGCACCGGCTTTCGTCAGATGAACCAGGACCGGTCGCGATTTCGACTTCCTGCTCCTGCCGGCGATCGAGAAGGACGGCAAGGGCACGGAGCGGCTGCTATGCGCGGCTTCCAGCTTGCTAACTACTTGAAAGGCTTGGTGGGCGCACCAGGGCTCGAACCTGGGACCCGATGATTAAGAGTCATCTGCTCTACCAACTGAGCTATGCGCCCGGAACTTGCCCGGAAAAGCCTTCGCAAGAGGGCGTCGTTTAGCAAAGCGATTTGGCGATGTCCAGCAAACCGACAGGGTTTTCCCGGCCCTCGATACAGGGCCTAAATATCGAGAAAGCCGCCGGAATCCGGCGGCTTTCTGCAAGATTTTGAGGGGACCGGCAGGCCCCGCCAACAAAGGCTGGGCCTAAAGCCGCTCGGGTCCGCCCCGGCCCCCGTCCCGGCCGCCGCCGAAGCCGCGATCGGAGCCGCGATCACCATGGCCAAAGCCACGATCGCCGTCCTCGCCGCCGCGATCCATGCCGCGCTGCCGCCAGCCCTCATGATGGCCTCCCCGATGGGTCAGGAAGGCGAGCCGGCGCTTCTGGCCCTCATCGAGGGTCTTGTAGAGGGGATCGGCCGCATCCGCGATCTTCTTCATCGCGGCCGCCGTCGCCGCCATATTGTCGGCGCGCAGGCGCAGGCGCGCCACCGGATCATCCGGCTTCTGCGGATCATCCGGCTTGGCGTTCATCCGCGCATTGGCGCGGTCGATCCGCAGCTTGGCGAAATCCCGCGCCGCGCTCTCGACCGCCGGCCACAGCTTTTCCTGATCCGCCGTCAGCTTCAGCCCGGCATGAATCGCCGCGATCCGCGCATCGGCAAACGCCGCCCGGTCCTCGGGGCTCACATGCATGTGCTCATGAAACCACTGACGGTTCTGGGCATAAGCCACGGTTGAACCGGCAATGGCGAGCGCCGCGATGCCGGCCAGAAAAAACTTCTTCATAACAACCTCCCTTGGGTGACGGCCCGAAGATGAGCGCAGCCACTCCGGCAATCAACTTACAGTTTGGCAACAGAGCCTGATTTTACCAAGATGTAATCGGTTAAAATGCTTCCAAATATTTCAAATCATAGCAACGCCAGATTTGGCATCAGATCATCCCGAGCAATCGCGGCAGCCACAGCGAAATTTCGGGGATGTAGGTGATGAGTCCGAGAAACACCAGCATCGCGCACAGCCATGGCAGCACCGCCACGGTGATTTCGCTGATGCCCATCTTGGCGATGCCGCTGGCGATATAGAGATTGAGGCCGACCGGCGGATGGCACAGCCCCACTTCGGTATTCACGATCATCAATACGCCGAGATGAACCGGGTTGACGCCGATCTTGGTCGCGAGCGGAAAAAGAATCGGCGCCATGATCAACAGGATCGACGAGGGATCCATCACGTTGCCGGCCAGCAGCAGCAACACGTTGACCACCAGCAGGAACGCCCACAGGCTGAAATTCTTGTCGATAATCCAGGCCGCCATCTCCTGCGGGATCTGTTCGTGCGTCATCAGGAACGAGAACAGGACCGCGTTGGTGATGATGTACAGCAGCATCGAGCTCATGCTCGCGGCCTGCAGCAACACCTTGCCGACCTCGCGCAGCTTCAATTCCTTGTAGACGAACACCGTGATGAAGAAGGCGTAGACCGCGGCGACCGCAGCGGCCTCGGTCGGCGTGAAGATGCCGCCATAGATGCCGCCGAGCACGATCCCGATCAGCAGCAGACCCCACATGCTCTCGCGAAACGCGGTCCATTGCTGCATCAGGCTTGCACGCGGCATCCGCGGATAGCCGTTGCGCCAGGCGATGAACCAGGTCACGGCGGCGAGCATCAGCGCCAGCATGATGCCGGGCACGATGCCGGCCATGAACAGCGCGCCGATCGAGGTATTGGTCGACACGCCGTACAGAACCAGAATGATCGAGGGTGGCACCAGGATGCCGAGCGCACCTGAGGTCGAGATCACGCCGACGCCGAACCGCTTGGGATAACCATGCTCGACCATCGCCGGCATCATGATCGAGCCGATCGCCACCACCGTGGCGACGCTGGAGCCGGAAATCGCCGCGAACATCGCGCAGGCCGCGACGCCGGCGAGCCCAAGCCCGCCCGGCAGATGGCCGACCAGCGAGGTGGTAAAGGCGATCATGCGCCGCGCCACGCCGCCACGGGTCAGGAAGGTGCCGGCCAGAATAAAGAACGGAATCGCCATGATGCCGAAATTGTCGAGGCCGGAGAACAGTTTCAGGCCGACGCTTTCGATCGGCACTTCCGTCATCGTGAACAGGAAGGTCAGCACCGTGAGGCCGAGCGAAATCGAGATCGGCATGCCCGTCAGCATCAGGGCGAACAGCAGTCCGAAAATAAGCGCGGCGCTCATTACGCTTCTCCCAGCGCGACCGGCGCCTTGGGGCTGACCTCGATGCCATCGACATTGGTCGCGTCATGGTGCGGCAGATCGCCGGTTTTCAGGAAGTGCCAGGACACCTGCAGGAAGCGGAAGCACATCAGATACGAGCCGAGCGGGATGCAGGCATAGACGATCCAGCTTGGCAGTTCGAGATCGGGCGAAACCTGATCGGTGTTCATCAATTCGTAAACGAATTTCGCACCCATGGTGCCGACGATCGCGGTGAACAGCGCGCCGCCGAGCAGGCCGAACAGGATGACGCCCTTCTGCCATTCCGGATTGAGCCGCTTGATCAGCACGTCGACGCCGACATGGATGCCGGTGCGCACGCCGTAAGCCGCGCCGAACTTCGCCATCCAGATGAACATGTAGATGCACAGCTCCTGCGCCCAGGAGATGTGGATGCCTATCAGATAGGGATACAGCAACGGCACGCCGGTGCCGAACCGGTGTACCACCGACAGAAAGATCAGAAGCGTCGCCGCCGCCATCAGCGAACTGATCAGAATTTCCTCGAGCCTATCAAGGATACGAAGCATCCCACCCCCACATGCGCCCCAACCCCGGCGCGTCGTCATTATTCAATATTCACTTACAAAAACGAGCTCTCGCGTTTTATCGCGAGAGCTCGCCGGTATTTTTCCTCAGTGGGTGACGCCACCGGTTTCCTTGATGAATTCATCGATCAGGGGCTGGCCGACCCGGGTCGCAACGTCCTTGTAGACCGGATCCATCGCTTCACGCATCGCCTTGTCCTGCTCCGGCGTCAGCTTGATGATCTCGGTCTTGCCGGTCTTGATGATCTCCGCCAGCGCGTCGTCGTTTTCCTTGGCCGACTGGTTGTTGCCGTAGGCGGTGGCTTCCTTCATCGCCTTTTCAAGCTGCTCGCGAATATCGGCGGGCAGACCGTCCCAGAACTTCTTGTTCACGACCACGACATAGCCGATGTAGCCATGGTTGGTCATGGTCATGTACTTCTGCACCTCGTGCATCTTCTGGGAATAGACGTTGGAGGTGGTGTTCTCCTGGCCGTCGACCACGCCGGTCTGCAGCGCCTGATAGACCTCGCCGAACGCCATCACCTGCGGGATCGCGCCGAGCGAGCGGAATTGCGCTTCCAGCACCTTCGACGACTGGATGCGGAATTTCACACCCTTGTAGTCGGCGGGCGCGATCAGCTTCTTGTTGGCGGTCATTTCCTTGAAGCCATTGTCCCAGTAAGCCAGACCGGTCATGCCCTTGGGATCGAGCTTCTTCAGGAGTCTCGCGCCGAGCGGTCCGTCGGTGACTTTGCGCAAGGTGGCGAGATCGGGAAGGATGTAGGGAAGATCGAACACCTCGAATTCCCGCACGCCGATCGGGCCGAACTTGGAATTCGAGGGCGCCAGCATCTGGACCGCGCCGAGCTGCAACGCTTCCAGCTCTTCCTTGTCCTTGTAGAGCGTCGAGTTCGGATAGACTTCGACCTTGACCTTGCCGGCGGTGTATTTCTCGGCGAGCTCCTTGAATTTCTCGGCCGCCGCGCCCTTGGGCGTGTTCGATGCCACGACGTGGCTGAATTTGATGATGATCGGCGCTTGCGCCGAGGCCGGCCCGGCCAAAACCGCTACCCCAACCAATGCCGCGACCGATGCCGCCGCCAAGATCAATTTACGCATGTATCCCCTCCCGCTGCCTTTTTACGGAGCGCGCGCCGTGCGCGGCTCCGGAAGCCTTGTATGCCAGCCGAACGTATAGAGAGAAGCCCGGCGAAAGGCCATTGCCCGTTAGCAGGGGGCGTTTGGAAAGGGTCTTTGGGCGAAAATTGCTGCAGTGCGAAAACGCGGACGCACCTTCTTGTTTTCCTCAGCCGTCATTCCGGGGCGCGCGTTAGCGCGAACCCGGAATCTCGAGATTCCGGGTTCGATGCTTCGCATCGCCCCGGAATGACATCAGTGGATGCTCAGCTCGCCGCCGCGGCCGGCACGTCCCGCTGGCGCTTCATGACGATCTTGTTGAGGGCGCCGAGATAGGCCTTGGCCGAGGCCACCAAGGTATCCGGGTCGGACGCCTTGGAGGTCATCGAGCGGCCCTCATGGGCCAGCCGCACCGACACTTCGGCCTGCGCGTCGGTGCCCTCGGTGACGGCATGGACCTGGTAGAGTTCCAGCTTGGCGTCATGCGGCACCAGCGCCTTGATGCAGTTGAACACCGCATCGACCGGGCCATTGCCTTCGGCTTCCTCGATCTTGATCTGGCCGTCGACATCGAGCTTCATGGTCGCACGCTGCGGTCCATGGGTGCCCGCGATCACGGTCAGCGAGGTCAGCTTGATCCGGTCATGGGCGGCGGCGATCTCCTGATCCACCAGCGCCTCGATATCCTCGTCGTAAATATCCTTCTTGCGGTCGGCCAGTTCCTTCATCCGGTCGAACGCATCCTGCATCTGGTTGGCGCCGAGCTTGTAGCCCATCTCCTCCAGCTTATGGATAAACGCGTGACGTCCGGAATGCTTGCCGAGCACCAGCGAGGACTTCTTCAGGCCGACCATCTCCGGCCGCATGATCTCATAGGTCGAGGCATCCTTGAGCACGCCGTCCTGATGGATACCGCTTTCATGGGCGAAGGCGTTCCGGCCGACGATCGCCTTGTTGTACTGCACCGGGAACGAGGTCGCCGCCGAGACCAGCTTGGAGGCCCGGGTCAGCATCGTGGTGTCGATCTTGTTCCAGTACGGAAACCTGTCGTTGCGGATATTGATCGCCATCACGACTTCCTCGAGCGCGGCATTGCCTGCCCGCTCGCCAATGCCGTTAACGGTACATTCGATCTGCCGCGCGCCGCCGGCGAGGCCGGCCAGCGAATTCGCCACCGCCATGCCGAGATCGTTATGGCAATGGACTGAAAATACCGCCTTGTCGGAGTTCGGCACCCGCTCGATCAGCGTGCGCATGAAATGCGTGTATTCCTCCGGCACGGTATAGCCGACGGTGTCGGGGATGTTCACCGTGGTGGCGCCGGCCTTGATCACGGCCTCGACCACGCGGCACAGGAACTCCATTTCGCTGCGGGTGCCGTCCTCGGCCGACCATTCGACATCGTCGATCTGGTTGCGCGCACGGGTGACGTTGGTAACTGAAGTTTCGATCACCTGCTCCGGCGTCATGTTGAGCTTGACGCGCATGTGCAGCGGCGAGGTCGCGATGACAGTGTGGACGCGGCCGCGTTTGGCGAATTTCACGGCTTCCGCGCAGCGGTCGATGTCCTTGGGATGGGCGCGCGCGAGGCCCGCGATGACCGAATTCTTCGAGCGCCGGGCGATCTCGCTGACCGCTTGAAAATCGCCTTCGGAGGTGATGGGAAAGCCGGCTTCGATGATATCGACGCCCATATCGTCGAGCATCTCGGCGACCTCGAGCTTTTCCTCGAAGGTCATGGTGGCGCCGGGGCATTGCTCGCCGTCGCGCAGGGTGGTGTCGAATATAACGACGCGGTCCTTGTCGGACTTGTTCACGGTGGTCATGACGAAAATTCCTTTAAGCAGTGCGCTGTGTTCCGAGCGCTGAAGGGGTCTGGTGATCTCGCGCAACCCCTGAGTGCCCAGGCGCAACCGCCCAGACGGCCCTCAGGGGCCGATAAGAAGCAGAAGCCCGCCAATAAGCAGGGTGGGCATGGACGCAGCCGGAATCGCGGGGGTACGCACGGCACTGGCCGCTCCACCCCGAACTCCATACTTTTCGCTGCGAATCAGCATTGCCAGACCCTTTGAGACCATATCCTGGGGCAAAACCGTTGACGGTTGGTTGCCCGGAGAGGCCTGCCCGACCGTTCTAAACGAGAAAACCAGCCCGCCGCAATGCCAAAAGATAGTCAGCCGGGCTGACCTAATCAGCGCCCAAGAGCCGGACGCTATCCTGCTTTCCCTCCTCCCGCGAAGCGGCGGGGAGGGATCAAGGGTGGGGGGTGGCGCCGCGAATGCCGCTGTCAGCGAATTTGCCGATAGACCCCCCACCCCCGGCCCCTCCCCGCCACGCGCTGACGCGCGCGGAGGGAGGGGAGAAGAAGGACCGTCATTGCGAGCGAAGCGAAGCAATCCATAGCGCAACACATGCCCCAAGATGGATTGCTTCGTCGCTTCGCTCGCAATGACGTTGAGACACACCTCCACACTCCCGCGGCGCGATGCGTCCGAGTGATGCCAGGAATTTTGGCCCTCGAAAGACAGAGGGCGCGGGGAAAGCCGGGTGTCCGATGCACCCGCAGCCGCGCGTGGTGTGGGTAGTAAACACGCGCGTTAGTCACCACGAGTTCACCGGCAACATCCGGCTTTCCCCGCGCAATGGTTTTAACGGCTTATTTCGCGCTCTCCCCGGCGACCGGGCTCTCTTGCCACCGTCGCCCCTGAGAAGCTTGCTTCTCAAGAACTTGACACCAGCGTCGGGGTGTCAGGACCATACGACTTCGCCGTCCGCGCCAAGTGCTCTCGTCAACAGCACCATCCGCGTCCATCGCATCCCGCACCCAACGTCCGTGACGACCGCGAAGCGCCCCTCTTGTGAGGCGGGATGGCGATGGATATAGACTGATTTGCCATTTCTGAAAATCAGAATATTTTCACCAAGGGGGGCTGGACTCTGATTTGGTGGATGCGCGCTTGATTTGCCCGTCGGGTAAAATCCCATCAGGGACCGCCGCGCACTTCGCATATGCACTTTCCGATCCTATATCCCTCTCTTCCAATAGAAGAGAAGGCGACATGACCCGGATTTCGACGACAAACGACGTGATCACCCTGATTAATGTGTTCACGGTTGAGCCTGCGAACCAGCAGCGGCTGGTTGAGCTTCTGATCGAAGCCACCGAGGTTTCGGTGCGTCAGGCGCCGGGCTTCGTTTCAGCCAGCCTGCATCGCAGCATGGATGGCACGAAAGTGACGATGTATGCGCAGTGGCAAAGCATTGAGGCGTATCAGGCGATGCGGGCCGATCCTGCACCGTTGCCGTTTTTACAAGAGGCGCTGACGATCGCGACGTTTGACCCTGGGATATACGAAGTGGTGCGGACGTTCGAGCCTGCGGGCGCGGACTGACGTTTAACCTCACAAAGCCAGTTTCTGCAGTTCGCGGCTCAGCTCATGCAATTGATACGGCTTGCGCAGGATCGGAAACTGCGCGCCGATCTCGGCTGTCGAGGAGCTATATCCCGTGACCAGCAGGATCGGAATTTTGGGGTTCTTCGCGCGGATGGTTTTGGCAAGACCAATGCCGTCCATCTTCCCCGGCATCACGACATCGCTGAACACGATGTCGATGCCGTCCCGTTCCAGCTCCGCCAGCGCTGCCGACGCGTCGGCGGCCCAGCGGACATGGTAGCCGAGCTGTTCGAGCAGGCCGGTGCTCGCAGTGGCCACTTCGGGATTGTCTTCGACCAGCAATACCGTCCCGCTGCCCTTCAATGAGACCTGCTTCTGCTCGGGTGTCAGTTCCGCCGCCGCTTTCGGCAGGCACATGGTTATGGTGGTGCCCTCGCCCAGGATGCTCTTGAGTCCGACGGTGCCTCCGGCCTGATGCGCGAAGCCGTGCACCTGGGACAGGCCAAGACCGGTGCCCTTCCCGACCGCCTTGGTCGTGAAGAACGGATCGAACACCTTCGTGGCGATATCGTCCGGAATTCCGACACCGGTATCCGCCACCGATACGGCGACTTGATCCTTTTCCGGATCATTCCGGGCGCTGATTACCACCGAGCCGCCTTCAGGCATCGCATCGCGCGCATTGATGACGAGGTTCACGAGCGCGGTCTCGAACTCGTTGGGATCGACCACAACGTTCCAGACATCGTCGGCGACGTCGATCATCAATGAGACCGTGCTTCCCAACCCGCTATTGAGGACATCGCGGAGCACGTCGAGCCGCTCCGAGAGTCTGATGGATTGCGGTTGCAGGCTTTGCCGCCGGGCAAAGGTGAGCAATTGGCGGGTCAGCGATGCCGCGCGTTGCGAAGCGCCGTCGATCGATTGTAGCGCCTTCAGTGCCTTTTCGCTCGTGATGTCCTTGCGGATCGCGTGAAGGCTGCCGGAAATGATCATCAGCAGATTGTTGAAATCGTGGGCGACGCCGCCCGTCAACTGGCCGAGCGCATCGAATTTCTGCGATTCGGCGAGCTGGCGTTGCATCGCAAACAGCTTTTCCTGCGCCTCTTTCCGTTCGGTGATGTCGCGGGTGATCTTGGCAAAGCCGATCAGCGCTCCAGTATCGTCGCGAATGGGATCGATGACGACGCTGGCCCAGAAAAACGAACCGTCTTTACGAACACGCCAGCCGTCCTCTTCGTAATGTCCGCTTTCCAGCGCAATTTTCAACGCGCGCGCGGGTTTTCCCGCGGCCTGGTCGAGCGGGGTGTAGAAGCGCGAAAAATGCTGGCCGACGATTTCCGCAGCCGTATAGCCCTTGATGCGCTCGCCACCGACGTTCCAGTTTGAAACGATGCCGTCCGGATCGAGCATGTAAAGCGCGTAATCGGTCACGCCGCCAACCAGCGTCTTGAACTGGCCCTGGCTTTTCGACAGCTCGGCAAGCGCCTTCTGGCGCTCGGTGATATCGCGGGTGATCTTGGCAAAGCCGATCAGCTTGCGCTTCTCGTAGATCGGATCGATGACGACGGAGGCGAAAAACCGCGTGCCGTCCTTGCGAACCCGCCAGCCTTCGGCGAGGAAACGCTTTTCCTTCCGGGCTGTTGCCAGCGCCTTTTGTGGAAGATCGGCGGCCTGGTCCTCGGGCGTATAGAATGTCGAAAAATGCTTCCCGACGATCTCCCGGGCTTTATAACCCTTGATGCGTTCGGCGCCCTTGTTCCAGTTGCTGACGTGGCCCTCCGGGCTCAGCATATAGATGGCGTAGTCGGTGATGCCTTCGACGAGGAGGCGAAAATTACGTTCGCTCTCATACAGAATTCGCTCGTCTTTTTTGCTGCCAGCCATGCGTACTCCCGCGCTACCCAAACTGATCCGGCGCGAAATGGTTCCAAAACGGCGTATTGGTCATAGGGGGTAGCACAAGATCGGGAAACGCGATGCAGCTTCTTACCCTCCCTTGGGTGGCAAGGGCTATCGCATTAAGAAGAAAGAGGCTGGGCCCGCAGTCTTTGTGCGGCCATCCTTCGAGACGGCCGCCTGCGGCGTCCCCTCAGGATGAGGGCTTTCCGCGCGGCTAAATCTTAAACCCTCATGGTGAGGAGCCTCGTCTTCGAGGCGTCTCGAACCATGAGGCCCCAGGCGATTACCGCGGCGGAAAAGTCATATGCGATAGCCCTCTGCCCTGGAGAGCAGGTAAGAACCTCACGCCGCCGCGGTGCGCTTGCCCTTTGACAGCATCGCCCTGATTTCCTTGACCGACCGCGCCTGGCTGAACAAAAAGCCCTGCATTTCCGTGCAACCGAGACTGGCAAGCAACTGTTTTTGCTGTTCGGTCTCGACGCCCTCGGCGGTCGTCGTCATGTTTCTCGACTTCGCGATGTTGATGACCGCCTGAACGATGGAGGACGAGCCTTCCGCATCGGCGAGATCGTTGACGAAGGAGCGATCGATCTTGATCTTGTCGAACGGAAACCGCTTGAGATAGCTCAGCGAGGAATACCCCGTTCCGAAATCGTCCAGCGCGATCCGCACGCCGATGGCCCGCAGGTGCTGCAGCATGACGCGCGCGGCCTCGTCGTCGCGGATCAGCACCGCTTCGGTAATCTCCAGTTCCAGCCGGCTGGCCGACAGGCCCGACACCGCCAGCGCATTGGCGACCTTCAATGAGAACGCATGGCTCTTGAACTGGACCGGCGAAACGTTGACCGCGAGCTTGATGCCCGCAGGCCAGTTGGCGGCCTCCGCACAGGCTGTCGTGAGCACCCAATCGCCGATTTCGCAGATCAGGCCGGTTTCCTCGGCGATCGGGATGAAGTCGGCCGGAGAGATCATCCCGCGCGCGGGATGGTGCCAGCGCAGCAGGGCCTCACAGCCGACGATCTCGTTGCTGGCGAGATCGACGACGGGTTGATACCGCAGCTCAAAAGCCGCTTCGGCGATGGCCTGACGCAGATCGAGTTCGAGCGTGCGCCGCGCCTTGACGCGCGCATCCATCTGCGGCTCGAAAAAGCGATGGGTTCGGCGCCCGTCGGCCTTGGCGCCGTACATGGCCAGATCGGCGCTTTTCAACAACTGGTCCAGACCGGTTCCGTCATCCGGCGCCATCGCAATGCCGATGCTGGCGTCGGTCCTGATCTGATGCCCCAGACATTCATAGGGTTCGCGAATGGAGTCGTAAAACCGCTTGACCAGATCCAGCACATCGCCTGGCTGCTTGACGCCCATCTGAACGATGGCGAATTCGTCGCCGCCGAGCCGGGCGACAAAGTCCCTCTCCCTGACGCAAGCCCGCAAGCGGCACGCCACGGCTTTCAGCAACTCATCGCCCACAGGGTGGCCCAGCGAATCGTTGACGCTCTTGAATTCGTCGATGTCGATATAGAGCACGGCCAATTGCTCGCCCGGCCTGGCGCACTCCAATTCCTGTTCCAACTGCTCGCGGAACAACACGCGATTGGGCAGATCGGTCAGCGCGTCGTAATGTGCCAGATGCGCAATCTTCTGCTCGGCGCGCGCGCGCTCCGTGATGTCCTCCTGCGTGGCAACCCATCCGCCATTGGCCAGCGGCTGATTCACGAGCAGGATGGAGCGGCCGTCCTGGGTTTCCATGATACTTTGGGTCATGCGTTTCTGCGCCACGTTGCGCAGCACCTTGGCGCAAAACGCATCGGGATCGCCGAGGAATGAACCGTTTTCCTTCCGGTGCGCAATGAGATCGCGGAAATGCCAACCCGGCTTCACCACGTCGGCGGACAGATTATACATGTCCAGATAACGCTGGTTACACAGAACAATCCGCGCGTCTTTGTCATAGAGCAGCAGCCCCTGCGTCATGTTGTTGACGGCGGTATCGAGGCGCTCTTTTTCCAGCGCCAGCCTTCGCTGGGATTCCTCGTGCTGCTGAAACAACTTTCGTGCGATGACGAACAACGTAAAGGCAATGACGAGCGTGGCCAGCCCGGCGGCGATAATCAGCGACCGGGTTTGCGCCCGCCAATCGGCCAGCGCCGTTGCGACCGTCGTTGTCGTGACAATGGAAAGCGGAAAATCACTCAAGGAACGTGCCGACGTCAGCCGATCTTCGCCGTCGATGGGACTGACCCACCGCATCGTCCCATGGTTCGCCGTGGACAGAACCTGCTGGATTGGCACGTCCCGGAAATTCCGCCCGATCATCTCCTCGACGTGAGGATATCGCGCCAGCAAGGTAGCGTCGCGATGATACAGCGAAATGGTGGAACCCATTCCAAGTGTAATGGACTCGAAGAAACTCTCCAGATTGGCCGGCGATACGCCGCGCGTGATAACCCCGAGAAACCGTCCGTCCGGTCCAACGATTTTGCGGGAAACGACAATGGTCCATAGCTCGGTCAGATGACTGCGAACCGGGGTGAGCAGCACCAACGGCGAGTGGTCATTGGTGACGAAATCCCTGTAATAGCTCCGATCCGCTACATTGAGATCAGGTACCGGCCAGAATCTGGACGAGTTGATCAGTTGACCGTTGTCGTCGAATATGTTGACTCCCGCGACATCCGTCAGCGAGCCGGCAACCGGCTCCAGAACGGCATGAAACTCCTCGGTCGAGACCTGGCGCTTGAATTCCGCTGGAGATGTGATCCCCATGCTGCCTATGCGCAGCACCAGACTTCTCTGGATGGACTCAAAATCGCTGAGCTCCCGGTCGAAATGACGCGCGAGCAGCAATGCCGTATTTTCCAGCTCGCGCTCGCTGTTGTTGAGCGCGCGTTCGCGAAAATCCAGCACGACGGTGGCGGTGCCGGCGATGATCGACGCGATCAGCATGAAGCCGCCGAGGATCAGCCAATTGAGCGGATTGCGCCAATCCAACGCCCAGCGGCCGCTCACGCGGCTGCCATTCGCTTCGGAAGGTTTCTCCCGCATCGCCTCTCTCCCGGGTGGGATACATAAAGGGCCGGGATGGAAGAACCGTTTTGAAGTTGGGTTACCGAAGCGTTAAATTCGTCAACGCAGTGCAACAATCCGGTTCCATTGTTGTTATCGTGCGCGCATCGGGCGCAAAGCGATATCGGGGGGCTTATGCCGGTCAAATCAATCGAAGAAGGTCTGCCTAATCCTCTCGGGGCTCACTGGGACGGCAAAGGTACCAACTTCGCACTGTTTTCGGCCAACGCGACCAAGGTAGAGGTCTGCTTGTTCGATGAGACCGGCGAGCGCGAACTCAGCCGCATCGAACTCCCCGAATATACCGACGAGGTTTTTCACGGCTATTTGCCGGATGTCGGGCCGGGCACGTTTTATGGCTACCGGGTCCATGGCCCCTATGATCCGAACAACGGGCACCGTTTCAATCCGAACAAGCTGCTGCTCGATCCCTATGCGCGCGCCCATGCAGGTTCGCTGAAATGGGACCCGGCCGTTTTCGGCTACAAGATGGAGACTGGCGACGATCTGACCTTCGACGAGCGCGATAGCGCGCCGTTCATGCCGAAATGCGTGATCGTGGACCCGGATTTCGACTGGACGGGCGAAGCGGGCCGGCAGATGGTGCCGTGGGATCAGACCATCGTCTACGAGGTCCACGTCAAGGGCTTCACCAAACAGCATCAAGGCGTCCCGGAAAAGCTGCGCGGCACCTATGCCGGTTTCGGCAGCCAGCCGATGGTCGACTACCTCACCGCGCTCGGCGTGACGTCGGTCGAGCTGTTGCCCATCCACACTTTCATCAATGACAGCAATCTGCTGGAAAAGAAGCTCACCAATTATTGGGGCTACAACACCATCGGCTTCTTCGCACCGGACCCGCGTTATGCCTCCGATGTCCCCAACAGCCTGCGCGAGTTCAAGGAGATGGTGGCCCGCCTGCACGCCGCCAACCTCGAGGTCATTCTCGATGTCGTCTACAACCACACCGCGGAGGGCAACGAACTCGGGCCGACGCTGTCGTTCAAGGGCATCGACAATGCCAGCTACTACCGGCTTCCCGCCGACCAGCGCCGGTACATCAACGACACCGGCACCGGCAACACGGTGAACCTGTCGCATCCCCGCGTGATCCAGATGGTCACGGACAGCCTGCGCTACTGGTCCGAACACATGCATATCGACGGCTTCCGTTTCGACCTCGGGACTATTCTGGCGCGCGAAGTCCATGGCTTCGACGAGCAGAGCGGATTTCTCAAGGCGGTCGATCAGGATCCCGTGTTGACCCAGGTCAAATTGATCGCTGAGCCCTGGGACTGCGGACCCGGCGGATATCAGGTCGGCGGCTTTCCGCCCGGCTGGGCGGAATGGAACGACAAATTTCGCGACGTGGTTCGGGATTTCTGGCGCACCGAGGCCACCGTTGCGGAATTGACGCCGCGGCTGTGCGCATCCAGCGACCTGTTCAGCCATGGCGGACGCCGCGCCTGGGCCAGCGTCAACTTCGTCACCGCGCATGACGGCTTCACGCTGAACGATTGGGCCAGCTACAACGACAAGCACAACGAGGCCAATGGCGAGGACAATCGCGACGGCAGTTCCAGTAACCGCTCCTGGAATTGCGGCGCCGAAGGCCCGACCGACGACAAGGCGATCATTGCGCTTCGAAACCGCCAGAAGCGAAACATGCTTGCCACGCTGATGTTTTCGCAGGGCACTCCGATGCTGCTCGGCGGCGACGAATTCGGCCGCACCCAGAAGGGCAACAACAACGCCTATTGCCAGGATAGCGACATCTCGTGGTTCGACTGGAATCTCGGCGAGGACGCCAACGACCTGCTTGCTTTCACGAAACGCCTGATCGAGCTGCGCCGGTCTTATCCAGCACTGCGCCGCAGCCGTTTCCTCACCGGTCAGCGCGACGAGGCGCTCGACCTCAAGGACGTGACCTGGATCAATGCCAATGGCAACGAGATGCAAGACGCAAACTGGAAAGACGCGTCGATGAAATGCTTCGGCATGATGGTGGATGGCCGTACCCAGAAGACCGGAATCAAGCGGCGGAGTGACGACAAGACCGTCCTGATTGTCATGAACAGCTATGAAGGGCTCGTCGATTTCACCTTCCCGAAATGCGAGGCCGGTGAAGGCTGGTCGCTGTTGATCGATACCAACATGCCTGATGCGGCTTTGGAAACCGAATTTTCGTTCGGAAGCCAATATCAGGTCACCGAACGATCGCTGCTGCTGTTCGCAATAAAGCCGAAATAAATCACAGGCAGATCGTACGGCTTGCCGTCTGGATAATCGGGCGGCAGGGCGCGACGCGTTGCGCGTGCAGTTGAATGGCCGCGGCGGTCACTGCGAGTCTGCGCGCGCGTCATCTCTTATTCTTCCCTTGAAGAAATCGCGCGCCTCAAATGGAACCATCGGTTCCCCTGCATATTAATTCGGCACCAGAAACATTTTGTGCCGCAAAGCGGCGCGGGAGAAGAACGCCATGATCGATACCGTTATTGTTCAGCCGGGAGTAGACACCGGTGAGCCCTCTGTTGCCGGCGTTTCATGGCCCGCGGTCACCGCCGGCGCCGTTGTTTCCTGCGCGCTGACGTTTGTCTTGCTCGCGTTCGGCCTAGGGCTCGGGCTTTCGGTGGTTTCGCCATGGGCGGGCTCCGGCGTGTCGGCCACGACCTTCAAGATCGGCACCGGTCTCTATCTGTTGGTGATCGCGATGCTGTCGTCGTCGATCGGCGGCTATCTCGCCGGCCGGCTGCGGACGCGATGGACCGGCGTGCACAGCGATGAAGTGTATTTCCGCGACACCGCGCATGGGTTTATCGCCTGGGCGCTGGCAGCGGTGCTTGGCGCTGTGTTGCTGGCCTCGCCGGCCGGCAGCCTGATCAGCGGCGGCGCGTCCGGCGCAACGCAAGGCGCGGCAGCGGCCAGCCGCAGCGGCCCGATGGATGGCTATGTCGATACGCTGCTTCGCTCGGACAACCCGTCTTCGCAGAATGCAGGGAACGGCAATGAGACCCGCGGTGAACTGCTTCGATTGTTCACATCGAGCTTCCGCAATGGCGGCGAATTGAAGTCGACCGATCGCGAATACGTCGCCAAGGTTGTTGCCGCACGCACAGGTCTCAGCCAGGCCGATGCCGACAAGCGCGTCAATGAAGTCGTCACCCAGGCCAAGACCGACCTCGATGCCGCCCGCAAGGCCACCGCGCAACTCGCATTCTGGCTCACCGCGTCGCTGTTGCTCGGAGCCTTCTGCGCCAGTCTCGCCGCCACCGAAGGCGGTGGCCTTCGCGACGGCACATGGGGAACAGGCACATGGGGAAACAAAGCTCGCCGTTGAGGATTATCAAACCAACACTCATTCCTGAAAGGAACGTCACATGCCCATTCTGCTATGGCTCGTTGGAATTCCGATTCCGCTCATCATCCTGATCCTGCTGCTGCGTTAAACCAGCCATCAGACAAAATCCCTCGCTTCGGCGGGGGATTTTTTTGCGAGACAATCCGTCGCTGATCGTTTTTCCATCCATCAGGAACGCATTGCGCGTTGGACGCTTGATAGTCAGGTCCTTCCATTCGGTTTGATCATTGTAAATTCAGGGAGCCCATCATGGCCAAAAAGCCAAAGCTGCTGAGCGACATGTTTCACGACACACTCAAGGACGTTTACTTCGCTGAAAACAAGATCCTCAAGACCTTGCCGAAAATGGCCAAGGCCGCGCACTCGAAAGAATTGAAGGCCGCCTTCGTCAAGCACGAACGCGAGACCCGCGGGCACGTCAAGCGCCTTCAGGACATCTTCAAGATCCTGGGCAAACCCGCGCGCGCCAAGACATGCGACGCCATCATGGGCATCACCAAGGAAGGCGCGGAGATCATGACCGACTACAAGGGGATGCCCGCGCTGGATGCCGGTTTGCTCGCTGCAGGCCAGGCCGTGGAGCATTACGAGATGTCCCGCTACGGCACGCTGCGAACCTGGGCCGAAGAGCTCGGCATGAAAGACGCCGCCGCCCTGCTGGATGCGACCCTGAAGGAAGAAAAGGCGACGGACGCGGCTTTGACCACACTGGCCAAGTCGGTGGTCAATGTCGAAGCCGAACACGAGCTTTGAATAGTCGGAAGCCGGGACAATTCGCCCCGGCTTCCCTCGCCTGCTATCAATCAGGATGACTGACGGTGCTGTGGGACGTGATCAAGGAGGCGGCCGGGAATTGGTCTGCCCACAAGGATTCCCGCCAGGGCGCAGCGCTCGCCTACTACTCCGTGTTCTCGATCGGCCCTCTGGTCGTTATCGCGATCGCGATTGCCGGTTTTGCCTTTGGACGCGACGCCGTCAGCGGACAGGTCGCCCTGTCCATCAAGGACCTGCTCGGCGAAACCGGCGCCAAGGCCGTGCAGGCAATGCTGGTCGATGCCAGCCGGCCCCACGCCGGCCTTCTGGCAACGACCCTTGGAACCGGCGCGCTGCTGTTCGCGGCCATCGGCGTCGTGGTGCAGTTGAAAGACGCGCTCAATACCGTCTGGGAGGTCAACGCAACACCCGGGAGTGGCCTCTGGTATTATATGCGCAGTTATGTCCTGTCCTTTGCCGGCGTGCTGGCGCTGGGTTTCCTGCTGCTGATCTCGCTTCTGGTGACGACGGCGCTTGCCGCGATCGGCAAGTACACGGCCGGATATGTCGACGAGCGTGTGCTTCATTTGACCAACCTGATCGTATCGTTCGCTGTCGTCACGCTCCTGTTCGCGATGATGTTCAAGTGGCTGCCGGATACACCGATCGATTGGTACGATGTCTGGCTCGGCGCGATCCTGACCACGATCTTCTTCGAGATCGGAAAACTGGCGATCGGCTTTTACATCGGAAGACAGGGACTGGAATCGACCTACGGGGCGGCCGCTTCCATCATCGTGCTCCTGATCTGGGTGTATTATTCATCCCAGATCGTATTGATGGGCGCCGAGATCACGCATGCCTTTGCAACGCGTCACGGCTCGAAACGCGGCTAAAACAGGCCCTCGAAATTATTCAAGGAACGTGGTGGATTTTTCATCCGACGTGGCGCCCTGCGCCAGTTCTTTTTCGGCCTGGTGCCAGAATTCGTCTTCGCGTCCTTCAGGCTTTCCGGCCTGTTCCCAAAGCTCATGCGCGCGAACCCTGATCTGCTCTTCTGTCGGTTTTGACATTGATTTTCTTTCCGTTGCGAGGTTCGCCTGAATCCTCGATCTGTCCAACGGATTAACGCAAGCGCTTACGATCTTGTTCCTGGTTTTTCCGCGCATCGAATAATCAGCCGCCAATCGAAAATCGGAACGCTCATGCGGCCTCGGGCTGGCTGGCATATCTTCGGCAATGTTCCAGATACGCCACTTCGTGCTTGCCGATCAGGCTGACCACACTGGTCCAGAGCCAGCTCGGCGCATCCAGCGACTTCGATCGATGACGCTCGAGCTCCTTGCTCCAGCGAGCGCGCGTCGATTTATCCATCTGACGCGCATGGGCCTTGCCGACCACACCGGCCAGGAAACTCGCGGCCTTCATGGCCTCTTCGATGGTCAATTGGCTGATCTCGACTTTAAGATCCTGTGGTAGCAATTCGCGGATGAAGACCGGTCGCCTGGCCAGATGGCCTGACATCATCCGGTTTCCGAGTTGCGGCGAAAGATGTCTCGCGCCTTCGACCACGCGCACGGCATTATCCTTCGGCATCTTCTCGCCGGCGTAGCGGGGAGCCGCGGCCAGAACGGCTTCCTTGACATCCATCAAGGCGAAATCGCGCCTCTTGCCCTCGCCGATCCCGAGCAAGACCGCGAACCGAAGCAGCCCGAGTGAGCTGCACCCTTTCATCCAATAGGCCGCGTCGAGAACCTCGACGGGCGCGTCATCCTCGCGCGACCGCAATGATGTCGCCAGACGGTGCAACGATGCACTCTCGAACAATTGCTCGATCTTTTTCTGCTCAGGCTCGGAAAGCGGCCAGAACCTGGCTCCCAGCGGAATAGTGGGCTTGCGGTCTTCGAGGCGCTCTTTCGCCAGATGTTTCCACGAGCGCGCAATCGACTTTCTGACAACAACCTGAATCGATTGCGGCGCGTCATCGATCGTGTCGGCATTCTGGCGCAAGGCCGCCCGGTAGCCCTCGATCACCTGCTCCAGAATGCGAGCCGTGGTCACCCCCGGCAAGTCGGAGCCTCGGGAGGCGGTCGCAAGCGACAAGGCCAGACGGATAATGTCATGCGCGGGATTTCCGATCACCGTCTGATCGAGATCGCGAATCTGGACCGCGACGCGCCCATCGATGCCGGCGACAGGCCCGAGGTTGCCGGCATGGCAGTCGCCGCAAATCCACACCGGCGGTCCTTCCGGCAGGGTCCCGCGCTTTTGCGCTTTAAGCCATTCATAGAACTGAACGGTGCTGCCCCGCACAAAGGCGTGCGCGGAACGCGCCATTTTGAGAGTTTGCCGTGTGGTCAGAACAGACGCGCGATCGGAAGGCTGAAGTAATTTTCTGGACGACATGCCTATCCGATCAAAATAACTTAATTTTCCAAAAGGACCGGGAACACAAACTTACAATCAAGCCGCTCCGCTTCCAGCAACATGCAGCAACAAATCGCGGCTGTGGGCGATCGCTTCGCACGCCAACGCCCGGTCTATCTCGGCATTTCGCCGCCAGCCGTGCGGCAGGCTTTCGGCATAACGACGCGTCAGCCGCGCCTGATTGGCCCAATTAACCCTTGAAATATCGACGTCGTCGCGAAGCACCATGGATTGCCCTCAATGGTGCATGAACACAGCGAGCAGGAGAATGATCGGCAGCGGGATTCCAATCAGCCAAAGCAACACGCCTTTTCCGAAAGTCATGGTAACCTCCATTTGATCAATCAGTGTTCAGACAATGCAGTGGCATTTCATTTGTTCCCGCCATGCAACCCCTTGCCCCGGCTGATGATCCGCTAGTCGCTATTGATTTGGAGCAACAGCACGGTTAGCGTCTTCGCGGGGATTATCTTCGGGCTTTATCTGACAGGGTGCACTGCCGCTGAGCGGTGCACATAGACGGCGCGTTCATGGGTGTGAGACGTTTTCACGCGGTTGCGGCGACGGTTTTGCTGATGGCTTTCGCGGGCCCGGCGCCTGCGCTGGCCGAGACGATCGAGGCCGCTCTGGTGCGCGCCTATCAGGGCAATCCGCAACTCAACGCACAGCGCGCGCAGGTCCGCTCGATCGACGAAAACGTACCGCAGGCGCTGGCGGGCTACCGCCCCCAGGCCGCACTCACCGCCAGTGCCGGCGTTCAATACACCGACTCGTACGGGGCCTCGCCATTTTTCGGCGGCGAATTCCATGGCGTCGAGCCACCGCGCAGCGCCGGCGTCACGGTCACGCAGACGCTCTACAATGGCGGTCAAACCGCCAACAAGACCCGCGCCGCCGAGGGCCAGGTCTCCGGCGCGCGCGAGGCGCTGCGGCTGCTCGAACAGAGCGTGCTGCTGTCGGCCGCGACCATCTACATGGATTATCTGCGCGACGCCGCGATCGTCGAGGTTCAGCGCAACAACACCAAAGTGCTCGAAGAGACGCTGGTGACAACCCGCGCCCGCTATCAATTCGGCGAGCTGACGCGCACCGATGTGGCCGAGGCCGAGGCGCAGCTCGCGGCCGGCAAGACGCAACAACTGACCGCCGAAGCCAATCTGACGACAACAGCCTCGAATTACCGCCGCATCATCGGCGAAGAACCGAAGCAGCTCGCGCCGGGCTCGCCTATCGATCGCTTCCTGCCCGCGACGCTACCCGCCGCGGTCACGCTCGGTCTGGTGCAAAATCCGAACGTGACGGCGGCGACGTTCGGCATCGACGTCAACTATTTGCAGATCAAGATCGCCGAGGGCGCGTTGCTGCCGACCGTCACGTTGCAGGCCGCCGCGCAGCAATCCTATGAACAGCAGCTCGTGATTTACCGGACCTTCGGCGCCGCGGCGACCGCGCAACTGAATGTCCCGGTCTATCAGGGCGGCGCCGAATATTCGCTGATCCGCCAGTCGGAGGAGACATTGGCGCAGCAGCGCTATAATCTCGATGTGGTTCGCGACCAGACCCGCGCCAACGTCGTTACCGCCTGGGGGCAATTGGTGGCAGGCAAGGCGCAGGTGGAGTCGGCGCAGGCGCAGGTGACCGCATCCGAGGTGGCGCTCAATGGCGTACGCGACGAGGCCCGGGCCGGACAACGCATCACGCTCGACGTGCTCAATGCCCAGCAGGCGCTGGTCAATGCCCGCGTCGCGCTGGTGACCGCGCAGCACGACCGCGTGGTCGCTTCCTATGCGGTGCTGAGCGCGGTCGGCCGGTTGTCACCGCAGGTGCTTCATCTTGCGACATCAGCCTATGACCCGAGCGTGCATTATCACCAGGTGCGCGATAAATGGTACGGCGTGCAGACGCCCGATGGGCACTGAATAAAACAAAAGGCCGATCCAGAAAATCAACAGGGGGGTGGGAGATGATCTGGACGACAAGCAATCTGGTGATTCAGATCATAACCGGCATTCTCGGCGCGCATTTTGCGGCGACCCTCGCCAGGGAACACAGCTTCGGATTTTTCGGCCACACCCTCACCGGCCTGATCGCCGGCGCCTTCAGCGGCTATTTCCTGCAATCGCTGGCCGCCACGGTGGTCACGGCCAATGGCAGCCTGAATGAACTGCGACCGCCCGAGAATTTCATGCTGCAGGCACTCACCGGAATAGCTGCGGGTGCTTGCCTCACTCTGGTCGTGGGCTTCATCAAGCACAGCATCGATGTGCACAAATCGCCGGAAAATTAGAGCGTTTTCGAGCGAAGTGGATACCGGTTCGCGTGAAGAAAACGCGTCAAAACAAAAGATTAGAGCCCGGTTCTGATTCAATCAGAACCGATAAGGCTCTAGCGTCCCCGCTCATACGGGTCACAAGCCGATCAAACGACCGGCGGCTTCTTGTTGAAGAAGCGTTTGATGGCGTCGAAGGCCTCGGCGATCGGGGGCACCAGCACGAAAAAGGCGCCCATCCCGACCGACATGATGATGAGGCCGAGCGAGGTCTTTTCCTCCTCGGCTTCGAACGGATGCGCTTCCTTGTCGATCGTCGCGGGCGCGAGCGTGCCATCCGGAGCGCCCGGCGAGCCGTGCTTCCGCGGCTTGCGCGGCGGCATCACGGCCACGACAAACAGCACGTTCAGCAGCAGCCACAGACCAATAATAATCAACGCCGTACGCATAAAGCCTCTTTTGCGAAATTCCTGGTTTCGCGAAATTCAAGCAGATTACCGCAACAGCGGCCCAGGTTCGAGTTGTGGCACCATCCCGGCAGATTAGAAAGCATCGTTGCTGTTTTGAGTAAATTTCCGCTCCCCAAGGGGCGCGCCAGCGAGCGGATATACCGCCCTGATAACGTTAACCGCCACCGGATTCATACGGGAGACCGCATGTTGCCGCATGAAATTCTCGTCATGAATAGTGTTACGGCGGAGTCTTTGAAAAGGTTTCAGCCGCTGACCCCGCCGGCCGCCGCGCGGCGGCGCTACCGGGACACCGATTGAGGGAGTGCTTCGATCGACGGCACCGGCGGAAAGCATGTTCAGAGTTGGGGCCCTCCTATCGTCAGTTCCGGGCCAGGAACCCTGGCTTTCGAAACATGGCTTTCAAGCATTTCACCGAAACGCGTATCGGCCTGTTGCAGAACGCCGCCGATCTCGTGGACGCTATCCGTCACGCGCATCATTGCCTCCCATGTCGTCTCTCCGACACATTATCGGCGGCGGAGCAATTCCCGCAATTCACGCTCGCATTTGAGCATGACCTGATCGTAGTCGGGCCTGACGGCAAGATGGGCCGTCGCCTGCAGTTCGCGCTGGCGGCATTGATCCCTGAAATTCGTGATTGCAGGTGAACCAAAGCCGCCCATGACATAGAGGAGATAAATCAGGCCCAAAGCCAGGGTCGTACCAACCACGATCGACAGGAGGGCATAGCTCCCCTGCCGGTCGAAATAGTCAGGAGCCAGGGGATCGCCCATTCAACTCGCAACCGTTCCGGTTTGCACCAGTGGTTAAGTCGGTCACGGTGGCGATAAGGTTCAAGAACCAATGGGCTGTGACACCGCATCGGCAAATTTTCGCATCAGACGCACGAGTTCGTCGATTTCGTTGGTGTCCCACGTCGCGAAGACGCTGCGGCCTATTCTCTCGCGCGCCGCGTCGACCAGCATCGTCATCGCCTTGCCCTTCGACGTGACGAGTGCCTCGCGCACCCGCCGGTCGGCGGCGCTTCCCTGCCGTTCCACCAGATCAAGGCTTTCGAGCCTGGCGACCTGCCGGCTGACGGTCGTGTAATCCCGCCCCACCCGATCAGCCAATTCGACGATGCCAATGGGACCAAACCGCTCAACGACAACCAGCAGGGGAAACAGCGCCCGGTCGAGCGGAATTCCGGCCTCCTTGATCAGCGCCTCGTCACGCTGCGGCTGATTCATGACGCTGAGAATGTCGAGCAATGCGCCATGAAGCTGGCGGAGTTGATCACCAATATGTGTATTTTGCACATTCTTTCTTGACGGCATCTCGCGATCTCCGATATATGTGCATTATACACATACATCGGAGATCCGAAAGGAATATCGCCATGAAGGCCGCCATCGTTCGCCAAGCAGGCCAAACGCCCGTTTATGCAGACTTTGCCGAACCGCTGCCGTCCACCGGCGAGAACCGCGTCAACGTAACGGCCGCCGCGATCAGCCATGTCGTCAAGGGCCGCGCCTCCGGCGCGCATTACAGCGCTTCGGGACAGTTCCCCTTCGTGATCGGCATCGACGGCGTCGGAAAACTCGATGACGGCCGCCGGGTCTATTTCGTTCTGCCGCACGCGCCTCACGGCAGCATGGCCGAGCGAACGATCGTGTCTTCGTCGCAGTGCGTGGCGGTGCCTGATGAACTGGACGATGTGACAGCCGCAGCGATTGCCAATCCCGGCATGTCATCCTGGGCGGCTTATACGGAACGCGCCAGGCTCAAGCGCGGCGAAACCGTGCTGATCAACGGCGCCACCGGCAGCTCAGGCCGCCTCGCCGTTCAGATCGCCAGACATCTGGGTGCGAAGAAAGTGATTGCCACCGCGCGCAATGCCGACGCGCTGAAATCGGTCGCCGCACTCGGTGCCGACGTGACGATCCCGCTTGTCGAAGATGACGCCGCACTCGAAGAAGCCTTCAAGGAGCAATTCGCCGGCGGTGTGGATGTCGTGATCGACTATCTCTGGGGCCGCAGCGCCGAACGCCTTCTGATCGCCGCCGCGAAGGCTGGAGCAGATGCGGTCCCGATCCGCTTCGTTCAGGTCGGTGCCATCAGCGGTTCGGATATCGCGCTGCCGGGCGCGGTGCTGCGATCATCCGCGATCGAGTTGATGGGAAGCGGCATCGGAAGCGTTCCCGTCGATCGCTTTCTCGATGTCATTGATCAGCTTCTTCGAGCAACCGGACCCGCCGGTTTTCAAATTGCGACGACGCCCGTGCCGCTGTCAGACGTGGAGCAGGCATGGCCAAAGGACGACAGCACCAGGCGCACGGTCTTCACTGTGGATTCGCAGAAGGCCTGATACTTAGAGTCTGACTTAAAAATGCATCCAGCATCGCTTTTCGTCATGGCCGGGCTTAGCTGGAAAGCCCTAATTCTATCGGCTTTATTTTTGAGTCCAACTAAGGAGAAAGCGGTCCGCGCCAAACGCGACGCGGACCAGCATTGTCTGATCTACGAAAACGCCGCCTTGACCCGCTCCGGCGAGAACGGCACCCGCCTGATCCGCACGCCGGTAGCGTCGAAGATCGCATTGGCAATCGCGGCGGCCACCGGACGGATCGAGGGTTCGCCGGCGCCGGAAGGCGCGATGTCCGGATAGTTGAGCAGCACCACATCGACCTGCCCCGGCGTCTCCGTGATGTCGAGGATCGGATAGGTGATCCAGTCCACGCTGGTCACGGTGTTGCGGTCGAAGGTCACTTCCTCCCACAGCGCGCGGCTGACGCCCTGCACGATGTTGCCCTCGACGCATTTCACCAGCCCGTCGGGATTGATGATCTGCCCGCAATCATGCGCCACCGTAAACTTGCGCGCCGCGATCTTGCCGGTTGATCTGTCGACATCGACCTCGGCGATCACGGCGACGCGGGTGCCGTTGCGCTGGGCGTAGGCGATGCCGCGGCCGGATACTTTGGGACCCGTCTGGTCATGACGCGGCGACGCCCGCGTTTCCCATTTTGCCTTTTCCGCCGCCGCCTTGATCACGGCGATGTCGCGCGGATCCTTGACATAGCGCAGGCGAAACTCGATCGGATCGGCATTCACCGCCGAGGCGACTTCATCGATGAAGGATTCGCTGGCGAAGTGGATTTGCGGCCCGACAGGGTCGCGCAAATGCGAACTGCGCAGCGGCGATGCACGGTCGAGCAGCGGCGGAATGGTTTCCCACGCCATTCGCTTGTTGGCGACCGCATAGGATTCCGCCGGCACGCCAAACCCGTCGCCGGATTTTAGCGCCACACCGAGCGTCTGCCCGGTCAGCGTATCATACGGCTTGCCACCATTGGTATCGACGTCGACCCGCGAGAACGCCTTGCTGGTGAACTCGTAGGCGATCACCTCTCCGGCCGCATTGAGACCGCACTTGGCGCTGTGAACCGAGGCCGGGCCCTTCGGATCCCAGCCTGTGCCTTGATCCCGCATATATTGCAGACGTACCGGACGGCCGACCGATTGGGCCAGCATCGCGGCATCCATCGCGCAATCATCCGCATCGTTGCGGCCATAGGAGCCCGGGCCGGATTTGAAGATCACATGCACCGACTCGAGCGGCATCTGCAGCAGCGTGGCGATGCCTTCCTGCACGAAATGGGACTTTTGCGTGCCGCTCCAGCAGGTCGCCTTGCCGTCCTTGATTTCGACCAGCGAACAGGCCGGCCCCATGCTGGCATGCGACTGGAACGGCCATTCATATTCGGCCTCGATAATCCGGGCCGCGCTCTTGAACGCCGCATCGACATCGCCGTTCTGCACTTCCACCATGCGCTTGCGCACCGGCGCCTTGCGGATGTGATCGTGCAGCGACGCCTGTGCCGGGAATGGCGGCTCCTGCGCCGACCATTCGACCTTCAGCTTTTCGGTCGCCTGGATCGCATCCCATTCCTTGTCGGCCACCACTCCGAGGAAGCCGTTCTTCCAGACCACTCTGGCGCCCGGAATATCCTTGATCGAACTCTCGTCGACCTTCACCGGCACCGAGCCTGCGACCGCCGGCCGGATCATCCGGCCATGCATCATGCCGGGCACTTTGACGTCGGTGACGAAGTCTTCCTGGCAGAACACTTTCGGCGCGATGTCTTCGCGCTTGATCGGCTGGCCGACGACCTTGTGCTCGCTTGGCTTCTTCGGTTGCGCCTTGCCGGGCGCATAGAGCGCGTTGCCGTATTGCTTGTTCCAGTCGAGCTGGACGTTGAAATACTGCCCGCCGATCAACTGCGCATAGGAAATGCTCTTGGTCTTGTCGTCAGTCGCGCTGACGACGCCGTCATTGACTGTGAGCTTGTCGGCCGGAACCGACAGCGCGCCGGCCGCCATCTCGACCAGCACGCGCCGCGCTTCCGCCGCCGCCACGCGCAACTGTTTGCCACCGAGCTGAATGCCCGTCGAGCCTGACGCGCCGCCCTGGTTCACGGAGGTCGCGGTATCGGCCATGAAGACCTTGACGGCCTTGAAGGGCACATCAAGCTCTTCCGCCACGATCTGCGCGATCGCGACGTGCAGGCCGTGACCCATGTCCATCTTGCCAAAATAAGCGGCGACCCGGCCGTCGGCATTGACGGCGATGTAGGAGGACAATTGATCCGGGGTCAGCGGCGGCTTGGTGCCTTGCGCAAAGGCCTCGCCGATCGACAGCACGGTTTCCAGCGTTACGCCGGCGCCGATCGACACGACAAGCGCGCCGCTGCCAAGCAGAACCGAACGGCGGGTGAGCGAAGTGGGCTTTTCGAATTTTGTCATGGCGTGCCCCCCTCAGCCCATCATCTCGGCGGCACGCTTGACCGCCTTGAGGATACTGATGTGGGTGCCGCAGCGGCACTTCAGGCCGGAGAGCGCTTCCTTGATCTGGGCTTCGGTCGGCTTCTTGTTGTCGCGCAGGAACGCTGCGGCGGTCATCAGCCAGCCGTTGATACAGTAGCCGCATTGCAGCACCTGCTCCTCGACATAGGCGGTCTGCAGCGGGTGCGGCTTCTCGGGTGTACCAAGACCGGCCAACGTCGTGACTTCCGATTTGCCGACGGCAGACATCGGCGTCACACAGGAACGCGTCGGCTGGCCGTCGACATGCACGGTGCAGGCGCCGCATTGCGCGAGGCCACAGCCGAAATGGGGATTGTTGAGGCCGAGATCGTTGCGCAGCGCATACAGCAACGGCATGTCCGGATCGGCTTCGACCGTATGGCTCTGGCCGTTGACACTAAGCTTGAAGGGTTGGTTCATCGCGAGCAGCTCCCTTAGTTGGGGTACGGCGGATTACGTCCTGCCGTCCCGTCGCGGTGATCCGCGACCGCGCCGTTATCAGACGCTTGCGGAGGGGAGCCTAGCCCCGGAAACGGCGCTTGGGAATGGCCCGGGAATAAAATCGATGATGCCGAGCCGGTATTCGGGGCTGGAGGCGCTGCCTATACCATCGCCTGGCTGTACGTCGCCGGCGCGGCGTTCGATCGCGCATCGCCCAACAGAATGCAGCCGAGCAGGTTCTGCATTTCGAGCCGCGCGGTGACATGCGACATGGTCGGGCGGGTTCCGAGCGTGATGTCGTCGATATCGTCCACGGCAGTCAGCCCGCGCGGATAAAGCTCGCGGAAGATCATCCGCTCGGCCAGGCCTTCGACGCAGCGAAAATCAAGCCAGCGTGAAAGCTCCTGCAAGCCCTTGCCGACGACAACATGGTTGCGCGAACTGAGCGTCGACAACCGGTTACGCAACACGATCCACGCCAGCGATCCCTGATCGGGATGACGCTGGCGGCGCGTTACCTGCACCATCTGCGCATAATGACTGGTCCCGGTGACCTCGAAGGTCTTGGGATCGACGGTGCCCAGGACATCGAGATCGACAAAACTGTCGTTCAGCGGCGTGATCAGGATATTGGCCAGCGCATGCGCCCGCCGCATCAAATAATTGTCGTGACCGGGCGTATCGATGACGATGACACCGCAGCGGCGCCCCAGCGCATCGATGGCGTCGGTGAGCGCATTGCATCCGGCGGTCTCGTCCTGCGCGGAGGGATGGTGCAATTTGCCGAAGCTGAAATGCTCAGGCGTTTCAAGATCGCGATCGATCTGCCGGGCCCAGGCACGCCGGTTCTCGATGAAATGCGTGAGGCTTTTTTGCCTGGCATCGAGGTCGATGGTGGCGACGCGCTCACCCGACTTGATCAGGGCGATGGCAAGGTGCATCGCGACGGTCGATTTGCCCGACCCGCCCTTTTCGTTGGCCACAACAATCACGCGGGTGGATGACATGTGCCCTCGAGATTCACGTGAAGCGTCGCAAATGGATTTGATCCGCTAATCAGCCCTGATTCTCGCATTTATCGCAAGTTACGCGAGCCCTGTATCCACCGCGCGCCGATCATATCCGGCGGAGAACAATATTCGTGATCAACATCACTTCTGCGGCCCGGAGAGGTAAATATCCCGTTCCGCGCGAAAAACATTGCTGTAGAGATTGGCAATCCACTGCCGTCCGTTGGACGTCACATTGAGATAGCGAATGGCGGTCTGCACATGGGGCGCCACCAGATTCCAGTAGAACTGGGGATAGAGATTGACGAGATCGGCCGGCGAAGAGTAGCCGAGCTGACGGTTGAGCCCCGCTTCTTCAAACTCGTGAAACAGCGCGTTGGCCTTGCGGATATAATGGGGATCGCCGAGCTGCCCGATCAGATCCGCCGCACGCAACAGCGACGCCTCATCGTCGCATTCCTCATCCGCGCTGGGCAGCGTGCTCGGAAATCGCGTGCCTTCGACAGCCCGCGCGATGCGTTCCTTGTCCAGAATCTCGATGCCGTGCAGCCGCTCCATGACATACATCTTCGAGCGGTCGACATGATAGGGCAGCATCGCGGCGTCGGAAGATCCGCGCGGCAACGCGGCCTTGCGTCCATCAGCGTCCACCACATAGCCGTCCTGATTGTCGCCCCGGAAAAGCCCGCGGACGTACCCGATATCGTGGGTCAGGCAGGCGATGATGATGTGGGCATAGTCTTCGGCCGGCATGTGATTGTGCAGCGCGCGGCCGCGCAGGATATCGTGCCCCGCCATCGTCACCAGCATGGTGTGTTCGACATTATGATACAGCGCGTCGCTGTTGCCGATACATTCGAGCGCGATGCGCGCGATCGACGGCACCATTTCGACGAGGTGGTTCTGCGAAGAACCATACCGCCGCCGCATGTAATTCCCGAGAAAGTCGCCTAACGCATCGGCGGCAAGTTCCGGCACGGTGATCATCACGGGAATCCTGATCCAAGCCTCAGAGGCTTTGCGGCAACGACCCGGAGAATGGCGCGGCGGCGTGACAGGAATGTTACAGGTGGCGTTGCGACCGGCCAGCCGATCGAGCCGGAAAGCGAAGAATCCGCGAACAGCGCTACTCGACGATCTTTGAATTGATCTCGTCGAGCTGGGAGACGGTCGCGTGCAGGTTCTTCTGGACCTCGACCAGCCCATCCAGCATTTGCTTGATTTCCTTGCGCGACAGGCTTTGCACCGCGGTCGCAACGACCTCCCGGGCCAGCGGGATCAGCTTGGCTTTCAGCGCACGCCCTTTCGGGGTGAGATGGACATGCAGCTTGCGGCGGTCGACCTTGTTCTGCACCCGCCGGACAAAGCCCTTCTTTTCCATGTTCAGGATGGCGCTGAGCGTGGTCGGCTCCATGGTGCCGACCCGCCGGGACAGCTCGCGCTGGTTCAGCCCGTCCTCATGCCATAGCGCGCGGAGGAAATACCACATGCCCAGCGTGACGCCGTGCGGCTCGATCTTCAATTGCAGAAAGCGCTGCAGCGCCCGATGCGTGCGGCGGACCTGATAGCCGACACTGTCGGCGAACGGAAAATCCGCGTCCTCGATGGCGATCTCGTCCGGCCGTAATACCTTGCGGGATTTCGCTGGCTTTTTGGTGGTCAATGCCGCCCCTCATGGTTCGCACGACATCGGTGATTGCATATTCGGCCGCGGCAGGCAAACGGCTTCAACCGGTGCGACCGCCTGCTCTCGATTTGCCGCGCCGCAACCGCGGCTTCCACAAAACGAACCACTTTCACAGGCCGTGCGAACTGTGCTATTACTTAGCTAACTAAGTATTAATCGGATCGCTGCCATGAGGACGCCATGAATTCCGGTCCCGAAGCCCCCGCGATGGTGCTGACGGTCCGACGCAAGTGCGAAATCGCCGCCGACGTGTTCCTGTTCGAGTTGCAGCACCCGGATGGCGCCGATCTACCGGCTTTTACGCCGGGTTCGCATATCACCGTGACCGTCCCGTCCGGCCAGAAGCGCCGCTATTCGCTGTGCAACGACCCCCGCGAGCGCGATTACTATGCCATCGCGATCAAGCGGGAGGCGTCGGGTCGGGGCGGCTCGCTGAGTTTCACGCGGGACGTCGGCGAAGGCGACCGGATCAGCGTCGAGCTCCCGGCCAATGAATTCGAAATGTCGGCATCGGAGCCAAAGAGTTTTGTCTTTATCGCCGGCGGCATCGGCATTACGCCGATCCGGGCGATGATCCTGCACTGCCTCCATCACGGCAGAGCGAATTTCAAACTCTATTATTTCACCCGCACGCCAGCCATGATGGCCTTTCGCGAGGAATTCAGCGCTCCCGAGTTCGCCGGAAAAGTCATCCTGCATCACGACAATGGCGATCCCGATCAGGCCTATGATTTGTGGCCTGTGCTGGAACACCAGCGCGGCGCGCATCTGTATTGCTGCGGTCCGCGCGGCCTGATGGACGCCGTGCGCGACATGACCGGCCACTGGCCGGATTCGGCGGTGCACTTCGAGGATTTCGTCGGAGCCTCCGCCCCGCATGCCGACGACACGGCGTTCGAGGTCCAACTGGCGCGAAGCGGTCAGCGTTTCGAGGTCGCGGCCGGGGTTTCCATTCTCGATACGCTGCGCAGGAACGGCCATGTGCTGGCCAGCTCCTGCGAAAGCGGCACCTGCGGCACCTGCCGCACCCGCTTCACCGCAGGCGAGCCCGACCATCGCGATCTCGTGCTGTCGTACAAGGAAAAGAAAAGCGAAATCATGATCTGCGTGTCGCGCGCGAAATCGCCGGCGCTGACGCTCGACATTTAAATCAAGAAGGCCATTCATCATGGACGAACCACTCAGACTTGGCGTCATCGGCTTAGGGCGCGCCTTCACCCTGATGCTGCCGACTTTCGCGGCGCATCCGCGCATCAGGATGGTGGCGGCCAGCGATCCCCGACCAGATGCGCGCGAGCGCTTTGCTGAGGAATTCGGCGCCAAGGTCTATGCGGATGCGGAAGCGCTCTGCGCCGACCCTGCCGTGCAGGCGGTCTATGTCGCCTCCCCGCATCAGTTCCATGTCGAGCACGTCAAGCTCGCCGCCGCGCACGGCAAGCATGTGCTGGTCGAAAAGCCGATGGCGCTGACGACAGATGATTGCCTGGAAATGATCGCGGCCGCCAAGGCCGCCGGGATCAAGCTATTGGTCGGTCACAGCCACAGCTTCGACCTTCCATATTTGCGCACCAGCGAAATGATCCGCAGCGGCGACTATGGCCGCGTCTGCATGATCAATGCGCTGAATTTCACCGATTTCATGTACCGGCCGCGCCGTCCGGAAGAACTCGACACCAAGGCCGGCGGCGGCGTGGTGTTCAGCCAGGCCGCCCATCAGGTCGACATTGTCAGGCTATTGGCCGGCGCCAAGGCGACCTCCGTGCGCGCTTTCACCGGACGCTGGGACCCCAAGCGCCCCAGCGAGGGCGCCTACAACGCCCAGATCAATTTCGACAATGGCTGCTTTGCGTCATTGACCTATAGCGGCTACGCGCATTTCGACACCGACGAATTCAACGGATGGTCGGGCGAACTCGGCCAGCAGCGCGATGCTGAGGCTTCCTACGGCCGCGCCCGGCAGGCGCTGCGGCAGGCGACGACCGTCGCGCAAGAGATCGAGATGAAAAACCGCCGCGCCTACGGCCTCACAGGCAGCGACGCCTTTCGTCTTGGTGGCGATATTTCCCATAATCATTTCGGACTGGTGGTCGCAAGCTGCGAGCGGGCTGATTTGCGGCCGATGCCGAGGGCAGTCATGGTCTATGGCGACGATGCGCGCCATGTCGAAGAACTCGCAGCCCCGACCATTCCGCGCGCCGAGGTGGTCGATGAGCTTTATGATGCCGCGATCTTGAACAAGCCGCCGCTGCATTCCGGCGAATGGGGACTGGCGACGCTGGAGATTTGCCTCGCCATTCTGGCATCGGCGGAAGGCCGGCGCGAGATTGAGCTGAAGCATCAGGTGTGAGGGCTGGGGCTCTCATGGTTCGAGACGCGCGAAGACGCGCTCCTCACCATGAGGGTCTGGGGTCCTCATCCTGAGGAGCATCGCGAAGCGATGCGTCTCGAAGGATGGCAGCACCTGACGTGCCGCTAACGCCCTGACGAATTGCTCGCGCGGGAAGCGATGATCGCGATGAGGTCGTTTTCGGCGGCGGCGGCGGTCTTGTAGCGCGGCTCGGTGGTTACGAACGGCTGGGCGGCCTCGGCCGGATGAAAAATCTCCAGATAATAGAGACCATCTCGCGAATCTTTTTTGGGCTCTATCCGGATGACGGCCATTGTCAGATCCTGTCTGCTCGGTTCTAAGTTGAGGCGCCGCCGGCGGGTGCAGCGTCGGGAAACAGCACGCCACGCAGTCTGCCCGCGAGCGCGGCACTCGCAGCACCCGACACTTCGGTGGCGCTGCCCATGCCGAGATATCGCTCGGCCACGTCGGGCGAATTCAGGAGATCCTTTGACGCTCCTGAAAGCGTGATCCGGCCGTTTTCGAACACATAGCCGCGATCGGCGATCGACAGCGCCTGGCGCGCATTCTGTTCGGCCAGCAAAATCGTAATGCCTTGCGCGCGCAAGCTCACGATCAGTCGGAATATTTCAGCGACCAGCAGCGGTGCGACACCCAGCGAGGGCTCATCGAGCAGCAGGATCTTCGGCCTCGACATCAAGCCCCGGGCGATCGCCAGCATCTGCTGTTGCCCGCCGGAGAAATTGCCGGCGAGATCCTGCATGCGATCGCGCAGGATCGGAAACAGCGCCCAGACGAATTCAAGCCGCTCGGACTTGTCAGCGTCCGGCGAGGCGTAGGCACCCAGCGCCAGATTCTCCGCCACCGTCATGCCCGCAAAGATCTGCCGGCCCTCGGGCACATGCGCGATGCCGCGGCGCAGACGCTCGGCCGGAGGCAGCGTTTCGATCGGCTCGCCTTCGAGCAAAATAGCCCCGGCCTCGGCAGGCATCAGCCCAGAAATCGATTTCGCCAGGGTTGATTTGCCCGCGCCATTGGCGCCGAGCAGCGTGACGATCTCGCCGCGCTCCAGCGTCAGATTGACGTTCTGCAGCACGCGATTGCGGCCGTATCCAACCGAAACTGCCCTGAGCTCAAGAAGCGGCATGGTTCTCGCGTCCTAAATAGGCTTCGATCACCTGCTTATTGCCTTGGATTTCCGCAGGCGTTCCCTTGGCGATGATCGCGCCGGAATCGATCACGACGACCTGATCGGCGACATTCATCACCAGCGACATGTTGTGCTCGACGATCAGCACGGGAATGCCGAGCGTGCGGATCGCGCGCAACAGACTGGCCAGTTCCTGCGTCTCGGTGTCGTTCAAACCCGCGGCCGGTTCATCCAGACACAGCAGTTTTGGTTGCGCCATCAGCGCGCGCACGACTTCGAGCAGCTTTTGCGCACCCATCGGCAACTCAGTGGCGTGGGTATCCTTGAATGGCGCGAGGCCAACCAGTTCCAGCATCTCCTCGGCGCGGCGCAGCATGCGGCGCTCTTCGCTTCTCGCCGAGGAAAGCCACAGCGTCTGGCTGGCGCCGGAATGCAGCGCGAGGCGATGGCAGCCCACCATCACGTTTTCGATCGCGGTCATGCCGGGAAAAACCCGCGCCGACTGGAACGTGCGGATCAGCCCCATATCCGCGATCTTCACCGCGGACAATCCCGCCAGATCGCGCCCCAGGAACAGCACCTGGCCGCGATCCTTGGACAGCAGATTGGTAATCAGGTTGAAGACGGTGGTTTTGCCGGCGCCGTTGGGACCGATCATCGCGGTGACCTGATGCGGCGCGACGTCGAACGTCACGTCGTTGGTCGCCCTCAGGCCGCCAAAACTCTTGCTGAGATTGTTAACGCTGAGTACGGCATTCACGGCGACCGACATCTCCGGCTGGGCGCTCATCACAGCACCCGCGCGGAAGTTTTGGCGGCGGTTTTGGCCTCGGTATTGGTTTTGGGCCGTGAGAGCCGGATCGCGATCTGGACCACCGCCCCGTAAAGCCCTTGCGGCAGATACAGGAAACTCGCGACCAATAGCGCGCCCGACGCGAAGGTCTTGTAGATCGCCAGCGGCTGAAACATGGTCGGCAGCAGCGTCAGCAGCGACGCGCCGAACAGGCCGCCGAGCAGCGTGCTTTCGCCGCCGATGATCAGCATCGCAACCAGTTCGAGCGAACGCCCGGTGCCGACCATTTCCGGCGACAGGAAATTGAAGAAGAACGCGTACATGCTGCCGGCCAACGAAGCCAGCGTCACGCTGATCATGAAGGCCGCCAGCTTGTAGCGGACCGTGTTGATGCCGAGCGCGGCCGCCGCCATCTGATCGGAGCGGATCGCCTTGAGCGCGCGGCCGAAGCTTGAGCGCAGCGCGCCCGTCAATCCGATAAAGATCACCAGATCCAGCGCGAGCACCACGTAATACATCGCGCGCGGCGTCGCGAACTCAATGCCGGCGACGGAAAACGCGGGAATGCCGACCAGCCCCGAGGGACCGCCGGTGATATCGAGAAATCCGACCGCGCAGGAATCCACCAAAAGCCCGAACGCCAGCGTCGCCAGCGCCAGATAAAGGCCGCGCAGCCGCAGCGTCACGACGGACAGCACCAGCCCGCAGGCCAGCGAGACGAAGATACCGGCGAGGATCGCCAGCCACGGCGCGGTTTCGGTGTTGATCGACAGATAGCCCGAGGTGTAGCCGCCGATCGCCATGAAGCCGGCCTGACCCAGGCTGACCTGTCCGGCATAGCCCATGAGAACGTCGAGCCCCATCAGCGTCATGAACAGGATGCCCGCGATCACTAATCCGCTGAGGATGCCGTTGTCGGTCACGACAAATGGAATCAGCAGCGCCGCCGCCACGGCGAGGGCAGCCGCCGGCCACGCCAAATTCGACGGCAGCCGCGCGACATGTCCCGTCGCCTTGGCCTCGTCGCGGGTGTCCTGACGTTTTCCGACCCGCGCCTGAACAAAGCCGGACGGACGCCAGATCAGCACAGCCAGTAGAATCAAAAGCGAAATCGCGGTCGAGAACAGCGAGGAGATATAGGCCGTCGCCAATTGCGTCACCAAGCCGAGAAAAAGCCCGCCGATGACAGCGCCCGGAAACGATGCGATGCCGCCGATCGCGGCCGCCACGAAACCCGAAATCGTGAACAAGCGACCTGTGTCGAATTGCAGCGACGTCGTCGGCGCCACCGTGACGCCGGCGATCGCGGCAATTAAAGTGGCGAGCCCGAAACTCAGCAGCGTCATCCGCGGCACGTCGATGCCCATCAGGCTGGCGGCGCCGGGGTTTTCGGCGCAAGCACGAAGCCCCGTGCCGAGTTTGGTTTTCGCGATCAACAGCCATAGCGCCGCGATGCAGACACCGGTGGCGCCGATCACCCAGAACGCCTGCGTCGGCACCCGGAGCGGACCGAATACCAGCGGCGCCTCGCCCGAAAATGGCGGCATTGCATAGGGCTGGCTGCCCCACACCACCAGCGTGAAACCCTCGATCATGGTGAGGATGCCGGCCGTCAGCATCAGCACATTGGCGTTGGACAACCGGTCGAGCGCGGGCACGAAGGTAAAAGCACCCAGCGCCATTCCGATTCCGACCGTGACCGCGACGGCAGAAGGAATTGCCACCCACAGCGGCCAGCCCCAAGCCACGCCCAGCGTGTAGCCGATCATCGCCGCGATAATGGCAAAGCCGCCCTGCGACAGGTTGATTGCGCCGGTCACGCGATAGACCAGCGAGAAGCCGAGCGCGATCACGGCATAGGTGCTGCCGACCACCAGCCCACCGATGCAGATCTGTAGGAACTCGAGCACGTGCGGTTACCCTGTCCGATCACTCTGCACGGGGGATACCGAGCGGATCACTCACGACAACCCAGGTCTGTGCTGCCGGATCCCAGCGCGTGACCACGACGTTCTTTTCGTCGAGACCGCGATTGGGCACCGCCTGGAAATCATAATAGCCGTTGATGCCGGCGACGCCCTTGAGGTCGCGAAAGTAAGCTCGCAGATCCTCGGCGGTGGCGTCCGGCTTAAGCTTGCGCAGCCCTTCAACGACGAGCGAGGCGGGATCCCAGGCATAGGTTGAAGGGCCATCCGGCTTGATGTCGGTGCCTTCGAATCCCTTGAAGAAAGCATCCTTCGCAGCCGAGGCGTCGCTGGCCGCAACCGGACGCGACGATTTCTGCCAATCCGCTGCCGGGATATAGAGCTCCTTGGGGAGAAACGCGGCATATTGCGACATCTGCGCATAGGTCTGGTTGCCGTTGGTGGTCGCGATCGGCAATTCGAGGCCTGCGTCGTGGATCGCCTTGAATATGGTGCCGACCGGGCCGCCGGTCGACCACGCCACCAGCACGTCGGGATTGGCGCTCTTCAAGCGCTGGATCTGCGCGGAGGCGCTGACATCGGTCGGGTTCAACTGCGCTTCGGCAACCAGCTCCACATCCTTGTGGCTTTCGCTGCCGAACAGCGATTTGAAATTCCGGTAGGCGTCCTGTCCCGAGGCATCGGTCGAGGTGATCAGCGCGACTTTCTTCCATCCCTTGCGGCCGAAATATCGAAGCAGCGCCGCCGCCAGTTCCTTGGTCGAAATGCTCGAACTGAAGACGAAGCTGCCGCCGTTCACGGTGATGCCGGGCGAGAAACAATACAGCAGCGGGCCTTCCTTCATCAGAGGCGCCATCGCATTGCACAGCGCGACCAAACCCGAACCCAGAATGACCGGCGGATGTGAGGCCTTGACCTGGTTTGCAAGCTGAACCCCCACCTGGGGGCTGCTCTGGTCGTCGTTGAAAACGAATTTGAGCGGCTTGCCGTGAATGCCGCCGCTGGCATTCACCACTTTCTCATACTGCTGCAGCGCCTGCTGTTCGGCCTTGCCGAGGAACGCACCGCCGCCCGTGAGCGGCAGGATCACGTTGATATCCTGCGTGTCGGCCGCGCTGGCCAACGTCACGCCTTGCAGCAGCGCAGCAATTACAAGAACGATACGGACGCGCATTCATCCTCCCAAGATTTTGGTCGCGGCTTTTTATGTGCCTTTTTTTGTGTTTAGTATTTTTTGGGCGCGCGCGCTATGCCGCCGCGCCTTCCATTTCATCATCTTCGATGCCGGCGAGAACCTGCACCTCCTCGTCCGAAGCGCCAAGGGTGCGCCATGGCACCGATTTTTCAACCACGCCCTGATAGGAGCGCAATTTGACCTGCGGAATATGCGGCTCGACCTGGCCGATCACGCGGCCCTCTTCCTGGAACACCCTGACTGCATCGAGCATCGAGCGGCGGAACTGCACGATCGCAATGTCGCTGGCGCCGAGGCGCTCCTGGGTGCGATCTGCGATCGGCCCCATCGATTCCCACATCATGATGTCCTGGTTGGGAATGCCGGGAACGCCGGGGAAGCTGGTGCCGTCCGCCATCAGCGCACGGTCCTGCAGATAGTTATTATGGGCGTGACGCTTGATCGGCCGGAAATGATCATCGACATCCACGCCGACCACCAGATAGCAGAACTTTCGCCAGGCGTCGGTATCGATGCCCGGCTGATCGGCGTCCGCCCAGGCGATGAAGTGGAAGTAGCTGGAGGAGTCGCTGCGCGGCACGATCACGGTGGTCAGATTGTAGGAATTGACCGGAGCGATCAGCGCGAAAAACGGCGCGACGAATGTGGTGATGCGCACGTAATCATGCGTGCTCGCATTGGTGATCGGACGCCGGATCGCGGCATAGCGCATGCCGTAATTGGTCAATTGGACCTGGATGCGCGGGTTCTTGTCGGTCGAGGGACGCACCCAGTATTCACCCTTTGAAGTCGCTTCGCCCTTGGCCGGCCGCATGTCGGACGAATGCAGCGTGGATGAATGCGCCGAATCGATCTGGCCTTCCATGATCTGCGCCCAGTTGCAGGGCAGCTCGATCTTCGCGATCGAAATCCGGGTCGCGTCATGCGGCGCCCAGGGCGGCGCCTCGAATTCCGGTATCGCCTCCAGCGGCCCCATATAGGTCCAGACGAATCCGCCGCTCTCGCGCGTGGGATATGACAAATGCTTTGCCTTTTCGGGCAATGCGCTGGCCTTCGGTTCCGACGGCATGTCGACGACATTGCCGTCGGTGTCGAACTTCCAGCCGTGATAGAGACAGCGCAGCCCGCATTCTTCATTGCGCCCGAACGCCAGCGACGCCTTGCGGTGCGGACAGGATTCGCCGAGCAGTCCGGTCTTGCCGTTGCTATCGCGGAACGCCACCAGCTTCTCGCCGAACAACTGCACCCGCACCGGCGCGCCATCCGGCGCGAGCTGTTCGGACATTATCGCCGGCACCCAATGACGCCGCATCAACCGACCCATCGGCGCTTCACCTTCGACGCGGCACAGCAATTCGTTTTCTGGTGCGGACAGCATGCTCGGTCTCCTCCTGCGAAACGAGATCGCGTCACCGGCGTGGCGCAACCCGAAAGCCTTCCTCCAAAAACCCTTAGTCTCCTAAGTAATATAACTTCCGCGCCCTGCCCCGTCCAGAGGCTGCCGCTGCCGGGCCCGTCGGCTGATATGCGACGCAGAGCCGCGCGCAGGGAACAGCCGGCGCAGGTGCTAAAATGTTGGTTTCTTGGCTATTTTTGATGGCCGCATACGCCAGCGGGGCCGCGAAATCTGCGCGCGCCGTTCCCGGGCGCGAGCAGCCGCGGCCCGCCGCAACGAAAAATCCCGCTCCGCACCAGGGTGCGAAGCGGGAAAGGTAGAGAAGCCGGAGATTGTAAGACTAGAGTGCGGATTTTTGCTTCACCTCTCCCGCTTGCGGGGGAGGTCGACGCGCTCGCAGAGCGCGGCGGGTGGGGGAAGTCTATCCTCCACACCAGCATCTGCGCAGCACCCCCACCCCAACCCTCCCCCGCAAGCGGGAGAGGGAGCTGACTTCTGTCGTGTCTACTAACTCAATCTCATCATGCTCTAGATTATAAAATCAGTGCGCGAGCGGATCGGGCCGCATCTGCACCTTGAAGACTTTCGGATAGGCTTCCTTGCCGCCTTCACTGTGGAAATTGGCGCGGGTGCCGGACGTGGTCCAGATGCCGCGGCCTTTCCAGCCCGCATTCGCATCGTCGATACGACCGTCGACATTCTTCGTAAAGAAGCCCTGCGGATAGGGCATGCGCAGATTGACGAACTCGCCCTTCACCAAAGCGGTCAGGGATTCCGCGCCATTGGTCTCGGCGATCGGCACGTTGGCGCCGAGGCCGAGGATGTTGTAGCGATCGACCCAGACGTAATAGGCATGGTTGGCGCTGCCCTTGGGATCCAGTCCCTTGAACTGCGGACCGGGCAGCCGGTAGACCTTCCAACCTTCCGGGCACTGCTTGCCGTCAGCCGTGGTCGGACCGTTGAGCGGTCCCTTGCACAGCGTGCGATCGAAGCTCGCGAGATGGCCGCTCGAGAGCACGGTCCAGACCAAACCGTCGAGGCCGATATCGAGGCCGCGCGGGCCGAAGGTGCCTTCCGGCGGCTGATAGGCTTCCACCAATGCGGTGTTGGTCGGGTCGGAGCCCGGCATCACGCGCACGATGTAGCCGGGCTGATCGACGCGCGAGAAGCCGCGGTCCATCGCCTGCCCCCAGACCGAGTCGTCCACCGGGCTCGGCATGATGCCGTAGAACGAAGCCATGATGCGCTTGTCTTTGGCCGGATCGACCGGATCTTTCGCACCGACAAACGCGTCGCGCTTGCCGTTGCCATTGGTGTCGATCACCAGCGGCGTCCAGCCCTGCGACGCGACGCCGTCCTTGGTCTCGCGGAACTGCTTGGTGTTGAGCCATCCGACGATGCCGCCGCCGAGGCCGGGACCGCCGGCGCTCATCCACAGCGTTTCGTTGGCGTCATGCGCGAAATAAAGATGATGCGACGTGAAGCAGGTGTTGATCAGGTCCCATTTGCCGGTCGCGGGATCGTAGGTCGAGAGTTGACGCATCGACGTTGCCTGCGGCGAGACTTTCGCCGAGGCAAGGTTCGATCCCTCCTTGCAATAGTCGGGATTCGCCAACGGCCGCAGCCGCGCGGTGAACCAGAGCTTGCCGGCACCGTCCATCATCACGTTATGGATGCTGGTGTGACCGTCCCAGATCGCGTCATCGCCCCAATAGGCCGACGGACCGCGCGGGGCTTCCTCGGAAGACGGGGTTTTCGGATCGAGATAGGGCTCCGTGATGGTCGAGGCGATGTGCTTGACCGGATCGAGCGTCGGAATGAGGTCGGTGCTTTCCTCCGGCGAACCGTAGATCAGGCCATTGGCATTGACGGTCGGGTTGCGCTTGTCGGTCGAGATCGCGTCGTGCTGGTAATGCGTCGGCGAGGCCCAATCCCACATGGTGAAAACGACATTGCGCTCGATGCCCTTCGGCCGATCCGGCTTGTCGAACGGCAGCGCGCCCTCGGCGATCTTGTCGGTCCATTTCGAGAACAGGTCATAGACCTTTTCCGGTCCCATGCTGCCGAGCACGATCGCCATATATTCCTGGGCCTGACCGGCCTGGGTGCGCAGCGCCCAGGCGGTGTGCGAATCCGTGTTCTCCATGAACGTCTTGGGGATTTCGCGGATGCCGCGCGAGCCGATCGAATGGCACGACTGGCACATGTTCTTGACGGTATCGACCCACTGCGCCTGCGACTTCATGGTGTCGGGCATTTTATTGCCCTTGTCGCCGGTGCCGGGAAACTCGTTGGCGCCGGGAATCTCGAGCAGCGAATACCAGTACATCGCGGGATAAAGCTGCGCGGCCGCGGCGGCGGTAGCGGCCGGGACCGCCTTGAAGTCGAGCACCTTGCCGGGGCGCGATTCCTGTTGGACGGTGTCCTGCAGGCCGTAGCCGCGCACCCAGACCTTGTAATTCGCATCCGGAAGATCGGGAATGACAAAGCGTCCCTGATCGTCGGTCACGACCACCTTGGCGTATTTGGTCGGAAGATCCTTGGTCTCCGCGATCGCCCAGACACCGGCTTCGGGGCCGTTGTTGCCGATCACCTGGCCGCCGATGTCGTGCGACGAGACGTCGACCGTGGCCGCCCACGCGGCGCTCGCCGGCAGCAACGCGCTCATTCCAAGCCACACCGCGGCGATCTGTTTCAGATTCATTTTTTTCCCCAGGGGTTATGTCGAGGCTGACGGCTCTTCTGGCTCCCGCCCCTGTCTGCAATGCTTGCGACAAGTAACGGTCCCGAGCCACCGGCTACTGACCCAGTTTTCTTCGAGTTAGCGTTAGTCCGGGCGACCATTGAACGTCACTTTCGGGGTGTCAAGTGCGCCCGCCCCTCTACGGCACCTTGGTGCCGAAAGGCCGTTAATGGCAGTGTTACGGCGAGCCTTGCCTCACGCCGGGCGAGCAAAGCCGGCGTCCACGCGCTGTCCGCGCTTAGACTTTAGCCGGGTCTGGCTTTCGCTTTCGGGGCCTGCTTGGGGACGCGCGGCGGGCGCTTGCTCCCGCCCTTGCCTTCGTTCTCCAGCGCTTCGCGCACGCGCTTGAATTCCGCAAGCGAGGCCTTGTCGACGCGCGGGAATTTCAGGTTCAGCCCGTCCAGCGCGCTGACGATCGCCGAGCCGATCACCACCCGCGCGAACCATTTGTGATCGGCCGGAACCACGTGCCACGGCGCTGCCGCGGTCGAGGTATGCCGGACGATGTCCTGATACACCGCCTGATACCTGTTCCAGAACGCACGCTCGGTGATATCGGCCATCGAGAATTTCCAGTTCTTCGAGGGCTGGTCCAGCCGGTCGAGAAACCGTTCGCGCTGCTCCTGCTTGGACACGTTGAGGAAGAACTTCAGAACGATGGTGCCGTTGCGCGCAAGATAGCGCTCGAACGCGCGGATATCCTCAAACCGCTCGCGCCAGATGTTCTTCGTCATCAGCGACGGCGGGATCTTCTCCTTGGCCAGGATTCCCGGATGCACCCGCGTCACCAGGCACTCTTCGTAATAGGAGCGGTTAAAGATGCCGATTTTCCCGCGCTCCGGCAGCGCAACCGTGCTGCGCCACATGAAGTCATGATTGAGTTCATGCGTGGTCGGCTGCTTGAACGACGTGACTTCGCAGCCCTGCGGATTGACGCCGTCGAACACGCTCTTGATCGCGCTGTCCTTGCCGGCGGCATCCATGCCCTGAAAGATCAGCAGCAGCGACCAGCGATCCTGCGCGTAGAGCCTTTCCTGAAAATCGCTCAGGCGCTTTCGGTTGGCATCGAGGATTTTTTCACCCTTGTCCTTGTCGAGACCGCCCTTGTTGTTGGTCTTGTGGGATCGCAGATGAAACACGCCAGATCCATTAAACCGAAACGGCGCGATGAAGGGTTGGAGTTGGGTGCTGAGAAGGGCTACGGGCTTTTTGGGCATGGGGAAGTTCCGGATTGAAGCGGAAAGGCTACAGGCTGCGGACGATCAGAGCCAGCGTTTCACTCCGTCATTCCGGGATGGTGCGTAGCACCAGACCCGGAATCTCGAGATTCCGGGCTCGATGCTTCGCATCGCCCCGGAATGACAACCTAGGCCGCTCCCGCAAACTGCGCCTCGATAAACGCCGTGATGAACCGTGGCATCGCCGCCGTGAGGTCCGAAATCCCCCGCACCAGATGAACCGCGCTAAGCTCAGGATGATCCTGCGCCGCGAGATTGGCCTCGATCCGCGCGCGCATCGCTTCGCCTGTCATGTCGGCGTGCAAGATCCGCATCATCGCGATGGTCGCGCCGACCACCACACAGTCCCAGTAATCGTCCGCCTTGTAATCCGCCGGGGTTAGCCCGGTTTCTTCCCCAAGCTCGCGCATCACGCTGTCGTCCATATCGACCTTGCCGTCGCGCAGATCGTCGAGATCGGGCGTGCCGGCCGGAAAGTAGATCTGGCCGGCGTTCGCCGTATGCCGGCCCATTTCGCCCATCACGAAAGCGCCGTCAGCGCAGCGCAGCGCGCCCATGCCGAAGCCGTTGAAGATTTCCGGGTCCGGAAAACCCCAGTCGATCCAGGCCAGCAGGCTGGCAAAATCGGTCGCGAAATAATTGGCGCGGAAACAGTTGCCGGAGATGTCCGCATCGCGGCCCAACAGAATGCGGCCGTTCCAGATTTCCGGCGTGTCGCGCTGGCGTTTGGCGAAATGCGCATCGATATCCGCACGCCGCTGGTCGGCGAACGGCCACGGCCGCTCTTGAAAACTCAGGTCGAGCGTGGTGACGCGATGGATGACCGCTGGCCTCACATCACTTGGCATTCATGCCCGTCGTCTTGGCCTGCTCGACAAATTTGTTGGTGTAGGTCTTGAGCACGTCGATATTGGCCTTGGCAACTTCCGGCGAACTCTCGCTGAACACCGCGAGCACGGCGTCAGCCCCCTTGGGGTCCATCCTGCCGGTTTGCGAGTACATCGGGATCGTGTTCTTGAGCGCGGCCAGATAAAGCTCCTTGTTCTTGCCGACCATTTCCGGCGGCATCTTCGCCATCACGTCCTCGGGCGAATGGGCGTGAATCCAGGCCAGCGTGTTCAGCATCGCGTTGGTCAGCGCCTGAACTTCCTTGTCGTGGCCGGCGATCCAGGCCGTGGTCGAATACAGCGCGCCGCCGGGATATTCGCCGCCGAACACATCGAGCGTATCTTTCTGGGTGCGCGTGTCGGAGAGAATGCGCAGGTCCGGATGGCTGCCTTGCAAGACCGTGACCGACGGATCCAGCATGACAGCCGCATCGATCTGGCCCTGCTCCATCGCCGCAACGGACGTGGCGCCGAGGCCGACGCCGATCACGGGAACGCTGGCCGGATCGACACCGTTTTTCTTCAGGAGATATTTGAGAAAGAAATCGGTCGAGGAGCCCGGCGCGCTGATGCCGACCTTCTTGCCCGCCAAATCCTTGATCGATTTGATTTCGCTGGTGTGACCGGGTGACACCACCAGCACCAGCCCGGGATAGCGGTCATAGACTACAAAGGATGTCAGTTCCTGCTTCTTGGCGGCGAGATTGACGCAGTGGTCGAAATAGCCCGACACCACATCGGCGCTGCCGCCGAGCACGGCCTTGAGCGCATCCGAGCCGCCCTTGAGATCGACCAGTTCGACCGCAAGCCCCGCCTTTTCGTATTCGCCAAGCTGCTGCGCCAGCACGGTCGGCAGATAGCACAGGCAGGCGCCGCCGCCGACCGCGATCGTAACCTTGGTCGCCGCCGCAGCAAAGCCTGAACTCAGCGTCAATGCCACCAGCGTCGCGGCCAGCCGGCCGAATATCGTCCTCATGGTCGTCTCCCGTCGATTTGTGGCGCAGGATAGAGCAGTGGGCGGGGGTTGAGAAGGTGGGCAAGACTTCGTCATTCCGGGGCGATGCGAAGCATCGAACCCGGAATCTCGAGATTCCGGGTTCGCGTCTTCGACGCGCCCCGGAATGACGGAGGGAGCGAGCCTACCCCCGCGCCTCACCGGCATTGGGGCGCCAGACCAGCAACCGCCGTTCCACAATCGTCACAACGATATCGATCAAAATCACGAAAATCGACAGCACGAACATCCCGGCGAACACGCCGGCAACGTCGAATACGCCTTCGGCCTGCTGGATCAGGTAACCGAGCCCGGCGGCCGAGCCCAGATATTCGCCGACGACCGCGCCGACCACGGCGAAGCCGACCGACGTGTGCAGCGAGGAGAACATCCACGACAGCGCCGAGGGCCAATAGACATGGCGCATCAACTGCTGCTCGCTCATGCCGAGCATGCGGCCATTGTCGAGCACGGTCTTGGAGACTTCCTTGACGCCCTGATAGACATTGAAGAACACGATGAAGAACACCAGCGTGACGCCGAGCGCGACCTTCGACCAGATGCCAAGCCCGAGCCACAGCGTGAAGATCGGCGCCAGCACCACCCGCGGCAGCGCATTGGCCATCTTCACATAGGGATCGAACACGGCGGCGACGCGCGGCTGGCGCGCGAACCAGAAGCCGACCATGACGCCGCCGAACGAGCCGATCGCGAAAGCGAGAATGGACTCCCACAGCGTGATCGCCAGATGCTTCCAGATCACGCCGGTCGAGAACCATTCGAAGATCTGGCTGCCGACATTGACCGGATTGGAAAAGAAGAACGGCGGCAGCAGCATGTGCCCGAAGATCGGCACGGTCGCGAGCAACTGCCACAGCCCGAGACAGACCACCGCGACCAGCAACTGACAGACGAGAAGCATCAAGCGCGACATTGCAGCGATCTATCTTCCTGAAGTGAGATCATTCTGTCTCAGCGTCGTCCCTGCGAACGCAGGGACCCATACGCCGTGCCCTGTCGTTGAAGCGAACTGGCAGAGACCTTTTACAAAAACAAACTACCGGGATTATGGGTCCCTGCGTTCGCAGGGACGACGGGGGAGGGATCGCGCCCTCCCTCAACAAAGAGAGAGGGCGCGATTTAGCCTTACGGCTTCGAGAACGTGCCGATCAAACCGGTCGCGACCTTGACGTGGCCGTCGAGCGCCTTGATCACCTCATCACGGGTCATGCCGGGCTTCAGGGCGGTCGGCTCAAGATCGGTCGCCATCAGCGTCAGGGTGTAGTGATGCGGCGCGCCGGGAGGCGTGCAGGGGCCGAAATAGTTCGACAGCTTCATGGTGCTTTCGCCGCCGATATATTTTTCGCTCGGCTTCGACACTTCGCCTTCGGCAAAGCCCGTCACCGAGACCGGAATGCCATAGGCGACCCAATGGCTGACGCCGCCGGGCGGACGGCCTTCCGGATCGAACATCAACAGCGCATAGCTCTTGGTGCCATCAGGCGGGTTCGCCCAGGCGAGCGGCGGCGAAACATTCTCGCCGACGCAGTTCGGGTTGGACTTGTTGTTGCCGGCGAACTTGGTCGCCAACCGCTCGCCATCCTTGAAGGCCGGCGACGTCAGGGTGAAAGCGGCCTGCGCATTGGCGGCGTGCGAACCGCACAGACCCGTCAGCGCGACGGTCAGGGCCAGAATGGAACCACGTAAAAGCATTGTCATTTCCTCTTAATATTGTTGGCGATACGGGTGTAAAGCGAGCGGAGTGTAGCCTTCAGCACACGCAGATCAAGGCGATCTCATCCGGCAGCAGCCGGCGCTTGCGCTGATTGTGCGTAGCCCTTCAACACTTCATCCTTGAGAACACTCCATATCTCACGATGAAGTGAGTGAAATTCCTTGTCCATCCGGACTTCCATGATGTCGCGCGGGCGCGCCAGCGGCACGCGCCAGTCGCCGATGATGCGCGCACCGGGCCCGGCCGACATGATCACCACGCGATCCGCCAGCGCAATCGCCTCTTCCAGATCATGGGTCACGAACAGCACCGCCTTGCGGTCGGCGTTCCAGAGCTGCAGCAGCAAATTGCCCATGATCTGCCGGGTCTGGGCATCGAGCGGCCCGAACGGCTCGTCCATCAGCAGAATCTTGGGATCGCGGATCAGGACCTGCGCAAGACCGATGCGCTTGCGCTGCCCGCCCGAGAGCATATGCGGATAGCGATTGCCGAACGCGCCAAGACCGACCTGGGCGAGCCAGCTTTGCGCGCGCTCCAGCGCTTCCGCGCGCGGCGTGCCCGAGGTCTCGAGTCCGATCGCGACATTGTCGATCGCGGTCTTCCAGGGAAACAGCGCATCGGCCTGAAACAGATATCCGGCGTCCTTGTTGAGGCCGTTCAGCGGCGCATCGAAAATCCGCACGCTGCCCGATACCGGCTTGAGCAGGCCTGCGGCAATATTGAGCAGCGTCGATTTTCCACAGCCGGTGGGTCCGACAATGGCGACGAATTCGCCATGTTCGACGTTCAGCCGCGCCTGCTGCACCGCCGTGTATACACGGTTGCCGGCGAGACGAAATGCTACCGTCGCGTCATCGAGCGCGACCGCCGTTGATCCTGCGGTGACACCCGCCTGCACGCGTTTTCCCCGATACTGCCTGTTGCGGCAGGTGGATTAGCGCGATCGCCCTGATAATTCAACCGATTGCGGCGAGAGTTACGCGTCCGGTCGGCTTGGTTGGCACCTGGCGGTGTGATAGTCCGGTGACATGACCGCCGCCCCGCCCCTGATCGCCTTTGCGCATGTCGGCAAGAGTTTTGACGGCGGCCGCGTCAAGGCCGTGGACGATGTCTCGCTCGACGTCGCCGAGGGGGAATTTCTCGCCATCGTCGGCGGCTCCGGCTCCGGCAAGACCACGCTGCTGCGGCTGGCGAACCGGCTGATCGAGACCGACAGCGGCCACATCACCATCGACGGCGAGGATGTCCGCGCGGCCGATCCGGTCTCGTTGCGCCGGCGCATCGGCTATGTATTCCAGAGCGGCGGGCTTTTCCCGCATTTCGATGTCGCCGGCAATATCGGGATCACGCCGAAACTGCTGGGCACCCCACAGCAGGAGATCGCCGCGCGGGTCGACGAATTGCTCGATCTGGTGCGGCTCGACCGCGCGCAATACCGCGATCGCCTGCCGCATGAATTGTCCGGCGGCCAGCGCCAGCGCGTCGGCGTCGCCCGGGCGCTGGCGGCACGGCCGAAGATCGTATTGATGGACGAGCCGTTCGGCGCGCTCGATCCCCTCACCCGCGACGCGCTTGGCGACGACTATCGCGCGCTGCATAAACAGCTCGGCCTGACCACGGTCATGATCACCCACGACATGACCGAGGCGATTCTGCACGCCGACCGCATCGCGGTGATGCACAGCGGAAAGCTTTTGGCGCAGGGCACGCCGGCAGAACTCTCCAACAGCGGCGATGCCTATGTCGGCGAACTGCTGCGTACGCCGCGCCGCCAGGCCGAGCGGCTGAAAGTGCTGTTGCCGCGGGATGGCGCAGCATGAACTTCTTCACGGATTCACGCTGGAGCGAGGCGCTGGCGCATCTGCCGGATTATCTCGGCAATCATGTGCGGGTCAGCGTCACCGCGCTGGCGCTCGGCCTCGCGATCAGCCTGCCGCTGGCGATTGCGGCACGCAACCGTCCGATACCGCGCAGCCTGCTGCTCGGGCTGGCCAGCATCATCCAGACGGTGCCCGGACTGGCGCTGCTGGCGCTGTTCTATCCGCTGCTGCTGGCGCTCGCGTCATTGTCGCTGGCGTGGTTCGGCTTTGGCTTCTCGGCGTTCGGATTCCTGCCCGCGGTGCTGGCACTCGCGCTCTATTCGATGCTGCCGGTGCTGCGCAACACCATCACCGGCCTCAATGGCGTTGAGCCCGCGATCGTCGAAGCCGCGCAGGGTGTCGGCATGACGCCACGCCAGTCGCTGCTGTCGGTGGAATTGCCGCTGGCGCTGCCTGTCATGATGGCGGGCATCCGTACCGCCGCGGTGTGGGTGATCGGCACCGCGACATTGTCCACGCCGATCGGCCAGACCAGCCTCGGCAATTACATCTTTGCAGGGTTGCAGACCCAGAACTGGGTGTTCGTGCTGTTCGGCTGCCTCGCCGCCGCGGTGCTGGCGCTGGGCGTCGATCAATTGCTGGCGCTGATCGAAATCGGCATTCGCCAGCGCCGCCGCTGGCGCGTAGCGTTCGGCGGCGTCGGCCTTGCCGCGCTGGCGGTCGCGACGCTGGTACCGTCACTGGCGCGCTCGCCATCGAGCTACATTGTCGGCGCCAAGACCTTTGCCGAGCAATATGTGCTGGCGGCGCTGATCGCGCAGCGGCTGCAGGCGGCGGGACTTTCCGCGAGCACGCGCGAAGGCCTCGGCTCCAACGTGATCTTCGACGCGCTGGTCAGCGGCGATATCGACGTCTACGTCGATTATTCCGGCACGCTGTGGGCCAACCAGTTTCACCACAGCGATATCAAGCCGCGCGCCGAGTTGCTGGCCGAATTGAAGGCCATACTGGCGCAACAGAAGGTCACGCTGCTGGGCGAACTCGGATTCGAGAACGCCTACGCGCTGGTGATGCCGCGAAAGCGCGCCGAGGCGCTCGGCATTCGCACGGTCGCCGATCTCGTGTCGCGGGCCGGGACAATGTCGATCGCGGCGGATTATGAGTTCTTCTCGCGGCCGGAATGGGCCGGATTGCAGAAGGCTTATGGATTGGCGTTTCGCGCGCAGCGGCAGATGCAGCCGGACTTCATGTATGCTGCAGTGGCCTCCGGCGAGGTCGATGTGATCGCGGGCTACACCAGCGACGGGCTGATCGCGAAATACGATCTCGTGGTGCTGGAAGATACCAAACACGCAATCCCGCCTTATGACGCGATCCTGCTGCTCGCGCCCAAGCGCGCCGGCGATCAGGCGCTGCGAGCCGCGGTGACGCCCCTGCTCGGCCATATCGACATCGCCGAGATGCGTGAAGCCAACCTGCGCGCCGCCGGCGGCGACAGCGCCTCGTCACCCAGTGCGGTGGCGCGCTGGCTGTGGGACAAGATCGGGAAGAAATAAGGCGGCAATTGTTGAAACCCGTAGGGTGGGCAAAGCGAAGCGTGCCCACCATCTCTCAGCGTGCCCTGTACGTGGTGGGCACGGCGAAGACGCCTTTGCCCACCCTACGAGACCGAATCTCAGCTATGCAAACCCGGCGCTTCCTGGCCGGTGCGCGCGACATATTCGGTGTAGCCGCCGCCATATTGATGGATGCCTTCCGGCGTCAGCTCCAGCACCCGGTTCGAGAGCGCGGCGAGAAAATGCCGGTCATGCGAGACGAACAGCATGGTGCCCTCGAACTGCGACAGCGCGTTGATCAGCATCTCCTTGGTGGCCATGTCCAGATGGTTGGTCGGCTCGTCCAGCACCAGGAAGTTCGGCGGATCGAACAGCATCTTCGCCATCACCAGCCGTGCCTTTTCGCCACCCGACAGCACCCGGCATCTCTTCTCGACGTCGTCGCCGGAAAACCCGAAGCAGCCGGCCAGCGCGCGCAGCGATCCCTGGCCGGCCTGCGGGAATGAATCTTCCAGCGACTGAAACACCGTGCGCTCGCCGTCCAGCAGATCCATCGCGTGCTGGGCGAAGTAGCCCATCTTGACGCTGCCGCCGAGCGCCACCGTGCCATCGTCCGGCTCGGTCGAGCCCGCCACCAGTTTCAGCAGCGTGGATTTTCCCGCGCCGTTGATGCCCATCACGCACCAGCGCTCCTTCCGGCGCACCATGAAGTCGAGACCGTCATAGATCACCCGCTTGCCGTAGCCCTTCTGAACATTCTTCAGGCTCACGACATCCTCGCCGGAGCGCGGCGCCGGCAGGAAATCGAACTCCACGGTCTGGCGGCGCTTGGGCGGCTCGACGCGCTCGATCTTCTCAAGTTTCTTGACCCGGCTTTGCACCTGCGCGGCGTGTGAGGCGCGCGCCTTGAAGCGCTCGATGAATTTGATCTCCTTGGAGAGCATAGCCTGCTGGCGCTCGAACTGGGCCTGCTGCTGCTTTTCGTTCAGCGCGCGCTGCTGCTCATAGAATTCGTAGTCGCCCGAATAAGTCGTCAGCGAGCCGCCATCGATCTCGACGACCTTGGTGATGATGCGGTTCATGAACTCGCGGTCATGCGAGGTCATCAACAGCGCGCCCTCATAGCCTTTGAGGAATTGCTCCAGCCAAATCAGGCTTTCGAGATCGAGATGGTTACTCGGCTCGTCCAGCAGCATCGCATCCGGGCGCATCAACAGAATGCGCGCCAGCGCCACGCGCATCTTCCAGCCGCCCGACAGCGCGCCGACGTCGCCTTCCATCATCTCCTGGCTGAAACTGAGACCCGCGAGCACTTCACGCGCCCGCCCGTCCAGCGCGTAGCCGTCGAGCTCCTCGAAGCGCGCCTGCACCTCGCCGTAACGCGCGATGATCTCGTCCATCTCATCGGCCTTGTCGGGATCGCCCATCGCGGCCTCGAGCTCCCTGAGCTCGGCCGCGACCGCCGCCACAGGTCCGGCGCCGTCCATCACCTCCGCCACCGCGCTGCGGCCAGCCATTTCGCCCACATCCTGGCTGAAATAGCCGATGGTCACGCCGCGATCGACCGCGACCTGACCCTCGTCGGGCAATTCCTGGCCGGTGATCATCCGGAACAGCGAGGTCTTGCCGGAGCCGTTGGGGCCGACCAGGCCGATTTTCTCGCCCTTCTGGAGCGCCGCGGAGGCCTCGATGAAGAGGATCTGGTGGCCAAGCTGCTTGGAAACATTGTCGAGACGGATCATGTGCACCGGCGCCCAAAGAAAACGGCCCAAAAAAGGCCGGCAAAACGGCAAGGAAAACCGTTGCGCCGCTCTTAAGCCATGGTGTGCACCTGCGAAAGGATATTTTGAGCCCGCCGGGGCTGGTTATTTTGCATTGCAGGGGGATCGGCGAGGGGCCTGATCGAGGCGATACCCCTCGCCTCACCCCCAGGAAAAATAATCCACAGCGCAAGTGGACATAATGAAGACAGAGGCGTGATCCCGGCGTTAAAGTTCCGGCCGTGATGAGGGCTGCGGTTCAGCCCGACTCAACGGGAAATAGCATGACACACGCCTTGCTTCTCAATCCGTTCAATTCAAGCCAGTTCACCTCAACCGGAGAGCCCGCCCCAATCGTCAACCGGCCGACCTTGCGCGCGACGCGCTCGACGCCGGTATGCGCGGCCTGTCAGTCCGACGACATCATTGCGCAAGCGACCGCGCAGTGGAGCAATGAATCGCAGGCCTGGGAATTGGCCGCCACCTTCGACCAGCCGGCCCATTGCGTGAGCTGCAACGGCCCCTGCGGCATCGACTGGGTGCCGCTACGGTAGAGCCTTATCGGTTCTGATTGAATCAGAACCGGGCTCCAGTCTTTTGTTTTGACGCGTTTTCTTTACGCGAACCGGTACCCACTTCGCTCGAAAACGCTATAGGACCTCGCGCGACCCGCTCGCGCGCGGAGCGCTACACCGCCTCGGCAGCTACCGCTTCGACAAAAGTGCAGCGCGATCCAAAGTTGGGATCTTCACCGAACACTTCGATGCGGTGATCGAGTTCGTCCGGATCGATATCGAGGGGGACATCGCAGAGCGTGGCGTAGTCGCGGCGCGTGCTTTTGGTACCGCTCCATTGCAGCGGCAGCGCCGGCAAGGGTTCGCCATCCGTGGCAAGCCGATTGGCCATGGTCCAGAACAGATAGGAAATTCGCGCATAGGCCATGCCTTCGAGGCTGGCCACAGACGAGCCCGGCGGAATCGAAAACATCTCGACGCCGACAATCGGACCGGCATCGACCCTGTCGATCATGACATGCGCGGTCGCGCCGAATTCAGTGGCGCGCGCGTACAGCGCAAAATGCGCGGGCGCCCAGCCCGGAAAGGCCGGCGGTCCCGGATGAAAATTGTAGGCGCCGTAGCCAAGCCGATCCAGCACGGACGCAGGCACAACGACGCCCGTCGCGTAGGCAATCAGCCGCGCGCGCGCCAGCGCGTCTTGATCGAGCGCGTTCAAGTCCGTCAGCGTTTCAACGGGGAGGATCGTCAGGTCTGGATTATGCGCGGACAGAACCGACGCGAAAATCGAGCGTTCCAGATTGCTGGTCAACAGGATGATCGTATCGAACATCGCATCGCTGCCGCGGGTCGAACGCGCCATGTTTCTTCACGCCTTCCAGAGCGTTTTCGAGCGAAGTGGATACCGGTTCGCATGAAGAAAACGCGTCCAAAAAAGATTCGAGCCCAGTTCTGCTTCAATCAGAACCGATAAGGCTCGCGTCAGGTCTGCAGCTTGATGGGCGTGGTGTCTGCGGTCTGGTTGCCGGTGGTGGGATCGGTCACGATCGTGGTGATTTTCGCCGCACCTGTTCCGGTGAGCGCGAACTGGGAATCGCCAATTCGAAACGTGCCCTTGGTGGTGATGAACGCCTGCTGATACTGAAGGCCCGCCGAGGTCTGCAACGTCACATTGGCGCGATAACCTTGGACCTTGGTGATCGAAACCGTGACCGGCTGATGCTTGTAATCCGTGCCGGTCCAGGTGCCCTGATATTTGGTCGGATCGACCTTGCTGAATTTGTCTCCCGGAGAAATCAGGCTCGAAGTAGAAGAAGATGCCGAGTAGGCCGACTGCAGAACACTCATGATGCTGCTCATAGGAACCTCCGTCTATTCGCCACTGGGATGGGCCACCGCAAGCATCACTGGCAGAATAGAATTAATCACCGGTTAACCATCCCGGGCCGTGCGTCCGCTGACAACGCGTCATCATGCAGCGCCCATTTTCCGGCGGATATTGCCGCGAAAGTACTGATGCCGGATGAAGGGTTCCCTGTTAATGTTACGCTTTAACTAATAATTAAGTATGCGTTTGCGGGCGCAAAAAGCGAGGCCTAGCGTTCAGCGAAATACTGCTCAGTAACAACGATGGGTGCGTGTCATGACCTCAAAAATGTATGCGGCGCTTATCGCGTCTGTTGGTGCCGTCGCGCTCGTATGCGCCGCGAACGAGAGCTTTGCGCGGACCGGAACTGCAGCGCGCAGCGTCGCGCCGGCGCATTCGATTTCTCATCCGGCGTTCGCCCATTCGCTGCGGCATTCGCGGCGAAGAAATAATGCAGGCTTCTTCTGGCCGGCGGATTCCTACGGATACGCGTCACCGGATGGCGCACCGCTGACGGACGCCACAGTGCCGCCCTCGGGCGACGTTCACTACACCACGACCTATGACGTTCCCTGGGACTGGGCCCACCGGTTTCCGCCGAACGTAACGCCTTCCGACCGGCCCTATGTGCCAAGCTGCCCCACGCAGGTCGTCACGGTTCCCGGGCGCAACGGCACATCGCAAAACATAAACGTCACGCAGTGCTTCTGATTGGCACTTTTCGTAGGTGGGCAAAGCCAACGGGTCGCGCGAATGCGCGCCCACGCAAGTATGCCGCCTACAATCCGTGGATCAGGCCGGCATCAATCAACAGGCGATTGAAGCGGCGGGCTTCGCCGCCATCCTTGCAGGCATAGAACATTCCGTTGCAGCGAAGCATGATGGCTTTCTGCTCCTCGAATGACGGATCGAGCGGAATGCCGGCGGCTTCCTGGATCACCAATGGCAGATACGGCCCGTCGATGGTCTCCATCACGGTGGGACTCTTGACCGGCTCGAAATTGACCGCGTCGATCGCGTAATAGGTCGCGTAATAACGTGGATCGTAACTTTCAAGTTTCTTGCCGATGCCGGCCTCGTCGAGAGCGGGATCGAGCAGATGCGGCGAGAATTCCGGCTGATGGTCGCCGTAGCGCACGATCAGAAATGGCTGCGCCGGAAATTTCTTTTTCAGTCCCGCGATGAAGCCCGCGTAGTCGCCGGCGCTCATCGCCTGCCGGCGCAGATATTCATCGACCATCGGCTCGTTGCCGGGCGAACGCCATGACGGCATCAGGTCGGGACGGAAACGCGTTTCCCAGGGAAAATGATTGGCGGCGAGGTAGACGAACATGAACAGCGGCTTGCCCTGGGTTTCCTGCGACATCAGGCCGAGCGCCTTGTCATAGAAGAAACTGTCGGGCTCGACGTCTTTGGCGCCGAGATCATGCGCGTCGTAGAAACGCTGGATGCCGGTTGTGGTCTGGAAACTGCGCGCGCCCATGAAGGCGCCGAACGCCGGATACAGCGAGACCGTCTCGTAACCACAGCGGCGCAGCGCCAGCGGCAGTCCGCGCTCGACCCGGCTGGAGGCGATCCGCGTCACGAAATAGGCAAACCGGCCGAACGAACGCGACGACAGCCCGGCCAGCACATTGTATTCGGTGAACCAGCTCGGCCCGCCATTGCTTTCGGCCAGGAACTTGTGCGCCTTGCCGTCGAACGAATTGAAGTGACTGCCGTAGCCCGCCGGCACCTTGACGCCACTGGCCGTGCGAATATCGAAACTGGATTCATCATGGATCATGATGATATTCGGCCGCCGCCCGGCCGGATGGCAGGAATCCACCAGCGGCATCGCGAGCCGCGTGGTCGCGGTGGCATCCGATTCCATGAAGCCATATTGAATGAGATCCGACGCCGTTGTGACGCCGGAACGGGCGAATTTCGACAGATAACCGTCGTCGAAATAGCCGCGCCAAGCCTCTTCCGGCCAGGCAAAGGCATAGAAGACCAACCCAGCGAGGCAGGCCAACATGCCGGCCAAGGCCGGCAGGCGACGGATCCGGAACGGATCGAGCCACCACAGCGCATACATCAGAGGAACGGTGACAACAGCAGCCGAGATCACCGACCAGCGCAGGTCCGGAAAGATCGTGAACAGAAACGCCGCGGTATCGCGGTCGATCACCATCAGGTCGACGAAGTTGGCGGTCATCTGCGCGATGTCGTGCTTGAGCCGCGACAGCAGCACCAGCACCACGACCAGCGTCAGTGACAGCGCGCCCGACAGCGCCGGACGCCGCAACAGCGTGATCCAGAAGAAATTCAGGATTCCCCACGCCAGCAGAAAGCCGGCGCGCGCCGCAAAATCCGTCTCGGTCTGAAACATGATGACCAGCGCCCCCAGATGGGGAGCTGCGACCGCCAGCCGGCGCCAGATACCGACCGGCGCGACGCCGGCGGCGGCGACAGTAGCGGAGGGACCTGAATTGGGCGGGGGCGCCATGGACTCGTGTGCAACGCACCCGGCACTGCCCTGAAGTCTTGGCTGGCGATGACCAGAAGACGGACGGCGCAGCCGGAGCCTGCGGCGTGTCATAAAAATGTAGTGGAAACGTCATCCCTGCGCAACAGAAGCGGCGGGGTGGCGTCGACCGGGACAAATTTAACGTCGGAAACCTTACCGGACAGGCTATGCCGGCGGTAGCAAATCGAGGCGCTTGGCGATGATCTTGTCGACGGTCCGTTTCGGCAGCAGTCCCAGGATCAAATGCCGCATCGGGTCCGGGGTGATTTGGTAGCGCACCTTCGGGTTCGGCGACGTCAAGGCGGTAAAGATCACTTCGGCGATCTTCTCCGCGGGCAAACCGATCTCGCTCAAATGCTGGGTGAAGGCGCGGATTTTTTGCAGCGCCGGCGCATAGGGTGAATTGCTGTTGCCGGAAAATTCGTCGGCCTTGCCCCAGATCGGCGTTTTCACCGCGCCGGGCGCGACCATGATGACATCGATGCCGAACAGCATCAGTTCGCGGCGCAGGCTTTCGGACAGCCCCTCGATCGCGTGCTTGGATGCCGAATAGGGCGATGTCAGCGGGTTGCCGCTTTTGCCGGCGACCGAACTGATCATCACGATGCGGCCCTTCGGCCCCTTCAGCGACGGATCAGAGCCGAGCAGCGGACCGAACACCTGGGTCGCGATCACGGGCCCGATGACATTGACTTCCATCTGCTTGCGAAACTGGTCGGCCGAAATCTCCAAAAGCGGCCCCGCCACCGCGATCCCGGCATTGTTGACCAGCCCGGCCAGCGTCTCGCCGTTAAGCGCGGCGCGCACCTCGCGCGCGGCCGCGAACACCGCGGCTTCGTCGGTGACGTCGAACGCCAGCGGGGTGAAATTGGCGCCGAACTCGCTTTTGAGCCGGTCGGCATCGGCCTGCTTGCGCACGCTGCCGAATACGCGAAATCCGCGGGCCAGCAACAGCTTGGCCGCGGCGAAGCCGATGCCGGTCGACACGCCGGTAATGACGACGGATTGCATGATGTATTCCCCCCGCGAGCATTCTATTCGCTCTTCCGCCGGGAGAATTAAGGAGACTGGAACCGAAAGCAAGGGCGCGCGAGCGGCGGCGGTACATCGCGTGCGGATGAGGGTAAGTGCCCGATGGTTCGAGACGCGCGTTCCGCGCTCCTCACCATGAGGGATTTGGACTCTCGCGCACTCTCGCGGCCTCATCCTGAGGAGCGGCCTCTTGGCCGCGTCTCGAAGGATGAGAATAACGCGCTCTTAAGGTTCGAGGCGCGCATGACGCGCGCCTCGACGTTGTGGCTTCAGCCTTAGTTCTTGGTCTTGTCGACCAGGGCGCCCTTCTTGATCCAGGGCATCATGTCGCGAAGCTTGGCGCCGACGTCTTCGATCGGATGGGCGGCGAGCTTGGCGCGGGTGGCCTTGAACGAGGTCTGGTTGACCTTGTTTTCGAGCATCCAGTCGCGTGCGAACTTGCCGGACTGAATGTCGTCGAGCACGCGCTTCATTTCCTTCTTGGTCTCGTCGGTGACGATGCGCGGGCCGGTGACGTATTCGCCGTATTCGGCGGTGTTGGAGATCGAGTAGTTCATGTTGGCGATGCCGCCTTCATAGATCAGGTCGACGATCAGCTTCACTTCGTGCAGGCATTCGAAGTAAGCCATCTCCGGTGCGTAGCCGGCTTCGACCAGCGTCTCGAAGCCGCCCTTGATCAGTTCGACCAGGCCACCGCACAGCACCACCTGCTCGCCGAACAGATCGGTCTCGCACTCTTCCTTGAACGAGGTCTCGATGATACCGGCGCGACCGCCGCCGATCGCGGAGGCGTAGCTGAGGCCGAGGTCATGGGCGTTGCCCGACGAATCCTTGTGGATCGCGATCAGGCAGGGCACGCCGCCGCCGCGCTGATATTCCGAGCGCACGGTGTGGCCGGGGCCCTTGGGGGCGATCATCAGCACGTCGAGATCGGCGCGCGGATCGAGCAGGTTGAAATGCACGTTGAGGCCGTGGGCGAACAGCAGCGCCGCGCCGTTCTTCATGTTGTCGTGCAAATGATCGCGGTAGATATCGCCCTGCAATTCGTCGGGGGTCAGCATCATCATCACGTCGGCCCATTTGGCGGCCTCGGCGACTTCAAACACCTTGAAGCCGGCAGCTTCCGCCTTCTTGGCCGAAGCCGATCCCTTGCGCAGCGCGATGGCGACTTCCTTGACGCCGGAATCCTTCAGGTTCAGCGCATGGGCATGGCCCTGGCTGCCGTAGCCGACGATGCAGACCTTCTTGCCCTTGATCAGGTTCAGGTCGGCGTCGCGATCGTAATAAACACGCATGGTCGTTCCTCTTGTGCTGGACGGGCGGAGTGCCCGGATCGTCATGTTTTCTGGATGTGTGCCGCTCCAGAACACTGGTTCGGCTGGCAATTTCCGGCGTTGTCTAGTCCATTTTTACCGTCAGGGGAAACCCGTTTATGCATGGCGCGATGCGGCATCATGCGTCCATAAAGACCGGATAGAGCGAGGCCAAAAGCAGCACCGCCATCACGATGTTGAAGGCCCGCACCGCCCTCGGCGAGGTCATGACCGAGCGCAATGAACTGCCCGACAGCGTCCAGCTCGAGGTCGAGGCCGCGCCCAGCAACAGGCTCAGCAGCACCTGGATCGCGATGTTCCAGGGAAAACTGGCGATGCCCGCATAGGCGGTGATGGTGCCGATTGCCATCACCCAGCCCTTGACGTTAACCCATTGGAACATCGCCGCGCCCCAGAAGGTCATCGGGCCGCGCTGATTGTCCTGCCCCGGTGTGACCGGCTCCGATAGCGCGATCACGGCGGCCAGATAGATCAGATAGGCCGCGCCGGCATATTTGAGGATGGTCTGCAGCACCGGATAGGCGATGAAAATGGTCCCCAGGCCAAGCCCGACCGCGCCGACCATGAAGGCGAATCCGATCGCGATGCCGGCGATATGCGGCATGGTACGGCGGAAGCCGTAAGTCAGCCCCGACGACAACACCATGATGTTGTTCGGGCCCGGCGTGAAGAACATCACGGTGGCGAACACGACAAAGGCGATCAGAAGTGGCTGGGACATCGGGGCACTCAGGCGATTTTCGGTAAAGCTTGTGGTGCGGATCGCCGCTTCGACAACAACATGATCGCGACGCCGCCGATCACCGTGATCATGCCCGCCAGCCGCAACGCCCCAAACGTTTCGCCGAACACCACGCTCGACGCCGCGGCGCCGACGAATGGCACCAGCAGCGCGAACGGCACCACCTGCGCCGCGGTGTAGTCACGCAGCAGCCGGCCCCACAGCCAATAGGCGACGCAGGTCGAGATCGCGCCGATAAACAACATGCTCACCAGGCCTTTCGGCGACATGTGGATGAGCGAATGCCAGGTCGTCTGCGGTCCATCGATAACGAGCGTCAGCGCCAATAGCGGCAGCGGCGGCACCAGGCACAGCCACGCGAACAGATCGAACATCGGCACATCCTGGGCACGCCGCAGCAACAGATTGCCGATCGCGAAACTGATCGGCGCGGTCAGCAGCACGGCGAAGGCGCCCACGCTGAAATCGAAGCCGACGGTGCCGCAGATCATCAGCAGGCCGACCATCGCGATGCCGATGCCGGCCATTTGCAGCCGCGTCGGTATCTCGCGAAACGCCAGCGCGGCAAACACCACCGTAAACAGCGCCTGACTCTGCACGATCACACTGGCAAGGCCGACGGGAACGCCATGCGCGATGCCCCAGGCCTGCGCCAAAAACTGACCGAGAAACAGCCAGAAGCTGATCGAGATCAGAATCGGCCACGAGACGTTCGGCCGGCGCACAAACAGACACGGCAATGCGGCAATGGTGAAGCGCAGCGTGGTCATCAGCGCCGGCGACAGTTCGTCGAGCGCCCAGCGGCTGGCCAGGAATCCAAGACCCCAGGTCACCGCGACCAGAACGGCAAGGCAGATGTCGGAAGGCTTCATGTTGCCTAGCTCTGCTCGCCATGTCTGGGTTTGCGCAGCAAATAAGTGCCGTGCAGCGGCGCGTGATAATCCACCGCGATCAGCGTGAATCCGGCGTCCAGCAGCATGCGCTCGATCACCCAGCCGAAGGTCGAATATTCGTCACGCATATGGGTGACGACGCTGTCGCGGTCGAAATCGTGATTCTTGATGCTGAAATCGGCCCATTGGTCGATGTCGCGCTCGGTGCCGTCGGGCGTGCTGACGAACACAATATCGCGCAAATAGAAATTCGCGCCGGGCTTGAGCGCGTTGAAAATCCGCGACAGCGCCACGGCTTTCCAAAAGTCCGGCAGATGATGCAGCGTGAATTCGCTGACGATCAAATCATACGAATTCGGCTTGTAGACAAAGCTCAGGAGTCCGGCCGGCTGGGTGCGAATTGCGACCTTGCGGTCTTTGGCCTGGATGTTGGCGAGCGCGAGCATCGCCGGCGAAATATCGATCGCGTCGACCTCGGCGCCCATCTGCGCGGCCTCGCAGGCCAGAACGCCATTGCCGCAACCGATATCGGCGACCCGCCAGCCGCGCTGCACGCCCAGCATGGTCAGCGCCGCGCGGGCGCGCAGATCGCTGTCGTCATGGCGGTCGTAGATCGAGGCAACTGCGGAATCCAGACCGATCTGCCGCCGTTGGTTATAATACCAGTCGCGCGCCAGCATGGCTCACATCCCCTCAGCCCCGCGGCCGATTGCGGCGACACCGGTGCGCGACACCTCGACGAGGCCGAGCGGGCGCATCAGGTCGATGAACTGATTGATCTTGGCGGAGTTGCCGGTGATCTCGAACACGAAGCTTTCGGTGGTGGCGTCGATCACGCGGGCGCGAAACGCTTCGGCGAGGCGCAACGCCTCGACGCGGTGTTCGCCGGTGCCGCGCAGTTTCACCATCGCAAGCTCCCGTTCGATCGAGCGGCCGGACAAGGTCATGTCGACGACGCGATAGACCGGGACCATGCGGTCGAGCTGATGCTTGATCTGCTCGATCACCATCGGCGTGCCCGTGGTGACGATGGTGATGCGCGAGACGTGCTTCTGGTTCTCGGTCTCGGAGACGGTGAGACTTTCGATGTTGTAGCCGCGGCCGGAGAACAGCCCGATCACCCGGGCGAGCACGCCGGGCTCGTTCTGCACCAGAACAGACAACGTATGCGCCTCGGTCGGAACGCGGCGCTCTTCCATGAAGTAGGCGGATGCGGGCTGGTTCATTGTTGTTCTCGGGTTTGAGTCGCGATCATTAGATTGCTGTCATTGCCGGGCTTGACCCGGCAATCCATCACCTTCGCAAGATGCATTTCATGAAGACGGATGGATGCGCGGATCAAGTCCGCGCATGAAGAGTGAATGTGTTGCACCATCCTCACACCAGCGCCTTGCCTGCCGCAAAAGCTGCGGCGGTGGCTTCGTCGTTGGCCTCCGCCGGCAGCAGCATTTCGTTGTGCGCCTTGCCGGACGGGATCATCGGGAAGCAATTCTCCAGCGCCGCGACCCGGCAATCGAACAGCACCGGGCGCTTGACGCTGATCATCTCCTTGATCGCGCCTTCGAGATCGCCGGGCTTGATCGCCTGGAGACCGACGCAGCCAAAAGCATCCGCAAGCTTGACGAAATCCGGCAGCGCTTCGGAATAGGAATGCGACAGCCGGTTGCCGTGCAATAGCTGCTGCCACTGCCGTACCATGCCCATATACTGGTTGTTCAGGATGAAGATCTTGATCGGCAATTCATATTGAACCGCGGTCGACATCTCCTGCATCGTCATCTGCACCGAGGCATCGCCTGCGATGTCGATCACCAGACTGTCGGGATGCGCGACCTGCACGCCGAGCGCCGCCGGCAGGCCGTAGCCCATGGTGCCGAGGCCGCCCGATGTCATCCAGCGGTGCGGTTCCTCGAAGCCGAAGAACTGCGCCGCCCACATCTGGTGCTGGCCGACTTCCGTGGTGATGTAGGTGTCACGCCCGCGGGTGGCCTCGAACAGCTTCTGGATCGCAAATTGCGGCAGGATCACATCGTTGTTCTTCTTGTAGGACAGCGAATTGCGCGCGCGCCATTTCGCGATCTCCTGCCACCATGGCCGGATATCGGGCTTTTTGGCTTCCGCCTTGAACACCTGCAGCAAATCGCCGAGCACATTGCCGCAATCGCCGATGATCGGAATATCGACGCGGATGTTCTTGTTGATCGAAGACGGATCGATATCGATGTGGATCTTCTTCGAGTTCGGCGAGAACGCATCGGTGCGGCCGGTGATGCGATCGTCGAAGCGCGCGCCGACGCACAGCATGGCGTCGCAATCATGCATCGCCATGTTGGCTTCGTAGGTGCCGTGCATCCCGAGCATGCCGAGCCAGTTCGGGCCCGACGCCGGATAGGCGCCGAGCCCCATCAGGGTCGAGGTGATCGGAAAGCCCGTGACTTCAACCAGTTCGCGCAGCAGCTTCGCCGCTTCGGGGCCGGAATTGATCACGCCGCCGCCGGAATAGATCACCGGACGCTTGGCCGACGCCAACAGCGCCACAGCCTTGCGGATCTGCCCGGCGTCACCCTTCACGCGCGGGGCATAGGACAAATGCACGTCGGATTTGCGCGGCGGGTGATAAGTGCCGACCGCGAACTGCACGTCCTTGGGCACGTCGACCACGACCGGACCGGGACGCCCGGTGCTCGCAACATAGAATGCCTCGTGCAGCACCTTGGCGAGATCGTTGACGTCGCGCACCAGCCAGTTGTGCTTGGTGCAGGGCCGGGTGATGCCGACGGTGTCGCATTCCTGGAACGCGTCATTGCCGATCAGATGCGTCGGCACCTGCCCGGTGATGCACACCAGCGGGATCGAATCCATCAGCGCATCGGTCAGCGGCGTCACCATATTGGTGGCGCCCGGCCCCGAGGTCACCAGCACCACGCCGGGCTTGCCGGTAGAGCGCGCATAGCCCTCCGCGGCATGGCCGGCGCCCTGCTCATGGCGCACCAGGATGTGCTCGACTTTGTCCTGCTGGAAGATCTCGTCATAGATCGGAAGCACCGCGCCCCCGGGATAGCCGAAGATGTGCTGGACGCCATGATCGATCAGCGCGCGCACGATCATCGCTGCGCCGGTCATCTTGTTGGGATCGTGGCTCTTGTCGCTCATGGCTGGCTCCGGATGCGCTGTTGTCAGCGGCTTGGTCAGTTAGATTTCTCGATTGGCTTCTTGGAAAATAAAAAGGGGCCCGAAGAGGCCCCTGCACACCGCCCGAATTTGGATGGCCCTAGCCATCCCCGGCGGCGTGCCTGGGTACGACTACGATAATAAGCTGGGTAATTTTGTTGCGCATATTGCGGTTCGGACTTCCCAAAGGTTGCGCGGGTTATAGCTGCCTAACCCCAGAAGTCAAGGGATGCGCCACTTCCTGCGGTTTTGTAAAGGTAACCCGGTTCCAGGCGTTCCGCGAGGGTGAATTTGCTGGCTTCAGCTATGCGTGGGCGGTTTTCGTAGCAGCCGCCGTCATTCCGGGATGGTCCGAAGGACCAGACCCGGAATCTCGAGATTCCGGGTTCGCTCGTTTCACGAGCGCCCCGGAATGACGTCGTCCAGCCACCCCCTCGCCGCCTCCGGCTTCACCCATTCGAACTCTGGCAGTTGATGCCGGAACCAGGTGAACTGCCGCTTGGCGTAGTGGCGCGTGTCAGCGCGGCCGATCTCCGCGGCCTCCTCGCGTGTGATCTCACCCTTGAGATGACGGATCAGCGCCGGCACGCCATGGGCCTTCATTGCCGGCAGCAGCGGATCGAGCTGACGTGTCGCCAATGCCGCGACCTCTTCCATCGCGCCCGATTTCAGCATCGCCTCAAACCGCGCATCGATCCGCGCGTATAACGCATCGCGATCGGGATCCAGAAACAGCGCGCGAAATGTGTCCGGCGGCAGCAACGGCGGCAAGCCGTCGCGATGCCAATCGGTCAGCGAACGTCCGGTCGCCTCGATCACTTCCAGCGCACGCGCGATGCGGGTGCGATCGCGCGGCTTGAGGCGCTCGGCCGATGAAGGATCGCGCCTCGCCAGTTCGTCATGCAGCGCCTCGACACCGTCGCGTTCCAGCCGCGCGCGGACGCCTTCGCGGATCTCAGCCGCGATCGGCGGCACCGCCGACAGGCCGCGCGTCAGCGCCTTGAAATAGAGACCGGAACCGCCGGCAAAGATCGCCAGGCGATGTTGCGTGCGGGCTTCCGCCAGCATTGCAGCGGCATCGTTCACCCAAGCGCCGGCGGAAAAGTTCACCGCGGCATCGACATGGCCATAAAGACGATGCGGAACAACAGCCTCTTCCCCCGGTGTCGGCCGCGCCGTGATGACGCGCAGGTCGCGATAGACCTGCATGGAATCGGTATTGATGACGATGCCACCGGTCCTTTGCGCGAGATCGAGCGCCAGCGCCGACTTGCCGCTGGCGGTCGGCCCTGCGATAAGCACTGCTGAATGGCTCACACCTTGCGAATTCACGATGTCTCTCGTCGCCACGCTGATCTGCAATCCCGCCAACCCCGCGCTCGATAGCACGGTGATCGACGGCGCGCTTGCGGTTCTTCCCTCGCCCGGCCACGCGCAATGGCTGTTCGACGAAGTCGCTGTCGATATCCCCTTCACCGGCAGCGAGGATATCCGCGCCGTCGAGCAACGGCTGCGCGAGGCGCGCGGCGACCTGCCGATCGACATCGTGGTGCAGCCTGCGGCCTTCCGGCGCAAGAAGCTTTTTCTGGCCGACATGGATTCCACCATGATTGGCCAGGAATGCATCGACGAACTAGCCGACTATGCCGGACTGAAGGCGCGTGTCGCCGGGATTACCGAGCGCGCGATGCGCGGCGAAATCGAATTCGAGCCGGCGTTGCGCGAACGCGTCGCGCTGTTGAAGGGACTGCCGGTCAGCGTGGTCGACGAGGTCTTGAAAAGCCGCATCACGCTGACGCCGGGCGGCCGCGAACTGGTCGCGACCATGCGCGCGCACGGCGCCTGGACCTGTCTCGTTTCAGGCGGCTTTACGCTGTTCACCAGCGCAGTCGCCAACATGATCGGGTTTCAGGAAAACCGCGCCAATCAATTGCAGGTCGAGGACGGCAAGCTCACGGGCGAAGTCATCGAGCCGATTGTCGGCCGCGCCGCCAAACTGGCCACGCTGACGGAGCTTCGCGAATCCTTCGATCTCGACAACATCGACACGCTGGTGGTCGGCGACGGTGCCAACGATCTCGGCATGATCGAGCAAGCCGGCCTCGGCGTCGCCTACCACGCCAAACCCGCCGTCGCCGCCGCAGCCGCCGCCCGGATCGACTACGGCGATCTCACGGCTTTGCTCTATGCGCAGGGGTACCGGCGCGAGGAGTTTGTGGGGGGATAGGGGCATGATTGACGTCGGCGATATCAGGCCGGTCTCGGTTGCCTTCACTGCGGACGAACTCGTGGTGACTTTGGCGGATGGCCGCAAGATTGCGACCCCGCTCGCATGGTATCCGCGATTGCGGGATGCCGGGGCAACTGCGCGCGGCCGGTTCGAACTAATGCCGATGGGCATTCACTGGCCTGACCTGGATGAAGACCTGGGCATTGCTGGAATGCTGCGGGGCCGTCCGGCGGTGTGAAGCAGATTTTTCCCACGGCTTGTTATGCAGGGGGATGTTGCGAGATTTCTTTTTGATTACTGACGACGGTGGTTATGGGTCCCGGCTTTCGCCGGGACGACACTTCACTTTTTGTGCGCGCGCCGACCCGACTACTGCACACTCAGCGCGACAAACCGCAATTCGCCGTCGGCGTTCGACACCAGAAGCAGGATGGATTTCTTGCCGTCCTTCTTGAGCTGGTCGACACGCTTCTTGACGTCGGCGGCGTTGCTGACGGCTTCCTGCGCGACCTCGACGATCACGTCGCCGGCGCTGAGCCGCTTCTCGGCCGCGTCGGAGGCGCCATCGACATTGGTGATGATGACGCCCTTGACGCTGTCCTTGATCTTGTAACGGCTGCGCAGGTCCTTGCTCAGGGTGGCGAGATCGAGACCGAGCGCCTTTTGCGTCACCGGCTTCTCGACCGGCTCCGGCGTCTTGTTGGACGCCTGCACGGCCTTCTCGCCGTCTTCGAGGCGGCCGAGCGTGACCTTCTTGGTTTCTTCCTGGCCCTTGCGGATCACGACGACGTCGACTTCCTTGCCCACCGCGGTATCGGCAACGACGCGCGACAGATCCTTCGGCTCCTTGACGTCCTTGCCGTCGAACTTGACGACGACATCGCCGGGCTCGATGCCTGCCGGTTTCGCCGGGCCCTTGTCATCGACGCCTGCAATCAAGGCACCGCGCGCGGGCTTGATGTTGAGGCTTTCGGCGATTTCATCCGTAACCTGCTGGATGCGCACGCCGAGCCAGCCGCGGCGCAGTTCGCCGAACTGCCGGAGCTGCTCGACCACACTCGCCACCGTCTTCGAGGGCACCGCAAAGCCGATGCCGATCGAACCGCCGGTCGGCGAGATGATCAGCGTGTTGACGCCGATCACTTCGCCGTCGAGGTTGAACAGCGGTCCGCCGGAATTGCCGCGGTTGATGGCGGCATCGGTCTGGATGTAGTTGTCATAGGGCCCCGAGGCGATGTCGCGGTTGCGCGCCGAGACGATGCCGGCCGTCACCGTGCCGCCGAGGCTGAACGGATTGCCGATCGCGATCACCCATTCGCCGAGCCGCATCTTGTCGGAATCGCCGAACTTCACCGCGATCAGCGGCCGTGGCGGCTTGAACTTCAGCACCGCCAGATCGGTCTTCTTGTCGACGCCGACCAGTTCGGCCTTGATCTTGGTGCCGTCATTCATGATGACGTTGATCTCGTCGGCATCGGCGATGACGTGATTGTTGGTCACGACGATGCCCGAGGTGTCGACGATGAAACCCGATCCGAGCGAGTTGGTCTTGTGCGGCTGTAGATCGCCGCCCTTGGGACCGCCCGGACCGCCGCGGCGGTTCTTGAAGAAGTCGTCGAAGAATTCCTCGAATGGCGAGCCTGGCGGCAATTGCGGCATCGCGCCCCGGTCGCCACCACCGCCGCCCGGACCACCCTTGGCTTCCACGGTCTGCGAGGTCGAGATGTTGACCACTGCGTCAATCACTTTCTCGGCAACGTCGGCGATGCCATCGGGGCCGCGCGCCAGGGCCGGCGCCGCGGTCAGGACGCTGGCGGCGCCAATGCTGGCGCTGAGCCACATCGCGGCCATCAACGGGCGCAGGCGATGGCTCAAGGCTGGGGTCGCACCGGTCATATCAGATCTCTCTTCTTGAAAACGGGACGGGATTTAAATGCCACAGTGCGCCCGAACGGGGTGGCGGCGCAAGCATTTGAGCCCAGCATTCCGGCGAAAAACAGACCGCGCCCGCTCACGATGGCGTTGATATGGCAGCCTTTTTGAGAGGCAGTGAAGGAGCCGTCATTCCGGGGCGGCGCGTGAGCGGCGAGCTACGATGTGCGGTTGCACATCGGAGAATCTCGAGATTCCGGGTTCGCGCCAAGATGCGCGCCCCGGAATGACGGCAGTTCTTTTACCGCCGGACCACCCAGATCAGAATGAGGCCGGCGACCGCCGAGCCGATGCCGACCACCCGCAGGATGTTGTCGGGCGTCGCCAGCGCGCTCTTCATCGCCCGGCGCATCCAGGCCGGGCTCGCCGCGAACAGCAGACCTTCAAGCACAAAGAGAATTCCCACACCGATGAGGAAGTCGGCGAACGCTATGGACCTCATCGGATGGGAACCTCCCGGTTGCTGTTGTTTTTTCTTGAAAGAAAGCGAAGCGAACCCGCTTCGCCGCCGTCTTGATGTGTGCGGCGCCTTACGGCTTCGCCGGTTCAGCCGCGACCGGCGCCTTGCCGGATGCGTTGCTGAAGAACTTGAAGAAGTCGGAATCCGGCCGCAGCAGGAACCTGGTGTCGCTGCTCTTCAGCCCGTTCTCATAGGCTGACATCGAACGGTAGAACGCAAAGAAATCGGCGTCCTTGCCATAGGCTTCGGCGAACAGCCGGTTGCGCTCGCCGTCGCCCTCGCCGCGCACCTGTTCGGCGGTCGAATTGGCTTCGGCGACGATCACGGTCGCCTCGCGGTCGGCGTTGGACCTGATTTCCTGCGCCTTCTGGCCGCCCTGTGCACGGAATTCGGCGGCCTCACGCTGCCGTTCGGTCTGCATGCGCTGGTAGACCGCCTGGCTGTTCTGTTCGGGCAAATCGGCCCGGCGGATTCGCACGTCGACCACCTGGATGCCGTAACCGCCGGCCTCCTTGTCGAGCTGCTCGCGGATCTTCCCCATCAGGGCTTCACGCTCGTCGCGCACCACCTGAATGAAGGTGACCTCGCCGAGCACGCGGCGCAGCGACGCGTTAAGCAGCGTCGTCAACTGGACGTTGGCGGCCTGGATCGAACCGATGCTCTGATAGAACTGCAGGGCGTCCTTGATGCGATAACGCGCAAACGCATCGACCACCAACCGCTTCTGATCGGAGGCGATGACTTCCTGCGACGGATTTTCCAGATCGAGAATCCGCTTGTCGATCGGAATCACCGTGTCGATGAAGGGCGCCTTGAAGTGCAGGCCCGGATCGGTGGCCACATCGACGGGCTTGCCGAGCCGCACCACCAGCGCCTGCTCGGTCTGCGACACCGCGAACACCGAGCCGTAGCCGATGATCACGAGCACGAACAGCAACAGCAGCGTAACAATACCTGTAACGGGCGATCTCATCGGGTTGCTCCGCTCTGCGGTTGCTGCGGCTGGCCTGTTGTAGGCGCAGCCGGGCGTCGCGGCGTCAGTTCACTTAAAGGTAGATACGGCACGATGCTTTGTCCTGACGACGACCCGCCGCCGTCATAGACCAGCTTCTCGGAGCCGCCGAGAATACGCTCCATCGTTTCCAGATAGATGCGCTGCCGGGTGACGTCAGGCGCCTTCTTGTATTCGTCGTAGACTTTCAGGAAGCGCGCGCTCTGGCCCTTGGCTTCGGCGACGGCCTGCTGCTTGTAGCCTTCGGCCACCTGTATGATCTGCGCGGCACGGCCCTTCGCATCGGGGACGACACGGTTGGCATAGGTCTGCGCTTCGTTCTGCAAACGCTCGAGGTCGGCACGGGCCGCCTGTACGTCGCGGAACGAATCGATCACCTGCGCCGGCGGATCGACCTTCTGCATCTGCACCTGCTGCACCAGGATGCCCGAACCGTAATTGTCGAGCGTCTTCTGCATCAATTCCTGAACGCTGGCTTCGGTGGTGGTGCGCGCGCCGGTCAGGATCGGCTGGATGTTGGATTTGCCGACGATCTCTCGCATCGCGCTTTCGGCCACCGCCTTCACGGTGCCTTCAGGATTCTGGATGTTAAAGAGGAAGTCGGCGACGCCTTTCGGCTTGATCCGCCACAACACCGTAAAATCGACATCGACGATGTTCTCGTCGCCCGTCAGCATCAGGCTTTCCTCGGGCACGTCGCGCATGGTGCGGCCGCGGCGAGCCGGATCGTCGATCAGCGTCATGCCGATGCTGAGCGTCGAGACGCGCAGCGCTTTGGGCAGCAGCACGGTCTCGATCGGATAAGGCAGATGGTAGTTCAAGCCGGGCTGCGCATCGCGAACATACTTACCGAAGCGAAGCACGACGCCGAGTTCTTCCGACTGAACGCGATAGAAGCCCGACATCGCCCAGATCACGATCGCTGCAAGCAGCACGATGGCGATGCCGATGCCGCTGAAATACCCGCCCGGCAGCAATTGCTGCAGCCGGTCCTGCGCGCGGCGCAGAAGGTCTTCAAGGTCGGGCGGCCTCGGTCCCACCGGCTGCGGGCCGGACCCCCAGGGTCCCTTCGGACCCGAGCCCCATGGGCCTCCGCCTTGATTCTTCCACGGCATGAACGCTCTCCTTCGCGGGCTTAAAGGGGCCAAACTGCCCCGCCTCGCAGTATTCCGCAGGCTTTATAGGGGACGGCCCCCGCCCTTACAACGCAAGCTTACGGCCTGCAGGAGCTATGCTTGAGGCCATAATTGTCAATGTAAACATTGGTGGGTGGGGTTAACGCGCGGCCCGGCGGCGATATGTGACAAAGGAGAAGTCGGCGCTATCGTCCGGACCGGCCGAATTGCGAACCCGCGCCACCTCTTCCCACACGGCCGTATCAATAGTGGCGAAATAAGTATCGCCTGCAGGCTTTGTGTGCACTTCGGTGATTTCCAGCCGGTCGGCGGATTCCATCCATTGCTTGTAGATTTCCGCACCGCCAATGACCGCGATTTCAGTGGCTAAACGCCGCAGCGCGTCGCCGGTCGCGACTGCACGGGCGTCCGCCAGCGAGGTCGTCACGACGGTGCCCGCGGCCCGAAAGTTAACGTCGCGGGTCACGACAATATTGGTGCGTCCCGGCAATGGCCGGCGCAGCGAGACGAAGGTCTTGCGCCCCATCACGATCGGCTTGCCCAGTGTCAGCGTCTTGAAACGTTGCAGGTCGGTCTTCAGCCGCCATGGAATGGCGCCGTCCGAACCGATCACGCCGTTATCCGCAACGGCAACGATGAGGACGATTTCCATCACACCACTACCCCCTGCCAAGCGACCGATCAGGTCGACTTCCGATCTCAGCGAAAACGACGGGAAATCAAGGAGGCCACCTGAGGGTGCATCATCAACTCAGGCATTTACCCCGGCGGAAATGTTTATGGTCTGTCTACGATGTTTGCAAGTTATCGGGTCTTCACCGAGACCTGTAACTATAAGGAGTCGGACGTTCAAACTTATCCGACCATCCTGTAGTCAGACCCGTGAAGCCTGGATGAACATTGCCATCCGCTGCTATTCACCGCCCCGGGCGACAATAAGCCGATCCGTTGCAGGAGTTGAGCTTATGATCGAGACCAAACGCATCCTGATTGCGACTTTGCTGGTTGCGACCTTGCTGACCGCCGCGGTGATCCCTGGTCTATCGATCGCTCAGACCCGGCCTCTCCCCGATCGTGGCGATAGCCCGCTTCAGCAAGATGCGGCTGTGAGCGCCGACGCGAATGAGCGGATCATTGACGTGCCGCTGACGGGAGGTGAGCGCCAGCGAGTGCTCTACGCGGCGCCGGCGCGGCCCAAAGCGACCATCGTCATGCTCCCGGGCGGCGCGGGTAAAGTCGGCCTGCGGCGCGACGGCGAGGTGCGTCACGGCGACAATTTCGTCGTTCGCACACGCGCCCTTTGGATCCAACGCGGTTACGCCGTGTTGATCCCTGACACGGTGGATCATGCAAACCTCCGAGGCTTGCGCAGTTCGCCCGAGTATGCGGCGCTGGTACTGGATTTGGTCCGCGTTGCCCGGGAACAGGCGCCCGGCCCGGTTTTTCTGCTGGGCACGAGCCAAGGCTCTATCGCCGCCATGAATGGCGCTGCCCACGCCCCGCCGGGCGCGATAGCTGGTGTGGTGCTCACCGAATCGGTATCGCAGATGGGCGGTAGCGGAGTGTTTAGCGCCGCCCCGCAGGATGTGCGTGTGCCGGCGCTCATTGTCTCGAACAAGGATGATCAGTGTAACGTCGCGCCTCCGGCAGATGCCCCGCGTATCGCTGCCGCCATGACGAATTCGGTGAGTGTTCGCGTGCTGTCAGTCGCCGGCGGCGTTCAGAAGTCGCGCAAGCTGTGCGGCTCGCTGACTCCTCACGGCTACTTCGGAATAGAGTCTGAGGTTATCAGCCAGATCGACAATTGGATGCAACAACGCAGCCAATGACCTGAACGGGTCACACTGCTTTTGCTTGCGCCAGCGCAGTCAGCGCTTCGCCGCCAACCCGGCATACCGTCCACTCGTCCATCAAGACGGCGCCGAGCGATTTATAGAATTCGATCGACGGCGTGTTCCAGTCGAGCACCGCCCATTGCAACCGCGACCAGCCGTTCGCCACGCACTCTTTCGCCAGATGCGACAGCAACGCCTTGCCGATGCCTTGGCCGCGTTGCGCCGGGCGCACGAACAAATCTTCCAGATAAATTCCGGCGCGGCCGCTGAAGGTGGAAAAATTGATGAACCAGACCGCGAAGCCCGCCACCTCGCCATTCCATTCGGCGATGTCGCAGAACAGCCCGGGGTTATCGCCGAACAACGCCGCGCCGATACCGGCTTCGGTGGCTTCGACTTCGTGAAGCAGTTTTTCGTATTCGGCGAGTTCGCGAACCAGTGACAGCACAAGCCCCGCTTCATCAGGGCGCGCGCGACGGATCAGGAGCGACATTCGACGCTCACACCGCGATTCATACAGCCACTCATACAGCAACCTGGGCCTTGATATGCGGGTGCGGGTCGTAACCTTCGAGCGCGAAGTCTTCATAGCGGAATGCGAAGATATCCTTCACGGCGGGATTGATCTTCATGACCGGCAACGCGCGCGTCGGACGTGTCAGTTGCAGCCGCGCCTGCTCGAGATGGTTCGAATAAAGATGCGCGTCGCCGAGCGAATGGACGAAATCACCGGACTTGAGACCGGTCACCTGCGCCACCATCATCGTGAGCAGCGCATAGGATGCGATGTTGAAGGGCACGCCGAGAAACACGTCGGCCGAGCGCTGGTAAAGCTGGCAGGATAATTTGCCGTTGGCGACATAGAACTGAAACAGGCAATGGCATGGCGGCAGCGCCATCTTGTCGACATCGGCCGGGTTCCACGCACTCACGATCAGGCGGCGCGAATCAGGATTGCGCCGGATCATGTCGACGACATTGGATATCTGGTCGATGCTGCGCCCGTCCGGCGCCGGCCAGGAGCGCCACTGCGATCCATAGACCGGACCGAGATCGCCATTGGCGTCAGCCCACTCATCCCAGATCGAAACGCCGTTGTCCCTGAGATAGCCGATATTGGTGTCGCCCTTGAGGAACCATAACAGCTCGTGGATGATCGCTTTCAGCGGCAGCTTCTTGGTGGTCAGCATCGGAAATCCGGCGCCGAGATTGAAGCGCATCTGATGGCCGAAGACCGACAGCGTACCGGTGCCGGTGCGGTCATGCTTTTCCGCGCCGTCAGAGAGAATCCGTTCGAGTAGGTCGTGGTACTGGTTCATGGCTTAATGCTGCGGACCTTTGGCGAGCCGATGGGGCTGGCGGGTTTTAACGTCCGGGCTGCCGGTTCGACAGCCGATTCGGCCGGTGGGATCGCTTATACCCCAAAAAATGAGGGTCCGGCCGGCCAACGGCAAGGGGACGTCCGAGGGGATATCCAAGGGCAAATCAAAGCGTGGAACAAAGGCAGAAAAGGAGAGTCTCCGGCCCTTCTCTCAGCCGATCAGGCCGGCAAATCCCAGGCATCCCCCGGCCAGCAGTATCCAGAACGGATTAAGCTTGGTTCCGGCGGCCAGTGCTGCGGCCCCGATCGTAAACACGGCGGCGACCCAGGTATGGTCGGAAGCCCGCGCCAGGATGAAGCCGCTGGCGCCCATCAGCCCGATCGACAGCGGAACCAGCGCCGACTGGATGATGGCAGGCCAGCGCGAATGGCTGGATTTGGTCAGGATGCGGCTCACGCCATAGGCCATCAAGGCGGTGGGAAGGCACATCGCCAGGGTCGCGACCAGCGCACCGGTGATGCCCGCAACGCTGTAGCCGATCAAGGTCACGATCAGCACATTCGGGCCCGGCGACAGTTGCGAGATCGCGAACGCATCCGCGAACTGCTTGTCGGTCAGCCAGTGCTGAACATCGACGGCCACCCGATGCATTTCCGGCAACGCAGCATTGCCGCCGCCGACCGCGAACAGCGACATCACGCCGAAGGTCCATGCCAGCGTCCAGACCGGGTTCATGCCGACTTCCTTTGCCGGACGATATAGGTGATGGCGATGCTGACCGGGATCGCGACCAGCAACACGCTCGCCAGTGGCAACCGCAACACCCCGATTGCGATAAACACCGCGGCCAGGATCATAAGCCCGATCACATCGCGCTTGTTGATCAGCGGCTTCATCATCCGGAACACCACCGCGATCAGAAGGCCCACCGCGGCGCAGGACACGCCGGCCAGGATCCGCCGCAGCATTTCGATCTCGCCGAAGTGCTGATACAATATCCCGAGGATCGTCATGATCACGAGAGGCGGCCCCAGCAGGCCGGAAAACGCAGCGATCCCGCCGGCAATGCCGCGAAAGCGCGATCCGAACACCATCGTGAAATTGACGATGTTGGGGCCGGGCAGGAAATGGCACAGCGCGAAGGTCTCGTTGAACTCTTCGGCAGTCATCCATTTGTGCTGGTCGACGATGCCGCGCCGCGCCCACACCAACACGCCGCCGAAACCCGCCAGCGACATCTTGGCGAACGCGACAAACAGCGCGGCCAGAGTGGGGGGCGATGAGATCAGGGGATGCGGCGCCGGAACGGCGGCCGGCGGCGAATCCGGGGGCATGGCCTGAGATTTAGAACGGCCGCGGCGCAAGGCCAACCCATATTTGGGGTATTCCAAGCCTGATTGTTCCCGGTCCAGTCAGGCTTTCCGGCCCTGTTTTTCTCGACTTTTGCGCCCTATATTAAGGGCGCCGGTTCGCCGGCTACGGAAATAAATTGCCGTCGCAATAAACCATTCGGACCCGGGGGCAGCACCCGGCGCCTCCACCCAAGCCCGCCGCCTCAAAACGCGGGCTTTGGCGGGGGCGAAACAGGATCGACGAGGGCGTAAAGGACGTGTTTTTTCCCGGTATGGTTCCGCCGTTATCGGGCTATGCAATAGTTGCAAACGACAACTATGCTCCGGTTGCTCAGGCCGCTTAAGCGGTTTGAAAAACCAAGTCTGAAGTCCTGGTGGGTTAAGCTCCGCTAGGCGGGGTCCGGAGGCACCTGGCAACAGAAGCCTCCACTTCAATCTGCTGGTATATCCACCGCCGCCGACGGCAACGCCTGCTGACCTCAGGGCGCTGCCGGGGTAGCATGCGGCTTGGGCGAGTCGGGTTACCGCATCCTCGCCGGCCAAATCTGAACGCGACAGGACCAATCATGGCGACCGATCACATCCGATATGACGTCCTGGCGCGCGATGCATTGCGCAGCGTGTTGCGCCGTGTGCTGGCCGACGCCGCCGAGCACGGCCTGCCCGGCGAGCATCATTTCTTCATCACCTTCCTGTCGACCGCCGAGGGCGTGAAGCTGTCGCCGCGGCTGCTGGCGCAATACCCGGAAGAGATGACGGTCATTCTCCAGCACCAGTTCTGGGACCTGGTCGTGACCGACGATCGCTTTGAAGTCGGGCTGTCGTTCGGCGGCATTCCCGAGCGCCTGGTGGTGCCCTTCAACTCGATCAAGAGCTTCTTCGACCCGTCGGTGCAGTTCGGCCTGCAATTCGAGCCGGCCGATGCGGCAGAGGCTGCGGCTGCGACCAACCTTCCGGCGGTGCCTGCCGCGACGTCTTCGGCGCTGGCGGTTCCTCCTGTGGCTGTTGCCGAGACAACCGACGACGAGCCAGCCAAACCAAGCGAGGGCGCCGAAGTCGTGCGGCTGGATCGCTTTCGCAAGAAATAATCCGCGCGCCAACTGCAAAGCTGCCTGTAGAATGGATGTCCTGCCGCGAAACCGATCGCGGCGCGTAACGGACATTCATCCATGGCTCGATCGACCACCGCCTCCTCCACTCGTTCCAATCCCTCCAGTGCCACGCGCTCGGAAACCGACAGCTTCGGTCCGATCGAGGTTCCGGCCGATCGCTATTGGGGCGCGCAGACCGAACGCTCCCGGCAGAATTTCCGCATCGGCCAGGACCGGATGCCGATCGCCATCATTCATGCCCTCGGCATCGTCAAGCTCGCCGCGGCGCAAACCAACCGCGAACTCGGACTGCTCGATCAACGCCGCGCCCGCGCCATCATCCGCGCCGCGCAGGAAGTGATCGACGGCAAGCTCGACGATCATTTTCCGCTGGTGGTGTGGCAGACCGGCTCCGGCACGCAGACCAACATGAACCTCAACGAGGTGATCGCCAATCGCGCCAATGAACTATTGGGCGGCAAGCTCGGCGCAAAGTCTCCGATTCATCCCAACGACCACGTCAATATGAGCCAGTCGTCGAACGACTCGTTCCCGACCGCGATGCACATCGCCGCCGCGACGCGCATCACGACCGACCTCATCCCCGCCCTCGAGATCCTGCACCGCGCACTGCGGAAAAAAGAAAAAGCCTTCGCCCGTATTGTGAAGATCGGCCGCACCCATACCCAGGATGCGACGCCGCTGACGCTCGGCCAGGAATTTTCCGGCTATGCCGCGCAGGTCGAAAACGGGCTCGCGCGGTTGCGCATCGCAGTCAGGGAACTCTATCCGCTCGCGCAAGGCGGCACCGCTGTCGGCACCGGCCTCAATTCAAAGCCCGGCTTCGCGCGCGCCTTTGCCAAACACGCAGCCAAGATCACCAAACTTCCTTTCACCAGCGCCGCCAACAAATTCGAAGCGCTGGCTTCCAACGACGCCTATGTGTTCGCCCATGGCGCTGTTAATTCGATGGCGACCGGCCTGTTCAAGATCGCCAACGACATCCGCCTGTTGGGATCGGGGCCGCGCTCTGGCCTTGGCGAATTGATCCTGCCGGAAAATGAACCGGGTTCCTCGATCATGCCGGGCAAGGTCAATCCGACTCAGTGCGAGGCGATGACCATGGTGTGCTGCCAGATATTCGGTCATCATGCGTCGATCACCGTCGCCGGCAGCCAAGGCCATTTCGAGTTGAACGTCTATAAACCGGTATTGGCATATGGCATGATGCATTCCATACAATTGATGGCCGACGTCGTCAGGTCGTTCACCGAGCATTGCGTCGACGGCATACGCGCCGACGAAAAACGCATCCGGGAACTGATGGAGCGTTCGCTGATGCTGGTGACTGCGCTCGCTCCAAGAATCGGCTACGATAATGCCGCGAAGGTTGCCAAAACGGCCCATGCGCATGGCACGACGTTGAAAGAAGAGGCCGTGAAGCTCGGTTTCGTTTCTGCCGATGAATTCGATCGGCTGGTCAAGCCGGACAAAATGACGCGGCCCGGGTGACCCGCACGCAGCAAACCCGTTGAATTACGGGCTCTAAATTTTTTGTTAGGGAGCATATCCCCGTAAAGAACTGACGAGACCGGCTATCGCACTTGCGCTGTCGCGTGGTACGGCTCAAAATATTTTGGTTTTCGCAGAGCGAAACGCATTTATTGGTGTTATCAGTGGTCTTAATGGGGATTTTCTTAAATGACGATCGAAATGCCTAACGCGCGTCCCGGCAGACGGGATGCGGGTTTTGGGAATAGCATGCGCGCGAAATTTATTGTTCACAGTACTTTCATATCGCTGACCGCATTTTTTCAGATGAACGGAACGCCTTCCGATTATCGTAGCTTTCATCAATCCTTTGCGCGTCGGCTGGTTGGATGATGGAGGCTGGCATGGGGGATGTCGTCAATCTGAAACGTTTCAAGAAGCGCACTGAGCGACAGCAGTCGGAGCAGCAGGCCGAGACCAATCGCGCGCGGTTTGGCCGAACCAAATCCGAACGCGTTCTGGACGAGCAGCGTGCCACGCGCGCCAGCGATCTCCTGGATCAGCATCGCATCCTGGATCAGCATCGCGACGGCGAGGACGCGTCATGAAATCGCCAGTCGTCAAACGATCGATCGTGGTCGCCGGTCACAAGACCAGCGTCAGCCTCGAAGAGGCATTCTGGAACGGCATGAAGGAAATTTCCGGACTGCGGAACATGACACTGTCCGAACTGGTCGGCGAGATCGACAGCAATCGCCAGCAAGGCAATTTGTCGTCGGCGATCAGACTCTTCGTGCTGGATTATTTTCGCTCGCGTGCGATGGCCGCCACGCCGGAAGTCAAGCCGCAGGTATAACGCCGCTGTTGCACAGTACCCTTGCAGGGTGGGCAAAAGCGCGCTTGCGCCGTGCCCACCGAATGCAACGAATGCCGAAAATGGCGGGCACGCGGAGCCCGTCATCGGGCGCACATTCACGCACCCCGTTGGCTTTGCCCAGCCTATGCATCCGATTGAATTTTCAAACAGCCAATTCCGTCATTGCGAGCGTAGCGAAGCAATCCATTTCGCCGCGGCGCCGTAATAGTATTCGCTATCACCCGGCTGTAAGTTCGGCTCGTGCGAAACAAAGTCCGATCGCAAAAGCCGGCCAGTCGCCATGCAACATCATCACCACGACCATTCCCATGCCGACGGCAATGTCGGTCACTCCCACGCGCCCGACAGCTTCGGCCTGGCGTTTGCTATCGGGGTCGTGCTCAACACCGCTATTGTTGCCGCAGAACTGGTGTTCGGTTACGCCGCCAACTCGCTGGCGCTGATCGCGGACGCCGCCCACAACTTCTCCGACGTGATCAGCCTGTTGCTGGCGTGGGGCGCGGCGTGGCTCGCCCTCAAACAACCCACGCGGCAACACACCTATGGTTATCGTCGTGCTTCGATATTGGCGGCCTTGACCAATGCCGGTCTGTTATTGATTGCCGTGGGCGGCATAGCCGCCGAAGCCATCGGACGATTTAAGGACCCTTCGCCCGTCGCCAGTCAGACCGTCATCTACGTTGCGATTCTGGGCATCGTCGTGAACGGCGCGACGGCATTGCTGTTCATGCGAGGCCGTCATGGCGACCTGAATGTTCGCGGCGCTTATTTGCACATGGTGGCGGATGCCGGAGTTTCGCTTGGCGTGGTCATTGCGGCGCTGCTTATCAGGTGGACGGGCTGGCTGTGGATCGATCCTGCGGTCAGCCTGGGCATTGCCGCGGTCGTGCTCGCGAGCGGATGGCAATTGGCCAAAGACAGCGTGAACCTCGCAATGGATGGCGTACCGAAGAACATCGATCTGGCTGTGGTCGAAAGCTATCTTCGCGGACGCGAAGGCGTGATCGAAGTTCACGACTTGCACATCTGGGCCATGAGCACGAACGAGACGGCGTTAACAGCGCATCTGGTTCGGCCGGGCGGTGTTGACGATGCCTTTCTAGGTAAAGTATGCGATGAACTTTCGCACCAATTCAATATCGCACACGCCACGCTGCAGATCGAAACGGGTAACGGCGTGTGCAGGCTGGCGCCCGCCGAGGTGGTCTAGCCATCAGGCATCCGCTCAACCGGCAATCCACTTCGTTGATAGTTGCGGCAAGAATATCCAAAGGGATTGAATGCCGCCTCTGGAGAAATGCATGCGCTTCTGGATTGAATGTACGAGGTTTGAGACGGGGCTGCCGTATCACGTCAATATATCGATGGTCGGGAGCATGTGGCGTGACGGCGACCGCACGATCCTTGCCTTCGTCGGAAGCGATGCCCAGAGAGTCGAGGTGCGGGAGACGCCCGAACAGATTCTGAGCATGCATCTCGGTCCCACCGCAACGTCATGGAATCGACAAGCAACCGCGACCGGACAGTCAACTGAGTGGCTTCAACAGTTTTCGTTAAAGACGCGCAATAGTGGCATTGACAGCCGTTCGCGAATAACACCACATGTGGATGTCACGGTTCCATCAGATCGCAAGATTTGGTGGCTAAGAGGGAAGCCGGTGGATCGCGCATCTGCGCGAGATTCCGGCGCTGCCCCCGCAACTGTAAGCAGCGAGTTTCATCCGATTTTACGTCACTGATGCGCATCAGCGCATTGGGAAGACCGGATGCAGCGACGACCTGCGAGCCAGGAGACCTGCCGCGACACCAGAAACGTCCACGGGCGGGGTGTCCCGGTGGTCGCTTGCACAGTCATGCCGGCGTTTGCCGTCGGCGTGCCCTGCGGCGCCCCCAAACGACAACCAGCCCCAAACTGCAACAACGCATCACCACGGGGATCTGCCGATGTCACTCTCTCTCGAACGCGAAGCCGCCAAAACCGCTCCCATCATCCAGTTGCGTCCGGAATCCCTTGCTCCGCCGGCCACCGAGCCCGGGATGCAGATCATCCGCCGCAACGGAACCGTGTCGCCGTTCGACGCCGGCAAGATTTCGGTCGCGATGACCAAGGCGTTCCTGGCCGTCGAGGGCCACACCGCGGCCGCCTCGCGTCGCGTTCATGAAGCCGTCGAGCAGTTGACGGGCGAAATCGTCGGCGCGCTGACGCGGCGGATGGGCGAAGGCCGCACCTTTCACATCGAGGATGTGCAGGACCAGGTTGAACTGGCGTTGATGCGCAGCGAGCACCATAAGGTCGCGCGCGCTTATGTGCTGTACCGCGATGAACGGACCAAACAGCGCGCCGAAGCCGAAGCGGCCAAGGCGGCAACCAGGCCAACCGCGGGACCCCTGCTGCACGTTACGCTCGCCAACGGCACAAAGGTGCCGCTCGATCACGATCGGCTCAATCTGATTGTCGGGGAAGCCTGCGCCGGTCTCGACGGCACCGATGCGAGTGCAGTGCTCGCGGAAACCCACCGCAATCTTTACGACGGAATCAGCCAGGACGAACTGGCCCTTGCCGGCATCATGGCGGCGCGTACACTGGTCGAACAGGAGCCGAACTACGCCTATGTCAGCGCCCGCTTGCTGCTCGACAGGCTGCGCACTGAAGTGCTGTCATTTGTGCATGCCGTCCCCACCACCGCCTCGCAGGCGGACATGGCGACGCGCTATGCCGAATATTTTCCGGCCTACATCAAGACCGGCATCAAGGCCGAGCTGCTCGATACCGATCTCGGCCGCTATGACATAAAGCGCCTCGCCGCCGCCCTGAAGCCGGCACGCGATCTCACCTTCCAGTTCCTCGGGCTGCAAACACTCTACGATCGCTATTTTCTCCATTCCGATGGCACCCGCATCGAGCTGCCGCAGGCCTTTTTCATGCGCGTCGCGATGGGTCTTGCGATGCGCGAGATCGACCGCGAAGCCAGCGCCATCGAGTTCTACGACCTGCTGTCGTCGTTCGACTTCATGGCCTCGACGCCGACGCTGTTCAACTCCGGCACGCTGCGGCCGCAGCTATCGTCCTGCTTCCTGACCACCGTTGCCGACGATCTCGACGGCATCTTCAAATCGGTCAAGGACAATGCGCTGCTGGCAAAATATTCAGGCGGCCTTGGCAATGACTGGACCCGGGTGCGCGGCCTCGGCGCGCATATCAAAGGCACCAATGGCGAAAGCCAGGGCGTGGTGCCGTTCCTTAAAGTGGCCAACGATACCGCGATTGCGGTCAATCAGGGCGGCAAGCGCAAGGGCGCGGTCTGCGCCTATCTGGAAACCTGGCATATCGACATCGAGGAATTCCTCGATCTGCGCAAGAATACCGGGGACGACCGCCGCCGCACCCACGATATGAACACCGCCAATTGGGTGCCGGACCTGTTCATGCAGCGGGTCGAAGCCGACGGCGAATGGACGCTGTTCTCGCCGGACGAGACACCCGATTTGCACGACCTCTATGGCAAGCCATTCGCCGAGCGCTATGCGGCCTATGAAGCCAAGACCCGGCGCGGCGAAATCCGCGTCTTCAAGCAGGTTCGCGCCACGGACCTGTGGCGCAAGATGCTGACCATGCTGTTCGAAACCGGTCACCCCTGGATCACGTTCAAGGATCCCTGCAACCTGCGCTCGCCCCAGCAACACACCGGCGTCATCCACTCTTCGAACCTGTGCACCGAGATCACGCTCAATACCTCCGACGACGAAGTCGCGGTCTGCAACCTCGGCTCGGTCAACCTGCTCAATCATATTCAGGACGGCCGCCTGAACGACATCAGGCTCAAGCGCACCGTGACCACGGCGATGCGGATGCTCGACAACGTCATCGACATCAATTTCTACACCATTCCCGAAGCGCGCCGCTCGAACCTGCAACATCGTCCGGTCGGTCTCGGCCTGATGGGCTTTCAGGACGCGCTGCATGCGATGCGGCTTGCCGTCACGTCGGACGCCGCGGTGGCCTTCGCCGACGCCAGCATGGAAGCGATTTCCTTCCACGCGATTTCGGCCTCCGTCGATCTCGCCGCGGAGCGCGGCCGCTATCCGTCCTTCAACGGTTCGCTGTGGAGCCGGGGCATCCTGCCGATCGATTCGATCGAAATCCTGGCCGAGGCGCGCGGCGAGCTGGCGATGGACCGATCTGCGACGCTCAATTGGGGTCCGCTGCGCGAACGGGTCAAATCGGTCGGCATGCGCAATTCCAACGTGATGGCGATTGCGCCGACGGCGACGATTTCAAACATCTGCGGCGTCGCGCAATCGATCGAGCCCGCCTACCAGAATCTCTATGTGAAATCGAACATGTCGGGCGATTTCACCGTGGTGAACGAGTTCCTGGTCCGCGATCTCAAGGCGCGCGGGCTGTGGGACGAAGTGATGGTCAATGACCTGAAATATTTCGACGGCAGTGTGGGATCGATCGACCGCGTGCCGGACGATCTCAAGGCGCTCTACGCTACTGCTTTCGAGATCGACAGCGCCTGGCTGATCGAAGCTGCCGCGCGCCGTCAGAAATGGATCGACCAGTCGCAATCGCTCAATCTCTACATCGCCAACCCCTCGGGCAAAAAACTCGACGCGTTGTATCGTCTCGCCTGGTCCCGCGGCCTGAAGACCACCTATTATCTGCGCTCCCGCAGCGCGACCCATGTCGAGAAATCGACGCTGAAGGGTACCGACGGCAAGCTCAACAGCGTGTCTTCGACCGCGATGATGTCGGCGAATGCGCCGATCATCGTCCCGCACGCCAACACCGCCCCGGACCTGTCCGGCGCCCTCGCCTGCTCGATCGACAACCCAGAATGCGAAGCCTGCCAGTAAGCAGCACGAACCCTTGAGGAGAAACCACATGCTTGACTGGTCCGAGACAACAGCGGCCACGCCGCTGCCCACGCCCCTCGCCTTGAAGTCGCAGCCCGCCATCGATCAGACCGGGCTCGGCGTAATCGATCGCGCCGGCGGCCGGGTTTCAGTCGATCATAAGCGCATGATCAACTGCCGCGCCGACGTCAATCAGCTATTGCCGCTGAAATACCGATGGGCATGGGAGAAATATCTCGCCGGCTGTAACAATCACTGGATGCCGACCGAAGTCTCGATGCAGGCCGACATCGCACTGTGGAAATCGCGCGACGGCCTCACCGAAGACGAGCGCCGCGCGATCAAGCGCAACCTCGGATTTTTCGCGGCGTCCGAGAGCCTCGTCGCCAACAACATCGTGCTGGCGATCTATCGCCACCTCACCAACCCGGAATGCCGCCAATATCTGCTGCGGCAGTCCTTTGAGGAGGCGGTGCATACGCACACCTTCCAATACATCGTCGAAAGCCTCGGCCTCGATGAGGGCGAGCTGTTCAACATGTATCGCGAGGTGCCCTCGATCACCGACAAGGCGGCATGGGCACTCCAGCATACCCAGCATCTCGAGGATCCCGATTTCAGGACCGGGACGCCGGAAGCCGATCAGGCATTCCTGCGCGACCTCGTCGCCTTCTATGTCATCTTCGAAGGCATGTGGTTCTACACGGGGTTCGCACAAATCCTGTCGCTGGGCCGCCGCAACAAGATGGTCGGGATCGCCGAGCAGTATCAATACATCCTGCGCGACGAATCGATCCATCTGAACTTCGGCATCGACGTGATCAACCAGATCAAGATCGAGAACCCGCATCTGTGGACCAAGGCATTCCAGGAGGAGATTCGCGCCATGATCCGCATCGCCGCCGAACTCGAAGCCGCCTATGGCCGCGATACCATGCCGCGCGGCTTCCTCGGGCTCAATGCGGCCTTGTGCGAAACCTACATGCACTTCATCGCCAACCGCCGCTGCGCCCAGCTCGGGTTATCGCGGGTGTTCGACGAGACGGAAAATCCGTTCCCGTGGATGTCGGAGGCGATGGACCTGAAGAAGGAGAAAAACTTCTTCGAGACCAGGGTCATCGAATACCAGAACGGCGGCGCGCTCGACTGGGGGTAGGCTCGAGCCGCTGCCTTGCCTGCCCTACGCATCTATCAATGTCGTCCCGGCGAACGCCGGGACGACATTGTGGGAACATACACCCACATTCCGCGCCCGACATCGCGGCAATTCCGAAACGGGATAGCCGCATGCGGAAAAATGATGAGCCTTTTTCGATTCCCTGATCTAACATCCTCTGCGGGAGCGTGCTCCAACCGCTACCGGCTGCTTTTCTTTTCTGAACGCCGCGACTAAACTATTCTACCGCCCGGGTCGTTTAGCGAACTGTCTATGCTGAATTTCGGGGCGGCTCGATCTGACTGATCCCTATAACCAAAAACAACGGCTGGTCAGCGTGCACATGGTCAGGAAACGATTCACGGCAGTTTTGCGTCTTGTAGCGCTCGCCGGAGCCTTCACGGCTTCAGGAGCCTTCGCGGCGCCGCCCGATTTCAGCGGCGTATGGGTTCCGGACATCAAGGATCAGAAGCGTCAGGAGGTGCAGATCACGCCGCCCTGGAAGCCTGAGGTTCTCAAGCAAATCCAGCATATGGTGGCCGAGGAAAAGGCCGGGCGGCCTTTTCTCGTACTCAGCCATTGCATGCCGCACGGCATGCCGAGCTGGATGCTGATCCCGCACAATGCGATGGAAATTCTGGTGACCCCCGGCCGCATCACCATGCTGGGCGAAGGCGATGGCAACCGGCTGCGGCGAATCTATACCGATGGCCGCCCGCATCCCGAAGACCCCGATCTGTCGTTTCACGGCCACTCGATCGGTCATTGGGAAGGCGATACGCTGGTCGTCGATACCGTAGGTATCGCGCCGCAGGCCTATATCGCGATCAGCGAGGCGGCTGGCATCCCGAACAATGGCGACATGCATATCGTCGAGCGGCTGTATCTGGCGAAGCCGAATGTTCTCAACGACGATCTTGAAATAACGGCGCCGAACGTCCTGACCACGACCTGGAAAACGACGCGAATTTTCCGGAGTTATCCCGAGCGTCATTACGAGATTATCGAAGGGGAATGCGCCCAGGAAGATCTGCACGCCGGAAAGGATGCGTTCGGCAACGATATCTATATTCCGGCCCCGCAAGGCCCTTACGGTTCGGTCCACGTCGCGAAATAAGGACAATCTAAATGTCGCCGAGAATTATCGTACTTGCTGCAAGCCTGATCCTGAGTTTTGGCGGTATCGCCATGGCGCATCATTCCAACGCCGCCTACGACCTCGATAATCCCAAGACCATGGAAGGCACGGTCAAGGTCGTCAACTGGACCAACCCTCACATCACCTTTGTCATCGAAGCCGACGGCAAGCCTGGCGAGCCGTCTGCTTCGGGGGTGTTCGAAGTGTCGAGTCCCGGCGTTCTCACGCGCTCAGGCTGGACCAAGCGCTCGCTACAGCCCGGAGATCATGCGGTATTTCGCTATGCGCCGCTTCGGGACGGCAATCCCGGCGGATTCCTGCTCAAGGTCACGCTGCCGAGCGGCCAAGAGCTGAGCTACAGCCTGACGCCGCCTGCCGATCAATGATGTCATGATTGACGCTGTGATCGGCGAGTTCTCCGGTTGGCTGGCGACGACGTCGCTCAGTCACACCATCCAGACGACCGGCTGGATTATTCCGACTGTTCAGACGATTCACATCCTGAGCGTCGCAATCGTGTTTTCTTCCGCGGTCCTTGTCGATCTCAGGCTCTGGCGGCTGCTCAACCGCGATGTGCCGTTGCCCGAGATCACGCGGCGCTTCCTTCCGGTGATCTGGCCGGTGCTGGCTGTTCTCTTGATAACAGGCGCGTTGCTGATCATCGGCGAGCCGCGACGCTCCCTGCAGAATTCCACGTTTTACATCAAGATGGGATTGCTGGCCTTCGCCATCCTGCTGACGGCGTGGCTGCAATGGTCGGTGTCGTCGTCGCCGAATTTCTGGGACAAGGATCGGGGGCGGCGACTGGTGGGACAGCTCGCCGCGTCGGTATCGATACTGGTGTGGTGCGGCATTCTCTTCGCCGGACGCTGGATTGCTTACACGCAGGCGGGATAATGCAGTTCCTTCACGATATCATTTCGTATTTCGAGAACAGCGTTTTGGCGGACAATATCCGCGAAAACGACCTGCTGTTTCCCCTGATCGAGTCCATCCATGTGGTCGCGATTTGCCTGGTGGTCGGATCGATTCTGGCGGTCGACCTGCGATTGCTTGGGTTCGCCTCCGTTCACCGCTCCGTCAGCCGCGTCACGGCCGGCATTTTGCCCCTCACCTGGGTCGCGTTTGCCGTGGCAGTTGCGTCGGGTGGCCTGCTGTTTATCTCCAACGCGACCAAATATCTGGAGAACGGCTATTTCGTCGCCAAGCTTTTCCTGATTGGCCTGGCCGGTTTGAACATGGTGGTCTTTCATCTCGTCAGCGCCAAGGACATGGCGCAGTGGGATAGCCAGTCCCGGCTGCCGTTTCGCGCTCGGCTGGCAGGAGGGTTGTCGGTTCTGCTTTGGATTTCGGTGGTCGCGTGCGGGCGCTGGATCGGCTTCACCATGCGGGTTGGGTGAGATGATGAAATCCCGTTTCTTTGCCAAAGTGATCGCAGCGGCTGTCATCACATTTGCGGCCGTATCGCCGTCGATATCCGATGATGCTGCCGGCGCGCCTCCCTACAAAGCCTATGTCGACATGAAGACCTTCATGGAGCATGTGCTCAGCCCGTCCGCGGCCGTGATCTGGAGAGTCAACGGCGTGATCATCGACGCCAAGGGCGAGCACGATCTCTCCCCGAAAACCGATGACGACTGGGAGCAGATCGTGAGCGGCACGGCCACGCTGGCCGAGGCCACCAACGCGCTGATGATTCCGGGGCGCGCCCGCGATGCGAGCTGGAATCCATACGTCAAGAAACTCGCGGACGCGGCCGATAAGGCCTATCGCGCCGCGGAAGAGCATGACCTGAAATCGATCTCGGAGGTCAGCGACCAGCTCGACGGTATCTGCGCGGCGTGTCATCGCCACTATGGGCTGGAATAATTTCCGGGATTATTCCCCGAGTGGACATTGGCGCCGGCCTGACGAAATGGTGCCATTAAATTACTCCCGATATCCGCAGCGCCACACCCGCCGCGCACGCTCCTGACAGCACCGTCAGCATGCCCATGTTGAAGCGGAAGATCGCGATCGCAGCCGCCACCGCCAGAGCAAGCGCCGCGAAATCGATACTCGCCCACACCGGCATATCGAACGAGAACCCGAACGATCGCATCGGCAAGGTTTCCCGGAAGATCGTATGCAGGGCGAACCAGATCGACAGATTGAGAATCACGCCGACAACAGCGGCGGTGATCGCCGTCAGCGCGCCCGCCAGTCCCTTGTTGCCGCGCAGGGTCTCGATAAACGGCGCGCCCATGAAGATCCAGAGAAAGCAGGGTGTGAACGTCACCCAGGTCGCCAGCAGGCCACCGAGTGTTCCCGCCAGCATCGGCGATAGCGATCCGGGATCGCGATAGGCGGCCATGAAGCCAACGAACTGCAGCACCATGATCAGCGGGCCCGGTGTGGTCTCGGCCATCCCCAGGCCATCCAGCATCTCTCGCGGCTGCACCCAGTGATAATGCTCGACCGCCTGCTGCGCGACATAAGCCAGCACGGCGTAGGCGCCGCCAAACGTCACCATCGCCATTTTGCTGAAGAACAATGCGATCTGGCTGAAGACGTTGGCCTGTCCGAAAGCGATCAGCAATACGCCGACCGGCACCAGCCACAGCAGCAGCCAGATCGAGCCGATCTTCAGCGCGCGGGAAACGCTCGGCCGCACATGGTCCGGCAATTCGTCGCCGAGCATGCTGTCGATGGCGGCAGCGTTTTTGCCGCCGCCATGCGGGACCGCGCCAAATTCGGGCCTCCCGCTTTTCGCGCCGAGATAACCGATCACGCCAGCGGCGATGATGATGACCGGAAACGGCACGTTGAAAAAGAAGATCGCGATGAAAGCCGTGGCCGCAAGCCCGATCATGATGCGGCTGCGCAGCGCGCGCTTGCCGAGGCGAACCACCGCCTGGATCACGATCGCCAGCACCGCAGCCTTCAGGCCGAAGAACAGCGCTTCGATCACCCCGACATTGCCGAAAGCGGCGTAGACGTAGCTTAAGCCCATGATGCAGATGATGCCGGGCAGGATGAACAGGCCACCGGCCATGATGCCGCCGGCGGTCCGGTGCAACAGCCAACCGATATAGGTTGCCAATTGTTGCGCCTCCGGACCCGGCAGCAGCATGCAGTAATTGAGCGCGTGCAGAAACCGGCTCTCGGAAATCCAGTTTTTCTCCTCGACCAGAATACGATGCATCACCGCGATCTGTCCTGCCGGTCCGCCGAAGCTCAGCAGCGCAATTCGCAACCAGACCCGAAAGGCCTCACCGAAACCGATGCCGTGACCCGCATCCGTTCCGGTAACCTTTGCATTTGCCGCGATATCGCTCATGGCTTTGCCTTGCTGGTCGGCCAGTTGTGAGTTTCATCCGTCGCATCGCGGCACCAGCGGTAGAACGCGTCGTAAAGCGTAAGGCCGGCCTCGAGCTGTTCGAGATCGTCGCTATACATCCGCGACAGGCCGAGCGATGCCGCCAACAGTCCCGGCGCTTCCGGTGACAGATCGAGCCTGCCGGTATCCGCGGCGCGCACCATGGTGGCGAGCCGCAGCAATGGCGGCGTCGCGAGGCCCAATTCCTCGATCATCACATCGAAGGTGCAGAGCTCGCCGCGATGGCTCCAGAACACGTTTTCGATATCGAAAGGAGCGGCATTGAAGCGCTCGCCGACCGCGATCACCTCCGAAGGCGCCACGAACAGAAACACGGCATTGGGGTCGATGAAGCGGCGGATCAACCAGGGGCAGGCGATGCGATCGACCTTCGGCCGCGCCCGCGTCACCCAAACCGTGCGCCCCTGCCTGTCGCGCGCGGGTAATTTTGCGGCGGGCACCAGCGGCAGCCTGGCGGCCTTCCAGCCTTCAAAGCCGCCTGCCAGGGTTTCAGCCGAGACGTTGACATGCCGCAGCCACGCCGCGGTGCCTTCGGCGAGTTTCTGGCCGCGCAAGCAGACGACAATGGCCGCCTGCCCGGAGAACTGATGACCCCACTCGGCGGCGTCTTCATGATTACGTCTGACCGCGCCGGGAATCAGCCGCGGGTCGGCGGCGAAGTCCTCGTCGGTGCGCACGTCGATCAGGACCGGCGTCTTCGCGGTGCCGATCAGCCGTGCAAGCTTATCCGGAGCTATCGATGTAAATGACGACATGGGGGCGCCCTCGTGAAAAAAACGGGACGCGATACTTGGGCTTGTCGCCTCGTGGGGAGATCGCAGAACCCCATGTGCCGAATACAACGGAAGATGCAGTTCCTGTCAATCGCATTGCATCGCATCATCGACCGCCCGGAAATACAGGAACAACAGCCGGGGCCGCCTGTCCAGCATATGACTGTGAACGGCCATGACGGCGATGGTCGTGCCCTACGACGCCGGTCAGAACGATCCGACAAGCGTCAACCGTACCGCCAGCGGCTCAACCGGATGCAGGACGTAATCCATCACGCCGTTCTGGCACACGGCTGTCGGCGCCGTCTGGACCGGGAAACAGAGACTGTAGAGGCTGTCGGTCTTGATCAGGGATCCATAGGCATAGGTGATCTGGTTGGCCTTGCTGTTGAGCAAATTGAGCCCGTCGAGCTGGACGCGCCAGCCGTTCTCAAAACGATAGCCGATGCGGCCGTTGTAGATGCCGGTCGGCGGCGAGCGGAAGGCGTTGTCTTCGGTGAGGGGGCTGGTTCCGAGATAACGCCAGCGCAAGGTTTCGAACCAGCCGGTCTTCTCGCCGATCGTGATGCCCGCGGACGCCACGATGGCCGGCGCGTTCGGGATATAATTGCCGGGCGCGTTGCCGATCTGCGCCTGCGGAAATCCCGCCAGCGAGGCATAGAGCTCGGCCTGCTCCGTATCGAAGCCGACAAAGCGAGCATGCGACAGCGCGACATCGCCATCGAGCGTCAGCCAGGAGGCTGGCTGATATTTATTGGTCCACTCGATCCCGTAGCGCCGGCTAGGCCGGCTCGCCGAGGTGTCGCCCGCGTCGCCGTTGAAAACGATCTCGGAGGCCTGATCGAGCAGGAACACGCTGATCGAGGAGTCGAGGCCCCGGACAAATTTGCTGCGGACCCCGACCTCAACTCCCTCCGTACGCACCAGCAAGGGAGAGGCGGACAGCTTCATGCTTGGATCGGTCGGCTCTTCCGTGATGGTGGTGCCCCGCGCGTCGTTGCTGTGCATGCCCATGCCGGCGCCGAAGAAAAACTCGGTCTTGTTGAATGGACCCAATACCATGGTGAATTTCGGGCTGGCGAGCGCCGCCTGCGAGCTTCCCGAATTGTTGCCGTCGAAAATCGAGAAGACATTCGCGTCATAATAGTCGCCGCGCAGACCCACCGTGGTCCTGATCCAGTCGGTCCAATGAACCGTGTTCTGGGCGTAGATTCCGGTGCTGGCTTCACCCACCTTGTCGCTGCGGACGTTCGAGAGGAAAGAACGCTGAACGGTGTCAGTCAGGGCAAGACTGATGTCATCGTAACGGGTCTGGATGCCGAAGGTGGTTTCCATCGACCGGCCGGCAAAGGACCCGTTGAGGGTTCGCGAGGCGTTGAAGCCTGTCAAAATGCGATCGTCGTGCTGATGAAACTGATCGCCCAGGGTTGGATTGCTCAGAAAGTAGGTAAAATTATTGAACAGATCGAGTTCGCTTTTGACGACATAGGCATTGGCCTTCCACGATCCCGCGTCATCGGTTTGGGCTATTCGTGCCGAGAGCGCAAACCGGCTGGTGTTGCCGCCATCGCTCGGATCTTCCTCGCCATAGAGTCCGATCTGGCCCGATGTGATGGCGCGTTGCGGCACCTGATCGGTTGAATTCCATTTGTTGGAATAGGCCATGCCGGTGATGGAGACGCCATCCGTCGCCGTCCCCTGGCTGTAGCGCATCAGACTATTGATCTTGCGCATGTCGTCCGGATCGGCCCACGGCCCGTTATACAAACCGGCTTCTCCGGCCAGCAGCAGCGTGCCGTCGCCGAGTTTGGTCGAGCCCATGCCGAAGACCCGTTGATAGCCGAAGCTGCCGGCCGTGATCGAGGCAATGCTCCTGTTGACGCTGTCGATCAGGCCGATGTGGAGATTGCCGGCCGAGCCGAAATCGCCTTCATCTGCAAAATAAGGTCCCTTGCGGACCTCGACGGTGTTGACCGTTTCAGGCATCAGCCAGTTCAGGTCGGAATATCCTTGCCCATGGGCATGGGTGCGCAGGTTGATCGGCACGTCATCGACCCAGATCGCCATGTCGGTGCCGTGATCGAGATTGTAGCCGCGCAGGAAATACTGGTTGGCTTTGCCCTCCCCGCTGTGTTGCGTAACGATAAGGCCCGGAACGGCCTCCAATATCTCGCCAGGGCGCGTGACCGGACGCGCGTTGAGTTCCTCACCGGTCAACGTGGTTTGACTGGCCAGACCGGGCGGGGAACCCGGTCCGCCGCCAATATTGGAAGCCCCGGAGCCGGTATCTGTCGCTGGTGCCACCCTGGCAGCGGCCGCAACCGTGGCGGCACGTTTAGACCGCCGCGCGACGCGCACGCTTCGTTGATGAGGCTTGGGCGACGCGCCCACCACGACGGGCGGGAGGGTTGTCGGACCTGCCGACGGGACTGCAACGGCGGCTGGCGTATCTGTCTGCGCATCTGCGGCTGGCGCAAACAGGATGATCGACGAAGCGGTCGATATAAAAAGCAGACGCAAAGAAAGACCGCACAAAACCTCGTCCCCGCATGAGGACTGTTGCGATCGCGACAGCCCCGTTAACCCGGCGGAAAAGGCTAACATCCCTTAGTATGATATTTCAAACAATACATCATACTTGGTCTACCTGAAATTACCGCGAATTGCCCGAATTTATCGCGAACCGGCGGCACGCCGCTTTGCGGCACGGCGCAGGATGATTCCCCGCAAACTTCGCGCCTGTCGGATGGAGGGACCCGATACGGAAATTATTTGCGTGCCGTGCCTATATCCTGTCAGTTTAAAAAGACCCACCAAGGAGACGACCGATGCAGCGCTTGACGATCACCATTGATGACGATCTCGTCGCCGTCGTCGATGCATTTATCGAGGCAAAGGGCTACGCCAACCGGTCGGAGGCGATCCGCGATCTCGTTCGCAGCGGCCTCGAACAGTCCGGCAATGAAGTGACGCGCGATCGCGACTGCATCGCGACCTTGAGTTATGTCTACGATCATGCGGCCCGCGAATTGCCCAAGCGCCTGACGCAGGAATTCCACGATCATCACCACCTCGCGCAGGCAACGCTCCACGTTCACATCAGCCACGACAGTTGTCTCGAAGTGACCGTGCTCAAGGGACGCAGTTCCGAAGTGAAGGCGTTTGCCGACCATGTCATCGCCGAGCGTGGCGTGCGCCATGGTCATGTTGCGTTCATGCCGGCAGACGCTGCTTCTGGCCCGCACGGCCGCGGCCACAGCCATAGCGATCACAGCCATCGCGCCGTCAAAAAGCGTCCTGTGTGACGCAGATCGAGCATATCCCTATATCGATAGCGGCTTATTCTCCTCCATATTGAATCCGAGGGCCCCCAACAGCTCCTACCCATGCGATAACGTTTGGCTGATGGCAATTCTTGCCTCTGGTCGCACCGGCCTCTTCGTGCGAACGAAATATAAGCGCAATCAACATAAGTATTCCTGCGCTCGCGCGGGCGCCGATTTCGGTGCCTGTAGAACAAATCAAAAAAATCGGGAGAACGGCCGATAGCGCGGATGGGCGCCATCGAACACACGGTACTGCGATCTTGCAGCGTGGCCTCGATGAGCAGGAAACGAGGAAAGGCCGTGGGTCGAGAACTCTTATCGAGTCCAAGGCACGCAATATGGCAAGCAATGGAACTGGACGATGCCCCAAGTCGCGAAGAAGCAACGGCAGGAATTAACGGACTTCCCGCCATCATCGCCCTCCACCGCCCAGACTCCGGACCCGTCGCCCCGAACATTCCATCCCGGCATCGTTCATCTCGCGCTGGCCGTCGGCGGCTTTGCAATCGGCATTACCGAATTTGCGACGATGAGCCTGCTGCCCTTCTTCGCGCGCGACCTGCATGTCAGCGAACCGGCGGCGGGCCGGGTGATCAGCGCTTACGCGATTGGAGTCGTCGTGGGCGCCCCGCTCATCGCCGTGCTCGCAGCACGGCTGCCACGCAAAACGATGTTGATCTACCTGATGGGGTTCTTCGCATTGATGAACGGGCTTTCGGGCCTCGCTCCCGATTACTACTCCATGTTGGCGGTGCGCTTCCTCGCTGGTTTGCCGCACGGAGCTTATTTCGGAATCGCGATGCTGGTCGCCGCCTCGCTGGTGCCGTCGAACAAACGCGCGGGGGCTGTCGGACGGGTGTTACTGGGGCTCACGGTGGCAACGATCATCGGAGTGCCGATGGCCAACGGCGTCGGCCAGGCCTTCGGCTGGCGCTGGGCTTTCGCCATTGTTGCCAGCCTCTCGCTACTGACGGCCGTGCTGGTGTGGATCTTTGTCCCTCGTGACGCCGTCCATGCCGGGGCCAGCCCACGGCGCGAACTCTCGGCACTCCGCCGCAAACATGTCTGGCTGACATTGGCCATCGGAGCCGTCGGCTTCGGCGGACTGTTCTCCGTTTACACCTATCTGGCGTCGACCATGCTCGCGGTGACGCATGTGCCTGCAACGCTGGTGCCCGTGGCTCTATGCGTGTTCGGTATCGGCCTTACCGCCGGCAACATTATTGTCCCACGGTTCGCGGATCGCGCCTTGATGCCCACTGCAGGCGGTCTTCTCCTATGGTCGGCAGCCATGTTGGCCCTTTATCCATTCGCCGCGGAGCATTTCTGGACGCTCCTGGCCGACGTCTTTCTGATCGGGCTGGGCGGAGCGCTCGCCACCGTATTACAGACGCGCTTGATGGACGTGGCCGGCGACGCGCAGACCCTTGCGGCCGCGCTCAATCACTCCGCTTTCAATATGGCCAACGCGCTGGGCCCATGGCTGGGCGGGATGGCCATCGCCGCGGGCTATGGCTGGACGTCGACAGGCCTTGTGGGCACGGGCCTGGCCATGACGGGCTTCCTCGTGTGGGTGGTAGCAGCGGCGTTGGCAAGGCGTGAAGGTGTGTAGACCGGATTTGCCGCCGGCCTGCCGTTTCGTCACGCCGCCGCGCGCGCGTTCGGTGCGGTCAGCGCGTTGAATGCGCGCGATGCGACCGCGTTTTCTTCAAGCGAACCGGCATCTACTTCGCTCGAAAACGCTGTGCGCTGGCGTCCGCTTACCAGCTGTAACGCGCCACGCCTTTGCCGGCATAGGATCGCGTCATGTTGGAAAACTCGCCATCGAAAGTCGCCGCGAGCGAGAAGCCGTCCATCCATTTGATCTCGGCCGAGGCCGAGGTCAGCGCGGAATTATGTGCCGGCGCCGCGCCGTTGACGACAAAGCTCGATCCCGGCAGCGACTGGAAGGTCGCGCCCACGCCGCGGCTGGTGTTGTAATCATACGCCCAGGCGGTGCGGCTGCGCAGCGTCAGCACCGCATTGGTGAGGGCATAGGATCTGTCGGTGCGAAGGCCGAGTTCGCTGCGCGGATCGGTGACGGTCTGGGCGCCATAGGCCAGCGCAAAGTTGTTGGTGCCGGCGACCGCCTGTTCGGCATAGGACGGCAGAACGAAGGTGGTGAACTGGCCGGCCGCATAGGGCGTGATCCCGGCCCAGGGCAGCGCGAAGCGATAGCCGCCCTCAATGCGTCCCGAGAAGGCGTTGGCGTCGAAATTGGCCTGCAACTGATCGAGGCCTGCCACCGTCACGCTGCGTGTGGTGGTGACGTCCTGCCAGCCATAGGCCAGCGCGCCGGAAATATAAGCCGCGCCCTGGGTGTGCTTGATGAAAGCGCCGGCCTGGAACAGGTCCGAACGCCCGCTGCCGCCTCCATTGACCGAGAAGCTGGTGCCACCACCGGCCAGCGCGAAGCCGGCCACGGTATTGGGCGAGATGCGGTAGTCGGCGCCCACAGCCATACCGACGATGCTGCTGGTGCTGCCGTTCGATCCGGCCGCCGCATTGCCGTCGGTGGTCTGCGAGCCGCCGAAGCTCGACACCCACACGCTCCAGCGCTGCGCGAACAGATCGGCCGGTCGCGGCGGCACTTTGTTGTAGATCGCGGCATAGGCATCGCGCTCGCTCTTGGAGCCTGACGGCCCGTTCGAGGCATAGGCGTTCGCCTCATCGGCATATTGCGAGGCGCCGGGGGTTGCCGCGGGATCGCCACCGCCGCCGACGTGATCGAGCAGCGAGCCCAAAAATTGGGTCATCGCGCTGAACGTCGTCTGCTGCGAACCAGTTCCGACCTCACCCGACAATTGCGTGAGCACGCCGGGGAGCGCCGCCGGGGGAAGACCCAGCAGCGCAGAGAGGCCCGCCGGCAGCGAACCGCCCGTGTTGGCCGCCCGGTCGATCGCCGAGGCAATCGTCTTCTGGTTGGTGTTGAGCCCGGCCGCCTGTTCGAATTGCAGCGACAGCCCGAGCGAGACGTTGTTCGGCGTGTAGCTCAGCGCGCCGGTAATAAAGTTCGGCAGGCTCAGCGAATTAAACTGCGTGCCGCCGAGGCCGTTATTCGTCGTCAGGATCGTGTAGGGCTGGTTGAACCTGTAGCTGTTGGTCGGCGAAACCACCTGAACCGTGCCGGCGAGCATCGTGGCGCCGGAAATAACATTGACCATGCTTGCGCCGGCCTGCGTCACCTGAACCAGATATTGCGCCGCCGTGGTGAACGCGAGATTGCCGTTGACAGTCAGCGTGCCGGTCGCCCCGGTGGAATTGTTGCCGGGCACCAGCGTGCCGCCATTGACGAAGGTGTTGCCGACCGTGCCGGTGCCGCCGAGCGCGCCGCCGGCGTTCACCGTGGTCAGGCTTGAAGTGGCGATCGAACCGTTGACGCTGAGTAGACCGCCATTGACCGTCGTCGTTCCGGTATAGGTGCTGGTGCCGTTGAGGAACTCGGCGCCGGTGCCGGACATCACCAGATTGCCGGTGCCGGCAAGCACGCCACCGAAGTTGAAGACATCGCCGCTGCCGACATTGAGCGTCAGCGTGTTGGCGTTGAGCTGTACGGCAGTATTGTTGCCGGTCTCGCTCATCAACCCTTGAAGGGTGTTGTTGGCACTTAGCGCCAGCGTCGCGGTGACCGGACCACCGGCCGGCGCAGCGCCGGTTCCCGTGGGACCGCCGACGCGGCCGAGATCGACGCCGCTGCTGCTGGCGACCGCATTGGCGACGCCAAGCGTCAGCGTGCCGGCTTCAACGAAAGTCCCGCCGGAATAGGTCTGCACCGCTGATAATGTGAGATTGCCGCTGTTGGTGCCGGTCGAATCGTCCTTGACCAGGCTGCCCGACAGCATCGGACCCGACGTCGCCAGCATCTGGCGGCCATCGCTGATGACGCCGCTATACGTGCCGTTGCTGGCCTGATCGAACACGAGCAGACCGCCGGCGTTGGTGATGTTGGCATTGGTAGTGGAGACGTTGGCGGTGGTGAGATCGAGGGTCGAGCCCTGCTCGACCACGGTGCCGCCAGTATAGGAATTAGCACCGGTTAATTGCAGGGTGCCACCAATCAGGTGGACAAGACCGGCGCCGGAGATCGCGCTCGCAAACACGCCGCCGCCGCTCTGGGCAAATTGCAACTCGGTTCCGACATTGTTGAGAACGATGGCGTTGGCATTTTTGAAGATATTTGCCGCGACGCGCAGCTCACCGCCATTGACGATCACGGTACTCGCCGCAACGAGGTTGAGCTTGTTTTTGCCCATGCCGGACAGATCGAGCAGGCCCGAACCGTTCTTGGTCAGTGCACCGGCTGTGGCCGCGCCGGATTCAGTAATGTTAGACGACAGGGTCGAAGACAGATTCTGGCCGTCGCCGATGGTCAGCTTCGCGCCGGCGCTGATGGTGACCGTGCTGTTGCTGCCGACGCTGTTGAGCGACGCGATCGTGTTGTTGGCGGCGATCGCGAGCGTTGCCGGGGCCGGCTTGGATGAGGTGTCGGCTAGCAGGATGGTGGGATTGGTCACAAAATAATTGGCGGTCGCGAGCGTGAGCGTACCGGAATCGATGGTGATCGCTCCGGTCAGGGTCGAGGTGCCTGACAGGGAGAGGCTGCCGGAGCCCGCGATGGTCATGCCGCCGGTCCCGGTCAGGGTGGTCGTGGTGATGGCGCTGGTCGCGCCGAGCCAGACCACCGCTTCGCTGCCGCCGAACGCCAGGGTGCCACCGGTGAACGGGGTTGCGGAGGAAAGAATCAAACCGGCGGGATTGGTGCCGTCGCCGAGCGTCAGCGTATTGCCGGTGAGCGTCATGGTGGTGCCGCTCTCGACCTTGAGCGCATAGGCCGATGCGTTCGCGCCTAGCGTCTGGGGCGCATTCACATCGACCACGGAGGTTCCGGTCCCGGCACCCACGGCGTTTACGGTGTAAGTGGTCTTGACGAGACCGCTGGCGGTGTTGGTGACGAAATCGTAGGGGCCGCCGCCGTTGGTGACGCCGTTATTGGTGACGATCCAAGGCGCAACAATGCCATTGGTATTCGTCGTATTAGGCGCGAACACCTTTTCAGTGGCTGTACCGAGCGAACTCGCATTGGTCGGCTGGAGCACCAGCGTCGCGGCAGACTGCCGAACGATGTTGCTGAACGTAATGGTCTCGCCCGCTGCGCCACCGGCCAATTGCAACGGCACTGTGCCACCGCCGACGACAAACGAACTGAACGTCACCGCACCTGCAGTCGCCGTGTTGGTATTGAGGATTTCCAATCCGCGCTGGACGTCGGTCAGGCTTCCCCAACTGGTCGCGAATCCATTGACATCGATCTTGCTGGCGCTTTGCAGGAACATGTTTCGTTCGGTCGCGGTGAACAAAGCGCCGGCCTGCAAGGTGCCGCCGTTCAGCTCAATCTGTCCGATCGTTGCCGCCGGACCGGTAGTGTTGCCCAGCGCCGCGTCGTTCATCACCTCCACGGTCGGCTTGTTGGCATTGCCAATGATGAGATTGCCGAAGAAATTCGGACTCGCGGTGGACAAGATCAGCTTGCCGGCGTTGTTGCTGTTGTCGTCGATCGTCAGATCCGAAAAGCCCGTGGCATTGCCGACCCCGACGCCACCGACGCCGACGCCGAGCGATACGATCTGACCGGTGAGCGTGGTGATATTGCCATTGAGGTTGATGGTGGCGGTTTCGCCGCCGACGGCGATGGTCCGCGCGGTCGTGAAGGTGGTCGCGCCGGTTCCGACGGCGGTCCCCAGGGTCAGTGTGCCGTTGCCCTCATCCAGACTGTTGAAGATGATGCCGTTCGCCGCCTGCACGCTGGTCTTGATGTTGTGGAGATCGATCGCCGCACCCGTGGGCGCCGCACCGAGTGCGGCGTCGTTCGCGACGATGAGGTTACCAGCCAGGATCGAGGTGCCGCCGGTATAGGTGTTGGCGCCCGTGAGGGTGATACTGAAACCCTTGTCGTTGCCGACCTGCATGATAAGGCCGACATTCGGCGTGCCGATAGTAGCCGGCTGCGCGGCGGTGCCGACATTCAGCGATGTAATCCCGGTGAACGTTCCGTTGCCATCGATCGCGCCGGTGGCGAGGGTCGCATTGCTGATCACACCGCTCTCGGTGAAGTTGCTGTTCAGGATGAAGCCCGGCAGTTGCGCCGCGGTGACGGTTCCCGGGACATTCGGCAAGGTCGTCGTGCTTGCCGGATTCAGATTCCACCTGGTCGCAATGGCAATATCGCCCGGCGACAGATAGGGAAGACCGAGGCCGTTATTGGCGCCGCGATAGGCGTCGGCCTCGAAGAAGTCCGAATAGAACCCGGTCATCTTGTCGAGGCCCGCCGTCGATGCACCGACCGCACCCGTGATGTTGCCCGCTGTCGTGAAAAGAATGGAGCTCTTGTTCTTCAGGATGCTGTATTCGAGGCCGCGATAGGGATCGCTGGTCAATCCCGTCAGGGCCGACGGGATCGGCGAACCGTTCGAAAGGTTGATCGGCGTTGAGACACCCTCATTGATCGGCAGCAGGAAATTCAGCGCCTGCATCTGCGCAAAGAACTGCGCCGTCGTCAGCGTCGAGAAATTGGCGATGACGTTGACGAAGACGTTCGGGTTGGAGGGCCCGTAGATCGAATCTTGCAGCGCCGTAAAGGTGTGATGACCGTCGGTGAGGTAAAGCTGACCGCCGGGCCCGATCACGACCGGCTCGATCGAGGTCAGCAGATTGGCCTGCAATTGCGAGGGCGTCAGCAGATCGAAACCGGCGGTTTTCTTGCCGACTTCGGTGAGGCCTTCGTTGAGCTGTGTCGGATGGATGCTGTCGACCGGAACCTGAAACAGCGCGAGCGCGCCGGGCACGATGGTCGAGGCCATCGCCGGATCGTAGGTCGCGAAAGACGACAGCGAGGCCTGTCCGGCCTGCGCGCTGCCAATGACGCTGATCGCGATGGCGGATGCCGAACATAACAGCGTCAGACGCCGCAGGGCTTTGCCCATCGAAGGCGAAACGGGTGAAATTGACGCCGCAGAAACCGACGCAGCACGAAACCCGCGGCCAAAGCCGCTCAACACTGACACAACCACTCTGCCCAACCCCGTATTTTTACTTCTCAGTCCCGGAGCGGGTCTTAGGGTTGGTCCTTAACAGATATGTGACAAAGGCGTCGCCGTGCGGCTTCGGAGCGAAAACAAACACATGCAAGCGCGAATTAAAAAATTTTCTGTTTCGGAATATATCAGAAAGATGAGTTCAGGTTGAATCTTCCAAGAACGATTCAACTTGGGATCATCACCGTCTAGTTGGTCGGCGATGCGGGATTCGCGAATTGTGGTGTCAGCACCAAAGGCGGTCTTGGTTTAGGCGGACGCGGCGCGGGGCCGGGCGCGGGACGCACTTCGATCGGCGGCGGTAGCGGCGCGAGCTGCTGACTCACAACAGGCGCATTGGTGCCCGGCAGCGTACTTGTAACGGGCGGGGCAATTGGACGCGGCGCAATCAATGGCGCACTGGTTCTTGGCTTCGGCAGCGGCGGCCGGCGCAGATCGGGCAGCGGCGCCTCGGAAGCGGGTTGGCCGGGCAGAAGTGCATTCGGAACCACGCTTGGTACCAAACTCGGCGCCGCGATCGGCGGCTGTGCAGCCGGCGGAATCGAGGCCGGGGTTGCCGGCGGCACCGGTTCGCCGCGCTCGATCGAATCCAGCCGGCGGGTCTCGCGATCGATCGCCCTCACCGCCAGCCATGACGACAGCGCCGCGACATCGACCGTGCGATCCAGCGCATCGGGCGAGCCGGCCGCGAAGATCTGGATTTCCGGGCGGCTGCTCACTTGTCCGATCGCCGCCGAGGCAATGGTCGCGCGAATATCGGCTTGATCCGCCGGGATATCGTAGCCGCCGGACACGACGGCGCGGGCGACATCGGAATCGAGCGTGGTGGGACCGACACGAAGCCGGCCGTCACGGATCGTGAACGGAATTTGCGCCGACGCGACCAGCAGCGCGCCGCCGGTAAGCACCGGATCGACGATCTCGCGCAGCCTTGTATCGCTGGTGGCCTGCCCGGCATCGCTGGCGCGGATCGCCACATCGAAGGCATGGGGATCGAGACCGCGGATCGCCGCCGACTCAAGCGTCATGGTGCCGCTGCCGGACATCGCCCCCGTCAGCGCCGACGCGCTTCGGCCCTGGCTCGCCAGCGTCATTTGCATCGAGGCGCGCCCTGCCGGCATTTTCAGCGCGCGATAATGCAAGGCCGTGCCATCGACTCCGCTGAATTGAAGCCGCGCATTGAGCGCGATGCCATTCGCGGTCTGCCGGGCGTCGATGCTGGCAGTGGCCTGACCGCCGCCGATACCGCCCTTGAGAGCGTCGAGCGTCAACGATTGACCGTCGCTTCTGACCGTCCCGCTGAACGGACGCAACTCACTGCCATCGAACAATTGACCACGCAGCGCCTGAAACGCGATCCGGCCGCGCCAGCCTTTTACCAGCCCCGATCCGAACGGCTCGGCCGCGTCGCGCCCGCGCGAACCGATTGCGAGCGAGAAGGCGGGCGCGAGATCAATCGCGTCGAGACCGATTTCGCCATCGACATTGCGTTCGTCGTCCAGCGTCAGCGACACCCGCCCGCGCAACCGCGAACCGGCCATCGCGCCGTCCAGATCGTCGAAGGTGAGTTTGCCAGCGAGTAGCGATACCCGCGAGGTCACGCTGATATTCTGCATCAGCCGGTCGGCCGGCTTGAGATCGAACAGCGGCGCGAGATTGATGTTGTGCGCTTTCAGATTGAGCGCGGCCTTGGGCTGTGCGGCCCAGGGCTCGGCGGTGCCTTGCGCTTCGGCGTCGAGGCCCGTGCCCGACAAATTGATCTTCAGCCGCAACGGCGCGCGCCATGCGCCGCTTACCGATCCCTGAAACTGCGTCGGCCCCTCCGCTGCGACCATGCCGCCGAGCCCGAGCAAGGCCAGCAGCGGATTGCCATTGTCCGACGACAGTCTGGATTCGATCGTCACTTCGCTGCGCTGGAGTTTGTCGAGATCGAGCGCGCGCAACGCTGCGGCTTCGGGCTTCGCCGTGATGGTGGCAACGCCTTTCAACTGCGGCGCATCAATATCGAGGGCGGCATGCGCGCTGGTGCGATCGGCGCGTTCGGAATCCTTGTCGAGCGCGAGCGCCAGTTTGAGGCGCGCGGGTCCTTGAGACGATCCCATCGCATTGAGGCGGGTGGCGAGCGCCGGCGCCAGCGGCGCGATCAGTCCGGTGATCTGGCCGAGCGATGCGGCGCTTGAATTCAGCGCCAGTTTTCCGGTCGCAGTGACCCGGTCGAACGCGCCGGCGCCCTCCAGCGTAACGCCGTTGGCTTCGCCGATTTTCAGGCCGTCGAGCGAGATCGCCTTCGGACTGTAGCCGAGCTTGGCCGTGAACGGATGCAAATCCTGGCCGCTCGAGATGGCGTGGCCGATATCGAGCGACAAGCGCACTTCCTCAGGCCATTCGGCCTGCGGGCCGAGCAGCGAACGCACAAAGGCCGTCGAGGCATCGAGATCGAGCCGCTCCGCTTTTAATTCCGCATCGATCCGGGCGCCTCTATCAGCGGCGGGATCCGTGATCGCGATCCGTCCTTCAATGGCGCCGCCATCGATCTCGGCCTTGATGGCATCGATCGCGACACGATCCGCCGATACGTTGACGTCGCCGCGCAGGCGCATCGGTTTCTGGTTGCGATACGTCACCTCGCTACGGCCCTGCAGCCACGCCGCCAGCGTGTCCGGGTCGGAGGAATCGACGCTGAGCGCGCCCAAAAAACGTCTGGATGGGCCGGGCTGCGCGTTGGTGCCGCTCAGCGAAACCCGCGTCGTTCCCGGCGCGCGAAAATCCAGTTGGTTGATGGTCCATGATTTGGCGTCGGTCCGCAGATCGGCGGCGAAGTTCTGCAACGGGCGCCCGCCGAACATGATCTGTTCGGAGCTGAGTTCGATTTGCGTCGCGATCGGCGGCTCCGGGGCGGTCGCAATCAGCGCGCGCAGCGCCGGCAACAACCGGATCGGCTCGGCGGCGGTATTGTCCTTATTATTGTCCTTGGCCGCGAACTTGTCGACATCGAGTTGCTTCGCCGCGAGCACCGCATGCAGCAATGGCGAAGCGCCGAACCTGACGTCGCCGAGCCCGACGAATTTCAGCGACGCGTCATCCGGACCATAGCTGGCCTCAATCTGCTCGAGCCTGGCCGTGGCCGGATCGGCCTTGATCTTGGTCGTGATGCGCCACGGCGTCGGCGCATCATTGTCGCCCTTCTTCGACTTGGGTGCAGCGGGTGCGGCCAGCGTCAATGCGCCCTCAAAACGCGGCGCGCGGGACTCGAAGCTCAGCACGCCCTCGAGATCGGCCGCGAAAGCGCGCAAGGCAGGATCGATATTGAGATGAACCCTGGTGCCGTTGCCGTCGGCGCTTTGGCCGGATGAAACCCGAAACGGATAGCGCGTTCCCGACAGCATGAAATTGCCGTCACCGCGCACCGAGCCGGCCAGCGAGCGCACATCGCCGCTGAAGGCGATGTCGTTGAGTTCGAGCGTGCCGCGGCTTGCGGCATCATGCAGCGCGATGCGGCCGGTCAGGTTCAGGCGATCGATCGCCAGCGTCCCCAGATTGAATTTGCCGGTCGATGCCGGCCAGTCGATCCGCCCTTGCGGATCCAGCCCGAGATCGAGCGCCATGCCGTCGATCGTGAGTTCAGTGGCCCGCCACTCGCCGCGCATCAGCGAGCCCAGACTGAATTCGACGTCGAGCTTGTCGGCGCGCACTTTACCAAGATCGTTGGCGCCGCCGACCACCACCGAGCGCAGCCGCAGCGATGGCGACGGCAACAGCCGCGCGTCCATCTTGCCGGAGACGCGCACCGGCGCACCGATGACCTGCGTGGCCTGCGCCTCGAATTGCGGCCGGAACTGATCCCAGTCGATAAAATACGGCCCGACCAGCGCGGCGACCAGCGCAATGATGAAGGCAATCGCCAATCCGAGCAGCGTCGTCTGCACGGTGTCTCCCCTTGAGCCCGCTCCGGCTCACCTGGCTTGCGCGGCATGGTGCCGTCCATTCCGCGGTGAGCCACCCGCACCACGCAAAAATCAGGACCGGAACCGTCCTATATATAGAGACAAAAATGGCGAAGTCACAGCAACCTCGCGTAACGGCACACCGGAAAGGCCGTCACCAGCTCGCGGGCAGGCGCTTGAGGCCGCGCAGCACGAAGGTCGGACGCCATTCCGGCGTCTGCGCGTCATCGAGCCGCAGGTCCGGCAGACGCCGCAGCAGCGTCCCGATCGCGACCTCTGCCTCGATCCGTGCCAGTTGGGCCCCGAGACAGAAGTGAATACCCCCGCCGAACGACAGCGGACGCACATTCGGCCTGGTGATATCGAGGCGATCCGGCCGGTCGGGATAGACAGCCGGGTCGCGGTTGGCCGAGCCCAGCAGGCAGAGCACGGTTTCGCCCTTGGGGATTTTCTTGCCGCCGAGGTCGTCGATGTCCTCCAGCGCAACCCGCCCGGTCATCTGCACCGAGGAATCATAGCGCAGGAATTCCTCGATCGCGTTGGTGATCAGGGCCGGATTGGCCTTGAGCAGCGCCAGTTGGTCGGGATTGCGATGCAGCGCGAGTAGCCCGTTGCCGATCAGGTTGACAGTGGTCTCGTGACCGGCCCCGAACAGCAGAATGATGTTGCCGGTGAGTTCCTCATTGGAGAGCTTGCTGCCGTCTTCCTCGGCCTGCACCAGTTGCGTGGTCAGGTCGTCGCCGGGGTTTTTACGTCGCAGCTCGAACAACTGCTGGAAATACATCTGGGCCGCGACGTTGCCGGTATTGGCCTCGGCGATTTCCGCCGGCGACAGCGGCACCGGATCGAGCAGCCGACCGCCATTGCGCGAACTGGTGTAAAACACCTCGCGATGCTCGGGGGGAATCCCGAGCATGTCGCAGATGATGGTCACCGGCAGGCGGAACGCGAAATCCTCGATCAGGTCCATATGACCTGATGGCGCGATGCGATCCAGCGTCTCATCGACAATCGCCTGGATGCGCGGGCGCATGTCCTCGACCCGGCGCGCCGTAAAAGCCTTCACCACCAGGCCGCGCAGGCGGGTGTGATCGGGCGGATCCTGCTGCAGCATCCAGTGCCGCATGCTGCGAAACACCGGCTCTTCCATGATCTTCGGCCCGTAGCGCCGCGTGGTCCGCTCGACAAAGTCCTTGCCGAACCGCTTGTCGCGCAAAACCAGACTGACCTCGGCATGCCGGCTGGCCAGAAACGAGCCAAACGGCGTGATGTGCATGGGATCAGTGTTGCGCAGCCGCTCATAGGACGGATAGGGATCGCGAATGAATTCCGGCGCCAGCGGATTGAAAAGCGGCTCGGTCGTCGCAGCCTGAACATGCTCGTTCATGGCGCCCTCCTTGCAAGTCTGCTTCGCTGAAACACGAACGAAATCCACCTGCCGTCGACCACGGCAACGCGGTGAAATGGTGGCTTGTCAGGGATCGCGCTCAAGCTTGCGCCCGGTCCAACCGGCCCGCGACCGCGCGAATCTTGCCGGGCGCCGCCATCCAGATCGACAACCCCGACAATGCGCATACTGCGATACCGATCACGAAGGCCAGCGTATAGCTCCCTGACAGGTCGTGCAGAATACCCGTGATCCAGGGACCAGCGGCGCCCCCGGCGAGCGCCGCCAGCATGATGGTTCCGAAGATGCTGCCGTAATGCTTGCCCTGAAAGATCTCCATCACGACAGCGCCCATCACCGAGGTCACGCCGTAGCCGAGCGCGCCCTGCGCCACCACCATGACGTAGACCAACGTCAGCGTCGGAAACCGTTCGAGCGCGATCAGGGCTGCAAAACAGATCGCAAAGCCGAGACAGCTCGTGGTCCAGATCCATTCGCGCCCGACCCGGTCGGAGACATGTCCCATCAGAATCTGTCCGGGAATCCCGAGCAGGCTGACCGCGCCGAGCGCCCAGACCGCGACATTGGGACTGAAGCCGATGTCGATCAGGTATTTGGTCTGGTGCACTTGCACCGCGTACCAGACATACAAACCGCCGAAATAGCCGATTGCGAGCCACCAGAAGCGCGAGGTCGCGAGCGCGCGCTTCAAGGTCCAGTCGACACCGGCCCATTCGGGATCGATGATATTCGAAACCGGTTTCGGCGAGGATGCCGACGGCGCCGCGTCACCATCCGGCTGCAGCCCGATGTCCTCCGGCCGCATGCGTACCAACAGATTGATCGGCAGCAGCGTGACCAGAACCACCACGCCCATCGCCGTGCAGGCCGTTCGCCACCCGGTTTGCTCGATCATGTGCTGCACCCATGGCAGCAGCGTGATCGAACCGATGCCGACACCCGCGAAGGCAAGCCCCATCGCGAGGCCACGCCGGCGAATGAACCAGTTGGGCAGATACAGCGATTGGCCGGAGTAGCCGAGACAAATGCTACCCGCGCCGACCAATACGCCGATGGTCAAATACAGATGCCATGGCTGCGTCGTCAGCGGCGCCAGCAACAGGCCTCCCGCCATCAGCACGACGCCGAGTTCCATCACCGCGCGCGGACCGAAACGATCCATCATGCGGCCGATCAAGGGACTCATCACGGCCGAAACCAGAAAGCCGAACGAGAAGGCGCCCGCGGTGACGCCGCGCTCCCACCCGAACTCGTTGATAATCGGCGGAAAGAACAGCGAGAATGAGGTGCGCGCGTTGACGCCGATCGCCATGGTGACGAACGTCACCGCGATGATGACCCAGCCGTAAAAGAAAGGGAGTCGCCGCATCAGGAACCTTTTCGCAAGCCGGCGCACCTGGCGCCCGTTACTCGACGACCGGGCGCGGGATTGCCCTGTCCGCACCCGTGATTATTGCCGGAGCACCGGATGGTCATTCAGCACCTCCGCTTTGATCGATGGGGTCTGAATGGCGCGAAACAGGATCCGCGCCGTCCGCAGATCGCTGGCCTTCATGCACAGATCGACGATCTGGCGCACCGAAGCGTCGCGCAACAGACCGTCGGAAATCTTGATGGCGATTTCCATCGCGGCCTTGGCAGCGCGTTCATATCGATCGGCTTCATGGGCGTCCCTCCTGCTGTCTTTGTTTTTATTATTTTTGTTGTTCTTGCTGTTCTTGTTGCTGTTCTTGTCGTCTTGGCGTTCCGCAACGCCGCCGGTTCTTTCCGCGCTATCGGCGGCAGAGCGGCAGATAGCGCGGATGATCTGGGCCGCCTCGATGTCGCCGATCGGTCCCTGGATTTCTTCGTCCCAGACCTCCTTGCGTTTGCTCTTGCTCTTGCCGAACCACCACATCGCCCTGCCCGAAGCCGGTCTGTAAGCCTGTCCGCTGGTATCGCATATCCGGCATATTACCGTCTTGCTTCGGCGGCCGCACGGCGCGCGGCTTCGGCAGCTTCCGGATGGCGCCGATAATAATCGCATTCGCCGGGCTTTGCAGCGCGATCCAGACCTTCCTGCACGGCGGCCTGCCGCAGGCTTTCGTCTTTGGTGTCGACCACCGTCTGCTCGCCGACGTAAGCGAGATAGGACTGGCTGCTGGTGAGCGGAAGAATGCCGGCCTCGCTGGCCAGCACCTTGCAGCCCACCGCGAAATACAAATCCTTGGTGCGATGCAGGAACCGGTCGCGCTTCTCCAGATATTTCGCCTTGATCCTGGCGCGCAGTGATCCCGATGCTGGATCAGCCTGCTGGGCTGCCGCCGGCAGCGACCCCGCGAGCAACGCAATGATAACGAAAGCTATGATGCCTCGAACATGCATAGTCACGATCTCCCCCCTGATGCCGCCGATTGTTTCGCAACCGATGGTATCCCGCAAGACCTATTCGACTGGAGGTGGAAAACATCGATGAAACGGCTGATGCTGTCCGGATTTGCGACAACCTCAGCGCGCGCCGTCAGGTCTATGTAAGTATCAGCCCTATGCGGCCGGCAATATTTTTCCGGGATTGAAAATGTTCTGCGGGTCGAGCGCCGCCTTGACCGCGCGCATCGCATCGAGGGCTTCGGAGCCAAGCTCGGCCTTCAGATATTTCTGCTTGCCCTGCCCGACGCCGTGCTCGCCGGTGCAGGTGCCGCCCATCGCTTGCGCGCGTTCGACCAGCCGGTGCATGAACTCCTCGCTGCGCGCCATCTCGTCGGGATCGTCGACATCGCACAACAGCGAGCAATGAAAATTGCCGTCGCCGACATGGCCGACAATCGGCGCCTGCAGCTTGAGACGCTCGATATCCGCCTCGGTTTCAGTGACGCAATCGGCGAGACGCGAGATCGGCACGCAGACATCGGTCGCCACCACGCCAGAACCGACGCGCAGCGCCTTGACCGCCCAATAGGCGTCATGCCGCGCCTGCCACAGCCTGGTGCGATCTTCCGGCCTTGTGGTCCAGGTGAAATCCCCGCCGCCGCATTCCCCGGCGATCTCGGCGAAATTCTTCGACTGCTCGGCGACATCGTTGGCGCTGCCGTGGAATTCCAGCAGCAACAGCGGCGTCTCCGGCAGCGACAATTTCGAATAGGCGTTGCAGGCGGCAACTTGTTCTGCATTGAGCAGTTCGATCCGTGCGACCGGAATGCCGGTTTGAATGGCAAGGATAGTGGCTTGGCAGGCGCCGCGCACGCTCTCGAATGAACACGCCGCCGCCGCGATGGTTTCGGGAATGCCGCGCAGCTTGATGGTGAGCTCGGTGATGATCCCGAGCGTGCCCTCGGCACCGACAAACAGATGCGTCAGGTCGTACCCAGCGCTGGATTTCTTTGCGCGCGTACCGGTCGTGATGATCTCGCCGTCGCCGCGCACCACTTTGAGCGCCAGCACATTGTCGCGCATGGTGCCGTAGCGCACCGCATTGGTGCCGGACGCGCGGGTCGAGGCCATGCCGCCCAGCGACGCATCTGCGCCGGGATCGATCGGAAAAAACACGCCCTGGTCGCGCAGATATTCGTTCAGCGCCTTGCGGGTGACGCCGGGCTGGATCACGCAATCGAGGTCGTCGGGGTGGACTTCCAGCACCTTGTTCATGTCGCGAAAATCGATGCAGACGCCGCCGGCCGGCGCATTGACCTGGCCCTCCAGCGAGGTGCCGGTGCCGAACGCGATCACGGGAACGCGGTATTTGGCGCAAATCCGCACCACATCCTGGACGTCGGCGGTTTCCTGCGCCATCACCACCGCGTCCGGCGGCTGCGACGGCAGCCAGGTGGTGGTATGGGCGTGCTGGTCGCGCACCGCCTGCGAGGTGATCAGCCGGTTGCCGAACCGCGCGGCGAGCGCTTCGAGCGTGCTCGCCAGCGCCTGCGGTTCCGGACGTTGCGGATTATTGGTGATGGTCGTACCCAAAGCGATATCCTCCCGGCAAAAATACCGTGGCAAAGGATATATTGGGGGTCAAGGGACCATGGCCCTGCGAATGGGGATGAACGATGACGACGCCTGTGACGCCGCTTGTAACGCCGCTCGTTACGCCCCTTGCCGCAGGTGACGACCTGCTCCGGCCCGCGCCGTTCCGCTCGTCGGTGATGCGGATCGAGCCGCAATGGATCGACTATAACGGCCATCTCAACATGGCCTATTACAATGTGATGTTCGACCGGGCGATCGACGAATTATGGCTGCAGCTCGGCATCGGGCCGACCTATATGAAAGCGCGCCAGGGATCGACCTTCACCGCCGAATGCCATGTGCGGTATCTGCGCGAGATCCATCTTGGCGATCCCGTACAAATCTCGATCCTGCTGGTCGGCGCGGACGAAAAGCGGCTGCATACGTTCGAGGAATTGCGCCATGCCGATGAAGGCTGGCTATCGGCCACATCGGAAAACATGACCCTTCATATCGACATGGCGGCGCGCAAGACCGCGCCGTTTCCGCCCGATATTCGCGCCCGCGTCGAGGCGGTGGCGAAGGCGCATGGCGCCGTGGCGCGGCCCGAGGGCATCGGGCGAAAGATCGCGATGCCCTCGAAATAATCCTTCAGCATCAGGCCCGGCTACGTCCGCGCGCGAGGCCGACCACGGCCGAGATCAAGAACAGCACCACGGCAATGAAAAAGATCGCCTTGGCGATTTCGATGGATGCGCCGGCGATACCGCCAAAGCCCAGAATACCTGCAATCAACGCCACAATCAGGAACGTAACGACCCAGCTCAACATGACCGAACCTCTGTTTGTATCTTCGCCTTGTATTCGCGGCCGAGAACGCCGCTTCCCTGGAAATAAGCCTGCGCGGGAACAAATGTTCCCGCCTGTTCCAAGGCCGGAAACCACGAAAAATTGCTGATTCAACGGGAACAAATCAGGGTGCGCCCGAGCCTGGCAGCCCAAATCGCGGCGTCAGTCGTGACGGGATAACTCCTGTCAAATCGGCCATCGAAGCCCTATATGCCCTTCAATCCTGCTATGAAGGCTCCCCTTCAGGGCCCCACGGTGCCATCGTGGGCGCAAGACGATTCGCATATGACCGAGCCGAACAAACTGACCCATCACGGCGTCCCCGACCACCAGCCTGCCGCTGGCGGCATTGCCGCGCGTGCGCGGGCGGCCGCGACCCCGCAATATCTGACCGGGCTCAACCCGGAACAGCGCGAGGCGGTCGAGACCCTGGATGGGCCTGTATTGGTGCTGGCCGGCGCCGGTACCGGCAAGACCCGCGTGCTGACCTCACGCATCGCCCATATATTGAGCCAGGGCCGCGCCCGCCCCGGCGAGATTCTCTCGGTCACCTTCACCAACAAGGCTGCGCGCGAGATGAAGCTGCGGCTCGGCCACATGCTCGGCCAGGCCGTCGAGGGCATGCCGTGGCTCGGCACGTTTCATTCCATCGGCGGACGCATCCTGCGCACCCATGCCGAACTGGTGCAGTTGAAGTCCAATTTCACCGTGCTCGATGTCGACGACCAGATCCGGCTGCTGAAACAGCTTCTGGCCGCCGACAATATCGACGACAAGCGCTGGCCGGCGCGGATGCTGGCCGGCCTGATCGACGGCTGGAAGAACCGCGGCCTGACGCCCTCGCAGGTGCCGCCGGGCGAAGCCGCCGTGTTCGGCAATGGCCGCGGCGGCAAGCTCTATACGCTCTATCAGGAGCGGCTGAAGATCCTCAACGCGGCCGATTTCGGCGATCTGCTGCTGGAAAACATCCGGCTGTTTCGCGAACATCCCGACGTGCTGCGGCAATATCAGCATCGCTTCAAGTTCATTCTGGTGGACGAATATCAGGACACCAACGTCGCCCAGTATCTGTGGCTGCGGCTGTTGTCGCAGGCCCCGGCGGCCAAGCCGGGCGCGCCGCTATCGGCGATTATTCCGGGGTATGTTTCATCCCCCGTCATTCCGGGGCACGCCGAAGGCGTGAGCTACGATGTGCAATCGCACATCGGAGAATCTAGAGGTAACGTGGACTCCGCTCGAGATTCCGGGTCTGGTCCTTCGGACCATCCCGGAATGACGGCGCAAGCTTCCGCCCCCAAAAACATCTGCTGCGTCGGCGACGACGATCAGTCGATTTACGGCTGGCGCGGAGCCGAAGTCGACAACATCCTGCGCTTCGATCACGACTTTCCCGGCGCCAAGGTCATCCGGCTTGAGCGCAACTACCGCTCCACCGGCCACATCCTCGCCGCTGCGTCGCATCTGATTGCGCATAATGAAAGCCGGCTCGGCAAGACCCTGCGTACCGAGGATGTCGACGGCGAAAAGGTCACCGTCACCGGCTCCTGGGACTCCGAAGAAGAAGCCCGCGCCATCGGCGAGGAGATCGAGGAGCTGCAGCGCGCCGGCAACAAGCTCAACGATATTGCGATCCTGGTGCGGGCCTCGTTCCAGATGCGCGAATTCGAAGATCGCTTCGTCACGCTTGGTCTTTCCTATCGCGTGATCGGCGGTCCCAGATTCTACGAGCGCGCCGAAATCCGCGATGCGCTGGCCTATTTGCGCGTGATCAACTCAGCGGCCGACGATCTTGCGTTCGAGCGTATCGTCAACGTGCCGAAGCGCGGCCTCGGCGACGCTACCGTGCAGATGCTGCACGACCATGCCCGCAAGCGCCGGATTCCGCTGTATGAGGCCGCCCGCGCCGTGGTCGAGACCGACGAGCTGAAACCGAAAGCGCGCGGCAGCCTGCGCGATCTGATTGCCAGTTTCGAGCGCTGGCGGGTTCAGCGCGATGTGGTGTCGCATACCGAGCTCGCCGAAATCGTGCTCGACGAGAGCGGCTATACCGAGATGTGGCAGAAGGACCGTTCCGCCGACGCCGCCGGACGGCTCGATAACCTCAAGGAACTGGTGCGTTCGATGGAGGAGTTCGAGAACCTGCAAGGTTTCCTCGAACACATCTCGCTGGTGATGGACCGCGACGGCGGCTCCGACGACGACGCGGTGTCGTTGATGACGCTGCATTCGGCCAAGGGACTTGAGTTCGACAACGTATTCCTGCCCGGCTGGGAGGAAGGCCTGTTTCCGAGCCAGCGCACGCTCGACGAACAGGGCCGCGCCGGCCTCGAGGAAGAGCGGCGCCTCGCCCATGTCGGCCTCACGCGCGCGCGCCGCCGCGCCAAACTCTATTTTGCCACCAACCGGCGCATTCACGGCACCTGGTCGACCACCATCCCCTCGCGCTTTCTCGACGAATTGCCGGCGCACAATGTCGAAATCACCGAATCAAAGGGCGGCTCCGGCTGGGGCGGCGCCAGCGGCTACGGCCCGTCACGCTTCGACAATGTGGAATCCTTCGGCTCCAGCTATACGACGCCGGGCTGGCAGCGCGCGCAGGCCAACCGTGCGCGCAACCAGAGCGGACGCAATGGACAGGCCGGCGGCGGCTTCAACGAAAGCCAGTCGCCGTTTTCGAATTCGCGCAATGACTCATCCTCGCGCACCAAGCGCGCGCCGATGACCATCGAAGGCGAGCTGATCGCGAAATCCACCGGCACGGTGTCGGAATTCTCGCTCGACGACCGCGTGTTCCACCAGAAATTCGGCTACGGCAACGTCGTCAAGATCGACGGCAACAAACTCACCATCGCGTTCGAGAAGGCCGGCGAGAAGAAGGTGGTCGATAGTTTTGTGGAGCGGGTGTAGGGCTTCTGCGGTAACCGCTCGCTTTCCGTCATAGCCGGGCGTAGCTGGAAATCTCTCGGAAGCCCCTCTACTTCTCCCAAACCTGCTTGGAATATGGCAATTTCCCCGGTCCTTTTCTTCTGTTTCCTCAGGCTTTTCTTGCATTTTTCTCGCACGCGCCTGGTTTTTGCCAGGCCTTGCGGGGAGCGCGCCGCCGATGCGAGCTGCGACGGAAGATTAACGAAATGCATCGCATTTGAGCGAATTTTTAGAAGCAATACTTCTGCGGAACCTTTACGGAAAAATTGCGTGTGCGTGCCTATGATGCACGTGAATTTCGCTGCCGCGCGTTTTTGCGCGGGCTTTAAGGTCTGTTAAAATGACTGAACAAAAATCGTTTCTTCGGGATCTCGACGAAGCCGTCCAGCGGGGAACCGCTGAAAGCCGCGCGCGGGCGCTGTGGCACACCACCGATCTGATGATCACCGGCCGCTATAGCGAGGACGAGATCTGGACCTTCGGCGAGGTCATCGGACGCCTCGCCGACGAGATTGAAGTCGCGGCCCGCGCCCAGCTCGCCAAGCAACTGGCGCGGTTCGACCAGGCCCCGGTCAATATCATCCACAAACTCGCCTTTGACGATTCGATCGAGGTAGCCGGTCCGATCCTGCGCGATTCCGTGCGGCTCGAGCCCTATGCCCTGGTGGCCAATGTCTGCACCAAGGACCAGTCGCATATGCTGGCGATCACCCAGCGCAAATCGCTCGACGAGTCCGTCACCGACGTGCTGGTGACGCGCGGCGACCAGGAGGTCGTGAAATCGGTTGCGAAAAATGACGGTGCGCGGTTTTCGGATTTCGGCTTTCTCCACATGATCCAGCGCGCCGAAGGCGATTCCATTCTCGCCGAGCAACTCGGTCTGCGCAAAGACATTCCGCGGCACGTGTTCCAGCAATTGATCGCCAAGGCCTCGGACGACGTGCGAAAGCGGCTCGAACGCGAGCGTCCCTCGATGGTCGGCGACATCCAGACCTCGGTGACCGATGTCGCCGGCGAGCTTCAATCCAAATTCGGCCCGGTGTCGCGCAGCTACTTCGTCGCCAAGCGCGTGGTGATGACGCAGCACAAGCAGGGCAATCTGAACGAGACCAGCATTTCCGGCTATGCGCGTTTCCACAAGCTCGAGGAAGTCACCATCGGACTGTCGCTGCTGTGCGCGTTGCCGGTCGACGTGATCGAGCGCGCCGTGCTGGACAAGAACCGCGAGATGCTGCTGATCCTGGCCAAGGCGCTGGATTTTTCATGGGCAACGACCATGTCGCTGCTTTTTCTCGGGGCCAAGGATCATCGCATCACCGCGAAAGACCTGAAGGACACAGAAGCCGAATACGGCCGTCTCAATGTCGCGACCTCGCGCAGCGTGCTGAAATTCTACCAAACGCGCAAGACCGGCGGAGGCACCGAGTCCGAAGTGAAGCGCCAGCCTGCGCTCGCCGTGCACTAAGTTCCTGAAACCGGCGCCGGGACATCCGCCATGAACAACTTCGTAATCGGCAAGGCTGGGCGTGCTTCCAGCGAGCCGGCGGCCGACCAGCCGCTGGATGCGGCCTGGATGGTGCTCGAAGCCGCAAACGATCTCGGCGATCACCAGACCGTCGAAGTTTGCCGGCGGGTTATCGATGCGAGCCTCAACGGCCGGCCCGCCTCGCCGTTCGACCTGCACATCATCGTCGAATATTTCAGTTAAAGCGCGGCGACACAGGCGAATTGGTTCCTGCCCGACAAGCGGGATCTCCGGCAAATCCCACTTTTAGGATCTCCGCCTGACCTCGCACCGGCGCTTGCAGGATGGTTAAGGCGTGCTTATCTGTAGTTACCCGCCCCTGCGCAGGCCCGAGCGCCGCGTTATCTTATCCCCGTATTGAAATCAGGCCGTCGCATCGACCATGCCATCGATCATATCCGTTTCAAATCTGTCGAAGACCTATGGCTCCGGCTTTACGGCGCTGAAAAACATCAATCTCGAGATCCAGCGCGGCGAGATTTTTGCGCTGCTGGGACCGAACGGGGCCGGCAAGACCACGCTGATCAGCATCATCTGCGGGATCGCCAACCTCAGCGAAGGCCGCGTTACCGTCGACGGCCATAATATCAGTACGGATTACCGCGCCGCGCGCTCCCTGATCGGTCTGGTGCCGCAGGAATTGCACACCGATGCGTTCGAATCGGTATGGGGAACCGTCAGCTTCAGCCGCGGCCTGTTCGGCAAGCCGAAAAACCCCGCCCATATCGAAAAGGTGCTGAAGGACCTTTCGCTGTGGGACAAGAAGGATTCCAAGATCGTCACATTGTCCGGCGGCATGAAGCGCCGGGTGATGATCGCCAAGGCGCTGTCGCACGAGCCGCAGATCCTGTTTCTCGATGAACCCACCGCCGGCGTCGACGTCGAATTGCGCAAGGGCATGTGGGAAGTGGTGCGCACGCTGCAGGCGGCGGGCGTCACCATCATCCTGACGACGCATTACATCGAAGAGGCCGAGGAGATGGCCGACCGGGTCGGCGTCATCAACAAGGGCGAGATTGTCCTGGTCGAGGACAAGGCGAACCTGATGCAGAAGCTCGGCAAGAAACACCTGAAGCTGCATCTGCAAGGCAAGATCGATAAAATTCCGCCCGAGCTTGCGGCCTACAATCTCGAACTGTCCGATCAGGGCAATGAGTTGACCTACAATTACGACACCAAGGGCGAACGCACCGGCATCACCAGTCTTCTGGGCGATGTCCGCAACGCCGGCATCCGGTTCTATGATCTCGACACCAGCCAGAGTTCGCTGGAAGACATCTTCGTCAGCCTGGTGAGGGCGCCATGAATTACCGGGCTGTCGGCGCAATCTACAAGTTCGAAATGGCGCGCACCTGGCGCACGCTGCTGCAAAGCATCGTTTCGCCCGTGGTTTCGACCTCGCTGTATTTCGTGGTGTTTGGTGCTGCGATCGGCTCGCGCATCACCTCGGTCGAAGGCGTCAGCTACGGCACCTTCATCGTGCCGGGGCTGGTGATGCTGTCGGTGCTGACGCAGAGCATCGCCAACGCCTCGTTCGGCATCTATTTTCCGAAATTCGTCGGCACGATCTACGAATTGCTGTCGGCGCCGGTCTCCTATTTCGAGATCGTGCTCGGCTATGTCGGCGCCGCCGCGACCAAATCGATCGTCCTTGGCCTGATCATCCTCGCCACCGCCGGCCTGTTCGTGCCGCTGCAAATCCATCATCCGGTGTGGATGCTGACATTCCTGGTGCTCACGGCCGTGACCTTCAGCCTGTTCGGCTTCATCATCGGCATCTGGGCCGACGGTTTCGAAAAGCTGCAGATGATCCCGATGCTGGTGGTGACGCCGCTGACCTTTCTCGGCGGCAGCTTCTACTCGGTGAATATGCTGCCGTCGGGCTGGCGCACCCTGACGCTGCTCAATCCGGTGGTCTACCTGATCAGCGGTTTCCGCTGGAGCTTCTATGAAATCGCCGACGTCAGCGTCGGCCTCAGCATCGCCATCACGCTGTCGTTTCTCGCGCTATGCATGATCGCGGTGTGGTGGATCTTCAAGACCGGCTACCGGCTGAAGAATTGACGCGCGCAAGCGCGTGGGCGGGTAACCGTCATTCCGGGCCGATGCGAAGCATCGAACCCGGAATGACGACAAGATATCACCGATAGCAGCGGAAGTGGCCGTAGCGGTTGTAATAGCCGCGACAGCGGTAACCACCGCGATAGGGAATGCCCAGAATGCCATCTACCGCGCCGACCGCGCCGCCGACGCCGGCGCCGACTGCGCTACCAACCACGCCGCCGACCGGTCCGGCAATCCGGTTACCTTCATAACCACCCTGCTCCGCGCCACGGACGATGCCCTGCGCGTGGCCGGCATGAGGGACCGCAAGCAGCGCGAGCGCCAAGGCCGCACCGGCAAGATAAAGCCGCGCCGGAGAAGGTGCCGGCAGCGAGGCTACTTTAGTCCCAGTGGTCTTCATCTTGTTCATCTCAATTCCTTGGTGATGGGTCGTATGACACGACAGGATGGATATGTATAACGCCGGTGTGACAAAAAGGTTGCCTCCTCCCTGACGCATTCGCAATCAGATGAACGGCTGATCTGACGGAAAATTAACGCCCGCGCCAGATTCAGCCCCCGCTCGGCCATGTTTGCGCCCGCCTCCACATTAACGATGGACCGACGCCCCACTGGTACCAGAGCTGCATTTCAGGCATATTCCATGTGGGGACGGAGAGCGCGGCGGCGTTAATATTCAAGGCCTGGAGGCCCAGGTAACTTGTTAAGTAACTTGGAGGACAAAGTAAAATGCGTTCCTTCCTCATTGCCGTTACAAGCCTGCTGCTATTCGCCACCGGCACCGCGCAGGCCAAAGTCGCCATCACCGTCGACAAGGATGCGCAGATGCTGACCGTCGCGGTTGACGGCGTCGCACGCTACCAGTGGCCGGTCTCGACCGGCAATCCCTCGCATGAGACGCCGAACGGTTCGTTTCGCACCTTCCGCATGGAGGCAGATCATTACTCCAAGGAATTCGACGACGCGCCGATGCCGCACTCGATCTTCTTCACCAAGGCCGGCCACGCCATTCATGGCACCGAATCCGAAGGCCGGCTCGGTACGCCGGTTTCTCACGGCTGCGTGCGGCTTTCACGCGCCAACGCCACCACGCTCTATGCGCTGGTGCAGGAACAAGGCGTGCTCAACACCACCGTGACGCTGACCGGCTCTTCGCAGGTCGCGCTGGCGCGCAATCCCCAGAGAACCCGTCCCGCTGCCGTCGCGCGCCGCGATCCAACCCAACTGGACTTAACTCGACAGGATTCTGCCCAGCAATACCAATCACCATATGATGCGAACGGCGGTGCCGTCGCGTTGGCGCCGCAGCCGCGCCAGATCGTGCCGCAGGCGCAGGCCACGCGGCCTCAAGTCGATGACGGCTATATCTATCCGGCCGACGGCAGCTCGAGCGACGCGCGTTATCCGGCACCACGCAGCAGCCGGCGCGTCTATGACGCGCAGGTCTACCAGCAGCAGCAATATTACGATAACCGCGGTTACTATCAGCAGCCGCAATATGCCCCGCAGGTCTATGCGCCCAGACCGTATTATCAGCGCGGGTATGACTAGCGGGACGCCTACTTTCTGTTCTGCGCGCCGGTCCCTCCGGGTTCGGCGCGTTCTTTATCTGCTAAACCTCGTTGGTGATCATGGCGGCCATCCGCACCTTCGCAATCGCTGCCGCGCTTTGGTGTTCGATAAGCGGGGGCGTTATGGCGTTCGACCTTGAAGCCCATCGCGGCGGACGCGCGCTGTTTCCCGAGAATACGCTGTCATCGTTTGCCAACGCGCTGACGATGGGCGTGAATACGCTGGAGCTCGATATCGGCGTTACCAGCGATCAGGCGATCGTCGTCTCCCATGAACGCGGGCTCAACCCCGACCTCGCCCGTGGCCCCGACGGCGCCTATGTCGCGCCGCCCGGAATTCCCTTTGTCCAGTTGCGGCTGGAAGACGTCAAAAAATACGACGTTGGGCAAATTCGCCCCGATAGCACCTATGCCAGGCAATTCCCCGATCAGCATGCGGTGCCGGGGACGCGGATACCGACGTTGAAGGAACTCTTCGCCCTCGTGCGCAAATCCGGCAACCGCGATGTGCGCTTCAACATCGAGACCAAGATCGACCCCAACCACCCGCAGGAATCGCCGGACCCGGAGCGCTTCGTCACGTTGTTGCTGGATCTGCTGCAGGCCGAGAAATTCACCGACCGCGTCATGGTGCAATCGTTCGACTGGCGCACGCTGCAGTTAGTCCAGAAGATGAATCCGGCGATACCGACGGTTTACCTGACCCTGCAATCGGGAAAGGGCGCAACAGTATTTCTGGACAAGGCTTCGAACTGGACCGCGGGTTTTAACCCGGTCGACCACGGCGGCTCGCTGCCGCGCGCGATCAAGTCCGCAGGCGGCGCGATCTGGTCGCCCTATTTCGGCGACGTCACCCCCGCGCTGATCTCCGAATCCCACGGCCTCGGCATCCCGGTGGTGGTGTGGACGGTGAACAAGCCGGCCGATATCGCGCGCATGATCGACATGGGCGTGGACGGTGTTATCTCGGATCATCCTGATGTTCTGCGCCAGATCGCCGGCGACAAGGGCCTCGCCTTGCCGGTGGGATCGCCGGTCACGCCTTAGATGACCCGGGACCGGCGCAAGGAAGCATGCTAAAATTCCCGGTCCGTTGGATCATTCGTAGCTTGGCGGCCCTATGTCCACATCAGACGGCTTGAACGCCGACACATCTGCGCGGCGACGCAAGGGCGGCTCGCCGTTTCTGGTTCTGGCCGCCGGATTGCTGCTGTTCGCCGCCGTCGCCGCCACGGTGTTCCTGGTGACGCGGCCAACCACGCTGCGTATTGCGGTGGGCCCGTCCGGCAGCGCCGACCAGAATGTGATTCAGGCGCTGTCCGAAATCTTTGCCCGTGAGTCGCGGTCGGTGCGGCTTACGCTGATTACGACTGCCGGCCCGGTCGAAAGCATCGAGCTGCTGCGCGGCAAGAAAACCGATCTGGCGGTCGTTCGCGCCGATGAAGACCTGCCCAACGGCACCGAGACGGTCGCGATCCTGCGCAAGAACGTGGTGGTGCTGTGGTCGGCCCCGGCTCCTCCTCCCGCGTCAACTTCTTCCACATCTGCGCGCAAGCCACCGAAGAAAGACGCCAAGCCGAAGGTCAAGAGCATCGACGATCTCGAAGGCCATCGTGTCGGCGTGATCGGCCGGACGCCGGTCAATATCACCCTGCTGCGCGTCATCCTGACCGAATCCGGCATCAACCCCGACAAGGTCGCGGTCAGCCAGTTCAGCACCAGCCAGGTCGCCGAGATGGTCCGCGATCCCACCATCGATGCGTTCATGACGGTCGGCCCGCTCGACAGCAAGATCACCGCGGACGCCATCAGCGCAACCGCGCGCGCCAGGGGCGAACCGACGTTCCTGCCGATCGAGGTTTCCGAGACCATCGAACACAAGCACCCGCTGTATGAGTCCGAGGAAATCCCCGGCAGCGTTTTCAGCTCGTCACCGGCGAGACCCGATGACAAGATCGACACGGTCGGCGTCAATCACCTGATCGTTGCACCCAAATCACTCTCCGAAACCGAGGTCGGCGCCTTTATCCGCGCGCTGTTTACGGTCCGGCCTTCGCTGATCCGCGAGGATCCGAACGCCGCCAAGATCCAGAAACCGGATACCGACAAGGATGCTGCGCTGCCGGCCCATCCGGGCGCGGCGGCTTACATCGACGGCACCGAGCGGACGTTCCTCGATAAATACAGCGACTATTTCTGGGGCGCGATCCTGGTTTTCTCCGCGCTCGGATCCCTCGGTGCCTGGATGCGGCATTATCTCAAGCGGGACGAACGCCTGCTGACGACGGAGCACCGCGACAGGTTGTTGGCCGCGATCACGCAGGTTCGTAAAATGGACACGATCGAGGAACTCGATGCCGCGCAGCATGAGGCCGATGAGCTGCTGCGCGAAACGCTGGAATGCTACGACGACGGCGCGATCGAGGAAGGTGATTTGTCCGCCTACGGACTCGTGCTCGAACAATTCCGTCACGCCATGATCGACCGCCGCGCGGCGATCAACGCCGCCGCGGGCGTTCCGCGAATGCGGGCGAGCTAGGTTAGCGCTGGAGCGGAATCAGTCGAATTAGCTTCGGTGGCCGCAGCTTCACTTACCTCTCCCGCTTGCGGGGGAGGTCGACGCGCTCGCAGAGCGCGGCGGGTGGGGGAAAGTCTATCCTCCGCACCAGCGCGATCTGTGGTTCAACCGGGATGATTGTCGACATTTTGAACCGGCATGATCCCCGACAGTTTGGGTTTAGCGGGCTCTTCACCCGGTTCGTGGAGCCCCTCACGCGGCGGAGCGAACCGGGTGAAGAGCCCGCGACGGTCGATAAGACCGATATCCAGGTCGCAGAATCGCACGACGTAGTCGCCGGTGTTGAGTTCAGCAACGCCCACGAGTTCATCCACCAGCGTCTCGCCGATGAAGACAAACTCGCCCTTCCATTTGATCTCGCCGTTGCTGCGGACGCGCCGGACCTCGTGATCGGCATCATACCAGGGGTCTTCTGCTCGAGGCGGCATAGCGCGCGGGGACTGGGTATAGGCCTCCGCCGGCGGCCGTTGGCCAAGCGCTTCGTGCGGGCGCTCCTGATTGTAATGGCGGCGGAAGTCGTCGAAGCGAGCCTGCTGCTCGGGCGCGTTGTTGGCT
>NZ_JAAVUY010000009.1 GCF_018449695.1 Bradyrhizobium sp. dw_411
AGCCACGAGTCCGGATGTTGCATCATCCTTCGAGACGCGCGCAAAGGCGCGCTCCTCAGGATGAGGACGGTGTCGCCCTCACCACGCGTATCGCACCACGCCCTTGCCGGCATAGCTCGATGTCACATTGGAGAACTCGCCTTCGAACGTCGCGGCGACCGACCAGTTGTTGCGCCACTTCATTTCAATGGACGCGGTAGTCAACGCCGAGTCCGATCCCTGTGCCGCGCCGTTCACGACAAACGACGCACCGGGCAATGTCTGGAACGTCGCGCCGACCGAGCGGCCCGGATCGTAATCATGCGCCCAGGCAAAGCGGCTGCGCAGCGTGAGGATGCCGTCCTGCACCGCGTAGGATTTGTCGGTGCGGAAACCGACTTCGCTGCGCGGATCGGTCACGCTCTTGGCGCCGTAAGCCAGCGCAAAGTTATTGGTGCCGGCCGTCGCCTGCTCCGCATAAGCAGGCAGATCGAACGTCGTGAACTGCGCGGCTCCATAAGGCGTGATGCCGATGCCGCCGATCCATGGCGTGACAAGGCGATAGCCGCCTTCGATGCGGCCCGAATAGGCATTGGCGTTAAAGCGCGCCTGTAGCTGATCGAAACCGGCCAACGTCACCGTGCGATTGGTGGTGATGTCCTGCCAGCCGTAAGCCAGCGCGCCGGCGATATAGGCGACACCCATGGTGTGGCGGACATACACGCCAGCCTGGAACAGATCGGAGCGGCCGCTGCCGAGACCATTGCCGATGGTGTAACTGGTGCCGCCACCGGCCAGCGCAAAGCCCGCGATCGTGTTCGGCGAGATCAGATAGTCGGCACCCACGGCCGTGCCGGCGATACGGCTGGTCGAACCGTTAGTGCCGGCCGCGACGCTGCCATCCGTCGTTTGCGAACCACCAAAACCCGCGGCCCACACGTTCCAGCGTGGCTCGAAATTCTGCGGCGGCTTCTTGGTGAACATCGCATAGGCGTCGCGTTCGGCAGCGCTGCGCGTGCGGCCATCGGAAGCGTAGGCACTGGCATCGCTCTCCGATGCAAAACCACTCACGCCATTGCCCGGCGTCGATGTCGTGCCGCGATTGAAGGGATCGAGCATCGTGCCCATGAAAGTGTTCATCGCGCTGAAGGTCGCCTGCTGCGTGCCGCTCGCGGCCTCGCCCGACAATTGGTTGAGCGCAGCATTATAACCGGGTAGCGAGGTGACACCGTTAAGCAGCACATTGAATATCGGGCCACCGAGACCCGCAGTCTGCGCCGCACCGTTGAGCGCATTGCCGAACACAGTCTGGTTGACGCCGAGGCCGGCCACCGCGAAATTGACGCCTGCGCTTTTCACGACGACGTCGGTCGCGTTGGGAAATACCAATTGCGCCTGCAGCGCCGGGCTCACCAGCAGCGACAAGCCGTTATTGGTAGCGCCGCCTGCCGCCGACACAATGGTCTGCTGGAACGCGCCAAGTTGTGGATTCGACACCTGCACCTGCACGACGCCCGCCATGTTGGCGGTTCCCGACACGTTGACCCGGTCAGCGCTGGCGCCGGCCATGTCGATAGCCAGCCGTCCGGTCGTGGTCTGCACGAGGTTGCCGATCAAGGCTGTGGTCTGAATCATGCCCGCGCCGCCCGGCGACAGCGTGCCGGCATTGGTCAGCGTGTTGCCCGCGCCGAGATTGACGCTGGCGCCAGAATTAAACAGCCCGCCCGCCATGTTGTTGAAGGCGTTTGTCCCGGCTCCCAGATCGACATTGCCGATCACGGTGCCGAAATTGCTGACGGTGTCGTTGCCCGTGCTGGCCACGATCGCCAACCCCGACAGGGCCATCACCGTGCCCCGGTTGACCAGCGTGTTGTCGGTCCCGCCAAGGAGGGCAACACCCGCCCCGAGCCCCGTCCCGCCGGACACCGTACCCGAGGTGACGGTAACGTTGATCGGAGCGCCGAGGCCGAGGGTTTCGCCGACGATCCCGTACGTCGCGTTGCCGGTGGTGACGATGTTGCCGGCCGATGTCACCGTGACAGCGCCATGGCCGACGGCCAAAATCCCGGCGCCGGTGTCACCCGCGGTGGTGATGTTGCCGGTCGAAGTCACGGCGAGCGCGCCAGTGCCACTCGAGGCGAAGGCAAAAATCGCAGTCGCGTTGCCTGCGGTAGTAAGGTTGCCGGTCGAGGTCACCGTCAAGGCGCCGAGGCTCCTGGCGTTAATCGCGTAGGAACCGCCGCCTGTGGTGGCGATGTTGCCGGTCGATACAATCGTTACCGCCACAGAGCCCGAAGCAACAATCCCGGACGCGCCGGTGCCCGTCGTGGTGATGTTGCCGGTCGACGTCACCGTGATGGCACCGGTAAAATTGATATCTTGAAAGACACGAATCCCGGACGCGTTGGCACCCTGGGTGGTGATGTTGCCAGTGGAGGTCACCGTCAGGGTACCGGCGTAATTGCCGCTCTGGGCGGCATAAATCCCGTGCGCATTGTCGCCCGCGGTCGCGATATTGCCGGTCGAGGTCACCGTTACAGCGCCTGTACCAAAGACGAGAATCCCGTCGCCGCTAGCACCAGCGGTGGAAATGTTGCCGGTCGAGGTCACGTTGATCGCAGCGCCGTGGCCGCTGCGGACCAAAATACCAAGACCGTCATCGCCCGCGATGGTGATGTTGCCCTTTGAGAGTACGGTGATGGCGCCGCCCCCGCCATAGGCTTGAATTCCGTTCGAGAGCATCCCCCCCGTGCTGATGTTACCGGTCGAGGTCATCGTCACCGCGCCGAAGCTGTTGGCATAAAGCCCTGACGCGCTATTGCCCCTGGTGAGGACGTTGCCAGTCGAAGTCACCGTCACCGTGCCGCCGCTGCTGAAAATTCCGAACGCGTAATTGCCCGCGGTAGCGATGTTGCCGGTTGAGGTCACAGTCACCAGGCCATCATTGTTCGACGCAAAAATCCCGCGCGCCTGGAGGCCCGTGGTGGTGATGTTGCCGGTCGAGGTCACCGTCGTCACGCTGCCGTGGCCGTGGCCCACGCCGAGGATCCCAGACCCCGTGGTGGTGATATTGCCGCTCGAGGTCAGCACAACATCGCCGGCCGTACTATAGGCCTTGATCCCGAACGCGTTGAGACCCGCTGTGACAACGTTACCGGTCGACGTCACCGTCGCCGTTGCGCCGGAAACGCTGAAGGCCGCGGAATAGATCCCGCCCGCGTTGTTGCCGGTGGTGCTGATATTCCCGGTTGAGGTTACCGTGGATGCGAGGCTGCTGATGGCATCGATCGCGTAGGCGCTGGCGCCCGTGGTGGCAATGTTGCCTGTCGAGGTCACGCTCACCGCCAGGGAGCCGTTGGCATAAATTCCCTTCGCATTGGCGGTGGTGATGCCGAACGCGCCGGTGTTGCTGGTGATGGTGATGGCGCCGGCAGAACTAAAGCTGATCCCGGCCGTGCCGCTCGCAGGTGCGATGGCCTGGTTCAAATTGTTGACGTTGAGGGTGGTGACCGGCGGCGCCGTAAAATCGGTGCCGCTGGCGATCCCGGCGGATTGATTGCCGCTACAGGTCTCGATGGTGCCGCCACCGGATGGCGTGCAGGCATCCGGCCCCGCCAGCGCCGGGCCCCCGAACGCCAGCGACAGCGCGCCAGCGGCAACCGTCCCGAGAAACGCATCCCGGAAACGCAGCCCTATTTGCTGACTCGCACGGCCCGCGGCAACGTTGCCCGGGCAAGCCCACACGTCAGTCATCGAGCCCCCAACAGCCCCGGGATATTATTTGAAATGATTGATATTGAACATTGCCGCGCGCGTCTAATCCGCGGCGAGCGGCATCCATCAAAACAGGTCCCAAAATGCAGCCTTGCGGCAACACTCGCGGGAAAATTGTCGGAAAGATCGATCGACCACCAAAAATGGTCACACGGTGGACCGCGCTTTCAAATTTTGCTGGCAGCGCAAGACTGCGAAGCAAGCATAGTCCTCATCCTGAAGAGCGCGCCCTTGCGCGCGTCTCGAAGGATGGGCGGCGAGTCCAAATGTTGCATCCATCCTTCGAGATGCGGCCTAAAGGCCGCTCCTCAGGATAAGGCCGGGTGAGGATGAGGCGGTGGACCGCGCTTCCAAGCCGTGTCACATAGCAAAACCTGATAGCCAGACATCTGAGCCTCGCCGTAACAATGACGCGCGCCAGAGACCTAAGGACCTAACGCAGTTGACCGACGCCCCCGCCCCGCTGCCGCAACTGACATCGGCGCACATCACCTGCTCGCGCGGCATGGCGGGCTGGCTGCAGGCCAATCAGGTCAGCCTCGCCTTCACCTCGTACCAGACCGGCAGACTCTACCTCGTCGGCGTCGATGATGCCGGCGGTCTTGCGATCCACGAGGTCGGCACCGGCCGCGCGATGGGGGTGTGGGCCGACGCGCAGCGCCTGGTGCTGGCGACCGCCTTCCAGGTCTGGCGCTTCGAAAATATCCTGGGCCCCGACCAGACCATGAACGGCGCCGATCGCTATTATGTGCCGCGGGTCGGGCACACCACCGGCGAGATCGACATCCACGACATCAGCGTGCTCAGCGATGGCCGTATCGTATTCGTCAACACCGCCTATTCCTGCCTGTCGCTGCTGTCGCCGGTGCACGCCTTCCGCGTGTTGTGGAAACCGCCGTTCATCTCGAAACTCGCCGCCGAAGATCGCTGTCATCTCAACGGCCTCGCGGTCAAAGACGGCGAAGTGGCTTGGGTGACGGCGACCAGCCGCAGCGACGTGATCGGCGGCTGGCGGGCGCGCCGCGCCGAGGGCGGCATTGTGATCGATGTCGCAAGCGGCGCCATCGTCACCGAGAAACTCTCGATGCCGCATTCGCCGCGCTGGTACGGCAACAAACTCTGGGTGCTGAACTCAGGCTCCGGGCATCTCGGCACCGTCGATCTCGGCAGCGGCGACTTCACGCCGCGCGCGTTCTGTCCGGGCTTCCTGCGTGGGCTGGCGTTCCACAACAACCATGCTGTGGTCGGCCTCTCGCTATCACGCGACGGGTCGTTCTCGGGCCTCGCACTCGACGACGAGATGAAGAAGCGCGACGCCGACGGCTGGTGCGGCCTTCAGATCGTCAACCTCGCCTCCGGCGACATCGTGCAATGGATCCGAATCGAGGGCGCGGTGAGCGAACTCTATGACGTCGCGGTGCTGCCCGGCGTGCGGCGGCCGATGGCGGCCTCCTTCACCGGCCCCGAGATCAACGATCCCCTCACCTTCGAGATGTGAGGCGCCCAACTCGCGTTTGGGCACCGTGAGACGCGATGCGGCGCGGTGACATGACAGGTTCATGTTAGGCCGTCATTTTATGGGGACGCTTTTGTCGAAGCAGCCCATTTCACGGATCTTAAATGATTGCCCGCGGTGCAGACCGGAGCGTCGATTGCCTGACGCCTGTTTCCAGAGTGCTTTATTTGATGTTGCTTGCCGGCCTGCTGTTCTGGCTCGCCCCACCGATGGCCCGCGCATTGGATGCCGAACCGGCGCAGGCCCCGCCGCTTCGGATTGCCGTCTATGACGTGCCGCCTTACGGCTACACCAACCCGGACGGCTCGATATCCGGCATCAGCGTCGACCTGTGGCGCCGGATCGCGGAGCGGCTGGAACGGCAATTCAAGCTGATCCCGGTGGCGGACATGGAATCGATCCTGGGCGGTCTTGAGCAGGGCCGTTTCGACGCGGCAATCGGCGCGATCACGATCACATCGGAACGCGAGAAGCGCGTGGATTTTTCCTATCCCGCCCACCGATCCGGCGTCGCGGTCGCGCTACGCAAGGATAAAGGGACGCTGTCGGCGCTGCGCTCCTACGGCGCGGCGACGACGGAGCTGAGCCCGCTGATTTTCGGCAGCCTGGCGATGCTGATTTTTATCGGCGTCATGATGTGGGTGATCGAACGCCGTCACCCCTCGGCGCTGGGATCAGAATCCTCCGTGGTCACGCTGCGCGACGGCCTTTACTGGGCCATCGTCACCATGACCACCGTGGGCTACGGCGACAAGACGCCGAAATCGACCACCGGCCGCGTCATCGCGGTGTCCTGGATGTTCGCCAGCCTGGTGTGGGTTTCGCTGTTGTCGACGAGTCTCGTGTCGCGATTGACCGCCGATCGCGTCGAAGCCCGCGAAATGGTCAACACGATCGATCTCGCCAAGAAAAAACTCGCGGCGGTGGCGCAGTCCTCTGGCGCCGAATATCTCGACGAGCACCGTCTCACTTACGTAAAATTCAACAACCTGCCGGATGCGCTGGACTCGCTGGCCGACGGAAAATCCGACGCGGTCGTCAACAGCGTCGGCGCGTTGCAATATCTGATTTCAAAACGTCACGCCAACACCGAGGAAATGCCGCAAGGCCTGCTGGCGCCGGCCTATATGGCAATCGCGTTGCCAGAGCACAGCCCGCTCAAGCGGCCGATCGACGAGGCGCTGTTGAAGATCACATCCGACCCGGAATGGATCGCGCTCGAGGAACGATTTTTCGGCAAGTGACTTCAATCAATCGCCTGAGTCCGCCTGCACCAGCGCTTGCAACATCGGGCGGGTCGGCGCGAAGAACGTCACACCGGTATGCGGCGTCGAGAAATCCAGGAGGCGATCGTAAGCGCCCGGGGGATCGCCGATATACATGCGCTGCAGCATCTTCTCGATCACCCAGAGATACCTGGAATAGCCGATGAAATAGGTTCCGAATTCCTGCTGCCCCGGCCGGCCGAACGGCATGTTGTCGCGCAGGATGTCATATTCGTTGCCGTCGGCATCCTCGATCGTGGCCAGCGACTTGTGCGATTTGCGCGGCGCATCGTCGTCATCGATTTCGATATTGTCGATCTTGGTGCGGCCGATGATCTCCTCCTGCACCGGCGTCGGCGTCTTCGCCCACGCGCCGAGATCGTGCAGGTACTTCTGAACCACGACATAGCTGCCACCGGCGAAGTCGGCATCTTCCTCGCCGACCAGCGCGGAAGCGGGCAGATCGAGGCCGGTCGGGTTGGCGGTGCCATCGACAAAGCCCAGAAGGTCGCGCGCATCGAAATATCGAAAGCCCGAGACTTCGTCGACCACGGTGATGCTGTCGCCGAGATTGTCGAGCAGAATCCGCTCGAACTCAAAGCACAGATCGGTTCGCTCGGAGCGGATATGAAACAACAGGTCGCCCGGGGTAGACGGCGCGTCATGCGCCGCGCCCTTGATCGCCGCAAACGGTTTCAATTCCTTGGGCCGACCGTCCGAATGAAAACGATCCCAGAGCTCCCTGCCGATCCCGGCAATGCACGACAGCCGCCCGGACAGGTCCCGGAATCCGACCGTTTTGACGAGATCGTCGAGCCCTTCAAGGACGAAGGCCACTTTCGCGAGGGCTGTCTGCTCGCTTCCGACCGTGACCACCAGAAAAATCGCCGCCTGCGACAGCGGCGCGTCGATGCTCTGCGCGTCGATCGGCACCCTGTCCCAATTTTTACCTGACATTCCAAATTCCCCACTTGCCGCGGGGAAGATATCGCGATCGCACACGCGCACGCAACAGCGCAGGAATTTTTCGGCTTCAATTTTCGGGTAGATACGGCCGGAAGAATGAAAGAGTAAGCGCTATTCGTCCTCGAACTCGTCTTCCTCGTTGACCTTCGCGGTCTTGTGCCGGGCCTGTGGCTTGCTGATCGACCCTGTCGTGAACGGCTCGCGCGAGCCGGACGCATAGGGATTGCGTTGTTGCGCGCGCGCGGCGACTTCCTCGCCCGACATTGCGGCTGGCTGGCAGATCAGGCGCCGGGACGCGCGGCGCATCAGGTCGACGTGGATGTGATCGTAATGATAGACATTGGAGCCGGGCGCCAGCACGGTGGTGAATTGCTGGCAGGCCGAGGCCTGCACGTCATGCAGAAAGCCCTGCTCTTCCGGCATCCCCTTCCAGCCGTCCTTGACCGAAATGCGCCGTCCATCGGCCAGCGTGAAGGCGGCGATGTCGAGCGCGTTGCCGAAGGCGTGTTCGGAAATATGCGCATTGGCGTTGCCGTTCATGCCGCGGCAGGAATACGCCGATATCTGCTTGATCTCGACCACGCGCGCGCCGAACCAGCGCATCGCGGCAGGCTGCACGGAATCGGCGAGCCAGCGATCGAGCACCGAGACGATCGGGCACGCCAGCGTCGCGACCGGTTTGACCGCGACCGGTCCGACCGCGCTGACGGGATTGCCCTGCGAAGGCCCGAGCCGCGGCAGGGGCGCGGCTGCGGCAGCATCGGGACGCTCCGAATAGAGTGCGGCATAGGGCGGCCGCTGCGGATAGGGTTGCTGCGGATAGGTTTGTTGCTGCGGGTAAGCCTGTTGCGGGGCTTGCTGTTGCGAATACGACCGCTGCGGTGGCGGCGACCGGTAGTCCGGCGTGCCGTCGGGCGGCAGATTGATCTGGTCTTCGTACTGCGAAACACCGGGCGCACTCAGCGAAATCGGACCGCTGGATGGCGCGCCATAGCCGGGCGCGCGCTGCGCATTGTCGGGATAAAGCGGCGCGCGTGGCGGAGGCGGCGGTTGCGAGCCGGGCCAGCGCGGCTGATTGCCGATGGTGCCGGGCGGCCGCAGATCTTCGTCAGCAAAACCGAACGAGCTGTTGCTTTCGCCGAGTGCGGCGACCTTGAGCGGAAACTCCGCGCCGCACATCCCGGGGCCCGAGATCGGATCGATCCGGACCAGTTCGGGACTCTCTTTAACGGCGCCGGATTTCAGGCAAGCGATCTCGGCCTCGGCCCGCCACGGTTCGCGCTCTTCGGACTGAAAATAGCCGCGACCGCAACCCGCCAACGAGACAAGGACGAAGGAGCCGACGAGATACAAACGAACTCCGCGCGTCATGCGCGCAATCTCAACGAATATATTTAAGGACTCTTCAACGCGTTGATTTCACGACTCTTTAACCACGTTGGGGAACCCCGGCCTGGCCGCGCGAGCGCGGATAGACAGCAACGCTGCCTTTTTTGGCGGGGAACGCCCTGTTATTCTCTGCGTTAAAGCGGGCAGCGACGTAAACCCCGGAGGTTTCCGATGTCCATCGCCAGCAGGCTAAGCGTGGTCACCGCGTATATCGCTTTTGCCTTTGTCGGCGCGATCGTGCTCGGCGTGATCTGATCCTTTCAACAGCTTCCCAATGACAAGAGCCCGGCGGTTGGATCGCTCCAGCCGCCGGGCTCTTTGTGCATAGCCTCTGTTATACGTAAGCGGTTTTCAGAAGTTCGGTTCGAGCCGCTTCGGTTACAAATTGACACCTCGGAAGCAGCCCCGCCCACGTCCCGTGACGTAGATCACAGAGGCCAACGTCGCCGACGAGTAGGGTCAGCCCAGATCCACCCACCCGCTGGAGGACACAATCATGAAGAAGCTCGCCATTGTCGCCACACTGCTGCTGGCCACGACCTCTGCCTATGCCGGCAATGCAATTTCCTTCGAGGTCAACGGTCACAGGATCCGTATCGAAGCGCCTCGGAATTGCGACTCACTGTCGTGCCTGCAGATATCGGGCATTTCAGGTTCAGGCTTCGGTTCAAAATCGAAACGTTTCGACGAAAGCAATTACGACGACGACAATAATGTGACCTCGAATTCGGATCAGCCGGTGACGAAATCGCAGCCGGCGCCTGCCGTTCAGGCCGCGGCGCCCGTCGCCCAAGCTCCGGTGCAAGTTGCTCCGGCCCCGGCACCTGTTGTGGCTCCGGCCGCGACCGCGCCCGCACCCGTCAATGCTCCCGTGGCTCCGGCCGTTGTGGCTTCCAACTCCCCTGCCCCGGCAGCCGGAAACGATGTCGCACCAGCCGCCACACCGACAACGCCGGTCGGCATCTGGAGCACCGAGGGAAACAAGGGGCGCGTTCGCGTCGAGCCGTGCGGCGACAATCTGTGCGGCTATGCCGTCAATAGCGGCGAGAAGATCCTGATCAACATGAAGCCGTCTGACAGCAAATGGACCGGCCGGATTCACGATCCCGACAGCGGCCGCAATTACGACTCGACGATCACGATGAAGGGCCCGAATGCGCTGCGGGTTCAGGGCTGCGCCTTCGGCGGCATGTTCTGCGGCGGCCAGACCTGGAGCCGGGTCAGCTAATCACGCACCGCTACCAGACGTAGCGCACGACACCCTTGCCGGCGTAGCTCGCCGTCACCTTGGAGAACTCGCCCTCGAAGGTGGCGGCGGTGGACCAGCCGTTCAGCCATTTCATCTCGACCGATGCGGTGGTCAGCGCGGACTCCGACGCCTGCACCGCGCCGTTGACCACGAAGCTGGCGCCCGGCAGCGTCTGGAACGTGGCGCCGATCGAGCGATCCGGATCGAAATCATGCGCCCAGGCCACGCGGCCACGCAGCGTCAACACGCCGTTTGGCATCGCGTATGATTTATCGGTGCGGATGCCGAGTTCACTGCGGACATCCGTGACATCCCGGGCGCCATAGGCCAGCGCGAACGCATTCGATCCCGACACCACGCTTTCGGCATAGGCCGGCAGATCGAACGTCGTGAACTGTCCGGCCGCGTAAGGCGTGATGCCAATGCCGCCGATCCATGGCGTGACAAAGCGATAGCCGCCTTCGATCCGGCCGGAATACGCATTGGCGTTGAACTCGGCGCGCAGTTGATCGATGCCGGCGGCGGTTAACGTGCGATTTGTCGTGATGTCCTGCCAACCATAGGCGAGTGCGCCGGTGATGTAGGCCTGGCCAACAGTATGACGAACAAACACGCCGGCCTGGAACAGGTCGGAATGTCCGCTGCCGCCACCCACCGTGCTGAAGCTGGTGCCGCCGCCGGCCAGCGCGAAGCCGGCGATCGTGAATGGCGAGAAGCGATAATCGGCGCCGACCGCCGTGCCGGCAATGCTCGAGGCCGAACTGTTGGAGCCGAGCGCGGCATTGCCGGAAGTGGTCTGCGCGCCGCCGAAGCCGGATGCCCACACGCTCCAGCGCGGATCATAGGTCGAGGCCATCGGTGTCTTGGTGAACATCGCATAGGCGCCGCGTGATTTGCTGACAGAAGCGTACGCACTGGCCGCGCCGTCATCGGCATAGTGCGAAGCGCCAGGCGTCGGGTTGCCTGCGCCGATCCCACGGCCATTGACAAAGGGATCGGTCAGCACGCCCATGAACTGGGTCATCGCGCTGAAGGTGGCCTGCTGCGAACCGACATTGGATTCGCCGGAGATCTGCGCCAGCGTCGCGGCCAGATTACTGCCGCTCAGACCAAAAATATTGAGGAAGTTCGGCGGCAGTGCGCCGCCGCCATTGAAGAAATTATTGATGACATTCGCGACGGCCTGCTGGTTGCTGCCGAGCCCGCTTTGCGCCCCCAGCGCTGCGGTAAAGTTCAGCAGCACGTTGGTCGGCGTATAGCTCAGGTTCGCCGCAAAGCCGGGAAGGCTGGCCGTGGCGCCGGCGAAGGTGGTGTCACCGAGCCCGGCGGATTTCAGGATGGTGTACTGGTTCACCGCATAGGCGCCGGGCGAAAACGTCGCCAGCACGTTGCCGGCGAGCGCGGCCGTGCCCGTCACATTGGCGAAGCTCGACGTCGCCGGGTTCACTGCCACCAGATAGAGCGCACCCGACGCAAAAGCGAGATTGCCGTTCACCGTCAGCGACGTGCCCGCCGTGCCATTGCCGGGCGCGAAGATACCGCCGGCGTTAACTTGCGTGGCGCCGACCTGACCGGTGCCCATCAACAGGCCGCCGGCATTGACGGTGGGATCGGTGATCGAGCCGATCACATCCAGGATGCCGCCATTAACCGCCGTCGGCCCGGTATAGGTGTTGGTGCCCAGCACAAATGTCAGGCCGGCGGAGGTCGTGAGACTCGCGGTGCCGCCGATGCTGTTGATGGTGCCGCCAAAGGACGAGATCGGCGCGTTCAGATTGCCGTTCTGCAGCGTGCCGCCGGCAAGATACAGAGCGCTCAGCGTCTGCGTCGTGGCGCCGAGATCGAGCACGCCGCCCAACAGCGCCGCCGTGCTGGTCGTGGCGCCGAGCGTGCCCGCGCCCGACATCTGCAACGTGCCGGACACGACGATCGTGCCACCGGTATAGGTGTTGACACCGGTCAGGGTCTCGATGCCGCCCGCCAGCACCAGCGTGCCGCCGCTGCCGCCATAAGAACCGCCATCGGCGATCGTGCCCGCGAAGGTGCCGTTGGCGTTGGTGAGAACGAGCTGATTGGCGCCGAGCAGGACGAGACCCGCATTGTCGGTGCTCGACAGTGACTTGATATAGGCGCCGGACGGCGTGCCGCCGCCGCCGACGCCGGAAATATCGAAGACGCCGAAGTTCGATACGCTGACGCCGCTCGACGTGGAAATGCTGCCGGGACCGACCAGCGCCAGGAAGCCGTTATTGACCGTGGTCGTGCCGGTATAGGTGTTGGTGCCGCTCAGCGTGGCCGATCCGCCGTTGACGACCTGGACCGGGCCGCTGCCGGAAATCACGCCGGCAAGGCCGAGCGGGACTGAGTTGGAGTCGATCACAAGCGGCGAGCTTGAGGTGGTTGCGATGCTGGCGTCGGTCACGAAGTTGGAGGTGTAACCGACCGCCTGTCCTGACAGATTGAACAAAACCGAATTGTTGAGAAAAAAGCCGAGGCCAAAAATAGACTCAGGCCCAATCCCGATCTGGGTGGAGGATTCGCCGTAGTACGGATTGCAACAGGTGGCGGGATCGTTGTTGTTGTAGAGCGTGACGGTGCTGGGGGTCGAGCCGCTCGCCGGACCTGAAATCGTCAGCGTGCCGCCATTGGCGTAATTCGCGGTCGGGATCAGATTGCTCAACTGATAGTAATAAGTGCCGGTATCGAACAGAGTGCGCGACGACACGGTGACGCTCGGCTGTCCCGGCGCGCTCGCCGTGATCGGCAGGAAAAAAGCGTATTGGTTGGTGGCGGTCGTGCCGGAATTTGCGAATGTGCCGAAGGCCGGCGTCGCGATGGTATTGACCGGCATGAATTGCGCGAGCAGCGCCGACGTCAAACCGAGCATCACGCAAGGACTGCACGACGTGACGCTCTGGCTGACCTGCGGCCCGTTTGGCGAGGACTGCGGGTCGGGACCGGCGTTCATCGCGCTTAGCGGCTGGCCGTTGGCGGCCACGATGTAGCCTGCTGTCGTTCCCGGCAGCATGGCCTGGCCGAGCACGCTGCCCGGCCCGCCGCGGACGAAATTGGCAGCTCCGAAAATTCCGTAGCCGCCGCTGTAACCGCCCGGCAGCGGACCATCCGGAAACGGAAAATGGTTTTCGCTGGTAACCGCGCCGATCAGGAATTGCGACGTGCTGCCCGAAGGAGAGACCGCGTTGAGGGTGACGCCGCCGCTTGTCGACGTGTAGGTCGGATAGAAGGTCAGGGATGGCGTGCCGGTAACGTTGTAGGTGTAGCCGAAGCTGCCATCGCCGTAGGTAATGGTGACGTTCTGCCGCTGGCCGCTCATGCTGGAAGGCACGCTGCCAAACGCAGATTGGGTGTATTGCGCGACGAAAACTTCGGAGCCGGTATCGAACAGATAAGGCCGCGGCGCCTGACCGTTGATCCCGATATTGATGGTCAGGACCGGAGCCGGGTCGTTGGTGCCCTGGAGGGTCAGGTTCAGGGGAATATCGAGCGACTGGGCCTGCACGACGCCGGCTGTGAGGCACAGTCCGCCGAAGACGATCACTATCCGTGCAAGGGTACTTGAAAGGGTACTTACAAGGGGACGCATACGCCGTTACCGTCTGTCGATCGGGGTATCGCGGAGCAACAGGCAACGCTTCCCATCGAGCAACCGGAGGTTAGCCGGAAGCCGGGTGGTATACTTGGACCAGCCAGCGCTGTGCTTGGACCAATGGGCGCTCAGGCGATTTCCTGGAGCACCCGGCCAGACGAAACCGCAACGAAACAATTGCAGCAACCGACGAAACCATTTTGGGCTTGCGGCGCAAAAAGCCCGAAACCATCGCGGCCTACGGTCTCGCTCCAAGAGGCCACGGATCGGTTTACGACCCGCGCGCCCCGCAACCAGGGGGCATCAGATGGCAACATTCATTTCAACGACAACATTTTCAAGCCGCTGCAAATTGGCAATCGCGACCACGTTCGTGCTGGGCATGCTGACGACGGGCTCGCAGGCTTACACGCTTGAGCAACAGGAAATGTGCACGGGCGATGCGATGCGGCTTTGCGCTTCCGACATTCCGAACGTGGATCGCATCACTGCCTGCATGGAGCGGCAACGCGATTCCCTGAGCGAGCGCTGCCGGGCCGTGTTCGAGGTGGATGCGCCGGCCGCCGTCACCGAGTCTCCGGCCGAAACGCCGGCACCGAGGCACTCGAGGCCGATGAACCTCACGCCGAGGTTCGGGCGCAGCTAGGAAATCGCAAAACTCATCCTTTATTGATCGTCGATCCCATCAGGCGCCGCACTGCTGCCGCAGTGTTCGGCGCTTGATGATGTCTACCCGCATAGCCAAGCTTCAATTTCACAAGCCCGCATTCACCAACCCGCATTCATCCGGCATTCAGGCCGCAAGGCCCTCAATTGTCTCTGCACTCGCCAGTTCTTTCTCGCCCGGGGTACATCTTGACACGGCATCGGTTTTCATTCGCGATCTGGCTGGTTTGTTGCCTTGTGCTGGCCGGACCGACGAATGGGTGGGCGCAGGCTCAACCGGCGCCAACGGCCGCACCGCCAGCGTCCGCACCTGTCGCGCCATCACCTGCAGCGCCCGCCGCCGCTCAGCCGGCAGCCGCGCCTCCGCAAGCGCCCGCTCAGGATTCATCCCAGGATCCCGCCAATGAGCCGATCGGAAATGTCGCAACCCTGACCGGCAACGCGACCGTCACCCGCAACAATGTACCGACGCCGCTCAAATTGAAGGACGACATCTTCCTCAACGACGCGCTTAATACGTCCGCGAATTCCAAGCTCGGCGTCACCTTCAACGACGGCACCACCTTCAATCTCACCGCCAACGCACAGATCACGGTCGACAATTACGTCTATCAAGACGGCGGCCAGCAGAACGCGGCGCTGTTCGATATCACAAGGGGTACCGTGGCCTTTGTCGCCGCCGCCGTTGCCAAGACCGGCGACATGAAAATATCGACGCCGTCGGCAGCGCTCGGCATTCGCGGCACCACCGGCCTGGTCGAGGTGCCGCAGGGTGCCTCCGCCAATAATCCGAACAATGTCGCGATCAAGCTCTATCCAGATCCCGACGGCAGGGTCGGCCATATCGACGTCAGCGATCGCGCGGGCACGCGGCTGGGTTCGCTCACGCAAGGCGCTAGCGGCTTTACGATCCGCGCCGGAGCCGGTGGCCGTTTCACCGCTGCACCATTGATGATCTCGCCGCAGCAGATGGCGCGCGACCAAGGCATCGTGCGCCAGGTCCATGCCGCACAGGCCGTCGGCCGCCAGATCGTGACCCAGCAGCGCGCCTTGCGTCAGGCCAATCCGAACCGGAATAATCTGCGCAACAATCCGGCGCGTCCGGGCCCGCAGCGGCAGAACAATCTCGCGCCACGGCCAGGTTCGCCGCAGCAGCCGGGACGGCAGGGACAAGCACAGCCGACGCAACCGAACCGGCAGATACAGCAGCCGCAACCTCGGCAGCCAGGACAACCGGGACAACCCGCACAATTGCAGCGGCCGGGCCAACCCGCGCAGTTACAGCGACCACCCGGCGCACCTGCCGCGCCCGCCATCGCGCGGCCCGGCGTGCCGAACAAGCCCGCAGTTCAGCGGCTTGCCCCGCCGAGGAAACCGCCGCCGAAGGAGAAGAAGCGGTAGGGCGTGATGAGATTGGGTCGATCTGTAACGGCATCGGAGATGCGCTCCCTCGCCCCGCTTGCGGGGAGAGGGTTGGGGTGAGGGGGACTCTCGGGTACAGACCGGATAGATTGCCGACAGATTAGACCGGGATGATCCCCGACAGGGACGGACTCGCGGAGAGCCCCCCTCACCCGGCGCTACGCGCCGACCTCTCCCCGCAAGCGGGGCGAGGTAAGGGAGCTAACCGCTTCAAGCCGCGCGGCGCAGCCAGTCGCGGACTTTCTGCACCAGATTGATGCGCTGGCTTTGAGCTATCTCGTTATCGGATCGAGGCTCCGCTTCTGTCGCCGCGATATCTTGTGCAGGGATATCTTGTTCCGCGATGTCTTGCGCCAATGGCGGCGCAATCGGGGACGCCATGATTTCCAGCGTCGTTGTATCGACCGGCAATCCGGCTTCGATACCCTCGCTTCCGGCAACGAGCGGCACATCCGTCATCGGCAGCGCAGGCGGCGGAGCGACGGCCGGCTGGCGGCGGCGCTTCTCGGGCGCCGGTTGCTTCTTGATGCGAGCGCGCCGCGCCGGCTGAGCCAGTGCGGCAGATTCAAGCGCGATCGGACCGACATTCTCCAGAAACGCCCGCTCATAGCCGCGCGACAGCCGCTCGATCGCGGCATCGAGCGGCAGCCAGTCGACCGCCTTGATGTCATCCATCAATTCGTGCGTCGGCTCGCCGCCGGCCTCCATGCGCCAGTAATGAACGGCCTTGAAGCGGCCGCCGGATTCATAGACCAGCGTTCCCAGAAACTCATGCACCAAAACATCATGCCCGGTTTCTTCCAGCACTTCGCGCTCAGCCGCATCGCGCGGCGTTTCGCCGTCGTCGAGCTTGCCCTTTGGAAGCACCCATTCGTTACGCTTGCGCAGCCGAACCACCGCGATCAACGGGGTTTCCTCCTGCCGCAGCACAATGCCTCCCGCCGCCAAAACAGCCGCTCGCGCCATCTCAGTTCCCTAAATGATTTTCGAATCGTGGTGGATCGGCCTCATATAATCAAGCATCCGGGCAAAATCGAGATCGTCGATTTGTTTTCCCGCTTGAACCGGCCGGCGAAATGCTCAAACGCGCGTCATGTGGAAGCCGGTTTGCGCATCAAGGGCTGCCCGGCCAAAATCCGCGCGCCGTCCTTTATATTGTCACAGAACTCGAAATGATCCGGCGCCAGCACGATGATGGTCGAACCGTGCTCGAACCAGCCAAGTTCGTCACCCTTGTGCACGCTGGCGTCACAGGGAAACACGGTGGGGCCGCGCGTATCGGCGTTCAACAACAGATCGAGAAAGTGCAGCCGGATGCTCGCGACAAGAATGGCGGCGACCGGCACCAGCGTCAGACTTTCGCCCGAGGTGAGTTTGGTTTCGATCACCGCGCGCTCGTTCTTGCAGAACAGCCGCTCGACCCTCTTGAGCGCGATCGGATTGACGTTCCAGGTATCGCCGCTGATGAAGGTGACCCGCTCGATCCGGAAATCGTGCGGCGCGTGAAAGCGGTGATACATGCTGGAAGTCAGCCGCAGCGTGAGGAACCGGCCGTTGCGGTGCGCGTCCACCAGTTTGGGATCGCCGAGCAGATCGAGCAGCGAATAGGGCGCGCCCTTGATCTGGAACAGCTCCGTATCCTGGATCGCGCCGAACGCGCCGACGATTCCGTCGCTGGGGCTCACCACGATCGACGGATCGGGATCGGACGGCCGCAGGCCCGGCTTGAGTTCGCGGGTGAAACAATCGTGCAGGCTTTTGAATTCGGTTTTCTTTGCTTCGGACAGATCGAGGTCCGAAAACATCCGCCAGCAGGCGATCGAGGCATCCCGCACCCATGGGTTCTCGATCTTGCTGAACCAACCCATGAACCGCGTCAGCGCCGCCCGCGGAATGCGGTTGGTCAACAGGAAATTCAGGTCCTCCTGCTGCGTCAGGGCCGAGATCAAGCCCCGGACTGTCATGATTCTGTTAGATGGACCCGCTAGCGCTGGTGGCATGGATTCGTCACTCCCGATTCTGTCTTTATCCGCCGCAGCGATGGCTGGCGCCGCCGCTGTATTCCCCAAATTGAAGGCGCGCCTGGCGCTGTCGCGCGCCAAGCACCGATCGCTGGCCGGACATTCCAAGATGTCGCGGCGGGTGTCGCGCCTGATCCCGTTCTACGAATACGACGACGAGCAATTCTTCTGCTCCGATGGCGCGCCCGCCGCGATCGCCAAGCAGCGTCACGACGCCTTCTTCCAGCTCGCCGGCTTCTACCAGGACCGCTTCGCGCTGAGCCGGCAGATGACCCAGGAAGCCGCAGCGCACATCTCCGACCTGCAATTCACCGAAGTGTACCGGGTGCCCTTCCAGTACAGCCGGCTGGTGCGCGAGCATCTGGGCACCGGCGCGTTCATGGAATCCTCGTCGGGGGTCACGGTCACCGATCCCGACGGCAATGTGTTCTACGACCTGACCGGCTCGTATGGCGTCAATATCTTCGGCAACGACTTCTACAAGGATTGCATCGCCAGCGCGCAGACCCGCGCCCATGCGCTGGGGCCGGTGCTCGGCTCCTACCATCCCGTGATCACCGACAATGTGACACGGCTGTGCGAGATTTCCGGACTCGACGAAGTCTCGTTCCACATGTCCGGCACCGAAGCCGTCATGCAGGCGGTGCGGCTGGCGCGCTATCACACCAAACGCAGCCATCTGGTGCGTTTCGCCGGCGCCTATCATGGCTGGTGGGGCGACGTGCAGCCCGGCGTCGGCAATCCGATCGCCCCGCACGAAACCTATACGCTGGCCGAAATGTCGGAGCGCACGCTGCATGTGCTGCGCACGCGGCACGATATTGCCTGCGTGCTGGTCAATCCGCTGCAGGCGCTGCACCCCAACGGCAATGCGCCCGCGGATTCGGCGCTGGCCGACAGTTCGCGCAGCGCGCGGTTCGATCGCGCGGCCTACACCGACTGGCTCAAGAAGCTCAGGGAAGTCTGCACCGAGCGCAATATCGTCCTGATCTTCGACGAGGTTTTTGTCGGCTTCCGGCTCGCGGCCGGCGGCGCGCAGGAATATTTCGGCGTCCGCGCCGACATGGTGACTTATGGCAAGAGTCTCGCCGGCGGCTTGCCGATCGGCGCGGTCTGTGGCCGCAAGGAGTTGATGCGGCGTTTTCGCGACGATCGCCCGGTCGATGTCTGCTTCGCCCGCGGCACCTTCAATTCGCATCCCTACGTCATGACCGCGATGGATGAATTCCTCGGCCGGCTCGCCAGCCCGAATTTCCGCACCGTCTATGACGGCCTCGACGAGACCTGGAACGCGCGGGCGCAGCAATTGAACGAGATGCTGGCCGCGCAGAACCTGCCGGTCCGGGTCGCCAATCTGTCGTCGATCTGGAGCGTTCATTATACCGAGCCGTCGCGCTACAACTGGATGTTCCAGTATTACCTGCGGGCCGAGCAGCTCGCGCTGAGCTGGGTCGGCACCGGCCGCTTGATCTTCAGCCTGAACTACACCGACGCGGATTTCGCCGAAGTCACAAAACGCTTTGTCGCCGCGGCCGGGAAGATGAAACAGGACGGCTGGTGGTGGCACGATGCGTCACTGACCAATAAGGGCATCCGCCGGAAGATCCTGCGCGAGATGCTGAAGAAGAGATTTTCCAGATAACGATGGCCTTGAACTGAATTGGCGTCACCGCTCGGATCACCTCGCCCCGCCTGCGGGGAGAGGTCGAATTGCATCGTCAGATGCAATTCGGGTGAGGGGGACTCTCCGAGCACCGTGCTCGTAGAGAGTCCCCCTCACCCCAACCCTCTCCCCGCAAGCGGGGCGAGGGAGAACTTCTCGCCAAGCTCAGGCGTGCCTGACGTGCTTCTCGAGACCCGGATCGATCAGCTCGCCCTTCAGCAGGAACAGCGGCGCCTTATGGTAGAGCTTGAGATCGTGGAACGGGTCGGTCAGGATTTTGGTCATCCAGACCAGACCGGTCTCGATGTCACGGATGAAGAACAGATGCACGGTGCGGAACAACAATCCGCCGATGCCGATCGCGAGCCAGATCTTGGCCACCTGACGCATGAAATCCGCCGGCGACGCCCAGGGCGTGAAGAGGCCGAACATGGTCGGATCGACATAGAGCACCGCGGGCGACAAGGCCCAGATCGCCATCAGCACGACCTTGCGCTGCAGATTGTAGCCGACCTTGATCTCTTCCTTGTGCTCATGGGTCGCGTCGTTGACGTGATCGTATCCCTTGGGCTCGAAGAAGAAGTGGCCGGCCTGACGTGAGGTCATCGACACCAGCCAGCCGATCAGCGCGGCCACGACAGGATCGAAGAACATCATGACGTAGCTGATCAGGAAGCTCGCCGCGCTGACGAAGTGCAGGCTCTGGTTGATGCGGCTGTGGTGATAAAAACGGTGGTCATCCCAGCGCTGGGTTCGCAATTGCTCGCGGAAATCCTTGATGTCCATTTTCTTCCCCAAAATAAGGTAGCTGTGATTGGTGTACAGAGATTCGATGTACGGCGTGTGACATCATCATAATGACATATGACGTTTCACGATGGCACACTTACGAAACAACACTCGCACGGGCCGCCTGAACTAGGCGGCGACAGCCGGCGGAAGCTTGCGGAAACGGATCAGCGAGAAGTGACCGAACGGCGGCACCGGGCGGCGCTCGACCAACTCGACGCCATGCGCTTTCGCGACCCATTGGGTGTAACGCGACCACGCAAAATCCGTGCGGAAGCCGAGCTGGCGCACCACCGGCTGCAGCCGCTGTTCGATGAAGCGGCGCAAACCCGCATCCGCGCTGACGCGGCTGAGCAGGATGATCTCGCCGCCCGGCCGCAGCACGCGCGCGAATTCGTCCATCGCTGCTTCCGGGTTCGGCACCGCGGTGACGACATATTGCGCCATCACGACGTCGAATGAATTGTCCGGGAATTCGAGCTTCTCGGCGTCCATCACCGCGAGGCCTTCGACATTCTTCAGACGGTGTTCCTTGACCCGCGCCTTGGCCTTGTCCAGCATGCCTTCCGAAATGTCCGTGCCGAAGATGCGCAGGTTGGGCGCGTATTGCGGCAACGAAATTCCGGTGCCGACGCCGACTTCCAGCACGCGGCCGCCGATATTGTTGGTGGCAAGAATTGCGGCGCGCCGGCCCTTGCTGAACACCCCGCCGAAGACCAGGTCGTAGATCGGTGCCCAGCGGTCATAGGCGGTCTCGACCATCTCGCGGTCGAAATCGAGCGGCGTGGCGCCGTCAAGTTTGATGATCTCTGCCATGTGACATTACCTCGTTGTCTTGTTCGTTAAATGAATCTTGCGATCGATCTTGCGGTGACTGCTACGCTTAGCCCCGAACGGCGCTTCGGCTGGCCAGACGATGCGCCGGCCGCGGCACGCGGCTCGGCTGCAACGCCGACAGATTGCCGATGAACTGCCTTGCGCTGTTTTCCCAGGAACGCTCGAGCGCAAAGTTGCGGCACGCCTCACGCGACATGCTGAGCGCCCGGATACAGGCCTTGCGCAAATCCCGGTCGAGCGCGCCGACCGGATGATCCGCGATCACGTCGAGCGGTCCCGTCACCGGGAACGCCGCGACCGGCGTGCCGCAGGCCAATGCCTCCAACTGCACGACGCCGAAAGTGTCGGTGAGGCTCGGAAACACAAAGACATCGGCCGCTGCCAGATGCGTGGTCAGATCCTTGCCGGTCTTTTCACCGAGAAATTTGACCTTCGGATAGCGCTGCTCCAGCAGCGCCTTCTGCGGCCCGTCGCCGATCACTACCTTGGAGCCCGGCAGGTCCAGCGCGAGAAACGCCTCGATGTTTTTTTCCACCGCGACCCGGCCCATGGTCATGAAGATCGGCCGCGGCAGATCGAGTTCGGCGGCATCGTCGGGCGTGAATAGTTGTGTATCGACGCCGCGCCCCCAGAAGCCGAGCTTCCGGAACCCTTTCCCGGCGAGTTCCTGCCGCAGCGACGGCGTCGCGACCATGGTCATCGCGCCGGCCGCGTGAAAATGCCGCAGCACGGCATAGCTGAACGAGGCCGGGATCGGCGAGCGCACCGCGATGTATTCCGGAAAGCGCGTCGTATAGGACGTCGTGAAAGCCAGGTTGTGGCGGCGGCAATAGGCCCGCGCCGACCAGCCGATCGGTCCTTCAGTTGCGATATGGATCGCGTCCGGCGCCACCTCTTCTATCCGGTCGGCGATCTTGCGACGGTTCGGCAGCGCGACGCGCAGCCCCGGATAGGTCGGAAGCGCAACGGAGGGAAACCCTTCCGGCGTGAGGAATTCGATATTGGCCCCCAGCGCCGGAGCGCTGCGCGCCAGCGATGTCAGGGTGCGCACCACGCCGTTAACCTGCGGGTGCCAAGCGTCGGTCGCGATCAATATCCGCATCTTTGGGAATCCAGAGCGTTGCTGATTCTCTAAATTCGACGTTGTGCCAAGGATATTTCAAACGTGTGACGTCACACGCCCTGAGCCTCCTTTTTAACGATTTGCTATGCAGTTTTCGGGGCCGCACGACATCTAAATGAAACAATTCCTGAATCCGACGAAGTCATTTTGGCCTCCTGACGAAAACGACCTGAAACCTTTTCCCTGTAGTGGTCTGGTTAACGATGCACCGAACGCGTGCACGGGCGATCAAACAGATTAACAAAACAGGGCGAGAAGACATGAAACCTCGGATGCTGAATCTCGGGACGCTCAGGCTGAATGTTTGCCGTGTTGCCGCCTTCGGGGCGCTGGCGATTGGCGTCACTTTGTCCGGCGCAGCTTCGGCCGCGCCGCTGCCGCTGTTTCCATTTATTGTTGACCCGCAGGTTCAGATGACCCCGCCGGTCGTTCAACCCGCGCCATCGCAGGATGAAAACGTTGCCGCCGAATTGCCGGCGCGATTGAAGCGCCAGATCGTCAACTATCCGACCCGCGAAGCCCCGGGCACTGTCATCATCGATACGCCCAACACCTATCTCTATTATGTGCTCGGCGGCGGTCAGGCGATCCGCTACGGCATCGGCGTTGGCCGCGACGGCTTCACCTGGTCGGGCGTGCAGTCCATCACCAAAAAGGCCGAGTGGCCGGATTGGACTCCGCCGCCGGAAATGATCGCGCGCCAGCCTTATCTGCCGCGCCAGATGGCCGGTGGCCCCGGCAATCCGCTCGGCGCACGCGCGATGTATCTCGGCGGCACCGTGTATCGCATTCACGGCACCAACGCACCGGGCACCATCGGCACCCACGTGTCGTCAGGCTGCATCCGCCTCACCAACCAGGACGTCGCCGATCTGTATTCGCGGGTTAACGTCGGAACCAAGGTGATCGTGCTGCCGATGGATCGCCGCGTCGACAATACGAGCGGCAAGCGGAGTTGATGGATTAACTTCGGATTTCGTAGGGTGGGCAAAGCGAAGCGTGCCCACCATTAGCGCGGTTCAGCAAATATGGTGGGCACGGCGCAAGTGCGCCTTTGCCCACCCTACAGAAACGGAATTCCCTCCAAAACCCGGCGCGTTCAACGCGCCATTTTTGTGTCCGGCTGGAAACGACGCCGATCCTCCCGCTCTGGCGTCCCCGCATCCCGCCCTGTAGTCTCACCGGCTGAAATCAGTCCGGGGGGACGATGCGTCCTAAGGTTATTGTGCTGGCGATCGCAGTGGTCGCGGCCTCGTTTTTCGTCAGTCTCAAGGCCATGGACTGGCTGTCGAGGCGTGGTACCGTCGCGTCGCCGGCGCTTGCCGAATTGCCGCCGCTGCCGCCCGCGCCCCGCATCTCCAGCATCATCGCCCCGATCACGATTCCGCTCACCGCCATTCGCGAGGCCGCCGACCGCGCCGCGCCGCGCAACTTCGCCGGCAAGGCCGACAACCCGGTGTCGCAGATCCTCCAAAATGCCGATATCGGCTGGACCGCATCGCGCGGGCCGATCGCGGCGACCGGCGCGCAGGACGTGCTGTCGCTGGCGACACCGCTGACCGGAAAGCTGAACGTGACGGGCTCGCTGTCGTCAAAGGCGACCGGCGCGGTCGGCGACGCGCTCGGCGGCCTGCTCGGCGGCAATGTCGCCAAACAAATCGGCAGCGTGAACATCAAGGCGCTCAACGCCAGCGCAGAGATCAAGGGCAATATCGTCATCACTTCGCGGCCCAAGCTCGCCGCCAACTGGCGCATCGAGCCGAATTTGGCGGGACAAGTCACGCTCAGTGACAGCAGCCTCACGGTGGCGGGCGCGCGCGTCAATGTCCCCGCGCAGATCAAGCCGGTGATCGACAAGAATGTCGCCGATCAACTCGCCGCGGCCGGCGCGCGAATTCACGCCGATCAGGCTTTCGAGCGCAATGCCCGGATCCAATGGGCCAAGACGTGCCGCTCGATTCCGATCCAGGGCAACGGCGCCGCCTCGTCGCTGCCGGCGTTGTGGCTGGAACTGCGGCCGACCCGCGCCATCGCGGCGCAGCCACGCGTCGATGCCGCCAACCTCACATTGACGCTCGGCATCGAGGCGGAGACCCGCATCACCTCGGCGCAGACCAAACCCGATTGCCCGTTTCCGGAGAAGATTTCCATTGGGCCGCCGATCCCCGGCGGCGTGAGCGTCGGCATCCCGATCGATATCCCCTTTGTCGACATCAACAAGGTGCTGGAAGCACAATTGAGCGGCCGGACATTTCCGGAAGACGGCTCGGGCTCGGTCGACGTCATCGTGAAGCGCGCCTCCGTCGCGGCGTCGGGCGACCGGCTGCTCATCTCGCTCCTGGTCAACGCCAAGGAGAAAAAGAGCTTCTTCGGCTTCGGCGGCGAAGCCACGGTGCACATCTGGGGCCGGCCGATGCTCGATCAGGGGCAGCAGACGCTGCGGCTTGCCAATATCGAACTCGCGGTCGAGTCCGAAGCCGCGTTCGGGCTGCTCGGCGCCGCGGCGCGCGCGGCGATGCCGCACCTGCAAAAAGCGCTGGCCGAGAAGGCCACCGTCGACCTGAAGCCCTTTATCGGCAATGCGCAGAAGAAGATTGCAACCTCGATCGCGGATTTCCAGAAGAACGAGGACGGCGTGCGGGTGGCGGCTGAAATCACCAGCCTCAGCCTCGCCGACATCGCCTTCGATTCCAAAACGCTGCGCGTGATCGCAGAAGCCGCGGGCACCATCAGCGTCGTCATCACCGCGCTGCCGGCGTTTTGACCCCTTCCCGCTTTGGCCGGGCTGGCTGAAAAGTTAACGCCCGCCCCGCCCGCAATTTAGTCAACCCGGCGCATTGCCACGCCGCCTTCGCCTTTGCGGAGGCGACGCAAGCCGGGTAAAAGAGATTCAAACAAAGCCTCAACGAAGGCAAACCCAAGGGAGAAGAGACCATGAAATCGCTCGCAGCCACGCTGGTGGCCGGACTTGCTTATGCCGCGTCCGGCGGTGCCGCGTCGGCGCAAATTTCCGACGACGTCGTCAAAATCGGCGTGCTGACCGACATGTCCAGCCTTTATGCGGACGCCACGGGCAAGGGCTCGCTGGTCGCGGTCCAGATGGCCGTCGCCGATTACGGCAGCAAGGTGAAGGGCAAGCCGGTCGAGGTGATCGCGGCCGACCACCAGAACAAGCCGGATGTCGGCGTCGGCATCGCCCGCAACTGGTATGACAACGAGAAGGTCGATGCGATCTTCGACGTGCCGACGTCTTCGGTCGCGCTGCCGATCTCCGCACTCACCCGCGAGAAGAACAAGATCCACATCAATAGCGGCGGCGGCAGTTCCGACATCACCGGCCCCGCCTGCTCGCCCAACACCGTGCACTGGACCTACGACACCTACTCGCTGTCCAACGTCGCCGGCAAGGCGATGGTCAAGCGCGGCGAGGACACCTGGTTCTTCGTCACCGCGGATTACGCTTTCGGCATGGCGCTGCAGCGCGACGCGGCCAACGTGGTCAAGGAGAGCGGCGGCAAGGTGCTGGGCGAGGTTCGCCATCCCCTGAACTCGTCGGACTTCTCGTCCTTCCTGCTGCAGGCCCAGGCCTCCAAGGCCAAGGTCGTGGCGCTGGCCAATGCCGGCGGCGACACCACCAATGCGCTGAAGCAGGCCGCGGAATTCGGCATCACCAAGGGCGGCCAGAAGATGATCGCCCTGCTGCAGGAAATCACCGACACGCATTCGCTGGGCATCAAGGAAACCCAGGGCCTGATCGTCACCGACGCCTTCTACTGGGACCGGGATGACGAAACCCGTGCCTTCTCGAAACGCTTCATCGAGAAGGTCGGCCACATGCCGACCATGATCCAGGCCGGGCTTTACTCCGCGACCATGCATTATTTGAAGGCGATCGAGGCGATCGGCACCGACGAAGCGCCGAAGGTAATGGCGCAGATGCGCGCCACGCCGATCAACGATTTCTTCGCCAAGGGCGGCAAGATCCGCATCGACGGCCGCATGGTCCACGACATGTATCTTTTCGAGGTCAAGAAGCCCGAGGAATCGAAGGGCGAGTGGGATCTCTACAAACTGCTCGCCACCGTCCCCGGCGACGAAGCCTTCCGTCCGCTCGACAAGGGCGGCTGCCCGCTGGTGAAGACGAATTAAGCCAGCGTATTCGTAGGGTGGGCAAAGGCGCGCTTGCGCCGTGCCCACCACGCGGTTTGAGCGATCTGGAAATGGTGGGCACGCTTCGCTTTGCCTACCCTACGTTCATCGCATCATAAAAAGCGCGCCCGGCCAAACCGGACGCGCTTTTGCTTTGTGGGCTTACCCCGACGCGGCGTTAGTTCGAATATTTGAACTCCGGCATCGCCTTCAGCTCATCCTTGGTCGCATTGTACACGGCATGGTCCGGATACCACGGACTGGGTTTTGACGACGTTGCCGTCGACGCGGTGCCCGTTGTTGACGCGGAACCCGTCGTGGTCGTCGACGACATCGGCGGCTGGCCGGTCGCGTTGCCGGACGCGCCGACATAAGCGACGGGCTCGTTGACGAATTTGATCTTGTCGAAGGGTATCACGACCAGATGCTCGCCAACGCCGAGAAAGCCGCCAACGCCGATCACCGCGGCCTTGATGTTCCCGCTCTTGTCGGTGAGCAGATCGTTGATCGAGCCGATGCTCTGGTTGTTGTCGTTGTAAACGCTCAAGCCGACCACCTTCGACGCGCGCCAGTCACCCTGGAACGAGGAAGACGTCTCCGACGCTGCCATGTTGCCGCGATCCGACGTCGCGGTGGGGGTTTGCGCAAACGCAACGGACGCAAGCAATGCCGACGCCGCCACAGCGGCCGAGATGTGTTTGAATGACATGGATTTCTCCCTGATATCAATTGATAGGAAGAGAACCCCTCACCGCACGCGCCGTTCCCGGTGGTGATGCGCATTTCAATATTGCGCCGCAGACGATCGATACGGTTTCATTCCGGTTCCACGGAACAACTCCGCGACCGCGCCAGCGCTTGCAAAACACACTCGCTCAGAAACCACCCCAATAGGGCGGGATGCCATAATAGGCATGCAACTCGGCTTCCTGCGAACGATCGCCCCAGTCGAAATCCTTGTCGGCGCGGAACGACGGCGCACGCCGCAATTCGTCATCATCGATGTCGAGCTGGTAGGCTTCGAATTTGGGATTGTAGCTCAGGCGCGCCCATGGCAACGGCAGCAGATTGGTTCCCATGCCAAGGAAACCGCCGAAACTAAGGATCGCGTAGGACACCTTGCCGCTGATCTTGTCGATCATCAGCCGTTCGATGTGGCCGATCCTGTCGCCGTTCGGTCTTCGCACAGCCGTACCTTCGACCCGGTCGCTGGCGATCAACTGGTGCGGTCTCACCTTCACGTCGTTCATCATCAGCCTCCCTGAGGGTTGATGAGCGAAACCAACGCGTCAGCCGCAATCCGGTTCCACCTTCTCGATCAGGCGGCGGACGGCTGGACTGCGCGAAACTCGATTCCGTGCAGCTTGATGGTCGGCGCCATGCCGAAATGGTTCCCGCCGAACACTTTAATGCGCCGGTCGAGTTCGGGCTTCGAAATATCGAGAGGGATGTCGCAGATCGCCCGATAGGCGCGGCGGGAGTATTTGATGGCGCCCCAGGGAATCGGGCGCGCCGGCGGCGGCTCCGGATCCGTCGCCAGCGATTTCGACATGCGCCAGAACAATAGCGCCAGATGCGCATAGGCCAGTCCTTCCAAACCCAGCACCGAGATATCGGGCGGGATTGGAAACAGCGAAACGTCGAGGATCGGGCCGGCATCGACCTGTTCGACCATGATATGGGCGGTCGCGCCGAATTCCGTGACCTGATCGTACAGCGCGAAATGCGACGGCGCCCATCCGGGATAGGCCGGCGGACCGGGATGGAAATTGAAGGCGCCATAGCCGAGCTGAGCGAGAATGCTCGCCGGCACGATTTCGGGCGTGACGAAGGCGACCAGCCGCGCCCGCCGCAACTGATCGAGACTGAGCGCCGTAAGGTCTTCGCGGGTCTCGACCGCCATCACCGTCAGACCCGGATTGTGCCCGAGCAACAGAGACCGCAACACCGGCCGCTCGGCCGCGCCGGCCAGAAGAATGACGATATCGAACATGCGTTCCGCGGCTTTACGACCGCCGTCTGGTTGAATCAGGTCTGATAGTTGATCAGAAGCGAGGCCGAGAGGGTGCTGGTGTTGCCGGTGTCGGCGCTTCCGGTCGCGCCGTAGGTAGAGGACGCCGAGGACGACAGCGAATTCTGCAGCGATTGCAGGAACTGTTGCAAAACGTCATCCGTGGAACTGGTGCTTGATGAACTGCTGGTGGTGCTGCTCGTCGAGGACGAACCGTCTACCGGCGGCGGTCCGCCGTGGCCACCATGATGGCCGTGATGCGCGGCGCCAGCGCCGCCCGAACCACCGGGCCCGCCGGATTGACCGATCGCAGCAGCGGCGCCCGTGGCATTCGAACCGCTGGCATCCGGCGGCGCGCCGGGACCATTGGCAAACGCGGCCGTGAACACGCCCTGCAATTGCGTCGCCTGCGCACTGGTCAGTTTGCCGCTGGAGACTTCCCCGGCTATCAAATTGTTGATCTTCGACTGCAGGTCGCCCGGAGACGAGTTGGAGCTGCCTGTCGAGGCGCCCGCGCTGCCGTTCTGCAGCGAGGAATTGATATCCGTCAGCGCGGAAGACAACGCGCTCTGGTCGGACGAACTGACGGTGCCTGAGGAGACCTCGGACTGCAGCTCATTCTGCAGTTGCTGCAGCGGCGACAGATAATTGTTGCTGGACGTCGCAGAGATTGAGGTCATGATGGCTCCAAAGGTTCTTGCAAGACGCCACGACGTTAAGGTTAATGATCTTAACGAGATGTTTTGATTGTCCCGCGGACATGTTGCCTCGTGTTACGCGGGTCATGTCGGAAACATCACGAAACAAATATTCCGTCAGTTGCCACAAATCTCTGGCAAGGGCTCTGCATGGTCACAGTGGCACCGAATATCCTGGTTGTTGAAGACGATCGCGAAACCCGCGCGCTGATCGCAAAATATCTGCGCAGCAATGCGTGCAACGTGATGACGGCAAACGACGGACGCGAGATGGTCCGCGCGATGACCGAGCATCGCGTCGATCTCGTCATTCTCGATGTGATGCTGCCGGGCGAGGATGGCCTCAGCCTGTGCCGCAAGATCCGCTCGGAATCACAGATACCGATCATCATGCTCACCGCACGCGGCGAGGACGTCGACCGGATCCTCGGCCTGGAGATGGGCGCCGACGACTATCTGCCGAAGCCGTTCAATCCGCGCGAATTGCTGGCCCGGATCAACGCAGTGCTGCGCCGCCAGGCCGCCGCCCAAACCGTCAGCGCCGCCAATGGCGCGACCACGCTCACTTTCCTCGGATGGCGGATCGATTTCAGATTGCGCGAGCTGCGCAATCCGGCCGGCGCGCGCGTCGCGATGACCAGCGCCGAGTTCGATCTGCTGCGAACCTTCTGTGAGCGGCCGGGCCGCGTGCTGTCGCGCGACAGCCTGCTCGATCTCACCCAAGGTCGCAATGCCGGTTCGTTCGAGCGCAGCATCGACGTCCTGGTCAGCCGCATCCGGCGCAAGATCGAGCCCGATCCGCAGGACGCCACCATGATCAAGACGGTGCGCTCCGGCGGCTACATGTTCACCCCGGCGGTGGATCCGATTGCGATTCCGGCAGACAGCCCGTCATGAGACTGCTGAGCTTCCTGAACCTGAAGAACATCAGCGGACAGATCGCCGCTTTGGTGATCGCCTCGATTGTCGCAATCCACCTGATCCTCACCGCCATCTTTCTCCTCAATCGGCCGGAGCCGCCCGATCCCACAATCGATCGCGGTCACGCCCAGCTTGCCGCCGCCGTGCAGCTTCTGGGCTCGGCGTCCGCGGCCGAGCGGCCACGGCTTTACGCTGATATTGCGCGGGCGTTTCCGCAGCTCGATGTCGAAAGCCTGCCGCCGGGTCCCGTTCCCGCCGCCAGGGATCTGGATCGGCCTGACTTGCGCAGCCTGCATCGCCGGCTTGACAGCAGCTACCGGATATTTCCGTTTGCGCGTGATGGCGACAACCACCGGGTCGGCATCGCGCTGCCGGACGGCGCGATGATTTCCGCAAGGATCCTGCCGGATCTGCGGCAACGCCCGTTCTGGGCCGGGCCCTGGATGGTAACCTTGCTGTTCGCGATCGTCAGCGTCAGCATACTTGGACTATGGGCCGCCCGCGCCTTGACCGCGCCGCTGTCATCGATCGCGAAGGCGGCCGAGAATTTCAGCCTGAATGGCGCGGCACCACCGCTGCCCGAGCGCGGGCCTGAGGAAATTCGTTCCGTCGCCAAGGCGCTCAACCGGATGCGGGAGCGGATCACGACTCTCATTGACGACCGCACCAAGATGCTGGCGGCGATCAGCCACGATCTGCGCACGCCGATCACCCGCATGAGACTCCGCTCGGAATTCATCGAAGACGACATGCAGCGTCACCGGATGCTGAGCGATCTCGACCAGATGCGATCGATGCTGGAATCCGTGCTTTCCTTCCTGCGCAACGACCGCAAGCTCGAGGCCATGACGCTGACCGACATCGCCTCCACGCTGCAACTGATCACCGACCAGTTCACGGATATGGGACACAAGGTGATCTACGACGGTCCGGCGCATGCCATGGCCACGGTGCGGCCGGACGACCTGCATCGCAGCGTCACCAATCTGGTCGAGAACGCAGCCCGGTTCGGCGCGGTCGCCACGATCCGTCTTGGCGTGTCGCCGGATATCGCGACGATCGAGGTCGAGGACGACGGCCCCGGCATTTCCGATGCGCGCAAGAATGTGATGCTGGAACCCTTCGTGCGCGGCGACGACGCCAGGAACATGGACGAAACCGCGGGCTTCGGCCTCGGGCTCTCCATCGCGCGCTCCATCGTACTGGCGCATGGCGGCACGCTGTCGCTCAACGACCGCCAGCCGCACGGGTTGATCGTGCGCATTGAACTGCCGGTGCGCCAGCCCAACCGGCAATCGGCGGCGTGAGATTCGTGCGACTTCCTGATGAGGGCGAACTGTAGCCCGGATGAGCGTAGCGATATCCGGGAACACACCATACGCCAACCCCGGATGTCGCTGCGCTCATCCGGGCTACGAAACCACCCATTGCCCTCAAGCCGCGAGCGCTTCGTTATCCTGTTGCGCATCGTCAAAGAACGCCACCGCCTCGAAGCGGTAATCGCAGGCCCAGCAGTGCCAGAGATAGGCGGTGCGGCGCGGCCCGGATTCGATCCATTCCGGGGCGGCGATCGGCTTGCCGCATTGGGCGCAGGGATTTCCGAGGGGCAAAAAACCAGAGTCCATGCTGACCATGACACATCTCTCCCTTTTGGTTTTTTGGATCGATTTTTTGAATCGAATTGTGTGACGGCGGATTGGACAGCGTTGCTGTCGGATATGACCGCTCCGTCGCGCCAAATTCTGGGAGAGGTTTGAGTCTTTTGAACGGCGCTCCGCAACGCCAGGCGAAATTATTTCACCGGCGGTTCGGACGTATGCATCGCGCCGGGCACGCGGACGTGAAGCGTCGCGACGTCGTCGGAATAGACCTTCTGCCAGCCGTCGATGTGATCGAGCAGCTTGGCTCCCGGCCTCGTCGTCCGCAACAGGACCGCCTCGATCTTGTATTCATCGAGCAGCCGGAACATCGCGTTCGGCTCCAGCGACATGATCGCATTGTTGTGGTCGATAAAGAACTTCTCGCCATAAAGATCGGTACGGCCGTCAATGAACGGCGCGACGCCGTTGGAGATCAGATAGCTGCCGAAATCGTAATCGTTGAGCACGCGGGTCAGATTCATCTGCTTCAGTATCGCGACCGCCGCGACCGGTGCATGCCGCACATCGGGCTTGAAGCGCACGACGGAGCCGTAAGCCAGCGTTGCCACCATCAATACGGTGGCGATGCCGGCGAACAGCAGACCGCGCGGCATCGATGCGGCGCTCGAAGGGGAGGCCTCGACGCCGCCGATCTGTTTGGCCAGCGGCACGGCGAGAACCATCGGGGCCAGCAACGCCAGCGTTTCGGCGGACCGGCCCTGGGCCAGCGCCATATGCAATAGTCCCAGCAGCAGCAATATTCGCGTCGGCGGCAGCTTGATGCCGTAGAGCAGCACCATGCCCAGTCCCATCAACAGGCAGATTTCGAAGGGGCCGAGGCTGCTGAAATCGGCCGGCAGCCACTCGCTGATCAACAACAGCACACTGCCCAGCGACAGGATATTCTTCGACGCCAGCATCGAATTCCAGCCATAGGGCGTGCAGCACGCGGCGACCAGCGCGGCGAGCCCGAATGCCACCCAGCGCAATGCCAGCGATTTTCGCGACGCTGCTTCCGCACTGACGACCGCATCGAGCGCGATCGGCCCCACCAGCATCAGGCCGAGAATAAACCCGCCATGCAGATTGGCCCACAGCGCGATCAGCGGCAGCAGCCAAAACGACGGCGCCGCGCGCCGGTCCGCCGCGTCGATCAGTCCGCCGACCCACGCGATCATCACCGGAAGCGCCAGCACATGCGGCCGCGCCAGCAAATGCCCCATGGTCAGCGCCAGCGCCGCGGCGACGAAAACCAGCGCCGTGCTGTCGTTCAAATGCCGCGTCAGGAATCTTGTCAGCAGTGCGAAGGTCAGCGCGCTTCCCGCGGCGGCCAGCGCCACCGGCCCGCTCCAGCCGAACAGGGCATAGGCCTTGGCGTAGAGCAGCTCGGCCACCCACTGCATCGAAATCCAGGGCTGGCCGCGCATGGTCAGGGAATAGATGTCGGTGTGCGGGACCGCGTGATTATCCAGCATCCACTGGCCGACGGTAATGTGCCACATCGTGTCGGGATCGCGCAGCAAGCTGTTCCCGGCCAGCACCAGCAACACATAGACGAAGACGCCGACCCACAGCGGCAGCAGGCCACGCATTGAACTCGCGCGCTCGGCGCTATGGGTGACGGACATGGTCATCGGCGTGGCCGGAATTTCCCGAAGTTTCCGGCTGATCGAAGCACGCCAGGGCATAATTCTTGGTAAAACTGGCTGCGGCGAATGCCGCCAAAACACCGGCGCAGGACTGGCAAAAAGCCGGCAAAAACCTCGCCATGCCGGGTTTTCGCCACATCCATGCGGCATTCCCTGCGCGTTAACGGTTCCGCCACTATAACGGGCCGTGTCCGAGGCCATTTTCCGATGAAACGATCGCTGTCGCTCGCCTGGCTTGCCGCCGCCACGCTGCTGTTGCCGCACACCGCCATGGCAGGCAAAGCCGACTATGATGCGCTGGTGGCGAAGCACGCCAAGGCCAATCTGGTGCCGGAGGAGCTGGTGCATCGGGTGATCGTGCGGGAAAGCCGCTATCAGCCAAATCTGGTCGGACACGGCGGCGCGATTGGCCTGATGCAGATCAAGCTGCCGACCGCCCGCGGCCTCGGTTACACCGGGACCGCCGAAGGCCTGCGCGATCCCGACACCAATCTCACCTATGCGGTGAAATATCTCGCCGGCGCCTACCGCGCCGCAAACGGCGATCACAACCGCGCGGTGTCCTATTACGCCAGCGGCTATTACCAGGCAGCCAAACGCCAGCGCCTCGAACATCGCAAGGAGGCCGTATCCGTGGCCGCCAGCGCACCACCGAAAGAGCTGGAGAAGGCGCCGGCTGCAGCGGAAGCAGAGCAGGTTCCCAAATAGCTACCGGTGCAAACCGCAATGCGCGCGTTGACACCCCCCCGCATCGGTTTACATTGGACCTGTTCCGAGGGGAGCTCCGATGAGGAGCTGAGAGACCGCACGCTCAAACCCTGCACGCAGGAAATCCTGCTGGTAGAGCCAGAGACCGCGGTGACCCTTTGAACCTGATCCGGGTCATGCCGGCGAAGGGACAGGGATGTACCAGAGTTCAGACCCACAGCGCGGGCGTTCGCCCGTCGCATCGAAAAGCGAATCCCCGGTTTCCGTGATCGGCGCGGGCATTGCGGGCGCATGGCAGGCGCTGTTGTTTGCGCAGGCCGGCCACACCGTGACGCTACACGAGCGCAGCGGCTCTGAGATGACGCAATCGACCAGCCACTGGGCCGGCGGCATGCTGGCGCCCTGGTGCGAGGCCGAGGCGTCCGAGCCCGTGATCGTCCGGCTCGGCATCCGCTCGCTCGACCTGTGGCGCGAGAATTTTCCGCAAACCCCCTTTAATGGATCGCTGGTGGTGGCGCATGCGCGCGACCGTGCTGATTTCGAGCGTTTCGCCAGGCTCACATCAGGCCATCGCCGGCTTGACGCGCGCGGCGTCAGCGAGATCGAACCGTCGCTCGAAGGCCGCTTTCGCGATGGGCTGTTCTATGCCGATGAAGGCCATGTCGAGCCGCGGCGGGTGTTGCCGCAATTGCATGCGCGGCTGGCGGCGGCCGGCGGCACCATCAAATTCAACAGCGATCCTGATCCCGAAGATATCGACGGTATCGTGATCGATTGCCGCGGCCTTGCTGCGCGCGACACGCAACCGGAGCTGCGCGGCGTCAAGGGCGAGATGATCATCGTCGAGACCTCCGAGGTCGAACTGTCGCGCCCGCTGCGCCTGATCCATCCACGCTGGCCGCTCTATGTCATCCCGCGCGGCGACGGCCGTTTCATGCTCGGTGCGACCTCGATCGAAGCCGAGGATACCGGCGTCAGCGTGCGCTCCGCGCTGGAATTGCTGGGCGCCGCCTATGCCGTGCATCCGGCATTCGGTGAGGCGCGCATTATCGAGTTCGGTTCGGGCCTGCGCCCGGCTTACCCTGACAACCTGCCGCGCATCGCGGTTCACAACCACAAGATCGAAGTCAACGGGCTCTATCGCCACGGCTTCCTGCTGGCCCCGGCGCTGGCGGAGCTGACGCTGTTCTATGTCGAGCGCGGCGTGATCGACAATGAGGTGATGCAATGCGCGTGATCGTCAACGGCGAGCAGCGGGAGATCGCCTCCAGCCACGTCGATGCGCTGCTCGGCGAACTCGAATATGAAGGCACGCATTTCGCGATCGCCCTGAACTACGACGTGCTGCCACGCAGCCAATGGGCGCAGACGCCACTCAAGAACGGCGACGAGATCGAGATCATCACGCCGCGGCAGGGAGGGTGATGATGGGAGCGCGCACAACTCTACGGCGGGACGACAAGTTGGGAAGCTTGCCATGCTGAAATTCTACGACCGCGAATTTTCCTCGCGCCTCCTGATCGGCAGTGCGCTGTATCCGTCGCCGGCAATCATGCAGGCAGCGATACGGGCATCCGGCGCGCAGATCGTCACGGTGGCGCTGCGGCGCGAGAGCGCCGGCGGCAAGACCGGCGATGCGTTCTGGTCGCTGATCCGCGAGCTTGACGTAACGGTGCTGCCGAACACCGCGGGCTGCCGCAGCGTGCGCGAGGCCGTGACCACGGCGAAGCTGGCGCGCGAATTGTTCGGAACGCCCTGGATCAAGCTCGAAGTGATCGCCGACAACGACACGCTGCAGCCCGACGTGGTCGGGCTTGTCGAGGCCGCCGACATCCTGATCAAGGACGGCTTTGAAGTATTTCCCTACTGCACCGAAGACCTCGGCGTCGCGATGCGGCTGGTCGATGCCGGCTGCAAGGTGGTGATGCCGTGGGCCGCGCCGATCGGCAGCGCCAAGGGCGTCATCAACCGCGACGCACTGAAACTGCTGCGCGACCGCCTGCCGGATATCACGCTGGTGGTCGATGCCGGCCTCGGCGCGCCCTCGCACGCCGCGCAAGCGTTCGAGCTCGGCTACGACGCCGTGCTGCTCAACACCGCCATCGCCAAAGCCGCCGATCCCGTCGCGATGGCCAGCGCGTTCAAATCCGGCGTCGAAGCCGGACGCACCGCCTATGAAGCCGGGCTGATGGAAGCCCGCGACTTCGCCTCCCCTTCCACTCCAGTCATTGGGACCCCGTTCTGGCATGCCGTATCCTGATCGCCACGCGTATCCTGATCGTTTTTATCCTGTCGTCGACACCGTCGCCTGGGTTGCGCGCCTCGCGCTGCTGGGCGTCGGCACGATTCAGTTGCGCGCCAAGGATCTCAACGATTCCGAGGCGCTGCAGACGGTGACCGACGCGATCGAGATCATCCGGGGCACGGATGCCAAGCTCGTGGTCAATGATTACTGGCGCGCCGCGATCTTGGCCGGCGCCAAGCATCTGCATCTGGGCCAGGAAGATCTTGCCGATGCCGATCTGAAAGCAATCCGCGATGCCGGGATCACGTTCGGCATCTCAACCCATGACGACGAGGAACTCGAAACCGCGCTGCGCGCCGATCCCGATTACATCGCACTCGGGCCGATCTTTCCGACCACACTGAAATCGATGCGCTTCGCGCCGCAGGGCATCCCGAAGATCACCGAATGGAAAAAGCGCATCGGCGATATCCCGCTGGTTGCGATCGGCGGCATCAAGCTCGAACAGGCCCGCGAGATTTTTGCCGCCGGCGCCGATTCGATCGCGGTCGTCAGCGACATCACCCAGAATCCCGAACCCGACGCGCGCGTGCGCGCCTGGCTCGGCCTGAACGCGGAGGCCGCGTGAGATGATTTCACCACCGCTCCCTACCGTCATTGCGAGGAGCGCAAGCGACGAAGCAATCCATGGTGCCGTTTGCACCGCTATGGATTGCTTCGCTGCGCTCGCAATGACGAACAAAATGCACAGCAAGTAGAAATTCAAAGGAGGATCCCATGAACATTCGCTCCAATCCCGACACCACTCTTCCCGCCGTGACCACCGGCCCGCTGCCCGCGTCGCGCAAGATCTTTGTCACGCCGGACGAGGCGGCGGATGTGCGCGTGCCGCTGCGCGAGATCATTCTCAGCCCGGGCGCCGGCGAGCCCAATCTGCCGGTGTATGACACCTCCGGTCCCTACACCGATCCCACAGTGACCATCGACGTCAATGCCGGTCTTTCCCGCGCGCGCATCGCCTGGGTCAAGGAGCGCGGCGGCGTCGAGGAATATGAAGGCCGCGACATCAAGCCGGAAGACAACGGCAATGTCGGCGCCGCCCATGCCGCGAAATCCTTCACCGCGCATCACAAGCCGCTGCGCGGCGTCGGCGATCACATGATCACGCAGCTTGAATTCGCCCGCGCCGGGATCATCACCAAGGAGATGATCTATGTCGCGACGCGCGAAAATCTCGGCCGCAAGGTCCAACTCGAGCGCGCCGAAGCCGCCCTGGCCGACGGCGAAAGCTTTGGCGCGTCCGTGCCCGCCTTCGTGACGCCGGAGTTCGTTCGCAGCGAGATCGCCCGCGGTCGCGCGATCATCCCCTGCAACATCAACCACGGCGAACTCGAGCCGATGATCATCGGCCGCAACTTCCTGACCAAGATCAATGCCAATATCGGCAACTCCGCGGTGACGTCGTCGGTCGAGGAAGAAGTCGACAAGATGGTGTGGGCGATCCGCTGGGGCGCCGACACCGTGATGGACCTCTCGACCGGCCGCAACATCCACACCACCCGGGAATGGATTCTTCGAAATGCGCCGATCCCGATCGGCACCGTTCCGATCTATCAGGCGCTGGAAAAGTGCGACGGCGATCCGGTCAAGCTGACCTGGGAACTCTACAAGGACACGCTGATCGAACAGTGCGAACAAGGCGTCGACTACTTCACCATCCACGCCGGCGTGCGGCTGCCCTATATCCACCTCACCGCCAGCCGCGTCACCGGCATCGTGTCGCGCGGCGGCTCGATCATGGCGAAGTGGTGCCTCGCGCATCACAAGGAAAGCTTCCTCTACACGCACTTCGAAGAGATTTGCGACCTGATGCGCAAATATGACGTGTCGTTCTCGCTCGGCGACGGCCTGCGGCCCGGCTCGATCGCGGATGCCAACGACCGCGCGCAATTCGCCGAACTCGAAACGCTCGGCGAGCTGACGCAGATCGCGTGGAAGAAAGGCTGCCAGGTGATGATCGAAGGCCCCGGCCACGTGCCGCTGCACAAGATCAAGGTCAACATGGACAAGCAGCTCAAGGAATGCGGCGAAGCGCCGTTCTACACCTTGGGCCCTCTGACCACCGACATCGCGCCGGGCTACGACCACATCACCTCGGGCATCGGAGCGGCCATGATCGGCTGGTTCGGCTGCGCGATGCTGTGTTATGTGACCCCGAAGGAGCATCTCGGCCTGCCCAACCGCGACGATGTCAAAGTCGGCGTCATCACCTACAAGATCGCCGCGCACGCGTCCGATCTCGGCAAGGGGCATCCGGCGGCGCAACTGCGCGACGACGCATTGTCGCGTGCGCGGTTCGACTTCCGCTGGGAGGACCAGTTCAACCTCGGGCTCGATCCGGACACCGCGCGCAGCTATCACGACGAGACGCTGCCCAAGGACGCCCACAAGGTCGCGCATTTCTGCTCGATGTGCGGCCCGAAATTCTGCTCGATGAAAATCACGCAGGATGTGCGCGACTACGCCGCGACATTGAACGACCCGGATCGGCGCGCCGTCGCCGGCGTCGGCCTTTCCATCTCGGGCACCATCGAAGACGGCATGGCGCAGATGAGCGCCAAGTTCAAGGAGATGGGCAACCAAGTCTATCTCGATGCCGAGAAGGTGAAGGAAAGCAATAAGGTATTGTGAGAGTGGTTGACTGCTGGAGGGGGTGTTTTCATAGCAATCCACCCCCTCGGCTCGAAAGATAACGGTAATATGGTAAGATCTGTCCTCTTCTGGGTGGTATCGAGAGACCCCCATCGGTTGAATTGCGGGCGTGGAACGGCTATATGGGTTCAGTTGTTAACGGACCGATCAGCAATTGGTGGGAAAGCTGTAGTAGCTAGGCTAGGTTAGGCCGATGTATGATAAAACTTATATCCTGACCTCCCGCAAACTCGCGGCCACTTCTGAAACTGACGCAGAAATGTGTCAGGCGCTTGCGCATGACGGCATCCATGCGCGTATTACCCACCGTCTCCCTTGGGGCATCGTCGTACGTTCAGACCCTACATTGGTAGGTGTGGTCAGGCGGGAGTTCCCGAACCTCGATATCGCCGAAGAAGGCTTCGTCGATTTGGCCGGTAGATAGAATTCCAGACAACAACTTCACGTAGCCGATTCTTCTTGGCTTAGTTTCGTCCCTCCGCCACAATGGTGATGATCAGAGGGGGGTCGGACCGTGCCGCTTGAGAAGAAGTATATGATCATGGGGCACGAACTCGATGACGGCCGCGCTTCTTCGTCGGCCATCGAGGCAGTTTATTCGTCTCAATTCCCTTCTATCAGCGGCGGGCTGGCTCTTGCACCGACGCCTTTTGAAGGCCTTTGGCGCCATCTGGAAATTCTGCACAGCCTGTCGAGTGGGATCAAGGTTCTCAAGCTGACACCCGACGAAGCGGACGCCTTCACTCACCACTTTCCTGAGCTGGTTTTAGACGAAGAGAAATTCGTTGATCACGCGGACCAGGATCTGGCCGGCGCGATATTCCCGGAACCAGCGGCAGGGGCCGACGGGTGGACGGTAATGTTTGAGGTCGTCGATTTCGAAGACCGTCCGATCCCTGACGTGACGGTCGTCCAGAAAGTACCTGGCCTTAGCCTGCCGTTTGGTGGCGTTACCAGCAAAGAGGGGAAGGTCATCCTCAACGTCCTGCGATCGGATGCGATCTTCGAGGTTCACCCGAGGCACTCCTATTGGAGCGCCCATATTGGCACGCTCGATCGCAGCGCCTCGAAATATCAAAAGATCGTCCTCCAGACCCTCACGCCGGAGCAAGGCTACCAATGGGACTATCGCGAAATGGGTGCCGATGGCCCACCGCAGCGCCGGCCAGATAGAGCCCCTATCAGGGTAGGCATCGTCGATACGGGCGTATCTGACCATCAGGACTTGCCCCAAAATATCCGCGGCACGAATTTTGTGGACGCAGAAGACAGCGCAAGCTGGCGCGCGGATCACCATCGACATGGCACCCTTATCGCGGGCATCATCTCAGCCTGTGGGTCGAGCCCCGGATATGTACCGGAAGCCGAACTCGCGGTTTACAAGGCCTTCCCGCGGATGGGCTCTGCGTCCACCATCGATATTGCCAGGGCCATTACCCAGGCGGCCGACGATCGTATCGATGTTCTATGCTTGGCCTTTTGTTCCGAGACCTCGAACATCGGCGTGGTTCGCGCCATCGAATACGCCGGGACCAAGGGCGTGTTCGTCTGCGCTGCGGCCGGAAACAAGGCGGGCCAGGTGGGCTGGCCCGCAGCATCTGGTCTGCCTAATGTCATTTCGACAGCCGCCTTTGGACGCACCGACGTCATTCGTGCCAATACGATTTTCGAGCAGGCGATTTCGGATTACAACAATGCGGGTTTTTTTCACGCAGCCTTCAGCAGCCGCGGCACACAGAACGGTCCTCCCGGTATTGATGTCATCGCTCCAGGCGTTGCCTGTATTTCTACTGTCTTCGGAGGCTATGCAGCCGCGCAAGGCACCAGTTTGGCAGCCGCGCACGTGGCAGGGTTGGTTGCGTTTGCCATGATGCGGCGTCCCGAGATTTTTGATCGGGTACCCAGGGGAAGTGACCGAGTTGAACTAGTCAGAGAATGGCTCATCCGCTCGTGCCGCCCTTTCGGGTGGGGCATTGAACGCGAAGGCCGCGGACGTCCCAGCGTGCAACGCATGCTCTCTCTCATGGAAGCGCATGGATAAGATCGAATCGGAAAATAGTTTTGACTGATGAGGATTTTATCGAATGACCAATCAAACTCTCAAAATCAGTACGATTGATTCCTTGATGGGATTTTTGGCCCGCGTTGACCCTCAGGGCCGCCGTGAGGTCAGCGCCGAACTGGCGAAAGCGGGAATCGGCGAGGGCGTGCAACCGGCGACGACCGATCTTGCGGAAACCCAGGTTTTGCTGCCGACCACCGCCGACGAGGTTTCGAAGCGCCGAAAGACCGCGTTGCTGACGCTCGCCGTGACCACGTTGACGAATATCATTGACCGCTTTGAGCCGCTGAAAGCTGAAATTCAAAACCGGCTGCGCAAGGTGGAAAATGTAAAGCTCTCTAGTGCCATCATAACCACCGTTCTTTCGTCATCGGTCGTGGGAAGCCTCGGACTCGGAGGTGACAAGGCATGGTCGATCGCACTCGGGCTGCTGGCTGTCGTTGCCTCCGTGCTCACCCTGATCGCAACGCGAATGGAAGGAGGAACGAAAATATCCGAAGAGTTCGGGGAGGTCTGTGCGAAGTGCGAGACAGCGATACAGTTACGCGACCGTTTGAAAATTTACGCGAATGCCCCCGAACTGTTCGATGATTTGGAAGATCGCTTGAAAGATGCCGATACGCTGGCGTCATTCTTGACCGACAAGATCGCACGTTGGAATTTGCCGGTGTCGTCGGCCTGACGAACACGCAGCCCACCGGGGCAATAACACACTGGCACCATCGAAGACGGCATGGCGCAGATGAGCGCCAAGTTCAAGGAGATGGGCAACCAAGTCTATCTCGATGCCGAGAAGGTGAAGGAAAGCAATAAGGTGCTCTGAGCCCTTTTTGTGCTAGGTAGATCGTGGGGCGGTGATGTCACCGCCCCGCAGCTTTTTAAAGTTCAGGAGTTTTCGTCATGCGCCGCGTTACCGCCTTCTGTGCCGCCACCGCTATCGCCATCTCGGCCCTCGCCGTGTCAGCGCCCGCACAGGCCGGCTATTATGTGATCCGCTGGGACAACACCGGCATCTGCCAGATCTGGAACGAAGACCTCCAGCAAAAGCCGATCCAATGGCCCTCGACCTACAAGGTCGTCAGCAAGCCGGCCCCGACCTTGACCGGCGCGATGGCGGTGCAGCAGAAGATGCGGATGGAGCGGCAGTGCACGCTGTGAGATAGGGCGGCGCGGACAGCAACCAGGTTGTGAGTAGTTATGTGCCTCAGCACGTGACCCACCGATCGCTCCGACTGCTAGTCGCAGTCGCGTGGTTCCTCGCCGGCGCAACCCCTGCGCCGGCGCAAGATCTTGTTCGTACAGCGGGCGGCGGCCTTATCGTTCCTTCGGAAGTCATTCTCTACATTCAGTCGGATTTAAAGAGCACGGATTTCGTGCAGCCGCTAGTCTGCGCGCTCCAGCGCGTATTAACTGCCCCTGTTTCCACACAAATGTTGAATCTACGGCTTGGACCCGAATTGCTCGCAACTCCGACGCAGTTCGACGTCGAAAAAGTTGGAAGCCGATTTGTTCAAGCTACTGCTGCAAATGGAAACTCCCAATCATTCAAATACCTTCTCGTTCCGTTTGACTTAAAAGCCGAGCCTTGGCGCTATGTTTTCTCAACAAGCCTTGGAAGTGAAAATCCGTCTTATCACGTCGGCGTCGTATCCACTGCGCGTCTTGATGCAGGCAATCCGAGGCAACCGCACCATCAAGGCAGCGAGATCACGGCAATGCGGGCATACAAACTGATCCTTAAGTCGATCGCGCGGCTCGCTGGACTTAGAAGTCCTGACGCCTGCGTTCTTGCCTTTCCAAGAAGCCTTGAAGAACTGGATCGAAAATCTTTCGAGTTTTGTCCGGGTGATCGCGCCACCCTGGTCGCCGCCGGGATACTCAAATCCACGGAAGGAAAAGAAGGGACCGATTGCGTAGCGATCTCGCGGCGAGAGCCTGTCCAAAGCGGAGCCTGGACAAGTGTCGCGATGTCGAATCAACCACTAACCCGTCGGACGGATTAGCGAAGCGTAATCCGCCATACCCTTCGAGGCATCGCATCTTAACGGTGGGTTTCGGCTTCGCCTAACCCACCCTACAAATGCCCCCTACTTCAACGTAATCGCCAGCCCGCTCAAATCCGCATTCGCCATCAGCCCGAACTGGTGGCCGGACAATTGCAACACCGCCCCCTTCTGATTGGTCAGCACGATTGCGCGTGCGCCGCGGCCGACCGCGATGCCGGCACCTGCGGCCGCATAGACACCGGCGACGTCGGAGGGACGGTAGATGTTGGTCACGGTGCCGCGCAGCACGGTTTTCGATCCGCCGAACACGAGGCCGTAGTCCAGGCCGCCGGTCGATAGCGGGTAATTACGGCCGCGGAAACTCAGCATGCCGCCGCCGCCGGAGCCGCCGATGATCCATCCCGCCTTGTAGATCACGAGTGACACGGTGCCGCCGTCGGCGAAGGCCGGCAGCGAAGTGCCGGCGATCGAAGCAAGCGCCAGCAGCGCGACACGAAGGACGGATGATAGTTTCATGAAATGGCTCCCCGGGATTGTTGCAGGTTGTTGCGGCCAAGCGGATCGATTCGTACTTTACAGACGGTAGCAAGCATGGCCCGCTTGGGCCACCTGCGACCATGCCTCAAGATCACAAGGGGGACCCATGCCGATCCAGCACTTTGCTCCGCCTGCCAACATCAAGGCCCCGCCGCTGTCCTTTGCTACCCGGGTCGGTGATCTCCTGTTTATCTCTGGTATCCCGGGCTTTGACGAGAAAGGCGCACTGCCGGATGATTTCGAGGCGCAATTTGGTTTCGTCGTCACTAACATCAGGCGCGTGCTCGACGAGACCGGCGTCACCTTTCGCGATCTGGTGAAGATTAACGTATTGCTGACGCGTGCATCCGATGTCGCCGTCATGAATGCGCTGTATGCGTCGGCTTTCGGACCCGCACCCTATCCTGCGCGCACCACCTGCGTGGTCCAGGCGCTGCCCGATCCGAAGATGCTGATCGAAATCGAAGGCGTCGCATCGCTTGCTGCGCAATAGGCTGAGCGAACAATTCACCAAACTGTCACGGCAAGGCGTCCAAGCCGCCGTTAAGGCGCGCCATTTTGCCGCCGTGCCTTGAACCCGATTGCGATTCTCCGACACTCACTCCATGTTCGGGGCGACCCCCTCCCCGGCGCCTGATCCGCGCAAACTGTTTGCGCCGACAGGACAGACATTTCTCACGAGGAGATATTTCAATATGCGTCGACTTTCCGTTCTTTGTGCCGTTGCCGGACTTGGTTTCACCGCGCTTGCCGCTGCCAGCCCGGCGCAGGCCGCTTTTCATGTGATCCGCTGGCACGACACTGGTTTCTGTCAGGTCTGGGATAATTCCTTTGCCCCCACGCCGTGGCCCGCCGGTTACACCACCGTCACCCACCGCATCCATACCTTCGGCCACGCGCTCGCCGTCAAGGATGTTTTGCTGCATCGGGGAACTTGCAAGTTCTGAAACCGTTCGATCGGCGGAAGATGGTGGGCTCGCGTGCAACGTCGCACCGGGCCCATCGCTCTCCGGCTCGCGAAGGGAGGTTAGATTGCTTCACCAATTGACCCCACCCGAAGTCACCTTCCTGGGCGAACAGGACGGCCCGGCCGAGCAGCGCCTGAAAGAGGCGCTGGCGGTCTTGCTCGGCCTCGGCGCCACCGTATCCAGGGCCTACCTCGCCCGCGTTCGCTATGATGACAAAACCAACGGCGTCATGCTGGGCCTGGTGACCGACGACGAACGCAACAGCGAAAAAGTCGCCGGCCAGATGGGCAAGACTTTCGCGGCGCTGTTCAACACCAAGACCCATCTCGACATCATGTTTCTCGACAACGAGCGCGACGCCGAAATCCGAAAGGCGTGCACGCCGTTCTACGACCGGACGATGGCATAGAAGGCGCGCCGGCGCTCACGCCGCCAAAGCCCCCGCCCGAAACGCTCTGTTTTATTTCGGCTTCATCAGCGCTTCCCGCGCCGCGGCCAGCTCCAGAAATTCTTCAGCGCTGCCGCCGGCATCCGGATGCGCACGCTTGGCGACGTGCTTATAGGCCCGGTGAATTTCGGCCGCGGACAGCCGGCGATCGAGCGGCAGTTCCAAAAGCTGCCGGTAACGCTCCTCCAATGTCGGCACCTTCACACTGGCTTCGCGCCTGCCGAACCGTGGGCTGGCGAGTGTGTGCAGGACTTCGCGGACGATACGCAGACGACGCCGCGCCGCGTCTTTTGCATTGCCATCCGCATTCCCCGGCGAAGCGTTGCGCAGGCTGGGCAACGCCTGCGTCGCTGCCTGCCGCAGCAGCGTCTCCTCGCTGAGGTCGGCGATTTCGGCCACGATGCGCATGGCATCTGCATAGTCCGGCGTGGCGGCCCACCAGATCCGGTCGACACCGAGCTTCCATTCCGAGAGCTTTCTATCCATGGTGTCGAATGACTACCGCACACCGGTAAAGCTTTCCGTTTCCGCGACCGCAACTTTGAATTAGTTTGTATCGAAACGCGCAAAACCAAGAAGACCAAAACCAAGAAAACAAAGGGAACCCCGCCATGCCGCTTCTCCAGAATCATATCGCTGTCATCACGGGAGCCGCGTCAGGGATCGGACGCGCAATCGCACTGGGCTATGCCCGCGAAGGCGCGCAGGTCGCGCTGCTCGACACGAATGAGGAGGCCGTCGCCGAGGCGGCGCAGGAAATCCGCAGGTCCGGCGGCCAGGCCGAAAGTTTCAAGCTCGACGTGAGCAAACGCGCGGATTGCATCGCGATCGCCAAGCGTATCGCCGAGCATGTCGGAAAAGTCTCGATCCTGGTCAACAATGCCGGCATCGCGCGGCGCAATGGCATGCTGGGCGCCGCGGAGGCCGTGATCAGCGACTGGGAAGATATCATCGCGATCAATCTCACCGGCGTGTTCAATGTTACGCATGCCTTTCTCGAACCGTTGCGCGCCAACAAGGGACGCATCGTCAATATCGGTTCGATCCAGTCGTTCGTGCATATCCGCACTCCGAGTTCGCCGGCCTATACCGCCGCGAAGCACGGCGTGCTCGGCTTCACCAAGGCGCTGGCCGCCGAACTCGGCAAGGATGGCGTGCGCGTCAATGCAATCGGCCCGGGCTTCATTGCGACGCCGCTGAATGCCAAGACGCGCAGCGACCACCCCGAATATGTCAAGATATTCGTCGATCACACGCCGCTCGGCCGTGCGGGCACGCCGGAGGACATTGTGGGCCCGGCGATCTTCCTCGCCTCCGATCTGTCGGCGTATGTGACAGGCTCGATCGTGATGGCGGATGGCGGCTACCGGGCGGTTTGAGCGGCGCCGCACTGCGGCGTTAAGGATTCATTAACCGACTCCGCGCACGGTCCGACACGCTGGGGGTTGTTGGTTCTCGATGTTTCCGCTCACGACTGGAGCGGGCGTTGATCGGGAGGTGTCAATGACCTATGAGTCCGATGTCCCTGCGCCGGAAACTCCGGCGCCTTCGCTGGCCCCGAACGAAGTCGTGCCGCTGCTGATCGGGTCAACCGTCGGCGAAGTCGAGCGGGAGCTGGTACTGCAAACGCTGGCGCGTTGCGACGGAAACCGAACCCGCGCCGCGCGCGTGCTCGGCGTGTCCGTCCGCACCTTGCGCAACAAGATCCGGCAATATTCGGCCGAAGGAATCGACGTGCCGGCGCACAGCGACTAGCGCCGTGACACGCTTGGCTGTTGATCAAGTCCGCGTCTTCGCAGCGCGCAATTGCTGCTGTCATCAAACGTCTGCTAATAAAAGCCCGGACATGATCGGGAGACGACGCAGGTGGCGGACGAGACAATAGGACGACAGGGGCCGCAGGGCGCGCGCGGGCGTCCGGGTGAGGCGGGACGTCCGGGACCCCAGGGTCATCCGGGACGGCCCGGACCTGACGGCCCGCGCGGCAAAATTGGACCAGAAGGCAAACCGGGCAAGCCCGGCCTGCAAGGCAAGCGCGGCGAGGCCGGCCCACAAGGCAAAGCCGGCGAAGCCGGACCACAAGGCAAGCCTGGCGTGCAGGGCCCGGCCGGTCCGCGTGGCGAACCCGGTCCGCCCGGCCAACTGCCGTCGATCGAGCAGGTGATGCCGTGGCTGCACATGCTGTTCGACGCCTGGGAAGACTACAAACGCCTGCGCGAGTTCGAGGCGGCCGAACTTGCCGCCGCCGAACGTCTGGCCCTTGAGCAGGCGGAACTGCAGCCGGTAGACGACGATGTATCCGGCGACGAGGACGATGACGATCACAAGAAGAAAAAGAAGCACAAGGACAAGCACAAGAAGTAGGGCTGTGCGTATCACATGGTTCGAGACGCGCGGCGTTGCCGCGCTCCTCACCATGAGGCCTCAGGTATTCGTGCCGAACGGAAATCCTCATCCCCGCGCCAGCGCAATGCGTGGATCTCATCCTGAAGGAGCATCGCAAAGCGATGCGTCTCGAAGGATGAAGCCCCAATGCTCAGCCACATCATCCGAACCGCAATTTTGAGCGTTCCCTGGCCCGCTCGGCCTCGATCTCGCGGTCGCGCGCCGGGGCGTGGGTATGCAGCGAGACCAGAAGCCGCCGCGCCGAGGCCGAGACTTCGGCAACCGCGCGGTCGAACACCTCGGCATTGGCCTGCGACGGCTTGTTGAAGCCGGAGAGCTTTCGCACAAACTGCAGCGCCGAGGCGTGAATCTCGTCCTCGGTCGCGGGCGGCTCGAAATTGAACAGCGTCTTGATATTGCGGCACATCTGTTTTTCTCCTTAACCCAGCGGACCTGTCGTAAAATCTCCCATCAGGCCCTATTTTGTCATAGAATAAATCACGCGTTCACCCCCTGTCGCCGCGCCAACGCCAACAAAGCGAGTTCCCGATGAGCCACGTCACCTACAAGATCGTCCAGCACGACGGCGGCTGGGCCTACACCGTTAGCGGCGTCTTCTCGGAAGCCTTCCCGACCCATGCCACGGCGCTTGCCGCCGCCCGGCGTGCCGCCGCCGAACAGCGTGTGCCCGGCCGCACCGAAGCCATCGAATATGAGACCGCCGACGGCAAGTGGCACACCGAAACCGCGGCGGGCAGCGACCGTCCGGAAACCGACGTCGAGGACTCGCGGTAGACGCTACCTGCGCTTTCCCGGAAAAGTGACCCTACGTATCAGTTGTCGGACCCTCGGATCGCCTCAAACGGCGTGATAGGCTCGTCTGCAAGCGGCCCCGGCAACGCGACCGCGCCCAAAAAAGCTTCGGGGGGTAACGCATCGTGGGAAGTGCATCATGACATGTTCGCGCGCCGCGCTATCGATTATCGCATTGGCTCTTATGGCAATGACTTCCATTCCCGCGCTGGCGGCAGATTATCCCACCCCGAAGCAAGGCGACTGGACCGCCAGGGATTTCAAATTCCACACCGGCGAGACCATGCCGGAATTGCGGCTTCACTATACGACGGTCGGCGAACCCACCGGGCAGCCGGTGCTGGTGCTGCATGGTTCCGGCGGCTCGGCGGCCAGCCTGCTGACACCGACCTTCGCGGGCGAATTGTTCGGCCCCGGCCAGCCGCTCGATGCATCGAAATATTACATCATCATTCCCGACAGCATCGGCCACGGTCAATCGTCGAAACCGTCCGATGGCCTCAAGACCGCATTTCCCCGATATGATTACGAGGACATGGTCGATGCGCAATATCGGCTGGTGAAGGAAGGCCTTGGCATCAAGCATTTGCGGTTGGTGCTCGGCAATTCAATGGGCGGCATGCACACCTGGCTGTGGGCGACAAAATATCCCGACGCGATGGATGCGCTGGTGCCGATGGCCGCGCAACCGACCGAGATGGCGGCGCGCAACTGGATGCTGCGGCGGATGATGATCGAAACCATCCGCAACGACCCCGATTATGTCAGCGGCAACTACACCGCACAGCCCCGGATGATGAAATACGCGGTCGCTGCCTACGGCATCGCGACCGGCGGCGGCACGCTCGGCTATCAGGCGCTGGCGCCCACCGCGGCCAAAGCCGACAAGATGGTGGACGACCGGCTGGCAACGCCGGTGACGGCGGACGCCAATGATTTCATCTATCAGTGGGAAGCCTCGCACGATTACAAACCCGCCGGGCTGGAGCGAATCACGGCGACGCTGCTCGCGATCAATGCGGCCGATGACGAACGCAATCCGCCGGAGACCGGTGTGACCGATGCTGCGCTGAAGCAGATCAAGAACGCCAGGCTCTATCTGATCCCCGCCAGCTCCGAGACGCGCGGGCATCTGACGACCGGCAACGCGGCGTTCTACAAACAACAACTGCAGGAATTGCTGCAGACCGCGCCGCAGCGCACGATGTAAAATTTTCAGATTTCGCATCGCACCAAATTTGCTGCGCCGCGCTTCGCATATTTTTTGAGCATGCATCCCTCTGATCGCTGAGGCTTAATTGCGCTCGCCTGGACGATTCGTAATTGCCGCAACATCGGCAAACGACGACGACACCGGCGACACAGTGGAGGATCGCATGCGCTCTTTCGCACAGATCGTCTTGCTGGCGAGCTTGTCCGTGCTGACGAGCGCGGCGCTTGCCTTCGACAACGGTCAATTCGAAAACGTTCCGCCCGACATCCGCGCCTGGTTCAAGGGCGTGATAGCGCCGAACGGCGTGCCCTGTTGCGATATCTCCGACGGACACCGCACTGAATATAATTTCCGCGAAGGTTCCTATTGGGTGCCGATCGAAGGCCAGTGGATGGCGGTGCCGGCACACGCCATTATCCGCGACCGCGGCAATCCCGTCGGCGAAGCCGTGGTGTGGTATGTGCATCACCGCGGCACCATCATCATCAGTTGCTTCGTGCCGGCGGATGCGGTGTGACTCTATTTTTTGACGCGTTTTCTTCACGCGAACCGGCACCCACGGAGCCTGTCATCGGGCGCGCGTTCGCGCGACCCGTTGGCTCGAAAACGCTATGAGCTCTGGCGTCACGACGCTGCAAATGTTACGTCCGCAAATGTCCCCTGAATCTTTACCCGATCGTTCCGTCACTGCACGCGCGGTGATGCGATGGATTCTCGCCGCGCTCTACGTGGCAGCGGGGATCGGCCATCTCTGGGCGCCCGAGAAATTTCTCGCGATCACGCCGTCCTGGGTGCCGCTCGCGCCGCAGGTCATCTTCATCACCGGACTATGCGAACTGACCGGCGCAGTGGCGCTGGTAACGCGGCCGTTGCGCTGGTATGCCGGCATCGCCTTCGCGGCCTATGCGCTGTGCGTGTGGCCGGCGAATTTCAAGCATGCCATTGATGGCATCGACCTGCCCCACATCACCAATAGCTGGCTCTATCATGGACCGCGACTGGCGTTTCAGCCGGTCCTGATCTGGTGGGCGCTCTATTGCGCTGACGTGATCGATTGGCCGTGGCGGCGGTGATAAATCGTAGCTGCCGCAACGGCGCGATGATAGCTTCAACCAAGCCATCCTTTTTGCGGAGACAGATCTTGACCGAACTCGCCGCCAGCGACCTCGCTTCGATCTACCCAAAGCCAACGCCGCGCGTAATCGCGAAGGCACGCCCTGAGATCGACGTTCACGCCCGAAAATTCATCGCGATGTCGCCATTCTGCGTACTGGCGACATCGGGCACCGACGGCAGCGTCGATGCCTCGCCGCGCGGTGGCAATCCCGGCTTCGTCAACGTCGCGGGTCCCAACCAGCTTCTGATGCCGGATCGCGCCGGCAACAACCGGATCGACAGTTTCAAAAACATCGTCGAGGGTTCAGGCTTCGTGCAGTTGATCTTCTTCGTGCCCGGGATCGACGAGACGCTTCGCGTCGGCGGCAAGGGCAAACTGTCGGCGGAGCCGGATTTGCTGGCCGCGATGGAAGAGTTCGGCAAACTGCCCCGCGCGGTGCTGCGCGTCGATGTGCACGAGGCGTATTTTCATTGCGGCAAGGCGCTGATGCGCTCAAAGCTGTGGTTGAAAGATACTCAGGTCGAACGCGAGATATTTCCAAGTATCGGCGAGATCATTCACGACCAGACCAGCCTCGGCGAGCGGGAAACCCAGGCCGCCGTCGAAGCACGCTACAAGACGCAGTTGTGAATTCTCCCATGGTTCGAGACGCGGCCAACTGGCCGCTCCTCACCATGAGGAGTTGAGAACTTCACTCCGCACCGGCCCCTCATCCTGAGGAGCGGCCAGTTGGCCGCATCTCGAAGGATGACGTAACCGGCGCTGAATAATCTTAGTGCTCGCCCTCGAGCCCGCCGACGTGCTTCTGCGTATAAAGCTCGAGCCCGATCCGCTCGATCAGATCGAGCTGGGTTTCGAGGAAATCGATGTGATGCTCCTCGTCCTTCATCAGGCTTTCGAACAGGTCGCGCGAGACGTAGTCCTTGACGCCGTGGCAGTAGGTCGCGGCTTCCTGGTACAGCGTGCGCGCGCCGACTTCAGCGGCCAGGTCGCATTCGATGATTTCCTTGACGTTCTGGCCGATCCGCAAGGGATCGAGCACCTGCATGTTGGGAAAACCGTCGAGAAACAGAATCCGGTCGGTGAAGCGGTCGGCGTGGTGCATTTCCTCGATGGATTCCTTGCGCCAGGTCTTGGCCATATCGAGGAGGCCCCAATGATTCAGCAGCCGGAAATGCAGCCAGTACTGGTTGATAGCAGTGAGCTCGCTGCGCAAACCCTTGTTGAGATAATCGATGACTTTTGCGTCGCCCTGCATGGTGCACTCTCGCTGCGGGGGCCCTGAGGCGCCCCAGTTTAAAATGATTCTAAACAACGCTAATAACGCATAATCCGCCCCAGTGTAAGCGGTTTGAAGGGCAATATCTGGGACGACGCTGGTATTTAGATGGGGTTTCGGCGCCGATCAAAGCCAACCCACAGCCGATCAGATCGGCCAGGCGAGAAACGGCGAGATTTTCAGATTTCAGGCGGCGGCGACGAGAGGTAGACCGGCGTGGGCCGGCTCGTGCTGATGCGCCTCGGTGCGGGCGTGCGGGCAGCCGGAGCAGCAGGCCTTGGCGCAGGCACCGAGCGCTTCATCGATGATGGTCTTGATGGTGCGCGCACAGCGGCCGCATTCGGCGCTGCAGCCGAGGCAGCCGTAGATCTGCTTGGCATTTCGGGGAAGGTCTTCTGCGGACTCGACGGCGCTACGGACATCATGGTCGCTGAGGACGTTACAGGAACAGACAATCATGAAACCGGCCGGGCCCTTCAGAAAAACGATGCCCATTCGATATTTAAGAGTGCGGCGAGATGCAAAAGGAAAAACCGCTTTTTCAAGTGATTCCAAACTGATGCGCCATTCACACTGGAATGAATCTAAAAAAGCTTCGGGAATAATCCAACGGCCATGCCGGTCCTGGTAAAATAGCGCCGGCCGCTAATCGCTTCCGCCGCCACCGCCTCCCCCACCATCGCCTCCACCGCTGTCGCTTCCGCCGGAAGCGTCAAAACCAGAGGAATGGCTGGATCCGCCATGACTGCTGTCGCTCCAGCTCAAGAAATCGCTTCCATTGTCCCCGCCACCGGCATGGGCGCCGCCGTCCGATCCAGCGCTGCCGCCCGATCGCTCCCGAATTCGGCGATTCTGGATTTGCGATATCACAATGACGATCAGCGAACCGCCGACCGCGATCATGATTGCCGTCAACGCATCCATGGTTACCCAGCCGCTCGCGACGGGGACGGCATTGCGCCGCAAAAGCCCCGTAATGGCCCATATTGGTCGCTAAATATGGCGCTCCCGTTCATTGATCATTCAAGTGGAATGTGGAACTTTCACCGTTATAGACCGCTATATCCGCTGTCCTGCTCAATCAGAAAGGTGATGCCATGAGGAAAACATTGATGGCACTGGCCGCCGTCGCCACCGTGGCCGTTTCGGCCGTGGCCGCGCCCGCCCCTGCCCACGCGCAACGATATCTGGGCGCGGCCATCGCCGGCGGGTTGATTGGCGGCGCGATCGTCGGCGGCGCGATCGCCGGCCCGGGCTACTATGGATATGGACCAGGCTATGGCTATTACGGGCGCCCCTACGGTTACTATGGCGGCCCCGCTTACGTCGCCGATACCGGCGGCTGCTACTGGCAGCGCCAGCGCTTCTGGGACGGTTACGGCTGGCGGATTCGCCGCGTTCAGGTTTGCGGCTAAGTTTCGCAGTTGAGCCGTTCATCTTCGTTACAAACGTACAAGGCGTGCCCGGAAACGCCCGTTTCCGGGGACGCCTTAAATTTGGGCCTGAAAAAACCGTTTTTCAGGCCAAGATTCCGCCAGCGTTTACTTTGGGTTGACTGTTGTGCGCTTTCTAGCGACACCGTCCGTTCAGAATACAGCGTGTGAGTCACTTTAAACCGGCGCTGACATGAGGGCGCCATCATCCCCAGGAGAGCCCAAGACATGAAGAAGACACTTGCTGCCTTCGTCGCTGTTGCAGCGATCGCCAGCACATTCGCGGTCACCCCCGCCAGCGCACAGCGCGGCCTCGGTGCGGCCGTCGCCGGCGGCATCATCGGCGGCGCCATTGTTGGCGGCGCTATTGCCTCCCAGGCTGCTCCCCCGCCGGCCTACTACGGCGGCGGCGGCCCGGTATATGTCGAAGGCCCGCCCTGCCGCTGGGTTCGTGAGCGTTACTGGGATGGTTACGACTGGCGCTTCCGCCGCATCCAGGTCTGCAACTAATCTCTGCGGACCGGCGCTGATCTCAGCGTCCTGATTTTAAAAACCCGGCCGATGCTTCGGCCGGGTTTTTTGTTTGCTGCAGGGCAAGATTTGAGACCGTCACTGCGAGCCAACGGGTCGCGCGAATGCCGCACGGCCCGAACAGCCATCCACTTCGATCTAGGATGCGCTCGCCGTATCGCCTGCGATCTCGTCGAATGTATTGCGATCCGTGATTTTCAGATGCCGCCGGTCACGGCTCTTGATGATGCCGCGCGAGGTCAAGGTCCGAAATGCCCGGCTTACGGCCTCAAGCGACATTCCAAGATATTCGCCGATATCCGACCGCTTCATCGGGAGATATATCTCCACCGTGCGCTCGCCTCTGCCGGCCTGAAGATTTTCCAATAGCTGAAGGAACATCACTACTCTGGAGAGCGCTCCCCTGCGGGCCAGCAGAAGGGCGTGACGCTGGGTCTCCCGCAGTTCGTGGATGAGCTTGCAAATAACGTGGAATTCCAGATCCGCGTCCTTTGCAAGCCGGCTTCTTAAGGCAGACACCGGGAATCGATACGCGGCCAATGGTGTGATCGCCTTGGCGGCGTTTGTGTACTTTCCTTCCTCGGACAGCCCGAACACGTCGCCTGGAAACAGGAACGCCGTTATACGTTCGCTGCCGTCGGGAGCGATCCTGTACGCCTTTACAACTCCGGTAATGATGTTGAACACGGCATCAGCGCGCCGACCCTCGCGATAGATCTCCTCGTCTTTGTTGAACCGGGCAATCGATGCGAGAACGGCCAATCGGGCGCGCTCTTCTTCGCTGAGCAACTGATGCGTTTTACCCGCTGAAGCGGCCCATGGGTCACGGGCGCGAATAACCGGACCGTGAGTATTCGCCCGGATTTTTGCTCTCGCCATTTGCGCCTTCGGATTGCGATAATTTATCAACTCTGCCGGTGCATCATTGCGCTACAAATCAACCAGGAATTTGATCCTGATCAAATTGTTCTTCCGGCCATGTCTGGCCTCGTCAATCAAGCACCGCTAAAGTTTTGCGGTTCGACTTGGTAACCTTTGGAATGCTTCCATGAACACTTCTGCACGGACAATCATGGAACTCAACATCAAGCATTACCGGGGGCTGTTGAAGACCGAGACAGACGCATCGAAGCGGCAGGTCATTTCCAAGTTACTATCCCGGGAAGAGGCACGACTGGCGGAACTGCAGACACCGCCAAACAAGGATCGATAAATTTTGAGCAGTCCCGGCTCGAATTCAGACGGGATGGGTCATTTGAAGCGTCATCCCACTCGATCTTTTTGGGCATGATCTTTTCGGAAAACCATCGCCCACTTTTCCGGATCGTGCTCTAGTCAAGCCATTCACGCCAATGCGTAGGATCGGCGAAAACAGGTTGCTTTGTGATGGAATTCACCCATCCGCCTTCCGTTCGCCGGCAGGGAAACACAAGAGAATGCATCTCATCACGCTCGTGCACGCTGAGTTGCAGATCGCGGTCAAACGGTGCGGTCGATATCGGATGCCAGTCGCGCATTTTGCCGCTCTTTCGCTGCTGCCAACGTGCTCAAAGTTTTGAAAGAGTACAGCAGGAGCGCGCTATCGATTTGCGCTTGATCAAAAACTTGCTGATTTTATCTAGCGCGCGGCGCTGATCGAGCGCAGCACGGCCTCGCTCGGCCAGCAATCTACCTTGAGCCCGGCTTTCTTCTGATAGGCGCCGAGCGCAGCCCGGGTTTTCATGCCGGCCTTGCCGTCGAGCTTGTCCGTGTAAAGACCGACGCGCGTGAGGTGACGCTGCATGGCTTCGACATCGGCGGTGCGCAGTTGCGTCGACGCCGACCACGGCGTCGCGAAGGGCTGCGGCGTCGTCATGCGATCGCTGAGATGGCCGACATACAGCACATAGAGATCCGAGAAATTGTATTCCTTGATCACAAAGTAGTTCTTGGTGGTCAGAAAAGCCGGGCCATAGATGCCCTCCGGCTGCAGCAGTGAGGCCGGCTCGACCAGCTCGGCGGCTTTGAGTTTCTCGCCGCGCACCGGCGCGAAACCGTCGCGGATCCATTCGCCGATCGGTTTGGTCACCTCGGGCACGCCCATGGTGCAATCGGCATTGGCCGGCGCCTGCACCTCATAGGCCCAGCGCACGCCGGGTTGCCAGCCCTTGTTGACCAGTTGCTGCGCCGCCGAGGCGAGCGCGTCCGGCACCGAGTGCCAGATGTCGCGGCGGCCATCTCCGTCAAAATCGACCCCGTGCTTGTAGAGCTCGGATGGCAGGAATTGCGTCAGACCCGTCGCACCGGCCCAGGAGGCGCGCATGTCCTTGCGCGTCACCTCACCGTCGCTGATCAATTTCAGCGCCAGAATAAATTCGTTGCGATATTGATCCTTGCGCCGCCCGACATAGGCCTGCGTCGCCATCACGCGCAGCCCGTCATAGGGCAGCGTATAGCGGCCGTAATCAGTCTCGCGGCCCCAGATCGCCAAAACGATGGTGCCGGGCACACCGAAACGCTGCTCGATCGCGGTGAGCGCGGCGCGATGCTTGGCCATCAGCCGCTGCCCCTCTTCGGCCAGCTTGATGATGCTGGGCTCCCTGATGTAATCCGCCGGCACCTGCACGAACTCGGCCTGCGTCGCCGCACCGGTCGCGGGACGTCCGGGCAAAATCAGATCGGGCAGTTTGTAATCCGGCTCAAGCCCCTTGGTCTCGGCATCGAAGGTCGCGCGCGACACACCCGCCGCCTGCGCCTCCGGCCACAATGAGACGATGAATTGCGTGAAAGCTGCATCGGCGGCGGCGTGAGCCAAAGACGCTCCGCAGAGAATGGCGGCGATCGCAACTGTCAGTGCCAATCGCCGCATATCCTTCACCGCGTCAGCTTTTTGTACTTCACGCGATGCGGGATGATGGAGTCCTGGCCGAGGCGGCGCATCTTGTCTTTTTCGTAGTCCTGGAAATTGCCCTCGAACCATTCGACATGGCTGTCGCCCTCGAAGGCCAGGATATGCGTCGCGATACGGTCGAGGAACCAGCGGTCATGGCTGATGATCACGGCGCAGCCGGCGAAATCCTCCAGCGCCTCTTCGAGCGCGCGCAGGGTATCGACGTCGAGATCGTTGGTGGGTTCGTCGAGCAGCAGCACATTGGCGCCGGACTTGAGCATCTTGGCGAGATGAACGCGGTTGCGCTCGCCGCCTGACAGCGCGCCGACCTTCTTTTGCTGGTCGGCGCCCTTGAAATTGAACGACGAGCAATAGCCACGCGAATTCACCTCGCGTTTGCCCAGAAGGATAAGGTCGTTACCGCCGGAAATTTCTTCCCACACGGTCTTCTTGCCGTCGAGCGAGTCGCGGGACTGGTCGACATAACCGAGATGCACGCTCTCGCCGACCGTGATCGAACCCTTGTCCGGCGTCTCCTGCTTGGTGATCATCCGAAACAGCGTGGTCTTGCCGGCGCCGTTGGCGCCGATCACGCCGACGATGCCGCCGGGCGGCAGTTTGAAGGTGAGGTCGTCGATCAGGACGCGATCGCCGAATCCTTTTGTCAGCCCCTCGAAATCGACCACGTTCTGGCCGAGCCGCTCAGCCACCGGAATCGTGATCTGCGCGGTCTGGGCCTGCTTCTCGCTGGCCTGCTTCAGCAACTCCTCATAGCGCTGGTAGCGCGCCTTGGACTTGGCCTGACGCGCCTTGGGCGAGGATGCGATCCACTCCTGTTCGCGCTCAAGCGTCTTCTGGTGCGCGGCATCCTCACGGCCTTCCTGAGCCAGGCGTTTCTGCTTCTGCACCAGCCAGGACGAATAGTTGCCCTCATAGGGGATGCCCTTGCCGCGGTCGAGCTCGAGGATCCAGGACGTAACGTTGTCGAGGAAGTAGCGGTCATGGGTCACGATCAGGATGGCGCCGGGATAGTTGCGCAGATGGCCTTCCAGCCACGACACCGATTCGGCGTCGAGATGGTTGGTCGGCTCGTCCAGCAGCAGCAGATCCGGCTGGTCGAGCAGCAGTTTGCACAAAGCAACGCGACGCCGCTCACCGCCGGAGAGTTTTGTCACGTCGGCATCGTCGGGCGGGCAACGCAGCGCGTCCATCGCCTGATCGACCTTGCTGTCGAGATCCCATAGCCCGGCGGCCTCGATCTCGTCCTGCAGCTTGGTCATCTCGTCGGCGGTCTCGTCGGAATAATTTACCGCCAGATCATTGTAGCGGTCGAGGATCGCCTTCTGCTTGGCGACGCCCAGCATGACGTTCTCGCGCACGGTCTTGGCCGGATCGAGCTGCGGCTCCTGCTCGAGGTAGCCGACCCGGGCGCCCTCGGCGACCCAGGCCTCGCCATTATATTCCTTGTCGAGCCCGGCCATGATTCGCAGCAGGGTCGATTTGCCGGAGCCGTTGACGCCGAGCACGCCGATCTTGGCGTCCGGATAGAACGACAAATGGACGTTATCGAGCACCTTGCGGGTCGGATAGCTCTTGGTCAGGCCCTGCATGAAATAGACGAACTGGCGCGCCATCGTGATCCCTGAAAACGAGAGAATTTATGGAAATTTGCTGCCGCTGATGTAGCGGCGCGGCCCCCAAAGGGCAACCGCGCGACTGGGCGTTTTCCATCCGTTTACCAGTATCAGTACGGATAGCGACAATTGAAACCTTCTTTTAATAACTCGGAACCGAAACTCCCCGTCAACGCCCCGGAAAGCGCTCCGCGTGGCAGAAGCCGCCGGAAAAAAGACAGGATTCGTCATGGCGACCGTGACCTCGACCTCTCTTTCCTCCCCGGCGGACAGCCGTGACGGACGCTCCAGGCCGCTCAACGGGCTCATCGCCTTCTGGCGCCAGTTCTTCATCAGGGCATTCGACCCCTACCGGCCGGAGCTGCATTATATGCGCGGCCCGGGCCCGGCCTGCCGCGCCAAATTGACGGCCTCGTCGCACCGGCATTCCGCCTGATTACGACGTCCCGAGACTTGCGGGCAGATCCATTTGAGCTGCCATTTTTGACGTCACATTGATCGCTGGACGCTTGCGCGTCGAGGCGTTGCGCGCGACCATGGCGCCTCCCAGGGCGGCGCGTCTTCGCACCGCCATCATCGCCATGAACGGACCTTCCCATGACGCGGCTGCGCTGTGCAATTCTCGACGACTATTTCGATATAACCCTGAAAATCGCGGACTGGTCGAAGATCGCCGATCGCGTCGATGTCACCGTATTCAACCAGCCCTTTGCCTCTTCCGAGGCCGCCGCCAGCGCCTTGAAGGATTTCGAGATCATCTGCGTGATGCGCGAACGCACGCCATTTCCGCGCTCCCTGCTCGCGGCACTGCCCAAGCTGAAGCTCCTGATCACCTCGGGCATGCGCAACGCCTCGATCGATTCGGAAGCCGCCAAGGAACAGGGCGTCGTGTTCTGCGGAACGCAATGGAACCGGGATCCGACCTCGGCGCTGACGATGGGCCTGATCCTGGAACTGACCCGCAGCATTGGCCGTGAAAACGCGCGCATGCATGCCGGCGAACCCCTGCAGAAATTCATCGGACTGGAGATCGAAGGCCGCACGCTCGGGATTATCGGTCTCGGCAAGCTTGGCGCCAAGGTGGCGGGGCTGGCGAAGGCGTTCGGCATGAACGTGATCGCCTGGAGTCCGAACCTGACGGCGGAACGCTGCAAGGAAGTCGGCGTCGGCTACGCCACCAAGGAAGAGCTGTTCGCCAACGCCGACATCATCACCATTCATGTGGTGCTGAGCGATCGCTCGCGCGGGCTGGTCGGGCGCGCGGATCTGGCGGGCATGAAGCCGACAGCGTTCCTCGTCAACACCTCGCGCGGACCAATCGTCGACGAAACCGCGCTGTTGGAAACCTTGCAGCAGAACAAGATCGCGGGTGCCGCGATCGACGTGTTCTCGGTCGAGCCGCTGCCGGTCGATCACCCCTTCCGCAAGCTCGACAATCTCGTGCTGACACCGCATCTCGGCTACGTCACCGAAGAGGGCTTTCGAGCCCATTACGGCCAGATGGTCGAAGGCATCGGCGGCTGGCTCAAGAGCGAGCCGGTGCGCCGGCTGGCGTGAGGACGTCAAGAAAATAGCGCAAAGAAAAAGGGCGCACCGCAGCGCGCCCTTTTTGAATGTTTATCGTTCTTTCTTGCGGCTCAGCGCACTGTGACCGGCGCGGGCAGCGGCGGCACCACGGTCGGCTGGGCGCCGGGGAGGCCCGGCTGCGGCATCGGCCCAGGTCCGGCATTATACCCGGCATTCGGTCCGGGCATCGGCTGCGCCGAAGCGGTTGCGGTTGGCGGCGCGCCGCCCGGCAGCACGACCACGCGGGTGCCGACCTTGACGCGGTCGAACAGGTCCGAGACGTCCTCGTTCAACATGCCGATGCAGCCGGAAGAGACGAACTTGCCGATCGTCGACGGCTGGTTGGTGCCGTGGATGCGATAGACGGTATTGCCGAGATACATCGCGCGCGCGCCCAGCGGATTGCCGGGGCCACCGGCCATGAAGCGCGGCAGATAGGGCTGGCGTTCGATCATCTCGGTCGGCGGATGCCAATCCGGCCACTCGGCCTTGCGCGAGATCTTCTGCACCCCGGTCCAGGTGAAGCCGTCGCGGCCGACGCGGACGCCGTAGCGGATCGCGCGTCCACCACCCAGCACGTAATAGAGATAGGTGTTGGGCGTATCGACGATCAGCGTTCCCGGCGGTTCCTTGGTCGGGAACGTGACTTCCTGCCGGCGCAGGTTCGGCGCAAGCGGCGCAGGCGCCACTTCCGGCTGTTCCTCCGGCGGCAACGCCGCCATCATCACCGGCCGGCCATCCGCTCCCAGCGGCGGTTGTCCCTGTTGGGGCTGGCCTTGCGGCGGCTGCACGGCACCCGTGACATAGGGCTGACCGCCCACGGCGCCCGGCGGACGGGGACGGCCTTCTTCATCGGGATAGACATAGGCGGGCGGGCGATTCTCGCCGCGATCCGAGTAGATCACCGGCGGCGGGCCATCGCGGCGGCCATAACGCGGATCATCCGGCGACATCACAGGGCCGCGGTCGGAATAGACAGGCGGCGCGCCCATCGGCCGGCCGTAGCGCGGATCGTCCGGCGACATCACGGGGCCACGGTCAGAATAAACGGGCGGAGCACCCATCGGTCGGCCATAGCGCGGATCATCGGGCGACAACACAGGTCCCGGCGGCGACAGCGCGGTGGAACCCGGCCCGTTCGGTGCGTCGTCATCGTCCAGCGCGTCGAAATCAGCCGGGCGCGGGCCGCGGCGATAATCGGCACCCCCACCGGGCGGATAGGGCGAATAGATCCCGCTAGGCGGCGGATAGCCTTGCGCCGAGGCGAGCGAAGTTACCGCTGCGCCTGCTGCCAAGGCGGCCAAAACGGCAGCACTCATCGTATGAATTCGTTTGATCATCATCGCTCTTGTATAGTCCCCAAGCCGACACCGGATCGTTAACGGCTGATGACGGAAGATAGCGGCGCATTCAAGACAAATCCGGCCAATTCGGGCCCAATTCCGGTATTGTGACCGCCCACGCCCCCTGCGGCCACCGGGCCGCACCGGCCGGAAAACGAATTTCGGCAGCGCAGACGGCGTTCAAGCCGTCAATTTTTAACAGGCCGGGATTTTTAACGGGCTTCGACTTTTAAAAGCTTGGATTTTTAACAAACGCGCGCAGGCCGTTGCGGTATTCTTGAATCAGCCTGATTCGCGCGCGCCGGTGTTATGCGCTGCGTCGCGAACGCGGCCAGTGTTGTGGTCACCGCGTTCCCGATGGCTCAAGGGCCTTTGCAAGATATCCAATAGAGATATCCCGAAGGCAGAATTCGCGTCCATGCTTCCCGGCTTTCGTTTCCTGTTCGCCGCCACCGTGTTGTCGTTATCGATCCTGGTCTTCGGACTGGGCGCTGCCGCTTTGCTGCGCGCGGCCCACGAAGAATTTGCCAGCACCCCGGCCTGGCGCGGGCCGCCCGAAATGGTATTCGCGCAGCCGGTCGAGACCACCCCGCCCGTGCTCGCGCTGCTGCGCGTCGATACGCCTGTCGCCGACAAGGCCGCGGACGACGTGCCGGTCAACACCGCGCCTGCCGCGACCACCGCGGCGCCGTCCGAACCCGAGCGGATCGCCGCGCTCAAGCCGGAAGATTCACCGTCGCCTGAAACCGCAAAACCGGAAGCCATCGTCACGGAAAGTCCGGCGCAGGGTGAAACCGCATCGGCTCCGGCGGAGTCCTACGTTGTCGTCGCCGAGACCAAGAGCGTCGAAACCCAGATTGCCGAGACCAGGATTGCACTATCGGAAGATAGCGCACCGCCGGCCTATCAGGCGGCCGCCCCGACAGCGTCCGAGCCCGTGGTCACACCAACTTCACCGGATGCCAATATCGCCGCGACAAAAATCGCGACGCTGGGCGGGCCCGCCGTCAGTATCGAAACGCCGCGGCGGGGCAAGGCCGAAACCGCCAAGAAAGATTCCGTAAAAACAGGCTCGAGCATCATCAAAAAACGTCAGCACGCCCGGCGCGCGGCGCGGCGCAGGCTTGCGGCTCGCGCGCGCCTGGCGGCTCAGCTCGCCCAACTGCAACCGGATAACCCGTTCGGCCAGCCGGCACAGACGATCGTTCGCCGCCGCTAAAGCGATCACGCGGCGCCGGTCGCGACCGGCGGTCCGTCAGGCAGGCCCCATTCGGACCACGAGCCGTCGTAAAGTGCTGAGCCACGCACGCCCAGCCGATACAGCGCCAGCGTCACCACCAGCGCGGAAACACCGGAGCCGCAGGTCGTCACGGTCGGCTTGGCCAGATCGACGCCCGCGCTCCTGAAGGCCTCTCGCAGATCGTCCAGCGATTTCATCGCGCCAGTTGTAGCATCGAACAATCCCGCATAGGGCACGCTGCGACTGCCGGGAATGTGACCGGGACGCAGACCCGGACGCGGTTCGGCCACGCTGCCTTCAAAGCGCTGATACGGCCGCGCGTCGATCAACTGCTCGGCGTGCGTCGCGAGATTGCCGACCAACTGCTGCTGGCTGCGTACATAAGACGGATCGAACCTGGCCTGAAATTTTCCGGGCTTGGGGGTGACCTGACCGGAATGCGTGGGACGGCCTTCGCGCAGCCATTTCTTCAAGCCGCCGTCGAGCACCTTCACATTGGGATGGCCGAACGCCAGGAACATCCACCACACCCGGGGGGCGGCAACCCAGCCCCCGGCATCATAAACGACCACGGTATCGCCGGAGGAAATGCCGAGCGCTGAGACGTCGCGCGCGAATTGCTCGGCGGCCGGAAACATATGCGGCCGCGCGTCGTTCCGATCGGCGATGTGATCGACATCGAAAAACACCGCACCCGGAAGATGCGCGGCGAGATAATCGTCCACCGGCAGCGGCAACACGCCGGGCAATTTGAAGCTCGCGTCGATGATTTTGGTCTTGGGATCATCGAGACGGGCGGCGAGCCAGTCGGTGGAGACTAGCGGATCGTCGGCGGTGGGTGATGTCATTGGAAAATCCTCGTTGTCATTCCGGGATGTGTGCAAAGCACACAGACCCGGAATCCAGAAAACGTCTGCGAGATTCCGGGTTCGTCCGCTTTGCGGACGCCCCGGAATGACGGTGCCCCTTCATCCCTTCGGCTGCTTCGGCTCGAATTTCTCGACCGGACCGCCGGCGTCGCGCCAGGCGGCGAATCCGCCTGCGATATGCGCCACCGGTTTCAGTCCCATATCGTCGGCGGTCTTCGCCGCCAGCGCCGAGCGCATGCCGCCGGCGCAGTGAAAGATGAATTTCTTGTCGCTCTGGAAGATCGGCTTGGCATAGGGACTGGCCGGATCGATCCAGAATTCCAGCATACCGCGGGTGCAGGAGAACGCGCCGGGGATCCGTCCGTCGCGCTCGATCTCGCGGGGATCGCGGATATCGACGATCACGACATCATCGCTCTGCGCGGCCTTGATCGCCTCCGCCGCGCTTAGGGTTTCGATCTGCGCGTTGGCCTCGTCGACCAGGGACTTGATGCCGCGATGGATGGTTTGGGGCATTGAATTTAACTCCGTCATTCCAGGATCGTCCGAAGGACGAGACCCGGAATCTCGATCGAGTTTCCCTCAGCTCGAGATTCCCCGATGTGCATAGCACATCTGAGGTTCGCGTTGCGCGCGCCCCGGAATGACGAGAAGTAATTTTACCGCACCAATTCCTTCATCGCTCCTTCAAGACCTTCGATCGTGATCGGGAACATGCGCTGCGAAAACAGCCGGCGGATGATGATGGTCGATTCCGAATAGTCCCAATGCCGTTGCGCCACCGGGTTGAGCCATACCGCGTGCGGATAGGTCCTGACGATGCGTTCAAGCCAAACCGTTCCGGCCTCTTCATTGACATGCTCGACCGAGCCGCCGGGCACCATGATCTCGTAGGGCGACATCGAGGCATCGCCGACGAACACCACCTTGTAGTCGTGCGGATATTTATGCAGCACGTCCCAAGTCGGTGTGCGATCGGTAAAGCGGCGGCGATTTTGCTTCCATACTCCTTCATACAGGCAGTTGTGGAAGTAGAAATATTCCATGTGCTTGAATTCGGTCTTCGCCGCCGAAAACAATTCCTCGACCTGCTCGATGTGCGAATCCATTGAGCCGCCGATATCGAAGAACACCAGCACCTTGACCGCGTTGCGCCGTTCGGGGCGCATATGGACGTCGAGATAGCCGTGGTTGGCGGTTTCCTTGATCGTGGTGTCCAGATCAAGCTCGTCGGGCGCGCCGGTGCGGGCGAATTTGCGCAGGCGTCTTAGAGCAATCTTGATGTTGCGGATGCCGAGTTCGACATTGCCATCGAGATCCTTGAACTCGCGGCGATCCCACACCTTCACGGCGCGGAAATTGCGGTTCTTCTCCTGCCCGATGCGAATGCCTTCGGGATTGTAGCCCTCGGCGCCGAACGGCGAAGTGCCGGCGGTGCCGATCCATTTGTTGCCGCCCTGATGGCGGCCCTTCTGTTCCTTGAGGCGCTCGCGCAGGGTTTCCATGAGCTTGTCCCAGCCCATCGCCTCGATCTGTTTCTTTTCTTCCTCGGTGAGATATTTCTCAGCGAGCTTCTTCAGCCATTCGGCCGGAATATCCGCCTTCTCCATCGCGTCGAGCAGGCTCTCCAGCCCCTTGAACACGGTGCCAAACACGCGATCGAACTTGTCGAGATTGCGCTCGTCCTTCACCAGCGCGGTGCGCGCCAGAAAATAGAAATTATCGATCGAGTGCTCCGCGAGGTCGGCGTCGAGCGCCTCCATCAGCGTCAGATATTCGCGCAGACTGACCGGGACCTGGGCATCGCGCAGCGAGGTGAAGAATTGCAGAAACATGCGTGACAGATTGCCCGGCGCCCCGCCACCGTCAAGGGCCGGCAGCGCGGATCAGGGCCGCTTGTTTCGCGGAAATGGCGGTCCGACCGCCTAGACCTGAGGCTTTTTTCAACTAGAATTGAGCCGTCAACGTTCGAAATAAGGCTACATCCATGGGTATCCTGGCTTCCCTCATCATCGGCGCGATCGCCGGCTGGCTCGCCGGCCTGATCGTGCGCGGCGCCGGTTTCGGGCTGATCGGAAACATCGTCGTCGGCATCATCGGCGCGCTGGTCGCCGGCTGGCTGCTGCCGCAACTCGGCATCGTGCTGGCGTCCGGCACGCTGGGCTCGATCCTCGACGCCACCGTCGGCGCGGTCGTCGTGCTCGTCGTGCTCTCGCTGATCAAGCGCGCCTGATCACCGTCCCGATTTCCACAACGGCCGCCCGGCTGGCGGCCGTTTCCTGTTCAGCGCATCCGCGCTTACGAATAAGCAAGGCACAGTGTCGATGAAATTTACCGGTACCAAGGACTACGTCGCGACCGACGATCTCAAGATCGCCGTCAATGCCTCGATCGTGCTCGAGCGTCCGCTGCTGGTAAAGGGCGAGCCCGGCACCGGCAAGACGGTGCTGGCCGAGGAAGTCGCCAAGGCGCTCGGCGCTCCGCTTTTGACCTGGCACATCAAGTCCACCACCAAGGCCCAGCAAGGGCTCTACGAATATGACGCGGTGTCTCGGCTGCGCGACAGCCAGCTCGGCGATTCCAGGGTTTCGGACATCTCGAATTACATCAAGCGCGGCAAATTATGGGAGGCCTTCACCCATGAGCAGCGCCCGGTGCTGCTGATCGACGAAATCGACAAGGCCGACATCGAATTCCCGAACGATCTGCTGCTCGAACTCGACCGCATGGAATTCTTCGTCTACGAGACCGGCGAGATCATCAAGGCCAAGCTGCGCCCGATCGTGATGATCACGTCCAACAACGAGAAGGAATTGCCGGACGCATTCCTGCGACGTTGCTTCTTCCATTACATCAAGTTTCCCGATGTCGACACCATGAACCGGATCGTCGACGTGCATTTTCCCGGCATCAAGAAGCGCATGGTGGAAGAAGCCCTGCGGATCTTCTTCGAGGTCCGCGAAGTGCCGGGCCTGAAGAAGAAACCATCGACGTCGGAGCTGCTCGACTGGCTCAAGCTATTGCTCAACGAAGACATCACGCCGGAAATGCTCCGGGAGCGCGATCCCCGCAAGCTGATCCCGCCGCTGCACGGCGCGCTTCTGAAGAACGAGCAGGACGTGCATCTGTTCGAGCGGCTGGCGTTTCTGAGCCGGCGGGAAGTGTGACGGGTTCACCCCTCTCTCCATGTCGTCCCTGCGAACGCAGGGACCCATACTCCGCGGCCTGTCGTTAAAAAACGCTGTGCGAGGGCTTTCGCGCAACACAACGTCCTGTGGTTATGGGTCCCGGCTCAAGGCCGGGACGACACCTGTTGTGTGGCGAGTTTGCCGATTTAAATTTCAAACAACCGTGTTCACCGATCCGACCAAACCGACGCCACCAGCGAGACGAAGGCGAGCAGGATGATGACAGCGCCGTAGAGATAGGCGGTGGTCGAAAGCCCGATCTGCGGGACCGACAATCCGGCAAGGACCGCCGGCACGGCGAACGCCAGATAAGATTGCAGATAGAACGCCGCGAGCAGCCCGGCGCGCTGATGCGGTTCGGCGGTCGGCAATAGCGCGCGTAGCGTTCCCGAGAAGGTCGCGCCGAATCCCACTCCGGCGATCACGGTCCCTGCGAACAGCGCAGCCACTTGCTGCTGCTGGATACCGATCATCGAGATCGCCACGCCAAGCCCCAGCGTACTGGTACTCATCACGATCAGGCGCCGCACCGGCGATTCCCGGAACACTGCGACCGCAATGGCCCCGCTCAACGTCAACGCCGCCACCACAACGCCGCCGACCCAGGGCGACGCGACGTGCATCGTCGTCTTGACCACGGTCGGCATCAGCGAAAGATAGAGCCCGCCGAGCGCCCAGGCCGCGACATTGGCCGGCGTCAGCCTGACCAGAATGGCGCGTGACTGCGGCGGGACGCGGACATTCGGACGCAGCGAGGCCAGCGCACCGGTTTTTCGCGTGCTGCTTTCCGGCATCACATACAATAGCGCGATCATCAGCACCGTGAGCCCAAGCAGAACCTCGTAAACCCGGTGCAACGGGTCGGATGCGAAGGTAATCAGCGCGGCCGCTCCCAATGAGCCGGCGGTCAGACCGAGAAACGCCGTCACGCTGTTGAGAAGAGGCCCGCGCGCGCGATTGGTATCGAGGATCGCCGCCCCCAATGCCGTGGTGCCAACACCGACGCTAAGCCCCTGCACGACCCGCGCCAGGATCAATTGCCCAACATCCCCGGCCTCCGAGAACAAGACCATCGCCACGGCGTTCAGCAACAAAGCCGCGAGGATCACTGGGCGGCGGCCGACATAGTCGGACAATCCGCCGAGCGTCAGAAGCGCCGCGAGCAGGCTCGCGACATAGCTCGCGAACACGATCGTGATCCAGAATGGCGTGAGGTGCATCGACGCCTGATAGAGATGATAAAGCGGCGTCACCGCGCTGCTGCTGGCTGCGATCAGGATCGCGCCTGCAAAGCTAAACGCGGTCATCGCGCCGGATGGCAGGGCGCGGGTGGCGCTCTCCGACCCGGCAACGAGGGCCTCGGCGGGGCCGTACCCTGCTGATTTGTCTGGCAGACTTGCATCGGAGGCTCCTAAAGCTAATATATAGCCTTAGCTATATGGGAGCCTGAGGCCTTAATGCAAATTATTTGCGTTAAGATTGACCCTCGTTTTGGCATGGCAAGATTGCAGGGAGTAACAGCGTGGCGGTCAAAGAGCGCATTCGGGTCGGGGGACGGAGTGCCCGCATCCAGAGCGCGGTGCATGAGGCGGTGACGCGTCTCGGCGCGGCGACCCCGCGCGATGAATTAACAGTACCGCAAATCGCCGCCGCCGCCGGGGTGACCCCCTCGACGATCTACCGGCGATGGGGCGATCTGTCCGCGCTATTTGCCGATGTCGCCGTGCAACGATTGAGACCGATCTCCGATCCCGAAGACACCGGGTCGATGACATCAGACCTGCGGGCCTTCATCGAACAATTCATGGAAGAGATGTCGTCGCCGGTCGGCCGGGAATTGATGCGGGATGTGTTCTCCCAGCCGGGAGACGCCCATTCGGCTCAATGCGGCTGCTTTACGACAGATCATCTGAAGACCATCGCCGAACGCGCCAGGGCGCGCGGCGAAACGCCGTTCGATGTCGATGAGGTGATCGACCATGTGATCGCGCCGATCATCTATCACATTCTCTATGGTGGCCGGAAAGTGACGCTGGATTACTGCCATGCCCTGCTCGACCGTATCAGGTCGCTGCCGCAGAAGAATTGACGGCGAAATCAGCTCAACGGCGCCAGCGTGTGCCGAAGCTGATCTTTAGAGATCTGCATCAACCCGGCAAACGGCTGGCTCAGATCCGCCACCAGGAACAGCGCACTCGATACCGATAGCGCGAACACCAGCAGCGCCGTCCAGGCCACCGCACCCGGTTCGACGAACATCCCGAAGCTGGTGAAGATCACCGTCAGCCAGACGATCAAGATCAGCAGGAACGGCGTCAGGATCGGCTTGTCGCCATCGGCGAAGATCAAGAGCCGCGTGCGCGCGATTTCATCGCTGGCCTGCACGATGCGGGGCTTGAGCAAACGCTGCGCGTCGTTGACGGGCGACAGCGCCTCGATCGCGTTATGGAGCTGTTCGGCGAGCGAGTTCACAGTGAAAGCGGTGTTTTGCGAAGCCGTCGCTTTCTCGTTCCAGATCCGGTCCATCGCCGCGGGCACGTTCTCCCGCATCAGCTTGCGAACCGGCAGCGCTTCCGGGCCGTATTGGACGAGCAATTGATCGGTCTCGACGATATAGGCGGCGAGCTGCCGGAAGTGGGCGTCCTGGGTATCGTAAGACGACTTCGCCGACGCGATCAGCAGACTGATGACAACAGCCGCCAAGGTCGCCAGCAGGCTTGCGCCGAGCCGGATGACTTCCTTGGTGTCATGGCCAAGTTTTGGTGCGGGAAGCCGGGCGCGCAATGTCATCCCCAGGACGATGCCGGCCACGATTGACACAAAGGAGATCAGGAAAGTCCAACCGGATGTCAAAACCGCCCCTCTCAATCGGACTTTCTAAAACGTGAACGCAATATAGCAGCGCAAGTCAGAAACTTATACCGGCGAACGCTACCAGCCGTTCAATTCGCCAGCGCACTCTCACTCGCCGGCGCGCTCTTGCCGCGGATCAAATCCGATGCCTTGTCGGCGATCATCATGGCCGAGGCATTGAGATTGGCCGAGATCATGCGCGGCATGATCGAGGCATCAACCACGCGCAGACCCTGCAGCCCGTGGACGCGCAGCTCATCGTCGACCACGGCCCATTTGGCATCGGCCGGTCCCATCCGGCAGGTGCAGCCGGGATGGAACGTCGTGGTGCCACGCTGCGTCGCCGCGGCCAAAAACTCGTCGTCGGTCTGCACATTGGGTCCGGGGAAATCCTCATAGGCGTAATAGGGCGCAAGCGGCGCCGACGCCAACAGCCGCCGCGCCAGCTTCATGCCGGCAACAACCGTGCGGCGATCAAGCTCCTCGACCAGATAATTGGTCTGGATGATCGGCGGTTCGAATGGATTGGACGAGCGAACCCGGACATAGCCGCGGCTTTCGGGCCGCTGCTGCCATGATGCGACCGTCATGCCGGGCTGGTCTTCGAGCTGCCCCTGCACGCCTTCCTTGTAGCTCGCCGGCGTGAAGGTCAGTTGCAGGTCGGAGCTCTCGGTGCTTTCGCCGGAATGCCAGAAGCAATAGACCATGGTCGGCGACAGCGACAGCAGCCCGCGCCGCGTCGTCGCCCATTTGATCGCTTCGCCAACGAGGCTGAGACCGCGCCGGCGTTCATTGATGGTCTTGATGTTCTTGACACGCGCGACCGAGCGCGGCGCGTAGTGGTCCTGCAATCCCTCGCCCACGCCTGTGAGCGCATGGCGCACTTCGATGCCGAGCGAGTTCAGTAAATCAGGCGAGCCGACGCCGGACAATTGCAGCAGTTGCGGCGAATTATACGTGCCGCCGGACAGGATCACCTCCTTCGCGGCGCGCACTTCAACCGGCGTGCCGCCCTTGCCGCCTTTGCTGTAGCGCACGCCCACCGCGCGCTTGCCCTCAAAGATGATTTGCGTCGCATGGGCATGGGTGTGCACATGGACATTGGGCCGCTTCATCGCCGGATGCAGGAACGCGGTCGCGGCACTGACGCGCAAGCCATTTTGAATGGTGCGCTGGGCGTAGGAAACGCCCTCCTGGATCGCACCGTTGTAATCGGGATTGCGCGGAATCCCCAGACTCATCGCGCCCGCCATGAACGCTTCGCAGAGCGGATCGCGCCAATCCATCGTGGTAACGGTCAGCTTGCCGTCGCGCCCGCGAAACGCCTCGTCGCCATCGCCAACGCGCCGCTCCAGCCGCTTGAAGTAGGGCAACACATCGGGATAGCCCCAACCGCGATTGCCGAGTTGCGCCCAGGTGTTGAAGTCCTGGCGCTGGCCGCGATTGTAGATGTGGCCGTTGATCGAGGAGGAGCCGCCGAGCGTCTTGCCGCGCGGCGCATAGATGCTGCGTCCGCCGGTCCACGGCCCCGGCTCCTGCTGATAGGCCCAGTTCAGGCTGCGCATATGGAAGGTCTTGATGAAGCCCGCCGGCAGATGAATGTAGGGGTGCCAGTCACTGGGACCGGCTTCGAGCACGCAGACGCTGCTGCGGGCATCTTCGCTCAGACGGCTGGCGAGCACGCATCCCGCCGAGCCCGCTCCCACGATCACATAATCGAACGTTTCCATGATCCCAATTCCGGCGGCTGTTACCGCGCCTTTTCGTTGAGTTGAAAATTCAGATGCACCTTCACCGTCGGCCATTCGGCCGGAAGGATACTGTAGACCACCGTGTCGCGCAGCGTGCCGTTCGACGCGATCTGATGGTTACGCAAAATGCCGTCCTGCTTGGCTCCGAGCCGCTCGATGCCGCGCCGGCTGGCATGATTAAAAAAATGCGTACGGAATTCAACCGCGATGCAGTCGAGTTTTTCGAAGGCATGCGTCAGCAGCAATAACTTGCACTGGGTATTGAGCGCGCTACGCTGCACGCGCTTGGCATACCAGGTCGAGCCGATCTCGACGCGCCGGTTCGCCGCATCGACGTTCATATAGGTCGTCATGCCCGCGATCCTGCCATCGGCATCGAACGCCGTGAACGGCAGCATCGCGCCGGAGGCCTGCAGCCCGAGCCGGCGATCGATCTCCTTGCTCATGTCCTCGGCTTTGGGAATGGAGGTGTACCAGAGCTTCCACAACTCGCCGTCCTTGACGGCCTCCGTCAGCCCGTCGCAATGATCCCGCAACAGCGGTTTTAATTGCGCGTGCGGGCCGCTGAGGGAAACGGGATCAGGCCAGGGCATTATACTCTCCATCTCGAACCGTCATTGCGAGAGACCCAGATTTCGTCATTCCGGGGCGATGCGTAGCATCGAACCCGGAATCTCGAGATTCCCCGATGTGCAATTGCACATCTGAGGTCTGGTGCTAACGCACCATCCCGGAATGACGGCTTCTGATACTTCGCTCGCAATGACGTCATCACTTATTCAAAAAATTCAGTGCCAGACCCGGCCGCGCCCAGTCCATCGCGATCAACTCGCCCCTGCCCGACAACGCGATGTAAGCCGTCTTCAACTCAGGCCCGCCGAAGGCGATGTTGGTGGTGACGCGGTCGCCGGTCGGCACCTGCTCGACAATGCGGCCATCGGGCGCGATCACCGAAATGCAGCCGGATATCAAAGTCGCAACGCAGACATTTCCGCTCGCTTCTACCGCGAGCGAGTCGAACATCTGGTAGCCGCCAAGACCCGCAATGGGTCTACCGCGTTCGCCGCGATAGATCACATCGCCCGGCCTGACTTCGCCGGGCGCGGACAGATCGAACGCCCATAGCCGCGCCGTCGGCGTCTCCGCGACATAGACGGTGTTTTCATCCGGCGACAGCCCGATGCCATTGGCCGGGAGCATGCCGAAATGGCCTTCCACCACTTCGCTGCCACCGGGCTTCATGTAATAGAACGCGCCGACATCCAGGTCGCGCGCGCGGCGCTTGCCCAGATCCGTGAACCAGAGCCCGCCGTGCTTGTCGAACACCAGATCGTTCGGCCCCTTCAGCGGATGCTCGCCGCATTTATCGAACAGGGTTTCGACCTTGCCCGATACGAGATCGACGCGCTGGATCGATCCGCCGATATATTCATGCGGCGCCGGCCCAGCCGGCATCATGGTGCCGCGCGAGGCAATCCAGCTGAAGCCGCCATTGTTGGCGATGTAGCATTTGCCGTCGGGCCCGATCGCCGCGCCATTGGGGCCGCCGGGAATTTCCGCGACGATCTCTTTGCGCCCATCAGGCCATACCCGCGTCAGCCGCCGGCCGCGGATTTCGACCAGCACCACCGATCCGTCCGGCATCACCACCGGCCCTTCCGGGAATTCAAGATCGGTGGCGAGAACGCGCACGTTCGGCATGGAATCCTCCGGCAGTCTTCTTCAGCGCCGCGGATTCCGCATTGCGCAATAGTTCGTTGCGCAATGTTATGACAAAGTCGATCTCGCTTGCCAAGCAAGCACGGGGATGATTGGACCGCGCAGGGCTGCCCTGCGGCGACCGAGATTCCCGTAGGATGGGTGGAGCGAAGCGATACCCATCAATTATCGCACAAAGAAGGTGATGGGTTTCGCTTCGCTCTACCCATCCTACGCACTTTACCTTCAGTCCCGCACCGGCACCCAAATCTCCAATCCGCCATTGCCGGTGAGCGGATCGAATTTGTCGTCGTAGCGCTCGAAATTAGGCGCGTCGGCGATCTTCAATCCGGATGCCGGCAGCCAGTGATTCCAGATCGTGTTGATGGTGCGGCGCACCGTCGAGATATGTTCGCTGTGAACGAATACCGCATAGCGCTGTTCGGGAATGCGGACGCTGGAAAACTCGCGCGGCAAATCCGAAAAATCGGACACCTCGACGCCCGCGATGTAATCGAAATTTCCGGCATCGTCGCCATTGCAACACACGCCATACGCGACAGCCCCGATCCGGCCGGGAATGTTCCCGACCGATTGGTGGAAGCGTTGCCATTGGTTGGGAATGCCGGCACCGTTCTCGTGATTGTAGCGCTCGCTGAGGCCGGCGATCAGCAGCGGCTTGCTGGTTTCAAAACGCGGCGGCTGCAGACTGTCCGTGAGGGTTGAGTCCATGGGGATCGGCTCCTGAAGCTTGATATGATCAAGACGCTTGGCGCTGCGGACCGCTTCGGGCGTCACCCCGAAATGGTCGCGGAACGCGCGGGTGAATGCTTCGTGAGAGCCGTAATCCGCATCCAGCGCCAAGGTCAGGATATCGGGCGCACCGCTCGCGAGCGCCCGCGCCGCTTCACTAAGGCGCCGGGCACGCACATAGCGCATGACCGACAACCCCGTCGCGGCGGCGAACGCCCGCACCATGTGGAAGCGCGAGACGCCACCGATCGCCGCGACCTCGTCGAGAGTCAAAGCCTCGGCCAGATGGCTTTCGATAAACCAGAGCGCCTTCTGGGCTGGATTCATGAACAACGGCCTTCATTCGAAGCACGCGCAGTGTGACTTGTTTGCGCGCGCGTCATTTGACAGTCCTTGCGCTGGTTGGTTTAGGGGGGATGGAACCCAGCGCGCAGTCCGCATCCGCTGCTATCTATCCCGTCATTCCGGGATGGTGCGCAAGCACCAGACCTCAGATGTGCAATTGCACATCGGGGAATCTCGAGATTCCGGGTTCGATGCTTCGCATCGCCCCGGAATGACGGAGAGCCAAACTACTACTTCGCGCCTTCCTTCACCGCCGGCGCACCATCCTTCCCCGGCGCTCCATCCGCTTTCTTCTTCTGATCCTCCGCCGATTTCTTCTGCGCCGTCTGCAGATCATCGACAATCTTCTGCAAACCGACGACCGTACTCTTCAAACCCTCGATCTGCCGGTTCGCGGCATCGAGCTTCTGCGCATGGTCGGCGCTGAGTTTGACGATGGTCTTCTGCAGGAAATCGACATTGCTCTGCAGGCAACTGGTGCGGCGCTCCATGGTCTTTTCGACGGTGCAGATCTCAATACCGGGAACGTCCTGCGCGCAGGTCTCCACCGATGTCAGCGCACAAACCCCTGAAAGCACAGATGCAACGAGAGCAATTCGGTCTATCATCAATATCCTCATTGAAACGGTGCTCATCGCGGTCAAATTGTTGCGAGATGTTGACGATACCACACTGAAACCTCATTCGCGCGTTGAGGTTTTATCGAGTGCATCCTGGCCAGGAATGCCGGCGGGATGCCGGATATAAAAAATATGATGGCGCGTCCGGCGCGCCCTGACGGAGAAAATTTGAATGGCAACGCGTGAACGACGGCTGGCGGAATTCAACGGCGAAGGACAACCGCCGCCGGATCAGCCGGTGCAGGTGCTGTGCGAGGATCATAGCGGCACCTATCAACTGCCGTTCCCGTGCCGCTTCATCGATGGCGTCTGGCGCAATCACGAGTCGGGCGGCGCGGTCGAGGCAACCGTGGTCGGCTGGCGCGTGCGGCGCTGATTCATATCCACGCAAGTCGGCGCGGCGGCATTGCCGCTGTGCCAAAATGCAACGGAAGCCGGCGCTATCGCCTGACTATGAAGGTTTGTCTTAAGGTTCGGAACGCCGATGGAACGAATCGCGCCCGAATCAGCCGAAGCAGCCTGTACGCCGCTGTTCACGGCTAGATATCGGCGAGCTTGTCAGGGATCGCACCATATCCAGACCATCCGGATCGGCGGCGTCGCCGGCCCCGGCTTCAAACGTTAACAGCGCTTACTCGTACAAATAGCCGACCGGCTTTCCTTCGGTGCGCAGCGGACGGACATCCTTCCCGGTGATGATCTGACCGGCCAGGCCGTCAATTTCGTCACGCTGCGTCGGCGTCCAGCTACGAAGATTCTCGATGCCTTTCAGCAGGCCGAGCCGGAGGATTTGCGTATTCTCACCCATCCCCACGAGATCGATCGTGTTCTTGCCCGCCGTCACCGTGTCGCCGGTCGCAAGTTCAAAATTCTCACCGGCGCTGTTCTTGAATTCGGCACTGCCGCGAATGACGCGGTAGATAACGACCTCGCCCTTTTCGAGAAAGGCCATATCCGCCGTCGCCGATACGCTCTTCGGCAGCAGCGAATGGCCACGCGGATCGGTCGCGATGATATGGCCCGTGGTCAAACGGCCGCTCGGAATTTCGATCCCGATGTCGCGTACATAAACCGGCCCGGCGGATTTGATGGGCGTACCAGCCGGCAACGGCTTGTAGAGCGCTTCCAGCTCCAGCGGATCCTGAAGCCAGAAGCCGGCATCGGCCGGACGATCATGCAAAGGATGGCTCCAGGCCACGCGCGGCGTTTCCGCTTCGTTGATGGCATCCGGACCCACCACCGTCGGGTTGGGGAAGGTCGTAGGATCGGTAATGAAGGCTTCAAGAAACTTGCCGGAATAGCCCATGGAAATCGGATCCGGCACCACCGTCTGCGGCGTTTTCAGATTCTCTTCAGTCGACAATCCTGACCAGGTGTAAAAGAGTTGGCGATGAACGATCGCGCTCTGCAGCATCACCGCGCCAGGGCTGACGGCGTAGTAGCGGCCGTCGTAATCGAAGGTAAACATGCCCGACGTAACCAGCACCAACTGAAAGCCTCCCGGCGGAAGGTGAAGATGGAAATCGGTGGGGCCGGTGTCGGGCCGGTAAATCGGCAGATTTGTCGCGACCTCGTGGAGCAGGAAGGTTTCGTTGTTGGCATGAAAGCCTTCGTTCACCCGGTTGTAGAGCGCCTGCGGGCGATAGGTCGCCTCGTACGACGCATCCCGGTTGCGATCGATGGCGACGAAGTTCTTGTTGTTCAGGTGAAGCGGATCGCCGTTCGGGTGAGCAAGGCCAAGCCATTTGGGATCGACTGCGGCATGCATATTCATGGCACCCTCCAATCTCTGCGTTTCGGCCGCGACGGCGCAGCGTCCAATATTTTGGCAGCCGAAATTGCCGCGTTCACAACCCAGTGGTGCTATGCGAAAATCACGCCAGCCGCGCTGCACCGCGGCAATTTTGCAGATCGCGGTTATGAAAACGGCGAAGCTCTTGGACGCCGGTTGGAATTTCGGTCACGCGATTTTTCGCAGCCTACGGCCGGTGCGCCGCGAAGGGCCTTATCGAAGCCCTGCGTGATCCGAAGTTAAGCAAGACGTGCCCGCGGCTTGAGCCCTTCAAACAGGCAGCCGATGGCTAGTACTGCCTAATATTCAACCTCAAGCTCTTCGATGTCGGCGGGCTCGGCCTTGGCGGCTTCGATCCATTCCTGCATTTCCGGGAGCGCCATGATCATGTCGGCATACTCCTTCAGGCGCGGCTCCAGCTTCACATCATAGGTCATGAAGCGGGTCACCACCGGTGCGTACATGGCATCCGCCATCGAGCGCTGGCCTAACAGAAACGGACCGCCCGACATCGCCAGACACTCGCGCCAGATCGTGCAGACCCGATCGATATCCGCCTGGGCGCGCGACCAGATCTTGAAACCGGGAAAATGCCCCTTCAGATTGACCGGCAGCGACGCCCGCAGCGTGGTGAAGCCGGAATGGATTTCACCGCAGATCGAGCGGCAATGGGCGCGGTGAATACGGTCCGCCGGCAGCAGGCCGGCATTCGGCATCACTTCGTTGAGGTAGTCGGCGATCGCCAGCGTATCCCAGACGGTGGCGCCGTCGTGCCGCAGACACGGCACCAGAATGGAGGACGACAGCAGCAGGATTTCAGCCCGCGCCGAGGCGTCATCGGGCGCGGTAACGATTTCGTCGAACTCCAGCCCGGAAAACTTGGTCAGCAGCCAGCCGCGCAGCGACCAGGACGAATAATTCTTGCTGCTGATGGTCAGTGTCGCTTTCGCCATATGGCTTTTCCCTTACGCCTGAACGCCCGACAGCACCCGCCGGATACCGCTTCTCGCCGAAGCGCCCCACCAGGTGCCCATTGTTTACGCTTCACCCGATTCATACCGGGTTATGGCGGTTAATCAGCAAGCGACGTGCCAGTTTCAGAGGCTATTTGACTCTTCTTTGGCTTCAATATTGCATAGCAACATTAGGTGCCAGGGGCGGATTCCGGATGATGTCGATGATGTATCAAGCCTACCAGAACCATATGGATCTGACCGCGCCGTGGCGGACCGGCGCTGCGTCGGCGCTGCGCTATCTCAACCTGGTCCCCCAGGGCGTGTCCGACAAATTGTTCGGACGGCTCGCCGCCGCCCTGGAGCTGATCTCGCGCACCTCCCTCACCTATACGCGTCCACCGTACGGCATCGACAAGGTGATGGTCGGCAATCAGGAACTGGCGGTATCAGAGGAAATCGCCTACGCGACGCCGTTCGGCTCGCTGCTGCACTTCAAGAAGGAAAATTCACCGGAACAGCCGCGCCTGCTGCTGGTCGCGCCGATGTCCGGCCACTTCGCGACGCTGCTGCGCGGCACGGTCAAAACCCTGCTGCAGGATCATGACGTCTACATCACCGACTGGCATAACCCGCGCGACATTCCGCCTGATGAAGGCAAATTCGGGCTCGACGAATATACCGAGCACCTCATCACCTTTCTCGACCAGTTAGGCCCGCGCGCGCATATGGTGGCGATCTGCCAGCCCTCCGTGTCGGCACTCGCGGCCGCGGCGATCATGTCGGAGGACAATCACCCCGCCCGCCCGGCCACGCTGACCCTGATGGCCGGCCCGATCGACACCCGCATCCAGCCGACCAAAGTGAACGAATTCGCCAAGAGCAAGCCGCTGAAATGGTTCGAGGAGAACCTGATCAATTACGTGCCGTTTCAATGCAAGGGCGCGTTCCGGCAGGTCTATCCCGGCTTCATCCAGCTCACCGCTTTCGTCTCGATGAATCTCGAGCGCCACATCAAGTCCCATGTCGATCTTGCCGACCATCTGGCCAAGGGCGAGGTCGAGAAGGCCGAGACCATCAAGACCTTCTACGACGAATATTTCGCCGTGATGGATCTGCCGGCGGAGTTCTACATCGAGACCATCCGCGACGTGTTTCAGGAGCATCTGCTGCCGCAGGGCAAATTGATGTACCGCGGCCGTCCGGTGAATCCGGCCTCGATCAAGCGCATGGGCCTGATGACGGTCGAGGGCGAAAAGGACGACATCTGCTCGATCGGCCAGACCCTGGCGGCGCAGGATCTCTGCACGGGTGTGCGCGCCTATCGCAAGGTGCATCACATGCAGGCCGGCGTCGGCCATTACGGTGTCTTCAGCGGCCGGCGCTGGAACAACGAGATCTATCCGCTGCTGCGGGATTTCGTGCATGTTAATTCGTGAGCTCTTGCGTCATTCCGGGGCGCGTCGAAGACGCGAACCTCAGATGTGCAATTGCACATCGGGGAATCTAGAGGACGTGTCCTCGTACACCTGCTCGAGATTCCGGATCGGTCCGCGTGGCGGACCGTCCGGAATGACCGCGTGGATGAAGCAGTCCTAGGCTAATCCCCCTTGGCCAGATACGATCCCTCCCGTAATAGTGCGGCCGATCAAGAGCCGTCCCTGGAGGAAATCATCATGAGAATATCCGCAACTATCCGCAGCCTCGCGCTGGGCTTTGTCGCCGCCTTGTCGCTGGCCGGCTCCGCTGGCGCAGCCGAGGTCCGGGTGATGATTTCGGGCGGATTGACCGCGGCCTTTAACGCGCTGGTGCCGGAATTCGAGCGCCAGACCGGCAACAAGGTGATCACCTCTTACGGACCTTCGATGGGCACGACCACCAACGCGATCCCGATGCGCCTCGATCGCGGCGAACCGGCCGATGTCCTGATCCTGGTCGGTTATGCGCTGGAGGATCTGATCAAGAAGGGCAAGGCGAGCGCCGACAGCCGCGTCGATCTGGTGAAATCGCCGATCGGCATCTGCGTCAAGTCAGGCGCGCCGAAGCCCGACATCAGCTCCTCTGAATCCCTCAAGCGCGCGCTGTTGGCGGCGAAGACGGTGGCCTATTCCGATAGCGCCAGCGGCGTCTACGTCTCGACCGAAATGTTTCAAAAGCTCGGTATTGCAGACGCGATGAAGGACAAGGCGAGGAAAATTCCGGCAACACCAGTTGCCGAGATCGTGGCCCATGGCGAGGCCGAGATCGGCATGCAGCAGCTCAGCGAGATGCTCCCCGTCGCAGGCGTCGATATCGTCGGACCGCTGCCGGCGGATTTGCAGAAGATCACGATCTTCTCGGCCGGCATTGCCACCGTGTCGAAAGAACCTGACGCCGCTAAGGCGCTGATCAAATTCCTCGGCTCTCCGGCCGCCACTCCCACCATCATCAAGAGCGGCCTGGAGCCGATCCCGGCGACGAAGTAAAGCTGCAGCGCAGCGAACGCCGGCGTCTCCGCTTCCGCTCCGAAAGCGGAAGATGCCAGGTTAGAGCGCCAGGTCCGTTAAGTGCCATAAGTGGCCCTGCGCAACCTGGAATCCGTCACACGACCCATCGAGGGGCATGGGCCAAAGTCCCGTTTTGCTCGGTGTCGTGATTAATCCAGAAACCGGCGTCCAGCTCTCGCACGAGCGCGTCTACCCGGTCCATCGACGCTACCGTAGCGGCGTGATCGGCATTAAAGGTCGGGATACGACGAAGACGGAAATTCTCGCGATTATGAGCAACGTCTCCGCTGAGGATGATTGGGCCGGTCTCCGGCAGCCGCACTAGTAGCGAGCAATGGCCCAGCGTGTGCCCAGGCGTGAAGATGAGGCGTACGGAGCCATCGCCGAAAATGTCGTGATCACCCTCGACGATTTCAGTCGGATTTCCACCCAACGTCTCATAGAGCTCGCGGACATATCCGAATTCTTCCGGATTTGGGCCGAACATGGCGTCGCGTTCCGCCTTCTGGGCAATCCATCGTGCCTTTGGAAATAGACGGCAGTTGCCGACATGATCGTAATGGGCGTGCGACAGCACGAGTCGATCAATCTCGTCGGGAGCAACGCCGATACTTTCAAGTTGCGACGCAATGGTCGTTCTCACGACACCCCTGATGCCGTGAGCGACGACCCTCCCCTCCGGCTGTTTTGTCATCTCATCGGCCGTACCTGTGTCCCAAAGCAGCCAGCCTTCCGGATGGCGAATGAGATAGGCGTTGCAGCTTAACGTCATCGGAACGCCGACATTGATGCCCGGCGAATAGATCGATCCATCGTCGACCTTGGCCAATCCCCCATCGAGGATGTAAATTCTCTCGACGCAGTTCGCGTTTTCCATGGGACTTCTCTTTTCTTGCTCTTCGATGGCCGGGCCCGGAGGCAGCGCAGACGATTAGCTAGATAACTTGGCCACCGGATACTTCAATGCGCTGGCCGGTAACCCAGCGATTATCGGGGCCGAGCAAGCTCGCAACCATCGGTCCGATGTCGTCGGGCATGCCGACCCGGCCGAGCGCGGTCATGCCAGCGAATTGCTTGTTAAGGTCGGGCATGTCGCGTACCGCGCCACCAAGGAAATCGGTCTCGATTGCGCCAGGCGCCACCGTATTCGCGGTGATCCCGCGGCTGGCCAGTTCCTTTGCCATGTAGAGGGTAAGAATTTCAACAGCCCCTTTGGCCGCCGCATAGGCGGAAAATCCTGCAAAGGATATGCGGGTCAGGCCTGACGAGAAATTCACGATGCGGCCGCCATCGGCGATGATCGGCAGCAACGCCTGGGTCAGGAAAAAAACACCTTTGACATGCGTGTCGAAGAGCGTGTCGAACTGCGCCTCGGTCGTTTCGGCAATGCCGGCCATTTCGCCTTGGCCCGCATTGTTGACCAGATGGTCGATGCTGTCGCGCGCCCACTCGGAGGCGAGGATCGATCGGACGTTCTGCGCGAAAGCAGGAAAGCGCGCGATGGCGCTCACGTCCAGCGGCAGGGCAACGGCCTTGCGGCCGATCGCAGCGATCTCTGCGACGACGGATTGCGCCTCCTGCGCGCCATTGCGATAGGTGATGATGACGTCGCCGCCGTGACGCGCGATGCTAAGGGCCGTGTTGCGCCCGAGGCCCCTGCTGGCGCCGGTGACGAGAGAAATCGTGCTCATCGGTCATCTCCTGGATCAAGTGTTTCGATGGCCGAAACATCATCAGCAAACTTGAGACCGAAGTTGCCAGAACATCGGTGATTGTTGCCTATTTCTACGAACGGAGCCGATCTGACGCTCATAACGCGTGCAAATTCTTGCCCAATTTGCCAGTATAGCCTTGTGCAAGCGGACCCACGCGACCTAAGCTGGAAGGCATGAGTGCCGCCTTAGTCGATATTGTACGCCATCATGCCGAGGTGAACCTCACGCGCGACGTGACCTCCTTTACGCCGATCCCGGGGCTGACGATTATTCGGGAGATGGGACCAACCGCCTTGCAATATGCGGTCTCAAAGCCGCTGGTTGCGCTGCTCCTGCAAGGTAACAAGCGCGTCACCCTGGGTAGCGAAAGTCTCGATTTCGGCGCCGGAGAGTCGTTGGTGATCGCGGCTGATATTCCGACCGTTAGCCAAATCACTCGGGCATCTGTTGCGGCTCCTTATTTTTCAATCGTATTTGACCTCGACGCGGCCATCATCGAGGGGCTGATGGTCGACATGGGCTCTCCCGCGCCTGCGGCGGCCGTAACTTCTTCCGTTCACGTCGATGCTACCGAGGCCGATGTAGCAGACACGGCATTGCGGCTTTTGCGTCTGCTTGATCGCCCGGCATCTCTGGCCGTCTTGCATCGTCAATTATTCCGCGAACTGCATTTCTGGCTGATGAGTGGCCGGCATGGCACCGCCATCCGCGGCCTTGGCGTGACAAACGGCCATGCGCAGCGGATCGGTCGAGCCGTATCCATCATCCGCGAGAATTACGCGAAGCCCTTGCGACTCGAATGTCTGGCGGAGGCTGCCGGCATGAGCATCTCGTCCTTTCACGAGCATTTCCGCGCGATCACCTCGCTGACGCCCCTGCAATTCCAGAAACAGATGCGGTTGATCGAGGCACGCCGGATGATGCTGGCCGACGGCGCGACGGTAAGCAGCGCCGCCTATACCGTCGGTTATGAGAGCGTGACGCAATTTACCCGCGAATATGGCCGTCTATTCGGTATGTCGCCCGCCCGCGACATCAGACAGGCCCAAGACAGAATGCGATCCGCTGCGTGAGGCGCGATGCAATCCCACCTCTCCCCTAAGAGAAGTGAAGATCAGAACGCCTCTTACTGCGCCCGCAGCGGCGTGTCCTTCAACCCGTTATTATCGAATGCCTTGCGCAACAGGCCGCTGGTCTTGGCTTCGTTCATGAACTTGGTCGCATATTCCAGCGCCTGCGGACGGCCCAGCGGCACTGCGATCGCGGTCACGGTCTGTTTGAAGGTTTCATCCAGCACGCGCGTGCCGGGAATCTTCTTCGACAACGCCGTGAGCTGGTCGCGCGACAGCGCAAAGGCATCGATCTCGCCGTTCTTGAGCAGGTTGAAGATCTCGTCATAGGTCTGATAGCCCGTGACCTTGGCTTGCTTCAAATGCGCGACCGCACCTCGCATGGTGGTGGTGTTATTGACTGCCACGACCTTGACGCCGGGCTGATCGAGGGTCGCAAAGTTCGTGATGGTCGAGCCTGCCTTGACGATATAGGTGGCTTCGGTGACCTCATAGATCGGCCCGAACGACATTTTCGCCTCGCGCTCGGCGTCCTTGGGCAGCCAGGTGATGTCCCAGGCGCCTGTACCGACCGAGTCCGTGATCAATCCCGAATTCTGGTAGGCGACATATTCGACGGGGACGCCGAGCTGGTCGGCCATCGCCTTGCCGAGATCGACCGGGACGCCGGCATAGCCGCCGGTTTCGGTCTTGGTGGACCAGTACGCGCCGCCTGCTGCGCTGATTCCGATCGCTACCCGCAGCTTGCCGGTAGGAAACAACTGATCCTTCAGCGCATCAGCGCTCGCGGAACCCGACATCATCATTGAAACACCCAGGATAAGGCCGGCAATGCGCGGCAAGGAAAGATTGGACATGGCTTGTTGCTCCCACAGCTCGTTATCAGTGTCGAGCTTTCAGCCGCTATTGTGAAGGATTGCGACGGTTGTTGAAAGCTGGCTTTCGCCGACCGGCCCGCCATTTTCCAGCAAGTCGCGGGATTGTGACTTTAATCACATAAATCAGCACAGCCCACCCCTATTCCTACGCGCACCGGAATGGGAGTGACGGCAATGACCTCAGCATCGTGGACCCGTAAAGAGCTTGCGCTCATCGTTGTCATCGTGGCGTTCGCCTGCACCGCGGCCTTCCTTTCGGTCAAATTGACCCGTGCGAAACAATCGCCCGATGCGAGCCTCGGCGTTGAATGGCAGTATACCGCCACGACAAGGGAATCCTGACGACGGACGCGACTAGCCTGCAGGCGCGCGCTATTCGGCGATCAGAACCGGCGCAAAGCCCTCGCGATTGGCGCGCCACGCCCGCTGATATTCCATGATCCGGGCGGTCTCATCCGCGACCTGCTGGCCGAGCATATCGGCGATCAGATGCAACGTGGTATCGATGCAGAGTGAGACCCCGCCGCCGGTCACGACCGTTCCCGTGTCCACCAGCATCGTCTCGCGCACGTCGATCTGCGGATAGGTCGCGCGCATCACCTCGATCGGCGAAGTCTCGGGCGGCACGACCTCGCGTTTGGTGGTCGCCGGACCGTTGTCGAGCACACCGCTCGCCGCCAGGATCATGCCGCCGGTGCATACCGATGCGATACGCTGCGAGGCATGAACCCGCCTGATGTAATCGAGCGTCGCGGGCGTCTGCGCCTGTGCGGTCCAGCCGGGACCGCCGGTGACGATGACCAGATCGCAGGGCGGCGCATTGTCGATGCCGAAGTCAGCCGTGACCTTCAGCCCGTTGGCGAGCGCGACCGGACCGGCATGGGGCGCAATGGTGCAGATCGCAATCTCCGGCGCGATCCGGCGCGCCATCGACAGCACCCCGAAGGTCGCGAGATCAATCGGCTCGACGCCGTCATAGATGAAAATGCCAAACTGCACCCGCTTCATTCCTTCAGCGGAACGCCTTTGGTCTCGTGCGCCGCGAGCGCGGCCGCCAGCGTAATCAGCGCCAGCACGATCATCATGATCGACACGCCGGTGGTGCCGCCGAGATATCCGACCATCGCGGTCGCTATGATCGGCGCGAAGCCGCCGCCGATCGCCGCGGAAACCTGAAATCCAAAGGACGCGCCGCTGTAGCGGACGCGGGAGCCGAACAGTTCGGGGAAGTAGCAGGATTCCGGCCCGAACATCATGCCGTGGCCGAAATTCATCGCGATCATGATCGCGGTGAAAATCAGCGCGGTGCTCTTGCTCTCCACCATCCAGAACAGCGGGAAGGCGAACACGATGGTGAACAGCGCGCCGAGAATATACAGTGGCCGCCGCCCGATCTTGTCGGACAGCCAGCCGAACAATGGCAGGCTGATCAGTTCGAGCAACGCGGCATACAACACCGCATCGAGCATCATCGGCTTCGGCAGGCCGAGCTTGCCGGTCGCATAGCCGACGACGAACACCGTGAGCATGTAGACCCAGGAAACTTCGGAGAGCTTCAACCCGACAGCGATCAGAAACATTTTCCCGTTCTTGCCGACGGCTTCGCCGACCGGATTGTTCGACAGGCCGTCGCGCTTCTTGAGCCCTTCGAATACCGGCGTCTCCGGTATCCGGGATCGCACGAAAGTTCCGACGGCGAGCAGCACGACGCTGACGAGGAACGGAATCCGCCAGCCATAGGCCGCGAAATCGGCCTCGGGCAATTTGCTGACCAGGGTGAACATCAGGGTGGCCAATACCAGCCCGATCGGAAATCCGATCTGCACGAAGCTCGTATAGAAACCGCGTTTGTCGGTCGGCGCGTGCTCCAGCACCATCAGCGAAGCGCCGCCCCATTCGCCGCCAAGGCCGATGCCCTGGATCAGGCGCAACACGATCAGCAGGATCGGCGCGAACACGCCGATCGAGGCATAGGTCGGCAACAGCCCGATACAGAAGGTGCTGAGCCCCATGATGAACAGCGTCAGCACCAGCATGGATTTGCGGCCAAGCCGATCGCCGAAATGACCGAACAGCGCGCCGCCGAGCGGCCGCGCCAGAAAGCCGACGGCGTAGCTGCCGAGCGCCGCCAATGTCCCTGCGAGCGGATCGAAGGTCGGGAAGAACGCCTTGTTGAACACCAGCGTTGCCGCGGTGGCGTAGATCAGGAAATCATACCATTCGATGACGGTTCCGAGTGCGCTCGCGAACACGATGGAATTGATCCTGGGACGCTCGATACCGACGACCGGCGCCGTGGCCATAATGGTCATTGGGGCCTCCTGTTGCTGCGCAATCCGCGAAAAGCGGAGGGAAATATCGGCTTAATGAATGCAAGCAGCATGCCGGAAGCGAACTGATTCGTCTGTGCCGGATCGAGACGCCTGCGCATTTGCTGCCGCGCACGCACCAGAAACTGCCCGGTAGTACCGTCCCCATGCGGCACCACCAGCCGCGGCAGCGGCGATTTCAGATATCCGCCCGGAAGCCGACCTCGATGATGGCGTCGTGCGGGATCTTGAAGAAATCGGGCGCGCGGCTCGCGATCCGGTTGAGGAAGGAGAAAATCGCAAACGACACGGGATCCATCGCCGATCCTTCTTCCTTGCGAACGATGGTCTCATGCGCGATGTAGTAATTCTTGTGGTCCAGATCCGCATCGAAGCCGAGCCGGTTGCAATTGATCAGGCTGAGCGGAATATCCGGCGTCTGCATGAAGCCGAGCCTGACCTGGATTCGGTAGAAGCCGTGGCCGAGACGGTGCACCGAATGGCGCTCGTGAAACGGCACCCGCGGCCGGCGATCCGATACGAAGGTCAGCAGCACCACGGTCGCATGCAACACCCTGTTGTGCTCGATATGGCGCAGCAGCATCGGCGAGGCGCCGTGCTCGACCTTTGTCAGCCATACCCCCATGCCCGGCGCCCGGCCGATACAGGTGGTGTCGGCATATTCGAGAAATTGCTTGAGCGGCATCGACATCTCCTGGAGACGATGCCGCACCACCGACGCGCCCTTGCGCCAGGACAGCATCAGCGATGCAATGAGAGTGCCGACGATGAGCGGAAACCAGCCGCCTTCGACGATCTTGATCGAATTCGAAACCAGGAAGGTCGCGTCGATCGCACCGAACACCACAATGATGGGGATCGCGATCGCGGGCGTCCATTGCCAGCGCGTCACCGCGACCCGATACAGCAAGATCGTGGTGATCAGCATGGTGCCGGACACCGCGATGCCATAGGCGGCGGCTAAATTTTCCGACGACCGGAACAGAACGACAGTCAGCAACGTGCCCGTCATCAACAGCCAGTTGGCGGCGGGCACATAGATCTGGCCGGCCTCGTCGACCGATGTCGGGATGATCTTGGCGCGCGGACACAGTCCCATCTGCATGGCCTGCCGGGTCAGCGAGAATACGCCGGAGACCAGCGCCTGCGAGGCGATGATGGTCGCGAACGTCGCCAGCACCACCATCGGGATCAGCGCCCAGCTTGGTGCCAGTTTGTAAAAGGGATTATCGGCCGCGGCGGGATCGGCCAGGATCAGCGCGCCCTGCCCGAAATAATTCAACAGCAATGCCGGCAGCACCAGACCGAACCACGCCCGGCGGATCGCGGTGGCGCCGACATGGCCCATATCGGCGTAGAGCGCCTCGCCGCCTGTGAGCGCCAGGAACACCGCGCCGATCACGACAAAAGAAACTTTGGGATCGGCGACTAAAAACCGCGCGGCTTCCGCGGGATTGATCGCACCCAGAATGGCGGGGGCCATGAAGATGTTGGCAGCGCCGAGCCCGCCAAGAACCACAAACCAGACCACCATGATCGGGCCGAACAGCTTGCCGATGCCGCCGGTGCCATAACGCTGGATCACGAACAGGCCGATCAGAACCGCAATCGTCGCCGGCACGATGAAATGCTCAAACGCCGGTGCGACCAGCTTTAATCCTTCCATCGCCGACAGCACCGAGATCGCCGGCGTGATCACGCCGTCGCCGTAAAGCAAGGATGCGCCGATCACGCCCAGCAGCACCAGCGCCGGCAGCCGGTTGCCATTGGCGACCTGCTCCGCGCCGACCAGCGACAGCAATGCCAGGATGCCGCCCTCGCCGTCATTGTCGGCGCGCAGCACGAAGACCACATATTTGAGCGACACCATCATGGTCAGCGCCCAAAGAATGAGCGAGACGATCCCGAGAACGTCCGCCGGCGCCGGAACGGGATGGCCGATGCCGGTCAGCGCGACCTGAAAGGCATAAAGAGGACTGGTGCCGATATCGCCGAACACGACACCGAGCGCCGTCAGCGCCAAAAACCCGGGACTGCCGGCGTGATGCACATATTTGGGCTGATCTTTTAACGCCTCGGATGGACTGAGACCCGCGCCAACGAGACTGGCATCGGAAACCGCGCGATCAACCAGGCCGCCGACCGGCGCACTCGATGGCATATCCATACTGAACCTCACGACACAAGGACGCTGTCTGAGCTCGTGCGTTCAGCATTCAAGATTTAGGCCATCGAGACGTCGTCTGGAAAACCCTGACTATCGCCGGCCGCCGCCACCACCTCCGCGCCCACCGCCACCATAACCACCGTTGCCACCATAACCTCCGCCGCCGCCGCCAAAGCCACCAACGTAGCCTCCAACTCCGACCGGCGAGCTGTAATTCGAGGACGGGCTGCTTTCCTCTTCTTCCTCATAATAGACCGCAGGCCGCGGCTTGCGCTTCGGCGGAGCTTCTTCGGCGTGCCTCCTGTCGGGACGCTTCTTTTCGACGTTCCTCGTCCGCGGCTCCGGCTCCACTTTTTTGAGCACCGGCGGTGTCGCCGGCGTGATGCTGCAGGGGCAGGTCGGCCCCAGCGCGACGTTGGTCGGCTGCAACAGCGCGGCACTGACGCCGAGCGAACGGTTACGCACGCGTTCTTCCATCTTGCGCGCGGTAGCGGCCAGATCGCTGCTGCCATAGCTCGCCAGAAATGCATTGAACGACGAGCCCGTGTTGGTCGCGACCGCGTTTGCCCACGCCTGCATCTCGCGCCGGCGGTCCAGCAGCGAGCGCACCCGCGGGGTGTAGGACGACTGCGCAAATACGTTGGTGAAGGCTTCATAGGCCGCGACCGAGTCATCCGCGATCACCAGATCGTAGGCATCCTTCGGTTCCTTGCCCGTGAGATCCTTGCGCCAATCGTCGACACTGCGCGCTGTCGTCGGCTTCGGCCCGGCCATGCTCTGGCCGGCACCCTTGTCGCCGAAGAACCTGAAGTCTGAAGTCAACGACGAGCTTTCCCAGGGAACCTGCCGGCCATCGGTCGCCTGATTCACCGAGACGCGGACGCGCTTGAAAGCTTCCTCGATCGGAAGGTTCGGCTCTTTCACGACCGAGAGCACCGCCTTGGTGTACGGACTGTTGTCGCCGTCACCGTCTTCCGCTTCCGCGCCCGGCGACGTGGAAAACGAAATGAACCAGCCGGATGCGCCGGACTTGGTATCGATGATCGCGAGCCCATGGCCTGCGGTCTTGTTGAGCGCCGGGAACGGGTTGTTGCGGCAGGCATCCAGCATCAGGACACGCATCCGCGTCGGCAACGCAGCCAAGGTGTTCATGAGATCGTTGAGCCGCACGGCCTGCAACGGAATATCGGCTTCACGTTTCGGATCGACATCGACCGGCACCAGATAATTCTCGCCGTCGATCTGCAGCCCGTGACCGGCGTAAAATACCAGCGCGACGGTATCGGGTCCGCTCGCCGCCACCTTGGCCGCGAAATCACTGACGGCCTGGCGCATGTCGTTCTGCGCCAGATCGGGCGCGGCGGTAACTTCGAAGCCGGCATTGCCGAGCAGCTCGGTCATTCGCTTGCCGTCATTGGCGGCGTTAGGCAACGCCGGCACGGCGCGGTAGGCCGACTGGCCGATCACGAGGGCTACGCGGTTTTCCGCCAACGCGGCAGGCGCGGCGCAGACCTGGAACAAAAGCAACAGCGAGGATGGCAAAAAGAAATCGCGAAAAAGGAAACGGCGCATCACAACACCTCCGTCGCAATGAATATCATTGCATGATGGCAGCTTATTAACATCCGCGCCAATGCGTTGTGTGTGAGCTACCTCACAGCCCCACACCTCCTGAAGACGGTGCTGTCCGGCACGACTCCAAATTGAATCGCATTTGCGATGCGCGCTTCAAAAAGCGCGCATCGCAAACTTAATTCGCGCCCGCCACCGGCACCTTGATTTCGGTCGGCAGGATGATCGCCGCGGCGATCACCAGCAGGCACAATCCCGCGAACGCATGCAGCATGGTGACGAAGCCGCCCTGCTGGTACAGCCACGCCACCAGCCCCACGGAGGCGCCGGCCGCGGTGAAGCCGACGAAATAACGCACTGCATAGGCGCGCGAGCGCCATTCCTCGCTGGTGTATTTGCCGACCATCGCATCGTTCACCGTCACTTGTCCGAACGCGCCCATCACGATGCCGATCGCGGCCAGGATCAGCGGCAGGTTCGACAAGGTCGCCGCCATGTACAGAAACGGCGCCAGCACGAACGACAACGGCAGCGAGACGGTTTTGAGCGAATAGCGGTCGATCAGTTTGCCGATGGTGTATTGCGTCATCGCACCGAACACATAGACAAAGGCCGCGATGACGCCGAGCAGCGCCGGGCTTGCCGTGAGGTCGGCCAGCCGTTCCGCGAACAATTTCGGCAATGCTACCGTCACCGCATTGAAGGTGGTGGATATCGCGATCACCACAATCAGGATCGATACGATCACGCGCCACATATCCTGCTTCGCCACCCGCGCCTGCGCCGCGGCCTGTTTGAAGCCCGAGCGATCCTCATGCACCACGAGACGCATGAAGGCGACCCCGATCAGGATCGTGACAATGCCGGGGATGATGAAGGCCCAGCGCCAGCCGAGATATTGCCCGACCACGCCGGTCACCAGCGCCGATGACGCAACGCCGAGATTGCCCCAGACGCCGTTGAGACCCATCTCGCGCCCGAGACTGTCGGCGTAGGACACGATCATCGCAGTCCCGACGGGATGGTAGATCGACGCAAACAGGCCGATCGAGAGCAACGCCGTGCCGAGTTGCAGCGGCGTCTGCACCAGGCCGACCGCGATCATCGAGGCGCCGATCCCGGCAAAGAAGATCACCATCATATGGCGCCGGCTCCAGCGGTCGCCGAGCCAGCCGGTCAACAGCGATCCCGCGCCAAAGGCGATGAAGCCGGGGGTGGCGTAAGGCAACAGCTCCGAATAGGCCATGCCGAGCGCCGGCCCCATCACGATGACAGCGGCAGCAAAGATCAGCATCGAATAATGGTCGATAAAATGCGCGGCGTTGACGAAGCCGATCACCCGGACGGGACTGTTCATTGGAATTCCTTGGACTTTTTTGAAGCGATCTTGCGGGGAATTCCTGCAATGCTCTGAAATGGGTTATATGATCTTGTCCTGACGAGATGTGGCCAATGAATATCGCCGAAACGCCAATCGCTGCCATCAGCGGAAGCCGCCCGATCGCGGGTGATGGCGTTCATCTGGTCGCGCGGCATTACAAGAAGGGCGTGCGGCTCGACCCCCATATGCACCGCGAGGCGCAATTGGTGTACGCCGCGCGCGGCACCATGCAGGTCACGACCCCCGGCGGACGCTGGCTGGTGCCACCGGATCGCGCGGTGTGGGTGCCGGCGCTATCCGAACACGCCATCGACGTGCTGGCCGATATCGAAATGCGCACACTGTATTTCGATCTGGCGTGGCTCAAGCGCGAGGAGCGCAGCACGAGCCTGGATGCCGAATTCGTCGTACGGGTGTCGCGTCTGTTGCACGAGACGATCCTGGCGCTGTTCGATGGCCGCAACGATCCCGATCGGACCGGCTTGCTGGTCAGATTGGCGTTGCTGGAACTGGATCACGCCGAGGACTCAGCGACCTTCATTCCGCTGCCGCACGAGCCGCGGTGCCGGCGCGCGGCGGAAATCGTGCTCGGCGATCCCACCGGGCTGCACGAGATCGATACGCTGGCGCGCGAAGTCGGCACCTCGGCGCGGACGCTGTCGCGGTTGTTTTCATCGGAAACTCAACTGAGTTTCAAAAGCTGGTGCCAGCGCGCACGGATCGCCGCGGCGATCGAAAAACTGTCGACGGACGCCAATGTCTCGGTCAAGCAACTTGCCGCGGATTTGGGCTATGCGAGCGTCCCGGCGTTCTCGCACGCCTTCCGGCAGGTGACGGGCAAAACGCCGACCGAGTTTGCGGCGAAGGAATGAATTAGAGGCTTCAACAATCTTGATCGTCATACGCGGGCATAGCCGTCAAAAGGACGGCGTCGCTTTCGCTTGCCTGCGCCCCGCGTATCCATCAATCTTCATAAAACTCTTTTTTTCGAAGCTGATGGATGGCCGGGTCAAGCCCGGCCATGACGAGTCATCGTACCCGTGCTGCTCATTTCCGCTCTTCCGTCGCCCGCTTGAATGTGATCCCCTTCGCCTTAAATCCAATGTAATAATTCCGTCCGGCTGGATATAACCCTCTGACATGAGCAGCAACGCCTTCTTTTCCGACCTCCTCGCCTCGATCTCCGAGCGCGGCCGCAGTTTGCTTGGACGCGTGGGATCGCCCGACGCCAAGCAGGACCCTTCCGACCTGATCCTGCTGTGCGAGGCCCTGTTATCGGGCCGCGGCGAGGCTTCCGGTACCGCGATGGCGCGCGAGGTGCTCGATCGCTACCACCATCTCGACGCCGCCGGCCGGCTCTCGTTCTTCGGCGAACTGGCCCGCAAATACGGTCCGGACCGCGAACGACTGGCGCAAGCGATCGAGACCTGGCGGGCGCAGCCGAACGACGATGACGCCAGCGATCTGCATTTCGCCTCCGAACCGCGGCGGCAGGAACTGATCCGCAGACTCAACCGCGCGCCGGGCGGCACCAGCGATCTCGTGGCGATGCGTGCCGATCTGCTCGATCATTTGAACGGCGACAAGGAGCTCGCCGCGCTCGACCGCGACGTCGTGCATTTGCTGGCCTCATGGTTCAACAGGGGGTTTCTCGTGCTGCGCAGGATCGACTGGTCGACGCCGGCCAACATTCTGGAAAAGATCATTCGCTACGAGGCCGTGCATGAGATCCGCGACTGGGACGATCTGCGCCGCCGCATCGATCCGATCGACCGGCGCTGCTACGCCTTCTTTCATCCCGCGCTGGTCGACGAGCCATTAATCTTCGTTGAAGTGGCGCTGACGGAGTCGATTCCCGGAGCAATCGCGCCGCTGCTCGCCGAAGACAGGCAGCCCGTGCCGATCGAGCGTGCCCGAACCGCCGTGTTCTATTCGATCTCCAACACCCAGCGCGGTCTCGGCGGCATTTCCTTTGGCAGTTTCCTGATCAAGCAGGTGGTCGAGGAATTGCGGCGCGAGCTGCCGAAGCTGGAGAATTTCGTCACGCTGTCGCCGGTGCCGGGCTTCATGCACTGGGTCAAGCAGGCCAGCGACGTTCCCTTGTCGGACGAGGAGCGAACGCTGCTCGAACAACTGGAAAAGCCCGACTGGTTCGAGAATGCGGAGCTGGCGACGCAACTGCGTTCGGTCCTGGAACCGCTGGCGGCGCATTATTTTCTCAAAGCACGTACCTCCAAGGGCCGGCTGATCGACTCGGTGGCGCGATTCCATCTCGGCAATGGCGCGCGGCTGGAGCGGATCGACTGGCTCGGCGATCTCTCGCCAAAGGGCCTGCGCGAATCCGCCGGCTTCATGGTCAACTATCTCTATCGGCTCGACGATATCGAGAAGAACCACGAGGCCTATGCCAATCAGGACACGATCGCGGCCTCCAGCGCTGTGAAGAAACTGCTGAAGACCGAGGGCCGGCGCTTGCTATCATTTTCGGCAGATTAAAACCGCCGCGACGAGCTTATGCTTCGGCCAGTTATACTCCGGCCCGATTACACTTCAGCCCATTTGCGGATCAGATTGTGATAGATCCCGGTCAGCTTGACCGTCTCGGGATCGTCGCGCCCGAGCCGCTCCACCAGCGCCTGTATCGCGGTATCCAGATCGAAGATCAGGCTGCGGGCATGAGCATCCCGGATCATGCTCTGCAGCCAGAAGAACGACGCGACGCGCATGCCGCGCGTGACCGGCGTGACCATGTGCAGGCTGGAGGCGGGATAGACCACGAGATCGCCGGCAGGCAGCTTGATCTCGTGCGAACCGTAATTGTCCTCGATCACCAACTCGCCGCCGTCATACTCATCCGGTTCGGCCAGAAACAGCGTGACCGATAAGTCCGTGCGGATTCGCAAGCCTGTCAGGCGATCGCCGCGCACGGCATTGTCGACATGAATGCCGAAATGATGCCCGTCCGCGGCCGCATAACGATTGAACAGCGGCGGAAAGATCTGCAGCGGGATCGCCGCCGAAATGAACCGCGGATTGGCCGTCAGCGCCGAGATCACACGCTTGCCGAGCTTGCGCGCAACTTCGCTGTCCGGTGGCAGTTGCTCGTTGTTTTTCACCAGCGCCGACTGCGCGCCGGCGGTCGAGCGGCCGTCCTCCCACGCACACTCGTCCATGATGTGGCGGAAATCCGCCACATCGTCTTTTGTCAGCACATTGGGAACGCAAATCAGCATTGTCTCGACAATCAGAACCGTGCCGAGAGCACCAACGATGCCGTGCGGCCCGGAGCTTCGAGCACGAACGGCGTCGCACTCTGGTACAGCGCGTTGTAGTAGATCGTGTTGAAGATGTTGTTGACGAAGAACTTCAACGTCCAGTTCTTGGTGATCCTGGCCTCCGTAAACGCATCGAAACGCCAGAAGCTCGGCAGCGACGTGCCCTGGTTCGCAGCAAGCAAGGTGCCGCCGTACATCTTGGAACGATAGACGGCCTGCGCGCCAACCTCCCAGATATCATCGACCTGATATTTGCTGAGCAGGGTGAATGACTGGTTGGCGATGTTGGCAAGCGGTAAGCCGACATTCGACGAATAAAGCGTGGTGTTGGCCGGTGGAACCAGCGACTTCGTCACCTCCGACTTCATCAGCACGAGACCGCCGAACACGCTCCATTTGTCGGTGATCTTGCCGGTGACTTCGAGATCGATACCGCGGACTTGATACGCCGCACCGGCGGTGATGCAGGAAATCGTGCCCGTGGATCCGGTCGGAATCGGACAAGTCGTACTTGTCGCGCTGGCGTTAACCGACTCGCGTGCGTTGGTGACGTCGGTCTCGAACAGAGCACCGCTCACGAGCAAATGCCGTTGAAACAACTCCCATTTATTGCCGACTTCGATCGCCGTGTTCTTCTGCGGTCCGAAAATCTGGTTCGAATTTCCGTTGAGGTTCGGCGCAAGTCCGCCATAGGCGGCACTTGTACCGTCGAATTCAGCGCCCACCGGATTAGACGACGTAGCATAGGCGACATAAACGGCGGTAATCGGCAGCGGCTTTAATGTAAGGCCGAGATTGAAGTTCGGCATCAGGAAGTCCGCAGCCTGCGAGCCGAATACACCCGCAGCCGTGCCCGACGAGCCCCAACCACTGGTTTTGATGTTGTAGTCATCGAAGCGGATACCGCCGTTGAGGATGACCAGGTCGCGGTAATTGGCGGAATCCATCAGGTATCCGCTCGTGGTGTCGATCGCGATCTTGGTCGGCCTGCCGGTGAGCGTTGGTGTCGTCCCGAACGGGATGTTCGTGAATTGCGGATTGAGGGCGTTCACGCCGCTCTGCGATCCGGTGCCGTTGAAGGGCGAACCGGCGGTAACCAGTTCCGAGGTCAAGCCTGTGTATGAGTCGATGCTGGAAATTTCGCGCGAAATCTCGACGCCGGCAACGGCCGTGTGCTTCCAGTTATAAGTGTCGAATGTGTATTTTGCCTCGCTCTGATTGGCGGTGACATCGGTTTGCTGGCGGCGGCTTTGCGGATTGGCGGTGATGGTCCACAGCGCCGGATTTGGATTGGTCTCCACGGGCGATTCAGGAATCGTGCCGATGTAATTCAGCAGCGACCGCGAGGCCCGCACCTTATCGCTGAGGGTCAGGTCGGGAGTGACCTTCACTTCGGCGTTGATGGTCGCGAGATCCTGATGGACTTCATAGAAGTCGCGATTGGCGAAGCCGTAAAAAGCATTGCTGTTGCCGCCGAAAGCCGGAAGTGGACCACCAGCCGTCGTGTTGAACGGTACGCCGCCGGCCAGGGAAGACCCGGTGGAACCCGGCCGATAATACGGCACGCCGAAATCGGGCAATCCGTGGATGTCGGTATGAACGTAATCCGCCGTGACCTTGATCGCATCGGTGGGCTTCCACGTCGTGGCAACGAAACCGCCGCCGCGATCATCCTTGGCATAATCGCGCCCGGCGATACTGGAATCCTGGAACACGCCGCCGGCGCGGACTGCCAGCGTCGGATTGATCACCTGATTGACGTCGAGCGTCACGCGCTCACCGGGATCGGTCGAGACCGTCTCGTCCATGTTGTAGAAGGATTTTTCGGTGGTCGCCTGCTTGGTGACGATATTGATCGCCCCACCGGTCGTGCCGCGGCCGGCAAACGACGAGCCCGGTCCGCGCAGGATCTCGATCTGCTCGGTGAAGAAATTCTCGCGGACGCTGACGCCGGAGTCGCGGACGCCATCGATGAAGATGTCATTACGGGTATCGAAGCCACGGACGAAGAACCGGTCGCCGAAGGCGTTGCCGCCCTCGCCGGTACCGAGCGTCACGCCGGCAGTGTTCAGGAGCGCCTGCTTCAACGTCGTGGCGTTCTCGTCGGCCAACACGTCCTTGCTGATGACAGTGACGGTCTTTGGCGTGTTCAACAGTGGTTCGGGGAATTTGCCCGAAGCCTGGATGTGATCGACCTTGTAAGGCGCGGCTGCATCGGCGTAGGGATTGCGATCGGCGGGCAAGCCGCCGGCATTGGGAAACGGCACAGCGGCAGGCTGTGCCCGGCGTGCTGCGCGCCGCAGCGCGTTACGTGCCCTGATTTGCGCCGCAGTCGGCGCAGATGCCGCGGGGCGTGGGCGCGCGACCGGCGCATCGACCGTTACCGGCGGAAGGGTTGATTGCTGCGCTTCAGCGCCAGAGAAGGAGGCGACCGCCATTAGACCGGCGACCGCAGAGACCTTGCGGCCGGAATAATTTTCGAAGGTCTCACTGACTGAGTTCATCGCCGCGCTCATGCGCAACGACCTCGGTGCTTTTACCTGATTCATGACACTCGCCCCATAACGGAATTCCAAATTCTCATGCAGTTGAATCTGCAGTGAGCCCATGACCGGTTTGGTATCGAGCGTGAAATTTCGGGTCAATGCGATGAAGGCGCAAAGATGGTTGAATCTATCCAGATCAAAACGATTCTAATTTCGAGATTGAAATCGTTCTAATCTTTATTGAAACCATTCTAAACTGAACTTTGAAACGGTTCTAAACAAGGCCCGTAAATCAAGCCTTTCTGGTACATCAGCACCAATCAATCGGCACTGGGCGGCTTCATGAGAGAAAACAACTCGTCGATGGTTTTTTGCGCGGTCTGCCGCACGCGATCGGTCTCTTCCATGCCGGCGATATTGATGCCCGCCACGACCGCCCTGATCTCGTCGCGAAAATCAGTGAGAAACCGTAGCGGATCCGGCGAATTGTTGGCCACGCGCGCGATCAAGCCCGTGATCAGAAGTTGGCAGGCAATCATGCGTCCATTCAGTTCATCCATGGTCGGCCCCGATCAATTTCACACCGCGAGGTAGCGCGGCAACCGTGGCGGCATCGATATGCCGCCACACGGGGTCTTACTACATTGCCGTCAATTTCAGGCAACAGCAGATTAGCCCTCACGTTCGATCAGAACGTTACCTTAGAACGTTGCGCGGGCCGACAGGCGGAAGGTACGCGACTGACCCGGCGAGATGTTGTTGTCGCCATCCGCCGAGGCCCAGTACCCCTTGTTGAAGATATTCTCGACGTTGAGCTGCGCCCGCCACATCTCGTTGATCTTCACGTAAAGCGCGGTGTCGAAACGCACGAAGCTCGGCAGCCTCACCGTGTCGTCAGACGTTGCAAAGGAGTCGCCGAAATAGATCATGCCCAGCGCCGCGCCCCAGGTCTCGTTGAACTGGTACTTGTTCCACCACGCGAACTGATTGTAGGGCACGAGCTGCACCCGCATTCCGGTCAGGATCGGCAGCGATACCGTCGCCGCCGTCAGATCATGCGCAATCCTGGCGTCGGTGTAGGCGTAGCCGAGCGAGGATTGCCAGGCAGTAGTGACATACCCGGTCAGGCTGGCCTCATAGCCGCGCACCCTGGTCGCACCATTTGGAAATGCGAGCCCCGAGCCGGCCGGCGCGGTCGGATCCGGAATCGGCTGGTTGGTGCGGTCCAGATTATAGATCGCGGTCGAGAACAGCAGTTTCGGATTGATGTTCCACTTCAAGCCGACTTCGGTATTGACGAATTTCTGCGGCGCAAGGATCAGCGTGCCCTGCGTCAACGAGCTGAACTGGTCGCCGGAGGACGGCAGATAGGAAACGCTATATGAGGTGTAGACTGACAGATTGTTGATCGGCTTGACGATCACGGCAGCCTGCGGCGACGTCAGATTATCGGTTCTGGTTCGAAAGACACCGGTGTTCTGGTCGGTCGCCGCCATCTCAAAGCGGTCGAAGCGCAGGCCGCCGATCAGCTGGACCCAGCGGGTGATGTCCACCGTATCGCGCACATAGGCCGACTCGATGTTGAGGCCGTATTTGCTGTTGGAATCCGCCGTGGTGACGCCATCGCCGTTGTTCACGAAGGTGGAATGGTGAACGAAATTGACCGGCCCGAAATAAGTCGGAGCGAACGGGTTCACCGCAATGGTGCTGGTCCCGGTGGATGGAAAGATACCGGTATTGCGCAGATCGATGCCGGTCTGACGGCCAAACTCAGTACCGAAACCGATGGTATGCAGCGCAGGCCCAGTGGCGGTCTTGTAGATGAAATCGGTCTGGTTGAAGACGTTGTCGCGATTGGTCCAGTGCTGATAGGCGCCGAGGTTGACGCTGGTATCGGCGGGGTTCACCGCGCCCAGCAGCGTGCCGTTGGCCGGATAGACGTTCTGGTAGAATTTCTTGTAGTCGGCGACGATGGTGCCGTTCTTGACCGTCAATCCGTTTTCGAAATCATGCTCGATCGTGGCCATGCCGGTTTGCACCGTGGCGATGGCCACGTTGAGCGATGGGCTGCAAAAACAGACTGCGACATTTCCGAACGGCGCGAACGGCGTGGTCGGATTAAAACGAGTGGCCGCCGGTGATGTGGCGTTGATGGCCTGCGACGGGTTACCGCGGTCGGCGGTGCGATCGTCGTGGAAATATTCGTAGCTGAGCTTGATCCTGGTATTGTCGTCGGGCTTCAGTGTGACGGTCGGATTGATGCCGTAGCGCTCGAGCTGGCCGAAATCGCGGAACGAGTCCGCCCCTTCGTAGAAAGCGTTCAAGCGCACGGCCACGTTTTCATTGATCGCCTGCCCGGCGTCGAGCGTGAAACGCCGGTCACCCCAGGAGCCTGTCTGCACGCTGGCCTCATAGACCCGGGTGCCGTCGGCTTCCTTGAGCGTCCGGTTGAGCAGCCCGCCACCGGCGCCACGGCCGAAGGTGATCGCGGCCGGCCCCTTCAAAACCTCGACGCTTTGTGCATTGTAGAGGTCGCGGAAATATTGAACGTCATCGCGAAAACCATTGACGAAGAAGTTCGCGCTGGTATCGACGCCGCGGATTACGAGTTCGTCGCGGTTGCCTTCGCCCTGATGCACGGCGACGCCGGGAACGTAGCGGGTGACGTCGGTCAGGTTCTGGGGGCTCTGATCCCGGATGAAATCCTTGGTGATCACGCTGAGCGACTGCGGAATGTCGAGCAGCGGCGTATTGGTTTTCGTCGCGACTGAGGTGCTGTTGGCATAAACGCCAACGGTGCCGGTGCGGCCGTCCTGCGAGACGGCGAAAGGCTTCGGCGGGGCTGGTTCGCGCCGCACCGCCTGCTGACGGCGCTTGCGGCTGCCATTGTCGGCGCGCGTTGACGACGTGCCAGTGCTGCGGCGCTTGGCTTCGGGCGCGGTCACCGTGACCGGCGGCAGCGGCGCTGCGCCGGAAGACTGCGCGCGTGTTTCCTGGACCTGCGCCAGCAGGCCGAGCGTCACGTAACTGACCGAGAGCAGCATCGCTCCCGATGCGAGACGGATTCGATGCGCGAATTTGAATGCATTTTCCACGAGTACAACCCCCAAACAATTTGCCGCGATTTTTTTAGCGGCGTGCGTGGGGGTCATGACTCACGAGCGAACAACGCGTCCAGCTTACTTGCGAACGATTCCAAATCGGCTCGCGCGAAAAACTTTGCCGGGGCAAAATCGCATCGGGAATAATTTTGAAACAGCTATAACCAAGCTATTTTCGGCGTCTGCTGCAAATTGTCGCAGCGCTGAATGTCTTTGACGTATTCTAAAATCCGTTTCGCCGCATGATCGCTGATTACTTTTAATCGCAAGCGGCGATCAATCCCGCATCGATCTCAGGATGCCAGCGCCTTCATCTCGGTGTAGAGATCGGACTTTCCTTCAAAGCCGATCCCCGGCAGATCCGGCATGGTGATGTGACCATTCTCGACGCGGACGCCGTCCGGAAAGCCGCCATAGGGCTGGAACAGATCGGGATAGCTCTCATTGCCGCCGAGGCCGAGGCCGGCCGCGATGTTGAGCGACATCTGATGGCCGCCATGCGGGATGCACCGGCTCGGCGACCAGCCCAGGGTTTTCAAGACGCCCAGGGTGCGCTGATATTCGCAAAGCCCATAGGACAGCGCGCAATCGAATTGCAGCCAGTCGCGGTCGGGCCGCATGCCGCCATAGCGAATGAGATTCCGCGCGTCCTGATGGCTGAACAGGTTTTCGCCGGTCGCCATCGGCCCCGGATAGAATTCCGCGAGCGCGGCCTGCAACTGGAAGTCCAGGGGATCGCCGGCCTCCTCGTACCAGAACAGCGGATAGTCGCGCAGCATCTTGGCGTAAGCCACTGCGGTCTCCAGATCGAACCGGCCGTTGGCGTCGACGGCGAGTTGTGCCTGGCTGCCGATCTCCTTCAACACGGCCTCGATCCGCTCGCGGTCTTCCGCGATCGGCGCGCCACCGATTTTCATTTTGACGACGCTGTAGCCGCGATCGAGATAGCTGCGCATTTCGCCGCGCAGCGCCGACAGGTCCTTGCCGGGGTAATAATAGCCGCCGGCGGCATAGACGAACACGCGCGGATTGGCCTTCAACCCGTGACGCTCGGCGAGCAGCCGAAACAGCGGCTTGCCCGCGATCTTGGCCACCGCATCCCACACCGCCATGTCGATGGTGCCGACCGCGACCGAACGCTCGCCGTGTCCGCCGGGCTTTTCGTTCGACATCAGCGTCGCCCAGACCTTGTCCGGGTCGAGATTGTCGCCGCCCGCATCGAGCATGGTTTTGGGATCGGCCTCCAGCAGCCGCGGCGCGAAACGTTCGCGGATCAATCCGCCCTGCCCGTACCGGCCATTCGAATTGAAACCATAACCAACCACCGTCTTGCCATCGCGCACCACGTCGGTGACGACAGCGACGAGGCTCGTCGTCATCTTCGAGAAATCGATATAGGCGTTGCGAATGGGCGAAGCGATCGGTTTTGTGATCTCTCGGACGTCGACGATACGGACGGACATGGGTTTGGCTTTCAGAAGATGGCGGGATCTATTGCATCGTCATTGCGAGCGAAGCGAAGCAATCCATGGCGGATACAGGCCGAGCCATGGATTGCTTCGTCGCAAGAGCTCCTCGCAATGACGAATGTCAGGACGCGGGCTTGCTACGAAAATACGGCTCGACCGGGCCGTGAACCTTGATGGTCAGCGGGTTGCCATAGCGGTCCTTGGCGGCGCCGGCGGTGACGCGAACCCAGCCCTCGCTGACGCAATATTCCTCCACGTTGGTCTTCTCGACGCCCTTGAAGCGAATGCCGACGTCGCGCGCCAGGATTTCTTCATTGTAGTAAGGGCTTTTCGGATCGCTCGACAGCCGGTCGGGCAATTGGTCGGTGTTAACTTCGTTTTCTTCGTTCACAGCAAGGCCTCGATTTCCTTTGTCAGTCCTTCCGGAGTTGCCGTCGGCGCGTGCCGCGCGACCACCTTGCCGGAGCGATCGACCAGGAATTTGGTGAAATTCCATTTGATCGAAGACCCCAGCAATCCGGATTTCTCGCTCTTGAGATATTGATACAGCGGATGCGCGCTCCCGCCGTTGACGTCGATCTTGTCAAACATCGGAAAGCTCACGCCATAATTGGTCGAGCAGAACTCGCCGATTTCTGCGGCGTCGCCCGGCTCCTGCTTGCCGAACTGGTTGCAGGGAAAGCCGAGCACCGAAAAGCCGCGCGGACCCAATTGGCGCTGCAGCGCTTCGAGGCCCTTATATTGCGGCGTGAATCCGCAGGCGCTCGCGGTGTTGACGATCAAGAGAACCTGACCTTCATAACGCTTCAGCGGAACCTCCTCGCCGGCAAGCGAGGTGGCCGTAAAATCGTAGATGCCTGCCATCGTAATTCCTTCACGCCCTGTTCGGAATTCAATCAGCTCACGGGATCGATCGGCGCCGGCGGCGTTCCACCGGCTTCGATGGCCTCGCCCGCCAGCAAACAGAGATCCTCGCGAAAGCGGCCGGAAACCACCTGGACACCGACGGGAATGCGACCGACCAAACCTGTCGAGACCGTTAGCGCAGGCAGCCCCATGAAGGGAATAGCAATTTGCGTCAATTGCGCCCGCCACACCCGCGCGAAAGAGGCGTCATCGCGCCTGTCGAGACCATCCGGGAACGGCAGTTCACCGGATACCGGCATCAACAGCACCGAATAGGTCTCGAAGAACTGCAGCCATTCCCGCGCCAGGGTCGCCCGCCGCGTCAAAACCCTGGATAGCGTCATCGCGTCGAACGGAAAAACCTTGGCCCGGTTGCCGCGCAGGCAGGCGATAGCCCCGGGATCGCCTTCGCGCTCGGCGGCCTCGAGCTGCGCTTCATAGCCATCGCCGATCCAGAGTTTGGTCTGAAGTTCGGCAGCCTCGCGCAGCGGCGGCGTTGCCGTGATTTCCTCGACTACCCATCCGGCGCGCTCAAGGCGCTTGGCGGCGTCCGCGACGGCCGCTTTCACCTCTGCGACGGGCTCAAGACCATCCGGCTGCAGACATACCGCCGCGCGCTTCGGCATTGCAGGCCCTTCGAGCGGCGCCGGCACCCACCAGGGATCGCGCATGTCAGGCGCGGACATCGCCGCCAGCGCGATCCTGAGATCGCCGATGGTGCGCGCGAGCGGACCTGATACCGCCGAGATCTGCGGCCCGATCGATCGTTCCGGCAGCGACGCATTGAAGGCCGCGATGCGGCCCACCGTCGGGCGCAGGCCATGTACGCCACAGGCGTAGGCAGGATAGCGAATGGAGCCGGCGATATCGGTGCCGTGCGCAATATGGCCGATGCCCGCGGCGACCGCCGCGCCCGCGCCGCCGGAAGAGCCGCCCGGCGTGATCGACGGATCGCGCGGATTTTTGGTGTCGCCATGGATCAAATTAGTGGTGAACCAGCGGTAGGAAAACGCCGGGCAGTTGGTGCGTCCCAGAATAACGGCACCAGCCTTGCGCAGATTGTCCACCACGGGACTATTGCTGCCCGCGATCGCATCGCGCTGCAGCTTGAGGCCGTTGGTGGTGGCGAATCCGGCCTGATCGATATTGACCTTGATCGTGACCGGCACGCCGGCCAGCACACCAACATCCTCGCCACGCGCGATCGCCGCATCGACGGAAGCGGCCTGCGCCAGCACATCTTCCGGGCGATGATCGACCACCGCATTGATGGACGGGTTCACCGCATCCAATCGGGCCAGCGCGGCAAGCGCTGCCTCCTTGGCGGAAACCTTCTTCGACTTGACGAGGGCAGCGAGTTCTTGGGCCGATAGACGCCAGAGACCTTCCATAGCCAACTCCCTTGGATCGCGCCCTCGTTGTAGCGCCGCCGACAAGACAGCGCCATACCACAGGGTTCCAGGTTCAGCAGAAGGGCCTAGTGAACGCGGGCCAGAAAATAAGCGAGATCGGCGATCTGATCCGTCGTCACCGGCTGCAGGACTTCCGCCATGGTGCCGTCATAGCCGTGGCGGCTGTTGTCCTTGTATTCCCGCATGGTCTTGGCGAGATAATCCTCGCGCTGGTTGGCTATGCGCGGAACGTTTTCCTTGCCGGAAAAATCCGGGTTGTGGCAGGTATTGCAGCGGTGCTGCGCCACCAGGGCCTGGGCGCGCGCAATGCGCGCGGGATCGGCGGCGTCGGCCGGCGGCGCGGGCTTAGGCAGCTTGGCGATAAAATCCGAGAAGACGCGCAGATCGTCATCGGTAAACGACTTCGTCATGTCGTTCATCGGCTCGAAAGTGCGCAGTTTCTCACGAAACATAAAGAGCTGGATCAGCGCGTAAGGTGCCTGCTGGCCGCCGAGCGACGGCGTGTTTTCCATCTCGGATTGGCCGTGCTCGCCGTGACAGGCAAAACAGGTCACCGCACGCTCCTCAACGGTGGCCGCGTCAGCGGAGAAAGCGGCAGACGCCAACACAAGCACGGTTATTATTTTTGCTATTTTTGGCATCGACCTGATCCTTGACCCATCCTCAAAAGAAAATCGGGGGCAGCACGTGCTGCCCCCGATCGTTGTCTCATCCTTACTTTGCAGCGACCTTCTGCTTGCCGTAGGTGATGCGGTAGACGGCGCCGTTCCAGTCATCGGAGACCAAAAGCGAACCGTCCTTCATCTGCATCACATCGACCGGACGGCCGACATATTTGTTGTCTTCCAGGAATCCGGTGACGAGCGGCTCCATCGACTTGACCGTGCCGTCCTTGTTGAGCTTGACGACGACGACGTCACCGCCGGCCTTGTTGGAGCGGTTCCAGGAACCGTGCCGGGCGACGATGATCGCATTCTTGTAGCTCTTCGGGAACATGTTGCCGGTATAGAAGCGCATGCCGAGCGAGGCGGTGTGCGGTCCCATCAAGCCAACCGGTGCGGTGAATTCGCTGCAGGAATGTCCCCAGCCGAATTCAGGATCCGGAATGTTGCCCTGATAGCAATAGGGCGCGCCGAAATCCTCGCCCGCCTTGGTGATGCGGTTGAGTTCGTCCTGCGGCACGTCTTCCGACAACCAGTCGCGGCCGTTATCGGTGAAGTACATCTGCTTGTTTTCGGGATTCCAGTCGAAACCGACGGTGTTGCGAACGCCGAGCGCATAAACTTCCGCGCCGGTGCCATCGAGGTTCATGCGCCGGATCTGGCCGTGCGCCTCGTCATGCAGGACGTTGTTGCCGGGCTGACCGACCGGAACGTAGAGTTTGTTGTCAGGCCCGATGGCGATGAACTTCCAGCCGTGGGCTTCGTCCTTCGGAAGCTGATCGTAAACCATCGTCGGCTTCGGCGGGTTGTCGAGATTGTCCTCGATCTTGTCGATCTTGGAGATCTTCGAGAGCTCGGCGATATACAGCGTGCCGTCCTTGAACGCGACGCCATTCGGCCGATAGAGGCCCGAAGCGATGATCTTGACCGATCGCTTGCCGTCCTTGTTGACGATGGCATAGACCTTGTCGACCGTGCGGCTGCCGACGAACACCGTGCCTTTGTCGCCTTCGGCGAGCGAACGCGCATTCGCCATGCCCGCAGCGTAGACTTCGATATTGAAGCCGGCCGGCACCTTGAGCTTTGCCAATGGCAATTTGTCGGGCGCGGCGGCAATCGGCGGGCCCGCGACGGGCGCGAGCTTGCCGGCAGCTTCGCTATCCGGCCGCCCGATCAGGGGCGACCCCGGCGGCAATGCCGGCGCAGCGGCGGGCGCCGCAGCAGGCTGCTGCGCGGCAGCGCCAAATGTCATAGCTCCAAAAACGGCACCAGCCAGCAGCAGGCTGCGTGACGCCGATGAGTAGATTCTCATATAATGTTCTCCCCTTTGTGGAAGCCTTTGAACCTTGCACGCACAAGTACACTCCACGTGCCGGTGGCTTTCATACCGATACTCTTCAATATTTTTCCGCAGGTACGCAATCGGAAACATTCCTGGAATCGCCAGGAATCGCGCCGGTGTTATCAATGCTTTGTGACGTCCGACGCATCGAGCAACGCTTCGGTAAAAGGAAACTCCAGTACGATCTCGCCTTCGTCGTCGGTGACTTCGAGAACCGCGTTCAGGAGGCTATCCTGGACGCCTTCGGTCTTGAGCAATTCCTTGATCATGGCGCGGGCGACCTCCCAGGCGCGATCGGGGTCGCGCAGCTCCTCACCCTCGAGATCTGCGACCAGTTCAGTGCCGATACGGGTGTTGAAGAAATATCGCGGCATGGCTCCAACTGCTTCCTTTGACAGCTCCCGACCGGCGCCGGCAGCATTTCACGCGTTCTTTATCCTAGGTGCACTGCGGTATATTCGACCGGCTACAGCCCCCAGATTTTCTCCTCAACTATGAACCCATTGATCCCTCATTGTTTTGACGCTCAGCCGCACAAAACCGTGAATTCATTGTGCATTGCAGCATGGAAAACACCGGGCTGATAATAAAAGATTTTACTGGCGAACTTTATGATCCGCGCTACCTTAACCCCCGGGCGGAGTTCGTCCGGACGTGAAATGGAGAGCCAAAATGGCCTGGAAAGCACCGAAGATCGTTGAAGTGTCGGTCGGCATGGAAATCAACATGTATGCGTGCGCCGCCCGCAAGTAAGCGGCTGCGACAGCATTAAGTTTACGCAGGTGGACTTCCGGGCATGACGCACCCCGCTTTTGGGGATGTGTTCGTGTCTGGGTCCACCTTCGAAGCTTTTTGAGCACGCTTCGCTTTTGGAGCGCGTCTCGAAGTACCCCAAGCTTAGAAATCTCCAGGAGACGGATCATGCTTCGCGTCGTCGTCCTGGGCGCCGCGGCAGGTGGTGGCGTTCCCCAGTGGAATTGCGGCTGTCCGGTTTGTCGGGCCGCGCGCACCGAACATCCCGAACTTCAGAGCACCCAGGCCTCGATCGCTGTTAGCGCCGACGGCCGTCACTGGTTTTTGATCAACGCGTCTCCCGATCTGCGCCAGCAATTGATCGCGACGCCGCAATTGCACCCCGCACCCGGCCAGTTGCGCCATAGCCCGATCGCGGGCGTGATCCTGACCAATGGCGAGATCGACGCGGTCGCGGGTCTTTTGTCGATGCGCGAAGGCTGGCCCTTCACGATCTATGCCCACAGCAAAGTGCTGGCGATCCTGGCCACCAACAGCATCTTCAACGTGCTCGGCGAAAAGAACGTGCGTCGTCAGCCGATCGAAGAGGACGAGACGTTCGAACCGGCGCTGCCCGACGGCACGCCCTCCGGCATCGAGGTTTTGCCGTTCGCCGTCGCCGGCAAGAGCGCATGGTATCTCGAAGGCAAGGCACATCCCGCCGGTGACACCGGCGTCGGCGATACGCTCGGGCTTCGCATCGGCGACAAGGCGACCGGCAAATTCTTCTACTTCCTCGCCGCCTGTGCCGGCGTGTCCGACGAACTCAAATCCCGCATCGCCGGCGCACCGCTGGTGTTTTTCGACGGCACGGTATGGCGCGACGACGAATTGATCGTGGCTGGTCTCGGCACCAAGACCGGACAAGGCATGGGACACATCGCGATGTCGGGCGAAAGCGGTGCGATTACCGCATTGGCCAGCCTTGATATCGACCGGAAGGTGTTCCTACATATCAATAATTCCAACCCGGCCCTGCTGCACGATTCCGCGGAACGCAAGACGGCCGAGCGCGCGGGCTGGCAGATTCCCGCCGATGGAACGGAGTTTACGCTGTGACCGCTGCTATCCCGATGACGGCCTCCGCGCTCGGCAAGGGCGTCGTGCTCAACAGCGCCGAAGAGCTGGAAGCCGCACTGCGTCACATCGGCCAGACCCGCTATCACAATCTGCATCCGTTTCACGGGCTGCTGCATGGCGGCAAGCTCAACAAGGGCCAGGTGCAGGCTTGGGCGCTGAACCGTTATTATTACCAGAGCACCATTCCCATTAAAGACGCGGTGGTGATCTCGCGCTTTTGCGACCGCGCCACCCGGATCGAATGGCGGCACCGGATCGAGGATCATGACGGCAATATCGGCACCGAAGGCGGGATCGAACGCTGGCTGAAGCTGACCGAAGGCCTTGGCCTCGACAGCGACTATGTCGAATCCGCCGTCGGCATCCTGCCCGCGACGCGCTTTGCGGTGGAAGCCTATGTGCATTTCGTGCGCGACAAGACACCGCTCGAGGCCATCGCGTCGTCGCTGACGGAACTGTTCGCGCCGAACCTGCATGAAGAACGCATCTCGGGCATGCTGGCGCATTATAACTTCGTCAATCCCGACATCATGAGCTATTTCAGCCGGCGGCTGACGCAGGCGCCGCGCGATGCCAATTTCGCGCTCGATTACGTCAAGACCCATGCGCACACTCCGGCGGAGCGCGAAGCCGTCTGTAACGCGCTGTTGTTCAAGACCAATGTGCTATGGGTTCAGCTCGACGCGCTGTATCATGCCTATGTTGACGGGCATGTACCGCCGGGCGCGTTTGTGCCGAAGGAATAAGAGGCGAAGCGATGGCAGGCTCACGCAACATCAGCGTCAGTGAGGACAGCCGCCCGGTCCTGCCGCGGCATGCCAAGCTGAAATTCGACGAAACCCGGCAGGTTTGGGTGATCCTGGCGCCGGAGCGCGTGCTGGCGCCTGACGAGATCGCGGTCGAAGTCCTGCAACTCTGCGACGGCGTTCGCAGCGTCGCCGACATGATCGACGTGCTTGCTGAGAAATACGCCGCCGAGCGCGGCGCGATCGCGACCGATGTTATCGCGATGCTGCAGGACCTTGCCGACAAGGGATTTCTCACCCAGGCGCGCGAGAAGACCTCATGAGCCCGACGCTGACAGATGCCGGCATTGCGGCAACCGAACTTAAACCGAGTGATCCAAAAGACGGGATCGCGGCGCTGGAAAGGCGCGGCTCCACGGCGGAAACTTTTGGTATTCCGCTCGCAGTGCTGGCCGAACTGACACATCGCTGCCCGCTGCAATGCCCCTATTGCTCCAACCCGGTCGAACTCGACCGCGGCGGCACCGAACTGACGACGGCGGAATGGAAGAAGGTGCTTTCCGAGCTCGCCGAAATCGGCGTGCTGCAGATTCATTTCTCCGGCGGCGAACCCACCGCGCGCAAGGATCTGGTCGAACTGGTGCAGCACGCCAGCGATGTCGGGCTCTATTCCAATCTGATCACCTCGGCCGTGCTGCTGACCCGCGAAAAACTCGCCGCGCTGGCCGACGCCGGGCTCTGCCACGTGCAGATCAGCTTTCAGGGCAATGAGCCCATCGTCGCCAACCGCGTCGCGGGCTTGAAAAACGCGCACCAGAAGAAGCTCGAAGTCGCCAAATGGACCCGCGAGCTGGACCTGCCGCTGACGGTCAATGCCGTCATGCATCGCCAGAACCTGTTTCAACTGCAGGACATCATCCAGATGGCGGTCGATCTCGATGCCGACCGGCTCGAAGTCGCCAATGTGCAATATTACGGCTGGGCGCTGAAGAACCGCGCTGCGCTGATGCCTACGCTGGAGCAGATCGAGGAGACCAGCCGCATCGTCGAGGAAGCCGAAGTGCGCCTGAAAGGCGTGCTCGCCATCGACTACGTGGTGCCGGATTATTATGCGTTGCGCCCGAAGAAATGCATGGGCGGCTGGGGCCGGCAGTTCTTCAACATCTCGCCCGCCGGCAAGGTGCTGCCCTGCCACGCCGCTGAATCCATCACCGGGCTCGAATTCGAGTCGGTACGATCCAATCATTCGATCGCCTGGATCTGGCAGAATTCCGAGGCCTTCAACCGCTATCGCGGCACCGGCTGGATGCCCGAGCCCTGCCAAAGCTGCGAGTTCAAGGAAATCGATTTCGGCGGCTGCCGCTGCCAGGCCTTCGCACTGACTGGCGATGCCGGCAATACCGATCCGGCCTGCACGCTGTCGCCGCTGCACGAAAAAATCTTCAAGCTGGCGGAGACCGAAGCCGCCGGCGACCAGAACCGTTTCATCTATCGCAATTTTGCCGGGGGCACGCCCGAGACAGACGGTGACCATGGCGCCTGACGCCGACGCGGGCAAATCCGCCAGTCTCGTTGCGGGCAACCGTTCCGACCCTCTCGCACCGCTGACATCGCAAATACTGGCGGTGGGCGACGGCCACGAGATTTATGTCGAAACCATCGGCCGCACCGACGGCATCCCGGCAGTCTATCTGCATGGCGGCCCGGGCAGCGGCTGCCAGCCCGACCATCGCCGGCTGTTCGATCCCGAGCGCTTCCATGCGGTGCTGTTCGACCAGCGCGGCGCCGGGCGCAGCCGCCCCAAGGGCCGCCGCGAGGCCAATACGCTGCCGCATCTGATCGCGGACATGGAAACGATCCGCGAGCAATTCGGCATCGCCAGATGGATGGTGGTCGGCGGCTCCTGGGGCGCGACGCTGGCGCTGGCCTACGCGCAGGCCCATCCCGACCGCGTCAGCGGCATCGTGTTGCGCGCGACGTTTCTCGGCACCCGCGCTGAACTCGACGGCGCCTTTCTCAACACGCTGCCGCGCTTCTATCCCGGCCTCAGCGACGACTTCCTCAGCCTGTTGCCGCCGGAGGAACGCGCCGAACCGCTGGAAGGCTATTGGCGCCGCATTCTCGATCCAGATGCTGCAAGCCATGGCCCATTCATCCGCGCCTGGCACGACACCGAACAGATCCTCTCCCAGCAGGCGCCACGGCAGAAGCGGCTCGATCTCGCATCGCTGAAATCGAGCGGCGCACTGCCCTCGACGCCATCGATGGAGGCGCACTATTTCCAGAACGATTGCTTCATGACGCCCAACCAGCTTCTGGAAGAAGCCGATAAGCTCGCGGGCATTCCCGGTATTATCGTGCAGGGCCGCTACGACCTGCTCTGCCCGCCAGCGACTTCGCATGCGCTGGCCGCGCGATGGCGCGAATCTGAAGTTCGCTTCGTCGAAGGCGCCGGCCATTCGCTCTACGATCCCGGCGTGAGAGACGCCGTGATGAAAGCGATCGCCGATCTCGCGTCGAAAGTAAAATAGGATCTACGCATGCCGCTCGCCGGAAAAGGCATGCTGCTGACCTCCATGGATATCGATCCCTCCGATGAGGCCGAATTCAACCGATGGTACGACCGCGAGCACCTCGAAGAACGCGTCGCGATCGAAGGCTTTCTGGAAGCGCGGCGCTACATCGCGCATCAGGGCGCGCCGAAATATCTCAGCCTTTACTCGACCGAGACGTTCGAGGTTCTCCTAAGTCCGGCCTATCGCACCGCATTGGCCAATCAGACCGAGCGGTCCAAAGCCAACATCGCGCGTTTCGAGAACATGATCCGCGGGGTCGCGCGCATTACGATCAGCCGCGGACAGGGCCGTGGCGCAGCACTCGGCATCATCCGCCTTCGCCCGTCTGCCGGTGACGAAGCGAAATTACGCGCAGCACTTCACGACGCGCTCGATCCCGGCTCGCTGGACGGCATCATCTCGATGCATCTGATCGAAAACGATGCCGCACTGTCCAAGCCGCTGACAGATAACCCTGCGGCGGCCGATCCCGGCGCCGGCGATTGGTTCGTGCTGATCGACGCCACGGATGTGAATGCCATTCCGGCCGCCATCGCGGCGCGCCTTGGCGGGTTCAAATCGCTGGTCATTTCGACCGGCGTCTACCGCCTGATGTGGGACCTCGCGAAGAGCGACCTGCCCGCCTGAAACAATGCGCAATGTTGCACTGCCGCATAGCGGCGCGACATTAACGCTGTGCGTTTGCCGCAGGAAATCTCCTGATCAAGCAAAATTGCCTTTGTGGATCATCTGGAATGGCTCTAATAAGATAAGCCAATGAAGCAATTTAAAAACCACAAGAACGTCATCTGAACGTTCGCAGAAAAGTAAGGCCGCGCGGTACCAAAGTTTTGGCGCGGATAAGGTAGGAATGAAACCGACTGATATCTCGGCGCCTGACTACTTTCATAAAGTGGTCGATTGCCAATGGGCCTGTCCCGCACACACACCCGTTCCCGAATACATCCGCTTGATCGCAGAAGGCCGCTACAGCGACGCCTACATGATCAATTGGAAGTCGAACGTGTTTCCCGGCATTCTCGGCCGCACCTGCGATCGTCCATGCGAGCCCGCATGCCGCCGCGGCCGCGTCGAGGAGACTCCAGTGGCGATCTGCCGTCTGAAGCGCGTTGCCGCCGACTTCAAGGATGACGTCAAGGGACGCATGCCGCGTCCGTCCGCGAAAAATGGCAAGCGCGTTGCGATCGTCGGCGGCGGACCTGCCTCGCTCACGGTCGCGCGCGATCTCGCACCGCTCGGTTATCACTGCACCGTGTTCGATGCCGACCCCAAGGCGGGCGGCATGATGCGCACGCAGATTCCGAAATTCCGGCTGCCGGACTCGGTGATCGACGAGGAAACCGATTACATCCTCGATCTCGGCATCGAGTTCAAAGGCGGCCAGCGCATCGACAGCCTGAAGAAGCTGCTCGGCGAGACCCACGACGCGATCTTTGTCGGCTCCGGCGCCCCGCGTGGCCGTGAGCTTGAGATTCCCGGCCGCAAGGAAGCCGCCGCCAATATCCATATCGGCATCGACTGGCTCTCCAGCGTATCGTTCGGTCATGTCGAGAAGATCGGCCGGCGCGTCATCGTGCTTGGCGGCGGCAATACCGCGATGGACTGCTGCCGCACCGCGCGCCGTCTCGGCGGCGAGGACGTCAAGGTGATCGTGCGTTCCGGCTTCGAGGAGATGAAGGCATCGCCCTGGGAGAAGGAAGACGCGCTTCACGAGGACATTCCGATCCTCAATTTCATGGTGCCGGTCGCGTTCACCCACGACAAGGGCAAGCTTACCGGCGTCACTTTCCAGAAGGTGAAGGCGGAATACGACGCCAAGGGCAAGCGCTCGCTGGTGCCCTCGGGCGAACCGGACGAGACCATCGCCTGCGACGACGTGCTGGTCGCGGTCGGCCAGGAAAATGCGTTCCCCTGGATCGAGCGCGACTGCGGCATCGAATTCGACAAATGGGACATGCCCAAGGTCGATAAGGAAACGATGGGCTCGACCAATCCGAAGGTGTTCTTCGGCGGTGACGCCGCGTTCGGTCCCAAGAATATCATCTGGGCGGTCGCGCATGGCCATGACGCGGCCTTGTCGATCCACAAGCTGCTCTCCGGTGAGGACATCACCGAGCGTCCGCTGCCCGAAGTGCATGTATCGTCGCAGAAGATGGGCATCCACGAATGGAGCTATGACAACGACGTTTCCGCCGACAAGCGCTACAAGGTGCCGCATCGCGACAAGGTGATCGCGCTGAAAGACATCCGCGCCGAAGTCGAGCTTGGTTATGACGTCAAACTCGCGCTCGGCGAGGCGCAGCGCTGCCTGAATTGCGATATCCAGACCGTGTTCGCCGCACCCCTTTGCATCGAATGCGACGCCTGTGTCGACATCTGCCCGATGGATTGCATCACCTTCACGCAGAATGGCGAGGAATCCGATTTGCGCGAGCGGCTGAAGGCGCCCTCGCCGCATCTCGACCAGGCGCTTTACGTCGCTGACGGTCTCAAGACCGGGCGGGTGATGATCAAGGACGAAGACGTCTGTCTGCATTGCGGATTGTGCGCCGAACGCTGTCCGACCGGCGCCTGGGACATGCAGAAATATCTCATCGACATGACTCAAGCAGGTTCATCATGCCCGTCCAAAGCCCGATCAGCAGCGTAAACGACTTCGTCGTCCGCTTCGCCAACGTCAACGGCTCGGGTTCGGCCAGCGCCAACGAACTGTTCGCGCGCTCGATCCTGCGCCACGGCGTCCCGGTGTCGCCGCGCAACATCTTCCCCTCCAACATCCAGGGCCTGCCGACCTGGTATGAGGTGCGGGTGACCGAGGCCGGCCATCTCGGCGCGCGCGGCGGCGTCGACATGATGGTGTCGATGAACCCGCAGACCTGGGACAAGGATCTGGCCTCGATCGAGCCCGGCGGTTACCTGTTCTACGATTCCACCAAGCCGATGCCGGCCTCGAAATTCCGCGCGGACATCACCGTGATCGGCGTGCCGCTGACCGCGATCACCAATTCGACCTATACCGATCCGCGCCAGCGACAGCTGTTCAAGAACATCATCTATCTCGGCGCGCTCTGCGCCCTGCTCGACATGGACCCGAAGCTGATCGAGCAATTGATCGGCGAACAGTACAAGGGCAAGGAAAAGCTCTTGTCGTCCAACGTCCACGCGCTGCATCTCGGCCGTGACTGGGCGCTGCAGAACCTCAAATGTCCGATCGGCCTGCGCGTCAAGAAGTCCGACAAGGTCGGCGACCGCATTTTCATCGAAGGCAACAGCGCGGCCGCGCTCGGCGCGGTCTATGGTGGCGCTACCGTCTGCGCCTGGTATCCGATCACGCCGTCGTCGTCGCTCGCCGACGCCTTCGGCAGCCATTGCAAGAAGCTGCGGCACGATCCGGCAACCGGCAAGGCGAAATACGCCATCGTGCAGGGCGAGGACGAGCTGGCCTCGATCGGCATCGTGATCGGCGCGTCCTGGAACGGCGCCCGCGCCTTCACCGCGACCTCCGGCCCCGGCATCTCGCTGATGCAGGAATTCATCGGGCTTTCGTATTTTGCCGAAATTCCCGCCGTGATCATGAACGTGCAGCGCGCCGGCCCCTCGACGGGCATGCCGACCCGCACCCAGCAATGCGACATCATCGCCTGCGCCTATGCTTCGCATGGCGACACCAAGCATGTGCTGCTGTTCCCGGAAGACCCGGCCGAAGCCTTCGAGTTTGCGGCCCAGGCGTTCGATCTGGCCGAGCGGTTGCAGACCACGATCTTTGTGATGCTCGACCTCGATATCGGCATGAACCACCGGCTCTGTCGCCCGCTGAAATGGGACGACGCCCGCCAATATGACCGCGGCAAGGTGATGACCGCCGAGATGCTGGAAGACGGCCGCGATTTCGGCCGTTACCTCGACGTCGACGGCGACGGCATTCCGTTCCGCACCTATCCCGGCACGCATCCCACCAAAGGCTCGTTCTTCACCCGCGGCACCTCGCGCGACCGCTACGCGCGTTATTCCGAGGAAGGTTCGGTCTACGCCGACAACATGCAGCGGCTGGTGCGCAAGTTCGAGACCGCGCAAGACATGGTGCCGCGGCCGCTACAGGCCAATGCCGCCAAGCCGACCAAATATGGCGTGATCTATTTCGGCTCGACCTCGCCGGCCATGGACGAGGCGATCGGAATCCTGGAAGCGCGCGGCCATCAGCTCGACCGGCTTCGGATTCGCGCCTTCCCGTTCCATTCCAGCGTCGCCAGCTTCATCGCCGACCATGATTTCGTATATGTGGTCGAGCAGAATCGCGATGCGCAGTTGCGCTCCTTGATCGTCAACGAGAACGGGATCGATCCCGTTCGCTTGGTGCCGATCCTCAATTATGACGGCACGCCGATCACCGCGCGATTCATCGCGAACGCGATCGGCGACCATCAGGATCAGTTGCAAGTCACTCCGCTTCGCAAGGTGAAGTCATGACCTATATCGCCAAGCCGAAATTCCAACATCCGGGCCTGCCCAAAAACGATCTCGGCTTCACCCACCGGGATTACGAGGGCAAGGTCTCGACGTTATGCGCGGGCTGCGGCCATGATTCGATCACGGCCTCGATCATCGAGGCCTGTTACGAGCTGTCGATCGAGCCGCATCGCGTCGCCAAGATTTCCGGCATCGGTTGCTCCTCGAAAACCCCCGATTATTTCCTCGGCAATTCCCACGGCTTCAATTCGGTCCATGGCCGCATGCCGTCGGTGTTGACCGGCGCCAACCTCGCCAACCGCGACCTGATTTACCTCGGCGTCTCCGGCGACGGCGACTCGGCCTCGATCGGCTTTGGCCAGTTCGCACATTCGATCCGGCGCGGCGTCAACATGACCTATATCGTCGAGAACAACGGCGTGTATGGCCTCACCAAGGGCCAGTTCTCGGCCACCGCCGACCGCGGCTCGAAGTCGAAAAAGGGCGTCATGAACAATGACAACGCCATCGATCTCGTCGCGATGGCGCTGCAATTGGGCGCCAGCTTCGTGGCGCGCAGCTTCTCCGGCGACAAGAGCCAGTTGGTGCCGCTGATCGCGGCTGCGATCCAGCACAAGGGCGCGTCGTTCATCGATGTCATCAGCCCCTGCGTCGCCTTCAACAACCATGCCGGCTCGACCAAGAGCTTCGATTATGTGCGCGAGCATAATGACGCGGTGAACCGGCTCGACGTCATCACCGGCCGCGATCCGATCACGGTCGATTACGCGCCGGGCACGGTGCAGGTGGTCGAGCAGCACGACGGCACCAAGCTGGCGCTACGCAAGATCGACGCGGATTACGACCCGAATGACCGGCTGGCGGCGATGACCTTCCTGCAAAAGCACGCCGCCAAGGGCCAGATCGTGACCGGATTGCTTTACGTCGATCACGAGGCTGAAGACCTGCATACCCACCTCGATACGGTGGAGAAGCCGCTCAATACGCTCAATGCCGGGGATTTGTGCCCGGGCACGCCGGCGCTGGAAAAGATCAACGCCAGCCTGCGCTAGCTGAAGCGCCGTCGCCACGGCGGGAATGAACGATCAATAGATCGAGATAGAGACGCAATCGTGCCCGCAACATCAATTACTGGTGTTGCGGTAGCGGATAACTCTTGGACGTTTGTGACGCCGCGATGAACCATACCGGTCGGTCAAGCCCGGTTTGACGCCAAATTGAACGCCAGGACCGCCGCTAAACAGCCAACTTCAGGGATCGATATACCACCACCGGCGTTATCCCGCTTGCGTGCGCGTATTTTCATCACCAGCATCCCCTCACGGACGTGTTGACAATCCGGCTTCCCGCCGCAGAAGGTTGCCACCAGCCGAGAATGGACCCGCTCTCGAACAGAAACAGGCATCATGAATCCCGTCAAAGCACTCGAAAAGCACGGCCAGGCAGTCTGGCTGGATTTCCTGGCCCGCGGCTTCGTCGCCAAGGGCGACCTGAAAAAGCTGATCGATACCGACGGCGTCAAAGGCGTGACGTCGAACCCGTCGATCTTCGAGAAGGCGATCGGCAGTTCGGATGAGTATGACGCCCCGATCGGGAGCGCCCTGAAGAAGGGTGACCGCTCGATCGCCGATCTGTTCGAACATGTGGCGATCGAGGACATCCAGCATGCCGCCGACGTGCTGCGGCCGGTCTATGACGAACTTCATGGCCATGATGGTTTTGTCAGCCTGGAAGTCTCGCCCTATCTGGCGATGGATACCAAAGGCACGATTGCCGAGGCAGAGCGGCTGTGGAAGCACGTTGATCGCAAGAATTTGATGGTCAAGGTGCCGGCAACACCGGAAGGCCTGCCCGCGATCGAACATCTGATCGGCGAAGGCATCAGCATCAACATCACACTGTTGTTCGCGCAAAAGACCTATGTCGAGGTCGCCGAGGCCTATCTCGACGGGCTCGAGAAATATGTCGCCGGCGGCGGCGATCCCTCGCACGTCGCCAGCGTCGCCAGCTTCTTTGTCAGCCGCATCGACAGCGCGGTCGACAAGCAGCTCGATGAAAAGATCGCGCGTGCCAACGATCCCAGCGAAAAGGAGCGTCTCACGGCGCTCAAGGGCAAGGTCGCGATTGCCAACGCCAAACTGGCCTATCAGGACTACAAGCGCCTGTTCGCAGGTGCGCGCTGGGAGAAACTTGCGGCCAAAGGCGCGAAACCGCAGCGCCTGCTGTGGGCCTCGACCGGTACCAAGAACAAGGACTACAGCGACGTGCTGTATGTCGAAGAGCTGATCGGTCCCAACACGGTCAACACCGTGCCGCCGGCGACGCTCGACGCCTTCCGCGATCACGGCACCCCACGCGATAGCCTTGAGGAAAATATCGACGATGCTCGCCGCGTGCTGGCCGAGCTCGAAAGATCCGGCATCTCGCTCGACGCGATCACGACCGAACTGGTCAAGGACGGCGTCAAGCTGTTCGCCGATGCCGCCGACAAGCTCTACGGCGCGGTCGCACACAAGCGCGCCGTAGTATTGGGCCACGGCATCGACGGTCAGAAACTGGCGCTGGGCGCCACCATCACCAAGGCTGTCGAGAAGGCCACCGAAGACTGGCGCGCGGCGGCCACCATCCGCCGGCTCTGGCAGCACGACAAATCCGTCTGGACCGGAAGCGACGAAAACAAATGGCTGGGCTGGCTCACCAGTGCCGCCAAAGCCGACATCGCCGACTACGAGGATTTTGCCCACCGCGTCAAAGGACAGAATTTCACCGACGCCGTAGTGCTCGGCATGGGCGGATCGAGCCTCGGGCCGGAAGTGCTGGCCGAGACTTTCGCAAAGCAGCCCGGCTACCCCAAGCTGCATGTGCTAGATTCAACCGATCCGGCCCAGGTGCGCAGCCTGCAAGCCTCGGTCAATCTCGCCGACACGCTATTCATCGTCTCCAGCAAATCCGGCGGCACCACCGAGCCGAACGTAATGAAGGATTATTTCTTCGCGCGCGTATCGGAAACCATCGGCGCCGCCAAGGCCGGCCATCGCTTTATCGCGGTGACCGATCCCGGCTCGTCGCTGGAGAAGGTCGCCAAGAAACAGGGCTTTGCCCGGACCTTCTACGGCGATCCCTCGATTGGCGGCCGCTATTCGGTGCTGTCACCGTTTGGGCTCGTCCCCGCCGCTGCCGCAGGTATCGACCTTCGCACAGTCCTCGAGCACACGTTGTCGATGGTGCGCTCCTGCGGACCTGACGTGCCGCCGCACGAAAACCCCGGCGTGCAGCTCGGCCTCGCGATGGGCCTCGCCGGTCTCGAAGGCCGCGACAAGGTGACCATTCTCGCGTCCAGGAAAATCGCCGATTTCGGCGCATGGGCCGAACAGCTCATTGCGGAGTCCACTGGCAAGGACGGCAAAGGCCTGATCCCGATCGCCGGCGAACCGCTCGGCGATCCCACGCTTTACGGCAACGACCGGTTCTTCATCGACCTGCGCACGGCGGGCGAAGACGACGCCGCGCATGACCAAAAGCTTTCCGCGCTGGAAAAGGCCGGTCATCCCGTGGTTCGCGTCGTGATGCAATCGGTCGAGCATATCGGCCAGGAATTCTTCCGGTTCGAACTCGCGACCGCGGTCGCGGGCTCCGTGCTCGGCATCAACCCGTTCAACCAGCCCGATGTGGAAGCCGCCAAGATCAAGACCCGCGAATTGACCGCGGCGTTCGAGAAATCCGGCAAGCTGCCGGCGGAAAAGCCGGTAATGTCTTCTGATGACGTTGACCTCTATACCGACAGCAAGAACGCTGCCGATTTGCGCGCAGCCGGCGCCAATGGCGATCTTCATTCCTGGCTGAAAGCCCATCTCGGCCGCTCCGGCGCCGACGATTATGTCGCGCTGCTGGCCTATATCGAGCGCGACGCGGCACATATCGATACCCTGCAGCACATGCGGCTCGCGGTGCGCGACAAACGTCATGTCGCGACCTGCGCGGAATTCGGCCCGCGCTTCCTGCATTCGACCGGCCAGGCCTACAAGGGCGGCCCCGATAGCGGCGTCTTCCTGCAGATCACGGCCGATGATGCCAAGGATTTGGCGGTGCCGGGCCAGAAGGCGACTTTTAGTGTCATCAAAGCCGCACAGGCGCGCGGTGATTTTGACGTGCTCACCGATCGCGGCCGCCGGGCCTTGCGCGTGCATCTAAAAGGCGACCTCGCTACAGGTTTGAAGATGCTCGATGCGGCTATTCAGAATGCACTGAATTAGGACGTGATCCTGAAAAGTCCGGATCAGATCACGCTCAAACAGCAGTAAGGAATTTCACATGCAGCTCGGCATGATCGGTTTGGGGCGGATGGGTGGCAACATCGTCCGCCGGCTGATGAAACACGGCCACACCAGTGTGGTGTACGACAAGGATGCCAAGGCGGTCGCCCCCCTCGCGGCCGATGGCGCAGTCGGCGCCGACAGCCTGGAAGATTTCGTCAAGAAACTTGAGAAGCCGCGAACCGCTTGGGTGATGCTGCCGGCCGGCAAGATCACCGAAGCCACCATCGAGGCGCTGTCCAAACTGATGGAGAGCGGCGACGTCATCATCGATGGCGGCAACACCTTCTGGCAGGACGACGTGCGCCGCGGCAAGACGCTGAAGGAGCGCGGCATCCATTATGTCGATGTCGGCACTTCCGGCGGCATCTGGGGCATCGAGCGCGGCTATTGCATGATGATCGGCGGCGACAAGGCGGTGGTCGATCGCCTTGATCCGATCTTCGCAACGCTGGCGCCGGGCATCGGCGATATCCCGCGCACCGGCGGGCGCGAGGGACGCGACCCACGCATCGAACAAGGCTACATCCACTCCGGCCCTGTCGGCGCCGGGCATTTCGTCAAGATGGTTCACAACGGCATCGAATATGGCCTGATGCAGGCCTATGCCGAAGGCTTTGATATTCTCAAGAACGCCAACATCGAGGCGCTGCCATCAGAGCACCGCTTCGATCTCGATATCGCCGATATCGCCGAAGTGTGGCGGCGCGGCAGCGTGATCCCGTCATGGCTGCTCGATCTCACCGCGTCCGCGCTCGCGGAAAATCACACGCTGGAGAATTATTCCGGGTTCGTGGAGGATTCCGGCGAAGGCCGCTGGACTGTCAATGCCGCGATCGATGAAGCCGTCCCGGCCGAGGTGCTGACCGCAGCACTGTTTGCACGATTTAGATCGCGCAAAGAGCATACCTTCGCCGAAAAAATCCTCTCCGCGATGCGTGCCGGCTTCGGCGGGCACAAGGAGCCCCCGAAGAAGCCCGGTTCAAAGGCCTGATAGATGACCGTCACCCAAGCAAAACAAAAAAAGCCCGACCCCTGCTCCTTTGTCATCTTCGGCGTCACCGGAGATCTCGCCCATCGCCTCGTTGTGCCTTCGCTCTATAATCTCGCGGCCAACGACCTGCTGCCTGATAATTTCTGCATCGTCGGCATCGCCCGCAAGGGCATGTCGAACGAGGAGCTGACCAAGAGCCTCACCGAGGGTCTCCATAAATACGCCACCCGCAAGGTCGACGACGCGATCGCCAAAAAGTTATTGGCCTGCGTCACCTGCATCGAGGCCGATCCGCAAGATCCGGCCTCGTTCGACAGGATGATGGAGCAGCTCGATGAACTTGAGGCCGCGCGGAAAACGGAAGGCAACCGGCTGTTCTATCTGGCGACCCCGCCCAGCGGCTTCCTCCCGATCAGCAAGGAACTCGGCCGCACCGGCATGCTCGCCGAAAATGGCGTGTGGCGGCGGCTGGTAGTGGAAAAACCTTTCGGGACCGATCTCGCTTCGGCCAGGGAGCTCAACAGCGAACTGCTGAAGCTAATGGAAGAGCAGCAGATTTACCGGATCGATCATTATCTCGGCAAGGAAACGGTCCAGAACATCCTGGTGCTGCGCTTTGCCAACGGCATGTTCGAGCCGATCTGGAATCGCAATCACATCGACCACATCCAGATCACCGTTGACGAGAAATTAGGCGTCGGTCATCGCGGCAGTTTCTACGACGCAACCGGCGCTTTGCGCGACATGGTGCCCAACCATCTGTTTCAACTGCTGTCGCTGGTCGCGATGGAGCCGCCGGCGAAATTCGATGCCCGTGCCGTGCGCTCGGAAAAAGCCGAAGTGCTGGCGGCAATCCAGACCCAGAGCGAGGAAGAGGCGCTGCACAATTCGATCCGCGGGCAATATCGCGCCGGCACGGTCGGCGATAACGAGATCGAAGACTATCGCAAAACCAAAGACGTGAAGCCTGGCAGTACCACGGAGACTTACGCGGCGTTGAAGCTAACCATCGACAATTGGCGCTGGGCCGGCGTTCCCTTCTATCTGCGTACCGGTAAAGCGCTCGGCATCAAGCGAACCGAAATTGCGATCAAGTTCAAGCAGGCGCCGTTTGCGATGTTCCGCGACACGCCCGTCGACAACCTTTCGCAGAATTTCCTGATCATCTCGACGGAGCCGACCGAAGGCATTGCGCTGCAGTTCAACACCAAGGTGCCGGGACCGGCGATCGAGATCGACGGCGTCGAGATGAAGTTCCGCTACAAGGATTACTTCCAGGCCGAACCCTCGACCGGTTACGAGACCCTGATCTACGATTGCATGATCGGCGATAATATCCTGTTCCAGCGCGCCGACAGCGTCGAAGCCGGCTGGCAAGCGGTGCAGCCATTTCTTGATGCCTGGAAAAAGGCCGGCGGTAAGGGGCTGAAGATCTACGAACCGGGCAGCGAAGGCCCCGAAGAGGCCAACGAATTGATGGAACGCGACGGCCGCAACTGGCGAAAGTTGAGCTGACGATGGCCGCCAGCGACCAGCGCAAGATCATCCCCGTTGCCGATCCGGCCGCGCTGGCGCAGGCCGCCGCCGACCGCGTGCTGGCAAGGATTTCTGCGCATAATGGCCGCGTCGCGATTTGCCTGACCGGCGGATCGAGCCCAAAAAGACTCTACCAGTTGCTCGCGAACGAACCCTATCGCAGCAAAATCCCCTGGGACCGCGTGCACTGGTTCATCGGCGACGAAAGGTTCGTGCCACCAAGCGATAGCCGCAACAACATGAAGATGGCCCGGGAAGCATTTCTCGATCAATGCGCCCCCGCCGCCAACATTCATCCGATACCGACAGATACCGACCCCGGCGAATGCGCCAGTCGTTATGCCAACGAGCTGAAATTATTCTACGGCGCGGACCGGCTGGAGGCTGCGCGGCCGTTGTTCGATCTGGTACTGATGGGCGTCGGCCCCGACGGGCATACCGCCTCGATCTTTCCCGGCTATCCGGCGCAGGCGGAAACCGAACGCTGGGTGACCGGCGTGCCGCAAGCGCATGTCGAACCCCTTGTGCCGCGGGTAACGCTGACTTTCCCCGTGCTCGCCTCCTGCCGCGAAATGCTGTTCGAGGTTGCCGGCGCCGACAAGCGCGCGATCCTCACACGCGTGTTTGGGGAAGAGAGCCTGCCCGCCAACCTCGCGCGATCCACCGGCGAGACGGTCTGGCTGGTGGACAAAGCCGCACTTCCGGAAAATGTTCGGTGAGCGCGGCCCCCTCGGATGCGCCATGTGCGTTGATTGTGATGGGCGTCTCCGGGTCCGGCAAAAGCACCATCGCGGAAAAGCTGGCACAGCGCCTGGGCTGGACCTACGAGGACGGCGACAAGTTTCATCCCGCCAGCAATGTCGCCAAGATGAGCGCCGGCCATCCCTTGACTGACGAAGACCGCTGGCCCTGGCTGCAGGCGATTGCCGACGAGATCGATCGTGTCTGCAAGGCGGGCGAACATGTCGTGATCGCTTGCTCGGCACTCAAGCGCAGCTATCGCGACGTGCTGGTGCATGGGCGGCGTGACATCCGCATCATCTATCTCAACGGCACGCAGGAACTGATCGCAGCCCGCCTCGCGGCGCGAAAAGACCATTTCATGCCGCCGGGCCTGCTCGTAAGCCAGTTCAAAACCCTGGAACCGCCGGGCATGGATGAAAATCCCGTGATCATCTCGATTGACGCTTCCGTCGAGGAAATCGTCGATGACACCGTCAGCCAAATGGGGCTAACACCTGATATCAGCAGAACGCCACCCAGGAACCGCTCATGACCCGCATCGCGCTCGTTGTCTCCGACGTCGATGGCACGCTGTTGACCAAGGACAAGACGCTGACGCCAGCCGCGGCATCGGCGGTGCGAAGGCTGCACGAAGCCGGGATCGGCTTCACCATTACTTCCAGCCGGCCTGCGATCGGCATGAAATTTCTGATCGAGCCGCTGGCGATCACGCTGCCCGTCGGGCCCTTCAACGGCAGTTCGATCGTCGATCCGCTAAAGGGTCCGGTTGAACAGCATTTAATTCCTCCAACTGCGGTCAAACGCTGTATCGACGTGCTGGACGAGTATGGCGTCGATATCTGGCTCTTCACCAATGACCTGTGGCTTATTCGCAGCGACAAGGGCGAATATGTCGCGCACGAGCAGCATACGATCCGGTCCGATCCGACCATCGTCGATGATTTCACACCCTATCTTTCCGCTGCCTGCAAAATCGTCGGCGCCAGCCCCGATCCCACTTTGCTGCAACGCTGCGAAGCCGCGATGCAAAAGGCGGTCGGCGCCGAAGCCAACGCGATTCGCTCGCAGAACTACTACCTCGATATCACCCCGCCCGGCCAGGACAAGGGCACCTTCGTGCAGGCCATGGCCAAACGCCTCGGCATCTCCACCGACGCGGTCGCCACCATTGGCGATATGCAGAACGATCTGGCGATGTTCCGCACCAGCGGACTTTCGTTCGCCATGGGCAACGCCACCGACGACGTCAAGAAACTCGCGACCCATGTCACGACGTCGAACGAGAACGATGGCTTTGCCGGCGCGATGGAAGTGATTTTGAAGGGGAATGGGGCGGGGGGTAGTTGACGGCCGTTCAACTCGCCCCACCCGTCGTCCCTGCGAACGCAGGGACCCATACGCCGCGACCCATCGTTGAAGAATTCTGTTCGACGACTTTAGCACAACACAACGTCCTGGGGTTATGGGTCCCTGCGTTCGCCGGGACGACGAAATAATAGGTTGTTTGCTAACCCTACTTCGACCGCTGCATCGCCGGCTTCCCGACCGGCTTCTTCGCATCGCTGAGATTGTGCGCGGTATTGATCAGCGCGATATGCGTCAATGCCTGCGGGAAATTGCCGGTCTGGCGGCCGGCGCCGGAATCGAACTCCTCCGCCAGCAGACCTACATCGTTCGCGACCCCGACCACGCGATCGAATAATATCTGCGCCTGGCCGATCTCGCCAGCCAGCACATAAGCGTCGGCGAGCCACAGCGTGCAGGCGAGGAACGCGCCTTCGATCGGTTGGATCTCGTTGGAGATTTCGCGGGGGTCGTGCCGCAGCACGAAACCATCGCGCATCATGTATTTCTCGATTGCCGCCAGCGTGCCGAGAACCCGTGGATCCCTGGCCGGCAGAAAGCCCACTGACGGCAACAGCAAAATGCTGGCGTCCAGCAATTGCGACCCATAGGATTCGACGAAGGAATTCAGTCCGGGATCGAAGCCCTTGTCGCAGACCTCACGATGGATTTCATCGCGCAGGCTTCGCCAGCGCTCCAACGGCGCCTTAAAGCCGAATTTCTCGGCGCTCTTGATGCCGCGATCGAACGCGACCCAGGTCATCACTTTCGAAGAAACATAATGCGCGCCGTCGCCGCGCCGCTCCCAGATACCATGATCCGGCTGATCCCATACTTCGGCGAGATGATCGAGCACCGTGCATTCGAGATCCCACGAGCCCTCATCCAGCTTCAACTTGGCCACGCGCGACTGGTGAAACGCATCGATCAACTCGCCGTAAACATCGAGCTGCAATTGGGCGTGCGCGGCATTGCCGACCCGCACCGGCTGCGCGCCTTCATAGCCGGGCAGCCAGCTTGCTTCCCATTCCAGCAGGCGCCGCTGGCCCATGATGCCGTACATGATCTGCATATTGGCAGGCGATCCCGCGACCGCGCGCAACAGCCAATTGTGCCAGGCCAAGGCTTCTTCGGTGTAGCCCGAATTCATCAGCGCCAGCAGCGTGAAGGTCGCGTCGCGCAGCCAGCAATAGCGGTAGTCCCAGTTGCGCGCGCCGCCCAGTTTTTCCGGCAGCGAGGTCGTGGGGGCTGCAACTATGCCGCCGGTCGGCGCGAAGGTCAGCGCCTTCAGCGTGATCAGCGATCGCATCACCAGATCGCGGTTTTCGCCATCATAGGTGCAGCGACCGGACCATTCCGCCCAGAAATCTTTGGTTGCCTGCAAAGCCTTTGCGGGATCGATTTGCGCGGGCACCTCCAGATGAGAAGGCCCATAGGTCAGCACGAAGGGAACGCTCTCGCCTTCGCCTACTTCAAATTCAGCCACGGTTTTCATGTCTTCGCCGCGGGTCTTGATCGGCGTTCGCAACACCGTCATGTCCTGCCCGCAAATCGCCAGCAGCGCGCCATCCTCGGTGCGCCTGACCCATGGGACGTCCATGCCGAACCCGAAACGAATGACCAATTCCATTCGCAGCTTGACCCGCCCGCGAACCCCGCGCACCAGCCGGACGATGTCGGAAGCCGACCCGCGCGGCGGCATGAAATCAATCACCGCCACGACGCCGTCGGCGGTCTCGAACTGCGTTTCCAGGATCAGCGTATCGTTCCAATAGCGGCGCGAGGTTTTGGTGACATCTTCACTGGGCGCGATCAGCCATCGGCCGTTTTTGGACGTACCGAGCAATGCGGAGAAACACGCCTCCGAATCGAAGGCGGGCCAGCACAGCCAATCGATCGAGCCGTCGCGGCCGACCAAGGCCGCCGTCTCGCAATCGCCGATCAGTCCATAGTCTTCGATATTGCAGGGCAAAGCTTGGTCACCGTTGAAAAGTGCCAACGCGTCAGTTCGCCGCGCGTTCCGCCGTTGCTTCCTTGAGGGCTGCGACATCGATCGCGGAAATGATCTTATCCAGCGCCAGCGGCAGCTTTCGCCGCCAGTTCGGATGCTCGTTCACGGTACCGGGAATATTGGGCTGGTCGATCACCCCAAGCAGATCCTCCATCGCTATCGCCATCAGGCGCGACGGCGTCCGCGCCAGAAAAGCCGCGATCGCATAGAAGTCATAGCCACGATCGATGGAATGATGACGCAGCGCCTCACTCAGCATCGTCAGTGCATGCCAGCGCGCATCATCGCTTTCGCCGGGATCGATTCCGAGCGAGCGTTTGAGCTTCAAATCGGCGAACGCGCGCCAGCCGGCATAGGTCGACAGATCATGGGTGTTGAAGGTGACAAGCGCGTTCGGCAGGTAGTGATTGATGTCCCGGAACGCGCCGCGATCGTCGCGCTCGAACATCATTACCTGATACGACCAGATGCCCCAGTCCGCCATCTTCTCGCGAAAGCCTTCCGGCACCGTGCCGAGATCCTCGCCGATCACAACACATCGATGTGCCGCGCTCTCCTGCGCGGTCGCCGCCAATAGCGCCTCGAACGGCATCTGCACATAGACCCCGTTGTTGGCGGCAAAGCCGTGCGGCACCAGATAGAGCCGCTTCAAGCCCAGTACGTGATCGAGCCGGATCGCGCCGGCATGGCGCATCGAGGCCCGCAGCATCTCACGGTACGGCTCGAAGGATTGCATCTCGAGGCCGGCGGCGTTGAAGCCGGCGAGACCCCAGTTCTGGCCGGCCGTGTTCAACGGGTCCGGCGGCGCGCCGACGGCGAGATGACGGGAGATCGCAATTTGCTCGTTCCAGGCATCGAACCCGTCGGACTGCACGCCGACGGCAACGTCAAGATAAAGCCCGACCTTCATACCCAGACTGGCCGTCAGCGCCTTACAGGCCCCTAATTGCCGGTCGGCCGTCCATTGCACGAATTCGACGAATTCGATCGCCGCAGCATCCGGCCCCTGACGCAAGGCAGCGCATTTGGCCTCGTCGGGCCGCTGCCATTCTTCCGGCCATTCCCACCAGGGCTTGCCGAATTTATGCCGCAGCACTTCGAAGCAGGCGAAGCGCGACAGTAATGGCGCGCGCTCGGCGCGAAATGCATCGAAATCCTGCTTGCGGCTAGCGCTCGCCTGCGTCCTGAACGCCTCAAAAGCCGCGCGCAGCGCCCGCCATTTCAACTCGGCGACGCCGGGATAATCGACGATATCAGCAGCTCGCAGCCGGGCAATCGCGTCGCCCTTTCCGGCAAGCACAGATGGCTGGAATTCCGGGATTTTCTCGACATCGATATAAAGCGCATTGAGAAACAGCCGGCTGTTCGGCGAATAAGGGCTGCAGTCGCCCGGCCGGTCATCGAACAGAACATGCAGCGGATTGAGGCCGACGCCATCGGCGCCCAATTGTCCCGCCAGCCGGATCAGCCCCTCAAGATCGGTGAAATCCCCGATTCCCCAATTGCGCCCCGAGCGCACCCCATAAAGCTGTACCGCGATCAGCCAGCTCCGCCGGAAATCGCCGCCGAAAGCCTTCGGCGGCACCACCATCAGGGGCGCCTCTTCGGTCATGGAGGCCGCATCGGTCAGATGCAGCCGGTATGAGCCTTCAGGGAGATCCGACGGCCAGGTGATGGTGCGATCACCGGTGTCGCCCTCGGCGATAACCTTAACCCCCGAAGCGATTTTCCAGTGTAGCGGGAACGTGGCAGCCTTGAGTTCGGTCCGCGATGGCTGGCCGGACCGGATCACGACCGCCTCATCCAGAAACCGATAGGGCACCCTGATGGGGAGGGCCGCGAGGATAATCTTCAGCGCCACGGCATCCGTCACATGGCGGTGACCCTGACCATCCACGAATTCGGTCTGGATTCCGAGCTCTTTAGCTTTGGTGTAAAGGTCCATTCGGCACGCTGTTTGCAAGCAACGATTGGGGATCGTCGCGAAATTCTATTGATACGGGAAGAGGATAGCCGTGTTTAACTCTCCGGCATCCCCGGCGTTCCCAGGGAACCAATGCCCGGTGAACGGCTTTGTATATATGTCCAGAGCGTCTCCTTTCGCGCAAACGAAATGGGACGTTATTTCCATGTCGATGGCATCACCGTGAACAAAACCAATCAAACTGTCGAGAGCGCCGTAGCCGGCGCTACCATGCATATTAGTTGCAACCCCGCTTCGCTCTTTCGCTGCCGGGCGTGAGGAGCCATATGAATCGGATGTCGTCCATCGATGCCAATGAGCTGCCGGCCAACACGCTGGACGGCGATGAGCTGTGGTACAAGGACGCCATTATCTATCAGCTCCATGTCAAAGCCTTCGCTGACAGCAACAATGACGGCATCGGCGATTTCGCGGGATTGACCGAAAAGCTCGGCTATCTGCAGGATCTTGGCGTCACGACGCTGTGGCTGTTGCCGTTCTATCCCTCGCCGGGCCGTGACGACGGCTATGACATCGCCGATTATGGTGACATCAATCCCGATTTCGGGACCATGAAGGATTTTCGCCGCTTCATCGTCGAGGCCAAACGCCGCGGCCTGCGGGTCATCACCGAACTCGTGATCAATCACACATCCGACCAGCACGACTGGTTCAAGCGCGCCCGCCGCAGCGATCCCAAATCGAGTGCGCGCAACTGGTATGTCTGGAGCGACACCGACCAGAAATACCAGGGCACGCGGATCATCTTTACCGATACCGAGAAATCCAACTGGACCTGGGATACCGAGGCCAGCGCCTTCTACTGGCACCGGTTTTTCTCGCACCAGCCGGATCTGAATTTCGACAATCCGCGCGTGGTCAGCGCGCTGGTCCAGGTCATGAAGCGCTGGCTCGACACCGGCGTCGACGGCTTCCGGCTCGACGCCATTCCCTATCTGTGCGAGCGCGACGGCACCAACAACGAGAACCTGCCGGAGACGCATGCCATCATCAAGAAGCTGCGCGCCGAGCTCGACGCCTATGCCAAGGGCAAGGTGCTGCTGGCGGAAGCCAATCAATGGCCCGAGGACGTGCAGGAATATTTCGGCCGCAGCGACGAATGCCATATGGCGTATCATTTCCCGCTGATGCCGCGGATCTATATGGCGATTGCCCAGGAGGATCGCTTTCCGATCACCGACATCCTGCGCCAGACCCCGGATATTCCCGCCAATTGCCAGTGGGCGCTGTTCCTGCGCAACCATGACGAATTGACGCTCGAAATGGTTACCGATGTCGAGCGCGACTATCTGTGGTCGACCTATGCCAACGATCCGCGTGCGCGGATCAATGTCGGCATCCGCCGCCGGCTGGCACCGCTGATGGACAATGACCGGCGCAAGATCGAGCTGATGAACTCGCTGCTGCTGTCGTTTCCGGGCACGCCGATCATCTATTACGGCGACGAAATCGGCATGGGCGACAATATCTATCTCGGCGACCGCAATGGCGTGCGCACGCCGATGCAATGGTCGCCGGACCGCAATGGCGGCTTTTCCCGCGCCGACCCCGCGCGGCTTTACGCCCCGACCATCATGGACCCGGTCTACGGCTACGAATCCGTCAATGTCGAGGCGCAATCGCGCAGCCTGTCGTCGCTATTGAGCGCGACCAAGCGGCTCATTTCGGTGCGCAAGTCGACCTTGGCGTTCGGCCGCGGCACCATGACGTTCATCCGCCCGGCCAATCGCGCGGTGCTGGCCTATGTCCGGCAATACGGCGAGGAGGTCATTCTGTGCGTCGCCAACCTGTCGCGATCGGCGCAGGCCACCGAACTCGATCTGTCCGCCTGGAAAGACCGCATTCCCCTGGAAATGCTCGGCCGCACGCTTTTTCCGCCGATCGGCGAATTGCCCTATATGATCATGCTGGCACCGTATGGCTTCTACTGGTTCCAGCTCCGCGAGCGCGACAGGTCGGAACATGCCGCGCCCTCCATCGTCCCCGAATTCGAAACCCTGGTGGTGCCGCTCGGCGCGACCTGGGTATCGCTGGCGCGTACCCGCAGCGTGTTCGAACGCGATGTATTACCCGGGCATCTGGCGCGAACCCGCTGGTATCCGCAGCGATCGGCCAAGGCTATTCAGCCGACGCTGACCTCGGCGATTCCATTTTGCGACATCGGCGACAACCGGCCCTGGCTGGCTTTCTTTGATGCAACGGAGCGCGACGTTACGACACGCTACGTGCTTCCGATGCAGATCGAGTGGATGCGCTTCGATCGCGAACGGTATAATCCGAACGCGCTGGCCGCGGTGCGCCAGGGCGCGCGCGAAGGCACGTTGCTGGACGTTGCGACCGACCGGATCTTCATCGCGCTGTTGCTGCGCAACTTAAGCGAATCCCTGACCATCGAAGAAAGCGATGCCCGGTTGGAATTCCGGCCCACCAGCAAATTCTCGCACAAGCTCGTCAAGGAGCCTGAACGCATCCGCGCCATCGACAACGAGCACTGCAGCAGCACCGCGTTGGTGGATAATGACTATGTCTTCAAGCTGTACCGGAAGCTGAAATCCGGGACCAATCCGGCGATCGAGACCGGCCGGTTTCTGACCGAGGTGGCAGGCTTTGCCAACGCGCCCGCCATGCTCGGCAGCGTTGAGCTGGTCGAAGGCAATACCAAAAGCGCCATCGCCATCGTCCATGCCTTCGTTGAAAATCAGGGCGATGGCTGGGCAGTGACATCGGCCTATCTCGACCGCTTTGTCGAGGAGCAACGGCTGCTGGCTGCGAGCGAACACCCCCGCGACAGCGAAGAACTGGCGCCCTATCTGCGTTACATCGCGCAAGCCGGCCGGCGCGTCGCCGAACTGCATCTCGCCTTCGCCGATGCCCGTGAATTACCGGACTACGTCCCTGAGCCGATTCAGCCCGCCAACGTGCAGCAATGGATCGAAGACACGACGGCACGCGCCGACCGCATCTTCGACACTCTGGAACAGCAGCACGGCGCGATCAGGGAAGCCGATCGCCCGCTCGCCGACCAGGTGCAGGCACAGCGCGCGACCCTGCGGGAGCGCCTGAGAGCGCTGCTGCCGTCCGACATCGACGGCCTGAACATCCGCCAACACGGCAATTTCGATCTCAGCCGATTGTTGATCGTCAAGGACGACATCTTCATTATCGGCTTCGAAGGCAACCCGCGCCTGCCGCTCGACGAGCGGCGGCGCAAGGCGCCCGCGGCATGCGACATCGCCAGCCTGATCCGGTCGATCGACTATTCGGCGACCTCGGCGCTGGAGCGCGCGCTCAAACTGGCGCCGGATGAACAGGGAAAGCTCGAAGCGGCGCTGTCGGAATGGCGCGACCGCGAGGCCGCCGCGTTCGTTGCCGCCTATCGCGAAATCATGACAAACACGCGTCTATGGCCGGCCGATCCACAGGCCGCCGACCGGATGCTGGATTTCTTTCTGCTTGAAAAAATGCTCACCGAGGTCGAATACGAGTTATCCCAGCGACCGGAATGGCTGCGTGTACCATTGAACGGAATTCTTCGTATATTGTCGCCGCGCAACCGTGAGGCCTCATGACCAAATTGTCCGCGGAGGCCTATGCGATCGTGGAAGGCCGTCATTCCGACCCTTTTCATTATCTCGGACTCCACACCGAGGGCGACCATACCGTGGTGCGCGCATTCTTGCCGGAGGCCTCCAAGGTCGACGCCATCGACGAGCATGGCGAAGCGGCCGCACTGACGCGCATTCACGATGACGGACTGTTCGCCGGCGCGCTTCCCAACGGCTCCAAACGCTATCAACTGCGCGCCCGCTTCGGCGAGACCGTGGTCGATCTCGACGATCCCTATCGTTTTCCGCCGGTTTTAAGCGACTTCGATCTCTACCTCCTCGGCGAAGGCACCCATCAGCGGCTTTACGACAAGCTCGGCGCGCATCCGATGACGCTGGACGGCGTCGACGGCGTGGCGTTCGTCGTGCTCGCGCCCAACGCGCGGCGGGTCAGCGTGGTCGGCGATTTCAATTTCTGGAACGCCAAGCGGCATCCGATGCGGGTGCGCGGCCTCGGCTATTGGGAGTTGTTCGTTCCTCACGCCGCGGCAGGCGATCACTACAAGTTCGATATTGTGGGATCGCAGGGCCAGCATCTGCCGCTGAAATCCGATCCGTTCGCCTTTGCTGCGGAGGTGCGCCCCAGCACCGCGTCTGTTGTTCTCGACGAAACCAAGCTGCCGCATCCGCGCCCCGCTCCGGCCAACGTCAATGCGCTGGGCGCACCGATGTCGATCTACGAGGTCCATCTCGGTTCGTGGCGGCGCAAGGGCAGCAATGAGTGGCTGACCTACCGCGATCTCGCCGAGCAGCTGCCGCGCTACGTTCGCGATCTCGGCTTTACCCATATCGAATTCATGCCGGTTAACGAGCATCCCTTCGACGGTTCGTGGGGTTATCAGCCGACCGGCCTGTACGCGCCGACCAGCCGGTTCGGCACGCCGCAGGAATTTTCTGCGCTGGTCGACGCCTGCCACCGCGAAGGTCTCGGCGTGATGCTGGATTGGGTGCCCGGGCATTTTCCCGATGACCCGCATGGCCTCGGCAATTTCGACGGCACCGCGCTTTACGAGCATGCCAATCCGCTGCAGGGCCGGCACCTCGACTGGGGCACGCTGATCTATAATTACAGCCGCACCGAAACCGTCAATTTCCTGGTGTCGAACGCGCTGTTCTGGCTGGAGCGTTACGGCATCGACGGATTGCGCGTCGATGCGGTCGCCTCGATGCTCTATCTCGACTATAGCCGCCCCGCCGGCGGCTGGGTCCCGAACGAACATGGCGGCCGGGAAAATCTCGCAGCCATCGACTTTCTGCGCCGTTTCAACACCGAGGTGTTCGCGCGTTTTCCGCAGGCCACGACCGCCGCCGAAGAATCGACCGCATGGCCGCAGGTATCGCGCCCGGTTGAATTCGGTGGGCTGGGATTTGGCTACAAATGGAATATGGGCTGGATGCACGACACGCTGAATTACATCAGCAAGGATCCGATCCACCGCAAATTCCATCACGGCGATATTTTGTTTGGCCTGCACTACGCGTTTTCGGAAAATTTCATCCTGCCGCTGTCGCATGACGAAGTCGTCCACGGTAAACGCTCGATCCTGGGACGGATGCCCGGCGACGATTGGCAGCGCTTCGCCAATCTGCGCGCCTATTACGCCTTCATGTTCGGACATCCCGGCAAGAAGCTGATGTTCATGGGCTGCGAATTCGGCCAGGAACGCGAATGGAATCACGATCGCTCGCTTGACTGGCATCTGCTCGAGCAGAAGAACCATGCGGGCATCCACGCGCTGATCCGCGATCTGAACGAACTCTACCGCGCGCAGCCGGCACTGCATGAACTGGATTGCGAAGAAGCCGGTTTCGAATGGGTCGTGACCGACGATGCCGACAAGAACGTGTTCGCCTGGATCCGCAAAGGCCGGGATCAGCGCTCGCGCTGTCTCGTCGTGGTCAACTTCTCGCCGAACGTCTATCGCAACTATCGCGTCAAGGCGCCGTTGCCAGGCAAATGGCGCGAGGTCCTCAATTCGGACTCCGCGCATTACGGCGGCAGCAATGTCGGTAACGCCGGCGAAATTACCCCTGATGGATTGGTGCCCGAGCTCAATCTGACCGTCCCGCCTTTGGCGGCCATATTTCTCGTACCGGAAGGTTGAGCATGCGTCTGTCTGCCGGATCGTCCTCACGCCTCGGCGCAAGCTGGGACGGCCGGGGCACCAATTTTGCGCTATTCTCCGCCAATGCGCAAAAGGTCGAGCTCTGTTTGTTCGACGGTCAGGGCCGCCGCGAACTCGAACGCATCGAACTGCCTGAACGCACCGAAGATGTCTGGCATGGTTATCTGAACGACGTTTCGCCCGGACAGCTCTACGGTTACCGCGTTCACGGGCCTTATGAACCCGAACATGGCCATCGTTTCAACGCCAACAAGCTGCTGCTCGATCCCTATGCGAGGCGACTCGCCGGGCGGCTGGTGTGGAGCGACGCGCATTTCGCCTATCGCACCGGAAGTGCGCGTGAGGATCTCTCGTTTGACCGGCGCGACAATGCCCGCGGCATGCCGAAGGCCGTCGTCGTCGACGAGACCTTCAATTGGGGACGCCGTGAAATGCGCCCCAATATTCCCTGGGAAGACACCATCATCTATGAAGCCCACGTCAAGGGCCTGACCCAGAAACGCGAAGACATACCGCCCGGCCTGCGCGGCACCTATGGCGGCCTGTGCTCGCCGGCGATGATCGAACATCTCAAGCGGCTCGGTGTCACCACCATCGAGCTGTTGCCGATCCACGGCCTGGTGGATGATCGTACGCTGGTCGAAAAGAAACTGGCGAATTACTGGGGCTACAACACGCTTTCGTTCTTTGCCCCGGAGCCGCGCTATTCGCAGGACAATCCGCTCGACGCTTTCCGGACGACCGTGGCACGGCTGCACGATGCCGGCATCGAGGTGATGCTCGACGTGGTCTACAACCACACCGCCGAGGGCAACCATATGGGCCCGACGCTGTCGTTCCGCGGCATCGACAACGCCTCTTATTACTGGCTGAAGCCGGACAATCCGCGATTCTACGACGACTTCACCGGCTGCGGCAGCTCGGTCAATCTCACCCATCCGCGCGTGCTGCAGATGGTGATGGATTCGCTGCGATACTGGGTCGAGGTCTGTCACGTCGACGGTTTCCGCTTCGATCTGGCGACGACGCTGGCGCGCGGGCCGAACGGCTTCGACCGCAACTCCGCATTCCTGACCGCAATCCGGCAGGACCCGGTGCTCGCAACCGTCAAGCTCGTCGCCGAGCCATGGGACCTCGGCCTCGGCGGCTATCAGGTCGGCGGCTTTCCGTCGCAATGGACGGAATGGAACGACCGATATCGCAGCGCGATGCGGCGCTACTGGAGCGGCGAAGGCAGCCTGATCGGCGAAGTATCCAGCCGCATGACTGGCTCGTCCGACCTGTTCAACCATGACGGACGCGTGCCGCGCGCCGGCATCAATCACATCACGGTGCATGACGGCTTCACGCTGGCGGATCTGTTCAGCTACAACGCCAAGCACAACGAGGCCAATGGCGAAGACAATCGCGACGGCACCAACGACAATCTCAGCAACAATTGCGGCCATGAGGGCCCGACCGACGATGCGGCGATCAACGCGCTTCGCCGTCAGTTGCGTAAGAACCAGCTCGCGTGCCTGCTGCTGGCACAGGGCCTGCCGCTCATCCTGGCCGGTGATGAAGTCGGCAATAGCCAGAACGGCAACAACAACGCCTACTGCCAGGATAACGAAACCGGCTGGGTGGGCTGGGAAGGCCTCGGCCGCGAAGGCGACGACCTCACCGATTTCATCGGCCACATGACCGAGTTGCGCCGGCGGTTTCCGCAAATCCGCGCACGCCGCTGGCTCGACGGCCGCCGCGCCGACGGGTCCTACGGCGTGCTGTGGCTCACCCCTTCGGCCGAGGATATGAAGGAGCAGGACTGGAAGTTTCCCGAAGGCCGCTTTTTGGCTTACGTGCTGGGACCGCTCGAGCAGGACCAGCCGCCGATCTTCATCGTGCTCAACGCCGCCCCGGAAGCGATCGCGTTCAAATTGCCAAAGATGCCGGAATACCGAAGCTGGCAGCAACTATTGAACACCGCCGACGTTAAACAAACCGTTGCGGATTTCGCATCGGGAAGCGAGGCCAAGGCGCCTCCCCGCTCGGTGCTGGCCTTTTCGGGTACGGCATGAATGAACGGCACTTCGGCGCAAGCCTGACCGCGGACGGCGCTTCCTTCCGGTTGTGGGCGCCGGCGGCAAAGCGTGTCGATCTGCTGCTGGATCAACCGCATCCGATGCTGCTCAACAAGGATGGCTGGTTCTCTCTGGATGTCCCAGGCGTGAAGGCCGGCGCACGCTATAAATTCCGGATCGACGACGAGATCGATGTCCCCGATCCGGCCTCGGCGTTTCAGCCTGAGGATGTTTCCGGCCCGAGCGAAGTGATCGATCACGCGAGCTATCGATGGCGCGCGACGGACTGGCGCGGGCGCCCCTGGCAGGAAACGGTCGTAACCGAAGCGCATGTCGGCACCTTTACGCAGCAAGGCACCTTTAGAGCCATGATCGACAGGCTCGATCATCTCGTTGCGACCGGGATTACCGCGCTGGAATTGCTGCCGCTGGCGGATTTTGCGGGCGCGCGCAATTGGGGCTATGACGGCGTGCTGTGGTATGCGCCGGACAGCGCCTATGGTCGTCCCGACGATCTCAAGACGCTGATCGACGAGGCGCATCTGCGCGGGCTGATGGTGTTTCTCGACGTGGTTTATAATCATTTCGGCCCTGAGGGAAATTACCTCGGCCGTTACGCGCCGGGCTTCTTTACCGATGCGCAGACGCCATGGGGCAGCGCGATCGATTACCGGGTGCCGCAGGTGCGCGCCTTCGCGATCGAGAATGCACTTTACTGGCTGCGGGAGTACCGCTTCGATGGCCTGCGGCTCGATGCGGTGCATACCATCGCCGAACTCGGCGAAATCTCGATGCTGCATGATCTCAGTGCGGCGGCCGGTGATTTCGCACGCGAAACCGGCCGGCACATTCAGCTGGTGCATGAGAACGACGACAACCGCGTCAGCGTACTCGATGCCGAACAAAATCCGCCGCGCGGCAAATATCGCGCCCAGTGGAACGACGACTATCATCACGCCTGGCACGTGCTGCTGACCGGAGAAACCCAAGGCTATTACAGCGATTTCCAGCGCTCGCCACTGCGCGATATCGCGCGAGCCTTGGGCTCCGGCTTCGTCTATCAGGGCGAGGCATCCGCGCACCGCAACGGGCAATTGCGCGGCGAACCCAGCGGCGGACTTGCCCCGACCGCCTTCATCAATTTTCTGCAGAATCACGACCAGATCGGCAACCGCGCGCTCGGCGACCGGCTCGAGGGCACCGTATCACCGGAGGCGCTTGAAGCCGCGCTGGCGATTACCTTGCTGGCGCCGGCGATCCCGATGCTGTTCATGGGCGAGGAATGGGGCTCGAAGGCGCCATTTCCTTTCTTCTGCGATTTCAAGGATGATCTCGCGAAAGCCGTTCGTGAAGGCCGGCGCCGGGAATACGCCTGGGCCTATGCCAAATATGGCGACGAGGTTCCCGATCCGCTTGACGCGTCGACCTTTCAATCCGCCGTGTTGGATTGGGAATCGCGGAAAACGACGGGGCGAAAGCGGCTGGCGCTGGTGCGCGAACTACTCGCGATACGCGCCCGCGAAATCATTCCGCGACTGGCGGGGGCACGCTTTGGCGACGCTCGGGCCGCCGACAACGGCTTGTTGACGGCAGACTGGCGTCTTGGCGATGGCGCGACACTCAGGCTGACGGCGAATCTATCGAAAACCGCAATAACCCAAAAACCGGGCAGAACAAACGGCTCATTGATCTGGGGCGACGCGCCCGGTGAAGTCGTAAAACCATGGGCGGTGTTCTGGTCGCTGGACGCGCGCTGATGCCTCCGGCCATTCCGATCGCCACCTATCGTCTGCAACTCACCGCCGACTTCGATTTCGACGCGGCGGCCGCCGTCGTCCCCTATCTGAAGGCGCTCGGCATCACGCATCTCTATGCATCGCCCTTCATGAAGGCGCGCAAGGGAAGCACCCACGGCTATGATGTCGTCGATCACACGAGGATCAATCCCGAACTCGGCGGCGACGCCGGCTTCGAGCGGTTGAGCGAGGCGCTGCAGCAGCACGACCTCGGCCTCATCCTCGATTTCGTCCCGAACCATGTCGGCGTGCATTTCGCCGATAATCCCTGGTGGCTTGACGTGCTCGAATGGGGCGAGGCTTCGCCGCACGCGGTATCCTTCGACATCGACTGGGAACTGTTGCCCTATCGCGCGCGCGGCGGGGTGCTGCTGCCGATCATCGGCTCGTCCTATGGACAGGCGCTGGAAAAGGGCGAGATCGAACTACGCTACGACGCCGGCGAAGGCAGCTTCTCGGCCTGGTATTTCGAGCATCGCTTGCCGATCGCACCCGAGCGCTACAGCGAAATCCTGCATACGATCGTCAGGGAAACCGATACGAAGAATGGCGCCGGCAAACACCTGTTCGAGCTTGCGTCGCGCTACAAAGGCTTGCGTCACCCCAATCGCAAGGAAGCCCCCGCCTTCAAGACAGAAATCCGGGACATTGACGGCGGCGCCGACCTGATCGCGCGCGGGCTCGACGCCTACCGGGCCGGACCGGATCGGCCCGCGCAGACCCTCGCCTTGCACCACCTGCTCGAACGGCAGCACTACAAGATCGGCCACTGGCGGCTCGCCTCCAGCGACATCAACTACCGGCGGTTTTTCGACGTCAATTCGCTGGCGGGATTGAGAGTCGAGGATGCCGGCACGTTCCATGCCGCACATCGCCTCGTCAAACGACTGATCGCGGAAGGCAAACTTCAGGGCTTGCGGCTCGACCACATCGACGGCCTGCGCGATCCCGTGCAGTATTTCCACCGCTTGCGTCACTTGATCCGGGATGCGCAGGGAAAGACCCGCAAAGAATTCTACGTCGTGGTCGAGAAGATTCTCGGCGAGCATGAAGACCTGCATCGTTTCACCGGCGTCCATGGCACCACCGGTTACGAATGGCTGAATGCCATCACGAGAGTGCTGATCGACGGCAAGGGCCTTGAGCCGCTCGATGAGGTCTGGCGCCAGATCAGCAACATACCGCCGAGGTTGGCGCCAGTCCTGATGGAGGCCAAACGCCGGGTGCTCGAGACTTTGCTGACCAGCGAATTCACAGTGCTGGCGCGGCTGCTCGCGCGCATCGCCGCAGGTCATTACTCGACGCGTGATTTTTCCGCCGACAGTTTGCGGCAGGCGCTTGAGCTTTATGTGCTGCATTTTCCGATCTATCGAACCTATCTTGCTTCCGCGGGCGCTTCCGATGTTGACCGCACGCTGATCACGCAGACCATCGAAAAGGCCCGCGCCGACTGGTTCGCGGCAGACGAGGGAATTTTCGATTTTCTGCGCGATACCCTGACGATGGACCTGATCAAGCCGGACCGCGCGCCGCACAGCAAGCCGAAGGTGCGCCGCTTTGCGCTGAAGGTGCAGCAATTCACCGGTCCGCTGATGGCGAAGTCGCTGGAAGACACAGCGTTCTATCGCTATCACCGTCTGCTTGCGCTCAACGAGGTCGGCGGCGAACCCTCGGCATCGGCCCTTTCCGTCGAGGCTTTTCACGCGGCCATGAAGGCTCGCGCCGGCGATTGGCCCCATGGCATGACCGCGACCGCAACGCACGACACCAAGCGCGGCGAGGACGCACGCGCGAGATTGATCGCGCTGACCGAAATTCCAGGCGAATGGACTAGCGCTGTGGCGCGATGGAAAATCCTCAACGCGCCGCACCTCGTCATCGACGGCGCTATGCGCGCGCCCTCTGCGACATTCGAATATATGCTGTATCAGGCGCTGCTCGGCGCCTGGCCGCTCGGCCAAAGCGACGACGCGCTGTGCGAGCGGATGCAGGCCTATGCGATAAAGGCTGCGCGCGAAGGCAAGCAGGAAACCAGCTGGCTCAACCCCGACGAGGCCTACGAGGCCGGCGTGAAGACTTTCATCGCGCGGATTCTGGATCGTTCGGTTTCGTCCGAGTTTATCAGCTCGATGGAAAATCTGGCGCAGCGTGTCGCATTGCTGGGTGCGCTGAGTTCGCTGAGCCAGATCACGCTCAAAGCCACGCTGCCGGGCGTGCCGGATTTTTATCAGGGCACGGAATTCTGGGATCTGTCACTGGTCGATCCCGACAACCGGCGGCCGGTGGATTTTGCCGCGCGCGCAGCCGTGCTGGCGTCAAGCGAGCAGCCGGATTGGGGAGACCTCGTGCAGCATTGGCCGGATGGCCATATCAAGCTGGCCTGGACCCGCCATCTCCTCAAACTGCGGACCGAACTCGCCGAGGTATTTTCGCGCGGCGATTACGAGCCACTGGAGGTCAGCGGGCCGCATCGCGAGCATGTTATCGCCTTCGCCCGCCGCCGCGGCCGCGACGCCGCGATCACGCTCGTCACGAAATCGTTGGCGCCGATGACGGGGAGCGGCCGGACCTGGCCGACCGCAGACACCTTCGATGCGACGGTGGACCTTAGCAGCTATGCCGCAAAAGGCATTGGCGGCGACACCAGCGCAGTGCCTATCTCCGCGCTGTTTCACGATCTTCCGGTCGCGGTGATAAAGGCGAGATACGTCGCCGCCACCAAGCCGGCGCGGAAGCATTCGCGCGCTTAAAACTCAGCTCCGCTTGGTCAGCAACAAATTGCCGCCTTTGCGGATCGCGATTTGTGCTACTTCGGCAAAACGTTGCAGTAGATAGGGCAGCGTAACCTCGAGCCGGACGTGATCGTCCCCGACATCGAGATGGCCGGATGCCGGTTGCCCCAACGCGCGCACGCGAAACACCATGCGATCGCCCTGCCACGTTTCTTCGTCAACCTTCAATACGGGAATGCTGGTTGCCGCGCGCGTCAATCCTGCCTTGAGACGGCGCGTCGCCTCTTCGCGGCCGAGGCTATGCGGAATCGAAACGATGAGCGGCGCGGGCATTTTAAATCTCCCTGACGTAACGAATGTAATCCTGCGCAGTTCGAAAAACAGGGAGAGAAAAGCTAATAAATCTGGCCAACACACGCGGATTATAGCCTCCCTGAAAGTGGAACCTTCTCGGTTCCCGTGTGTTTTTTAGCCAAGGCAGAGCAACAGAGGCCGACTGTCGGGCTGGAGGAAAGTTATGTCTATTGGAACGATTATTCTCATCATTCTCGTTATCGCATTGCTTGGTGGCTTCAGTGGCATCGGCGGCGGACCGTTCTATGGCACCGGTTACTACGGCGGCGGCGGCCTCGGCCTTGTGGTCGTGATCCTGCTGATCCTGTTGCTGCTCGGACGGCTGTAAGCCTCGGTCTGTAGGGTGGGCAAAGGCGCGCTCGCGCCGTGCCCACCTTTCTTCTTTCGATGCAGTGACGGGCGGAGAGAGCATGGTGGGCACGCTTCGCTTTGCCCACCCCACGGCCCCCCATCATTTCCGCGCACCCAACTTCTTCATCGCGGCCTTGATCGATGACGCCGCGCCGTCATACGCTTCCCACGCTTTGGTCTTGGCCAGTAGCGCCGGCACGGTGCGGACCGTGTAGCGCTTCGGATCGAGATCGCCGCGCACTTGCGCCCAGGTCAGCGGCATCGAGACAGTGGCACCTTCGCGCGCGCGTGGCGACAGCACCGCAACCGCTGTCGCCATGCGGTCATTGCGGAGATAATCGAGGAAGATTTTTCCCTTGCGCAGTTTCTTCGACATGTTGAGCAAATAGCGCTCGGGGTCTTCATCGGCCATCCACTGGCAAACGCCTTGCGCAAAGGCCTTGGCTTCCTTCCAGGTCACTCTGTCTTTCGCGCCATACGCCAGCGGCGTCACCACATGAAGTCCCTTGCCGCCGGTGGTCTTACAAAAACTTTCCAGGCCCAGTGCCGCAAGATGCTGGCGCATATCCTTGGCGGCCTCGATCACATCGGAAAATTCGACCTCCGGCGCGGGGTCGAGATCGAACACCAGCCGCCCCGGCACATCAGGCGCATCCGGCGCGCAATTCCACGGGTGCAACTCGACGCCGCCGATCTGGGCCACTACGGCAAGGCCCTCGACGCGGTCGATCTGCAGATACGGCTTACGGTCGCCGGAAACTTTAACGAGCTCCAGCAGGTGGGAGGTCCCCGTCATCGCGTGACGCTGAAAGAACGTCTCGCTTTTGATGCCATCAGGCGCACGAACCACCGAGCATGGCCGGCCCTTCAAATGGTCGATCATCCAGCCGCCGACGGCCTCGAAATAACGGGCAAGATCTAGCTTGGTTACGGGCTCCCCGTCTCCGCCATCCGGCCACAGTGCCTTGTCGGGTTTGGAGATCACCACGCCCATCACTTCGGAAGATTTTTTGGCCGAAGGTTTCGCTGACTTGATCATGACCGGCTTCTCCGCCTTTATCTCGCCCGCCGGCTTGTCCTCGCGCAGGCCCTTGAACGCGGCCTGCCGGATATTGCCGCCGTCAGTCCAGCCGGCGAATTCGATCTCGGCGACCAGTTCGGGTTTCAGCCAATGCACGTCGCGGGTTTTGGCCGGCGCATCCTTGCCGCCAAACGGGCTCCTGTCCGAGGCCGCGGCCTTCAGCGCCGGCAGCAGACGCCGGACCTTGTCCTGCCCATAACCGGTACCGACCAGTCCGACAAAGGCCAGATGACCGTCGCGATAGACGCCCGCCATCAGCGAACGAAACTTGCCATGGGTGGTCTTCCATCCGCCCAATACGACCTCCTGCCCATCGCGGCTTTTCGCCTTGGTCCAGCTCTCGGAGCGGCCGGAGCGATAGGGGGCACTGAGCTTTTTAGAGACAATACCTTCCAGACCCAGTTTGCGCGCCGACTGCAGAACGGTGTCACCATCCTCCTCAAAATGCGTGACGTAGTTGATCCGCTTTGCTTTGCCTTTAGTCCGCGCGTCGAGCAGTTTTTTCAACTGCGCCTTGCGCTCGGACAGCGGCAACGCGCGGATATCCATGCCATCTGCGAACAACAGATCGAATGCAAAGAAAACGAGATTGTCGGTCTTGCCGTCGGAAATTGCGGCCTGCAGGCCCGAGAAATCCGGCGTTCCCGCTTTATTGAGGGCAACGATCTCGCCGTCGATCAGCACATCCGGAAGTCCGCCGGCGTCTTTCGCGATGGCGCTGAACTTGTCGGTCCAGTCCAGACCTTTACGGGTCTTTAGCGTGGCCTCGCCATGTTCGACCCGCAACTGCACGCGGTAACCGTCGAACTTGACCTCATGGCACCACTCGTCTCCGCTGGGAGGACGATCGACCGGGATGCAGAACTCGGGCGCGACGAAGTCCGGCATCGCCGTAACCTTCTTGCCTTTCGCGGCAGCAATCTTCAATGGCGCGGCTTTCTTGTTCTTGCCCGCTGCCCGCGCCTCGGCAGCATCGCCGCGGTTTGAATGCCAGACCGCATCGGCTTTCACTGCGCGCGATTTCATCGTCATGAACGGTTTCGGTGCTTTGCCTTTGCCGGCCGCGATCTGAGCCATGGTGCGGCCGGAGGCGACGGATCGATCCTGATCGAGAACCGTGTTGTCTTTGCCTTCCCGGACAAATTCATCGCGATGCTTGATCAGAAGCCAGTTGGTCCGCTTGCCACCGTTGCGATCCCAGCGCATGCGCACCAGCACCCAACTGCCGTGGAGCTTCTCGCCATGCAGCGTGAATTTCAGATCGCCCTTCTTGAAACCGCGCTCGGGATCGTCGGATTCCCAGGTGCCGCGATCCCAGAGTTGCACCGTGCCGCCGCCATACTGGCCCTCCGGAATGGTGCCTTCGAAATCACCGTAATCGAGCGGGTGATCTTCCACCTCGACAGCCAACCGCTTGTCGTTCGGATCGAGCGAGGGGCCGCGCGTGACCGCCCACGATTTGAACACCCCGTCGAATTCGAGTCGCAGATCGTAATGCAGCCGGGTCGCGTCATGCTTCTGGATCACGAAGCGGCGCTGCCTGGATGGCGCGACTCTGCCGTCGCCGCTGGGCTCCGCGGTCTTTTCAAAATCCCGCTTCTTCCGATAGGTAGTGAGATTTCTCAACGACACGATCGATCCCATCAATCAAGAGGCTGCTATTTAGTGGGGCGGCAAAAACCCGGAACCAAAACCACCGATGACCGTTGAAGTTCCCGAATGCCAAAATCCAAGTCCAGCCCCAACTCTAGCCGGAGATTGTAATGGCCGTCCGCGCCTATTGGAAAGGCTCCTTGAAGCTTTCCCTCGTCTCATGTCCGGTCTTGCTCTATCCGGCCTCGACCTCATCGGACAAAACCCGCTTCCATATGATCAACAAGGAGACCGGCAACCGGCTGAAGCAGCAGATGGTCGATGCCGAAACCGGCGATGTTGTCGAGAACGACCAGAAGGGCCGCGGCTATGAATTGAAAAAAGGCGAATACGTCGAAATCGAAAAGGACGAACTCGACGCGGTCCAGATCGAAAGCAACCATACCATCGATATCGACAGCTTTGTGCCAAAGGACGAGATCGACAAGCGTTATCTCAACCATCCCTATTACATCGCGCCCGACGGCAAGGCGGGCATCGATGCCTTTGCGGTGATCCGCGATGCCATGAAGGATCAGGATCGTGTTGCGCTGGCGCGCATCGTGCTGACCAACCGCGAGCATATCATCGCAATCGAACCGCTCGGCAAGGGGTTGCTCGGCACCACGCTGCGCTATCCCTACGAACTGCGCGATGCCGCCGAATATTTCGACGACATCAAGAATCCGAAGATCTCAAAAGATATGGTCGAACTCGCGAGTCATATCCTCGACACCAAGGCCGCGCATTTCGATCCCTCGAAATTCAAGGACGAATATGAGAACGCGCTGAAAGTGCTGGTCCGGCGCAAGGCTTCCGGCAAGCCGCTCAAATCCGCGCCACGCGAGGAAAAGCCCGACAATGTCGTGAGCCTGATGGATGCGTTGAAACAGAGCCTTAAAGGCCGGACGCCCGCCAAGCGTTCGGCGCATGCGCCGGCACGCCGGACGACGCGCCGGCCGGCCAAGAAAGTGCATCGTTCGGCGGCGCGGGCGCGGAAGGCGGGGTGAATTTTCTTCCGTCATTGCCGGGCTTGACCCGGCAATCCATCTTCTTCGAAGGATTTCTTGCGAAGCGTGATGGATGCCCGGATCAAGTCCGGGCATGACGAGTGTGTTTGCGGGCACACTGACCTCAATTTCAAACAGCAAAGTTCCAAATCGTCGGTTACTTCTTCGCCTTGCGTTTCTTCGCCGCCTTCTTTTTCTTTGCGGTCTTCTTCGCCGCCTTCTTAGGTACCTTCTTCCCCTCCGCCCTCGCCTCGGAAAGACCGATCGCGATCGCCTGCTTGCGGCTGGTGACTTTCTTGCCGGACCGGCCGCTCTTCAGCGTCCCGGCCTTGCGCTTCTTCATCACGCGCTCGACATCAGCGGAGGCTGTCTTGGAATATTTCCGTGCCATGATGGTTCTCCCAGTTGCGGGAAAATAATCTTCGCGGCTGGCGATGGTTCCGCTTGGTAATTCGCTGAGAGCGACCCTGCGCTCAGCGCAAACCTAACGGCGAAGCAAAACCGTTGTCGACGCGTCCCGACTGGGAAAAACCTGCCCCGACGGAAAGGCTGAGATTCGACGTCGGCCGGAATTCCACGCCGACATGCGCGCTATACGTTGGCGACGTGCTGGACGGATTTTCGAAGGCCAACAACCCACTGTTGCTGCTGTTGGGATTGTAATTCAAGCTGCTGAAACCGGCGAACACCGAGCCGGGCATCCCGCCCGCCTGGAAGTTGTAACCGAACTGCATGCCTTGGTAGTTAAGCGAGCCGCCATTGCCGAACGCCCCGGCCTGGCTGATGCCACTCAGGCCCAGCGGCATGCTGCCGCTTTGGCTACCGACGAACAAGCCGTTCGAAAAATTATAGCGCGTAGAAGAAAAGCCCCGGGCTTCACTAAAGCTGAAGCCAGGAAAGTTGCCGTAGGCGTTTGAGCCTGTATCGGCGGCGGTATCGCCACCGAAACCCATCGGCCAACCCGGAATCCAATAGGGCACAGGCGCGACCTGGGCATGGGCCACCCGCCCACCCAGACAAAGCGTCGCCAGCACCAATACGAAACCCAATCGGCCTGAGAACATGAAGATCCACGTTTCCGTCAAATGTGCTCGAATTATACCGGCTGGGCAGCAAAATGCCAGTACGTAGGGCGGATTGGCCCACCGGCTCCGCGCACGGCGCGGCCCGATGACAGGCTCCGGCGTAATCCACCGCTTCGGCTTTATAACGACGGATTACGCTGGCGCTAATCCGCCCTGCAAGTCTCGATCACGGTGGGCAAGAATGGCTATGCGGTAACAAGCATCCGCAACTCGGTCTCCACCCGATCGAGTACACTGGCATAGTCTCGTGTTTCAGTCTGGCGAAACAGTCTTACCGTCGGATACCACGGACTGTCCTCACGATCGAGCAACCAGCGCCAGTCCGGCGTGTGAGGAAGTAGTATCCAAGTCGGGCACCCCAGCGCACCGGCGAGATGGGCCACGCTGGTATCTACCGAGATGACCAGATCGAGACAACTGATCAAGGCCGCCGTCTCCATAAAATCTGTGAGATGCACGGTCAGATCGACAATGCCGGTTCGCTCGATCAGCATTTCCTTGTCGCCGGATCTTGGGTCCTTTTGCAGGCTCACGAAAGTCGCGTCGATGTCGAGAATTTGCGTCAACGAGCGCAGCGGGATCGATCGATTGTGGTCATTCCTGTGTTTCGGATTGCCGGAACATACCAGGCCGACCCGCAACCTGTCGTGGGGGCCGAGGCGGTCCTCCCATACTTGCCGGCGATCCTGCGCAGGTGTTGGCAGATACGATGCCGGCGCTGAAATGGTTTCGAGCGTGGTCCGGAAGGCCAGCGGCAGACTCGTGACAGGACAATGGACGTCGAACGCCGGCAAGCCTCCTTCCCTGTTTGGCAGGCACTGCGAAACTCCGGGCAAGCCCGAAAGCAGCGGATACAACGATTCCTGTGGAAGAAGAATGACGCGCGCGCCCAGGGCAGCCAGCATCGGCGCGTAGCGTACGAATTGAATTGTGTCTCCCTGTCCTTCATCCGCGTAGACAAGGATGGTCTTGCCTTCGATATTTTCTTCTCCGCGCCACAGCGGTTGAGGCAATTTTGGGTAGTTCGCCGTGCTCGAAAGAAACGACAGCTTCCACCGCGCATCGTAGCCTCGCCAACCGGCCTCAAGATCACCGTTCAGGAGCTGAATAAGCCCCACATTGAAGTCCGCAAGTGCGTTTTCCGGGTCAATACTCTTTACCAGGCGGTACAAGACGAGCGCTTCGTCGAACCTCTGGACTTCACCGAGTGTGAAGGCCTTGTCGGTGAGAGCCGTCACGAAGTTCGGTTGCAAATCCAGGGCGCGGTCGAACGAATTCAGCGCCTCCGCGTGCCGGCCGAGCTTCTGCAAACACTTGCCAACAACCGTACATATATCGGCATTGGTCGGATCCAGCGTCTGTGCTTGCTTGCTGTCGGACAGAGCTTCCTCGTAACGACTTAGGTCATGCAGCGCCTTGCCGCGGTAATTCAGAGTCGCTGCATGATTGGGCTGCAGTTCGTCGCACAGGTTTAAATTGATAAGAGCCTCTTCGAAACGCATCGATTGGAGCAGAAGAACCGCGTAATTGTATACGGCGTACCAGTAGCGCGGGTTAAGCCTGAGCGCATGTTCGTAGCTCAGAATCGCGGGATCGGGGCGCTGTAATGCAACGAAAGCATTGGCAAGTTGTGTCCACAATTCGGCATCATCAGGCCTGATCTGGACGGCTTTGTCGAAGGCCTTCAGAGCCTCTTCATGGAGCCCCTGCTGTTGCAACGCGGAGCCGAGGCCCGCAAGATAATCCGTCTTGGGATCCGCCTGATTGGCGCGACCGACCCACTCAATAGCGGCATCGTATTGTTTGGCCTGGAGGGAAAGCAGACCCATGAGTTGGAGCGTGTCCGCATGGCCGGCATCGAGCGCAAGGGCGCGCTCACAACAAACTCGCGCGTCCAGATGCCGTCCTGCCTGCAAATGGCCAAGGCCGGCGGCGTGGAGCCCAGCGGGCGTCCCTCCGCCTGCACGGTTCGGAGCCGTCTGGGATTTACGGGCGGCTATCCGGCGTTCATGGCGGTTCATCGAAAAATTTCAAGTAATTACCATCACAACCGCTAGATGATTCTCCGTCTTTGGAAAAGGTATTTGGCAGGCCACGCTCTTCGGCATGGCCGGGCTTGTCCCCGGCCATGCCATGACGAATTGTCGACCTAATCCCCTGCCCTCAAGCGATAGCCGATCCCCGTCTCGGTCAGCACGAATTGCGGGCGTTCGGGATCGGCTTCGATCTTCTGGCGCAGTTGACGGACATAGACCCGCAGATATTGCGCGTCGGTCAACTCGTCCCATAATTCCTTGAGCAGAAAGCGGTGCGTCAGCACCTTGCCGGCGTGCTGCACCAGTACGCGCAGCAATTCATATTCCTTTGGCGACAGCTTCACGTCCTTGTCGCCGACCTTGACGATGCGGCGGACCAGATCGACGGAGAGATCGCCGGACCGGAACACCGGGCGCTCGCCATGGACCTGCAATTGATGCCGCAGCGCCGCGCGCATGCGGGCGAGCAGCTCATCCATCCCGAACGGCTTGGTCAGATAGTCGTCGGCGCCGAGATCCAGCGCCTGCACCTTGCCTGCTTCATCGCCGCGGCTTGAGAGCACAACGATCGGAACGCTGTCATTGCGGCCGCGGATCATGCGCAGGAGATCATGGCCCTGGATATCCGGCAGGCCGAGATCGAGAATGATCAAGGCAGGATCCTGCGTCAGCGAGTCCAGCGCGATCTTGCCGTTGGAGGCCTCGATGATTTCATAGCCCTGCGTGCTCAGCCCCATCCTCAGCAGTTTGCGGATCGGCGGCTCATCGTCGATGACAAGGACCTTGATGGGTGCAGCACTCATGCGGCGGTATCCAGAATGTTCGAGGCCGCCGGGATCGGCAATCTGATGGTCAGCATCGCGCCGCTCCGGTCGGTGCGATTATTGGCGGAAATCGTGCCGCGCATCGCCTCGACAAAGCCGCGCGAAATCGCGAGCCCCAATCCCGTGCCGGGACGGACGTGATCGCCCTTTTGCGCGCGATAGAACTTGTCGAACACGCTCTCGAGTTCGGCGGGCGGAATGCCGTCGCCTTCGTCGATAATCTGGAGGGTAACGTAATCGCGGTCCCGCGAGCCCCGGATCGATATCGTGGTGTCCGCGGGCGCATATTTCGCTGCGTTGTCCAGCAGATTAAACAGCACCTGCTCGAACAGCACCGCATCAAGCTCCAGCATCGGCAGTTCGGCGGCGAGCTCAAGCGAGACTTTATGGTGCACCAGAATTTTGCCCGCCCGCCGCAAGGCGCTGCCGACGATCTCGCTGATATCATGCGGCGCCGTATTCGGCACAACGGCGCCGGATTCGAGCTTGGTCATGTCCAGAAGATTGGCGATGAACCGATTGAGCCGCTCGGATTCGTCGATCACGGTCGCGAGCAAATCGCGCTTCTCTGAATCGCTGAGGCCGCTGGCGAGATCGCGCATGGTCGAGGCGGCGCCGAGCACCGACGCCAGCGGCGTCTTGAGATCGTGTGAGATCGAGGTCAGCAGCGCCGAACGCAGCCGGTCCGATTCGACCGTGCGCTTGACCTGATCCATATCCTCGACCAGCAGCACCCGTTCGATCGCCAGCGCGCCTTGGTCGACCAGCGCGTCGAGCAGGCGGCGCTGGTCCGGCGTCAGCAACGGACCCGATTTGTCGTCGTCGATACCGATCACGCCGATAATACCGCGCCCGGTGCGCATCGGCAGGAACAGCCGCTTGGCGCCCGGCAGCGTATCCGAACCGCGCCCGGCCGGGCGGTCATTGCCCCACGCCCAGTTGGCGGCGGCGAGATCGGCCTTGTCGAGCTGATCCTCGGGCGGATAGCCCGCCTTCACCGTCAGCATGCCGTCCTCGGGCAGCAGCAACACCACGCGCACTTTCAGCATCAACGCGGTCTGGTAGGCGGTGGCCCACAGCACGTCGTCCAGCGTCGCGGTGCTCGCGAGCTTGCGGCTGAAGGCGTAAAGCAACTCGGTGGTCCGCACCCTGCCGATCGCGGCGACCGCCTGGGTGCGGACCCGCGCCGCCACATTGGACACCAGGATTGCGATCAGCATGAAGAAAAAGAACGCCGCGACATTGGTCGGATCGGTGATCGTGAAGGTGTAGACCGGCGGCAGAAAGAAGAAATTGTAGCACAGCGATGCGGCGACACTCGCCAGCACCGACGGCAACAGGCCGAAGCGGACCGCGACACTTACCACCGCGGTCAAAAACACCAGATCGACATTCTCGATGCCGAACATCGGCTGGACCAGTTCGGCGGCGCCGAGACCGAGCGCGACGAATACCAGCGCCATCAGATAGGGCCTGGGATCGAACGGCTCGGGTCGCGCCGCGGTCTGCACCGCGCTCTTGGGCACCGAACCCGCCGGCAATTCATCGCCTGCGATCACATTGACACTGATGTTGCCGGCGCGGCGCACCAGATCATGCACCACCGAACCGCGCGTGATCTCGAACCACCAGGGGCGCATCGATTTGCCGATAATGATCTGGGTCACATTGTTGGCTTGCGCAAACCCGATGACGTCGTCGGCGATGCGGCGCCCGACGCCGGGGATAGTGAGCGCCTCCGCTCCCAGCGCCTCGGCCAGGCGCAACGTATCGGCCAGCCGGTCGCGCTGTTCGTCGGTCAATTGCAAACTACGACGCGTTTCGATGCTGATCGCAGTCCAGGGCGCGTGCAACCGGTCGGCCAGCCGCTTGGTGTAGCGAACGAGGCCGGCGGCGCGCGGATCCTCCGACAGGCACACCAGGATGCGCTCGCCGGCCGCCCAAGGGCCCGCGATCGCGTTGGCCTGCATGTGGGTCAGGAGTTGTTCATCGACACGTTCGGCGGTGCGCCGCAGCGCCAATTCGCGCAGCGCCGTCAGATTGCCCGGCGAGAAATAATGCTCGAGCGCGCGCTCGGCCTGCTTGGGAACGTAGACCTTGCCTTCGCGCAGCCGCTGGATCAGATCGTCCGGCGTGAGGTCAATCAGCTCGATACCGTCGGCGCGGTCGAACACCGAATCCGGCACGGTCTCTCGCACCCGCACATGCGTGATCTGCGCGACCACGTCATTGAGGCTTTCGATGTGCTGGATATTGACGGCCGTATAGACATCGATGCCACGGGACAGCAATTCCTCGACGTCGAGATAGCGCTTCGGATGACGGCTGCCGGGCGCATTGGTGTGGGCAAGTTCATCGACCAGTGCGAGCTGCGGACGGCGCGCGATCAGCGCGTCGAGATCCATCTCGTCGATCGTCTGATCCTTGTACTCGATGCGTTTGCGCGGGATGACTTCAAGGCCGTGCAACAGCGCTTCGGTTTCGGCCCGTCCATGGGTCTCGACCACGCCGATCACGACATCGACGCCGGCCTTCATCCGCGAATGCGCGCTTTGCAGCATTTCGTAGGTCTTGCCGACGCCGGGCGCGGCGCCGACGAAGATTTTCAGCCGGCCGGCCTGACTGTTCTCGCGCCGCGCCGTCTCCAGCAGGGCTTCCGGCGAAGGACGTTGTTCGGGATCGCGACGCTGCTGCTGGGCCATCCGAATAATATAGTCCTCAGGGCGCGCCCGGCCTAGAGCGGGATGGGGTTGGGTTTACTTACCTCTCCCGCTTGCGGGGGAGATCGAAGCGCTGAGGCGCGCACTTGCGTGCCTGAGCGCTTCGGGTGGGGGAAGTCTATCATCCGCATGAGCCGCTAAGCGGTTCAACCGGGATGATTGCCGAAGCACCCCCACCCCAGCCCTCCCCCGCAAGCGGGAGAGGGAGTGCACCTTCTTTGCCGCGAGAGATCAATCTAATCTCATCATCCCGATATCACTTCGCCGCTGCATCCAGCGCCAGATTGAGCTCCAACACGTTAACCCGGGGTTCACCGAGCAATCCGCCGAGGCGGCCTGCGGTATTGTCCGCGACGAGCTGGCGGACGCGTTCTTCCGGCAGATGGCGGGCCTTGGCGACGCGCGGCACCTGGAACAGCGCGCCCTCCGGCGAGATATCCGGATCGAGGCCGCTGCCCGAGGTGGTGACAAGATCGATCGGTACCGGCGCGGACGCGTTCTCCGCTTTCAGTTTATCGACATCTTCCTTGACCCGGTCATTGAGCGCCTTGCTGGTCGGGCCGAGGTTGGAGCCCGAGGAATTGGCGGCGTTGTAGGGCGCGGGCACGGTCTTGGTGGCGTCGGCCGGATCCGGCGCCGAGGTGGCCGAGGGCCGGCCATGGAAATATTTGTCGTCCTTGAATTCCTGTCCGATCAAGGCAGATCCGATCACCTTGCTGTCGCGTTCGATCAGGCTGCCTTCCGCCTGCTTCGGAAAGACCGCGCCCGCGATCGCGGTCATCGCGAGCGGATAGGCCAGGCCAGTGATCAGCGTCAGCAGAACCAGGATAAGAATGGCGGGGCGAATTTCTTTCAACATGGTGTGTCTCCGATATTTTTCGTCATTGCGAGCGAAGCGAAGCAATCCATAGGGCGGCAAGAAAGGAAGGGTGGATTGCTTCGTTGCTTCGCTCCTCGCAATGACGGTGTTGAGAGTAGTGCTAAGCTAGGTGCAGCGCAGCGACGATGAGGTCGATCGCCTTGATGCCGATAAAGGGAATGATGATGCCGCCCGCGCCGTAGATCATCAGGTTACGGCGCAACAGCGCGCCGGCCCCGATGGCCCGATACGACACGCCCCGCAGCGCCAGCGGAATCAAGCCGATGATGATCAACGCGTTGAAGATGATCGCCGACAGGATCGCGCTTTGCGGGCTGGCCAGATGCATCACGTTGAGCACGGACAGTTGCGGATAGAACGCCAGGAACATCGCCGGGATGATGGCGAAATACTTGGCGACGTCGTTGGCGATCGAGAACGTGGTGAGCGCTCCACGGGTCATCAATAATTGTTTTCCGATCTCCACCACCTCGATCAGCTTGGTCGGATTGGAGTCGAGGTCGACCATGTTGCCGGCCTCGCGGGCCGCCTGCGTGCCGGTGTTCATCGCGACACCGACATCGGCCTGAGCAAGCGCCGGTGCGTCGTTGGTGCCGTCGCCGCACATCGCGACCAGTTTGCCGTTGGCCTGCTCGTCGCGAATGAGCTTAAGCTTGTCTTCGGGCGTCGCCTGGGCGAGGAAATCGTCGACGCCAGCTTCAGCGGCAATCGCGGCCGCGGTCATCGGATTATCGCCCGTGATCATCACGGTGCGAATGCCCATGCGGCGCAACTCGGCGAAGCGCTCGCGGATGCCGCCCTTGACGATATCCTTGAGCTGGATCACGCCAAGCAGGCGGCCGTCCTTGGCGACCGCCAGCGGCGTGCCACCCGCCTTGGCGATTTCATCCGAAATCGCCTGCAGTTCGCGGGCGCTCTCCGACATCGCGGGCTGCATCGCACGCGCGGCATTGCCTGAGGCAACCACGCGCGGCGCTCCGCCATCGACATAGTTCAAGATCGCATCGACCGCGCCCTTGCGGACCGAGGATGCGCCGGCATCGACGCCGCTCATGCGGGTTTGCGCCGTGAACGGAATGAAGGTGGCGTTGAGTTCAGCCATGTCGCGGCTGCGAATGCCGTACTTCTCTTTTGCCAGCACGACGATCGAACGCCCTTCAGGGGTCTCGTCGGCCAGGGAAGCGAGCTGCGCCGCGTCCGCGAGTTCCTGCTCGCTGACGCCGCGGACCGGACGAAACGCCGTCGCCTGGCGGTTGCCGAGCGTGATGGTGCCGGTCTTGTCCAACAACAATGTATCGACGTCGCCGGCGGCCTCGACCGCGCGGCCCGACATCGCCAGTACGTTGAAACGCACCAGCCGGTCCATGCCGGCGATGCCGATCGCCGACAGCAACGCACCGATGGTGGTCGGAATCAGCGTCACGAACAACGCAACCAGAATCACGACCGAGATTTGCCCGCCGGCATAGGCCGCGTAGCTCGGAATGGTTACGGTCGCGAACACGAAGATGATGGTGAGGCCGGCAAGCAGGATGTTGAGCGCGATCTCGTTCGGTGTCTTCTGCCGCTCGGCGCCCTCGACGAGGCGGATCATGCGATCGATGAAGGTCGATCCCTGCGCCGCGGTGATACGAACGCGAATCCAGTCGGACAAGACCTGCGTGCCGCCGGTGACCGCAGAACGGTCGCCGCCGGATTCACGGATCACGGGCGCGGATTCGCCTGTGATCGCGGCCTCGTTGACGGAGGCGACGCCCTCGATCACTTCGCCATCGGAGGGAATATTATCGCCGGCCTCGACCAGCACGACGTCGCCGACCTTGAGGCTGGTGCCGGAGACCAGGCGATAGGCCTTGTCAGACCCGGTCAACAGCTTGGCCTGGCTTTCGGTGCGGGTCTTGCGCAGCGATTCCGCCTGTGCCTTGCCGCGGCCTTCCGCGACGGCCTCGGCGAAGTTGGCGAACAGCACCGTGAACCACAGCCACAGGATGATCTGGAAGGTGAAGCCGAGCCCCTCGCCGCCCGTCACCACGTCGCGCAGGAAGATCACCGTGGTCAGCGCAGCCACGACCTCGACCACGAACATCACGGGATTCTTGACCATCAGCCGCGGATCGAGTTTGGCGAAGGCCGAACCGATCGCCGGGAAGACGATCTTCGGGTCGAGCATCGCCGAGACCGGCACCTGCTTTTGCAGTTTCATGGTATCCATGGAAGTTACTCCGAAAGAGCGATCAGAACAGGTTGTTGGCGTTGCCGGCGAGATGCTCGACGATTGGCCCCAGCGCGAGCGCGGGGAAGAAGGTCAAACCGCCGATAATCAGGATCACGCCGACGACCAGGCCGACGAACAGGCCGCCCGTCGTCGGCAAGGTGCCGGCCGACGGCGGGATCGACTTCTTGCCTGCCAGCGAACCCGCCATTGCCATCGCCGGAACGATCATGAAGAATCGACCGACGAACATCGAAGCCGCCAGCGTGAGATTGTAGAAGAAGGTGTTGCCGGTCAGCCCGCCGAACGCCGAGCCGTTATTGCCGGTGGCCGAAGTGAAGGCGTACAGCACCTCCGTGAAGCCATGCGGGCCGGCATTGGCCATCGAGGCGACCGCCGAGGGCAGCACCACCGCGACCGCGGTCCAGCCCAGATACATCAACGGCAGTACGAGAATGGCGAGCATCGCCATCTTGACCTCGCGCGCCTCGATCTTCTTGCCGACATATTCCGGGGTTCGGCCGACCATAAGCCCGGCGACAAAGATCGCCAGCACGACGAACAGCAGCATGCCGTAAAGACCCGCGCCGACGCCGCCGACGATGATTTCGCCAAGCTGCATGTTGATCAGCGGAATCATGCCGCCAAGTGCCGTAAAGCTGTCATGCATGGCGTTGACCGCGCCGCAGGACGCAGCCGTGGTGACGACCGCGAACAATGAAGATGCCACGATGCCGAAGCGGACTTCCTTGCCTTCCATATTGCCGCCGGTCAGCCCAAGCGCGCTCAGCGCGCTGGTGCCGTTGGCTTCCGCCCAATAGGTGACGGCGACGCCAGCGATGAACAATACGCCCATCACAGCCAGGATCGCCCAGCCCTGGCGCTGATTGCCGACCATGCGGCCGAACACATTGGTCAGGGCGGCGCCGAGCAGGAAGATCGAGAGCATCTGCACGAAATTCGACAAGGCGGTGGGATTCTCGAACGGATGCGCGGCGTTGACGTTGAAGAAGCCGCCACCATTGGTGCCGAGCATCTTGATCGCGACCTGAGAGGCCACCGGGCCAACCGCAATGGTCTGCTTGGCGCCTTCCAGCGTGGTCGCGTCGACATAGGCGCCGAGCGTCTGCGGGATGCCCTGCCAGACCAGGAACAGCGTATAGACCACGCAGATCGGCAGCAGGACATAGAGGGTGCAGCGCGTCACATCGACCCAGAAATTGCCGACGGTGCGCATCGATGAACGCGAAAAGCCGCGGATCAACGCCATCGCCAGCGCGATGCCGGTCGCCGCCGACAGGAAGTTCTGGTGCGTCAGGCCGAGCATCTGCACGAGATAGGACATCGTGCTTTCGCCGCCGTAGTTCTGCCAGTTGGTGTTGGTGATGAAGGAGATCGCGGTGTTGAAGGACAGATCCTCCGCCACGGCGGACTGCCCCGCCGGGTTGAACGGCAGCACCGCCTGCAGCCGCAGCACCGCATAGAGAATGAGAAAGCCTCCGACATGGAACAGCAGCATCGCGACCGTGTAGGTCAGCCAATGCTGCTCGCGCTTCTCGTCAACGCCGCCGATCCAGTAGATCCCGGCCTCGACCGGCCGCAAGATCGGCGAAAGGAACGTTCGCTCGCCATTGAAGACGCGCGTCATATACCCGCCGAGCGGTTTCACCAGCGCGACGATAACAGCGCAGAACAGAAGAATTTGAATCCAGCCAATGGCGGTCATGGTCGTATGCCTTCAGGTTTGCGGGAGCAGTTTTGCAGATCGCCTCCGGCCCTTGGCCGGCTTTCGACGATCAGAACCGTTCCGGCCGCAGCAGCGCATAGGTCAGGTAAAACAGCAGTCCAGCCGAGACGAGACCGGCGAGTGTGTAATCGAAGATCATGGGTTGCTCCTTCAGAGCGTTTTAGAGTCGCTCGCAGGCGTAGGTGTAACCGACGGCCAGCACGAAGAAGCCGAGGCCCATGGCCAGCATGACGATGTCCAACATGAATGCTCCTTCGTGTGCTAGGTGCGCTTCTGCCGCGCGTTGCGGAAGGCAGGTTGCGGGATCACTCGAGGCCGGAACTGCAACCCGCACCTTGACCGTATCGATGGTGGTGAAGTGCCACTCCGCGCATATGTTTTCGAGGCGGTGGCCATAGCGACGTTATAGGAATCTCATAAAGACTCCGCGTCCTGACCTCTTGCCCGCCCGTCATCTGTGCAGCTCCGCCGCCGATCGGAGCGCCAGCTATTAAATGGTTATATCTGACGGCTCCCTGATATCTCGAAATCCTATGTGGTCCTGGATTGAATGGTTCCGCGTCGAAGATTGCTGCGAAGACTCCTGCTGGAAGACTTGCGCAGCATGATCCGCCCGGGGCACCCATGCTGCTTCCAAAATCGCATCGATTTTTGCCGATTGGCACAAGGATGACAGGAATAGCTGCGGTCGCAGCGATGCTTGCGGCAATTACCTGCACGGCGGCGCATGCCGAAGATCCTGATATCGTCAGCCGGCGCGTATCGCAGCGAACGGATTTTACCGACGCCGAAATCAAGGACGGCTTTTTCAAGATCGCGTTCAACGCCGAACTACAGCTCGGCACGCCCACCGAGCGCGTGCGCAAATTCGATGAGCCGGTCCGGATATTCCTGGACGGCAAAGGCGAGCCCGACCGGCGCCCGGAGATCGAGGCTGTTATCGCCGATATCAGGGCCCGCGTGAATCATCTGGATGTGGCCGTCACGGACGACCGCCAAGCCGCAAATTTCATCGTCAGGCTGGTTGCGGCGCGCGATGTGGAACCGACCATTCGCTCGCTGTATGGCCACGACAAGGCCAGGCGCATTCAACACACCCTCAACCCGCAATGCCTGTCGGGGATCGCCAGGGATCGGCGCTTTCGGATCCGCCGCGCGGAAGTGATCCTGCCGGTCGATGCCGGAGATTTCACCTTCTACGATTGCGCCTATGAAGAGCTGCTGCAGGCGCTCGGCGCCATCAATGACGACCGTTCGGTGCCCTGGACCATGTTCAACGACGACGTCCAGATGGGCTTCTTCGATGTCTACGACCAGTATCTTCTCAATATTCTATATGACCCGCGGCTTCGCCCGGGGATGACCAAAGCCGAGGTCAGCGCGCGGCTTCCCGATGTGATATCGACGGCGCGCACATGGGTCGGCAATGCCAACCTGCCGCGTCATGCGGACAACCGGCAAGCGCCGGTCGAAAGCGATTAGGGCGCGATGAGGTTGGGTCGAAGTGGCGTGACCACTTCTCCCTCGCCCCGCAAGCGGCAGGGCTATCGCATATGACTTTCCGCCGCGGTAATCGCCTGGGGCCTCATGGTTCGAGACGCCTCGAAGACGAGGCTCCTCACCATGAGGGTTTAAGATTTAGCCGCACAGAAAGTCCTCATCCTGAGGGGACACCGCAGGCAGCCGTCTCGAAGGATGGCCGCACAAAGACTGCAGGCCCAATCTCTTTCTTCATATGCGATAGCCCTACCGCATGCGGGGCGAGGTGAAGAGATGCCGCGTCGATCCGCTCAACGTTAGTGCCGCGGCGCGTTTTTCGCCGACGACGAGGAATACTCGGTAATCCCGAAGTCGTTTCGATGCGCCTGCCGATTGGTCTGCTGGGCGGTCGCGACCTGACTGGCGTGGCTGTATTTCGAGGGTGCGCTAGCCGACGCTCCGGCTTGCGCACTAACGGATACCAGCACGGCTCCAGAAAGAATGGCGAGCGTTGCGGCGATGGTGGCGAAATATCTAGACATTGCAGCCTCCATTTGACTTGAGGCAACTCAAACAGAATTTGCCAAACAGAACCGCCAAATAGAACCAGGCCAACTAGAACTGAGCCAAATAGAACTAAGCTTGGCGTTTCCCGATCGACTATTTCTGTCCGACGTCTTGTTGGCGTCGCGTTGTCCCTGCAACGGATGATGATATCAACTTGCGGTAAGCGCAAGAATCAAACAGCAAATGCTTGAATTATGAGCAAGCCATCTTCTCGGCGTAAAAAATCGTACTACTATTTTGCTATTGTTTGTCGAAACAGATCTGGGATCCAGCCACGCGGCGACAGTTCTTGCCGGCGCCACATCGATCTCCGGACACTACTTTCCAGGCTGCACTTTCCAGACTTCACTTTCCAGATTTGGCCGGTTCACTCGGACGCGCCACGCCCCAGGGATCGTAGGACTGTTTCGGAGTCGGTATCCGATCCAGCGCGGCCTTGTAGGCCTTCTCATCGATCGGCTGGCGAGTTTCGGCGGTAGGGGCAGCATGGCTGCCCTTTTTCAGGCCTTGCGAATAAGCCGGAAAGGTCAGCGACGACATGATCGCCGCCACGCAGATTACTGCCTTGGTCGTTTGCATGCCGCCGGCCATGGGCCTCTCCTCACCTATAAAGCCTTTGTTGACCCGGAGTTTACGAGACCTGCACGACTTTTCCAGCCCTTCTTTCCAGACCCTCGTGCCCCCCGGCGACCTCGGTCAGGCGAAATCCACGGCAAATTGGCGGCGCTGCCCCGCCAAAGGGTCAGAGCTTCTCGCATTGAATACCGCTTAGGTTGCTCAGATATATAAAAAATAACCTCTTGTCGTTGCAGCGCGATGAGAGATACCTTTTTGAGCAACCTGATGTGGGAATGTGCGATGCCCGCGAACCTGGATTTGCCAACGAATACAACAACAAAAGTCGACCCCAAACCATCGAATCGGGTCTGGTTTGGCGGGGTACTGGTTCGAACTCTTTTCCTGATCGTACTGACGGCGATCACCGCACGCGTCGCCAGCCCTCAGATGGAGCACTTCTCGTCCCTGCACGAAACACCGGGAGATCTCATCCGGGTGCTGCTGGGCTTTGGCGTTTGTGCGTGGTTTATCGTCAACCTGTTCATTTTGCCAAAGGACGCAGGCGCATACCGGACCTGGATGTATCTCGGCGTTACGGTTTTGCCCCTGGCGGTGCTCTGCGCCATCGTGGTCTGGTGAACGGGCTCAGCTCCAGCTAAACGCGGAAACTGCCTCTATCTCTCTCGTGCGCATCTCTCTCGCACGCATCTTTCTTGCGCCGCGAAAACGGATCGGCGGATGCCGCCGACCCGTTCCGGTGAAACCTCAATATTTCGCGACGACGGGGCCGCCAAACTTGAAGTCGAGACCGATGGTCACGACCGAATAGGTCGTCTCGGTGGTATAGGGCAACTGACCATTTATCGTCAGCGGAGTACCCGGCCGGTTGTAGCCGTTGAAATTGTAGTAACGGTACTCGAACTTGCCGCTGACGTTGTTGGTGATCGCATAGGCGAAGCCGGCGCCGGCGGTCAGGCCGTTGGCGTGGACGGTGAACCGGTCAACGCCCAACGCCGGATCGGTGTTGGTGTGAGCGATATCGCCGAAAGCATACCCGCCGGTGAAGAACATCAGCCAGCGGTCAACGGTGAAACCGCTGCGTGCGCGAACCGTGCCGCCCCACCGCATATTGTCCTGATCGACCGCGAGGATTGGAAAGGCACCCGCGGCCACGCCTGACGCATCGTTGCCCTTGATGCCGGACCAGAACACATCGCCTTCGAGACCCACCATGTAATTACCGCTCTGCCAGTTGTAACCGGCCTCGCCACCAGCCACGCCGCCGGTGGAAGAGTAGTTGGCCGTGAAGTTGGCCGCACCGGTATTGCCGAACGCGTCGTTGACATTGTGGTTGCCGTAGCCGCCGCCGCCGAACACGCCGAAGTAGAATCCGCTCCAGTCATAGACCGGCGCCGAGTATACCGGAGCCTTCGAATAAGTGGGCAGGTCCGCACCGTATGCCGGTGACAGCAGCCCCAGCACACCGAGCGAGACGGTGGTGAGAAGAATTCGCTTCATTTTATTCCCCTGTCGAATTTTGTTCTGGCGAAGTATCGGGGCGACTCGGGCCGCCCCAATTTTCACGCATCAGAAGTGAATGATGATGTCCGCCGCACCGATGATGGCGAAGTTCTTGTTGGGTAAGATGCCGAAGTTGGCGTTGCCGTTGAACGCATTCGCATTCAGCGACCTGTAATAGGAAATCTCGGGCCGCATCTCGATCTGGGGCGAGAACCAGTGCTGCCAGCCGATACCCGTCTCCAGATACCCCGTCTTGACGCCGGTACGCTGACCTTCCATGTCGTCAACGTACTCGATGCGGTAGGAAATGTTATCCAGCGGCGACACCTTGTAGTTCAGATAGGTGAGGAACGTCTGGAACGACGCCGTACAACTGATCACTGCCGAGTTTTTGCAAATTGCTGCGAAAGGAGAGTTGAACGGCATGTAAGCCAGCGAGAACGGCGTACCGTTGTTGCCGAGCGCGGCAGCCGCGGTCGCATTGAGCAGGTTCGGCACGTTGCTCTGGTGCTCATTGTAGGTTTCGAACGAGATGTGCCACTGGTCGTTGAACTTGTGATAGTAGGTCAAGCCATACCATTGCAGGTTGTTGTAACCCCAGGTGCCGTTGTTGATGCCGTTGGCGACAATGTTGATGTCGTCCTTCCCGCTATCACTGGTCCAGCGCACGCCAAACGTACCGCTGGGCTGTGCGCCCGGATCCTGCTTCATGGTGTTGCCGGGGAACAGCGGGTTCGGGAACGGGTTGGCGATCGTTGAGCCGACATGCCATGGCAGCGACTCGGTGCCGACGGTAACGCCCGCCTGGAACATCCAGTTCTTGTTCGCCGCCAACGTGAACTGGACACCGGTGTTGGTGTAGTTGTCGAAGGTGTAGGTCATCGAGTGCGAGTACATGTAATTGTTCGGCGCCAACTGCGCCTCAATGTCCGGAATCGAGATGTAGCGTCCGAACCGAATCATCAAGCCTTCCATCACCTGCGGGATGAAGACCTCGCCGTAAGCCATCGGCAAATCGAAGCCGTTGTTTGCGTTCTGGTTCAGAAGCTGGCTGCTCCACAATCCGAACGCGGTCGTGTAGCGATAGTTCTCGCCGTAGATCGGCGCGATCCGGAAGCCCCAGTCGACGTGATCTTTCTGGACCGTATCGGGCAGCCGCTCGAAATAGATCACCGCCTGGTCGAGCTGCACGGTATTGGGATTGTAGCTGTAGGCCGCCGGCGCATTGCCGCCGCGCACCGTGTTGGTGGAGAGATTGCCGCCTGGATCGACCCAGCCGTAGACCTGGATGTGGTTGTCGTTCATCCACTGGCCGGCGGCGGTATTGCCGAGCGCAACCATCAGCGGACTGTCGACCGAACTCGGCCGCGTCACGCCAAGGCTGGTCGTTCCGCCATAGGGCCATTCAGTAAACGGATACGGCGGAATGGCTTGGGGTGTCGCGGGCCAGTAATCGCGGCGGCCGGGAGGCGCCTTCGGATCGGCCGGTGCAGCCTCGTGTCCCCATTCGAGCCGGTAGTAGTTGACAAGACGGCTCATGAAGTCGGTGCCGAGATAGGCATCGAGGCACGAATAATTCTTGTAGGGATCGACGACGGTGCGACATCCGGCCGGCGCTTTCGCCGGCAAGGCGGCGTCCGCCGCTTCTGCACGATTTAACAGGCCCATCGCGGAGAGTGCGACGCCTGCCAAAAGAAGTCTTTTCATAATCTCGCCCCAAGCTGTTAGTAGGAAAGGCGCCTTCAAGCGCTCTCGCGGCTGTGTTGACGCTGTGCATCATTCACACCGGGGCGACAAAGATCGATTGGACTAAGTCCGGCAATTAATAGGGATAAAATAGCCAAAAGCGCGAATTCGCCTGCGTGTGCACACACCCGTGTCAGTTGCCTGCCGCATTGCCCGGATTTCCGGCGAAATATGTGACATCTGTGAAAATATGCGCGAAGCACCGCAATAGTTTTTTGAGCGTTGTGTCTTTTTCGCCATACCCAATGTGCCAACGCGATTTATTTTGCGGCGTTGAACCCAATCTTGCGCAATTCTGTATATTTTTTTTCTATTAAAATGGCTGCGACTATCCATCGAAGATATATGTGCTGACTCGTTATGGTGCGATGCATCGGGCGAGTCTTCTCGCCTATCGCGGGGCAAGACGATGGACGCCGTGGCAGGGATTGCGAGCGACGCACATGTTGCAACAGACATCTGTGATCCGATTCCCGTCGACACGACCGAAAGTCCCGACTTCGGATTTCTACCGAAAAGCCTGACCACGCAGTGCCGCAGCCTGATCGAGAGCTATCACGCGCTGCATGGCTACGCCTGCCTGCCTGATATCCTCTGGAAATCCCGGCTTGGACCTTTCATCGAAACGCATGATGAGTTGCAGCAACTCCTGCGCAAGGCTTCCACCACCAGAAGCGCCAAGAAAGCCAATGAAGGCTTCGCAGGGATAGCGACCACGCTATTGTCGCTTGAGATATTGGCCAGCAGTTTCGCGGGCTGGAGCGCCATCTATCCGGAGGCCGGATCGAAAGCCCAGACCATTCTCCGGCGCAATAACCGCAGCTCCCAGATGCCCTTGATGGAATTCTATCTGTATCCGCCGAAATATCTGAGCTCGGCCGCTGTCGCGACGTTGATCCCGCCTCCGAGCCGTCAAGCCAGCGGGAAAAATACGCCTTACGTCGGCGAGAGGGCGCAGACCTTCGAGGGCGGTCCCGCGTTGGCCGCACCGGCATCGGCGATATGAACCTCGGCGCCTTCGTCCTGCCCGCAGCTGACACCGCGGACAATGAGCCGGCGCCTCTCCACCCATGAGCAAATCGACTAACCTTGTGCTTCTGATCGACGATGAAGCCAAGATCAGGCGGTTTCTGCGTTCGGGTTTCGAATTACATGGCGGCTTTACGGTGCAGGAGGCTGAAAACGCGGCCGAAGGGTTACGCGCTGCGACCTTTAATGCACCGGATCTGATCATTCTGGATCTGGCGCTGCCCGACCGCCGCGGTTCGGAAGTTCTCGAACTGATTCGGTCATGGTCCAATGTCCCGATCATCGTGCTTTCAGTTGAATCGGACCAGGAACAAAAAGTCCGCCTGCTGGAGCTGGGGGCCGACGACTATGTCGTCAAGCCGTTCGGCATCGCCGAACTGATCGCGCGCAGTCAGGCGGCGCTGCGGCGATATTTCAAGAGCGCCAGTGAAAATCCCGTGGTCACGGCCGGCCCGCTGTCGATCGACCTCGTCAACCGGACGGTGCTGTTGAATAACGGCCAGATCAAATTGACCCGCAAACAGTACCGCCTGCTGCACGTGCTCGCGACCCATGTCGGCCTCGTGGTCACGCACGACAAGCTGCTCGAGGAAATCTGGAGCGGCAGTGTTCGGAAAAACATCCAGTACTTGCGAATTCTGGTTCGCGACCTCCGGCAGATCATTGAAGCCGATCCGGATCATCCGCGGCTGCTGGTCACCGAATCAGGCGTCGGCTATCGGCTTCAGTCGCGGTTCGAGGATGTGGCGGCGGGGTAGAATAAATCTCCAAGGCATTTCTCGCTTCCATCCTTCGAGACGCCGCTTCGCGGCTCCTCAGGATGAGGTCCTCACAATCCCCTGGATGAGATCCTCCCAACCCTCATGGTGAGGAGCGCGGCAACGCCGCGCGTCTCGAACCATCAGGCGCGTCAGCAATACAGCCTACTTCACATCCGCTGACACGACCGCCGCGGGCGGATCGCCCATCGCGCATTGGCGCCAGTCGGGCACGGTGCAATTGGCCGGCCAGGCTCCGCCGAGCGCCATGAACAGAGCGGCGCTATCAGAAAGCCGATTGGCTTCGGTTTGCACGCGAACCACCGCCGCCGTCAGATAGGTCTGCTGTGCGTTGAGCACCGCGAGCTGATTGACCTGGCCGGCGTTCAACTGCTGCTGGACAATGTCGAGGCTGGCCTTGGCGGTCACTTCGGCCCGCAACGCCGCCTTCAAGGCGCGCGCATCGGCCTGCAGGGCCCGCAACGCATCCGCCACATTCTGGAATGCGGTGATGACGGTGGCGCGATATTGCGCCTCGGCCTGCTCGAGCGCGGCTTCGGCCGCCTTCTGCTTGTTATAGAGCGTGAAGCCGTCGAAGATCGGCGCGGTGACGCTCGCGCCCAAAGTGTAGAATCCGGCGCCGGGCACGAAGGCCTGCGCATAATTGGGCGCCGCCGATCCGCCATTGGCTGAAAGCGCGATATTCGGCAGCCGGGCCGCGATCGCCACACCGACCAGCGCACTTGCTGAATGCATGTTCGCCTCCGCCGCCCGCACATCGGGCCGCTGATCGACCAACTTGCTCGGCAGGCTGATCGGCAAATTAGTCGGTAATTTCAGATGTGCCAGATCGAACCGCTGCGAAATCTCGTCGGCGGCGAACTGCCCCGCCAGCGACGTCAAGAGATCGCGCTGCTGGGCCAACTGCTTTTCAAGCGGCGGCAGCAACTCTTCCGCCTGGGCCAATGCCGCATCCTGGGCCAGCACATCGGCCTGCGCGGCCTGGCCGAAATTTTGCTGACGCTTGAGGATATCGAGCAGATTACGTTCGATCGTGATGATGCGCTGGGTCGCGGCAATCTGTCCGCGCAGCGACGCTTCCTGGATCGCCGCCGTCACCACATTGCTGGTCAGCGTCAGATAAGCGGCCTCAAGCTGGAACAATTGCTGTTCGGTCGTCGCATCCAGATTCTCGACGGCGCGGACATTGGCGCCCCAGATATCCGGCACGAACGATACCGTGAGCTGGTTGGTCGCGAGCGAGAATTGGGTCTGCTGGGCCGGCAAGGGAACGGGCGGCACCTGCTGGGGGTTCGACACCAGAAATTGCTGGGCCGTGGTATTGCCGGTGACTTGCGGAAAGAACAATCCGCGCTGGGCCTGCGCGTTGTATTGCGCGACTTTGATGGCCGCCTCGGCGGCCTGCAGACCAGGATTGTGCTCGACCGATTGCCGCACCAGCGAATTAAGCAGCGGAGACTTGAACGCCGCCCACCAGCGCGCCGACACGTCAGCGCCGGTGACAAAGTGCTGGCCGGCAATTCGCGGCGTACCGCTTCCGGAATCCGGTGACGCCAGGTTTCCACGCACGTAGCCGTCGACCTCGGGAACGGGCGCCGGCTTGAAATTCGGCCCGACCGCACAACCTGAAACCGCCATCGACAGAACGGTCAGGACCGCCGTGCTGGCCAGGACACGGTGCTTGCGATGATTGGGACGCGGCTCGCGGCTAACCATCTGGATTGCCCTCGATGGCTACGTCGCCGGCAGGTTCGGTCGCGATGTCTTCCTTGTCCCTTGAGAGAAAGATCTTGCGGAGCGCCGGCGCCACGATGAGCAGCAGCAGCGGCCCGATGAACATGCCCCCGACGACAACGGTGGCCAGCGGACGCTGCACCTGGCTGCCGATACCGTGTGAAATCGCGGCCGGAAACAACCCAACGCCGGCCGACAGCGCTGTCATCAGCATCGGCCGCATCCGCTGCTCGGCGCCGTGGAATACGGCTTCGGCGATGCCCATGCCCTGCGCCCGAAGTTCGCGGAAATAAGTGATGTTGAGAATGCCGTCCATCACCGCGACCCCGAACAGCGAGATGAAGCCGATCGCGGCCGAGACGCTGAAATCAAGCCCGGCGAAATAAAGCGCAATCAACCCGCCGCCGATCGCAAAGGGTATGCCGGCCACCGCAAGAAGGCTGTCACGCAACGAATTGAACAACCCATACAGCAGCACCAGGATCAAGAGCAGCGTGATCGGCACGACGATCAGCAGTCTCTGTTTGGCGGCCTGCAGGCTGTCGAATTCGCCGGCCCAGATGATCCGGTAGCCGTTGGGAAGCTTGATAGCCTTGGCGACGCGCTCCTGCGCCTCCGCGACAGTGCTGCCGAGGTCGCGGCCGCGGACGCTGAACTTGATCGGAATGAAGCGCTGGCTGCGCTCGCGGTAGATAAAGGAAGCGCCGGTATCGAGCGTGATATCCGCAAGCTCGCTGAGCGGGACGTACCCATTGGTGCCGGACGGCGTCTGATAGCCCACCTTGACGGTCTTGATGGCATCGATGCTGCTGCGGTATTTGGCATCGAGCCGCACCGCCAGATTGAACTGCCGGTCACCTTCCAGAACGGTCGTCGCGGTGGTGCCGCCGAGCGCGGCCTGAACGACGGTGTTGACGTCGCCGGTATTGAGACCGTAGCGGGCGGCCTTCTCGCGATCGACCTTGATGTTGAGATTGGGCTGTCCCAGCAGGTGAAATATGCCGAGATCGGCGACGCCCTGGATCTTTGTCATCTCGGCCATGACCTGGGTCGCGAGCTGTTCCAGCGTGTCGAGGTTCGGCCCGATGATCTTCACAGAGTTGGCGCCCTTTACGCCCGATAGCGCCTCTTCGACATTGTCCTGGATATATTGCGAGAAGTTGAACCCGATCCCGGGCATTTCCTCCTCGAATTCCTTCTGCAGCTCCTCGGTCAGTTTTTCCTTGGTGAGGTTGGCGGGCCATTCGTCGAACGGTTTTAGCGGCGCGAACAGCTCCACATTGGAGAATGGCGAGGCGTCGCTGCCATTGTCCGGCCGTCCATGCTGCGACACCACCGTGATCACTTCGGGATGCCTGAGCAGAATCTCGCGCATTTTGCCGGTGACGGCCGTGCCGGCATCGAGCGACATCGTCGAGGGCATCGCGGCCCTGATCCAGAAATTCCCCTCTTCCAGCGCCGGCAGGAATTCGCTGCCGAGCCGCGACGCCGCCAATCCGCTTAAGCCCAGGAAGACGAGGCCGACAATGACCGCAATCTTGAGATTGCCGAGCGCCCAGCGTAGCACCGGCGTATAGCTCTTGCGCAACGCGCGCACGATGGTGGTTTCGGTTTCCTCGATGTGCTTGGGCAGCAACAGCGCAGCCAGCACCGGCGTCACCGTGAAGGTGGCCAGCAAGGCTCCGGCCAGCGCATAGCCGTAGGTCCGCGCCATCGGCCCGAAGATCTGGCCCTCGACCCCCTGCATCGTAAACAGCGGCACGAACGCCGTGACCGTGATCGCCGCGGTAAAGAACACGGCCTTGTCGACCTGCAGCGCGCTGACGAAGATGATGCGCAGCCGCTCCGTCCAGCGCTGGCTCGAAGTAGTTGGGCCATGCACGGTGGTTGGATCGTCCCCCCAATAGCCTTCGGAAAGATGCTGGAGCAGGGTTTGGCGTTGCGCGGGCGTCGACTGGAAGTTCCGGTAGATGTTTTCCATCATGATCACGGCGGAATCGACGATGATGCCGAAATCGACCGCGCCGAGCGACAGCAGATTGGCGTCCTCGCCCTGCAGCACCAGGATGATGATGGCGAAGAATAATGCGAACGGGATATTGGCGCTGACGATAATGGCGCTGCGCAGATCGCCCAGAAACACCCATTGAATGAAGAACACCAGCAGACAGCCGAAGATCAGATTGTGAATCACCGTATGCGTCGTCACCCCGACCAGCGTGCTGCGGTCGTAATAGGGAACGATCTTGACCCCGGCAGGCAGACTGCCGTCGGAATTGAGCTTGTCGACCTCAGTCTGGATCCGCGGAATGATGTCGTTGGTGTGCTGGGTTCGTCCCATCACCACGATCGCGGTGGAGACATCGTCGTCGTGATCCCTGCCCCCGATTCCGAGCCGCGGCACATAGCCGACGGAAACGCTGGCGACGTTCTTCACCTGGATCGGAAGCCCGTTCGACTGGCTCAGCACGATGTTTTCGATATCCCCGACCTTGTAGCCCTTGGTAACATCGTCGGCGCCGCCGCTGTCGACCAGTCCGACGCCGCGGATATTGACCGATTGCTGCCCGATGGTGATCTCACGGCCGCCGACATTGATATTGGCGTTGCCGAGCGCGGCGATGAGTTGCGGGATCGTGACGTTATAGGCTTCCAGCTTTTGCAAATCGGCATCGACATTGAACTGCTTGGTGGTGCCGCCCCAGGCATTGATCTGCACCACGCCGGGGATCGTCAGGAACCGGCGGGCGACGATGTAATCCTGCACCGTGCGCAAATTGGTCAGACCGAAATGCGGAGGGCCGACAAGTTCGTAGCGGTAGATCTCTCCGACCAGGCTGGATTGCTGAATCTGCGGAACCTGATTGCCCGGCAGGTTGACGTTCTGCTGCAGGCTGACCGCCGCCTGCGCGAGCGCGAAATAGTAATCGACGCCATATTTGAAGGTCACGCGGACGAACGACAGGCCGTAGAAGGAAGTCGAGCGGATGTTGATGACGCCGGGCGTCGGATAAAGGCCGACCTCCATCGGAATGGTATAATACTTCTCCATCTCCTCGGCAGACAGGCCGGCCGCCTGTGCGGTGATTTCCAGAATGACCGGCGCGGGATTGGGATAGGCTTCGATATTGAGCCGCGAAAACGCAACGATCCCGGCGGCGCAAAACACCACAAGACCGAGGACAATGATCGCACTGCGCGTCAGACCGAACTCGAGTAGAGACTTTATCAAGTGCCCCCGCAGCGTATCTCTAGATTATCTTGGGATTGTGATGGGTTGTTGGGCTAACCGGCGCCGGGCTGGTCAACCGGCATCGCCCAGCAATAGCTTGTTGCTCAGAAACACCGCGCCATCGGTGACGACGGTTTCTCCAGCCGAAAGACCGTCGAGGATCTGATCCCAGCCACTCTGTTGCAAGCCGATCCTGACGGTCCGTTTGATGAAACGCCTGCTGTCGCTGGTGACCCACACGGTCATCGTGCCGTCGCCTTCCCTGACAACGCCCTCGGCAGGCACCGCGAGCGAACGCATGGGGTCTCCGACGTTAATGACAAAACTGGCGAACATGCCCGATCGCAATTGATGCTGGGGATCGTCGATTTCGGAGCGGACCAGTTGCCGGTGGGTGTTCGGGTCGATCATCGACCCCACCGTCGTCACCCGCCCCCTGAAAACCGTGTCGGGATAGGCCGGCACCCGGACCTCGACGGCCTGACCGAGCTTGTAAGCCGGCGCATCGGTCTCGATGACATTGGCCAGCATCCACATCGTCGATAAATCTGCGACGGAATAGGGCGACGGCGTGCTGCCCGGCTGGGTCAGAAGCCCGGGAGCGGCATTGCGCGCCACAACCCGTCCGGCGATCGGGCTCGGGACCCGCAAGGTGGAATCGACCTTGCGCATATCGACGACCTGGTCGATCTCGGCATCGGTCTTGCCAAAGATGCGGACCGCATCGCGCGCGGCCTTGTAATTGCCTTCCGCGGTCTGCTGATCGGATGTCGATTGATCGACATCTTTTTGCGCGCTGCCGCCAGCCTTCAGCAGATTGGTCGCGCGCGCCAGCGCGCGCTTCTGCAGTTCGAGTACGCCGGCTGAAGCCAGCAAGGCCGATTCCGCCTGCAGCAGATCGGGGCTGTCGATCGTGAACAGGACATCGCCGGCCTTGACGTCGTCACCGATGTTGAAACTCGCCTTGAGGATTTTCCCGGCATATTGCGAGAACACCTGAACCAGCAGATTTTCGTTGAAGTCGATCGTGCCGACCGCGGTCTTCAAGAGCGCGAAATCACGCGCGCCCACCGGGCCGATCTTGAGCGTGGAGGCCTGCTTCTCCGACAGATCGACGGTTTGCGTATCGCCGGCTTTGCCGGATCCGGAAAATTCACTTTCCGCGGCAGCGATTTTGTCTTTCGGTCCCGCCTGTCCATCGGCAAGCCCGATAAAGCTCCTGCCCCAGAACACCCCGGCGCCGACGATCACGATCACGGCGAGAACCACCGTACGAGAGCGTCTCGACAGGCTTCCGAAAGCATTCACGTTAATTACCCCGGCAATCGATGGCGACGCGAACAACGACACCATTCGTCTTCTGCGTCATTTTACGTTGCAGACTTTATGCCAGCACGCTTACACGTGCCTTACACCGATCATCAATGCCTTGTCGCGCTGGTTTTTTTCGAAATTTTTTGAAGCGAAACAAATTGTACTCCGCTCATTCCGGGTGCATTTGTCGAAGAAAACAGCAATGCTATTTTTTATTTATTTAACCGCTGGTTTCACTTCGCAAACGGAAATTTTCGACAGCGCGAATACTTCTGGCAAATCTATTCGCGCTTCGAAAAGCGATCTTCGCGATCAATGCTGCGGAAAATATCTTTGGCCGGAAGCTTTATCAGTTACGGGAATGTGACATGGCTTCCGGGATCAGGCGGTGATCGTCTGATATGCGCAAATGCAAGGCCCGTGGAATTATTTCCGATTGTTCTCGTTCTTTCGAACGGATCAGACCACGCATCGTCCAAACGATGCTTATTGGCCCGACGGCGTGCGCACGCCATGCCAGGCATCGCGCACCTGATGATAGTGAAGCTCGGGCAGATAATCCGGCGTATTGAGATTGAGGACATGAACGTCGAGCCGGCCGACGGCGCTCAGCAGCGTGTAGGACGCAATCACCCGGTCACGCTGGCTTTGAATGAGCCTCATGCGCGCGTTGGTCAGGTCCTGCTGCGCGTTGAGCACATCGATCGTGGTGCGCTGTCCGCCGGCGGCTTCACGCCGAACGCCCTGCAGCGCGATGCCAGCCGCGCGCATTTCGGACTCGGCCGCGGTGAGCGCAACCTTGGTGCCTTCATTGCTCACCCAGGCACTGGCGACCGCGGTTCGCGTCTGGTTTCTGATCTGCTCGAGCACCAGACGGCTCTGTGAGGACAATTCCTTAGCTTGCCGGATTTGCGACGGCGCCGCGCCACCGTCGTAAATCGGCACGTTGAGCTGGCCTATCACCGAGGCCTGATCGGTGGCGGATGTGCTCAGCGTCGGATCAGATTGAATCTGACGGCTGACGCTGCCCTGAACCGACAGGGTCGGCAGCAGACTGCTTTCCGCCACGCTGATGGTAGTCGTCGCGACATCGACGTCGAAGGTGGCGCCAAGCACGGCAGGATTCTCGTGGTTCGCCGTATCGATCGACGATGCCAGCGCATTCGGCGACAGGTTATCGACCGTCGAGGCCGCGATCAGTTGCGACGGCGGTTGGCCAATAACCTGCGCGTAAGTCTCCTTGCTGATCGCCAACGCCACTTCCGCCGCGTTGAGATCGGCCAATCCCCGGCTCAACCGCGACTCCGCCTGCGCAGTGTCTGTCGGCGTCACGTCGCCGGCATCCAGACGGCGCTTTGTGGTGGCCTGGATTTCGCGCAGCACCGTCACATTGGTGCGCTGCGCTTCGACCTGCGCCTGATTGGCGAGCACGTTCATATAGGCCGTCACGGCATCGAGCAGGACACCCTGACCGACATTGCGCAGCGCTTCCCGCCCCGACTTGACCTGAAATTCGGCGACGCGAACGCTGTTGGCGGTCTTGTTGCCATTGTACAGGATCTGGCTCACCGTCACCCCGATGGTCCAGGGACGCAGCGTGGCGCTCTGCACAGTATTGTCCGGCAGCAGGTTGCGAACCGCCTGCAGCCCTGCGCTCAGGCTCGCCACAATCTGCGGCCGATAGCCCGCCAGGGCCTGCGGCACATTTTCGTCGGTTCCGCGCTGCCGCGCCCGCTCCGCATTGAGCTGCGGATTGGTCTGATAGGCTTTTACGAGCGCTTCCGGCAGGGTTTCCGCCGCCGCCAGGTCGATCATCACCAGATTGGCGATCGCGACAACGCACGGCACCAGCCACGCGCGATGGAACCCCCTTTCGGGGGACCTCGCAGCGCATCTGATAACGGCCTCACTCACAACCCACCTCAACGGTTACAATCGTTTTCATTCCGCATGGGCCAGATGGCCTTCCGAAGCCAGATCCGGCCGCGTTCGCCGCGAGAACATCGCAATCAGGGCCGGCAACGTGATCAGGATCACGACAGGCGCTAGCATCATGCCCGCCACCACCACGATCGCCAACGGCTTTTGCACCTGGGATCCGATTCCGGACGACAATGCGGCCGGAAGCAACCCGATGCCGGCGACCACGCAGGTCATCAAAACGGGCCGGAGCTGAAGTTCCCCGGTACGCAGGATCGCCTTGCCGCGCTCCATGCCCTCGTCGATGAGCTGGTTGTATTGCGACAGGATGATGATCCCGTCCATCACGGAGATGCCGAACAAGGCGATGAACCCGATCGCGGCCGAGACGCTGAACGGAATGCCGGTCAACAGCAGACCGAGAATGCCGCCGAACACCGCCATCGGAATCACGCTCATGGTCAGGACCGTGTCAACGACAGATCCGAAATTGAACCAGATCAGCATCGCGATCAGCGCCAGGCTGATCGGCACCACGATCGACAGCCGCTTGATAGCATCCTGCAGATTGCCGAATTCGCCGACCCACTCGACCCGGGAGCCCGGCGGCAGTTCCACCTGGGCTGCGACCTTTTGCTGCGCTTCCTCGATCGCGCTGCCGAGGTCGCGTTCACGCACCGAGAACTTGATCGGCAGATAGCGTTCCTGCTGCTCGCGGTAGATATAGGCCGCACCCGACACCAGTTTGATCGTCGCGACTTCGCTGAGCGGCACCTGCGTGATGCCGTTCGGTCCCTGCGCGCCGATCCGCAAATTCTGGATTGCCTCGGCGCTCCTGCGGTATTCCGGCGCCAGACGGACGATGATCGGGAAATGGCGGTCGCTGCCCGGCTCATAGAGATCACCGGCGCTATCACCGCCGATCGCGGTGCGGATGGTGGTGTTGATATCGCCGGGCGACAGGCCGTAACGCGCGGCACGCGCGCGATCGATATCGATCTGGATCGTGGGCTGGCCAAGCGAGGTGAACACCGCCAGATCGGTAATGCCCTGCACCGTCGCCAATACCGATTTGATCTTGTTGGCGGTGTCGGTCAGCGCCTGCAGGTCGTTGCCGTACAATTTGATGGAGTTCTCACCCTTCACGCCGGATACCGCTTCGGAGACGTTGTCCTGCAGATATTGCGAGAAGTTGAATTCGACGCCGGGGAATTTTTCCTGCAGATCGGCGAGCAGCTTGGCGGTCAACGCATCCTTGTCTTCGTCCTTGGGCCATTCTTTCGCGGGCTTGAGCGGTGCGAAGAACTCCGCGTTGAAGAAGCCCGCCGCGTCGGTGCCGTCGTCGGGCCGGCCGTGCTGCGACACCACCGAGACAACCTCCGGCCGGGCGGCGATCAGCTTGCGCATCTCGTTGACGTAGGAATTGCCTTCCTGCAGCGAGATCGTCGGCGGCAGCGTCGCGCGGATCCAGAGATTGCCTTCCTCAAGCTTCGGCAAAAACTCCAGACCAAGCAGACGCACGGCGACAACAGTCATTATCACCAGCGCCGCGCCGCCCAACAGCACCAGACGGCGATTGGCGAGCGAACGCGCCAGCACCGGCATATAGATGCGATGCAGGAGCCGCATAATGAAAGTCTCGGTCTCCTTGACGTTGGCCGGCAGGATGATGGCGCACAGCGCTGGCGTGATCGTGAAGGTGGCCAGCAAACCGCCCGCCAGCGCGTAGGCATAGGTACGCGCCATCGGGCTGAAAATGTTTCCCTCGACCCCGCTCAGCGTGAACAGCGGCAGAAACGCCGCGATGATGATGGCGGCGGCAAAGAAGATCGACCGCGACACGTCGGCCGCCGCCGTGAGGATGGCGTGCTGCTTCATGCCCATGATGATCTTGGCGGAACTCGCGGCCTGCTCGCTCTCCGACAGACGCGTGGTGTGCGACAACCGCCGGAAGATCGCCTCGACCATGATCACCGTGGCATCGACGATCAGACCGAAATCGATCGCGCCGACCGACAGCAGATTGGCCGACTCGCCGCGCAGCACCAGGATACTGACCGCGAAGAACAGCGCGAACGGTATCGTCGCGCCGACAATGATGGCGCTGCGCAGATCGCCCAGGAACAGCCACTGCAGCACGACAATCAGCACAATGCCGAGCACCATATTCTCCAGCACGGTCCTGGTCGTGGTGTCGATCAGGTCCTTTCGATCGTAGATGCGTTCGATGTGGACACCGGGCGGCAGAATGGTGGAATTGTTGATGGTCGCAACCAGTTCCTCGACCCGGGTTATGGTGGGCGCGCTCTGCTCGCCGCGCCGCATCAGCACGATGCCCTGCACGATATCGTCGGCCTGGTCCTGGCCGGCGATGCCGAGCCGCGGCTGTTCACCGACGGTAACGTTGGCAACATCCTTGACGAGCACCGCGGTGCCGTTATTCGACGCCACCATGGTGTTGGCGAGACTGTCGATGGAACGGATCAGGCCAACGCCACGCACCACCGCAGACTGCGCCCCCAGATTGACGGTGTTGCCGCCGACATTGATGTTCGAATTGCTTACGGCCTGCAGCAATTGCGGCAGCGTCAGCCCGTTGGCCACCAGCTTGTTGAAATCGACCTGAAGCTCGTAGGTCTTTGTCTTGCCGCCCCAGCCCGTGACGTCGATCACGCCGGGCACCACCTTGAACCGGCGCTGCAACACCCAGTCCTGTAGGGTCTTGAGATCGAGCACCGAATAATTGGGCGGGCCGACCAGGCGATAACGATAGATTTCGCCGATCGGACTGAGCGGGGAAATCTGCGGCTGGGCGTTGTTCAACAACGGCGCCAACTGGGACAGCCGGTTCAACACCTGCTGCAGCGCCTGATCGTAGGTGTAGTCGAACGAGAATTGCAGTTTGACGTCGGAAAGGCCGTAGAGCGAGATCGTCCTGATAACCTTGAGATTCTTGATGCCGGCGATCTGCGTCTCCAGCGGTATGGTGATGTAGCGCTCGATCTCCTCGGCCGAAAGTCCCGGGCTCTGGGTGACGATATCGACCATCGGAGGCGTCGGATCGGGATAGGCCTCGATATTCAATTGCTGAAACGCGATCAGGCCGCCGACGATCACGGCTGCTAACAGCCCCAACATCAGGAACCGGCGACTGACAGCAAAGGCGACGAGACGATCCATTCGATCCGGGTTTGGTTGAACGCTGCGTTAAGACGGTTAGGTGCCGGAAGCGGCCCGATCGATGAACAGACTGCCTTTGGTGACGATCTTTTCTCCGGCCTTCAGGTTGGTTTTGACTTCGACGAGATCGCCATTGATCAGGCCGGTCTCGACGTTGCGAAGCTCGATCGATTTGTCGTCATGAGCGACCCACAGGCGCACCCGCTCGCCTTCATAGATCAGCGCCTTTTTCGGCACGCCAACCGAAGGATGATCGCCGCCCGAATAGATCGTCACATTGGCGAACATCTCGGGCTTGAACACGCCGTCCTTGTTATCGATGGTCGCGCGAACCAGCAGCCGGCGGGTCGCCGGATCGATCGCGGCAGCGACGTAGTCGATGCGCGCCTTGAACTGGGTGCCGGGCATCGCCAGCAGCGAGAATGTGACCTCCTCGCCGACGGCCACATCGGACGCTTCGGTCTCCCGCACAAAGGCCAGCAGCCAGACCGTCGAGAGATCGCCGATCACGAATACCGGATCGCTGGCGCCGCTGCTGATGAACTGGCCCGGGCCGACCTTGCGTTGGACCACCGTCCCTTCGATCGGAGAATTGATCGGGGTGTCGGCGCTGATTTGCCTGGTTTCCTGAAAGGACGAGATCTGCTCTTCCGAGCGGCCGAGGATGCGCAGCCGGTTATGGGCGGCTTCCAGCGCCGTCTCGGCCGTGCGCATGTCATTCTGCGCTGTCGTCAAATCACTCTGGGATTGCTGCCAATCCTTCAGCGGCACCGCCTTGCCGAGGTAAAGATCATTGGCCCGCTTCTCGACGATCTGCGCCAGATTGAGCTTGGAGCGTGCGCTGTTCATGGCGCTCAGCGCGGCGATAAAGTCGTTCAGTCCCTGCACCGTATCGGTGGCCTCGACGACGAACAGTGGCTGACCGCGCACCACCTTGTCGCTGGGTTTGACCAAGAGCTTGCTCACCCGCCCCGCGTAAGGTGAGAATATCGGTGTCGAGCTGTCTTCGTTGACCGCTATTTTTCCCTCGGTGGCGTGCTCACCGCGAAACACCCGTTCCGTCACCGGCTCAACGGTCAGGCTTGCCCATTCCGCAGCACTCGGCACGTAGCGCGGAAGCTCGGATTTGGTCGCAGCGGTTTCCGTGGATTTCGCGTGCGGAATCAACATCCGCGAAACGCCGAACACCCCCAGGCCCACCACTGCAATAATCGCGAGCAGAGCGAGCAGCCGTCGCGATATCAGGTTCGTCGCGGCTGTCATATTGAATTTGCGCCCATTACCCTAAAAGACCTCGGCCCTAAACAACCTCGTTTGCCTCGTCGCAACGAGACATGCCGGTGTCAAACTCCCTGATTCTCGACCCGACCGCCCCCAAAATCAGCGGTTTTTGCACGCTATAGTATCGCATCGGACCAAGCCATGCCGATTGCCGCACCGCAAGCAACACAGCCGCTTTTGTTGCGCAACAGCCACAGCCTTACACCAACCTTACGGGCTTCTCCCCCACAAAATAAAATACCCAAATCCGCGAGGGTGATACCCGCAGATTGGCCCGGATATCCTTCGGTCGCCCCGGCCTCGGCAGCAAAAGTCATGACAAACAACAGCCCGAATCATTCCCCTCGACTTCAAAGGACGGCCGCACGGAAACCTGATCCAGCCGCTGTCAAATAAGCGTCACACGCCGGGCGGGAATGACGATGCCCGCCCCCGCCTGCCCAAGCCCGCGCGCTCATGCGGCCCCACGTACTCACAAGGCAACGCTGTGCGGACCTAATTTTGTACCGGACCGCGCCACATCGAAGATTTCGGCCCGCCGTAATAACGCATCGGCGCAAGTCCCGCGCTTTTCGCGGGTTCGCCTGCGCGAGCATTCGCTGCGAGGTTACGATCGCGCACTTTGGCGGTCTCCGCGACGGCGTCGCCACCGATAAAGGCGATCTGCACGGTCGCAATCAGAACCAAAAACCCGATCCGCTTACTTCTGGTGATGACATGGGTCAAATCAGTTTCTCCAAGTCAGGATCAAACCGGCGCCGCGAGGATCGCTGAAAGCGCTCCTGCGATTTTGCGCGCCGTCGACGTTATCTTGCGCTGAAGCAACACAGAAATTCGATGCGGTTTGCTGTACCGTTTCATTGGAATAAAATAGTTTGGATGACGCCCCTGGCGCCGATTGCACATGCAATTGTCAGTTGCTTCGTCGCGCTGCTGAAAGGCCGGGCGAAACATGCAGCAGTTTTGACTGCGATCCCCGACGCGCGGAGCGAAACGCCAAGCGAATAGTCATGCAATATGATCGGTTGGATAGGCGATTATCGGCCGGATACGCACGAGGTGGAGCCCGTCAGCCACGAGATCACCTGACGCATGCTTGGCGATACTTGGCGCATATTGGCCGATGTCAGGATCGCAGCCCGCCAAATCCTATTACTTTTATATTTCTTTGACCCATGAACGGCATAGATTTTCTACGTCGATTTGGAGAATGCTGACAGCGCTGGGTAGTTAGCGACATCGAGGCAATTTTTGGTTTGACTGGCATCAACGGTTATTCGCAACAACGGCGGTCAGCCGATCGCCAATCCTGCGAGCCGGGATTGCAACGTCACATTGAATGTTGATGGGGCACGATCTTTCTGCGGCTCTTGGCGAGCCATGGTGAAGATTTCTCGGTGTCTTTCACTACGAAAGCACACTCCTTTGAATTCTCACCTGCCTATCGTTCGGAAGTTCGGGAAAGCGACCGCAACCCCGGTTGACAACACGAACACCGGTGAGCCGCTGGATGAAGAGCCGGCATCGCCGCGATTCCTGCAGACGGAAGTCCTGCCTCTGCTGCTGTCGCTGACATGCGTCGGTCTCGTCACCGCGGCGCTGGTGTTGCTCGACCATACCGTCGCGGTCAACCTGGTGCCGATTGCGTATCTGATACCCGTCATCATCGCGGCGACCCGATGGGGCATCTGGCCGGCCACCCTGGCTTCGATCGCGAGCATGGCCGCGGCGGATTTTTTCTTTTTTCCGCCGATCTTCAGTTTCCAGGTCGAGGACCCGCAGGAGGTCGTCGACCTCTTGCTGTTTTTGGTGGTGGCGCTGGTCAGCAGCAATCTCGCTTCACGCCTGCGGCTCGAGACCAACACGCTGCGCCAGCGCGAAAAGGAAATTCAAAATCTCTACGAGTTCTCGCGTCGCCTGGCGGCCTGTTTCACGGTATCGGACCTGATCGCCGCCATTCAGACCTATCTCTCCCGCACCCTTGGACAGCCGGCCGTTTTCTTTGTCGCCAGAACGGATGGCCAATTTGAGCTGCCCAAATCCAGTTCCGTGTCCGGTTCAACGCCCGATTCAGTGCCCAGGGCGGTGCAAGACAGCGTCGCCGCTTTGGTCACGACCGTCGAAGTCCCGGCCCATACCATCATCGACGAGCCGACCCGGAACGTCTGGTTGTTGAGGGCGGTCGGATCCGAAACTGCCGTGCACGGCCTCGTCGCGATCAATATCGGCGACGGCTCCGGCACGGCCATCGATATCAAGACACGCCGCGTCGAGACCATCCTCGAAGAGGTCTCCTTGACGCTGCAGCGGATCGATATTGAAAAAGCGATGGAGGATGCGAGGCTGCGGCTGCAGGCGCAATTGTTGCGAGACGCATTTCACGGCACGCTGTCGCATGAATTGTGCTCGCCGCTAGCGGCCATTCAGGGATCGGCGAGCGTGCTGGGGACGATGCCCCAGATCCAGAACGATCTTCGCGCCCAGTCACTGGTCGAGGGGATTGCCGACGAGGTCGCCGGACTTAACGGCTTTATTCAAAACCTGCTCAATGCAACGCGCGTGACCGCAGGCGGCGTCAGCCCGAAGCTCGAATGGGCCGACCCGCGGGACATCGTCAACGCGGCGATCCGGCAAAGGGCCCGGCGATTGATGGCGCACAAGATCGAGACCGAATTCACCGACGACCTGCCGCTGGTGAATGTCGATTCCGGCCTGATCGAGGAGTCCTGCGGGCAGTTGCTCGAAAACGCCGCCAAATACTCGCCGTCGGGGTCGACGATCTCGGTCAACGCAAAAACCGAACAAGGACACGTCATTTTGTCGATTTCAGATCAAGGCGTCGGCATCACGCCCGACGAGCAGCAATTCCTCGGCCGCAGATCTTTCCGCAGCCAACGCCATCAAGCCACTATTCCCGGATCCGGGCTCGGCTTCTGGATCGCATCCACCTTTGTTACCGCAAATGGCGGAACCATCGCGATATCGAGCCCCGGGCAGGGACTGGGAACAACGGCCTCCATCACGCTGCCCGCTTCCGAAATGAACCTTTCCGAAATAACGGCCATGACCAATGAGTAAACCAACCAACATCGTACTGCTGATCGAGGACGAGCCCAAGATAAGGCGATTTCTGCGCGCCGGTTTCGAGCTTCAGGGATTCTCGGTCATCGAGGCCGAGAACGCCGCGGATGGATTGAAGGCCGCCACGTTCACCCCGCCGGACCTCATCATTCTTGATCTCGCCTTGCCCGACCTGCACGGAACGGAAGTCCTCGAACGGCTGCGGTCCTGGTCGAATGTGCCTGTGATCATCCTCTCGGTCGTCTCGGGCGAGGATGAGAAGGTTCGGCTGCTGCAGGCGGGCGCGGACGATTATGTGGTCAAGCCGTTCGGCATGGCCGAACTGCTGGCGCGCAGCGAAGCCGCGCTGCGAAGATATTTCAAGAGTGCGACTGAAAACCCCGTCGTCACGGCCGGTCCTCTGTCGATCGACCTCGTCGGCCGCACCGTATCTCTCAACAAGAGCCAGGTCAGGCTGACGCGAAAAGAATATCGCCTGCTCCATATCCTCGCCACGCATGTCGGCCTGGTGGTAACGCACGACCAACTGCTCAAGGATATCTGGAGCGGCAACCAGCGGGACAATATCCAGTATTTGCGTATTCTCGTGCGCAAATTGCGGCAGAAAATCGAGACCGATCCCAATCAGCCGCGCCTTCTGGTGACCGAGTCGGGCGTCGGCTATCGCCTGCAGGCCCGTCTCGAAGATATTTCAGCGGAATAGCGCGCCGAACAAAACCCGGTGATCGACAAGTCTGGACTGATCATGCTTCGACCCTCGCCACGCAGATCATTCTACATCGCCATTTCCCGAACCGGGAACAACGGAGATGGCTGGTATTGGGAAATTCGCCGCAAGCGCAGACCGATGGGCGTCAAATTGTGGGAGGGCGGTTTCCGTTCGCATCGCGCGGCGCATCTGGCGGGGAAACAGGCGCTGGAAGATTTCCTCAACGGAATGTTAATCGAAGCCGGCTCACGCTCCTTTTCCTGATGGCCTGATGTCGTCGGGGATTGCACGTCCGGCTGGAATGGAAATTGCTAGAACGCGGACGTCTTGAAAAAACGCCGCAGCGTGACGTCGATGAATGCATCGCGCAAAAAGGGTTTGCCGTGACCTTCATCGTACACGCCTCACGAGGCGAGGACTCCGCAACAACGGTTCGCCTGAGCGTCGCCGTCGCTATTGCCAAGGCACGGGCTCTTGTTGATGAGGGCTGGCAGGTCTTCATCACCGGCCCGGACGGTATCCGTTACGGCCCTCCCGATTTCGACAGGCTTTTGTCGCGTATGGGAGCCTAACGCGCCCAAGGCACCTCTGCGAAACATGCAGAAACGGAATCCCGGATCGGTCCGGCGACAATATAAAAATAATATATTTGCGTCGTCAAAGCGCTTATCTTGCACAAACAAACCGCTTATTCTGCCCAAAATTGGGGACGGGAACGGTGCAGTTTCTCATCAAGCGCTTTGTATTTCTCGGTTTTGAAGGCCAATACTGGATGCTGATCGTCGCGGGATTGGTCGCGGCCTTTATTTTTTTCGTCTGGCGGACTCGCAAGCAGATCTGAAAGCCATCCGTCAGCCGCTTGCTGAAATACTTTTTTCTTTTGCAGAGCTGCGATTGATAATCCCCGCAGAACCGATCCCTGTGCATCTTGATTTTGGTTCGCGCTCCGAGCAGTCTCGCGCGAGATCGTTGGCATCGACAGCACGACGCAAGGGAATCACGACAAGGGACGCACGATATGAAATTCTCCATTGCCGCGGCGATCGTGCTGGCAACGGCGACGTTCCTGGCGCAAGGCACGACGCAGGCCTTGGCCGGCAGCGACCAGCGGCGGCCGTGTACCGCCCGCGTTCTTTATTCCGAAGAACTGCCGTTTGCGCCGATCAACACCTGGCTCGTCAAAGTGACGCTAGAGATAACGCCACCGAACGGCGGCGCATTCGTAACGACGCTGCAGGATTCAATGCCCTGGCAGGTGGCCCCTCCCCGGCAAGGCCAGACCTTCAGGCTGCGCTGCGACCCTGCCAATCCCGGCAATTTACACCTGATGTCCCAGGCCGCGGCACGACTGGTGTTTTGAGCATTGGCTTTCGGACGCGCCTAACTGGGTGCATTCGGGCTTTATGAAATCCTTATATTTCGGGGCCCAGCCCCGCCTCGCTTTCAAATGCCGTTTTGACCAATTTACAGGTTCGGTCGCAAGCGGCGACCGTGCTTTGTACGGGACAAAACCATGCTGCTTTCAGCAAATCGCGATCCCGGCGAGATCGACGACCGGCTTCGCGATGCACATGCCGTGACCGTGGAACTGATGTCGGACATCATCGCCGAGACCTGCCGGCGCTATCCGCCGATCATGCGGACCACGAAGAGCCAGCGGATCGAACGATTGATTCAGTCGGGCGCCTGGATGGACGTTGCGCTGGCGCTGATCGAACTGGAACTACCGCAATGGCAAGTTCGCCGTATCGCCTATGACGAGGGTGAATGGCATTGCGCGCTGTCGCGCCAGCGTGAATTGCCCGAATGGCTCGATCAGCCGATCGAAACCCGCCACCCGGATCTGCCACTCGCGATGTTGATCGCACTGGTCGAAGCCCAACGCTTCAACGCGAGGACGATCGGAACAAGCGTTCCCACCACGCCGCGCGGCGCAGACTCACTGTACGAGCCGGTCTGCACGGACAATTTCGCGTAAGAGTATCAAGATTTGGCACAGCTTCCGAATCTCACGGCGGAGTTGCGATCGATTCGTGTGATCGTCCGCTTCTGCCTGCGCATGCTCATTCTGGTCGTGTTCGCCGCGTTTGGCGGCATCGGCTTCGATCGAAGCCTGACCGCGCTATTGTGGATGTCTGCGATCCTGAGCTCCGTCCTGGCGGCGCTGGAGCATGAAACCCCGCTCGATAGCGTCCTTAACCATTGGGATGAGGCGCTGGCCTATGCAGCCCTGTGCTGCCTGTTCAGCGGCTTCGGTTCCGCTCCTCCGGTGTAGAGCTGAATTTCACTCGGTTTCCGATCTTATACGGCGCTTATGAGATCGCCGCCTTGCCGCCCTCGAATTCATATCCGGCGAGGTGGATATTGCAGGCATGAGCAAGACGGCCTCCCGGCACGGTAACCATCCTGACAGCGGCGCATCGATCGATGAACGCAACGGAAGGATGACGCGATCCGGGTGGGTCTGGCTCATCATCAGAAGGAATGACCAACGTGAAGCTCGTCGAACCTCCATCGTGTAGCTCTGCATCGACCATCGTCTTTATTGGAAAGAACCGCCGCGGCAACTGGGTCGCACAGGAACAGAACGGCCTCTATGGCGGCCTGTTCGTCAATCGCGCGCAAGCCGTCAAATATGCGCTGTTCGAGAACGGCCATCATCCCGAAACCATCATCGAATTATCGCGCGAAATCGAACTCGACATGAGCGCAAAAATCGCCGGAAGAAATTTCAGCGCGGGAAATTTCAGCGCAGAACTTGGTGCCACGCAGAGCCCGCCGATATCAGCACCATGATCGCCATGCCGCTGACATGCCCCGACATTTCGAGAGAGCAGACGTCGCGGCACTCACCCGCTACGACCGCGCAGGATAGCCGGCCCACCGGTATCCTGCCCGGCGGCGGAGTCTCAACCGCCACCGCGCCATTTCAGCCGCTCGATCCCGGCATCATCAACGAGGCGATCCCGGCATTTTTCATCGGCCGCAACAGCGACGGTTTCTGGCTGGCACGCGAGGCCAGGGGCAAGACCGGCGGAATTTTCCTGTTTGAGCGCTCTGCACTGTCGTTCGCGCGGCGGCATTCCCGGGCCCAAGGGGGATGCGCGACCATATTTCCGTCCGAGAGATTCGAACTTGATCTGGAAAACCAGGGCAGTGTGCTGGTCGCGCCTCTGCGCCGATTGATGCGCCTTGCAGCCCACACCCGGCAGCGGATAGCGGCCGTTATCTCCAACATCAAGCGGGGTTTCGGAGCAGTTTGAACACAACGAGGGGGCAATTTCAGCCGCCGGATTATTTTCGCGCTTACGAACCGTCATCTCCGGGTCATCGTCATCGGCCTAAAAACATATTCCGTTTCGCAGCCTTACCCATCGGCATGAGTTGAATGCGAGATCGCATGAATTCGAGAAAGCCCCGCCAAAACCCCAAAGCGATTGCTCCATAGATGAGCGCCCTGTACGAGCTTGCCATGGCGTCCCTGCTCGGGCTCGGGACCACCTCCTCTTCCATGCTGGGAGCCGCGATCGGTCTCTATCTTCCGATTTCAAAGCGTCTGCTCGCCTGTCTGCTGGCTTTCGCCGCCGGCTCGCTGATATCAGCGCTCGCGATCGAACTCGCCTATGAAGGCGCGTTGTCGCTCCATCAACAGGGTTTCGATGCCCGTGCGGCGTGGCTCTTTGTCAGCGCGGGATTTGCGGTGGGCGCCACCCTTTATTACACGGCATCGCGGGCTCTGGAGAAAAAGGGAGCTGCTGTACGCTACGGCACGCAGTTTCGCGAATATGCGCTGGCGCGCAAGCAGGCCGACACGGCGGAGCGGATCAAGCTCCTGGCAAAATCCGATCTGATGCGCCATCTGCCGGCCGAACAGATCGAGCAAATCCTGCCCTGTATTCAGGATCGGCAACTCAAAGCCGGTGAGATTCTATTTCGGGCCGGCGATGCCGGCGACGCGCTTTACATCGTCGCACGCGGAAAAATCGAGGTTTTGACCGACGCCGGACCTCAAAGTAATGCCGCCTGCAGCGCGATCGCAGTGCTCGGCGTGGGCCATGCGTTTGGAGAAATGTCTCTGCTCAGCGGCGAGCCGCGCACCGCGACGATCCGCGCCGCCGAAGATACAAATCTATTGAGAATCGCAAAGCAGGATTTCGAACAGCTCGTTGCGGCCGATCCCCAATTGGCCGAAGCCGTGCAACGCATCAGCCACCAGCGCGCGATCAGCAACCTCAGCGCTGGAGGAACTGACGCCGCCAAATGGGCCAAGGTCGCGAACGGAAGCCTCGATCATCTCAATCGGCACGAGACCGGTAAAATGCTGGTAGAGGCCGCCAATGGCGCGGGAATGGCGATCGTTTTCGGCAATATTCTCGACACTATTCCGGGCTGCCTGGTGATCGGCGCCAAGTTCACCGCGTTCGGCAATCTATCGCTGACGTTGATGCTGGGGATGTTTCTGGGCGGAATCCCGGAAGCGGCGGCCAGCGCATCGATGCTGACCAAGGCCGGCTATCGTCCGGCGGGAATCTTCGGTCTGTGGTCAACGGTATTGCTCGCCGGCGTGATCGCCGCCGCGGCCGGCAAGGCTTTCATCGGCAGCAGCGAAGCCTTGACCGCGATCTTTGCCCAGGCGCTGGCAGGCGGCGCGGTGCTAGCGCTGGTTGCGCACGCGATGATTCCGGTCGCGCTGGAAGAAGGCGGCTCGCTCGTGGTGCTCCCGACCGTCGCGGGTTTTCTATTCGCGCTTTATCTGGCGCTGGCCGAATCTTTTGTTTAAAAAAGAGTGGCGCGTTACGGGTTGCCCGCAACGCGCCAAATTCGATTAAACAATTTTCCCGGTCGCGATCCGGGCTTCAGCTCCTGTCCATACAGTCCGAGATGTAAAACCAGCGGTCGTCGCCGGTCAGTCCCTTCGACTTGACCTCGGCGCGGCAGGCTTTCAGCTTGGGCCGGTTCTGGACCCATTTCGCGCGCATCTCTTTAAGATGTTCGATGGTCAATTTCATTCTGGACGGTTTTGCGGCGGGCGCCGCCGTCTGGGCCGAAACCGTATCGATGCTGCCGGCGACAAGCAGCACGGCGGCAAGACAAACACTGATGCGAAGCATTGGGATTCCCCTGATCCTGTTTCTTGATTGAATAATAAAAGGCCGCGGGAGGCGACAATCACGTCCCGCGGCAACGAGTGGTTGATCAGAAGATCTTGACCGCGCTTTCCAGCGTCTTCCAGACGCCCCATGCGAGCGGCACGCCGACAAAGGCCCAGAACAGCGCCGCCTTTGCGTCGAAGCCGCCTTTGCCGATACCGAACGATCCGGATTGCGTTCCAGTCGAGCTTGCAGCACTTGCCGCCTGCAGCTTGGCGACCTCGTCGTTGCTCATATGCCACTTCGGATCGACCGGCTTGATCATATAGTTGCAGATCAAGCCCGCGATCAGCATCGCGCACAGAATATACATCGTCGTGTTGTAAAGCTGGTCGCGCGGTACGCCGGCCGCGAGCTGAAACTCGCGTATGTAGTTCACGACAACCGGGCCGATGATGCCCGCCGTCGACCATGCCGTCAGCAAGCGTCCATGAATGGCGCCGACGAATTGCGTTCCGAACATATCGGCGAGATAGGCCGGCACGGTGGCGAAGCCGCCGCCATACATCGACAGGATGATGCCGAAGCCGAGAACGAACAGCAGCTTCGAACCCATCGCCGCGAAGGTCGGCGCCAGCGCGTACAGCGCGATACCAAGCAGGAAGAAGCAGTAATAGGTCTTCTTGCGGCCGATATAATCCGACAGCGATGCCCAGAAAAAACGTCCCCCGATGTTGAACAGCGACAGCAAGCCGGCAAAACCGGCGGCGATCGCCGCGATCGCGGTTTTCTGATCGGCCGAGAGCTGGCTGAAGCTCAGGTCCGGCATCCCGATCAGCTTGCCCGCGAAAATTTCCTGCAACATCGGCGAGGCCATCCCGATCACGCCGATACCGGCCGACACGTTCAGGCAGAGCACCCACCAGATCAGCCAGAACTGCGGCGTCTTGTGCGCATTGTCCAGATGCACGTTGTTTTTCGAGACCATGGCGTTGGCCTTGACCGGCGCGGTCCATCCCTCAGGCACCCAGTTGGCGGGCGTTACGCGATAAGAGAAGGCTCCGATCATCATGAACACGAAATAGACGATACCCATGACAAGGAACGTCTGCCAGACACCGACATCGGTAGAAGTCTTGAAGTAATTGATCAGCAAATTCGCCAGCGGCGCGCCGATCATGGCCCCGCCGCCGAAGCCCATGATGGCCATGCCGGTCGCCATGCCGCGGCGGTCCGGAAACCACTTTACGAGTGTCGATACCGGCGAGATGTAACCAAGGCCGAGGCCAACGCCGCCGATGATGCCGCAGCCGAGCCACATCAGCCAAAGCTGGTGAACGTAAATGCCGAGCGCGCCGAGCAACAGACCACCGCCCCAGCACAGCGCGGCGACGACACCGGCCTTGCGCGGACCGGCGCGTTCAAGCCAGCCGCCCCAGATCGCGGCTGAAACGCCGAGCACGACAAAGAACAGCGTGTACATCCAGCCGAGGCTGGCGACCTTCCAGTCGCAGGTGGTCGTGAACAATTCCTGCATCAGCGATATGTCCGGGCAGGCCTTCGGCGCCGTCAGACCGATCGCGCGCGACAGCGGCAGCCAGAACACGCTGAAGCCGTAGGCCATGCCGATGCACAGATGAATGCAGAGTGCCGCCGGCGGCACCATCCAACGATTGAAGCCGGCTTTGGCAATCGTATGCTCGCGATCAAGAATCCCCGTGCCGCCCCCGGACATGGACCCAGCTCTGCTGCTGATTGTCGTCATGAATTCCTCCCTCCCCTGCAGCCGTCCGTGCCGGACATGTCTGCCAATTTCGTTTCTTGAACGCGCTCCCAACTAAAAATGCTGCTTCGCACAATTCTAGAATGCGCTGGAATTACAGAAGCGCATTCGTGAATTCTGACACCTGGCGCGCGATGTTATTCCCGCAGCCGGTGCCGGCCTCGACGGTCCCGTCCCGGACCAGGCGCGCCAGCAACACAACTTAGCCCCCGCACCCCTGCGGAGAAATCAATTGGGACAGAAGCGCAAGCGTATGTCGATAGGCAAATGGTAGCGATGGTTTGCGTCCGTTGCAGTGCAGAAAACGCGTTTACCGGTCTCGTTCCGGAGCCGCGGACGCAGCCGCATCGGATCTCGCACTGCCAGCTTTTTCGATCAGGAATACGATGCGCTGTTCCACGCGCTCGGTGATCTCGACCTTGTCGCCGGTTTCCTGGATCAGAGCGGGGATGTCGATCACCGACAGCGGATCGCTGCAGTGAACTTCCAGCCGATCGCCCGGCGGCAGCCCTTTCAACGCCTTTCGCGTCATCAACGCCGGCAATGGACATTTCAGCCCGGTGAGATCGAGTTTGGTGGAGGTCATGCGCTATCCATGCCTGTGCCGGAGCTTCGCGCCAGCACTTCTTCGACCGGGAGCGCGGCGCGCTGCATCATCGCGGCGATCGCCGGGATGTCATCGAGATGCGCAACGGGCAACGCGGTTTGCACCGCTGCATCGGCGGCGATGCCGACAATACCGGGATCTTCGGGAAACAGATACGCTTTACCGTTGGCAACACGATACACCTCGATCTTGCGATACGGTTCGGACTTGAAGCCCTCGACCACGACAAGATCGACCTGCGACATTTTCGACAGCAACTCCGTCAGCCGCGGCTCGGGGGCTTCGCGCAATTCATGCATCAAGGCCCATCGATTGCCGGACGCCACCAGCACCTCTTCGGCACCCGCCTGCCGGTGGCGCCAGGAATCCTTGCCTGGTACATCGATATCGAAATCGTGATGGGCGTGCTTGATGACGGAGACGCGCAGGCCCTGCTCGCGAAAATGCGGGATAAGACGCGTCAGCAGCGTCGTCTTGCCGGCGCCGCTCCATCCCGCAAGGCCAATCACTCTCATCTATTTCTCCGAACGCCCGGTGGAACCGGGTATGTTTTGCTAAAGGGTGCTTTATATCGGCCAACGGGGAATGTCATGCGGGCCCATGGATGATGACGAAGATCGACGAGGTTCCGGTGCCCGCCATCCCCGGCGTCTTGCTCGCCGGCGGGCTGGCGCGGCGGATGGGCGGCGGCGACAAGCCGATGCGCCAGATCGGCGGCCGCCCGATCCTGGCACGCGTGATCGCGCGGCTTGCGCCACAATGCGATGGGCTCATTCTCAACGCCAATGGCGATCCCGCGCGTTTCGCAAGTTTCGGCCTGCCCGTTATTCCAGACACGGTCGAGAATTTTCCCGGACCGCTCGCGGGCATTCTGGCAGCCCTCGACTGGGCGGCCGCCCATCGTCCTGACGCCGGCTGGATTCTGAGCGCGGCGGGTGACTGCCCGTTCCTGCCGCGCGATCTCGTTGCACGCCTGCATCGCGCCCGCGTCGAACAGGATGCGCAGTTGGCGGTCGCCGCCTCCGGCGAGCAGTCGCATCCGGTGATCGGATTATGGAGCGTGGCCTTGCGTGAGGAGCTTCGCCACGCGCTGGTCGTGGAGGATATCAGGGGGGTCGGCCGCTGGACCGGACGCTACCGGCTCGCGACCGTGACCTGGCCGGCCGAGCCGTTCGATCCCTTCTTCAATGCCAACACGCCGGATGACATCGCCGCCGCGGAGAGGCTGGCCGAACTGGATGGTGATTAGACCACGCCTCCCTTCCGGGCCCTTTGGTCACGTTGACGCCGCCCATCGAATGATTGCAAAAAGGCGGGTCGGCTGAGCTTAAGCTCCCGGCCAATAACAGGGGCCAACGTGCCGCAACGGGAGGAGTGGGGATGTTCACCAGAAGCACAGCCATGCTTGGAATGGCGCTCGCGGCCGCGACAGCGGCGTCGCCGGCGGCATGGGCCCAATTATCGGACGACACCGTCAAGATCGGCGTACTCACCGACATGAACGGGCCGGCGTCCTCGGCCACCGGTGCGGGATCCGTGACCGCCGCGCAAATGGCGGTCGAGGATTTCGGCGGCAAGGTGCTGGGCAAGCCGGTAACCGTCATCATCGGCGACCATCAGGACAAGTCGGACATTGGCGCCAGCATTGCGCGGCGCTGGTATGACACCGAGCAGGTTGACCTGATCGTGGACGTGCCGGTGTCGGCGGTGGGTCTTGCGGTGCAGAACGTCGCCAACGAAAAGAAAAAGATGTTCATCGCACATTCGACCGGCTCGGCGGATTTTCACGGCAAGTTCTGCTCGCCCTACGCGATGCAATGGGTGTTCGACACCCGTGCGCTCGCAGTAGGCACCGCGCAGGCCGTGGTAAAGCGCGGCGGCGATAGCTGGTTCTTCATCACCGACGATTATGCTTTCGGTCACGCGCTCGAACGTGACGCTTCGGCGATGATCGTCAAGAATGGCGGCAAGGTGGTCGGCTCGGTGAAGCCGCCTTTTGCGACGCCCGATCTGTCGTCGTTCATTCTGCAGGCCCAGGCCTCCAAGGCCAAGATCATCGGCATCGCCGGCGGGCCGCCCAACAACATGAACGAGATCAAGACCGCCGGCGAATTCGGCGTGCTGAAAGGCGGCCAGCAGATGGCCGGCCTGCTGGTGCTGATCACCGACATCCATTCGCTCGGGCTTCCGGCAGCGCAGGGATTGTTGCTGACGACGTCGTTCTACTGGGACATGGACGAGAAGACCCGCGAATGGTCAAAGCGCTATTTCGCCAAGATGAAGCAGATGCCGACGATGTGGCAGGCCGGCGTCTACTCCTCCGTGATGACCTATCTCAACGCCGTCAAGGAGACCGGCACCGACGAACCGCTCAAGGTAGCCGCGAAGATGCGCGAGAAGCCGGTCGAGGATTTCTTTTCCCGCAACGGCAAACTGCGCGAGGACAATCTGATGGTGCACGACCTCATTTTGGTGCAGGTCAAGTCACCCGAAGAGTCCAAATATCCCTGGGATTATTACAAGGTGCTGACGACGATATCGGGCGAGGACGCGTTTGGTCCGCCCGATCCGGCCTGTTCGCTGGTGAAGAAATAATCCGCGTCGTTGCGGTCTACTCGCCAGCGACGAATATAAACTCAGTCGTCGTCCCGGCCTTGAGCCGGGACCCATAACCACAAATGTTGATGATGAAGGAAGGTGACTGCTGCCGTGCTTAAACGAAGGGCCGCGGCGTATGGGTCGTTCGCCGGGACGACACCGAGAGTTACTCACCACCCCGAATTATTTCACTACCTCGCGAAACTACTTCACCAGCCCGATCTCGCGATAATATTTCAGCACGCCGGGATGCAGCAGTTCGAGGCTCGGCACGGCCGCGATCGAATTAGCGGCCGTGGTCTCGCAGGCCTGTGTCAATCTCTTGCAGAATGCCGCTTCGGATTGGTGCAGCGTCTTCGCCAGCCGATAGGCTACCTCGTCATCGAGATTGACGCGGGCCAGAATGAAACTCCATGAGCCCATCGAATTGATCGGCCCGGTTTGGCCGGGGTAACTTCCGGCCGGAATGGTCATCGGCTTGAGGAAGGCGTGCTTGGCCTGCATGCGCACGATCTCGTCGGCCGTCGGCGCGATGAAGTGGGCACCGGAGGGGCTTTTCGCCAATTCGTTGAATCCGGGATAGCCGATACCGGCGCCCCACAGCGCGGCGGCCCGTCCGTCAAGCACCATTTCCGGCGCCTCGCGGGCATGATCCAGCAAGACGGCGTTGAAATCGCCGTCCTGCTTCAGGCCGATACCGTCCAGCATGTAACGCGCCAGGATCGGAATGCCGGACCCCTTGGCGCCAAAGGCGACCGTCTTGCCGATCAGATCCTGAATGGTGCGATACGGACTGTCACCGCGCACCGCGAACATGCCGGCGCTGGAATAGATTGCTGTCAAAATCCTCAAATTGATTTTCGGCCGCCCGATGCCTTCCAGCGCCTGATAAAAGGACTCACCGGCGACCAGTCCGAGATCGAGCTGCCCGGCTTCGAGCATCGGCATATTCTCGCTGCTGCCCATGGTGTTGCGCGTCTGGATCGACAGCAACGGATCGGTTTGCGCCATTACTTCGGCAAACGCGTTGCCGTAGAGCGGAAAACCGCCACCCTGCGTCGCCGTTCCCAGACTGATCGTGATCTTCTGCATGGTCTTGTCCTGCATGGTCTTGCTTGCCTCTTGCGCCGCAGCATTTCCGGCCAGCAACAGCACGCCCGCGCAAATCATGTGAGCGAGTTTCATCGGCGATCCCCCCTGGTATCCGCGTGACGTCATGTTACTCGGCTTTCCTGGCGCTATCGTAGACCCATGCAAGAACATCGGGCAAAAGGCAATGTAGGCAATTCCCGGTTTGTGTGAAAGCATGACGGATAGGCGTTTGTGCGGAGCGGCTTTGGAGTGGCTTTCATGAAAATCCTGCGCGCATCTGTTACGGGCCTGGTCATCGGCCTGGCCTGCCTTTTGAGCGTTGCCATCGGCAGCGCGCCGGCATCCGCCGCGGATTATCCGAACCGTCCGGTGCGCTGGCTGATCGGCTTCGCCGCCGGCGGCCCGGTCGATATCGTGGCGCGTATCATGGCGCAGTGGCTGTCGGAACATTTCGGTCAGCAATTCGTGGTCGAAAACCGCGGCGGCTCCGGCGGCAACATCGCCGCCGCCGCCGCGATCAATTCGGCGCCGGACGGCTATACGCTGTTGTTCGTCGCCCCCAACAACGCGATCAGCACGTCGCTGTATAAGAAACTGTCCTACGATTTCATCCGCGACACGGTGCCGGTCGCCAGCATCATCCAGCTCACCAACATGCTGGTGGTATCGAATGCGTTGCCGGTGAAAACCGTTCAGGAGTTCATCGACTACTGCAAAGCCAATCCGGGCAAGGTCTCCTACGCGTCATCGGGCTACGGCACTTCAGTCCACATGTCGGCGGAATTGTTCAGGGCGATGGCCGCAATTGAAATGGTCCATGTGCCCTATCGCGGATCGGCGATCGCCTTTCCCGATATTATGTCGAACAAGGTGCAACTGATCTTCGACAATCTGCCCTCGGCACTGGAACAGTCGCGCGCCGGCACCGTACGCGCGCTCGGCGTCACGTCGCCGCAGCGCTGGCCCGGCCTGCCCGATGTGCCGGCCATCGCCGAGACCGTGCCGGGGTTCGAGTCGGTCGGCTTCTACGGCATCTCCGCGCCCAAGGGCACGCCGCCGGAAGTCGTGGAGATTCTCAACAAGGCGGTCGCCGAGGCCCTGAAAGACCCCAAAGTGGTCGAGCGACTGACGGATGTCGGCGGTATCCCCAAGCCAATGACGCCGGCCGAGTTCGGCAAGCTGATCGCCGACGAAACCGAGAAATGGCGCAAGGTCGTCGCCTTCGCGGGCGTCTCGGTGGAATGAGGGCGCACGCGCCTCGTTGACGGTTCCAGCGACAACTCCTGTCATTCCGGGGCGATGCGAAGCATCGAACCCGGAATCTCGAGATTCCGGGTCTGGTCCTTCGGACCACCCCGGAATGACCAGTTGAAATGTCACAACGAAATCACGGCATTGCCGGATCACCGGCCGCATTGTAAGGGGTGTCCGCACCGTTGCCCGACGCCCCTGCGGCAGGCCGGCGGGGCCTGTAGCTCAATGGTTAGAGCCGGCCGCTCATAACGGTCTGGTTGCAGGTTCGAGTCCTGCCGGGCCCACCAATGCATCGATAGCTTGGCTGCTTTTCATTTCGTGGCCTGTTGGTCACCGCATCAGAAATACTTCGCCCCGTTGCACCAATTGACCAGCGGTCGGCGGCAATTCGCTCGTCGGCACGCCGTTCGCCGCTCGGACCGTTTTTCGCCGACGCTGCGGGGCGATTCAATTCCGCGGCCGGCTGACAAACCGACCAGTTCCGCCCTCGACCTGGACCGTAGCGCCGAAATAGTGGGCAGCGACGCCCCTCAAGCAGGTATGGGAGTTCTGGGCTCGCCGGCCTGCATCATGCTGTTGATTTACATCGATATTTTCGACTGCATTAAAAATGCAAATTCATAAAAATATGCAAAATAATAATTGGTATGCAAATTGCTTGTGATTACGCATGAAGAGTTTGAGGCAGCCAAATGAAAATCGAGACCCTCTCTGATTCCATCTACGCGCAATTGCGCAGCGACGTAGTCAGTGGCGCATGCCTCCCTGGCGCGCCACTTCGGATCGAAGATCTGCGCGAACGATATGGAGCGAGCAGCAGCCCCTTGCGCGAAGCGATGTTCCGCCTTTCCGCGGAAGGTTTTCTCGTTTTGTCGAGCCAACGGGGTTTTCGGGCCGCGCCAGTAAGCCGCGAAGAACTGGCAGATCTGACCTGTCGACGTACGGATCTAGAAGTGCAGGCTATCCGACTTTCGATTGATCGTCTTGATGAAGAGTGGGAAGGAGAGTTGGTGAAACGGCATCACCGCTTCTCACTGATCTCTCGCAGATTGCAGGCCGGTGATGAAGGACTGGGCGACGAGTGGGAAGCTCGTCATCGTGAGCTTCATCTCTGCCTCATCAGCGGCTGTGGGTCGCCGTGGCTTCTGCGTTTCTGCGAAAGTCTTTACGACCACTTCGATCGATACCGACGCCTCGCACACCTGCCGCATCAGGATCTCGTTTCCGATGACGAAGACGCGATGGTCGTCGCAGCCCTTCGGCGCGACGCTGACGAGGCCGCGCGAATCTTAAACGATCACATCAGCCGAACGAGTGCCGCCATTCGGCGCTTGCTGTTTGAAGTATCCGTCTAATTCCAGGAAAGTTCGCCACATCCGGGCCGTTCGGCTCGCCGTGGCATCTACAAGGTTTCCCTTCAGCTCATCCATGGTGGAGATTACTCATGGGCACAAAGTTCGCGATGAACCGCCGCAATTTCATTCGCTCAGCCTCCGTTGCAATACTCGCTCCGGCCATCATCGATTCAGCCAGCGCGGCCCCTGCTGACGTTTCATTCCAGCTATCCTGGATCAAGAGCGCACAATATGGCGGCTATTTCTCCGGAATCGAACATGGCATCTTCAAGCAGAATGACATCTCACCGACCTTTAATTCAGGCGGCCCGAACATTGATCCAATCGCAAACGTCGCAAGCGGCCAATATGACCTGGGCGACAGGCCCGTCGGTTCAATTCTAATTGCCCGAGATAAAGGCATTCCGGTGAAGATCATCGGGACTGTCTTCGCCAAGAGCCCGTTCTGCATCATGAGTCTTGCTGCCAAACCAATCCGCAGCATCAAAGATCTCGAAGGCAAGACGATCGCCGTTCCGACGTCGACCAGACCGGTCGTCTTGTACTTGCTAAAGAGCGCCGGCGTGGATCCCGCTTCGGTTAAATTCTTGCCGGGGTCTCCCGATCCAGCAGCGCTCGCCAGCGGACAGATCGACGCCCTACCCGGCTATTCGACCAATCAAGGAGTGATGCTCCAAACCCGTGGCGTCGAACTCTTCATGCTGAATGTTCAGGACCTCGGCGTTCCCGAAACGACAGGAACGATCTATGCGCGTGAGGACTATCTAGCCAAGAACCCGGACAAGGTGATCCGCTTCCTTCGGGCGGCGTCGCAGGCGTGGAGGTTTGCGCTAGACCATCCCGAGGACACCGCCAAACTTATGGTCGACAAATATGGGGCATCGGGCCTCGACTACACGGCACAGTTGGCCGAGGTGAAAGCCAGCAAGCCATTCATTGAAGCGGGTCCGCACGGAGAGGCCGGGATTCTCGAACTCGATATGAGTGTCTATGAGCGAATTATCGACATTTATCACCAGGCCGGCATCATCGGCTCGAAAATGAAGCTGGATGATCTTTGCGATCCCAAATTCGTGGATGCTGCGTTGAAGTCCCAATAATGTCGAGCGACATCAACGTTGGGCGAGTGACCGCTGTTTTCGACGGGCGCAAAGGACGTACGATCGCGCTCGAAAGCGTCGACCTGATCGTCAAGGCGGGCAGCTTCGGCTCGATCATCGGGCCGAGCGGCTGTGGCAAGTCGACGTTGCTGCGTCTGATCGCAGGCATCATTCCTCCGTTCGCAGGCAGTGTCACGATTGGTGGCGAGCCGCCGGATGCGATCCGTCGAGAAAGGCGCCTCGGCTTCGTGTTTCAAAGCGCAACGTTGCTGCCTTGGCGAAACGTAAGGCAGAATATTCAGTTTCCGCTGGATATCGCAGGCCGCGGCCATCGGTCACAAGAAGAAGCTTTCTGCACCGAACTCATCGAACTCGTCGGGCTGAAGGGTTTCGAAAATGCGCTCGCGCACGAACTTTCGGGCGGGATGCAGCAACGTGCTGCAATCGCCCGTGCGTTGGTGCTGAAGCCAGATGTGCTGATGCTGGATGAACCCTTCGGCGCTCTCGACGAGATCACGCGCCAGCGCATGAACATCGAAATGCTGAGAATATGGGCAGAATCTCACACGACGGCGCTACTCGTTACCCACTCGATCGCCGAAGCCGTATTCATGTCCGATACCGTATCGGTGATGAGCCCACGGCCCGGACGTATAATAAGCACGATACAAATCGACCTTCCGCGGCCGCGCAACCTGGAGATGATGCGCGGCCGGGAATTCTTCAACTGCGTCAACCAGGTTCGGGACGCGTTGTTCATGCGCGAGATGCCTCGCCCGGACAGTGATAGTCAGGTCGAGACGCTTTAGCCATGCAGCTCTCCATGACCTTCACAAGAGTCTGGCGTCCCGCAGCAGTCATCATAACCGTGCTCGCGGCGACCGAAATTTTGCAGCGAACCGGCATCGGACCCGTCTACATTCCGGCACCTTCGTCCGTGCTGGAGAAAGCGATCTCCAGCCGAGCCATTCTGCTGGAAAATTTGGGTCCGACAGCCGGACGAGCGGGGCTTGGCTTTTTGATCGCGGCGGTCGCAACGTTCACAGCCGCTTCTCTGGCGGCTGTCTTCCGCCCCCTTTATGGCGTGATCTACAATACGGGCGCGGCACTTCATAGTCTGCCCATCATAGCGACCGCTCCTCTGCTTGCACTTTGGATCGGAACAGGCGCCCAGCTTCAAGTAACTCTGGCGGCAATGGCCTGCCAATTTCCTATCCTCGTCGGCACAATCCAAGGCCTGGGCTCGGCGGACGCTCAGCAGAGAGAACTTCTCATCGTTCTTTCGGCCAGCCGCGCGCAGACGCTGAGGCATCTCCTCGTTCCGAGTGCGCTTCCCTATATCTTCGCCGGCTTGAAGGTGGCCGCCCCCTCGGCAGTTCTGGGTACAGTCACGGCCGAATGGGCAGGCTCCGAGCGAGGCATCGGCGCGATGATGCTCTATGCCCTCTTCGCGTACGACACAGCTACCGTTTGGCTTTCCGTCATCGCTACCTGCCTGCTGTCGGCCGCCGGTTTCGGCTTTTGGGCACTGGTCGAAAAACTGACCGATCGCACGATCGACGAAACCGAGATTGCGAATTAGAGAAATGGCCGTAACAAGACCGCACCAACCGTCCGGCGCGCTCCGCTCGATCGCGTTGCCGTTACTGGTCATAAGTATCATGACATTTGCCTGGCATCTGGCGATCCTTAGCCTCAAGATTCCCCCATATCTTGTGCCATCGCCCGTGAAGGTCTTTGAGGCATTCGCGACGAAATGGGACGTCATTGCACTCCATACGGGATACACGCTTTCAAGCGCTGCACTTGGCATTTGCTTCAGTTTGACGCTCGCTATCGGTCTTGCGATCGCGTTCACGGCCAGCAGAAATTTAGCCGATGCAGCGTCACCAATTGTCATCGCCTTCCGTTCCATGCCGGTTACGGCAATCGCACCAATCATAACGCTGGCCTTGGGGCGGGGCATGGCGACGAGCGTAGTTGTTGTCGCGATCGTTACCTTCTTTCCGTTGCTCGTGAATCTGCGGAGAGGCCTGACCAGTCCAGACCGCAATGCTGAGGAACTGCTCGACGTGTACATGGCCACGCGGTGGCAACGCCTAAGGTACGTCCAGTTTCGCTACTCGCTGCCGTACCTGTTTGCCGGCTTGCGCGTGGCGGGCGCGAGCGCAATTCTCGGCGCCATGCTCTCCGAATGGATCACGGGATTGCCCGGCCTCGGTAATCTGATCCTCGATGCGGGCGAACTGCGGGAAACAGCTTTGCTATGGGCGGCCGTGCTCACCTCGATATTCATCGCGCTCTGCATATTCCGCGGCGCATCGGCGGCGGAACGCCATTTCATCAGCTGGCGTCGATAGACCTCAGAGACAGAACATCGAAAGTCACGAATGAATCATCTGCACTTTGAGGGTCTTCTTCTGGACATGCCCTCGCCCGGTCGGCACACTTGCGGCTGTGCTCGAGTGACATCGACCCCGGCTGGATTTCTACAGGCAACGCCGGTTTCCGACGCCCGATCTGATCTGCTGCTGATGCCGCCGCTTGCGAACGGTCACGACCACGTACGCGGCGTGCGTCCTTCCGCACTCGGCGGCTTCGATCTACCGCTCGAGCTATGGCTCGCTCACATGACGAATATTCCGCCGGTCGACCCCTATTTGGTCGCCTGCGCGGCTCTTGGAAGACAGGCCCTGAGCGGCGTCGGGTCGATCATGGTCCACTACACGCGCCCTCGAAATTCAGCGAAGCTCGGCGAAGAACTCGCGACCGTGGCGCGTGCCGCGAATACGATAGGTATCCGAATCGCCGTCGCCGTGGCGATGCGCGACATCAATCCACTCGGATACGGTCCTGATGACCGCATCCTTGACGGGCTGGATGCATCTGATCGAGAACTTGTCCGAAGCAAGCTCTTGAAAGCTCCCGCTTCGCCGGTTGAGCAGGTACGTTTTGTCGACAATCTCGCTGAAGAGATCGAAGGCCCCCTCGTCAAAGTCCAATTCGGTCCCTACGGAATGGAGTGGTGCTCACCGGAATTGCTGCGGGCGATCTCTGAACGGTCGTTGGAAACCGGCCGACGCGTACACATGCATCTCCTCGAATCCAGGACGCAAAGAGAATACCTTGACCATGTCTATCCCGAGGGCCCGCTGCAATTTCTCGACTCGCTAGGCTTGTTGTCGCCTCGGCTTTCCGTCGCCCATGCCATCTGGCTACGAGAGGATGAAATGGAGCTATTGTCGGAGCGTGGCGTGACAGTTGCGATCAATGCTTGCTCAAACCTCTCTCTAAGATCCGGCATTGCCCCGGTCGCAGCCTTAAAGCGTCTTGGTGTTCCGTTGGCCATGGGGCTGGATGGCTTCTCGTTCGACGATGATGACGATGCATTCCGCGAGCTTCGGCTTAATTATCTCTTGCATCGTGGCAAAGGGTTCGATGAAGGCCTTCCGCTCTCGGATCTTTTGCACATGGGCAGCTATGGCGGCCGCCTCAGTGTGAGCGGAATCGAGGCTGGTGCCGGCATTTCTGCAGGCGCCGAAGCTGACCTTCTCGTACTCGATTACGCCAAACTATCGAAAGATGTGATCGTCGATTTAGACCCCGCGCATCTTGTCGCCCGTCGTGCAACGGCCGCCCATGTCAAACATTTGCTGGTCGCCGGGCGCGAAGTGTCTCGCGACGGACGCTTGATGTCGCTCGACCTCGGCGAGGTCCACTCGGAGCTCAATCGTCAGGCGCGGAGGGGCGCGCATGACTTTGAGGATTGGAGTGCAGTTTCATCGCGACTTCAACGCCGGCTTCGTCAATTCTATGAAGCCGGCCTGCATTACTGCGATCAATGAGCGGTCCGTATTTTCGAAGACCAGGCATGGTCGGTCGATTTTGATCATCGGCTTGCAGCTTCCTTGCGAACAGTTATCACTACCTGAACAACAAGGGGGAAAGCGATGCGAGCGATCGGCCATGGTCTGCTGTTTATTATTCTGACGACGCTGCCCGCTCTGGGTGGTCCGCAACATATCCTCATCGGTATGGACGAGACGTCGACTTTCGGTGACGCCGGCCAGACCTTCAGTGCGCCGGGAAATGACACGCTGGTGGTGATGGACACGTCAAACCCCGCGCATCCCACCTTGGGGGCCCCTGTCCCCATGAGCAATTCGGTTTATGGACCGCCGGTCAATCTGCAGATCACGCCGGACGGCTCATTGGGGCTAGTGGCCAGCTCCGTTTTGCCCGTGCAGAAGGACGGCAAATGGGTGAACGGCCCGGACAACACGCTTCATTTAATCGACCTGACCACTATGCAGAAACTCGATGACGTAAAGGTTGGCGATCAGCCGCACGGTGTCGCCATCAGCCGGGACGGCAAACGGGTCGTGATTGCCAACCGGACGAGCAAGGATGTCAACGTACTGTCGATCGACGGCAAAAGTCTGAAGCCGATCGCCACGGTGGCGCTGGGCGATGCGGCGGTAGCTGCGGCGGTCACCCCCGACGGCAAGCGTGCCTTTGTCGTGAAGAATGGACTTGGACGGGTAGCGGTTCTGAGCCTGGATGACGACAAGGTCGGCTACGACAGCACCATGGACATTCCGACGGGCGCCAATCCATACAATCTCGCTTTGACCCCGGATGGTTCTTTGGGTTTCGTCGTCAATAACGGCGTTCGTGGCCATAACGGCAGCGTTACTGTTTTCGAAGCGCGAGGCCCGCATCCACGGGTGATTGATACGTTGGCGATCGGCGATGGGCCGGAGGGGTTCGCGATGGCGCCGGATGGGAAAAGCGCGGTCGTCATCCTGCTGCATGGTTCGACATCCGGACCGAGCGAATGGCCGTATCACGCCAATGGCGGTGCCGCGATCATCGCTATTGAAAATGGCAAAGCACGGATTCTGCCGGGTGAAGTAAAACTCGGTGGCGTTCCGGAGGGTGTCGCTTATAGCCGGGACAGCAAGTACGTTTACGTTGGGGACTTCACCGATAAAGTTCTGCACATCCTGCGAGCGGGATCGAAAGGGTTGGTGGAAACCGGGACCATGAAACTTCCGGGCCACCCTGCCTCGATACGCGGCCCAGCGTTCTGAGCCGCATTATAAGGGGTGTCTGCACCGTTGCCCGCCGCCCCTCTGCCGCAGGCCAGCGGGGCCTGTAGCTCAATGGTTAGAGCCGGCCGCTCATAACGGTCTGGTTGCAGGTTCGAGTCCTGCCGGGCCCACCAAGAAAATCTATGACGTATCAGGGTTGTTTCGCCACCATGGCGGGGTCACCGCACCAGATACGTGCGTTTTCGTTCGCCGGACGGCGCACGCAACGCCTCAGTGAGCCGTTGCGGAGCGCCGGGCTCTATCACCCGCGAGTAACTCTGGCGATCAGAATAGCTTTTCGAGCAGCTTTTCAAGCCAAAGCAGGAAGTCGTTATCGCTTCCGCCACGCCCGGGATACGGTTTGCTGCCTCCGGCAGAACTGGCAATCGCTTTTGAGCTCAGCGATGTCGAAAGCATCACAGTCAGCGCCGGCGGCGTGATCACCGCAAACTTGCTGCAAGCAGCCAGGAACTTCCTTCGATCGTCATCGACGGGCGTTTCAGGCCCGGCGGGGGCATTTTGGTCTGGATGTGTCATTTGGTCTGACCTTCATTTTAACTAGATTTAATCATCGCCCCATTTAATTTCTTTATTTAATTCTAGTTACAGCATAATGTCAATTGTAATCCGCGAAAACAGCGGATGATGCACCGGGTAAACGTAAACGGGGGTGGAGTGAACTACATTTTGACGGCAAATCGAGCATGACCACCCAAGATAGCCCTTTGGAACTTTCCAGCATTCTGCGTCCCGCGGCCGATGCGTCATTTTCGCTCATCGACGACCGGCCAGTGCTATTCAGTGAGTCCAACCAGACAATTTATGAACTCAACCCAGTGGCTGCATTCATCTGGTGCAGCCTGCTCGATCACAAGACGGCAGGCGGAATCTGCCAAGACCTGGTAAAATTCGAGCTGGATTTGCCGACAGCCCGCCAATTCGTTCGTCAAGCTTTTCGAAACTGGTTCGAATCAGGGCTACTTGAGGCCAAATGGGGGTCGTCCGACCGGCACGATTTGACAGCAAACCTCGGCAAATTGGGGGTGGATATTCGGACCTCCAGTGAAGGTCTGAAGGAGCTTCTTCTCCCGTTGTTCAGCGACGGGGATGTCAAAACCGAGCAAGCCAGCGATAAATTCGAAATCCTCGAAATCGGCGGACAGGTCCACGTCAAACACAACGGGAACAGCGCATTTCGGTGCGCTATCGACGAACTGGTCCCCACAATCAAAGCTCTTCTCACCGAGCAAATTGTCGCCCAAAGTTTCCCCAACATCGCGCTACATGCCGCCAGCCTGCTGAAAGGTGGGAAAGCGTTGTTGGTAAGCGGATGCCCCGGCGCAGGAAAAACAACCCTCGCGCTTCACCTGGTCCATAAAGGATTCGAATATGGCGGGGACGATATCGTCCTGATCGCACCCGACGGCCAGGTGGAAGGAGTGCCGTTTCCGCCGGCACTCAAACCAGGCGCTTGGGCGATGATCTCGGAATTTCGTGAGGATCTCAGCAGCACTCCCGTGCATAAGCGACTGGACGGCCAACGCGTGCGCTATTTGGATATCTCCCCTCGCGCGCGTGGCGGCAACGTTCCCGTCGGATGGATCGTCTTCATCAAACGGATTCCGCAACATCCGCCGAACCTCACCCCCCTCGGGCAGTTGGAGACAATGAGACGCTTGATCGACGGTTCCTATACCGCGGGTGAAAAACTCACTCGTCAGGGATTCAACGCGATCAAACAAACGCTGATTCACGCCAGATCGTTCGAACTGACTTATTCGGACGCAGGCCAGGCACGCGATATCCTTTTCGACCTTTGCAATGACCAATCATAGCCGCGCCCTTGTCGACCTGTGCGAGTGCTTTCGAGGACGATTCCCGAAGCATGTCGACTGGATGTCCCTTCTTGCCCTGGCCAACCAGACGCTGACGACACCTATGCTGATGGAATTCGTCAGCCGCTTCGAACGACAAATCCCCGAAGACGTCCGTCTCTACGTCCGGGAGATCTACCAGCGCACCTGCGCGCGCAACGATCGCCTAGCCACCCAACTGAGTGAAACCGTGTCGGCAATCAACGCCCAGGGGGTTACGCCGATTCTCCTAAAGGGAGCCGCGGTGCTTGCAACAACCCCGCGTTCGCGTTGGGGCTCGCGGCTGATGGCCGATCTGGATATTATGGTTGCCGAGAATGAACTCGGGGCCGCTTTGAATGGGCTTCATGCGATAGGTTACAATGTCCACTATCAGACGCCCTCAGGCGCCGGAAAGTGGTACGCGGACCTGGCACGACCATGCGATGTCGGCATGGTCGATCTGCATCAGTGCGCTCCTGGACCTGATTTCTATTATCGCGTGGCGGGACCGACAGTGCAGCATTGCAAACTGACGCCGATTGGACGAGGATTCGCCTACGTTCCGTCAACGACCTATCAGGCGTTGATGTTGATAGTTCACGACCAGTTTCAGGATCACGATTATTGGATCGGCAACATCGATCTGCGGCACCTGCTCGACCTCCGGGACCTGACCAATTCGCAGGATGGTATTGATTGGAACCAGCTCGCGTCGTTCGCCCCGAGCAAGCTGGCGAGAAACGCATTGGAAAGCCAGTTGGTCACGATGTTTGCCATGCTCGGAGGTGACGTCCCCATTCGCATGCGCACGAGGGTCATCCCGCGGTTGCAATATATGCGGCGGCGGGCTCAAGCGCGTTTCCCGCTGTTGCGTTGGGCACTTTTGCCCATGGCAGCGCTCGACTACAGGAACCATCGGAATGGTCCTGGTGCAGAAGCGCGCCGCGAAGCCGCCGGTCGGCAATGGAGTTTGCCGAAAAAAAATACGCTGCGCTTCCTGCTGACCTTGTCGGCGAACCATCGTTTGGGGAAAGTGTAGAGGTCGTTCATGACAGCACGAACGATTTTCCGAAGCGCAAACCAGAGGTATTTCTGTGCCCGAACCACTCGATCCAAAATTACCTGCGATTGAACAGGCCGACGCCTGGTTGAAAATCGTCCGTGAATTTCTGGGAGTCCTGTCGGCACGAAAAAAAAAGCAGTTTAATCGAAGGGTATCCGTTGGCGATCTGCTTACGGATCGGGATGCCAACGCCGCGGAATACGGTTTCGGCGAGGGCACGACGATGTATGACAACGTGCTGGTGCTAGGCGACGTCAGGGTAGGACGCAACACCTGGATCGGACCCGGCTGCATTCTGGACGGGACAGGTCGCGGGCTCGAGATTGGCAACTGGTGCTCAATCTCCGCCGGCGTACAAATCTATACGCACCACACAGTGAAGCGTTCGCTCTCTCTTGGCGTAGAGCCTATTGAGTATGCGCCCACAAAAATCGGTGACGGCGTCTATATAGGCCCGAATGCCGTCATTCAAATGGGCGTGACGATCGGCGACAAGGTCATCATCGGCGCAAACTCGCTCGTAAACCGGGACATTCCCGCGAATTCAAAAGCCTACGGTTCGCCCGCCCAGGTTCAATGACGAACACGCAAACTGCCTGCAGCACTGCTTGTGCGTCAGCCCCCCACAGCCCGACGCCGGAATGATTGAAGTCCCCGACGGCACGACCTTGCACCCGGACAAAAAGCTGCGCCAAAACCGTGGAGCCGCCGAGCGCGCGGCGGGCACGCGTACATCGGTTCAGAAGTTAGTCCCTAACCTCCGACGGAAGCAATTCAATCGTCTGCCCGGCCTCCGCAAGCGACAGCTTGGCCAACAGGAAGGGAGAGAGCTTCTCAACAATCAGGTGCCTCTCCTGGTAGATCTCACGCGCAATCGCATCGCCGTAGAGTCGAAGCACGTGAACGGTTTCGCGCGGCACCCTGCAGATCACGCGACCAGCATCGATGGCGGCCTCGAAAGAAAGGGTGCGACCATCCCACTCGATTTGGTTGGAAAACTCTGCCCGCATTTTACGCGCCTCCCAAATTCAAGCCATCAATACACCGTACACCAAAATTGAAATAAATAAATTTAAATACATGAGAACAAACTAAAATCGCGGCTGAATCTATAACTATTTGAATATATTGAACAATATGTATTATCAATCTCAGATGAATCAATTTGCCAAAACCACACAAGTAAAATAAAATTAAATATTATGGTCGAGCTACTGGTTATATTGGGCTCCCTGGTGGCGCTGCTTTTGTCCGTCGTAATTATGAATATCTACCGATGGCGCACCGACGTCCTGATTGGGCCTTACATCTCGAGAGACAGCCAGCCCGCGGTTTCCGAAACCGGCGGCGATACCGGCTCGCGAGGAAACACGATCAGCTCGGCAACGTCGAACAGGTGGCGACGGCTTCGGTTGAAACGGACCAGCCGAAGCCGACACGCACCGACGTCGCAGAAGGCAGATGTATCAGAGACAGTAGATTTTCCGGACATGTCTCAGGCCGAGCAAGCAATCCGGCCTGGCTCCAGTCAGTTCTACGCGCGATCAACGATCGCCTTGATCCGGCAAATCTTCACGGCCGGTTCATCGGGTAAAATCTGGCGATGGCTTCCCACCAAAGCGCCCGCGCACCGAAGACGCTCTCGGGCATCGCAAGAAAGACGATCAAACGCGGTAGAACCAACTCCCGGTGAACCTTTCGGACACACCAAACTCGGCTCCCCCGCAACGTTCCAGGCGCTATCGCACGCTGCCCTTATTCTTCCAGAGCCTTGGCGATATCACCCAGAATCATTTCTTCCGGGAGTTGCTTTCCCCCCCGCGCATTCGGCCGACTCCGCTGACCTGACTCGTTTTTCGGCAACGGATCGGCAGGAATCGCGTCTTCGGTTTCGGTGACGATGAGATCGTCCAAAAGGGAGTCGGCCGGTGGGGGATGGCTGGAATCGGCGACCTTTCGATCAAGATTACGGAGGGCGTCTACCAGATGTGCAATCCGATCGAGTGCCTCACGGTTGCGATCGCTCGACAGCGCTTCTGTCGAAGTCACGGATTGCTCCTGGCTGCCGGGGTCTTCGGGCAATGCGAGCCCATCAGGGTTCGCCGCAAGTTCCTGGCACACCCGCTCGAGACGTCCAACCAACGCGAGCAACGTCAACGTATCGGATTGGCGCACTCTTTTGGCATATTCAGTTAGAAACGCACGCCCCCGCGCCGTTTCCTTGATCACAGCCTCGATCGGGCCGTGATCGGGCATCAGAGGGAGGGTTGGTATCGCCACCAGATTCTGTCCCGGCCGACCAGGTTATTCTTCATTTCCGGTATTAAACTGTGCCTATAATTAATTAATCCAGATTTAACGAAAACAACCGACAACACCACGACAATAGCTGGAAATGCTATCCGGGGCGGCCGATCGGTGTAAACCTCCCGTTATTCGAGAACACCACCGATGTTATCCTCAGCTCCTTCGGCCGGCACGCCAGAAAATTCAATAGTCACAGGTTTAAATTTGTGTGGAATTCGCCCGCATCACGCAATCAGGCATCCGCGGCGTTACCTGGCGGTAGCAGGGTCTACGCCATAGGAGATATTCACGGCCGCGCCGACCTTCTGGAAATCCTGCTTTCCAGAATAAACGCGGACTACACATCGCGTCCCTGCGCTCGCGCATTCACTGTATTTCTTGGCGACTATATCGACCGCGGACCGTCCTCAAAAGAGGTGTTGAATCTTCTGCTGGAGCGCAAAGGAAGCACGGGGGCCGTGTTCCTTAGGGGCAATCATGAAACGTTCGTTCCTCGTTTTCTGAACGACCCCGCAGTGCTCGACGAGTGGCGGCTATGCGGCGGCCTTCAAACTCTCTTATCTTACGGGCTGAAGCCTTCGATCAATCCGGATGTCTCCGAGCGCCTGGATCTCGCCGAACAATTGAGGGCGTGCATGCCTGCGGCACATCTCGAGTTTCTCGAGTCTCTCGATCTCTCGTTCGCCTGCGGAGATTTCCTCTTTGTCCACGCTGGTATTCGACCGGGCATTCCCGTCCAAAAGCAGAAAGAGGAAGACCTGCTCTGGATACGTGAGGAATTTCTCTCGTGCGAGCAACCGTTCGAGTGCTTCGTCGTTCACGGGCACACGCCGGTCCACGCACCTGATTTCCGGTCGAACCGGATCAACATCGACACCGGCGCCTTCGCGACGGGTCTGTTGACCTGTATCGTGATTGAAGGCTCGGTGATTACTCCGCTTCCAGCCTGAAGCAACCGAACTCACGACGGCCATTGGACAAGCCGCAGCCTGCTATCTTTCCTTCATTGCTCGCTCAGCCTGATCACGCAGCGGCTTGGTCAGATAGGAGAGCGCGGTTCGGCCTGGCGTCTGAATAAAGACATCGACCGGCATGCCGGGCACGAGCTTGGCTTCCCCCAGACGGGCGAGTTCTTCGGGCTTAAGCAAGACGCGCACCGTATAGAAGCTCGTTCCGGTTCGCTGATCCTGCGTGAGATCGGCCGAAACCATGCCCACTTCTCCCTCGACTTCCGGCGTCGTTTTCTGGTTGAAGGCTGCGAACCTCATGGCAGCGGTCTGGCCAACATAGACCTGATCGATATCGCGCGGGGCGATCTTGACCTCGACAGCCAAAGCGTCCGCATCCGGCACGATCAGCATGATCTGCTCGCCGGGCGATATGACGCCACCTATGGTGTGCACCGCAAGCTGGTGGACGCGCCCGTTCTGAGGTGCACGAATATCAATCCGGTTGAGCTGATCCACCGCGGCGATCTTGCGCTCGGCCAATTCAGACAGTTTCGAACGCGCCTCGATCAGATCCTTGCCGACCTCGGAGCGAAGATCCTGATCCACCTGAATAATTTGAAGCTCAATCTCGGCAATCTTGCCCCTGGCTTGTGCGGTCGCGCCAGAGAGTTGGCTTCGCTCACCATCGATGCGAGCGCCGTCGCGCTCAAGGGCGGTCAAGCGGGAAATCGGCACAAGATTCTTTTGCCAGAGCGTGCGAACACCCTCGAGTTCCTGATGGATGAAATCGACTTCCTTTTGCTTGGCCTCGGCCTGTCCGAGAAATCCTTTAATTTCCTCCTGCAACTGCGCGCGGCGCTCCTTGAGCTGCGATTTCTGTCCGCTCCGGGCCTGCCGGCGCAGATCGAAAAGCGATTGCTCGGCAGCGATCGCACGAGCTGCTTCAGGGCTGTCGCGGGTTCGATCAAGCAGCACCTTGGGGAAGACGATCTGATCCGAATTATCACGCTCGGTCTCAAGGCGCGCCTGACGAGCGAGCAATTCGTCGTAGCTTTTGGTGACGATGCTGGCATTCGCAAGGGTCTGTGTCTCATCGAGACGAACGAGAACATCCCCGGCCTTTACCCGATCGCCCTCCCGCACGCGTAATTCTCCGACGATGCCGCCGGTGGCGTGCTGTACCTTCTTGACACTCGAATCCACGACAACCACGCCTTGGCCAATCACGGCGCCGGTTAGCTGAGTCGTTGCGGCCCAACCGCCGATGCCAAATGTCACGAATGCGACGATGACTATGCCGACGATCATGTAACGCTGGATCGAATGCAGCGCCGGTGTCAGCTCGCGGTCCATCGCACTCTTCCCTGATTTTCAGCGACGACCTTGAGAGGCGCGGGTGTCCGCAAGACTTTCTTGAGAACGTCATCCTTCGGGCCAAACGACTGAACCCTGCCGTCGCCAACGACCAGAACATGATCGAGCGCATCGAGTGCCTTGGGACGATGAGCGATAACGACGACAATTCCACCGCGGCGACGGACGCTCATTATGGCCTCCGTCAATGCGTCTTCGCCCTCGGAATCGAGATTCGACGTCGGCTCATCGAGCACCACCAGAAATGGATTGCCATAGAACGCACGCGCAAGCCCGATACGCTGACGCTGTCCGGCCGATAGCGCCATTCCGGCTTCACCGATACGGGTCCCATAGCCGTCCGGAAATGACAGAATGAGATCGTGCGCGCCGGCCGCGCGCGTGGCCTCGAGTACCTTGGCCGGGGTCGCCTGCAGGTCAAACCGTGCGATGTTGACGGCAATGCTGCCATCGAACAGCTCGACGTCCTGTGGAAGATATCCGATGTGGCGGCCGAGCTCCTCTGAAGACCACTGCTCAAGCGACGCATTGTCTATTTTGATCTTGCCGCGCAGTTGCGGCCAGACACCCACCAGCGCCCGTGCCAGCGAGGATTTTCCGGAACCGCTCGGACCGATGATCCCAAGGCCGTCCCCGCTTTTTAGCTGGAAGGATATATCATGGAGGATCTGCTTCTCCGTACCCGGTGCCGTGACGTATATCTGATCGACCACAAGCGTCTCGGTAGGCGGGGGAAGCGCCAAAGGTTGTTCTTCTCTGGGCAACAGTTTCAATAGCTGGTCCAACCGATGACCCGATTGCCGGGCAGCTACGAAGCCTTTCCAGTTCGCGATAGCAAGTTCCACCGGAGCGAGCGCACGCGCCGTCAGGATCGAACCCGCGATGATAATGCCCGCCGTCGATTCCTGGTTGATGACGAGGTAGGCCCCCACAGCAAGCACCAGCGATTGCAGAATTGAGCGGAATACCTTCGACGTTCCGCCGAGACCACTGGCGACGTCGCTGGCGGCTTCGTGGGCAGCAAGGTACTTTTGATTGGCTTCCTGCCAGCGGAGGGCGGCTTGCCTCCGCATTCCCATGGCTTGCAGCACCTCGGCATTCCTGCGTCCCTCCGAAGCCAGCGAACCCCGCGATACCGCGAGACGGGAAAATGCCTTGGCCGGCCCCCGCGTTCGTATTTCGGTCAGAACAGTGATTGCAACCAGCACCAACGCCCCAATGAGAGCGGTGACGCCGATCCAGAAGTGAAAGACAAAGCAGATGCCAAGATAAATCGGCATCCAGGGAAGATCGAAAAGCGCGGCCGGGCCGCCGCTGGACAAAAAGCTGCGGACCTGGTCGAGATCGCGCAGCGGCTGCAACCCGTCACCATCGCCGCGCGTCCTCAACGGCAGACGGACCAGCGCGTCGAACACCCTGAGCCCCAGCTTTTCATCGAGATAGCGGCCGACGCGGGCGCTGATGCGGCTTCGGACCAGATCGAGCGCTCCCTGAAACACGTAGAGCACCGTTGCCAGCGTCATGAGCGCGATCAGCGTCGGGACGCTACGGCCCGGCAGGACACGGTCATAGACCTGCAGCATGAAGAAGGAACCGGTGAGCATCAGGATATTGCTCAGCCCGCTGAACGCGGCCATTCCCCAAAATATTCGGCGGCAGGATCGGAGAAACCCCGAGATCTCGGATTCCGGATCGTCATAGTCTGCTCGCGACCTTGTCCGATCGGCGAACAACACCCGCCGGACTGTTTCGAGCAACTGTCTCGGCCGTTCGGGAAGTTGCATCACCCACGACAATGGCCGCACACGGCCAGCAAGAATGCGCACGGCAGCAACAAAGACTGCCAGGCGGGATACTTCGATGTTCTGAATATTTCCAGGCAGGGGTATATCCCCCCGCCTTCCAAAGTCAGTCATGGCACACGCCCCCTTGAACCAGACTCTCCATGGGGGTTGCCCCCCATGGAAATGTGATCGTGGATACGAATATTGCGAAGCCCTCAATTATGCGAAGTGAAAGTCGTGATTGTTGAGAGCGCCCAGCTTGATGTTTTTCAACGTAAGTGAATCGTTCGCGCCCGCCGAAATAACAACATCCTGGCCGACCTGCGTTGCATGAGCGAGAACGTCAGCGAAGCTGTCGAAAACACTCTTGCTGAACTGGACCACATCGTGGCCTCGTCCACCCGCGATGAAGTCCTTGATGACGTCATTCCCGAAGTTCGACGCAAAGACGAAGGTGTCGGGATGTCCATTGCCAACGATGAAATTATCGCCCCCATTGCTCGTCAGGGTATTGCTGTGTGACGAGCCCAGGATCGCGCTGCCCGAAGTCGCAACGACGTGGCCAGTACTGTCGACCTCCTGCGCCTTGAACGTATGCACAGTGTTGGACACCGCAGAGGCCGTGGTGAAACTCCAGGTGCCATCGGCCGCCGCAGTTACTGAGCCCAGCGATGTCGTACCGTCGAACAGCTTGATCTGGCTGTACGCATCGGCCGTACCCTTGATTGTCGCCGTATGGTTCGAGTTCTCGTACAGGTTCGTGAAGTCGACTTCCGAAACCGGCGCGGTGACGGCCACTGCCTTTGCCGCGGAGGCGGCGCTGGTGTTTCCGGCGACATCGACGGCCTTGGATGTAAAGCTGTGATTGCCGTCGGCGATTTCGCCGGTATCGAAGTTCCACGCGCCGGCGCTGTTGGCGGTCGCCGTACCGATCTGCTTTCCGCCGTCGAAGATGTTGACCGTGCTGTTCGCCTCCGCTGTCCCCTTGATAAAGAGGTCGTCAACCGTCGTCGTGCTGCCGACGGCCGAGCCACCCTGCGTGTACAGAGCCATCGTGGGAGCGGCCGGCGCATGGGTATCGACGGTCACGCCAAGGACGGATGATGCAGCACTGGTGTGGCCGGACGAATCCGTGTCGGTCGCCGTCAGGCTGTGAGCGCCGTCGCTCAATGCGGAGGTGGTGAGTGACCACTGCCCGCTGCTGTTGGCGGTCGCGGTACCGACTTGCGTCTGGCCGTCGAACACCTTGACCGTGCTGCTTGCGACAGCGGTCCCGGTAAGCGTCAGCGTGCTGTCATTGGTGATGTGGTCGCCCGCAACTCCGCTGTCGGTGGAGAACGAGGCGATCTTGGGCGCGGCCGGCGGCGTCACCGAGCCGATCACGGGATCGAGTGCCTGCGAAAGAGCGCTCGTATTCCCCGCAGCGTCCTGGGCCTTGGCCGTCAGAGCTTGAGCTCCGCTCGCCAGGGCGGCTGTGGTGACGCTCCAGGCTCCCTTGCTATCCGCTGTCGTGGTGCCGACGGCTGTCGTCCCGTCGTAAACCGTTATCGTACTATTTGCCTCGGCTGTGCCAGACAACAACACGTGGTTGGTGTTGACTACGGAATCACTGACCAGAACCGGTGCGGCGGGAGCATGCGTGTCGATCGTGACGGTAAGTGCTGACGAAGCGGCGCTGCTCTGGCCAGAGGAATTAACCGCAGTCGCTGTCAGCGTGTGTTTCGCGTCGCTCAGGATCGCCAGAATGTCGGTCCAAGATCCGCTCGCATCGGCCGTCGTCGTACCAACCAAGGTGGAACCGTCAAAAACTTTTACTGTACTGTTTGCCGCGGCGGTGCCGGTCAGCGTCAGGATGTTGTCGTTGGTGATGCCGTCACCGACGACGCCGCTGTCCTGCGAGTAGGAGACGATCTTGGGCGCGGCCGGCGGCGTCGCCGAGCCGATCACGGGATCGAGTGCCTGCGAAAGGACGCTCGTATTCCCCGCAGCGTCCTGGGCCTTGGCTGTCAGAGCTTGAGCTCCGCTCGCCAGAGCGCTGGTTGTGACGCTCCAGGCTCCGTTGGTGCCCGCTGTCGCGGTACCGACCACAGTGGTTCCGTCATAGATCGTTACCGTGCTGTTTGCCTCGGCTGTTCCGGACAACAGGACGTGGTTCGTATTGACCACGGAATCGCTGACGAGAACCGGAGCGGCTGGAGCATGCGTATCAACAGTGATCGTCGCCGCGGAGGACGCCGCGCTGGTTTGCCCCGAGACCGTGTCGGTCGCGGTCAAGCTGTGCTTTCCGTCCGTCAGCGCCGCGGTGGTGTAAGTCCACGCACCGTTGCTGCCGACCGTTGTCGTGCCGAGCTTGGTGGTGCCGTCGAAAACCGCGACGGTGCTGCCGGCTACGGCGGTACCGCTCACGGTCACGGTGTTGTCGTTGGTGACGTGATCGCCCGAGGTGATAGCCGGCGCATTGGGAATCGATTGGGTCGGAGGCGGCGTCGTGGTGCTGCCGCCGCCTACCACCGCCTGCGGGGGGGCGATAAGTGCGCCCGGAACGAGTACACCATTCTCGATTGTTGCCCAGCGGACATTGTCCCACTCGGTGATGTTTAATTGGGCGCCACCATAACCGGCCGGAACGTAAATTAGGAACGGGTCATACGTAAATGAGCCCTGTATAAAATACACATCTTTGAGGGCGACGTTGTATGTATGACCGGCTCCTGCGTCCGCGTTAATGCGCAGACCGTACAGACCACCATCGAACACAACGTTGTCGAACGTGAATGTTCCACTGTAACTATCCGCAACGAAAAACCCGGCGTTATCATTGCTACTGTTGGTCATGATTGTTGTATTTGTGACGGTCACATTCCCGACGCCGCCGGGGGAATAGGCCTGAACACCATCGGCGTGATCGCCGGGCAGTCCCGTCGTTTCAATGAACGAATTATTGATGGTGATGTTTCCGTTGCCCCCAATGCGCAGACCTTCATTCGAATTAATACGGACGTCATTAAGGGTAGCCGAACCGTCGAGCAGTACGGACGCAATGCCGCCCTCGTCAGTAGTGCTGTAATTCGAAAGCGTCCCGCCATTTTTGATCTCGACCGCATTCGAATTAGTAAGACCGCTGAACAACGGATCATTCCAACTAAGAGGAATAGTTGCCATCTAGTTTTCTCCAGGTGCCCGCGGTTCAGTTTGTCCCCTGACCACGTTGCGGTTGAACTTAAAAAGCGACGTCTGAATGATTCCCCAGGTCACGCATGGAGGCTACAGCGGAAGGGTTCAAGAAGCTGTTCCTGAACCCGAAGAGATTAGGACCACTCCGTAAACTTCCGATCAACGATACCCTCGACGATACCCTAAGCACGACTCAGCCGACGCGGCGCCGATGGTTTCGTCTTGGTCGATTGGCAGAGGCTTTTTTGGGACGACATGACGGCTGACCAAAGGAATTCTTCGTCGCTTCGGCCAAAGTCTCACTGCGCAAAATTAAATGCACAGTAAACCTTTAAATCCACTCAAGAATTCCGCTCGGTGTACCCGAAAAGCCACACAGAGAAAAAATCAACATACACGCAAGGATATATGCGGCCGGCCACCTTCCCCCATCCGATTCAGCCCCTCCGACGCCACAGGTATAACGGCTCGCCAAGAGTGCCAGACGCTATTCGCGGAGAAAAAATCAGGATAACCGATGTCGATGATTTAATAAATAACACGCGAGGATTTAATATATAATACATGATGAGGCGATCAATTTACTTCGCAGGATCAAAAACCACCTGTCGGACTTCTTCTCGATTTGGTTGCCGTTGGGCGATATTAGAGGGGACGTCGACATGCCGGCGAAACCCTCCGCCACCGGGGCAAGTTCAAATCTCGGACGCAGGTTTAGATCTCGATGGGGATCGGCGCACGATCAACCGAACTGTCGCGGCCCGCGCGCCGCATCCGGCGGCCCCTCTCTTTTCCTTTGCACCGTCCGCAAATCCACCAAGCGGACTCTGCCAGCCGACCAGGAGCCTGTGAGCACGTAGCGCGTTGCGATCAGTAGTCCGGCTCCTAAAATGGCAGATGCAGCGCGACCCCGCAAAGCGCCAGGCATAGAGAGATGCGAACGACCGTCAGGTCGAGGCCTGGGCACCTTCGCATGCGACCCCCGACAGCCCCCGCCCAAGTTTCCAGACAGCAACGCCAAAATATACCGGGCAATTGGCCATATATTCTTCTTGCTTCGGCCCATCGACAACCCCAATCCTAGGACACGGGTTCACCCTTCGGACGAATTCCTGTTCTGGTGGGCGTGCGCAGCTTTAAATCGACGGCATCCTTCTGCACCCCGCCCATGGGCCCATTGGAGGTACGATTAATGTCATCAGATATAACAATGTCAGCAATGGCCATCCAACCCCAACCCTCGGCCAGTCAGTATAGCGCCGCAGGTGTGGAAGTGATCGACGACTATCTGAACAAGGTCGAGCAAGAGCGGATATATGAGTTCTTGCGCGGCCCCGGTTGGGGCTACGGCGCGCGTTCACACATGGGCGACGACGCCAGCCGTTATTGGTACAAGCATTACGCCGGGTTCTGGGAGGTGCCGACCGCAGGACTTGATCACCATGTGCAAGCCGAGCAGGAGCTGAAGCAGTATCCACTGGTCGAAGCAATGTGGCAGAAAGTGCGCGGCCGGTCGCGGCTGCTGCGCTGTTACGCCAACGGTTATCCGTTTGGCGCCGAGGGCGGCGTTCACAAAGACTCGTTGGCGGCCGAGCACTATACGGTGCTGTATTATCCGCATCTAAATTGGCATCCAGACTGGGCGGGCGAGACGTTGTTCTTCAACGAAAGCGGCGATGATCTGCTGTGCGCAGTGTACCCCAAGCCGAACCGACTTGTGAGATTTCCCGGTTCAATCCCGCATGTGGCGCGTGGCATCTCGCGCCTGTGCCCGGTGTTGCGCATCACGCTGATGTTCAAAGTCTCATCGGCGAACTAACCGACCAGAGCCTTATCGGTTCTGATTGAATCAGAACCGGGCTCGGCGACCGGATCGCCGCGTTCGGCTCCGAGATCAACTCGCTCCCGAACGGCGACGGGATAATCGAGCATAGTGTTGCTAACTTCACCAATCTCGATGAGCTCATGGTCGAGACCGTCAGCAAAGCAGAGACAGACACCAAAGCGACGCTATCTGTTGCCCGCATGAGTCAGCGGCGAAGTCATGACCTGATCTCGACTTTCAAGGTGCTGCGCTCGCGGAAGGTTGCCGGTCGGGATATCCCTTGATCCAGTCGTGGCGCTCGCTCCAAACCTTACCCCAACCCTCAGCTTCCGATCGATCCGACCTGAGCCTGACTCTGGCAAGCAGTGCACGCAGACCAACGCCAGCAAGAAGTTCAAGAAGAACGAGCTGCTTGCGCCATCCATCGAAATGGTCGCGCACCAGTGTGGCCTTGCCCTTGAAAAGGAGAAGCAGCTTGTCCGCTCGCGTCGCAGACGCCTTGCCGACATCGTGGACGATACAGGCCTCCGGGCAGATGATTGGACTAAATCCAGCCTGCCGGGCGCGGAAGGCAAGGTCGGCATCTTCGCCATACATAAAGTAACGTTCGTCGAACCCGCCGAGCTCCAGCCACGCATCGCGGGGTGCCAGGAGAAGGCAACCGGTAATGATGCCGACCTCGCGAACAGTATCGCGACGCCAGTCGGCCATAGATTCGGGATCGAACCATCGCGAGTGACGAAAGATCGTGCTTAAACCAAGAGCGAAGCAGGTCATACTCCAGACAGTCGGGAGCGCCCAGCAAGATGACAGCTCAAGCATACCATCGCGCTTGACCGCTCGTCCGCCATATAGCCCGTGGCCCGGACGCAACCGGGCAAATTGCACCAGGCGCTCGATTGCATGATCGAGCACGACCGTATCGGGATTTAGCAAGAGCAGGAATTCTGCGTTCGCACGGGTCGCGGCCAGGTTCACGCCTCGTGCGAACCCGAGATTTTGTTTCGCTTCGATCAACTCGACTTCGGCGAAGCCGGAGCGGATCATATCGACCGAGCGGTCAACTGAGCCATTGTCAACCACGATCACTTGCTGTCTGAGGCTACCGCACTGTTCGTACAAAGACTGCAGGCATTCGTCGAGCAACTGCTCGGTATTGTACGAGACAATGAGAACGGCGACGTCGGCGGGCGGAGTAATCAAGGGGCTATCCAGCGCGCTTCGGGCGCGGCCTTATTGGTCGGGCAGGTGCACCAGCGCAGATCATGTTTGCCGGCAGGTCGCGCGTAACTACCGATCCAGCACCAACGATGCAGCCCTCGTCTATTGTAACCCCTGCGGTAACAACCGCGTTGGCGCCAATCCAGACCCCGTCGCGAATCACGATATCGCGTTCGTTCTTGGGCTGGAAAGCAGGGGGCGTGCCCTCCACCAAACCATAATCCGACGCCGTGACAACTGTTCCGGGGCCTATCATCACATCATCGCCCAGCGTTATGCGACCAGTCTCGTTGCCGGCCCAGAGGCAAACGTGCTCTCCGACGTGGCAGCGGCTTCCCAACGTGATTCTCTCTCCGTTTGCTATCGACACATTCGGCGCAAAGACCTGACCGCTCCCCATCTTGATCTTACGCTTCTCGCGTACATGCTTGTAGCTATAGAAATGGAGGATGCGCAACGAATGTAGCCACGTCATCGGGTCCAGCATTGACCTGACACCGTTGGAAATTTTGCCGAGCATGCTTGGCATCGGCTGCTCTCCCGTTGTCCGTGGCGTGGCCGAAAGAGAAGTACGGCTGGTTTCGTCTCGCTCCCAGCCACGATCACCCCGCTGCTCCTTGCGAGTCGCAGCGAACGCGGCCATTTTCGTGACGACGGCATATACTATCAAATCCCAAACCCTTGCGCGCCGTCGACGTACCAGGTCCATGAGTGATATTCGGCGGGCGCGGCCGGGAAGCCGACCGAATCGCTTATCGAGTTCGCGCTGGCCGACTATTGTGCGCGTACGCCGTCTGACAAGTCCTTGGACCGTGCGCGGCGGTCGCACGAGAAACTGGTACGAGTTCGAAGTTACGCGTTCACCAGTTTCGAACAGGTCGTGCACATACTGATCGTCATTGGTTATCGCGGGAAATACACCAATGCGCGCATGCCCGGCGGCGGAAATCACGTAGATACCGGAACCCACGAGATTATCGGTGAACCAAGGCGTTTCACACCACACACGATAGAAGGATCGAACGATAGCCGGACATCCGTCGAAATCGATCGTCGCTCGCGGCGCGCCAACCAGCGCACCTGTGCGATCCATTTCTTCCACCACGGATCGGATGGCTCCAGTGCTTACTGCGATGTCTGCGTCCAAATACGCGCGGGGGAACACCGTTGCAGCTTTATCGCCCGCATTGAGAGCAGCGTGCTTGGAGGCCTCGGAAATTTCAATGACGCCGACCCGATTGCCATAGCCTCGCGCAATTTCAACGGTGCGATCAGTGCAGCCGTTGGCGGCGACAATGATCTCCAGCTCGCCAGCTTCGGAGTCCGCCAGCAACGTGTCGAGGCACCGCGCCAGCACCTTCTCCTCGTTATGCGCGGGAATGACGACGCTAAGAGCAGGCGCCAATTTCGGCAACTTGCCAATGTGACCTTGCATATTTTCGACGCGAGCGAAGGTCGATCCGTACATTAAATATAGATCCTAAAACCAATGGCTTGCTTTTAATTTTGCGACGCCAATATACCGTTATCAACGGTCGAAAGCGATAAAATAATAGTAATAAATAATAGCAATAAATAATAATGGTAAATCGGCCCACGCCACCGCTGGAGGCGCATTGGCGTCCGCGAAACCTCTATCGACTGTTGTATGCCCCTTAGGCCTCAAACTCGATTTCTTAAAGAAACCATTTGCTCGCGCATGGTGAAAGGCCGAACAGTTCCCTTATTTATTTAAAACGTTCGACTGACGGGACATCAGATTCTGCTCCCACGACAGTGCATGATGAACAATGGTCTCGAGATCGTCATAGGCAGGTGTCCATGACAGTATACTCTGGATAGTCCGCACATCCGCAACGATTGCGGCCGGGTCGCCCGCTCGCCGCGGCTGCATTGTGACCGCGAAATCGAGGCCGGAGACGCGCTTCACGGCTTCGACGACCTCCCGAACGGAATAACCGTGGCCGTACCCGCAATTCATCAGCGTGCTCGGGCCGCCCTCCCGCAAGTAACCCAATGCCCCAACATGAGCGCCAACCAGATCGCTGACGTGGATGTAGTCGCGAATGCACGTGCCGTCAGGCGTCGGATAGTCCGTGCCGAAGATCGCCATGTGATCGCGAGCGCCGAGCGCGGTCTGTACTGCGACCTTGATCAGATGGGTCGCCGCACGGGTTGATTGGCCGGTACGGAGTTTCGGGTCGGCGCCAGCAACGTTGAAATAACGCAGCACGACATATTTCAGACTGCTTGCGGACCCCGCATCCTGCAGCATCCTCTCCGTCATGAGCTTCGAGGCACCGTACGGCGACATCGGTTGGGGGATCATGCCCTCGCTCACCAGTGGCCCTTGCGGATTGCCGTAGACGGCAGCCGTCGAGGAGAACACGAAATAGTTGACGCGGGCCTGAACCGCCGCCTTCAACAACACCAGAGAGCCGGCCGTGTTGTTGGTGTAATAGCCCAAGGGGTTGGCAACAGAATCCGGCACGACTGAGGAGGCTGCGAGATGCACAATTGCCTGTACCCGGTACTCGGACAAGAGTTTTGCGACCAGCACGCCGTCGCCGATATCCCCGACCACGAGCTGTGCCGTTGCAGGGACCGATTCTCGAAATCCGGATGATAGATTGTCGAGCACGACCACGGATTCTCCGCGGTCGGAGAGTTCATGCACAATATGACTACCGATGTAGCCTGCGCCACCCGTCACCAATATCGTCATACCGAGCACCGTGCTTGAACGCGAAAAGTTTTTATACCGTCGGAACGCCCACGGCGCCATGCTTGGCTTGCGGAATCAGAAGCGTCTGCGACCGCAAGATCTGGCCGCCGTACCGAACACCGGGTTGGAGATGGCCGAAGCAAGGTGTCTTTTCCAGATGTAACAGACGCCATTGTCACTGCGCCTCAAAATGGTTTGGGAAAGGCCACGCCCGGGATCAGTACGCCATCCACGATCGTTGCCTTGCGCACATTGTCCCAGAGTTGGATGGAATTCCTGTGGTGGCCATAATCTCCAAAAAGATATGGCCCGTATTGGAATGGAGGAACGAAGAACACGTTCTTCAACTTGATGATATTGTCGCCACCAGTATCGGGGTGAACGCGGAGACCATAGTTGACGCCGCCTCCGATAAAGGCGACGTTTTCCAGGTCGATCGTCCCGGTCCAGTTATCCGCAATGAACAGACCGACATTTGCCGCCACGCTGTGCGTGACAATCGCAGTATTGGACACCCTAAGCGTTCCCCGGCTTCCCGGCGAATAAGCCTGGATGCCGTCGGCATGGTCGTCCCCAACACCAAGTGCCTCCAGGTAGCAGTTGTCGATCAGGAATGAGCCGCTACCGCCAATACGGACGCACTCTCGGGAATTGACCCGACAGGTCCGGATTGTCCCACCGTCACGCAGCACAATCGATGCGATATTGCCCGTCTCGGTGATGCTCTTGTTACTTAGCGCTCCGCCGGTCGCAATCGTTACTGCGCTCGAGGCAGCATTGCCGCTGAACCGAGCGTCGTTGTAGTTCAGCGGAATAGTATCAGCGGGGGCGGAACCTGAAGCGTCATGCGATACTTGTTGTGACCATGCGGCAGGCGGCAACATGGACGCCGCACCGATGGATCCAATGAATTCACGCCGTCGCATGCGTGCCACCCTCCAACGACCACGCCAAAAGCGGACTCAGATTGCCAAATTCCGTATCTACTGAGTGATGCAATTGGCCGCACGCGAAGCCGATCGCGTTCGCGTAATCATGCCATGGGACGCGGGTCAATGGCTAGGGCTGATTCCAAAACTGCGCAACTGCGTCTGATCTCGGCCGGCGTAAATTCCTTATCCAAGCCTCCGGAGGCCGCTGGCCGGCCGACATGCAAGCGGCGTCCCCCGCAGTGCCCGGCCCTGCCGAAGCGGCTCCAGACGCAGTCCGCCACCTTGTAGGCGTACAGGGCGGCCAGCACCAATCTGGACGCGCAGGTTGGGCTCTACCGGGTCTTGAATTGCCTGGCGATCGGTGGCGAGCAAGAATCAAATCTGGCACGAAAATACTGTCGCGTGAGGCGATTGCTCGTTACTGTACGCCATACGACACGCACGGGGCGTTTTGCCTTGCTGCGCTTTGCCCTCGAGGCGAGAACAGATCAACCCTTTTTTGGGGATGAACAATGAGCATTTTAGACGGTCTGCGTTTCTATCATGACGAGTTCGGTATTGGCGGAGTGGTCGCTATCACAACGGCGCGCCTGACTGGAAAACAGAAAACGGTTCAAGTCGACACACCGGGGATAAAGTATCCGGTCACCTTGAGAATCGGCACGTCCGACCACCGGGTGTACCGGGATATATTCCAGCGCCACGAATACCTGCTAGCCCCGCCCAATGAGCCCAAGACGATTATAGACGCCGGCGCGAACATAGGCCTGACCTCGGTATACTTCGCTAACCGCTGGCCCAAGGCCCGCATCATTGCCATTGAGCCTGAGCCATCGAACTACGCCCTGCTTCTAAAGAACGCGCAACCCTATCCGCAGATCACGCCCGTGCTTGCAGCCCTGTGGAAGGAGTCGATAATGCTTAACCTGTTCAATCCAGGCAAAGGCGAATGGGCGTTCCAAACGGAAGTATCCGCCGACGGTAAGACGCGCGGGATGACGCTGGATGAGGTGATGCAGACCTACCAGCTAGACAGCGTCGATCTGCTGAAAATAGATATCGAAGGGGCGGAAAAAGAAGTGTTCGAGAACGCCTCGTGGGTCGATCGCGTTGGAACCCTGGTGATTGAGATACACGACGACCTGAAGCCCGGAGCCATGGCCTCGGTCCTGCAGATCAAAGACCACTTCCCGCATATCTACAATAACGGCGCAAACACCTGGTGCATGCAGAGGAAAGAAACGCCACGACCAGCAATACCAATGGTCCGCAAGGGAAGGATCCTTTAGACGCACAGACCTTAGCTGTAACTAGTCCGGCCGCGCGGGATGCAGTGTTCGCGCGGCGGACGGGGCAAAAGCGACGTCATTGCGGGGCTCAAACATCCACATGCCGCTGCCGAGCAGGAAGATGATCAAGACGTAAGGAGCATCCCACACGTGGACCGTGCAGATGGAGAACGCCAATCCGCAAATCGTGATGATAAGACCCTTTCGGCATTGGGCCGCCTCGAACGAGAGATTTTTCAGCCGTCCCAAACCAAAGCAAACCGAAAGAAAACCGCCGGCCATAAACAAAACGCCGGGGATGCCGTATTGAACGGCAATGTCCAACCAAAAATTGTCGATGCTGCCTCCCATCCACGAAGGATGTTCCCATTCATTCAAGCCAGTTCCAAAGATCGGGTGCTGCATCACTGATGCCACACCGTAGTTCCAGATGTGCACGCGCATGTAGGAAGTGTCGGCGTTGAACGTCAGATACGAAATAAAGACATCGAAGGGAGTGCGATTGGAGGTCAAATCCACCGCAACATAGGCGGTGATCACAATTGCGGCCAATATCCCCCAACGCCGCGTCACGTGCGCCGTCACCTTGTCCCAAATGATCAACAAGACCTGGACAACAAGCGACAGGAGGGGACCCGAGGAAAGGGAGGAAGCGACAGCCATTCCTACCAGGCCTGAGCTTAGTAGTCCGCTCCGGCGCCTGGGAGCATCATTTACATAAAAGCTCAAGGCGAACGCGCTCGAACAAACGACACCAAACAAAATGGAATATTCGAAGGTGGCCTGAGCTCGTCTGAGCCCGAGTCTTAGTTCACTGCCAATGATAGGATAGACGGGGAATATCTTGCCGAATAATTCAATCAGGATCGGTGAGCCAGCGACATTCTCGTAAACGGCGAATGGCAGGAGAAGAATGACCACAAGCGCGAGGGACTTCACCATGCGCTGGAACGCGAAGAAATCTCGAATGTATCTCCTACCGAACAGGAATGGCCCGAATGTCTCTATGACGAATATGCCTGCGGATTGCAGACCCTCAGCGCCGTGTATGTCCACCAATACAACCGCACCCCATGCCGCCGCCGACAGCATCAATATGTCTGGCAGTCTTATTCGACCGAGGGTCCCTGACAACCACACGATCATGCATGGAACGAAGGTTAATACCAGCACCAGCCGATAAGGAGACATCCGTATCGGGCCGATGTAGATAAAAAACGGCAACGCCAACGAGAAAATGAAGATCGGAATGAGTGCGGAACTCTTCCGGCTTCGCGTCGGCTGCGCCGCCGCGGCTCGCACGGCAGGAAACGGCCTTCCAATCTGATAAGAGGCTCTTGGTGCAATACTTTTCACTGGCCGCACAGTCCTATCGATACCGCAGATGCATCAGCTGGCGATAGAGTCCAAGCCTTGTGCTAATTTTCCAGGCGGGGCCACGCATGCCATCAGGGTCACGTAAGTGCTGGCGCATGTAGCCTTCATCCATGTTGTTCGTCAGGCAAAGACGGGAATAGAGAAAGGGTTCGAATCCCCGATGATACCCAAGCTGGATTGTAAAGAGATGCGTGTAGCCGGCCTTCAGAGCCGCGTCCCAAACCCGTCGGGAAAAGCGCCCGTATGGGAAGGCGAAAAGAGTAACCGGCCGACCGAGGCGATCCTCCAGCATCGACTTCGAAACCGTAAGCTCACGATCGAGTTCGTCATCCGAGACTGTCGTCAAATCGGCGTGGGCCATACCATGTGAGCCAATCGCGACGCCGCTCCTGCCAATTTCCTCGATCATCTCCCAGGTCATGCGTCCCGGCGAGCCAATAAAATCAACCGGAATAAAGGACATGAATCCTGGAATCGCACCGGTCGTCGCGTAACGAGCGTAGACATGCGTGTAGTCCGAAAGAAATCCATCGTCGAAGGTGAGCAGGACCGAGCCGCTGCGGCCGGCTTTCGGATGGTCGCAATTCTCCAGAAAAGTCTGAGGCGAGACAAGCTTGTCCCGGTAAAGCGCGAGATGCGCGTCGAATGTCCCATGCGTCAGGCACCACGCATTCGGTGGCGAAGCCCTTACCAATTCGTGATAATTCAGGACGATCATAGAGATTGCATCAGTTCCGAGACACGCCTGCCCCAGGCCGGCCAATTCAGTTGCGTCTCATAGGCCTCGCGGCTCGATTGCCTCAAGCGCGCCAAACGTGCCGGGTTCGCAAAAATTTCCGCAATGACGCCAGCGTAGTCCGCCTTCGTCGCGTTCGATGGCACCAGCACGCCGGTCTTTTCCTCACGGACAGCATAGGTGACGCCTCCGGTGGCGCGCGCAACGCTCGGCACACCGTAAGCCGCCGCTTCGCACAACACGATGGGAAAGCAGTCCGCCTGGGTTGGCAACAGAAAAAAATCCGCATCGCGATAGAGCTGATCAAGCCGGCTGCGCTGTGCGGGATCATTCTTGTCGAGGTAAGGGATGATCGTTAGGCCGTCCTGGCTCACAGGCTCCGGCGGAGTGCATCCGCAGATCACGAGCTCCGCCTTTACACCCCTGTTGTTGAGTTCAGCAAGAATCTCGACCGCGATGTCCGCGCCTTTCTCCTTCCAATTGACGCCGATCAGCAGCATCCGACACGGACCGGGCTTCCGGTCTCCAAGCACAGATTCACGAGCAGGCGCTTCTTTGAGGTTGGCGCCCCAAGGAACGACATGCACCCGTGCAGGATCGGCACCGTAATCCCGGACGGCAGAATCAGCCGCCCATTGCGACGGATAGAGGATTAAATCCGCGCGCGCGATTGTATCGCGTTCCAGTCGTTCCGAGGCCTTGCGGGCGGTGCGTGACAGGTTTCGATAATTGGGGTGATAGTCCTCAATAAGCCGAAAGGTCGCATCGGACGCATAAACGAGGGGAACTCCGGCGGGCACACTCCAAGCGAAGATGGATCCGGCAGGTGCGAAGACAATATCAGGCGACGCGGCGCGGATCTTGCGTACCGCGTCTGCTGAGTACTGCGCAACGACCGGGCCCGCCTGAAATGGGGAGAGGCCCGGTCTGCGAAAGGTGCGGCAGAGATTTGAATAAGTCTTGTACAGCGGCAAGAGCGGCGCGCTCAGGGGACCGATATGGACAACCTCGTGACCTTCGTTTGCAAGCGAGTTCGACATGTTGAACGGAGTGCCGGACCAGAACCTGACGTTGCTCCCGTCGCCGATCGTCGCGAAACCAATCCGCCGCACTGCTTGGCTATTGGAGATGTCGCACTGATTCATTTTGTTCCCTTACAGACGGCGCAACCGGCGGCTTATTGAAAAACGCAGGACGCACTTCCAAAAAACGATCGCGATCATTTTCCCTCGTCAACTAACGGGAGCGGACTGTTCGCGCTGCGCGCATCGGAAACCTCTCTCCTCCTGACTATGCTGACGAAACTGGGAGACGCGAATAATTTAACAAATCCTGCCGGGAGGCCACGGAGGAATTCGGCGCTGCGATGAAGCATTCCTACAGTCCGATCTACCCTCAGCCCGGACCTGCGGCACCAATCGCCGACTTTCCCAATGCTGCTGAAATGGGCACCTGAAAGGTTGTAGCTTCCCAGGCCACGATACCGATGAGGATTACGGATTCTCCTCCAAACTTCCTGAACGCACAGCATGTTTGGCGCCTGGATAATCATCACCGAGTTCATCGACATGTTGTCACGAAATAAGGAAAGTACTTCGACCGGGTCCCGGGCCAGGTGGAGCACATTCGAGAACAGGAGGCAGTCGAATCGCTGGTTGCGGAGTTTCTCCTTGGCGAGGTGGAAATCGCCGAACACCATCTCGACACCTCTTTCCGCCACGCCACCGCTCACCACCGGATCCAGTGGCACTGCAACGACCCGCAAGCCTCTCTCGGCCAGCCAACACTCTGTCGCGCCCGAACTGCATCCGACCGAAAGCACAGTGCGCGCGTCCGGAGGGATCATGGAAAGGACTTCCTCATTGAGAGGTTCATAATAGTCCTTGGAATACATGCGACGCCAAAGCTTGGTTTCCGTATTGAGCAGCGGCACGGGTGCGCATGCATCCTTGGCAAGCCGCAACATGGTGCCGACCTGTGCGTGCATTTCCTCCTCATCTACTCCAACCTTGCCCGCGTATTTGTTGGACAAATGGTGGACCGTAAAGTCGTCGAGATGCGATATCGGAATCAGCTTTGTGAAACCGCACTGGATGTATGGGTCGGTCGCGGCAGAACAGAGCAGATCGTGCTTCCACTCGTGCGGATCAACCAAGAAGCCGCCTGACTTGATAGCCTTCCCTAGCTGGCTTTGCGTGAGGACATAACAGGCCGCATGCTCGTTGGTGCAATTCGCAAGAGTATATTTTGTCCTGGACCTGAGAGACGCTGGATCCCAATGATATTCTTCGTGCAAGTCTGGATAGCTGACGCTGCCATTCGAGCTCTTCTCCATGCGGATAAACCCAGCAACTTCGTCATCCCGCAAGACAGCGGTTACTTCCAGGAACCCTCGCAATTGTCTTTCGGTTATCAGGATGTCGTCTTCGGAATAGATGAACAGGTCGTATTTATCGGCGCGCTCGGCGAACAGCTTCTTGTGCGCGAAAGGCAAGGACCACGGATTCTTGTTCGGAAGACCCACCCGACATTCAACGCCCGGAGCGAGCTTCCTGTCGATGTTCGAGACGATGACGATGTCGATGTCGAACGGCATGGAGCGGTATTCACGGATCACCTGCTCCAGATAGCGGTCATTGGAAGTACCATAACTCGCCAACGCCACGAGAATGCTGAGCGGTGATTTCCGCCCATTGTCATGAAGCGCAGTCATCGTCGAAAGCTCATCGGAGACATTCATTGTCGAAATCGTCCTTACTTTCAGAGCCCATCCTCGATCGCCTTGCCTTCCGATAGGCATCTTTTTCCTGGCAATGCAGTCCGCCAAAAGACACATCGAGTATTATAAGACTTATTTAATCTAGTATTATAAAGCCCATTTAAACTATCAAAAAATCAGGCATGGCGAAAACTTAACCCGCTAAGATTAACGGTCGCGATCGGACCGCCCCCTTGCGAGGCTTTCAGCATCCCTATCGCCCCTTTGTACTGTCACGTCCGGCCGAGAATCTTGATAGATGCCTGCCTAAGAATGGAACCGGCTGGCGGTCCAAAACGCAGCCTTGGATTGAGATCAATTGAGAAGCGGAGCAGCTCAAGGCCGCTTTTGATATGGCCTCGGCGCATGCGACCGATGGCGCGCCAAAATGCCGTTTCTGCCAATGTGCGATAGGCCGATGCGCGCAAGCTCCGGCCCCCATCGAGACGATCCACGTATTCTTCGAAGAAACTATCAAATGCCGCCCTTCTGTAGGGATAGTCGGACCAATCCTCGTTCCAGTACGAGTTGGACATGTTGGATGAATGCTTCCTGTAAATGGCCTGCACCGCGTCAATTTTGGCAGCCGCGCCGTGCGCTCCGAAGCGCAGCCACATCTCCATGTCCCCGCTGTGCGGCAAGGACGGACGATAGCCACCGACCGCCTTTTGGATGCGCGTTCTCGCAATAGCCGTCGGCGTGTTAACTACGTTGGCGCCGATGGCGCACATTTCGTGGACCACATCCTGTCGTGTCCACTTGTTATCCTGCCGAGGGTCAATTTCCGGAAACGGCAAATCATCCTGCCAGGAAAGACCTTTCCCGTATGTGAGTACGATGTCAGGATTTGCGTCCATGATCCCTGCGGCGCGCTCGAGCGCACCCGGAACCAACAAGTCATCGGCCGAGAGAAGCAGGAAGTAATCGCTCGATGCCCATTCGATCCCCTGATTGTATGTACTGATATGACCCCAGTTCTTTGGATGCGCGATGACACTGACTCGCCGGTCTGTATTCGCCAACTTCTGCGCCACCGAAACTGAACCATCCGGGGAGGCGTCATCGATAATCAGCACCCGCACGTCCCCGAGAGATTGGTCGAGTACGCTACGGACGCACCCTTCCAGGAAGCGTCCGTAATTGTAGCAGGGAACTACGATGTCAACCTTCGCCATCCGCCGACCTCCCATAGCCCAACCAACTCGAACTGGCGTCGCTCGCTTGTGAATATTGAGTGAAAATGCCCTCCGGACGGACGGCACTAACGCGCGGGGCCGGGTTCATCGATACAACTCATTCCTGAGAGCGTCCGCGACGCGGACGGTGGTGATCACCTTGCGGGGATGGAAACAGCCCGCAATCAGCGACCTTTAAACAACCGTGGAATCTGCCAGACAATCGGCGGGGTAAATGGCTTCATCCTGTCCTTGATCGAAAGGCGTCTAACCTCGTTGGGACGCATCTTCCAGACAGTCGTGTGATCTGCGGATCGCTCCTCTTCCGGACGGCCATTTGTATAATAGTACAATGCAATTGATCGACGGTATTTTCCTTTCGGACTCGTCAGCGGATCGGGATGACCATGGAAGGACGTGTCGGTCGTTGAAAACACCACGATCCTGTTCGCCAGTGGCAGGTAAGATTTGTGCTTGACCTTGACTTCCTTGTCCCACAATTCGAGCGCGCCTCCCCATTCCTCCTTCCAGTCAAAGTTGAGGTAAACCAATAAATTTAGCCGTCGGTCGAGCCTGAGCTTGCGGTGCATGTTGAAATCGACGTGCATCGCGAGACGACCGCCGCGTGGAATCATATGCAAACCACCACCCGTCAGATAAGGGTCAGGTATCAGCCCATCGATGCCCGTCATTTGCTCAAGAAAAGTCACGAATGCCCGGGAATTCAGAGCACTGATAAAATTCTGAATGACCGCAGGAAAGTCTTCATGCCTGTCAAGTGAAAGCTTCTGCTCCTCATACGAACCAGCATCGAGGAGCGTTCGGTTCCAGACCGCATCATATTCGCCGGGATATTGGGCCACGATGTCGCGAATAATGCGTTCGTCAAAAAAGTTATCAATCCCGATGTGCGGAAATGGCTCGTTATTGACGTATTGCTGACTCCACTCCGCAGCATTTTTTCGCATCTTCTCCAGCGGAAGAAGAGACTTGATATTGATACGCTCGTCATTCTCCGCGTCTAACAACTGCAGCGCTTCTTTCATTTTCCATTTCCCTTGGCGAGAATCGGGGCGCTCTGCGCGCCGACAGTTTTGCCGCTCCACATTGCCGATTTCCTCCTACGGCGAAACGTCTCTATTCTCGAAACGAATGCGTCCGGTCCCGATAAATGTCCGGATGGTGGAGATAAGGCTTGGTGACGCCTGTGCGCTCAGACGCTCGGTCTCAGCGACAGCCTGGACCTGATCCAGCTTACCGAGCAGTTCCTGCTCGGTGAAAGCAACCATAATGCGGCCTTGCTCGGCGAACCGCTTTGCGGTTGCGAGCTGATGGTCGTTGCGATGCTCACCCAGACTAGCCCGGCGAGGCATCACGATAATCTTCTTTCCAAGCTCGAGAGCAGTAATAATGGAGCCCATGCCAGCATGCGAAATCACAACGCTTGCCGCTTCGACGCGCTTCCGGAACTCAGTCGGGTCGATAAACCGCTGAGTGCGGATATGTTCTGAGTGGTAGTCTGATGGACCCGTCTGCGCGAAGACATCCGTTCTTCCCTGGGCGCCGGCCCACTCGTCCACTGTGCGGATCAAGCGGTCAAACTGTCCCTGTGTTCCGACTGTCGCGAAAATCATAGCACCGAACCTGTGTAATGGGGTCCATCCGGCCGCGCCAGGTGAGGCCACTGCGTCAACCACAGGTCGGCGCAACGACCAATTTGGTTTCCGGACATCGAGAGCTGTTCGACGTTGGCTATGCTGTCCAGCCAGATGGTGCGCGCGCCCATCATTCGCCCGAACCGCACCGCCAAATATCCCGGAGCGGCCCCCGTCGAAACCACGATATCCGGCTTCTCGTTCCAAAGGATCCATGCGATTCTGCGCGCCGCTTTCAACAGCCCGATCTTGGTCCAGCGGTTAGCATCATTGACGAGGTAGAATTTATGGTCAGGGACCTGCGCGCGATACGACTCGTGAACGGTAACGAACGTGACTTCGCAGTCCTCGAAAGCGTGCCTGATACGCAACAGTTGCACCCAGTGACCTCCGCCCGAAGAGACCGCCAGCAATTTCGGGCGGACGCCGTGCGACTGCGGCGTACCGTTATTCAGCAACGCTTTGCCGCGAAAGACCGGACTCCCAAGCATTGACTGACCTCTCTAAAACGGCGCCAGGACTCCAAGCACCCACGTTGGAAAGGATTGGGCCCCTCGAAGACGCTCGCCTTTATTTAATTTTCTGTATTTAAAATTTAACTTGCCTTATTTAATATATTATTCACATTAAATAATTTAAAGTCAAGACATTTAATCTGCGTCACGATCTACAATGGATCTATTCAAATTACACCGCGGGAGTGAAGCGACTATGCGTTCTCAGGCTTCCGCGATATTCAATCTGCCGGCTGCTAGTTCGGCGGCGTCACTATTGGACTATCGCGCGAAGACTGTCGGCAACACGGACAACGCTCTCCTCCGTCATCTGCGCGTAAATGGGAAGCAAGATCGCGTGGTCCTGTGCCAGTTCCGATTGCCTGAGATCATGAAGCCGCTTCTCGTCCGCATAGGGCTTCTCGCGGTGAGAGCACATGATGCCGCGGCGCGTCGCGATCCCCTGGTCGAGAAGCTTCTGCATGACATCCCGCTGATCGACGCGGTCAGGCAAGCGTACGCAGTAGCTCTGCCAGTTTGACCGCGCCCAGTCGGGTTCGAACGGCAACCGAAGTCCCTCGATATTCCCGAGGAGCTCGGCGTAATGGGAGGCGACTGCGCGCCGGCGCGCGACGATATCGGGCAACTTCAGGAGCTGCTTGCGCCCGACCGCAGCCTGCATGTCGGTCATCCGATAATTGTAGCCGACCAAAACATAATTCTCGAAGATCACCTGTGCAGAGCCGTGCCGGACGGTATCCGGCACGCTCATTCCGTGTTGGCGCAACAGCTTGAACTTGCCCTCGAGAGCTGCATGAGATGTCGTCAGCATGCCGCCCTCGCCGGTGGTGATTACCTTGCGAGGATGGAATGAGAAGCAGGCAACGTCGCCGTGAGGCTTTCCGATCCGGTCCCATTGTTCATCGATGCGAATCTCGCTGCCGGCGGCGCAGGCGGCGTCCTCGATCAGAACCAAGTCGTGGCGCTTCGCCAGGGCGACCAATGCGCTCAGGTCGCACGGCATGCCCATTTGGTGAATGGCAAGGATGGCCCGCGTGCGCGGCGTAATGGCTTCGGCTACCCGAGCCGGATCGATATTGTAGGTTTCCGGATCGATATCGACGAAAACCGGCGTCGCGCCGCAATATCTGATGCAGTTCGCCGTTGCGATGAACGAATGGCTGGCGGTGATAACCTCGTCGCCGGGAGCGATATTGATCGCCGTCAAAGCCAGATGCAGGGCGGTCGTGCAGTTGGATACTGCACAAGCAAAGGGCGCATCGACCAGCGCTGCGAATTCACGCTCGAAGGCGGCTACCTGCGGCCCCTGCGAAACCCACCCGGACAGCACCGCCTCGCGGGCGGCGTTGGCCTCGTCCTCATCAAGAAGCGGCAGCGCAATCGGGATCACGAGGCGACGGCCTCTTGTTCGGCCGCGGACGCGCGGCGTTCGCCCCGCCACCATTCCACGAGTTCACCCAATCCCTGTTCCAGCGGAACGGTGGCACGGAAATCAAGCAATCGCTCGGCCTTCGTCGTTGACGCCAGGCGGCGGGGCACAGGGTTGACGGAACGCTCCGGTGCAAACTCGGGTGTCAGATTTCCTCGGCCCATCACCTGAGCCAGCGCCGCCGCGAGCTGGGCAAGGCTCGTTTCCGTGCCGCTTGCGACGTTAAATACGTGATCGGTAGCTTTTGCCTTGGCTCCCAGGATATTGGCGCGGGCGATATCCCGAACATGGACGAAATCCATGGTCTGCTGGCCGTCGCCAAAGATGATCGGCGGCAGCCCGGCATCCAGCCGCTCCATCCAGCGGATCAGCACCTCGGTGTAGCGGCCATGGATATCCATGCGGTCGCCGTAGACATTGAAATATCGGAAGGCCACGTAATCGAGCCCGTACATTTCGTTGAAGGTCCGAAGCAGGCCTTCGTTGAAGGCCTTTGCTGCACCATAAATGGTCCGATTGTCGTAGGGGTTCTGCCGCTCCGTGGTCGGAAACTCCTCAGCCATCCCATAGACCGATGCCGACGATGCCGCGATGACCTTCTCGACATCGTGCTGGACGCAGAGCTCCAGCAAATCGAACGTCGCTTGCACCATGACTTCCATCGCCAGGCGCGGCTCGGCCGCACAATGGGTGATACGCAACGCGGCCTGGTGAAAGACGATGTCGGCCGACTTCACGAGCGGCACCATCAACTTGGCGTCACGGATATCGCCGTGCACCAATCGCACCGGGCCACGCGTTGATGCGTGCTTGAGGTTTTCGGGCCGGCCGCGGACCATGTTGTCGAGAGCGACGATTTCGACACAGCCCTCGTCGCACAGCAGATCAACGATGTGGGAGCCGATAAATCCGGCCCCGCCCGTCACCAGAACGCGCTTTCCTTTTAATAGAGCCAAAATGCTCTCCTATTCGCCTGTTTCATCGGCAATACGTTGTCGAAGCCGAAATCCGCTGTCGCGCTATGCGACCTCCACGAGAAAAGTTTTTTCCAGCTCGGCGACCACTTCGGAAACCTGTTGGGGCGTAAGCTCGGCATAGATCGGAAGCGAAAGGAATTGATTGGCCAGCAACTCGGTGACGGGGAAGTCCCCGACGCCGTATCCGAGATCCGCATAAGCTTTTTGAAGATGAACCGGCACGGGATAATGAATGCCGGTGCCGACACCGGCAGCCTGGAGGACTTTCTGAGCTTCATCGCGGCGCTCCAGCCTGACGGCATAGACGTGATAAACGTGACGGCTGTGCGCCGGCGGCATTGGCCGAACGCATCGCTGCTTCTCCAGCAAACGATCGTAATGTGCGGCAACCGACCTGCGAGCCTCGGTCCACGGCTCGATGTAGTTCATCTTCACGTTCAGCACGGCACCTTGAATTCCATCCATCCGATAATTGTAGCCGTGCATGACGTGATTGTATTTGGACTCCTGTCCCCAGTCCCGCAGCAGGGAGACGCGTTTGGCTAATTCGGAGTTGTTGCTAACAACTGCCCCACCCTCGCCGTAGGCACCAAGGTTCTTGCCGGGATAGAAACTGAAACAGCCGAGATCGCCGATCGATCCGGCACGACGACCCTTGTATTCGGCCCCGTGCGCCTGCGCCGCATCCTCGATAACGACGAGGTTGTGACGGCGGGCGATCTCCATGATCGGGTCCATGTCGGCCATCAGGCCATGCAGATGGACCGGCAGGATCGCTCTGGTTTTAGGCGTTATCGCCGCCTCGATCAGTGCCGGATCCATCGTCCATGTGACCGGATCGACGTCTACATATACGGGCTTCGCGCCGCTATAGAGGATGGCTGCGGTGGTCGCAACGAAGGTCATCGAAACCGTAATCACCTCGTCGCCCGGTCCAACATCGGCCGCGAGAAGCGCCAGATGCAGCGCCGACGTTCCGCTATTGACCGCGATGCAATGGTTCACGTCGCAATAGGAGGCAAAACGCGCCTCGAATGCGGCCACCTCCGGCCCCAACACGAATTGCGCACCATCGATGACACGCATGACCGCGGCATCGATCTCGGGCTTCATTTGCTTGTACTGAGCCTTTAAATCAAGGAAAGGTATCAAAAGACCACTCCTGTAAAGTATCGCGCAAGATCGCGAACAGTTAATCAATTTAAATCGACGCCAAATTAAATTAGAAATTCGGAATAAACAATAAAATAAATCGAATTAAATGTCTGGCCTTATATTAAAGCTAACGCGGCTGACAGGGCTGCTATTGTCCCGCCTCAAGGGTTTCGAACGCCGCCGTGACCGCCCGGGAGCCAATCGCACGGGCCGGAACGCCAGCCACGACCGCCCGCGCGGGTACGTCCCGGGTGACGACCGAACCAGCCCCGATCGTTGCTCCCTCGCCGATGGTGATTCCGCACAGGATGGTGGCGTTTGACCCGATCGACGCGCGACGGCCGACCCGCGTGGCTTCCACCTTCCAGTCGGCCGGCCCCTGCGGACGGCCGTCCTCCGTAGTTGCCCGCGGAAACCTGTCATTTGTGAACATGACACCGTGTCCGATGAAGACTTCATCCTCGATCGTCACCCCTTCGCAAATGAAGGTGTGCGACGATATCTTGCAGCGCGCCCCGATTCTGGCGCCGCCCTGAATCTCGACAAACGTACCGATCCGCGTTTCGTCTCCGACCGCACAGCCATAGAGATTGACGAGATCCGGATGGAATATCCTGACCTCGCGTCCAAGTTCGACATCTTTTGCAATAGCCATCTAAACTACTCCTTACGTCTGCTTTTTAATCGAAGGTCCGGCGCATCCTTATCCGAGTGAATTGCGCTTCGCATAACCGGCGAACCTGAGAAACGGCGTTGCGAAAAGCCCGCTCGCCGCCTGTTGCAGCCGGGGCAACAGCGGATGCTCCGTGACCATCATGCTCAAAAGCCAGCAGACCGCCGCGGAAATACAGGCCAAACCCAGCCCAATGATCGGGCTCAGCGCACCATATTCCACCATGAAGGCGCAGAGGATGACGCCAACGGAACTGATGAGCGTCACGATGGCGCTTTTGAATGTAGCCCGGAACAGATCGGACCATCCGATGTCGAGATGCCGGCTGACGAAATAGATCGCAACCGCGGCCTGGAACGGCAGCGTAACTATCGCGGATGCCGCCACTGCCTGCACACCGAAAAACGACGCAATAAAAATAACGAGCAGCGATGGAGGAAGCGAAATCAGCGACGAAACCAGCGCGTCCCGTACGCTGCCCACGGCGACCAATACCGGATAAGTCAGGCAGGCTACGAACAGCGAGAGATATCCGATGCACATCATGCGCACCAACGGAACGATTTCAAGCCAGGTTGGGCCGAGCCAGATCAAGATGATCGGCTGCGCCATGACCGCCATGAATATCAGGAACGGCCAATGCACGGCGGTCAGGAGCGCGACCGCGTCCAGATAGATGTGCTTCAGATTTCCACCGGCCTTGGTCTGAGCGAAAATCGCCGGCATGATCACCGGACTCAAGACTTGGCCGACCAGCCTGTCGAACACCTGCGTGATGCCGATGGCGCGGCTATAAAGCCCGACGGCAGCGAAATCCAGGATTCGCGCAAGGAATATCTGTGGCGCCAGATTGTAAAATACGTTGATGATGCTGACGCCGCCCGAGTAGAGGCCGAAGCTTATCACATCAGGATATTCCGACAGCGACGGACGGAACACACGCCTGTTCTTGTAAAACCCGATCAGCACGACCGTGAGAACGGCGTTTCCGGCGACCGCTCCCCAGATCGGGGCCATGTAGCTGTAGTGCAGCAAGGCCAGCACGATCGAGATCGCTATCGAAACCGCATTCGCTGCCAGGCTGCAGATTGCCAGCTTTCCGAACTCCATGTCGCGGCGGAACAAGGCCGATATGACTACCGAAAACGGCGTCAGCGCAAAATTCAGGGTGGATACGGCGATGCCGATCCTCAGATCGTCTTGCTTGAAGAACCACACCAGCCCATCACGGCAAAGGAAAAGCGCAAGCCCGATCACCGTCGAAATGCAAAATGTGATCGTGAATGCCGTCCTGATATTTTGCTCCGAGAGCACCTTCTTCTGAATAAGGTAGTTGGCGCCCCCAAACTCCTGGAATGAAGCTGCGATGACCGCGACCACCGCGTTAATCACCGCGTAGACTCCGAATTCCCCGGGCGTCAGCAGCCGAGACAGCGCCGCAGTCGAAAACAGGAAAAGCAGCAGGCTTCCATAGCGCTCGATCGCAGAGAAGAATATGGAGCGGTGAATCGCGGTCATGTCAGTCTGCTACCAACCGATGGCGGGGCTAGCGACCGGCAAACAGGTGCCGACTGTATCACGAGCCTGGCGTAGAAGTCCTGCTGCACAAGATTTCCGCCAGGCAGTGACACGGGCCGGCACCCCGGCAACTGTCGCCACGTCCGCCACCGCAATCATCACGCCCTCTCTGGGATCTTGTGACTTTGCCCCAACCGAACCGGCCTTCCCTGCTCCTTGATCGAACGCGATGCCGCCTCCAGGATCTCGACCACCTTCAGGCCGGACTGAGCGCTGGAAATTGGCGTTTCGCCCGTGCGCAGGCAGTCGACGAAATGTTTCACCTCCGTTTGAAGGGCCTCCTTCGCCGCCAGATGCGGTGCCCACATATCTCCAGCGCGATATCCGATTCTGAGCTGGTGCGCTTTCTCAAGTGAACCGTCCAGCGTTATCCCTTTATCATAAATCTTGATCTTCTCGGTCGGTTCAACGTCGTCATAGACGATCATTTTGCGGCTGCCGCCGATAAACGTCTGCCGTACCTTGATCGGTGACAGCCAGTTGACGCTCACATGGGCCACGCAACTGCTTTGGAAGAACAGCGTGATGTGGGCCATATTTTCGGGCGCACCTGAAACATGGCACGACCCCGTCGCCGAGACCGCGACAGGCTCCTCGTTCAGGATGTACTGGATGATCGACATATCATGAACCGCGAGATCCCAGATGACGTTCACGTCGCTCTGGAAAAGCCCGAGGCTCGAACGAATGCTGTCGTAATAATAGATCTCTCCGATCGCCCCTTCGTGCACCAGTTCACGTATTTTCTGGACGGCCGGTGTGTACAGGAAGGTGTGGTCGACCATCAGGACCAGATTCCGCTTGTCCGCCTCCTCGATGAGACGGCGAACCTGATCGGAGGTGGGCGCCAACGGTTTTTCGACGAAAACGTGCTTTCCCGCCCGCAACGCGGCCAGCGCCAACTCGTAATGCGTATGCACCGGCGTTGCGATCGCCACCGCGTCGACCCTGTGATCCTGCAGGATGTCGCGGAAATCGGTCGTTGTTTCGATCTCCGGATGAAGACGCTTGCTGGTGGCAAGCTTCGCCGGACTGAGATCGCTGACGCTGACGACGCGCGAACACTCGCTGTTCGCAAAGTTTCGGACGAGGTTCGGGCCCCAGTAACCGTATCCGATCACACCAATTCCGACTAAACTATTCTGCATCTCAAATACCACTCCGTTACTATGAGCAAACTCTCAGGCAGAGGCTGACCTCAACTCGGTCATCCATCGGCGCCGGAAATGATCCGAAAGGATCGAGTACAATGTCATTCAATTATCCACCCTGAATTCAGCTTATATATTTAATACGCCAGAAATTATAATACATTTAATACACCAGGAATTATAAAAAACAGATTTAAAAATGCCTATCTCCGATGTTGCTTAAATTGAGAAGCAGACGTCCGAAAACTCAGATTCTCCCTTGAGATTCAAGGCGCTATGATTTCCTTAACGCCGGCATCGCGCATCCATTTAATTAGCACGCCATAGATTGACGACCACAAGCTGCCAATAATGACCTCAAATACCTGGTCGGCGATCCGGAATCCTTCGCAGGTGTTTGTTGAATTCGGATCAGTATTCACGAATGCTTTCATCCAGTCCGCGCAGCAGCGGATAAAGGAAGTAGGAGATCACGCTGCGACGGCCGACTTTCATTTCCGCGGTCACGGCCATCCCCGGAATCATCTGAATACGCTCAGGCTGAAGACGCAGCTTGGCATCAGTGACGTCCACCAACACGCGGTAATAGGGCGCCGGCATCCGATGGGCACCGTCCGACTTGGGATCTGGCGTGAACGTATCCTGGCTGACCACGCGCACGGTCCCGTTCCCGGTGCCGTATTTCTGGAACGGGAAGGCCTCGAATTTGATCCGCACCGGCTGACCAACCGCGACCTGGCCGATATCCTTGCCCTCGACATTGACCTCGGCCTGCAACGGCACATCGCGGGGAACCAAGACGAACAGCGTCTCGGCCTCGCGGACGACCGAACCGACCGTGCGACTGGCGACCTCAAGCACGATGGCGTCCGCAGGCGCCCTTAGCATGATCAGTTGCCGGCGAAGTTCGACCTTCTTGAGATCCTCTGCTGCGCTATTGCGCTTTCCGATTGTTTCCACGAGATCCTGGTAATCGGTTTTGCGAAACTCCTCGACGAAGACCTGCTGATCTGCACGGGCTTTCTCGACCTTGTGCTCGTAGTCGACCAGGCTCCCGCGCACGCGAGACAGGCTGCTGTCGACCTCAAGGCGGGCATCCCGCGATAGCAGCAGATTCAACCTCGAACCGACCTCCTTCACCATCAACGTTCCGCGCATGGTCTCGATCGACGTCATGGTCTCGAGCCGCTGCACCAGCACCGCTTCTTCATCCTGGCCGGTTTTGAGATTGGCTTGCGCGCTCGCAATCTGGGCATCGAAATTACGCAACTGAGTGTCGTAGAAGGTCCGGCGCTGGGCAAACATCTTGCCTTGCAGGACGTCGTCGGAATTGGCGGGGTCGTGCACGACATAATCGTAGCCGCCCAATTCGGCCTTGAGCCGATTGATGGTCGCATCGAATGCTGCAACACGCGTGCGCAACTGATCCATATCCGCCTGCGAGAAGGTAGGATCGAGTGTCGCCAGTGGATCGCCCTTGTTGACCACGTCACCGGCCCGGACGTGAATTTCTCTGATGACCGAAGTTTCAAGCGGCTGCACGACCAGATTGGGGCGGGTCGTAGTCAGTTTCCCTTGCGCCGTCACGATCATGTCGACTTGCGAAACCGATGCCCAGGTCACAGCAGCCACGATCAGGCCGACGACACTATACAGCGTCAGGCGCGCGATGCGCGGCGGCGTCCGCTCCTCGACCTCGATCGCGTCGGACTGGAACTGCGAGACTACCGCCGGTCTCGGCCGCGGGGACGACCGGAACAACAATCGCCGGCGCCGTTCGACACTTTTGGGTGCCGGCACCTTCGCAACTTTGAGGTTATCCGGCTGGTTGTTAGCGGGGGTCATGCGATCTGCTTTGTTTGTTGGTTCCAGAGATGCCGGTAGATGGTGCACTTCGAAAGAAGCTTGTCGTGGCGGTCAACATCGACAATTCGTCCGCGGTCGATCACCAGGATCGCGTTGGCCTCCGCGAGCATCGACAGCCGGTGCGAGACGATGATGACCGTACGACCTTCCGCGAGTCGGCGTAGATTGCGGCGAATGATCATCTCGCTTTCGGAGTCCAGCGCGCTGGTAGCCTCGTCGAAGATCAGGACCCGCGGGTTGACAATCAATGCCCGGGCAATCGCAAGCCGCTGCTTCTGACCGCCCGATAAGTTCGAAGCGTCTTCCTCGAGCATGGTGTCGAAGCCGCGCGGCAGGCGTTCGATGAACTCGTCGGCACCGGCGAGTTGCGCCGCCTGCATCACCTCGGCGAAGGTCGCATCGCGCTTGACGCAGGCGATGTTATCGCGAACGGTTCCGCGAAACAGGAAATTATCCTGCAGCACGAGGCCGAGATTCTTGCGCAGATGGACGAGATCGAGTTCGCGGGAGTCATATCCGTCGACCCGCAGCAGACCCTGCTGGACCGGATAGAGTCCGGCGATGAGACGCGTCAGGGTAGTCTTGCCCGATCCGCTCCGGCCGACGATGCCAAACACCTTGCCGGGTTCGATCGTGAACGAAACGTCGTCGAGGGCCGGCGCGCCATCCGGGCCGTACCGGAACGACACGTTCTCGAATTCGATTTTTCCTGAGAGCTCCGGCCGCAATCCTTCTCGATTACCCTTGCGCTCCTGCTCCTGATTCATCACCTCGCCGAGCATTTTCACGGCGAGCGCGACTTCCTGGTATTCATGAACCATGGTGACCATCTGCACCAATGGCCCCGAGACCCGCCCGGCGAGCATGTTGAAGGCGACCAGCGCACCGATTGTCATCTCGCCATTGAACACATCGAGCGCGCCGAGCGCGATGATGCCAAGCGTCATCATCTTTTCGAGAAACCCGGTCACGGACTGAGCACCAGCCGAGATCTTTTCGACGCCGAAGCGCATCGAAACCGATTGCGCACAGCGGTCATCCCAGACCCTGCCCTGTAACGGCTCCATCGCCAGCGACTTGACGGTCCGCATGCCGTGAACGGTCTCGACCAGCAGCGCCTGCCGCGCGCCTTCGGCTTGGTAAAGCTCATAGAGGCGGCGTCTGAAGGGCCCCATGAGACTGACCACCACAGCACCGCTCAGTGCGGTAAATGCCAGCACCAGCGCGGTGAGCTTGACGCTGTAGAGCGCGAGCACGGGAAGAAAGACGAAAAGCGACAGCGCATCCAGCATCGTCAGAAACAACCTGCCGGTCAGGAATTCGCGGATACGGGCCGCCTGCTGCATGTGCTTGACGAGGATACCCGCCGACATCTTCTCGAAGAAGGTGATGGGCAAGCCCAGGAGGTGGCCGAATGTCTTGGTCGCGACACGAATATCGACCTTGTTGGTGGCGTAGAGGAGAAGATACCGGCGCAGGAAATTGAACAGGGCGTCGAACGTCAGGGCGGCCGCGGCGCCCGCGACCAGCACGTAGAGCGTGGTGAAGCTCTCGTGAACCAGCACCTTGTCGATCACGAGTTGGAAGAAGATCGGGAGCGCGAGGCCGAGGCCATAGAGCAAAATGGCGGCGACGGCGACATCGATGAACAACCGCCATTCGCGCCGCAGTTCGGGAATGAACCAGCGGAAACCGAATGCTGGCTGCGAGTTCGAGAAGTTCGCATCGCGCTTGATCAGGATGGCTTCTCCAAGCCAGTTAGCACAGAACCGCTCCTTGCCAATAACCAGAGGCTCGTTACGTCGTTCGGCTAACGGATCGATGACGCTGACCATCTGCTCGCCATCGGGTCCCTCGCCAGCGCCCGAGACGATAATCCAATTGCCGTTGGCCAACCGCAAGATGACGGGGTAGGCCTCCCCCAGCCGAAACAGGGTGTCCCAGTCGAGCTGGCTGCTCCGCGCGCGCAACCCGGCTTCCTTCGCCATCCGAAGCAGCAATGTCTGCGAGATCGGAGTGCCATCGACCGCATAGGAATGCCGTAACCGTTCTGCCGGCAAGTCAACGCCATGATGGGTCGCGACCCGAGCTAGACACTCGAGTGCGGTCCGCGACTCCGTGTGGGACTCCGGTACCTCCACGACCGGCGCGGCCGCCGTATCGCAATCCCGCTCTACTTCATCGGAAGTTTGTTGAGACATTCGGTGACCTTGGCATGTTCGAGCTTGTTGTGGTGGTGCGTTCGCCGATGGAGCTCATCGCGGGAGGATCGCCTGATGCTCTCGGCTGGTTACGCTTGATGACGCCGGCATCGACCAGGCCCTGCAGCGCGTTTTGCATAACTTCAACCGAGTTAGCGAATGCCTCGACCGAAAAGATCAGCCTTTGGCGAAACACCTTTTTCGGTGCGTTGTTGGCGTCCCGCTCGGTCGGCGAAAGACTGACCAGATCGACGCGCACGATGGCGCCGCCGACGGTGATCTCGTCGATTCCATCGGTGTAAATTTCAGCGTGCATTATCTCGCTCCTATGCTGCCAATTGCGCTTTAAAGACCACGTCAACGCCGTAGCTCGTTGAATTGAAGCTGCTGGTCGGGAAAAGACTGGAGCTACCGTACGCGTAGACTCCGTTGCCACCGCTGTTTGAACTCGCCGGAGCGGTCAGCGGGCCGTTGGATTGCGCCGTGGCGAACAGGCCGGGATCCGCCGAATAATCGCCCCCGGTATGGTAGGATGCGACATAGGCCGTACCGGCAGTGATCGCGACCGGATTGGAAAAGCTCACCTGCTGCCAGCCACTCGCCGTCTCATTGGTGAAGGTCGCGGTTGCCAGTAACGTGCCGCTCGAACTCCAGAGGTCCGCGACATGCGGCCCCGTATTGTCCGGTCCCTTGTAAAATCGCAGCCCGATGATTTCTCCGTCGGTACTGGCCTGGAACTTGAATCCAAGCTCAACCGAATTGGGATCATTGACGGTGACGATCGCGGGCGTCGAAGTTGGACTGAACAGGCTCACCGGGTTCGGATCGTTGACCGTCAGCGATACGGTCGCCGAGGCGTGGGCGCCACTACTGTCGGCGGCGGAATAAGTAAAGGTTGCCGGCCCTGCATATCCCGCCGTCGGCGTGAACGTCACGGATTGAGTCGCCGAATTATATGAAACTGTGCCATTGGTCGGGTTGCTTACTCCGGTCACCGATAGCGACAAACCATTGGAATCGGTATCGTTGGCGAGCAACGCCGACGCGGAAATCGTGGTCGAGCCATTTTCATTGACCGCGAAGCCACTATCATTATTGGCAACCAGTTGCTGGTTCGATTTGGTATAGACGACATCCACCCAGTAATTGGTGGCGTTGAACGTATTGGTTGGAAAGCTGCTGGTTGATCCGTAGGCATAGACGCCGTTGCCGCTGCCGGGCGCGGTCAGATCGCCGCTTGTGATGGGATTGGTGAAATAGCCGCCATCGGCCGAGTAATCGCCGTCGGTATGGTAAGATGCGATGTAGGTCGTTCCGGCAGTAATCGACACCGGACTGGAGAAATTGACCTGTTGCCAGCCGCTGGCGGTTTCATTGCTGAAAGTTGCGGTGGCAAGCAGCGTTCCGTTCGAGCTCCAGAGATCGGCGACATGCGGGCCGCTGTTTTCCGGCCCCTTGTAAAAACGCAAGCCCGTGATCATGCCATCGACGGAAGCAATAAACCTGACGCCCAGTTCGACCGCATTGGGATCATCCACCGTCACGTTGCTCGGCACTGAATTGGGGCTGAACAAACTCTCGGTAAATGTAATCATGGGACTGCCCCCGGGATTGCCGAAGACCAAGGTTACGTCGCTCTCGGTGGTTATGGTGCCGGAAGCCGGACCACTCCGCTGGCCAGCAACTTGCGGCATAGCCAAGGTGCCGCCTATGCCCAGCTGTGCCGTCGCAGCAAAAGCCGTCGCAGCGAAGAAAAAGCCTGTACCGCCTGCAAGCAGCGCGTCTGGCTTCACCGCCGGTGGAGAGATCGGGACAATCCCGAGGGCGCCTTGACCGGCCGGGTCCGTTCCACCCCGAAACACCGTCGTCGACGAAGGCGTGTAGGCAAGTGGCGGGGTGCTTGAACCAATGCGATGACGCGGCGGGTCGTCATTCGCATGGCCGTTGGCATCCGGAATCGTGGAGTCTCTATTGCCCGCATTGAGTGCCCGTGCCTTCGTCGAGTTAGACGGCGGCACTGCCGATGCGCGATCCGAGGCGGGAACGTCAGTCAAATTCGCGTACGCGCCGTTAGGTACCGTGGCGTCGAGTTGCGTTGCGTCGTTCGGACTGACCGGCGACGCCGCGGCCGCGGAATTCAAAGAGGAAAGGGCGGCGTCCAACAGGAGCGCAACGGCGAGCGGCGCAACGATGTTCGTCTCCGTGGAAGGAGCATCGGTCGGCATATCGATTGGCGGGGCATCCGGCCCCACCACAAGCAGAACGCCGCCGGTGACGGCGGTCTCAGCGGGACCGCCCGTGCGGTATTGCAGAATTGAAATCTTTCCACAGGCATCGGCGGCGGGCGTGAACGTCAATTCGTTCAACTGCACACAGCTGAGAGTTTGTCCTGGTGCGACCGCGGTGATGCCATCGGCGAGCCGCACGGTCCCGTTCGCGGGCAGTTCGGTAATCTCAATATACGCTGCAACGGGCAGTCTGGGCGCCGGAATGTCGATCGGCCGTGGCCCACCGTTTTGCGGCACGCTCAACACAAACCAGATCTCAGGCTTCGGCTTGATCGTCGATGCGGTTGCGGATTCGGTCGGGGCGGCAGCGGGCCTGTACTTTAGCGCCGCAAGCTCGTAGGCGGTAACCAATTGTCCCAGCGCTACTTGCGTGATGCCGTCTTCCTTCAGGACCATGCCCTGTGACGGCAATGCGGTTACCTTCACGGTCAAATCGTGCGGGGTATAGTCGGCGTCGGCAATGGTTGCGACCCGGAATGGCGCCATGCGACTGCTTTCGCCCGAAGTCAGGGATGCCGGATTTAAATTCAACATCGCTGACGCCTCCCGGCGAGATAATCTGGAAAAAATGACCGTTATTTAATTTAACTCTCTATTAACTCACGCGTCAATTATCCGCATTTAAAATTAAATGGGCATGGTGAACGCCAGATCCGAGGTTCCATCGCCGCCGCGTCACTTCTGCGGTCCACCAGGATTCTCGGCGTTTTCGGCGAAGCCGCTGGATAAACGAATAAACAAGCCCTCGGGACAACTCGCGCCGACCGCGAGTGGCCCACGGAGCTTCATGCCAACCGGGTCATATCGGCCCGATAACTGCCGTAACCGCTCTTTTTAGAGATTGACCAGGAGCATCACCTGATCGGGGCTCCTGGTTGCGTCACGCGCAATCGGCAAGGGACCGACAGGTCCACACGCACAATCTTTCCGCCGCTCACCGTGATTTCGCCGATGCCGTCTGAACGGCGTTCTTCAGTAGTTTGCGCGTCCTTACGAAACCAGTTGAGGTCTGAAGAGAGCATCGACCCCGTAGTTCGTGGCATTGAAAGTGTTGGTAGGAAAGATGGGGTCTTCATAATACGTGTAAACGCCGTTGCCACCGCTTGTGGAGCTTGAAGGCGCTGTAAGCGGACCATTTGTCAGTGCTGTCGCAAAGAAGTTTGGAGTAGCCGAATACTCGCTAAACGTATGATAGGACGCGATATAGGTCGTTCCCGCAGTGACGGCCACCGGGGTTGCGAAGTTAACCGCCTGCCAGCCGCTAGCCGTCTCGTTGGTGAAAGTAGCGGTGGCCAACAAAGTACCGTTCGCGGTCCACAGATCGGCGACATGGGTACCAGTGTTCTGCGGCCCCTTGTAGAACTCGACTCCAGTGATGGTACCATTTTCGGACGACTGGAACTTGACACCAAGTTCCACGCCAAGTGCTGCATTTGGATCGTTAGCGGTGACAGTGCTCGGCGTGTAGGCCTGGTTAAAGAGGCTCGCGTCGCCGACTGTCAGCCCGACATTAGCCGAAGCAGAATTGACTCCATCAGTTATTGAATAGGTAAAGCCTGCCGACCCGGTGTAGTTAGCGTTCGGCACAAAGCTGACGGTCTGCGCGGCCGCATTATAACTGACCGTGCCGTTGCTCGAATTGCTGACACCCGAGATCGACAATGGCAGGCCGCTGGGATCTGAATCATTGGCAAGCAAGGTCGAGACAGGAATTGTCAGCGTAGTATTCGTGGTATCAGCCAGTCCGTTGAGGTCTTGGGCAATCGGCGGCTCGTTGGATGGTTGGGTAAAGTCGACATCAACCCAGTAGTTGCTGGCGTTGAAACTATTGGTGGGGAAGCTCGGGCTGCTACCGTAGGCGAAGACGCCATCTCCTCCGCCGGTTCCGCTGGCCAGAGCCGTGAGCGGTCCGCTGGTGACCGCATTCGTGAAATAATTGGCGTCAACGGAATACTCGCCACTGCTCGTATAGTAGGAAGCGATATACGTCGTCCCTGCGGTAATGGCCACCGGCGTCGAGAAATTGACCTGCTGCCAACCGCTCGCGCTTTCGTTAGTAAAGGTGGCGCTGGCGAGCAACGTTCCGCTAGAGCTCCACAGATCCGCCACATGCGTGCCTGTGTTTTCCGGCCCCTTGAAGAAGCGAATTCCCGAGATTACGCCGTCCGCGGAGGCCTGGAACTTAACGCCGAGAGTTACCGCCTCGGGATCGTCAGCGGTGATCGTGCCTGGCGTCGCATTCGCAGCGAATAGGGTCTGAACCATTGTCGGATTGTTTACGGTGAGCGAGACGTTGCCCGAGGCAGACGCCTCCCCGTCCGTAATCGTGTAAGTGAAACTGGCCGGCCCAACGTAATTCCTGGCTGGGACGAAGCTGATGGATTGGGTGCTTGCGTTATAGCTAACCGTGCCGTTGCTCGGATTGCTGACACCCGAGATCGACAAGGCCAGACCGTTGGGATCTGTGTCGTTGGTCAGCAATTCCGAAGCCGGGATCGAAAGCGCGGTGTTTTCGGTAGCAACCAAGCCGCTGTCATTGTTGGCTACTGGCGGCTGGATGACCGATTGATTGAAGACCACATCAACCCAATAGTTGGTGGCCTGGTAGCTGTTGGTGGGGAACACGGCGCTGCTGCCATATGCGAAGACACCATCGCCACCGCTCGTCCCGCTGGCAAGCGCTGTCAGCGAACCATTGGTGAGTGCCGTATTAAAATAATTGGCGTCGGCCGAATACTCGCCGCTGCTCGTAAAGTAGGAGGCGGTGTAGGTCGCTCCCGCGGTGATGGATACCGGTGTCGAGAAGTTGACCTGTTGCCAGCCGCTCGCGCTTTCATCGGTGAAGGTCGCGCTTGCGAGCAAAACTCCCGTGGAGCTCCAAAGATCCCCCACATGCGTGCCCGTGTTCTCAGGGCCCTTATAGAAACGGATCCCTAAAATTGTGCCATTTGCAGATGCCTGGAATTTGACGCCGAGAGTCACCGGACTGGAATCGTCAGCGGTGATCGTGCCTGGCGTCGCGCCGGCAGAGAATAATGTTTGCGACGTCGTCGGATTGCTGACGTTGACCGAAACCTGGCCCGAGGCGGAGGCTTGCCCGTCCGTGATCGTGTAAGTGAAGCTGGCCGGCCCGACGTAGTTACTGGCCGGCGCGAAGCTGACTGTCTGCGTGGCCGCATTGTAGCTCACCGTACCGTTGACCGGGCTGCTGACGCCCGAAATCGACAGCGGCAGGCCGTTGGGATCGGTGTCGTTGGCGAGCAATGTCGAAGCGAGAATTGGCAGCGTGGTATTCTCGGTCGCGACGACGCTAACAGTGCCCGCCACCGGCGGCTGCACTGCGGATTGGTTGTAAACGACGTCAACCCAATAGTTGGTGGCATTGAAGCTATTGGTGGGAAATACCGCGCCGTATGCGTAGACGCCATCGCCCCCGCTCGTTCCGCTGGCCAGCGCCGTGAGCGATCCGGTGGTGACGGCGTTGGTGAAGTAATTGGCGTCAGACGAATAGTCGCCGCTGCTCGTATAGTACGACGCGATATAGGTCGTTCCCGCGGTAATGGACACGGGCGTCGAGAAGCTGACCTGCTGCCAGCCACTCGCGCTTTCATTGGTGAAGGTCGCGCTTGCGAGCAAAACTCCCGTGGAACTCCACAGGTTCCCGATATGCGTACCGGTATTCTCGGGCCCCTTGTAGAAGCGGATCCCCGAGATTGTGCCAGATGCAGAAGCCTCGAATTTGACGCCGAGGGTCACTGCTTGGGCATCATTAACGGTGATCGTGCTCGGCGTAGCGCTCGCGGAAAACAATGTTTGCGCGGACAACGGATTGTTGACGTTGATAGAGACGTTGCCCGATGCAGAAGACTGTCCGTCCGTAATCGTGTAAGTGAAATTGGCAGGCCCAACGTAGTTGGCGTTAGGTACGAAGCTGACGGTTTGGGTGCTCGCGTTATAGCTGACCGTGCCGTTGCTCGGGTTGCTGACACCCGAAATGGACAAGGGCAGACCGTTTGGATCCGTGTCGTTGGCCAGCAAAGTCGAAGACGAAATCGACAGCGCGGTATTTTCGAACGCGACCAGGCCGCTGACGTTGTTGGCCGCAGGCCCGGTGGTGGTATTGAAGACAACGTCAACCCAGTAGTTGCTACCGCTGGAACCATTGGCGGGGAAAGCAGGGCTGCCGCCGTAGGCAAAGAGACCGTCGCCACCACTCGTACCGCTGGCCAGCGCAGTTAGCGATCCGCTCGTCACAGCAGTGTTGAAGTAATTGGTGTCAATCGAATAATCCCCACTGCTGGTGTAATAGGACGCGATGTATGTCGTCCCGGCAGTGATGGACACTGGGTTTGAGAAGTTGACCTGTTGCCAACCACTCGCGCTTTCATCGACGAAAACGGCACTGGCCAGCAGCGTCCCCGTAGACGTCCACAAATCTGCTACGTGCGTGCCCGTGTTGTCCGGCCCCTTGTAGAAGCGGATCCCGGAGATCGTGCCGTTTGTAGAGGCCTGGAACTCGACGCCGAGATTAACCGCATTGGGGTCGTTGACGGTAATTGTACCCGGCGTTGCACCGGGCGAGAATAATGTTTGCGCCGTCGGCGGGTTGTTGATGGTGACTGAAACGTTGCCCGAGGCGGAGTTCTGACCATCCGTGATCGTATAGGTGAAGCCGGCATCACCAACGAAGTTGCCGACCGGCACGAAACTGACCGTCTGGGTGGCCGCGTTATAGCTAACCGTCCCGTTGACCGGATCGCTGACACCCGAAAGCGACAAGGATAGACCGTTGCTATCCGTATCACCGGCCAGCAAGGTCGAGACCGAGATCGGCAGCGTGGTATTTTCGGTCGTCACCAATCCGCTAACGTTGTTGGCCTGCGGCCCAACGCTTTGATCGTTGAATACGACATCGACCCAATAATTGTCGCCGGAGACCGTGACGTTGGCTGGGAAGATGCTGTTGGAGGAATAGCTAAAGACACCGTTCATGCCATCGGCTATCGCCGAAAGAGAACCATTTGTCGGATCTTGCAGCGTATCGAAATAATACGGAGTGTCCGAGTATTCCCCACCGCTCGAGTGGTACGAGGCGATATAGGTTTGGCCTGCGCTGATCTTCACAGGGGTAGAAAAGTTGACTTGCTGCCAACCGCTCGCCGTCTCGTCGGTGGATGGAGCGGTCCCCAGAAGTGCGCCTGTCGAACTCCACAAGTCTACGATGTGGGTCCCGGTGTTGAGGGGTCCCTTGTAGAAACGAATTCCTGTAATGTAACCGTTTGTACTCGATGTGAATCTGAGACCGAACTCTCCTGCAGTGTTATCAGCCGCGTCGGCCGTTGCGGGCGTATCGCTTGGGCTGAACAGGCTGAGGGCCGTGGACGGTGCTGCCGTATAAGAAACACCAGGTCCAGGTACTTCGATGTTGAGGCTGTCGTCGACAGCGCGGGTCTGAATCGCATACGTACCGGGAGCTGGAGCGTTGAAAGTATAGCTCCAATTTTCGGTGACCGCGCCGACGGCAGTAGTTGCCGGGTGCCAGCTCTTTCCTCCATCGGTCGAGACATCGACGGTCGCTATTACACCGCCACCTGAGTCCGTAGCAGTCCCCGTAACTGTCACCGACTGGCCCTCGACAGGGCTGGTGCTCGAGACGCTCGTAATCGTGGACGTCGGAGGCGTGTGATCAGTCGACGCGGTCGCGATCTTAAGGGTCGACTGCAGCGTTGACGGCTGAACACCCATATCCGCGAACAGGTTCACCGTCGCTTGTTCGACGCTCGGGTCCGCCGGCAGCGTCCCCCATTGCGTTCCATAGCTTTGATCGGAGAGACCCCATGACCAAAATACCGTCCCTGCTCCGAAAACGAGGGCCCCGCTGGTCGGGTCACGATATTCAACCAGGTTATGCGTGGCGGTGCCGGACGTGTCGACATTGCCAAATTCGGTATTGAAGCCTGGATCATTCACTATTGTTGTCGTTGAAAGGTCTACGAGACCAACCGGCTCAAAGCCGTTGTCTGGAGAGGAATCCCATTCATACCCGAGCAGGTCCGCGGCCAGCGTTGCGGTGCCGCCCGGCGCCGTATTGGCGACGCTGGTATTTCGCCAAATGCGAAGAAGGCTCTCGCCGTAGGGGATCGTGATGGGCCCAATCCCGAGAGCGCTTTCGTCGACCTGGAACACGGTGCCGGTCACCGCATTTGATGGAAGCCCGGCGCCGCCAAGATTAGTTGGAGCCTCGAATGAACCCGTCCCAACCCCACTCGGATTGACGATCGATTCGAAATGACTGTCCTTGTAAGTTTCCATCGTGCGATCGGGCGTATTGCTGCCGTCGATGCTGTTCAGGAGCTCCGTTTGCCAGAACATCTCGTTGCCGCTCATGAAGGCGAGGTTGACGCCCGCATTAGCCGCCGCCTGGACATTCGCTACCTGGCTGTCGGTCCAGTACTCGTCATGGCCGGCGTCCATGAATATCTTGTGGTTAAGAAGCAACGAACCGTCAGTGGCAGTATCCATGCCGGAGATATACGAAACATCATAACCATTCTCTTCCAGCCAGTAGATCGCCGAATATTCTGCACCAAACACGGAGTCCTGCGCACCGCTCTCGGCTCCGGAAGAATCGAAGGTCGTAAGGGGGCGATTGTAACTGACCGCATAAGCGGCACCCAGTCCCGTTCCTCCTACAGAGCTCGGCGCGGGTCCGTCACCACCATAGACGTTGGCCCCGCCCCACCCGTTGTAGGCCTCCCAGGTTTCGTCACTGGTCTGAAAAACGATATCGCTGGTCGAGCTGGTATCCTTGATATCGAAGGGGATCTGAAAAATCTGGGTCGGATCGGAGGGGTTTCCCTGGACGATATTGGCGATGTACACGCCGGATACTGCGTCTGACGGCACGTCCCACGCATCGGTAACCGACCAGTTGCCCGCATCCACCAGCCCCGTTGTGGGGTCGACAATGGCATTCGGCTGCACGACGGCTGATGTTGACTGATGCTGGATCGTATCAACAAGGCGTGCGCCGTCTCCGCCGTAATAACCCAAGCGGTAGATGTCGATCTCGTAATTGCCGCTGCTCGTCTGGTTGTTGACCTTGAAATCGACCGTTCCGCCAACATTGGTGCTGATGCTGGTGACGTAGCCCTGGAGCACCGAAGAATCCTGTCCTGGAGCGATCTGCCAGACGCTCTCGGGCGTACCTGTCTTCTCGTTTTCCAGCACAATGGCGTTGGGACCGGTCGCCAGCGTGACGCTTCCGTTGGCGCTATGCGCAGCCGGGTCGGACACAGTGTAGGTAAAGGTCGACGTCTGGCCGGTGTTATCCTGCGTCGGTTGGAACATGAGTCCGGTCAGCTGTGCGACCGTCAGACTCTCGCCCATGGTTACGGCTGTGGTCCCGTTGGCAAGCAGCACCGTCCCGTCCGTCGGCAAACCGGTGACCGACACACTCAGCGCCGATGCGGCAAAACTGGCATCGCTTGGTGCTACGATGCCGATCTTCGCCGTCCCGCCATTCTCCGCAACAGTCAACGATGCCGGCGTCGTGACCAGCGGTGTGTTGCTCGGACCGATGTTGAGCGTCGCTGTGCCGGCGGCACTCGCTCCTGAAGGATCCGTGACGCTATATTTGAAAGTTGACGTTTGCGCCGAAGCGCCCGCTGTCGGCGCGAATGTGAGGCCGGTCAATTGAGCAACCGTCAGGCCCTGCCCCGCACTCACCTGCGTGGTGCCATCCGACAAAAAAACCTTCCCGTCCGTCGGCAATCCCGTCACGCTCACAGTCAGGGCGGCGGAGGAAAAACTCGCGTCCACCGGCGCCGAGATGCCGATCGGCGTCAATCCGCTGTTTGTTGCGACGGTCAGCTGCGCCGGCGCAATCACCGGAGGCGTGGCGCTGCCGACAACCAGCATGGCGGTGCCGGTCGCTGTTTTTCCCGCGGGATCGGACACGCTGTAGTTAAGGTTCGAAATCTCCCCGGATCCATTGGCTGCAGACCTGAAAAGCAGTCCGGTCAGCTGCGCCACACTCAACGTCTGCCCCTGTGTGACGACCGTGGTGCCGTCGGACAGCAATACGGTCCCGTTGGTTGGCAGTGTCGTAATGCGCACGCTGAGAGAGGTGGCGGCATAACTGGAATCGGTTGGCGCCTTGATAGCGATTGGCGTCGCCGGATTGTTCGGAGGAACGCTTAGTCCCGCCCAACTTGTTACCAGCGGCACGGTGGCCGGGCCGATTGTCAGAGTTGCTGTGGCATTGGTCGAGGCGCCAGCGGGGTCGAATACGGTAAATCCCAAGCTTGAGCTAACCCCGAAACTGTTGGGCGCCGGCCTGAAAGTCAAATGCGTGAGCTGATCGACCGTCAGGCTCTGTCCCAGAGTTATCGGCGTGATGTCGTCGGCCAGCAATATCGTGCCATCGGATGGCAGGGCTGTCACCGTCACGGTCAAAGCCGAAGGGGCATAACTGCTGTCAATCGGCGCTGCAATTCCAACCGCCGTCGCAATGCTATTTTCGGAAACAGTTAGGGTGGCTGAACCTTCGCTCAACATGACGGGCTCCCGCAATGCAATTAACCGAAAACTAAGTATTTAAACTCGCATTAATCATTAATTATGCGTCAAAATAAACAATTTAAAATTAAATAGCAAAAATTTAATTGTTTCTAAAAATTTCAATCGCAAATTTAACGGGCGCACACGCCCGATTTCAAACGGGCGAGATCAGGTCGATCAGGTACTTGCCGTAGCCGCTTTTTTCCAACGATTTGGCGAGGATAAGTACCTGGTCCCGATCGATGAATCCGCGCCTGAAAGCGATTTCCTCCAGGCACGCAACCTTCATTCCCTGTCGCGTCTCGAGCGTCTGCACAAAGCTCGCGGCATCGATCAACGATTCGAAAGTTCCAGTGTCGAGCCAGGCAAACCCCCGGCCCATTCTCTCGATATGGAGGGCGCCCGCAGACAGATAGCGCGTCTGCAACTCGGTGATCTCCAGTTCCCCCCGCGCTGACGGCTTGACCAGAGACGCGTGACGCACGACGTCGTTGTCAAAAAAATACAAACCCGTGATCGCCCAGTTCGAAGTCGGATTCGTTGGCTTCTCCTCGATCCGGATCGGCCGATCATTTTTGTCGAAAGTGACGACACCGTACCGCTCCGGATCTCGCACGTGATATGCAAAGACAGTTGCACCATGCTGCCGATCGGCTGCTTTCGCGAGCAATTCGGGTAATCCGTGACCAAAGAAGATGTTGTCGCCGAGCACCATGGCCACGCGATCGCGCCCGATGAAATCCGCTCCAATGATAAATGCCTCGGCAAGCCCCGCAGGCTTCTGCTGCTCGGCATAATGCAGACTGATTCCCCACTGGCTGCCGTCGCCCAGCAACCGTTCGAACTGACATCGATCCGTCGGCGTGGTGATGATGAGAATCTCGCGAATGCCCGCGAGCATCAAGGTCGACAGCGGATAGTAGATCATCGGCTTGTCGTAGATGGGGAGCAATTGCTTGCTCACGCCACGCGTGATCGGATACAGCCGCGTTCCACTGCCGCCAGCAAGAACAATACCCTTCAACATGCCCGCGCCCCGTCCATTACCAATTGATCGAGGCACACCTCAAGCGACGAGCGCCAGGAGGCGAGCCGGACACCAAAGACGCGTTCGGCTCTGGAACAATCCAGGCAGGAGTTTCGTGGCCTGCGCGCCGGCGTTGGATACTCGTCTGTCCCGATTGGCCGCAGCAAAGCCACGGGTCGCCGGCGTCGGACAAGGCTCGCGAAGATGGCTGAGGCGAACTCATGCCAACTGGCTTCTCCCTCACCGGCAAGATGGTAAATTCCCGCATCGTCATCGCGATCGCCGGCCGATTGAAGCCGCGCAACGATCTTCAGCACGGCGCTCGCCAGTTCGGCGGCAGATGTTGGCGCACCTCTCTGATCGTCGACGACCTTTACGATCGGCTGGGTTTCGGACAACCGCAGCATCGTTTTCACGAAGTTGTTGCCGTACGGACTGTAAATCCAGGATGTGCGCAGTATCACTGCACCGGGATGGGCCTTCAGGACCGCCACTTCACCCGCAAGCTTGGATGCGCCGTAGATATTCAGCGGCGCCGTAATGTCATTTTCAACATATGGTGATTTCTTTTCACCATCGAAAACGTAGTCGGTTGAAAGATGCAGGAACGGAATGCGCCGTCGCCTCGCGGCGTCGGCGATCTCCGCTGCGCCATTGCAATTGATCGCAAAAGCTGCTGCAGGCTCCGTTTCCGCTCGATCTACCGCCGTATAAGCCGCAGCATTGATCACGGCCGATGGCTCGACCGCGTCCAATACACGATCGATGCTGGCTTTATCCTCCAGGTCCAATTCGGGTCGGCCGACAGCCACGATCGGAATATTCTGCTGGAAAGCCAGGTCGCGCAGGCATCGCGCCACTTGACCATTCTTGCCTGCAATGAGAAGCGGCCTTTGTGTCATTTGCGGCCTCAGTGCTGCAATGCTGGAAGTCCGAGGCGTGCCCCCCCGTAAACCTTGGCGCGCGGCGCTTCCCACCACGCACGGCTTTCAAGATACCACCGCACCGTTTGCGCAATGCCGTCCTCGAAAGACTTGCCAGGCCGCCATCCAAGTTCGCGACGGGCCTTTGACGCATCGACCGCATAGCGAAAATCATGCCCGGGCCGATCCTGCACGAACCTGATAAGTGATCGCCTTGATGTCATCCCTGGAACGATTTCGTCGAGGACATCGCAAATCTGCTCAACGACTTCGAGGTTTGTGCGCTCACTATCACCGCCGAAATTATATTTTTCTCCCGGGCGCCCGTGCGAAATCAGGCGGATAAGGCCCTCGGCATGATCGTCCACATACAGCCAATCCCGCACGTTCGAGCCGCGGCCGTAAACCGGGAGCGGCACGCCTTCCATCGCATTCAGAATTGTCAACGGAATGAGCTTTTCCGGGAATTGATACGGCCCGTAATTGTTGGAGCAGTTCGAAACGATGACCGGGAAACCGTAAGTCTTGAACCAGGCATGAGCCAGGTGGTCCGACGCCGCTTTGCTCGCTGAATAAGGCGAGCTTGGTCGATAGGGCGTTTCCTCGCAAAAAAGACCTTCTGAACCAAGCGAGCCGTAAACTTCATCGGTCGAGACGTGGACAAACCGGAAATGGTCACGTTGCTGAGCCGTCAGGCGATCGAAATATTCGCGGCCCGCCTCAAGCAGGTTGTAGGTTCCGACGATGTTTGTCTCGACGAATGCAGCCGAGCCGGTTATCGAACGATCGACGTGGCTTTCTGCGGCGAGATGAATGATTCCATCGGGCCGGTACTTCGCTAAAATCGCGTTCAGCGCCTCACGCTGGCAGATGTCTATCTGCTCGAATACGTAGGTTCGCTCGCCTGCAATCGGCGCCAGAGAGTTAAGGTTGGCGGCATAGGTCAGTTTATCGACATTGATGACCGTTGCGCCATGCTCGAGAACGAGCCGGCGGCACACGGCTGACCCGATAAAACCTGCCCCTCCTGTGACCAATACGCGCATCGGGCTACTCTCCGCTTCTATTCGAAAATCGGGGCAAGCTGATCCAGCATCGGGAGAACGCGGTCCTTCTCGGACAAAATTGCGTCTGCCGCAGCGACCGGCCAATCAATTGCTAATCTGCGATCGGCCCAGTTCACCCCGCCGTCGTGACTTGGCGAATAGACCTGATCAACCTTGTAAGAGACGATCGTATCGGGCTCGAGCGTGCAAAAACCGTGGGCAAAGCCAATCGGAACCAGGAGCTGCTCGTCAGTGCCAGCGCAAAGCTCGGCGGTCACATGCAGTCCATAAGTTGGCGATGAAGGACGCAGATCGACGGCAACGTCCAGAATGCGTCCAAGCAGCACGCGCACCAGTTTCGTCTGCGCGAAAGGAGGCCGCTGGAAATGAAGGCCGCGAATGGTGCCGGGCCGATCCGAACCTGACTCGTTGTCCTGGATAAAATCCCTATCGATCCCCTGCTGGGCAAAAGCATCCCGCTGGAAAGTCTCGCGGAAATATCCGCGCGCATCGGAGTGCCGGGTCGTGGTAATCAATTTAACATCCGGGATCGCCAGAGAAGATATCTGGACCGGCATTCATTCCCCCCTCTGCTTTGCATCGAACGCTCTTTGCCTCATCACGAAATCCCGGGTTGAGCGCCCATCGGCAATGATCTCCCGATAAGCCATCTCTGGATACCGGCATCGATATTGTCGGACCGATGCCTGCCCGCGGCTGATATTGCGCTCTCAAGCCAGTTCCCTGCCGCGGTGGCGGCGCCGGTCACGATCACAATTCATAATAATTTTAAATTCTATGGTATTTAATTTGAACGGCATCTTTATTTATCCGACACATTCATATTAAATGCAACACCATTACGTAAAACAAGGTAACTGATCCTCGACTGTCGCCAAATTGAATGGCGTATCGCTGCGTCGACCGAAAGCCGTCTCAATGCTTCAGAGCAATATGCTACAGAACGACAGGCTGCGTCCGGCCCTCGACGCCGCTGTGCCGGGAGACGGGGGCGAGACGGGCGGCATTGGCGCACTCGTTAATTTCGGTATTGGATTCCTGCGCCGTCAGTTTGCGGTCATTGTCTTCACTCTCGTGCTCGCCGTCGCGATCAGCGCGATTTATTTACGGATCACACCGCCGACCTATACCGCCCAGGTGCAGGTACTGTTCGCCAATCCGAAACCTCAATTCATTCAGCAACAGTCGCTGCTCCCTGAGTCAGTGGTTGATCCCACCCAGATCGAAACCCAGCTGCAGATACTAAAGTCGAAAGCGATAGCGATTTCGGTGATCAATCAGCTCAAACTGGCCGGCGATGAAGATTTGAACGGATCGTCGCAGCCGCTGAATTCTCTGGTGCGCTGGATTCGGGGCACGAAGCCGGCCGCTCCGCCAGCAGAGCCCGGGGATCAGCTATCGGATGGGGTCGTTGCAGCATTCCAGGACCGGCTGTCCGCCATAAGGGTGGGCTACAGCAATGTGATAGAGATCAGTTTCAATTCGAGCAAAGCAGCACGCGCAGCGGAGATCGTTAACGCCGTCGCAAATGCCTACATCACCGATCAATTGAATGCCAAATTCGAGGCCAATCGGCGGGCAACAGCCTGGCTTCAGGACCGCCTGCGAGATTTGGGTCAACAGGCTTTGACGGCGGAGCGTGCGGTCGGCGCCTTCAAGTCCCAGAACAACATGGTCTCGGCAGGCGGAAAGCCAATAGACGAACAGCAGGTGAGCGATCTGAACAGCCGGCTGGTCGCGGTCCGTGCCCAGACATCTGATGCGGCCGCCCGCCTAAACCGGTTCGAGGCGATCCTCCGATCAAACTCGGTCGATTCTCCGTCGATAGGCACGCTTGATTCATCCGGGTCGGAAGCACTGAGCAACCCGATCATCAACGGCCTTCGTCAACAATATCTGGAACTCGCAAGACGCGAAAGCGAATGGTCCGGGCGGTTCGGCAAGGATCATCTGGCTGTTGTCAATATCCGCACCCGCATGCGGGATATCAGGACATCGATACTGGATGAAGTACACCGGCTCGTGGAAACCACCAGAAGCGACTTCGAAGTCAACAAGCAGCGACAGCAAGAGATCGAGAAGCAGTTGGCGGAGGCGGTATCACTTTCGCGCACGACAAATTCGGCCGAAGTGACCATGCGCGAACTGGAAGGCAATGCGAAAGGCTACCGGAGCCTCTACGAAACCTTTCTCCAGCGCTACATGGGGTCGGTTCAACAGGAGTCTTTCCCGATCTCCGAAGCCCGCCTGATCTATCCCGCGGCGCCACCGCAAAGCAAGAGCAAGCCCAAATCCGTGCTGGTCCTGGCGCTTGGTATTTTCGGAGGTCTCGGGCTCGGAATTGCCCTTGGCCTGTTGCGAGACAGCATGGATCGGGTTTTCCGTACCTCCGCCCAGATCGAAACGGCGCTGCGACTGCCTTGCCTGTCCCTGGTGCCGCTGCTGCAGACCCCGAAACGAAAAAAATCGACCGCTGATAATTCTCGCGAACCCGACCAGGACCCTCGACAAAGAATGCTCTCGATCCGGTCGGGAATATACTGGGCGGTCCTGGGCATGCCATTGTCCCGATTTGCCGAGTCCATCCGTTCGATCAAGCTTGCGATCGACCTCAATCCCACCAAGACCTCAAACAAAGTCGTGGGCATTACTTCCTCTCTGCCGAATGAAGGTAAATCCACCCTGGCGGCTTCCCTCGCACAGCTCATCGGCCACACCGGGAAGAAAGTGATTGTTGTCGACTGCGATCTGAGAAACCCATCGCTCTCGGCCAATCTCACGCCCAATGCCACCGCAGGCATCGTCGAAGTCATATCCGGTGCACGAACGCTGGAGGAGACGGTCTGGAAGGACCCGAGAAGCAATTTGGTCTTCCTGCCCGCCGTAAAGAAAGGTCCGCTGCTCCATACCAGCGAGATCCTTTCGGCAGATCTGACCAAAGAGCTGTTCGATAAATTGCGGGCGACGTTCGACTACATCATCGTCGATCTGCCGCCCCTGACTCCCGTCGTGGACGTCCGCGCGACGACGCCTCTGATCGACTGCTTCATTCTGGTGGTCGAATGGGGACGGACGAAAATCGAGGTGGTCCAGCACGCCCTTCATACCGCACCGAACGTATACGAAACCCTGATCGGCACGGTCCTGAACAAGACGGATATCAAGGCGATGAAGCGGTACGACAATTATCGCAGCGACTATTATAATAACGAGCATTATATTCGCTATGGCTTTGCCGACCAAGCATAAGGCAGTTTAGTAAGGTGTTTTTGCTATTTAAATCGGCATGGCGTTTTCCGTGGAAGCTGGATCTCCCTATAAAAGTGTTGCCGCCAAGCAACATTCATATCTTCTATTTGAATGCCAGGCAGGATTCTCTGGTTTGAATCGGGCGAGAGTGTCAATGTTCCGATTGTCGGAGGGGCCGTGCTGTTGGGGCTAAATCGGAATTGTGTGCATATTTCAATCGCGCTCCTGGCATTGTCCGGAGCGGGTTGCTCGATCATGCCTGCCACCGGCCCGCAGTCCTTTGACGTTCGCGCCTCGTCGGAAACCTCCGATCCCGCGAGCCTCCCCTACGCACTGGTGAAGCTGGCGCCCGAAGTCGTTGGCATTCTCGGTCATTATACTCCAACTCTGTCGTCCGCCTTTGCGGACAAGACCCCTCCGAAAGCATTTCGTTTCGGAATCGGCGATATCGTCAGTGTCACGATATTTGAGGCTGCACCGGGCGGTCTGTTCACTTCCGATTCCGGCGTTCGTGCCGGTAATTTCGTGACAATTCCCAATCAAGCCGTCGACGAGAACGGCCACATCACCGTTCCCTATGCCGGTATCATCCAGGCGAAAGGCCGGACCCCCACCGAAATACAGAACTCGATTCTGGACGGGCTGAAGGCGCGTGCGCTTGAACCGCAGGTGGTCGTGGCGTTGGCCGACCAGCACACGTCACTCGTTAGCGTTCTTGGCGATGTCCGTGCCGCCGGGCGTTTTCCGGCGAGCCCGTCCGGAGAGCGTATTCTCGATGCCGTCGCGCGAGCCGGGGGCCCTGGCAATCAGGGCTATGACATGTGGGTCTCGCTTGAACGGCAGGGACATCGGGCAAGTGTCCCGTTCGGAGCACTGCTTTACCAGCCCACCAACAATATCTACGTACTTCCAAACGACGTGATCTACCTTTTCAGTCAGCCTCAGACTTTCGTTGCTTTCGGCGCCTCGGGGACTCAAGGGCAATTCCGGTTTGAGGCCTGGCGCCTGTCGCTTGCGGAAGCTGTCGGGAAACAGGGTGGCTTGAACGATGCGCAGGCCGATCCTGGCTCCGTGTTCCTTTATCGTGGCGAAACACGGGAGGTCGCCGAGCGGCTTGGGGTCGACTGCAGGCGGTTCGAGGGCCCGATCATTCCCGTCATCTACATTGTGAATTTTAGAGACCCCTCGGGATATTTCCTCGCGCAATCCTTCGAGATGCGAAACAAGGACGTTATCTTCACGTCCAATGCCGCCTCCGTGGAGACCACGAAGTTCTTGAATTTCCTGAGAACGATCATGGCGACAGCGAACGATCCGATCATTTATGCAACCAACGGCTACGCACTGAAGGCGGCGACTCAGGGCGCGCAGACAACAACCATCCTTACGACGCCAACTCCCATCACTACCGGCCATTGACCTCCGGCCCGAAGACGGCTCTTAAGGCGAACGGCGTGACGGGTTACGCGAGCCGCAGTCAGCGACAATGTCGGTGCGCATAGCTGGCTCGTGAGGGTCCCGGGATCTCTTAAGTCACCCCTTCATTGGAGCACATTATTCCGCGCAAAATGTCATTGTTTTAATTTATTTAATTATATAACCTCACTCCGGTATTTAATTATTAAATAGTCGGACGGGCTGGCGGCGCCGATCCATATCCTGGACAGCCTTCGGAATTGGCTGCGCGCCACCACTCGCCGGGACCGGTGCACCAATGATCGTTGCCTTCGTGTTATTGATCTTCTTGATTGCCGCGATGCCGGCATTCAGGGCGCTCGACAACGTCCTCGCCACAGGCATGGTCTCGGTCATAGTTGCCGTTGCGATCGTATCGGTCGCGCTGACGCTGCCTTCAACCGCCCTCAATCGTCTTTCCAGATTGCTGAAAACGGCAACGGTCATCGTTCTGATTCCGTGTTTCTGGATGCTGATACAGGTCCTTCCCGCTCCAGGCCGCTTGGCCAATCCGGTGTGGGCGAGTGCGGCAACGGCTCTGGATATGCCTTTTCTCGGTGCGGTAAGCCTGGATATCGGAGCTACGCTGCTTTCTCTTGCTCATTATTGTGTCGCGCTGGCAACCGCCCTGGTTACCGCAACCATTGCGCTCGACAGGCAGCGCGCGGAAAGCATTCTATTCGTGCTCACGGCCATCACCGCGTTAACCTCCGCGCAATTGATCGCGTTTGACCTGGGATATGCCGGCTTCGCCGGTTTCGAACACGTCGCCGAGCGAGCAGATGCGATGGACACGGCCGTGATTGGATTTATCCTTGCCTGCGCTACCGCAATTCATGTTCGGGATTTCTTTGGCTCCAAGAACACGAAACAGCGAAATTCCCGGATCGGTGCGATTATCGCTGTGTTGGCGATCGGCGCGTCCTTCACAATCTGCCTGGCTGCGATCATCATCAGCGCCGACACTGTTACATTTCTTTCTGCGCTGGTCGGCTGCGCCATTCTCCTGGGATTACTGGCCATTCGGAGATGGCAATTGGGTCCATGGGGCCGGACGGGCATGGCAGCGCTGGCCGTGGTCGGAGTCGTCGGATTTTTTTCGATCGCGCCGGTCCAAAAAGACATGGATCCCACACTGGCGCTGTCGACACAGGTCCAAGCCGCATCAATCGAGCGGATGTTATCCGACGGAAAATGGGCCGGATCGGGTGCGGGATCGTTCGATGCTCTCTTGCCGATCTATCAAGGCATCGACGAGGAGGTTTCGGGCAACAACCCCACCGCGGCAGCGATCGTATCAATAGAGATGGGACGGTCATTCTTCTGGGTCGGCATCGGTTTGGCTCTGATTGGCGCCTTCATCCTCTCCAAACGCGCCCTGTTGCGCGGCCGGGATTATGTTTATCCGGGCGCCGGTGCCGGCTGCATCGTCGCGGTGTGCATTTTGCTGTTCGCGAATGAGGGAGTCCTTGGCCTGACGACGTCGCTTGCGATGAGCGTGGTGTGTGGCTGGGCCTTTGCGCAAAGCGGAAGCAACAGGGACCATCGCCTCTCGGAGCTCTATGCGGCCCTCGATGCAAAAAGTGAGGATCCCGGCACCGGCCTTTCGCTCCGCCCTGACGTATCGGCGAAGTCGTGGATGCGAGTAGTACTTGCTCTCCTCGGTCTGGTGCTGATCACTCAGGCCGCCTGGATACTGCTTGCCGAAAGGTATTCGCAAAATCACATGCGGCTGCCTCTGAACCAGCAGGCGGCTACTGTCGTGCGCATCGAACAGGACAAGATCAGGCAGGCCGCGGCCATTGCAGCCGTACGAGGTGACTTATGGGCGGAAAGCGCATTCACCTACGCGGGACAACTCTGGGTCGATCCAGCCCTGGGGCTGGATGCCGACAGCCGCTCGAACGGAGATGCGATGAAAACTCTCGTTCGGGCGCTCAGGTTTTCTCCGCATCGCGGCGACGCATGGCTGCTGTTTGCGGCCATGGCGGATCGCTGCAAATGGGCGAGGTATCATCCGGGATTGCTGCTCAAGATGTCCTATTACACCGCTCCGAATGAAGCATCGCTGCTTCCGCTACGCCTGAATGTTTCGCTTCACAATCAGGACGCAATAGCCGACATCGAACTTCAGGATCTGGTGCGGCGCGACATCGGGGTCGTCCTGACCCGCGCGCCAGTCCTGAGGCCCGCGCTGGTGGCCGCATACAGGTCGGCATCCCCCGCAGGCAGGGCGTTCGCGGAACGCGTCATTGCCGAAATCGAACCGGGCTATCTCGGTGTTGTGCGCGCACGATTTCCGTAGCGGCCGATCTATTTTCTTCCGGGGCGCCGCCAGGTGCTCTGATTATTTATTTGGGGACATCCACGTGGCTGCGCGTGCGGCCGGCGAGACCTGCGTGTTCGAGCACACTTCGAAGATAGATGCCTCCGAGATAGCCAAACTGTATCGCAATCAGACTTCCAATCGCCCAAAAGACAGCTTCGGAAAATCCGAACGCAACCGTCACGACGACGCTTTCAATCAAGATGAAAGCCACCAGGGTCAGCAAGGTCCTGACCGTAAAGCCGGTCCCTACCCCGATGCCGACAAGAAAGTGAATTGCGATTGCGGATATCAACCCACCCCCCCGACCGAAGCGCCGCCGGGCAGGCTAAAAGAGAGCGGTTAATGGCCCGTGAATGACATTATTATTTAATTTTTTGGATAATTAATATTTAAAAAGCTTGCATTTTAAATGGGAGGCGCGATAATTAAATGCATATTAATCCACCCGATTATTTGAAGCGCTGCAGATGAATTACGCAAGACACAATATCAGCGCGGACGTATCGGACGGCATTTCCGCCCGGAGCCCGAGCGAGTTTTCGTCGAACGAACTCGGCAAATGGCCGATCCACTACGACACCATCGAGCCATTGGCGATCGCGACCGATCTGCTCGTGATTGCTCTTGCGAGCGTGGCTTCCGGTCTTTTGTATCATCTTTACACTCAGGGGGCTCCCGGTGACATCGGAAAGTCCCTCGGCTCGGCGATCCTGGTGTCGGCCCTGTTCGTCTCGGTGATGAAGCATCGCGGGATGTACAAGCCCGCCGCGTTACTGCTTCTGCGCAGCCAGGTTCGTGAGGCGTGCCTGGCCTGGTCAAGCGTGTTTCTGCTGCTCGCGGGCACCGTGTTCGCGTTGAAAATCGGGAGCGAGATTTCCCGGGTCACCAGCCTTCTCTTTGCTTTTTTCGGTCTCGCCACGGTCATCGTGCATCGCAGCGTTTTGAAAAGCCTTCTCAAGCGGGGGCTTGCTGGCAGACGATTCTCCGGCCGCAACATCGTTCTGATCGCCGATCAATCATCGGCGGATAGTGCCGATCTTGCCCAAACCCTGACGGGCCTGGGTTTCCGCATAGAGGGGTCCTTCACATTGCCGCCGCCGGGCGCAACCCTGGCTTACAGGGCCAGATTCGCCGCGAAGGTTATCGAGCATATTCGTGACGCAGACGTCGAAGAAATCGTCGTCGGAGCAGATCCAAATCGCTGGTCCGATCTCCGCGCTCTTGTAGCAGAACTTAGAGTCGTTCCATTTCCAGTCAGCTTCATACCGGTCGGCACGGGCTCGGAAATATTCCGGCGGCCTTCTCGCGAGCTTGGCAACACGGTTTGCGTGGAGCTTCAGCGCGGCCCGCTGAGCAGCGTCGAGCACGCAGCGAAGCGAGGTATCGACGTGCTGGTCGCCGGCATCGCTCTGACAGCACTGCTCCCGATCCTTGCGATCGTGGCAATTGCCATCAGGCTCGACTCGCCAGGGCCCATCCTGTTCAAACAACAGCGCTGCGGCTTCAACGGCAGACGTTTCCAGATTCTCAAATTTCGTACGATGTCGGTACTGGAGGATGGCCCCTCGATCGTGCAGGCTCAGCTTGCTGACAAAAGGGTAACACGTATTGGCTGGTGGCTGCGCAGGACAAGCGTTGACGAGTTACCCCAACTGCTTAACGTACTGGATGGCAGCATGTCCCTGGTGGGGCCCCGGCCGCACGCCGTAGCCCACGATAATCAGTTCAACAAGATTGTTCAGAATTATGCGTTTCGTAGCCGCGTAAGGCCCGGACTTACGGGCTGGGCGCAAGTGCACGGCTGTCGGGGCGCCACGCCCACCGCGGCATCGATCGCGCAGCGCGTGAACCTCGATCTCTGGTATATCGACAACTGGAGTTTCAAACTCGATTTTTTAATCCTGCTGCAGACACCGATCGAGGTATTGCGCGCACGCAATGCCTACTAGCGCGGCAGAAAACACCGGCAGGACGTGATCAGTTCCGGTCGCTTTTAGGATAAAGCGCATCCGCAATATGCTTTAGAATAGCCTCGGAATCATCCTTTGATATTCCGGAGATCTCGCCGCCCGACCTGTCCGGCGGCCGCCTGCGCCGCGCCATATCAGGCCCCGTCATACCCAACTCCGCCTCAACGCGTTTCCAATCCGTATTACCCACGACTGCCTCTGCGCAAGGTTGCAACCAAGCCTCAGAGTACAGTCGCCTCAGCGCTTTAACTAAAGGAAACCGCGCTCTTGGTTAAGAGCGCATTCTTTATGGTTCATTTATTCGTCGAAATGAACGCCCCCGATGCGCTAAGCACCAGACACGAATTGAACCAATGTGACTGAAACAATGTGGTATTTTCGTAGGCTGGAAAGCGCCCTTGTCGCCGCGGTCCACGGAACGTAAAGGCTTCCCGAAGCTAGGCTCGTTGCCGCCGGCTTTTCAACCCCGCAGCGTCGCTGATTTGAAAATCCTCAATCTTGCGACCGTTCTTCAGTGCAGCGACCAACCAGCGCGGTCGCTTGCCGCGGCCTGACCAGGTCTCAGACGGGGTTTGTGGATTACGATACTTTGGAAATACGCGCGGGTACTTACGCCGAATCTTACCATTGGCGCCCTGCACGTTGAAATCTGTCGCGCCTTCGATTGCCAGACGACCGCGATTGAGAACGGCTAAACGCCGCTCAAGCTCATGCTTTTCTGTCGTTATTCGCGTTGACAAAATTTTGCTGACAGTCTCATGGAGCGACCAGAGATCGTCAACCGACATAATTTCGAGATCGACCTTCTTCATTGCCATACCGAATACCGACCTGCTGAAAGTTTCGCGAACCTATTACCAGAAGACTCTCGATGCAAGCGAGTCGTTCCCGCTGACCGCGCAGGTACCCGAATCCGACGCGATCAGCGCGGCCATCGGACGAATGACTGACGCCTCCATCCTCACTCCGCAATCGCGGGCCGACAATACCAACACCTCGGACAACTTACGCGTGTTGCGACGCAACCGTCCCGAGAGCAACCCCGTGATGGCGGGACACTCAATAATGCAACTATTTTTTGCATTTATGCCGCAGTTATTTGCTAATACCCCTCGGGGCGCAAAAACTACCGTCTGGGGATAAAACACATATAATCCAAATAATCCAGTTAAGATGATTCGCAAAACATTCAATTAAGTGTTACATATAATCCCGATTTAAGATGATTCGCTGAATTCAATCACCCGGCGGTTGCGATTCTGCAGATGATCCGAATACCGCCATTTCGGCCGCACTAAAACAGTTGCGAGAGAGCGCGATGCGCAAACCGGAACTTCATGCGATGGAATTTGATGAGCTCTGGCTCATTCATGAAGAAATTACCAGAATATTGGCCGAAAAAATGGTCGTGGAAAAACGCGAGCTGGAGACACGCCTCGCGAAACTGAATCGAGCGGAAAAAATCCGGGACGAAAGAAGTTCTCCGCAATCAGCCAGATTAAATCGCGCGCCACGCCGCAAATATCCAAAAGTCCTGGCTAAATACTTCAATCCTCAGTCCCCTTTGGAAACATGGTCCGGCAGGGGAAAACAGCCCAGGTGGCTGGTCGCCGCGCTTGAAGCCGGGCACCAGTTGGACGAATTCAAGATCAGCAATCTGGACAAAACCACGGTAAAAACAGGCATTGCGCGCAATTAGACGCCAGAAGTTTTCTGCCGGCTACTCGCGCAAGCGAGGCCGATGTTAAATGTCACGCATCATCGCCGGGAACCGACCTGTTCCTAGACGCGGGCTCGCAGTCGATTCCGCCGCTCGTTGTGGGGCGACAATTTTGAATGCTGAACGGCGCGCGGACGGCTCGTGACAATAAGGCGCCGCCTGATCATGTCCTGGCGATACAAGCCGTTCGCCAAACAAGCGCCGATCGTTCGAATTTCACCCAGCAACACGTCACATAGTCTGATCTGCGCCATTAACGCCGAAGGCGTTGAATCCTCGTCCACCGGCAAAGAGAGCTGGCTTTTTGCCGCCTTCAGCGTCCTCAAAGAGTGCGAGACCGAATGATTATTTAATTTATTAATCTGAACCAGCTTCATAATTACCCCCTTACTTTAAATATGACTCTTTGGAGGTTAAGCAAATCTCGTACCTTTTAGACAACCCGGATTAAATTAGGTTCAAACCATCTTCGCCAATCCCGCTTCCCTTTCAACTGCGCATTACGTCGCGGATTGTCCGATCCCCGACATAGCAAGAGCGATCTTTTTAGGGCGCGCACGACGATCGACCGAAGAAATTTCCGAATATCCGAGTTCATTCGCAACCTACCAGAGTACCCAATTTCAGGCCATACCGGAGAAACACGGAGATGAACCGTATTGCCATTGCCAATCAGCCTGAGCAACCGAACGGGGCCGCTACTGCCGGCGATGCAGGCCGAGCGTTCGGCCGGCAGCAACCGCGACGTTCGGTCCCATTGATCGGCACAGATCGCACGCGTCCGGGATTGCACTGACAGACAAAATTTACTCGGGCACGCTCTATGTTACCTTATTCATTCTTGCTCGTCAGATCCGAACGCTGACGTTCTGCGATTTCAAGACGCTGTTCTGCTTCTCGAACTTCGGCACGGAGACGTTTGAGTTCAGCAAACTGCTGAGCAAGGTCCCGAATGCCTTCCTGAAAAGATAGCCCCTTAAAACGGCGCCTGGTTTTTATTTGGCCCCGAGAACTCATATTAATCAATCTCTCTCTTCGGCAATCTGCAAAGCGCGTTTATTATGTTTTTCGACTATGGATTTTATTTTATTAAACGATTTTATCGCGTCAATTTAATAACAAGTTTAACCCTAACCGGCCGCCCGCAGGGCGCGCGTCTACTCCTAAAGTCTCGCTCCCTCAAAGGAGATCGTCCAAGCTGCAAAGCTCGCATCCCGTGGTGTGGTGGGCGATCTCGCCGTGCCGACCGACCACTCAATCGATGGTGCAAGCTGGATCGAGCATGGCCAGCAAACGGCGCTAACCGAAAGCGCAACGCCTCGGAGTGAACCGAACGACTGCCGTCGCTTGTGTACGTCACGTCGGAATCGGGAGCGTCCCCTCACTGATCTATCGCGCGTCCATCCGTCTCGTTCGAAGCGCAATCGATTTGACTGCATCGAACCGCCCCTCGATTGAGATGGAATACGCTGGGAGGCCGTGTTGTACCGAGCGAAGTGCTCGTCAACAGCATCCGCCTTCTTGCGCCCCCTGGACTCTGCGAGCCGCAGCAGGGTGTGCTTAGAATTGAATACCGCGCGTCGGCGATACAGGGACCGCTGAGGTGTTCAACGGGGCCCCAGCGGCGTTCCCGCACCAGTTTCGCGCGCGACACCCGCGGGTCTTTGGGGCCGTCTCCACCGCCAGATCAGATAGCCACGGCTCTCACAGGCTCTGACGCGCTTTTCGTTCATTCGTTGAGCATGGACACGGTTTATCGACATCGTCTTAGGCGATGATCTCGCGCTAAGCCCGATACGATAGATGCAGGCGTCCATCGTTGGCCTAGAAGAGCTTGGGCAAGATGAATAAGGGCCAAGAAGCGCTTGTCTTACGTTGTTTACTGTATACACTATACGAAAATCAAAACGACGGGGGAAACAAAATGGCTGTTTTGCAGGCAGATGCGGGATCTGGACACCAACCCAGGAAGGCCGCCATCAGCGGCTGGATCGGTTCGACGCTTGAATTCTATGACTTCTTCATTTTCGCGACGGCTTCGGCCCTCGTCTTTCCGCAGATCTTCTTCCCGTCGGACAATCCGACGGCCGGAATCTTCGCCTCATTGGCAACCTACGGCGTCGGCTATGTCGCGCGCCCGCTCGGGGCCATTTTCCTGGGCCATTGGGGTGATACGCATGGCCGCAAGAGCGTGCTGGTGCTTTGCATGTTCATGATGGGGCTTTCGACCGTTGCCGTCGGCTTTCTGCCGACGTATAGCCAGGTCGGACTGCTGGCTCCTCTCCTGCTGATCATTCTGCGATTGATCCAGGGATTTGCGGTCGCCGGCGAGATTTCGGGGTCCAGTTCGCTGTCTCTTGAGCATGCGCCCTTCGGAAGGCGGGGATATTTCGCGAGCTTCACCACGCAAGGTGTGCAGTCCGGCCAGATCCTGGCGGCTGCGATCTTCCTGCCGATCGCCGCCTATATGCCCTCGGCTGACTTCAACGCCTGGGGCTGGCGCATCCCCTTCTTCCTCAGCGGCTTCGTTCTGCTCGCCGCCTGGATCATCCGCAAGTCGGTCAACGAAGGACCCGCTTTCGACGCCCAGCGCCAGCGTGGCGAGGTCCCCAAAGTGCCGTTCATCGAAGCGGTCACGACAAGCTGGGATGACATACTGCGCGTGACCTGCATCGCCGCCATGAATGTCATTCCGTCGGTGACGACGATCTTCGGCGCAGCCTATGCCGTTCAGCCCGCCTACGGGATCGGCTTGCCGAAGGAGCTTTTCCTCTGGATACCGCTGCTGGGCAATGCTGTCGCCGTGCTGGTGATTCCGTTCGCCGGCAATCTCTCCGACAAGATCGGAAGAAAGCCGCTGGTGGTCGCGGCGTGCCTTTGCTGCGGCCTGTTGTCGTTTGCCTATCTCTATTCGATCAGCATCAAGAACGTTCCGATGATGCTGTTCTTCTCGATGCTGATGTGGGGCGTCTGCTATCAGGGACACAACGGCGTGTTCCCGGCCTTCTTCCCCGAGTTGTTCACGACGCGCGTTCGTGTGACGGCGATGGCGATTGGACAGAATGTCGGAACCGCCGCCACCGCACTGCTGCCGGCGATCTTCGTGTCGGTCGCGCCGCCGGGTTCGGCCTATATTCCAGTTACGGTGGGTTGCGTCGCGTTCGCCGTCACGGTCGTGGCGGCCATCGCGGCCCTGACCGCGCGCGAAACCTATCGCTTGCGGATTGAAGACCTCGGCAAGCGTGACGCCGTACCGGTTTCCGAGGAGCAATATCGCGAGGTACGCGCCAATGCCATGCTGACGCCAGCACCAGCCAAATAGCGTCAGCCAAATCATGAAGCCGGGCAAATCCAAGAAATTACCGGCCAGAAGAAAATCGAAGGATAAAGAATGAAGCCCGCTGCATCGAAAAACATAAAATTCGTCGCGCACTCCGACCTCGGTGGCAAGCCCGACGGCGTGCAAGTCATGGTGCAGCGGGGCTACGCCTATATCGGTCACGGCTTCGCCAACGGCATCACCACGCTGGATGTCCGTGACCCGAAGAACCCGAAAGTGGTCGACTTCATCGCCTGCCCGCCGAATACGCGCGCGTTTCACCTCAATGCCCACGGCGATCTGCTGCTGGCGGTGAATGCGCCGAGCGTGTGGGGGATGAAGGAGTTTGCCGAGGACGGCACCGTCTACTTCAACGGATCACCGGCCGAAGCGCTCAGAGGCAAGCTGGACCGTTTCACGTCCGGCATTCGCGTCTACGATATCTCCAAGCCGGAGAAGCCCGTTGAAATCGGCTTCATGCCCATCGACGGCCTTGGACCGCAACGCATCTGGTACACCGGCGGACGCTACGCCTATGTCTCGATCCACTTCTCGGATTTCACCGATCATATCCTGGCGATCGTCGATCTGATCGATCCGACCAAGCCGAAAGTCGTGGGCCGTTGCTGGATTCCGGGCATGTGGACCGGCGGGGGCGAAACTCCCACCTGGCGGACCGGACGCCGCTATGCGCTGCATCACGTCGTCGTTGCCAACGGCCTGGCCTACGGCGCGTGGCGTGACGGTGGTCTGACGGTCATGGACGTATCAGACCCCACGCGGCCCAAACTCCTGGTTCATCGCAACACCGACCCGCCGTTCGGGGGCGGTACGCATTCTCCGCTGCCGCTGCCGGATCGCAACTTGCTCGTGCTTGCGGACGAGCCGACATCCGATCACTGCAAGGACGGGTTCCGCTACATGTGGATGTACGACATCCGCGTCCCGTCGAATCCGATCAGCATCGCGACTTTCCCGTTGCCGGAAGAAGCCGATTATTGTGCGAAGGGCGGCAGTTTCGGTCCGCACAATCTGCATGAAATGCGGCCGGGCTCGTTTCAGGACTCGAACTTCATCTTCGCGACCTACTACAACGCCGGCGTCAGGGTCTATGACATCAAGGATCAATTCCGGCCAAAGGAAATCGCCTATTACGTGCCGCCTAACCCAACGAGCCTGATCGATCCGCGCCCCAATCGCGCATTGGTGACCCAGTCGAACGATTGTTTCGTCGATCCGAACGGGCTGATGTTCCTGACCGACCAGAACGGCGGATTGAACATCCTGCAGTTCGAAGGCTGATCTCGGTCACGGGAGAACAATGATGACCGATCAAACGCTGGGCGCCTACAACATCGAGGACCTGCGCATTATCGCGCAGCGGCGCGTTCCCAAAGGCATCTTCGAATTCGTCGACCGCGGCAGCGAGGATGAAATCGCGCTTCGCAACAACCGGGCGGCGTTCGAACGCATCAAGCTTAACCCACGCCCGCTGGTCGACGTGTCCAAACGCAACCAGGCCATCGATCTGTTCGGCCAGCGTCAGGCCATGCCGATCGCGATCGCGCCGTGCGGCACCGCGGGCCTGATGTGGTATCAGGGCGAACTTGAACTGGCGCGGGCGGCAGCCGCCGCCAAAATCCCGTTCACGCTTGCAACGGGATCGATGACCGCGATGGAGCGGATCGCCGAAGAAGCTCCCGGGCAATTGTGGTTTCAGCTCTATATGTGGCCCGATCGCGCCATGTCGCACAAGCTCGTGGCGCGGGCACGCGACGCCGGCTTCGAAGCGCTCGTCGTCACCGTAGACGGCGTGGTGTCGGGCAATCGCGAATATAATCTGCGTAACGGCTTCACCGTGCCGTTCACCTATTCCCGCCGTAACATCGTCGATGTCATGCGGCATCCGCGCTGGATGGTCGGCGTGCTCGGCCGCTACACGCTCGGCGGCGGCTTGCCGCGCTACGAGAATTATCCCGCGGAGCTCAAAAACCGGATCACCGCAGCCCCGATGGGTAAGGGAATGATGCGAAACGACTCGCTGACCTGGGACGATCTGAAGGTCCTGCGCAGGATTTGGCCGAAGACGCTGATCGTCAAAGGCATCATGAACGCGGCCGCCGCCGTCAAGGCCGCCGATTGCGGCGCCGATGCGGTGGTCGTGTCCAACCATGGCGGGCGTAATCTGGACAGCACGACGGCGCCGATCGATGTGCTGCCGCAGGTCGCCGAAGCGGTTGGCCATCGGCTGACGGTGCTGATGGACAGCGGCGTGCGACGCGGCAGCGACGTCGTCAAGGCGCTGGCGCTGGGCGCGCGGGCGGTGCTGATCGGCCGGCCCATGCTTTATGGCACGGCCGTCGGTGGCGAGGCAGGCGCCGCCCGCGCCATCGGCATCTTCCGTGACGAGATCGATCGCACCATGGCCCATCTCGGATACTGTACGGTCAAAGAGATCGATTGCGACTGCCTGGCCGCGCCAGTTGAAAAGCCCGACCCGGCAATCGCCCGGCGCGTTGCAAATGGATAGAACAGGTTGGCAGATGAAATCGGGAACAACTTCGAAAGCGCGGCCGCTGCATTCCGGCCCGGCAGACCTATCATGAGCGCGCTCCGTCCGATCGAAAGTAATTCGGTTTCCGACACGGCTTTCGATCGGCTCGTCGAGGCGATCACATCGGGCGAGTACGCGCCGGGCCAGAAATTGTCCGAGACGGAATTGGCGTCAAAACTCGGCATCAGCCGGATCCCCTTGCGGGAGGCTCTGGGCCGTCTCGAGGGCAAACTGGTCACGCGAACCCCGCGATTGGGCACGCGCGTGATCGAATTAAGCAGCTCGACTCTGGAGCAGCTTTTCTACGTCCGGGAAGCGCTCGAAGGGATGGCTGCGCGCCTCGCGGCCGAGAACGCAACCACGGCGGAAATCGCCGCACTTTCCGAGCTCCTCGCGCTCGAACAGACGCGCTGTGGCCCGAACGCAGAGACGTACCTTGCGTCAGACGACGAGGATTTCCACTTTAGGATCATCAAGGCGTCGCGCTGCGAGCAGTTGGAGAAGCTTCTGCTGGAGACGGTCTATTACCGATTGCGGATTTATCGCGCCCGGGCCCGCATCGACATCAACAGAGCCAAAGCCGCCATGGCAGAACACCGCAAGGTTGCCGCGGCCCTGCTCGCGCGAGATGCTGACGGAGCGGAGCGGGCGATGCGTCATCACATCCAGGCGTCGCGTCTCAATCTGATTTCGCGGCTTAACTTGAAGCGGCCGAAGGCGAGCGCTGGCTGATCGTGCAATCGCGTACCGATCGTGTGTTCCGCAAGGACAACTGTAGCTAACCGAGCTGTCAGTCGGATTCGCTTCGCCGTCTTTTTCTCGGTCGAAATTCCCACTTTCGCGCCAAAAGACTATTGGACCCACGAACCAGGGGTTAGCTGTTCCACTCCCACGACACGGCTTTTGGATAGACAACTAAAGGCAGAATGTGATCAGTAACTCGCTATGGCAAAATTCCGGCCCGCAAACATCTCCTCAAAGAAACTCGTTCGGTCGATTGGAGATCGCATGGGTCAATTGTTCAGAAAACTGCAGCAGTACAGAAGGCAACCAAGCCCGCCGTCTTTCACATCTGTAAAATGGCTTTCTAGCCGACGCATTCGCCAACAATATTTTACGGACCAATTCGAAAGCAATTCCCAGCTGTTCGATCAGGCGTTTGCTGACACCATCGATAAAAAACGCGACGAAGCCGAGAAGCAATTTCTAAAGGTCGCTTTAATTCAAATCACCATACAGTCAGAGAGCATCCTCCCGTGAGGACCAAATGGCAATCTTGCGCTGCAACCGCGCGATGGCGGTCCTGCGCGGTATTCAATTCACCGCCACGGTAGGCGTCAGCCCCAACGGCATTAAAGCGATCAGCGCCCATCTGCGCCAACCGCATGCGGCTATAGCCTGCGCTCAATGGAAGCCCCAATCGAGAGATTTTAGTCCGGGTCGTCCGGACTTCGTTCCGATCGAACTAGTGACTTGTTTGCTCGCTTCTTGACAGCGACAACTGCGGCGCACTCGTCTCGAGAATCCGGTCCAGCGTCGATGCGCTGGCGGCGCACATCGCCTGCGAGACGACGTTGCCGGAATTCTCGAAGGCCCGGGAGAGCGCCTGGAATTGCGATGCGGCGAGCTTGAGGATGGAAACCGGAACGTGGACGTGGCCGTCGCGGGAAAACGCAGCCAGTTGCTGCTCGATGCTGGCGTTGCTGGAGCGCGCCTGCCGAAGCAGTTCTTCGGCTTCGTTGGCCCGCCGCACATTGGCTTCGAGGAGTGCCGCGGCGCGGAGCAGGTTTTCCGAGTTGGAGCCGTTCGACATCAGGTCCGCAAATCGATGCAGAAACCGCAGGATGACTTCTAGATCAGAGGTCTCTGTCAAGACGTCCCTCGATAACCGAAGCACGGGTGAACTGCGCGATTCTAGCTGATTCGTTGCTTTCGCCTACCGAAACTACGAGGCTGTCAACCGGGCGCAGGGCCTATCGAACCAAATCGAGCGCTGGCAAGACCAACAGGCGGCAGGAAAGAGCCCTGCCGGCGGAGGCGGTGTCATGGCTGGGGCGGGTCGGATCGGCATCATGTCGCGATTGTTGTTCGCGGCATTTCTGATGTGCACCGCCATGGGCTCGGCGGCGCACGCCGAAAAACGCGTCGCGCTGGTGATCGGCAATTCGGCCTACAAGGCCGTGCCTGTACTGCCCAACCCCACCGCCGACGCCAAACTGATGTCGGACACCCTGCTGTCCCTGGGTTTTTTCGTGGTCGGCGGCGGCGCCGAACTGGACCTCGACAAAGCCGGCTTCGACAAGGCCCTTCAGGATTTCGGCCATGAACTGGCCGGCGCCGATGTCGCGCTGTTTTATTATGCCGGCCACGGCGTCGAGACCCATGGCCTCAATTATCTGGTCCCGGTCGATGCCCATCCGCTCGACGAAGGCGATGTGTTTGCACAGGCGGTCGGCACATCGGGGATCCTCGACCAGATGGAAAAGTCCGGCGCCCGGATCAATCTTGTGCTGCTCGATGCCTGCCGCGACAACCCGTTCAGGGGCATCGGGGTGCGCTCGAAGACCGGCGGTCTGGCGCAAATGCAGGCCCCGCCGGGAACGTTGATTTCGTTCGCGACCCAGCCGCGCAGCGTCTCGCTCGACGGCGTCGACGGCCACAGTCCCTATACCAGGGCGCTGGCGGCTACGATGCAGCAGCCCGGTTACGGCCTGTTCAGGACCTTCAACGAGGTCGGCCTCGCGGTGCAGAAGTCCACCGGCGGCTCGCAATTGCCCTGGGTGTCGTCTTCGCCAATTTCCGGCAGTTTCTATTTCGCCGGCAAGCCCGCCCCGATTGCCAACAGCCAGCCGGTGGGTCCCGCTGGCACGTCGCCGCCGATCGTGGAGGCGCGGCTGTCGCCGCCGGACGACAATCCGAGCCTGCGCCGCGATCTCATCACCGATTGCGACCGGCTGGCGGGAATGCCTTACGATACCGGGCACGCGCCCAGTATCGCAGGCCTCGAAGTTGACAAGATCGACATCCCGGCCGCGACCAAGGCCTGCAACGACGCGATCGCGCAATATCCCGATGTGATCCGATTTACCTTCGAGGCGGGACGCATCGCGACCGCGCGGAAAGATTTTGCCGAAGCGCGGCGGCTCTACCAGCAAGCCGCCGACGCCGGCTATGGCATGGCGATGAATAACATTGGCGCGCTCTACGAGGCCGGTTCTGGCGTGCCTCGCAACTACGACGAGTCGGCACGCTGGTACGCCAAGGGCGCAGCGGCGGGCGAGCCGATCGCAATGGTCGATCTCGGCTGGCAATATGAGCACGGCCACGGCGTCAGGAAAGATCTGGAGGAAGCGCGCCGGCTGTATCAGGCCGCCGTCGATGCCGGCGTGCCGGCGGGCATGAACAATCTCGGCCTGATGTATATGTATGGGAGCGGCGTTGCGCGCGACTATGCACGGGCGCGCCAATTGTTCGAGCAGGGCATCGCACTTGGCGATGCTTCCAACATGAACGATCTCGGCGTGCTCTACAGCGCCGGCCGCGGCGTTCCCCGCGACGCCAGGATCGCGCGGCAATGGTTCGAGAAAGCCGCCGCGCTGGGCAATCCGGAGGCCAGGCAAAATCTGAAATGATGGCGCGATACTTGCTGGGATAACCTGACCGCTCGGCGCTGAAACTATTCAGCCCGCCAAGCGTAACAGCTCAATGGAGGGTTCCCCGCATGCGCGCCCTGATTTTGCTGACCGCCCTGCTGCTCGGTCTCGCGGCTCCCGTCCACGCGGGAGACGACGTCGCCGCCGCGCAAGGCATCATCCGCTCCCAGGCCGAGGCGCTCGGCCGCGACGATGCCGCGACGGCCTATTCCTATGCCTCCCCCGCGATTCAAAACATGTTCCCGCAGGCCGATATTTTTCTCGGCATGGTCCAGCGCACCTACACGCCGATCTATCGCCACAAGAGTTTCGAGTTCGGCGAGGGACGCGCCGCGGACGGCAAGATCGCGCAAGCTGTCCACATCGTCGATGCCGAGGGCGTGCCGTGGCAGGCGCTGTATACGCTGGAGCAGCAGCCCGACGGCAGCATCAAGATCAGCGGCTGCGTCCTGCGCAAGACCGGCGAACCGGCATGAAGCGTTTTCGAGCGAAGTCTTTACGCTAATGCCAGCCGCTGCCGCGAGCGGATCAACAGCGTGACCATGATCGTGACGTTGACCAAATTCCATCCGAGCCCGTTGAGGAACGCCGCCGCGTAGGAGCCCGTGGAGTCGAAGATCACACCGGACACCCAGCCGCCGAGCGACATCCCGAACACCGAAGCAAAGATCACGATGCCGACGCGGGTGGCGGCCTGCGACGCCGGCATCGCCTCGCGCACGATGATGGCGTAGCTCGGCACGATGCCGCCCTGGAACAGGCCGAACATCGCCGAGATGATGTAGAGCGAGGTCAGACCGTCGAAGAACAGATAGAACAACAGCGCCGCGCCCTGCGCGACCGAGCCGATCAGGAGCGTGCGGATGCCGCCGATCTTGTCGGCCAGGAACCCCGAACCGATCCGGCTGATGATTCCAAAGCCGAGCATCAGCGACAACATCTCGGCGCCGCGCGCCGCGCCATAGCCGAGATCGCCGCAATAGGCGACGATATGGACCTGCGGCATCGCCATCGCGACGCAGCAGGCGATGCTGGCAATCGACAGGATCACGGTCAGGGCGTTGGTCGAAAGCCGCAGATCGACCCGCGGCGGCGCCGCATCGACGTGGCTGCGCTGCGTTCCCGCCCCCATCAGCACGCGCAGCCAGACCAGCGCGAGCGCCATCGCAATCACAGTGAAGATGCCGATCGCGATATGGGTGGTGCGCCAGCCGATCGTCTCCATGCCGAAATTCACCAGCGGCGGCCAGATCGTGCCGCCTATATAATTGCCGCTGGCGGCGATGGTGACCGCAAGCCCGCGGTAGCGGCTGAACCAGTGCGAGGCTTCCGCCATCAGCGGGCCGAACGTCGCCGATGCGCTGAGCCCGATGACAAGATGCGTGATAATGAATTGCCAGATCGACGGCGACATGCCCGCCCCGATATAGCCAAGGCCGAGCAGACCGACGCCGAGCCCAATGGCCGTGACGATGCCGTAACGGTCGGTGATTTTCCCGGTCAGCACGCCGCCGGCGCCGAAGCCGAGCATCACCATCGTAAAGGCGAGTGACGCGGTGCCGCGCGAGGCCGCGAATTCGGTCTGCACCACCGGCAGCGCCACCACGACCGACCACATCCCGACGCTACCGAGCGAGCCGATCAGCACGGCCACGGCCAAACGCGTCCATGCCCGGCGCGAATCGGGGACGAACAGCGTCGAATTTCGGCTGGAAGGAGAAGCAATTTCCACGGCGGCCGCAACTTCGTCGGCCGCTGCCATCAGGTCAAGCGCCATGGCGCGATATTGGGCATGCAGATGCAGCGCAACAGGATGTGGTGCGGCGCGGCATGGTTAGTGGACGACGTGCCCAGCAGCGGGTTCAGATGTGCAATTGGAGGTTAGGAAATCTAGGGATTTCAGATTGGCGTCGGCCGGGAGACTTCCGGAACATCAGCATAGCCCTCTTGAAACAACCACACGCCCTGATCTTTGCCTCTCTCAAGCATTTCGTAGACTTCGTGGATGTCGGCTGTTGGTGGGAATTACTGTGACAGTGCACTTAATTAATCTGCAGCACCGCAATTAGTGCACTGTCACCGTAATTCCGTAATTCGCCGTAATTCGTCACCGAAATTCTGTAACTCTGTCACCGTAATTCGTTCAGCGATATTTATAGACATAGGCATATTGTTTGTGTCAGTCCGTATTCTGTGTGAACACGTACCAATGGTTGTCGACCTGGCGTAGGTAGACGTTGCCGACGTCCTGCATGTGCGGCCCTAACGCGGTCACGACGCTTCCCTTTCGCTCGGGATCACCCGGGACGTAAGTGAGGCCTATGATCTGCTCGGGACCGATTGTCATAAGTCCGCGCACACCCAAGATGAAACGCACGGTGCCATCGTAATCACAAGCTATGCGCATTCGCCGGTCGATACGGCTGGCGGCCGCTGCCGCCTCCGGTGTCAACTGCCCAGCACAATGATTCTGAATCATCTTGGTGAGCGCGGCGAATTCTTCCTCGTGTGCGGCATAGAGCGTGACTACGTGCTGTTCATCAGGGAACGGCGGAAACAGCCAACGCCATGTGATTAAAACCAACACCAAGGCCAGAAACCCAGCAACACCAATCATAATCCACCGCCGGTTCACCATTATTTGCCGCCGCCTCCACTACCGACTTGGCCAGTGTTGCCGCCGTTGCTATTCGCGTTCGCAGCGACATTGCCGATCTGGCTGGAATCGATCGTCGACAGCGTGCCCCCGTTGTTGATCGCGTTCGCTCCGCTTGTGATATCTTGCGTATTGATCGGGTTGTTCGTGCCTCCGTGCAGTAGGTCACCCATGCCCGTCAACGTCCTATTGGAGTAGCCTGCCGCCGCGCCTGTGGCGCCGTATTCGAAATTGCCGAACGCGTCATACATTGGGTTCTGCAGCCCGTAGGGCGGATTAGCCGAAGGCGTAATCCGCCATCTTCTTTCTTCTTCACCGCGGCGGGTTACGCCTTCGGCTAAACCGCCCTAGGCACCGTAATTCCTAATCGTGAAACCACGACGCGATTTGGCATCGCATGCACCCCAATCAATCCTACGAGCTTCACTCCTTCACAAAATGTCGGCCGGCTCAATAAACTGGAAAAACACCTTTCGAAGTTCGTAACACGTAGGATTCAAATCCTGAACCATCTGGAATTATTCGAAACCCTCTCTCTACGCCAAAGTTGAACGTCAACTGGCCGACCGTATCAACGTTAACACTAGCGACCTGCTCGTTGAAAAACTCAAAAAGAATTGCTGAAGTTCCTGGAGACGCGCCATGGCCGGACTGCAAGAGCCTACCGTCAAACACCTCAAATACACACTGCAAGAGTACCGATGATCCATTAGAGAAGTGCAATATCATCGACCCAAAGCCTACCAGAACTCCGACAAATGCCGAGGTCGCCAAGCTGCTTGCGTCAGTCCGCAAATTTTCCAAGTCGGATTGCGAGAGAGATGTCATGGCGTACCTCTTATCACGGACTCGGGGTCGGTGTGGGTGGTAGCCCGTAGGATGGGTTGAGCTCTTGCGAAACCCATCATCTGCTGCACGTATCATGGTGATGGGTATCGTTGCGCTCCACCCATCCTACGCCACCACGCCACACGCGCTATGATCGCTCGCCAAAATCCCCGGCATAATCGGTGATATCGCCAGCCCAATCCTCGGGATAGATTCCGAGTTTCACCATACGATGGAACGACGAATACGGCCAATCCCGCACCCGCGACACGAGCCCATGCTTGACCGGGTTGATATGGACGTAATCGATATGACGCGCGAAATCGTTCTCGTCGCGAATGGTATGCTCCCAGTAACGCCGCTGCCAGATACCGCGTTCACCCTTGGCGGCGCGGCTGTCTGAAATCCTTTCGCCGGTTGCGAGGCGGCGTGAGAATGCCGATTTGATCAGCCGCCAGCGCGTGGAAAAATCCGCGTCGGCCTCGGGGAGTGTCCAGACCGTGTGGAGATGATCAGGCAGTACAACTACCGCATCGATTGTGAACGGATGACGCCGGCGCGTCTCGCGAAAGGCGATGCGCAGTTCATCGATATGTTGCGTCAGTACGTTCAGCCGGCGCTCCGCCAGATTGACGGTGAAGAAAAAGCTGCCCCCGGCCACGAAGTTGCGACGATAGCCGGTCATGCCAGCAGGCTCCGATGATGCGATAGACTAGGTGATGGGTATCGCTTCGCTCCACCCATCCTACAACCCCCACCGCTCTGTAGGATGGGTTGAGCCATTGCGAAACCCATCGCCGGCCCCATTCCCGTATACAGCCGATTGGGGCTCAGCGATTCCGGTTCATGGTCTGATGGGTATCGCTTCGCTCCACCCATCCTACACGCTGGCGCTCGCCCGGAAATGACGGGTTAATCTCCCCGTTAACCCTTTCCTAACCATAAACTGGGCAAAAATTGCCGAGTGGAAGAAGTTGAGTGTCGTCAGCCGCGTAGAACGGGGGAGTACCCGTGGACGCCAGTGCGGTGCCTCACTTTCGAAACGGTGGCCCATCGGCCGCCGCGCAGTCGTTTGGCGCCCGTGATCGGCATTCGCGGGGGGAAGCAGCAGTAATGGTCGACGTCACGGCAGGTCAGGGCGCAGGGGCCCCCTCAGGCGGGTTCCCGAGTTTCAGTGAAATCCGCAATATCCTGTTGCGAGGCGATCTCGGGCTGGCGTTCGGCATTCTCACCATCCTGGTGGTGCTGATCCTGCCGCTGCCCTCGATCGTGCTCGATCTGTTTCTCGCGATCTCGATCACGCTGTCGATCCTGATCCTGATGACGTCGCTGTTCATCCAGGCGCCGCTGGAATTCTCCTCGTTCCCGACCATCCTTTTGATCTCGACCATGCTGCGGCTGTCGCTCAACCTCGCCTCGACGCGGCTGATCCTGTCGCGCGGCCATGAGGGCACGGACGCCGCCGGCCACGTCATCGAAGCCTTCGGCAATTTCGTGATGGGCGGTAATTTCGTGATCGGGATTATCGTGTTCGCGATCCTGGTGATCGTGAACTTCGTCGTCATCACCAAGGGTTCGGGACGTATCGCGGAAGTCGCGGCCCGCTTCCACTTGGACTCCATGCCCGGCAAGCAGATGGCGATCGACGCCGATCTGTCGGCCGGCCTGATCGACGAAAAGGTCGCCAAGGAACGGCGCAAGGCGCTGGAAGACGAAAGCGGCTTCTTCGGCGCGATGGACGGTGCCTCGAAGTTCGTGCGCGGCGATGCGATTGCGGGGCTTCTGGTGGTGTTCATCAACATCATCGGCGGCATCATCATCGGCGTGGCCCAGCAGGGCCTGGCTTTCAGCGAAGCGGCGCGCACCTACACGCTACTCACCGTCGGCGACGGCCTGGTCACGCAAATTCCGGCGCTGATCGTCTCGACCGCGGCAGGTCTGCTGGTCTCGAAGGCCGGCGTCAGCGGCGCCGCCGACAAGGCGCTGATGAAGCAGCTTTCCGGCTATCCGCAGGCGCTGGGCATGTCGGCCGGCGTAATGCTGCTGCTGGCGACCCTGCCGGGCATTCCGATGTTGCCCTTCCTGATATTGGGCGGCGGTGCCGCCGCGGCCGCGATTTCGGCCCGCAAGAACAAGCGCGCCGCGACCGCGGCGGCAGCGAGCGCAGCCGCAGCTCCCGCCAATGCCGCGGCGGCCGCGGCCGCCGCCGAAGAGCCGATCTCGACGGCATTGAAGATCGACGACCTCAAGATCGAGCTCGGTTACGCGCTGCTGCCGCTGGTCAACGGCCCCGACGGCACCGACCGCCTGACCGAACAGATCAAGGCGCTGCGCCGCTCGCTTGCGATCGAAATGGGTTTCGTGATGCCGGCGGTGCGCATTCTCGACAATGTGCAGCTCGAGGCCAACACCTACATCATCAAGATCAAGGAAGTGGATGCGGGCACCGGCCGGATCTGGCCCAGCCAGTTCATGGTCATGGATCCCGGCGGCAGCCAGGTCGCCGTACCCGGCATTCACACCATCGAGCCGACCTTCGGACTGCCCGCGACCTGGGTCGATGCCAGCCTGAAAGAAGAAGCCTCGCTCAAGGGCTACACCGTGGTCGATGCCGCGACGGTGCTGTCGACGCATCTCACTGAGCTGCTCAAGAACAACATGTCGGACCTGTTGTCCTATGGCGAGGTGCAGAAGCTTCTCAAGGACCTGCCGAAGGAACAGGGCGAATTGGTCAAGGACATCGTGCCGTCCCAGGTCACGATATCGGGCATCCAGCGCGTGCTGCAATTGTTGCTAGCCGAGCGCATCTCGATCCGCGACCTCTCGACCATTCTGGAGGGCATCGCCGACGCGCTGGCGTTCTCGCGCAACCCCGCGACCATGGTCGAACATGTGCGCGCCCGGCTGGCCCGGCAGATCTGCGCGCAGAACACTTCCCACAACGGCTATCTGCCGCTGATCGCACTATCAGCGAAATGGGAACAGGCCTTCGCCGAGTCGCTGATCGGCCAGGGCGACGAGCGCAGCCTCGCGATGCAGCCCTCAAAACTGTCGGAGTTCATGACCGTGGTGCGCGAGCGGTTCGAACAGGCCGCCCGCGAAGGCGAGGCGCCGGTGCTGGTGACCTCGGCCTCGATCCGTCCGTTCGTGCGCTCATTGGTGGAGCGCTTCAGGTCGCAAACAACGGTGCTCTCGCAGGCCGAAATCCACCCCCGCGCCCGGCTGAAAACGGTCGGAAGCGTCTAGGGCATTTTCCCGCGAAGGCTGCGCTTCGCGCAAAGAAAACGCGTCAAAACGGAAAAACGAAGCAGCGACTGCGATGCTTTTTCGCCACAGGCAAATGATTTATCCAATCGAGCACATCAACGGCCATTTCGGCTCACAGCAGCAATCATCCATATAAGGCATTGTAATCATTTAATAATTACAAATTATGACTACTTCGCCAAGAATTCTGATCGCGAACAATCACGTCTGTTCACCGCTTTGTGATCGCCTCTTCGGAACCGAAAGGCGAATCCCCACGTTTCCTGCCAAGAGATGTTGAACCGGCGCGCGGACCGACGACACAAATCCGTAAGTGGCCGGTGGGCAGGAGGCTCCGATGAACCATTCGATTTACAGCGCGGATCGTTCGACCCACCTCAAGATCGTGGTGGTGGCGCTCGTGGCAGGTATCGCGGTGGCAGGTTTCGGAATCTCGGCTCGCACCTCGGACGACAGCTATACGCAGACCGCACGCGTGATCAAAGCCGGCAAGCCGGTGGCGATCACAAGTTCAGGGGCTTCGGTGGTGCGCTAATGATTTTGTGAATTCACGCGGTGCTTTACCAGCCCCCCAAAGTCGCCTCGTGAGTATTAGAAGACCCCAACTACCCCGATAAGACCCCAAGTTGAAAACGCCCGCTCCCCACGGGCGTTTTCTCTTTTTGGGGACTTAAAAAATCCGGCGGTGAAGCTTCAGCGCGCAGGTGCGGGGGCCGGAACGGCCTCGATCAGTTTGCCGGTGAAGATCGGCGTCGAGTGCGGGTTGCCGTCGGGCGAGCCGCCCGCCTGCTCGACCGTCACCGCGTAGGTAGCCGCGTTGACGGTGTCGGCGTCATAGGATGACAGCACCGGCCGCGCGGTGAAGTCGCTGCCGCCGATCACGCCGAGCGAACGCGGTTTTGGCAGCTTGTCCGAGATCAGCCACAGCTCAAAGCTCTTGCCTGCCTCGGCCGCCGCGCCGACCTTGCGCACGGTGAAGTTCTTGGTCGCTCCGTCAACCGTGAGGATGAAGGCGGGCGAGCCGCCATTCTGCAGCACAGCAACATATTGCGCCGATGCCGCTGATGCCGCCGGGGCTTTAGCCTCGACAATTTGAATCCGCGCTTTCGGACGAAGGCCTTCGGGCAGCCAATCCGGCGCAGCGAGCTGAACGCCGAGCAACGCGACCAATGCAGCGGCGAGCGCCGACGTAAACGACGCCACGCTGCGCCAGCGTTTTGCGCTATCCGACATCTCGATGACGTTGGAGGGCGCCACCTCGGCTGCGGGTTCGACCGCCTCTGCGAAAATCGACGGCGCTTCCTGCGGAATCACCAGCGGCGCTTGCGGTTCGGCATGCCCGATCGCGGCCCGGATTTTTTCCCAGACTTCCGGCCGAGGCTCGACCGATCCGACCATCTGGTTGAGGACGCCGAGCTTGTGCTCCCACGCCTCGACCATCGCCGTGAAGTCCTTGTCGACGGACATCATGGTCTCAACCTGCGCCCGCTCATCGACATCGAGAGTGCCGAGCGCGTATTCCGCGGCGAGCGCGATATGGTCTTCGCTGTAGGCCATTAGAGTCCCAGGCACTCCCTGATATCCATCATGCTGCGACGCAGCCACGTCTTCACCGTATTCACCGGCGTCTCGAACTTCGCCGCCAATTGCTCGCGGCTCCAGCCGTTGTAATAGGCGAGCAGCACCAGCTTTTGCCGATCCGGCTCAAGGCGGCCGACGCACTCCAGCATCCGCTTCAACTCTTCCGTCATTTCCCGGCGCGCCAGCGGATCCGGCGTATCGGCAGCGACTTCCATCGCCGCAGGTTCTTCTTCGATCGACGATTCACCGCGCTTGCGCACCACGTCGATGGCGCGGTTTCTGGCGATCGATGCCATCCACGTGATCGGCGAGGACAGGCCGGGATTGAAGTGCCCGGCACTGCTCCAGATCTTGACGTAAGCTTCCTGAACGACTTCCTCTGCGAGATCCTGTCGCCGCAAGATACGCAGCACCACGCCAAAGAGTTTCGCGCGCGTAGCGGCATAGAGGCGCTCAAAAGCAGCCTCGTCCCCCTTCGCTACAGCGGCAATCAGCCAGACCAGCTCAGCTGGCGTCAGCATTCAGCGTCCCCAAAAATCGCTTTTGATCACCGAAGCGGTGGTCAAATAACTCGTACCATACCTTGGGCCAAATCCGTCCACCAAGTCGGCGATGCCAAGCCCCCTGTGGAAACTGGGCCCCTGTGGAAATATGATCACAAAAAACCCGGGCCTCACGGTCCGGGTTTTGGCAGATGGTGCAGATACGGCGGAACAAGCGTCAGGCGACGGCCCCGATCCGGGCGCGCATCAGGCCGATACTGTCGAGGTCGGCCTGTTCCCGGGCGTTTTCTTCGGCCCGCTCGCGCGCCTGATCGCGCTCATCCAGCAGTTCCACCTTCTTGAGTTCGTCGAAGGCTTCGCCCAGCAGGCTTTTGGCGTCTTCCAGCTGAATACGCAGTTCGTCGGCCGAACGGGTGAGATTCTCCCGCCGCTGGATCGCCGCCTTGGCGTAGGTCGGATAGGCGAAATGCGAGGGATCGTTGATCCCGGCGCGCTCCTGTTCGCTGTGGATTTCGCGCTCGAGGTCGACCGACATGCGCTGGAAGTCGGCAATCATGCCCTCGATCTGGGCGACCCTTCGGCGCTTTTCGTCGACCTGAAATTTCTTCAGGCGGATCAGCGTTTCACGTGACTTCATCGACTCATACTCCCAGAAGTCCCAATTTCAACGTGGGACAAAGCCGGCATCCCCCCTGGGTCCCACCGGCACACCAACTCGTATGGTGAGGATGATGGCCTGACAAAGTTAGCGTTCCGTTTCCAAATTACGTAAGGATTTGAGCAAGCTTTTGGTAACCCTCATTAAGACCGGCTACCTCGTCCTTGCCCTGGCGCAGAAAGCCCTCGAGCGAGTCATGCAGCCGGATCGCCTCGTCGACCTCCGGGCTGGAGCCGGCGCGGTAGGCCCCGAGCCGGATCAACTCCTCCATATCGGCATAGGTCGCCATGATCTGCCGCGCCCGCGTGATCACCGGCAGGAAGGCCGGATCGGCCGATTTCGGCATGGTGCGCGAGACGGATTTGAGAATGTTGATCGCCGGGAAGCGCCCGCGCTCGGCGATCGAGCGCTGCATCACGATATGACCGTCCAGGATGCCGCGGACCGCGTCGGCAATCGGCTCGTTGTGGTCGTCGCCGTCGACCAGCACCGTGAAGATGCCGGTGATCGAGCCGATGCCGGTGCCGGGTCCGGCGCGCTCCAACAGCTTCGGCAATTCGGTGAACACCGTCGGCGTGTAGCCCTTGGCGGTCGGCGGCTCGCCCGCTGAGAGGCCAATCTCGCGCTGCGCCATCGCAAAGCGCGTCACCGAATCCATCAGGCACAGCACGTCTTTGTCTTCATCGCGAAAATATTCGCAGATCGCCAGCGTCAAATAAGCCGCCTGCCGCCGCATCAAAGCGGGTTCATCCGAGGTCGCAACCACCACCACCGATCGCGCCAAACCCTCGTCGCCAAGGTCGTCCTGCAGAAACTCCTGCACTTCGCGGCCTCGTTCGCCGACCAGGCCGATCACCGTGATATCGGCATCGACATTGCGCGCCAGCATCGACAGCAGCACCGACTTGCCGACGCCGGAGCCGGCGAAGATGCCGAGCCGCTGGCCGCGGCAACAGGTCAGGAACGTATTGAGCGCGCGCACGCCGAAATCGAGCGGCGCACCGACACGCTTGCGCGAATGCGCCGGCGGCGGCGAATTGCGATAGGGCATCGGCGACGGCCCGTTGGGCAATGGGCCCTTGCCGTCGATCGGTTCGCCCATCGCGTTGATCACGCGGCCGAGCCATGCCGCGGACGGCCGCACCTGGCTCGCGGCATTGGCGATCACGGCGCGGCAGCCGCGCCTGACCCCGTCAAGCCCGGCGAACGGCATCACCACGGCGTTGCTGCCGGAGAAGCCGATGACTTCGGAGGGGATGAAACGGTTGCCGCCGGTCTCGATGACAATGCGGGCACCGACCGACATCGCGTGGATAGGGCCAGCGATCTCGACCATCAGGCCGCGAACACCCACCACACGGCCATAAATATTGACGCCGTCGATGTCGCTAATCTGTTCGGCGAGCGCCTTCATTGCGAAAACCTTAAGTTTTCACGCTTTCTAGGCGCTCCCTTAACTCCGTGTTTACCCGCATCGTTAATCATTACGTCACTGTCTTTGGTGACTGAGAACGCTCGACCGTCAGAAAGAAGGTCGAGTCGTGAGAGTCGGTTAGGCCCGTCTCTTAAAGTAGGACTCGAACGGGAACGGATACTAAAAGCTGCTTCGAAGCAATATCTTAGGGCGATTCGACAAAAATTGCACTGTTAGAGCTTGCGCACACGAATCAGATTTTGTTAACCATATCCCGTCAGGATCCGAATCAGTTGTTCAAAGGCGTTTTGAGTGCCGCAAGTGCGGCCGACCTGACGCCCGGAGCGGCGACTATAGGGGACTGGCATGCGCGTTCTGCTGATAGAAGATGACAGCGCCGTCGCGCAGTCGATCGAGTTGATGCTTAAATCCGAGAGTTTCAACGTCTATACGACGGATCTCGGGGAAGAAGGCGTCGACCTCGGTAAGCTTTACGATTACGACATTATCCTGCTCGATCTCAATCTGCCCGACATGTCCGGTTACGACGTGCTCAAGCAGTTGCGGGTATCGAAGATCAAAACACCCATTCTGATCCTCTCCGGCCTCGCCGGCATCGAGGACAAGGTCAAGGGTCTCGGCGTCGGCGCCGACGACTACATGACCAAGCCCTTCCACAAGGACGAACTGGTTGCACGCATCCACGCGATCGTGCGCCGCTCCAAGGGCCACGCCCAGTCGGTGATCCAGACCGGCGATCTCGTGGTCAATCTCGACACCAAGACGGTCGAGGTCGGCGGCCAGCGCGTGCATCTGACGGGCAAGGAATACCAGATGCTGGAGCTGCTTTCGCTCCGCAAGGGCACCACCCTCACCAAGGAGATGTTCCTCAATCATCTCTATGGCGGCATGGACGAGCCGGAACTGAAGATCATCGACGTCTTCATCTGCAAGCTGCGCAAGAAGCTCGCCAACGCCTCCGAAGGCCGCAACTTCATCGAAACCGTGTGGGGCCGCGGCTATGTGCTGCGCGAGCCGCACGAGGTCGAAGAGCGCATCCCCGCCTGATCGCGCATTACCCCCGAGCCCGTAAGGCTCCGCCTCCCGAACCTGGACCCCGCCGCAAATGGCGGGGTTTTTGTTTTTGGGGATTGAACGGGCGATCCGCGTGCGACGACACAAGGGTTATGCGACCGTTGCCGTCTCGCGACTCAGGGGACCCCTCATGATCCTTCAATCCCTGGCCGGACTGCCGGCGTTCCTGCTCTATTTTTGCACGGCCATCGTGGTCGTGGTCGCCTACCTGTTCGTCTATACCCGCATCACACCGCACGACGAATTCCAGCTGATCCGCGACAATGATCCGGCGGCCGCCATTGCGCTCGGCCTCAGCCTTGTCGGCTTCGTGCTGCCGGTGGTCAGCGCCATCGCCCATTCCGCCAATATCGTGGATTGCCTGATCTGGAGCGCGATCGCGCTGGTGGTCCAGATCGCGGTGTTCTTTATCGTCAAGATTCCGGTGCCGAACCTGTCGGCGAAGATCGCGGCCGGCGAACTCGGCGCCGCGATCTGGCTCGGACTTGCCTCGCTCGCCGCGGGCGCCCTCAACGCCGCTTCCATGATCTACTGAACATGGCCAAGCCGCCTACCAGCGAGTTCGGCAAGCGCAAGCCGGCGGTCGCCCCGGCCGCCGCTCCGCCGGTGAAACGCTCCGGCCATGTCGCGCTGCTGCTGATGGGCACGGTCGCGATCGGCGGCGGCGCCTATGCGGTGATGCCGCGCAACAATTGCCAACCGGCATCACCGGGAATGGCCGCACCGGCATCGCCGGGGATGGCCACCTCCCCTTCGCCGCAAACCGCTGTCAATTGCACGACGCGGGGATATTCATCCGGCGGCGGATCCAGTGGCTGGTCGCGCCGCAGCAGTTTCTTTGGCGATTTTGGGTCGAATTCTTCATCGGGTATGGCTTCCGGTTCGAGCTCTTCTTCATCCGGCACAGCTTCCGGGTCGAGCAGTGTGACGCGCGGCGGCTTCGGTTCGTTTGCGCACGGGTTCGCCGGGCATTTCGGAGGCTAGTATTTTATGCGCCGCCTCACCTGCCGAGAGCGTGACGACTGGCGCGCTACCGCCGAAGCGGCCGGATTCGATTTCCACACCATCGGCGGCGAGCGCTACTGGGACGAACGCGCCTGCTATGCTTTCACGCTCGAGGAAATCGAAAATCAGATCGAGACTCCGACCGGCGAAATCGATGCGATGTGCCTTGAAGTCGTCGCCCGCGCGGTCGACAACGAATTCGCGCTGCAGCGCCTGCAGATACCGCGAGCATTCTGGCCGTTGATCCGCGATAGCTGGCGTCGCCACGAGCGCAGCCTTTACGGCCGGCTCGATCTCTCCTTCGATGGGCAAGGCCCGGCGAAATTGCTTGAATATAACGCGGACACACCGACCTCGATCTTCGAGGCGGCGGTGTTTCAATGGACCTGGCTCGAACAGGGCATCGCGCGGCACATCCTTCCGGCCCATGCCGACCAGTTCAATTCGCTTCATGAGCGCCTGATCGAGGCCTGGAAGAAGGTCGGCAACGGCAAGCATCTCCATCTCACGGGGACAAGTGAAAACGCCGAGGATGCCTGCACGCTGGCCTATCTCGAAGACACCGCGCGACAGGCTGGCCTGTCGACCACTTTGCTCGATATCGAAGCGGTCGGATGGCGTGATGATGGCAACTTCGTCGATCTCGACAACCGCCCGATTGAACTCGCATTCAAGCTCTATCCCTGGGAATGGATGTTCCGCGACGCATTTGGCGCAAAACTCGCGAAAGCCTCAACGCGCTGGATTGAACCGCCATGGAAGGCCATCCTCTCCAACAAGGGCATGCTTGCGTTGTTGTGGGACATGTTTCCTGGGCACCCCAATCTATTGCCGGCTTTTTTCGAGGACGATCCGAACGCCGCCACGCTCGGGGCCTCGTTCGTGCGCAAGCCGATATATTCCCGCGAGGGCGCCAACATCACGCTGATCCGGGAAGGCGAGACGGTGGTCGAGCAAGAGGGACCATATGGCGCCGAAGGCTTCATCCGCCAGGCGCTGGCGCCGCTGCCGAAATTTTCCGGTCAATATCCGGTGCTCGGGAGCTGGCTGATCGATCACGTGCCGTGCGGGCTGTCGATCCGCGAGGACGAGAATCCAATCACCGGAAATACGTCGCGATTCCTGCCGCACGCGATCATGTAGATCATCGACGGGGCTGCCGGTGAAGCTGGACGCGCAATCGGCGCGCGATCGCGACCGCCCTCAGGGCCTGCGGCGACGCGCCGCCGCCCCGATCGACGTCCGAACGACATGGCCCCTGCTAGGAGTAGATCAATTCGCCCGGGTTGTGCTGGATCAGCGTCCGTATCTCATCGTGCGTGAATTCGTCCTCGATCAAAAGCTGGCAGCACATGCGCATGGCCTCGACCATGGGCGGATTGTGAAGCTGGCCGCAGTCGCTCGATATCACCGACCTGGCGACTCCGACCGATCGGATCGCGTTCGAGAAGTCCGACATGGAGGCCCGCCACCAGCGCGGCAAAATCTCTCCAACCGTGAAGTTGATGACCACGCCCTCGTCCGCGAGGGCTACCTGCTGCTCAAGCGTAAGCCGCAAAAAGAAAGGATGGTCGCAGACGATCTTCTTCACTCCCTGGCTCTTCGCCTGGCCGACGACGGCGACCATCTCCCTGTAGGAGGTATGGCCGAGGTTGAGGATGATGCCCGCATCGGCCACCTGTTGGAAGACTTCCCGCATCTCCGCGGACCGTACCCCTTCGCCGTCCAGCAGATCGAGACGGGGGACGTTGAGGGCGTATTGTGAATTTCCGCCCTTCACTGTCAGGCCGCGTCCATGCTGGCCCACGGAGCCGGTGACGACCGCGTGATTGCGGGAGTCGATCGTCGGAAGCCATATCTGCTTTGCGCCGTACTTGATGGCCGCTTCAACCGCCATCGGATTGACGCCGCCCACCTGTAAATTGCACGCTAGGCTTCCGAAGATGTCGATGCCCGGCACGATCTTGCGCGTCATGATCGCAAGCTGCACCGTCGGGAAGTTGTGCGTCTTGATACAAATGGCCCGCATGCCCGCGGCTTTCGCTTCGGTCGCAAGCTCGATGGGGTCCTGGATCCGCGGATACAGGTCCGGACCGTGATGAATATGGATATCGATCGCGCCGACCAGGAGGCCCCAGTCGTCGCGAAGTGACGCTGCGGTGGATTCTTGCTGTCCGATCATTCCGTCACCTCAATCCTGCTCAGGTATTTCGCTGAAAATATCTCGTCCGGCGACAGTTCCGCCTTCGCATCCTGATATTTCTTGATCAGTTCGAGCGTCGCCGCCATCTTCTCCGGATCCATGTAACCCAGGCCGTTCTTTCGCGTGCGCTCGGTCACGATGTGCCCGATGGCCACCTTCCATTGCGCCAGCGTAAGGTCGCGGCTGCTCTCCGGAAAACGCTTCACAAATGCGTCTGCCGCAGCATCGGGATTCCTGATCGCCCAGGCATGTCCCTTCATGGTCGCGTCGATAAAACGTTTGGCAAGGTCACCCCGCTTGGCGAGCGTCTCGTCGCTCGCGATCAGGCCGATCGAATAGTAGTCGACGCCGAAGTCGCTGTAGTCGAAACGCCCGAGCTTGACGCCCGCCTTGTCAGCCGCGCTCTGCACAGCCGGGGCCTCGGTCGCGAGGGCGACGATCGAATCGACGCCTTTCGAGACCAATGTCGGGAATTTCGCCGGCGGCGTAAGATTGACGATACGAATCTTCTTGGGATCGAACTTCGCGCCCGCGGCAAAAACAGGCAAGAGGTTCAGCGGGGTCTCGCCTGTCGCCGCCCCTAACGAATGACCTTCGAGATCAGACGGCTTTTCGATGCCGACACCTTTGACGTAGAAGATAACGTCGGCAGCCCGGTCCAGGATTACGGCGACCTGCTTTACTTCCAGGCCCTTGCCTCGCCCGATGATGAGCGACGCCGTGTCGGCCATGCCGAAGTCCGCGGCACCCGTCGCAACCCGCTTGACCGTATCGCCGGAGCCGTAGCCGCGCTGTATGTCCACATCGAGGTTGGCATCCCGGTAGAACCCCTGCGCCTCCGCGGCGAAGACGCCGTAATGCAATCCGTATGGTACCCAGTTGAGCGAGAAGATGATCTTGTCCCTGGTCTGCGCCCCAACCGGGGAGCACATCATGGCAAGGGCTGCGGCTGCCGAGATCAAGAACTTCATTGTCTGACCTTTCCTGTTGAGAGATTACCGGACGCCGGGATCAGGCGTATTCCAGTCCGATGAGCCGGCCGATGCGATCGACGATCTCGATGAAGGGTGCGGACACGCGCATTTCCGGTGTCCTCGGGCGCGGAAGCTTGATCGCGACGATGTCCAAAACCTTCGCTGGCCGGGGACCGAGCACGACGACGCGGTCCGAAAGAAACACCGCTTCCGGAATACTGTGGGTGATCAGCAGGCTTGTCTTTTTCTTCTGGCTCCAGATACGCAGCAGATCGAGATTGAGCTGATTGCGCGTCATGCTGTCGAGCGCGCTGAACGGCTCGTCGAGCAGAAGAATCTCCGGATCATGAACGAGGGCCCGGGCAATCGCCACCCGCTGCTGCATTCCACCTGAAAGCTCGTGCGGATACTTGTCCGCGAACTCCGACAGGCCGACCAGCTTCAGCAGCTCGAGGGCGTGAGAAGTGGCCACCTTCCGGTCCCGGCCGAGAATCTCGATCGGGAGAAGGAGATTTTCCAGCACCTTGCGCCAGCGCATCAGGGCCGGCACCTGGAACACGATGCCGATCTTCTGCTGCGGGCCGGTAGTCTTCCTTCCATCGACTTTCAGTGTGCCGCTCGTCGGCGATGAGAGTCCGGCGATCATCCTCAGGATCGTCGTCTTTCCGCAGCCGCTGGGGCCGAGCACCGACACGAACTCGTGGGACGCGACTTCAAACGATACGCCGTCAAGCGAGACGACCGTACCGTTCCGGGACGTGTAGGTCTTCCGGATGCCGTCGAGTTCGATCGCATTAACGGGCGCGTTCATGCATAGCGCTCCGTCTCATCGGATTCCTGCGAACGATTCCATGGAATGAGCATTCTTTCCGCGAACTCGACCAGCGCATATAGAGCGATGCCGATAGCCGAGATGACGAAGAGCGCTGCAAAGGCCAGGGGCGTGTCGAGTTCCTGGTTGGCGATGATGACCAGATACCCCAATCCTTTGTCACCCCCAACGAACTCGCCTATGATCGCGCCTATGATCGCCAGTGTGACCGCGATCTTCATGCCGCCGAACAGTTCCGGAAGCGCGCTAGGTATTCTGAACTTCCAGAATATCTGCCAGCGGCTGGCCTCCAGGGACTTGCCGAGATCCAGCAGTTCCTTCTCGACCGCGGCCAGTCCCAATCCCACGTTCACGACAATCGGGAAGAACGCGACGAGGAACGCGATGATGACCTTGGGAAGGACGCCGTATCCGAACCAGACCAGCAGAATCGGAGCGATCGCGACCTTCGGCACGAGTTGCGCGATCAAAAGAAGCGGCATCAGCACGTCGCGGATCGAGGGAACCAGCACGATCAGCATGGCCGCGGCAATACCGAAGATCACGGCCACCGCAAAGCCCGCGAAGGTCTCGTACAATGTGATCCAGCCATGATAGACATAGAGATCACGTTTCTCGATCAGCTTGGCGACAATCGAGCTTGGCGCGGGGATCAGATATGCGGGAATGCTGAAAAACCGGCACGACATTTCCCAGATCAACGCAATCACCAGCAACGACGCTACGACCTTCAGCGCGCGACCGGCCTGGTAGGAGTTCATGACCGAACTGCTGGCGAGGCATTCGGAATGAACGCTACCGCCTCGATCTCCACGAGGATGTCGCTGCGCATCAGCTCGGCACGGAAGCAGGTGCTGATCGGCGGATCCTTCCGGAAGTACTCCGCGCGCGTCGCGTTCATGCGCTTATATTCGCTGGGTTCCTTGAGCATGATCACGACCTTGAAGATGTCGTCCATCGTTCCGCCGGCCGCCTCCACGCACTTGCGGATGTTGTCGAGCGTCAGGCGCGTCTGCTCCTCGATCGTGTCCGGGACCTTGCGATCATAGTAGTCGCCCGAGACATGGCTGAGCGCGGTGGTCCCGGCGATGTGAAGATAGTCTCCGATGAGGACGGCGCGGGAGAAGGGACCGACCGCTTCTGCCATTCCCTTGGGCTGTATGATTATCTTTTCCATAGCTTGCACTCCTGCTGTTTGCCGCCCGTTGCCGGCGGCTAGATGTCGGCTTCGATATTCAAATCCCTGAGCGTCTGCCTGGTCAGATCCCGGACAGCAGCGCGTGCCGCCACGACGTCGCCTTCGACAATCGCGTCTATGATCCGGTACTGGATTGGTTCTGTGCGCGCCGCTGTGCGCCGCATCGACTCGTAGGCATAGATGCGCGTTTGAAGCAGCGTCTTCTCCCATATCTGCGTCATCTGGTTGTTGCCGGCGCCGCGCAATATCCAGTCGATGAGCTCCGCGCTTATCAGCGCCAGGTCCCCCGATTTCACTTTTGACAACGCCGCGCGGAGGTTCTTGCGCACGAGCGCCGCCTCCACGAGGACCGCGGGATCCGCGCGTTTAGCCGCAAGTTCAGCCGCGAGCTCCAGGATCGCCAGCCGGAGTTGAAAGAGATCCACGATCTCCTTCATACCCAGTTCGACGACGCTCACGCCGCGACCGGGCCAACGGGTCAATATGCCGTCCGCGACAAGTTTCTGGAGGGCTTCCCGCACGGGCCCGTTCGACAGCTTGAACTCCCGCTGCAACTCGACTTCGCGCAGGCGGTCGCCTGGCTTGTAGATGCCCTTCAGGATGCGTTCTCGCAGCACGTTCGCAAGCCAGTCCGGCCGCGAGAAAAGCCTCGGTTCGATGGTTTCGGTCGCGGCGGCGGAATTCGGCATGGCCCTTTTTCGCTGGGAATATGCTCTGTCATCCGCAGATTATTAATTCTTAATAATCTTGCAAGCACAATGTTTCGTCATCGCGCCCAAAAGCCGGCTGCGACACGCAGCAGAACCGCTTTACCTGCGATGGCAGACAGCGGGGAAGGAGGCAGTTCGGCGGGGTTATTGATGGGCGAAGAACGCCTGCTTAGCGGCCAGCACGGCATCGCAACTGGCGCTGCTGCCGAAATTTTCCGGTCAATACCCGGTGCTCGGCAGCGAGAATCCGATCACCGGAAATACGTCGCGATTCCTGCCGCATGCGATCATGCCGACCGGCCAAGAGCTTTCGGTGGCGTGCGCGTTCAGCGCGGAGCTGCAACCGCTCTCAAGGGCAGTGGCGTCGCGGCACCGGCCCGGTTGGCATTCGGGCTGTATAGCCCGCGCCGATCCGGATACGGTTTGAACGCGTCGGAAATCCCGACCACGGATTCGGCCGCACCCAGCACCATGAAGCCGTCGGGTTCGATCACCCTGGAAAGACGTTCGAAGATGCGGGTCTTGGTTTCCTGATCGAAATAGATCAGGACGTTACGGCAGAAGATCACGTCGAACTTCCCAAGCTGCGAGAAGTCGTGCAGCAGGTTCAGCTGGCGATACTGCACCATGGAACGGACATCGGGATTGAGCTGCCACAACTCGCCGATCTGGGTGAAATGCTTGACGAGCATTTGAATGGGAAGGCCGCGCTGCACTTCGAACTGGCTGAAGATGCCTGCCCTGGATTTTTCCAGCACCGCTTGCGACAAATCGGTACCGATGATTTCAACCCGCCACCCGGCCAGCGCCGAACCAAGTTCCTTCAGGCACATCGCAATCGAATAGGGCTCCTGCCCGGTCGATGACGCTGCGCACCAGACGCGCAGCGCACGGCGACTCGCACGCGCCTGCAGCAGCGCTGGCAGCATGGTGTCGCGCAGATGATCGAACGGGACTTTGTCGCGGAAGAAAAAGGTTTCATTGGTGGTCATCGCCTCGACCACTTCCGCGGTCAGCGCATCGGCCCCGGATTTCATTTTCTGGACCAGTTCGGTAATTCCGGGCAGGCCGATCTTGCGGGCCAGGGGAATCAATCGGCTCTCGACCAGATATTGCTTGTCGGGCGACAGATCGAGACCAGAGCGCTCTTTCAGGAGTTTGCGCAGGAATTCATAATCAACCGGTGTCACGAGCGATCTCCTGAAAACAATCGAACCAACTTTGGGGCAATCTGGTTAAGCGGCAGAACGGCCGCGCAAATACCGGCATTCGCAGCCGCGCCCGGCATTCCCCAAACCACGCTCGTAGCTTCGTCCTGGGCGATCACGCTGCCGCCGGCCGCAACGATATCCTTGCCGCCGCGCATGCCGTCCGAACCCATGCCCGTCAGCACGACGGCAAGAATGGCGCCCTGCCAGACATCGACCGCCGAAGAGAACAAGGGATCGACAGCCGGCTTGCAGAAATTCACCGGCGGCCCGTCGTCGAGCGCGATGACGGCATCCACGCCATGGCGCACCACGCGCATATGGCGGCCGCCCGGCGCGAGATAGATATTTCCGGCTTTGACGATCTCGCCGTCGACGGCTTCGCGCGCCGGCCGATGGCTGGAGCGCGCCAGATGCTCGGCCAGAATCGTCGTGAAGGTAGGCGGCATGTGCTGGGTGATCAGCACCGGAAAGCGGTCGATCACGGCACCGATCTCGGCGACCAGCGACATCAGCGCCTGCGGGCCGCCGGTCGATGAGCCGACAAGAAGCGCGCGCGGCGCCTGCGTGCTGAACGCGCGGCGCAGCAGTTGCGGACTGGCAACCGCCGCCGTTGCCGCCCGGGACAATGGTTCGCGGGCACGATCGAGCGCCGGCGCTAGCGACGGGGCCGATACAGCCGGTGCCGCACGGCGCACCTTGGCGCCGAGATGACGGATTTTCTGAATCAGATCGTGCCGGAATGTTTCGGCGGCCGCGGGTTCGCGGGTGCTTTCCGGCTTCGGGATATAGTCCGAAGCGCCAAGCGAGAGCGCCTTGAAGCTGATCTCCGCATTGCGGCGGGTCAGCGTCGACGCCATGATGATGATGAGGTTACGCTTCTTGGCGAGAAGCAACGGCAGCGCGGAAATGCCGTCAAGCTCCGGCATTTCGATATCGAGCACGGCAACATCGGGATCGATGCGCTCGATCTGGTTGACGGCATCAAGACCGGTACGCAGCGATGCCGCGACAACCATATCGGGTTCGGACGCGACCCAGCGGGAGATCATCCCCCTGATGACGACGGAATCGTCGACCACCATCACCCGCAGTTCCTGCTGCGTTGCATTCGGAATCGTGGAACTGGTCAACGCAACACTCATTACTCACCAACGGCTCAAGCGATACTAAAAACGATAACGCCGAAGGCCCGCCCGCCGTCGGATCAAATAATTAAATCAGATAAGACCGACTTCCTGGAATTTTGCGGTAACAATATCCTTGTCGAACGGCTTCATGATGTATTCGTTGGCGCCGGCATGCAGCGCGCGGGCGATGTGCGCGACGTCGTTTTCAGTGGTGCAGAACACCACCTTGGGCTGGTCGCCGCCGGGCATGCGGCGGAGATTGCCGAGGAATTCGTAGCCGTCCATGACCGGCATGTTCCAATCGAGCAGGATAGCCTCGGGCAATCCGCGCTTGCAGACTTCCAGCGCTTTCTCACCGTCTTCGGCTTCCACGATCTGGAAATCCAGCCCTTCCAGAATACGCCTTGCGACCTTGCGAATGACGCTTGAGTCATCAACGACCAGACATGTTTTCATTTCAGCCTCTGCTTCTCATCCCGAAGGGACGTTTCCAGTGCACTTGCTTACGCATGTCGACTGCCGGTCTTATGCCGCCAGCATGTCCGGCACGATTTCGAGAACGCGATCGACGTCGAGGACGACCATCAACTGACCGTCGAGGCGATGCACGCCGCCGGCCAGCTTGGCCATGCGCGGATCGAGGTTGACGGGATTTTCCTCACGGCCCTCGTCGGGAAGCTTGAGCACTTCGCCTATCTGATCGATCAGGAGGCCATAGGATTCACCGCGCAGGTCGACACCCACCGCCATCGGCGGCTTGCCGTCGTCGTTCTTCGGCAGGCCAAGACGCGCTCGCATGTCGACGACCGTGACAATGCGGCCGCGCAGATTGAGCACGCCCGCGATCTCGGCCGATGACAGCGGCACCCGGGTCAGCCGCTCAGGCATGAACACGTCCTGCACGCGTGAGATCGGCAGACCGAACAATTGGCCGCCGATCAGGGCGGTGACATATTCGGCAACGGCGCCTTCGATGGTTTCAGTTTTGGTGGTCATGTTGGCTTCCTCATGCCGCCCGGTTGAGTTCGGCGGTCTGCTCCTTGAGCGCGGCGATCAGGCCGGGGCGATCGAATTTGGCGACGTAGTCGTAGAAGCCGGCCTGCCGCCCGCGCTCGATCGCCGCCGGCGATGTCAGCGAGGACAGAGCGATGATCGGCATCGCGTTCAGATGCGCGTCGGCCCGGATCGTCTCGGCAAATTCGTAGCCGTTCATGTCGGGCATTTCGATATCGGTCAGCACCACATCGAACGCCTGACCCGAACGCAGCGCGACAAGACCTTCCTGCGCGTTGGGCGCAACACGCACCCGATATCCCGCCGCCTTGAGCACCGGCGCCAGCATGTTGCGGAAGAATGCGCTGTCGTCGACCAACAGCACCGATTGCGCCGAGATCGAGGGTCGCATTTCCTTGCGGCTGAACCAGTCGGCGAACGCCATCGGGAGGAAGTGACCGACGTCGATCACTTCGGTGGCCTGTCCCTTGATCACCGCGGAGCCGAGAATGCCGTCGACCTGACCGGCCACTTCGATGTGGAGTCGTTCCTCCACGATGTCGATGATCTCGTCGACCACCAGACCCATCGAGCGGCCGTCGTCGGCGAACACCAGGATCGGCTGCGAGCCCGAGGTCTGGACGTTGACGTCTTTCATCTGCACCAGCGGCATCAGTTGATCGCGGTATTGCACCATGTAGCGGCCGTTGGAGAGTTCGATCTTGTCGACAGGGAGTTCTTCCAGCCGGGTCACGAGGCCGAGCGGCACCGCCTTCGGCTGGGTCGAGCCGGCACGGAACACCAATAGCGACGTCATTTGTTCGGCCGCGCTGGCGCGCGACGCTGCGTTCTCGTCGGCAATCTCGTGAGAGGCTCCGCCGGCGGCGCCGAGCGCCTTGGCAATGCCGTTGGGATCGATGATCATGATCACCGCGCCGTCACCCAGGATGGTGTTGCCGGAGAACATGTCGATGTGACGCAACTTGGTCGACATCGGCTTGACCACGATTTCCTCGGTGTGGAACACGCCGTCGACCACGATGCCGAAGGTCTGGCTGCCGACCTGCGTCACGACGATGAAGCCGTTTTCCGGATCGGAAGAAGAACCGTCGTCGATCTTGAGCAGCTTCTTCAGATGCATCAGCGGCAACAGCTTGTTGCGCAGACGCAATACCGCGGTGTCCTTGATCCGCTCGATACGATGTTCGGAATTGGCGCGCGCGCGCACCAGTTCGACCACCGACAATTGCGGGATCGCAAACCGGTCGCCACCGGCTTCGACGATCAGGGCGGAGACGATCGCCAAAGTCAGCGGGATCTTGATGGTGACGCTGGAGCCTTCGCCGGCGACCGACTTGATGTCGATGGTGCCGCCGATCTGGTCGATGTTGGTGCGCACCACGTCCATGCCGACACCACGGCCGGAGACGCTGGTCACGGCGGCGGCGGTCGAGAAGCCCGGCGCGAAGATGAATTTGTGGATCTGCGCTTCGGTCATCTTCTCCAGTTCGGCCTCGCTGACGAGACCGTTGGAGACTGCCTTGGCCTTGATCCGCTCGGTGTTGAGGCCGCGGCCGTTGTCGGCGATGCAGATGATGATGTGGCCGCCTTCATGATAGGCGGACAGACGAATGGTGCCCTGCTCGGGCTTGCCCGCGGCGGCCCGCTCGGCCGGCGTCTCCAGCCCGTGGTCGGCCGAGTTGCGCACCATGTGGGTCAGCGGATCCTTGATCAGGTCGAGCACCTGCCGATCGAGTTCGGTGTCGGCGCCGTGCATTTCCAGTTCGATCTGCTTGTGCAGTTCGCTGGAGAGATCGCGCACGATTCGCGGCAGCTTCTGCCAGGCATTGCCGATCGGCTGCATCCGCGTCTTCATGACGCCTTCCTGCAGTTCGGCCGTAACGTTGGACAGCCGCTGCAGCGGCACCTTGAATTCAGTATCCTCGTTGCGACGGGAGATTTCCAGCAACTGGTTGCGGGTCAGAACCAGTTCCGACACCATCGTCATCAGGTGTTCCAGCGTATCCACATTGACGCGGATCGACTGGTTGGCGACGCGATCGGCGTCGGTGGTGGCTTCGACTTCGACAACTGTTTTCTTCGCCACGGCCTTGGGTCCCTTGGGTGCCGCGACGACACGCGGTTCGGGCTCCGGCTCTGGCGCCGGCGCCGCGGCGACCTTGGCGACGGGTGGCGGGGTCACAACCTCCGCCTCGGTCTCGCGGAAGGCACGCTCCAACTCATCCAGTGACACTTCGCCAGGACGCAACTCACGCTCCAACACTTGAACCGTCAACGTACCCTCCACACTCGCGGGTTGAACGGGAGGCGCCGATACGACGGGCGCTTCCACAACCGGCGCAGCCGGCATAACTGACGCGGACGCAACCGGCGCAGCCATCGCCGCCGTGCCGCGCTCGACCATTTGATGAAGTTGCACGATCAGGTCCTGATCGTTGCCCTGCGGCTCGGCCTCGGTGGCCTCAAGCCCGCCGAGAATTTCCTTGATGCGGTCGATGCTGCCCAGAATCAGCGTCACCGCTTCGGCGGTCACCGGCATGCCGTCGCGGAATTTGCCCATCAGGGTCTCGCCGGCATGGGCGAGCGCTTCAAGCCGCGGCAAACCCAGGAAGCCGCAGGTGCCCTTGATGGTGTGAACCAGGCGGAAAATGTTATCTAGAATCTTGGCGTTGTTCGGATCCTGTTCAAACCGCACCAATTGATTGTCTACGGTATCCAGGCTTTCGCTGGTCTCAGTCAAAAACTCGCGTAACAGGTCATCCATGAAAAAGGCCTTCAACCCATGGGCGCGCGGTATCGACACGCCATTCGGAGTTTGGCCAGTTTCTATGCAAAGCGTTTAATATTGGTTGAGCAGTTGGAAAAGAACGAGCTTATCAAAAAGATAAGATGACGCCGCGCAGACGGCAGCGTCCGATAAACCTTTGGTTAACCATGTGTTGCGCGGCGACGGGTTTTCCGGCCACGAAGGCTCAACTCAGGAAGCGGTCACCACGATCGCATCGCCTTCGGGTGCCAGCACCACGTTCAGTCCGCAGGACTGCGCCAGGAGCCGCGTATAATAAGGCTGCACCGCATGCGCATCGACGGAGACATGGCCCGAGCTCAGGAGATCGGCGATGTTCTGCGGCATGCGTGCGTTCAGTCCGCTGGCGGCGACGCGAAAACCGGCGCCCTCGCCTTCGCCGACCGCATCGACCGTGAGCACGCCGCCGCGCGGAATCGTCTGCTGCGCGATCACCATCATGTTCAAGAGCAGCTTGACCCGGTTCTTCGGCATCAGCACGCGCGGCAGGTTCCAGGCGATCGTGGTCTTGGCGTCCTCAAGATGACCCCGCGCCATGGCCTGCGCATCGCCGAGATCGATTTGCGCACCGGCGGAGCCGGCCGCGCCGAATGCCAACCGACAAAACTGCAGCCGGGCCGAGGCGGTCTTGGCACTCTTGCGGATCAGATCGAGGGCAAATTCGCGATCCTCCGGCTTGGGATTGTCGTCGAGGACCTCAAGCCCATTGACGATCGCGCCCACCGGACTGATGAGATCGTGGCAAACCCGCGAACACAGCAGCGCCGCCAATTCGAGGGCATCGGGGGCGGGCGCGGGAGACGCTGGGACGGAATCGGGAGACGAAGTGCCAGACATAAGGTGTTCCTGGAATTCCGCCGAAGCGCGGACGAGGCGAATCACGCATGCTTGAGAGGCTTGATACACTGCGGACGCGCGTGCTGCCAACACAAGGCCGCGTGGCCGGGTTTCCGGCCCGCACGCACAACATAGAGGCATGGACAGGTCGCAGATGAGATTCGCCAATGAATGAGGCACGTTCACCAGCTCAATCGATCAGCCTCGATGCCGCCGCCGCCCTCATCGAGCCCCTGACCGAACTCGCGGTCCGGGCCGGCGCGGCCATTCTGGCCATCAATCGCGGCGCCATGCAGGTCGACGGCAAGGCCGACGGATCGCCGGTGACGGAAGCCGATCTCGCCGCCGACCGCATCATCGGCGAGGGTCTCGCGGCACTTGTTCCGCAGATTCCGGCCATTTCCGAGGAACGCGTCGATCTGGCGAAGCCGCCATACGACGGCAGTTTCTTTCTGATCGACCCGCTCGACGGCACCAAGGAGTTCGTCGCCGGCCGCAGCGAGTTCACGGTCAACATCGCTCTGGTGAGCAACGGCACCCCCCTGTTGGGCATCATCGGCGCCCCCGCGCTGGGATTGGTATGGCGAGGCCTGGTCGGCTACGGCGCGGAACGGCTGGCAGTTGGCGATGGCGCCTCCATGAGAGCCGAGCCGATCCGCACCCGCCCGATCCCTCCACCCGGCGCGCCCTGGCTGGTCGCGGTCAGCCGCTCGCATGGCGATGCCAGGACCGAAGCCTTTATCGACGCCAGACCCGGCGCGGTCAGGCAGAAGCTGGGATCGGCGGTCAAGTTCGGCCGGATCGCGGAAGGCACTGCCGACATCTATCCGCGCTTCGCGCCGACCTGCGAATGGGATATCGCGGCGGGCCACGCCATTGTCACGGCGGCCGGCGGCCGGGTCACGGATGCGCACGGCGCCGATTTGCAATTCGGCCAGGGCCGGCCGGACTTCATCGTGCCGGAGTTCATCGCCTGGGGCGATCCCTCCGCCGCGCGCTGACGGTCACGTGCCCTATTGCCTGCCCTACTGAGCCAGATCCTGCTCCAGCTTCGGCCAGCGCGTATTGGCCTCCCGCAATACGCGCGCGGGATCGGCCGCGAACGCATCGCGGTTCTGCTCGCGCCCGAACAGATAAAGCCGCTCGCCCGAGACCAGCCAGAATCGGGGATTGCCCGCATAGGTGACGCCGCGCGCCAGATCGACCGGGTCATAGCCGCCATATTGGGGGCCGTAGATATCGGGATGGGCGACAAACGACGCGCGGTTGCCCTCGTTGCGGAAGCGCCAGACCGCCCCGGCCTGGGTCGCCTCGAAATCCGGCAGGCCCATCATGGGACGCCCATCGACGAAATAGGCGACGGGGTCATAGCCCTCGATGGCCACGCCGCTAAAACGGTTGACCACGACGCGCTCGGTGGTCGCGGCCTGCGCCGCAAACTGCGGACTGCCGCCCGGCACACCAAGGCCAAGCCCGATCCAGAGCACCGCCGCCAGCGGGATGATCAAGGCTATTCCGGGGCGAAAGCGAATTTCGAGCCGACTGCCGTTTCTTTCCTGCCGTTGTGCCGTCATAGTTGGTGCCGATAACATTCGAGTCGGGGGACACTTGGTCGCAGCCTAAATCGATGCTTCTCAGCGTCAGGTTAAGGCCGCGGCCGGGATTTCAATACCCAGGGGTTTTTTCATGATTTTCGCCTCTCGCCTTGCAGCGGTAACGCTCGCCGCGATGATGTGCTTGGCCGTGCCCGCTTTCGCGCAGCAGCCGGTGCAGCAGCTACCGCCGCCGCAGCAACCGATGCAGCAGCCGCCGATGCAGCAACAACCGATGCAGCAACTGCCGCCGGAGCAACAGCAGCAATTGCCGCCGCCGGTGCGCCAGCCCAACCCCAATACCTACGGGCCGGACGAACTGACCAATGCCGGGCACCGGTTTTTCGGCAACGTCTCGCGCGGCCTCGCCTCTGTCATCGAGCGCGCGGTCAGCCAATGGGGCCTGCCGAACGGTTACATCCTCGGCGAGGAAGGCTCCGGCGCCTTCGTCGCGGGGCTTCGCTACGGCGAAGGCACGCTCTACACCAAGAATGCCGGCGACCTCAGGGTCTACTGGCAGGGACCCTCGGTCGGCTTCGACTGGGGCGGCGACGGCGCCCGCACCATGACGCTGGTCTACAACCTGCCGGCGACCGGCGCGATCTACCAGCGCTTCGGCGGCATCGATGGCTCGGCCTATATCATCGGCGGCTTCGGGATGACGGCGCTAACCGCCAACAACATCGTGCTGGTGCCGATCCGATCCGGTTTGGGCCTGCGCCTCGGCGCCAATATCGGCTATCTCAAATATACCCCGCGCGCGACCTGGAACCCGTTCTGACGCTGTCCCGTTGGAACTTCCCAACTGGGAGTACGCGTGGTTACGGATTCACGTTAACGCGGCATTAAGCTGGCGTTTACCCTATCCCCATGGCATTGTAATTAAGAGTTTTTCCGGTGGGGAGTAGCGTTTCATGGTTGAGCCGATCATGTATCTGGCGATCGGTTTTCTGGTCTCGATGTTGTTCGGGCTGATGATCGTGCCGCTGGTGCATAACCGCGCGGTGCGGCTGACCACCCGGCGCCTCGAAGCCGCGACCCCGCTGTCGATGGCCGAAATCCAGGCCGATAAAGACCAGTTGCGCGCGGAATTCGCGATGTCGGCGCGGCGGCTTGAGATGAGCGTCGACCAGCTCAAGAACAAGACCACCAGCCAGCTCGCTGAACTCGGCAAGAAATCCGACGCGATCAATCGCATGAAACTCGAGCTCGGCGAAAAGAACGCGACGATCTTTTCGCTGGAAGCGCGTGAGAAGGCGGTCAAGGAACAGCTCCGCGCCACCGAAGAGGAATTTTCCGCCAAGACCGAAGGACTGCGCCTGGCCGAGCAGGCGCTGACCGACAAGCGAAGTGAACTTGCGAAAATCAACGCCGAACTGTCCAACCGTTCGATGATCGCGGACACCCGACAGGTCGAGCTGGTCGCGGTGCATGCCCAGATCGATGCGCTGAAGGGCCGTGTCGACGATGCGGAAAAGGAATACACCGCAACGCAGGCGCGGCTTGAAGCGCAGCGTAGCGAATCCGATATCGCGACACGCAATCTGGCCGAGGCACGCAGCCAGGTCGAGAATCTGAGCCAGCGCGTCACGGATCTCGATCGCCAACTGATCATCCAGGTCAAGGAAGCCGAGATGCTCGGCAACCGCGTCAACGATCTGGAATCGCGGCTTGCGACGCAGGGCAAGCTGCTCGCCGAGCGCGACTATGAAAACAATCAACTGCGCCAGTCCAACGAAACCGCCGAGCGCGCCGCCCGGGAATTGCGCGACGAGATCGCGGCGATGAACGGCGGCAAATCGCCGGCGCTGGAAAAGCTGCGCACCGAAAAGGCCGCGATGGAAGAACAGCTTCGTATCGCGCGCGACGAACGCAGCAAGGCGCAACGCGACCTCAATGCGATCCAGCAGCAGGCCGAAAGCTCCTGGGCCACCGAGCGCATGGAAAACGCGCTGCTGCGCGAACGCATCAACGACATCGCCGCCGAAGTCGCCAAGCTGGCGATGCAGCTCGAAGGCCCGAATTCGCCGATCGAGGCGATGCTGGCGGCCGAACCGATGATCCCGGCCAAAACCGCGCGCGCCGCCAATGGCGTGGCGAATGGCGGTATGCCCGAAGGCGGCGGCACGCTCGCCGAACGCATCCGCGCGCTGCAGTCCCACGCCTCGCGCGCGAGGCAGCAAGGCGCGTGATCTCTCTCGGCGTCGTCCTGGCGAACGCCGGGACCTATACGCCGCGGCCCATCGTTGAAGGCCGCTGTTGAAAGACTTTCGCTCAACACAAAGTCCCGTGGTTATGGGTCCCGGCGTTCGCCGGGACGACGATGCAGATGAAACGTTTTTAGGTCGTCATCACCGGGCTTGACCCGGTGATCCATCTTCTTTGCGAAGATGGATGGATGCCCGGATCAAGTCCGGGCATGACGAGTGAGCGATCGCGACGCAAAGCGCCCGAGTTTTGCTTGCATCCTTTGCCTCTGAGATCAGAGGGCGCAGGGAATGCCGGGCGCCTGGTGCGCCCACCGCCGCATGTGCGAGGGTAGAGGGCAGAAAGCACACGCGTTAGTCAGGTCACACCGGAAACACCCGGCATTCCCCGCGCAATGGTTTACAGCTTACTTCGCGCTCTCCCCGGTGATCGGGCTCTTTTGCCACCGTCATCAGTGGCGTCTTCGCCACCAACTTGACGCCAGCGTCGAGGCGTCAGGACCACACGACTTCGCCGTCCGCGATCCGGCGCCCTCGTCAGGAGCGCCATCCGCGTCCACCGCATCCCGCCTCACGTCCGTGACGATCGCGAAACGCCCCTCTATGAGGCGGGACGGCGCGATTATCGCTTTGATTTGGGGTGAGCCCGAAAGGAAATATTTTCGCGCGTCTATCTGGACACCCCAAATCACGTTGAGCCGCCTCGACAAATTAGTTTTTGGCGAAAATCGCGAATCCTGACGAATTAACGGTCTGAGAGCGCCATCTGCGCCTGTTTTCGCGCCCTGACAGCTTGACACCGATGGCCCGCACTTCGTAAATCGCGCCCTCTGGTACTTGTCCATGGCCCGATCCGACGCCTGTTTTCCGGCTTCCGATCGCGCACCAGATCCCGGGCGCATAGCTCAGCGGGAGAGCGTTCCCTTCACACGGGAGAGGTCCAAGGTTCGATCCCTTGTGCGCCCACCATCCAAACCCTGATTCTTTGCCTCGCCGTACACCCATGAGCAGATGTGGTGTGGGTTTGGTAGCCACGGCTGGACTTGTTGGATTAACGGCTACCTGTTGCGCTTTATTGTGTGGGCGAGGCTGGGCGCTTTGACGGGCCCGGCGACGGTTTGCATTCGCCAACTTTTACGTGCGTAAACTTTAACCCGACGATGATCTTTGCTGTAAACCGAGAAATCAATCTTTCGAGGAACTGCTTCGCAATGAACGATAAAGTTCTCCGGAACGCGAGCGGCCCGGTTTCAAAGTCGACCGATCTCCACAGACGGGGGCAAGCTCACCTCGACGCCGGGCAGCACCTTGAAGCTCTCAGGTGTTATCTCGAGCTTGCGAAGATCACCCCAAATTCGTGGGACGTCGCGTTCAGGTGCGGTTTACTTCTGTTCGAGCTTGCGCGCCATGAAGAAGCGCTGTCGTTCCTTGATCGTTGCCAAAAACTGCAGCCGGGTCACGCCATGACAATCTACTGGCGCGCCCGAACCTTGCGATTCCTGCGCAGATTCGAAGAGGCGATCGAGCTGAGCGAGCAAGCTGAAGTGCTCGCGCCAGATGACCCGGACGTGTTCAATAATTCCGGAATCATCCTCCATGGCCTCTGCCGCGACGCAGACGCCGTAGACCGGTTCGATCGGGCAATACGCCTGAAGCCAGATTTTGTTGACGGGATTGTCAACAAGGCGAATTCGCTCGTCCAGTTGCGAAGATTTACCGAAGCTCTTTCATGCTATGCCGCGGCGAAGTCCTTGCAGCCGGACGACACCACGATCGACTGGAACATAGCCAATCTCCAGATGCTGACGGGTGATTTCGCCGCGGGCTGGGCCGGGCGCGAAAGTCGCTGGACCAAAAAAACAGATCGCGTTCGCTATCCAAAATTCCCAACCCCGATGTGGCTGGGTCAGGGATCGGTGGCGGGCAAGACGATCCTGGTCTACGCCGAGGAGGGATTGGGGGACACAATCCAGTTCGTCAGATATCTACCGTTGCTTGCAGCGCTCGGAGCACGCGTTGTTCTCGCCGCTAATGAGGAGCTCCACTCTCTCGTGTCCCGCGTGCCTGGCGTTGCTCTTTGCGTGCCAAAGTCCGAGGGAACTACCGTCCCGCGTTTCGATCTTCATTGCGGCATATCGAGCCTGCCTCTGGCATTCGGCACCCGTCTCGATTCTATCCCATCGGCAACAGCTTATTTCCCTCCCGTCCCTGCAGAAGAGCTGCGATCCTGGGAGGCTCGACTTGGCGCGCGCGAGGGGATTGGCGAACGCAAGGGGATGAGAATCGGACTGGTCTGGTCCGGCAATCCACGCCACGTGAATGATCACAACCGTTCAATTCCGCTGGACGTGATGGCTCGACTGGTCACTGGCGGCGCCCAATTCGTAAGCCTTCAGAAGGATCCGAGGCCAGGCGACATGGCTGTCCTTGGAAAGAGGCCGGACATCGCAGATTACACCAGTCACATGACAGATTTCAGCGCTACCGCCGCGTTGGTATCCTGCCTGGATTTAGTCATCACCGTTGATACCAGTGTAGCTCACCTGGCTGCGGCCTTTGGTCGGCCAACGTGGGTGCTCTTGCCGTACACGCCGGACTACAGATGGCTGCTCGATCGAAACGATAGTCCTTGGTATCCGACGGTGCGTCTCTTCAGGCAGGATGAAACCCGTGACTACTCAATCGTAATTGACAGAGTGCATGCAGAACTGGGAAATCAGATACGGTCCTTTGGAAGCGTGCCGTTTCCGGCGACGAGTTAGACGTACGCAAGGTGAAGCTGTTGTGGCAGTGCCTGGACTACATGGGTGCAACGCCAACTTCGAACGTTGCGGCACCCGCTGAAGAGTGCCTGAAGACCCCGGCGCCAAATACTTTGCGTGAGCGGCACGGATTGGGCAAGGTTTGGGTCTCCCATCAATCGGAAACAACTAGGTTTAGCCTCGCCGAGCGGCTAGGATGCAGCGTGGCCCGTTCACCTTTTTCAGGAGGTTCGACATGGCACGGCACCTTTTCTTCGCGATCACGCTCATAGCAATCGGAGCGCTCTCCAACTCACCGGCAAAAGCGGTGACGGACGGAGCGCGTTGTGAGGACAGGGCCGCGAACTGCATAGGCAGATGCGCGAACCCCGGTTCCGGGACGAATAACAGCAAATGCATGTCGTCTTGCGATCGGCACGTCACGAAGTGTCTGATCCGCTGGCATGACTCGGGCCGGTCGTAAGTCAGTTCATTACGGCCAGGCGATAGGGCATCCCATCGGATGGCGGAAATCGCGAAAATGATCGGACCGGATCTTTAGCGGTACCGACTCACGTCGACGTCCGGTGATACCTCTGACGGAACCGCGTGGCCGGCCTCACGCCCCCGGCCTTTTTCAACGTGCGACGCAAATTCCTCGCAGCATTGCCGGGAGTAACCGGCCTACACACGCCTTGCCCGGTCCCGGAAATTACCCCTGCATCGCCTGCAGCGGATTATGACTGAATCGTCCATGCGACGAAGTGTGCGATGGAAGCGGCCCGACGCGCGACGACTGCCGGACGACACACGCCGGGCTCCCCAACCAAACCGCAAGCTGCATGCTTTCGGCACGGCCGAATCGAATCTATGTGAACTTCGTGGCAGAAAACGCGCCAATCGATGTAAGTTCGACTTCGATCGCAAAGAGACGCATCCGGGGCAGGCGGAAGCTGAAGCGGGATCGATAGCGAGCCAGAAGCAGCCCGTCAAAATATCGCCTTCTTGAACGCTACGTTGCCCCCAACGTTAACGACAAGAAGTAACGACAAGTGCCCTCACCTCTGCGGTTTGAAGCTTTTCTTGACCCGATGAACAACTGGGTGGTTTGGGATCATCAAGAGCAATATTTCGCAGAAGTTGGAACGAGGCATCTTCAATCTCTTCCGGAGGAAAGGGCAAAGGCGTTCTGCACAATGCTGAACATCCTGCTGCCGAAAGATGGCGCAACCTAACCAACCTCGGCACTCGCCTGACCGTTAACAAAATGAAGGACGAGGCCTGATGACCGGCAGCCGCTTTGGACGAACGGTTTGTCGGCCCGAAACCATCGTCATCAGTACAAAATTCGTAGCCATATCCACGCCAAATTGCTGACCTTCACTCATGCCCAGGCGAGACCCGCAGTCCCAAAGCCCTGTTTATTTATGATAGGTTTGCGATGCCCCCGCGTTTGTGATGCGCGGCAAGTCTGGGCCGGCACTGTGATCGAGAGACAGGACATATCGAGAGACAGGACGCCATGCGCCACGCTTACGTTGCCATTGCCTTCATCGGGGTTGTCGCGATTGTCTTCGTCTCTCTCGTGGCGCTGCAGCGGGCGCTGGGATGATCGCTCCAGCGTTTTGGTGGCAACAGGCGCCTGATCTCAGGCATGGCTTACACGATGGTATTTCCGCATCTCAAGCAGCCGCGCCCTGCAATATGCCCGGTAAATCGAACTGATGATTGCCCACATGACCACACTCCGTTGTGTTGACCAGTGTGGCGACCGTGCGCCCGGATTGTTTCCGGCCGGCTTCGTCGCACCGGGCTCTCGGTAATGTGATTGAATTGGCGACTGCGGTCATCGACGTATCCAGGAGAAGCGATGACTGCGAGGATACGCCAATGCTCGCCGAAAAGTTTATTTTGCTATTGGAAACACTCCGAAAACATCTGCCCGAACCGGGCGAAACCTATATTGACGGCGCCCCAAGGGTCGTAAGCAAGTCGCCCCACGTCCCCGTCCAATTCCCCGCAAAGCTGCAGGCCCCCGGTCGCTAAAAACGCGGTAGCGACCGAATATTTCCGCAGGAAGTTTCGGAAAGCCCAAACGAAACAGCACGGAGCAACGGCGATGCCGCCCCGGTTGGCGGCCTGTTCGCCTCGCCCGGGGTGCACCCTGACGGTATTCAGTAATGCCGGGGGCGCCGATGCTTCGTGTAGTGATGATGTCGCGGAGCCCATGATCGGTGGGTTTGAAAATCCATATCTTCACCGGTCGTTCTGACCGGTCCGCGATTGATCATTCCACGGTTTCCAAAAGTCGCGTCGCTGCCAATCGGGGCCGGCTGCGCGAATGCGAGCGAGCCTGTCAGGGCAAACGCTGTAGCCAGCGCAATCGTTCTGAGTTTCATGGTCATTTCCTCGTAAGCAGGCCCCGCCAGAAAATAGCTGAACCGGCTCTTATGTTCCACCTCAACCCGCCCACTCACGGCGGGCCATTTGACGCGCGCAGAAACTACCAAAATAACCGCGCGCCGCTTTGGGCTGTTCTGGCTTCACTTATCTTCAGCCATGCTCAAGTCTCGGTTGGCGTCTGAGGACGATACCACAACACGACGTCCGTGACCGGCGTATCGGTTGCGCTCTGCAGCACAACTCACATCGAAGTCCGGTCATACGTCCGGCGAGACCTCGCGGCGGGCTTCACGCCTTCGTCCTCTTTCAACTTGCGGCGCAGATTCCGCGCGGTCCGCAAGGCTGACCGGACGTTCGGATCGTTGACGTGATCTTCAAAGAAGATGACGACTTCGCAGCTCGGACATTGCCGGGAGTAGCCGGGTTGAACGCGCCGCGCCCTGTCGCGGAAACTACCGCGGCAGCGCTTGCAGTGGATTGAAACTGAATCGTCCATGCGGCGCACCATGCGATGGAAGTCGTTAAGAATCCCGTTCGCCTCATGCGTCGCTTGTCAGCGCTGAACAACTTCATCGCTGAACGGACCGGACAGCTGTTTGCAGCGCCTGTCCGGCCCGTTGTCCGCGGTCTGCGGAAGTCTTAGCTCGCCGGGTTGAGGTTCGGGTTTTCGCCCCCGACTCTGGACGGATCCCGTCCGCTGAAGCCGAAGTTCTCGAGGTTTCTCATCTCTTCCGGCGTTCGCGGAGCGTAATCGCCGTTAAGCTGCTGATTATACGCACCGCCAAAGTTCGCTTGATCATAGGTTCGGGCATGATGCGGCCGTACGGTTGCGCTTTCCGCGAACACCGGCGCGGCGATGGCGGTGGAAAGCAGCAGCGCGACACCGAGTGCGCTGATTGTGCGAGTCTTGATTGTGGCTGTGGTCATTTGGGTTTTCTCCGTTTGGTGAAACCCACGCTTCGACGTTTCCCAATGCCTGAAGTACGGATGGCGAGCCGCCATCACCACTAAATTGCGGTTCAGAAAATTCAATCGGCCGTGTGCTGGCCGTGTCCTGGCCGTGATCGCATCCGACGCGGCCGTATTGCCGCCACGCTCTTGGTTTTGCCGCTACCCCGCATATCCGGATTGCGGTTGCATGTTCATTCGGCAAATGCCTCACCCCGAAGCGCACAATGCTTGGCATATGGGCTTTGCCGCGCCGCAGTGGCGAGTTAACTCAAACCGTGCAGTGCCTCACCCTGAGTAAGCTGCAACTGAAATCCCTGTTCAGTCCCCGGCAGGACTGAGCCGGGATTTTTGTTTCCGGCCGGTCGCTCACCTCTGGCATGACCGGCACGGCTGACAGCGCCGGCAACGCCCCGGTTCCTTTTTCCCTGGAGAATCGCCTATAGGTTGACGACAGCTTCGAGCGTTGAAAGCACCGATGACCCCCCACGACCATCGGGCAGCCCCCGGAAAGCCAACGACAAGCCCCGTCGACATGGGCGCCGAAAACCCCGACGCGCTTTTCGGGTTCTATGAGACAGCCCTTGGCCACATGCAGGCGGGACGGTATCTCGACGCGCAGATCTGCTGCGAACGGGTCCTCGCCATCAACAGTTCACATGCGGATACCCTGGGTTTGATGGGGCTTCTTTCCCATCGGGCCGGGCAACATGATCTGGCCGTGGAATGGATGACCCGCGCTATCAGGAGCGATCCCAAACCGCAATATCTCGGCAATTTGGGGACCATGCTGCTGCGCCAGGAGCGCCACGAAGAGGCCCTCAAGGCCTTCGACAAAGCCATACAGCTCAAGCCAGACGATGCCGAGTTGTGGAGCAATCTCGGCAGTACGCTGCTGAGGCTAGATCGCCCGGATGACGCGCTGCTGACGTTCGAGCATGTCATCAAGCTCAATCCGCAGCACCGCGGTGCAGCCTTCAAAATCGGGCATCTTCTCTACAACCGGAAACGGTTCGAGGAGGCGTTGAAGTACTTCGACCTGTGCGACGAATTGCAGCCCGACCACGCGCTGACGCTGCAGATGCGTGCATTATCGCTGCTCGGTCTGAAGCGGCTGGAGGAAGCGCTGGTGATCAACCGGCGAGCGCACGCGCTCGATCCTGATAATGCCGAGACGCGCGGCAATATGGGCGAGATCTTGCGGGGGTTGCCCAACCGGCAGGAAGAAGCCCTGCAATGGTACGACCGGGCGCTCGAAATCCGGCCGGACTCTGTTCCTGTCCTGCAAAGCAAGGCTGCGTTGCTTATTCAACTGCACCGTTTCGAAGAAGCCATAGCGGTCAACCGGCGCCTATGTGAGATCAAGCCGGATGATGCACTGACGCCCTATTTTATTGCCCAGCTCCAGTTGATGATCGGCAATTTTCAGGACGGCTGGATCGGGCGTGAGGCGCGCTGGAATGTTCCCGGCCTTCCGATCGCCTACCTGAAATTCTCGAAGCCGATCTGGCTCGGCAAACAAGCCGTCGAGGGGAAAACCGTCCTGATCTATGCGGACGAAGGGTTGGGCGATACAATTCAATTCGTGCGCTACGTTCCGTTGCTCGCAGAACGTGGCGCGCGCGTCATTCTTGTGGTTCAGGACGCGCTGCATCCTCTGCTGTCCGGGCTTTCAGGCGTTTCGGAATGCCTTCCGAAATCGGCAAGCCAACTGCCGGCATTCGACATGTATTGCCCGATCTGCAGTCTGCCGGCCGCGTTCGAAACGCAGCTCGATACGATTCCATCCGCCGCGCGCTACCTGCCGCTGCCAGACGACAAGCGCGTCCAAATCTGGCAGGAACGCCTTGGTCCCCACGACAAATTGCGCGTCGGCTTCGTCTGGTCCGGCAACCCCAAGCACGCAGACGATCAAAACCGGTCGCTGCCGCTGCAAATGTTGTCGTGCCTTCTCGACATCGATGCGACCTTTGTGAGCCTGCAAAAAGACCCGAGGCCCGACGACAGGGCCGTGCTTCAACGCACTGACATCATCGACCTGACGGCTCATCTCACCGATTTCGTGGAGACCGCGGCGTTGGTCGCTTGCCTCGATCTCGTCATCACGGTCGACACCAGCGTCGCCCATCTTGCCGGCGCGATGGGCTGTCCGACCTGGATTCTGCTGCCCTATGTGCCGGATTGGCGCTGGCTGCTCGATCGCGAGGATTCCCCCTGGTATCCGACAACCCGCCTGTTTCGGCAGACCGAAGCCCGCGACTACGGCGAAGTCCTCGATCTCGTGCGACACGCATTGCTCAAGCTGAGCTCCGCGCGATAGCCACTCACTCGATGATGCAGTCGTTGTGTGGAAATCGCACGAGCACCTGACGGCGTCTTTCGCCATCGAGCAGAGAACCGTTCCAAGAAGAGCCGCTCTAAAAAGAACCGTTCTAAAACGAAATGATCCCGGGACATCTGGCAATGTCCCGGGATCGTCCTCGCTGAGCACACGGGCATATCTTTTGGATATGTCCGCATGTTTTGTTCAGCTCGGGGGGCTCGTGTCGGCGTTTTCAGCCGCTGTTCTTGAGCATTGAAATAGACTTCGCAACGCAGCAAAGCCATTAAATTGAAATTCATTCAGTTGAATTGAATGTCATTGGTTATAACGCTCAGTACACGTTCAATTGAAGCCGGCGTGAATGTTGTTAACGGGTTTTTCGGCGATGTGTGCGTGCGATGGCGCACGTCGGACGTTTGCGACAAACGATTGCAGCGACGACAATTCACGGTGCCCAAATAGCAGGCGCAGGGTTCACCAGCGTAGGGTGGGCAAAGCGTCAGCGTGCCCACCATCTGCCTCAGCGACGACGCGTCGCGGTGGGTTACGGCTTCGCCTAACCCACCTTACGGATTTGCGGATCACGCGGCGGCGGTATCGTTCTTTACGGTCTCGCCTTCGATGTCGGCTTCCGTGATGGTGCGGTTGCGCCCGAGGCGCTTGGCTTCATAGAGGCCGCGGTCGCAGCGCTCGATCATCGCCTCGGCGGATTCGGCGAGCCGGAATTGCGCGACGCCGATGGAAACCGTGACGCTGGAGATCGCCTGCCCGGTGGTGCGCCTCGTCAGGCGCGCTTCGGAAATGCGCAGGCGAATGTGTTCGGCAAGTTCGGTGCAGGCCGCGAGATCGAAACCCGGGAGCACACCGATCAGTTCTTCGCCGCCATAGCGCGCCGCAAGCCCGACTTCGCCGACGATATCCTGCAACACTTTTGCGACCAGCCGGAGCACCTGGTCGCCGACCTGATGACCCCAGGTGTCGTTGAATTTCTTGAAGTGATCGATATCGATCATCAAAATACTGAGCGACGCGTCCTTTTCCATCGCGGCAATCTGGGCCGAACGGAAGAACTCGTCCATCGAACGCCGGTTGGCGAGCCCTGTCAGCGCATCGGTGTTCGAGCGTTCTTCGGCGGCTCTCAGCGAGTCGCGAATCCTGTCGAGTTCCTGGGTGGTCTCGATAAAATTGGTCTCCAGCGCCGTGGCCCGCTCATTGACGCGCGCGAGTTCCGCCACCAATCGCTCGATAATCGGGCGCGGATCGTCGTTGGCGTGAACCTGCGACGTGACCGCGTCGAGCGCCTCGATCTGGGTGCGATTATCGGAGATCGCGGTCGCCAGAAATTCTTTCGCGCTGGAGATCACGCCTTGCAGTTGGTCCGGAAAATCACCCGTCGTGTCCGAGCCGGCATGCGGTTTGACAAAGGTCGCATAGAGTTCGCGATTGACCGAGGCATCGAAGGTGCGCTTGTTGCCGATCAGGATATCGATGGTCTTGCGCAGCGCCGGCGAGGTGCCCATCGCATAGTCGAACCAGACCGAGAAATTCCCCGGCGTGACCGGCACGAATTGCTGCGACATCGACCGGATCGCCCTGTCGGCAATGGACGTTGCATACTCCACATCCATGTCGCCGAAGAGATCGCCGGACATCGTTCTGATTCCAGTATTGCCGCAGGTGTGGGCTCACACTTACGTCACGACAATTAAGCTAACTTTAATCCAGTACCGCCTACGCGCTTCTTACCCCGTCCAAATCGGCATCCTTGAGCCGCTGGAACAACCAGCCGGACAGCGTGTCGTCGCGCATGCCGCCTACATACACGTCCGATGTGACAGTGTTTTTCGCGAGCGTCAGACCGACCCCGATCCGGTAGGCAAACCAAAGATATGGATCCGTCAATGCGCACAACTTGTGCTGGTCGTGCTCGGGCGGCTGATGATTGCTGGCCTTGCGTACTTCGACCGCGAGCAGATTGTCGGGAACCGCGCGGCGATGCACGACGATATCAGGGTAGATCGACTTACCGAGATGATCGTCGGTCGAGACGATCGAGGCTTTCGGCATCCGCAGCGTGCGTTCGCCGAGGCGGTCGTAATCGCAATCGACCTCCCAGCCCGGGAAATGCCGCTCGACATACACCGCCAGCCGGTGCGTCAGCGCGCGCTCGCCGAGATCCTTCTCGAACAAAAAGGATTCATGTGCGTAGAACTCCCGCAACGCGCTGACGAGTCTGTCCAGTTCGGCCTGCATCTCGATTTGCATGCTGTCTCCTCTGTCATTCCGGGGCATCGCGCAGCGATGAACCCGGAATCTCGAGATTCCGGGTTCGATGCTTCGCATCGCCCCGGAATGACGGCTCACATTACACGCCTACTCGCCGCCCATCCTCACATCCGCACTTCAATCAACCTCGGCCCCTGCTCCGCCACCGCTTCGGCCAGCGCCGTGTTGAATTCGTCGGCTGACGTGACCGAGCGGCCGGAAACGCCCATGCCCTTGGCGAGCGCGACCCAGTCGAGCGTCGGGTTGTCGATCTTGAGCATGTCCATCGCGCGCTGGCCCGGTTCGCCGGCGCCGACGCCGTCGAATTCGCCGCGCAGGATCTGATAGATCCGGTTGGCGAACACGATGGTCAGCACGTTGAGGCCTTCGCGGGCCTGGGTCCACAGCGATTGCAGCGTGTACATCGCGCTGCCGTCGCCGACCATGCAGATCACTTTACGATCGGGACAGGCCACCGCGGCGCCGGTCGAAACCGGCGGCGAAAAGCCGATCGAGCCGCCCATGTTCTGCAGCCAGTCATGCGGATTGGCGGCGGCGGTCGGCGGAAAGAAGCCGCGCCCTGTCGTGATGGATTCATCGACCATGATGGCGTTTTCCGGGATCGCCATCGCGATCGCCTGCGCGATCGAGGCGTGGGTCAGGGCGCCGGTCGGTTTTGCCAGTTCGACCAACGCCTGCGGCTTCGCATCCGAAGGCTTGGCGCCGAGTGCGGAAGCCAATGCTTCCAGCGCCGCGACCGAGTTCTCGCCGCCGGCGGTCATGCGATGCACTTCGCAGCCTTCAGGCTTGAGCATGCTCGGCTTGTTCGGATAGGCAAAGAACGCCACGGGATCGTTGGCCTCGACCAGAACGATATGCTTGAAATCCTTCAGGATCGGCAGCGCCAGTTCGATCACATAGGGAATCCGGTCGATCGAAAACCGCCCGCGCCCACGCGCCATCTTCGGATTATAGGTCTGGCCCATCACCTTGCAGCCGGTCTTGCCCGCGATTTGCGCGGCCAGCGCCAGCCCCTGCTCGGTCAGCGCGTTACCGGTCATCAGCAATAATGTCTGCGCGCCGCCCTTGAGCACCTTGGCCGCGTTATCGACGGCCTGCGACGAATAGCTCGCACGCTGCTGCTCCACCGGGACCTGGGCGATGCCGTCGGCCTCGTTCCAGGCGGTATCGGCCGGCAGGATCAAGGTCGCGATCTGCGGCGGGGCGCTTTTGGCCGCGGCGATCGCGGCGGCGCCGTCCCTGGCGACGGATTTGGAATCCGGCGAGGTCCGCACCCAGGCCGACATCGGCCGCGCCAGGCCTTCGATGTCGGAGGTCAGCGGCGCATTGAATCCGATGTGGTAGACGGCATGCTGGCCGACGATGTTGACGATGCCGGAATTGGCCTTCTTGGCGTTGTGCAGATTGGCAAGGCCATTGGCAAGACCGGGCCCCAGATGCAGCAGCGTCGAGGCCGGGGTTCCCTTCATGCGGAAATAGCCGTCCGCCGCCCCCGTCACCACGCCCTCGAACAGGCCGAGCACGCAGCGCATACCCTCGACCCGGTCCAGCGCGGCGACGAAATGCATCTCGGAAGTGCCGGGATTGGCGAAGCAGACGTCAACCCCGCCCGCAACCAGGGTCCGCACCAGACTTTCCGCACCGTTCATTATTCCACTCCCGTTCGCGCGTTTTAACAGAACTCCGCGCAGATCAATCATTCCTAGCGCATTTCGTCAAAGGGCGCGCCGGCATTGCTGGTATTTGGCTTAATTGGCGGTGTGGGCTAAGGCTCCGTCATTCCGGGGCGATGCAACCTGTACCGTCATTCCGGGATGGTCCGAAGGACCAGACCTCAGGTGTGCAATTGCACACCGGGGAATCTCGAGATTCCGGGCTCGATGCTCCGCATCGCCCCGGAATGACGAATTTCAATTTTTGATGACAATATAACTTCGCCAACCGCCGCATCCAAAAATAACCATTCACACGCTCGTTGCTTGCGAAACCGGGCCGGTTATGGCCCTTTTAGGCGCGACAATTTTTTGCGGGGCGCGAAAATGATCCGGATTTTGGCTTTCCTCCTGGTAGCGGCGACATGGCTGGCCGGTATTGGCCCCTCCAGCGCCCAGAACAACGACTTCTTCTTCGGCGGCGGTTCCAATTTCGGCTATAGCGGCTCGGGGCCGATCCAGCGCACCATGGTCAGTTTCGACGGCCGCTACGCCCCCGGCACCATCGTGATCAACACCGCCGAGCGGCGGCTTTATCTGGTGCAGGGCAATGGCGCGGCGCTGCGCTATGGCATCGGCGTCGGCCGCGACGGCTTCCGCTGGTCCGGCGTCCATCGCATCACCGCCAAAAGAGAATGGCCGAGCTGGACCCCGCCCTCGCAGATGCGGGCGCGGCGGCCCGATCTGCCGCGCTACATGGAAGGCGGCATCAACAACCCGCTCGGCGCCCGCGCGATGTATCTGGGCTCGACGCTCTATCGTATCCACGGCTCCAACGAGCCGGAGACGATCGGCCAGGCGGTATCCTCGGGCTGCTTCCGCATGACCAATGAAGACGTGCAGGATCTCTATAACCGCGTCTCGGTCGGCACGACGGTGATTGTGAAGAATTAGGCGCGCGGTTTCGGGAATTGTGACCCGGCAGAGCCAACAACACACGGCCGTCGTCCCTGCGAACGCAGGGACCCATAACCACAGGCTTTAGTTATCGCGCGAAAGCCGTCAAACAGCGTCCTTCAAAACAACCGCCGCGGCGTATGGGTCCCTGCGTGCGCAGGGACGACGATGTTGTTACATTTGCGCATAATGACTCTCGCCCTCGCCGTGATCATCTTCGCCAGCGCAGGTCCACCAGCATTCTCCGCCGAAAACCCCGCCATCGCCGCCCGCCAGCGCGCAGAGCAAAAAACCTTCACCGACAGCGAAATCATCGACGGATTTTTCAAGACCGCGTTCGGCGCGGAATTCCATCTCGCAGGCCGGGTCGACCGCATCCGGAGATATGATGGGCCGGTGCGGGTGTTCGCAGCCGGCGCCAACCGTCCGGATCGCAAGGCGCAACTGGCAAAAGTCGTTGCCGATATCGGCCGGCGAATCCAGCATCTCGACATCGCGATGGCCCCGACCATCGACGACGCCAGCATCGTCGTCACGCTGGTGCGCGACCGCGATCTCATTCCGACCGTCCGGCGCTTCTACGGCGAAGCGCGCGCCCGCGAGATCAAAAACTCACTCGACCCGCAATGCCTCTCTGGATTCCGCAAGAACGAGCGCTCCGAGATCGAGCACTCCGACGTGATCCTCACTGTCGACAAGGGTGACTTTACGTTCCTCGACTGCACCTATGAGGAACTGCTGCAGTCGCTGGGGCCGATCAACGATACCAATTCGGTGCCCTGGACCATGTTCAACGACCAGGTCTCGATGGGATTTTTCGATATCTACGATCAGTATCTGCTCAACATCCTCTACGACCCGCGTGTCAAAGCCGGCATGAATGTCGAGGAAGTAAAGGCAGTATTGCCCGAAGTGCTCCCCGATGTCCGCGCGTTTGTGCGCAAGGTGAATGGATTGGCGGAGTGATTTCGTAGCCCGGATGAGCGAAGCGACATCCGGGAACAGATTTCAACGCCGGCCCCGGATATCGCTTCGCTCATCCGGGCTACATTAGCTCAAATCGTCATGGCCGGGCTTGTCCCGGCCATGACGACCAAGGAGCCCGCTCCTACGCCGACTTCTCGAACAGCTCGCGCCCGATCAGCATGCGGCGGATTTCGCTAGTGCCGGCGCCGATCTCGTAGAGCTTGGCGTCGCGCAACAGGCGCGCGGTCGGATAGTCGTTGATGTAGCCGTTGCCGCCGAGCAACTGGATTGCATCCAGCGCGCATTGGGTCGCTTTTTCGGACGCGTACAAAATGGCACCGGCCGCATCCTCGCGCGTGGTCTCGCCGCGGTCGCAGGCTTTCGCCACCGCATACACATAGGCCCGTGACGCGTTCATCGTGGTGTACATGTCGGCGATCTTGCCCTGCACCAGTTGGAAAGTCCCGATCGGCTGGCCGAACTGCTTGCGCTCATGCACATAGGGCAGCACCACATCGAGACAGGCCTGCATGATCCCGAGCGGGCCTGCGGCGAGCACCGAACGCTCATAGTCGAGACCGGACATCAGCACGTTGACGCCGCGGCCAACTTCGCCGAGCACGTTTTCCGCCGGCACTTCGCAATCCTCGAACACCAGTTCGGCCGTGTCGGAGCCGCGCATGCCCATCTTGTCGAGCTTCTGCGCGGTGGAAAATCCCTTCATGCCCTTTTCGATGATGAAGGCCGTGATGCCGCGCGGCCCCGCGGCGGGATCGGTCTTGGCATAGACAACCAATGTTTCCGCGATCGGACCATTGGTGATCCACATCTTGTTGCCGTTAAGGATGTAACGATCGCCCTTTTTCTCGGCGCGGGTCGACATCGACACCACGTCGGAACCGGAGCCGGGCTCGGACATCGCCAGCGCGCCGACATGCTCGCCGGAAATCAGCTTGGGCAGGTATTTGCGCTTCTGTGCATCGTTGCCGTTACGTCGGAGCTGATTGATGCAAAGATTCGAGTGCGCGCCGTAGGACAGACCGACCGCGGCCGACGCACGCGAGATTTCCTCCATCGCGATGCAATGCTCGAGATAGCCGAGCCCCGAGCCGCCATATTCTTCCTCGACCGTAATCCCATGGAGACCAAGCGCGCCGATTTTCGGCCACAGATCGCGCGGAAACTGGTTGCTCTTGTCGATTTCTGCGGCGCGCGGCGCGATCTCGTGGCTCGAGAAATCATGCACGGTCTCGCGGATCGCATCCGCGGTCTCGCCGAGATCGAAATTGAACATCCGATGCGCGTTGGGAATCATGGTCTGGCGGCCTCCGTAATAGTGCGCGCTCGTCGCGCTTATAGGCTTATTCGTTGAAACCAAGCTTGTCACGGGCCGGAACGGCTGAGAAGGGCCATCCGCCGGGTGGCTGTAGCCGGGTCTGGCATGCCAGCCTATGGGAAAACTCTCCCTTGCCCCGACGCACGCAACGGGATGTAATTAAGACAATACGACCTGCGGAACCAACCGTGGACAGCGCCACCAGGGAGGCCGCCGATGCACGGGACTGTCGATCACGCCGGAGATCGAGAGCAACAGGATGCGCGCGAGCGCGCGTATGCGCTTCCGCTCGATCAATTCGATCCCGGCAATCCCGAGCTGTTTCGTTCCGATACGTTCTGGCCGTATTTCGACCGGCTGCGCCGCGAAGATCCGGTGCATTACTGCAGGGACAGCATGTTCGGGCCGTATTGGTCTGTTACCAAATACAACGACATCATGGAGATCGAGACCAATCACGCGGTGTTCTCGTCGGCCGCGACGCTCGGCGGCATCACGATCCGCGATATCCCCTCCGATCTGCGCCGCGAAAGTTTCATTGCGATGGATCAGCCGCGCCACAGCGCGCAGCGCAAGACCGTGGCGCCGATGTTCACGCCGACGCATCTGGATCAGCTCGCAATCAATATCCGCCAGCGCTCGGCCGAATGCCTCGACAATCTGCCCAAGAACGAAATATTCGACTGGGTCGATCAGGTCTCGATCGAACTGACCACGCAGATGCTCGCGGTGCTGTTCGATTTTCCCTGGGAAGACCGCCGCAAGCTGACGCGCTGGTCCGACATCGCCACCACGCTTCCCGGCCCCGACGGCCTGGTCCCGACCGAAGAAGCGCGGCAGGCCGAGTTGATGGAATGCGCGATCTATTTCACCCGGCTCTGGAACGAGCGCATCAAGCAGCCGCCGAAGAGCGATCTGCTGTCGATGATGGCGCACAGCGACGCCACGCGCGATATGGACCCGAGAAATTTCCTCGGCAATCTTGTTCTGTTGATCGTCGGCGGCAACGACACCACGCGCAATACCCTGTCGGGCAGTCTCTATGCGCTCAGCAAAAATCCCGGCCAGTACCAAAGGCTGCGCGATAATCCCGCTCTGATTGACAGCTTCGTGCCCGAAGTGATTCGCTGGCAGACGCCGCTGGCGCATATGAGACGCACCGCGCTTGAAGACATCAAATTCCGCGGCAAGGAATTCAAGAAGGGCGACAAGATCGTGATGTGGTACGTTTCGGGCAACCGCGACGAGGAAATCATCGATCGCCCCTATGAATTCATCATCGACCGGGCGCGGCCTCGCACGCATTTGTCGTTCGGCTTCGGCATTCACCGCTGTGTCGGCATCCGGCTGGCGGAACTGCAATTGAAGATCATCTGGGAAGAAATCTTAAAACGTTTCGACAATATTGAAGTGGTCGGTGAACCCCGGCGGGTATATTCGAGTTTCGTCAAAGGCTATGAGACGCTGCCGGTTCGCATCGCCGGCTGAGACGGGATTGGTCCATCATGAACATTCAGGCATCGGTTCTATCGGACAAGCGCGAACTGCAACGCGCCGCGCGTGAAGCGGCCTATGCAATGCCGCTGAAGGATTTCCATCCCGGCGCGCCGCAACTGTTTCGCAGCGATACGCTGTGGCCGTATTTCGAGCGGCTGCGCAAGGAAGAACCGGTGCATTACTGCACCAGCGCGCCGATCGAACCCTATTGGTCTGTGACCAAATACAACGATATCATGCATGTCGACACCAATCACGGCATCTTCTCCTCCGACGTCAGCCTCGGCGGCATCTCGATCCGTGACGTGCCGCCGGGTTACGACTGGCCGAGCTTCATCGCGATGGATCAGCCGCGGCATTCTTCGCAGCGCAAGACCGTCTCGCCGATGTTCACGCCGGCGCATCTCGATGAGTTGGCCGTCCTGATCCGCGAGCGCGCCGGCAAGGTGCTCGACACGCTGCCGCGCAACGAGACCTTCGATTTCGTCGACCGGGTATCGATCGAGCTCACCACGCAGATGCTGGCGACGCTGTTTGACTTCCCCTGGGAAGAGCGCCGCAAGCTGACGCGCTGGTCCGATGTATCGACCGCGCTGCCGAAAAGCATGATCGTCGAATCCGAAGAGCAGCGCCGTGCCGAAATGGACGAATGCGCAGCTTATTTTTCCAAACTCTGGAACGAACGCGTCAATGCCGAGCCGCGCAACGACCTGATTTCGATGATGGCGCACAACGACGCCACAAGGCACATGGACCCGGATAATCTGATGGGCAACATCATCCTGTTGATTGTCGGCGGCAATGACACCACCCGCAACACCATGAGCGGTTCGGTACTGGCGTTGAACGAGAACCCCGACCAGTACCAGAAGCTGCGCGACAATCCTGATCTGATCGACACCATGGTGCCGGAAGTCATCCGCTGGCAGACGCCGCTGGCGCACATGCGGCGCACCGCGCTGGTCGATACTGAATTGGGCGGCAAGCAGATCAGGAAGGGCGACCGCGTCGTGATGTGGTACGTCTCGGGCAACCGCGACGACGAGGTGATCGAGAATCCCGATGAGTTCATCATCGATCGCGCCCGGCCCCGCATCCATCTGTCGTTCGGCTTCGGCATCCACCGCTGCGTCGGCATGCGGCTCGCCGAATTGCAGCTCAAGATCGTCTGGCAGGAGATGCTCAAGCGCTTTGACCGGATCGAGGTGGTGGGCGAGCCGAAGCGGGTCTATTCCAGCTTCGTACGGGGCATCGAGTCCCTGCCGGTTCGCATTCCAGCGTGACGCCACGCGCGCTTGCGCTTTGCCTGCCCGCCGTGCAGATATCGCGGGCGGGCAAGGCCGCTTTTTGGGCCGTGCCTGCGCCTTCTGTAGCGCCACCATGCGCGCCCTCGATCTGCCAGCCGAGTACCGATGACCGAAACAGTTCAAGACCAACAAGACGAACATGCCGAGATCCGCGACGCGGTGGCCAAGCTCTGCGCGCAGTTTCCCGGTGAATACTGGCGCAAACTCGATCGCGAGATGGCCTACCCCAAGGCCTTTGTCGATGCGCTGACGGAAGCCGGTTACCTCTCGGTTCTGATCCCCGAGGAATATGGCGGCGCAGGGCTGAAACTGTCGGCCGCGGCCGCGATCCTCGAAGAGATCCAGCGCGCCGGCTGCAATGGCGGCGGCTGCCACGCCCAGATGTACACCATGGGCACGCTGCTGCGGCACGGCAGCGAGGCGCAAAAAGCGCAATGGCTGCCGAAAGTCGCCAGCGGCGAATTGCGGCTGCAGGCCTTTGGCGTCACCGAGCCGACCAGCGGCACCGATACGACGTCGCTGAAGACCTTTGCCAAGCGCGAAGGCAATGACAGCTATATCGTCAACGGCCAGAAAATCTGGACCAGCCGCGCCGAACATTCCGACCTGATGATCCTCTTGGCGCGCACCACGCCGAAGGAGCAGATCAAGAAGCGCACCGAGGGCCTATCGGTGTTCATCGTCGACATGAAAGAAGCGAAGGGCAAGGGCCTGTCGATCAGCCCGATCCGCACCATGATGAACCACGCCACCACAGAAGTGTTCTTCACGGATCTGCGGGTGCCCGCCGAAAACCTGATCGGCGAGGAAGGCAAGGGCTTCCGCTACATCCTCTCCGGCATGAATGCCGAGCGGATTTTGATCGCGGCGGAATGCGTCGGCGATGCCAAATGGTTCATCGCCAAGGCTTCGAACTACGCCAAGGAACGCTCAGTGTTCGGCCGGCCGATCGGCCAGAACCAAGGCATCCAGTTTCCGATCGCCAAGGCCTATGCGTCGATGCGCGCTGCCGAATTGATGGTGAAGGAAGCCACCCGCAAATATGAGGCTGGAATCGATTGCGGCGCAGAGGCCAACATGGCCAAGATGCTGGCCGCCGATGCCTCTTGGGAAGCCGCCAATGCCTGCGTGCAGACCCATGGCGGATTTGGTTTTGCGGAAGAATATGATGTCGAGCGCAAGTTCCGCGAAACCCGGCTCTATCAGGTCGCGCCGATCTCGACCAATCTCATCCTGTCATATCTCGCCGAGCATGTGCTGGGCATGCCCCGCTCCTACTGAGAATCGAACATGCTGCCACTTGAGGGACTGACCGTCATAGCCGTCGAACAGGCGGTCGCCGCACCCTTCTGCAGCTCGCGGCTGGCCGATGCCGGCGCCCATGTCATCAAGGTGGAGCGACCCGAGGGCGATTTCGCGCGCGGCTATGACGCTGCCGCCAAGGGCCAGAGCAGCTATTTCGTCTGGCTCAACCGCGGCAAGGATTCCGTGGTGATCGACCTCGCCACCAAAGAAGGCCGCGCCGGTCTTGAGAAGCTGATCGCCGGCGCCGACGTGCTGCTGCAGAATCTCAAGCCCGGCTCGATGGACAAATTGGGCTTTCCGCTGGAGCGCCTGAAACAGGATTATCCGGCGCTGATCACCTGCACCATTTCGGGCTATGGCGATGACGGCCCCTACGCCGACCGCAAGGCCTATGATCTCCTGATCCAGGCCGAAAGCGGCCTCGCCTCGATCACCGGCGGCCCGGAAGGTCCCTCGCGCGTCGGCGTGTCGATCGTCGATGTCGCCACCGGCGCCACTGCACACGCCGCCATCCTCGAGGCGTTGATAGCGCGTTCGCGCAACGGCAAGGGCGCGGATATCCGGATTTCGATGTTCGACGTGATGGCAGATTGGCTCACCGTGCCGCTGCTCAATGCCGAAGCCGGCAACCCGCCGAAGCGGATGGGCCTCGCCCATCCCTCGATCGCGCCGTATGGCGTGTTTCGATCGAAGGACGGCAAGGACATCCTGATTTCGATCCAGAGCGAACGCGAATGGAAGAAATTATGCGCCGACGTGCTGGGCCAACCCGATCTGCCGAACGATCCCAGGTTTGCCAACATGGTCGAGCGCGTCCGTAACCGCGAGCTGACCGACAGCACGGTCGGCAAAAGCTTTGCATCGATGATGCGCGTCGACCTGCTGAAGCGACTGGCGGAGGCCGACATTGCGTTCGCCGAGGTCAACAGCATGGCCGATCTCGCCGTCCATCCACATCTGCGCCGAATCGAGGTGCATACGCCGAACGGTCCGGTGAGCTATCCCGCGCCCGCCGCCATTGTCTTCGACCAGCCGCGTCATTACGGCGCCGTGCCTAAAATCGGCGAGCAGCCGAGCATTGCCAAAGCTCCTGCCAAAGCTTCCTCTGCGAAGGCGAAATCCTCATGATCGACAAACCCGATCTCGACCATCTGCGCCAATGGATCGGCCGCACCAGCGAAGCCTCTGACGTCGTCACCGCGCAATTGGTGCGCGGCTTGCGTGCGACTTTGTTCATGGACATCGGCGATCCCAAAGCGGGCGACGCCTCGCCATTCACGACGCATTGGTGCCTCGGACAGCCGGTGTTTCCGATGGCGGAGCTCGGCCCCGACGGCCATCCCGCGCGCGGCGGTTTCCTGCCGCCGGTGCCGCTGCCGCGCCGGATGTGGGCCGGCGGCGAGCTGGAAATCCTGGAAGCCCTGCGCGTCGGCGACGAGGTGACACGCGTCTCGCGCATTTCGGACGTCACGATGAAGACCGGCAGCACCGGCGTGTTATGTTTTGTCTCGGTCGATCACACCATCACGACCCCGCGCGGCATTGCGATCCGCGAGCGGCAGGACATCGTCTATCGCGACGTATCGCCCGCGCCTGCGGCACCCGCCAAAGCACCTGCGCCGCCGCCGGTCGCGCAGCATCGCGAAACCCACATGGCCGACTCTGTTTTGCTGTTTCGCTATTCGGCGCTCACGTTTAACGGCCATCGCATCCATTACGACCGCGAATACGTCACCAAGGTCGAAGGCTATCCCGGCCTGATCTTCCACGGCCCGATGCAGGCCGCCTTCATGGTGGAATTCGGCGCCAAGCTGAACGGCGGAAAACCGCCGAAGAAATTCGGCTATCGCGGCGTGCAGCCGTTGTTCGAAGGTAGCGAGTTCAGCATCAACGCCAACAAGACCGATGCCGGCATGGATCTATGGACAGCGAATTCGGCGGGGCAGCCGACGATGAAGGCCAACGCCGTTTGGTGAGCTTTATCTGACGTTATTACGAGTTATTTGGCGTCATTGCGAGGAGCGTAGCGACGAAGCAATCCACCTATCCGCGCAGGAAGTATGGATTGCTTCGTGGAGTTTATCATCGGGCGCGCATTCGCGCGACCCGTTGGCTCGCAACGACGGGAACCATTTGAGGTCACGGCATTGTCCCGCAAACCCACCACTCCCATCACCGTCAAAGACGCCACGCTCAATCTGCTCCGCGCGTTCGGCATCAAGAAAGTATTCGGCAATCCAGGCTCGACCGAATTGCCGTTCCTGAGCGACTGGCCCGACGATATCGATTACGTACTGGGCCTGCAGGAAGCCTCCGTGATCGGAATGGCCGATGGCTATGCCCAGGCCACCCGCAATGCCGGCTTCGTCAATTTGCATTCCGCCGCCGGCGTCGGCAACGCGCTGGGTAATGTCTACACCGCGCACCGCAACCAGACCCCGCTGGTGATCACGGCGGGCCAGCAGGCGCGCAGCATCCTGCCGTTGCAGGCGTTTCTCTATGCCGAGCGCGCTTCCGAATTTCCGCGGCCTTACGTCAAATTCTCGGTCGAGCCGGCGCGCGCCGAAGATGTTCCGGCCGCGATCGCGCGGGCTTATTACGTCGCAATGCAGCCCCCGTGCGGGCCGACCTTCGTGTCGGTGCCGATCGACGACTGGACACATCAGACCCAGCCACTCGAAGCACGGCACGTCAGCCGGGAAACCAGTCCCGATCCCGATGCGATGAAGGCGCTGGCCGCGGCGCTCGCAACAAGCGAGCGCCCGGCCCTTGTGATCGGCCCCGGCGTCGATCGCGCCGGCGCGGTCGAGTTGATGGCGCGCGTCGCCGAAAAGACCAAGGCTGCGGTGTGGGTCAGTCCGTTTTCGTCACGCTGCAGTTTTCCCGAACGGCATCCGCAATTCTCAGGGTTCCTGCACGCTTCACCAGCGCAGCTTTCAGATGCGCTGCGCGACTACGATCTGGTCGTCGTGATCGGCGCGCCGGTGTTTACCTTCCACGTCGAGGGCCACGCCTCGATCTTCGATGGCTCAACCACGATCTTCCAGATCACTGATGACCCGACCGCGGCCGCGGCGACGCCCGTCGGCGCCAGTATCATCGCGACCATGAAGCCGGCGCTGACGATGTTGCTGGATTTGTTGCCACAGACAAAACGCACGCCGCCCAAAGCCCGCATCCTGCCGCCCGCGCCGGTCGCGGGCGATCCGATCCCGGTTGAGTTTCTGTTGCACACGCTCGCAGCCGCGATGCCTGACGGCGCCGTGGTGGTAGAGGAAGCGCCCTCGCATCGTCCCGCGATGCAGAAATTCATGCCGATGCGCGGGCAGGACAGTTTTTACACCATGGCGAGCGGCGGCCTCGGTTTCAGCCTGCCGGCCGCTGTCGGCATCGCGCTGGGACGCCCCGGCGTGCGCACCGTCTGCCTGATCGGCGACGGCTCTGCGATGTATTCGATCCAGGCGCTATGGACCGCCGCGCAACGCAAGCTGCCGCTGACCATCGTGGTGATCAACAACGCCGGCTACGGCGCGATGCGCTCGTTCAGCCAGGTGATGCAGGTGCGCAATGTCCCCGGCCTCGAACTGCCCGGTATCGATTTCGTGCAGATCGCGAAAGGCCTCGGCTGCGACGCGGTGCGCGTCACCAAGGCGTCGGAGCTGGCGGATACGCTGAAGCGCGGGCTGGCGCATGACGGCGTGAGTTTGATCGAGGTGATCGTGGACTCGTCGGTGCCGCTGCTTTATGCGCAGAAGAAGTAGGCATATGTAGCCCGGATGAGCGAAGCGACATCCGGGGCTTGATCGCGTTTTTTCCCGGATGTCGCTGCGCTCATCCGGGCTACGCTTTCCGATTTACACCGTCATTCCGGGGCGATGCGAAGCATCGAACTATGATGTGCAATTGCACATCATAGAATCTCGAGATTCCGGGTTCGTGTCTTCGACACGCCCCGGAATGACGAAAGACTACTTCCCATACCCTTCGCGCATCTTCGCCTGGATCTTCGCCATGCCTGCGATCCAGCGGTCGTAATTCTCGGTTTTCTTGCGCATGTAACCCGCGACCTGGGGATGCGGCAAAATCACAAACGTTTCCTGTTCCAGTCCGGCCAGCGCATCCTGTGCGACTTGTTCGGGCGAAAGGTCGCCGTCGCCGGATTGCGGACCCTTGGGAATCGACCGCAGCATGTCGGTGTCGACGCCCTGCGGACACAGGATCGACACCTTGATGCCGTCAGCCTTGTGCGAGATCGCCAGACTCTCGGCAAATCCAACCGCTGCATGTTTGGTGGTCGAATAGGCCGGGCTTCCGACCTGCGACAGCAATCCCGCTGCCGAAATCGTATTGAGAAAATAGCCGCCGCCGCGCGCCTTCATGCGCGGGATCAGATGCCGCGCGGCGTAGACATGCGCCATGACGTGGATCGCCCAGCTCTTCGCCCAGGGCTCGTCGTTGACGCCGCCGGCATTCACCGACATCGGATCGAACCCACCGCCGATCCCGGCATTGGAGCAAAACAACGCGATGGGACCGAATTGCGCTTCGGTTTGCTCGATGACATGGCGGATGTCTTCTTCACGCCCGACATCGCATCTGAAGGCGGCGCCATCGACCGAAGCAGCGACCGCTTGCGCGCCGGCGAGATCGAGATCGGCGACCACGACCTTGGCAGCGCCGGCACGGTGAAAGGCCTCGCACAGCGCGCGGCCGATGCCGTTGGCGCCGCCGGTGACAACCACGATTTTGTCACTGACCTGCATCGCAAACCCGTTTTTAAGAAATCAATCTCAGACCAGAATCAGGTCCAGCACCGCGGTATAATGACAGGCGGCGCCGAGCAGCACAAAGCTGTGCCAGATCACGTTCTGAAACCGAAGCCGCTGCCAGGCATGGAAGAAAACGCCGAAACTATAGAACAGGCCGCCTGCAACGATGAACCAGATCGCGAGCTGCGGCAGCGACGACAGGCCCGCATCATAGGCGATCAATCCGCTCCAGCCCATCGCGAGATAAAGCCCGACGGAAATCCGGTCGAAGCGGCCGGGGAAAAACAGCTTCAGCACGATCCCGACCGCGGCCACGCTCCAGACTCCGGCCAGCAGCGACATCGCGAACACGCGGTCCTGCAACTGGGCGAACACCGGCGTATAGGTCGCGGCGATCAGGATGTAGATCGCGGAATGATCGAAACGCCGCAGCAGCCATTTGCGGCGCGACACCGGCCACAGATTATAGGCCGCTGAAAATCCGAGCATCGCCAGCAGGCCAAATGCATAGACCGACACCGAGACCACTTCATAGGTGGAGGCGAACACGGCCGCCAGCACGATCAGCACGGTCGCGGCGATCAGGCCGCTCAGCACGCCGATCCCGTGCACGATGCCATCGGCGATCAACTCAGCGCGGTCGTAATTCCAGCGGATCGCGCCAGCCGCCGCGTGGGCCGATGTCGAGGCAAGTTGTTTCAATCGGAAGACGGTCATGGCGGCTCGAATAAGCATTAAAACGGCGGAAAGCGTAACGCCAGAGCGTCAATGAACCATAAAACCTCAATAGCGTCCTAAGTGTGAAACTTGATTTTGCTTAGGAAATAGCCATTTTCAAGCTGTTCTTTCGCCGATTGCCTCCGCAACCCGGGCTTTTCACGCCGCATGGCCTTTAGTTTTTCCGATATTGTCGAGGAAGCGCGCCTGTCGGCGCAGGCGTTGCGGGATTATGGCGACAGTCTTTTCAATCCGACGGTGCGGCTTGGCGTCACCGGATTGTCACGCGCCGGCAAGACCGTCTTCATCACGGCCCTCATTCATGGCCTCACCCGCGGCGGCCGCTTTCCGGTGTTCGAAGCCTTCGCTTCGGGGCGAATCGCCCGCGCCCGGCTTGCGCCGCAGCCCGATGATGCCGTGCCACGCTTCAATTATGAGAGCCATGTCCGCACCTTGATCGACGAGCGCCGCTGGCCAAACTCGACGGTCGATATCAGCGAATTGCGGCTGGTGATCGACTATCAGCGCCACAACGGCGCAGACCGCACATTGACGCTCGACATCGTCGACTATCCCGGCGAATGGCTGCTCGATCTGCCGCTGCTCAACAAGACCTACGAGCAATGGTCCAAGGAAGCTTTGGCATTGTCGCGCGAAGTGCCACGCGACCGGCTCGCGGCCCCGTGGCACGCGTATCTGGCGACGCTTAATGCCGAAGGATCCGCTGACGAACAGGCCGCACTCTCATCGGCGCGGCTGTTCACGGATTATTTGCGCGCCTGCCGCGATGAGCGTTTTGCGATGAGCCTGTTGCCGCCGGGCCGTTTCCTGATGCCGGGCAATCTCGCAGGCTCACCCGCGCTGACCTTTGCGCCGCTCGATCTGCCCGATCAGCGCGAGGCACCGGAGGGGTCGCTGTGGGCGATGATGGTCCGGCGTTACGAGGCCTACAAGGATGTCGTGGTGCGACCCTTTTTCCGGGACCATTTCGCGCGGCTCGATCGCCAGATCGTGCTGGTCGATGCGCTCTCGGCGTTCAATGCCGGGCCGGAAGCGCTGGCCGATCTCGAAGCGGCGCTGGCGGGGATTCTGGATTGCTTCCGGATCGGCCGCGGCACGCTGCTCAGCGCGCTGTTCCGGCCAAAGATCGACCGCATCTTGTTTGCCGCGACCAAGGCCGACCATCTGCATCACCAGAGCCATGATCGGCTCGAGGCGATATTACGCCGCGCGGTCGCCAAGGCCGTCGCGCGCGCCGAGGACGGCGGCGCCGAGATCGACGTCGTCGCGCTGGCCGCGATCCGCGCCACCCGCGAAGCGATGGTCGCGCGCGGACGCGACAAACTGCCGTCGATCCTCGGCACGCCGGCCGCCGGTGAAACGGCCAATGGCGAGACCTTTGACGGCAACACCGAAGTCGCGACCTTTCCGGGCGATCTCCCTGCCGATCCCGAGTTGTTATTCAACAGCGAAGCTGCGTTCCGCGGCCTCACCAGCGCCAGCGCCGAAAAGGCTGATTTTCGCTTCCTGCGGTTTCGGCCGCCGCTACTTGAGCATGAGGGACCGGACAGCCCCGCGCTGCCTCACATCCGCCTTGACCGCGCCCTCCAATTTCTGATCGGAGACAAACTGCAATGAGCGAGCGCCCCCAACACCGGCGGCCGGCGACCTTCAAGCTCGACGATCCCGGGGTGGTCGTGATGGATCCCGACGACACTAGCCGCCCGTCGCGCGGCACAATTCACGTCACACCGGAAGCCGATCCCGCGCTATTGCCGGTCCCGATCGAGGCGCCGCTATTGCCGGCGCGGCGGGGATTCCGCTGGGGCACGCTGTTCTGGAGCGCGACTGCCGGTCTCGTGCTGCTCGGGACCGGATTGAGCGTCACGCATCTGATCGAGGATCTGTTCGCGCGCAGCGAAAGCCTTGGCATTCTCGGACTGGGCTTTGCCTTTATCGCCGCGCTGGCGCTGCTTGTCGTGATTGCGCGCGAAACGCTCGGACTGATGCGGCTGGCGGCGATCGAGAAGCTGCATCAGCGCGCCGCAGCGGTTCTGTTGAGCGATGATCGCCCCGAAAGCCGCGCGATCATGCAAGATCTGCTGAAGATCGCGCACCAGAACCCGCAACTGGCGCGCGCCCGCGCCACGCTGCTCGGTCACGCCGACGACATCATCGACGGCGCCGATTTGATAAAACTGTCGGAGCGCGAACTAATGACGCCGCTCGATCAGGAAGCGCGGCGGCTGATCTCCTCGGCGGCGCAGCGGGTCTCGATCGTGACCGCAGTCAGTCCGCGCGCGGCGATCGACGTGCTGTTCGTGTTCGCGGCGTCGTTGCGACTGATCCGGCAACTGGCGCGGCTCTATGGCGGACGGCCGGGCGCGCTCGGCATGATCAGGCTGATGCGCCACGTCATCGCGCATGTCGCGATCACCGGCGGCATGGCGGCGAGCGACAGCCTGATCCAGCAGGTGCTCGGCCATGGTCTGGCTGCGAAACTGTCGCAGCGGCTCGGTGAAGGCGTGCTCAACGGGCTTCTTACCGCGCGGCTCGGCCTCGCCGCGGTCGACGTCACCCGACCGCTGCCCTTTACGGCGCTGCCGCGGCCGGCGCTGGGCGATCTCGCCAAGGATCTGTTGACGAAGCGCGATGTGGATCAGGCGTAATTTCTTCACCTCTCCCCTTGTGGGAGAGGTCGAAATTCGCGCGCAGCGGGAATTTCGGGTGAGGGGTTACGCTCTATCGATAGACCGTAACCCCTCACCCCAACCCTCTCCCACAAGGGGAGAGGGGGCACACCGTTGTCGGGGATAGATCGAATATACAATGCAACGACAACGCCGCTACGTACTGCGGCATTTGCACATCCCCCGCCAGCATGCGCCAGCCATACAGCGGCGAATCCGGCGGCGGTGACAATTCAGGCGTCCAGCCGGTCAGTTTTTCCAACGCGTAGGTATCGGCGACGATCCCGCGCCAACTGCGCTCGACCCGTTCGAGCGGCTCCCGGGTCGCCGTGGTGAAAGCCCAGAGTGGATTGGTGCTGAAATTATCGGGCTCGCGGCCGACATAAAGCCCGGGATGACCTTTGATCAGATTCATGCCGGGATCATGAAACCCGATATAACGTCCGCGCTCGTTGATCTGGATCACCGGCACACGGCCTGCGAAAAACCACCGCAGCATCGCGTAGGTCCGGTAGTCCGTGGTCGCGATCCAGGTCGCGCCGGTCTTTTGCAGTTCGGCCTCGGCCCGGCTCACGACCTGCTCGAAACCCGCTTCGCCGCCGATCGGATCGTTCTTGCCGATGAAATTGAAGGGGGTCGCGACATAATAAACAAAGACCCCGACGACGAAAGCGATGCCGGTCACGATCGCCGCGGCCGACCACCACACCGCCGATTTGACCATGCCCGTCCGGCCCTCGCGCCGCAGCATGACGATGTTGATCGCGGCTGCGGCAAATCCGATCGGCCACATGAACATCGGCCAGGTATCGCCGACCCGCAGCGTCAGCGATCGCCAGAAGAAATAGCAAAACGGCAAGAGCACGCAGGTCGACAACAGAATGGCCACCGCATCGCGCCGACGATAGCCCCGCGATGCGGTGATGACGAGCGCCGACAGCACCACCGGAAACGAGATGAATCCGACCAGCCCAAATTGCAAGCCGATGAAATCGCCGACGGTGCGCAGCGACCATCCATGGGTCGCGGTCGCGCGCACGAACTGGAATCGGAACGACGCCCAATCGTGCCCGGCATTCCAGATCAGCACCGGCGAGAACAGCGCGGCCGCGATCAGCGCCGCTGCCCAGGGATAGGGGCTGCGCAGCCAGCGCTCCCGCCAGTCCGGCACCAGCGCAAATGCCAGTACGGCCGGGATCAACATCACGGCGGTGAATTTCGACAACAGCGCCAGCCCACCGAATGCGCCCGCGGCCAGCCACCAGCGTGCATCCTGGCTTTCCCAAAGCCGGATCAGGGCCCACACCATCGCGGTGGCGAACGGGATCATCGCGACGTCGGGCGACACCTTGGCCATCAGCAGGCCGTAATAGAGTGCGGCTTCCGGCAACAGCACGACGACGATCACCGCGCGCCAATCATGCGTGACGCGGCGCACGATGTCGGCGAGCAGCAATTGCATGACCAGCATCGCCAGGATGCCGGCAAAGCGGACCCCGAGATTGGTATCGCCGAAGATCGCGGTGCCGAACCGGATGAACCAGGCGATCATCGGCGGGTGATCGAGGAAGGAGAGCACATTCTCCTTCGACCAGGTCCAGTAATAGGCCTCGTCGGTGCGCAGATCGATCAGGCTGGCATAGGTCAGCCGCAGCGCCGTCAGCGCCACGATCAGCGCGGCCACGGCAAGCAATGGCCGAAGCGCCGAACTGTCCGGCTCAGAACGATCCGGCTTGGGGAGGCTGCAATCGGGCGAAGCAATCGTCACGCGGCTTTGTCCTCGACTCGTCCGGTGGTGTCAACTTGAGGCAAAATTCAATCGCCCCGGATAGAGCGAGGAAATACACGACGAAGAAAGATCTGGCGAGGAAAGGTGGTCGTTCACGGAATTAAACCCTACACTCGTGGTCTATTGTATTATCCGATGGAATCGCATCACCGAACCGGCATGACGTTAACCTGGGCCCAATTAGAAAAGTTCTTGCGCGGCGTCAGCGCCCGGCAGATTCGCCTGGTATGCGGGCTGGTGTTGTTTGCCTATCTGATCAGTCATTTCCTCAACCATGCGCTCGGCAATGTTTCGCTGGATGCGCTTGCCGTTGGTGTTCATTACCACATCCTGTTCTGGCAGTTTCCGCCGGTCGCGATCGTATTTTACGGCGCCATACTGGTTCACGGCGGTCTGGGGATCTGGGCGCTCTACCAGCGCCGGCAATTCAGCTGGAAGGCCATGGAGCCGCTGCAGCTGCTGCTCGGATTGAGCATCCCGGTACTGGCGGCTGCCCATGTGGTCGGGGTTCGGCTGGCCCATATGCTGTTCGGGACGGAGAGGCTGTATCCGCAGGTGTTTTACGCGGACTGGGTGGTCGCGCAGCCCAAAATGTGGCTGCTGTTGGCGCTCTTTGTCGTGGCCTGGATTCACGGCTGCATCGGGCTTTATTTCTGGCTGCGGATGAAAGCGTTCTTCCAACGCACTGCACCATTTTTACTGGCCGCGGCGGTGTTGTTGCCGACGCTGGCGATGCTCGGTCTCTATCAGGGCGGCCGGACCGTGATCCGGGACAGCGCCAGCGCCGACTGGCGGGCGCAAAATCTTTCGCAGCGCAACGTCCCTACCCCAGTTGAAGCGAACACCCTCGACAGCATCATGGCACGTTTCCTGGCCGGCTATTTCGGCCTGATCGGATTGGCCCTGGCAGCCAGAGGGGTGCGCGCGCTGCACGAGCGACGCGGCGGCACCATCACACTGTCCTATGGTAACGGCCGGACAATTCGGGTGCCTAAGGGGCTCAGCATCCTGGAGGCGAGCCTGCGGCACAGAGTTCCGCATGCCAGCGTCTGCGGCGGGCGCGCCCGCTGCTCGACCTGCCGCATTCGCGTGATCGGAGACTGCACCGCGCTGCCGGAGCCGTCGCAGCGGGAGGCCTTCATCCTCGACCGCGTCGGCAGCAACGCCGATCCGGCGATCCGCCTCGCCTGCCAGTTGCGGCCGGAGAACGATCTATCGTTCTTCCAGATCTTCCTGCCGCATACCGCCGCGGACGGCAGCCATTCATCGCCCTCGCGGATCGGCGAGGAGCGTTATCTCGTCAGCATGTTCGTCGACATGCGCAGTTCCACCAAGCTCGCGGAAAACCGCCTGCCGTTCGATACCGTCTTCATCGTCAACCGCTTCCTCGGCGCGGTATCGCAGGCCGTGATCGAATGCGGCGGCCAGCCCAATCAGTTTCTCGGCGACGGGCAATTGGCCCTGTTCGGGCTTCGGACGTCAAAGCAAACCGCCTGCCGCCAGGCCATCAAGGCCGCCGCCATGATCGGCGCCAATGTCGCGGAGCTCAATCGGTTTCTCAAACATGATTTGCGCGAGCCGATCCGCTTCGGCGTCGGCATTCACGGCGGCGAAGTGATCGTCGGCGACATCGGCTACCGCGATCACATGGTGTTCACCGCCCTCGGCGACGCCGTCAATGTCGCCGCACGGCTGCAAGACATGACCAAGGCGCTCGGCTGTGAAGCCGTGGTGTCGGAAGAAGTGTACAAGACGGCCGGCGTTTCGGCCGAAGACCTGCCGCAGCAGGAAGTCGAAATCCGCGGCCGCACCGTACCGATGATCGTGCGCACGGTCGCAAGCACCACGGCACTGTCGCCGCTGACCGACGCGGCCCTCGCTTAGGGCGCTTCTCACTGGCTCCATCCTTCGAGACGCGGCGAAGACGCCGCTCCTG